>NZ_CP072162.1:890000-3783181 GCF_019355815.1 Rhizobium sp. B21/90 | reverse complement strand
GCCTGGCCGGCCTGGTCTGCAGCGCTCGGCGACGCGCTCGCCCGCATCCAGGCGTCAGGCGCCGAGGCGATCGTTCTGTCGCTCGGCGTCGATACGTTCGAGCGCGACCCGATCTCCTTCTTCAGGCTGACCTCCGAGGATTTCAGCCGCATGGGGGCGATGATCGCGGCGGCCGGCCTGCCGGTGATCACCTGCATGGAGGGCGGCTACGGCGTTCCGGAAATCGGCCTCAACGTCGCCAATGTTCTGATGGGCCTGGAAGCCTGATCCGCAGCCATCGATTTTCCTGATGTCAGTATGACAATTTCGCGTTTGCCGCCATGCCCGCCGCCCGCTAGGAGCGGTGGCAAAGGGGGAGTGGCATGGATCAGAACGCAGCGACGATGGGAAGCGATGGCGGTGCGCCGTTGATGCCAGTACCGCACAAGGCGCCGCAGGGCGGCATGGCCGCAGGCGCGCTGATGTGCCTGCTGTCGATGACGTCGATCCAGTTCGGCGCGGCTTTTTCGTCGCCGGCCATCGGGCTCTATGGGGCAGCCGGCGCCAGCTGGCTGCGGCTTGGCTTTGCAGCCCTTATTCTTGTCGCCATCGTCCGCCCTCCGATCTTTCGCTACAGCCGCCGGCAATGGTTGGGCGCCTTGCTGCTGGGCACGGTAACGGCCTGTATGACGATGTCGTTCTTCGCGGCAATCCAGCGCATCCCGCTCGGGCTGCTCGTTGCGATCGACTTCCTGGGGCCGCTTTCCGTGGCAGCCTTCGGTTATGGCATCGGCTGGCGGCTGGCCTGGCCCCTGGTGGCGGGCATCGGCGTGTTGTTTCTGGCACGCGACGGACAGGGCTGGGTGGGCAACCTGCCGGGCGTCATGTTTGCGCTCGCCTCGGCCGTCGGATGGGCGATCTACATTATCCTCACAAAGAAAGTCGGCGCCGCCTTCAAGGGTTTCGAGGGTCTGGCAATGTCGCTGATGGTGGCGGCCCTGGTGGCCACACCCTTCGGCCTGCCGGCCTCGATCGGGTCTCTCTCGTGGGAAGGTCTAGGCGAAATGCTCGGCCTCGCCATCCTCGTGCCGCTGTTGCCCTATGCGTTGGAAATGGTGGCGCTGCGGCGCATGCCGACAGCCTCCTTCGGCATCCTGATGAGCTTGGAGCCAGCGCTGGGCGCGCTCGCAGGCTTCCTGGTGCTGTCTCAGCCGATGACACTGCTGCAGATGCTGGGCACGGCCTTTGTCGTCGCAGCCAGCGTCGGCGCCACTCTCGCGCCCTAGGCTGGAGGAGGACCGGCCGGGGCGTCGTTGGCCGGACTGTAGAAAAGCGCCAGGAACATGCTCTTGGCGATCCGCTCGGCCGTCGTCATGAACCAGTCGCGGGCCTCTGGCGTCGGTGCTATATCTTCGAGCGTCGCAGCAAATAGCCCCAGCCATTCCGGAAACATCTCCGGCACCAGCCCCTCCACCGATGCATGCGCCTGCATGGGCTTGCCGCCATAGGCGCCGGTCTTCAAGGCGATCGACGACCAGAAGCGCTTCATTTTTTCCATATGCTCCGGCCAGCGACCGGAAAGGCGTGTCTCGAAGACAGGCCCAAGTCTCGGGTGCACCTGAATCCGTTGGTAAAACGCTTCGACGAGCTGGTCTATGAATGCGGCATCGATGCCGATGCGAAGCATGTCCTCCTCGGCACGCTCGCGCATCGCGGCGATCTGGGCGGCGCGGCCCTGCAACTCGTTGGTCATTCGGTTTCGCTCCTGCCGCAGCCGCTCCTGCAGCCATGGGGGCCGCGTAAGAACAGCCGGTATAGCCGCGTTGCAGACGATACAGAAGGCCATGCTCGGCAGCTTTGCTCAAATTGCACGATTGCCCTTGCCAAGATCTTGACCCGTGCCATATCGCACTTTAGATTTAGATTAATTCTAAAGTGGAGAAACCCATGCTGACCCGCCTGTTCCGATCGTCCAAGCGCCCGTTCAAGTCCCTGACGGAGCAGGAAGTCCTTGCCGTGGCAATCGCGGCCGAAGAGGACGATTCCCGCATCTACCTCGCCTATGCCGACACCCTGAGGCCGAAGTATCCCGCGTCTGCCAAGGTCTTCGAGGACATGGCCGAAGTCGAAAGCACGCACCGCAAGATGCTGATCGAGATGCATCGCAAGCGGTTCGGCGAGCGCATCCCGCTTATTCGCCGCGAACATGTACAGGGCTTCTACGAGCGCAAGCCGGATTGGCTGCGCAACACGCTGTCTCTGGAAGCCATGCGCCAAGAGGCTGAGACGATGGAGGGCCAGGCATATCGCTTCTATCTCCAGGCCGCCAAGCAGACCTCCGATGCCGGCACGCGTCAACTGCTCGACGATCTCGCCATGGCCGAGCAGGGCCACGAAGACGTCGCCGCAATGCTGAGCGAGAAGCATACGCCGGAGGACGTCAAGAAGAACGAAAATGCCGATGCCCGTCGGCAGATGGTGCTCACCTATGTACAGCCGGGACTGGCAGGCCTCATGGACGGCTCCGTCTCGACGCTGGCGCCGATTTTCGCCGCAGCGTTCGCCACCCAGGACACCTGGCAGACCTTCCTGGTTGGCCTTTCAGCGTCCGTCGGTGCCGGCATTTCGATGGGCTTCACAGAGGCTGCCCATGACGATGGCAAGATTTCTGGTCGTGGCTCGCCGATCAAGCGCGGTCTGGCCTGCGGCATCATGACGGCACTCGGTGGCCTCGGACATGCCTTGCCCTACCTTATCCCGGATTTCTGGACGGCCACCATCACCGCTGGCGTCGTTGTCTTCTTCGAGCTTTGGGCGATTGCCTTTATCCAGAACAAGTTCATGGAAACACCATTCCTGCGTGCCGCTTTCCAGGTCGTCCTCGGTGGCGGTCTCGTCCTGGCGGCAGGTATTCTGATCGGCAATGTCTGACGGATATTTCGCTCCGGCAGATCCTACCTGAACCAGCAATGCAAATGGGACCGAAGCCATTCGGCTTCGGTCCCATTTTTATATTCGGAAATCACCTGACGGCGGGCGGCGGGCTCAGTTTCCGCCGCGGCTGAACATGGGGCCGCGCGGCGAGTCCGGATTAGGCACGATGATCTGGTTGTTGTCGGGGCGGTCGCGGTTGTAGTCTCTTCTTGGGCCGTCGGGCCTGCCGTCACCGCGTCCTGGACCGCGGGGCCTGTCGTTATCCCGGCGACGATCTGCATAATCGCGCCTGTGATATCCGCCGTCGCGACGATAGCCCGGGTAACCGCGGTAGTAGCCGCCGTCACGGTAGCCACCATAATAGCCCCCACCGTAATAAGGCGCGTCGTAGGTGGTGACGTAGGCGCCGCTGTAGCCTCCGCCTTCCACGCAACCGGCAAGAGTGAGGGTCCCGAGACCCATAACGGCCGTTAACAGCAATGATCTGATTTTCATTTGTTTCTCCCCACACTCGGATCCGGGAATGAAAACAGGTTTTCCATTCGCAGCCGAGCCAATTTGTATTTCTGAACGTTCTAATGCAGCTGACCCGCCGAAGTTCCATCCGCGTGCACGGAATGCTTCGATGCGCTTGTGAGGCGGTATGAACAAACGGGTCATGGCGACGAAATATCTTGCCCGGCTCCGGTCGAGCCGCTGCATCCGCAAGCTTCCGGATGCAGTCCCGCCTTACTTCAAGGCGCCGACCAGTACGTCACGGCCATTCTCGATCGTCACCCAGCGGCCTGCATTATAGCTGGCCTGGCGTTTGATGTAGGAATAAGGCGTCTGGTACCAGATCTTCACTTCATCGGTGAGGTTGTCGAGCTCGTAATCGCCCTGGGCGGTGCGCAGCGTCAGAATCGCGTGACCTTCGCCATCCGGCTTGCGGACGACGGTCATGAGAAGGTTGGACGGAGAAAAGCCGCGCTGGATCAGGATACGGCGCTTCAGCAGTGCAAAGTCTTCGCAATCGCCAGCGGTGACCGGATAGGCCCAGTATTCTTCCTTGCCATAAACTTCCATGTCCGTGGCCGGGATGATGGTGGTGTTGACCTGCAGATTGATTTGCTTGACCGTTGCCCAGTTTGCATCGGTCATCTTGACGGGCATGAGATCCGAATTGGGGCCGCATTCGCTGCGATAGCGCTGGCAGAAATCATAATGGCCGATCGGCTGCGAGGTGGTGCCACCGACTACCATCGAAGGCCCACTCTGGGACGCCGGCATTGCCGATGTCGACATGGCAAATATCGCCACTAAGGCTAGAAAGATGCCCTTGAAATCCACGCCAGCAACCTCGTACCGTCCCTAATTCTTAACAAATTGTTAATGGACGCGAGGCCGCATGGTCAATCGTTACTTAAACGTTAACAGGGTGAACCGTGCAACATGGTTAAAATGCAACAGAAGTCGGCGGCGGCTCAAGGGCGGCCGATGAGCATCTAGAGCGTTGCGAACGCCGCGATCACCTCCAGCATCCTTTCAAGATCCTGCGGGCGGGAGAGGCGATGGTCGCCATCGCGGATGAGCGTCAGCACCACGTCGTCGGCAGGCAGGTGCTCCACCAGTTTCATCGCGTGGGCGTGGGGTACGTCCTGGTCCTGCATACCCTGCAAGATATGGACCGGGCAGCCAGTCTCGATCATGCCTGACAGCACCTGGTTCGCCCGGCCGTCCTCGATCAGCTTCCGCGTATAGATATTGGGGATAGGGCTGTAGGCAGACGGCTCCTCGAAAAACCCTTTCTCCGCCAGAGCCTGGCGCTCGACATCTTTCAGGTTTGGTTCGATCAGGTCGATCGTAAAGTCCGGTGCCGGGGCGATCAGCACCAGGCCCTTTATATCTGGCCCGCTCTTCCGGGCGCGCAACTCCTGGATCAGCCTTAGCGCGATCCAGCCGCCCATAGACGAGCCGACGATCACGAGGCGTTGCGGATTGGCGTGATCGACAACCGCCAGCGTTTCCTCCAGCCAACGCGAGATCGTGCCATCGCGAAATTCGCCGCCCGAGACGCCGTGACCGGAATAGTCGAACCGGATGCATCCAAGACCCAGCCGCTCGGCCAGCGCATCGACCTCGACTGCCTTGGAGCCCGCCATGTCGGAGCGATAGCCGGACAGCCAGAGAACTGTCGCCTGCTTTTCGGGGTTCGAGGTCTCGCGAAGTCGCATGGCAATCGGACGGGCACCATCGCCGCTGCCGACAGTGATGGTCTCGAGCGGAAGGGCATTTGCGGTTTCGGACATAGGCTGAGCTCCTGTTTGGCCGCTTTTAAAACAGATTCGCTTCCGGGCTGACAGGAGGTGATTTCTGCCATACACTGTGCTATTGACATCGCTGCCGCTTTGAGCACATTGCCGCCAACTGCGCCGACGGGAGCTTGGGGCCGCAAACACTTTAAACAATTCGTGGAGAATACGACCATTCGCAGACCTTTTAAAACCGACGCTCCCGTTAAGGACGGGCCGCGTTCAAACCGGGAAATTCGCATCCCGAAAGTCCAGCTCATCGGAGCGGACGGCGCAAACCTGGGCATTGTCCCGACAGACGAAGCAATGAAGATGGCGGAAGACTCAGGTCTCGACCTGGTGGAAATTTCCCCTAACGCAGAGCCGCCCGTCTGCAAGATTCTCGATCTCGGCAAGCTGAAATACGCCAACCAGAAGAAGGCGGCCGAAGCCCGCAAGAAGCAGAAGATCGTCGAAATCAAAGAAATCAAGATGCGTCCGAACATCGACACCCATGACTACGAGGTGAAGATGAAGGCCATGAGCCGCTTTTTCGATGAAGGCGACAAGGTCAAGGTTACCCTGAAGTTCCGCGGCCGCGAAATGGCCCACCAGGAACTCGGCATGAAGCTGCTGCAGCAGGTCAAGGTCGACACGATCGAGTTTGCCAAGGTCGAAGCCGAACCGAAGCTCGAAGGTCGCCAGATGATGATGGTGCTCGCGCCGAAGTAAGGTGCGGACCGTCACACTGGAAGTCGAAGCCGTCCGTCCGGGCGGCTTTTTCTTTTGTCAGGGCTGCGTTTGAAAGATTCAGCTGCGGCCCCGTTGCACTTTGGCGGGACTGCGGTTATAGGACCCCGTCCGAACTGACCGGCAGGGCATGCCGTGGCAGTTCAGAATGCTTGCAGAACGGTTCGTCACCGCACCTGCAGTTCAACAACCAAGCCACCCGCACTTTGTGCAAGCCCGGCATGCCGGACCTGCGAGAGGCGCCTTTTTCAAAAAGAGCGCGACCGGGGGCATAGAAGGAGTAGCAAAATGCCCAAGATGAAGACGAAGTCCTCTGCCAAGAAGCGGTTCAAGATCACCGCAACCGGCAAGGTAAAGGCCGCCGCTGCTGGCAAGCGCCACGGCATGATCAAGCGTAGCAACAAGTTCATTCGCGATGCACGCGGCACCATGGTTCTTTCCGAGCCAGATGGTCGCAAGGTCATCAAGAATTACTTGCCGAACGGTCGCTAAGACCCTTCGCCCGCTATTATTAAGGAGATCATGACATGGCACGTGTCAAAAGAGGCGTCACCTCGCACGCCAAGCATAAGAAGGTTCTGAAGCAGGCCAAGGGTTTCTACGGCCGCCGCAAGAACACAATCCGCGCCGCCAAGGCAGCGGTCGATCGCTCCAAGCAGTACGCTTACCGCGACCGCAAGGTAAACAAGCGCAATTTCCGCGCCCTCTGGATCCAGCGTATCAACGCTGCCGTCCGCGAGCACGGCCTGACCTACGGCCGCTTCATCGATGGCCTCACCAAGGCTGGCATCGAAGTCGACCGCAAGGTTCTGTCTGACATGGCGATCCATGAAGTCGAAGCATTCGGCGCCCTGGTTGCTGCCTCGAAGAAGGCGCTGGACTATCTGAAGGATGCCGGCACGAAGAACGAATTCGAAGCGGTCGTTAAATAACGGCGCGACGAACCCTTTGTGTTCCAGGTTGGAAACCCGCGCCGGCAAGCTGGCGCGGGTTTCGCGTTTTCGTCACCCCGTTTTTTCATCAACCCAGTCTCTGAGCGGCGCGCCAGGCCCGCAAGACAGGATCGCAAAGTGGAAGACCAGCAAGATTACCTGCGTTCTCTACCGGATCTGACCGCCAGCGACATCGAGACGCTGCTTGCGGTGCTGGTTTCTGGCAAGAAGCGCGTTCAGCGGGTCGTCCTGTCGAAGCGGACTGTCTGGATCAAGCGCTACGGCACGGAGAAGCCGACATGGTGGCGTCACCTGCAGGCTTTTGTCTCACGATTGATCCCCGTCGATTACCTCAGGCCCTCACCCTATCTGACACCACGAGAGATGGCAGAGCGCGAACAGCGGCGCATCCGGTTGTTTGCCGCAAGCGGCATCGCCGCTCCCCAGATCCTCTATGCCTCCAGGAGCGCCATCGTGCTGACCCATGTCGGCGAGACGGTGCAAGCGCGCCTGCGCAAGTCGGATGACGATGCGGTCCGCGACGGGCTGCTGGTTGCCTGCGCCGAGGAACTCGGGCGTCTCCATGCCGCCGGTCTCTGCCATGGAAGGCCTTACCCGCGCGACATGTTCTTTGCCGGCGACAGGCTCGGTTTCATGGATTTCGAGGAGGAGCCGCAAAGCGTAATGCCGCTTCCGGTTGCCCAGGCGCGCGACATATGGCTGCTGTTCCTGCAGATCGCTAGCACGGCCCGGCGCGGTACCGACACCTTCGACGCTGCCTACAACGCGTGGTCGGCGCGGGCGCCAGCGGCAGCGATTGCCGAATTGCGACGCATGACCGGCTTCCTCGGGCATTTTTTGTCCTTTGCCCGGTTGATTGGCCGCGTCCGCATGGGTAGTGATCTGCGGCGCTTCATTGTCGCCACGAGCTATCTGGCGACGGTGCCGTCCGATAGTCGCTCCAGCACGACCCACGAAGAACGCCCGCAAGGCAGGACACCATGACCGAACTCGATACATTGCAACAGCAGCTGCTTTCCGACGTCCATGCCGCATCCGACGAGGCGGCGATCGAAGCCGTCCGGCTTTCAGCGCTCGGCAAGAAGGGCTCGGTCTCGGAACTGCTGAAGACGCTGGGCGGAATGTCGCCGGAGGAACGCCAGACGCGCGGTGCCGCCATCAATGCGTTGAAAACCGTCGTGACCGAGGCCATCGTCAGCCGCAAGGCGGAGCTGAAGGACGCCGCGATCACGGAGAAGCTCAAGGCGGAGACCGTCGATGTCAGCCTGCCGGTGCGCTCCTCGCCGGCCGAGCGCGGTCGAATCCATCCGATCAGCCAGATCGTCGACGAGATCACGGCCATCTTCGGCGATATGGGCTTCTCGATTGCCGAAGGTCCCGACGTAGAGACCGATCATTACAATTTCACGGCGCTGAATTTCCCGGAAGGCCACCCGGCCCGCGAAATGCATGACACGTTCTTCTTCCAGCCGGACGAGAACGGCGAGCGGAAGGTGCTGCGCACTCACACCTCGCCGGTGCAGATCCGCACCATGGAAGCCCAGAAGCCGCCGATCCGCATCATCATTCCTGGCAAGACCTACCGCCAGGACTCGGATGCCACCCATTCGCCGATGTTCCATCAGGTCGAAGGCCTGGTGGTCGACAAAAAGGCGAATGTCGGCAACATGCGCTGGGTTCTCGAAGAGTTCTGCAAGGCCTTCTTCGAGGTCGACAGCGTCACCATGCGCTTCCGCCCGTCGTTCTTCCCGTTCACCGAGCCGTCCTTCGAAGTCGACATCCAGTGCGACCGCTCCGGCCCGAGCGTCAAGTTCGGCGAAGGCACCGACTGGATGGAGATTTTGGGCTGCGGCATGGTGCACCCGAACGTGCTGCGCCACGGCGGGCTCGATCCGGACGAATATCAGGGCTTTGCCTGGGGTATGGGCCTCGACCGCATCGCCATGCTGAAATACGGCATGCCGGACCTGCGTGACTTCTTCAACGCCGACGTCCGCTGGATCTCCCACTACGGTTTCCGCCCCCTCGACATGCCGACGCTGTTTGGGGGCTTGAGCGTTTAAGGCGATGCCGACGGTCCTCCGGAAATATGGCTTTCGTTTCCATTTCTACTCGGGCGACAGGCATGAGCCACCTCATATCCACGTGGACGGAAACGGCGGCGAAGCCAAGGTCTGGCTGACCGAGGTCAGATTGGCCGAGGCCGGGGGCTTTAGCCAAAGAGACCTTGCGCGTATATTGGAAGTCGTCGAGGAACACAGGCAGCAGATGCTGGAGGCGTGGCATGACTATTTCGCATGATGCATATCCGGAAGCCGACCGCCCAGTCGAAGCATGGTGCGACCTGCATGACGTTCATGTCCGCCTTGCCGATGGGCGGCATGTTTCGACACCATTGTGGTGGTACCCGCGCCTCCTGAACGCGACGCCGTCACAGCGCAACAATGTTCATCTCATGCTGGCGGGGGTTCATTGGCCGGATGTCGACGAGGACTTGTCGGTTCGGGGCATGCTTGCTGGATGGAAGGCGCCAGGTGCTGCGGCGCCGGAGAAGGCAGCGTAGATTATGGAGATTTGGCCAGCTATCGTAGCTCTAGTTTTTAGCGGAATGGCACTTTTTGTCTCCGCAATAACGGCTTGGCTGACATTCTTTCGTCGTGGGCGTCTAAAAATGACGAGACCTACGACGATTTACCTTGGTCCAGATGGCGAGCCGCATACAAACAGACCCAAGATCTACATGCCAAGCTTGCTGTACTCGACATCAAAAAAGGGGCAGCTAGTTGAAAATCTTTATGCTCGGCTCTCGCGAGGAGAGATGGCTCGCAACTTTTATGTCTGGGTGCATGGAGAAGGCAGGCCACTCAAAAGGGGAAGTGGGCTTTTTGTCGGGCCGGATGGAGTGGTGGCAAACCACCATTTTCTCCTCGCTCCCGATGAGATCGATTTTTCATTTAAAATGGGAACCTATCGGCTCGAAATCTTCGCAAACCTGATCGGCAGCGGCAATGCGACGAGGCTTTTTGAAACAGAGTTGGTTGTTGCCGCCTCAGACGAGTTATCTATGGATCAAGAAAAAATTGGTTTGTATTTCGACTGGGGCCCCGAAACGCGCACGTATTATACTTACATCGACAAAAGGCCTGAACGAACGTCTACAAAAGAATTGCCGCCAATGAATGCCCGCCCGGAAGCGGCAAGTACTGTTGAGGACCATAAATAATGAAATTCACGCTCTCCTGGCTGAAAGATCACCTCGACACCGAGGCGACGCTTGATGAGATCTGTACGCGCCTGACCGAGATCGGGCTTGAGGTCGATGCTGTCGACGACAAGGCGGCGTTCAAGCCCTTCGTCATCGCCAAGGTGCTGTCGGCTGAAAAGCATCCGCAGGCCGACCGGTTGAAGGTGCTGATGGTCGATACCGGCGCGGACAAGCCCGTGCAGGTCGTCTGTGGCGCGCCGAATGCTCGGGCCGGGATGATCGGCGCCTTCGCCCCCGCAGGCACCTATGTGCCCGGCATCGATGTGACGCTGACGGTCGGCAACATCCGCGGCGTCGAAAGCCATGGTATGATGTGCTCCGAGAAGGAGCTGCAGATTTCCGACAGCCATGACGGCATCATCGACTTGGCAGAAGATGCACCGGTCGGTTCGAGCTATGCCACTTACGCCGGCCTCGACGATGCCATGATCGACGTCAACCTGACGCCGAACCGGCCGGATTGCACCTCGATCTACGGCATTGCACGCGATCTCGCCGCTTCCGGTCTCGGTACGCTGAGGACCCGCCCGGCGCCTGTGTTCCCCATTGAGGGCGAAACGCCGGTGAAGGTGACGCTCGATCTCGATGACCCCAGGCTCTGCCCCGGCTTCGCGCTCCGCCTGGTGCGTGGCGTGAAGAACGGCCCGAGCCCGGCCTGGATGCAGCAGCGGCTGATGGCGATCGGCCTCAGGCCGATCAGCGCGCTGGTCGACATCACCAATTACATGACCTTCGACCAAGGCCGTCCGATGCACGTTTTCGACGCTGCCAAGGTCAAGGGCGACCTGACCGTGCGCCGTGCCCGCGACGGAGAATCCGTCCTCGCGCTGGATACCCGAGAATACAAGCTTTCCGGCAACAACGTCGTCATCGCTGACGACACCGGTATCGAGTCCATCGGTGGCATCATGGGCGGCGAGCACTCGGGCTGCGACGAGAACACCACCGACGTGCTGATCGAATCCGCACTGTGGGATGCCATGAACATCGCCAAGTCCGGCCGCAGCCTCGGCATCATCACCGATGCCCGCTATCGTTTCGAGCGCGGCGTCGATCCCGAATACATGCTGCCCGGTCTCGAGCGCACCACGGAACTGGTGCTGGATATCTGCGGCGGCACTGCTGCCAAGGCCAATGTCGTCGGCTACACGCCCTACGAGCCCAAGATCGTCGATTTCCCCTTCGCCGAAATCAAGCGGCTGACCGGCCTCGAGGTCTCCACCACCGAGAGCACCGAAATCCTGAAGCGCCTCGGCTTCAATGTCTCGGGCTCCGGCGAGCGCGTCTCGGTTGCCGTCCCCTCCTGGCGCCCGGATGTCGATGGCAAGGCTGATCTCGTCGAGGAGGTCATGCGTATCCACGGCGTCGATAATATCAAGCCAGCGCCTCTCGAAAGCCATGCCGCCGTCAACGGCAAGATCCTGACGACGCTGCAGATCCGCACCCGCACCGCCAAGCGTGCGCTAGCCTCGCGCGGCATGCTGGAAGCGGTCATGTGGTCGTTCATCTCGACGGACCAGGCGAAGCTTTTCGGTGGCGGTTCCGATACCCTGAGGCTCGCTAATCCTATTGCCGCCGATATGTCCGACATGCGCCCGTCGCTGTTGCCGGGCCTGCTGAGTGCTGCTCAGAGAAATGCCGACAAGGGCTACGGCGACGTTGCGCTGTTCGAAGTCTCCGGCACCTACGAGAACGACCGGCCGGAAGGCCAGCGGCGGGTCGCCGGCGGCATCCGTCGCGGCACGGCGACGCTTTCTGGCGCCGGTCGCCTTTGGTCCAACGCTACCAAGGGCGGTGGCAAGGCGGTCGATGTGTTCGATGCCAAGGCCGATGCCCTGGCAGTCATCGAGGCTTGCGGGCTGCCGATGGGCAATATCCAGATCGAGCATGGCGGGCCGGAGTGGTATCACCCTGGTCGCTCCGGTACGATCAAGATGGGCCCTAAGGTCGTGCTCGGTTATTTCGGCGAGTTCCATCCGAAGACGCTGGAGGCACTCGATGTCTCGGGAGCGCTCTGTGGCTTCGAGGTGTTCCTCAACGTCATGCCCGAGCCGAAGCGCAAGCCGACGCGGACCAAGCCGGCACTTGAGCTTTCGCCCTTGCAGGTGGTCAAGCGTGACTTCGCCTTTGTCGTTGACAAGACGGTGGAAGCTGGAGCGATCATCCGGGCGGCATCCGGCGCAGATCGCAAGCTGGTAACGTCGGTCAACGTCTTCGACGTGTTCGAAGGGGCTTCGCTCGGCGATGGCAAGAAATCCGTTGCCATCGAAGTGCAGATTCAGCCGGCTGAGCGCACGTTGACCGATCAGGATTTCGACGCGCTGACCCAGAAGATCGTCGCCAACGTCACCAAGACGACCGGTGGCGTCTTGCGCGGCTGATACAGTCAACCCGCAAGCGCCTCACCCGCCAGCACGTTCTGACGGCGGGTGAGGGCGCGTTTGGTGCATTGCATCATATTTTTGCGATGCACCAAACCTCGACCCCTTGTCCATGAGCGCATTTGCGCATAGCGAGGAATGGTGCTGGCCATCACGGCCGCTCGAGGGCAGCGAAGTGTCGAAGCGCAGTTTTTCCTTCCCCAGTGCCGAGATTCGCGCAAAGGCGATCGGTGAGATCCATTCGAGGCCCTATACGCTGCTCGCACTTCCGCGCGTTGTCTTCCAGATTGCCTTCCTGACGGAAGCAAATTTTACCGCAGACCATGCCATTCTCACGGACCTGTCGCTGGGGCAGGGTGTTCCGGCTCCGGCTGCCGATTCCAGCCATCATACGATGACCTGGGGTGGCGGCACGTTGCGCTGGGAGCGTCATACGGAATTCTCGACCTATTTCTGGGACACCCCGGCTCCCGCGAAATTCGGCGGCGATATCCCGATCAATCCCTTTGGATCCCGCTTTGTCGCGCCGGGTCCGTTCATCTCCGGTGTCCGCATCGAGATCCGGCCTGCCACAGAAGTATCGGTTGATGTGATCGAGAATTTCGACCTGACCAGTCTCTGCCAGAGCACCGTGGCGGACGGCAAGGCGACGATAGTGACCGACTTCCGCCAGGATGGTGATGGCCTCACCAAGTTCCTGATCCTCGACCGCGGCATGACGGATGCCGCCCGTGGCATGCTCACCCAGCGTATCCTCGATATCGAGACCTATCGCACGCTGGCGATGATGGGTTTGCCGCTTGCGCAGACGCTTTCCCCCGAGATCCGCCAGATCGAGAACAGCTTCACCGCCATCACCCAGGGCATGAAGCAGCACGCGCGTGACGAAGCCGATGCGATGCTCGCCGAGATCACCCGCCTTGCTGCCGAACTGGAGGCAAATGCGGCGCTGAGCCTCTATCGATTCGGCGCCAGCCGCGCCTATTACGACATCGTCCTTGATCGTGTCGCCATGCTGGCGGAAAAGGGATTGCCCGGCAACGAGACGCTCGGCGCTTTCCTGCAGCGGCGCCTGGCGCCGGCCATGCGAACATGCCAGTCCGTTGAAGTGCGGCAGGCCAACCTCTCGAGCAAACTGGCGCGCGCTAGCGGCCTGCTGCGCAGCTGGATCGACGTCGACCTGCAGAAGTTCAACACCGAAATTCTGGCATCGATGGACAAGCGGGCGCATCTGCAGCTGCGCTTGCAGCAAACTGTGGAGGGACTGTCGGTAGCTGCCATTTCCTATTATGTCATCGGCCTGGTCGGCTATCTCGCCAAGGTCATCCACGCCATCGGTCTCGACATTTCGTCCGATACGCTGACGGGTGCCTCGGTGCCGTTCGTGATTGTCGGTGTCTGGCTTACGGTCCGGCGCATCCGGAGCCGGCATAGCGATGACCCGGTGCGTGCATCAAACAAACCCCGCTCCATCAACTGAAGACACTCATTCTGGCGTTACTGCAGGAGCTGAATTTTCGATGCCGATGACCGGATCCGCAATGGAAAAGGCGGCGTCTGCTCTCGCTGACGTCGCCTCGTTGTATCGCGCTTTTCCATTGTATGCAGCGAACTGCTTCAGTGTTGTTTTTGCATCCGGCTCTTGATCTCGTCGATACGCTTGGACGCCTCCGCCTTGGAAAGGTTCTCGGAAAAAGCATCCGGCTCGTGCGCCTGCTCCGTCAACGTTTTCAAATAGGATTTCTGCGCTCCGGTCATCGGTTCGTCACCGGTCACCCAGTCGTCCGGATCCTTCTCCGTGTTGGAGGAAGGGTCCGGATCGGTCTTTGGATTGTGCTCGTCTATCATTGCTAGCCTCCTTGTTTGTTCTCTTAACGTTCTTGTAGAGGCCAGGTTCCGTCAGCGCTTTGCATTCCAGGCCGCAGGTTTGCCATAGCGCGCCCCGGCGATCTTGTCGGGCGAGAGCATGTCGTCCAGTCTCGTCACGTCGTCCGCCGTCAGAACGAGATCGGCGGCAGCCGCGTTCTGCTCGAGATGGGTGATCTTGCGGGCGCCGGGAATGGGCACGATGAAATCGCCCTTGGCCAGAACCCAGGCGAGCGCCAGCTGCGCGGCAGTGGCTCCCTTTTCAGCCGCCATCTCCTCCACGAGCTTCACGAGCGCCAGGTTGGCAGCCATGTTCTCGGCTTCGAAGCGCGGCAGGTTCTTGCGGAAGTCGCCTTCCCCGAACTCGGAGGTGTTTTGGATCTTGCCTGTCAGGAAGCCGCGTCCAAGCGGGCTGAACGGTACGAAACCGATGTTGAGTTCGCGGCACGTATCGAGGATCTCCCCTTCCGGATCGCGGGTCCAGAGCGAATACTCGCTCTGCAGCGCTGCGACCGGCTGCACGGCATGGGCGCGGCGAATATGCTCGGCGCTCGCTTCCGAAAGGCCGAAGGCGCGCACCTTGCCGGCCTTGATGAGATCGGCCACGGCACCGGCGGTGTCCTCGATCGGCACTTCCGGGTCGGGGCGGTGCTGGTAGAACAGATCGATCACTTCGACGCCGAGGCGCTTCAACGAAGCCTCCGCCACCTCGCGCACATGCTCCGGCCGGCTGTCGAGTCCGGACATGGCCTGCGAATCTGTCTTCGCCGGATCGATCCTGAAGCCGAATTTGGTGGCGATGGTCACCTTGTCGCGGAAGCTCTTCAGGCCTTTGCCAACGAGGATTTCGTTGGCAAAGGGGCCATAGACCTCGGCCGTGTCGAAAAAGGTGACGCCGATGTCGACGGCGCGATGCAGGGTGCGGATGGCATCTTGCTCGTCCTGACCACCATAGGCGTGGCTCATGCCCATGCAGCCGAGGCCGATGGCCGAGACGGTGAGTTCGGTTCCGAGTTTGCGGGTCTTCATGAAATCTCTCCTTGGGAACGGTCAGCCCTGCAGGCGACACGATGCAACCTGCAAAATAGGGCAACCCAGCGCTTTTGAATATGGGTGCAAAAGGTAATGTGCTGTTCTATCATTTAGACCAATGAACAGGACTCAGCTTTCGCAATTGGCAGTTCTTGCTGCCGTCGCCGCGCACCGCAGCTTCCGGGCTGCGGCCAAGGAGCTGGCGATCGCGCCATCGGCTGTCAGCCATGCCATATCGAGCCTGGAGGCGAGCCTCGGCGTCCGCCTGCTGGCCCGCACCACCCGCAGCGTCGCGCCGACGGAGGAGGGGCAACGCCTGCTGGAACGTCTGCGGCCGGCGCTCGACGAGATCGGCATTGCGCTGGAGGCGGCCATCGACGCGCGCGACCGGCCCGCCGGCAACCTGCGCATCACCGCGCCCCGGTTCGCCTCGGACATCCTGCTTGGACCCCGCATCGGCGATTTCCTCAATGCCTATCCCGATATCACGCTGGAAATCGCCAACGAGGACGGCTTCATCGACATCGTCGACCAGGGCTATGACGCGGGCATCCGGATGGAGGAAAGCCTCGATGCCGACATGATCGCTGTGCGCATCTCGCCTGAGATGCGCACAGTCATCGCCGCCTCGCCCGGTTATTTCGCAAAGCATCCGATCCCCGTCCATCCCCGCGACCTCGTCGCACACCGCTGCATCAAGCGCCGCTTTTCGAACGGCTCGATCTATCGCTGGGAGTTCGACAAGGACGGCGAGTCTCTCGTGGTCTCGGTCGACGGGCCGCTCATCGTCGGCGAGGACAGGCTGGCGCTGCTGGCAGCTCTGAACGGTGCCGGTCTGGCCTATCTCTTCAATATCCGCGTCGAGGACGAGGTGGCCGGCGGGCGGCTGGTCAGAGTGCTGGAGGACTGGTGCCAGCCCTATCCCGGTCCCTTCCTTTATTACCCGAGCCGCCGGCAGCTGCGTCCGGCGTTGCGCGCCTTCATCGATTTCTTCAAGGTCGGCGGCTGAGATGCAGCATTTCGGGTGGCCGGCATGAAAATGCTGCTTACCCTGGCGGGGAGGAGAGCGGCATGAAGAAACCGGCATCGATGCGCGGATTGGAAGATCTCGGCCGGGTGCGGCTGTCCGAAAACTTCTTCCTTCGCGACTTCCTGTATTCCGAAATAGGCAGCCTTTACGGCATCCCCAATATCCCTGATGACCCCGCCCTTGCCATCGCGGCCGGCAGTCGGCTTTGCGCCGACCTGCTGGAGCCCCTGCAGGCGACCTTCGGAAGGCTACATCTTCGCTCCGGCTACCGCTCGCAGGCGCTTAACCGGTTCGGAAACGACAACAATCTGAATTGCGCTCGCAATGACGCCGCCGGCCATGTCTGGGACCTCAGGGATGCCGATGGCTATATGGGCGCGACGGCCTGCGTCGTCGTCCCCTGGGTGTGGGATCGCTATCAGGCACCGGGCGACTGGCAAAAGCTGGCATGGTGGATCCACGACCATCTGCCATACGCCTCCTTGCAATTTTTCCCGAAGCTCTGGGCCGTCAACATTTCCTGGCATGAGCGCCCGAAGCGATCGATCAGCAGCTATGCCGAGCCGCGCGGCATCCTGACCCGAGAGGGTATGGCCAACTGGGCGGACGATCATTCGCGGTCGTATGAAGGCTTTCCGCGGCTCAGAGTGTGATGCGATAGCGTATGTGGCCGTCGCTCTGGACGAAGCGGTCGTATAGCTTGCGCGCAGTGCTGTTGGTCTCGTCCGTGTGCCAATAGAGCCTCGTCCAGCCGCTGGCTTTGGAAAGTGCCACGAGGTCGTCGAGCAGTGCCTGACCTAAGCCCCTGCCACGCACTTCCGCGTCGACGAACAGGTCTTCGAGGTAGCAATCGAGACCTGAGGTCCACGTACCTTCGTGGGTCAGGCAAAGGGCGAAGCCCATCACCACGTCATCGACAACGGCCACTCGCATGAAGATCGCCGACGCCGGGTCGAAAACCCGGCGCCAAGTGAGATCGGTGATGTCGTCCGAGATGCCAACGCCATAGAAAGCGAGGTAGTCGGCCCAGAGTGCGCGCCAGCGGGCCTCGTCGTCACGTCTGGCTTCTCGGATCGTCACCGTCATTTCGTCGTCCTCGTTATGCGCCTGCCTTGTCGAGGAGGGCCATCGCCTCAGGCGACAATGTCAGCTGCGCAGACTTCACCAAAGCCTCCAGCTGCGCAAGGCTGGTCGCTGAAGCAATCGGCGCCGTCACGGCCTTTTTCTGCTGCAGCCAGGCGAGCGAAATCTCGGCGGGAGCTGCCCCTGTCTCCTTGGCGACGGTATCGAGTGCCGACAGGATTCGAAGTCCCTTGTCGTCCAGATACTTCGCCACCCTGTCCTGGCGTGCCTTGCCCTCGGTGTCGGCCTTGCTGCGGTATTTGCCGGAGAGGAAGCCCGACGCCAGGCTGAAATAGGTGATGACGCCAATGTCTTCACGCATGCAGAGGTCGGCAAGCGGGCCTTCGAAACTCCCGCGATCATAGAGATTGTATTCCGGCTGCAGCACGTCGTAGCGCTGGACGCCGGCCTTTTCTGCGGCATCCAGCGAGGCCTGCAATTGCGCCGCGTCGAGATTGGAGCAGCCGACCGCGCCGATCTTGCCCTGCTGGCGCAGCTTGGCATAGGCACCCAGAGTTTCCTCGTACGGCGTCTCCGGGTCGGCCCAATGGGATAGATAGAGATCGATGTAGTCGGTCTGCAGCCGCCTCAGCGAATCTTCCACCGCCTTCAGGATGTAGCTTTCCTTCAGGCCCTTTTTGCCGGGGCCCATTTCTGAGCCCACCTTGGTGATGATGATCGCCTTGTCGCGCGCCACATGCCCCTGTTTGAGCCACTTGCCGATGATCTCTTCAGAATCGCCACCTTTGTTGGTGGGCACCCAGCGCGAATAGACGTCGGCCGTATCGATGGTGTTGAAGCCGGCGCCGAAGAAGGCGTCGAGAATATCGAAGGACGTCTTCTCATCGGCAGTCCAGCCGAAGACATTGCCGCCGAAGACGATTGGCGAAATTGAAAGTCCTGTTTTACCGAGTGGGCGCATCTGCATGCCGCTCTCCTGAATGAAGTGGGACGCTGAAAAATTGGCGCAGCGCTAAGCCGCCCTGTCTATGTAGGGCCCGGACCTCGTTAAGGAAACCGGACGTCGGTGAATTGCCCCGCCGGCGTTGCGCGCTACCTCAACGCTGCCTATGATCAGGCAAAAGAGGATGAGGAGATATCGATGTTGCGTTTTGGAATTCTGTCGACGGCCAAGATCGGTCGCGAACTCGTGGTGCCGGCCATTCAGGATGCGGAGAACTGCGTGGTCACCGCTGTTGCCAGCCGCGAACTCGCCCGCGCGCGCGAAATGGCGGACCGCTTCTCCATTCCGCACGCCTTCGGCTCCTACGAGGAGATGCTCGCCTCCGACAAGATTGACGCCGTCTACATTCCGCTTCCGACATCGCAGCATGTCGAGTGGTCGATCAAGGCCGCCGATGCCGGCAAGCACGTGCTCTGCGAAAAGCCGATCGCCCTGAAGGCCGCCGAGATCGACAGCCTGATAGCCGCCCGCGATCGCAACAAGGTGCTGGTCAGCGAAGCTTACATGGTCGTCTACACGCCGGTCTGGAAGAAGGTGCGGGAACTGCTTGCCGAGGGCGCTATCGGCCGCCTGCGGCATGTGCAGGGCGCTTTCACCTATTTCAACCGCGATGCCGGCAACATGCGCAACATTCCAGCACTCGGCGGCGGCGGCCTCCCTGATATCGGCGTCTACCCGTCTATCACCACCCGCTTTGCCACGGGCAAGGAGCCACAGCGCATCCAGGCGGTCACCGAGCGCGATCCCGAGTTCGGCACTGACATGTACTCCAGCGTCAAGGCCGATTTCGGCGACTTCGAGATGAGCTTCTACATCTCGACGCAGATGGCCAGCCGGCAGATCATGGTCTTCCACGGCACGGACGGGTTCATCGAGGTGAAATCGCCGTTCAATGCTGACCGCTACGGCGCTGAAGAGGTCGAGCTTGCCAATCGCAGCCACGGTCAGTCGCAGATCTTCCGCTTTCCCGACAGCCGCCAGTACAAGCTGGAGGCAGAGGCCTTTGCCGACGCTGCTACCGGTGGGGCTTCAGAGGTGGTGACGCTGGAAAGCTCGAAGAAGAACCAGGCGATGATCGACGCGATCTACCGCGCCAGCGAAAGAGACGGGTGGGAAACAGTCTGATCCATCGGTAGCTCAGCGGCGGAAGACGAAGCGGGAATAGCCGAAAAAGCTGAACGCCGTCGCCGCCGCCGAGGCCATTACCAGGGCAAATGTCGGACGCAGTATCGGGATCGTGATCAGCAGCCCGGAATAGATGCCGTAATTGATCAGCGCCGAAACAACTCCTACCGAGCCGTACCTAAACCCCTCGACGGCCAGCGACTGGCTGGATTTTTCGAAGGTAAAGCTGTGGTTGAAGAACCAGGTCGCCAGCATCGCCGACGGAATGCTGATGGCACGGGCGCCAAAAGGCCCAATCGGGGTGAAATGCAGGAGCAGCATCAGCAGGCCACCATCGACGACGAAGCCGATACTGCCGGCGATGGCAAACCAAAACAGTTTTTTCATGCTGCACCGCTGCAGCTGAAATCGGGTGCCGGGCGAGGGTTGGTGATATCGGTGGTCAACGGCTGGAGCATCGGCTTGGTCGCTCATTCATAACGTCGTTGGTGCGGTGGCCGATACAAAGCGTCTCGGCAACCAGTGTCTCCCCTGACCATCCCACCAATTTGTCAATATTTCCTGACGGATGATGGCCGGCAACTTTACGCTTTCTTGAGGCTGGAACGGTAGTTTCGTCTCTGCAGCAAGTAAGGGTACGGGATCACGACATGACTGGTGTGACGGATATGCGGCCGATCGAAGGCATCGACGGAAAAACAGCAACCGCGTCGCTCTGGTCGAGCGCCTGGTTCGTGACGCTGGCCTACAGTCTGGTGGTTATTCTCGTCCTGCTGTTCCTCAACCGCAATGCCGTCGATTATATCGGTGCCGACAACGACGATGCCATGCGCCTCGTCGAAGTCCGCGACCTGCTTGGCGGCCAGGGCTGGTTCGACATGATGCAATACCGGCTAGGCCTCGACGGTGGGACGCTGATGCACTGGTCCCGCTTCATAGACTTGCCGATTGCGAGCCTGATCGTTTTATTCCGTCTGTTTGTATCCCCGGAGCGGGCAGAGGTGCTCGCCGTCACTGTCTGGCCGTTGTTCCTTGTGTTGCCGTTCATGGGCAGCATGGCGCTTCTCGGGCGTCGGCTGGGCGGACTGCCAGGCCTGCACGTCACGCTCGTCCAGACCGCATTTTTGATCATCACCTCCGTTCGCTACCTGCCGGGGTCGATCGATCACGACAACGTCCAACTTGGCCTTGTCGCACTGATCGTCGCCATGCTGGTCGACGAGCGGTTTCGAGCCTCGAGCTTCGCCATTGCTGCCCTGGCCTCAGCCCTCGCCATCGGCATAGGCGCCGAAACGACGCCTTTCGTTGCCGTCGCCTGCATCGTGGTCGCAACGCTCTGGGCCTGGGAGGGAAAGGTTTTCGCACCGGCCGCCGCAGCCTTTGCGCTGACCCTGACCGTCGCCATCAGCGCTGCGTTCTTTGCAACGGTGCCACCGCATTTCTATTCCATGGTCACCTGCGACAATCTTTCGCTCGGCTTTTACGGCATTACTGCTGTCGGCGGGGTGGGTCTGCTGCTCTCAGCGCTCTTTGCCAGCCACCTGCCACGCCGGGCACGGTTTGCAGTTTTGGTTGCGAACGGTGTTGCCGTCGCGGTCGCCGCAGTGCTGCTTGCCCCGCAGTGCCTGGGCAACCCGCTGGGTGGCCTCGATCCGATGCTGGTTGAACTCTGGCTCAACAGCGTCAGCGAGGCACAGTCCATCGTGTCGCTCAGCGTCACGGAACCGACAGCGCTTGGCGCGTTCTATGCCGTTGGACTGCTCGCAATCGCGGTCTGCGTCCTGCGAATTGTCCGCCATGAGAGGCCGCAACTGCACGCTGTTTTGCTGGCGCTGCTCGCGGTCAACTGGATCATTGCGCTGGTGCAGGTGCGCGGCGCAGTCTTTGCCAATCTGCTCGCCATTCCGCCGCTGACGCTTTTCGTCCTCGACCTCAGGCGCGTCTCCAATGCCGATTCCGAGGACATTCGCGCAGCATTCTTTTACGTAGTCGGAGTGTTGATCTCCGTACCTGCGGTCTGGGCGGTCGGCGGTGGCCTTGCCGATAGCAATGTCGGCAACATCTTCTCGAAGACGCCGGCCATTGCCGATGTCGAAGCCGACCAGAGCAAGTGCTCCTCGAAGGACGCCCTCGCTCCGCTCGCAGCGCTCGATCCGGGCGTGGTCGTCGCGGCCTCCAACCTGGGCTCACCGATCCTGCGCTTTACGCGGCATCGTACCCTGTCGGGTCCCTACCATCGGGACGCCGATGGGATGCTGGCGGAAATGAAGATCGGCCTTGCCACGCCGAAGGATGCGCAGGCCCTGTTGCAGCAGGCCGGTGTGACGCTGCTTGCCTATTGCGCAATTGATCCGCAAGTCGAAAAGCTGTCGCAGCGGAGCCCGGACGGCCTCTATGCGCAACTCGCAAAGGGTAACGTGCCCGCCTATCTGGAGCCAATCTCGGTAAAACAGGGTCCGGACATAAAGTTCTTTCGCGTCAGGCAGCCCTGAAGTCCGGTTTTCCGATGGCGTCTTCCCGGCCTAGGCGACGCGGGGCTTCTGCAGCAGAAGAAGCAGGGCAACCTGCCCTGCAAAGGCTGAATTGAAGCCTGCAATCGCCAGCAACAGTGAAACAACGGAAGCTCCCGCCGGAGACAGCAATGCCGCGGCAGCGAAGGCGAAGCCGATGAGGGCGGCCGAAAGCACTATGCTTGCAACGGACCGCGTCAGGGACACGGCAACGCCGATTGCCAAGGCAACCACGAAGATCATCTGGGAAACTCCTGTAGAAGATAGTCCCGGATATACCCGGATCTCACTAAGAAACGCTGAAACAGCTCGTTCAAAGTGTTTGCAACGGCTGAAAACTGCGTCGTTCTATAACAGGACAAACTCAATCTTCTGATCTTGTTAATGGCTTGCCGGATGGCTGAAAACTGCGGGTGAAGGCGGTCGGATGGCTGATCTTGGCGCACAGTTGCGCTAAAAGAATGCATGAGCAGCTTATTCGAAAATGATTCGCCATCGAACCTCGCGGAATATTCGGTCTCCGAATTGTCCGGCTCGATCAAGCGCACGGTCGAAAATGCCTTCGACCAGGTGCGGGTTCGCGGCGAGATCTCCGGCTATCGCGGTCCACATTCTTCCGGACACGCCTATTTTTCGCTGAAGGACGACCGTTCACGCATAGACGCGGTCATCTGGAAGGGAAGCTTCTCCAAACTCAAGTTCCGCCCGGAAGAGGGTATGGAAGTCATTGCCACCGGCAAGGTCACCACCTTCCCAGGATCCTCGAAATACCAGATCGTCATCGAGACCCTGGAGCCGGCCGGCGCCGGCGCCCTGATGGCGCTGATCGAGGAACGCAAGCGCAAGCTCGGCGCCGAAGGCCTCTTCGACGCCGATCGCAAGAAGCCGGTACCTTTCATGCCGAAGGTGATCGGCGTTGTCACCTCGCCGACCGGCGCTGTCATCCGCGATATTCTGCACCGCATCGCCGATCGCTTTCCGGTGCGTGTGCTCGTCTGGCCTGTAAAGGTCCAGGGCGAGGGATCCGGGTCTGAAGTCGCCAACGCCATCCGTGGGTTCAATGCGTTTGAGCGCGGCGGCGACATGCCGCGTCCGGATGTGTTGATCGTTGCGCGGGGCGGAGGCAGCCTCGAGGATCTCTGGAGTTTCAACGACGAGATGGTCGTGCGCGCCGCAGCTGAAAGCATCATCCCGCTAATCTCCGCTGTCGGCCACGAGACCGACTGGACGTTGATCGACTATGCGGCCGATGTGCGGGCGCCGACCCCGACAGGCGCTGCCGAGATGGCTGTTCCGGTGAAAGCCGACCTCGAGGCGCAGGCAGCAGGCCTTTCCGCCCGCCTGCAGACCGGCATCCGTCGCCATATGGATCATCACGGCCAGGCGGTGCGGGCGCTGGTGCGCGCGTTGCCGTCGCTCGATCAGCTGCTGGCATTGCCGCGCCGCCGCTTCGACGAGACGGCCGCAGGCCTTGGACGCGGTCTCGAACTGAATACCCTCAACAAACGCCGTAGTTTCGAGCGCGCCGCCGCGCACCTGCGCCCCGAGGTTTTGTCGACCCGGATTGCCGAGAAGCGCCAGAAGCTCAACGAGCGGATGGTGCGCGCCGAGCGTCGCGTCGAGCGCCTTCTCCTCGACGGCCACAAGCGTATTTCCAACGCCGACGTTGCGATGCGCGGCGTGCCGGCGCGGTTGACCGCCCAGAGCCGCAGCTTTCGCGACCGTCTGTCCAATCTCGGCCGGCACTCCGATACAGCGATCTTGCACAGGCTCAGCATGGCCAAGGGTGCCATCGCCGCTCAGGACCGCATGCTGCAGTCGCTGTCCTACAAGAATGTCCTGAAGCGCGGCTATGCTGTCGTGCGCGATGAGGAGGATCGCCCGCTCTCGTCGGCAGCGCTTATCTCGGCCGGCCAGGCGATCTCACTGGAGTTTGCAGACGGCCGTGTGGCTGCCACCGCAGGGGAGGGGATGGATACGATGCCGCCGCACGCCGCGCCTGTTCCTCCGACGAAGAAGCGCGCCGCAAAACCGGCGGCGATACCTGCCGATGGTGAGAAACAGGGTACCTTGTTCTGAGATTTGCGTCGCTACTCCACAGCGGCCCTTTCGAAATGCGCGAGATAGCGAGCAAGAAGTCCGTCCAGCGCTGCAAACTCCTCCGCGCTAAGGCATGCGGTGATCCTCTGCTGGTTCGCCACATGCGCCGTCACGGCATCCTCGATTACCGACAGTCCCTTGTCCGTCAGGCCTATCAGCACGCTTCGGCCGTCCTGCGGGTTGGAAAGGCGAGCGACAAGCCCCTGTTTCTCCAGCTGGTCGATGCGGTTGGTCATGGTTCCTGAGGTCACCATGGTGGCGGCGATCAGGTCTCCCGGAGAAAGACGATAGGGCGCACCGGTTCTCCTGAGCGTTGCCATCACGTCGAAGCTCGCAGGTGTCAGCCCATGTTCGGCAAGGGTCGTCTCGACCTCGCGCATGAGATGGGTGTGAAGGCGACCGAGCCTGCCGAGCAGGCCCATGGGCGCGGTGTCCAGATCCGGCCGCTCTCGGCTCCACTGCTCCAGAATTCTATCGACATGATCCATGCAGCCACTATGGCAAAATTTATCTTGACGTCAAGATTTAGGGATCTATCTTGAAGTCAAGATAAATGGAGATATGCAGTGTCCCGCCTCCGCGATATTGGCCTGACGGCGCTTGCTCCCGCCATCTGGGGCTCGACCTACATCGTCACGACTCAACTGCTGCCGGCAGGCGTGCCGCTAACGGTGGCGACGCTGCGTGCCTTGCCGGCAGGGCTTCTGCTGCTGGTAATGGTGAGGGAATTGCCGCAGGGCGCATGGTGGTGGAAAAACCTCGTGCTCGGTCTGCTCAATTTCTCGCTGTTCTGGGCTTTTCTCTTCGTCTCCGCCTACCGCTTGCCCGGCGGCGTGGCCGCGACCGTGGGAGCGGTGCAGCCATTGATCGTCATTGCCCTCTCGCGCGTCGTCATGGGCACCTCGGTGCGCCCTTTTGCTGTCGTGGCCGGCATGGCGGGACTTTGCGGCGTCGCACTGCTGGTGCTACGCCCGGGTGCGTCGCTCGATCCTATCGGCATTGCTGCGGGACTTGCCGGCGCTCTCTCAATGGCTTTCGGCACGGTCCTCAGTCGCCACTGGAAGCCGCCTGTATCACCGCTGACCTTCACGGCCTGGCAACTCACGGCTGGCGGTCTGATGCTGGCACCTGCAGCACTTCTGCTGGAGCCGGGTTTGCCGCCGCTGACGATCGCAAATCTTGCCGGGTTTCTCTATCTCGGGCTGGTCGGCGCGGCCTTCACTTATATCCTGTGGTTTCGCGGCCTCCGCCTGATCGGCGCGCCGGCGGCATCAGCGCTAGGCTTCCTGAGCCCTCTCGTTGCAGTCCTTCTCGGCTGGAGCCTGCTGGGACAAGCACTCGATGCGGTGCAACTGGCCGGCGTTGCCGTCGTGCTGGCCAGCGTCTGGGCAAGCCAGCGCGCGTCTCTTGCCCAAAGGCCGAATTGACGCGCGCAACGCTCTTAAATCAGGCCCATTCGCCCTTGCGCATCACTGGTACGCGCGTGCCGTCCGGCTTCACCCCGTCGATATCGACCTTGTCCGAGCCGATCATCCAGTCGATGTGGATCAGGCTGGAATTTCCGCCCTGCGCCTTGATCTGTTCCTGCGTCAGCGACGCGCCGTCGAGGAAGCATTTCGAGTAGCACTGGCCAAGCGCGATATGGCAGGACGCGTTCTCGTCGAACAGCGTGTTGTAGAATAGGATGCCGCTGGCAGAAATCGGCGACGAATGCGGCACAAGCGCCACTTCACCCAGCCGTCGCGCGCCGTCGTCGGTGTCGAGCACTTTATTGAGCACTTCCTCGCCGCGACTGGCCTTGGCCTCGATGATCCGGCCCGCTTCGAATTTCACCTGGATATTGTCGATCAGCGTGCCGCCATGCGACAGCGGCTTGGTGCTCGAGACGTAGCCGTCCACTCGCAGGGCATGCGGCGTGGTGAAAACCTCTTCCGTCGGGATGTTCGGGTTGCACGTTACGCCGTTCTTCGCCGTCGAGGCGCCGCCATGCCATTCATGGCCGTCGGCAAGGCCGATGGTGACATCGGTGCCCGGGCCAACGAAATGCAGGCTTGCAAAGCGCTGGTCGTTCAGCCAGCTGGAGCGGACGCGCAAATTGGCGTTGTGCTCCGCCCACGCGGCAATCGGATCCTCGACATCGACGCGCGAGGCGGCAAAGATCGCCCGCGCGAGCTTGGCAACCGCGATCGGCTCGGGATCATTCGGGAACACCAGTCGTGCCCAGGATGGGTTCGGGTAGGACACGATGTTCCAGTTGATGTCAAAATTGGAGATCTTCTCCAGCGCCGGCTTGTACGCCGTCGAATTGGCGCGGTTCGCACGGGCCACCTTGGCCGGGTCTTGGCCGGAAAGCAGCATCGGGTTGTCGCCGGAGACGGCGAGCCGGGCTGCACCGTTGGCGAAGGCATTGGCCATGCCGTCGTAGAGCCAGCCGGCGGCGCGGTCGAAGCTTTCGTCGCTGCCGTTTTCATAGCGGGCAAGTGTTGCTTCCTCGTCGGCATAGAAGGATGTCACCAGACCGGCGCCTTCGATATAGGCGTGCCGCGTGATGCGGCGGACCAGCGGCATAGCGGCGACCGGCGCGGTGATGACCAGATCCTGGCCCTTCTGCAGCTGCAACCCGACCTTGATGGCCACTTCGGCAAGCTTGTCGAGCTTGACGGGATCGATGGTGTGAGTGCTCTGGGAAACGGATGTCATGGGAACCTGCCTGCTGGGTAATGCGAAGGAAGAAGACTTAAACCCCATTGCGGCGAAAATGAAGCTTGCTAGCAGCCAAATCGCCAGCGGTATCGGCGGAACGAAATCAGGCGACTAGCGGCACCGCGACTGCTTTCAAAACCGCGAGAGCGTCTTTCGGATCGAGCCGAACTTGCAGTCCGCGTTGTCCGCCGTTCATGAAAACATAGGCCTCGTCCATGGCACTGACTTCGATGGCCGTCGGCACGACCTTCTTCTGGCCGAAAGGGCTTATCCCGCCGACATGGTAGCCAGTCAGCCGCTCCGCATCGACAGGCTTCATCATATGGGCCGACTTGCCGCCAAAAGCGGCGGCCAGCTTCTTCATGCTGACTTCGTGATCCGAGGGCACGACAACGCAAACCGGCTTGCCATCGACTTCCGCCATCAGCGTCTTCAGAACCCGATGCGGCTCCTCACCCAAGGCCTCTGCCGCCTGCAGTCCGATACGCTCGGCGTTCGGATCGTAGTCGTAAACATGGGTGGTAAAAACGATCTTTGCCTGGCTAAGGATCTGCGTCGCGCGGGTGGTTTTCGACATGCATCAAACTTTGAAAAGGGCTTCGTATTCGGCAGGCTTGAATCCCACCAGCAATTTGCCCTCAGCTTCCAGCACCGGCCGCTTGATCATCGAGGGCTTGGCCAGCATCAGCGCAGTGGCTCTTTCGGCGTCGAGATTAGTCCTGTCGGCCTCGTCGAGCTTGCGAAAGGTGGTACCGGCGCGGTTGAGCACCGTCTCCCAGCCCGCTTGCCCGATCCACCCTTGCAGGTGCTCGCGGTCGATGCCTTCCGCCTTATAGTCGTGAAAACGGTACGGGATGCTGTGGGCGTCCAGCCAACTGCGCGCCTTCTTCATCGTGTCGCAGTTCTTGATGCCGTAGATCGTGACGCTCACGCTCAGTCCTCCAGTGTGCCGGGCTTGCGAACGACGCTGCTCGGAGCGTCGCAGCCGATCTTCATCAGGTCCGCGCCGCGCCGCACCAGGCGGTCGGAGGCGCGGGTGACGATCAGCCCGGCCTGCGGCGCGACGATATCCAGCGTGCTGTCGGGCATGCCGGGTGCAGTGATGATCGTCGCGATAATGTCTCCCTTTTCGACGCGTTCGCCGATATTGCGGTGGAAAAGCACGGTGCCAGCGACAGGGGTTCGGATCATCTCGATATTGTCGAGCGGAACGGCCGGCCCTGTAAACGCGGAAAGACGGAGATCGTCGTCGCGGACTATGCCGCGGGCGGCAAGGAAATTCCACAGGCCATCGGCGTCTTTTCTCGCCATCCCGGGATAGACGTCTCGGGTACCGCGCAGCTCCACGGTCACCGACAGTTTGCCTGGCAGCCGCTGCTTCTTTTCGCCTGGAACCTCGTACTTCCAGGCATAGCTGACAGCCTCCTCGAAGGCGGAGCTCTCCCCGTCGGACAAAAGCACCGCCTCCATCTCGAGCGCTGCGGCAAGGTCTGAAGCCTCCGGCCAGAAGGCGCTGTCGATGTAGGCGTATTGCAGCGATTCATCGTCGCAATGAAGATCGATGACCAGGTGCGCGCCGAGCGCCATGTGGATAAGCTGGCGCTTCAGACGCACCACAGCCGGCAGGCGATCGAGGTTTTCCAGCAACTTGTGCCGGTCCCCAAGTGCGATAAGCGGGAAGTCACGGTTGAAATTGGTGCGCGAGCCGAGCTCGAAGCGCCCTTCCATGCCGCCGAAGAGCGATTGTGCCGCACCGATGGGATTGGCATGCGGGACGACGACGATGTCGCTCTGGATACCGCCACTGGCCTCCGCCGCCCGCAGTTTCTCGCAGAGAAAATGCAACAGCGCGGTTCCTGGCAATTCGCCAGCATGCAGCGCCGCCTGGATGTAGACCTTTGGCGCCGAAGCATCGGAGCCTGCAAAAAGCAGCACAGGCAGCTTCCAGGCGATGCCCGGCGTATCGCCGTCGATGACGATCTCGGTAACGTCCATAGATGCGGCTCCCTCATTGATGACGAGAGGTTCCATAGCAATCAGGCTCCCCCGCCGACAAGCGCTTTCGCTATGAATCGGGCAGGTGGGGTGAGGTAGCGCTGCCGAACTGGAATAAATATGAGCGCGTAACTCTTGTTTTTATCCCGGCGGAATGGTTATACCGCGCAGACAATCTCACATTGCCGCAGGGCCAAGAGCAGGATGTTTTCCGTGACCGTATTCAGATCTTTTCTGACCGCCATTGGCGTTTGCCTCGTGCAGGTTTTCGTGAGCCAAGCTGCACTCGCCGCGGCAACGAAATATCCGCTTACGATCGACAATTGCGGTGCAAAGATCACAATCAGCAAAGCCCCGCAGCGTGCTATCGGGCTCGGGCAGAACAGCGCCGAGATCATGCTGTTGCTCGGCCTGCAGGACAGGATGGCAGCTACCGCGTTCTGGCCGAGCAAGGTCCTTCCCCAGCTTGCCGAGGCCAACGCCAAGGTGAAACTCCTGACGGTGGAGTTCCCGACCTTTGAAACAATCCTCGCCGAAAATCCCGATTTTGTCGCTGCCGCCCTGCCGAGCCTCGTCGGACCGAGCAGCAAGGTTGCCAAGCGCGAGGATTTCGACAAGGTTGGCGTCCCCACATACCTCTCGCCGAGCACCTGCCTCAGCACCGAGAAGATCAAGAACGAATATGGCAGCCGCGACCAACTGTGGAACATGGATCAGCTCTACAAGGAGATCGACGAGCTCTCCCAGATCTTCGATGTCGCAGATCGTGGCCAGGCGCTGATTGCCGATCTAAAGACGCGTGAAGCAGCCCTGCGCGCCAGCGTTTCAAAGGACGGAAAAAAGCTGTCCTATGTCTTCTGGTTCTCCAGCCCCAGCCCGTCGGCAGATGCCTATGTCGGCGGCAAGAACAGCGCATCCGGCTTCATTGCCGATGCGCTGGGCGGCCGAAACGCAATCGAGGCGGAAGCCGAATGGCCAACGCTTGGCTGGGAGAGCATCATCGCTGCCAACCCGGACGTCATCGTCGTTGCCAATCTCGACCGTAATCGCTGGGAACTCGACAAGCCGGAAGCGAAGATCAAGTTCCTCACCACCGACCCTGCCGTCAGCCAGATCGCAGCCGTCAGGAACAAGGCCATCGTTGTCATGGACGGTCAGGCGATGAACCCGACAATCCGCACCATCTATGGTGCCGAACAGGTGGCGACCCAGCTGAAAGCCGTCGGCCTGCTGAAGTGACCGTGACGCGCCGGTCTCTAAGACAACTGGCGACGGTCAGCATGGTGGTGATTGCGTCGCTTGCTGCAATCGGTCTGGTGGTCGGCATCAGCGTCGGCATTGGCGACCTGCCGATCCCGCTCGCGACGACGTTTGCCGCTGTCACCAACCGCCTCGGCCTGACGGCGATCGAACTGAACCGCATCCATGAAACCGTGATCTGGGATTACCGCCTCAGCCGGGCGCTGGTGGCGGCATTCTGCGGTGCGGGGCTGGCTCTGTCAGGGGCCATCATGCAGTCGCTGCTGCGCAATCCGCTGGCAGAACCTTATGTGCTCGGGATTTCGGCCGGCGCCTCCACAGGCGCGGTTGCCATCGTCATTCTCGGCATCGGATCGGGCGCGGTGTCGCTTTCTTCGGGTGCCTTTGCCGGCGCTTTCGCGGCATTCCTGTTCGTGGCGCTTCTATCGAACGGCGCGCGCGGCGGCGCCGACCGGACTATCCTTGCAGGCGTCGCTGCATCGCAGCTTTTCAATGCCACCACCTCCTACATCGTCACCACCTCGGGCAATGCGCAGCAGGCGCGCGACGTGATGTTCTGGTTGCTGGGCAGTTTCGGCGGAGTGCGCTGGCCGGAACTGACGCTGGTCTCGATCGTCATCGGCATCTCGCTAGTTGCCTGCCTTGCCTATGCGCGCGTGCTGGATGCCTTCGCCTTCGGCGACGAGACAGCCTCATCGTTGGGAGTGAACGTCGGTCGCGCCCGGATCGTCCTGTTTGCCCTGACGGCGGTCATGACGGCAACGATCGTCAGCATGGTCGGCTCGATCGGTTTCGTCGGCCTCGTGGTGCCCCACGCTGCGCGCTTCATAGTCGGGCCGCTGCATATCCGGCTGCTGCCAGCCTGCGCCATCTTCGGTGCGATTTTCATGGTGCTGGCGGATATCGCTTCGCGTGTGCTGATCCCCCATCAGGTGCTACCGATCGGCGTCGTCACCGCGCTCGTCGGCGTGCCCGTATTTTCCTTCATTCTCTACCGGTTCCAGCGGGCATCATGAGCATTGCAGCTGAAAATCTCATCTGGAGCATTGGCAGGAAGACGATCCTGGACGGGATCTCTTTCAGTGCCCGATCAGGCAAGATGCTCGGCCTGCTCGGCCCCAACGGCTCCGGCAAGACATCCCTCCTGCGCCTGCTGGCGGGCCTCAAGAAACCGGATACGGGGCAAGTCACACTCGGCGGGCAGGACATCGGCACGGTCAGCCGTCGCAACATCGCCCAGCGCGTCGCCTTCGTGGAGCAGCATGCCACCACCAATGCCGGTCTTCGGGTCATCGATGTGGTCAAGCTCGGCCGCTTTCCCCACCGGTCGATGTTTTCGGGCTGGTCGATCGCAGACGAGGAGGCGGTCGAAGCGGCCCTAGCGCGCACAGGCATGGGGGAGAAGCGCCAGGACCGTTGGCATAGCCTCTCCGGCGGTGAACGGCAGCGCACCCAGATCGCCAGGGCGCTGGCACAATCGCCGAAAGAACTCATCCTCGACGAGCCGACGAACCACCTGGATATCCAGCACCAGATCGGCCTGCTCAGGCTCGTCTCCAGCCTGCCGATGACCAGCATCATCGCACTCCACGACTTGAACCACGCCGCCATGTTCTGCGACGAACTGATCGTCTTGGAGCGCGGAAAGGTCGTGGCCTCAGGCACTCCCGAGGAGGTGCTGACGGAGACGCTGCTGCGCGACGTATTCTCCGTCGATGCCAGGGTGGAACTGTCGTCGCACACCCAGAGGCCGCACATCCACTATCTCGGGTAGAGATCTCTCGATGGTGGCCATCCAACGACTTTTGCAAATTCGCCCGAAGGATCTTGTTGGTAATGTATATTTGCATTACAATAAGGCTGATACGATAATAGAGAATGTAGTGATGGCATCGGTGTCGCAGGCGGTCACGATAAAAGGTCAGGTCACCCTGAAACGGGACTTGCTGAACCATCTCGGCATTAAGCCGGGTGAGCGGGTCGATTTCGAAAAATTGCCAGGCGGCGAACTGCGGGTGCGGGCTGCGCGCCCGTCTGGCACGATCGACGACTTCCTTCATTCGCTCGACGGCAAACTAAAGCTGAAGAAGCCGATTTCGATTGAGGAAATGAATGAGATTGCGGCGGCGGGTTGGGCCGGCCAACTAGACAAAAAATGAAGATCACGGCCGATACCAACGTCCTTGCGCGTGCGATCCTGCGCGACGATCCAGCCCAAGCCGATACGGCCCGCAAGCTGCTCAGAGAGGCGACGTTGATCGCGGTTTCGGTGCCGTCGCTGTGCGAACTGGTTTGGATACTGCGGCAGGGAGCCAAATTGCCGAAAGAGGATGTTGCGGCCGCGATCCGGGCGCTAATGGACGCCGATAATGTTGTGCTGAACCGCCCCGCCGTTGAAGCAGGCCTTGCGCTGCTTCAGGCCGGCGGCGACTTCGCCGATGGAATCATGGCGCACGAAGGCAAATGGCTTGGCGGTGAAACCTTCGTGTCGTTCGACAAGCAAGCGGTTGCCCTGCTTTCCAAGCAAGGCGACGCCGTACAACTTCTCACTTGAGGGCAGGGCGACTATTTTATGCGCGATCAAGCCGGCATCCGCGTCCAGTCACTGCTCGAGGCATGAACAGGGGTCGAACGAGTTGTAGAAGCGACCGGCGGCGAACAAAATTAGCCAGATAGGCTTGCGCGTATTTGCACCGCTCTGCTTGCCCGATCCCATGATGGGACCGGCATTTTTTCAATTGTACGCCATCCAACTACCATAAAAAGTCCAATTGATGACGCGGGTAAAATAGTTCAAGATTCTTATTTAAATCAATAAAATCAATGGGTATTTGTTGATTTTATTCCCACTCGATGGTCCCGGGTGGCTTGCTGGTCACGTCATAGACGACGCGGTTGATGCCGCGGACTTCGTTGATGATGCGGGTGGCGGCGCGGGCGAGGAATTCCATGTCGTAGTGGTAAAAATCGGCAGTCATGCCGTCGACAGAGGTGACGGCGCGTAGCGCGCAGACAAATTCGTAGGTGCGGCCATCGCCCATGACGCCGACGGTCTGTACCGGCAGCAGCACGGCAAAGGCCTGCCAGATGGCGTCGTAGAGGCCGGCCTTGCGGATCTCGTCGAGGTAGATTGCGTCGGCTTCCCGCAGGATTTCGAGCTTTTCGCGTGTGATGCCACCGGGGCAGCGGATCGCGAGACCGGGGCCGGGGAAGGGGTGACGGCCAATGAAACTGTCGGGAAGGCCGAGCTCCTTGCCGAGCACCCGGACTTCGTCCTTGAACAGTTCGCGCAGCGGTTCGACCAACTGCATGTTCATCCGGGCGGGCAATCCGCCGACATTGTGGTGAGACTTGATGGTGACCGATGGGCCGCCAGAGAAGGAGACGCTCTCGATGACATCAGGATAAAGCGTGCCTTGGGCGAGGAAATCGGCGCCACCGAGCTTCTTTGCCTCGGCCTCGAAGACGTCGATGAACAGCCGGCCAATCGTCTTGCGCTTGGTCTCCGGGTCGCTTTCGCCCTCCAGCGCGTCGATAAACATGTCGGACGCATCCACATGCACCAGGTGCAGGTTATAGTGCTCCTTGAACATGGCGACGACATCGGCCGCCTCGTTCTTGCGCATCAGGCCGTGGTCGACGAGGATGCAGGTCAGCTGGTCGCCGACGGCCTCGTGGATCAGCAGCGCCGCAACCGATGAGTCGACGCCGCCGGAGAGACCGCAGATTACCTTGCTGCTGCCGACCTGGGCGCGGATCGCCTCGACCGCCTTGGCGCGGTAGGCCGACATCGTCCAGTCGCCCTTGAGGCCGGCAATGTTGTGGATGAAGTTGGCGATGAGCTTGGCGCCATCTGGCGTGTGGACCACTTCCGGATGGAACTGCACACCGTAATATTTGCGCTTCTCGTCGGCGATGAAAGCATAAGGCGCGTTCGACGATGTGGCGATGACCTCGAAGCCTTCCGGCAGCGCCGTTACGCGGTCGCCGTGGCTCATCCAGACCTGGTGGCGCGAGCCGGAAGACCAGAGGCCTTCGAACAGCTTGCAATCCTGGTTTACCTCAAGGAAGGCGCGGCCGAATTCGCGGTGATGGCCGCTCTCTACCATGCCGCCGAGCTGCATGCACATCACCTGCTGGCCGTAGCAGATACCGAAGACCGGAAGGCCGCTGTCGAAAATAATCTGCGGTGCCCGAGGCGAGCCTTCGTCGACCGTCGATGCCGGGCTGCCGGACAGGATGACCGCCTTCGGGTTCAGCCGGTGAAAGGCTGCTTCGGCGGACTGGAAAGGGGCGATCTCGCAATAGACGCCGGTTTCGCGGACGCGCCGAGCGATTAGCTGGGTTACCTGGCTGCCGAAATCGACGATGAGAACGGTATCTGGATGAACTGTCTGGGTCATGGCGAGCCTTTAGAGAAAAGCCTTGCTTCATGCAATCGGGCAATGCCGGCAAGCGTTAAAAATATTGTCCCGATTGTCCTTGGCAGCAGGGCTTTCAGAACCAGAAGACACCGTCCTCAAGCGCCGCAAACAGGCTGTCGACGGCATAGGAAAGTTTGCGGTCGACGATGTGCAGGTATTCCGTCCAGCCGCTGATATGCTGCAGCTCGACTATGCCGTCCGATATGCCGCGCAGCCCGATGAGCGGCAGGCTGTAGGTCTGGCAGGCGCGCAGCACCGCGAAGGTCTCCATGTCGACCATATCGGTGCCGATGGCGGCATAGGCTTCCGCCCCGGAAATGACGTTGCCGCCGGTCGAAAGGCTGGCCGTCGGCACTGCCGGGATACGCAGCGGCAGTTCGACTGAGGCAGGCAGATCGAGGAATGGCGTGCGTCCGCGCTCGAAGCCGAGTGGCGAGGCATCCATGTCGCGGTAGGAAACGGAGCTGACCTGGTAGACCTCGGTCTGTTCCAGCGTTGCAGAGCCGGCTGAGCCAAGCGAGACGACGAGATCTGGCAGTTCGTCGCGGGCGTCGAGCTGCGTAAGCGTCCGGGTGAGCGCAATCGCTGCCTCGACCGGACCGACGCCGGTCATCAGCGGCTCGATGCGGGAGCGCAGGAACGGCCCGTATTCCGCTTCTGCCGCCATCACGAACAGGATCGTCTTGCCGGAAACGGATTTCAGTTCGAAGCTCATCCCGAAATTCCTTCCCTGCCACGGATCACCATCATCGTGCCGGTCATCGAGGCGATCAGCTTGGCCGGTCCGTCGCCGATGGCGTAGCCCCGACCGTCAGCGACGATAATCGTCGTGCCCGGCTTGGTGACTTCGCCGCGAAAAAGGAAGCGCTCGCCGCGGCCCGGCGACATCAGGTTGACCTTAAATTCGATGGTCAGGATGGAAGCCTCCGGATCGATGACGCTGTAGGCGGCAAACCCACAGGCCGAATCCAAGGCCGCAGAGATGATGCCGGCGTGCAGTATGCCGTGCTGCTGCGTCAACTTGATGTCGAAGGGTAGCTCGATCTCGACCATGCCGTGCTGGACACGCGTGAGCTCGGCACCGATGGTTTCCATCGCTGCCTGCTTTTCGAAGCTGTCGCGGATTCGCTGCCTGAAATCGCCGCTGCTGCCATCGTTCATGCCATGCCCTCGTTGGTCACGGGAAAGTGGCATGGCTGCCGGTGCCAGACAAGCGGCGACAGGGCAATTTCAGTTGAGATAGGCGATGGAAGCGTTCAGCACCATCGCAAAGGCAACCCAGGCGGCATAGGGGATGAACAGCAGCGCCGCAATCCTGTCGCGCTGCCAGCGGTTGGCGATGAAGGCGAGGATGACGATCAGCATCCCGAGGATGATGATGAGCGCGATCAGCGGCTTCTCCAGACCGAAGAAAAATGGCGACCAGAGAAAGTTGAGCGCCATCTGGACGAACCAGAGCTTCATGCCTTCCGTCTTTGGCCCCATGAGCCATGTGCGTGCACCGGCAATGCCGATGAGGACGTAAAGCGTGGTCCAGGCAGGGCCGAACAACCAGTTCGGCGGATTGAACGGCGGCTTGACCAATGACTGGTACCAGACGCCGGGCAGATTGAATAAACCGATCGCCAGTCCTATCCCAAGGACGGCGACGATGAAGACGATATAGGTCGATGCTTTGTTCATGGTGACCAACATAAGGTAGCGCCGCTTGTCCGCCAAGCGTCATCCCTTGCCAGTATGCATTCCCGGCTGCACGGTTGCGTGTGGCTCCGAAAATTGACCGACGTTAGAATGGAAAGTGTGATGGCTAGCATCTTGCAGTCGACTGAATCCTACGAGACGTGGCTGCGGACGGCGCTGCCGGGAGAAATTGTGGAGGCCGATCTCGCCCTGAAGCACCAGAAGATGAAGAGCGGCAGCTTCGCGTTCCTTCGCGCCACCTACTGGCGCTGGGCTGAAACCATCCTCGACCTCTGCCCCGAACTGGCGTCGGCGCCCGAGGTGCTGGCGATCGGCGATACCCATCTTGAAAACTTCGGAACGTGGCGCGATTGCGAGGGCCGGTTGGTATGGGGAGCCAACGATTTCGATGATGCAGCGACCATGCCCTATGTGCTCGATCTCGTTCGCTTGACGACGAGTGCCATTCTTGCCCGCAAAGCAAGCTCGCCCTCTACCACGGCCATTGCCGCCGCTATCCTTGCCGGCTACCGACGCGGACTGGGTAGGCCGATGCCCGTTATCCTCGAGCGGGACTACAAGTGGCTGCGAAAGGCCGTCATGTTGTCCAATGGCGAGCGTAAGGATTTCTGGGAGAAATTCACAGAATTGCCGGCCTGCACCGCACCGCCGCGGCAAAAGTACCTTGAAGTGCTCCGTGGTTCGCTGCCGGAGCATACGCGTGACTTTGTTATCAAGCCCCGCACTGCCGGCACGGGAAGCCTTGGCCGTCCACGCTTCGTGGCGATGGTGGATTACTGGCGCGGTGGCCCGGTCCTCAGGGAAGTCAAGGCGCTCGCCATGTCCGCCTGGTCGCTGCGCCACGACCCCGCCAACACCGCCATTCATGCCGGAATTATCGCTGACGGCCGGGCCCGTTCTCCCGATCCGCAATACAGGATCACCGGAGACCTCCTTGTTCGCCGCCTTTCGCCGAACAGCCGCAAGATCGAGGTCGATGGCGATCTCGACACGCTGCTTTCGCCGGACATGCTCGACCTCATGGGTTTCGAGATCGCCAATTGCCATTCGAACGACGCGTCCGTTATCCCGGCCATCCTCGCCGATCTCGATGCGCGTGGCGACGCGTGGCTGCGTGCGGCGGCGAAGACGGCGGCAGCCGCAGTTGCTGCAGAGCAGGCCGAGTATGCGGCAGCTGGCTGAGTTTGGGGCAACTCGTTTGCCCGGGGCAACGGCTACACCGGCTGGCCGATCCTCACGATATGCTGGTCCCAGGCAACATCGCTACGGGCAACACCGAAAGTGCCGTCGTAGGAGGAGACTGCAAAGCCATCCGCCCCGGGCGCAATACCGGCGGCGTTGTCGATGCTTTCGACTTTCAATACGGCACCCGTGCGGCCATCGAGTGTGACAGCCGTGCCTTTGACCGGCGAGGTGACGCCGACCAGATGTTCGTGCCGGTTGACGGCAATGGCGCCGACATAGTTGCCGAGTGCCCGCGTCGTGTCGTCGGGCAGCGTCACGAATGTCAGATCCTCGCCCTTTGCGAAGTGACCGACGAGAGGCGGCAGCGAATTGCGCGGGCCCTCGTACTGGCAGGCAAACCAGATCCTGCCACTGGCATCTATATCCACGTGACGCGTCGATACCTGGGCATATTCCGCCGGCAGGCCGTGTTTTTCGACCAATGCTCCGGTGGCCGCGTCAATCAGCGTCAGCGACGGTTCCATGTGGTCGAGATTGAGCTTCGTGCGGCCAAATTCCGGATGGGTCTCGATTCCGCCGTTGGCGACGACGATGAGACGGCCGTCGTCCGACACCGTCATGTCGTGCGGCCCGGTGCCGAAGGTCTGGTATTCGCTAATGCGGGAGAACCGATTGTGGGCGTCGTAGAGGCCGATGACGCCGCGATTGTTGTCGAAGTCGTTCTCGCTGGCATAGAGCAACCGGCCGTCCGGAGAAAATGTCCCATGGCCGTAGAAATGGCGCCCCTGAGCTGCGGCGATGACGATCGGCTCGGTCTTGCCGAAAGGATCGAAAATCATCGCATAGGTGCCGGGGCGGCGGGCGAAGGCAACGGTATGGCCGGTCGCATTCGAAAAGGCCATGCCGTGGGCGCGGGCGGGAAGCGCCACGCGATCGACGATCTCGCCGCGCTCGGTCACGGTCGCCACGGCAAAGGAGCCGTCGGCCGCGCGGATGCCCGATGCATAGACCGCATCGGCCCGCTCCAGTGCCATCAGCGCGCCCGGTCGCAGGCAGGCGAGGAAACCGATTCCGGCAGCCTTGACGAAGTTTCGGCGATCGATGAGCGCGCTGCGCAAGGCCTCAGTCTCCGTCAGCAAACGAAAAGCCGGCCGACAGACCGATGTCCACGCCATAGCCGTCGGAGAGATCGGTCGCCAGCAAGCGGGCTTCGGCAAGCAGAGTATCGATCTTGCCGCGCTCGGAGGGGTCGGCGATGGCGGCTTCGATATCCGGATTGATCGAGCCTGCGGTGGCGATCAACTGGCTCAGTCTCGTGTCTATCTTCGCTGCGATATCGTGTTTGCCCGGCGGCAGGAGATCGGTCATGCCAGCTTTCTGCCACAGAGCCTGCAAGCCTTCGAGGTTGGCCTTCACCGAGGGCCAGGTGTTTCGGGAGCGCCAGTAGATGGCCATGTGCGGTCGGGCCGCCGCAGGGTCGCCCTTGTAGAATGTCTCCAGCCGCTGGTCGCGGACGTTCTCAGCCCCGTGGACAAGGATGCCGAGCAGCGCGGTGATGGCTTCCTTGTTGTCCATGAAATCGTCGCTGGTCTTGCCGGGTGTCTTCCAGGAGGCCTGTACGCCCTTCGGGTCGTCCCATTCGGCTGAAATATCGCCGGAGACCTCCGCGATATTGCCGGCGATGGCCGCGCCATAGCGGCATCGGAAGCCGTTTTTATCGGTGGCAAGCGTCTCGGAGCCATTGCCATACAACACGTATTCCAGCGCCGTCAGGCTCTGCAGCGCAACGCTCTTGGCGGCAACATCGGCAACTGTGGTGTCCTTCTCGTCGGCCTTGGCGATGAGCGCTTGCACCTGCTTCATGCCGATGCCCTTGCGGTCGGGGTAAAACAGGATGTGCTCGAAGCGGTTCTTGTCGAGAACCGGGCCAACCTGGACAATCTCGATCATGGACCAGGCTGTGATGGTGTCGGTGAAGGCAGCTTTGGCGCTCGTCTCCGCCTGCGCCGAGGGATTTTTGCAAAGACCTGTCATCGCGATCGAAAGCGCCTCTGCGGACGCGTGCATCCTGGCATAGCCGGGGCGGATGACATCATCCACCGCCTTCTGCATGACGCCGGGGACAGCCGCGTCGTTCATGGGACCAGGCGCCGGCGTCTCCGCAAGGGCCGGCATAGCAGCGCTTGTCAACAGCAGGGCAGCAGCTAGAAATTTCCAGGGGTGCATCACAGGGACTCCACAAAGGTGATCAGGGCTTGCCTATCGTCTTTCGACAGGGATGCAAATGCGTCGCGCGCTTTTGTCGCCTCGCCGCCATGCCAGAGTATGGCTTCGGTCAGGCTGCGCGCACGGCCGTCGTGCAGGAAGAAGGTATGGCCGCTGACGGTTTTCGTCAGGCCGATGCCCCACAGCGGAGGGGTGCGCCAGTCCTTGCCGCTCGCCACGCCGACCGGTTGGCCGTCGGCGAGACCGTCGCCCATGTCGTGGAGGAGGAAATCGGAATAGGGCCAGATAAGTTGAAAGGACTGCGCCTCGGTGCCGGCATCGCTGCGGGTGACGAATTTCGGCGTGTGGCAGGCAATGCAGCCGGACTCGTAGAACATCTCCTTGCCGTGCAGCACGGTCGGATCGCTGGGCTTGCGGCGCGCCGGCACGGCGAGGTTCTCGGAATAGAACGTCATGAGATCGAGCACTGCCTCCGGGGCTTCCGTCGGGCCGAGGCGCTTCTGCACGCCATCAGGCATGGCCAGACATTGCGGCTCCCGGGCGGTACAATCGCCATAGGCGTTCGGCCTGTCGGGGTTGGAGATGCCGATATCGCCTTCGAGGGCAGCCGAGGACTGGTCGCGCACCGTGGCATTCTGCGCCTTCCAGCCGAAGCGTCCGAGCGCAAGCTTGCCGGTCCTGTTGTCGCGCACGATCGCAGCCTTGCCAGCAATGCCATCATGGTCGCGGTCGTCGGGGTCGGCATGCTCTAGGATATCGGCATCCGGAATGGCCTCGATCAGCCCAAGCCCGAGCATGGCCGGGGCGACGCGCGCCGAAAGCGTTGTGTCCGGCCCGAGCGGGCCATAGGCGAGATCGGTGGCGGAATAGCGCGGCTGGCGGAGCGATACCGTCTCGCCACCTGCAAGGGTGACGGCATGTTCGGTGTAGTCGACAGCGACCTGACCCTCGCCTGCAAGCCCCGGCACTGCCGTGTCCTGAAGCTGGGTGCCATAGGTTGCGTCCGGAAAATTGACGACACGGGCGTCCGCCAAGGCCTGGCGCTCCTCGGCTGTTCTTGCCGGCCGCGCCAGCCGGAGGAACATGGTGGCAGCTCTGCCCGAAGTCTCCGGCGGGTGGCCGCGGCCGTCATTGATGTGACAGCTTTGGCAGGAGCGGGCATTGAACAGCGGCCCGAGGCCATCGGTCGCCTGCGTCGATGACGGCGAGGAGACCCAGAGCTGGCGGAACAGCGCGTTGCCGAGATGAAAGTCGAGCGCGCGTGCCGGATCGAGATTGGTCGGAGGCTGGGAGAAGGCCTGATCGTTGACGGCAGCAGTCGACGTCCCGGCGCCGCTTTCCATCGTCTCATAGGTCTCCGCCCGGGAGAAGTCCGTCGTCGGGCGGGTCACGGCCTGCACGCGCTTCAATTGCGCCGGCGTCAGGTCGGTGCGGACCGCAGGTGCATCGATCCCGTCGGCAGCCACCGGCAATCCGCTGCAGCCAAGCGCAGCAGCCAGCAGTGCGAGGGTGAAAATGCGACGGCCAGGATGGTCTGTCATATTGGACGAAAGGGCGGCGGCATCGTGCCACCGCCCTTCTTCATCACTTCTTGAAGACGGAGCCGGGGTTGTCGAGGCTGTCAGAACCTTCAAGCTTGACCGTTCCGACGTCGAGCGCAGCGATAACCCGCTGGATGCTTTTGGTCTGGTCCAGCAACCCGTCGATGACGCTCTGGACAACGGCGTTGCCCTTGGAGTTGCCTTCGCCGATCATCTGGTCGTACTTCTCGACGGTCTCGCCACGCTTGACCATGGCATCGGCCGCCTTCTGGGTGAGGGCGAACTTGGCCATCATTTCCTTATCGACGGCCTTGTCCTTCTCGGCCACCAGCTCGTGTAGCGAGGGACCCTTCATCTTGGTGCCGTCGATGCGCGTGTAGTTGCCGGTGTAGGCCGACTGGATGCCGACGATGTCGTTGTTATAGGTGTTGTAGGTATTGTCCGAGAAGCAATCATGCTCCTGCTCCGGATCGTGTAGCAGCAGGCCGAGCTTCATGCGTTCGCCAGCCAGCTCGCCATAGGAGAGCGAGCCCATGCCGGTCAGGATGGCAACGATACCGGCTTTCGGGTCCTTCTCGTCTTCCTTGGTGGCAGCACCATCGGGCGCCCAGTCGTCGGTCATGGTCTGGAGATCGGCAACCAGCTTGGTCGATGCCGACTTCAGATACTCGGCGCGGCGATCGCAATTGCCGCCGGTGCAGTTCTTCACGTCGTAGTCCGTGGCTGGACGTTCGCCGGCACCCGGGCCGGTGCCGTGCAGGTCCTGGCCCCACAGCAGAAATTCGATGGCGTGGTAGCCGGTGCCGACATTCGCGTCGACCTTGCCTGCGCTGTTCAGCGAGGTGATGAACTCAGGCGTCAGATGCGACGCGTCGACGTCCTTGCCATCGATCTTGATCGTCTTGTTGGCGATGACGTTGGCGACATAAAGGGCATTTTCGTCGCTTTCCGTGCCGTAGGACTTGTCGACATAGTCGATCAGACCTTCGTCCAGCGGCCAGGAGTTCACGTCGCCTTCCCAGTCGTCAACGATCTTGTTGCCGAAGCGGTAGACTTCCGACTGCGAATACGGAACGCGGGCCTTGATCCATGCGGCGCGGGCAGCGTCGAGCGTCTTCTTGCTCGGCGTCGCGATCAGCGCATCGATGGCCTTGTCGAGCGCCTTTGCGAGCGTCAGCGAATCCTCGTACTTCGCATGGGCGACGTCTGCATAATGCTTGACGATGGCAGCCTCATCGACGGCAGCGCGGGCCGGAAGAGCGTAGGCGGTCATGGAGGTAGCGGCGAGCGCCAAGGCGGCGTAAAATCTGATTTTCAATATCGTAATCCTCTACAGCGACTGTCTGCGCCATCGGAAACTGGGGCGATGGCTTCATGGCCGAAAAATAAAGTGGTGTCAAACACTCTAGTTTGGAATGAATTTAAGCGCGGCCTGTCCCTGGGATGCCCAAAATGCGAAACGCCTTTGCTTGCAAAGCAGGGCGTTGCGGCGCAAAACGCTGTTCAAACCGAAACTTTAGAAGTTCGCCATGATCCATCGCCATTTAAGACACTTCATTCACCGCCACGAGCCCAGGGGCCACTGGCACGGGCAGTTAAAGGCCGGTATCGGCGCCTGCGTCGGCATGCTTGCCGTCGGGGCGTTGGCGATCATGACGGGAATTCCGCTGCTGATCGCACCGTTCGGCGCCACGGCCGTGCTGATATTCGGACAGCCGAAGAGCCCGCTGGCACAGCCTGCCAATGTGTTCGGCGGCTATCTCATTGCCGCCGCCATCGGCAGCCTCGCCATGGCCGTTGCGCCCGGCCTCTGGTGGACGGCGGCCATCGCTGTGGGCGTAGCGATCGGAGCCATGCAATTGCTGCGCGTTACCCATCCGCCGGCCGGCGCGGTGCCGTTGGTGACCTTCGCCTCCCACCTTTCGGCGGGTCTGTTATTCACCGTCGTCGTGGTCGGCGCGCTGGCATTGATCGCCATTGCCGTTCTGCATCATGCCATCCCGCCGAAACATCAATATCCGCTGCGGGTGGATTGAATTACGGATTGCGACGCATCCGGCAGAAGAAGAAGCCGTCTGTATCGGTGGAGGCGGGCGTCAGCGTGATCGTCTTGCCATCCGACGAGCGCGGCTGCTGTGCGTCCGCACCGAACAGCGCTGTCCACGAACTCAGCGACTCGATGATCTCAAATTGCGGGTTGTCGGTGGTAAAACGCTGAACTTGAGCCTCGTTTTCTTCCGGAAGTACGGAGCAGGTCACATAAATAAGAATACCGCCCGGCCTGACATATTCGGATGCCTGCAGTAGGGCGTCGTGCTGCTGGCCGATCCGCTCATCGAGGTTCTTTTGCGTCAACCGCCATTTGGTGTCCGGCCGCCGCCGCCAGGTGCCGGTTCCGGTGCAGGGAGCATCGACCAATACCTTGTCGAAGCGACCGACGAGCGCGGCTAGGCTGGTCTTGTCGTCGTGGACCTGAACGTTGCGGGTGCCTGCGCGCTTGAGACGCTCGATGATGGGCGCCAGTCGCTTCCGATCGGAATCGTAGGCATGCACCTGGCCCTTGTTGTTCATCGCCGCAGCCATTGCGAGCGTCTTGCCGCCTCCGCCGGCGCAATAGTCGAGAACTTGATCGCCTTCCGCCGGCATGACCAGATCTGCAACGATTTGCGAGCCTTCGTCCTGGACTTCGAACCAACCTTTTTGGAACGAAAGCTCAGCCGTGACGTTAGGGAGACGGGAAGCACCTTCGCCTGCGGCAATTCGGATGCCGTATCGGGCGATCTTCGCGGGGTGAGCGCCCACCCGTTCAAGCGCCTTGGCAGCCTTTTCCCGGGAAGACTTGAGTGCATTGGCGCGAAGATCGAGCGTGGGACGCTCGGCCAGCGATTTTGCCTCGGCCAGCCAGTCGGAACCAAATGCCGTTTCGAAAGACGCCTGCGTCCATTCCGGGATGTCGCCCTGGATATAGCCTTCGGCATCGGCGAGTGAGCGGCTTGCAAATGCGGCAACCGAGGCATCGCTCAGCGGTTCGGGCGCAAAGCGGTCGCCCTCCGTATCTGACGCCAGGCTTTCGGGCGTAACGCCCCATTGGCGAAACAAAACGGCATGGGCAAGAGCGGCAGGGCCGTCATCGTCCATGAGGTAGGCATGGGATAGACGCATGCGAAGTGCGTCGTAGACGATATTTCCGATTGCAGCCCGATCGCCCGATCCGGCGAAACGGTGACCCAATCCCCAGTCCTTTAGCGCGTCGGCGACAGGTCGCTTGCGGGCCTCGATATCGGCAAGGATCTCAATGGCCCCTTGAAGCCTGCCGCCCAGACGCATGTACTCTTCTCCCGGATATCTTTAGGTCCCCGTGACGTACTCGACCAACGTCGGGTTGCCAGCAAGGGGCTGTCTCAAGCGGCTAGGTAGCCGCGATTGACGCGGAGAGCAAGCTTTGGAGCAGACATGTGGCTCAGGTGACGACCGAATAGCAGATGCTGGCGGTGCCTGAAGCAACCATGCCGATGTCCTGTGCGGCAGCGCGGGAGAGGTCGAGAACGCGTCCGCGGATGAATGGACCGCGATCGTTGACGCGGACGACAACCGTCTTGCCGTTGTTCTTGTTGGTAACGCGGATACGGGTCCCGAAGGCCAGCGAGCGATGGGCAGCGGTCAGCGTCGAAGCATTCATGCGTTCGCCGGAAGCGGTCTTGGAATGTGCTGCATACCAGGATGCGCCTCCACAGCCCGTTGCTGCCGATGCTGTAATAGGATTGATAACAACGCAAGCTGATATAGTTGCGGTGATCGCTAGAATGCGGGAGATAATATTCAAAACAGATTTACCCTCGACGTTGTTGAGCGCCGTGCTTGAACGACGAGGGGCTTAAATCCGGCGAAAAATGGCGAAAAAGTGCTGCACTCGATCACGGAATATTACAGTCAGTAATATTCGTTGTGAAGCCGACAAAAGAAGATGTGAATCAAATTGTCTGTTTTTTGGAAAAAAATGAATGGAATCAGCGAGAAATCAGATGATTATTCTGCCGGCTCAGGCGCGGGCCGGGAGTTCACGATATTTCTGAAATTTCTTTTGCGCGAGCGTCATATTCATTGCCTTAGTTGCGCAAATTTAGAGGCCGTTAACCTTTGCTGTCAGCACTTTTCATCCAGAAAAGCTTCTAAGTAGGAAAATTCAACCCTTTGATCGCATGCGATCCATGGCTTTTCCAGCGATGTCGAGTGCGGTGCGCTTGGGAGAAAATGCGGGTCTCGTCAATCATGACGCGAAAAAATGCATTCGCTCACCCATGGACGAACACGATTTCAGCCGCGCCAGCGACCGGATGACCAGAGTTCGGCAAGCGATGCGCGGTACTCGGGATGGCTGAAATGGAAGCCCAGCGCCTTCAGCCGGCTATTCGATACACGCTTGTTCTCCCCATAGAAGGATCTCGCCATCGGGGATAGTTCGGCCGTCTCGAACGGTGTTTCCGGCGGCGGGGCAATGCCCATGAGCTTTGCCGCTTCCGCCACGATGTCCTGCGGTGGGGCGGGTTCGTCGTCGGTGACATTGAAGATGCCGCCAATGGCGCGATCTGCGAGGAAACGGCTGGCGGCGCCGATGTCTTCAACGCGAATGCGATTGAATACCTGGCCCGGTTTCACGAGCCTGCGTGCCGTACCCTTTTCGAGATTACAGAAGGCGTTGCGGCGCGGACCATAGATACCGGAGAGCCGCAGCACGGCTGTCGGCACCCCGAGTTTGTCGCCGATGGACATCCATCCGTCCTCTGCGGCCACCCGCTCGACGGATCGGTCGGAAACGGGCCTTATCGATGTATCCTCGTCGATCCATGCACCCTTGTGGTCACCATAGACGCCGACGGTCGAAAGGTAGCCGATCCATTGCAACTCGGGCATCAGCGTCGCGATGCGCTCGCCCGCCAGCCGGATCAGTGGATCCCCCGCCTGCCCGGGAGCAATCGACTGCACGAGGTGGGTTGTCTTCCGCATTTCGTCGAGAAGGCGCGGATCCAGCGTTTCGCCGTCGAACAACAGTCCCAAAACTCCTTGCCGTTCAAGCGCCAAACGCTTTTCCTCGGCGCGGGTCGTACCCACGACGGTGTTTTGCGGGCCCGAAAAACTTTTGGCGATGGCTGTGCCGGAATAGCCGCAGCCGAAAATCATTGTGTGCATGACATCATCCTTGCAGCGCGCCACTCCTCGCGCACCTCTTCGTCGAGATCGTCCGGCCTTTCTGCAGCAAATAGCGCAAACTCGCCAGCCGTCATCAGTCGACCCAGGGCCCAGGCCGCCATGCCGCGCACGATGGGCGCGCTGTCGTCGGCAAGCCGCCGGCATGGCTCGATCAATGTCCCGTCGCGCGAATTGCCGGCAGCGATCAGGACGTTACGCGTAAACCTGTCGCGGCCGATACGCTTGATGGGCGAGCCGCTGAAAAAGCTGCGGAAGCTTGCGTCGTCAAGGCCGAGCAGGAGGGCGATCGACGGCTCCCGCAGATCCTCCCGTGCCACCAGCTTCATCTCGGAGGCGCTTGCTGCAAACTTGTTCCAGGGGCAGGCGGCGAGGCAATCGTCGCAGCCGTAGATGCGGTTGCCGATGAGTGGCCGCAGTTGTCGGTCGATCGGCCCCTTGTGCTCGATCGTCAGGTAGGAAATGCAGCGGCGCGCATCGAGTTGGTAGGGAGCTGGAAAGGCATCGGTGGGGCAAGCCGTAAGACAGGCGGTACAGGAACCGCAATGGTCGCTCTCCGGCTCGTCGCTGCCAAGGTCTGCCGTGGTGAACATTGACCCTAGAAACAGCCAGGAGCCATGCGTGCGACTGACGAGGTTGGTGTGTTTTCCCTGCCAGCCCAGCCCGGCTGCGGCCGCCAGCGGCTTTTCCATGACCGGTGCGGTGTCGACGAAGACCTTGACGTCTTCCTTCGAGCGCGCCGCGAAACGGGTGGCAATCTCCTTCAGCCGCCCCTTGATGACATCGTGATAATCGCGGTTGCGGGCATAGACCGAAATCGCAGCCTTGTCCGGCTTGCCAAGGATGCCGCGTGGATCTTCGTCCGGCCCGTAGTTCAGCCCGAATACGACGACCGAGCGCACGTCTGACCAGAGGGCAACCGGACTGGCGCGACGCTCCCGTGTCTCCGCCATCCAGTCCATCGTTCCGTGGAAACCCTCGTCGAGGTAAATACCGAGCCGCGGGCCGGCCTCCTGAATGGAGTCCGGACCGGTAATCCGACAGAGATCGAAGCCCAGTCGCAGGGCTTCCTGCTGGAGGAATGTCTTCAGGCTCCGGCTTCGGGCCGCCGCCTTGTCGGGCCTTGTCGTTGGATCTTCGGTCGCCTCAGGCATGGCGCGCCCCGTTAGAAATCCAGGTCGGTATAATGGGAGACCGGCGACAGGCCACGGACGCGCTCGGTGAGCAGAGGCCGGAAGGAAGGCCGCGATTTCAGGCGTTGATACCAGTCCTTGACGATCGGCACCTCGGCCCAGGCGATCTCGCCCATGTAATCGAGCACGGAGATCGAAGACGCCGCCGCAAGGTCGGCGTAGCTCATCCGCTCGCCGGCCAGCCACTGGCGCGAACCGGCAAGCCAGGTCACGTATTTCAGATGCTGGCGAATATTGGCGCGGGCTGTGCGCATCATCTTCGAATCGGGAGCGCCGCCGCCCTGGGCAGCCGTCATCTGCAGTTTGTAGACCCGTTCGCGCGCGAGAGGCCGTGTTACGTCCTGCTCCATCTTCAGGAGGAACCATTCAGTCAGCCGGCGGATCTCGGCGCGCTGGAAAGGATCTTCGGCAAGCAGGCGCCGATCGCGTTTCAGCACACCATGCGTCTCGTCGAGATATTCCGAAATGACAGTAGCGCCGCACAATGCCCGCATGCTGTCGTCGACATAGACCGGCAGTGTCCCGGCCGGGTTGAGCGCCAGGAAATCATGACGCTTTTCCCAGGTCTGTTCTTCGATCAGATCGGCGTGGAACCCGTATTCCGACAGGATCAGTCGTACGAAGCGAGACGCGGATGACATGGAATGATGATAGAGAGTCGGCATGTAAACTCTGAACTATGGGATTGATGAAGGGCTTGGGCGTGGCTTGTCGTGTGGCTGCCCTAGTCATGACCTGTTTGTTGCAGCTATAGAAGTTTGGTCCCGGCAACACAAGCCAATCGGACCACCCGCCCTTTGACATAGGACACAAGATGGCTGAAGAAACTATCAAGGGCCGATAGGCGGCCCTATCGACAGCGCATCATATCGATAAAAACGGATCCCGTTTTTGCCCCCGCCCACCCCTCCAATCGAGCGAATCCCAACTGGAGACTATTCATGGACTACATCAATGCTGCGCTTCTTGGCATTATAGAGGGTATCACCGAGTTTCTGCCGATCTCGAGCACCGGCCACCTGATCATCGCCGAGCAATGGCTCGGCGCCCGGTCGGAACTTTTCAATATCGTCATCCAGGCTGGCGCCATTCTCGCCGTGACCTTCATCTACTGGCGCCGGTTGATGGATCTGGTGCTCGGTTGGCGGGATCCACGCAACCGATCCTATGCCGCCAAGCTGATCGTCGCCTTCCTGATCACTGCGGTGCTCGGGCTGATCGTCAAGAAGCTGGGCTTCGAATTGCCTGAAACAGTTACGCCAATCGCCTGGGCGCTGATCGTCGGCGGCATCTGGATGATCTTTGCCGAGTGGGCTGCAGCCCGTCGGCCACAATACAAGAGCATCACCTGGTATGTGGCGATCCTCGTCGGCATCGCCCAGATCGTCGCTGGCATCTTTCCCGGCACGTCGCGCTCGGGTGCAACGATCTTCGTTGCCATGCTGGCCGGTACCGGCAATCGTGCCGCCGCGACCGAATTCGCCTTCCTGGTCGGTATTCCGACGATGTATGCGGCCAGTGGCTATGAGTTGCTGAAGACATTCAAGGACGGCGGAGCGGCAGGCGAGGACTGGGGCGCTCTGGCGATTGCCTTCATCGTCTCGACGGTCGTTGCCTTTGTCGCCGTCAAGTGGTTGCTCTCCTATATCCAGAGCAACCGGTTCACGGTGTTTGCCGTGTATCGCATCATTCTCGGCGCGATCCTGCTCGGTCTGGTGGCAGGTGGCATCGTTCGCTGATCAAAGACTTCCAGCATTCGCGCCTGATGGCGCGGATGCGATAGGGCGATTGCTTTGATTTAGCTATTTCCGGGGGGTAGAAGTCAGGAAGCCGGTGGTCATGCGCCGGCTTCTTTTCGTTATCAGTGGGCGATCGATGCGGAATCGATGGAGCCGGTGCTGCATGGATCGACGCCATAAGCAGGCGAGCACTCCCCCTTGAGTGCGGCAACACTGTTCGGTGCCATGAATGAACCGGCAACGATAACCAGAGCCGCACAGACGAAGAGAAGTGCGATTGACTTGCCCATCTAAAAATACCTTTCCGCAATGAATAGCGCGCGTTGAGACCCTTGGGGACGTCGTCCGTCGCGCGGTTTTGTTAATCAGTGGAATGGAAATTAGCAATAAAGGTTCCTGCTGAATTTCCCGTTAATTCGAGTATTCCGGCGCTGCGTCTTTTGGGCAACGCTGCGCGGTGGACAACCGCTCGAAAAGCCCGAAAGAGGCCGTTTTCCGGCCACAAACTAAAGGCGCCGTCTGCGAAATCGCAAACGGCGTCGAGGGCATTTAAAATTTATTTTATGAACCTCAGGCGGCTTTGCCTGTTCCGGAGAACTGCCCGTGAGGACGAAAGCGCACCAGATAGGAGGGGAGCACCGAGGTCAGCATGGTCGGGCGGATGCCCATTGCAGCCAATGTCCGGCCTTCAGCCTCTGCCTCCGGCGACACGATATTGTCGACCTTCAGCAGCGTCACCTGGTCCGGTGTGATCGGTGGCGTGATCAACGGTATCATCGAGGCGACGCTGCCGATCATCGAGGCGACGCCGAACGGGATCGACACCAGCGGCCGCTTGCGGTTTACGACCTTGAGGATGGTCTCGAGACATTCGCGGAAGCTCAGCACTTCGGGACCGCCCAGTTCGTAGATCGTACCCGGTGTCAGCTTGCCATCGACCGCGCGGCCGACGGCCTCGGCAACATCCTCGACATAGACCGGCTGGAACTTCGTCTTGCCGCCGCCAATAAGGGGCAGGGCAGGAGCCAGGCGCGACATATCGGCAAACTTGTTGAAGAAGCCGTCTTCCGGTCCGAAGACGATCGACGGCCGAAGGATGATCGCATCCGGCACGATCGACAGCACTGCGGCTTCCGCCTTGCCCTTGGTACGACCATAGGAGGAGGCCGAGCCACCGTTGGCTCCGATCGCCGAGATATGGGTGAGCTTGGCACCGACTGCGCGGGTGGCCTCGGCAATCGCCCGGCCGCCGAATTCCTGCACGGCGTCGAAGGTGTTGCGACCGCTCTCCGACAGGATGCCAACGCAGTTGACGACGAACTGCGCGCCTTCGACGGCGCGGTCGACAGAGTCGCGATAGCGCAGGTTGGCCTGTACGGCAGAAATCTGTCCGACATTGCCGGCAGTCAGCAGGAAGCCTGCAAGATCCGGCCGCCTGACGGCGACGCGGATGCGATAACCGCGTTTCGCCAACACCCGCACGACATGCCGTCCGACGAAACCGGACCCTCCGAACACGGTGACAAGCGGCGGCAGGTTGGACAGTGTCATGGCAAATTCCTCGAAAGGCTATGGTGCTGATCGCAAAGGTCTTAGCCGAATCGCCACGCGAGGTGAAGGGCCTGCCGTGCCATCAGCGCTGCTGTTTTCTACCCGATGTCGACGGCAAGGCCCTCAACAAGGCTTGGTGACTCACGGGTGAGGCACGAGAGGCTTCAGGTCGCCGTGAGCGCCAGCCATTCAGCGCCCGCATGTGGCCTCCACCGATACCGATCTTTGCCTAACCCGGCGACCCGACCGCGCTTATGCCAAAAGGCGGCAACTCTACGTTTCCGGTACCCGCTTCGACCGTCTGGACGTACGGCGTGAGGTTTGCAATCCATAACAGCCTCTTGCCATCTGGGGCACTGACGTCAAGCCCTAGGACCTTGTCCGGTGCGCTTGAAATGCATTGGATCCAGCGGCTGCCAAAGAGCGCCGCCAGGCCCTGTACGACCCTGTGCAGCGGTCGCATGCCGCCCTCGGCAACAGGTTCGCCCCGGCCGGCGATCAGCCCGAATGGACCTGTCAGCGCCGAAAGGGTCAGGCACTCGAGCCCGGCTTCCACCACCCGCGCCGCATATCCAAGCGCAAAAGCCGCAGCGAAATCGGCATTGTGGCGCGGGTCGCTGTTGGCCATCGCCATCCGGGCGCCAGATGGATTATCCATCGTCCGGCTTCCATAGGGGTTCTGGCGCATGGGAATGGTCGACGGGCCGATACGGTATGGTTTGTCCCCATAGATCGCCCGAACCGATTGGGTGATGAAGGGCAGCGCTTCGAGCGTCTGCATGACGCTGAGATCGTCTGCGGCATGAACGATCGGATTGGTGCAATGCGTGATGAAGTCGAGTTGTTCGGCCGGTACACGCTTGCGGTTGAGTTCTGTGAAATAGCTGAGCATGCCTCCGCCAAGACGGACTCCGGGAAACTCGGCGCGGGCGGCGCTGTAAACCGCCTCCAGCGGCGGGCAAGCCGGCCAAGGGCTTCCCGGAGGCGTCGACTGCCGGTCGATGGAGGGCGAGACGACGACGGCGTCCGGCGAAAAGCCGGCATCGCGCATCCATCCCGCAATCTCTGACAGCTCGTCTGACACGGCCGCACGGCAAGGAGCCGCGATCTCCAGCGTAGTCCGGCCGTGGTGCAGGTTTGTAATGTCGGCAAAATCTGCAAACGCGCCTCTGCCGTGACCTGCGAGCGGATCGAAGTGGAACAGCAACTCCTGCGCTCCGACAGCATTGAGTTGTACGCCCGCCCCGAGCGTCGCAGCCGCTTCCTCGGGCGTCACGACCAGTCCGACGGCAGGCATTTTGCCGAACGCAGGACCGGAAATCAGTCGGATGACGGCAGCCGGTGATACGCTTTTGACCGGAGCCGCTTTTCTGAGATCCGTGACCGTCAGCACGACGCGCTGATGCACCGGGTCGCCGGCCTCGATCCGGTACGGCCATGGCAGCGCAAGCGGCCGCACATAGGTCTTATACGAGGCGTCCGACCAGTTGCGCTGGTCTTCCATCTCGAATGTGTCGCCTTCCATCCGGCATTCAGCGGTCACATCTGGCATAACCTCATGAGTGATGGCGCGCATTTCCAGGAAGGGTTGCCAGGGCTCGATGAGGTCGGGAAAGGTCGACGTCTCCATGCTGCCGTCGACATGGGTGACAGTCACCGGTCGACCGGCAAGGCCGACAATGGGATGGAGGATGCAGAAGCCGCAGCGGCAGGTCTCGAAGCCGCTCTTCGAGACAGCCTCGGCATCAAATCGTAGCTGTCCGCCGGCATTGGCTGAGATGGTCACGAGAATGCGGAGGTCGGTATCATCAGGACCGTCGCATGTGGCTAAATAGCTGACTGAAAAACCGTCGGTTTGCTGATCGATGACGAGGTTGTCGATACGGGGATCGTAGGTCCCCCAGTCGCGGTCGCGCACCAGGAAGGCGACACCCCTGAGCACTTCTACGCCGTCGTAGCGGACTGCGCGAAGATTGCCGCTGGCCAGATCCACCGTCAGACGCCCGGCCAATAGGCGAACGGGCGGAGCCTCACTCCGGTCGGTGCCGTAGAGGGCAAAGGCATCGTCCTGCCTCCTGTCGCCGGTCATTTCAGCATCGCTCCGACATCGACGGTCCTGCCGCTGGCGGCGCTTTCATAGGCAGCTTCGACGAGCGCGAAAGTCTTCAGATTGTCGGCTCCCGAGGTAGATGTCTCCTCGCCTGTCGCCAGTTGCGCGACCCAGTGCTGTTGGAGAGCCAGCACGCTTTCCTGGATATTGTGCCAGGGCCGCGATGCCCAGGAGAGCAGGTTCGGCGAGACATCGCTGACCTCTGTGCCATCGGCGCCGGTGACTTCGAGCCGGTAGCCCTGCAAAAGCCTCAGAGAACCCGCGCTGCCGTCTATCTCGACCAGCGTTTCCGGGAACGGCTCGACTGACTGCTTCGTCGCATAGCTGACGTCGACGATCGAGGTGACGCCGCTTTCGTGGTCGAGCAGCATGGTGGCGACATCCTCCCCCCTGATCGCGGGATTGACGCGCTGCGTGCGCGCCGTCATCGCCTTGACGTCGCCCAGCAGGAAGCGGGCAATATCGAGCGTGTGGATGCCGAGATCCTCGATAATGAAACGCTCGCCTTCTGCCAGGTAGGGCTGCCCGGAAAAGACGTCATAGCCGGATCGAAACGAAAGTCGTCCCCAGAACGGCGTGCCGATCACGCCCGTATCGAGCACCTTGCGCACCGCCTGGATAGGTGTCTGCCAGCGAAAGTTCTCGTGCACCATTAGCGGGACGCCGGCCCGTCCGCAGGCTGCGACCATAGCCTTGGCATCGTCGAGTGTTTTAGCAAACGGCTTCTGGCAGATCACCGGCACCCTGTGGCTTGCCGCCATTTCCACCAGCGCCCGGTGGCTGGACACGGTAGTGGCGATATCGACGAAATCGAAACCGCCATCGGCAAACAATGCAGCCGCATCGCTATAGCGCCGCGAAATGCCAAACTGGTCACCGACAACTCGGAGCCGCTCCGGATCGCGGTCGCAGATGGTTACGATACGGGCACCGGCCACATCACCCCAGGCATGCATCTGGTTCACCGCGAAGAAGCCGCAACCGATCAGGGCACCGCGCAATTCCGTCATCTCTCAGCCCGCCTTTGCCATCTGCATCAGGGTCACCCGCTGCTGCAATTTCCGCTGCGCCTGGTCGACGACCACGGCGATGATGATGACCAGCCCCTTGATGACCATCTGCCAGAAGGACGAAACGCCCATCATCACCAGGCCGTCAGAAAGGATACCGATGACAAAGGCACCAACAATGGTGCCGCCGATCGTGCCCCGTCCGCCCGACATCGACGTCCCGCCCAGAACCGCCGCTGCAATGGCATTCAACTCGAAGCTCTCGCCGGTCGCCGGATGCGCCGCCATCAGCTCCGACGATATGACGATACCGACGATAGCGGCGCAGAGGCCGGAAAACATGTAAACGAAGATCTTGACGAGATCGACCCGCACACCGGACATCCGAGCGGCGCGCTCGTTGCCGCCGACTGCGAAGATGTGGCGTCCGATGGGCGTCGAGCGCGAGACGTAGGCAGCTGCCAGTGCCAGCACGATCAGGATCCAGATCGAGACAGGCAGGCCGAGAATACGACCGGCGCCGAAAAAGTCGAAGCCGGTGGTGGCGTATTCAGGTCGACCAGTGAGGTTCGGAAATGTCTGGCCATCAGACGAGAGCAGCGCCAGTCCGCGGGCAACATAGAGTGTGCCAAGCGTGGCGATGAACGGCGCGACATTCAGCTTGGTGATCAGCAATCCGTTAATCAGGCCGATGCCGATGCCGACGGCAAGCGTGATCAGCACGATCTCGAACAGGTTGAAATAGACGGTGTAGCCCATCGGCAGGTCGACGCCATTGAGGATCAGCGCACCTGCCACCATCCCGCAGAGCCCGACGATGGAACCAACCGACAGGTCGATGCCGCCCGTGATGATGACGAAGGTCATCCCCATCGCCAGGAAGGCGTTGAGGGCCACATGCTTCGACATCAGGATCATGTTGGCGGTGGATGTGAAATTCGGGGCCGCGAAGGCGAAGAAGATCAACACTGCAAACAGCGCGATGAAGGTGCGCAGTTTCATGATTGTCAGCAGAGCCGAGCCGCTCGAGCGCTTGACAGCCGGTGTAGAAGAGGAGGTGTCCGCTGTCATGATGCGAGTTCCCTTGTATGTCCGTGTCCCTTGGCCGAAGCGGCGATGATGGCCTCTTCCGTTGCGTCGTCACGATTGAAGATTGCAACCAGCTTGCCGTTGCTGAGCACTGCAATGCGGTCGGAAAGCGCCATGACCTCTTCGAGGTCGGAGGTCGAAAACAGGATGGCCAGCCCTTCGCCAGCCAGCCGCCGCATGGTGCGGAAGACGTCCGCCTTGGCGCCGACATCGATGCCGCGGCTCGGCTCGTCCATCAGCAGCACTTTCGGGTTGGTCATCAGCGCCTTGCCGATCACCACCTTCTGCTGGTTCCCGCCTGACATCGAGGTCACCTCGAAATCCGGATTGGGTGCCTTTATCGAAAGCTCCCGGATGCTTTCGCGGATCGCCCGCTTCTCTGCACTGGCATTGATATGGAAGAATTTTGAGAAACGCCCGAGGCTTGCCAGTGTCAGGTTGCTGGCTATCGACAGTATCTGGACCAGGCCCTCGCGCTGCCGGTCCTCCGGGATCAGCGCCAGTCCGCGCCGGATACGTCGCGTGGTGTCGCGCTCGCGCACTTCGTTGCCATCAATATGGATCCTGCCGGTCGATTGCGGGTGGCGCCCCATGATGCATTCGAAGAACTCGCTGCGGCCGGCCCCCATCAGCCCGTAGATGCCCAGAATTTCGCCGGCCTGGACGCTGAGCGAAACATTGTCGACGGCAAGTCCACCGGTGGCGCGTGGCATGGTGATGCCGTCGGCGCGAAACATCTCCTTGCCCATCGCGTGGCCATCGGCCTTGGCAAAGTCCTTTGCGTCCGAACCGATCATCGACCGGACGATCCATTTGGTGTCGATGTCCTTCACCATCGCCTGGCCGGTAATCTGGCCGTCGCGCAGCACGGTGATGTAATCGCCGATGCGCATCAGTTCTTCCAGCCGATGGGAGATATAGACGATGGCCACGCCCTCTGCCTTCAGTTCGGCGATGACCTTGAACAGGATATCGACTTCAGCCGCAGACAGCGCCGAGGTTGGCTCATCCATGATCAGGATGCGGGCATTGAGCGAGATCGCCTTGGCGATTTCCACCAGCTGCTGCTGGCCGATCGGCAAGTCCTCGACCATCGTTTCCGCATCGATCCCGGCGTCCAGCTTCTTCAGGTACTGGTTGGCCTTGGCGACCTGCGCCTTGTGGTCGATGCCGAAGATGCCGCGGGTGATCTCGCGCGTGGCAAAGATGTTTTCGGCGACCGTGAGGTTGGCAAAAAGATTGAGTTCCTGGAAGATCATCCCGATGCCGTTCGCCTGGGCATCGGCCGGACTGTCGAAATGGATCGCCTTGCCGTCCAGGATGATGCGGCCGATGGTCGGCTTCTCGACGCCGGCGATGATCTTCATCAGCGTCGATTTGCCGGCGCCGTTCTCTCCAACCAGCACATTAACGGCGCCGCGCCTGAGTTCCAGGTTGGCGCGCTTGACGGCAACGATGCCGGAATAGACCTTCGTCACATCGTCAAGCCGCAGGATGATATCGTCCGGGGTGAGCGCTTCCATGCTATTGGCCGATAGCAAGTGTTGCGGGTGTCACCAGCGGCAGCTGGCCCGACGTCGGCAGCGGGAAGGCGCCGGTGACCTTCACGGTCTTGCCGGGTAGAGCATCGCGCGGCAGCGCCGAGAGAACGGTAGCATTGACCTTTTCATTGAACGACTTGCCGAACTGCGCCCATTCGATCTGGTTCTTGAACTCGTTGAAATTAACGATGTCGAGACTGTCGCGCAGCGCGGTGCCGCGGATGGCCGGGCCGATCTGTACCTTGAGATCCGCCTTGCCGTCGCCATCGATGTCGACATCGATCGTGGCTGCCCGAGATGTGGTTTCGGCCGCGCTGATCTTGCCTTCGAACTTGACCACGTAGGTCCAGGGCGCATTGCCTTCCTTCTCGCGGTGACCGAACTTGACACCGGCGTCGTCCGGGTTGGCGGCCATAAGTGTCATCACCTGCTTGAAGTCGCCGGCCCGCTTCTCGATGGAGGGCAGGGCCTTGCTCTGCCAGATCGCCTCGACCCTGTCGCCAGGATTGAAGTCGGTCTTCGCAGCTTCGGCAGCTTTTTCAGCGGCTGTCTGCGTCTTGACGATCTTGCAGCCCGGCAAGGCTGCCGCAGCCAGCATCGCCATCAGCAACGCGCCCTTGATCCTCACCATTGGCATGCACTCCACCCGCATCGAATACTGTCTATCAAGGTGACGGAGAGCGGCGCTTGTCGCTCTCCGTCGATGTCAGTCCTGTGAGATCAGTTTTCCAGCGCGAAGGTTTCGAGCTTGTCGGCATTTGCAGCGTTGATCAGCACGCAGTCCATCAACTGCTTTTCTTCTTTTGGCGCCGTCTTGTCCTTGATGTAGGCTGCGGCCTGATCGACGGCCATCTGGGCCTGCGCGTAAGCCGGCTGCATGACGGTTGCCTTGATGCCGCCTGCCTTGATGGAGTCGCGCACGTCATTAGAGCCGTCAAAGCCGACGACGATGACGTCCTTGCGGCCGGCAGCCTGCAGCGCTGCGATCGCGCCCATGGCCATCGTATCGTTGCCGGCGATGACGCCCTGGATTTTCGGATTGGCCTGCAGGATGGTTTCCATCTTGGAATAGCCTTCCGTCTGGCTCCAGTTGGCCGACTGCTGGGCGACCATCTTCATGTCCGGATAATCGTCGATGACATCGTGGTAGCCTTTGGAGCGGATGCCGGCGTTGAGATCGGCTTCACGGCCGAGCAGTTCGACATAGCTGCCCTTTTCGCCCATCAGCTTGACGAACTCTTCGGCACCGAGCTGCGCGCCCTGATAGTTGTTGGAGACGATCTGCGACACGGCAATGCCCGTGGCGTTGATTTCGCGGTCGATCAGGAAGGAGGGAATACCGGCGTCCTTGGCCTTCTTGACGGCAGCGATCGAGGCTTCGGAGCCGGCATTGTCGAGGATGATCGCCTTGGCGCCGCGGCCGATGGCGGTATCGATCAGCTGCGACTGCTTGTTGGCGTCGTCGTCGTGGCTGAGGACCAGCGTGTCGAAGCCGAGCTCCTTGGCGCGGGCTTCTGCACCGACGGATTCTGCCTTGAAGAACGGGTTGTCGAAGGCCGGCGTGATGATGGCGATGAGGTCTGCCGAAAACGCGGGTAAGGCTGTGCCGAGTGCCAGAGCGCCGGCAAAGCCCGCGATGATGAGCTTACGTGTCAGTTTCATGATTATCCTCCCAGATGTGAAAATCAGCCCCGTTTCCCGGACAGGGCTGTCGAAGAAGGGAGAGCGGGTGCTCTCCCTGGTATCAGGTGATGCGCTGAATGCTGTCAGCGATCTCCTTGGGTTCGAAAACCTTCTTCCAGTCGTCGCGCATCAGCGCCGGAATGCCAAACTCGATGGCCTTGTTGCAGGCATCGGAGAACACGCCCTGCACTTCGCCGAAGATCACAGCGCCGAGCACGTTGAGGTGGCCAAGCAGGAAGTCGCGGGCCGCTTCTTCCGGAACGCCGCGCTTGACGCATTCGTCCATCGCCTGCTTCATGACGACGAGCAGCGAAGCTGCCACCGTTTCCGACAGGCCCGGCTCCAGCATTGCCATCTGGTCGACGGTGACGCGGTGCGAGCGCATGACGGGCGCCCAGATCGTCTTGGCGATTTCCTCGCCGAGGCCATAGGCTTCGTCCGGACCCTGCATCAGGGCGGAGACAATGTGCTGCTTTGCGAAAAGGCCGCCGAAGTGATCTTTCTTTGCCTGCATCTCAGTCTCGTCGTTGAAGATCGGCGGATGGCAGGGGTGGGTGACGAAATAGGTGAGATCCGGCCGCTCGGGGAAGTGACCGGCGAAAGGCGCTGCAGCGTCGAGCGCAACCACCATCGTACCAGGCTTCAGCTTGTCTGCGATGCCGGCGGCAACCTTGCCGATATGCGTGTCCGGAACCGCCAGGATGACGACATCTGCGCCATCGAGGGCGGCGTCGACATCAAGGCAGGTGAGGCCGAGATCATCCTTCAGCCGCGCCTTGCCGGCGTCGCTGATCTCGACGTGACGCACGTCGAACCGCGAACCTTTGAGATTTTTGGCCAGCCGGTAACCCATTTTGCCGCCGGCGCCGAAGAGTGCAATCGAAGTCATGTTTTTCACCCAATCTGTTTGGTGAGGCGACTATATCCAACTGGTATAATGAGTCAATGAGTATATCAGTGGGTGAGCGATATGGCGGCAGATCAGGCCGCGAGCCCATCGCGGATCTGGGCGAAGTAACCGTCAGAACCAACCTGGCCACCCTTAAGCGCGATCTGCAGGCCGTTTGTCGCCGTGTCGTTGCCATGCGCCACACAAAGTGGAGAACCCGGGGTCTGCGGCAGAGGAAGCAGCGTCGTCAGCGCGTCCACATGTAGCTCCTTCAGCGCGTGGCTCGACGTGTCGCCTCCGGCGATTACGGCCCGACCGAGTTTTTCCTCGGTGACCAGCCGATGCAGGATGCCGCCGAGGATGCGTCCGAGCCGATGGCGGCTTCCGGCAATCCGGTCGATATCGCCGCCACGATCGGCCGATGGTCCGAGGGCGGTGTTGAGAATGACACTGTGGCCGCTCTTCAGGCTGGCTAGACCGCTCTGTACCGCGCGCTCGATGGCGCCACTGCCACCTTCGCCGAGCAATTCCAGTGGGTCCAGGTCGATCCCGTCAAAACCGTTGGCCGTTGCATGGCGGATTTGCCGCTCCGTCGTCGGAGAAACGCTACCGGAGACGACTGCGAGCCGGTCAGCTGTGCCGGGAAGCGGAAAGACGCTCGTCCCTGTCGTCAGACCCGTCTTTTTCCAGGCGGCGAGCAACGCGTATTCGATGCCCGAGGAACCGGCGACGAACCAGCCTCCGTCCCTTTTGATCCGCCAAAGCTGGTTCCCGGCCTGCGCCTGGCTCTCGGCGCTGTCGACGTCGAACAGCAGCATGCCGCTGCAATCGCTGGCGAGCGTATCGATCCGGCGGTCGGCATCGACCGACGATAGCACTGCAAGATCGGCTAGCGCTGTTGAAAGCTTCGTTTGAGCCTTGAGATGAATCTGGAGATCAGCCTCCCGCATCGGCGTCACCGGATGCCGGCTCATGACAGGATGGCGGTCTATGCGGAACACCTCGCCTTGGTAGGCGGCAAACAGGTTGCCGAACGCGGTAAACCGCTTCAACTGCGGTGCGCCGACGACAAGGGGAACGAAGGGCTGATCGAAGACTGATTTGCCGATTTCGACCGCCCTGCCAATGCTACCGACTTGGGGGCTGGAATCGAAGGTCGAGCAGACCTTGTAGTGGCAAATGGCGGCATCGAGGCTTTTCAGCCACCTGAATGCAGGCGTCAGATGAGCCTCCATCCATTCCGGCGTCTCGCTGCGGCTGGTGCCGGCAAGGCCGATGGCACGGCAATGACTGAATCGGGAAAGCAACGCCTCGTCGGGCTGGTCCATGAACAGCACCGTATCGACACCGTTGGAAGCCAGCGCTTCCATGACGTCGGTCGAGCCTGTCAGGTCGTCGCCATAGTAGGAGAGCAGCAGATCGCTTCGAGCAGGCACGGTCATTCCCCTTCGCCCCCGAATTTCTTCAGCGAGGCGGCAAGTTCCGGATGGCCCGTGGCATAGGTCGCAAGCGGGATATCGCGGACTGCTGCCTGCCATGCCTGCTGAACGGCCCGCACGCCGGCCGCCGGGCCGCCGGGGTGGCTGACGATTCCACCGCCGCAAAGATACATGAGGTCAGTGGTGCGCCCAGTGCGCTGATAGGTTTCAGGCGCCTGGCCACCCCACTGGCCGGAGCCGGCGACGGGAAGCGCGCAATCGACCTCTGAAAACATCGGCGTGGTCACGGCCGCAAAGGATTCGACGAAGCTCTCGTCCGGCTCCCAGTATTTGACCTTGATGCCGTTGATCTGGAACTGGTCGACGCCGAGCAGCCGCCAGAATTTCTGCCACACCTTGAAATCCAGGCCGATGCCCGGGTGGCGGGTCAGCACGTCCCAGCCGTTGCGATGGGCGTGTAGCACGAGGCCGGAGCGCTTGCGCAGGAACAGCATGCCGCCCATGCCGATCGAATTGATGTTGATGACGGCGCAATTGCCCCCGGCTTCAAGAACCATGTCGTGATTGCGCATCATCTCGTCAGGGTCGGTGTGCGAGATGCCAAAGGCGTACATCACTTTCTTGCCGGTCTTCTGCTCGTGATCGAGGATTAGCGGCATGATGGCCGCGACCCGCTCCTTCAGCGGCGAGTAGGCCGGGCTCATCAGCTTCTCGTCATCCTTGATGAAGTCGACGCCGGATTCGATCAGCTCGCCGACCAAGGCTGCGGTCTCCATCGGACGAAGGCCCAGCGCCGGCTTGACGATGGTGCCGATGATCGGCCTGTCGTAAACGCCGGTGAGCCGGCGGCTGCCGGCCACGCCGAACTGCGGGCCGGGATAGGCATCCCGATAGGGCTCCGGCAGATCGACATCGACGACCCGCAGGCCGGTCATCCCGCGTATCGAAAAGATGCCGCCGATGGCAATGGTCATCAGCGCCGAGAGGTCGGTGCCGACAGCGTCCAGCGGAAATGCGATGTCGACATCGGCGCGGCGGATCGGGCCATGTCCGGCAGCCGCTTCCGGCCAGCTAGGAAACGCGGCATCCTCGAGCGGCCGGATGGCCAGCACGCGGGCAGCAACGCGCGCCTTCAGCTCTTCGGTTTCGCCGGGAACAGCAACAAACGTGCCTGTCGATTGGTCGCTGGCGATCTTTTCCGCCATGGCTTCGATGCTGCCCGGCGTTTCGATGCGGTAGGTGACTTTTATCTGCATGAAATCTCGGTTGCTCCTCTCGCCAATCCCGGAAAAGACTGACGTCAACCGCTCAACTGGTATAATGAGTATTCCATTTAGGCAACAGAAACTTTTGTGAGCGGTCGGGATGAACGCCTATGCATTCCGCGATTGACGTTTTCCCAAACGATGGGAAATGTGCATAAGGGAGGGTCTTGATGAGCCGGAAAGAATCCATGGACCAACCGAACGAACCCATCGTCCGCCGCAAGCTGTCCGACGAGGTCTTTGCCCGTCTGGAAAGGATGATCACCAGTGGTGAACTGGCTCCCGGCGACGAAATGCCGTCGGAGCGCGATCTGATGGAGCGCTTTGGCGTCGGCCGGCCGGCTATCCGCGAGGCCATGCAGTCGCTGGCGAGCATGGGACTTGTGGTGATTTCGCACGGCGAACGGGCCCGCGTGCTGCAATTGACGGCAAAGACGATCTTCAAGCAGGTCGATTTGACCGCCAAGATCATGCTGTCGCAATCATCGGCGACGCTCGAATATCTGAAAAGCGCCCGCATCTTCTTCGAGCGCGGAATGGCTCGCCAGGCCGCGACCGAGGCGACGCCGGAGGATATTGCCGATCTTCAGGCCATTATCGATCGCCAGCGCGCCAGCCTCGGCAATGCCGATGCCTTCATCGCGGCCGATATGGAGTTTCATACGCGGATCGCCCGCATCTCGGCCAATCCGATCTTCGTGGCTGTGAGCGAGGCCATGCTCGCATGGCTGAAGGAATATCACACCGACATGCTGATCTGGACCGGCAAGGAGAAATTCACCCTCGTCGAGCACGAGGAAATCCTCCAGTGTCTCGCCGCCAACGATGCCGACGCGGCCGAAACCTCGGTGCTGAAGCATCTGGAGCGGTCGCGTGGCCTTTATCTGAACAACGGCCAGCGCGATGCGCCGGACCATCGGTAACTGCAAGGCATCGAAGTTCTGTGCCGCGCAATCAATTCGTCAGATTGCGAGGGCACGCCTTTTCGCCCAAGCCTTGGCTGGCTAAACGCCTTCGACCACGACCATCTCTGCGGTGGCAATTTCCTGGCGGATCTTGGCTGCGACCTGATACTCCGGTGAGTTGTAGCAATCGACCGCGTGCTGCAGCGATGGAAATTCGATGACCACGTTGCGACCGCGTGCCGTCCCCTCCAATTCGACGAATTTTCCGCCGCGCGCTATGAAATTCGCCTCGTAACGCTCAAACGCCGGCTTTGCGGCCGCAATGTATTCGCCGTAGCGCTCCGGCGTATGGACGTCGACGCGGGCGATCCAATATCCCTTGGCCATGGTTTTCCTCCTCGTTGAAATCTCAGTGGTTGGCGGGCCAGAGCGCCGTCAGCATCTCGTCGAGAATGGCGCGGGCCGCAGCCTTCGGATCGGGCGCCTTGACGATTGGCCGGCCGACGACGAGATGGCTGGAGCCGGCGCGTATTGCATCGGCGGGCGTCATCACCCGCTTCTGGTCGCCGGCGTCGCTGCCTATGGGGCGAATGCCAGGGGTTACCAGCGCCATGTCCGGTCCGATGATGGCGCGAACTGCAGTGGATTCCTCGGCCGAGCAGACAATACCGCCCATGCCAGCATCACGGGCCTGTTCGGCGCGCCGCATCACCAGCGCATGCGGATCGGACGAATAGCCGGCCTCCAGCATGTCGTCGCCATCCATCGAGGTCAGGACGGTAACGCCGAGCAGGCAGAGGCCTGAGCCTTCCGCAGCCTTGACAGCCGCCCGCATTGCCTTCGGATAGGCGTGCAGCGTCAACATCGACATGCCCATTTTGGCGATGTTCTCGACGCCGGATGCAACGGTGTTGTCGATGTCGAGCAGCTTCATGTCGAGAAAAATCTTCTTGCCGCTCTGTGCGAGCTCGCGCGCAAACTCGAGGCCGCCGGCAAATACCAGCTGATAGCCGATCTTGTAGAACAGGATGTCGTCGCCGAGCGTCGAGACCAGCGCCTCGGCCTCTTTCAGGTTCGGTACATCCAGACCGACGATCAGCCGGTCGCGCGCTGTTTCCGTTGTCATCGTCCCACCCATCCCTGCCAGTCTTCCATTGGCGTCCAGTCGCATGCGACAGACCTGTTCGCAAGATCGAAGGCGAAAAGATTACCTCCACCTGCCGGCTGGTCGCCGTCACGGCCGATTGCCCGGCCCATCAGATGGCACTTCAGCAGGGTTCCCACCCCGCCATGGCCGACGAACGCAATCGGCGTGCTGGGATCGTGAGCGTCAAGCACCGCATCGACTGCCCCGACAATCCTTGCCTGCGCATCGGTAGCCCGTTCCCAGCCGCGAAAACTCTCATCCGGATGGGCGAAGAACCAGTCGGCCGCTTCCTCGAAAGCCTTCGGTGGCAGGAAGCCGGTGGCAGACCGGTCGTTCTCGTGCATGCCGCCGACGATCTCGACCGTGAGACTGGCCGCGGTTGCCAGCAGGTCTGCGGTTTCTATGGCCTTGGTTTCATCGCTGGACACCATGCGCCCGAGCGTTGCTGCCCATGGTTGGCCAGCCGCTTGCCCGGTACGCGCACGACCAAGATCCGAAAGTCCCCATTGCGGCACCGGAACATCGGGGTCTATCTGCACCTGCGGATGCGTAATGTAGAGACCAAACATCTGACGCTCCCGGGATCAGCCGCGGCTATAGATCCAGAGCTGCGCCGGCGGAATGTTTCGGACGATGAAATCGAAATGCTTGATGTGGTAGCGGTCGGGCCGGGCTATGATCGGCGAGACGGCACCATAGGAGATTTGTACCACCGGTCGGCCCGGCGGCATCCTGTCGAGCAGGCTCTCCAGTAGCGCAACGCGCGCCTGCATCGGGAAATTCAGCAACGGGATACCGGAAACGACGCAATCGAACGTCTGTCCGTTGAGCACTCCGAGCGTCTTGTCGAGATCGAAGGCGTCGCCGTTGATGAAATGCACGCCGGCGTAGCGCTTGACCAGATGGTTGAAGAAGTCGGTCGAGTATTCGATCGCGATCAGTTTTTCGGGCTCGACGCCGCGCGCCAGAATTGCCTTGGTGATGGCACCGGTGCCAGGTCCCAGTTCGAGAACGGGCAGCCCGGAGTGCGGATTGATGACGCTTGCCATCTTGCGGGCGGTGATCGTCGAGGTCGGGGCGATCGAGCCGACGGTTCGCGGCCCCTGCATCATTCCCTTGAAGAAACGGATTTCCTCGTCGAATTTCTTTCCCAGACGTTCCTTCAGGCGTAGCGCCATAGGTATTCTCCACGAGCATTTAAAAGCGGAGAGGGGCACTCTGCCCGCCTCGATCTCGTAGACCCGTCACGAAAAGGGGGGGCGAAGCATCGCTCGGCCCATCCTCGCGCCGGTGCCTGCTTGCCTAGACCCGCATCGGCATCAGGACATAGATCGCATCGTCACCGGCCGTATCGCGAATAAGGGTAGGCGAGCCTGCATCCGCCAGCAGGAAGATCGCTTCGTCGCCGGAGAGCTGCGCGGTGATGTCGAGCAGGTATTTGGCATTGAAGCCGATTTCCATCGGTTCCGTTTCATAGCCGACGGCAACTTCTTCGGTGGCGCTGCCGGAATCCGGGTTGTTGACGGTGAGCAGCAGCTGCCCCTCCGTCAGCGCCAGCTTCACGGCGCGGCCGCGTTCGGAAGAGATCGTCGAGACGCGGTCTACAGCCTGTGCGAAGGTCTGGCAATCGACGCGCATTTCCTTGTCGTTGTTGGCCGGAATGACGCGCTGGTAATCGGGAAAGGTGCCGTCGATCAGCTTCGACGTCATCACGATGTTGCCGACCGACAGGCGGATCTTGGCGTCGGACACTTCCAGCGTGACGATCACGTCGGGATTGTCCATCAACTTCTGGAGTTCGCCGACCGTCTTTCGGGGAATGATGATGCCGGGCATACCCTCGGAGCCGGAAGGCGCATCGACATCGGCCCTCGCCAGGCGGTGACCGTCGGTCGCAACGGCGCGCAGCTTCAGCCCACCGCCGCTTTCGATGGTGTGGAAGAAGATGCCGTTCAGGTAATAGCGGGTTTCTTCGGTGGAGATTGCAAATTGCGTCCGGTCGATCAGCATCTTGAGTTCTGCCGCCTTCAGCGGAAACTTGTGGCTGAACGTGCCGGCAGTCAGGTCCGGAAAGTCCGATTGCGGCAGGCACTGCAGGGTGAACTTCGAGCGTCCGGAGGCGACCGTCATGGACCCGCCATCGGCATTGGTCGACAACGATACCTCGGAGCCGTCGGAAAGCTTGCGGACGATGTCGTAGAGAAGGTGCGCGGGAACGGTCGTCGCGCCGGGCTGCTCGACATTGGCTGGCGTCGCCTCGGTGATTTCGAGATCGAGGTCGGTCGCCTTCATGTCCAGCGTCGAGCCTTCTGCCTTCAAAAGCACGTTCGACAGGATCGGAATAGTGTTGCGGCGCTCCACCACGCGATGGACGTGGTTCAGCGATTTCAAAAGGTGGGACCGCTCAATAGTAATACGCATGGATGCTACCGCTTTCGACCGTGACTGTCCGGGCGTCGAGACGATGCCCAAAAAATTCTCGCCCGGGTCCGGCCCGGAGGAGTGGACCGGCAAAGTGGCAGAAATCCGCATGTGAAAGCAAGAGGTATAGCGCCGACGCCGGGTTCATTTCCCCCATTTCGTCTTCAAAGCACACAGGATTCCACGCTCCCTTGCCGAAGCCGTGCGCCTCGCCCATAAAGACCCAACTTCAGGAAGGGCATATCAGGGCATGGACGACGAGATTTCGAGCGAAGTCGCCAAGGGGCGTAGTTTCAGGTTGCACAACGTGACCGTGCCGGCCCGCCCGCTCGAGCCAATGCTTTATCTCGTCGCCACGCCGATCGGCAATCTCGGCGATATCACGCTGCGGGCGCTGGAAACGCTGGCCGGAGCCGACGTGCTCGCCTGCGAGGATACCCGCGTCACCCGGGTGCTGCTCGATCGCTACGGTATCCACAATCGCCCCTACGCGTACCATGAATACAATGCCGATGAGGCGGGTCCGAAATTGCTGGCAGCACTGGCCGGCGGTCGGTCCGTGGCGCTGGTGTCGGATGCCGGTACGCCGCTGGTCTCCGATCCCGGCTACCGGCTGGCGCTGCAGGCGATCGATGCCGGCTACCGCGTCGTGCCTATTCCGGGCGCCTCGGCCCCCCTCGCGGCCCTGGTTGGCTCCGGTCTTCCGAACGACGCCTTCTTCTTTGCGGGCTTCCTGCCGGTCAAGGACAAGGCCCGCCGTGACCGGTTGGCAGCACTCTCCTCGGTTCCGGCTACTCTGCTGTTCTTCGAATCTCCCCATCGCATCGCCGCAACCCTGACTGCTGCCGCCGATGTGCTAGGTGTCGACCGCAAAGCCTCTGTCTGCCGCGAACTGACAAAGACCTTCGAGGAATTTCGTCGCGGCACGCTCTCCGAACTGGCAGCGCATTATCATTCCGTTGACAACGTCAAGGGCGAGATCGTCCTGGTGATCGGGCCGCCGCCGGAGATCGCCACGCCGGAGGCCGATGTCGAGGCAATCCTTCTCGATCTCTCCCGTGAGATGCCGACCGCCAAGGCGGCCGCCGAAGCGGCCCGGATCACCGGCCTTCCGCGCCGGGATCTCTACCAGAGGCTGCTCGCCATGAAGGCGAGGGTCGATGGACGATAGCGGCGAGCGCCGGAAACGGCGCAAGGCCTGGCGCCGGGGGCATCTCTCGGAATACCTCGCCGCGCTCTATCTCGCCTGCAAAGGCTACAGCATCGTCGCCATCCGCCACAAGACAGTCCTTGGCGAAATCGATATCGTTGCCCGTAAGGGCGATCTTGCTGTGTTCGTGGAGGTCAAGGCAAGGCACGGCGAACAGGCGGCGATCGACGCCGTCTCATTTTCCTCTCAGCGCCGCATCCGTGCCGCCAGCGACCTGTGGCTTGCCCAGCAGCCGGATTTCGGGCGCCTGTCGCAGCGCTACGATATTGTTGCGATCCTGCCCGGCCGCTGGCCGAGGCATTTCCGCGACGCTTTCTGAACCCGGCCCATCATGCAACTGTCATATATTGCCTCTAAGGCGCGGCGACCCCCACCATGCGCCGAGGACAGCCCGATCATGATCCGCACTACCGTTTCCGCCTTCGAGGTACCGTCCGAAGAGCAGCGTCAGCACTTTCTGACACTGCAGAAGACGCCGGCAGTTTGCGAGGCGACGATCGCATCGCTGCCCTGCATGAACGCTGCGCGCACCGGCGGAAAGAGCCCGGCTGCGCCATTGGCTTTTCCGTTTACGGTCGCGGCATGGAACATGGAGCGCTGCCTCTTCCCGCAGGCCTCCGCCGAGAAACTGAAGGCGCTGGGGGCACCGCTGGTCCTGTTATCGGAGATGGACGATGGCATGGCTCGCACCGCGCAGGCCGATCCGACTGCGCTGATTGCGACCGAACTCGGCATGGCCTATGCCTACGGTCTCGAATTTCTGGAACTCAGTCTCGGTTCCGAGATCGAGCGCTCCTATTGCACCGACAGCACCAACGCGAGAGGCTTTCACGGCAACGCAATCCTGGGTGCCACGCCGCTTCGGGATGTTTTCGTCTTTCGGCTGCCCGGGAAATCGCTCTGGTTTTCCGATGCGAAGGAGCAGCCGCGTATCGGCGAGCGCTGCGCAGTCGGCGCGACGATCGATACGGAGGTCGGGCCCTTCGTCGCCGTTTCGGTTCATCTCGAAAGTGTCGGAGACGGTGCCTATCGCGAACGCCAGGTGGCGGCGCTGATCGATGCCGTCGAGGCCTATGCGCCTGGCCTGCCGATCCTCATCGGCGGCGACCTGAACACCGGCAACCACACTGGCGGTAACTTCGAGACCGACACGCTGTTTGCCATGGCAGCGGCCCGTGGCTTCGAGCGCCATGGCGGCCCGCTCGACCAGGCCAGCACCCGGCCAAGCCTCATCACCCGTTTTCCCGACCGGGCTATGAAACTCGACTGGTTCCTCAGCCGCGGTCTTGCAATATCCGGCAGCCGGCTGGTGACGTCGCTCGATGCTGACGGCAAGCCGCTTTCCGACCACGACATCATCGCCTGTGACATATCAGGTTTTCTCTGGAGCTGCCGATGAGGCGGACGCTGAGACGGATGCGTGGTCCGACGGCTGCCTGATTAGCCGTTGCCTTCGAAAGCCCGCCGACTTACATCTGTCGGGAAATCGAGCAAGGAATAGCGATAGTGACGATCAGGAATGTGGCGGTCCAGATGGACCACGTGTCGGGCATCAACATTGCAGGCGACAGCACCTTCGCCATGAGCCTCGAGGCGCAGGCGCGCGGCTACAAGCTGTTCCACTACACGCCGGAGCGCATGAGCATGCGCGACGGCAAGGTCTACGCAACAGCGGAGCCGATGGTGCTGCGCGACATCAAGGGCGACCATTTCGACCTCGGCGCGCCCGAGCGCATCGATCTCTCGACGATGGACGTGGTGCTGCTGCGCCAGGATCCGCCCTTCGACATGGGTTATATCACCTCCACACACATGCTGGAGCGCATCCATCCGAAGACCCTCGTGGTCAACGATCCCGCCTGGGTCCGCAATTCGCCGGAAAAAATCTTCGTCACCGAATTCGAAGATCTGATGCCGAAGACGCTGATCACCCGCGATGCCGATGAAATCCGGCGCTTCCGCGAAGAAATGGGCGACATTATCTTGAAACCGCTCTACGGAAACGGCGGCGCCGGCGTCTTCCACTCGACCCGCGACGACCGCAACCTGTCTTCGCTGCTGGAAATGTTCGGCCAGTTGTTCCGCGAGCCCTTCATCGCCCAGCAATATCTGCCTGATGTCCGCAAGGGCGACAAGCGCATCATCCTCGTCGACGGTGAGCCGGTGGGCGCCATCAACCGTGTGCCTGCCGAGCACGACAGCCGCTCCAACATGCATGCCGGCGGCCGCGCCGAGGCGACCGATCTGACCAGGCGCGAAGAAGAGATCTGCGCCCGCATCGGCCCGGCCCTGAAAGCCCGCGGCTTCCTGCTCGTCGGCATCGACGTCATCGGCGACTACATGACGGAGATCAACGTCACCTCGCCGACCGGCATTCGTGAGGTCAAGCGTTTCGGCGGTGCCGATATCGCCAGCCTCCTCTGGGACGCCATCGAGCGCAAGCGCGCTTAAAACACGCCCGGCTTTCAATCGCCAGCCGTAATATGTTCTGCCCCCACAACCCGCTGCAACCTGGCTGCAGCGGGAGGCTGTGCTTGTTCATTAATTGTTCTTGTTTCATTCCGTCTTCTATGCCAGATTGCATTTAGCCTGCTGCAATCGCTGCGGGTCTTTACGAAAAGACTGCGGCATAGGGGATTGCGCATGATAGCGCGGGTCAGCACGGTTGCATTTCAGGGCATAGAAGGGGTTCCGGTCGAGGTCCAGGTGATGATCGCGCCGGGCAAGATCGGCATCAACATTGTCGGGCTGCCGGACAAGGCGGTTGCAGAGAGCCGCGAGCGCGTTCAGGCGGCCCTGCATGCCTCGGGCTTGGCGCTGCCGCCGAAAAAGGTGACGGTCAACCTTGCTCCGGCGGATTTGCCAAAAGAGGGGTCGCATTTCGATCTGGCCATCGCGCTCGGTCTGATGGCGGCACTGGGAGCCATTCCCGGCGATGCGCTGGCGGACTTCATGGTGATCGGCGAGCTCAATCTCGACGGCACGATTGCGGCGGTATCCGGGGCATTGCCGGCGGCTATCAGCGCCAATGCCATGGGCAAGGGGCTGATCTGCCCTGCCGACAGCGGCCCGGAGGCGGCGTGGGCGGGCGCCGACATCGAACTGCTGGCGCCCCGCAGCCTCATTGCCCTCGCCAATCATTTTCGCGGTACGCAGATCCTGTCGCGCCCCGAACCTGCCATCCGCGCCGCCCCGGCCAATCTCGGCGACCTTGCCGAGATCAAGGGGCAGGAGAGCGCCAAGCGTGCTCTCGAGGTGGTGGCTGCCGGCGGCCATAACTTGTTGATGGTCGGCCCTCCAGGGTCGGGAAAATCGATGCTGGCTGCCCGTTTGCCATCGATCCTGCCGCCGCTGTCGGCTGCCGAATTGCTGGAAGTCTCGATGATCCATTCCATTGCCGGGCAACTGTCGGGTGGCAAGCTCTCCGACCGCCGGCCATTCCGGACCCCGCATCACTCGGCCACCATGGCGGCGATGGTCGGTGGCGGGATACGCGCCCGGCCCGGGGAGGCTTCGCTCGCCCACCACGGCATCCTCTTCCTTGACGAGTTTCCGGAGTTTTCGCCGCAGGCACTCGATGCGCTGCGCCAGCCGCTGGAAACCGGAGAATGCATCATAGCTCGCGCCAATCACCGCGTCTGCTACCCGGCTGTGATCCAGCTGATAGCCGCGATGAACCCTTGCCGCTGCGGCATGGCCGGCGAACCCGGCCACAGCTGCGCCCGGGGACCGCGGTGCATGACAGACTATCAGAACAGAATTTCCGGACCGCTGATGGATCGCATCGACATCCGTATCGATGTGCCGGCCGTATCCGCCGCCGACCTTATCCGGCCGATGCCGGCCGAGAAGAGTGCCGATATCGCCAGACGTGTCGCAAGGGCGCGGGAATGGCAGCAGGAGCGGTTCTCGCAAGCCGGCATGCGCGGCGTGTCGACCAATGCGCGCTGCTCGACATCGATGATCGAGGTTCTGGCCGAGCCCGATGCCGGTGGCCTTCAATTGCTGCGCGACGCCGCCGAGAAGCTGAAGTTCTCCGCCCGAGGCTACCATCGCGTCCTGAAAGTGGCGCGCACGCTCGCCGATCTCGACGGTAAGCAGACTGTCGGCCGGATCCATCTGGCCGAAGCGATTTCCTACCGCATAGCCGGCACCCGCCTGTCAGCCGTCGCCTGAGCCGCAGATACTGAGAAGGGCGCCTCCGCCCTTCTGTTCTTTGAAAAGTGAAGAAAGTTAGCCGCCGAGGCCTTCGAACAGCGCTGTCGACAGGTAGCGCTCGGCAAAGGACGGAATGATCACGACGATCGTCTTGCCGGCATTCTCTTCGCGTTTACCGATCTCGATGGCCGCAAACAGCGCAGCACCGGAGGAGATGCCGACCGGCACGCCTTCGAGGCGGGCGACGTGCCGGGCGGTCTCGAGGGCTTCCGCGCTGGCGACGGTGATGATCTCGTCATAGATTTCGGTGTCGAGAATGGCTGGCGCGAAGCCGGCGCCGATCCCCTGGATCTTGTGCGGGCCGGGAGCGCCGCCGGACAGCACCGGCGATTCCGCCGGCTCGACGGCGATAACCTTGAGGCTGGACTTCTTGGATTTCAGCACTTGGCCGACACCGGTGATCGTACCGCCTGTGCCGATGCCTGCGACCAGGATATCGATGCTGCCCTCGGTGTCGTTCCAGATCTCCTCTGCCGTCGTCTTGCGGTGGATCTCGGGGTTTGCCGGGTTTTCGAACTGCTGCGGAATGACCGCGTTCTCGATGCTTTCTGCCAGTTCCGTCGCCTTGGCGATGGCGCCCTTCATGCCCTTGGCGCCTTCGGTCAGCACCAGTTCGGCGCCCAGCAGCGCCAGCATCTTGCGGCGTTCCACCGACATCGTCTCCGGCATGGTGAGGATCAGCTTGTAGCCCTTGGCGGCGGCGGCAAAGGCCAGCGCGATGCCGGTGTTGCCGGAGGTCGGCTCGATCAGCGTCGTCTTGCCGGGCGTGATCTTCCCCTGGGCCTCGAGGCTCTCGATCATCGCCACGCCGATACGGTCCTTGACCGAGGCAATCGGGTTGAAGAACTCCAGCTTGGCGAGCAGGTGGGCCTTTACGCCGTTCTCCCTGGCCAGCTTGTCGAGGCGAACGATGGGCGTGTCGCCAATGGTGTCGGTGATCGACGCATAGATGCGACCGCGGCCTGGCTTACGGGTGTCGGACATAGAACTCTCCCTTGGTATTTATTGGCGGGAGAATAGGATCAAACATGGCACTAGGCCAGAGTGCGTTTGTCCAACCAAGGCCACGAAGTTGGCATAAAAATCTCCGCCAAAGGCTTTTGGTAAAACGCAGCACAGTACCATTGGCAGGATGCCTGTCGCTGCAGCACGGAAAAACACTCATGGATGCAAAAATGCTATCGTTCTGTCGACCAGTGCCGCAACTGCGGGCACTCGTTCCGTTGCTCCTGATGATAACTATGACCCCAGCCGGTCCCGTCAGCGCTGCCTCTCCGCCGGGAGAGGAGACGATCGTCTTCCTGCGCCACGGTGAAAAACCTGTAGCAGGGCTCGGCCAATTGAGCTGCAAGGGCCTCAACAGGTCGCTGGCGTTACCCGCCGTGCTTTCCCGTCAATTCGGCAGGCCGGACGCCGTCTTTGCGCCCGATCCGTCGAAGCAGAAGGTCGATGACGGCATTCTCTATAGCTATGTCAGGCCGCTTGCGACGATCGAGCCAACGGCGATCGCCGCTGGACTGCCTGTCGATACCACGTTCGGCTACGACGAGATTACCAAGCTGCAGGCAGCACTGACGGCGCCGAAATATCGCTCGGCACTGGTCTTTGTCGCTTGGGAGCACAACGAGATTCAGGATCTCGTTGCCGCATTGCTGAAAGACAATGGCGGCGATCCGGCGGCTATGCCGAAGAAGTGGAAGGGCAAGGATTTCGACAGCCTCTACGTCGTCCGGATCAGGACCAGCGGGGCCGGGCCATCTGCGACATTCGAGGCAAAGGCTGAAGGCCTCGATCATGTCGCCGACGGTTGCCCGGTCAAATAGCGATCAACAGACGGGCATCGTGGTATCAGACACCGGTGGAGCCGAAGCCGCCGGCGCCCCGCGTGGTTTCACCGACATCCGTTGTTTCGACGATTAGAACCTGCGTGACCGGCGCGATCACCATTTGCGCGATGCGCATGCCGCGCGTCACGACGAAATCCTCGTTGCCATGGTTGATCAGCAGAACCTTCACTTCGCCGCGGTAGTCGCTGTCGATGGTTCCCGGCGTATTCAGGCAGGTGACGCCGTTCTTGAACGCCAGGCCGGAGCGCGGTCGGATCTGCGCCTCATAGCCATCAGGCACAGCAAACACGAAGCCCGTCGGCACCAGCGCGCGCATGCCCGGCGACAGCACCAGCGGCTCGCCTTCGCCGACCGCAGCCCTCAGGTCCATGCCGGCGGCACCGGATGTTTCGTAGGACGGAAGCGCGAGGCCATGGCCGTTGGCAAGGCGAACGATGGATAAGCTCGGACGGTTGTCTGTGTGAATATTCATGCCCTTATTAGCAATTCGGCGACGGTTCGGGTCAATCCGATTTGCAAGTTATCCACGGAGTCGCTAGATACGCGGCAATTCACAGGATCCGACATCATGGCCGAAAGTCTCGCCGAGGCGGTCTCCCGCCGCCGCACATTTGCTATTATCTCCCACCCGGACGCCGGCAAGACGACGCTGACCGAAAAGCTGCTGCTGTTCGGCGGCGCCATCCAGCTGGCCGGCGAGGTCAAGGCGAAGAAGGATCGCATCCAGACGCGCTCCGACTGGATGAAGATCGAGCGCGAACGCGGGATCTCGGTCGTCACCTCGGTGATGACCTTCGAATATGACGATGTCGTCTTCAACCTGCTGGACACGCCGGGCCACGAAGACTTCGCCGACGACACCTATCGCACGCTGACTGCCGTCGATGCCGCCGTCATGGTCATCGATGCTGCCAAGGGTATCGAGCCCAGAACCCTGAAGCTGTTCGAGGTCTGCCGTCTTCGCGACATCCCCATCATCACCTTCGTCAACAAGATGGACCGCGAAAGCCGCGATATCTTCGAGATTCTCGACGAGATCGAGGTGAAGCTGGCGCTCGATACCGCTCCAATCACCTGGCCCATCGGCCGCGCCAAGAGCTTCTGCGGCTCCTATCACCTTGCCAAGAACGAGGTTCGCGGCAACGACAAGGAGGCCGATACCACGCCCGTCAACGGCCCGCAGGCGGTGGCCGAGCGGCTGCCGGAAAACGAGCGCCAGGCATTCATCGACGAACTGGATCTCGCGCGTGATGCCTGTCGGCCGTTCGAGCGCGAGGCCTTTCTCGAAGGTCACCTGACACCGGTATTCTTCGGCTCGGCGCTGCGCAATTACGGTGTGCGAGACCTGATCAATGCCTTGGCCGAGATGGCGCCGCCGCCGCGCGACCAGGTCGCCGATATCAAGACGGTGCATGCCACCGATCCGAAGATGACCGCCTTTGTCTTCAAGATCCAGGCGAACATGGACCCGAACCATCGCGACCGTATTGCCTTCGTGCGCGTCTGCTCGGGTACGCTTGCGCGTGGCATGAAGGCGCGCCTGTCGCGCACCGGAAAGCAGATGAGCCTGTCCGCGCCGCAGTTCTTCTTCGCCTCGCAGCGCCACATCGCCGACACCGCCTTTGCTGGCGACGTCGTCGGCATTCCGAACCACGGCACCCTGCGCATTGGCGATACGCTGACAGAAGGCGAGGATCTGGTGTTCCAGGGCGTGCCGAATTTCGCCCCGGAAATCCTGCGACGCGTCCGTCTCGAGGATGCGATGAAGGCCAAGAAGCTGAAGGAAGCGCTGCAGCAGATGGCCGAAGAAGGCGTTGTGCAGCTGTTTTCCCCGGAAGATGGTTCGCCGGCTATCGTCGGCGTCGTCGGCGCGCTGCAGCTCGACGTCCTGAAGGAGCGGCTGCAGGGGGAATATGGCCTGCCGGTCTCCTTCGAAATGTCGCGCTTTTCAGTATGTCGCTGGGTGTCTGCCGATGCACCCGCCGACATGGACAAGTTCGTCACCGCCAAGCGTGGCGACATCGCCCGCGATCTCGACGGCGACCCCGTCTTCCTCGCACAGGACGGTTTCTCGTTGCGATACGAATCCGAACGCTATCCGGCCATCAAGATGGTCGCCATCAAGGAATATCACGCCATCAAGGCGGCGTGATTTTTCGATCGCCAGAGCGTCGGGCTGGTTCCTGTGATGCGCAGGAATTCGCGGTTGAAGTTCGATTTGCTGAGAAATCCGGCATCGAACATGATGGATGTCACCGGCGCGTCGGTTTCTGACAGCAACCGGCACGCCTCAGCGATGCGGAAGTTGTTGACATATTGCGACACGCTGGCGCCGTGCACGCGGTTGATCGCTATCGAGACGCTGCGGGCAGGGCAATTCAGCTTCCGCGCCAGCCGCCCGAGATTGAGTTCCGTATCCCTGTAGAGCGCCTTCGTCCGCATCAGGGCGTCGACAGCGGCAGCGGTTGCCGCAACGTCTTCCGGCGCTGACCCGGCTATGGCGGCCGTCGGTTCGGTTTCGCCGCGGTCGTGCACTGTGGCGCCGGAGCTTGCAACCGATGCTGCGGCGCCGAGCGCCAGCAATGCAAGCACATTTCCCACCGCCACCACTTCGCCGGCATGGCTGCCATCGCTCCAGGAGAAATCAAGGCTGATGGCGATGTCGGCAACCGCGGACATGAGCACGGCTGCTGCGGTGAGCTGCAGGGAGCGATAGGACCTGAGCGCGCCGTCTAGGCGGGAGGAGACGAGACCGTCCGGCCCCGTCAGGCACAGCCATGTCAGCGCAGCGCCATAGCCGAGAAAAACGAGGATAATGACGAGGCCCACCGGCTCCGGCCATACGATCCGCAGCAGGACAACTGTGGCTGTCGGCAGGCAATGTCGCCACGTCGTCCATGTTCGAAAGATCGATCCTTCGCTCGCCAGATCGTAGAAACTCAAGAAAGCCAGGGTCGCGATCACGGTGGCCAGCACGGCCTGGAACGGCAGCACCGCGGAAATCCCGTATCCCCAGCGCAGGCCGATCAGCACCGATTGCATTGCGTAGGCTCCGATCAGCAATGCAAACAGGGGCTGGTCGCGCAGGCCGTCGTCGCTCCGCCTATGCATCTGCAGCAGCAGTGTGAGGAGAAAGAGCGTCTCGACAAAGGGCAACGGGATAAAAATCATGGTGCGTTGTTCTGGCTGCTGAAACTGGATCAAAACGTCAGAATGCCCCGGATGGCGATCGAGGTCGACCCGCATCGCGTTCGAGGTCGCGACGGACAGTGATTTTCGCGAATTTGCGCTCAGCCCGATGACGGGACAGGAGCACATCATGAAACGAATTCTTTTGACAGGCATCGCGCTTTTCGCAGCGGCGACCGTCTGCAATGCGAGCCAGCCGCAGGGTCTGCCGTTGGATATTTCCGGTATCACGGCCGTGGCCATTGGCGGCGAGGCCAGTTCCATCGACATCACCACCGCGCCGGATCGACCCTATCAGGCAACTCTCATGCGCCATCGCTCGGGCTGGTTTGCGCGATGGAATTCGATCTGGTCCTACGATGACTGCAGTTCTTCCAGCCGAATGTGGATCGAGGGAACGCTGTTGCACATCGATGTAGGCCCATCCACCTGGTTCGGAGTGTCCGATTGCAGCTACGACATTAATCTGAATGTCAAAAAGGATGCGGCAGTCGCGATCCATCAGCAGGCATTGCGAGTCCGACTTACCGGGCAGTTCTCGGAGGTGACGATAGAATCGAAGGCCGCAGACGTCGCCCTGTCCGGCCACGTAGAAACGATTTCCGTGAACAGCGATGCGTTACGACTGGGGATCGTCCTTCATTCGCCCGGCAGGGCGGAAGCTGTTACCGTCAATGCCCGCATGCTAGAGGCCGATCTCGACTTCTCAGCGGTACCGCAGCTTGCCTACGCCGTAACGGCAAAGGCATCCTTCGTCGACACGTCAAGACTATCCACGCCGGGAGCGCCGGTCTCGCTGACGATTGCCGGCGAGTTGGTGCACGCGACGATCCGATGATGCATGCCTCTGCCCGCCGGCGCTCTCGCGCTGCCGAACTCAGGCGGCTTCGTCTTGCTCGGTAAGATCCTTCAGGAAATCGTCGCACCAGCGCACGACGTCGTGCTCGAGCAGATGCGTCATCATGCCTTTCCAGCGCTGGCGACGTTCCTCGAGCGGCATCTCCAGGGCCCTCGCTATGGCATTGGCTGTCGCCTCGACGTCGTAGGGGTTGACGATGATTGCACCGTAGAGTTCCCGCGCGGCTCCGGCAAAGCGGGACAACACCAGAACACCGGGATTTTCAGGGTCCTGCGCGGCGACGTATTCCTTGGCAACGAGGTTCATCCCGTCGCGCAGCGGCGTCACGAGGCCGATCTTTGCAAGCCGATAGAGGCCGGCTAGCACTGTGCGCGGGATCGAACGGTTGATGTAGCGGATCGGCACCCAGTCCACCGTGCTGATGGCACCGTTTACCCGGCCAGCCTGCTCGGCGACCATGCGCTGCATCTGCTCGTATTCAGGCACTTCCGAGCGCGATTTCGGGGTGATCTGCAGATAGGTGACCTTGCCCTGATGAGCGGCGTCGGCGGTGATGAAGCGTTCGAATGCGTCGATACGCTGGGTAATGCCCTTCGAGTAGTCCAGCCGGTCAACGCCGATGATGAGGTCGCGGCCCTCGACGCTTTGCCGCGCCTTGCGAACCATGACGTTGGTTGCCGCCTTGGTCGCGAATTCGGCAAAGGCCGCAGTCTCGATGCCGATCGAGTAATATCCGCCCTTGAATGTCCGTCCGTGTGCGCTGAACAGGCCTTTGCCGAGTTCGTCGCCAATGCCTTCCCGACGCAGGCAGCCGGCGAAGTTCTCGAGGTCATGGTCGGTCTGGAAGCCGACAAGATCGTAGTGAGAGAGCCCGCGCATGATTTCCTCATGCACCGGCATGGTGAAAATCACATCGGCCGGCGGCCATGGGATGTGCAGGAAGAAGCCGATCTTATTCTTGAACCCCATCTGGCGCAGCTCTGCAGCCAGCGGGATAAGATGGTAATCGTGGACCCAGATGATGTCGTCCGGCTGGATCAGCGGCGCCAGCCGATGCGCAAAGAAGCGGTTGACGCGGAAATACCCGGCCATCTCCTTGCGTCCGTATTCGGCCAGATCGAGCCGATAATGGCAGATCGGCCAAAGAACACGATTGGCAAAGCCGTGATAATATTCCTCGACGTCGGTATCAGTGAGATCTGTAAGCGCGTAGGTGATTTTGCCCTGCTCGTTCATGGTCAGAGGGCCTGGCTCGGCATCGCCGCTGGAATTGCCGGACCAGCCCATCCAAACGCCACCCTGTGCTTCGAGCGCAATCTTCAGGGCAACCGCGAGGCCGCCTGCCGGTGCGGCGCCGCCCTTTTCGGGCACGGGAACACGGTTGGAGACAATGATAAGACGGCCCATGGGAAAATCCCTTCAGAAGTTCGGTCGGGTATTGTGTGGTCAGGACGCAAGCTGTGCCAGAATCTGGCGAAGAATGGCCGGAGAGGCGACGCGGTTGCGTGCCTGGGTCTCGACGCTGTCGAGGCCGATGAACAGCGATTGCCCGCCGATGCGATTGACGGTGCGAAACATTGCCTCGTCGGTAAAATCGTCGCCGGCCGCAAAGGCGCGCCTTCCCTTGAAAGGCGCCTCGCTCAGGAACGCGGTGACGGCATCGCCCTTGCCGGCGCGCGCCGGGCGGATTTCAACGACCATCTTGCCGCGCTGCAGCGACCACTCAGGCCCGGCTTCCCGGAAGTAGCGCTCCATCATGGCTTCAACCAGATGCTGGCATTCCGGCGCAAGCCGGTAGTGTGCAGCCACCGCAGCACCCTTGTCCTCGACGAGGACGCCGGGCCACTGGCTTGCCTCTTCGGTCATGCAGCGCTTCATTTCGGTAAAGGCCGGGGTGACGGTGACCCGCTGGACATTGCCGGCAGCGTCGCGCCGCTCCGCTCCGTGGAGGCCGGCAACGGGGAACTGGAATGGATAGAACAGCGGATCGACGAACGACAGCGATCTGCCGGTTACCAGTGCCAGCGCGCCGCCAAGTTTTTTCGACAGCGCATCGAGATCGTAAGGGAGGGAGGAGGGGACGGTGATCGAGCTCGGCGTCTCCGCCAGATCGACAAGCGTGCCGTCGATATCGAGAAAAAGCGCCCATTCGGAGGGATGGGCTGCCAAAGCCGAAAGGGCTGTGCTTTCCATCACCGCCGCAACGGTCGCTTCGGTTGCGGGTTGTATTTGCTCAGACATGGCTACCTATTTATGGCGCGTTCGCCTCAAGGCAAGGCCGAATTGTGGTGAACGACCATTCTTTTGTTGCGCTGCAGCATCGTGTTGATGGCTCGTACAGCATAGCACTTAACCGCCGGAGCGCCACAGTGTCCATCGATGAGCGCGCGCTCCGGGATCTGAAAGGTGACTATCACGTAGCCAGCGGCACGCTCTTCGATCGCACATATTTCGACCTGCCGGCACCCCAGCCGTTGACGGCCGCGATGAGCCCGATAGCCACGAACAGGATAGCGCAGGGGCCGAAACTTCCGGTCCAGCTGCGGATCAGGCCGACGATCAGAGGCCCGATAGCGGCGAGCAGATAGCCGACGCATTGCGCCATGCCGGAGAGATGGGCGGCGATGTGGGCATCCGGCGATCGAAGAACGATAACCGTCATGGCAACCGCAATCAGTCCGCCCTGACCGATACCCTGCAGCACAGCCCAGAGCCAGACGGTCGACAGCGGCGCGAACAAGAGCCCGAGCAATCCGCCGACCGCAAAAAGGCAAAGTGCAACGTTGATGATCCGCTGGTCTTTGCCGCGTACAGCCAGATGCGGCATGAAAAGGCATGAAGCAGCTTGCACCATGACCGATGCCGAAACGATACCCCCGGCAGTGATGCCATCCAGGCCGCGTTCCCGCAGGATGGGGGCCAGCCAGCCGAATACGCTGTAGGCCAGCGCCGACTGCAGACCCATGAACAACGTCACCTGCCACGCTAGCGGATCGCGCCAGAGCCCCTCGACGCGAAACGCCGTCTTGCGCGCCCGGCTCTTCGTCGAGATCGCCTGCGGCAACCACAGCAGAGCGGTCGCCAGCGCCGGCACGGCCCAGACGGCAAGAGCAGCGCCTGTGGATCCGCCGAAAAGGCGTTCGGCCGGTAGGCTGAGGCCTGCGCCACAGGCTGCACTGGCGCAGAGCGCCATGGTATAAAGGCCGGTCATCAGCGCCGCCTTGTCCGCGAAGTCGCGCTTGACAAGGCCCGGCAGGAGAACGTTGCCAACGGCGATGCAGGCACCGGCCAGCCCCGTGCCGATAAACATGAGCGGGATCGAGCCCAGTCCGCGAAGGGCAATGCCGAGCGTCAGCAGGAAAAGGATAGCGAGCAGCGCCCGTTCGGCGCCCATGCGTTGCGCCAGTCTCGGCGCCAACGGGGAAAACAGGCCGAGGCAGAGGACCGGCACGGTGGTCAGCAGGCTGGCGCCTGTTGCCGACAGGTCGAATGTACTGCGGATCTCCGGCAGCAGCGCCGACGCGCTCGAAAACAGCCCGCGCAGATTGAAGGCGATCAGTACCAGGCTGATGCCAAGCACCAGACGCGAGCCCTTGGCGCTTGCGGCCGGCTGCGGAGCATCGTCGATTTCGGCGTCAACCAGCATTGCAGTTTCGGCGGCCAGCGTGTCACGTGAGAGGGAGACGGTCACGCGAACAGGCTCCGATCGAGAGCGGCAATGACGGGTGCCATGAAACTCCGCACCGCCGCATCGGCCTTGTCGGGGTCGCCTGTCTCGATGGCGTCGACAATCGCTGCATGGGCCAGATGATCGGGTTCCGGCACGTCGTCGCCTATGCTGGCCTCGATGGTCTGCTGGATCGAGGCCGAGAAGAAGGCATAGATGTCGATCATCGCATCATTGCCGGAGGCGGCGATGACAGCCTGGTGAAAGGCGAGGTCACGGGCGATAAATCCGGTATCGCCTCTTCCCTGATGGGTGCCGCGCAAAGCCAGCAATTCGCGCAGCTTGGCAATGACTGCCGGCGTATGCCGGAGTGCTGCCAGCCGCGCACCTTCGACATCCAGCGCGCATCGCGCCTCGAACCGGTCGCGCAGGCTCGCGCGCCGTGCCATGTCGAGACTATCGGTCCTGTCGACGGCCGAGCGCAGGTAAGTGCCGGATCCCTGCCGCGTTTCGAGGTATCCCTGGGAGACCAGAACGCGCACCGCCTCGCGGATCGTACCGCGGCTGACCGACAGCATCGCCGAAAGCGCGGCCTCGTTTGGCAGCTTTTCGCCCACAGACCAACGATTGGCCCGGATTTCACCGCGTATGATGTTGGCCGCGGTCTCGGCGAGGTTGCTTCGGGGGAGAGGTTGCATGATCGCACCAGTCATAAAGTCATCGGATGACTTTATGACTAATATGCGTACGGCCGGCCGTCAAGCCTGTAGGTCGTTTCAGTGCGCGGCCTTGATGAACGTGCCGTTTTGCAGTTCCTTCATCGCCTGCATGATTTCCTCACGGCTGTTCATGACGATCGGCCCATGCCAGGCGACGGGTTCCTGTATTGGTTTGCCGGAAACCAGCAGGAAGCGGATGCCCTCGTCACCTGCCTGCACGGTAACTTCATCGCCGCTGTCGAACACCACCAGCGTTCTATTGCCGGACATGTCGCGAATGTTCAGTTCTTCGCCGTCGACTTCCTTTTCAATGCGGACGCCAAACGGCCTGGAGGCATCCCTGAAGGTGCCCGAACCGGCAAAAATATAGGCAAATGCGTTGCGATAGGTGTCCACCGGCAGACGTTTCCTGACGCCGGGCGGGACGGAGACATCAAGATAGATCGGCTCGGCTGCAACGCCATCGACCGGTCCGGCCTTGCCCCAGAAGTTTCCGCAGATGATCCGGACAGCCGTGCCGTCATTGTCGATCACGAGGGGAATGTCCGTCGATTTGACGTCCTGATAACGCGGCGCGGTCATTTTCAACACCGACGGCAGGTTCGCCCAGAGCTGGAAACCGTGCATGCGCCCGGCAAAGTCGCCCTTCGGCATTTCCTGATGCATGATGCCGCTACCGGCCGTCATCCACTGGATGTCGCCGGCATTGAGGTCGCCGCGATTTCCGAGGCTGTCACCGTGCTCCACCGTGCCCGCCAGCACGTAGGTGATCGTCTCGATGCCGCGATGCGGATGCCAGGGAAAGCCCCTGATGTAATCGCTCGGCACATCGTTGCGGAAGTCGTCCATCATCAGGAACGGGTCGGTGAGCGAAGGATCTCCGAAGCCGAAGACGCGGTGCAGCTTGACACCCGCGCCTTCCATGGTCGGCGTGGCCACGCTTTCATACTTGACGGGACGGATGGACATCGCAGGCTCCTCATTTGGTTGACCATGCTGTCATACAACCAACCCACCGATGCCGCGAGCTTGGGCTCAAGAACGCACCGTTCACAAAAAGAAATTGCTGCGTTGCAAAATCGTGATCTGACTTGCGTCAAAAATATGTCATGCTCAACGGCAAGCTGCGGAATCATTAAGGTTTTGTTATCCATTCCGCTCAACAATCGTCCTTGATTTCGACATTCTTCCGCCGGAGTAAATACAGGCGAGAATCGGAGCAAAAAGCATGTGTCGCTGGGCAGCCTATTGTGGAGACCCCCTCTATCTGGAGGAGCTCGTCTCGTCACCGGCCCACTCTCTAATCGAGCAATCGCACTGCGCTACCCGCGCCAAGACAGCGACAAATGGCGATGGTTTTGGCATAGCCTGGTATGGCGACAGGCCTGAACCCGGCCGATATCGCGACATTCTTCCAGCCTGGTCCGACTGCAATCTGAAGAGCATGGCGCGGCAGATCCGCTCTCCATTGTTTCTGGCCCATGTTCGCGCCTCAACCGGCGGCGGCACGCGGCGCGACAACTGTCATCCGTTCGTGTGGGACAACTGGTCCTTCATGCACAACGGCCAGATCAACGACTTCGAGCGTTTGCGTCGTCCGATGGAAGCCATGCTCGACGACGAGCTTTTCAATGCCCGCTCCGGTACGACGGATTCCGAGCTGATGTTTCTGCTGGCGCTGCAGTTCGGCCTTTGCCAGACACCGATGTCGGCTATGGCCGATACGATCAGCTTCGTCGAAGGCCTCGCCGAGCACATCACCGGTACGGCTCTTGTTCGCTTCACCGCCGCCTTTTCCGATGGCAAGTCGCTCCATGCCATCCGCTATGCCACGGATCGCAAGGCGCCGACGCTCTATGCCGCTCCGCTCGGCGCCGGCAAGGGCTATTGCCTTGTGTCTGAGCCGCTGAACGACGACATCGACAGCTGGGCCGAGATCCCGAACGGCAGCGCTGTGACGATCACACCTGCCGGTGTCGATGTTGCTGTTTTCCAGCCCGAACGGCGCGAAGTGGCACAATCGGTCGCGTTGGCTATTCCGGCCTAAACCGCTCGGCGATCAGTGCCGCCAGCCTTGCCGCCACTTCGTCCTTGCTCATCTCCGGCCACGCTTCCGTGCCTTCAGCGCGGATCAGCGTCACGCTGTTGCGATCTCCGCCCATGATGCCGGTGCCCGGCGAGACATCGTTCGCCACGATCAGGTCGGCACCTTTGCGGGCAAGCTTGGCCTTGCCATTGGCCAGTACATCTTGCGTCTCAGCCGCAAAACCCATGACGAACGTGGGGCGCATAGGGTGATGGCCGATCGTCTTGAGGATGTCGGGGTTTTCGACCAGCGACAGGCTCGGCAGCGGTTGGCCCGCCACCTTCTTGAGTTTCTGGCCAGAGGCATTTTCAACGCGCCAATCTGCCACAGCGGCGACCATGACAGCAATATCGGCCGGCAATGTCTTCACCACAGCCGCAAGCATGTCCTCTGCGCGCTCGACATGGACCGTCTGCACGCCCGATGGATCGGGGATCGATACCGGGCCGGACACCAGCGTCACGTCGGCGCCGAGATCAGCCAGAGCTGCGGCGATGGCGTGTCCCTGGCGGCCTGAGGAGCGGTTGGCAATATAGCGCACGGGATCGATGGGCTCATGCGTCGGGCCGGACGTGACGATTGCGGTGCGGCCTGCAAGCGGCAGTGGCCGGTCCTGGAACAATGCTTCGACGGCGGCGACGATCTGCAGCGGTTCCGCCATGCGGCCGGTGCCGGCCTCACGGCTTTCAGCCATTTCTCCCGCCATCGGTCCGATGAAGCGAATTCCGTCGCCCTGAAGGGTAGCCACATTGCGCGTCGTTGCCGCGTGCGACCACATCTTCGGGTTCATCGCCGGCGCCACGAGCACAGGCCTGTCTGTGGCGAGCAAGATTGTGGAGGCGAGGTCGTCGGCAAGGCCGTGAGCCATCTTGGCCATCAGGTCGGCGGTGGCCGGCGCCACGAGCACGAGGTCGCATTCGCGCGCCAGACGTATGTGGCCGACATCCTGTTCGTCCTGGCGGGAAAACAGGTCGGTGTAGACGTGGTCTGCGGCAAGCGCTCCGACGGCAAGCGGCGTGATGAACTGCTGCGCTCCCGCCGTCATCACCGGGCGCACGGACGCGCCGCGTTCACGCAAGCGACGGATAAGGTCGAGGCTTTTATAGGCCGCGATACCACCGGAAATGATGAGAAGGATGCGTTTGCCCGAAAGAACCATCGCCTGAACCTGTCGCCTGGGTTATTCAGAACACCTAGGGCTTCGACAGGCAACATGCAATCTCCGCCACGGATGGAGAAAAGACCGGTAGCGTCAAAGCTCCCGGGGTCGTATCAGCAGAAACCGTTCAGCTTCAGGATCTTGTGGGCCTCGATAGCGGCCTGCAGGTATGTCTCCGAGCCGCGATCGCCCTCGTTGGCGTCGGGGTGGTGGAGCTTCAGTTGTTCCTTGTACTTGGCCTTGATCTCTGCAGCCGTTGCCGTCTGCGGCAGGCCGAGCGTCTCGAATGCCTTGGCCTCGAGCGTCTTCAGCTTGCGACCGCGCACCTGCGGCTCGTATCGGTCGGCACTGTTGCGCTTTGCTGCGGGGCGTTTGAACTTGTAGGCCTGTGCCGCGCCCGATTTCACCTCGGACTGCGCCGGCGCGTCCTGCGCACCCTTGTTGACGCCCATGCTCCATGTCGGCCGCCCGCCGGTCGCGGCTTCCCGCTGATACCGGGCTATCTCCGCGTCGGAGAGGCCGGACATGAAGTTGTAGCCCTTGTTGTATTCCTTGACGTGCTCGAGACAGAACAGAAAGAATTCTCCTTCTGCCTCGCGGCCGACCGGTGCGCGATGAGTGCCCTTTTTGTCGCAACCGTCCCAATGGCATTTCGGCCCGGAATCGTCCGGTTGCGAGGCAGGCCGCTTGCGTTTTGTCCGGATGCTGTCGAATATTTTTGAATCAAGTCCCATGCCTCCTTATGCAGGCAAGAGCCGTTTCCGGCAAGAACCGCAGAAAAAAATCGTCTGAAATCCGGAGATCAATTCTTATCGGTCAGACATTGCCGCCTCCGATAGGCGTGGCTGCCAGATGACGTCGAGGGTTCGCTCAGGCCAAGGGCTGGCAGAATACGGCTCGTCTACAGAGCCGGCAGCAGGCTCATCAGATTGTCGGTCACGGGCGATCGCTGGCTCTTCAGCATGGCCAGGCCCAGTCGTGCCACCAGAGGCGGGCCGTCGATTTCGCGGTAGACGACGCCGTCGAGCTTGATCTGGGCGATAGAGGCCGGAACGATCGAGACGCCGAGATCGGCCGCCACCAGGTTGACCACCGACGGGATTTGCGGTGCCTCCTGGCTGACCACGAGTTCGAACCCCGCTTCGCGGCAGGCAGCGGCGATGTCGTCGTAAAGGCTGAGGCCCGCGACGCGTGGAAAGAGAATGAACTGTTCCTCGGCAAGCGCCGAAAGCGGCAGACGCGGGGCGGCGGCCAGTCGATGCCCGGTCGGCAATGCGATGACCATGCTCTCGACGGCAAGCATCCGGAGACGCACCTCACGCGGGTTTTCGAGGCCGGGCCGGATGAACGCGGCATCGATCTCGCCGCGCATCAGCCGCTCCATCAGCCCCTTGCTGTTCATCTCCGTCAGCGACAGGCGCACCTCGGGCCAGCGTTTGCGAAACTGGCGTATTGCGCCGCTGACATGGGTATTGAAGGCGGAGGACGCGGTGAAACCGAGCGCCAGGCGGCCGGTTTCACCTCGGTTTGCGCGCTGCGCCGAGAGCTTTGCCCTCTCGGCCGCATCGATCGCCGCCTGCGCCTCCGGCAGGAAGGCCTCCCCGGCGGCGGTCAATTCTGCGCCGTGCGGCACACGGTGAAACAATTGCACGCCGATTTCGGTTTCCAGATCGCGGATCTGCTGGCTGAGCGGTGGCTGGCCGATGCCGAGTTTCCCAGCTGCACGTGTGAAGTTGCCTTCATCCGCCAATGCCAGAAAGTAGCGCAGGTGACGCAACTCCATCGCTATCTCCAAAACAGATTGAAAACGTCTCTTTCATATATTGGACACATGAAGGCGGTTTGACTAGATCAGGGACAAGAAAAGGTTGGTGCTCATGTCCCTTGCCACTCCCCTAAAACCTCTCGCTGCCACACGCCCCGCACTGAAGATCGTTGCAACTTCCGAGGCGCCGCAGTTTCTCATTCGTGGTACGCCCAAATACAAGCGCGCCAGCCTTGCGCTTTTCCTGTCGGGCTTCTCGACCTTCTCGTTGCTTTATTGCGTGCAGCCGCTGATGCCCGTTTTCGCCAACGATTTCGGCGTTACTCCTGCTGCAAGCTCTCTGTCGCTGTCGCTGTCGACAGGCTTTCTCGCCTTCGCCATCTTCATCGCTGCGGCCATCTCCGAAGGCGTCGGCCGCCGCAGCCTGATGTTTGCCTCGCTGCTCGGTGCAGCGCTCTGCACACTCGGCTGTGCGCTCGCGCCCAATTGGCAGACCCTGCTGGTGATCCGTGCCCTGGAAGGTTTTTTGTTGGGCGGTGTTCCGGCCGTCGCCATGGCATACCTGGCGGAAGAGATCGATCCGCGCGGTCTTGGCGCTTCCATGGGCCTCTACATTGCCGGCAATGCGTTCGGCGGCATGGCAGGTCGCGTGGTGACGGGGATGATTGCCGAAAACTTCTCCTGGCGCCCGGCACTGGCAACGGTCGGCATGCTGGGCCTTGCTGCTGCGGTCGGATTTCTCCTGCTGTTACCAGCCTCGCGTAATTTTACGCCCCGTAAGGGCTTCAATGCGGCGTTCCATATGAGCGCCTGGCTCGGCCATCTCCGCAACCCGGCGCTTCCTTGCCTGTTTGCCATCGGCTTCCTGATCATGGGATCCTTCGTCACGGTCTACAACTACGCCGGCTTCCGCCTAGTCGCCGCTCCATTCAATCTCAACCAGACGGAGCTTGGCCTGATCTTCACGGCCTACTTGTTCGGCATAGCCGCCTCCTGGGCAGCTGGATTGCTGGGCGACCGATTCGGGCACTTCCGCGTCATGCCGGTCGGCATCCTGATTGCCGCAATCGGTGGCCTCGTGACGTTGTCATCATCGCTTCCGCTGATCATCTTCGGAATCGTAATGGTGACCATCGGCTTCTTCGGAGCCCATTCGGTCGCCAGTGCGCTCGTCGGACGGCTGGCACGCGACACCAAGGGCCACGCCTCGTCGCTCTACCTGCTGTCCTACTATTTGGGTTCCAGCATTGCCGGTTCGCTTGGCGGTTATTTCTGGCTGGCAGACGGCTGGTCGGGCGTAATCAGTTTCAACCTGCTGCTGCTCGTCGCCTGCATGACGGCGGCGCTCGCGGCGGCGAGGTTTGCCCGCCGCTAGTCCGATACCTGTTGCAGATACAACATCAAAACGGCTGGCCGGCCCGGGCAACGGCTGCCTTGCGCGCTGCCGAGTTTCGAAGGCCGCTCCACAGATACCATGCCACTGCCACCAGTATCAGGCTGGCGCCTGCAATCGTCGAATTGCCTGGCCATTCGGAAAAGGCAAGCCATACCCAGAGCGGGCCGAGAACGACGTCCATCAATCCGATCAAACCGGCTTCGCCCGACGGAATATAGCGGCCGCCGGTCATGTAAAGCAGGTAGGCGATCCCTGAGGTCGTCGATCCAAACAGGGCGAGGATCGCGAGATCCGACGGGCTCGGTAATGCATGCGACATCAGCGGCAGGCAGAGCAGCACGCAGAGGCCGGAGCCTAGGGCGTTGACCGGTGCCATCCGCAACGAGGGGTGTTTGCGCGCCATGACCAGGAGGATGCTGAAGGTGACCGTCATCAGCAGGGCGAGTGCGTTGCCTGCGAGATCTGTCAGTCGCGCCGCAAAGCCCGCGACCACGAGAACGCCGAGGAAAGCGACGCAACTGGCACTCAGAACGCGCCGCTCCACTTTTTCGCCGATCAGCAGATAGGCAAGCCCTGCTGCGATGAAAGGCACCGTGGCGTAGATCGACAGGACATTGGCAACGGTCGTCAGTTTCAGCGATGCCACGTAACCAAACATCGACAGCGCCGAAAACAGCCCGAGCAGGGCGTATATTCCATAAGGCGTGGCTGCGGTCGGCGGCGCGGCGCGCCGTCCGAACAAGGAAATTATGACCAGCGTCAGCCCGCCGAAGAAGGAACGCCAGCCCAGCGTTGTCCAGACATCCATATCGAGCATGCGGACAAAAAGTCCGGCGCTGCTCCACATCACCGTCGCAACGGTGACGAGCACGAGTCCGTAGGTACGGGGTTTCATTGATTCTCCGCATGTCTGGAGCTTAATGATCTGAAAAATATGTAGAAATATATCGTGTCTGTACCGGTCGCGCGCCTGGGCCAACCACCTTGCAGATAGCCTAGCAGATGTCGGCCCGAACGCAGGATATTGCTGGCGACAATCGATTTCGCAATTGGGACCGTTGCGACATGATGGCGTCGCTCATAAACAGGGCGGGAGCCGACGCACCAGGCAGGTCGGCGGCAGGAGCATGTCTTGAGACATCTGTATCTGATCGGGATCGGCACCGGTAATCCGGAGCATATGACCGTTCAGGGCATCAACGCCCTGAACGCCGCAGACGTCGTGTTCATAGCCGAAAAGGGAGACGCCAAGAGCGGGCTCGCCGATGCTCGCCGTGAAATCTGTGCCCGCTACCTGACACGTCCGGAAACACCCGTGATCGCCTACGATGTGCCCGTGCGCCAGACGAAAGACCGATCCTACCGCGAGGGCGTCGATGCCTGGCACGCCGACATCGCCCTGGTCTATGAGAAAATGCTGTCGGAGGCGATGACAGAGGATGGCTGCGCTGCACTTCTAGTCTGGGGAGACCCGGGCCTCTACGACAGTACCATCCGCATCCTGCAGCGCGTGATGGCCCGGGGCAATGTCGCCCTCGACTACAGCGTCGTTCCCGGCATTACGAGCATTCAGGCCTTGACGGCCAGGCACCGTATCCCCCTCAATCTGGTCGGCAAGCCGGTCGAGATCACCACCGGGCGACGACTGGCAGCGCGCTTTCCGGAACTGGAAGGCACAGCGGTCGTCATGCTTGACGGCGAGCAGGCCTTTGCCAGGCTCGACGACCCCGATGCCTATATCTATTGGGGTGCCTATCTCGGGAGCAAGGACGAGATCGTCCTTTCCGGTCGTCTTCACGAAGTGGCGCAGACGATTGTCGAGACCCGCGCTGCGGCCCGTGCCCGGCACGGCTGGATCATGGATATCTACCTGCTCCGCAAGGGGCAGGATTTCGACGACTGAGCAGGCCCAGCCGTGCCTGCCAAATTGTTTGCCTCAAGGACGGGATGATGTAAGGAGACAACAGGAAAGGGTGTGGATATGGCGATAGATGGGCAAACGATGGCCGAAACGGGTCTCGCTGTGCCGCGCGTCGGTCTTGGCCATGACGTGTCGTTGCCGTCCCGCCTCGTCCGCGGTGCCTGCCCCTCGCTGGCCACCCCCATGCAGACCGGCGACGGCCTGCTCGTCCGGCTCCGGCCGTCGACTGCGGGCCTGACTGTCTCCCAGTTTCGCCAGCTCGCCAGCGCCGCCGCAAGACATGGAAACGGCCTGATCGAGGTCACCGCCCGTGGAAACCTGCAATTGCGTGGCCTCGCCTGGGAGACGGTGCCGCGCCTCGAAGCCGACATAGCCGCTGCCGGCATCGTGCCCGTTACCGGCCTGACAATCGAAACGCCACCGCTGTCCGGCCTCGATCCCGATGAAATCGCCGATGCGCGCAGCATGGCCGCACGCCTCGGCGAGGCCGTTGCGAGTCTTCCCGCGCAACTGGTGCTAGCCCCAAAATTGTCGATCATCGTCGATGGCGGCGGCCAATTGGTTCTCGATCATGTCACCGCCGATATCCGCCTCTCGGCAATACCGAGCGTCGATGCAACGCCGCTCTGGCAGGTGGCCGTGGGAGGAACGCGTGCCACGGCGCTCCCGGTGTTGCTCGGTTCAGACGAGCAGGCCCTGTCGGCGGTCCTCGATCTGCTGAAGAGCCTAGATGCACGTGGCCCCCGCGCGCGCGGCCGTGACTTGGCCGAAAGCTATCGTGGCGAAAAGGAGAGGCTCGCCAATGCCTCTTTGGATATTCAATCTTCAAAGTCCTGTGTCGGCATCCATCCGCTGGGTCCGACGTCGGTCGCACTTGGCCTGCAACTGGCTTTCGGTCAGATCCACGCCGTCGAGCTGACTGCCTTTCTCGATGTCGCAAAGGCGAAGGGCATTACTGAAATCCGGACGGCACCCGACCACGCGCTTCTGCTCTTGGGCGCGTCGGCCGATGTCATGGCCGAGATACAAGCACAGGCTGCGGACTTCGGCTTCTGGACCGACGCCAATACTCCGGCCGGCTCCATTGCCACCTGCGCCGGCGCCGGCGGGTGCGCTTCGGGCACATACCGTACCAAACATCTGGCGGCCAAGGTGGTAGGCTGGGTCCCCGAATTGCTGGATGGCTCAGTCGTGCTCCACCTTTCTGGCTGTCCAAAAGGCTGCGCCCACCCCGCCGCGAGTGCCCTTGCGGTCGTCGGCATGCATTCCGGTTTCGGCATCGGCGTCAATGAGAAAGCCTCGGGCGTCCCAGCCGTTTTCGTCGACGAATACGGACTGCAAACCGCCCTGGAGAGTCTGGCACGAATGGTCGCAGCTACGAAAGCGGCTGGCGAATCGGTCGGGGACTGCCTTACACGGCTTGGCAGCGACGCGACCGTCGCCGCGTTGAGACAGGAATAGGCATGGTTGACTACGATTATATCCATCAGGGCGACGCGATCTACGAAAAATCCTTCGCGATTATCCGGAGCGAGGCGGACCTGTCACGCTTCTCGGAAGACGAAGCCGATGTCGCCGTTCGGATGATCCATGCCTGTGGCCTCGTCGAAGCGGCCGCCCATTTCCAGTTTTCTCCCGATTTCGTGACCTCGGCCCGTGCAGCGCTTGCTGCCGGCGCTCCGATCTTCTGCGACGCCGAGATGGTGGCGCAGGGCGTCACCCGCGCCCGGCTGCCCGCCAAGAACGATGTCATCTGCACGCTTCGCGATCCGCGCACGCCTGGCCTCGCGAAGGATAGCGGCAACACCCGTTCGGCTGCCGCCATGCATCTCTGGGGCGAACGCTTGGGCGGCTCCGTGGTGGCCATTGGCAACGCGCCGACGGCTCTTTTCCATCTGCTCGAAATGCTGCGCGACGGCGCCCCGAGGCCGGCGGCGATCATCGGCATGCCGGTCGGCTTTGTCGGCGCTGCGGAATCGAAGGATGCGCTGGCGGAATATTCCTATGGCGTTCCCTATGGCATTGTCCGTGGTCGGCTTGGCGGCAGCGCCATGACTGCGGCAGCCGTCAACGCCCTGGCGCGAGGCGGCCTATGACCCTTGTTTCGACCGGTTGCCTGATCGGCGTCGGCACCGGTCCCGGCGATCCCGACCTACTGACCGTCAAGGCCGTCAAGGCTCTGGAGCGGGCAGATGTCGTCGCCTATTTTGCCAAGGCCGGTCGCCATGGCAACGGACGCACGGTTGTCGATGATCTCCTGCGGGCGGACGTTACGATGCTGCCGCTCTACTATCCCGTCACCACAGAGATCGACCGACACCACGAGGATTACAAGCGGCAGATTACCGCGTTCTACGATCTCTCGGCCGAGGCGGTCGCCGCACATCTCGACGCCGGACGCACCGTTGCCGTCCTCAGCGAAGGCGACCCGATGTTCTATGGCTCCTACATGCACCTGCATGTCAGGCTTGCGCACCGTTACCCGACAGAGGTTATCCCCGGCATCACGGCGATGTCCGGCTGCTGGTCGCTGGCCGGCATGCCCATCGTCCAGGGCGACGATGTGATGTCCGTGCTGCCTGGCACTATGGAGGAGGCCGAGCTGGCCCGCCGTCTGGTGGACACGGAGGCCGCAGTTATCATGAAAGTCGGCCGCAACCTGCCCAAGATCCGCCGTGCGCTTGCCGCCTCCGGTCGGCTTCACCATGCCGTTTACGTCGAGCGCGGTACGATGAGAAATCAGTCGGTGACGCAGATGATCGAGCGCGACGACAGCGAGGCGCCGTATTTTTCGCTGATTTTGGTGCCCGGCTGGGAACGCGGTTCATGACCGGCCGCCTTTATGTAATCGGCACGGGGCCGGGCAATCCCGAGCAGATGACGCCGGAGGCCATGGCAGCCGTCGAGGCCTCGACCGAGTTCTTCGGCTACGGCCCTTATCTTGACCGGCTCTCGCTGAGGCCGGACCAGTTGCGGATCGCGTCTGACAACCGCGAGGAAATCGATCGCGCCAAGGCATCGCTGGAGCGGGCTGCGGCAGGTTCGACAGTCTGTGTCGTCTCCGGCGGCGATCCCGGCGTATTCGCCATGGCCGCCGCCGTCTGCGAGGCGATCGACAATGGGCCGGAACACTGGCGCAATATCGACCTTGTCATCGTTCCAGGCATCACTGCGATGCTGGCGGTGGCAGCGCGTCTTGGAGCGCCGCTCGGCCATGATTTCTGTGCTATGTCGCTGTCCGACAACCTCAAGCCATGGGATCTGATCGAGCGGCGGCTGATGCTTGCAGCGCAGGCCGGTTTCGTCATCGCGCTCTACAATCCGATCAGCAAGGCACGTCCCTGGCAGCTGGGTCGCGCTTTCGAGATTTTGCGCCTGGCCCTGCCGCCGACGACACCCGTGATTTTCGGCCGTGCGGCAGGACGCCCGGACGAGAGGCTGGCCATTGTCCCGCTGTCGGATGCCGATGCGTCGGTCGCAGACATGGCGACCTGCGTCATCATCGGATCGCCGGAAACGAAGATCGTCAGACGGCCGGTCCTGCCGGACCTGGTTTACACGCCGCGTTTTGCTTCGCCGGAGACAAAATGATCGATCCGTGCCAGCGCAGTCTCGAGCGAAAAGACCGATGCCACGTTGGTGGCCGCGCTGCGGGCAATCATCAGCACGGGAATGCCGAGCAGCCTTGCCGCCTCGATCTTGGCATAGGTGGCGCTTCCACCGCTGTTCTTGGCAATGACGCAATCGATCAGGTGCAGCTTCATGAGGCGCAGTTCGGCGTGAAGGTCAAAGGGCCCGCGTTCCAGGATGCTGACGACATCGGGTGCGAGCAGAGGCGGATCGACGGGATCGACGCTGCGCACAAGATAGAAGTGCTGCGGGAAGAGATCAGCCCTATGCGCCTCCTGCCGGCCGACGGCCAGAAATACGCGGCGTGGTATGGGTCCGAGCGCGGAAAGGGCGGCCGTCACATCCGCTACCTCGTGCCAATGGTCGCCGGCAACGCGCTGCCAGGCTTCGCGGCTGAGGGCAAAGATCGGAGTGCCCGATATCGTCGCGGCGGTAGCGGCGTTTGCGGATATCTGGGTGGCAAAGGGGTGTGTGGCATCGACCACGAGATCGATGGCTTCAGCCTTCAGAAACGCGGCCAGGCCTTCGCTGCCGCCAAACCCGCCGGTGCGAACCGGAGCGTTCTGGGGGAGGGGATCCTTCGTCCGTCCGGCCAGCGACAGCAGCACGTCGATGCCATCGCGTTTCGCCAGCGTCTCCGCCAGCAGCCGCGCCTCCGTCGTGCCACCCAGAATAAGGATGCGAGTCCTGCCCATGTCTGAGACGCTTTCTTCGTTGCCAACGCAATGGCTCACCCTTATCGGCCTCGGCGAGGACGGTCCAGCCGGCTTGACCGAGGAAACCAGGCAACGGATTGCCTCTGCACCGATCGTCTACGGTGGGGCCCGCCACCTGGAGCTGGTGGCGCCACTGATCGGCGGCGACACCCACAGCTGGCTCAGCCCGTTCGAGCGCTCGATAGATCACCTGCTTGCCCGGCGTGGACGGCCTACCGTCGTCCTGGCATCGGGCGACCCCTTCTGGTTCGGGATCGGCGCCACCCTCTCGCGCTTCATTCCGCCCGAAGAAATGTACGTCATCCCGGCGCCGTCGGCTTTCAGCCTGGCAGCAGCAAGGCTGGGCTGGCCGATGCAATCGGCGACGCTCCTGTCTCTGCATGGCCGTCCCATCGATCTTCTCCGGCCCCATCTCCATCCCGGCCGAAAGATCATCGCGCTGACCTCTGATGCCACCAGTCCGGAAGCGATAGCCGCACTTCTGACAAGGCTCGGCTTCGGTCGCTCGACGCTGACGCTGCTGGAGGCGATGGGCGGACCCCGCGAGCGGGTAACCCTGCACCAGGCATCAAGCTTTTTACTCGAGGATATCGACGCCTTGAATGTGATGGCGGTCGAGGTCGTCGCCGACCGGGATGCACGGCTGTTGCCGCTGGCGCAAGGCCTGGACGACGCCCTGTTCAGCCATGATGGCCAGATCACCAAGCGGGAGGTCCGGGCGATGACGCTGTCGGCGCTGGCCCCCCGTCACGGCGATCTACTCTGGGATATAGGCGCCGGCTCTGGCTCGGTCTCCATCGAATGGTTGCTGGCCGATCCGAGCCTGCGGGCAATCGCCATCGAGGCGGTGCGGGAACGCGCCGCGCGTATCCGCCGGAATGCCGACGATTTCGGCGTGCCGATGCTGCAGCTGGTCGAAGGCATGGCGCCTGAAGCCTTGACCGGGTTGGCCCAGCCAGATGCGATCTTCATCGGCGGCGGCGGCAGTGAGCCCGGGGTGATGGAGGCTGCAAAGGCAGCCTTGAAACCGGGAGGCCGGCTCGTTGCCAATGGGGTAACCACCGAAATGGAAGCCGTGCTGCTTGCTGAATATGCCCGTCACGGCGGATCGCTGACAAGGATCGACATCTCACGTGTCACAGCCATCGGCACGATGCATGGATGGCGTCCGGCGATGCCGGTGACGCAATGGTGCTGGACCAAGCCTGAAACCACAGAGATTGCCCAATGACAGTCCATTTCATCGGCGCCGGACCTGGCGCCGCCGACCTCATCACCGTGCGCGGCCGCGACCTCATCGCAAAGTGCCCGGTCTGCCTCTATGCCGGCTCGCTGGTGTCGAAGGACCTGCTTGCCTACTGCCCGCCGGACGTGCGCATTATCGATACGGCGCCGCTATCGCTCGATGAAATCGAGACGGAATTCCGGCGCGCCAATGAGGCAGGCGAGGATGTTGCGCGCCTGCATTCCGGCGATCTGTCGGTCTGGAGCGCGGTCGCCGAGCAGATCCGCCGGCTGAACGCATGCGGTATCGACTACACGATGACCCCCGGCGTTCCGGCATTTGCTGCGGCAGCCTCGGCGCTCGGTCGCGAGCTGACCATACCGGCCGTGGCGCAGAGCTTGGTGCTGACCCGCGTCTCCGGCCGTGCCTCACCGATGCCATCGGGCGAGACATTGCAGGCTTTTGCCGTGACGGGGTCGACGCTTGCCATTCACCTGGCCATCCATGCCTTGCCTAAGGTGGTCGAGGAACTGATGCCGCACTACGGCGCCGATTGCCCCGTTGCCATCGTCGTCAAGGCGTCCTGGCCCGACGAGCGCATCCTGTGCGGCCGGCTGGATAATATCGAAGCAAAAGTTGCGGCCGAGCCGATAGAGCGCACCGCGCTGATTTTTGTCGGGCGGTCGCTTGCATCCGACGACTTTCGCGAAAGCGCGCTGTACGACCCTGCCTACCAGAGACGGTTTCGCGACCGGGAGTAGCGCAATCCCCTATCTCCCGACTGGCGCAAATAACTATGAACCAGAACGGATCTCGCTTAAACTCCAGCGTGGAAATCGGTTCTGTAGCGGCCGATTTTCTCCCCACTGCTATTTCCAATGTTTGCCGCGAGTAATCATGAACGTCACCAAGAGCGGCTATATCTTCACGATCGTCGCTATCACGCTTTTTTCCATCCAGGACGGCATATCGAAGCATCTGGCCGGCGCCTATCCTCCCTTTCTGGTGGCAATGATCCGCTACTGGACATTCGCCCTGTTCGCCATCGCCCTTGCCGCCCGTTCACGCGGCGGTCTCGCGGTGACGGTGCGCACCAAGCGCCCGTGGCTGCAGATCCTCCGCGGCCTGCTTCTTGCGGCGCAGATCGTCATCGTCATCCAGTCCTTTGCGATGGTGGGGCTTGCCCGTTCCCAGGCGATTTTCTCGTCCGGCCCGTTGATCGTTGCGCTGCTATCGGTGCCGATCCTCGGAGAAAAAGTGGGCTGGAGGCGCTGGACGGCGATTTTCGTCGGTTTTCTCGGCGTATTGCTGATCCTCAAGCCGGAAAGCGGATTTTTCGACGTCCGGTTTCTGGTTCCGTTGTCCTCGGCCCTTCTGTTCTCGTTCTACGTCATCGTTACCCGCCTGGTCAGCCGGCAGGACACGTCGATGACCAGTTTCTTCTACACCGGAGTGGTTGGCGCAATCGCCATGAGCTGCATCGGGCCGTTCTTCTGGATGCCGCTGACGCCCCATGACTGGATCTGGATGGGGCTGCTCTGCCTGACGGGCATGTCAAGCCATTACTGCCTGATCCGCGCCTATGACCTGCTGGATGCCGTCGTTATCCAACCGCTGACCTATCTGCAGCTGGTCTACGCCGCCATCATCGGGGTCGTCGTGTTCGGGGAGGTCTTGACGGCAAACATGGTGGTTGGCGCCGCAATCGTGGTCGGTGCCGGGATGTTTACCGTGTGGCGGGAGAATGTCCTCGCCAAACGAAGGGCCGGGCACTGAGGCCCGGCCGCGCAAGGATCAGTTTTCGTGGTAGTATGATGTGTAGCGCGAGTAGTAATATTCGCTCGAGCCGTGGGCACGATAGAGCTTCATCTTCTCCGTATCGACCTTGTTGAGGATAACGCCTGCGCACTTGCTGGCGATTGCCGGTTCCGAGGTGAACATGCTGCGGACAACCTTGCGCGATGTCTTGCCCCACTCGACGACGAACAGGAAGGCATCGATGTTGGGGCTGATTGCCCGCGCATCGACGACGGGTCCGAGCGGCGGAAGGTCGATGACGATATAGTCGAAGTTCGCCCTCGCCATGTCGAGCAGCGCGTTCATCGCCGGTGACGACAGCAGTTCTGACGAGTGTGGCACCCGCCGCTTGACGATGGCAGGCAGGAAGGCGAGCTTGGTCTTTTGGTCGATCAGCAGCAGATCCTGGATCGGTCGGCGTTCCAGAAGTGCTTCCAGCAGGCCGGCCTCCGCATGCCGGCCGATGCTCCGGGTGGCACCAGGATTGCGCAAGTCGGCGTCGATCAGCAGTGTTCGCGCACCTTGCATCGCAAGCAATTGCGCAAAGTTCATAGAGATCGTCGATTTCCCTTCGCCCGGCAGGCTGGACACGATGCCAACGACCTTGGCCATCCGCTCGCCGCTTTCGACATCGATGGCGATCTTGGCGCTGCGCATCGTCTCGGCGAAAGCTGAAAGCGGATGCTCGGCAACATAGTTCGAAACGCCGTTCACCTGCCTTATACTGCGCGGATGATCCTGTACGATCTCGGCGGCCGTTACCGGTTTGACGATCGGCGCGATACCGAGATACTCCTGATGCAGGCTGTCGCGTACCTGGTCGCCGGTGCGGAAGAAGCGGTCGCGGAATTCCCTGAACACCCCGATGCCGCCACCGACGATACCGCCAAGGATGATCGACAGTGCAAGCACGATGATCTTCTTCGGCTTGCTGGCGCCGATCGGGAAAGTCGCCTTGGTGATCACGCGGGCTTCGGTGATCGGAAACGACTCCTGCTGGGAAGCCTGCTGGTAGCGGGTGAGGAAGCTCTGATAGAGATCGCGGTAGGTATCGCGCGTCCGCTCCAGTTCGCGCAATTGCACCTGCGCATCGCTGGCCGTCGCCGAAACCGTCGTCGCCGAGGCAACGCTGTCGGCCAACGACTTCTCGCGCGCCTTGGCGACATCGAGGTCGTTGCGATAGCTCTGGGCAATACGACCGAGCTCCTCGAACATCAGGCGCTGGTATTCCTGCATTTCACCACGCAGACGCACCGCCTGCTCGTGATCAGGCCCGAGCCGGCGGGCAATGTCCGCCTGCATCTTCGAGGCGTCGAGATACTTCTTGCGCAAGTCGTTGATCGTCGTGCTTCCCAGCACATCGGAAACCACGGCATCCATGTTCTTGGACTGGATGATGGATTCGACGCGGTCATATTTTGCCTGCGCCGCTGCCGTGTCTCCCTGGGCCGTTGTCAACGCAGTATTCAGCTGTGACAGCTGCTGGTCGCTGACAAGCTGGCCACTGGTCTCCACCAGTCCGTTGTCGGACCGGAATTTCTGGACGGCCAGGTCGGATGCGAGCGACTTCTTGCGCAGTTCCTCGATGCGGTCCTGCAGCCAGTCGCTGGCACGCCGGGTCGCGTCGTATTTCGAATTCAGCTTGTCGACTAGGTAGGCATCCGCGATGCCGTCCGCGATCTGCTGGGCGAGCTTGGGCGAGGGGGATGTGTAGCTGATCGAGAGCACGAAGGAGCGGTTGACGCGCTCGACAAGCATGTTCCGCTCGATCTGGGCTGCAGCATTCTCAAGTTTTACTTCGGCTTCGTCGACAGGAACTGGAGGCGTTCCAAGCCCAAGCCAGGATTTGATCTTGATAGACCCGATGAGCTTGCTGATCCAGGAGGGGCCCTTGCCGACGAAATCGGGATTGTTCAAGAGGTCGAGCTTCTGGATAACGGCAACCGCAATCGTGTCCGATCGAAGCACTTCGACCTGGGTGAGGATGTTGCCTTCTTCGTCCACGGACCCCGGTGGCACGGTCGTGTCCGTCATCTGGTTGACGATGGTGGACGTGCCATGGTCGATCAGCACGCTGGTGTTTGCCGTATACTGCGGCGTGGCCAGCAGCAGGTAGACGATACCCAGCACGATAAAGGCGCCGATGGCAGCGGCAACGACCTTCCATTGCCGCCGGGCGGCAGCAAGGATGCGGTCGAGATCGATGATCTCGGAAATCTCGTCGTGGTCGAAGCCGGCCCAGCTGTCGGTGTTGGACTTTTTGGGTGATAGCAAAGAGCGATCTCCTACTCTCGGTGGCTGAGCGTTTCATCCTCCGGCCACGCCGGAGGAGCACATAAAAGAGGCAAAAGCCCTGGGTCTGGCCGGTCTTGCCGAACCGCGTTTCAGGCGGTCCGGCAAATTTGTCGGTCTATAGTTCGCGTATCGATTTGCGCGTCGTAACGGCATCGCTTGTCGTTCCCGCCGCCGTCGATGTGACGGAGTTGGCGATGTCGAGGAACTTCAACAGTTCGACGGAGTCGGAGTTGGAGATGTAGATGACATCCTTGTCCTCCATCGCGAACTTCTGAGCAGCAAAGAAGCCGGCTGGATCACGCAAGTTGGCACGGAAAACGACAGGCACCAGTTCGTCGCGGAAGTGCGTGGTGTCGACTCCCATTTGACGCAGCAACGTCTTGTCGACCAGGCGGTACAGCAGCACCTGCGCCGGATTTGCCTGCGTATCGAGCGCGCCTCCGGCCTTGCCCAGACCATCCGCCAGGGTCAGGTTTTCATCGTCGAAGGTGTAGCGTCCGTTGGCGCCGGTCGCACCGAAGGCGACGTAGCTACGCGGATGATGATCGGCAATGACGGTGTCCATCGGCGACACGAAGATGTTTTCCGACGGGTTCTTCAGCAGTGTCTCGTAAGGAACGGTGACGGTCTTGCCCCGGCGCTGCAGGGTGATGTTTGTTTCCATCGCCGCAGTCGACAGGCCACCGGCCTGAGAAATGGCATCAAGGACGCGTTCACCGGCCGGGCTGAGTTCTACCTTTGCCGGTGCGTTTACGTCACCGAGAACGGAGACCTGGCTTGAGTTGCTGGTGACCGTCGTGATCACCACCTGAGGCTCGATTGCCCGGCTGGAGAGCTTCTTGACGATATCCGCCTCGACCTGCTCCTTGCGCTTGCCGGCAGCGACGATGCGTCCGGCATAAGGAACGCTGATCGTTCCGCCACGGTCGATCGTCTGACTTGGAATGGTCACAAAATTGCCGGCGCGGCTGCCGGCATCTGCAGGAATGAACAGGCCGCCTGCCTGGGATTCAAAGATCGTCACCTGCACCACGTCGCCATAGCCAAGCGGGATGTCAGGAGCAGAGGAACGCGAAGTGCCGAAGGTTGCCTTCAGCGATGCACTCGCCTTCCCGTCGAAGTATTTCAATGTGTTCTGGTTGAGGTCGACCAGCGCGTAGTCGATGCCAACCTTGCGGTCTTTCGACGAAACCTTGACGAGCGCCTGGGTGTCGATCAGGCCGGCATCCGGTCCCGAGCGAGGGAGCGAGGTGCAGCTGGACAGCATGACCATCAGCGCAACAACGGAGCCTCGACGTATACGGATAGTGGTCTTCATGCCCAATCCCATCTTCATCCCCCCGTAAGCAGCCCCCTGGGCAGATCGATAGCAGGCTTTATTTATAAATTCGATGAGCAACCGGCCGCGCCACTTCAGGTTTTTGCCAGTGGCACCATGGAAGACGATCGGCGGAGTGGGATTTGGCGTGGAGAATGACAATCCTGCTTTCGACTGGATGGTGGAAGACGTCCAGTCCTTCATCGCAGGTACGCTGTCGGTTACAAACAAAGCATTCATAGATCGCGGTACTCTTTATTCGCCTGCATCAGGCTCGGGATAACGAAAACACATGGCAGCTCGATGTCAGTTGGCATCAGACGAACCTCCTCAGGATAGTCTTGCGGAACGGGATCTCGATAAATCGGCAGGTGAGCCAGCCCAGGATCACGGCAGCGACGATCGCCGCCAGGAAGCATAGCCAGCTTGCAACGGGCTTTGTCGGATCGATGCCCAGGACGAGCGGTGCCAGTTTCATCCACAAGCTGATCCCCACGACGCTGACCAGGGCGTGCGTCATATACAGGCTGTAGGAAATCTTGCCCAGAAACAGGGCAGGTCGGTTTGTGAACACAAGCGCGGACCCCGGAGATTGCAGGACGGCGAGGACGAGAACCGGCGCCAGCAGCACTGAAAACGAGGCGATGGACGGAGCGCTCAAGATGACAAGAAGCGCGGCGATGACTGCCCAGACGGTCCATCGGGCGGACAAAAAGTGACTATAGGAGAGATTGAGGCGAAACAGCGCCATCCCGGCAACAAATAGCGGCAGCACGCGCAGCAGGACCACGGGCGAGTTGGTCGGATACTGATCGGTGTGCATGTCGATGTTGTAGAGCGCGAACGCGCCGAGGCAGCAGAGCGTCAAGATCACCACGGAAAAACGCGCGCTCCACCGGCTGGCAAGAACTGCCACGAACGGAAAGATCACATAGGCATGCCATTCGGCACTGATCGACCAGGATGGGAAATTCCATGTCCGATGATCGATCCACGGACCATGCAGCATGAAAAATGCCGCGAGCGCAGAATTCCATGAGTAGCGCCCGTCGATCGAGGTGAAATCCGGTTTGGCGTGAATGAACGGCAGCAGCGCCAGTATCAGGATGCCCATGGCAAACAGGTGCACGGGATAGAGGCGCGCGATGCGGGCCGCAAAGAAGTCGCGAAAGTCTGCCCAGCGCACTTTATCTGAGAATGCCGTTCCATAGACGTACATCATCACAAAGCCGCTCATGATGAAGAACACGTCTACCGAAAACCAGGCCTGCGACAGGATCGGCAGATAGGCCGTCAGGGTGCCTGCGACCTGCGCGAACGGATCCTGCAGGTGATACACCACGACGAAAAGTGCTAGGATGCCGCGAAGGCCATCCAGTTGCTCCAGTCGTGCACGGCGCTGCTTCGGCGCGTTTCCCCCGCGAACGTCGGTCGCTGGTGCCGCGTCTGCATTGGCTACGGCTATCGCTGCTGCTTGCGAGGTCATGCAGAAAATCCTCCTGTCAGAGGATCAGTAAAGCAAGCGGCGTGCCGTGTGCGGATAAGGGAGACGTTATCGCTCAAGCGGCGTTCTCCTCGGCTGTCGCGGCGAACTCGGGCGTCGCCTTGTCCTCGACCAGGAAGGCTGCCAGCCACATCGCTCCCGCAAGGCAGGCGTGACTTGCAAGGAACGCCATCACCAGGCCGGGAACGCCGGCAATGTTCACCCCGAGTGCCATCAACAGTCCGAAACCGAAAGTGGCGCAGAGCGAGATGAAGGCGCGAATGCCCTGCTTTCCCGCACCGGTGAGCGCGTCGGCCGGCGGATATTGCAAGGCGATCAGCGGTAGGGCAAGCCCGAGCATAGCAGAGATATTCGCCATGCTGGCAAAGTCCTTGCCGAGCGCAAAGGGCGCAAGGTAGCCGGCGGCAGCGACTGCGATACTGGAGGCAATGCCCACTCCGAAGAGCATGGGCGTAATCTTCAGCGCATAGCTGCGGCTCGCAGCAAGTCCGCTTTTGCCGTGAACGAAGAAATTGGGATAGGTGATGCGGGTGACCACCTGGAGGGGGAACAGCCCGAGCGCCAGCACGCGCGAGGCGGCGCCGTAGATCCCGACGCTGGCCGCATCGGCGAACCGGCCGAGAATGATGCGGTCGAAGTTTCCCTGCGATGCACGGGCCGCCTGGTTGACGCAGAATGCGCCGCCGGCCTTCCACTCCTGTCGCTTCAGCATGAAATCCGGCCGCCCGTAGAGCTTCACCACGAGCGCGATGTAGACAAGCGAAGTCACTGCGCATTGTGCAAACGCGACTTCTATCCAGCCGCCGAGATCGGTCAGCCCCAGAAGGCCGAAATAAACGAGTGCAAGCAGCATCCGCACGGAGGCTGTGGTCAGCCGTATCCAGCCCGCCCTTACGGTATGGCGATGCGCAACCATGATCAGCTCGACGGACGCGGCAATTCTGTTGAGCGCCACTTCGCCGACAATGATTGCCAGCACATGCCAAATCTCGATCTGCGTCTGCATGAAACTGACCGCAACGACCACACCCGCGGCAACGACGACAGGGAACGTGGCTGCAGCAAGAATCAGGAGGTTGCCGAAATAGGAAGAGAATTTCTGAGGCTCGCGCGACACCGCCCGCACCAGCAGGTCGGCGCCACCGAAGCCGACCAGTTCGACGCTGACGACCGTGACGGCAAGGATCGCAGTGTATGAGCCGAAAGCCTCGACGCCCAGGCCGCGTGCCGTTACCGCAAAGGCCACAAGCTGTACGGCAAGCGCTGACACCGTCGGCATCAGGGCGCCAACGAAGGTCATCAGTTTGAAGCGGCTCTCGAGATGACGGACAAACGTCATCAGTCGTTTCAGCATGCCTTCCCGGCTCCTTGCTTGGTCCTAAAACAGGCGGGCGTGGCAGCCCGTCCTCGCTGCATCAGCGGCAAACCCTGCCGCTGTCTTCCGGTTTCTGGGTGTCGGACGGCTTGGCTTCGTCGGGCTTCGGCCTGGCATATTCTACAAAGACATCACCGAAATGTGCATTGTAGCGACCGCGAACCTTGTCGTATTCCAGCATCCAGCCGAGCATTCGAGATTCAGGCTCGCGCTGCAGGAGAGGATAGAGAACCAGCCGCGCTGTCAGCCCGAGTGTCTTCGCCAGGCTCTTGCGCCCGCCGCCACCGAGGCTCTCCCAGCGAACGGCATGGTTGCCGACGCGAAAACGTCGCTGCCGCATCCAGGCGATGGAAGCGCGAGATTGCGGCACTTCCTCATAGACGAAGGCTTCTTCCGACCAGGCCATCTTCATGCCGGCAAAGAACAGGCCACGGAAGAACACCGTGTCGCCGCCGCCCGAAAGTCCGAATTCCTCATCGAAAAGCGGCCTCGGGATGGCCGCAACAGCTTGCAGGTCGATCAGGAAGTTGCAGGTGCAGAACACGAACGGCTTGCCGTTCAGGAACTGCTTATCCACTGACCAGTAGCGGGAATATTTGCGCAGATGGGCTGCGTTGTCCGGGAATACCGGGCGCACCGGACCGCCGACCACGGCAGCGCCCTCGGACGCTTGTGCCTTCAGCATTTCGCTGAGCCACTCCGGCGACGGCCATTCGTCGTCGTCGATCATAGCGACGAACCGCAGGTTCAGCTTTTCGGCTTCGTCAAAAACGGCGTTTCGGGCTGCCGAGATGCCCGGATGTGTCTCGATCCGGTAGTGGACCTTCAGTCCCGATTGCTCGGAAAAAGCGGCAACGCTCGCAGCAACAGCGGGATCCTGCCCGTCGTTGTCGGCGATGATGATCTGCGGCGGCGACGACAGTGCCTTGGCGCTAATGGCAATGTGATCGAGAAGCCTCATCAGCGATGGCAGGCGCTTATAGGTGCACAGGCCAACCGCCAGACCCTCGCGGGGCCCCTTCGTACTCACATGTGTGTCAGGTGTCGTCACGGTCTCTCCTTGACGTTAAGTGTATCGCGCGGTGCTTCCGCCGAGCAGGCCGACGGCCCGTCCTGCGTAATGCGCCGTTGAAAGCATTCCCTGTGCGACCGCGTTCCGGTCGCGGCGAAACCCGGCGCCGATCGTTCGCAGCAACGAAGAGGCAAAGCCCTTGAACGCTGTGGTGTATGTCTTGCGCGGCCCGTCGTAGAAGCGATCGATCTGCGACATGTAGATCCCGGTCGTATAATATCGCGAGAGCACGCTGCCATGCGACAGCCTGTTTTCAGGCGTCGGCTCGAAGACCACAGCCTCGTCGCACCAGGCGATCCTGCCACCGCTCTGCCTTACCCTGCGGAACAGATCGTAGTCCTCGCCCCCGGACGCACTGTATTCGTTGCGAAACAGCGGTGCCGGGGCAAGCGCCAACAGTTTTCGCGAGATCAGCAGGTTTTGTGTTGTGTTCAGTGAATCAACCAGGCCGGTCTTCCAGCGCCGGCGCCGGGCAAAAATGCTGTTGCGGGCGAGAATATTTGCGCCCTCGGGCAGCACCCCCTCGACCGGTCCGCCGGTGAGATGGGCATCATAGGTTTCGCCGCACGCGACGATACGAGCCAGCCAGCCTTCGGACACGTAGCCGTCATCGTCGAGCATCGCCAGCCAGCGCCAATCCGGCACAAGATCGGTCACCGCGCTCACCAGCCCGTTACGCACTGGAGCCAGCCCGCGTTCCGGAATTGGGACATAAAAACAACGCGGAAAATTCGCCGCAAAGGCAGTGACAACTGCCTTCGTATCGTCGGAACATCCATTGTCCGCTACAACCAGCCATACGCTCTGGTTAATTTCGTTAACCAAACTCGACAGAAGTTTTTGCAGCAGTTCCGGCCGCTTAAAAGTGGGAATGCCGATCACAATATCAGCCATCTAGTGCAATCTCGTTTGTCAAGGTTGTCGTCCTAGCCTGGGTCCAGTCTATAGTGCAATGCAGCATTAGGCTATGGCAAATCGGTAAATTTTCCTCTACAGTCCGCTTCTAAGTGCGGGTCTTTGGCCGGTTATTCAATGAATACGCTATTATTATCAATGGCATATATCTCGGTGTAGGCCTGTCGAAGATGTCGATGCGTAAGCCCTCGGAACACCACCTGAGAAACCAAGCGGGATGGGAATTTAGATGGTTCGAAGTGTTTTGGTTGCTATTCCGACGCTGAACGAAGCTGCTCATATAGAGGCTGTCCTGGATCAGCTTTACGTCGATCTTCCCGACTGCAATATACAATTTGTAATTGCAGATGGCGGAAGCACCGATGGCACCGTGGATGTCGTTCGGCGCCTCGAAAAGCAGCGTGATCACCTTTCGCTCGTTCACAATCCGCAGCGTCTCCAGAGTGCCGGTGTAAACCTCGTCGTGCGCCAGTTTGGGCAGGATAAGGACGTGTTGGTTCGTTGCGATGCACATGCGTCTTACCCGAGGGGCTTTCTCCGCTCACTGGTCAATAGCCTGCACGGGGTCGAAGCAGACTCCGTCGTCGTGCCGATGGATTCGGTCGGAAACGGCTGCCTGCAGCGCGCTGTCGCCTGGGTTTCGGACTCACCGATAGGCTCCGGCGGATCTGCGCACCGGGGCGGTCGCCAGAGCCGTTTCGTCGATCACGGCCATCATGCCGCTATGCTGATGGAAAGTTTTCGCCGCGCAGGCGGATATGAAGAGACGTTCACCCACAACGAGGACGCGGAATTCGATTGCAGGCTGCGCGCGCTCGGCGGCAAGATCTATCTCGATACCGATATCCGCATCGAGTACCAGCCGCGCGCAACATTCGCCAAACTTGCCAGGCAGTATTTCAATTACGGCAAGGGTCGCTCCCGCACTGTTCGCCGTCACCCGACATCGTTCAAGATCCGCCAGTTCGCCGTTCCGGCTTTCATGAGTGCCTGTGCTGCGGCAATCGTTCTGAGCCCGCTGTTTCCCCTGCTGCTGATGGTGCCGGCCTTCTATGTCTTCGTACTGGCGGTGACCTCGGTTGCCATCGCCTTCAACAAGCGATCTGCCTGCGGCCTGCTGGCCGGGCCTGCCGCTTTTACAATGCATGCCTCATGGGCGCTTGGCTTCATCACCGGGATCCTGACGCTGCGGGAAGCCCAGTGGCAGCCGGACAAATCCTATAGTGGCCTGGGAGAAGCTGTTTGAATTCCGTAACGGAAAAAACGCCCATGCGGGCCTTGCTGATCGACCCCTCGCTGTTCACTCCGGCCTACGACGCCGGATTGACGCGTGGGCTGCGCGCCGTCGGTGTGGCGCCCTATTGGGCAGCGCGGCCGTTGCGCAAGGGGGAGCAATCCGAGATCACGGTCGCCGATATCGGCATCACCTTCTATCGCGGCGTCGAAGCTATCCCCGCGAAATGGAACAAGCTGCGCGGTCTGGCCAAAGGCCTGTCGCACATCGTCGATCTGGTTCGCTTGGTAGCCCATGTCCACCGTCGCCGCCCGGCGGTCATGCACGTGCAATGGGCCGTCCTGCCTTTGTTCGATGCCTTGGCGATGCGCCTTGTGCGCCGTGTTTGCCCGGTCATCATGACCGTCCACGACACGGTACCATTCAATGGCGAGAAGATCTCCTTTCTGCAGAACTCTGGCTTCGACATGCCGATTGCTGCTGCAGACCACGTCATCGTCCACACTCGCGGCGCTCGCCAGAACCTGATTGCGCGCGGCATCGCCGAAAGCAAGGTCTCCATCGTCCCGCATGGTCCGCTGACGCTCAATGTCGAGCCTGCCCCTCTCGCGCCCGGTGCGATCCGCGATCCGCGCTGGACGTTCGTCATGTTCGGCCAGATCAAGCCGTACAAGGGACTTGATGTGTTGATCGAGGCGCTCGGCCAAGTGCCGCAGGCACTCCGCCAGCGTGCCCGCGTCGTCATTGCCGGTGCAGCCCACATGGACATGGCGCCGATCAAGGAGCGCATTGCAGCCCTCGGTCTGGAGGATGTCGTCGAATTGCGCCTTGGCCGGCTGGACGAAACCCAGATGGCATCGCTTTTCGAGGAAGCCGACAGCTTCCTCTTTCCCTACCGGCAGATCGACGCCAGCGGCGTCTACTTCCTCTTGAAACCGACCGGCAAATGGATGATTGCATCCGACGTCGGTATCTTTGCCGAAGACATGCAGGAGGCCAACGGCGCGCTGGTGCCACCGGCGGATGCCAATGCGCTGGCAGCAGCCCTTGCCGATGCCATCGAGCGTCGTCCGGAGATCAGGATCACCGCCGGCGGCGATTGGACCAGCATTGGCGAGCGCACCTTGGAAATTTATCACGAGGCGATGCGCCAGCGCGGCGCCGTCGTGGCTGGCCTGCCGTCGCCGGCCCGTTCCTCCGTTCTCTAGTCCCAGAAGGGTTCTTCCCACTTGCAGCAGCCCCAGAAGAAGCAAATCCAGGAAATTCAGGTGCTTCGCCTCGTGGCGTCGATGATGGTGCTGATCAGCCATCTCCAGCACGAAGTGATGGATCAGTCATTTGTCGATACGGCAAACTTCAAGCCATTCGATCCGGTCTTCTGGGCCGGGGGTGTCGACCTGTTCTTCATCATCAGCGGCTTCATCATGTACCACCTGTCGCGCAACAGCTTTGGAAAGCCGGGCGCGCCGCTTCAGTTCATCCTGCGCCGCATCGTCCGCGTCGCGCCGCCCTACTGGTTCTTCACCATCGCCATGCTATGCGCCATGGTGGTGTTTGCAAGCTCGATCCGCTACGGCAGCCCGTCACTCGAGCAGATCGTCGGCTCTTTCCTATTCATTCCGCTGCCTGATCCATATGGCCATTTCTATCCGGTCCTCATCCTGGGCTGGACGCTGAATTTCGAGATGTTGTTCTACGTCGTCTTCGCGATCGGCCTTTTCTTCAGCAAGGGCTGGGGCATGACCTGGGTCATCGCGGCGCTCCTGGTACTCGGCGGCTTGCCGTATTTTCACGTTGTCCAGACGCCACCGTTTGCCTTCTGGGCCAATCCTATCGTCTTCGAGTTCTTGTTCGGCATCGCGCTGGCGCATCTGCGCGACCGCGGCGTCCGCCTCGGCGCGTTGGCCGGCTGGTCGCTGTTCGTCGCCGGCATGCTGCTGATGGTGGTCTTCAAGTCGACAGGCCTGACGGAACTCGGCGGTCTCTGGCGGCCGCTCTGGATGGGGCTTCCCGCCTTCGTCGCCTGCGCCGGACCTGCCTTGCTCGATGAAAAGCTCGACAACGCCCTGAAGCCGTTGATGCGCGTTCTGGTGTTTGGTGGCAATGCGTCCTTCGCGCTCTATCTGTCGCATCCATTCTCGATCAACCTGGTGGCGCTTGTCGCCCCGCGCATCGGCATCCACAGCCCCTGGCTTTACATCTTCGTCGCCGGTGGCTTTGCCATGTTCGTGGCAGCCTTCGTCTACCTGTTGCTCGAACGGCCAATGACCGGCTGGCTGCACCGGCGCTTCTGGGGGCCGAAGGTTCCCAAGAGTTTCGACGTTCCGGCGGTGGGTCCAAGATGACGTGCGCTCGCTATCTTCATACGGCCACGACCCACACGCTATCGGGAGCCATCCATGACTAACGCCAAGGTCGCCATCATCACGCCGTCCTATCGCAACGATTTCGAGAACGCCGTCGACCTCTGCCGCAGCATCGATACTTTCTGCCAGTTCGACTTCGAGCATCTGGTCATCGTGCCCCAAAGCGACATGAAGCTGTTCGCCTCGCTGCAAGGGCCGCGTCGCCGGGTCATGGCGCGCGAAAGCATCCTGCGGCCACACGGGTTTATTAGGCTTCCCGTGCCGACTATCATCAAGCTGCCGTTCGGCAAGACGCTGCGCCTCCGCGAGCAGTATTATCTGCCCGGCGTCGGGCGGATCAGCGGTTGGCTGGTGCAGCAGATCGTCAAGCTCTGCGCGGGCGATCTTACCAAGGCCGACATCTTCATCTTTGCCGACAGCGATGTCTTCCTGGTCCGCCCATTCTCGCTCGAAGCGCTGCAAAGCGGTGGCCAGCTCATCCTGCAGCAGCATGTCAGGGGTCGCGATCTCGATACGCACCGGCTCTGGAGAAAGACGGCGCACGAGCTTCTCGGCGTCGGCAAGCCCTGGGAGACCGAGCATTTCAACTATATCGGCCAGCTGATCCCTTGGGATCGCGCTACCCTCGATGGGCTCATTAGACGCATCCAGTCGGTGAAGGGCCCGGACTGGCAGCGCGCCATAGCCAAGGCCAAGACCGTCTCGGAATACATTCTCTACGGCGAATACGTCGTCGAGATCGCCGCCGTCGCCGAACCGCGCCCGATCAAGGACATGAAGCTCGCAAACTCCGTCTGGTCGCCGGATGCCGTGATCGACGTCGAGGCGATCATTGCGGCCATGGAGCCGGAAAATATCGCCGTCCACATCCAGTCGACGAACCCGCTGCCCATCGCGGAAAGACGTGCAGCCATCGCGACAATCAGCGGCCGGGTCCTGGATCCGCAAGTTGCCTAGTTTCAAGGAAACAGCATGAACCGATCCCGCAAGATTCTCGCCATGCTCATCTCGCGCTTGCCTCACAAGGCTTTGCGCGCGGGAGCATACCGTATGCTGATGGGTTACAGCCTGGGCCGGGGGGCAAGCATCGGCTTCGGCGTGATCATCGCTGTCGACCGCTTTTCTTGCGGACCCGATGTCATCATTCGCCGCGGCACAAGCTTCATGGGCCCCATTTCGGTGACGCTTGGCGAAGGCACGTTTATCGGCCGGTGGAACCGCTTCGAATGCGGTGACGCCGCTGCCGATCCGCGCCAGGCGCATATGGGCTATGCCCGCAGCTTCGAGACCGGGCGCGATTGCCTGATCAACGAAAGCCACCTGTTCGATATTCTCGGCAGCATCTCCATCGGCGACGGCACCTGGGTCGCAGGCTTTGCCTCGCAATTCCTGACGCACGGCGCGGGCACGATGAACCGTGACATCGTCATCGGCGAAAAGAGCTTCCTCGGCACCGCCGTACGCTTCGCCCCAGGCAGCGGTGTGGCCGACCGGGTGATCGTCGGCATGGGTGCGGTGGTCACGAAAAGACTTCCGGAGAGCGACGTCATTGTCGGCGGCTTGCCGGCCAAGGTGCTGCGCGTACGCAGCGAAGCCGATGTCTATTCATTCGAGCGGACGTGGTGAAGGTAAGCGCGCGATCGTGAGATCGGGCCCTGGGCAACGTCAAGGAACGAGTGCGGAATGAGCAATGTGAAATATCGCGGCGATATCGATGGCCTGCGTGCCGTCGCTGTCTTGTCGGTGATCCTCTACCATTTTCAGTCAGGGATTTTTCGCGGCGGCTTCGTCGGGGTCGATGTATTCTTCGTCATCTCCGGCTATCTGATCACCAGCATCATCAGCCGCGAGATGCTGGCCGGCCAGTTCTCCTTCATCAAATTCTATGAGCGGCGCGTGCGGCGCATCTTTCCAGCACTTGCCTTCATGCTGGTGGCGTCGGCCATCGCCGCCTTCGTGCTGCTTTACCCGTCGGAACTGATCGACTACTCGAAAAGCATCATTTCGACGCTGACCTTCACCTCCAACTTCTACTTCTACGGTTTTCGCGGCTATTTCCTCAGCGATGTCGAGACCAAGCCGCTGCTGCACACCTGGTCGCTGGCGGTCGAAGAACAATATTACATTTTCTTTCCGCTGCTGCTGCTCGGCCTCTATCGCTTTTTGCCGCGCTTCGTCACTGCAGCTATCGCCGTCCTGGCCGTCCTTTCCTTCGGCCTCGCGCTCTGGCTGATGCACACGCAGCAGCCAGCGGCATTCTATTTCTCTCCGCCGCGATTTTGGGAGATGCTGGCCGGCTCGCTGCTGGCGCTGGCAAAGATCCCCGTCTTTCCGCAGCGCATCCTGCGCGAGGGTGCCGGCGCGGCGGGTCTGTTTCTAATCCTTGCCGCCGGTCTCCTCTACAAGCCGACGACGGCCTTTCCGGGCATGACCGCTCTTGCTCCGGTGCTCGGGGCGACGCTGGTCATCTATTCCGGCTCCGGTCCCGCAACCCTTGTCAGCCGGCTCCTGTCGCTCCGGCCCATCGTCTTCATCGGCCTGCTCTCCTATTCGCTCTATCTCTGGCACTGGCCGGTTGCCGTCTTCTATCATCTGTTTGTCGAGCGGCCGCTCGAGCCGAAGGACATCGTCATCGTCGCGCCGATTACGGCGGTTCTTTCCTATGTGTCCTGGCGTTTCGTCGAGCAGCCTGCCCGTGATCGTGTTGCCGTGCCGCCAAGGCGGCTGTGGATCGCGAATTTCGCGATCTCGGCGCTCGGTATCGTCTTCGGCCTCTGGTGCATCGTGGCGTCCGGCCTGCCGCTGCGCTTTTCGCCCGAGGTCGCCCGGCTGGCGACCTACCTGCAATACGATGATCGTGCTGCCTACCGCCGTGGTACCTGTTTCCTCGATGGCGAATTGCAGACGCCGGCCGATTACGACACGCAGTCCTGCCTTCGCTTTTCGGACACAAAGCCGAATTACGTTCTGATCGGTGACAGCCACGGTGCCCACTGGTGGAGCGGTCTCAGCAAGACGATGACCGACGTCAATCTGATGCAGGCGACGTCGTCGGGCTGCAAGCCGCTGATCTCGGGCAACGGGCTTAAAAATTGTCGCGCCTTTATGGAAGGTATCTATGACACGCTCGGCAAACAGCATCCTCAGGCCGTGATCATCTCGGCACGCTGGGTGGCAACCGACCTGCCGGACCTGCTTGCGACCATAGATCGGCTCAAGTCTTTCGGCAGCCGGGTCTACGTTCTCGGGCCGATCCCGGAATACAAGATCGGACTGGCGCGCCTTCTGGCCACGCAGGCGCTCTGGGGATCGGCAGACCTTGCCCAGGAGAGGCGGGTGCCCGCCATGAAGACTATCGACGAACAGTTCGCCGCCGCTCTGAAGACAACAGGTGCGACCTACGTTTCGATTTATGACCTGCTCTGCCCGCCCGGCACAGCCACATGTCAGACGACCACCGACTCCGGCGTGCCGATGCAGTGGGACTATGGCCATCTGACTGCGTCGGGATCCGTTGTCCTTGCCCGCCGTGTTGCACCGGAATTGATGCCTCACTGAAGTCGAAAATCACCGAGGATTACCCCATGAGCCACAGCCCTCTGAAAGCTTTCGCCACCGGTTTGCTCTTCGTCTCTTTTGGCGCCCAGGCATGGGCCGCGGAGGAGACGATAACCTTGCCCCTTTCCTCCAAGCCGGCGACCGCGACATGCCAGCCGGCGACCGCCACCGGCGACGTGCCGGACGTTCACCTCACCCGCACGTTCTTCGACAATTTCGACAAGCTGGACCTTTCCGACAAGAAATGGACGCCGCACTACGATGGCGACTACAGCTGGATGACAAAGCGCACGTTGCAGGGCAACAAGGAGCAGGAAATCTACGTCGATCCGGGCTACAAGGGGCAGGGACAGACGCCGGTCGGTATCAATCCTTTCAAGATCAAGGACGGCGTGCTCTCGATCATAGGCGACCGTACCCCCGATCAGTTCAAGCAGGCGCTCTACAATTACCAGTTCACGTCGGGTGTGCTGACGACCCGCCAGTCGTTCTCCCAGACCTACGGCTATTTCGAGATGCGCGCCAAGATCCCGGCTGGTAAGGGGCTCTGGCCGGCCTTCTGGCTGCTGCCGACCGACAAGAACAAATGGCCGCCTGAGCTGGATATTCTCGAGGTTGTCGGCCAGCAGTCCGACAAGATGGTGATGACCGCCCACTGGAAGGCCGGCGGTACCGGCGCCTATCAGCATTCCGGCTGCCGTGTGCCTTTTGCGCAGGCGACCACGGGTTTCCATACCTTCGGTGTGCTCTGGCAGCCGGATCGCCTCACCTGGTATATCGATCGCAAGCCCGTGCAGGTCCTGACAACACCACCCGGCTATGACATACCGATGTACATGATCGTCAACCTGGCAATCGGCGGCAAGATGGTCGGCGTGGCAGATGCAGAAACGCCGCTGCCTGCCGCCTTCCAGATCGACAAGATTGCTGCCTACCAGATCGACGGGTTGCCACACCCGGGAGCGAATAAATGACGCAGGCCTACATGGCTGAGGACGTCTACACACCGGTCTCGATGAAAGAGCGCGACTTGCCCGTGCTGGTAAGGCTCGGGCTGGTCGTGCTGCTCGTTCTCTGCCTGATCCAGTTCTCCGGTGCCTGGTACTGGGGCGGGGTGGATCTGACGCAGGAAGACCTGGAGGGCGTTCAGCCCTTCGGCGTGCCCTTCCGCTATGGCGTATGGTTGTCGATCAGCATCGCCATCTTCTATTATTTCACTTCCCATTCCTACAAAGCCGTCGGCACGGCACTGATGCCGTTCCTGCCTTTTGTCGGTATGGGCTTCATATCCGGCGTGCATGGCTACTCGTTCATCAACTCGTTTCGCATCGAGATCTTCTGGCTGTTGATGGCGCTCAGCGGCACCATTATCGGCCTGCTTTTGCCTGCCAACCTCATGGCCCGGGTGATGTCACGCTATCTGACCGTGATCCTCATCCTGTCGATCGTGCTGGTCATCGCTATCCCGAAAGCCGGCACGGAGGTCTACGGCGGCGCCAGCGTCTGGAAGGGAGCGTTCCAGCAGAAGAACTATCTCGGCGCCCTTGCCATGTGGGCGGCCGTCTTCGCCTTTTTCTTCTCGAAGGCCGTCGGCCGCTGGAAAAGCCTGCTGTTGTTTCTGGTTGCCGCCATATGCCTGGTCGGCTCGGACTCGAAGGGGTCGCTTGCCGTCGCCTTTGCCGCCATCGGCTACTATGTGCTGCTGATGTCCATGTCGAGGTCGCGGCTGTCGCCCTTTATCGGATCGGCGGCACTGATCGGCACGGTCCTGCTCCTGGCGGTGGGCGTCTATTTCCTTTGGGTCCCGATTACCGGCGCATTCGGTCGCGATGCCACGCTGACGGGAAGAACGGATATCTGGATGGCCTATCTCGCCCGCGTGGTGGACCACTGGTTCCTGGGGCAAGGTCCGGGGGCCTTTACCTCCGTGTCTCCGGTGACGGAAGACCTGTTCTACCAACTGGCCGCGCTTGGCTCCATTCGCCAGCCGCATAACATTTTCATCGCGGTAGTTGGCGACGGCGGCGTGGTCGGGCTGTTTCTATTCGTGTCCGCGCTCTTTTACGTGGCTTTCGTCCTGCCGTTCCAGAAGAGGACGTTCGAAGCGCGGCTCTGCGCAATCGGCGCCTTCCTCATCATCGTCGGCGGTATGGTGGAGGGCCGGGTCGGATACAATGCCAGCCTCGACAGCTTCTTCCTCTCGTTGCTGCTTGCCGCCAGGGTCCGGGCAGAGCGTGCAGTGTTGCGGCGCCAGCGGCAATCCCAGGTCGCGACCGACGAGGATGCCCTGCTGGCGCCCTAAGTCTCAGGACGGCCCGGGAATTAACCCCGACGCCGGCGCAGCTGGTCGAAATAGACGATCAGGATGATCAGGAAACCGGTGATGACGCGCTGCCAGAAGGAATTCAGGTTGAGCAGGTTGGCACCGTTGTTGATGGTGGCAAGGATGAAGGCGCCGATAAGCGGACCGTAGGCTGTACCCACGGCTCCAAACAGGCTGGTGCCGCCGATAACGCTCGAGGCAATGGCCTGCAGTTCCCAACCGTCGGCCTGGGTGGCATTGCCGATAGCGATACGCGAGGCAAGCAGAATGCCCACGAAGGCCGCAAAAGTGCCTGAGAGGATGTAGGCAAGGTAGATCATGCCCCTGACATTGACGCCTGAAAGGCGTGCCGCCTCCGGATTGGAGCCGACGGCAAAGAGATAGCGGCCCCAGCGGCTGAGATGCAGGAAGACAAAGGCCGGCACGGCCATGATGATGACCATCCAGAACAGGCTGGGCACGCCCAGGAAATCGGCGCGGGCAAAGTTGCTGAAGGCTTCGTTGGTGATGTTGATCGAAGAGCCGTTGGTGATGAGCAGGCCGATGCCGCGCAACGAAGTGAGCGTCGCCAGCGTGATAATGAACGGCGGCAAGCCCATGCGGACGATCCCGAAGCCGTGGAAGGCGCCGATCGCCGTGCCGAACAGCAGCGTGATGATGATCGACACCCAGACCGGAAAACCAGCCTGCAACAGCCAGGCGATGATGACGCCGGCGAAGCCGACGATGGCGCCGACCGAGAGATCGATGCCGGAGGTGATGATCACGAATGTCTGGCCGAGTGCCAGGATGGCGGTCATCGAGCCCTGACGCAGCAGGTTGCTGATATTCAGCGACGTCCAGAAGCTGTCAGTCGCAAAGGCCAGTACCAGCCAGAGGAAAAATAGCAATCCGATCAGCGTCAGGCTGAAGAGCATATTCATCCGCTTGCGGGGGACGGGCGCTACGGTTTCTGTAGGAGTGACTGTCATCGAATTCTTCCCTTAATCTTTATGTCTCACGCGCCGATGGCTTCGCCGAGGACTTCCTCGTGCGATGCGGCATGGAAATCATGGCTTGCCACCAGTTGGCCGCTACGGAAGACGTGCAGCCTGTCTGCGAGCTCGTAGACTTCCGGCAGGTATGAGGAAATCAGGATGATGCCCGCTCCCTGTTTCAGAAGCGTCGCGAACAGCCGGTAGATTTCCGCTTTGGTGCCGACATCGACGCCGACGGTCGGTTCGTCGAAGATGAAGAGCTTGGCACCGTGGCTCAGCCATTTGCCGATCACCACCTTTTGCTGGTTGCCGCCCGACATGCTGGCGGCGGGCACGCGCCGGGTAGGCGTCTTGATGCTGAGGTCGCGGATCTGCTTGTCGGCATTGGCAGCCTCCTTGCTGCGGTTGATGACAGGCCCCATGCTCAGGCGCTGGAACACCGGCAGGTTGATGTTGAGGCCAATCGGCAGATTGAGGCACAGGCCCTGGTCGCGCCGGCTCTCTGGGGCAAGCGCAATGCCGAGCGCCATGGCGCTCCGCTCGTTCTTGATGTCGACCTTGCTGCCCTTCCAGTGGATTTCACCGGCAGTTGTCTTCTCGCGGCCATAGAGGCCGAGTACGAATTCACTGCGGCCAGCGCCGATCAGCCCGTAGAGGCCGACGATCTGGCCCTCCTTGACTGTCAGCGAAACATCCTTGAAGCCCGGCCCGGACAGGCCACGAACGTCTAGGATCGTCTCGCCGATCGGGATCTCTTCCTTGTGGTAGATCTGCTCGATGGAGCGGTTGATCATCATGGTGATCAGCTCTTCGTCGTTCGTCTCGCCGATCAGGCGCGTGCCGACGTGGGTCCCGTCGCGCAGTACCGATACGCGGTCGGCCAGCTCGAACACCTCTTCCATGCGATGGCTGATATAGACGATGGTGACGCCCTCGGCCTGCAAGCGGCGGATGAGCTTGAAAAGCTGGGCCGATTCCTGCCGCGTCAGATAGGCGGTAGGTTCGTCGAAGATCAGGAATTGCGTGCCACGCATCGCCGCGCGCGCCGTGGCAACGAGCTGTTGCTGGCCGATCGTCAGTGAATTCAGCGGCGCTGCGGCGGGCAGTCCGAAGCCGAGGTCGTTCAGCACCGTCTGCGCCATTGTCTCCATCTGCTTCTTGCGCATCACGCCGAAGCGACTGACCTCGTCGCCGAGAAACAGGTTGGCTGCAACGGAAAGATGCTGGCACAACACGACTTCCTGATGGACGGCATTGATGCCACGCTCTATCGCCTCGTTCGGCGTCGCCAGCGCGACTGGATGTCCGCACCACACGATTTCGCCCGACGTCCTGCCGATGACGCCGGTCAGAAGCTTGATGAGCGTCGATTTGCCGGCGCCGTTTTCACCGACGATGGCGTGGATTTCGCCGGCGAGGAATGTCAGCGTCGCAGGCTTCAGGGCCTGGACCGAGCCGTAATTCTTTTGAAGCGCCTTCAGTTCGAGAATGGGTGATCCCGGCGGAACACGGTTTGCTTCCTTGAGGGCGGCGTTGTCATCGTGGCGATGACTGACCTCTTCCAATCCGGCCATGGGCCTATCCTCTCCACTGCATCAAACGCCTTTCAAAAGCGCTTTCGCATTTCTTCAAAGTCGGTTTGTCTTTGGGTGGAAAGGCCGCGCGGGTGTCCGCACGGCCTCCGGCGATGGCTGTTACTTCAGCTTCGGGTTCAGGAGCGCATCGATCTTCGGATCGCTCATGTTTGCCTTGGTGACGAGGTTGGCACCTGTGTCGACCGTAGCGGGGACCTTTTCACCCTTGGAGACGGCGAGTGCGGTCTTGATGCCGTCATAGCCCATCCGGTAGGGGTCCTGAACGACGAGGCCTGCAATGGCGCCGTCCTTGAGGAAGCCGATCGTCTTGTCGTCGCTGTCGAAGCCGATGACCTTGACCTTGTCGCCGAGCTTGTTTTCAGCGATTGCCTGGCCGACGCCCTGCGCCATGATCAGGTTGGAGGCGAAGACGCCAACGATCTTCGGGTTAGACGTGATCAGGTCGGTCATGATGTTGAGACCGGTGGTCGCCTGACCGTCGGCATACTTGTCAGCAACAACCTTGAGGCCCGGATACTTGGTCTTGATTTCATCCAGGAAGCCCGCGCGGCGCTGCTCGAGAGAGCCAGCACCAGGTGTGTTGGTGATGATGACGACGTCGCCTTCTTCCTTGCCGGTCATGCCTTTGATGGCAGCGGCAAGACCGTCGGCAGCAATGCGGCCGCCCTGGGTGTTGTCTGTCGTCAGGAACGACTTGAACGCCTTGGAGTCGGCACCGGAATCGATACCGATGATCGGAACCGACTTGGCGGCTTCATCGACGGGCTTGCCGAGTGCCTTGGATTCAGTGGGCGAGATCACGATTGCAGCCGGTTTGCCGGCAACGGCATTTTCCAGGATGCTGATCTGGCCGTTGACGTCTGTCTCAGCCTGGGCGCCGAGTTCCGGCACCTTGACGCCGAGGTCCTTGCCGGCCTTGCGGGCGCCGGCGAGCACGATCTGCCAGTAGAAAGACGTGGTGTCCTTGACGATGATCGGGATCGTCACTTCGGCGGCGAAGGACGTGACAGGTATCGCTGTGGCAAGGACGGCAGCGCCGGCCAGGGCGGCAAATGCACGGCGGGAAAGAATGGATTTCATGATGTGAGTTCTCCTCTCAGGTGCGTTCTCCTCCAGATAAATCGTGCCGCTGAACGCATGCGGACGACCTTTGTCGATAGTCTCTTGATTGTTCGGCGCGAAAGGGAGCCCGCGTCTGGCGTATCAGCCAATGGTGGCTCGAATTGTTTTGAAAAACGGACGGCGTCCGTGGCTTCCCCTCCCTCTCCAAGGCCGTCTCCCCACGGCCAGTTGTCTCAACGAAACATAAATTCCACAAAGGTGTCAAGATGGAATATATGTTCCAAATAGCGGTTGCGGCGCTTTCGGCCCGGTAATCCGTGCAGCGTTAGACGCGCACAGCATCTTCTCCCAAAGGTGGTGCTACCAGCACGTAGGGCTCAAATTGCGGATAGACGCTTTCCGGAACCGGCTGCGCGAAGTTTTCCATGTTGCGATACAGACTTGCAGCCTTTCCCGTGCCGATCAGCACCGAGGCAACAAGCGGGTCTTGCAGCGGAAACTGCAGCGCCGGTGCCGCCAGAGGAACCCCGCTTTTCGAGGCTATGGCTTCCATCGCAGCGACCTTCTCGAGCACCTCTTCCGTTGCCGGCATATAGTCGAAATTTGCACCGGCAACCGGTCCTGTTGCCAGGATGCCGGAGTTGAACACTCCGCCGATGACAAGCGAGGTTTGCGCTGCCCGGCAAAGCGGCATCAGTTCTGCTACCGCCGAGCGATCAAGCAGCGTGTAGCGTCCGGCCAGAAGAATGCAGTCGAGCGGGGCGGCGCGCATGACGTCGAGGCAGACCGGAACTTCGTTGACGCCGAGACCGTAGGCAGAGATGGCGCCCGAAGATTTCAGCTGCTCCAGCGCCTTCAGTCCGGAGCCGAGCAACTGTCCGAGGTAATGTTCGTTCGCTGCCCGCCCGTGGGTGTAGGCGCCGATATCGTGGACGTAGAGGATGTCCATATGGTTGAGGCCGAGGCGTGCATAGCTGAAGTCGACCGAGCGCATGATGCCGTCGTAGGAATAGTCGTAGTCGGCATCGAAGGAGAGCGGGTCAACATAGCTGTAGTCGGGGACCGTCCCGGTCGGCACCGGCCGGAGCAATCGGCCGACCTTGGTCGACAATACGTAGCTGCCATCCGGCTTGTCGCGCAGGAAATCCCCGACATAGCGCTCGGCAAGGCCGAGGCCATACCACGGTGCGACGTCGAAATAGCGGATGCCGCTATCCCATGCCGCCTGCAATGTCTCCATAGCCTGATCGCGTGGGCAGGTGCGGTACAGACCGCCGAGCGCCGCGGCACCGAAACTGATTTCGGTGACTTCGAGCGCCGTCCTGCCGATTTTCCTCCTGTTCATCATCTCTCCTCAGACGATTGCAGATCTTCAGTCTTAAAGCGTCGCACCCAAATGCCAAGGCACAAACTCGTTGTCGCCATAGCCGAAGGCTTCGCTCTTGGTTTTCTTGCCCGATGCCGTTTCGATGATCAGCTCGAAGATCTCGCGGCCCTTGGCCTCGATGGTCGTCTCGCCGGTGGCAATCGTGCCGCAGTCGATATCCATGTCCTCTTCCATCGCCTTGTAGAGCGCGGAGTTGCTGGACAGTTTGAATGACGGAGCAGGTCGCGATCCGAAGCAGCTGCCACGTCCAGTGGTAAACGCGATCATGTTGGCGCCACCGGCAACCTGTCCGGTTGCCGATACGGGGTCGTAACCGGGCGTATCCATGAACACCAAGCCGCGTCCGGTGACCCGTTCGGCATAGCCATACACGTCTGTTAGCGGTGACCGGCCACCCTTGGCGACGGCGCCAAGCGACTTTTCGAGGATAGTCGTCAGGCCGCCGCGCTTGTTGCCGGGCGACGGATTGTTATCGAGCGATGCGCCGTGCAAGGCGACATACTTTTCCCACCATGTGATCTTGGCATCGAGCTTGGCAGCGACCTCTTCGCTCACCGCCCGGCTGCGCAGCAGGTGTTCTGCGCCGTAGATTTCCGAGGTTTCCGACAGAATGGCGGTGCCGCCGGCAGCAGCCAGGATATCTGCCGCAGCCCCCAGTGCAGGATTGGCGGTGATGCCGGAAAAGCCGTCCGAGCCGCCGCACTGCAGGCCGATGATGATCTCGCTGACGGAGATCGGCTCGCGGCGAGCGGTGCCCACTTCCTCGCAGATTTCCTTGAGCACGCCCATGGCAAGATTGACGGCACGGCGCGAACCACCGGCATCCTGAATGTTGAAATGACGCTTGCTGGCACCGGCACCGCTCTGACCGTAGAGCGTCAGCTGATTGACCTCGCATCCAAGCCCGATCATCAGCACGCCACCGAAATTGACGTGACGCGCGTAGCCGGCCAGTGTCCGGTGCAGGATATGCATGCCATCGCCGGTCGAGCTCATTCCGCAGCCCTGATCGTGGACGATCGGTACGAACCCGTCGATACCATCATAGTGCGGCAGCAGCGTCCGGTTTGCCTCTTCTGCGATGGCGCGGCAGACCGTGGTGGAACAGTTTACGCTGGCAAGGATACCGATATAGTTCCGCGTTGCCGCGCGTCCGTCGGCGCGACGATAGCCCTGGAACGTCCGGGCCTTTTCAGCCTCGGTGGCCGGCTCCGGCGCGGCTGCTGCCGTCACGGAAAGCCGGTCGTTCTCGAAATGGAGGTTATGGCTGTGCACATGATCGCCGGCCTTGATCTCTGCCGTCGTGCGGCCGATCGCCTGTCCATATTTGACCACAGCTTCGCCCAAGCCAAGATCCTTCAGCGCGAACTTGTGGCCTGGGTCGATCTTTTCGCGCGTCGTCAGCAGTCCGCTAAACGCAGTTCCGGCTGCGATCGGTGCAGTCGCAACGGCGACGTTGTCACCGTTGGACAAGATGATCCAAGGCTGGTTGTTCAACTTCGTCTCCCTGTCCAGGCGCCTGCTGCATTGGCAATCGCGCATTGATTTTGTTTTTTATCTACAATAAACATTTTGAAGTCAACGGGGAATATCGCCGCTGACGAGGGAGAATGCGCCAACAACAAGCGCTTGTGAAAAGGCGCGCTACACTGGCCACGCAAGCTTTGCCGCCTTAAGAGGTGGCCGGGTTGCGCGGGGTCGTGCAGGCAGCAGGGGGTCGGCATGGCCAGACAAAATACAGTGTTCAAGGAGGCGTTCAATCGCTATGCGGCGACGCTTGTCCCGCATGCAGCCTTGCCGTCCGAGCCTGATATCGCGGCCCAGCTCGGCATCAGTCGCAGCACCGCGCGCGCAATTCTCCTGCGGCTAAGCGATGTCGGGATCATCCAGTGGAACAAGCGCGAGAAGACAGTGCTCCGGCCGCCTGTGGCAGCCGACCTGTTTCCCGAGCAGGAAACCAATTCGCTGCACGACATCATCGAGCGCAGCTTCATGCTGCGCATATTATCGGACGAGGCCCAGCCGGGCATGCAGATCAACGAGCTGGAACTCGCCCGCGAAATAGGCACCGGCACGACCAGCGTGCGCGAGTTCCTCATTCGCTTCTCGCGATTCGGCTTGATAGAGAAACGCCCCAACAGCCATTGGACGCTGAAGGGTTTTACGCGCGAGTTCGCGTTGGAACTGGCTGACGTCCGCGAAATGTTCGAGCTGCACTCGGCAGCGGAGTTCGGGCGGCTGCCGGCCGATCATCCGGCCTGGGCAAGCCTTGCCGCCATCCGCAAGGAGCACGACGAGTTGCTTGCCGACTTCGACGAACGATATCGTAACTTTTCACAACTCGACGAGAAATTTCACCTGCTGATCCAGCGCGCCTCGAACAACCGTTTCATCGCCGATTTCTACGACGTCATCGCCATCGTTTTCCACTACCACTACCAGTGGAACAAGGCACAGGCCCGGCAGCGGAATGCCAGGGCGATCGCCGAGCACCTGGCCTATATCGACGCCCTGCAATCGCGCGACATCGGTCGTATCGATGAGGCTTGCCGTCATCACCTGAGGTCTGCCCGGCAGACATTGCTGCAATCGATACCGCAGGCCCCGAGCGAGGAAGGAAACCCAAAGTGAAGACCCCCATAATGCAGTTCGGCACCAGCCGCTTTCTCCAGGCCCATGCCGATCTCTTCGTCAGCGAGGCGATGGAGAAAGGCGAAGCCCTCGGGCCCATTACCGTCGTGCAGACGACAGGTGCAAGCGAGCGCGCCGAGCGCCTCAAGGGGCTCGCCGTCGAAAGCGGCTTTCCTGTCCATATCCGTGGCATTGAAGACGGCCGCCCGGTGGACCGCGTACAGCAGGTGACCAGCGTCAGGCGGGCACTCTCCGCATCTGCAGATTGGGCAGAGGTCGAGCGCGTGTTTGTCGAGCAAGTCCAACTGGTCCTCTGCAACACCGCAGACCGGGGATACGATATTTCCCTGGAGCCCGCGACGCTCCCGGCGGATCTGCCGGTGTCCTTCCCCGGAAAACTGACGGTTTTGCTGCATCGTCGGTTCGGGTCAGGGCGGGCAGGTCTGACAATCCTGCCTTGCGAGCTGATCAGCAGGAATGGAGAGGCACTGCGAGCCATTGTGACCGGCCTTGCCTCCAGCTGGTATGCGGACGACACCTTCAATGCGTGGCTCTCGACGAAAGTGATCTTCTGCAACACGCTGGTCGACCGTATCGTCTCCGAACCGCTGGCGCCGGCCGGCGCGGTTGCCGAGCCCTATGCTCTCTGGGCGATACAAAGGATGCCGGGGCAGGCCTTGCCCTGCATCCATCCGGATATCGTCGTGGCCGATGACATCGAGCCCTACGAGAAACTCAAACTCTTCATCCTCAACCTCGGCCATACCTATCTTGCCAATCGCTGGATCGAGCAGGGTCGCACGGAAGCGATGACCGTGCGCGAAATGCTCGGCGATCCGGCAACCCGAGGCGCCCTCCTGTCGCTCTACGACACTGAAGTCGTTCCGGGTTTTGCACGAAGGAAGATGCAGGCCGAGGCGGAGGCCTATGTGGCCGCGACATTGCAACGCTTCGACAATCCGTTTCTCGACCACAAGCTTTCCGACATCGCCCAGAACCATGGCGAAAAAATTCGGCGACGTTTCCAGGGTTTCGTGGAGTGGTCGGGCATCACCGCGCCGACATTGCAAGCCATCATCCGCTCCAACGCCGAAGCGTAGCTGCTTCCCGGCGTGTCCAGGGTGGCCGGCAACGGTTTCCTCTGGTCAAGGGCTTCGAACGGCGTGTATCACATTCGCTCCTGAAGCCGTCGGATCGATGCACCATGCGCCTTGCAAGCCTAGCCATGTACACCACGCCAGCCCCGGTTGCTGCTGCCAACGACGCACTATGGGCTTATCTCCGAAATCGGTTGCGCCAGCTAGGGCTCGATGGTGTCCCGGACGATCTGGGCAGGCTTGTGGTCTACGATCAGGCGTGGCTACGTCCAGACCTGCTGTTGGCGCAGACCTGCGGCTTCCCCTTCGTGACGAAGCTGCTTGATCGTGTTCGCTTGCTCGCAACCCCCGTTTATGATCTGCCGGGCTGCAACGGGCCTCTCAACCGCAGCAAGATCATCGTCGCCGGAACTAGTCCTGCCACGGGCCTCGAAGATCTGCGCGGATTGACGGCGGCCATCAACGAGCCCGGCTCGAACTCCGGCAGCAATCTTTTTCGCGCAGCTATCGCACCGCTTGCGCGAGACGGCAGATTTTTCGGCTCGGTGATAGAGACCGGTGGCCACCTCGCCAGCATCGAAGCCGTCGCCTCCGGCAAGGCCGACGTGGCCGCTATCGACTGCGTTACCTTCGGCAACACGCTCCGCTTCGATCCGGATCGGCTTGCCAATGTACGCATCCTTGCCGAGACCCCGGAGGGCCCCGGCCTGCCTTTGATCACGTCGGTCAGGACGACGGACGACGAGATAGCGGCAATCAGGCTCGTTCTGGATGAGGTCGCTTTGGCAACGGAACTCGTTGAAGTCAGGGAAGTCCTGTCGCTTCGACGTTTCGAGGTCCTGCCCGAAAGCGCCTACCAGCGTCTCGCCGAACTGGCACGCGATGCCGTGTCTCTCGGCTATCCCGTCATCGCCTGATCTCGAGTAGGTCTCACCCGACGACGATCAGTTCGAGGGATGCGCCTGTTCGTTTCGGGCATTGGTCAGGCCGGTGATGGCATCACGGTCGCCGGTGGCGGCTGCAGCCTCGAAGATGCGGATGGCATCGGAATAGCGCTTGAGGTTCAGGTAGGCGTAGCCGCGCAGCACCATCAGGCCGATCTGTTCGGGCTGGATCTGGTTGAGCTGGTCGAGATACAGAATTGCCTCGCGATACCGTTTTTCGTCGTAGGCGGACGAGGCGCGTTTGGTGAGGATTGCGACTTGCAGGCTCAGCGCCCGCTCGCGGCTCTGTGGCGCCTTGATTGCCGAGACTGCGGCGTTGCTGGCGAGATTGAGCTGCAGATAGGCGAGGCTCTGGCCATAAGCAGCGTCCTGGCGATCCTTCGGCAACGGGCTCCGCAGCGCAATTTCAAAAGTTGCGGCGGCCTCGACCGGCCGCTTCTTGCTCATCAGGCACCAGGCGCGGGGGAGTGCGGCCTCTGGCGATAGCATGGCGGGATCGATGGTCGTCGTGCAGCCGGCGCTGGCAGGCCTACGGGCTTCCCGTACCCTTACGACCTGAGCCTCCTGTCGTGGAGCAGACGAGAGATAGCTTGTCTCGCGAACCGGTGCCGGTGGCTGCCGTCGGGTGCCCTGGGGTGCAGCTTCGATCGCCTGCGTCTCGCCACCATCGACACGGGCCTGCCGCGGGGCTGCACCGGTGTCGCGGAGCGTGGCGATCCGCTCGGATCGCCCGGCCCACTGACGCTGGATATCCGTGACGCCGGCCTTGTCGTTCAATTGGGCAAGGGTGATGGTCAGGCCGTAGGCTGAAGGCTCATCGTCTGCCTTCCACCCGAGCGCCGTCCGGAACCACTGTGCCGCCGTCTGCGGCTGGTTGAGGCCGCGCGCATACCAGCCGAACTGCTGTGCGCTGGGCACATCGCGGGCCTTGAGGACCGCACCAGCGATCCGCTGTAGGACGTCGACCTTGAGGATAACCGGGGGGTCGATTGCCAAGAGGTTCGCCGCCGCCGCGAGGTAGGTGGCATTTGCGTCCTTGGAGTCGTCACGCCACTTGAACATGACCTCCTCGGCCTCCTCCGGAGACTTGCGGGCAATGAGGGTCAGGGCAAGCCCCTGCGATGCCGACGCGGTGTCCTCCTTGGTGCGCGCAAGACGAAACCACTTTTCCGCGTTCGTCAGGTCGCCGCGCGGATAGTTGTACCAGCCGAGCAGCAGCGCGTCGGACGCCAGTCCTTGCGTCTCGCTCAGGCGCTCGAGGCGGCTCAGATATTCGGGGGCAATCACGAGTTTGGGGTCGGCATTGGCCTCGGCCACGAAACGGCGGGCGAGATCGTCGCGGATGCTCTCGAACTCCCGCGTCCCGTCGGCCATGGGCTTTTCCTGCGCCATCAGGTCCTGCATGGTGCTGTAGGGCAGCAGCGCCGAGGCTTTCTGGATCGTCGCCAGCCGCTCGGCAGCATTGGTGCAGTTTTTCATGACGTACATGTAAGCGTCGCGCGCACGGGTCAGGCGGTCGGTGTGACCGAAGGCATCCGCCACCCGCCACAGCACGTCGACTTCGCTGCAGGTCAGCAAGCTCGGAGTTTCTGAGGCCACGCTGACAACGGTCTCGTATTGCTTCAGATCTGAAGCGTTGATGAGGCGGGTGCGTGCCTCCGCGACATTCAAGCGCTCGGTAAGGTCCGTAGGTGGCTGCCAGCCGGGCTCGGCGGCCTGACGGTCGGAGATTGCCTTGCGCACTTCCGCATAACGAGCCTCCGAATAGAGCTGCCACATCGATTCCAGCTGCTTGTCCTGGTTCTGGGGCACGGCCAGCGGATCGGTCGGCGGGGTCCATGTCGGATAGAGGGCCTGCAGCCTGGAGATTTCGGCCTGCAGCCGCGCCTTGTCGCCGCGGCTGGCAAAATACCGTAGGGCGCTCTCGTCGACGGCCGGTTGGGCAGCGGCAGGTGGGCTGGATGGCGGAGGTGCTGTCTGAGAAACCGCGGCAGGCTGGTCGGCGGCAGTAGCCGGCGTCGTCGCGTCGGGAGCTGCCATATTCTGGGCGAGGTCCACGGCCGGTGCCGTATCCACATCGCGCGCCAGGCCCGGCTCCGTCGTCTGCCTGTCGAAGGGATGGAAGTCAGGGCCGCTGATACGCCCCATGCGCATCAGCTGGGGTATCTCACCAGGCGTGTTGGTGCCCAACAGGTCTGACACCCTGTCGGCTATCTGCGAGCGGTCCTTGAGTGCGGCTATGCCCACCGTCATGATGAGCGTCGCCGACAAAAGGACTAGGGACGGTCTCATAGGCACTCCGGATGCTTTTCCGTAACAAAGGCAAGCCCCAGCAAGTGGAGCGTGGACGGGAAATACAAAGTCGGAACAAATGATTTGGCCGACGCTGGGAGTTTCGTCCCCGCAAGCATACAGGCCATAATATGGTTAATAATCTGATAACCGGGGTCGTCCAGCGTCGTCTTGACGCTGTCGTTGCTGAGGTCGATGAGCCGGATGGAGCCGTCGGCAGCGCTCATTCCAGACTGCAGCCGACCCAGCAGATCCCTGTCGTCGATGCCGCCGCGCATCAGGTAGAGCGGAATCCGGATTGCGTTGTAGCCGAACTCCGGAACGAAGCCTTCAGCGGGCTTTGCCTGCCTCTTCAGGCTGACCCAATCTGCCGGAAGTTTTTCTTTTCCGAACTGCATCTGAGATATCAGAACGTGGCCATCATCGGAAAGCTGCTGCCACTTCGGCGATGGCAGCAGTGAATTCATCACCGGGAAGGCCTCAAAGATCCAATAGGACGGGTTGATCACCGGTCCATCTGCACGGTCGGCCGCCGCAAAGCCTGAGACGCCCGGCAGCAGCAATGTCCGGCCGCCGCTTTCAACGATAGCCTTGTCGAGCAGCGTCGCCGCAATCTTCGTTGCCGCCTGCGTATAGTCTGCCCGGCCCCAGGCCGCGCCAGCGCGCGCCAAGGCGTAGGCAATCAAGAGGTCGCCATCGGTGGCATCGTTGATGTCGTCGACATGCGGGGTCTTGTCGGGGCTCCAGCTCCAGGCGGCGAGCCCGTCATCGCGGATCAGCAGTTCGGTTCGCGTGAAATACCAGATCTGCTCGAAATCGGCGGGGCTTTCGGAGAGATAGGCGAGCAGCAGTCCGTAGCCTTGTCCCTCGCTGTGGCTGATCCCGCCGTTTCCGTCGTCCACGATGCGGCCGGAGGGATCTAGAAACTTCGCCTTGTACGCCTGCCAGGACTGCGTCTGTATCATCGGCTCCTGTGCTCCGGCCGGGTTTTCGCAGACAAAGAAGAACAGCACTCCGATGACGCAGGCGGTGACCTGCCTCAAAGTCATCGGCGCCGTCCAAGATTGGATAGAAGCGCGGCAGTCGCAAGTCCCATCAGCATCGTCAGGGCTGCAAAGAGCAAGGCGTAGGAGAGGATGTTGGTCGACAGCCAGTTGGCGGCAACGAGCCGGTAGTTGGAGAAGGAGAAATCCTGCGTCGGCACAAAGGCAAACCGTGCGACCGGCACCGTCTCGATTTTCTTGGTTCCTGCCGCATAAGTCGTGATGCGACCGGAAAGCTCCGGCCACGTGTCTTCTGCGGACAGAGCCGTCAGGCCGGATCTGAGGTCGCCAGCCGTTGGTGACGTGACGATGGTCCAGGTTCCGTTGCCGTCCGGGCTGGCGCCCTGCGCGACCATGATTGTCGCAGCGTTGCTCGGCATGAACGTTGCCTCGGCACTCGGTGCGAACCGCAGGGAGCTGAAGGAAATATCGAAATTGCGCCGCATCCATTCCTCGAACGCGGAGATCTGCCCGGTCCAACTTCCGCCACTGACCATGGACCGCCATTGCTCGAATGTTGCGCCGGTATCCACATCTGCCGGCTTTCCAGCCGTATTCGGTCTCCAGCTGACCTGGCTTGCCGGCGCAATGTTCAATTGCGTGAGTGCTGTCGGCGGGATCTGCGAAATGGGGCCAATGAACAGCGCGTTGCGATCGCCGATCCCGGCGGGCGAGGTTGCGACCTCGATGGGAATGGGTCGGCCAGCCATCAGGGCCAGCCTCGCGAGGAAGGTCGCCGATGCGGACAGCGTATCGGCGTCCACCCGGTCGAGATAGACCGGGAGAACATTCTCGATAAGGCCGTAGGGGTAGCCGGTGCCGCCGGTTGCCGCGAGATTGGGACGTTGGCCGACGCGGGCGAAGTCAGGCATGCGGAATTCGGATGTATCGAACAGCGCGAAATGGGGCGTTGCCGATGCGTTCGAGCCCGGAGCGCAGGCGGCGTCGGCGCTCGTCAGAAGGGCGGCCTCCACCGCAACGTGGTTCAGCCCGGGCTTGAAGTGTCGGAGCGTAACACGGATCGGCAGGTGCCGGAAAATGCCACCGCCCTTGTTGGTGATCGGCACGGTCGAAGCAACGCTTCCGTTGACGAATACGTCGATATGGCTGCCGGGCAAGACGTCGGGAGAATAGGCAGCGTCAAGCAGTATGGTCGCCTCGCCGTAGGCGTTGGCATAGAAATCGGCCGGTACGCCGATCCCGAAATCTGTCCGGAATCGGCGTCCGGTAAATTGTGTCGTGGAGACGCCAAGCTGCGAAAACGGCAGGACAGTATTGCTGAAAATCAGTGGCACATCGGGTGCCTGCCATCGCTGCGTCGCCAGCACGTCGCGGCGGTTGTCTACTGCCCGGTCAGTGGATGTGACCAGGCTGTCGATGGCGGTGTCTATCGATTGCCACGAAGGACCCGTGACCAGCAGAACCGGTCCGCCGCTACGGGGATCGTTGACGAACGTTGCCACAGGGGCCACTTGTGCCGCCGGTGGCAGTGACGGAAAGAGTGGCTGCAGTTCGCTTGCCGTCCCGACAAGAACAGTGAGCTTGCCCGGTGCCAAGGCTGGCAGGCCGGCGGTCTGGAAGTTGAAGGACTGGTTGGGCATGCCGCTCAGTACCGAAAGGCCCTGCGCCAGTCGCATGAGCGGTTTCGTGGTGCCAGGCTGGGCAAGCCCAGGCACGACGAAGTCGAATTCAGTCGCGCCCTTTTCGTCGACGCCCACCGCGCGGACACCATCGGTGCTCACCAGCCGCGCGGCTTCCGTACCGCCAAAACTCAGATAAGTGCGGCTCGGGTCGATATCCGTCCAGAGTTCGTAGGTCGAGGAGATGCTGCAGTCCGTCCGGTGGCGCTGTTGCGTCTCGAAGCTCACCAGGTTGGAGCCTGCCTGCAACAGCCCGGGCGGCACGTCGAAGCTGAGCTCTTCCGGCTTTTCGGAAGAATGTATGGGCGTCGATCCGACCGAACGGCTGTTGATGAGAACAGTCAGTTGAGACGCTTCGGGCGCGACGACGATAGCGTTCTGATAGGCGAGGTTGAGCTTGACCGGAGCGGCCGCTTGCGCCGGCGTCAGATAGATCGACCACGTCTTCTTGTCGATTTCGCCGTTCAGGCCAAGATCCGAAGCCGGGACGAGGAAGCGCCTGAAGCGCTCTGTCGTGACAGGCTTGCCAACCGGAGTACCTGCGCTTTTTTGCGGGGCCGCGGCGGCCGGCACGGGTGGTGGCTTTGCGGCGGTCGGCACCGGTGTAAAGGGCGGTATGGCCGGCTGCGCGGCAGGTGCCGGCTGAACCGATGGGCTCGCGGGTGCTGCACCCTTCGGCCGCTCAGGCGTCATGTCGAAGGGCGTCGTCTGCGCGAGGGCAAATGGCGCGAGCCATGTTGTAGCGAGCGCGGCTACGACCGCGATACGACCCGGCCTCATTGTGCGCCCGCCTTCACTGGCTGGATCTGCTCCTCGGGCTTGCCTCTGAAACTGCGGAAGAAATACACAAGCCCGCGGCTCGTCTGGTAGGCCGATACACCGAGAAACCAGATCGTTCCCCTGATCAGCCCGGGATTGCGGCGACGGGAGAGCTGGAATTGCGTCCACTGGTCTGAGTTTGCAAAGATCAGATCCGCGATCAGGCGGTGATCCAGCGCGCTTTGTGGATTGTAGAGGCAGCCGATCGCCGTGATTTCGCCGCTAGGCTGGGTGTTGCGCACGGTGACGATCAATGTCTCTTCCTGGGCGCCGCTGTAGGGCCTGAACTTGATCGTCGCGCGAGTGTCCACTCCCAGCGGATCGAAGGTCTTGCTGAAGACGTGCAGCCTCGCACCATGAACGGATACGTCCTCGATAGAAGCCGGATACCAGCGCCCGTCGACGCCGAATTCGCACCGTCGGTTAACACGCACCCGCCGCGACGAAGACCGCTCGCCGCGCTCGGAGACAACGCCGAGAGCGCAGCCGGCCATGATCAGGTTGAGCAAGGTCCAGCCGGCAACGACCAGCGTCACGTCTGCCTTGTAGGGCTCGGCGTAAAGGCGGTAGATCGCCATTCCGAAAGCTACCAGCAGAACCCCAAAGATGACGAAGAACGGTCGGCTGATTTCGGAAAGGCGCGCGACGGCAATGGATTCGTCCTTGGCCGTCACCTTGAATGTCGGCTTGCGCGGATTGAGGATGACCGAGATCACCGCCGGCAGCAGATGCACCGTCTGCACATATTCATAAAGCTCTGAGATCCAAGGCCAGCGGAACGAGCCGTAGAGATAGTTCTGCATCATCATGTTCACGACCATGTAGGCGAGCGAATAGGCCAGGAACTCGCCGCCCGACGAGGTGAAGATCTCGAGATTGAAGAAAAGATAGAACAGCGGCGCGAACAGGAACATCGTCCGTGGGAACGGGAAGAGCCAGAACAGCGTCGACGACATGTAGCAAAGCCGCTGCGGCAGGGAGAGCCCGCGCTTGAAGAGCGGGAAGCGGAAACGCAGGATCTGCATCATGCCCTGCGCCCAGCGGCTGCGCTGACCGATGAAGCTGGCAAAGGTCGCCGGCTGGAGGCCCGCGATCAGCGGCTTGTCGACATAGATGCTGTTCCAGCCTCGCGAGTGCAGCTCGATCGCCGTTTCGCAGTCTTCGGTGATGCTGACGCCACTGAACCCGTTGGTTTCAGCCAGCGCCTTGCGCCTGAGGACGGCAGCGGAGCCGCAGAAAAACGAGGCATTCCACTTATCGAGACCGCGCTGGATAATGCCGTAGAACATCTCGTTCTCGCTCGGCATATGGTCGAACGTCTGCAGATTGCGCTCGATCGGGTCAGGGTTAAGAAAGAAATGCGGTGTCTGGCACAGGAAGAGCTTCGGATCGTCGTCGAAGTAGCCAACGGTTTCGAGCAGGAAATCACGTGCCGGCGCGTGATCGGCATCGAAGACGGCGATGAGCTCGCCCGTCGAGTGCTGCATGCCGTTGTTGAGATTGCCGGCCTTGGCATGCTCGTTGCGATCGCGGGTCATGTAGCGAACGCTGAGTTGCTCGCACAGTTCCTGAAGCTGGATGTGGCGGAGGGAGGCGGCTTGCGCATCTAATATGTTGTTGGCATTGCGCTTCTGCAGTGTACTACCGTCGTCAAGCAGCCAGACGGTGACCTTCTCGGGTGGATAGTCCATCGCCTTGGCCGCCGCCAGCGTATTGCCGAGCAGCGCCGCATCCTCGTTATAGGTCGGCACGAAGACATCGACATGCGGAAACTTGCCTTCGGTGGCGGCACGAGACGGTCGTGGCGGCAACGGCATGGCAACGACAAACAGGCTGAGCGCGCCCATCATCACGCTGTACATTTCGGCGAGATAGACGAGGAAGCCCGGAATGAAGTTTTCAGGCTGATTGATTGGCGGCAAGGTGCTGGTCGTCCGCCAGAACACGTAGCGCAGGATGATCGAGCTTCCGAAGGCGAGCGCTACGAGGCGCCATTTTCCCTCGCCCTTGAACAGCTTGATCAGCGCCATGATGATGACCACCGTGACGCTGACGATCAATTGCGTCTGGAGGCTGATCGGCAGGGTGATGAGGGTAATTACGCATACCGCGACGATCATCCAGATCAGGATACTGGCGGCTTTGCGCATGGTTATTCCTTTACCTCAAGTCAACACTTAAGCACGACGCGATCATGGCGACGACACCAAGCACCGTGACACCGGATGGTTGACAAACCGTTCATGCTACTCGTCTCTTGATCGATGTAATCGCAAGACCTTAGTTAGGAGCAGGCACAATGACCGCCGGAGCCGCTGTCGTGCTGCTTTTGTCGTCGCCGATCGGCGACGGAACGACCGGCCCCCTGGGCGCCGGCGCGGGTGCCTGCTGTTGCGCGACCGGACGCGGTGCTGCGCGCGGTTCTACGCTGCGCGGGCTTTGCGGTGGGATGCCAGGTGACGTCGCCGGCAATTGGAAAGCGGCTGGCAACTGGCCGGCGCTCGTAGGCGATACCACCGGGTAGATGGGGTTGCCGGTGCGGCCAAGCGTCGGATCGACCGGTGGAGCGCTGTCATACGGGTTCCAGCCGGGTGCCGGGAAAGTGCCTGTGATGGTGTAGCCATACATGACACGAAGCAGTTGCTCGGCGGTTGCATGGGTGTCGCAGAGTCGCAGCCGGACCTGCACGGTACCGCGATTCTGAAAAGCACCACGAGCATTGTCGCTGGAGCGCACCTGCTGCCAGGCATAGAGGCAGGTGTCGCCTTGTGCACTTTTGCCCGTGGCATAGCCGAACGGTCCGTAGTTGTTCTGGACGTAGATGCCGGACCGAACCATCGCCACGCCAGGCAACGCACGACGCATATCCCTGTCGACCGTGCTGTCGCGGATCGAGGCATAGCCGAGGCCCTTGCGGTTGTCGTAGTCGAGACCGACCGGCCCGAAGAACGTCACCTGCAGATCGTTCTGCCCCGAGGTTGCGGCTGAGGTAAAGAGGTAGATGTCCTGCTGGACGGCGTTGTTGTAGGAGTGCTGCACGACATTGACGATCGAGGGACCGCCCGGAGGTGGCAGCGCGAAAGCCTTGTCGCTCGTCACCGTCTCCGCGGGACCGGGAACCCGGATCCCATCCTTCGACGCGCAGCCGGATATCGCCAGCGCCGCCGTGAGCCACAGCGCGCCATAGACACCTTTTGTCATGCGTGACGGCGCGACATGCCGAATCAGAGAACGAGGGACCATGCGCATGAAATAGCCAAATGCGCTACATAAGCAACATGAACATCGTTTTGCGGGTATTGGTGGGTGCGCTGAAGGGCCCCGTCGCGAATGAAATCTTCTGCCACGCGTGCCTTTCCGGCGACAATTGACAAGCCAGCGTGGATGAAGAACATGCCCTCGAGATTGCGTGATGCCCGGGAGTGCAGCGCGCCATTCAGAAAAATCAGGGCAGGAGACGGCAAAATGGCAGGCGATATCGGCATGTTCGAAGCGGGAAGCTTCATCGGGCGCATCTGGGATGCGGCCAAGGACGGTCCATCCGTTGTCGTTATCCGCGACGGCACTGTCTACGACGTCACGTCACGAGATATTCCGACCGTCTCCGCCCTTCTGGAAATGGACGATCCCGTCGCTTTTCTAAGCACGCAGGTGGGCGAAGCTGTCGGCAGCCTCGAGGCGCTGTTTTCGGCGGACGCCAAATCGCCCCACAGCTTGCTGGCGCCGATCGACCTGCAGGCCGTCAAAGCTTGCGGCGTCACGTTCGCGCGCTCGATGCTGGAGAGGGTAATCGAGGAGCGCGCTGCCGGTAATCCGGATCTAGCGAACAGCATTCGCGGCCGCATCACGTCCATCATCGGCGACAGCCTTCGCAATCTGAAGGCGGGATCGCCGGAGGCCGCAAAGGTCAAGGCGGCGCTGATCGAGGATGGCGTCTGGTCGCAATATCTGGAAGTCGGCATCGGCCCGGATGCCGAGGTCTTCTCCAAGGCGCAGGTGCTCTCCTCCGTCGGTCACGGTGCCGATGTCGGCTTGCACCCCATTTCCAAATGGAACAACCCAGAGCCGGAAATCGTGCTGGTCGTCGATAGCCAGGGGCGCGTCAAGGGCGCAACGCTCGGTAACGACGTCAACCTGCGTGACGTCGAGGGCCGCTCTGCCCTGCTGCTCGGCAAGGCCAAGGACAACAATGCTTCCTGCTCGATCGGGCCGTTCATCCGGCTGTTCGACGATACTTATTCCATCGACGACGTCCGCAATGCCGACCTCGATCTCACAATCGAGGGAGAGGACGGCTACGTGCTGCACGGCAAGAGTTCGATGAAGGAGATCAGCCGTGATCCGCTCGATCTTGTCTCCCAGACAATCGGGCGGCATCACCAGTATCCCGACGGAATGGTGCTGTTCATGGGGACGCTTTTCGCGCCGGTCGAGGACCGCGACGTGCCGGGGCAGGGCTTTACCCACAAGATCGGCGATGTCGTGACGATTTCGAACGACAAGCTGGGCGCACTGCGTAACCGCGTCATGCTGTCGACCGATTGCCCGCCCTGGACTTCAGGCATTACAAAACTCATGCGCAATCTGGCGTCGAGGGGCCTGCTTTAGGAAGCCGCTCGCTCGCTGCGGCTACTCGGAGACGAGCAGCGCCACTGGTGAAGTGGCCAGCAGAGCTGCCAGTTTCAGCGGCTGGCCTGTCTCGTGGACCGTACCGTCGATGACATTTCGCACTCTGCCGACAGCGCGCTCGGGCAAGGCGATCGCACTGTCTCGCCAGTAATCGCCGCACGGCCATTCGCTTTCGCCCAGTCCGAAAACAAGCCGAGGAGCAATGGCGACGACCATTTTGTTCTCGTGGCTGCGCAGGAATGCGATGGCGTTGGCGGCGCGTTCACCGGTGACGGCCAATGGCTGATAATCGCCTTTAGCAAACAGCGTTGGCTCTGCGTTGCGGAGCGCAAGGCCCTTCTGGACGAGGCGCTGCTTGAAGAGTCCCCGGGCAAGCGCGCTCTCATCGCGTATCTGGAGGGGCACGGCCAGGTCCTCACCCAGGCGTGCAAAGTCCGGCAGGCGGCGATTGTCGGGGTCGACGAGGCTGAGATCCAGTTGCTCTGCGCCCTGGTAAATGTCGGGTATGCCTGGAGCTGCCAGCTTGATGAGCGTCTGTGTCAGGCCGTTAAACAGGCCCGCCCGCACGAACGGCTGCAGCGTCTTGCGGAAGTCCTGCAGAAAAGCCGCATTGTCGCTTGCAAGCAGATTGGCCGCGAAAGCCTTTACGGCGTCCTCGTAGGCACCATCCTCCTCGCCCCAGTTGGTGCGCTGCTTGGCCTCGCGCAGCGCTTTCTCGACATAGGCAAGGAAACGGTCGGGCAAGTCGGCCGGAGCAGGCGCTTCGAGCGCGAGGTCGGCCGGCCAGGCACCGGCGAGTGCCTGATAGAGCATCCATTCGAGCCGTGGTTCCGGCGCGGCGCCACCCGGCAGGGAAGCGCCGGTGGCGGCATTGATCTTGCGCCAGCGCTCCACGCCATCCAGCCATGCCTCCGGCGCTTCGGTAAGCGCATAAAGCCTCGCCCGCCCGTCCTCGCCGCGTTTCGTGTCATGTGTCGATGTTGCGGAGAGGCCGGCCGGCTGCGTCTCCATCCGCTTGGCCATCTCATTGTGGAAGCGCTCGAGTGCAAATTCACTGGCGGCAGGTTCGCCGCCGACCTCGTTCAGGCCGATCAGGCGGTTATATCGATAGAACATCGTGTCTTCGATAGACTTCGCCGTCAAAGGCCCCGTCAATTGCTGGAAGCGCCGTCGGAATTCGAGCGCATCCGCCTTGGCCTCCGGTGGCACATTGCCTTGAAATACCTTGTCGACGAAGGACAACGCGGCGTGGTCCGGCTTTTCGGATGAGCCGCCCGCAGTTTCCACGATAGTCCTCCACATCGCGCCATCGGCCGCGTCGAGGGCGCCATCCGTCCCGTAGGTCCGATACACCGGGCAGGCGACAAGCAGAGACACCAGCGCCTGTTCCAGTGCCGCTTGCTCGGGCACGTCGCCATTGATCGTTCCGACACTCAGAGGCAGCTTCAGCAAATTGTTGGTTTCAACAGCGAAGTTTTTCCGGGCAAGCATCGCCTTGACAGCCAGCGCGCCCTCGGCAAATTCCGGCTCACCATCGGCAATTTCCCGATAGGTCTCGGTGATTGCCTTCATTCCAGACGTGTTCCCCAGAACGTCGGGCAAGGTGGTGATAAATTCATAGCCTGTGGTTCCGGAGATCGGCCACGCCTCCGGCAGCGTCTCTCCTTCGGCGAGGATTTTCTCGACGACGATATAGGTATCCTCACCGACGGCACTCCGCAGACGCTCGAGATAGCCGGCCGGATCTGCCAGCCCGTCGATATGATCCAGCCGCAGTCCATCGACTGCACCGCTGCGCACCAGTTCGAGTGTCAATCGATGTGCATCGTCGAAAACAGCCGGGTCTTCGACGCGCAAGCCTACAAGGCCAGTCACCTCGAAAAAGCGACGATAGCTGAGCTCGCGCGGTGCGTCCTTCCAATAGATCAGCCGCCAGGGCTGCTCATCCAGCACGGCCTGAAGCGAAGCCGGGTCGCTGAACTTTTGCTCGAGCGCCTTGTTTATGTCTGCCGCCTCGCCAGAGAGCATGTCGCGCATGCTTTGGTGAAATTCCGTCTCCCGCCGTGGATCTGCATCAGACGCCAGAGTGCACATTGCAGCGACGACCGGGAGATCAAGTCGCGACAGCACGGCGGCATAGGTGCTCGGCGACAGTGGCAGCCGCTGCTCGTAGTAAGCAACAGTGAGCGTGCCGGCATCCGCGTCCATCGTCAGCTTCAGTTCGCCTGCCCCCAACGCATCCTGCAGCGGCTTTCCGAGGATAGGCAACGTCAGCTTTCGGCTCCAGTCGATGTCGAAATGCTGGCTGAAGGGGCTTTCCTCACCCCACTCGACGACGCTGCGCCACCACGAATTTTCCAGCGAGGCGGCCATATGGTTTGGAACGATGTCGACCAGCAGGCCGATGTCGGCTTCCCGAAGTGCCTCCGACAACTTGTCGAACCCCTCGCGGCCGCCAATCGCGGGATCGATCTCGTTGGTGTCGGTGACGTCGTAGCCGTGGGTGGAACCCTTGGTCGCGGTGAAGATCGGTGACGCGTAGAGGTGACTGATGCCCAATTGGCGAAGGTAAGGAACCATTTTCCGGGCATGGTCGAAAGTCATGCCGTCGCGAAACTGGATGCGGTAGGTAGAATTGGGCAAAGTCATGGGGATACCTGGCAGAGTGGGAAGGCCGTCGGGTAGCGTGGTCAGCAAGTTACGCTCCCAGGAGCCAATTTCAGGCCGCATGGAAACGAATTAACCGGCAACGCAATGCCCTTAGCCTCTCGGTGAAGCCTCGACCTGCAAACTTGCGGAAGCAAAATAAGTTCCGTCCACTGACGATGCGGGGTGGCGCAGGCGCCTCGGTCTAGTGGGTCGGTGCCGGTTGCAATGCCGGCTGGCTGCGCGCAGCAGTCAGTTCTGCGGTGGTGTGGTTGAGGCGGTCGGCTAGCACCCTCATGATATCCACGGCCATTTCGGGGAAGTCGGAGAGCAGCTTGAGGAAGTGCTCTTTGCTGATCCGCAGTGCCTCGACATTCGAGGTGGCCTTGACGGTCGCAGTACGGGAGACGTCGCAGAGGATGGCGATTTCTCCGACAATCGAATTGACATCGACATCGGCGACCTTGATCTCACCGGTCGGCGTATCGACCAGGATATCGGCGGTTCCTGCCAGCACGACATAGGCAGCGTCGCCAAGATCGCCCTGGTGGAAAAGTATTTGGCCAGCACGGTAGCTGACACGATCGGAGGTGAAGGCAAGCAGTTTCAGCTTCGCCGGCGCAATGCGTGCGAAAATCGGCACTCGCCGCAACATTTCGACTTCATCTCTTAACAGCATGCGCGTTCAACCCCGGGATCACCGCCGCCAGATAGCCTATAACGATAAAAGTTCTTTGAACATCCCGTCGTGCTGCAAAAGATCTTCGGTTGTGCCGCTTTCGGCCAGCGTGCCGCCCTGAAATACCAGGACGCGGTGGAACTGCTCCGCTAGCGCGACATTCGACAGAACCCAGATGATAGCCGGGTTGTGGTCGCTGTTTTCGATGTCGCGTAGAACGGTGCGGACGATCTGGTCCTGGATGCGATGGTCGAGCGCAACCAGCGGCCTGTTGAAGATCAGGTAGTCGGCGCGCTTCAGCAGCGCGCGGGCAAGGTTCAGCTTCTGGCGCTGGACGTTGGTCAGGCGCTTGCCGCCGGAGCCGACGTCGAAATCGAGGCCGATTGCCAATACGCTGTCCTGCAGGCCCAGCCTGTCGAAAAGATCGCGCATGATCACATGGATCTGCTCAGGCGCATCGGCCTGCTGGTGGGCGATACGCCCAAACAGCACGTTGTCCATCAATGTGGCCGAAGCCGTGAAGCGCTCGGGGTCATAGCGTTCGATGACAGCGTTCAGATCGGCCGGGATATGCTTGTGAAACTCCGTACGTGCCTCGACGATCTTGTTCATCAACTGCTTGGTGAGCAGACCGAAGCGGTGGCGTGGCTCGATGTAGGAGAAACTGAGACGAATGATCGATGCCCGCTCTTCGGGCGTCGCCGTCTCGAAGTTGCGGCCGCCCCGCTTCTGCAGCAGCGCCTGATAGTCGGGAATGTCGTCCGCCGTCATGAAGGTGAGCTGCTGGAAGAAAGGGTGGTCCGGCGGCAGGTCGTTGAACAACTCGACTGTATTTTCGGCGATCTCGATGCCCATGTCGTAGAGTTCGCTGTTCAGGCCGCTGTCCTGGAAGAGCTTGATGAAATAGGGATGTGCAGCGAGCTTCCTGTTGGTCATCAGCGGACGCTTAAGCGTGCCGAACAGCAGGTTTTCACCCACCGTCGCCTGCGTATTGTAGGCGGTGAATTCGAACGGCACGACCAGCCCGTCGAGATCCTGCTCCTTCAGCCGCTCGATCAGCGCATGGCGCAGTTCGACGATCCGTTCGGTCAGGTCCTTGTGCGTCTCAGTATCGACTGTGGAGCGCAGCGCCATGTCGAGAATATCCTGCGACATCAGCACCGAATCGAGCACTGGTCGGATGACGCTGTAAAGGTCGTCCGGCCCGGTCGCCCCGGCAGATGTGTAGTCGACCCAGTCGCTGTCGAGGCTGAGAGACGGGTTGCCGGCGCGTTTGGCCTCCGAAATCGCCCACTTGTTGCGCACCGCGGCCTCGCCCTCATAGGTGACGGTCGTCAGCGGGGCATGCTTCAAGCCGTAGAGAATGTTGTCGCGCAACGTTCCGTGGAAGAAGTAGGTGTCCGAGCCGGCATAGGCGATCCGTCGGCCGGTCACCGATTCCGGTAATTCCAGGATGTCGTGCCCATCGACGGTCACCTTGCCGCTGTCCGGCCAGACCAGCCGTCCGAAGGCCTCGGCCAGATACTCGCCCCCACTGCCGCTCTCGCCTACGATCGCCACGGTTTCACCGGGCTGGATCTCGAGCGAGACATGGTCGAGAACACGGGCGCCGCTGTCGTCGCTGATTGTCAGGTTGGTGGCGACAAGCGCATGCTCCAGCCGTGCCGGAGATTTGGGGTCCATGACCTGGATGCGCGGGTCGATCAGCCGGTCAACGCTGAATTGCTCGACCACCTGATTGTATTTTACCTGGACATCCTGACGCGACTGGTCCCAGTCGATCAGTTCCTTGAGCGGTCCCGGCAGATCCTTGTAGGCGTTGATGACCGCGACCAGCTGGCCGATGTCCAGGCGCCCCTGCAAGGCGAGAAACCCGCCGATCGAATAGAACAGGAACGGCGTGACCTGGGCCAGGAAGTTGTTGATGAACTTGACAAGGAATTTCCACTGATAGAGGTCGTAGCGGATCGAGAAGATCAGCCCCAGCCGGGCAGCAATATCGGCCCGCTCGAAGTTGGACGTGTCGTTGCCATGGATGGTGCCGATGCCATCGACGATCTCGCCAACTCGGCCAGAAAGTTCGCGCGCCGTCAGTTGGCGCTGGCGGCCAAGCTCAAGCAGTCGCTTGCGCATGCGGGGAATAACGACCGCCTGCACCGCGACGATGCTGGCGGCGATCATACCGAGCCAGAAATTCTGCATGATGATGAAGATGAGAGCGGTGACCGCCTGCCCGCCGAGCAGTGCGGGCTGGACGAATGCGTCTCCGGTAAACCCGCCGAGAGGCTCCACCTCGTCCTTGATCATCGTCGCGATTTCAGCCGCCTTGACGCGCTTGAAATGCGAAGGCGGAAAGCGCAGCACCCGATCGACAAGCTCGAAGCGGATGCGACGCAGCATCCGCTCGCCAAGCCTACCCTTGTAGGTATTGATGTAGAGTTTGAAGAGGCCGTTCAGCACCACCAGGGCCAGAAACACCAGGCTGAGAGCGATCAGCATCTCGAAACGGTCGAGCTTCAGGCCTTTGAATACCTCGATATGGCCAACAAAGGGGATGTCGTAGGCGATATGCATGAAGGACTGCGTGGCGCCTTCGCCCTCGAAGCCCTTGCCCTGGATCGGGCCGTTGACGATCTGCTTTGGCAGGTCGAAGGACAGGAAGTAAGGCACCATGGACGCAGCAACGACGAGCAGGATCCATATCTGCTCGAGGCGCGTGTTCGACCAGATATATTTGGCGAGGCTTTTTTCCATTGCTTACCGCATGCTTCTAAATTCGGGGGTCGCCACGCTCGTCTTCCTCTCGCATGCCGCTTTTCCCTGTCGCTCGAAATGCGAAATGCCATGGCGGCGATCCATTCCGATTCCCCGCCTTCGAGCTTATATCACAACAGTCTGCAAAACGAGGTCAAAGCTGCAACGGTCAGGCAGCATCTTGAACGATAACGGCCGTCTTTTCGGCGCCATCCAGGTCGATAGAATGCGAAGCCGGCTTTGGTTTCTGCAGTGCTGTTGCAACTGACTGTTCCAGCATCTCGGCCGTAAGCCCTGCCTCCGGCAAAGCTGTCGCCAGACCGAGTGCTTCCAGCCGTTCGGCGCGGACGGATTGCTCCGTTTCACCACCGGCGGTGAACGGTACGAGGATAGAGCGGCAGCCGGTCACGAGCAGGTCGCAGACCGTATTGTACCCCGCCTGCGAGATCGATAGCTCGGCCCCACGCAGCAGCGACGGGAAATCGCTGCGAAAACGAACCAGTTGCGTATTGGCCGGAGCTTCGTTCTGAAGGGCCATGAAGTCCGCCTCGGGCATGTTCGGCCCCGCGATCAGGCACCAGCGCCGGTCGGTCGCCACGCGTCTCGCCGCGTCGAGAGAGGCGCGGACGAGATCGCGCCCAACCGCGCCGCCGCCGGCGGACACGACGATATCGAACACCTCGGCCGGCTCCGGTGGCATCGCCGGTGCCACAAGTCCGGTGTAGCGTATCTTGCCAGCGATATCGGCGGCCAATGGAAACGTTTCCTCAAGACGTACGAAACGGGGGTCGCCATGGACCAGCACGCCGTCGAAATGGGCGTCGAGCGTGGCAACGGTTTCAGCGTCGCGCCCCGCCTTCTTCTGCTGCTGCAGGATGTCGCGCACCGAGGTGAAAAGCTTTGGCCGCGGCTTTGCCGTCTCGATGGCGTCGAGCAGCGGCAGCAATTCGAACCGCATTTGCCGACGGCCGAAGGGAAAGGCCTCGATGACGACGACGTCCGGTCGCGTCGCATGAAAGGTCGCAAGCAGCCGGTCGCGGCGGTCGTCCAGGAATGCCTGGTCAACCGGCGTGCCATCCTTGTGGGCAAGTCCTGAAAATCCCGATGTCGCAGCCACCACCGGAGGCAGGGCAATTGAGGTGACGTCGTCGCCCGGAAATCCAGCGACCGGCAAACCGCCGGTCACCAGCGTAACGCTGCAGCCGCGACGCGCGAGCGCGCTCGCAATGCGGCTTGCACGGGCGATATGGCCGATGCCGAGCAGATGCTGAACGTAGAAGAATACCTTTGGTCCACTCACGCCGATTGCTTCCGGTTGTCGTCTTTTTGCCATTCCTCTTCGAACAGCCGGCTGAGGTGTCGGATGCTGGAATGATAGTCGAAGTTCTCGCGCACCCGCCGCTCGGCAGCCAAACCCAGACGGTCGCGAAGGGCAGGGTCGCGGATTGCGGTTTCCAGAGCCCGGGCCAGGCCGGTTGGGTCTTCGGAAGACACCAGCAGCCCATTCTCGCCGTCGATCAAAAGTTCCGGAACGCCGGAAACCCGCGTCGAGATGCAGGCGAGACGCTGGCTGGAGGCCTCGACCAGCACGTTTGGCAGCCCATCGCGGTCGCCGTCGGCAGCAACGCGGCAGGCAAGCGCGAACACATCGGCACGTCGATAGTGTGCCAGCACCTCTTCCTGCGCCATCGCACCCTTCCAGATGATGCGGTCGGCAATACCGAGACTGTCCGCCAGTGCTTTCAGGTCAGCCAACCGGTCACCGCCGCCGATATGCTCGAAGCGCCAGTGGAGCGTCTCAGGCAACAGCGCCAGCGCCCGCAGCAGCACGTCGTAGCCCTTTTTCTCGACGGCGCGGCCGACGCTGAGCAGCAACACGGGTGCAGCGGGATCGCTGCCGTTGCGGTTGGAATGTTCAACTTCGGAAGGGCTGAAACGGGCGAGGTCGAGACCGTGGTAGCTTAGGTACACACGCTCCTTGAATGGCGTCAAAGTTCGCATGTGGTCAAAACCGCTATGGGTGCAGGTCACCGCCCATCGCGCCTGTCCGAGCTTTTCGGTCAGTTCCCAGTCGGGTGACGTCCAGATATCCTTGGCATGCGCAGAGCAGGTCCAGGGGGTGCCGGTGAGAATGCTTGCATAGGCGGTGACGGAGGCGGGGGTGTGAATGAAATGGGCATGCAGCCACTCGGCTCCGTCAGGCCATTCATGCGCCAGCACCATCGCCTGGCCGAGACGGCGAAATCGGTTGCGCGTCGGGTCACGCTTCAGGTCGGCCCAGAATTGGCGCAGCAGCTGCCGAAAGCCGGGTCGGTGCCTGACCGATAGTAGCGCCTTGACGACGCGCAACGGCTCTTCGTGCAGATATTCCGGCAGGTAGACGACACGCGCCTTGATCTCGTCGTGGACCGGGTGCCGCTTCTTGTCGGTGGGACGGCGCATCGAGATCAGCGTCAGGTCGAAGCCCGCCTGCTCCAGCCCAAGCAGCTCCTGGGCGATAAACGTTTCCGACAGCCGGGGATAGCCCTTGAGGACGACCAGTATTTTCTTTCGGATAGGCAATGGCTGCGCTCTACTCACCGACGACGGAAAGCGAGGGATAGCTCTCCCGCCCGTCGAGCCACTCGCCGACGATCTGCGAGATGTTGACGAGACCCTCGAGCCGCATGTTCTTCTCACCGCTCTTGGATGGAGGTGCACGATTGACCAGCTTCTTCAAGGCTGCCGATAACTGCAATGCGTCCTCGGACTCCTCGGGCAGCAGCATGTCGACCAGTCCCATTGCACTCGCCCGCTGGGCGCGGATCAGTTGTTCCTCGCGCGGCCGCGTCCGCGGGATGATAAGCGCCGGCTTGTCGAAAGACAGGATTTCGCAATAGGTGTTGTAGCCACCCATGGCGACCACGGCCGTCGCACCATCGATCAGTTCTTCCATGCGCTTGTCGAACTCGATCACCTCGAGACAGCTGATCTTGTTGGCACGCTCGACAAGTTCGGTCCGCTCACGGGCCGGCATGTAGGGTCCGAGCACGATCAGCGTCTTGTACTGCAGCGAGCGATCCTGTTCGTAGGCATTGACGATATCTCGCACGAGATCCGCGCCATCGCCGCCGCCGCCTGTTGTCACCAGAATGTAGTCCTCATCCGGCACGTGCTCGGATTTCTTGCCTTGCGGAACGCTGCGCTGCAGGAAGCCGACAAAGTCCATTTTCCGCCTTACGCCGGCGGGAACGTCGAGGCCGAGAAGCGGATCGTAGAAATCGGGCGGCCCGTAGACCCATACCCGGTCGTAGTACTGGTCGATCTTTTCCAGCATGTTGCTCTTCTTCCACTCGGCATCGAGCAGATGCGGTGCATCCATCACATCGCGCATGCCGAGCACCAGCGTCGTGCCGCGTGCCTTCAGGTATTGCAGCGTTTCCTCGACCTCGCCCTTGAGGCCGAGCGGTTCCTTGTCGACGATGAAGATGTCCGGCTGGAAGTTTTCGGCCGTCTGGCGGATGATCGCCTGGCGCATCTTCAGCGTGTCTTTCAGGTCGACGTCGCCGGCCATGGAGGTGTATTCGCCGTCCTTGAGCTTGATGACGCTCGGCACCTGGACGAAATCGACGCGGGCACGGTAGTCGAAGGCACCGGCGATGGTTGCGCCCGAAATAATGAGGACGTTCAGCCCGCGATAGTCGCCGACCAGCGAATGCGCGATCGTCCGGCAGCGGCGCAGGTGTCCGAGCCCGAACGTGTCATGGCTGTACATGAGTATGCGTGCATCTTCAACGCGCCGTTTCATGGGCAAAACCTCAAGTCCAAACGTCTTTCGCAGTTAGTTTGCAAGAGGGAGCCAATGCCGTCATGCGCCGTGCGCGCTGTTTTGCGTCCGCACCACACGCTATTTGTAGGGATCGGCAGCATCGCGCAAGCCATCTCCCAGAAAATTGAAGGCAAGTATCACAAGAATTACTGGAATCATCGGGAACAGAAGCCAAGGATAAAACGCGATAACGCTGACGCTTCGGGCCTCTGTCAGCAGGATACCCCAGCTGGTGATGGGGGGTCGCAGGCCAAGGCCCAGAAAGCTCAGCGCGGTTTCTCCGAGGATCATGCTCGGGATCGAAATCGTCGCGGTAGCGATCAGGTGCGACATGAAGCCCGGTACGAGATGGCGGCCGATGATGCGTCGCGATTTGGCGCCCATCAACTGTGCCGCCAGCACATAATCCTCTTCGCGCAAGGACAGGAGTTTTGAGCGGACGGCGCGCGCAAGCCCGGTCCAGTCGAGAATGCCGAGAATGATGGTGATCCCGAAGTAGACCAGGATCGGGCTCCAGGTCACCGGCATGATCGCCGCCAGCGCCATCCACAGCGGCAGGCTCGGTAACGATTGCAGGACTTCGATAACCCGCTGCACAAGGAGATCGAACCAGCCACCGTGATAACCGGCAAGTCCGCCGAGCACGATGCCGAGGATGAAGCTGATGGATATGCCGATCAGGCCGATGGTGAGCGAAATGCGTGCACCGTAGATGATCCGCGAGAACACGTCCCGCCCGAGCCTGTCCGTTCCCAGCAGATACATCTGCCCGCCCACAGCCGGGCAGACCAGATGGATGTTGGAGGGAATGGCGCCCCAGAAATTATAGGCATCCCCACGGCAGAGGAAGCGGATCGGCTGCACGTCGTCAGGCTTGTCCGTATAGGACCTGCGCAGCGTCTCGATATCGAGCGACATGGTGCGACCGTAGACAAAAGGCGCCACGAGCTTTCCGTCATGGAAGATGTGGACCGCCTGGGGCGGTGCATGGATGAAGTCGACATTGCGTGTGTGTAGGCCGTAGGGCGCAATGAACTCGGCGATGATAACGACGCCGTAGAGGAAAAGCAGGAATATGCCGGAGGCGACAGCCACCCGGTGGCGCTTGAATTTCCACCACATAAGCTGCTTTTGCGACGCCATGTGATAGCGCGTCTGGCCGGCCGACATCGCCTCGAACTGCATCGGGTCGAATGGCGCTGTCGAGACGTAATGCTGCATCGGCGCCCCGGGTTCTGGCAAGGATGAGGTCAACGGATGCTCCTGCCCTGCAAGCGGATACGGGGGTCGAGAAAGCCAAGGGCTATGTCGGAAATCAGCACGCCGATGACATTGAGGACGGCGAGGAACATCAGGAACGATCCGGCAAGATACATGTCCTGGCTCTGCAACGCCTTGATCAGCATAGGCCCGGTGGTCTCCAGCGACAGCACGATCGCTGTTATTTCAGCGCCCGAGATGATCGACGGCAGGATCGAACCGATATCGGCGACGAAAAAGTTAAGAGCCATACGCAGCGGGTATTTGATCAGCGCACGCAGCGGGTGAAGACCCTTGGCCCGCGCCGTGATGACGTATTGCTTCTGCATCTCGTCAAGCAGGTTGGCGCGCAGCCTCCGGATCATGCCGGCGGTACCGGCCGTGCCGACGATGACGACGGGGATCCACAGATGCGAGAGGATGGAACTCGCCTTCTCCCAGCTCATCGGTTGGGATAGATATTTCTGATCCATAAGGTGGCCGATGGAGACGCCGAACCAGACATTGGCGAAATACATCAGGATGAGCGCCAGCATGAAGTTCGGAATGGCGATCCCGAGCAGCCCAAGAAACGTCAGGCTGTAGTCGCTCCAGCTGTACTGATGCGTCGCCGAATAGATGCCGATGGGAAACGCGATCAGCCATGTCAGCAGGATGGTGGTGAACGACACGAGGATGGTCAGCCAAAGTCGGTCGCCGACCACCTGAGAGACGGGTAGCTGATACTCGAAGGAGTAGCCAAAATTGCCGTGCAGCATGCCGGCCACCCAGTAGACATACTGGACCGCCACTGGCTTATCCAGGCCGTATTCCTTGCGAAGCTCCTGTATTTCCTGAAGGTTGGCGGTCTCGCCCTGGGCTTGCAGTTCGGCAATCTGGCTTTCGAAGAAGTCGCCCGGAGGCAGCTGGATGATGGTGAACACCAGCATCGAGATAACCAGCAGCGTCGGGACCATGACGGCAATACGCCAGACGATATATCTAAGCACCGGGACGGTCCTCCGTCAGCCAGAAGGTATCGGGCATATAGATGCCGAGGAAGCATGTCGGGTCAAAGCCGTAGAGTGCCTTTTCGGGCACGTTCTGCAGCCGCCTGGAGTGCAGGATGGGCTGCAGGGTGCCATTGATCAACCCGATCGAAAAGACCTGCTCGGTATAGATCGCCAGCATCTTTTGCCAGATTTCCGTCCGCTCCTCGAATGAGGCCGCGATACCCCATTGTGCCAGGAGCTCGTTCAACTGCGCAGCCTCGGGAACATCGGGGGCGACCCCCTGGCTTCCGCCGGACAGGTAATACATGCCCCAGAGCGGCCATTGAAGCTGGTCGTCCATCGTCGGTGCCAGTTCGCCGGGGTTCATGTCTGCCGTCGGTACGCCGTTGTCGAGCCCGTACCAGATGGACATCATGATGCGCCCGCCCATCGCCCGGCTGCGGAAGATGTCGCGCTGCGACGAGCGCGTGAAGGCCGCAATGCCGATCTTCCGCCAATGGTCGGTGACCAGCTCCATCACATCGGTGTCGAGCGTGCTTTCGCCCGCTGTCTCAACGGTGATTTCCATCGGCCGCCCGTCGGGCAGCAGGCGCAGGCCATCTGCGTTGCGCTTGTCGAGGCCAGCAGCATCGAGCAGGGCATTGGCCTGGGCCGGGTCATGGTTCACCCAGGCCTTGGCGTATTCCGGCTTGAAAAGCGGGCTTTCGGGCAGCACGGTGTCGGCACTTTCAGCACCGAGGCCATAGAAAGCCGCCATGTTGATCTCGTGACGGTCGATCGCCATGGACAGCGCCCGGCGTACCCTGACGTCGCGGAATACATCGCGCCAGACCTTGTCGGCACAATTGAGGTTCGGCAGCAGCGCCACGCGCGATCCGCGCGCCATTTTCCAGAGGTTGACCTTCACCGGGTAGCGCTTTTCGGCGTCTTTCAGGAACGCATAATCGTCGAAATCGATGCCGGTCGCCTGCAGGTCGCTTTCGCCGGCACCGGTTTTGGCGGCAATGATCGACGACGAACTGACGTTCAGAACGAAGCGATCGATATAGGGAAGCTGCCGCCCGTTCTCGTCGACGCGGTGAAAATACGGGTTGCGCTCGAAAACGAACTGCTCGGCCGGTGGCGCGGTGGTGTTATGCCAAGGATCCAGCACCGGCAGGGCCGGATTTTCCGGACGGTAGGCGCGACCCATCTTGATGTGCATCTCCTGCCACTTGCGCGCATGATTTTCCTTCATGAGCGAAGACAGCCTGATCTCGTCCTGATATTTCTTGTGGAACTGCTTCAGGTAGTGGGCAGGCCCGGCAAGCACCAGCGGCTGCGGGGCAGCAATGATCGGCAGAAAATTGGGGTTCGGTTTGTCCCAGGAGTAGCGCACAGTCAGGGAATCGATCACCTCGAACTTCGGCAGGCTGCCATGCGGCCTCAGTTCCAGAGCACCGCCGCCCGGAGTGAGCTGCTTGTTGAGGATGACGTCTTCCCACCAGTAGCGAAAATCGTCGACGGTGAACGGTGCGCCGTCCGACCATTTATGGCCGGGCCTGAGGTGGAACGTAAATACACGGTCGTCTTCGACGTCGTAGGATTCGAGGATGTCCGGCTGCATCTGCAACTTTTCGTCATAGCCGATCAGTCGCGCGTAGCCGTAGATCGTCATGAACCGGAGATCGCTCTGCCCACCGATGATGGTCCGCACCGAGCCGCCATATTGGCCGGGCTGGCGCCCCATCGCCTTCAGTTGGACAACCCGAGGGCGGTCCGGCAGGCGGTCGGCCATAGCTGGCATCTGGGCTGCATCGAGCCATGGCCGAAGATATTCCGGCTCGATATCGCGATCTGCAGCGCGCGCCGAAAACGTCGGCAGCATGGTCGAGGCGATTGCACCAAGGAACGTCCGACGGGTTACCACGTGCGCAATTCCTGGATGTTGGCGTCGCGATGGGCGCGAACGAAATGGCCATCGCCGAGATCTGCGTAGGCAAGTTCCTCGCCTTCGGCCTCGGCGAAGTTAGGCCCCCAGTCTCGCTTCGAGCTCGGGCCGACTGCTTGCAGCCCGGCAAAATCCAGAGGACGGTCGAGGTCGGGGAAGGGGACGGCGGAAAGCAGCGAACGTGTATAGGGATGCACCGGGTCGCGCAGGATGATGCCCCGGGGCGCGATCTCGACGATGCGTCCGCGATACATCACGGCAATGCGGTCGGCCATGTAGTCAACGACGGCGAGATTGTGCGAGATGAACAGGTATGTGAGCCCGAGTTCCTTCTGCAGGTCCTTCAACAGGTTGAGAATCTGCGCCTGCACGGAGACATCGAGCGCCGAGACCGGTTCGTCCAGGATCAGCAGCTTCGGACCGAGAGCCAGTGCCCGGGCGATGCCGATACGCTGGCGCTGCCCGCCGGAAAAGCTGTGTGGATAGCGGCTGAGGTAGCGTTCGTCCAGGCCGATGGCGCGCATAAGCGCCGAGACCTTCTGTTTGCGGTCTGCGCTGTCGCCGCGCCCATGTATCTCCAGAGGCTCGCTGAGAATATTGCGCACCGTCATGCGCGGCGAGAGCGACGAAACCGGATCTTGGAATACCATCTGGATGTTGGTGCGCATTTCCATCAACTCGTCGCCACTCGCCGACAGCACATCGACATCGCCGTGGCCGTCGTTGAAAACGACGGTACCGCTGTCCGGCTGGACGGCGCGCATCAATATCTTGCTGACCGTTGTCTTGCCGCAGCCGCTTTCGCCAACCAGTCCCAGGCATTCGCCCCGACGAATATCGAAGCTGACATTGTCGACAGCGCGCATCTCGGACCCGGTACCCCTGTCGAAAAGGCCGCGCCTTTTTGTTTTGTAAGTCTTGGCAAGATTGCGGACCGTCAGCAGCACTTCTGGTCCTGCCGGCTCGCTCTTGCGCTTTGCGGAGAATGTATCGATGTTGACAGGCACGTCGCGCAGCGATTTCAGCCGCTCGCCGGGCTTCATGTCAAAATGCGGTACGGCAGACATCAGTCCTTTCAGGTAGGGATGTTGCGGGTTCCTGAAGATTGTCTCTACGGGACCGGCCTCCATCACTTCGCCGTGGTAGATGACAACCACTTCGTCGGCCATGTTCGCGACCACGCCGAGATCGTGGGTGATCAGCAGCATCGCCATCTGCATCTTGCTTTGCAGATCGCGGAGCAGGGTGAGGATTTGCGCCTGGATGGTCACGTCGAGCGCCGTCGTCGGCTCGTCGGCGATCAGCAGCGCCGGGCTGCAGATCAGCGCCATGGCGATCATCGCTCGCTGGCGCATCCCACCGGAAAGCTCGAACGGATACATGTTGAAGGTACGCTTGGGGTCCTGAAAGCCCACGAGCTCCAGCATTTCCTCGGTCTTGAGGCGCTGTTCTTCTTTGGTCGCGGTGCTGTGTATCCGAAGCGCTTCGCTGATCTGGTTTCCAACCGTGTGAAGCGGGGACAGCGACGTCATCGGCTCCTGGAAAATGGTCGCCATCCTCCCGCCGCGAAGAGCCCGCATGGGGGCGCTGTCGCGCGACAGGCTCAAGATGTCGGTGGTGACGCCGTTTTTTGGGTCGGTGAACAAAATCCTGCCGGATGCAACAGCCGGAGTGGGCAGAATGCCCATGATTGCCTGGCTTATGATCGACTTTCCGGACCCGGATTCGCCGACCAGTGCGGTCACCTTGCCCGGTAGGATCCGAAGGCTGGCGCCTTTGACGACGGAGAGCTTGTCGCCGTAAAGCGAAAACGATACGTCGAGATTTTCGATACGCAGCAAGTCCGTCTCAGGCGCCATGCAAAAGAATTTCCCCGTATCACCTGTGACCCGCGCCGGCACACTAACGTAGGCTATAACGGGTGTCCAGTTCGCCGGTTCCAGTCTCCCGACAGAAATCTGCTTCGTCTTCAGATACCTATCAGAATGGCGCGAAGGAGCTTATGCTTGGCTCTACTGGACGATTTTTCCGGGTTGCCGCCGGATATCCTGTTTCTTGGCGTCGCGATGCAGAAGAATAACTTGCTCTGCCTCGGATAACCCGTCCGTCGCGGCATCGTAGAAAACATCCTGATCACCCTGCGATGTAACGACCGGCTTCGGGTGAAGTACAGTCAGTTTCTGGCGTACGCCGCGAAGCTTTTCTTCGCCGAGCGTTACCCAATCGCCGCCGCTATAGCCAACGAATGCCTTGCTGGCGACCACTTCGCGGGAATACTTCTTGGTCAGCGATTGCAGTCGTTGCACTTCGTTGACGGCGGAGCCGAAGGCGGAGAACGTCAGCCGGTCCCTGAGGCCGACGTTGCCGAACATAACATTGCCGACATGCAAGCCGATGCCATAGCTGATCGGGTTTAGCTTCCTGGACAGGCGATCCTCGTTCAGTTGCGCGACACGCATCTGCGCCTGCGCTACCGCGGCAAGCGCTGCCCGGCAGGCAACCTTCGACGGGTCCCTGTGCCTGTCGCAGGGATACACCGCCAGAAATCCGTCCCCGAGAAAACTCATGATTTCGCCACCGTTCCGGTTGAACGGCGCGGCTATCGCGTCGAAGAACGCGTTTAGCGTGTCGATATACGCCTGGCGCCCCTCTTTCTCGGCAAATACCGTCGATTGACGCATGTCTCCCATCACCAAGGCGGCGCGGATAGTCTCGCCGTCGCCGCGCCGGATCTGGCCGTTCAGCACGCGTCTGCCCGCATCGCCTCCGAGATAGGTGGTCAGCATATTGTTGGCGAGCTTGCCGAGCACCGCCATCTTGGCTGCCAGCGCCAGATGGTTCTGCATCCGCAGCAGGGCGCCGATCATCTCTTCGCTGAAGCCGCTTGCGCCATCTGTCGCCCACGAACCCATCATGCCTTGCGCCGAGCCGTCACCGAAGGTCTGCACGAAGGCAATGTAGTCGGTAACTTTCTCCTTGCGAAGTTCCTCGAAGATCGGGAAGTCAAGCGGCCCGTCGCCGTCGATGCGGCGGCGCATATAGTCGAGATTGCTGGTCAGCAGATGGTAGTAGGGGCTTTGCAGGAACCGCTCCGGCTTCTCGCCGGAATGGCGATAGCCTTCGATCGTCAGCCCGCTGGCGCGACGCCAGGTGAAGCCCAGCGCATCATAAAGCGGATGCAGCATCGAAAACGTCAGATGCACACGGGCAATCGGTAGGCCGGATGCGGAAATCCGGTCGCAGAAACCGCGCACGACGTTCTCGAGGTTTTCACCTGTCAGCGCCGCCTGCGTCAGCCACTCCGCCACCTTGTCGAGAAAAATGTCGGAGACGCTGGGAAAGGAGTTCGTCATGCAAGCGGTTCTCTGGAGTGGCGTCGGTTGCCGGGTGCAAGGGGCAACTGTTACGGAGGCAGATAAGAACATTTCAGGTTGAGGCAATGGGCACGGCAAAGCCTGTCGCGTAAAACACTATTCCTCCTGACGAACAGTGTCAGACCGGGCCCGATGCATTAGTCGGCCAGCTTCCGGCGGGCATGTCGGCACCAGACTGCGGCTTGGCACGAAGATCCGCGGCAGCCATGGCGTAGCCGCCATTGGCGCCATCGATGAAATGCATGTGGTCGCGCGACAGGGGTGTCGGCACGAAGCAGGTCATCAGCGCCGAGGCCTGCCGGTGCAATCCGTAGCGGCATATGCCTTTTGCTTCCGCTTCCTTCAAGATTTTCTCCAGTCGCGCCAAGCGGTCGGCATCGAGGTCGATCGTCATTTTCAGGCCGTCGTCGAATTTCCGGAAGTCGGAATTGGCCGCGACGTCCCGCTTGTAGCGGCGTGCATCGAAGGACCCCAGCGTGAGCCGAAGCTTGTGTAGGGCGATGGTCAGGCCGATCTGTGCGGCGATGGCGAGCTTGCGGCGCAGGATCCGTCCGTCCAAGGCCGTCGCGCGCGCTTCGTCCGCCACCCCGCCAAGCGCCAGACCCAGTTCGGGGCCGTCGACCGGCACCGGATGGCCGTCGCGACCCTGCTCGGCGGCGATTGCAATGATGCCGGCGACGAGGCTCTGGAACTCCAAACCATGGCCGCGCACATCCGGTACCGCGATGACGGAGACGATTTCGCCGTTGCGCGCCTCGATCGGGTTCCAGCGACAGGAAAGACCGGTCAGGTCCGGACGCATCTGCGTCTGGTCGGCTTCGACACCGTAGTTGCCAGCCTTCATCTGCGCCTCGGCCCAGGTCGTGCCGCCGCCAGCGAACATGGCGTATGAGACAAAATCCGTTGGGCTGAAGCGCGCCACCCGAACGTCCATTCCCTGTGCCCGGATGTCGGCCATCGGCACGAGCGCGCATCGCAGGCTCAGGTGCAGGTCGGCGGCCACGAAGGATTGCACGGAGGCCAGCGCCTGGCGTGTGCGGTCCAGGCCGCCCGACGGAATGGCGATGCACGCTCCGTCTCCGCCGAATACGAAAGGGTAGTCGGCGCGTCCGAGTGCGTTGAGAACGGCGGAGATAACGCTGGCTCCGGCCATGTTGACGGCCTTGTAGCGACCGGCTGCAATCGCTTCCGTCGAGGAGACAATATCGGCAAGAGCCAGATACCAGTCGTCGGGCAGGGGACGATAGTTGCCGTCGTCAGTCACCCCTTCGAAGCGGGTGAAGACCGGCAGGGCACTGAAGAACGCATCATGTGTCAAATCGTCCATAATCCATCCCTAGCATATCCCTTTATGTTGAACGAGTGCAGTGACGGATGAGTTGCACGCGACGCGACAGACCGAAAACGTTGTTGTCCTGTCGACGGGGCCGTCCTGACCTGCTAGGCGGACACACTCAATTGCCAACCCTGGAAACTCCCGACCATGAGCCGCCTCGACAGTTTCATTCGACGCCTGAGCGCCCAGCGCGACATACTCGATCATCTGACCAGAGATATCGCCGCTCTCGAGGGCCCGATCCTCGAATTGGGACTGGGCAACGGTCGCACCTTCGATCATCTGAGGGAGCGTTTTCCCGGCCGTCGGATCATTGCCTTCGACCGCGCCGCCAATGCCTCCGCCCATTCAATGCCGGCGCCGGAAGATCTGGTCCTTGGCGAAATCCAGCAGACGGCCCAGGCATTTCTCGGTGTGGATGCGGCACTCGCCCACGCCGATATCGGCACCGGCTACCCTGACAAGGACGAGATCACGCTGCGCTGGCTGCCCCAGTTGATGGCCGGTGTGCTGAGATCGGGTGGCGTGGCAGTCAGCGGCCTGCCGGTTGTCCACGCCGACCTGCAGCCGCTTCCGCTGCCGGATGGCATCCACGAGGATCGCTATTTTATCTATCGCCGCAGATAAGACTCAGCCGTAAAAGAGCACGTCGAACTGGTCGCCGGTAACCGGCAATTCGTCGACCTGCATGTCGATCTGACGATCTTCGCTGAACATGATGCAGGTCTGGTAGAAGCCTGCCAGCTGCCGCTTGAAGTCGGCAGCCTGCTCGCGCCCATAGAATGCCGGCGTGAACTCCATGTAAAGCGGCACGCGACGAGCCATCAGGGCGTGCATCGAGCGACAGGCCACCGGCTCGTAGCCTTCTATGTCCATCCAGATCAGCCCGACCTGACCGACCGCCACGCCGGCCTCTTCGAGAATCTGCGCCACCGGCCTGACCGGAACGGAGATCTTCAGGGATCCGCCGGCCTTGCTGATTGCGCTGCTTTTGCCATGGTTACTGTGATGCTGGAAGAATTCGAGGTTGCCCGTGCGGTCGCCCGCAGCACAATTGACCAGCGTGACGCGGTCTTCGAGCTGGTTTTGCTGGATATTGCAGCTGAGCAGCCTGACATTGCGCGGATCTGGCTCGACCGTGACGATCCGGCGATAGGCCTGGCTCAGGGCAAAGTAGATGGTCTGCGTGCCGATATTTCCGCCGAGTTCGAGCAGCACGTCACCGCGGCGCTGCAATCCGCGCTCACGCAATACAGCCAGCAGGCGGTCTACATGGTCGCGCTCGAAATGCCCCTTCCGGAACACCTTGCGGCCGATATAGTCCGATGGCGAAACGCTCATGATGTGATCGCCGCAGTCGACCGTCAGCGTCAAAACCCGCGACCCTATCCCGCCGATCAGCAGTTTGCGGCCGAACGGCATGTCGAACAGGCGCGTCGCCAGACGGTCGCGTAGCTTGCGCAGGCGTCGCTTGTAGTTTTTGCGTATCCAAAGGAGAGGGCTCATCATCGCCTTCCCTACACCGGCCGCCGGCTCATGCAAAGCGGCGGCACTCGTTCTTCGGCACGATATAGACCTGCAGAGGCTGCGCACGACCGCGCACGGCGATCTCACGGCTTTCGATGCCTGCAGTGTCGACGCCGGAGAGCAGCGCGACCGGCTCCGAGAATACAAGCGCGGTCTCGAACTCCTTGGCAGCGCTCTCGAGCCTGCTCGCGACGTTGACCGTATCGCCGATTGCCGTCAGAGATTTCACGTTGCCATAGCCCATCGATCCGACAACGGCCCGCCCGGTGTGGATGCCGATGGCGATCTGAAGGGGCGCCGAGAGTTCATCCGCCAGTTCCGCCGCCAGCTTGTCGAGCTCGACCACGATCGCAGCCGCAGCCTTCAGCGCCTGCCGGCAGGCAATCTCCGGCGTGGTGCCAAGGCCGAACAGCGCCATCACTCCATCGCCGATGAATTTGTCGATACGGCCGCCTTGCTCCTCGATGACGCGTCCGACAATGGAGAAATAGCGGTTGAGCAGAAACACGATATCGAACGGCAGGCGCGATTCGGTGAGCGTTGTGAAATGGCGGATATCGCAGAACAAAACGACGATCTCACGCTCCCGACCCGGGCTTGCCGCCTGGCTGAAAGTGGGAATGGCCGTCTCGGCGAGAGGCACGAGCATCGGCACGACGGTGACGTTATGGGGCGGCCGCAGCTGGCAGGCGAGCCTGACTTCAGGTGCCGCACCAATCCTGGTCAGGGTTTTCTGCTCAAGGGAATCAGGTGGCGGCAGGTTCTTGCCACCTTCGATCACCTGGACGCGGCAGGTCGAACATTGGCCCTTGCCCCCACAGATCGAATAATGCGGAATGCCCCCGAGGCGGCTGGCTTCGAGCACTGTAAAGCCACGCGGAACCTCGATGGTTTCGCCGCCGGGATAGCGAATGGTAATCTGGTGCGCCCGCTCGCTCCACCGACGTCTGGCCCGTAGCAGGAACAGTCCAACTATCGAGACAGCGAGGATTCCGTAGAGCGCCAAGCGGTATGGGGCAAGCGCCTCCGACACGCCGCGGGGTGCAGAGCCTGCGACGCTCGCAGCCTCCCGGGCTCCGTAGTAGCCGCCGGGATAGCCGTTGGGGACCTCATGGGCGATCTGGTAGGCAATATTGCGGCCCATTGCCGCAAATCCCAGCAAACCCAGCACCGGCAGGAGGATTGCGAACGCCAGCAGGGCAGGTGCAAGGCGGCTGTACCATGGGCGATATCGCAGCCAGAAATGCAGCCCGATGCATCCATGCACCCAGACGACGACCAACGCGATCGCCTGGCGCAAGCCAACATAGGGCGAGTTGACCCATAGGGACCGGACGGTGGAATGGTAGGTGTCGGCAAAGCCGTAGAGGCTGTAGACGACCCGCGTGGCGACGACATGGTCGATCAGGAGCAGCGGCACCAGCAACCCGGTGATAATCTGGAATGCCTCGCCGACAGGCATCCGGAGCGTCCTGCGAAGATACAGCGCCCGGAACACCAGAAGGACATGAATGACGACCGCACCGTAGAAAAGGCCGGTGCCGATCGGATTGCGCCATATCAGCAGGAAGATGAGGCGACCTTTTTCCGCTGCATGAACTGAAATCAGCCCGAGCGCATGGTTGCTGATATGCATCAGCACAAACAGGAACACGACCAGACCCGAGCCCAGTCTGGCTCTCCGGATGGATCGGTCGGAAAGCAGGGTATGTCGCGCCGCTATGGTTTCAATCCGCCTCTGGATGGCTGTTCACAAATGCGCTCGGATAGGCTAACCAAAACCGGCCATGAATATCGACATGCCACATTTGTCTATGGTTTATCTAGCGAATAACCGGGAAGCTGTCGAGGATCACCCCGCAATACAAGGTCGCATCATCCTGTCGTTCACGAAGGCTTTATGGGTTTTCCACGCCGTTCGACGGCAACGCGACAGGGGAGACGTCAACAAACTGGCGATGCCATGAAAATTGCCTTCTATGCGCCGCTAAAATCGCCCCACCATGCCGTCCCCTCTGGCGACCGCCTGATGGCGAGGCAGCTGATCGCAGCGCTCGAAATGGCAGGCCATAGCGTCGAGGTCGTGTCTGAACTACGCAGCTTCACGGCAACGCCGGATCCGGATTTGCGCGCGCAAATGACGACAATGGCAGGCGAGGAGATCGCGCGCCTGCTGGCAATGCCGACGTCTACCAAGCCACAGCTCTGGTTCACCTACCACCCTTATTACAAGACGCCGGACCAGATCGGCCCTGCTGTCGCAAGTGTGTTTGGTATTCCCTATGTTACCGCCGAAGCCTCATACTCCGGGCGTCGCGATCAGCAGGGCTGGCACGAAAACCAGCGTCTGGTGGCTGACGCCGTCCGACAGGCTGCCGTCAATTTTTGCTTCACCAAGCGCGATCGGTGCGGCCTGATGAAAGCCATCCCCGAGGGTGTCTATGCTCACCTTCCCCCGTTCATCGACCCGGCGCAGTTTGCGTCGCCTGCCGCAGAGGCGCCGCACCGGCTGATAACTGTCGCGATGATGCGCGATGGCGACAAGCTCGACAGCTACGCGATGCTGGCGCGCGCGCTCGATCTGATCCGCGAGAAGGACTGGACGCTGACGATCATTGGCGATGGCCCCAAACGTCCGGACGTCGAGGCAATGTTCGCACCGTTCGGAGACCAGCGCATCGATTGGCTCGGCCAGAAAAATGCTGATGAACTCGCCATCGAGCTTTCGCGCGGCGGCATCTATGTCTGGCCGGGGTGCGGCGAGGCCTACGGTCTCGCCTATCTCGAAGCCCAGGCAGCGGGCCTTCCCGTCGTTGCCCAGGCAACAGCCGGCGTTCCGGAAGTCGTCGTGAACGGCAAAACGGGCATCCTGACGCCGGATGGCAATTTAGAGGCATTTGCGGCAGCGATTGCCGAGCTTCTCGACGATCCCCAGCGCAGTGGGGAGATGGGGGCCGCTGCGCGTCAATTCATTTTTGCCGAACGGTCGCTGGAGGCCGCATCGAGCCGGCTGGACGCGCTCTTGCACCAGCATCTGGGAGAACGACATGCGCGATGAGCCGCACTGGAAAAAATTGGGTGACATGCTCGAGAGGCTGTCCGATACAAATCGCGGTGTTCGGCTGTGGCTGCGCGATGACGATGCTATCGAACCGACGCCGGCCCTCGAGCGCCTGCTGGACATGACAAGGCATGCCTCGGTGCCGCTAAGCCTTGCCGTCATTCCCGCCTTCACCGGCCAGCCGCTGGCAGACAGGTTGGAGGGCGAGCCCCACGCCGCCGTGACCGTTCACGGCTGGAGCCACGAAAACCATGCCGGCAGCGGTGGCAAGAAGTGCGAACTCGGTTTGGATCGCCCGGCCGACGTCGTGCTTGGAGAACTCGGTGACGGTCTGGCCAAACTCCGAGCGCTCTATGCCGCCCGGCTCGATCCAGTGCTCGTCCCGCCATGGAACCGCATCGACAAGACACTGCTGCCCGAACTGAAGCCTCTCGGCTTTCGCGCCGCATCCGTCTATGGCAAGGCAGACATCGCCAGCCCTATCGAATTGATCAATACCCATGTCGACATCATGGATTGGTCAGCAGGCCGTTGCCGCCCTCACGCGGACCTCGTGGATCTGCTGGTCGCCGAACTCGCACGTCGCATGGACGGCAGCGATGAGCCGATCGGAATTCTGACCCATCATCTCGTGCACGACGAAGCCTGTTGGGATTTCATGGAAAAGCTGTTCGAAGTGACGGCTACCAGCGACGCCGCGCGCTGGCATTCGCTGCGCGATCTATTGGGTTAAACAGCCACCGTCTGGCCATCGAAAGCGGCAAATGCGCCGGGCAGACGTTCGCGAGCTTTTGCCTGCATGGCGTCCAGTTCATCGTCCGTGCGCGATGGAGCGTGATGAAAGAGGGCCATGCGCTCGACACCGGCCATCTTTGCGAGCTTGACGCCTTCTTCCCAGGTCGAATGGCCGAACCCGCGATATTTCGTCATTTCCGGTTCTGTATAGGTCGTGTCGTAGACCACCAGATCGGCCCCCTGCATCAGGGCCAGAGCCGCTTCGTTGATCTGGTCGTCGCGGTGCTCGGTGTCATAGACAAGGGCGATGATCCGGCCGGCCCATTCGATGCGGTAGCCGACGGCCCCGCCTGGATGATTGAGCAGCGCGGTGTGGATGACGATCCCCGCATGGGGCTCGATCACGTCGCCGGGTTTGAAATCGCGAAAGCCGAGTGTCGCCCGGCAGATATCAGGCTCGACTGGAAACCATGGCGGCCGCATGAACTGGTCGATCATGCCTCTCGTGGTCGTCTTGCCGGCGAGATGTCCCGACCACAGGTTGACGGTGACGTTTGGATTGTAGATGGGCTCGAAGAAGGGCAGGCCTATGATGTGGTCGTAGTGGGAATGGGTGAAAAACAGGTCGATGTCCGTGACTCCGCCCTGTCGCAGCGCAGCCGACGCTTCGCGCACGCCTGTGCCAGCGTCGAACAGCAGGTGCCTGTCGCCAAATTTGATTTCGATGCAGGACGTGTTGCCGCCGTAACGCTCGAATTCCGGGCCGGAAACCGGGATACTTCCCCGGACGCCCCAGAATTTGAGTTCAAGCAGATCGCTTTTCATGCTCGTTTTTATACCAATTCCCCATTGCCGACAACGTAACCACACTTTTTCCTCCGTGCGAAGCCAGCAATTTCCATAAAAGTTTCCATCAGGCGAAAACCAAATCACCGAAAACCCGGCCCCGACCTTCGGCGCGCGCGCGTAAGGTCGGCTTTGTGCGTTTTCGCGGGAACCTAAGCATCTTCTTAACGTTTAAATTGTCGGCATCGTAATGCCTGCCGATCCAGAAATTTTGCAAACGGTGCATCATCTCCTTGTCGATATTCCTTCGCATAATGCCAGCAGGCCTGTGCTCGACAAAGCGATGGGCGCGTTCGCCTGAACTGACAACCAACCCAAGAACGGACATATCCTTATGAGTTTTTCATTCTCGGAACTGGACTTCATGAAGCCGGAACTCGGCGCCGAATACACCGGCGCCGGAACGCATTTTGCGGTGTTTTCGGCCAATGCCGAGAAGATTGAACTTTGCCTCTACACGGATGACGGCAAGACAGAAACAGCCCGCATGGCGCTGCCAAAGCGGGAAGGCGATATTTGGTCGGGTTATATCGCCGGCCTCGGTCCCGGCACAGTCTACGGCTACCGCGCGCACGGGCCCTACGATCCAGCCAACGGCCACCGCTTCAACCCCAACAAGCTGCTTCTCGACCCATACGCCAAGCAGATCATTGGCGACATCAAGTGGGATGACGCACTTTACGGATATACGATTGGCGCTGAGGATGGCGATCTCTCGTTCGACGAGCGTGACAGCGGTCCGTTCATGGTCAAGGGCGTTGTCCAGGATTCCGATTTCGACTGGGATGGAGACAAGGCAATCCGGCGCCCCTGGACGGAAACCGTTATCTACGAAGCCCATGTCCGCGGCATGACGATGACCCACCCGGACGTTCCGGACGCCCTGCGCGGCACCTTTCTCGGCATGTGCAGCGATCCGATTATCGAGCACCTGACCAAGCTCGGTATTTCTGCCATCGAGCTCTTGCCGATTCAGTCCTTCGTCGATGACCGCTACCTCGAGGAAAAGAACCTGCGCAACTACTGGGGCTACCAGACCCTTGGCTTCTTCGCGCCGATGAACCGCTTCATGTCGAGCAACAAGATCACCGAAATCAAGACGATGGTGCGCAAGTTCCACGCCGCCGGCATCGAAGTGATCATGGACGTCGTCTATAATCACACGGCCGAAGGTTCCGAACGCGGACCGACAATGAGCTTCAGGGGGCTGGACAACCAAAGCTATTACCGCCTGTCGCCGGACGACCAGCGCCACACCTTCGATACAACCGGCACAGGCAACACCCTGAACGTGTCGCATCCGATGGTGCTGCGCATGGTGCTCGACAGCCTTCGCTACTGGGTTGGCGTCATGCACATCGACGGTTTCCGCTTCGATCTGGCGAGCACGCTCGGCCGCGAGGAAATGGATTTCGACCGCCAGGGCGGCTTCTTCGACGCCATTCGCCAGGACCCGATCCTGGCCGGCGTCAAGCTGATTGCCGAGCCGTGGGACATCGGCGAGGGCGGTTATCAGGTTGGCGGCTTCCCCTATCCCTTCCGCGAATGGAACGACAAGTTCCGTGACACCGTCCGGACCTACTGGACAGGCGAGGGCGGTCAGATTTCAAAGCTTGCGACGCGTCTCGCCGGCTCGGCAAGGCAGTTCAACCACTCCGACCGTGGCGCCACCACGTCTATCAACCTGCTGAGCGCCCATGACGGCTTCACATTGATGGACACCGTGTCGTTCAACGAGAAGCACAATGAGGCCAACGGCGAAAACAACAATGACGGCCATTCCGACAATCACTCGGACAACATGGGCGTGGAGGGCGCGACAGACGATCCCGAGATCAACGCTGCCCGCGCCCGTCGCCGTCGCAACATGATCATGACGCTGATGCTGAGCCAGGGCGTGCCGATGATTGTCGGTGGCGATGAAGTCGGCAATAGCCAGGGCGGCAACAACAACGCCTATTGCCAGGACAATGAGATCGGCTGGACTGACTGGAGCGGCCTGAAAGATCCCTTTCTCGAATTCTGCCAGAAGGCCGTCGCCTTCAGGAAGGCTCACCCCGTCCTCCGCCAGGAGCGCTTTCTGACCGGTGACACCTCGGAAGACGGTCGCGCTGAGATCGCCTGGTTCAAGCCCGACGGCAACCAGATGGACGACGGCGCCTGGGATGATGGCGAATTGCGCGTCCTGGGTGTCTACATCGGCAAGAGTGTCCACGCTACCGATAGCGAAGTCCTCGACGACCTGTTCATGGTGTTCAATGCGGGCGGCGACTGTGAATTCCATCTTCCTGAATTGGGGGAAGGTGAAAAATGGTGCCGCGTCGTGGACACTGGAACGGAAGAAACCTTCACAACCCATGAGGTCGAAAACACGGTTGTCGTCTACGCCGCGAGTGTCGCGGTATTCGCACCGAAAGCCGACGAGCCGGATCAGCCGAAGACTGCCGAGCGCAAGCGTTGGTTCCACTTTGGTCGTCAGGCTCAACCCGACAGGAAATAGCAGGCAGCTTCGATGAGCGAAATATCGATCACAGATCTTGGTCTTGTGTATGTGAACGACAGCGAACCTGGTATTCGCCGCCATCGAAGAGGCACAGGCTTTTCCTACAGGCTGCCGGACGGCAGCGTGCTCAACGACGCGGTCCATCGCAAGCGGATCGCGTCGCTCGGTCTTCCGCCCGCCTATGACAATGTCTGGATCTGCCTGCAGGAAAACGGCCACCTGCAGGCAACCGGCATGGATGCGCGCGGACGCAAGCAATATCGCTACCACAAGGAGTGGCAGTCGCACCGGAGCGTGGAGAAATTCCACCAGCTTATCGAGTTCGGTCAGGCGCTGCCGAAAATGCGCCGCGCCGTCCTGCGTCACCTCGATGGTGGCATGGACGACATCCATGGCGTCCTTGCCGCTCTGGCCACGTTGCTCGACGAGGCGCACCTGCGCGTTGGCAATCAGAGCTATGCGCGCGAAAACGGCACCTATGGCGCCACCACCCTGCTGAAACGCCACCTTAAGCTTAACGGTGGGCGTATCGAGCTTCGCTTCATCGCCAAGGGTGGCAAGAGGGTGCAGCGAAGCCTGAAGCATCCGCGTCTGCAAAGGATGCTGGAAGAGATCGCCGATCTGCCCGGTCGCCAGTTGTTTGCTTGGAAAGACGAACACGGGTTGCTGAGACCAATCGATTCGGGCCGCCTCAATCTTTACCTCGGAGAAATCTCCGGCCTTTCAGTCTCGGCAAAGACATTTCGAACCTGGGGCGGCTCGCTCGCCGCCTTCACCTCCGCCCGCAATGCGCTGGAAAAAGGCATGCGGCCGACGGTCAAGGAAATGTCCGAGGCGTCTGCCGAGGTGCTCCACAACACCCCGGCAATTTCACGGTCGAGCTATATACATCCGTCGATCATTGCTCTCGCAGACAAGCAGCATTCTCTCGACGAAGAGGTCTTCGCGCCCCTCGTCGAACCCCTGCGTGGTCTTCGGGCTGACGAAAACCGATTGCTCGATTTTCTGATCAGGCGCAGTGAAGAGAGCAGTCCATCCGCATAGTAGGTCTTGGCTCCAGGAACCATTTGCCCCTGCAGCAGTTGCACCTGAATGATGCGTTGTGGAGGTAGTGATGAAAGACGTCCAAGACAGCAAGGCCTCCAGGCAGCCGGATCCCCGCGACCGTCTGATCGTCGCGCTCTACGCGCAGCTGAAGGCGGAACGTGAAACCCGCGAGGCGCTGGAATGGCTCATCCATAACGGCACCTTGTCGAGCGCGGTTTTGGAGGCGGTCGCTGGCGATGCCGTGCCCGCTGCCAGCAGTGACGAACTGGCTGCTGTCGAAAAGATCGTCGCCTTAGACAACCGTCGTCGCGGACACTGATCATGACAGCACGAGCAAGCTGGAAGGGGCAGTTGACCATCGGCGCACTAAGCTGCTCGGTAGGGCTTTACACTGCAGTATCGTCCTCCGAACGTCTTTCATTCCACATCATCAATCGCAAGACCGGCAATCGCGTCGAGCGCCAGTTCGTAGACAGCGAGACCGGAAAGCCCGTGGAGCGGGACGATCAGGTCAAAGGCTACCTGCTGGACGATGGTGAGTACCTCGTCATGGAGGGCGACGAGCTCGCCTCGATAGTCCCCGAAAGCGATAAGGTCCTGTCGATCGAGAGCTTTATTGGCTGGGACGATATCGACAGGCTGTATTTCGACCGTCCCTACTTCCTCATGCCGGTCAGCGACGATGATCGCGAGGTCCTGGCGCTTGTCATCGAAGCGATGAACCGCGAAAAGGTCGCGGCTCTCGCCCACGCTGTCCTGTTCCGCCGGTACCGGACGTTGCTGGTCCGTCCCTATGAAAAGGGTCTCGTCGCCACAATGCTCAATTTCGACTACGAGGTCCGTTCCGAGGCCGATGCCTTCGAGGATATACCCGAGCTCGAGGTGACAGGGGAAATGCTGGAGCTGGCAAGCCACATCATCGATACCAAGAAGGGCACCTTCGACGCCTCGGCCTTTGACGACCGATACGAAGAGGCATTGGTGGAACTGGTCAAGGCGAAGGTGGAGGGCAAGCCTCTGCCGAAGAAGCCGCCGGTGAAAGAAGAGAAGGTCGTCGATCTCATGCAGGCCTTGCGCGAGAGCGCGGGCATGGCGAAGCCAAAGCCCGGGGCAAAGACAAAGAAAGCGCCAGCGCAGACGAAGAAAGCCGGCTAATCAGTTTTTCGGCGCGCGTTATCGCCCCTTGGTTGTCTGGTTTGCTTCGATGCTCTTCTTCAGCGCATCCATGATGTTGATGACGTTGCCTGATGTCGCGGGAGCTTCTTTGCGAGTAGCTGCCGGCTTCTTGCCGCGTCCCCTCTTCTTGGCCTTGATCAACGCTGCGAGTTTGTCCTGGATAGGGTCCAGCGTCAGCTCGGGAGACCATTCCACCTTGCGCTTGTCGATCAGCGTCTTCATCAGGGCAAGCGCCTCCGCTTGCGGCTTTTCTGCCACCGCAAAGGATTTGTCCGGCTCGCGCACCTCGTCGCCATAGCGCAACGTCCAGAGGATAATGCCGTTGCCATTTGGCTCCAGCAAGACAGCACGCTCGCGCCTGTTCAGCACAAGCCGCGCGATGCCGACCACCGCGCTTGCCTTCATGGCCTCCCGGATAACGCAGAAGGCTTCCAGGCCCACCTTGTCCTCAGGCGCCAGAAAATGTGGAGTGTCGTAGTAGATCCAGTCGATCGAGTTTTTCGGCACGAAGGTGTCGATACTGATGGCACGATTGCTTTCGAGGGCCACCGCCTCGATCTCCTCGTCCTCGAGGAAGATGTAATCGTCGTCGCCGCGCTCGTAACCCTTCACCTGCTGATCGTCCGGCACAGGCTTGCCCGTGCCGGAATCGATGTAGTGGCTTTCCAGCCGGTTTCCACTCTTCCGATTGATGACATTGAACCGGATTTTGGCGTTGTCCGTCGTCGCCGGCGTCAGCGATACCTGGCAGGTCACCAGGGAGAGTTTCAAATAGCCTTTCCAGTATCGGGGCTGTTTTGCCAAAATTTGTCTCCTTGCCTTCCGCGACTACGCGATGTCCTGATCCAGCTCGGGGTAGTGTCGGAATATGCCGTCCTCGTTGAACGGGAGGCGCCTCTCGGATTGCAGGTAACGTGCGATGTTGGGTCTCTGTGCAACAGCATCGCGAAGCGCGATCAGCAAAGGATATCGAGGGGCGTAGCCTTTCATGGCGCGCGGAAACGCATAAGTCAGGCCTTCGACGACCTGGAACAGAGACAGGTCCACATAACTCAGCGATGGCCCCACGCTGTATGTGGGGCCGGAAGTATTCGCCTTCAGGATACGCTCGAAATAGCCGAGGTACTTCGGAATGCGTTCCTGGATGAAAGCTTCCGCCCGCAGCTTTGCCGCGTCTTTCTGGTCTTCGTAATATTGCGATGTGGAGATTGGGTGGTGCGTGTCGTGAACCTCGGACACGAGGTCCGTGATCGTCAGCTGCAAGCCGTTGGCAACAAACCGTTGCTCGTCTCCCGCCGGCGCCAGGCCGAGCTTCGGCCCCAGATAAAGAAGGATATTGGCAACATGCGACACGAAGAGCTCGCCATCCTTCAGGAACGGCGGTGAGAATGGAATCAGGGGGCGCTTTTCACGCTTCATAATCTCCAGCATGGCACCCGTTCCCCGGCCGGGACCGTCGGCGCGGGTCACATCGACGTAGTCAGCGCCAGCTTCTTCCAAGGCGAGGCGGACAAACTCACCGCGGCCCTGCAGTCCGTCCCAGTAATACAACTCATAAGTCATCGAATCTCACCATTGCCATTGGGTCGTTGGGGTCGCCGCTGCAGACCTTCGGACCCGCTGAAAGACTAGTGCTTAACGGATGACCGTGCAGTTTACGGAGGTGGTGCTACGCTTTCGCGCTCACATCCTTCTTGGTCGACCGCTTCGGCGAAATGGCTGGCGGTGGTGTTGACCCATTGGCTTTTGCCGCCTTGGAAGAGGGGGTCTTTGCTTTCGGCTTCACAGCCAGGCCATGTGGCGCCGTCGTTTCCATGACGGCCCGTTCCTTGGTCGCCTGCTCCCAGTGGATTGAGTCTCTCCCTGTTGGATAGCCTTCCTCTTCCCAGAGTGCGTAAGCGCGTTTCATAATCCATTCGTCTCGGGATTCCGTCATCGCTTTTCTCCTTGGCAGCTTGGAAAGTTTAACTTCTTGGGAAATGCAAAGTTCCAGCTCCGCTGACACGTCTGTTCGATATCGGGTCGCAGCGTCGGGACGGCGCTGCCAGAACTGGGGCGATATTGGGACCAGGGAAACCCGCTCGTCGCGAACATCAGGTCGCATCAACATTGCCGCAAAATCAATATGAGCCGGCAATGGCGCTTGTTCAATTCAAAAACGTAATCCCTCGTTTTTTGCAGTGCAAAACCGCCCCTCTACACCCCTCTCCTCTCAACCCTTCGATTGCGCACAATTCCGGCACCGTTATAGTCGCCCGATGTTCAGTCTTATCATTGCCTACTGGCCCCATATCCTTCTCATTTTGTCGGTTGTCATGGGGGCAACTGCGGCTATTCATGCCGCCATGACGAAGGAAGACGTGCGTGCCGCCATCGGATGGGTCGCTCTCATCGTGCTGTCTCCCATCGTCGGTGCGCTTCTATACGCCGTCGCGGGCATCAACCGCATCCGGCGGGCGGCGCTGACGTCCCAGCGAGACATGCTTTTCAGGCAGGAAACGCGCAGTGAACTGGCGATCTTCGAAGCTGACAGCGAGGCGCTGCGGATTGCCTATGGGCAGCGTTTTGGCGCGATGAAGGTGCTGGGAGACCGCGTCACCCGCCATCCCATGACCAGTGGCAATTCCATAAAGATGCTGGAGGGCGGCGATATCGCCTATCCGGCGATGCTGGAGGAAATCAATGCCGCGGAGCGCAGCATCATCCTCGAGACCTACATCTTCGATCGCGATCCCATCGGGCTGAGGGTCGCCGATGCGCTGATTGCTGCCGTCCGGCGCGGGATCACTGTTCGCGTGCTGATCGATGCCGTCGGCGCCCGCTATTCGGTGCCGAGCATCATGGGGCACCTGAAGGAGGGTGGGGTTACCGTCGATGTCTTCAACGGCAATGTCATCATCGGCCTCCGGCTGCCCTATGCCAACCTTAGAACCCACCGAAAGATCCTGATCGTCGACGGCCGTGTTGCGTTGACCGGCGGAATGAACATCCGGAAGGGCTTCACGACAGAGTTTGCCGGTGAGCAGGCCGCCCACGATGCGCATTTCCGCGTCACCGGTCCGGCCGTAGCAGACCTGTTCCACACCGCTTCCGAAGACTGGCGTTTCGCCACCGGGGAAATCCTGCAGGGCGATGAATGGCGGATGGCAGAGCAGCAGAGGGATCCGGATGCACCGATCCTGATGCGTATCGTCTCATCCGGTCCAGACCGTAGCCTTGAGACAAACCACAAGATGCTGATTGGCGCCTTTTCAGTCGCCCGCAGCTCGATCCTGATCATGTCACCCTATTTTCTGCCGGATCGCGAATTGATCAGCGCCCTGATCACAGCGGCGCGACGCGGCGTAACGGTCGATATCGTCGTGCCTGCGGCCAATAATCTGGTGCTCGTCGACCGCGCCATGACGGCGCAGTTCGATCAGATGCTGAAGAACTACTGCCGCATCTGGCGCGCCAAAGGCGCTTTCAATCATTCGAAGCTGCTGTCGATCGACGATGTCTGGGCCTATGTCGGCTCGTCCAACCTAGATCCTCGCTCTATGCGGCTGAACTTCGAGGTCGATATGGAGGTCATCGACCGGGGTTTCGCGAAGAAGATCGGCGATCACATCCGCGAAGTCCTGTCGACTTCGGAGCAGGTCGAGCAGCATGCGCTTCGCAAGAGACCGTTCCTGGTGCGATTGCTGGAAAAGGTGCTCTGGCTCGGATCACCTTTTCTTTAGCGCCAAACGCCATCGAGGGCTGGCAGTCGCGTCGGCCGGCCCTATAGTCGGCAGAAGCGACATCGCGGTCGCCAGCAAGTGGTCGAGTGAAATGCATACCAAGAACCACCAAAGCCTGCGCAGAAGCATTTTGCATTCCATCCGCAACCGGAAGATCCATCGCGCGCACGCCCATGCGGACGACCATGAACGCATGCCCGGCACCGTGATTGCCTCCTACAATGTTCATAAATGCGTCGGCTCGGATCGCCGTTTCGATCCCGATCGCATTCTGCGGGTCATCCAGGAAATCGATGCCGACATCATGGCCTTGCAGGAGGCCGATAGCCGGTTCGGAGAACGCACCGGCCTGCTCGATCTTTCCAGGCTCGAGCGCGAGACAGGGTTGGTCGCCGTGCCGGTCGAAGGGGTCGCGAAGGCTCATGGATGGCATGGTAACGTGGTGCTGTTCAAGCAGGGAACGGTCCGCGATGTCCATCAGATCAAGCTGCCAGGCCTCGAGCCCCGTGGCGCGCTGGTGGCGGAGATCGAGTTGTCCAACGGCAGTGCCTTGCGCATCATCGCCGCCCATTTCGGCCTTCTGCGTCGGTCGCGCGCCCAGCAGGCGCGTGTCCTCGTCGATATCATGACCAGGGACGATGAAACGCCGACCATCCTGCTGGGCGATCTCAACGAGTGGCGCCTGGGTAACCGCTCGTCTCTGCACACGTTTCACGCGGCGTTCGGTCCGCAGCCGGCTGCGGTGCCGAGCTTTCCCGCCAATATGCCGATCCTTGCGCTCGATCGCATGATCGCCAACAAAAGCGGCCTGATCTCGGCAATAGAGGTCCATAACACGCCTCTGGCGCGTATGGCCTCCGACCATCTGCCCATCAAGACAACGCTGGTTACAGAGCCGCTGGTCGCCGCAAGCGTCTGATCGTCGGCTTCAAGCCTTGTCGCGAAACAGTTTCCAGCGTGTCGGCCTGAAGGCGATGCGGCTGCGGTCGAGCTCGCCGACTTTTTCGGGTGGTAATTCGATCTCGACCCGGGGATGACCGGCGCCGATATCGATTTCGATATGACGCGTGCCGGCAACGCGCCGGCTTGCGGTAAGCAGCCCCGCTATGCAACCGCCGCATCCATCGCGCAGTTCGACATCGTGAGGCCGGAAATAGAGATTGGCTGGACCGTTCGGCTCGCCTGCCGCTGTCAGTCCGAGCGGACGATCCTCGAACCAGATCTCGCCGTCGGTAACCTGCACCTTCAGGCAGTTCGACTGGCCGATGAAGCCGAAGACGAAGGGCGAATTCGGGGTGTCGTAGATATCGTCGGGCGTGCCGATCTGCTCGATGGCGCCCTGGCTCATGACGACGACCCGGTCGGCGAGCTCCAGCGCCTCGTCCTGGTCATGGGTGACGAAGACAGTCGTGTGGCCCGTCCGATCGTGAATTTCCCGCAGCCATTTGCGCAGATCCTTGCGAACCTGCGCATCGAGTGCCCCGAAGGGCTCGTCGAGCAGAAGCACGTTGGGCTCGACAGCCATGGCGCGGGCAAGCGCCACGCGCTGCCGCTGGCCGCCTGAAAGCTGCGCCGGATAGCGTTTCTCAAGGCCCGAAAGCTGCACGAGATCGAGCAGTTCGAGCGCCCGCCGACGGATCTCCGATCGCGCCGGGCGGCGGGCCGAAGGGCGGACCTTGAGGCCGAAGGAGATGTTGTCGAGCACCGTCATGTGGCGGAACAGCGCGTAATGCTGGAACACGAAGCCGATATTGCGTTGCTGCACGGTCTTCATCGAGGCGTCTTCGTTGCCGAAATAGATCTCGCCTTCCGTCGGCGTCTCTAGCCCGGCGATCAGCCGCAGCAAGGTCGTCTTGCCGGAGCCGGAGGGGCCCAGCAACGCAATCAACTCGCCGGAGCGGATGTCCAGCGTAACGTCGTGCAGGGCCGGAAAGCGGCCGAAATCCTTGCGGATGTTTTGAACGCGAACTTCCATCAGTCTTCCTTAGTGACGCCGGCTCGCAGCGATTTCCTCGCTGAAGCGCATTTCCAGCAACGTCTTGAGAATAAGCGTCACCAAGGCGAGCAGCGCAAGCAGCGTTGCCACGGCGAAAGCGCCGGAGAAATTGTAGTCGTTGTAGAGAATTTCGATCTGCAGCGGCATGGTGTTGGTCTCGCCGCGGATATGACCTGACACCACCGAGACTGCGCCGAATTCGCCCATGGCGCGGGCGTTGCAGAGCAGCACGCCGTAGAGCAGCCCCCATTTGATATTCGGCAGCGTCACGTACCAGAAGGTCTGGAAACCGCTGGCGCCGAGCGAAAGGGCGGCCTCTTCATCGGCCGTGCCCTGTTCCTGCATCAGCGGGATCAGTTCGCGGGCGACAAACGGAAAGGTGACGAACATCGTCGCCAGTACGAGCCCCGGCACCGCGAACAGGATCTTGATGTTGTTTGCCTCCAGCCATGGGCCGAGCAGGCTGTTGGAGCCGAACAGCAACACGAACACCAGTCCGGCGATGACCGGGGATACCGAGAAGGGCAGGTCGATGAGCGTCGTCAGGAACGCCTTGCCTTTGAATTCGAACTTGGCGATCGCCCAGGCCGCACCCACGCCGAAAACCAGGTTGAGCGGCACGCTGATGGCCGCGACAATCAGCGTCAGCTTGATGGCGGAAAATGTCTCCTCGTCCTGCAGCGCCTCGAAAAATGCGCCAGCGCCCTTGCGAAACGCTTCGACGAAAACGGCTGCCATCGGTAGCAGCAGGATCAGCGCCAGGAAAACCAGCGAGATTGCGATCAGCGTCCAGCGGGCGAACCGACTCTCGGTAACGGCAGACGTCACCTCATGAGGCGGCACTGTTGGATCATGCGCCATAGCCGTACCTCCGCCTGCTCCAGGTCTGGATGAGGTTGATCACCAGCAGCATCACGAAGGAGATGATCAGCATGATCGCGGCGATGCCGGTCGCTGCGGCATAATTATATTCCTCGAGCCGTATGACGATCAGTAACGGTGCAATTTCCGACACGTAGGGCAGGTTGCCGGCGATGAAGATAACCGATCCGTATTCCCCGACCGCGCGTGCAAAGGAAAGCGCGAAGCCGGTGAGCACGGCAGGAGCTAGCCCCGGCAGCAGCACCCGGGTGATGGTCTGGAAGCGGTTAGCGCCGAGCGTTGCTGCAGCCTCTTCGACCTCGCGGTCGATTTCTTCCATGATCGGCTGTACCGTGCGCACCACGAAGGGCAGGCCGACGAAAATCAGTGCAATCACTACGCCCACGGGCGTGAAAGCGACCTTGATGCCGAGCGGCGAGAGAAACTGGCCGATCCAGCCATTCGGCGAATAGAGTGTGGTCAGCGCGATACCGGCGACGGCCGTCGGCAGCGCGAAGGGCAGGTCAACGACGGCATCGATGATCCGCTTTCCGGGGAAATTGTAGCGGACCAGCACCCAGGCCAGAATGACGCCGAAAATTGCATTGACGACGGCAGCGACCAGGGCGCCGCCAAAGCTCATTCGCAACGCCGCGAGAACCCGAGGGTCTGACGCGATAGACCAGAAGGCTCCCCAGCCGAGCGAACTCGTCTTCAGCAGCAGGCCTGAAATCGGAATGAGAACGATGAGGATAAGCCATATCAAGGTAAAACCGAGCGCCATTCCAAATCCTGGAATGACGCTCGGTTGCCTGAATTGCCACCGTCTACGGGTTGGTGCCTGCATCTAGTCTTACTGTCCCGGCTTGTAGATCTTGTCGAAGATACCACCATCCGCGAAGAATTTAGGCTGCGCCACCTTCCATCCGCCAAAATCGTCGATCGAGGCGAGCTTGAGGTTGGGGAAGCGGGCAATGTCTTTCGGGTCGGCGGCTGCAGGCTTGATCGGACGGTAATAATGCGCAGCCGCAATCTTTTGTCCATCGTCCGAATAGAGATAGTTCAGATAAGCCTCGGCCAGCCTGCGCGTGCCCTTCTTGTCGACATTGCCGTCGACAACGGCAACCGGTGGATCGGCCCGGATCGATACCGACGGGGTGACGATCTCGAACTTGTCCGGCCCGAGTTCCTCGAGCGACAGGTAGGCTTCGTTCTCCCAGGCAAGCAAGACGTCGCCGAGGCCGCGTTGCACGAATGTCGTCGTCGCGCCACGGGCGCCGCTGTCGAGAACCGGCACGTGCTTTAGCAGCTTCGAGAGGTATTCCTCCGCCTTGGCATCGTCGCCGCCATTGGCTTCCTTTGCCCAGGCATAGGCTGCAAGAATGTTCCAGCGCGCGCCACCCGAGGTCTTGGGGTTCGGAGTGATGACCTGGACGCCGTCCTTGATGAGATCGGGCCAGTCCTTGATAGCCTTGGGGTTCCCCTTGCGGACGAGGAAGACGATCGTCGAGGTGTAGGGCACGCTCTTGTTGGGAAACTTGGTGTTCCAGTCCGCCGGGATCTTGTTGGTCGCCTTGGAGATCGCATCGATATCGCCTTCGAGCGCCAGCGTCACTACATCGGCGTTCAGGCCGTCGATGACCGAGCGAGCCTGGGCCCCCGAACCGCCGTGCGAAGCCTTGAGCTCGACGGTCTCGCCGGTATCCTTCTTCCACTTGGCAGCGAAGGCGGCGTTGAAATCCTTGTAGAGTTCGCGCGTCGGATCGTAGGACACGTTGAGCAGCGTCTGTTCGGCTGCAAAAACGGGTGCCAGTTCGGAGAGCGAAAAGCTGCCGATCAGCACTGCGGTGGCAAGAAGTCTGGATAGCCGTAGCGTCTGCATGAACACCTCCCTGATTGTGCCTCAACTCTACCAATCTGGTCGTATAATGTAACGGCGATTGTTCCCGCGACGCCCGCCAACGTGGAATTTCATCCCATAGACTCGCGGAAAATGAAATCACATTGCTGAGCGAAGCCGCAGAGACTGGATCTCATCGATCCCGATCATGATTTAAGCTGACATTGCCGGTCCCTTTGCGTTAATTGCTCGAAATGCCTGAGGAATAAGTTCGTGAGCGAAAAAATTGCAGTGATAGGGCTGGGCTATGTCGGCCTGCCGGTCGCCATGGCCCTGGCCGACAAATACGCCGGGGTCATCGGTTTCGATATCAACGACGCGCGGGTCGAAGACCTGAAAAATGGCCGGGACTCGACCCGGGAAGTTTCGCCAGACCGCCTTCGCGAGACTTCGCTGCGCCTGTCGAGCGGCCTGGAAGACCTTGGCGATCGCACGGTATTCATCGTCGCGGTGCCGACGCCGATCGACAAGAACCGCCAGCCGGACCTGCGGCCGCTGATCGCCGCCTCGCGCACCGTCGGCAAGGTGCTGAAGCCGGGCGCAATCGTCGTCTACGAATCGACGGTCTTTCCCGGTGTCACGGAGGAAATCTGCGGCCCGGTGCTGGCTGAAGTCTCCGGCCTGAAACAGGGCGAAGGCTTCCATCTCGGCTATTCGCCGGAGCGCATCAACCCCGGCGACCGCGAACACACGTTCGAGCGCATCGTCAAGGTGGTGTCCGGCGATACGCCGGAAACGCTCGAACGGGTCGCGGCGATCTACAGCAGCGTTGTCGATGCCGGCATCCACCGCGCGACCAGCATCCGTGTTGCCGAGGCTGCCAAGGTCATCGAGAACACCCAGCGCGACCTCAACATCGCGCTGATGAACGAGCTGTCGATCATCTTCGAAAAGATGGACATCCGCACCGCCGACGTTCTTGAGGCAGCGCGGACCAAGTGGAATTTCCTGCCCTTCACGCCAGGGCTGGTCGGTGGCCACTGCATCGGCGTCGATCCCTATTACCTGACGGCCAAGGCCGAGGAACTTGGCTACCATCCCGAAGTCATCCTGTCCGGCAGGCGGATCAACGACGGCATGGGGGCTTTTATAGCCCAGAAGCTCATCAAGATGCTGGTGTCGGCGGAAAAGCCGATCAACGGTGCGCGGATCGGCATCTTCGGCCTGACATTCAAGGAGAATGTCCCCGATCTGCGCAACAGCCGCGTGCCAGACATCATCCGCGAGTTGCACCAGTTCGGACTCAAGCCCCTTATCCACGACCCGATGGCCGATGCTGACGAGGCCGAACATGAATATGACGTTCGCTTCACCGCCCTCGATGCATTCCCGCCACTCGATGCTATCGTCCTTGCCGTCCCGCACCGCCAGTATCTCGTCGACGATGCCGGAGCCCTGCTAGACCTGCTGAAACCCGGCGGCGTCGTGGTCGATGTCAAATCGGCGCTCCAACTCGACAATCCAGGCCTTGTGGGCCATGCCGTCTGGAGCCTCTAGCCTGGGAAGGCCTGCACCGTCAGCGCCAGACCCTGTTCGCTTGAAAACGGTGGCGTCCAGCCGGTAATGCGTCGGGTCTCGCCGATATCGACTTGCAGCGAACCCAGCAGCCGTCTCGCCGCCGAACCCTTGCCCAGCATTGCCGCAGCCGCTTCGATGAGGCGGGGTGGCACGGGCAGCAGCCAGGTCTTGCGACCCATTGCGCCAGAAATGCCGGCGATCAACTGCCCGATGGAAAGGTCCTCGCCGTCGCTGACGAGAAATGTGCGGTTGGCAGCGTCCGGGTGAGCGACGCAGAGGATGATGAAATCCGTCAGGTTGCCGACGAACAGCAGCGACCTTTTGTTGGAGATGAGGCCGAACGGCAGGGGCAGGCCGCGCCGCGCAAGGCGCATCAGGCTCGCAAAGTTGGCTTTGACACCCGGACCGTAGATAAGTGGCGGACGAATCACGACGATGTCCATCCCCGTCTGCCTGCCGAGGTCAAACAGCGCCTGTTCTGCCTCCCATTTCGAAAGCCCGTAGGGATCCCTGGGCTCCGGCACGTCTGCGGCGGTGAAAGGCCGGCCTGGGGCCGTCTCCTCGCCGTTTACCTTGATCGAACTCACGAAAATGAAGCGCCGAGCGCCGGCCGCTGCGGCCTGGTGTGCCAGATTGAGCGTGGCGTCGACATTCGCGGCACGAAACGCAGCCAGCGGATCTGCCGCCGTATCATCCATGACATGCACGCGAGCGGCTAGATGAACCACGCAATCGATGCCGGCCAGCGCTTCGGTCCAGTCCGTGCGGGCGTCGATCGCGCCCACCGGATGAAACCCTGACGTAGGCAGGCGACTGGCCGGACGAGAGGCAATCCCGCGCGCAGTAAGGTCCGCACAGAGCGCTGTGCCAACGAACCCGGTTGCCCCGGTCACCAATATCATGCGCCGGCCCCTGTGGTAGTTTCAAGCATTCGATCATCCCGCGTTTCTGTCTGCTATTAGCGCTATCAGCACTCAGGCGATAGACGTCGGGATGCGATCCGAAACCGGGAAAACAGGGTGCAAACGACAATCTGATTGTGAAATCGCCCGGGATATGAGATTCACGCCGAAATTTCTCTCCGGCAGTTCCAGATGTTGTACACCGTCTCCAAACGCAGTTTCGACCTGTTCGCAGCCCTTGCGGCAGCGATCCTGTTTTCGATTCCGATCCTGGTCGTGGCAATCTGTGTCCGTGCAACCTCGAAGGGGCCAGTGCTGTACTGGTCCGATCGGGTCGGCCGGGACAATCGCATTTTCCGGATGCCGAAATTTCGCAGCATGCGCGTCGATACGCCAGCCGTTGCGACCCATCTGCTTTCCGACCCGACACGTTACCTGACGCCGATCGGCTCCTTCCTGCGCCGCTCCAGCCTCGACGAGTTGCCGCAGCTCTGGTGCATCCTCAAGGGCGAGATGAGCCTTGTCGGTCCGCGTCCAGCCCTCTTCAACCAGCAGGACCTGATCGAGCTTCGCACTGCCAGCGGCGTCCACGCTCTGGTGCCGGGCCTGACCGGCTGGGCCCAGATCAACGGCCGCGATGAGCTGCCCATTCCCGACAAAGTACGGCTCGACGCCGAGTATCTGAAGCGTCGATCCTTCGCGTTTGATCTATGGATCATTCTCCTCACCGCCATGAAGGTGCTGGGGCGGGATGGCGTAACGCATTGAGCCGAGTGCGATCTTCTTGCCATGACGGCGTGAATTTCGAGCCCTGCTGCAGCTGAAACCCCGATCCCCTCTTTACAGCCAGCCGGCACCTCGGGATAAGCGTCAGGAGATTGTCCGGTCGGACACCCGAAGACCTCGGCGAGGCCGGGGTCAATGCCCACCTACCTATCGGAGCGGTCAAGGGATATGATGACTACATCGACTGCAGCGAAGCCGAATGCCCTTCTGACGGTTATCATTAGTATCGCCTGGCTTTTCGCTGCCTCCGCGGTGTTCGTCGAAACGGATGCCTATCGCTATGCATCGGCAGTTCTCGCCATCATTGCTCTGGTCCATTTCCTGAAGATGCCGAACCGGCCCGCTACAAACTGGCTTGGCTGGCTCTGCATGGCGTGGGGCATCTATGTCGCGGTCCGCTTCCTTCGCTTCTACATCATGACGCATCCGCACGAGAGCGGCGCATCCGAGTGGCTCTACGCTTTCCCGTTTTTCTTCCCGATCCTGGGTGTTGCCTTTTCGATGACGGAAGGGCGGATCGAGCGCATCGTCGCAGCGTTTTTCGCGGTCGCCCTAGTGATGCTCGCGACCACCACCGGATACGTGCGGATATTTGCCGGCGAAACGGTCAAGCCCCTGATCATGAACAACCAGATTCACGGGGCGGTCGCCTGCGGCCTCATCCTTTTGTCGGCCTATTTCTGGTGGCTTCACTACCTTTCCAACAGCGATGCGAAGCCGCTCCTGCGCCGATTTGGCCTTGTCGTCGCACCTGTTGTGATGGTCCTCTGTCTCATCGCTATCTATGGCGCAAAGTCCAAGGGCGTCTGGCTGGCGCTGACCTTGACGTTGCCGATCGCCGGCTTGTTGTCCCTGACCTATCTGCGTCTGCGTACCGGGCTGATCACCATTGTCGCCGCATCCATCCTTCTCGGTTGCGGTGCCTATGCCGTACGCCACAATCTCAACAAGACGGCCGGGCCGACTGTCGATGCGGCGATTTCCATGCTTGAGGGCTTTCACGCGCGTCGCGACTTCAACGGGGTCGTGCTCGGAACGATCGATTCACCGACGACACCTGTCTCGATGGATGAGCGTTTGCAGCTCTGGTACGACGCCGGCGAACTCATTTCCTCGGCGCCGGTGTTCGGCTGGGGAAGCAAATGGGTCGACCAGTTGAATGCCGCGCGCTATCCGAACGTCAGGTATACGCTGTTCCACAACGGCTATCTCGAAATCCTGGTGCGCTTCGGTATCTTCGGCGCGGTCATCATGTCTGTCATCCTCGGCGCGCTGTTCGTTTCGGTGTTTCGTGCCTTTCGTGCCGGCGTCATCCCGCGCGCCGCCTTCCACGTCTACACGGTCGGCCTGTTCTTCTTCGCCCTGACGCTACTCAGCAACTCGAACAACAGACTGGCGATCGGCGAAAGCCTGGCCCTCCTCAGTTCGGCCTTTGCCTGCTGGTGCAACATGCGAACGGCGCACGACTACGACGCATTGCGGGAAGAGCCCGGCGCGAGAGGCTGAAAGCGCAATGCGCAAGCGAAGGATTGTCGCTGTCGGGATGCGAATATTCGAAAACTCTGCCGTTTGCTTAAAAGGGCAACCGCCCGTTTAATCAAAACGCAATTGTTACCCGTCATGGTAAGAGCGTCCAGGCGCCGCCATCCGCCTGTCAACGTTCGGGTCATTCGCTGGCAACGCAGCCGCCTCGGCCGGCAGGAGTTTTGATGAACATCGTCAACAAGCAATCGCATTCGAGCGGCGATACCCTCGAAATCCTTTCCTTCCACCTCAATGGCCAGGAATTTTGCGTACGCACGACGGCCATTCGCGAGATCCGCGGCTGGGATGCCGCAACGCCGATCCCCCATTCGCCGGCTGAGGTCATGGGCGTGATGAACTTGCGCGGCACGGTGATCCCAATCATCGACCTTTCGCTCAAGCTCGGCATGAAAAGCACCGTGCCGACCGAGCGCAGCGCCATCGTGGTCGCCGAAATCAACGAAACATCGATGGGCCTGATCGTCGACAGCGTATCCGATATCCTCACCATCGATGCCGCCCTGCTGCAACCAGTTCCCGACATGAATGTCCCAGGCGGCACGAGCTATTCCGATGGCATCATTGCTCAGGATAGCGGCATGATCTGCTTTCTCAATCTTGAGCGCATGTTCGAAGCATCCGGACTGGAAAACCTGGCCGCCTGAGCCGGCGGCTGACCACATTTGTGTTCGGTGACTTGCCCTGGTTGCCCCGGCTGATGGTCGACAGGTTGACATCAGGGCCACCGAACCCTATCTAAAGGTTGTCGATATTGCTTGTCTGACTTTTGTTATTGCGCGCATCTTGCGTGCCCTGGACGAACTTCCTTTCAAAATCGGGACTTCACCTCGCGGCGCTTTTTGCGCGGCGATCCTTCAAATTACATGAAAGGGTTTCGTCATGGCCACTGGCACAGTTAAATGGTTTAATTCCACAAAGGGCTTCGGCTTCATTCAGCCTGACAACGGCGATGCCGATGTTTTCGTTCACATCTCGGCCGTCGAACGCGCTGGCATGCGCGAAATCGTCGAAGGCCAGAAGCTCTCCTACGAGCTTGAGCGCGACAACAAGTCGGGCAAGATGTCTGCCGCTCAGCTTCAGGCTGCTTAAAGGTCTTTCTGTCCCGGCAGCGGCAACGTAGCCGGGGCATGAACACCATCGGAAGGTCAGGCAATATGCCTGGCCTTTTTTGGTTGCAGTCGGTCTTCTCGCTGCAGGCAAACGCCTTCGTGTCAGGCATCTCGAGCCGACACGCGCCAGCCTCCCGATCTAACCAAACAATCTGTACCGGCAACTTCATCCGAAATGGGTGACGATTGCGGCATTGGAGATATCATGCGCCCTACACGATGGAGCGAAATCGTCACCCTGACGGTCAAGCCAGGCGAACTCATAACCCTCAAGAACCCTGCCGAAGCGCTCGAGTTTCTGGACGGCCCATGGCCGGGCAGTCCCGGTCCACGCCATGCCGCCGCGCGCCGCTTTTGCCGTGCTGCTCTTGCAGGCAACAAGGATTCGGAAGACGCCCGCAAGGTCTTCGTCGAGGCAGCCCAGGAGGCCAACCTCAAGCCTCGCTGATTTCCAGCCATATCCAGCGGATCGTCGCATGAAACAGGCGGCATCCCTAAAAAATACCAGTCCGGACACTTTTGGAAATATTCGGAAAAACGCCGTTCGCCGATGGATGTTATGCCCGGCGCAATGGAGAGTTTGATGATCCGATTGCTGCAGCCTGCCTGTCCCGCCTTTGACTTCGACGGGGAGAATTCCTGATGCACCGTGCACTTTTATTCGTGCTCCTGCCGCTGCTGGTCGTCGCTGCGGTAGTCTTTGTTTTTCGCGGCCGGCTGTTTGCGGCCGACGGACCGTCTTTCATCGCGGCAGCCGTCACGCGCGGCGATGTCGAGGAGACAGTTCTTGCTTCTGGCACCTTCAAGCCAGCGCAGATGGTAGCCGTCGGCGCGCAGGTTTCCGGCCGCATCACCGCCCTCAATGTCAAGCTTGGTGATACGGTCCAGAAAGGTGCGCTGGTTGCCGAGATCGATTCCGTCACCCAAAGAAACGAACTTCGCACGGCGCAGGCCTCCCTTGCCAACGTCAAGGCGCAGCGCGACGAGAGCGAAGCTGATCTCGAAAACGCCGAGATAACCCTTACGCGCCAGCAAGCGATATTTGCCAAGCAGGCCGGTCCTAAGTCGGACCTCGACAGCGCCGTAGCAACCGTCAAGAAAACGACCGCCGAGATCGCAGCTCTCGATGCCCAGATAACCTCTGCCCAAGTCGCCGTCGAGACAGCAGAAGCCAACCTTGCCTATACCCATATCACCGCGCCGATGGATGGCACCGTTCTGGCGATCGTCAATCAGCAGGGCCAGACAGTCAACGCTGCACAGTCGGCTCCGACCATTGTCATTCTCGGCCAATTGCAGACGATGACGGTGCGGGCCGAAATTTCGGAGGCCGATGTCGTCAAGGTCAAGGTCGGCCAGGCGATCGACTTTACTATCCTCGGCGATCCCGGAACGATCCACCGCACGGTACTGCAATCTATAGAGCCGGCTCCTGAATCGATCACCAGCGACAGCAGCATCAGTTCGTCGAGCACGACATCGAGTTCGTCCACCACTTCGTCGACATCGACCTCTGCGATCTACTACAACGGCATCTTTGATGTTCCCAATCCCGACGGCCGCTTCCGGACCTACATGTCCGCCGAGGTTCACATCGTGCTGGGCTCGGCGCGGGGCGTCCTCACCATACCTTCAGCAGCCTTGGGCGCCATAGGCGCGGATGGCCAGTACGATGTGCAGGTCGCCGCAGCCGACAATTCGACGTCGATGCGCAAGGTGAAGATCGGTCTCAACAACAATGTCAGCGCCGAGGTCCAGTCCGGGTTGTCGGAGGGCGAGCGGGTCGTCGTCGGCGAGAGAAGTGCCACCCAGGCGACGACGAAAATGGGCGGGCCGCCACCGATGGGACTTTAGGCCATGGCCGAGCCAATCATCCGGCTAACCGATCTCAGGCGTGACTACAGTTCGGGCGACAGCACGATCAGCGTCCTCAAGGAGATCAACCTGTCGATCGAAGAGGGCGAGATGATCGCCATTGTCGGTCCCTCGGGATCCGGCAAGTCGACGCTGATGAACATTCTGGGGCTGCTCGACAGGCCGACGTCGGGGACATATGCCGTCGCCGGCCAATCGACGCAAACGCTCGACAGCGATGCTCTGTCGAAGCTGCGCCGCGAGCATTTCGGGTTTATCTTCCAGCGCTATCACCTGCTGTCCGAACTGACCGCTCTCGGCAATGTCGAAGTCCCGGCCATCTACGCCGGCCAGTCATCTGCGCGCAGCATCCGCGCGCGGGAACTGCTTGTGCGGCTTGGTCTTGGAGATCGTCTCGGTCACAGGCCCGGCCAGCTTTCCGGCGGCCAGCAGCAGCGTGTCTCTATCGCGCGGGCGTTGATGAACAACGGCAACGTCATCCTCGCCGACGAGCCCACCGGCGCGCTCGACAGGCAGAGCGGTGAAGATGTCCTGCGCATTCTCAACGAGTTGAATGCCGAAGGACATACGGTCATCATCGTCACCCACGACATGTCGGTCGCGGCCCATGCCCACCGGATCATAGAAATATCCGACGGCTGCATCGTCGCCGATCGTCCTTCGGAAAAAGCCGCGTTGCCGACCGGCCCTGTATCCGCGATGGTGAGACCAGCGCCGCAATCCGGCCCGGGCTGGCGGGCTGGCCTCGCCAGTTTGCGCGAAGCCTTCATCATGGCGATCCTGGCGCTCAAGGTGCACCGCTTGCGGACTTTCCTGACTATGCTCGGCATCATCATCGGCATTGCCTCGGTCGTCTGCGTCGTCGCTCTGGGGCAGGGAACGCAGCAGAAGGTGCTTTCCAATATCAGTGGCCTCGGCACCAACACGCTGGAGATATTTCCGGGCAAGGGTTTTGGCGATCCCCGCGCAGGTCGCATCAAGACCCTGGTGGTCTCGGATGCCAACGCGTTGAAGCAGCTGAGCTATGTCGCAGCGGTGACGCCCACGGTTTCGACCAGCACCACCGTTCGGTTCGGCGCCAAGGAGGCCAATGCCCTGGTGAACGGCGTCGGCGACCAGTATTTTGTAGCCAAGGGCTCGAAGCTGACGAAAGGCCGGTTCTTCGATGACAGGGATGTGCGGGACATTACCCAGAACGCCGTCATCGACCAGAATACCGCATCGTCGCTGTTCGACAATACCGGGCTCGATCCGGTAGGCCAGATCATACTGGTCGGCAAGACGCCGATCCGCGTCATCGGCGTCATTGCCATGCAGCAGGGCGGGTTCGGCTCCAGCGACAACCTGTCGGTCTATCTGCCCTATACCAGCGTCCAGGCACGCTTCCTCGGCGATATGTCGCTGCGCAGCATCACCGTGCGGGTGTCCGACGATGCATCAAGCTCGGTTGCCGAGGATGCCATCACGCAATTTCTGAAACGTCGCCACGCGGCGCAGGACTTTTCCATTCTGAATACGGACGACATCCGCAAGACGATCACCGCCACGGCCGAGACCCTGACGCTGCTGGTGGCGGCCATCGCCGTCATTTCCCTGCTCGTCGGCGGTATCGGGGTAATGAATATCATGCTGGTGTCGGTGTCCGAGCGGGTGGGTGAAATCGGCGTGCGGATGGCCGTCGGCGCCCGGCGCAAGGATATTCTCCAGCAATTCCTGATCGAAGCCGTGATTGTCTGTGCGCTCGGCGGCGCGTTAGGCATTGCCACCGCGATGACCTTCGGCGCGGTCTTCAATGCGATCAGTACCAATTTCTCGCTGATCTATTCCGATGGCTCGATCCTGCTGGCGATCGGCTTTTCATGCCTGATCGGCGTGGTGTTCGGCTTCATGCCGGCGCGCAACGCCTCGCTGCTGGATCCTGTCGCGGCGCTGGCGCGCGATTGACGCGAAGTGTCTGTGGCTTTCAAGGGGAAAAGCCAGCTTCGCCAAGATGTGGGGCATGGTGACGAAGCTGGCCGATCGATGCTAATCAGGAAGCAGCGAACCACCAAAATTTACAGCACTGCGCGGCAGAAACATTTCCAAGCATTGCTGAAAGAAGGTCATTCTGCGGAAATTGGTGTCTCAATATGCCCGCCTCTTTTACTGTTGACCCGACATGCGTTCATGACAGCTATCTCAGTTGGTTAAGTAATTGATTTAAATTACTAATAATCAATATCCTGAGGCGCGTCGAAAGTGCGGTTGCAAAGGAGCCAAAACGGGCCGTTTACCACCGCTTAATTGAACGCGCGCGAACGTGATGTCTCAATTCATCACGGGGGTAGCATCATGGTCAGCGCGGTCTCGAGTTCCACAATCTCGCTCTTTACGGCATCAACGACGTCTTCTTCGTCTTCCTCCTCGTCTACCGGCGCGAGCGACGAGACGACCATCAAGGCGCAGATCGCGGCCAAGAAAACGGAGCTAGCCGATACCAAGGATGCCGACGATGCCAACGCGTTGAAAGCGGATATCGCGACATTGCAGGCAAAGCTCGACAAGATCGAGGCCGCAGCCACCGCAAGCGCGCAGTCCGGCACGGCTGCTGGCGGCAAATCTGGCGGCACACAGTCATCCGCTACTGCGGGTCCGGCTCAATCTGTTGCGTCCGCCAAGGCAACACCGTCCGATAGTGCAACGGCAAACAGCACCAGCGCGGATGACGAGGCATCGTCGCCGATGTCCGGCGAAAGCGACCGTATAGGCACCACCAACTTCACCGCCGATACAAGCTTCGGCCAGCGCACGGCCTACGTCTGAAATGGCAGTGTGTGGGGCAGCAAGCCCTAGGACTGCGCCTCCTGTAAGGCGGCCGCCTTGAATGTGATCACCTGAGCAAGGCCGCCTGTGGTTCTGTTGCGAACCGCAATCTCGCCATCGAAGCGGGAGATGATTTCCTTGGCGATTGCCATCCCGAGCCCCGCGCCAGGGAAGGATTTCTGCCGGGCGATGTCGATCCGGAAGAATGGCTCGAACACCTGGCTCAGTCGCTCCTCGGGAATGCCCGAGCCTGTATCGTTGATCTCGACCTTGGCAATGCCATTGGTCGCGGTCACCGAAACGGTGGCGGATTCACCGTGGGTAGCAGCATTGATCAGCAGGTTTCTTAGCGCCCGCGTCAGGGCCAGCGGCCCGACACGCACAATCGTCTGCTCTGTCGTTGCCACCGAGACATCCATGCCGATTGCCGCCAGTTCGTCGACGATATCCGTGACGACAAGATCCAGCCTGATGTCCTGAAGGCTGTCGTGATTGACTTCTTCCCGTACGAGGCCGATCGCGCTGTCGGCGATCTGGTCGAGTTCCTCCAGGTCGGCAAGCCATTTCCGGCGCTCGATATCGTCGGCGATGAACTCGGCACGCAAGCGCATCCGGGTCATCGGCGTTCTAAGGTCATGGCCGGCTGCAGCGACCAGCCGCATGCGGCTTTCCGTGGCGCGCTTGACCTTGGCCGACAACCGGTTCAGCACCTGCGCCGTCACGCGGATTTCGCCAGGACCTGTTTCCGGTACATGCGGCAGCGTTCCATCCGGGCCGATCTCGCCCAGCACTTTCTCCAGCAGGCGCAACGGTTTGATGATTTTCGAGGCGGCGACGATGGAGATCACGACGCTGCCGGCGACGATGAGGCTGAGCCAGCCGATGAGAATTTTCCAGCCGCCAGGCGGCGGGCCGAAATTCGGCATCGGCACCAGTAGCCATTTTCCGCTGGCAAGCTTGATCGATGCCGTTGTGCCGGCTGTCTCATCCTGTCTGGTGACGAAGGCTTCCAGCGGGTCGCCGGTACGGCTCAGTCCTTCCGTCAGGAAATTGGAAAAGCGCTCATCGCGCTCACCTGCGGCAGGTTCATCAGAGATCACCATGCCGCGGGATGCCGCTTCTTCGGCGTTATGCTCGGCGACATTGGCAAGCCAGTGCATCTGCCGCGCCACGGGGTCCATGGTCTCCTCAGGCCTGGGCCCACGCATGACAAGCGCTGCGGCCAGCGACGAGGTTATGACGACCAGCACGATGGCGGTTACCAGCAGCAGTGCAAGGCGCGTACCGAGCGATTTCATGCCTCGCCCTTTACGGCTGTCACCGGAACGACGAGCTGGTAGCCGCCGTTGCGGATCGTTCGGAAAATCGGCATCTCCGGCGTCTCGCCGAGTTTTCGCCTAAGGCGGCTCATCAAAACGTCGATCGACCGGTCGGCCGGATCGCGGTCACGGCCCTGGGTGACATCGAGCAGTTGGTCACGTGACAGAAGGCGCCCGGAACGCTCCAGGAATGCCTTCAGCAGGTCGAACTCGGCGCCGGTCAGGCCGATGATCTCGCCGGTGTCCCGGGTGACGCGCCGCAACTGCGGATCGAGCTTCATGCCTGCGAACTCGTAACTCTGGCGCTGGGGCTCGGTTTCTGCTTCGTCGTTGGAACGGCGCAACACGGCGCGGATGCGTGCGGCCAGCTCGCGTGGATTGAAAGGCTTGCCGAGATAGTCGTCGGCACCAATCTCCAGGCCGAGAATCCGGTCGATATCTTCCTTCAGCGCCGTCAGCAGGATTACCGGCACCCGCGGCCGTCGGCCCCAGAGATCGCGGCAAAGGTCGAGCCCAGAGCCATCCGGCAGCATGACGTCGAGAACCAGCAGATCGGGGGTGCGGCGGCTCATCGCCTCGTTACAGCCGCGCAGATCGCCGGCCGTCGATACCCTGAACCCCTGCTCTTCGAGATAACGGCTGAGCAGCGTCCGGATTTCATGGTCGTCGTCGACGATGAGGATGTCGGGGGAAGCATTGTTGTTCATGATCAAAAATCCAGTTCAGCAAAGCTTTATACAAACCGGGCGGTATGAGAAGGGCATCGACAACTGCGGCCAGCCAGAAAATAGCAGGGACGGCCAGGTTCACAAAAAATCCTTTTGCGAGAAAAGTTCAGACATCTAGGGAAAGGTGCCGTTCACACGCCATGGTTAGCGTCTGCACCATAGAAGCGAATCAAGGAGCGGAAATGCGCCATTCCCACGATCTTTCAGACACGTCACTTGGCCATGTCAGCCATGTTTCCAATGGCGACGCCGATCTCGTTGACCTCTGCTCCCGGATCCGGACGGCAAGCGGCTCCTCTGCCAGGGAGTTGCCGGCGTTGGTGCTGCGTTATCTGGCAAGCAGCCTGCATCGGATCGAAATCGACATCTATGTCGAGGAGTGCCTGCCGATGGTTTGCGACGCATCCCATGCTTTCGTTCGCGCTATGGGTACGTTCAGCCCGCGCAAAGCCGATGACAGCCTTGTGGAGCAGAGCCGTATGCGGCTGATAGAAGCTCTCGAGACGCTGGCCGACGAGATCAGGCTTTGCAAGATCCGCACGGCACCTTTTGCGCACATCGGGCAGCGGCCGATTGGCCAGCAGGACGTGGACGACCGGTCTCTGGCCTCGGCAAGGTAGGTTTTTTGTATCGCTCGTTGCCGGTCAGTGATCTGCGTATCCGGTCCTAAAACCGTTGATCCGGGAACTTCTTCCCGTCCTTTTGGTTTATCGCTGCCGAGAGGCAGTTTTTGCCAAGAGGAGGAAATGACTATGCAAGACGACCGCGAACAGCAGATCAGGGACCGCGCGTACAGCATCTGGGAAGAGCAGGGACGCCCCCAGGGTGAAGACATGCGCCACTGGCTACAGGCTTGGCAGGAAATCTCGAACGCAGATATCCCGGCGGAAGATGCCAACGCAATGACGCTTCCCGATAGCGCCGAAGCTACCATCAAAAAGCCAGCGGCCGCTAGTGCCCGCCACGGCAATGGCGCTACACAACCCAAAGCCAGCCGCAAAAAGAAGTCCTAAACAGGCGGCGATGAGGGGCTCCGGCGCCGTCGCGCCATGCGATTGAATGCCGGCTAATGATCTATCATTGCGCCTCTCCCGTCGAACCAGCTCCTACTGCGATTTGACGGCTATCCAGATCATATGGCGGGCGCCGCCACGTTTGCCGTTAGCGCGCGTGGCTACTTCTTCCGCAGAAAACCGCGCGTCCCGCAGCCGTTTGGTAAAACGCGTGTCGGGACCAGAGGACCACACTGCAAGAACACCGCCGGGGCGCAGGGCGTCACGGGCGGCGAGCAAGCCCTTCCTATTGTATAACCCGTCATTGGCCGCGTGAGTCAACCCATCCGGGCCGTTGTCGACGTCGAGCAGGATGGCGTCGTAGCTCTCGCGGCCGCTCTGGATAGCGGCGGCCACATCTCCCTCGTGGACCGCAACGCGTGGATCGTCGAGGCTTCCGGAGAAAATCTCTGCCATCGGGCCGCGTGCCCATGCGACCACGGCCGGCACAAGCTCCGCCACGGTCACCCGGGCATCGCTGCCGATCGCACCCAGTGCCGCCCGCAATGTGACCCCCATGCCGAGCCCGCCGATCAGCAGGTGCGGCGACGGCCGAGCGGCAATCCTCTCGCAGGCAAGTGTTGCCAGGGCTTCTTCGGAGCCGCTGAGCCTGCTGTTCATCAGTTCGTTGCTGCCGAGCATGATCGAGAACTCCCGGCCTCGTTGCTTCAGCCGCAGCTCGCCGCCACCGTTGGGGATGGATGCGGTATCAAGCAGGGTCCATGGGATCACAGGGCGGCTCTTCGATGTTGGTCGCGTTGATGGTCAGCGATGCCGGCGTCCGGCTACGGCGTCGCAGCTGCTCAGCCAGGCCGCTCGCTAGCTCAGTTTCCAGGCAATGTAGATCAGCGTCAGCGCGATCAGCCAGAGGGCCAGGCGACCAGACCGCGTGTGGCGCGCCTCAGCCTTGCCGATCGCCTCGGCGGTCTCGTTGTCGAAGCGCAATCCGTTCTGGCTCATGGCCAGCAGCTGCCGGTGGAACAGCTCGGTCTTGGCGGCGATTTCGGGCACGGCCTCGGCCAGTTTGACCCCGGCCTTCAAGGCATCCTGCAGGTCGCCGATAATGCGTTTCGGACCGAGATTGTTGCGGATCCATTCGCCGACGACGGGCTCCGACGCCTTCCACATATTGAAGCGCGGATTGAGCATGCGGGAGACGCCCTCGACCACGACCATGGTCTTCTGCAGCATCACCAGTTCGGGTCGCGTTTCCATGTCGAACAGCTCGGTCACCTCGAACAACAGGGTCAGCAGCTTGCCCATCGAGATCGTTTCTGCCGGCTGGCCATGGATAGGCTCGCCGATGGCTCGGATCGCCTGGGCGAAGCTCTCCGTGTTGTGGTGGGCCGGTACATAACCCGCCTCGAAATGCACTTCGGCGACGCGCAGGTAATCGCGGGTGATGAACCCGTAGAGGATTTCCGCGAGGAACCGCCGTTCCTTCTTGCCCAGACGACCGACGATTCCCATATCGACGGCAACGATGATGCCCTGCGGATCGACGAAGAGATTGCCTGGATGCATGTCGGCATGGAAAAAGCCATCGCGCAGCGTGTGGCGCAGGAACGACTGGATAAGCGTGTCTGCAAGGCGGTTGAGATCATGTCCGGAAGCGCGCAGCGCATCGACATCGGACATCTTGATGCCATCGATCCACTCCATGGTGATGACGTCGCGACCGGTGCGCTCCCAATCGACTTTCGGGACGCGGAAGCCTTCGTCGCCTGCGGTGTTCTCTGCAATTTCCGACAGTGCCGAGGCTTCCAGCCGGAGGTCCATCTCGACCCTGGTCGTCTGCTCCAGCGCCTTCGTCACCTCGACAGGGCGCAGCCGCCGGCTCGAGGGGACGAACCGTTCCTGCAAGCCTGCCACCAGATACATGACGGCGATATCGTTGGCGAAGCGCTGGCGCACGCCCGGCCGTATGACCTTGATCGCCACCTTGCGAAGGCCATCGGCCGTCCTCACCTCGGCCGGGTGCACCTGTGCGATCGAGGCTGCGGCAATCGGTTCGCCGACGCTGGCATAGAGATCGTCGAGCGACCGGCCCAGCGAGCCTTCGATATTGGCCTTGGCGGCGGCCATCGGAAAGAACGCCATGCTGTCCTGAAGCTGCGAAAGGTCATTGGCAAATTCGATACCGACGACATCCGGCCGCGTTGCCAGGAACTGGCCGATTTTCGCATAGGAAGGTCCGAGCCGCTCGACTGCCTTAGAAAGCCTGTCGCTGCGCGCCTTGGTTTTCGAGCGGCGGCGGGCAAACAGCGCCACGAAGGACTTGGCGAGGCTGACCGATGGCGGCAAGCCTTCGGAGGGTAGGGCCTCGACAACGCCTTCCCGCACCAGGACCCAGCCAACCCGGATCAGGCCAAAATATCCGCCGAAAGAGCTCATGCTGTTGTTTCTCTGTCTGCTGCGCCGGGCAGCGCCAGCTTCTGGACCTCTGTCCGCCCCATGCCTAGAGCTTCCAGCCGGAATGCAGTGCCGCAATGCCGCCGGTGTAGTTGGTAAAGGTGACGCGACTGAAGTCGGCCTGGCGGATCATCGTTGCAAAGTCCTGCTGGTTGGGAAACTTGCGGATCGACTCCACCAGGTACTGATAGGGCTCGGCCTCGCCGGTAATGGCCTTTCCAAAGCGCGGAATGGCGTTGAACGACCATGCGTCGTAGACTTTGTCGAGCAAGGGCAGGTCGACCTCGGAAAATTCCAGCACCAGCAACCGGCCGCCGCGCTTCAACACCCGGTGGGCTTCCTTCAACGCCACGTCGATGCGCGGCACGTTTCGGATGCCGAAGGCGATCGTATAGGCGTCAAAACTGTTGTCTTCGAACGGCAGGTCCTCGGCGTTGGCTTCGACGAAAGTCAGGTTCTCCGAAATCTTCTTTTTTTCGGCGCGGTCGGCGCCGACCGCCAGCATCGAGCCATTGATGTCGAGCACGGTAGCGTGGGCCAGCTTGCCGGATGCCTCAACGATACGCAAGGCGATATCGCCCGTGCCGCCAGCAACATCGAGCACCTTGTAGGTCGCGTCCTTGCGCGGATGAAGGGCTGAAATCATCGCGTCTTTCCAGGCGCGGTGCAGGCCCATAGACATGACATCGTTCATGACGTCGTAGCGTTTGGCGACCTTGTGGAACACGTCGTTGACGAGGGCTTGCTTTTCGCCTTCAGCCACGTCGCGAAATCCGTAGGATGTCTCCATGCCGCCATCGGCGGCGGTGCGGCTCTTTGCCATCACTCAACTCCCTTATCTAAATCGCCGCCGGCTGTGGCGAAAATGCTGGTGCCACGCTATCTGACTGGCTGATGCCACGGCACGTTGTCGTTGGTTTAGAACATGGCCGCTGGAAAGCAAAGCGCATTTGGTCGCGGTCCCTGCTGCTGCTGGTCACACCTGAAGATGGATTGTCATGCCCGAATTACCAGAGGTCGAAACCGTGCGGCGTGGCCTTGCCCCGGCGATGGAAGGGGCAGTGATAGAGCGGCTGGAGCTGCGCCGGGGCGACCTGCGCTTTCCGTTTCCGCTAGAATTTGCAGCATCCATAGCGGGCCAGCGGATCGCATCCCTTTCGCGCCGCGCCAAGTATCTGTTGATCGATCTTGACAACGGCATGACCGTCGTCGCCCATCTCGGCATGTCCGGCTCGTTCCGCATAGAGGCTGGGGAGGCGGCCGTTACGCCCGGCGACTTTCACCACCCGCGCTCCAAGAACGAGGTTCACGATCACGTCATCTTCCATCTGGCGCGCAATGGCGAAGCCATGCGTGTCGTCTACAACGATCCACGGCGTTTCGGGTTCATGGATATCGTTGCCCGGGCGGAGATGGCTGCACACCCTTTTTTCCGTGATCTCGGTCCCGAGCCGACGGGCAATGCGCTGAGCCCGGAAGGGCTGGCAAAGCGGTTTTCCGGCAAGGCCCAGCCGCTGAAAGGCGCGCTGCTCGACCAGAAAACGATTGCCGGCCTCGGCAATATCTATGTCTGCGAAGCTCTCTGGCGGGCTCACCTGTCGCCTTTGCGTGCCAGCGGAACATTGTCGACAAAGACCGGCAAGCCGCGCGAGACGCTGGTGCGGCTGGTGGCCTGCATACGTGACGTCATCGCCGATGCGATCGCTGCCGGAGGGTCGTCGCTGCGCGATCATATCCAAACGGACGGTTCGCTCGGCTATTTCCAGCATTCCTTTTCTGTCTACGACCGGGAAGGCGAGGCTTGCCGGACAGAGGGCTGCGGCGGTAAGGTCGGCCGAATAGTCCAGGCCGGCCGCTCTACCTTCTATTGTGCCACCTGCCAGAAATGATGCGAGGAGATGTCGATGGCCTATGAAACCCTGATCGTCGAAACCCACGACGCCGTCGGCCTGATCAGGCTCAATCGCCCGCAGGCGCTGAACGCGCTGAATTTGACCATGCTCTCGGAGTTGAAGACAGCCTATGCGGCTTTCCACGCGGACGACGCCATCGGTGCCATCGTCCTGACAGGCTCGGACAAGGCCTTCGCCGCCGGCGCCGATATCAAGGAGATGCAGTCGCTGGACTTCGTCGATGTCTACAAGAGCGACTTCCTGGGCGGCTGGGACGAGATCGCCAAGGCACGCAAGCCGGTGATCGCGGCCGTTGGCGGCTTTGCGCTGGGCGGAGGCTGCGAGCTCGCAATGATGTGCGATTTCATCATCGCCGCCGAGACTGCAAAATTCGGGCAGCCCGAGATCACGCTCGGCATCATCCCCGGCATGGGCGGCTCCCAGCGCCTGACGCGGGCTGTCGGCAAGGCCAAGGCCATGGACATGGTGTTGACCGGCCGGATGATGGATGCGGCTGAGGCCGAAAGGTCGGGGCTGGTGGCGCGCGTTGTACCGGCCGAGGCGCTCGTGGAAGAAGCGCTCAAAGCCGCTGCGAAGATTGCCTCGCATTCGCGTCCTTCCGTGCTGATGGCCAAGGAGGCTGTCGGCCGCGCCTTGGAAACGACACTGGAGGAAGGACTTCGCTTCGAGCGTCGCCTGTTCCAGAGCCTCTTTGCCACCGAAGACCAGAAGGAAGGCATGGCGGCTTTCGTTGCCAAGCGTAAGCCAATGTTCAAAAACCGCTGATGCTAAAAGCGCCGGTGGAAAACGCGCTGCTGATTGGTTTTTGGCGAAACCGCGTTGACGGACCTCCGCTTTAAGGCTATATGCCCGCCACAGTTTGGAAAGCCTATCTGGTTTTCCGCGATTGCTCCCGCATTGCTGGATGACAGGACCACACGGTCCGGCACGACGGTGACGGGACTTTGTTCGAATTCTAGAGAGGCATACATGGCCAATACAAGCTCGGCAAAAAAGGCGACCCGCAAGATCGCTCGCCGCACAGACGTCAACAAGGCGCGCCGTTCGCGCGTTCGTACTTTCGTTCGCCAGATCGAAGAAGCAATCGCTTCCGGCGACGTGGCTCTGGCAACTGCAGCCTTCAAGGCTGTCGAACCAGAACTGGCACGCGCTGCCAGCAAGGGCGTGGTACCGGCCAACACGGCATCGCGCAAAGTCTCGCGTCTTGCCAAGCGTGTTAAGGCTCTGTCGGCTCCTGCCGCTTAAATTACAGTAACGATTGCAGCGTTTAGCTCCAAGCCCGGTCCTTAGCCGGGCTTTTTGGATTCGGATTTTTTCCACCGCCTGATGACGGCAGCATGTCTGATTAATGTCTTTCCTGTGACACGAAAAGAAGTTGTAAATCAGAGGCTTGGCTCAATTGCATAAGGTGAATTGCGGCTTTTTCTGACAAATTCCGCCGCTCACTGAGTCAAGAACTTTATTATTTTTTTTGATTCCAGACGTGTCGAATTTGCATCAGAGGTGAATCCCCTTGATTCAAAAGCGATTCTTTTTTGACAGGGGCGTGACAGCCAAAATTGGCTCCCGGAGTCAATGGCAAACCCTCCGACAAGCGCAAAAATGCCCGTTGATCTTGGCAGCCGATCCTGCCTAAATGATTTCCAACAAGGGGCACGGCTTAATCCGAAACGGCTTTGGCGAACGCTGCCAGTTCAGGCAGGGTGGATAGTTTTGTTTCTTGTGGCGGAGCGTTAGTTTCCGTTTTTTCATAAAGTTGACGCGTTCGGACAAGATGACAGCAATGTCTCCTGACGGCCGACGTGTGTCCTGATGGCACGGTCCATATGCCGGATTGTCAGGAGCTGTGACAAGATTGAACAGCCACTCTGGCGGGTCGGTCGGTAAGCGAGGACCGAGAGACTGCGCTTGGGCGAGACGATCGAAGACGGGGGCCGCTTGAGTGCGGTGTTCGTCACAGGTCTTGCGCTGGCTCTATGAGGAGCTGTGGAGAATAAACGATGCGCGATGCGATGACTCAGTGCGAGCCGGACCCCGCCATCAGACGAGATAATATCGGGCGGCGTTCCTTCGCCCGACATGACGAGATTCTGGAAGGCGGCGAAATGCAGATGAATACGATGACGACCGGTGCACTGGCGAAAAGCGGCGACGGTGCGCAGCAGGCGTTGAGCTCGGTTTGCCTTGAAGTGGCGGGAGACAAAGCAGACATGAAGCATAGTGTACTGTTCGAGCGTGTGAGCGCACGTTTGAAGGCGCAGGTCGGTGCCGACGTTTATGCCAGCTGGTTTGCCCGTCTCAAGCTGCATTCGGTGTCGAAGAGTGTCGTCCGCCTGACGGTACCGACCACGTTTCTGAAGTCATGGATCAACAACCGCTACCTGGATATGATCACAAGCCTGTTCCAGGCTGAAGATGCCGAAATCCTCAAGGTCGAAATTCTTGTCCGTACCGCCCAGCGGCATGGCACAAAGGCCCCTGCGGCTGACGAGCAGGTCGTCGTGCCAGATACGGGCGCCGTGGCCCCGATGCGCCGCCAGACCGCCCAGGCGGCAGGCCAGGCCGTCGCCCAGGCTGTCAATGCCGCTGGCGCTGCCCGCACGCCGAGCTTCGGCACACCGCTCTTCGGTTCGCCGCTCGATCCTCGCTACACGTTTGACACCTTCGTCGAAGGCGGTTCCAACCGGATCGCGCTGGCCGCAGCCGAAACCATCGCGGAAGCCGGTGCCGGTGCCGTGCGCTTCAACCCGCTGTTCCTGCATTCGAGCGTCGGTCTCGGCAAGACCCACATGCTGCAGGCGATCGCCAACGCTGCCGTGCGCAATCCGCGCGCCCTCCGGGTCGTTTACCTGACGGCGGAATACTTCATGTGGCGCTTTGCCACCGCAATCCGCGACAATGATGCGCTGACCCTCAAGGATTCGCTGCGCAACATCGACCTTCTAATCATCGACGACATGCAGTTCCTGCAGGGCAAGATGATCCAGCACGAATTCTGCCATCTGCTGAATATGCTTCTCGACAGTGCCAAGCAGGTCGTCGTTGCCGCCGACCGCGCTCCCTGGGAACTTGAATCGCTCGATCCCCGCGTCCGTTCGCGCCTGCAGGGCGGCGTTGCCATCGAACTGGAAGCACCGGATTACGAGATGCGCCTCGAGATCCTCAATCGGCGGCTGGCCGCTGCCCAGGTCGAGGACCCGTCGCTTGAAATCCCGGCAGAACTGTTGTCGCACGTTGCCCGCAGCGTCACCGCCAGCGGCCGCGAGCTGGAAGGCGCCTTCAACCAGCTGGTTTTCCGCCGCTCCTTCGAGCCGAACCTGACTGTCGAGCGCGTCGACGAGCTTCTTGCTCACCTGGTAGGGTCCGGCGAGCCGCGTCGTGTGCGCATCGAAGACATCCAGCGCGTTGTCGCCCGTCATTACAATGTGTCGCGCCAGGAGCTGGTCTCCAATCGCCGTACCCGAGTCATCGTCAAGCCGCGCCAAATCGCCATGTATCTGGCAAAGACCCTGACACCTCGTTCATTCCCGGAAATCGGCCGTCGCTTCGGCGGACGCGATCACACGACCGTGCTGCACGCCGTGCGCAAGATCGAGGAACTGATCTCCGGCGACACCAAGCTGTCGCATGAGATCGAGCTGCTGAAGCGCCTGATCAACGAATAGTCATCTAGGCGGCATAAATCGAAACGGCCGGCGAAAGCCGGCCGTTCTGTTGTAAGATACGCTCTTGGACGTTGCCAAGCGTTCTCCGTCATCATTTCCAAACGTCCGCGGCGACCAGCACCGGAAGTTTTGAACCGAGCGCGTTGAGCGCGATACGGTGAACGGTTTCGGTGGGCGCGGTGCAGAGATCGCCGATCACCTTCACCACCATTCCGTCTGCAGCCCTCGACATCGCGGTGAAGACGACACAGTTCTGCGTCATCATTCCGCAGATCAGTAGCTCGTCAGTGCCGTCTAGATGTCCGGCAAGGTCGGTATCCTGAAAGGCATCTGCACTGCTTTTGATGACGACAGGCGCATTGTCTGCAGCCTTCAGGACATTGTCGCGAATGGCTGCTCCGGCCCCGTCCTTTGCAAAGAGACCGGCGCTCGCTGCCGAAATGTGCTGGACCAGCACCACCTTGTCGCCGGCAGCCCTGGCTTTCGCTATCGCCGAGAGAATGTTGCTTTCGGTTTCGTCCGCTTGCCACAGGGGCAGGGCACCTCCCGAAAAATAATCATTTTGAATGTCGATGACGAGAAGGGTGCGGTCCATCCTGGAATTCCTTTGCAGGTCTGGAGACATCCCTCGGGGATACCAGACGTTTCAGCAGCTTTGGTAGCGCGGGCGCGTAGCGTTCATGTCAAGGAGTGGAGAGATGGGTATCGACCTATCGGGCAAAGGGTTTCTTCTCCCGATCAGGCTTGGCTATCCCTTAGCACGCCAGATCGGCCACCACGGAATCCAGGATCAGCATGCCCGCCGGCGTGCAGCGCAGGCGCGAATTGCCGATGCGCTCGATAAAGCCGTGCTCGAGCAGGAACTCTTCGCGCTTGGGATCGGGATCGCGGCCCGAAAAATGCCGCCATCGAACGAGGTCGATGCCTTCCTTCAGCCTGAGCCCCATCAGCAGCAGTTCATCGGCCTGCTCGTCGTAGCCAAGCATTTCCTGCTCGAGGATGCCGTGGCCGTCGCGCTCGACCATGTCGAGCCAGCTTTCAGGCTTGCGCTCGGTCGCCGTCGCCAGCTTGTCGCGGCCTTGCGTCAGCCGCCCGTGGGCGCCGGGGCCTATGCCCGCATAGTCGCCATAGCGCCAGTAGGTCAGGTTGTGGCGGCTTTCGGCGCCGGGGCGGGCATGGTTGGATACCTCGTAGGCCGGCATCCCCTCGCGCTCGGTGATCTCCTGCGTCGCCTCGTAGAGCAGCGCCGACTGGTCGCCATCCGGCACTACCAGTTTGCCGGCCTTGTGCAGGCCAAAAAACGGCGTGCCTTCCTCGATCGTCAACTGATAGAGCGACAGGTGATCGACAGCGTACGACATCGCCTGTTTAAGTTCGCGCTCCCATTCCTCAACCGTCTGGTCGGGGCGGGCGTAGATGAGGTCGAACGACATGCGCGGAAAGATGTCCCGCGCGAGCCCGATGGCCTTCAGCGCATTCTCGGTGTTGTGCAGCCGGCCGAGAAATTTGAGGTCACGGTCGTTCAGCGCCTGCACGCCGAGCGAGACGCGGTTCACACCGGCAGCCCGATAGCCGCGAAAGCGCTCGGCCTCGACGCTCGATGGATTGGCTTCAAGCGTAATTTCGATCCCATCCGGCACGTGCCAATGGGTGGCAATGCCGTCGAGAATGGTGCCGACCGTTTCCGGCGTCATCAGCGATGGCGTGCCGCCGCCGAGAAAGATGCTGGTGACCGTCTTCGCGCCGCTGATCTGGCGCATCGATGCCATTTCCCTAAGAAAGGCGGCCGTAAAGCGCGGCTGGTCGACCGCCTGATGACGGACATGGCTGTTGAAGTCGCAATAGGGGCATTTGGCGGCACAGAACGGCCAATGCACGTAGACACCAAAACCGGGCTCGCCGGTATCGGGCAGGAGAGGGGCGTCACGCAAAAGCGCGCTATGCGAATCGACAATGTTCACCGGACGATCCTACGCTTCCAGCCCGGTTTCGACAAAGCGCTTGAAGGCGCGTGCCCGGTGCGACAGTGCTTCCGGGTCACCGGGCTTCCAGCCGTGCTTTTCCTGCGCCGTCATTTCGCCGAATGTCGCGTCATAGCCTGATGGCTGGAAGATCGGATCGTAGCCGAAGCCGGCCTCGCCACGCGGCGGCCAGACGATCGTGCCCTCGACTTCGCCGCGGAAAAGCTCGGTGTGTCCATCCGGCCAGGCGAGGCAGAGCACGCTGACGAAATGCGCGCTGCGCTTGTCCGCCGTCGTTGCGCCAACCTTCTGCAGGGCCGTCTCGACCTTCTGCATCGCCATCGCAAAATCGCGGCTGCCGTCGGCTGTTTCGGCCCAGTTGGCGGTGTAGACGCCGGGATCGCCGCCGAGCGCATCGATCACCAGGCCGCTGTCGTCGGAGAGCGCCGGAAGGCCGGAGGTCTTGGCCGATGCCAGAGCCTTGATGCGGGCATTTTCCTCAAATGTCGTGCCGGTTTCGTCGGGTTCGATGAAGCCAAGTTCGGCAGCAGATTTGGCAACAAACCCCATCGGGCCGATCAGGTCGGCGATTTCGCGGATCTTGCCGGCATTATGGCTGGCAACGACGATGGTCTTTGTTTCGAGCTTGCGCATGCACTATTCCTGTCAGATCGCCCAGAGGCCGGGTTCGGCGCATTCCAGACTGTTGCCCGCGGGGTCGCGGAAGTAAATCGACCGCGCTCCGTTCGGCCAGAGAAAATCGGCTTCGATGGCGACGGCAGCGGCTGTCAGGCTTTGGACCATCCCGTCAAGCTGGTCGGCAGCGACGCGAAAGCATGCATGTCCGCTTCCTGCTGTCCCGTGGGATGGCACCGGCAAGGCCCCCGCCGGCGCAGGCTTTACCGTTTCCGCGCGATTGAAGATCAAAAGCACGCCGGGTCCGCAGCGAAAGAAGACATGCCGATCACCCTGACGGGTAATCCTGGGCAATCCCAGGATCGTCCCGTAAAAGCTATCCGCCTCGTCGAGATCGTCCACGTAGAGCGCCGTTTCGAGAATGCCGTCTATTGCAACGGGCATCTGGTATCTCCGTCGATCAGCCGATCGCCTGCTTTTGCATCGCGACGAGCTCGGTGCAGCCATTCTTGGCGAGGCCGAGTAGCGTCAGGAATTCTTCTTCCGAGAATGGCTTGCCTTCGGCCGTGCCCTGGATCTCGACTATACCGCCGGAGCCAGTCATTACGAAGTTGGCGTCCGTCTCAGCCGAGGAATCCTCGAGGTAGTCGAGGTCGATGACCGGCTGGCTGGCAAAGATACCGCAGGAAATGGCAGCGACGTGATCCTTGAGGACCCGGTCGAGCTTGATCATGCTGCGGCCTTCCATCCACTTGAGGCAGTCGTGCAGCGCGATCCAGGCGCCGGTGATCGACGCGGTACGGGTCCCGCCATCCGCCTGGATGACATCGCAGTCGAGGCTGATCTGGCGTTCGCCGAGGGCCTGCAGATCGACAACGGCACGCAGCGAGCGGCCGATCAGGCGCTGGATTTCCTGAGTGCGACCGCTCTGCTTGCCGCTGGCGGCCTCGCGCTTCATACGTTCGCCAGTGGCGCGGGGCAGCATGCCGTATTCGGCGGTCACCCAGCCCTTGCCACTGTTGCGCAGCCATGGCGGTGTCTTTTCTTCAAGACTTGCCGTCACCAGAACATGGGTATCGCCGAACTTGACCAGGCACGAGCCTTCGGCGTGCTTGGAGAAGTTGCGCTCGAACGAGACCTTGCGCATCTGGTCGGTTTTTCTGCCTGAAGGCCGCATGTTATACTCCTGATGGTGTTGCACCGCTTCTACGATTGACGGCCCGCTTTTGCAAAGAAAAAGCGGCCTGCGCCGGCCGGCCGCCGATGATGGCATTTTCCTTTGTCATTGCGGGATGAGCAGCTATACTTGGAAAGGATCAATGTAGGGGCACCACGGCGAAATGGGATTTTTGACATCGTCGATTTCGGACGCCGTTTCGGCACTCGACGAAAGATCGAAGGAAGTTTTTCGTCGCATCGTCGAAAGCTACCTCGAGCATGGCGAGCCGCTCGGTTCGCGCAGCCTGTCGAAACTGCTCCCGATTTCGCTCTCGCCAGCCTCCATCCGCAACGTGATGAGCGATCTCGAAGAGCTCGGCCTTATCTATTCGCCGCATATCAGCGCCGGCCGGCTGCCGACCCAGATCGGCCTGCGGTTCTTCGTGGACGGTTTCATGCAGGTCGGCGATCTCTCGGCCGAAGACCGCGCCACGATCGACCGGCAGATCCGCGGCAGCAACCGCGACCAGCCGATGCAGTCGGTAATGTCGGGAGCCAGCCAGATGCTCTCGGGCATTTCGCGCGGTGCCGGTATCGTCATCACCAACAAGAGCGATCCGGTCCTGAAGCATGTCGAATTCATCCGCCTGGAGCCGACCAAGGCGCTGGCCGTGCTCGTCGGAGACCACGATCAGGTGGAAAACCGGATCATCGAGCTACCCGCCGGCATCACGTCGTCGCAGTTGACGGAGGCGGCCAATTTTCTGAACGCCCACATGACCGGTCAGACGCTGCCGACGTTGCGCAAGCAGCTCCAGACCCTGAAGAACGACGTGCGCCACGAACTCGACGTGCTTTCGCAGGATCTGGTCGAGCGTGGCATTGCTGTCTGGTCCGGCGACGACGACGCCAGCAAGCCGGGACAACTCATCGTCCGCGGCCGTGCCAATCTGCTGGATGGCCTCGCCGATGCGGCAGATCTCGACCGGCTGCGCATGCTCTTCGATGATCTAGAAAAGAAGGACAGCCTGATCGAACTGCTCGATCTGGCTGAAACCGGCCCGGGCGTGCGCATTTTCATCGGTTCTGAAAACAAGCTGTTTTCGCTGTCAGGCTCGTCGCTGATCGTTGCGCCGTACCGCGACGGCGACGATAAGATCGTTGGTGCCGTCGGCGTTATTGGCCCGACGCGACTGAACTACGCCAAGATCGTGCCGATGGTCGATTATACCGCCCAGCTGATTTCACGCCTTTCGCGCAACGGATTGTAGCGCCTCCCCATTCAATCGCGGCGATTGCCGGCAAATCGCCGCTTCTTCATCGGCAAGCCTTGATTTTTCGAAGTCAAACCTCGATATCGGGCACATCCTAGAGACCACGCAATTCGGAGACCGTCATGATCGTCGACACGACCAATGATACACACGACGCAACGCCCAACGAGAACCTCGAAGAGTTCGCGCCTGATGTGGACGATGCTGCCGAGACAGCGCCGTCGGAGCCGGATCCCGTCGAGGTCCTGAAGGGCGAAAATGCCGAGCTTCGTGACCGCTACCTGCGGCTTGCTGCAGAGATGGACAACCTGCGTCGTCGCACCGAGCGGGAAGTCAAGGATGCCAAATCCTATTCCGTCGCAGGCTTTGCGCGCGATATGCTGGCTGTCTCGGACAACTTGCGCCGCGCTATCGATGCTATCCCGGCCGACGTCCGCGAAAATGCCGATGCGGGCCTGTCGACGCTGATCGAAGGCGTCGAGATGACCGAACGCTCGATGCTGTCCACCCTCGAGCGCCATGGCGTCCGCAAGCTCGAGCCGGTCGGCCAGAAATTCGATCCGAATTTCCACCAGGCAATGTTTGAGATCCCCAACACGGAAGTGCCGAACAACACTGTCGTGCAGGTCGTACAGGATGGCTACAGCATCGGCGAACGCATCTTGCGCCCGGCAATGGTAGGCGTCGCCAAGGGGGGTCCGAAGGCCGTAGATGTGGAAGTCGGCGCCAACAGCCCGTTCGACGAAAAAGACGCCTGATTTGCAGCAGCCTGAATGCCAGATTTCAATGGCAATTGGCTGCTTTCCAGTCCTTCTCATCCCCGCCCTCGCGGCGGGGATCGACAATGCCTTTAGGCGACGCGGGCATCTCTTGCCATCTCAACGCTCTACAACCGCGCAGCTGCACGATTGCTTATGGCCTGTGGCAGGCAAAAAACTGAGGTTGGGATGCGCCTACCGAGATGCATTTCAGCCGTAGGGATTGGCGCGAGCCTTTGGTTCAGGCCCGCGCAGTTTTGCGCGGCACGAGAAACGTCACGCCGCGTTAGAGGCCTGTTCCTCGTTGAGGAACGCGTAGATCGCCGAGGCTGATTCGGTGGCCCTGAGCTTGGCGACGAGATCCTGGTCTCGCAGCACGCGGGCGATGCGCGAAAGCGCCTTCAAATGGTCGGCGCCGGCGCCCTCGGGTGCAAGCAGCAGGAAGACGAGATCGACCGGCTGGTCGTCCAGCGCTTCGAAGTCGACGGCTGAATCCAGCCGCGCGAAGACGCCGGTGATGGTCTTGACGCTTGGCAGCTTGCCGTGCGGGATGGCAATGCCATTGCCCACGCCCGTTGAACCGAGACGTTCACGCTGCAAGATTACTTCGAAGATATCCCGTTCCGACAGTCCCGTCAGCTTGGCGGCCTTGGCCGCCATTTCCTGAAGCAACTGTTTCTTGGAATTTGCCTTCAAGGCAGGGATGATCGCATCTTGCTGCAGCAAATCTGCCAAAGCCATTCTTTTTTCCTCGTGTGCCGGGATGCTCCCGAAGAGCGGCGGCGGAACCGCCGCTCTCCGTGCTGTCTCAGCCCTTGATGCTGGCTGCGTCTATCCAGCCGATGTTGCCGTCATGACGACGATAGACGATGTTCAGTTCCTTGCCGGTGCTCCGAAACATCAGCACCGGTTCGTCGGTCATGTCGAGCGCCATAACGGCCGACGCAACCGACATCGTCTTCAATTGCTTCGAGCTCTCGGCGATGATTGCGGGCGCGAAATCCTCGGCGACCTCATGGTCTTCATCCGGCATGCCGTCCATCACGGTGTAAGCGACTTCACCAAAAGCATCGTCTGCCGGATTGGTAGCGTGGTGATCCTTCAGGCGGCGCTTGTAGCGGCGCAGGCGCTTCTCGATCCGCTGCTGTGCGGCATCGAAGGCCAACTGCGGATCCATCGCTTCGCCGGCCGCGTGCAGGATGACGCCGCTGTCGAGATGAAGCTTGCAATCCGCCGCGAAGCGCGAGCTGGACTTTTGCACCGTGACCTGCCCCGAATACCCTCCGTCAAAGTATTTGGTGACTGCCATATCGATCTGCTCTTCGATCCGCTGACGGAAGGATTCGCCGATTTCCATATGTTTACCGGATACACGCACACTCATGGAGTTTCCCTTTTTGTAGTGGTTGCGCCTGTCAGCTTACGCCAAGCGTCCTTCTCATCCAAGCACTTCGCACGATCTTTGACAAAAAGCCTGGGTCGCCGACATGCGCTTAAAAGCGAGATTCCTGTGTGTGGTGATGCCTTGCACCGATTGCGGCGGGCTTCTAGCGCTGCCGCATGGAAGAGTCAACAGGCTCGCCGCGAACCCAAGCAGATGAACACCTAAAGGTTGAAATTCGAGGCTCTAGAAGCCTGCAACCCTGGCCAGTGCACGCTTTTCGCGGCGACGCTGCACGGAGGAGGGGATGTTCATGGCCTCCCGGTATTTTGCCACCGTACGCCGTGCGAGCTCGACGCCATTCTTCTTGAGGTTGTCGACAATGTCGTCGTCCGACAGCACGCTGTCGGGAGCCTCCTGGACAATCAACTGCCGGATGCGATGACGCACGGCCTCCGCAGAATGGCTGTCGCCGCCCTCGACGGCGCTGATCGAGACGGTGAAGAAATATTTCAGCTCGAACAGTCCGCGCGGCGTTAGCATGTATTTGTTGGAGGTGACGCGGCTCACCGTCGATTCGTGCATCTTGATGGCATCCGCAACGGTCTTGAGGTTCAGCGGCCGCAGCTGGCTGACACCGTTCACCAGAAATGCGTCCTGCTGCCGGACGATTTCCGTCGCCACCTTCATGATCGTCTTGGCACGCTGGTCGAGGCTGCGCGTCAACCAGTTCGCGGTCTGCAGGCATTCGGACAGGAAAGAGTAGTCGTCACCCGTCTTCGAAATCTTGGCGAAGTAGGACTGGTTGACCAGTACCCGCGGCAGGGTGTCCGGATTGAGCTCGACCTGCCAGCTTCCGTCCTGGGCCGCACGGACGACGATGTCGGGCGTAATGGCTTCGGACATGCCGGTCTCGAAGCTGCTGCCGGGCTTCGGGTTAAGCTGGCGGATCTCGGCCATCATGTCGAGAAGATCTTCCTCGTCCACGCCGCAGAGCCGTTTCAGCGTTGCAAAGTCGCGCCGGCCGAGGAGCTCCAGATGCTGCAGAAGCTGAGCCATTGCCGGATCCAGCCGGTCCTTCTGTCGAAGCTGTATCGCCAGGCATTCCGAAAGCGACCGCGCAAAGACGCCGGGCGGGTCGAGGGTTTGCAGGCAGGCCAGCACGCGCTCGACCTCCGCGCATGCGGTTCCGACGCGCGCAGCCGTCTCTGCGACTTCGCCGCGGAAATAACCGGCATCGTCCAGCTGATCGACCAGATGCTCGGCCAGCATCCGGTCGGCGCTGGCTGGCAAAGCGAAGGGTATCTGCTGGTTGAGATGGTCGCGGAGCGAAATCTGGCCGGCGACGAAGTCGTCGAGATCGTAGCGTTCGGCTGCCTCGGTGTTGCCGGGCATCGACTTCCACTGGCTGACGAGTTCGGGCGCGTCCAGGCGCTGCGGCTGTCCGTCGTCGGGAAAGACATTGCTGAAATTGCTGTCGAGCTCGTCGTTCAGCCGTTCGGCATGGCCGGTGTTGCTGCTCTCGTACCAGTCGCTTGCAAGCTCGCCAGAGTTCCGCTCGGCGCCATCTTCACTCCGGCCATCCTCGGAGACGCCGCGTGCCTCTTCTTCAGGCTCGCGGCTGTTACCGCTGCCCAATTCGCCGTCATTCGATGAAAATTCGAGCAGCGGATTCTTTTCGACTTCCAGTGCGATGAACTGGTTGAGCTCCAGATGTGTCATCTGGAGCAGCTGAATGGATTGCATCAGCTGCGGCGTCATGACCAGACTTTGGCTCTGGCGCAGGAAAAGATTGGCGGACAAGGCCATGACGGACGCAAAACTCCCCTTCAATCCCTCCTGGAAAACGCTGTTATCGCTTAAAAGCGGTCAGCCTTTTCCAACTGGCCCAAAAATTGCTTTTTTATTGGGTTTGGTCAAGGGCATGTCGGGGGCAGAGGCTAATTTCTGTGCCAGAATAATCTATCAGAGGCTGAAATTGTCGCCAAGGTAGAGCCGGCGAACCTCAGGATTATTAACGATGTCGTGGGCTCGCCCATGCGTCAGCACTTCTCCCGCATGAATGATGTAGGCGCGGTCGATAAGTCCCAGCGTCTCACGGACGTTATGGTCGGTGATCAGTACGCCAATGCCGCGCGCAGTTAGATGGTGCACCAGGTTCTGAATGTCCGAAACCGAGATCGGATCGACGCCTGCGAAAGGCTCGTCGAGCAGCATGAACGTCGGGTCGGTGGCGACAGCGCGAGCAATTTCCAGGCGCCTGCGCTCACCCCCGGAAAGGGCTATGGCCGGCATGGTGCGCAGGTTGCGGATGTGGAATTCCTCGAGCAGGTCGTCGAGCTTGCTTTCGCGCTCGTCCTTGCTCTTGATATGCACTTCGAGCACGGCGCGGATGTTTTCCTCGACGCTCAGTCCGCGAAAAATCGAGGCTTCCTGCGGCAGATAGCCGACGCCGAGCCGCGAGCGGCGGTACATCGGCATCGTCGTCACATCGTTGCCATCGATTTCGATGGTGCCTTCATCGACCGGAACCAGTCCGGTGATCATATAGAAACAGGTCGTCTTGCCGGCCCCGTTCGGGCCGAGCAGGCCAACGGCCTCGCCGCGCCGGACGACGAGCGAAACGCCGTTGACGACACGCCGCGTCCGGTAGGTCTTGGTCAGTCCGCGGGCAATCAGCGTGCCCTGATAGCGGGCCTTGTCGCCTGAAGGGGCTTGCGTCGAGGCCGACGGCTCGGAGGTGCCGAAGTTAGTGGTCATGTCTGGCGCTGTCACTCGAAGTCGCGATCAGTTCGTCTTGGCAGCGGCAGGCTGCTTTGACTTCGGATCGAGCTGGATCTGTACTCGGCCGCCGCAGCTGTCGAGCTGAGCTTCGCCGGTGTCCATGTGAACTGTCAGCATGCAGCCGGTGAACACATTGGGACCGTCTGTCAGGATGACCTTGTCGCCCTTGAGGATGGCGAGCTGGGCTGCCATGTCGAAGGATCCGTTGTCGGCCGTCGCGGTCTGGGTGCCGGAGGTCAGGTAGACCTTCTCGGATACCAGGATGTGGTCGATATCGGTATCTCCGGAAACGACCGAGTTGCCCGCAGCTGGCTTCTTCGTTTCGGCCACGGGTGCCGGCTTGCCGTTGGCATCCGGCTGCGGCTTCTTCTTGTAGAAGACGATCATCTTCCCGGCCTTCATCGTCGTCGTGCCCTGGACGACGTTGACCTTGCCGGTGAACACGGCGTTGCTTTCCGAATCATGGATTTCCAGCTTGTCGCTTTCGATCTGGATCGGTTGGTCCTTGTTGAGGTTCAGGCCAGTCATCTTGGTGGTGGTCGACTGCTGGGCGCTGGCGCCTACCGCTGTCATCAACGCGAAAATGCCAATCGCGCCGGCCAGAGCGGCTTGACGGAGACCAGTGTTGGAAAAGTGCATGCGACAATCGTTTGTCATGGTCCGCCCGGCGGTTAGCTGCCCGTATTGTGGATGGTGGAAGCATCGATATGCATTTTCACCTGTCCGTCGAATTCGATTACATTTCCCTTATCCGTCATCTTGAGCGACTGTGCAACAATTGACGCGAGGCCTTTGAAGATTGCGACGGGCTGTTGCGTAACGAGCGATCCGCCCTTGATATCGAGGAAGGCGCCCTTGAATTCCGCACGCAGGCCGTTGTCGAGCGTGACGGTAAAGGGCTCCGTCAGCTTCATGGTATCGGCAGCACGGTCGAAGTCGCCGCTAAGGGCGGTGACATGCGCGACACCGTCGCTGACGGGCATGGCTGCCTTGATGTTTTTCAGCGTTATCAAGTTCGGGTTCTTGATGTCCTGCAGCGCTTTTTCCGCAAGCATGGAGTAGTTGATGCCGTCGGAGTTGCGCCCGGCAATCGCCGGTCTCTGCATGACGATCTTGCCGTCCTCGATGGATGCGCCCTGGATCGAGATGTTTTCCGGCATGTAGGCGCGCACCACCGAAACGGTAATGAAAATCAGCGAGATGATGACGGCTGCGATCGGCAGCAGGATTTTCAGTCGGCGGACACGTCCCGAGTTGGCGACCGCGGCGTCGTAGGCGCGCAGTTCGGGCGTCAATTGGCGGCCCGGGCCGGTTGATTCGGCAGTGTTTGACATCGGCGGTCCGTCTCTCTGGTTCCGGCAGCGCAGTTTGTGCAGCGCACTTACAGGATTGCAATCACATTTCGCACGCTTGCATTAGCTTGCCAATACGCATTTTTTTCGGCAACAAAAGGCATCGGGTGCAAACGACGACGTCATCTGTCCGTCGACCATATGCTGCTTTAAGTTAACAACGCCGCGCTCTCGGCGATTATCTGGTTATTGTCATAAAAGGAAATAGGACCTCATGGAGAGTTCTGCAATTGCGGACCGTCGACAATTACGCCGCAAGTTAAGCTTCTGGCGCATCGTTGCAGTCCTCCTGCTGGTCGGTCTCGGCTTTGCGCTTTATCGTTTTGCCGGTGGCGAACTCGGTGCCGGCCGCAAGCCGCAGATCGCTCGCGTCGCAATCACCGGCGTCATCCAGGATGACAAGGAACTTCTGGAGCGCCTGAAGACGATCGAGGACGACAACCAGGTCAAGGCACTGATCGTGTCGATTTCATCGCCGGGTGGCACCACTTATGGCGGTGAGCGCATATTCAAGGCTATCCGCGCGGTGGCCACCAAGAAGCCGGTCGTGTCCGATATCCGGACGATGGCCGCATCCGCCGGCTACCTCGTCGCCGCTGCCGGAGACACGATCGTTGCCGGCGATACCTCGATCACAGGCTCGATCGGCGTGCTCCTCCAATATCCTCAGGTCAAGGATCTGCTCGACAAACTCGGTGTCTCCATGGAGGCGATCAAGTCGTCGCCGATGAAGGCCGAGCCTTCGCCGTTTCATCCGCCGAGCGACGAGGCCAAGGCGATGATCAACAATATGGTGATGGACAGCTATGGCTGGTTCGTCGATCTCGTTGCGGATCGCCGTAAATTGCCGCGCGATCAGGTCCTGAAGCTGGCCGATGGCAGCATCTTCACCGGTCGTCAGGCGCTGGCAAACAAGCTGGTCGACAGTCTCGGCGGCGACGATGACATCCGCGCCTATCTCGAAACGCGAAAGGTCGCCAAGGACTTGCCTGTCGTCGATTGGGATGCGCCACGCCGCACATCGCCATTCTTCCTGCCCGGCGCTGCGGCCGATCTCATCACATTGCTCGGTTATGGCGATTTTATTAAGGGTGATGGCGCGCAGAAGCTGTTGTCCGAGAAGTTGTTTCTTGACGGCCTGCTTTCTGTTTGGCAGGGTGATGCGCATTGATAAATCAATGATTTAGGGGGCCACCGTGATCAAATCGGAATTGGTGCAGATCGTTGCGGCGCGAAATCCGCATCTTTATCACCGTGACGTCGAGAATATCGTCAATGCGGTCCTCGACGAGATCACGGATGCCCTGGCTGGCGGTAACCGGGTCGAGCTGCGTGGTTTCGGCGCTTTTTCGGTTAAAAACCGCCCGTCGCGCTCCGGCCGCAACCCGCGCACCGGCGATACGGTCTTCGTCGAGGAAAAATGGGTACCGTTCTTCAAGACTGGAAAGGAGCTCCGCGAGCGCCTCAATCCTGGCAGCCATGACGAAGACGACGACAGCTGAGACCGCTATCCAAGCCGTTGCCTCTTGAAGTTGCCCCAATCGTTCTTATCCTGTCGCCGGGATGAAGAGGAACTTCAGAAAGCCGGTATGGCGCCTAATAACGGTAGCGCTAGATTGCCTGTCGTCGACAAGGAGACTGTGAATGGCAAAGAAGATCGTCAACCTGTTGGTGCTGCTGCCAATCGGCATCATCCTCATCATCTTCTGCGTCGCCAACCGGCAGCTCGTGACGATGGCGTTCAATCCGTTTCGCCCCGAAGATCAGGTCCTGTCTCTTAGCGCACCGTTGTTCGTGTTCCTTTTCGTGACACTGATTCTCGGCATGGTGATTGGCTCGGCAGCGACGTGGTTCACGCAGGGGCGTTATCGTAAACGTGCCCGCACGGAAGCCCGCGAGGCCGTCCGTTGGCAGGCCGAGGCTGACCGCCATCGCAATCGCGCCGAACAGATCGCCGGCCATCTGCCGGTAAAGTGAATTACAAATTCCAGTCTGTAACCGGCCTGAACACCATGTCGTTGTAGTCGCCCTCGGCGGACGTACCGAGGCCGGTCACGACAAACCCTCTTTGCTCGTAAAAGCTCCGGGCAGCCTTGTTCTTCACCAGGCATTTCAGGCGGTAACGCCGCCGTGGCCATCCGGGCAATGCCTGCAGCAAGGCCGTTCCCGCTCCGGCGCCCTGCCATTCCGCGCGGATGTAGAGCATGTGGATGAACGCGTCCGCATCGAGAATAGCGATAAACCCTGCAATCGTCCCATCAGCATCCTCACAGACGAAAATGCTTTCGCCCTTCGAGTGAGTGGCGAAGTCTTCGAGGAGGAAGCGGGCGGGATCGACCCAGGTAAATGTCGCGCGCCGAGCCTTCAGATAGATATCTGAAAGCATCGGCTGATCGCCATCGACCGCCGGTCGGATATTCCATTGTCGTGTCGTCAAGCGGATGCCTTGGGATAGAGCCTGTCTTTAAGCTTCGATCTTGCCATTGATTGCAGCGTTGAAGTCATCGAAGAATTGCTGGGCCAGTTTCTTGGCGCTGGAATCGATCAGTCGCGAGCCCATATGGGCGATCCGGCCGCCGATCTCGCCGCGCGCTGTATAGTGCAGGATTGTCTCCGCGCCGTCTGCCTCGAGCACGACGTCGGCGCCGCCCTTGGCAAAGCCGGCGATGCCGCCCCTGCCTTCGCCCTCGATGGTGTAGCTGTCGGGTGCATTGATGTCGGAGAGCTTAACATCCCCATGAAACGAGGCGGACAGCGGGCCGATGCGGAATTTGATCAGCGCGACAAACTCCGTCGGCGACACGCGTTCGAAGCTTTCACAGCGTGGAATGCATTGCTTGATGATCTGGGGGTCGTTGAGCGCGGCCCACACGGCATCTCTTGATGCGGAAATCCGCACTTCGCCGGTCATGTCCATCGTTCATCTCCCTTTAGGCCTGCACTTCGGCCGACAATTGCAGATCGGAAAGCGCTTTGCCAAGAGCCGCCCAGATGCTATTTGCACGCCGACGTCAATATCGAGACAACAATGGTGAAACAAAAGGAACGCCGGCCTGGACAACGGTCGAGCGCTGGCCCGGGTGGCAAAGCCCCGCGCACGGACGCCCCGAGCGGCCGCGCCAAGCCCTATCCCCAACCGGCGCGTGACACGAGGCCGGTGCGCGACGAGCGCCCCCGCGAAGCGCCGCCCCGTGCGGAAGCCGCGCGCAGTGAACGCATCGCCGAAACTCAAGGTGGACCCGCCGCTGCCGAGCGTCCATTGCTGGTGCGCAGCGGCGAGCGACCGCCGGAGCGCGTGCCGATCATCCTGGAATCCTCGGGCGCTGGCGATTTCCATCTCATCGACATGGGCAATGGCCTGAAGCTCGAGCAATACGGCCCTTACCGGATCGTTCGCCCGGAGGCCCAGGCGCTTTGGCCGCCGACTTTGCCTGCGTCGGTCTGGGAGAATGCCGACGCCATCTTCACCGGGGATACGGAAGAAGACGGCATGGGCCGCTGGCGCTTTCCGCGCGCAGCGCTCGGCGAAACCTGGCCGCTGCAACTGCTCGACGTGGATTTCCACGGCCGCTTCACATCGTTTCGCCATGTCGGCGTTTTCCCGGAGCAGATCGTTCACTGGGAATGGATGAAACAGCAGATCGAGGCGTCGAAACGGCCGTTGAAGGTGCTGAACCTGTTCGGCTACACCGGCGTTGCCTCGCTGGTGGCTGCCCGTGCCGGTGCAGAGGTCACCCATGTAGATGCCTCCAAGAAGGCGATCGGCTGGGGTCGCGAGAACCAGGCCCTCGGTCATATGGAGAAGCTGCCGATCCGCTGGATCTGCGAGGATGCCATGAAGTTCATCCTGCGCGAGGAACGGCGCGGCAATACCTACGACATCATCCTGACCGATCCACCGAAATTTGGTCGCGGCCCGAATGGCGAAGTCTGGCACCTGTTCGAGCATCTGCCGATGATGCTGGATATCTGCCGGCAAATCCTGTCGCCCGACGCCCTCGGCCTCGTGCTGACCGCCTATTCGATCCGTGCAAGCTTCTACTCGATCCATGAGCTGATGCGCGAAACCATGCGCGGTGCCGCCGGCGTTGTTGAATCCGGCGAACTGGTCATCCGCGAGACCGGCCTCGACGGCAAGCAGCCGGGCAGGGCGCTCTCCACTTCTCTTTTCAGCCGCTGGGTGCCGCAATGAACGACGATTTTCGCGACACGGGCGCGCGCCGGGTCGGCCAGGTCAAGGAAGTGACCTCGCTTGCCAATCCCATCATCAAGGACATCAAGGCGCTGACCGACAAGAAGGCGCGTCAGGAAACCGGTACCTTCATGGCCGAAGGCCTGAAGCTGGTGATCGACGCCATCGAGCTCGGCTGGACCATCCGCACGCTGGTTTATGCCAAGGCCGCCAAGGGCAAGCCGCTTGTCGACAAGATGGCAGCCCGCACGGTGGCCTCCGGCGGGCTCGTGCTGGAGGTCAACGAAAAGGTGCTGTCCAGCATCACCCGACGCGACAATCCGCAAATGGTCGTTGGTATCTTCGATCAGCGCTGGCGGGCCCTGAAGGACATCCGGCCTAAGGCGGGCGAGACCTATGTGGCGCTCGACCGCGTCCGCGATCCCGGCAACCTCGGCACGATCATCAGGACAGCCGATGCTGCCGGCGCTGCCGGTGTCATCCTTGTCGGCGAGACGACCGACCCGTTCTCGCTGGAAACCGTGCGCGCCACCATGGGCTCGGTGTTCGCCGTGCCCGTCACCCACGCATCGGTCGATGAGTTCCTCGCCTGGAAGAAGAATGCCGGCGTATCTGTCGTCGCCACCCATCTCGCCGGTGCCGTCGATTACCGCACCATCGACTACAAGAAGAAGCCCGTCGTGCTGCTGATGGGCAACGAGCAATCCGGCCTGCCGGAAGCTCTCGCGACCCAGGCGGATGCCTTGGCGCGGATTCCTCAACAGGGACGTGCCGATTCTCTCAACCTTGCGGTGGCGACAGCCGTGATGCTGTTTGAGGCCCGCCGACATGTCCTGACGCTCAGCGAGGCAAGATGACCGAAGTCAGCTCCACCGCACCGCAGCGGCAAGCACTGTTCTCCAGGCCGCTGCCGATCCTGATCTTCATCGTCATCGCCGTCATACTCGATCAGGCGATCAAGATCGCCGTAGACCATTACCTGCCGCTGCAGCAGGCCGTCCCCGTCATTCCGATGCTGGATCTCTATCGCACCTACAATCTCGGCGTCGCCTTCTCCATGCTTTCGGGCCTGGACGGCTGGCTGATCGTCGGCATGCGGTTGATCATCGTGGTCTTCGTGCTCTATCTCTGGCGCCATGCCGCCAAGGATCGCTGGCTTGCCCATCTCGGTTTCGCGCTGATCATATCGGGCGCGCTTGGTAATCTGGTCGACCGTTTTCTCTACGGCCACGTCATCGACTACATCCTGTTCCACACCGAAACGTGGTCCTTTGCCGTCTTCAACCTGGCCGACAGTTTTATTACGGTTGGCGCCGGGGCGGTAATTCTCGATGAACTGCTGCTTCCGAAAAAGCCCAAAACCTAAAATTTGAAAGGTTTCCGGAAGGCGTTGAGAACGGTGGTCATGGTAATTCGAGACCATGAACACACCGGCAGATCTCCAGAAACGTCTGTCTTCGGCCTTCGGGCAGGCCCTGAGCGAGCCGCCGGGTAACCCTGCCGTGACGCCGGTGGACAATGCCGGATTCACTGCTCCCGACGCATGGCTCTCCTCAAGCCGTTTAGGCCGCTTATGGCTCGGCGGCGCCGGTGTTGTCGCCGGTGGACTGTTGCTTGCCGCAGGCTATGTGGCAGGCGCCGCAGCCCTGGCAGGTGTCGTCGGCATCTTTGGTCTCGCGGTTTTGTCTGCGGCCGTCATCGGCCGGTCGGTCACCAGATCAGCACCGTTGGCGTCAGCTGAACCGCACGCAAGCGCAACTGCGATCAATCACCAGCCTGCACAGCCGCTAAATTTCTTGTCGGATATCCACGACGCCCTCGGTGATATCGCCGTTACGCGCGGTTTGAACCGGCGCATTCTCCACGCCAATGCGACGTTCCGGCTGGTGACGGGCAAGGCGCGGCCCGAAGGCATGACCTGCGACGAGATCGGTATTGCCTTCCGACCGGACGACCGGCCCGATCATTACGATGTGGAGATCGCCACGCCGCAGGGGCAGCGCATCTATTCCTGGCGCGATGTTATGATGCGCGATCCAGCCTCCGGCCAGTTGCGCATCGAGAGCATTGCTCGCGACATCACCGACCAACGCCTTGCCACGCGCGAACGCGAACAGGCCCGCCTGAAGGCGGAGCATGAGAGCGCGGCAAAATCCCAGCTCCTCGCCACCGTCAGCCATGAAATCCGCACGCCGCTGTCGGGAATCATGGGCATGAGCCACTTGATCGGCCAAACGGGATTGACCCCCGCGCAGGAAAGCTACCTGGATGGAATACGTCAATCCGGCCAGGCGCTGGTGCAACTGGTCGAGGACCTGCTGGATTTTTCGACGCTCGAAAGCGGCCGTTTCCAGATCCATCCGCGCGCCGAATCACTGCGCCGGCTGATCGAGAGCGTCGTCGAGATGCTGGCCCACCGTGCCCACGAGAAGGGCATCGAGATCGGCGCGACCGTTCATTCTGACATTCCCGAGCTGATGAGCTTCGACCCCGCGCGGTTGCGCCAGGTTTTGTTCAATGTCATCGGCAATGCGGTCAAATTTACCCAAAGAGGCGGCGTATTGGTGCGCGCGGCCTACGACGACGGAGACTTGGTCATTACAGTTCAAGACAGCGGCCCGGGCATGACGCCCGAAGAACAAACCCGCGTTTTCGGCGCATTCGAGCAGGCCGGCGACGCTTCGGAAAAGAGCGGCGGCACGGGCCTCGGCTTGACTATTTCCGCCCGCATAGTCGAAGAATTCGGCGGCAGGATGTCGGTCGTCAGCGAAAGAGGCGTCGGTAGCCAGTTCATAGTGCGGTTCCCGGTCGAGCTGCCCGCCGACCAGCGCAGTCGGAACCATCGTGCCACGATGCTGAAATCCTCCCGCGTGCTGCTGATTGCCCCGGACGGTCCCGCCGCCACGGCCACAGCAGAGACCATCCGCATGCTTGGCGGCACCTGCCGGCTGATCGAGGCCGGCGATGCCGGGAATTTCACGCTGGATACGCTGATGGAGGCCGAGGGGCCTCCGACGGACGTCATCGTCGACAATCGCATGGCGCCGCAGTTTCTCTCCCAGTTTGCCGATCGTCTCGGTGTCATTGCGCCCGGCCTGCGCCGCATTTTCCTGGTGACGCCGGAGCAGCGCAACGCAGAGGAATTCGACATGTTCGATGCCTGGCTGATCAGGCCGTTGCGCGAGCAGTCGGTGATCGACGTCCTGCGCGGCCGTATGCGCGGTATGGAGCGACGCGATGCCATCAATGACAACCAGCCCGGGTTCATGACCTTGCCCGAGCTTCCCGAGGGTACTGGAATTTCCATCGTCTTGGCTGAGGACGACCCGGTCAATGCCATGCTGGTGCGCGCCGTACTCACCAAGGCGGGACACGCCGTCGATGTCGTGCAGGATGTCGAGAGCCTGCTCGACCGGGCCTGGCATGCCGGCCACAGTCGCCCCGACATCATCGTCACCGATCTGTCGATGCCTGGTGGCGACGGGGTCGAAATGCTGGGACGGCTGCGCGCCCACGAGCGCCGGCAGGGATTGTCGCCGGTGCCCGTCATCGTCCTGACAGCTGATAGCCGCGATGAAACCCGCCGCGCCGCGCTTTTGAACGGTGCCAGCATCGTGCTTGCCAAGCCCGCCGATCCACAGCGGCTGATCCAGGAGGTCGAGACGCTGGCTGCAATGACGGTCGACTTCGCACGACTGTCGTAAAGCTGCCAATTAGCGCTTCCGATGCTGCTGCGTCGCCTTGCATTTGGCGACGCAGCATGTCACTTTCTTGTCGCAAGAATTTGCTTTATGGCGATCAAACAACCCAAAGTCGGGAAACGCCATGTCCATCGAAATGTTAAATCGCGAAGTTCAGGGCGACACTGTTCAAAATATCAAAAAAACGAGCGCCCCAGTGACTGGGGACGTGTTCGGCCGAATCGGTAATCTGGAAACGCGCCTTGCCCGTAACGAGCGCGAAATCGACGCTGCCCAGGCGGTGCGCTATCGCGTATTCGTCGAGGAGATGCACGCCCAGTTGCCAGCCGAGGCGATGCGCCTGAAGCGCGACGTCGATAGCTGGGACGCCATCTGCGATCATCTGCTGGTGCTCGATCACTCCATCGAAGGCGATACCGAGGACCAGATCGTCGGCACGTACCGGCTGTTGCGCCAGGAAGTCGCCATGGCCCACGGTGGTTTCTACTCCGCTTCGGAATTTGCCACCGATGCCCTGATCGCCCGTCATCCGGACAAGCAGTTCATGGAACTCGGCCGCTCCTGCGTGCTGCCGGCCTATCGCACAAAACGGATCGTCGAGCTTTTGTGGCAGGGCAACTGGGCTTACGCGCTGAAACACGGCATGGGCGCCATGTTCGGCTGCGCTTCCTTCCCAGGCATACGGCCGGAAGAGCATGCGCTGGCTTTGTCTTTCCTCTACCACAACGTGCGTGCCCAAGGCGAATGGGCGGCCGATGCTCTTCCGGCGCTTGCCCGCACAATGGACCTGATGCCGGCCGAGGCGATCAATGCACGCAAGGCGCTGATGGCGATGCCGCCGCTGATCAAGGGATATCTTCGCCTCGGTGCGATGGTGGGCACGCAGGCCGTGGTCGATCATGCCTTCAATACCACCGATGTACTGATCGTGCTGCCGATCGCCAGCATTTCCGATCGCTATGTCAACCACTACGGCGCGCAGGCGGATCGCTTCCTGAGCTAGGCGCCGGCCTGGCGCTTCTGTCCATCTTCAGGAAATCAACACCTTGATCGATGCAATACCTTGCCTTGGCGGCCAGGCATCCTAAACTTCAACGCAAGCGTGAATTGTCGCGATGAGGGGGAGGGGTCGCAAGCGCCATGAGAACTGTAGTCGCCGGCGTTCTGGACATCGCCTATTACGAAACGGGCCGCGTCGACGGAGCGCCCGTCATACTCCTCCACGGATTTCCCTACGACGCCCATGCCTATGAGGCTGTCGCCGAGCGGCTGGCGGCAGCCGGAAAGCGCTGTATCGTCCCCTTTTTACGCGGCTACGGCGCCACCCGCTTTCTCGATCCGGACACGCCGCGCTCAGGCGAACAGGCAGCGCTCGGTGCCGATCTGCTTGCCTTGATGGATGCGCTGTCGATCCCTTCGGCAGTTCTCGCGGGCTATGACTGGGGCGGTCGCGCAGCTTGCATCGTCGCGGCACTTTGGCCCGACCGGGTGCGGGGACTGGTCAGCGGCGGTGCCGGATACAACATCCAGAACATCGCCAGATCTGTGGAACCGGATACGCCGGAGGCGGAATACCGTTTCTGGTACCAGTATTACTTTCACAGCGAACGCGGCAGGATTGGGCTGGCCGCCGACCGGCGAGGTCTCTGCCGGCTGCTTTGGCGCCTGTGGTCGCCGACTTGGTCCTTCGACGAGGAGACGTTCGCCCGCAGCGCTTCCGCCTTCGATAATCCCGATTTTGTCGCCACCGTGATCCATTCCTATCGCCACCGTTTCGGCCTCGTTGCGGGCGATCCCGCCTATGCGGAGATCGAGCGGTATCTGGCGGCCCAACCGACCATCGCGACGCCCACCATCGTACTGCAAGGCGGCGACGATGGAGTAGACCCGCCGGGTCCCGCTGATACGGCACATGCTCACTTCACCGGGCCGTACGAGCGATTGGCCGTGCCGGGCGCCGGCCACAACCTGCCGCAGGAGGCGCCTGAGGCTTTTGCGGACGCGGTGCTGGCAGTGGGCTGAGAGCAACCGGGCTGCAAACCGCAAAACGTCCTGTGGGCGATCCGTAGTGGCGTCCCGATTGCTGTTGTCTTGCCCGCCTCCGCGCGGATAGGGTGCCGGCTTGTTTTGGGACAGAAAAATCACAGTGAACGAACGCATCGCACCTAGGATCGAGCCTTACTCGGCAACCGAGCTTGCCACTGACGCAAGCCGCGCGTCGGCAACGCCGATGATGGAGCAGTACATAGAGATCAAGGCGAACAATCCCGGTTCGCTGCTGTTCTATCGCATGGGCGATTTCTACGAGTTGTTCTTCGAGGATGCCGTCGAGGCGTCGCGTGCGTTGGGCATCACGCTGACGAAACGCGGCCAGCACATGGGGCAGGATATCCCGATGTGCGGCGTGCCCGTTCACGCCTCCGACGACTACCTGCAGAAGCTGATCTCGTTGGGTTTCCGTGTCGCCGTCTGCGAGCAGATCGAAGACCCGGCCGAGGCAAAGAAGCGCGGTGGCAAATCCGTTGTCAGGCGGGATGTCGTGCGGCTGGTGACGCCAGGCACGATCACCGAGGAAAAGCTGCTTTCGCCGTCCGAATCCAATTATCTGATGGCACTGACCCGCATCCGGGGCGGCAGCGAGCCGCAACTGGCGCTTGCCTGGATCGACATCTCGACCGGCATTTTCCGGCTGGCCGAGACGGATCAGTCGCGTCTGCTCTCCGACATCATCCGCATCGAGCCGCGCGAGTTGATCCTGCCCGACACGATGTTTCACGATCCGGAGCTCAAACCCGTGTTCGATGTGCTCGGGCGAGTGGCGGTGCCGCAGCCATCGGTGCTGTTCGACAGCGCTAGTGCCGAAGGACGTATCACCCGCTATTTTGGCGTCGCGACGCTCGACGGCTTTGGCAGCTTTACCCGCGCCGAGCTTGCAGCTGCGGCTGCAGCGGTTGCCTATGTCGAAAAAACCCAGATCGCCGAGCGCCCGCCACTCGGCCGGCCGGAGCGCGAAAGCGGCGCCTCGACGCTGTTCATCGATCCCGCCACCCGCGCCAATCTGGAACTGGTACGGACCCAGTCTGGAGACCGCAACGGCACGCTGCTGAAAGCCGTCGATCGCACCGTGACAGGCGGCGGTGCTCGGTTGCTGGCCGAACGGCTGATGTCACCGCTGACGGATCCCGCGCGTATCAATGCCCGGCTTGATTCGATAGGCTTCCTGCTCGAGGAGCCCTCCCTCTGCAGCGATCTGCGGTCAGCCTTGAAGCACGTGCCGGATATGCCCCGCGCCCTCTCGCGACTGGCGCTCGACCGGGGCGGACCACGCGACCTGTTTGCGATTGCCAAGGGGCTGGGCGCGGCTTTCGCGATTGCCGAGATGCTGGGCGCAGCGCTGCTGCCGGGCGAACTCGACGATGCTCTTGCCGGGCTGAAGACGCTGCCGAAAGAGCTCGAATCGCTGCTCACCGGCACGCTCGCCGATGAGCTGCCGCTGTTGAAGCGTGATGGCGGCTTTCTGCGACAGGGTGCCGATGCTGATCTCGATGCGGTCCGGGCCCTGCGCGATCAGTCGCGCCGGGTGATCGCCGGGCTGCAGCTACAATATGCCGAGGAAACCGGCATCAAGTCACTGAAGATCAAGCACAACAATGTGCTCGGCTATTTCATCGAAGTCACCGCCGGCAGTGCCGGCCCGATGATCGATACACCAGAGGCCAAGGGACGCTTCATCCATCGCCAGTCGATGGCGAATGCCATGCGATTCACGACGCCGGAACTGGCCGATCTCGAAAGCCGTATTGCCAATGCCGGCGGCCAGGCGCTGGCGATCGAACTGAAGGCTTTCGACGAAATGGTGGCAGCCGTGGTTCGCAAGGCCGAGGCGATCAAGGCAGGTGCCCGGGCGCTCGCCGTCATCGATGTCGCCGCCGGCCTGGCGTTGCTGGCCGAAGAGCAGGCCTACTGCCGGCCAACGGTGGACGATTCGAAAATGTTTGCCATCGGTGGCGGCCGCCATCCCGTGGTCGAGCAGGCCCTGCGTCGCCAGTCGGCAGGTCCTTTCGTCGCCAACAACTGTGATCTCTCACCGCGCGACGGCGGGCGGGACGGCGCCATCTGGCTGCTGACTGGCCCGAACATGGGCGGCAAGTCGACCTTCCTGCGCCAGAATGCGCTGATTGCCATCCTCGCCCAGATGGGCTGCTTCGTGCCGGCAACGTCGGCCCATATCGGTATCGTCGACCGCTTGTTTTCGCGCGTCGGAGCATCTGACGATCTTGCCCGCGGGCGCTCGACCTTCATGGTCGAAATGGTCGAGACAGCGGCCATCCTCAACCAGGCCAGCGACCGTTCGCTGGTCATTCTGGACGAGATCGGCCGTGGCACAGCCACCTTCGATGGCCTGTCGATCGCATGGGCGGCGGTCGAGCACCTGCATGAGGGCAATCGTTGCCGGGGCCTGTTTGCCACCCATTTCCACGAACTGACCGCACTGTCGGAAAAACTCGGGCGTCTGGCCAACGCCACGATGCGGGTCCGGGAGTGGGATGGCGAGGTTATCTTCCTCCACGAGGTCGGACCGGGTGCCGCCGATCGCTCCTACGGAATCCAGGTGGCGCGACTGGCCGGCCTGCCGGCTTCCGTCGTTGAGCGCGCCCGCGATGTCCTGACGAGGCTCGAGGACGCCGACCGCAAGAACCCGGCATCCTCGCTGATCGACGACCTGCCGCTATTCCAGGTGGCGGTCCGCCGCGACGAGGCGTACCGCGCACGGGGAACGTCCAAGGTCGAAGAGGCGTTGAGGGCCATCGACCTCGATGACCTGACACCGCGCGCGGCGCTTGACGCGCTCTACGAATTGAAGAAGAAGCTCAGTGAGGCCGGCTGAAGTCGGAAACGGGATCGCGTCATGCATATCGAAAAACTGCTCACCGAAGTTCGAAATCTCTCCGACCGTTTCGTCATGCCCGAAGCGCGACCGAAGCCGGAAGCGCCCATCGAGTGGCATTCCGCCCGTGGCCTGCTCGACATCGTGCTTGCCTGCGGCCGCATCTCGGATATTTCCACCCGCATTTCGGCTGCCGGTTATTGGGAGTGCGACCGCGAACTGCTGGCACAGATCGGTGCGCAGTCTCGACAGATCCTCTATCATATCAATGACATGAAGGCTATCGAGGCAAAGAATATCGCTGAAGGCCGCAGTGAAGCCTAGGCGGGACATCAGGTGTGCACGAATGCTACCCGCGACCGGCTTCGTCAACCTTCGTCAAATATAAACACTCTGGTTTTTATGATGCCTGTCATCGGCGGGTCAGAAGGGCTATAGCGCATGGCGACGAAGAGTGAGGCGCTCCAGCAGAGGATGGCCGACAACGAGAAGCACCTCGGTCGGCGCAGGATGGCTGTCATCGATTATCCCGGCATTCTGGACGTGACCGCCGTCAGAGCCGAATGCGACGCCGTTATCGCCGCCCACAAGGGCACCCGGATAGACCTGCGAAACGCGCTGTTGCCGCCGCTGAAAAGGGCAAGCCAAGAGGCACGCGAGCGCGCCCGGTTACGGTTTTTCGCCCATGGCAGCGGACTTGATTGCGCACACGAGATTTCCTGGCTGCAGGACCAGCTGATCACTATCCTCTATGATGTCGCGGTCACGCAGGTCTACCCCGGCCAGAAGGACAAATTTGCCGTCGCAGCGGTCGGTGGCTATGGTCGCGATACGCTGGCACCGGGATCCGATATCGACCTGCTGTTCCTGTTCCAGCCAAAGCCCGAGGACGATACCCACAAGGCCGTCGAGTTCGTGCTCTACGTTCTCTGGGACATGGGCTTCAAGGTCGGTCACGCCACCCGCACCATCGAAGAGTGCATCCGCCTGTCGAAGTCGGACATGACGATCCGCACCGCCATTCTTGAAACCCGCTTCATCTGCGGTTATCGGCCTCTGGCGACCGAACTCGAGGGCCGCTTCGACAAGGAAATCGTCATCGGCACCGGGCCGGAATTCGTTGCTGCCAAACTGGCCGAACGCGACGAGCGTCATCGCAAGGCCGGCGACACCCGCTATCTGGTCGAACCCAACGTCAAGGAAGGCAAAGGCGGTCTGCGCGACCTGCACACGCTGTTCTGGATCTCGAAATACTATTATCACGTCCGCAACACGATCGAACTCGTCAAGCTTGGCGTACTCTCGAAGAGCGAATACCGGCTGTTCGAAAAGGCCGACGATTTTCTCTGGGCGGTGCGCTGCCACATGCATTTCCTCACCAACAAGGCTGAGGAGCGGCTGTCATTCGACATCCAGCGCGAAATCGCCGAGGCGCTCGGCTACCACGCCCGTCCCGGTCTTTCGGCCGTCGAACGTTTTATGAAGCACTATTTCCTGGTGACCAAGGATGTCGGCGACCTCACGCGCATCCTCTGCGCCGCACTGGAGGACGAGCAGGCCAAGGCGACCCCGGGGCTGTCCGGCGTGCTCAGCCGCTTCACTCACCGCTCGCGCAAGATCGCCGGCTCTATCGAGTTCGTGGAGGATCGGGGCCGCATCGCGCTTGCTAATCCCGATGTTTTCAAGCGTGATCCTGTCAGCCTGATCCGACTGTTCCATGTCGCTGACATCAACAACCTGGAATTCCACCCCGATGCGCTGAAGCTGGTGACGCGCTCGCTGTCGCTGATCGATATCCGGCTGCGCGAGGACGAGGAAGCCAACCGGCTGTTCCTGTCGATCCTGACCTCGCCCCGCGATCCGGCGCTGATCCTGCGCCGGATGAACGAGGCCGGCGTGCTCGGCCGCTTCATTCCCGAGTTCGGCAAGATCGTCGCGATGATGCAGTTCAGCATGTATCACCACTATACGGTCGACGAGCACCTGATCCGCGCCGTCGCCATCCTGTCGGAGATCGACAAGGGCAAGGCCGAGGAAATTCATCCGCTCGTCAACAAGCTGATGCCCCACGTAGAGGATCGCGAGGCCCTCTACGTCGCCGTGCTGCTGCACGATGTCGCCAAGGGTCGGCTCGAGGATCACTCGATTGCCGGCGCAAGGGTCGCCCGCAAACTGGCGGCGCGCTTCGGCCTGTCGCCGAAGCAGACCGAACTCGTCGTCTGGCTGATCGAGGAACATCTGACGATGTCGATGGTAGCCCAGACCCGCGACCTCAACGACCGCAAGACGATCATCGATTTTGCCGACCGTGTGCAGTCGCTCGAGCGGTTGAAGATGCTGGTCATCCTGACCGTCTGCGACATCCGCGCCGTTGGCCCCGGGGTCTGGAACGGCTGGAAGGGCCAGCTGCTGCGCACGCTCTACTACGAGACAGAGCTGCTCCTGGCTGGCGGCTTTTCGGAAGTGTCGCGAAACGAACGCGCCAAATACGCTGCCGAGGCCTTGTTCAATGCGCTGTCCGACTGGAGCGAGCACGACCGCGAAGCCTACGTCAAGCTACACTACCAACCCTATCTGCTGTCCGTCTCGCTGGAAGACCAGATCCGCCATACCGGGTTCATTCGCCAGACAGACAAGGCCGGACAGGTGCTGGCGACCATGGTCCGGACAGATAGTTTCCACGCCATTACCGAGATCACGGTCCTGTCGCCCGACCATCCGCGCCTGCTGGCGGTGATTGCCGGTGCCTGTGCGGCGTCCGGTGCCAACATCGTCAACGCGCAGATTTTCACCACAGCTGACGGCCGCGCGCTCGACACGATCCATGTCAGTCGCGAGTTTCCGGACGATGCCGACGAGCTGCGTCGTGCGGCCACCATCGGCAAGATGATCGAGGACGTTTTGTCCGGTCGCAAGCTTCTTCCCGAAGTGATCGCCAATCGCACCAAGCTCAAGCGCAAGAGCAAGGCGTTCGTCGTCTCGCCGTCGGCAACGATCTCCAACAGCCTGTCGAACAAGTTCACCGTCGTCGAGGTCGAGGGTCTCGACCGGACCGGACTTTTGTCGGAGGTGACGGCGGTACTTTCCGATCTGTCGCTGGACATCCAGTCGGCCCGCATCACGACCTTCGGTGAAAAGGTCATCGATACGTTCTACGTTACCGATCTCGTCGGCCAGAAGATTTCCAACGAGAACAAGCGCGGCAACATCATCGCCCGGCTGAAGGCTGTGATGGCTGGCGAGGAGGACGAGCTGCGCCAGCGCATGCCGTCGGGCATTATCGCCCCCTCGGAGACGCCGCTCGACGATCATGAAGAAAAGGCCGGTTCCGCAGCATGAGTCTCGTACGTAAATTTGCGACCGTCGGTGGCGCGACGCTCGGCAGCCGCATGTTCGGTTTCGCCCGCGAAACGCTGATGGCGGCAGCGCTCGGTACCGGGCCGATGGCCGACGTCTTCTACGCCGCCTTCCGATTTCCCAATCTGTTTCGCCGGCTTTTTGCCGAGGGCGCTTTCAATGCTGCCTTCGTGCCGCTGTTTGCCAAGGAGATCGAGGCGAACGGCATCGACGGTGCAAAGCGCTTTTCCGAGGAAGTCTTCGGCGTGCTGTTTTCCGTGCTGTTCCTGATCACGGTGGTGATGGAACTCTGCATGCCGCTGCTGGTTCGATTTGTCATTGCGCCGGGCTTTGCCGACGACGCCGACAAGATGTCGATCACGGTGCGCATGGCGGCGGTTATGTTTCCCTATCTGATGTGCATGTCGCTGACGGCAATGATGAGCGGCATGCTGAATTCGCTCCATCATTTCTTCGCTGCCGCCATCGCGCCGGTTTTCCTCAACGTGGTGATGATCGGCGCGCTGCTCTACGCGCTCTATGTCGGCGCGCCACCGCTTTCGACTGCCTGGTACATGTCCTGGGGTGTGCTGGTCGCCGGCATCCTGCAGCTGGCTGTCGTCTATTTTGGCGTGCTGCATGCCGGCATCTCGATCGGTATTCGCTTTCCGAAAATTACGCCTAACGTCAAGCGGCTGCTCATTCTGGCAGTTCCTGCCGCGATTACTGGCGGCATCACCCAGATCAACCAGATGATCGGCCAGGCCATCGCCTCCAGCCAGGAAGGCGCCATTGCCGCCCTGCAATATGCCGACCGGATCTACCAGCTGCCGCTCGGTGTCGTCGGCGTCGCAGTTGGCGTCGTGCTGCTGCCGGAACTTGCGCGTTCGCTGAAGGGCGGCAACCTGCGCGAGGCGGGCAACCTGCAGAACCGCTCGATCGAATTCGTGCTGTTTATGACCATTCCCGCCGCCTTCGCGTTGTGGATCCTCTCCGACGAGATCATCCGGCTGCTCTACGAGCGGGGCGCTTTCCACGCGCAGAACACCGCGGTCGTCGGCGCTATCCTTGCCATCTACGGCATCGGCCTGCCTGCCTTCGTCATGATCAAGGCGCTGCAGCCGGGCTTTTACGCCCGCGAGGATACGAAAACGCCGATGCGCTTTTCCGCTGTCGCCGTCGCTGTCAATTGCGCCACCGCGCTGACCCTATTCCCGCATATGGGCGCTCCCGGCATTGCTGTGGCCGAGGCGACGGCAGGCTGGATCAGCACGGTACTGCTGTTTGGCACGCTCCTGCGTCGCGGCCACCTCGTGTGGGAATGGGCGCTGGCCCGCCGTGCAGCGCTGCTGGTCGTGGCCGCCTGCGTCATGGGTGCCGTCATCTTTTATCTGAAGCAGCGCTGGGCACCCGAACTGGCGTCCAGTGCATCGCTGCCGACCAAGCTCGGCACTCTCGGCTTGTTGATCGCCATTTCGATGGTCGTCTATTTCGCGACCGCATTCCTTATCGGCGGCGCAAATCTTGGCATGATCCGTCGAAACCTCAATCGCAAGCCGGTGGCAAAGGATGAGGGGCCAACAGCGTGACGACTGCCTGGGGCGACAGGGGTGTCTCGCGGATTTCTTCGAATGCCTGCCTTGCGGCGGGGCTGAGATAAGGACGGAAAAGCGCGGATACCTGGTTAATACCCCAGTCCAGGTGCTCCTCTCCGAGCGCCGATACCCGCTGCTGCAGGTTGAGATACACGGCCCAGTAGGTGGCGACGATCCACACATTTGCCAGCAGAGGCGCCCTGTCGTCGGCTGGTACGTTGATCAGGGCCTCGCTTTCCATACGCTTGAGGATTTCGTCCAGCGCGTGGCCCATCAGCGTGCTGACACTCCGGATCGCCTCGGCGAGCGATGGAGCAACCGCAAGCAGGTCGACAAGGTCGCGAAACAGGAAGCGATAGTCCCAAACGAGCGAAAACCACTGGCGCAGAAGGCCGGGATAGCTCGCCGGATCGTTGGCAGGAGCGGAGTGCGCGCTTGCGACAAAGCCGGCCGCCGCCGTCTCGAACCCTGAAAACAGGCTGGTGATCAGCGATTCTTTGGTGCGGAAGTGGTAATAGAGGTTTCCCTCGTTGATCCCGACCATGCCGGCAATCTCGGCTGTAGTCACACGACCGGGGCTCTTTTCATTGAACAGTGAAAGCGCTGCTACCAGGATCCTGTCGCGCGTGGGCATGCGTTTCTTCGACTTTCCTGCCGGCAAATCACCATCGACCATATCCGCCCCTTGCAAATATAAGGTATTCACCTTATTTCTCTTTAAGGTAATCACCTTAGGCAGACGCTACCGCAGTTTCTGCGTTCGAACAAGGAGCCAGACATGCAAGCCGCAACCGCAGTGCCCTCATCGTCCAACTTGCCGTTTATTCCCCGCCGGTCCACCGCCGCAGCAATTGTCGCGGTGATCAGAAATCCGCTGCAGGCCTTGCCCCCGCAAGTGTTCACGGAACGCGTGGTTTTCGCCAAGCGCGCCGGCAAGACCCACGTCTATCTCACCGATCCCGTCCTTATTCACGAAGCTCTCGTTGGCAATGCGGATGCGCTGAGCAAGGGCGAGAATGTGCGCAGGGCGCTGGGTCCGGCCCTCGGCGAAGGGCTTCTCACCGCCGATGGGTCGCACTGGAAATGGCAGCGACAGGCAGTCGCCGGCGCATTTCGCCATGATCGGCTCGTCGAACTGCAACCCGCCATGATCGCAGCGGCGGAAACCACCCGGGACCGGCTTCTGGCAGCCGAGGGCAGCACCGTTGATATCGGCCACGAAATGATGCGCACCACCTTCGACATCATCGTCGAGACCATGATGTCGGGCGGCCATGGAATCGATGTGGCGCGGGTCGAGCAAGGGATCACCGACTACCTGAAACCGAGCGGTTGGACATTCGCACTCGCCATGCTCGGCGCTCCGGAATGGGTTCCCTTTCCCGGTCGCGGCAAGGCGCGGGAGGCAGTGGCGTTTCTTCGCTCAAGCCTCGCCAGGGTCATCGCCGAGCGCCGGGTTGCGCCCGATGCCCGTTACGACCTCGTATCGATGCTGCTCTCCGCCTCCGATCCGGAGAGCGGCCGTAGCATGAGCGACGGCGAAATCGTCGATAACCTCATGACCTTCATCACGGCCGGACACGAGACGACGGCGCTGGGCCTTGCCTGGACACTCCATCTCCTGGCAAAGCACCCCGAACATGAAGCCGCTGTCCTCGCGGAAATCGCAACGGTGACCGGGGGAGGCCCGCTGCGCCCGGAACACGTCGCGAGGCTCGGCTACACCAGGCAAGTCTTCTCGGAGGCCATGCGGCTCTATCCGCCGGCCCCCATCATCACCCGGACGGCCGTGCGTGAGTTCGCACTGGGCGAATTCAGGATCCCGGCAGGCGCGGATATCTACGTGCCGATCTACGCACTCCATCGTCATCCGTCGCTCTGGTCCGATCCCGAGACATTCGATCCCGCCCGGTTTGCCCCGGATGCCGCCAAGGCCCGCCACCGCTACGCCTACATGCCGTTCGGGGCAGGGCCACGGGTCTGTATCGGCAATGCTTTCGCCGTCATGGAGGCCGTCGCTATCCTCGCTGTACTCTTGCCAGCGGTGAGGCTCGGCAATCATGGTGCGGCAGATAAGAAGGCCATCATGAAAGTCACGCTGCGTCCCAAGGAAAACCTGATGATGGTCGTGCGTAAACGTGCCGCCCCATCTCGGTCTTCCTAGGCGTTGCGAAGCTGAAAGCGGTACAAATGCTATACGCAAGTTTCGTAATATACCAAGCTCAGGCGAGGATGCGGCTCGCTGCTGCCGCGCTCCATGGCAATGATTGCTGAGGACGCGATAAGGAGAGGGCTGCTTGATGCAGTACGATTGGACAGGTGTCCGCACAAAAAGGGTAAGACGGTTTAAACAGGTCTCGCTGACACTCCTTAGCATGCTGATGCTCTATTGGGTGAGCCTGCAGATACGCTGATGTTCCCGCTTTCGTGCAGCGCTCGGTAATCCATGATGCCATGCAGGCGGGCGCTGTCATTGTTCACGGTGCCGCACAGCCTGTGCGGATTGCGGTTATTTCCAGATGGGGTAGCGAGCCCTATTTCTACCTCCTGCTTCACAGGAGAAAGCCATGTCCGCTACCCATCAGCCAGACACATTCACCCTCGGCAGTCACAGCGTCAAACGCATGGGCTACGGCGCCATGCAGCTTGCCGGACCCGGCGTTTTCGGGCCGCCCCGTGATCGCGACGCCGCCATCGCTGTGCTCCGCGCCGCTGTCGAGGCCGGGGTCGATCACATCGACACCAGCGACTTCTACGGTCCGCATATCACCAACCAATTGATCCGCGAGGCGCTTCACCCCTATGCCGACGATCTGGTGATCGTCACCAAGATCGGTGCCAAGCGTGGCCCGGACGCATCGTGGAACCCGGCCTTCTCTGCCGCCGAGTTGACTGAGGCCGTTCACGACAATCTGCGCAACCTCGGCCTCGATGTGCTCGATGTCGTCAACCTGCGCCTGATGTTCAGCGCCCATGGGCCGGCCGAAGGCTCGCTCGAGGCGCCCATGACCGTATTGGCCGACCTGCAGCGCCAGGGCCTCGTACGCCACATAGGGCTCAGCAATGCCACCCCGACGCAGATTGCCGAAGGCCGGCGTATCGCCGACATCGTCTGCATCCAGAACATGTACAATCTTGCCAATCGCAGCGACGACGCGCTGATCGACGATCTCGCCCGCGATGGCATCGCCTATGTGCCGTTCTTTCCGCTTGGTGGTTTCAGCCCGCTGCAGTCCTCGGCTCTCGACAGCGTCGCTGCGAGCCTTGGTGCGACGCCGATGCAGGTTGCCCTTGCCTGGCTCCTCCGCCGCTCTCCCAATATCCTGCTCATTCCAGGCACCTCGTCCGTCGGGCATCTCAAGGAAAATCTGGCTGCTGCCGACCTTCAGCTTACCGAAGATGTCCTCAGGGCCCTCGACGGCGTGTCTGCTGGCTAAGGCAAACGCGGGGCGCCGCACTGCAATGGTGCGGTGCCCTCTAGCTGGATAGCCTCGCCCACCGCTCATGGTCGCGCCATTCGCCGGCGATCTTGAGGTATCTTTCGGAAAAGCCTTCGCGCTGAAATCCGGCTCGCCGCACCAGGGCCAGTGACGCAACATTATCCGGCTGGATGTTTGCTTCCAGCCGATGCAAACCAATTTCGGCGAAAGTGTGTTTGCAGACGCTATCGACCGCCTCGGTCATAAAGCCTTTCCGCGAAAGCCCGGAAATGCCGTAATAGCTGAGGTATCCGCTTCGGAACGCGCCCCAAACAATCTCGCTGATATTCACCACGCCGACGATGGAACCGCTTGCTCGCTCGCGTGCGACGAAGTCGAGGTTGGGTCCGGTTATCGTCCTGGCGTACCACGCGTCGAAGCCATCCATATCCGTGAATGGAGCAATCCAGGGCGCATGAAAAGCTCTGCTCTTCCTGTTTGCCTCGATGAGGTCTTCAGCATCCGAAATATGGACGCGATCGATTTGAATGTTCGGCATATGCTTCCTTTAGTTCCGCCGACAACGCCCGTAAAGTATGGTTGCTGTCGATATGCCGACGACCTTTGCCTAACTCGACGGTGGACGTCCGCCCTAAGTAACCCACGACACCATCGCCCAGATAATTGAGAGCCCGACATGTCCGACCGATCCGTCTTCCTCGTCACGCTCGTCGTCGACGACTACGATGCTGCAAAGGCATTTTACTGCGACGCGCTTGGATTTGATTGCCAGCAGGATGAGGTCCAGGACGATGGCAAGCGCTGGGTCGTGGTGCGGCCTCCGGGGACGGATGGGGCGGCGTTGCTGCTGGCGAGGGCGGAGGGCGAAGATCAGCGTGCGGCAATCGGCAACCAGACCGGCGGCCGCGTCGGCTTTTTCCTGAAGACCAGCGATTTCGCCCGCGATCATGCAGTCATGGTGGTCCGTGGCGTCGCCTTCCTGGAGGCGCCCCGGCGCGAAATCTATGGCACGGTCGCGGTGTTTGCTGATCCCTATGGCAATCGCTGGGATCTGATCGAGCATTCTGCCTGAGATCCCTCTTGCTCGGCAGGTTATCGCCGTGCATAAGCCGCGATGTTGCAACATGGGCGGAAAAGCCCTGGGGCCTTCCACAAGCCTATTGAGGACGACATGACCGAATTCAAGAAACTCGTATTTTCCGGCGTCCAGCCGACCGGCAACCTGCATCTCGGTAATTATCTCGGCGCCATCAAGAAATTCGTGGCTCTGCAGGACAACAACGACTGCATCTACTGCGTCGTCGACATGCACGCATTGACCGCGCAGCTCGTCCACGACGACATGCCCGGCCAGATCCGCTCGATTACCGCAGCTTTCCTCGCTGCCGGCATCGACCCCGAAAAGCATATCGTCTTCGCTCAGTCGTCCGTGCCCCAGCACGCCGAACTCGCCTGGATCTTCAATTGCGTTGCCCGCATCGGCTGGATGAACCGCATGACGCAGTTCAAGGACAAGGCTGGCAAGGATCGTGAAAATGCCTCGCTCGGGCTCTACGCCTATCCAAGCCTGATGGCGGCCGATATTCTCGTCTATCGCGGCACGCATGTGCCCGTCGGCGATGACCAGAAGCAGCATCTGGAGCTTGCCCGCGACATCGCCATGAAGTTCAACATCGACTACGCCGAGCACATCCGCCGCGCTGGCACCGGGCTTGATATCGTCGTTGGCGAACAGCCGGTGCATGCCTTCTTCCCGCTGGTGGAACCGCTGATCGATGGCCCTGCGCCGCGTGTCATGTCGCTGAAGGATGGCTCCAAGAAGATGTCGAAGTCGGATCCATCGGACCTGTCGCGCATCAACCTGATGGACGACGAGGAGACCATCTCCAAGAAGATCCGCAAGGCGAAGACCGATCCGGATGGCTTGCCGAGCGAGATCGCCGGACTTGCCGGGCGCCCGGAAGCCGACAATCTCGTCGGCATCTACGCAGCACTTGCCGACAAGACCAAGGCGGAGGTCCTTGCCGAATTCGGCGGCCAGCAGTTCTCGGTTTTCAAGCCGGCGCTGGTCGATGTTGCGGTTGCTACCCTGGCGCCTATCACCGGCGAAATGCGCCGGCTGATGGCCGACCCCGGTCATATCGATGCCGTCCTGCGCGATGGTGGAGCAAGGGCCCGTGCCCGTGCCGAAGTCACCATGCAGCAGGTCCGCGATATCGTCGGCTTCATCTCCTAGGTCACGTGTCCAATCTCCTTCTCCCTGCTGGGGAGAAGGAGAAGACGGGGGCTTGCAAAAATCGGCCATCACGTGTCAGAGTCCGGGCATGGTATCACAGCGACTTTCACGGCTAGAAGGCCATCGCCGCAAGTTCATGGCGGTGATCGACGGCACTCCCGAATGCCAGCGTGCCGTGCACTATGCCGGCCGGCGGGCGAAGAATTCCAATGGCGGTCTGCTGCTGCTTTACGTTATTCCCGATGGTGATTTCCAGCAATGGCTGGGGGTCGAGGAAATCATGCGCGCAGAAGCGCGTGAGGAGGCCGAGGCTGTTGTCGCCAAGGCTGCCCAGCTTGTGCGGGAGACCATCGGCATCGAGCCCGAAACGGTCATCCGCGAGGGCGATGTTGCGGAACAGCTGAATGCAGTGATCGACGAGGACCGCGACGTCGCTATTCTTGTTCTGGCAGCGGGATCGAACAAGGAAGGTCCGGGGCCGCTGGTATCGTCCGTCGCCGGTCGCTCCGCAGCCTTCCCGATCCCGGTCACGGTGCTGCCGGATTCGCTGACAAACGAGGAAATCGACGCTCTTTGCTGATCCCGTTGCCGATTTGTTGAGTGTGGCGGTCTTGATTGGTTGGCCGAAAAGGCCTATTTTCTTTTGAAGAGTTCTAAACGACGGACAGGCTCATGCCGCCGTCATGGAGATGACGATGTTCATTCAGACCGAGTCCACGCCGAACCCCTCAACGCTGAAATTCCTGCCTGGCAAGGTTGTCATGGAAAATGGTACGGCCGAGTTCCGCAGCGCAGCCGACGCGCAGGTTTCGCCACTCGCGGCCCGCCTGTTCACCGTGCCCGGAGTCACCGGCGTCTATTTCGGCTATGATTTCATCAGCGTCTCCAAGGACGATCAGGAATGGCAGCATCTGAAGCCAGCCATCCTAGGCTCGATCATGGAGCATTTCATGTCCGGCAAGCCCGTCATGGGCACTTCCTCGGCATTGTCGGAAGTCACGGATGCCGATGGCGAATTCTTCGCCGAGGGCGATGAGTCCATCGTCTTGACGATAAAGGAACTGCTGGAGACCCGTGTCCGTCCGGCCGTCGCCCAGGATGGCGGCGACATCACTTTCCGCGGCTTCCGGGATGGCACCGTCTTTCTCAACATGAAAGGCTCATGCGCAGGCTGCCCTTCGTCCACCGCCACGCTGAAGCACGGCGTCCAGAACCTCCTCCGCCATTTCGTGCCCGAAGTGCTGGAAGTCGAGGCGGTCTGATCGGGATTTTCCGGAAACGTCGAAAATGATCGTACTGGCGCTGGATACCGCAGGCACGGATTGCGCCGCCGCCGTCTATGACAGCGACGGCGACCGCGTGTTCGCCGAAATTACCGAAACCATCGGCAAGGGCCATGCCGAACATCTCATCGCACTGGTCGATCGTGTGCTCGACAAGGCTGGCCTGAAGCTCGATGCAGTCGAGCGGATCGCCGTGACCGTCGGTCCCGGCTCCTTCACCGGCATCCGGGTCGGCGTCGCTGCCGCCCGTGGTTTTGCCCTTGCGCTCGGCATCCCGGCTGTCGGCGTCACGACACTCGAGGTGATCGCGGCCGCCCATCGCCCGAAGGCTGCGGGCCGGCCGATGCTGGTGGCAATGGACGCCAAGCGGGGCGAAGTCTACCTGCAAACATTCGGCGTCGACGGAATGCCTCTTAGCGAGTCTGCGGCGGTGCTTGTGGAGGATGCTCGAGCGCTGGCCGCCGAGTTCGATGGCCTGTTGGCCGGCTCGGCCGTGCCGCTTTTGAGCTCCACGGCGGAGGATGTGCCGGCAGACGCGGCTGGCAATGCCTTTCCGATCTCGGATGTTGCGCGGCTCGGTGCAAAAATGCTTGTCGGCGAGAAGCCGAAGCCGCTTTATCTGCGCGGCCCCGATGCCAAGCCGCAGCTCGGCTTCGCCGTCGCGAGGCAATAGGCGATGCTGCCGTCATTCCTTAGAAGTAAGCCCGATTACGAGATCGTCGCCATGGTCTCGCGCGACTGCGCCGACGTATCCGCGCTGCACAGCGCCCGCTTTCCGAAAGCCTGGGGCACAGGCGAATTCCACAGCCTGCTGTCGCAGGAGCCGGTGTTCGGCTTTGTTGCCCGCCAGACCAACGGCAAGCCGGCGCTTTGCGGTTTCGTGCTCGCTCGCCATGTCGCCGACGAGGCGGAGATCCTCACGGTTGCGGTGCAGCCGAAGCTCGGTCGCGCCGGTCTAGGCTGGCGGTTGATGCAGGCAGCGATGCGCGAGGCGCACCGGCGCGGCGGGGAAAGCATGTTTCTGGAGGTCGATGCCGGCAATGTTGCGGCAGTCGGGCTCTACCGCAAGCTGGGCTTCGCCACGGTTGGCGAGCGCAAGGCCTATTACACGGATGCATCCGGTACAAAATCGACGGCGCTTGTCATGCGCCGCGATCTTCGCTAGTCCCTAGGGTCGGATCCACGGGCCAGAAGACGACATCGATGACAGATATTGCCAAATCGCTCGAGGAGCTCTGTGCCGAACGCGGCATGCGCATGACCGAGCAGCGGCGCGTCATCGCTCGAATCATTGCAGATGCCGAGGATCACCCCGATGTCGAGGAACTGCATCGCCGCTCGGTGAAGATCGATTCGAAAATCTCCATCTCCACGGTCTACCGCACGGTAAAGCTGTTCGAGGACGCCGGCATTATTACCCGCCATGATTTTCGCGACGGGCGTTCGCGCTACGAGACGGTTCCGGAAGAGCACCACGACCACCTGATCGACCTGAAAACCGGCGACGTCGTCGAGTTCCATTCGCCGGAAATCGAGGCTCTGCAGGAACGTATCGCCCGCGAGCACGGCTTCCGCCTTGTCGGCCACCGGCTGGAGCTCTATGGGGTGCCGATCAAGAAGGACGAGCACTGAGTGCCTGATGTCTGCGACAGGGCCGGACGAAGCTTCTGCATTCGGAAACCGCAGCTTTGCGGTAAGGGTATTATGGGGGAGGCGGTGGTAGGTACGCACCCCAAAACACTTTATGAGGCACGGCCTTGATCCACCGCTTGCGCCTTGTTTTCGGTGGATTTCTTGTGCTGGTCGCCAGCGTTTTCCTGCTGCCGCTGCAATGTGTCTGCCTCTATTTTGACTGGAGGCTGCGTCGCTACCTGCCGCGCCTCTGGCACCGCCTCGTCTGCTATGCCTTCGGGCTACACATCCGCGTTCACGGCGCGCCGGATCGTCGAAGGCCGTTGATGCTGGCATCGAACCATTCGTCCTGGCTGGATATCCTGGTGCTGTCGGCGGTGGCCGATGTTGCCTTCATTGCGAAGATCGAGGTGCGCGGCTGGCCTATCTTTGGGCTTTTCGCGCGCTTGCAAAAGACGGTGTTCGTTGTCCGAGAGCAGAAGCGCAAGACGGGCGAACAGGTGAACGAGATTGCCGAGCGCATGGCCGGCGGCGAGATCGTCGTTCTGTTTCCGGAAGGCACAACGTCGGACGGCAACCGCCTGCTGGAGGTGAAGTCCTCGCTGTTCGGGGCGGCGGCGGCTGCTCTTCCGGCCGCACCCGAAGGCGTGGTGCACGTCCAGCCGGTCGCGGTCGCTTATACAGGCATCCACGGCATGCCGATGGGGCGTTATCACCGGCCCGTTGCCACATGGCCGGGAGACATCGAGATGCTGCCGTCGCTGAAGGGCGTGCTTGCCTGCGGCGCAATCGATGTCGACGTGCATTTCGGCGAGACGGTCGATTATCGCGCCGACAGCAACCGCAAGCAGGTCGCAGCGGAAGTCACCGAGCGCATTCGTGCCCTGCTTTCGGGCCTGCTGCTCGGTCGCCACAAGACCTGATACTCAAGATTGTCTTTTCACACCGTCAAAAAACCACTAGATAGCCGCCATGACCCAGGACAGCGCCCTTCTGATCGCCCCGGAAACCCGTGATGGCAACAACAGCCGCAAGGTCTTCATCAAGACCTACGGCTGCCAGATGAACGTCTACGACTCCACGCGGATGAGCGACGCGCTGGCCAAGGACGGCTACGAGCCGACCGACGATATGGAAGAGGCCGACCTCGTCCTCCTCAACACCTGCCATATCCGCGAGAAGGCGGCCGAAAAGGTCTATTCTGCCCTTGGCCGGCTGCGCGACATGAAAAAGCGCAAGGCCGCAGACGGTCGCGAGATGATGATCGGCGTCACCGGCTGCGTCGCCCAGGCCGAAGGTGAGGAAATCCTGCGCCGGGCGCCGGCCGTCGATGTCGTTATCGGCCCGCAGACCTATCATCGCCTGCCGGAGGCGCTGCGTCGCGCCAAGCAAGGCCAGCGCGTCGTCGATACGGAATACGCCATCGAAGACAAGTTCCTGCATCTGCCGATGGCCGAAAGCGCGAAGATCCGTGCCCGCGGCGTCACGGCCTTCCTCACGGTGCAGGAGGGCTGCGACAAGTTTTGCACCTTCTGTGTCGTGCCTTACACACGCGGTTCCGAAGTTTCCCGGCCAGTGTCGCAGATCATCGACGAGGCGGAGAAGCTGGTCGCCGGCGGCGTGCGCGAAGTGACGCTGCTTGGCCAGAACGTCAACGCCTGGCACGGCAAGGGACCGGATGGCGAGGAGTGGAGCCTTGGCGACCTGCTATATCGGCTTGCCGACATTCCGGGTCTGGCGCGGCTGCGCTATACCACAAGCCATCCGCGCGACATGGATGACAGGCTGATCAATGCCCACCGCGACCTCCGCATGCTGATGCCCTATCTGCATCTGCCGGTGCAGGCCGGTTCCAACCGCATCCTAAAAGCGATGAACCGCCGCCACAGTACGGCCGACTACCTGGCCCTGGTCGAGCGCATCCGGGCCGCGCGCCCGGATATCGCGCTGTCCGGAGATTTCATCGTCGGCTTTCCGGGGGAGACAGACAAGGATTTTGAGGATACGCTCACCCTCGTCAAGGCCGTGCGCTATGCACAGGCCTACTCGTTCAAATATTCGACGCGTCCCGGCACCCCCGGCGCGGACTTGAAGGATCAGGTGCCCGAAGAGATCAAGGCTGAACGGCTGGAACGGTTGCAAGCGCTTCTCATGCGCCAGCAGCAGGAATTTGCCGAAGCCTGCGTCGGCCGCGTGGTCGATGTGTTGCTCGAAAAGCCCGGTCGCATGCCAGGACAGTTGATAGGTCGCTCTCCGTGGCTGCAATCCGTGAATGTTGATGCAAAGGCATCGCAAATCGGTGACATTATCAATGTACGAATCACCGGGACAAGCACCAACAGTCTCTTTGCAGAGCAGGTGTAGGTCCGAGATTGGCAAAGGAGCTTGACCGCTTGAACGCACAAGAATTGGTTTCCTCTACTCCGCGCCAGTCCCCTGCCGCGACCGACGCCAATCACTTCGTTCTGACTTTCGAAAACAACAGGTTCGCCAGCGAGCTGTTCGGTCAGTTCGAACAGAACCTGAAGCTGCTCGAGGAGCGGCTGAAGATCAACGTCCGCGCTCGCGGCAACTCCGTCGTCATCACCGGCGATGTGCTGGCCACCAATCAGGCCCGGCGCACCCTCGATTACCTCTACGAAAAATTGCAGAAGGGTGGCAGCGTCGAGCCGTCCGATGTCGAGGGCGCCATCCGCATGGCGCTGGCGGCCGATGACCAGCTGATCCTGCCGACCATGGAGCGCAAGGCCAAGCTGACCATGGCCCAGGTTTCGACCCGCAAGAAGACCATCGTCGCGCGCACGCCGACGCAGGATGCTTATCTCCGTGCACTCGAGCGCTCGGAACTTGTCTTCGGCTGCGGCCCTGCTGGTACCGGCAAGACCTATCTTGCCGTGGCCCAGGCCTGCCAGCTGCTGGAACGGGGCGCGGTCGAAAAGATCATCCTGTCGCGCCCGGCTGTGGAAGCTGGCGAACGACTGGGCTTCCTGCCCGGCGACATGAAAGAGAAGGTCGATCCCTATCTGCGGCCGCTCTATGACGCGCTTTACGACATGATGCCAGGCGACAAGGTCGAGAGGGCCATTATCGCCGGTGTCATCGAAATCGCGCCGCTCGCCTTCATGCGCGGCCGTACGCTGGCCAACTCCGCCGTCATCCTCGACGAGGCGCAGAATACGACCTCGATGCAGATGAAGATGTTCCTTACCCGTCTCGGCGAAAACTCGCGGATGATCGTCACCGGCGACCCGAGCCAGATCGATCTGCCGCGCGGCGTCAAATCCGGGCTCGTCGAGGCTTTGCAGCTGTTGACCGGCGTCGAGGGCATTTCGGTGATCCGCTTCAAGGATACCGACATCGTCCGCCATCCGCTCGTCGGCCGCATCGTGCGCGCCTACGATACGATGTACGCGACGCCCGAAAGCGAAGAGGCCGATCGGCAGAGCTGATGCCGGCATGACGCCATGACCCGACTGGACATACAGATCAGCATCGAGGAGGGCCGCTGGCCCTCCGAGGAAACACTTCAGGCGATGGCCGAGCGCGTGCTTGGCGATGCCGCAGATTTTCTGCAGACGGAGGTCCATCAGCCTTTTCCATCGATGGAGCCCGAACTCTCGCTGGTTTTCACCGACGATGCCTCAATCCGGGCGATCAACGCCGAATGGCGGCAGCAGGACAAGCCGACCAATGTCCTGTCGTTCCCTGCTTTTCCGCTTGCTCCCGGCGGCATGCCAGGCCCCATGCTGGGCGATATCATCATCGCTCGCGAGACGGTGGAGCGCGAGGCGGTTGATCTCGACAAGGGTGTCGACGAGCATCTCACCCATCTGATGGTGCATGGATTGTTGCATCTGTTTGGCTACGACCATATGAATGATGAAGACGCCGAACTGATGGAAGGCCTTGAGACTCGTATTTTGGCGAGACTTGGCCTATCAGATCCCTATGCGGGTCAAGACCCGATCTGATTGGAACCATGAGCGACTTTACAGCAAAACCGGCCACTGACGCCAAAGAGCAGGACGCAGCCTCCGAAGAGGCGGCGAGTAGCAACGGCAGGGCGGGGCACAGATCCCAATCCACCTTCTGGAGCCGAGCGGCGCGCGTGCTGCGTCCGGCCCAGGGCTCGCGCCTGCGCGAGGACCTCACCGACGCCCTGATGGTGAACGGCACCGATGATGACGGTTTTTCGGCCGACGAACGGGCGATGCTGCACAATATCCTGCGCTTCCGGGAGGTGCGTGTGGCCGACGTCATGGTGCCGCGTGCCGATATCGAGGCGGTCGACCAGAGCCTGACCATCGGGGAACTGATGATCCTGTTCGAGGAAAGCGGACGTTCGCGCATGCCCGTCTATTGCGATACGCTCGACGATCCGCGCGGTATGGTGCACATCCGAGACCTGCTTTCCTATGTGGCCAAGCAGGCGCGCAACAAGCGCCGGGTCGGCGCCAAGGCTGCGGCAATCGATCCGCAGGTCGCCGCTGTTGCTGCCGAGAAGGCCGAAAAGGCACCGCGTTCCGCCAAGCCGAACTTCGATCTCGCCCGGGTCGATCTTCGCAAGACCGTTGCCGAAGCCGGCATCATCAGGAAGATCCTGTTCGTGCCGCCGTCGATGCTGGCCTCCGACCTGCTTCGGCGCATGCAGGTCAACCGCACCCAGATGGCGTTGGTCATCGACGAATATGGTGGAACCGACGGCCTCGCCTCGCATGAGGACATCGTCGAGATGGTCGTTGGCGATATCGACGACGAGCACGACGACGAAGAGGTCATGTTCAAGCAGGTATCGGAAGACGTCTTCGTCGCCGATGCCCGCGTTGAACTCGAAGATATCGCCCGGGCTATCGGCTCAGACTTCGATGTCAGCGAGGAAGTCGACGACGTCGATACGCTGGGTGGCCTTATCTTTTCGGCGCTCGGTCGCATTCCGGTTCGCGGAGAGCTTGTCCAGGGGCTTCCCGGGTTCGAGTTCCAGATCCTCGAGGCTGATCCGCGCCGCATCAAGCGCGTCCGCATCACCCGCAAGCGCCATCCGGTCCGTCGTCGCCCCGTCAAGGGTGAAGTGGAGGCATCCGGTAATGACAAAGACCATCCGGCTGTCGACGGGCCATCCGATGGCGGTGCCGTCAATCGCAACGCAGCCGGCTAGGGCCGCTGCTCTAAGCCTTCAAGGGACAAACCGCGCCTTTTTTGAAACACTGCGCAACGGGTTTGATTCGTGGTGTTTCAAGGGAGAGCGTGCATGGAATGGCTTGCGGACAGGGTCATTCTGGTCTGGGGTTTCAGGCGTGCCCTGCTTGCCATGGGTGCCGGCGCTATCGGCGTGCTGGCGCTCCCGCCCTTCGGCTTCTTTGCCGCGATGTTCGTCTCCTTCACCCTGCTTGTCTGGCTGCTTGACGGCGCCACTGCCGCTCCAGGCAGCGGCATCCTCCGCCGTCTATGGCCAGCTTTCGTTACCGGCTGGCTGTTCGGTTTCGGCTATTTCGTCGCCGGCCTGTGGTGGCTAGGCCATGCGCTGATGATCGATGCGGAGCAGTTCGCGTGGGCCCTGCCTCTGGCGATCCTCGGCCTGCCGGCATTTCTCGCGATCTTCTACGGGCTCGCCGCCGCGCTGGCGAGGCTCGTATGGTCCGACGGTCTGGGACGGATCGCAGCACTGGCCTTCGCATTCGGTTTTATCGAATGGCTGCGCAGTTTCGTCTTCACCGGCTTTCCCTGGAATGCCATCGGCTATGGCATGATGCCGACGCCGCTGATGATGCAGTCGGCCCACATGATCGGCATGCTGGGGGTGACGGTGCTGTCCGTCTTCGTATTTGCGGCGCCGGCGCTGTTAGGCACCCGCAACGGCGCCATCCCCGGCATTACACTCGCGGCCCTCCTGTTCGCTGCCCATCTCGGCTACGGCTACTACGCGCTGAGCCAGCCGGAGCCTGCCTTCCGTGCAGATGCAAAGGCGCCGGTTGTGCGCGTCATCCAGCCCGATATCGACCAGGAGGCCAAGCAGGACAGCGACGGCGATCGCACCGCGATCTTCGAGAAGCATCTGGCGTTGTCGGCGGCGCCACCCAAGGATGGTGGCAAGCGGCCGGACATCATCGTCTGGCCGGAAACGGCACTACCCTTTCTCCTGACCGACAACCGGGACGCCCTGACCCGCATTGCCGACGTGCTCGCCGCCGACCAAATTCTCATCACCGGCGCCGTGCGGGCCGAGGACATGGGCCCCGGGACGCCGCCGCGCTATTACAATTCGATCTACGTGATCGATGGCCGCGGCCAGATCATTGGCGCTGCAGACAAGGTGCATCTGGTGCCGTTCGGCGAGTATGTGCCCTTCGAGAGCATCCTCCAGAATTTCGGCATAGCCAACATCGTCGAGATGCCGGGCGGTTTTTCCGCTGCCGCCCGTCGCTCGCTGTTGACCCTGCCATCGAGCATCCGGCTTTACCCGCTGCTCTGCTACGAGATCATCTTTCCCGACGAGATGACGCCCGATATCGCCAAGGCCGACGCTATCGTCAATGTCACCAACGACGCCTGGTTCGGCAATACCCCTGGACCCTACCAGCATTTTCAGCAGGCCCGTGTCCGCGCCGTCGAATACGGCCTGCCGCTCATCCGCAGCGCCAACAGCGGAATTTCTGCTCTGGTCGATTCTCATGGACGTCTCGTCGCCGGCCTCGATCTTGGTCAGCAGGGATTTGTCGACGCCACCTTGGGTAGCGTAGACCAAACTAAAATAGGCGAAAAACTGCGGGTTCTGTACTTTTGGTTGGCACTTGCGTGCATGGGCCTGATTGCAGTGATTTCACGCATGGGTTTTATTTCAGCCCTGAATTGACCTAAAACCCCTAAAAATGCATAGTGGTCCAGGACGCTAATCTGTACGTAAGATGGCGATCAAGCGAATATAGCTCTGCAACGTGGCGTTATATAAGCATGGTCGGGGGTAGTGGGGGCGAAGAAGCCGATTCAACCAGAGCTAGTTAGGGCATTATAATGATCGAAAATAAGAAGAAGCCGAATCCAATCGACATCCATGTCGGTAGCAGGATCCGTCTCCGTCGCACCATGCTGGGCATGAGCCAGGAAAAACTTGGCGAAAGCCTCGGCATCACGTTCCAGCAAATCCAGAAGTACGAAAAGGGCACCAACCGCGTTGGCGCCAGTCGTCTTCAGAATATTTCCAGCATCCTCAACGTGCCGGTCTCGTTTTTCTTTGAAGACGCACCGGGCGATCACTCGACGTCCGCCAGCGGCATGGCTGAAGCCTCGAGCTCCAACTATGTCGTGGACTTCCTCTCGTCCTCGGAAGGCCTGCAGCTCAATCGTGCTTTCGTCAAGATTTCCGATGCAAAGGTCCGCCGCAAGGTCGTCGAACTGGTCAAGGCATTGGCTGCCGAAGCCGACGCCGAGTAAGCGCCGGCTATACATGAAGACGCAAAGGCGGTCATTTTGGCCGCCTTTTGCATGTTTGGCGCAAAAATCTTAACCGGAAAGTGGGATATAAAGATATATCCATGTCCTTCTGTGCCTTGTCATTCGGCTTTGAACTGACTAACACAGACCCAGCTTTATTCTTTGAGGGGAATTCCCGCATGCGTGCCAACTACCTCTTTACCAGTGAGTCTGTTGCCGAAGGTCACCCGGACAAGGTCTGTGACCGCATCTCCGACGAAATCGTCGATCTGGTCTACCGTGAAGCCGCAAAGACCGGCATCGATCCCTGGAGTGTCCGCATTGCCTGCGAAACCCTGGCGACCACCAACCGGGTGGTTATCGCCGGCGAGGTCCGCCTGCCGCCGAGCCTGATGAAGAAGGACAAGGACGGCAAGGACGTCATCAATCCGGCCAAGTTCAAGACAGCCGCCCGCAAGGCGATCAAGGACATTGGCTACGAGCAGGAAGGCTTTCACTGGAAGACGGCGAAGATCGATGTCCTGCTGCACTCGCAGTCGGCCGACATCGCGCAAGGCGTCGACAACGCGTCCGACAAGCAGGGCGATGAAGGCGCTGGCGACCAGGGCATCATGTTTGGTTACGCCTGCCGCGAAACGCCGGACCTGATGCCGGCACCGATCTACTATTCGCACCTGATCCTGCAGCTGCTTGCCACCGCCCGCAAGAAGCATGAAGGCGAAGCCGGCAAGCTCGGCCCGGATGCAAAGAGCCAGGTCACCGTCCGCTACGTCGACGGCAAGCCTGCAGAAGTCACCTCGATCGTTCTGTCGACCCAGCATCTCGACGAAAGCTGGGATTCGAAGAAGGTCCGCTCGGTTGTCGAGCCCTACATCATGGAAGCATTCGGCGACCTGCCGGTCGCTGCCGATTGCGCCTGGTACATCAATCCAACCGGCAAGTTCGTCATCGGCGGTCCCGATGGCGACGCCGGCCTGACAGGCCGCAAGATCATCGTCGACACCTACGGCGGTGCTGCTCCGCACGGCGGCGGCGCCTTCTCCGGCAAGGACACCACCAAGGTTGACCGCTCTGCTGCCTATGCAGCCCGCTATCTCGCCAAGAACGTCGTTGCCGCCGGCCTCTCCGACCGCTGCACCATCCAGATCGCCTATGCGATCGGCATTGCCCAGCCGCTGTCGATCTATGTCGACCTGCACCAGACCGGCAAGTACACCGAGGACCAGGTCGAAGCTGCCATCCGCAAGGTGATGGACCTGTCGCCGACCGGCATCCGCCGCCATCTGGACCTCAACAAGCCGATCTACGCCAAGACCTCCGCCTATGGCCACTTCGGCCGCAAGGCAGGTCGCGACGGTTCCTTCTCCTGGGAAAAGCTCGACCTCGTCAAGCCGCTCAAGGAAGCCATCAAGGCCTGAATGTCATGAACGATACCGAGCGCCGATCGCGGGCAACGGAAGCCTTCTACGGTCGGCGCAAGGGCAAGCCCCTGCGTGGCCAGCAGGCCGGGCGGCTGGAAACCCTGCTGCCCGCCTTCATGGTTGATCTCGACACGCCTGTGCCTGCTTCTCTCCAGGCGCTGTTTCCAGTTCCGGTGGAACGACTGCGGCTCGAAATCGGCTTCGGCGGTGGCGAGCACCTGATCCACCGGGCCAAGGAAAACCCGACGACCGGTTTCATCGGTGTCGAGCCCTTCGTCAATTCGATGCAGAAGCTGCTTGCCCATGTCGAGGAAGCGGGTGTTCAGAACATCCGCGTCTACAACGACGATGCTACGCAGTTGCTCGATTGGCTGCCGGACGCCTGTCTCGACCAGATCGACCTGCTCTATCCGGATCCCTGGCCGAAAACACGCCACTGGAAACGCCGCTTCGTCTCCGCGGTCAATCTCGCCCGCTTTCACCGAGTCCTGAAGCCCGGCGCAATATTCTGCTTCGCATCCGACATCGACACCTACATCAACTGGACGCTGCAGCACTGTAAGGCCCATGGCGGCTTCGAATGGACGGCGAAAAACGCCGCCGACTGGCTCACCCCTTATGACGGCTGGCCCGGCACGCGCTACGAAGCCAAAGCCAAACGCGAAGGCCGCTCCTCGGCCTATCTGACGTTTAAGCGGGTGTAGGACGATCTGGGCAGTTTGCCTTCGCAGGGTGGAATTGACGATTATCGGGCTATCGCAAAAGCGTCAGGCGCATTCAGCTCGATTGCTTCCACTCGAATAACACATCCGGCGCTTTTTCCTCGTTGGTCGCACCATCGGTTTCATCAATGATCGCAAAACCGTTTCGCTCATAGAAGGTGCGGGCCCGTTCGTTTTGCTGGAAAGTCCAGAGTTTCAGAGAAGGTGATCGTCCTTTTGCTATATCGAGCAGCGCCCGTCCGACACCGATGCGCTGAAAGTTGGGCAGAACGTAGAGTTGTTCGATCCACTCATCTGTGAAGGCTATGAAGCCGAGCATCACCTGGTCGAATGCGCCCCACATTTCGCATTGGGTAAAGAGATGCTCCCGAAAATAGAGTCTGTCCTCTTCGGCAGTATGAAGGCCGGACAATGCAGGCATCCGCTCGTCAAATGAGCGGCGTAGAACGACGGCAGCTTCATCCATATCTTCTATCGAGAGCTGTCTTGTCATGAACTTCATCTGCAAGGACACCCGGAGGGCAGACGCGCGCGCCCGCACTGGCTCTGAGGATACAATCCGGCGCGCGTACATTGAATCGGGATCGGCTGATCTGGAGGTCGTCCCCAGCTGCAAACTCAGTGCAGGCTGACGGTTTTCAACTCGTCTTCGGCAGCCTTGAAGAAGGTGCTGGAACGGTTGTCGGTCAATAGGATGGGGGTGCCGTCGGCGCCGAAAAGGGCCCACAGATCAACTGTGGGATCGATGTCCGGAGCTTCCGGGAAGCAACGGGACACTTCCTCCTGGCGGATCTTGCGGACATAGGCGACTTCGCCGCTGCCGAGCGATACGAGTTCGTTTTCGGTGAGGCGTGCGGTGGCTTCTTTGAGTAACATTTCCCGTTCCTCCAGCGTGGGGGACCAACGGCTCGGATTCGCCGTTGCCTTACTCTGGGACCGAAATGTTAATTTTCTTCACCCCACGCGGCGGTTCCGGTCTGATAAGATCGACCGAAAGCAAACCGTTTTTCAATGCCGCGCCAAGGACATGCATCCCTTCGGCCAATACGAAGACGCGCTGGAACTGCCGGGCGGCGATGCCCCGATAAAGATAGTCACGTGCCTCCTGCTCGATCTGCCGGCCGCGAATGATCAGCTGGTTTTCTTCCGTTGTGACTTCGAGTTCGTCCTCGCTGAAGCCGGCAACGGCAAGCGTGATGCGCAATCGCTCCGGTTCGCCAGTTGCCGGTTCGGCCTGCATTCGCTCGATATTATAGGGTGGGTATCCATCGCTGATCTTGGAAATCCGCTCGAGGGTCTTTTCCATGGCGTCGAAGCCCAACAGGAGAGGGCTGGCAAAAGGCGTCATACGGCTCATCTCTACAAGTCCTTGGTTGTCAAGCGACCCTGCCGGACCTGCATCTCAGCATCCGGATGGCCGCAATATGGGCATTGCCTGCTTTCAGCGCAAGCACGTCGCCTGACGCAATCGGAATCCAACGGCATATTCGCTGCCCCTATGGTTGCAGCGCTTGCTTGACAAAGGCAGTTCGAATGGCGTCAAAAAGGGGTGGAAGAGGCGCAGGGACGCCGCAGTGACAAGGGAAGAGGACGCGCGTTTGGCAAGGAAGATCATCATCGATACCGATCCGGGACAGGACGACGCAGCAGCCATCATGCTGGCGTTCGGCAGCCCGGAGGAGCTTGAAATTCTCGGTATCACCACCGTAGCCGGCAACGTGCCGCTGCCCATGACCAGCCGCAATGCGCGGATCGTCTGCGAGCTTTGCGATCGCCGCGATATCAAGGTCTTTGTCGGTTGCGACCGGCCGATTGCCCGGCCGCTGGTGACTGCGGAGCACGTGCACGGCAAGACGGGGCTGGATGGTCCGGAGCTTGCCGAGCCGACGATGGCGCTGCAGCCGCAACACAGCGTCGACTTCATCATCGAAACACTGTTGCACGAGCCCGCGGGCACGGTGACGCTTTGCACCCTCGGCCCGCTCACCAATATCGCCACGGCCTTCCGCAAGGCGCCGGGAATCGTCGGTCGCGTTCAGGAACTGGTGATGATGGGCGGCGGCTTCTTCGAGGGCGGCAACATTACGCCGGCCGCCGAGTTCAATATCTTCGTCGATCCCGAGGCGGCCGACATCGTTATGCGGTCGGGCGTGCCGGTGGTCATCATGCCGCTCGATGTCACCCATCAGCTGCTGACCCGCAAGGACAGGGTCCGCAAGATCGCCGACATCGGCACCGCGCCGGCCAAGGCCATGGCCGAGATGCTGGAATTCTTCGAGCGCTTCGATATCGAGAAATACGGCTCAGACGGCGGCCCGCTGCACGATCCGACCGTCATTGCCTACCTGCTGAAGCCAGAGCTTTTCGACGGCCGCACCTGCAATGTCGAGATCGAGGTCAGTTCGGAGCTGACGATCGGCATGATGGTCGTCGACTGGTGGCACGTGACAGATCGCAAGCGCAACGCCCGGTTCATGCGATCGGTCGACGCCAACGGATTTTTTGCGCTGCTTACGGAGCGCTTTGCGCGGATCTGAGAATTCGGAACAGAGTTTAAGGCCGCCGGATTGTCCCGGCGGCCTTTGGTCATTTAGGTGGAGTGCCACCTTTTATAGCACTGCTAAGTTCGTCATAAATTCCGGGCGGAACTACACCAGATTATCCGTGAGACACCGATCAGAGCCTCGCGGCGACCGATTCGGCCAGGGGTATCGATGGCTGAGCTCCGGCTGAAAGGCAGGCGAGGGAGCCGGCGACGGCGGCGCGACGGAGTGCGGCCTCGAAGTCGAGCCCTTGGTCGAGGCTGGCAGCGAAATAGCCGCAAAACGTGTCGCCGGCACCGACCGTGTCGACGGGCTCGATGACGAGGCCCTTGGCGCGCGACAGTACGCCGTCCCTTATGGCAACCACGCCATCGCCACCCAGAGTGACGATCAGCGTCTGCCCGGTTTCCCCATGCAGGCGGGTCATTGCCGCTTCACGATCGGTAGCCGTCATTCCGTCCTGGCCTGCCAGAAGCTCGAATTCCGTTTCGTTGGCGATGACGATGTCGGCTAGCCGCCCGAGCCGTTTGGCATCTGATGTCAGCGGCGCGAGGTTGAGGATCGTCCGGATACCGGCGGCCTTGGCAGCGCCAAGCGCCGCCTCCACCGCATTCCCGGGCACCTCGAGCTGCAGCATGAGGATATCGCCGGCCTTCAGTCCGGCCACCGCAGCAGTGGCGTCTTCGGCGGTGACGGCACCATTCGCAGCGGGCACCACAACAATCACGTTTTCACCGTCGCCGCCGACAAGGATGAGTGCCGTCCCGGTTGGGCCCTCGACATGCTTTACCGCGCCGAGATCGGTGCCGGCTTCTGCCAGCAGCGCCAACGCAGGCTCGGCAAAGCCATCGGTGCCGACAGCGCCGGCCATGCGCACCGTTGCGCCGGCGCGGCGGGCGGCCAGCGCCTGGTTTGCACCCTTGCCGCCGGCAGCCGTTGCAAAGCCGTTGCCGGCAACGGTTTCCCCGGGCTTCGGCAGCCGGTCCGTGGTTGCAACGAGGTCCATGTTGATGGAGCCGAATACTGTGATCATGGGAATGCCTGCTCTGCTGGAATATCGGCGCGACACTGCCGAAGCGCTTAGTCCTCGTCAACCACCCTCAGCTTCAGAAGTCCAGTACGGCTTTCGACTCCGCGTGATGGTTCTGCCGGCTCGCGTACCGCCTCGGAGTGCTCTGTCAGGTCCAGTGCCTCGATCTTCTGGCCGCGCCTCGCAAGCTTCGAGGAGGACGTGGCAATCATCTCGACATCTTTCTGGGCAGCGGAGAAATGTCCCTGGAGTTTGGTGACGCGCTCATCGAGACGACCGAGATCGGCCATCAGCAGCGCCACTTCGCCCTGGATGAGATGCGCCTGCTCACGCATCCGCTGGTCCTTCAGGACAGACTGGATCACCTGGATCGACAGCATCAGCAGGGACGGGGAGACGATGACGATCTGCGCGCGGTGCGCTTTCTGGATAACACCCTCGAACTTTTCGTGAATCTCGGCAAAGATCGATTCCGATGGTACGAAGAGAAAGGCAGTGTCCTGGGTCTCGCCCTGGATCAGATATTTTTCGGAGATATCGCGGATGTGGACTTCCATGTCGCGGCGAAACTGCTGGCCGGCGATGCGTACCATTTCCGGGCTGGAGGCCGCGCGGATGGCGTTCCAGGCTTCCAGCGGGAATTTTGCATCGACCACCAGCGGCGGCAGTCCGTTTGGCATATGGATGATGCAATCGGGCCGCGACCCGTTGGACAGCGTGTGCTGGAAGGCATAGGCGCCGAACGGCAGGCCGTCGGCAACGATGGTCTCCATCCGTGCCTGGCCGAAGGCGCCGCGCGTCTGCTTGTTGGACAGGATCGCCTGCAGCCCGACGACATCCTTTGCAAGCGACTGGATATTGGACTGTGCGGCATCGATGACCCCGAGCCGTTCCTGCAGTTTCTGCAGGTTTTCATGCGTCGATTTTGTCTGTTCGTTGAGCGTGCTGGTCACCCGGTGCGACATCCCGTCGAGACGCTGGTTGACGGCGTGGTTGAACTCCGCCTGGCGACTGCCGAACACCTCGGTCATCGTCGCCAGACGGCCCTGCATCTCGGCCTGCAGCCGCAGCATCTCCGCCATCCGTTGTTCCGCCTCTGCAGCGCGAAAATCCATCTCGTCGTCGCTCTGCCTTTTGCCGGCACTGCGGACCAGCAGGATCACGATGACAAGAACGAGCAGGCCGACCGCGCCGTACAGCAACTGCACCGTCTGGAAGTCGGAACCAAAAAGGGAGATCGTCATGGCATCCTGGCGATAGTTGGAGATCGCCGGACTATAACGCCAGTCAGGGTAAAAGCCAGATCAAAACGTGAACAATGTAAACTGTCCGTATCGGGCGAAATCTGGGTAACAAAGTTAACGGATGGTCAATGCAAATCGGTCAAGTCTGGCAGATTGCCTTTACCCTGCACGCTTGGCGTGCGGAAGCCTCATTCAGACCGAGATCAAGATGAAAGCTGCGCCCGATACATCCACCCTCAGACAACGCCTGGACTTCATCGAGATCGACGACGCCACCCGCGAGACCCTGCGCGAACTGCGCCCGACGCTGTCGGAGCTTCTCGGCGGCGCGCTCGACAAGCTCTATGCGAAGATGGGCAGGACACCCGCGATTTCCCATTTCTTCCGCGACAAAGCCCACATGGATGGCGCCAAGGCGCGCCAGGAGAGCCACTGGGGACATCTGTCGAATGGCCAATTCGATGCCAATTACGTGGCCGGCGTGACTGCTGTCGGCAAGACCCATGCGCGCATTGGCCTCGATCCCAGCTGGTACATCGGCGGCTACGCCCTGGTGCTGACGGAATTGATGCATGGCATCCTGCACAAGCATTGGCCATCGCGCTTCGGCAAACGCCACGCCCCAGGCTTGTCGAACAAGCTGGCGGCCGTCGTCAAGGCGACTTTCCTCGACATCGACTACGCGATCTCCGTCTATCTCGCCGAACTGGACGAGAAACGCCAGGTCCTGGAGCAGGATCGAACCCGCGCCGAAGCCGATCAGCGCATAGCCATGGAGCATTTGAGCCGCGGCCTCGAATCTCTGTCCAAGGGTGACTTCGAGGCGGTATTGCCGGAGAACCTCCCGGGCGCCTTTCAGAAGATGGCCAGCGACTACAACAACGCGGTAGCGGCTCTCCGCCATTCCATCGGTGGTGTCCGCGCTACGTCCGAAGGGGTGCTGAGCGGCACGGACCTTATGTCGAAGGCGACGGATGACCTTTCCATGCGCACGGCGCAGCAGGCCGCCGGCGTCGAGCAGAGTTCTGCAGCACTGCAGCAGCTGGCCGTCAGCGTCGGCCAGACGGCGTCTAATGCGGCCAGGGCCTCCGTCGCCGTAGGCGAAACCCAGCAGCAGGCGAAAAGCTCGGGCGATCTGGTCAACAGCGCCGTTGCCGCCATGGCTGAAATCGAGAAATCCTCCACCGAAATCTCGAAGATCATCGGCGTCATCGACGAGATCGCCTTCCAGACCAACCTTCTGGCGCTTAACGCCGGCGTCGAGGCAGCCCGGGCCGGCGATGCCGGAAAGGGCTTTGCCGTGGTGGCGCAGGAGGTGCGGCAGCTGGCGCAGCGCTCGGCCAGTGCCGCCAAGGAGATCAAGGACCTGATCTCGCAGAGCTCGACCCAGGTCCACGCCGGCGTCACCATCGTGTCCAGCACCGGCGTCGCTCTTGCGGACATGATCAGCCGGATCGACGGCGTCAACAAGTTTGTCGGCGACATTGCCGCTGCTGCCAAGGATCAGGCAATCGGCGTCGCCGAGGTCAGTGCCGCCGTGCGCAACATGGATACGATAACCCAGCAGAACGCAGCGATGGTCGAACGCACCTCTGCCGAGACACGGCACCTGCGCAATGAGGCGAATACTCTGGTCGCCCTTCTCAGCGGCTTCAAGACGCAAGCCGATATCCGCAATGGCAACATGCAGGGCGAGAAACGTCGGGCGGCCTGAGCGGTCATCAAACATGGCCGCAAAAAACCCGTTTTGCGGCCATGTTCATAATTCCCTCCCAAACAAAGATGGGCTATGGGAGACTTTATGACGATCAAGCCTCTTATCATTCTCCCCGATCCGCTGCTGCGCGTAGTCTCGAAGCCGTTCGAACGCTTCGACGCCGAGACGAAGCGGCTGGCGACCGATATGCTGGACACGATGTACGACGCGCCGGGCATTGGCCTTGCCGCCGTGCAGATGGGTGTCGACCGGCGCATGCTGGTCATCGACCTTTCGCGCGAGGGGGAGGAAAAGACGCCGCTGGTGTTCATCAACCCCGAGATTGTCGCGTCGTCGGAAGAGCGGTCGGTCTATGAGGAGGGCTGTCTCTCCATCCCCGACTACTACGCCGAAGTCGAGCGCCCGGCAGAGGTGACGGTCGAGTATTTCGATGTCGACGGCGTCAAGCAGACCGTCAAGGCCGACGGCCTGCTCGCGACGTGCCTGCAGCACGAGATCGACCACCTGAACGGCGTCCTCTTCATCGACCACATCTCGCGGCTGAAGCGCGAAATGGTCATCAAGAAGTTCACCAAGGCCGCCAAGACCAAGGCGGGCTGAAGCCCAGATTGAAAGTCTTGGCAGCCTCACCTATGATACAGGAGATATCAAGGAGGCGCCTATGGGTAACTTACTGCTGCGTGGCGTAGACCAAGCCTTGAAGATGAGGCTTGAGGAAACTGCGCGCCGCAACGGACGCAGCGTTTCCGAAGAAGCTATCGACCAACTGCAACGAGCATTGCCAACTCCCGACGATACCGGTACCTCCGCCGGTGGGCGTTTGCGAGCTATCCTTGGCGAAGAGCGTTTCGACGACGCCGACATCGAAGCTATTTCAGCTTTCCGCCATCAGCCTGATCGTGAGCCGCCCCGGTTCGACGGATGATCGTCCTCGACACGAACGTGATTTCCGAGTTGGAGGGGCGAACGCACAGCGAAAGGATCTTGGCCTGGCTGGATGACTACGCGATCGAGCGGATTTTCCTGACGACGATTACTGTCGGAGAAGTTCGGTACGGCATAGCACTGCTACCTGAAGGCAAGCGGCGCCAACAACTGGCATCGACTTTTGATCGCATTGAAGCTGCATTCTCCGGACGTATTCTCGATTTTTCGCTGGATGCGGCACACCTTTATGCAACGATCAGTGCCGCAAGAAAAAATGCAGGACGCTCCATCGAAACCAAGGACGCCATGATCGCCGCGATCTGCCTCTCGCATGGCGCAACGCTGGCGACGCGCAACACGAAAGACTTCGAGGGGCTTGATCTCGTGCTGATAAATCCGTTTGAAGGTGGCTAAATCGTAACGACGGACAATCGCATTTCGTGAGATGTGCAGAACAGGTTTCGGACGTGTCGAGAAAAAGGCTTTGTCATGGTGAGCATTTCGTCTCGGAACAACTATCAAACGGATACGACACGCTCGGACTTGGAAAAAGCCCGTATTTGCGCCGCGAACAATGCCGACCTCTATCAGGCAATGTTCCGTTCCCACGGACTGGCCGACCAGCGAACCACGGCATTCTGGTCCAGCGATGCGGTCGCGCCGCCGTATTATTCCAACATGACAACACTTGAGCCTCATTCGACCGAGGAGCAGCTGTTTGAAATTGCTCGGCTGACGGAGCGACTGGGAAGACGACCCGGCTTGAAGGATGGCTTTTCCAGGCTCGATTTGGTGAGAAGGGGGTTCAAGATGTTGTTTTCCGCCTCATGGATTTGGGCTGAACCCCACGACCTGCCGGCGGATATCCCTCATGGCTGGGGACGCATAGGCGACGGGGCGGCGCTGGCTCGCTGGGAACAATCCTGGAAAGAGTCTGGTAGCCCGACTGATGCCAATGTCTTCACACCCGCACTGCTTCTGGATCCCGACATACATATCTACGGTCGACTGGCCGGCGGCGGCTTTGATGCCGGATGCATCGTGAACCAATCGCCGAAGAGTGTCGGCGTCTCCAACATCTTCAGCCTGAATGGTACGCCAGATGCATTCCGAGACGCAGTTTCGCTGGCAGCGACAGCGTTTTCAGGCAATGCGCCGCTTGTTGGATATGACAGCGGCGACGCGCTCGGTGAAATGACGAAGCTTGGCTTCAGGGCGGTCGGCGAACTCAGAGTCTGGTTGCCCGACGAGAGTGCCTAAGCGGCGGAGATCTGAGGGTAAAAATGCCGGCCCCTCCGTCGAACCAAGAACGCGATGATCACCGGATCATGCCTCCCACACGGTGCGACATTGTCGACGCGCAAGACAAAAGACTGCGAGGGGCTTGATCTCACGCCGATAAAGCCGTTTGAAGGCGGTTAAATCGCAACGACGGACGATCGCATGTCTCTCAGCATCATCTTCATGGGAACTCCGGCCTTTTCGGTGCCGACCCTGCGCACCCTGGTCGACGCCGGTCATCGCATCGTCGCGGTCTACACGCAGCCGCCGCGCGCCGGCGGCAGGCGCGGGCTGGAACTGCAGAAGTCGCCCGTTCATCAGGCTGCCGAACTCCTGGGCCTGCCCGTCTACACGCCGGTCAACTTCAAGGACCCCGAAGAGCGCCAGCGCTTTATCGACCTCAAGGCAGATGTCGCCGTCGTCGTCGCCTACGGGCTGCTGCTTCCGCAGGCGATCCTCGATGGCACGGCGCTCGGCTGCTACAACGGCCATGCGTCGCTGCTGCCGCGCTGGCGCGGGGCGGCGCCGATCCAGCGGGCGATCATGGCAGGCGACACCAAGACCGGCATGATGGTGATGAAGATGGACAAGGGACTCGATACCGGCCCGGTGGCGCTCACCCGCGAGGTCGAGATTTCAGAGACGATGACGGCCGGCGAACTGCACGACAGGCTGAGCCAGGTCGGAGCCAAGGCGATGGGCGAGGCCATGGTCCGGCTGGAGATGAACGATCTGCCGCTGACGCCACAGCCAGCCGAGGGCGCGGTCTATGCCGCCAAGATCGACAAGGCCGAGACAAGGATCGACTTCCACAAATCCGCAGCCGATGTGCACAACCACATTCGCGGCCTGTCGCCGGCGCCCGGCGTCTGGTTCGAGATGGAGATCTCCGGCAAGCCGGAGCGCATCAAGGTGCTGGCATCCGAGGTGGTCGCAGGCGGCGAGGGCGTTGCCGGCATGGTAATGTCCGACGATCTCACCATTGCCTGCGAGGCCGGCGCGGTGCGGCTGACACGTTTGCAGAAGGCTGGCGGCAAGCCGCTGGCTGCCGTCGATTTCCTGCGCGGCACGCCGATCCCAAATGGCACGAGGCTCGCCTGATGCCGCGATACCGCATGACTGTCGAATATGACGGCACACCCTATGTCGGCTGGCAGAAGCAGGACAACGGCCATTCCGTCCAGTCGGCCATCGAGAACGCTATCCTGGCGCTGACGGGCGAGGCCGTTCTGGTGCGCGGCGCAGGCCGCACCGATTCCGGTGTGCATGCGATGGGGCAGGTGGTCCACGCCGACCTGTCGAAGACATGGCCGCCGCATACCCTGCGCAATGCCCTGAACGCCTATCTCGGCAAGGCCCGCGAGCGCGTCTCGATCATCGATGCCGCCGAGGTCGATGAACGCTTCGACGCGCGCTTTTCCGCCCATCGACGGCACTATCTCTATCGTATCATCAGTCGCAAGGCGCCGCTGGCGCTGGAGGCAAAGCGCGCTTGGTGGGTATCCAAGGATCTCGACCATGTGCCGATGCATGCGGCAGCCCAGACGCTGATCGGCTATCACGACTTCACCACCTTCCGCTCGATCCATTGCCAGGCCAACAGCCCGCTGCGCACCCTCGACCGGCTGGATGTCACCCGCAACGGCGATCTGATTGAAATCCGCGCCACGGCGCAGAGCTTCCTGCACAACCAGATCCGCTCCTTTGCCGGGACGCTGAAGATGGTCGGCGAGGGAAAGTGGTCGGTCGAGGATGTCCGCGCTGCGCTCGAGGCGCGCGACCGTAAGGCCTGCGGCCCGGTGGCGCCGCCGGAGGGACTGTATTTCCTGCAGGTCGACTATCCCGCAGATCCCGATGCCCGCCGCATTCGCCAGAGCGAGCAGCCACGCCCGGCCCGGGAATAGGCGTCAGGAGCCGGGCGGATAGATGCCGAGGAAATGCTGCAGGAAGTCCGTCAGCAGCATCGGCGGAACCATCATCATCAGCGTCATCGCCGCGACGAACAGCGGATGCGGACCGCAGATCATCCGCAGGATGCGGGCAAGCGCGAAGATCAGCGCCATCATCAGCACCAGCCACAGGATGGCGGTGAGGCCGGCCGATCCCGGCACGAAGGCGATGAGCGCGATCAGCAGCGCGTTCAGGTAGGAAAGCGGCAGGCCCAGCCAGTTCATGGCGACGACGACAGGCTGGAATTTTTCGCCGCTCCTGAAAAGCAGCAGCAACAATCCCGCCATGACCGGCGGTACCAGCCAGTTTGCCGCCTCCACGAGGCCGAGGCGGAAGAAGAAGGCAGGCCCGGTGGCGCTGCCCGGCGGCATGGCCGACAGATAGGTCTGCTGCCACCAAAGCCAGGAAATGCCGATCGGCGGCAGGCACCAGAGGACGGCCCAGAAAGACCGTGTCAGGCCCCGATCGGAGATGTCGAGGTAGTTGAAACCGCGCGCGTCATTGCGCACCAGCAGCCAGAGCCCGGCCAGATAGTACTGGACTTCCCTATACGTCGGCATTCTGGAACCAGCGTTCGAGGAATGTCTCGTAGATTGCCGTCAGCGTTTCGAGATCGGCCACCGCAACGCGCTCGTCGACCATGTGCATGGTCTGGCCGACGAGGCCGAATTCTACGACCGGACAATAGTCCTTGATGAAACGCGCATCCGACGTGCCGCCGGTCGTGGACAGTCTGGCCGCCTGCCCGGTCACCGTCTCCACAGCTGACGAAAGCGAGGCGATCAACTCGTTGTTGCGGGTGAGGAACACATGGCTCGGCCGCTCCGCCCAGGCGATCTCGTAGGATGCCGGCGGACGACCCGGACGCAGCGTCTGGTCGGCTGCCGCCCGGTCGAGCCGTGCGACGATCTCGGCCTTCAGCGTATCTGCCGTCCAGGTATCGTTGAAGCGAATATTGAAGCTTGCCGTCGCCTTCGCCGGGATGACGTTGGTAGCGCCGTTGCCGACGTCGAGCGTCGTCACTTCGAGGTTGGATGGTTGGAAATTGTCAGTGCCCGCGTCGAACGGCGGATGCATCAGCGCCTGCGTCAGGGCCAGAATACTGCGTACCGGATTGTCGGCGAGGTCAGGATAGGCCGCGTGGCCCTGGACGCCTTTAACAGTGATTCTGCCCGACAGCGAACCGCGCCGACCTATCTTGATCATGTCGCCGAGCCTGTCGGGATTGGTCGGTTCGCCCACCAGGCAGGCGTCCCATGTCTCGCCCTTTTCGGCAGCCCATTTGAGTAGCTTGGTGGTGCCGTTGATCGCCGGCCCTTCCTCGTCGCCGGTAATCAGAAACGAGATCGAGCCCTTTGGCGCGCCGTGCCGGGCGATATAGCGGGCAACAGCAGCAGCAAAGCAGGCGATACCGCCTTTCATATCGACCGCGCCGCGCCCGAACATCTGGCCATCGGCGATTTCGGCGGCAAAGGGCGGATGGCTCCAGCTTGCTTCGTCGCCAACAGGCACGACGTCTGTATGGCCGGCAAACATCAAATGCGGCCTCTCATGGCCGAGCCGGGCATAGAGATTGTCGATGTCGGGGATGCCCGGTTCGCTGGCGGTCATCCGCTCGACGACGAAGCCGAGCGGCAGCAGCATGTCGGTCAGTGCCGAAAGGGCACCGGCGTCGGCGGGTGTTACCGACGGGCAGCGGATCAGGGTCTGGAGATTGGCGACGGGATCGGTGGTGTTCATGACAACGATGTATCCGGCGGGAAATGGCAAAGCGATGGCAATTGTCGGAACGGCGAGAAATACTCAGGCTCGAAATGGATCTTTTCCTGTTGGCGACGCTCCCGTTGCCGGGAGCGTCCATCCAATTGCCGCTCAGTCGCGCAAAAGTTCGTTGATACCGGTCTTCGAGCGCGTCTGTGCATCGACGCGCTTGACGATGACGGCGCAGTAGAGACCGGGGCCGGGCTGGCCGTTAGCCATCGGCTTGGCTGCCGGCAGTGATCCAGCGACGACGACTGAGTAGGGGGGCACTTCGCCATAGGTAATATCGCCGGTGGCGCGATCGACGATCTTCGTCGACTTGCCGATGAACACGCCCATGCCGAGAACCGAGCCCTCGCGGACGATGCAGCCCTCGACGACCTCCGAGCGGGCGCCGATGAAGCAGTTGTCCTCGATGATCGTCGGGCCGGCCTGCATGGGCTCCAGTACGCCGCCGATGCCGACGCCGCCGGAAAGATGCACATGTTTGCCGATCTGGGCGCAGGAGCCGACCGTCGCCCAGGCGTCGACCATGGTGCCTTCGCCCACATAGGCGCCGAGATTGACGAAGGACGGCATCAGGATGGCATTTGGGGCGATATAGGCCGAGCGCCGTACGACGCAGTTCGGTACGGCGCGGATGCCCGCTTCGCGGAAGCGGTTTTCGCCCCAGCCTTCGAACTTCGAGGGGACCTTGTCCCACCAGGTCGATCCGCCAGCACCGCCCTCGATGATCGTCATGTCGTTGAGGCGGAAGGACAGCAGCACCGCCTTCTTCAGCCATTGGTTGACCTTCCAGACACCGTCGTCACCGCGTTCGGCAACGCGCACCTTGCCGCCGTCAAGCAGTGTCAGCGCCGTGTCGACTGCATCGCGGATTTCGCCTGATGTCGAGAGGTTGACGCTGTCGCGCGCGTCGAACGCCGCTTCGATGGTCTTTTCAAGCGAGGCAAGATCGGTAGCGCTCATGACAATTCCTTGAACATCTGTGGATTTCGTCCCGGCCGGTGGATCATTCGCAGATGTGATCGCTTGGCCGGTGATCTGCTCTACAACAGCCGTCCCGGAAATGGAATGATCTTTCCTGCCGCATTGCATCTGGATCGGGCGCCCGATCGCGGCATATCTGGAGATGCGGAGGCTGCGCCGATTCGGGTTGCGGCCCCATCGGCTTATGGAAGGCATGACAATGGCTAAAGGCAGAAACGGCAAGCTGCGGCGCAAGGACGGCGTCTGGGATCCGCTGAAGACCAGCGGCGCCGACAAGACCCGCGCCGAAGCCATTCCGAAGACCCCGCAGTCGCTGTCGCCATCCTACAGGCTTGCCTATGCCGACGAGGATTTTCTCTGCCGCGAGGAATTGCGGCCGGTCCGGCTGCAGCTGGAGCTGATGAAGACCGAAATGGAGCTCACCGAACGCGGCATCAAGTCGACTGTGGTGATGTTCGGCGGCGCCCGCATTCCAGCACCCGGTCAGAGTGCCTGGGCCGCGCGCAACGATGTCCAGCGCGCCAATCTCGAGGCCGCCTCTGTCTATTACGAGGAGGCCCGCAAGTTCGCCCGGCTCTGCGCTCGCTATTCCGCAGCCTCAGGTTTTCACGAATATGTCGTCGTCACCGGCGGCGGCCCGGGGGTCATGGAAGCGGGAAACCGTGGCGCTTCGGAGGAGGGGGCGCCGTCGATCGGCCTCAACATCGTCCTGCCGCACGAGCAGGCCCCGAACGCCTATGTTACCCCGGAGCTGAGCTTCAATTTTCACTACTTTGCGATCCGGAAGATGCATTTCATGCTGCGTGCCAAGGCCATCGCCGTTTTTCCCGGCGGTTTCGGCACGCTCGACGAATTTTTCGAATGCCTGACCCTGATCCAGACCGGCCGCATGGCCCGCCTGCCGCTGATCCTTTTCGGCGAAGCCTTCTGGCGCAAGATCATCAATTTCGACGCACTCGCCGAGTTCGGTACAATCGCCCCCGACGACGTCAACCTGATCAGCTTCGTCGATACAGCCGAAGCCGCATGGAAGATTGTCAGCGATTTTTATGAGCATTGAAAAATGCGCGAAAGTCTCCATCGCGGCGCTCCAACCCGGTTGACACGCAATCACCCGTTCGCTTATCACAGCGAACGGTAATGGATTCTGCCGGACCAGAAAAGGTCGAACCGCTTCCTTGATGAAGCTGATGACTCCTACTCAACGCAATTATGCGAAGGAGTAGAGTCTTGCCTGATATCCAGAACCAATCCTCACATGTAGTGCATGCCGGAGCGACCTCCTGATGGTTTTCTCCGATATTCTTGGCATACGCCTGCAGCAAGCTCGCAGCCTTTTGAAATGGATTGCGGTCGTGACCCCGATGGCGGTCACCATCGGATCTCTCGTTGCACTGTTTCTCTGGAGCCTCGACCGGGCGACGGAGGCCCGGTTTGCCTATTCCTGGCTCATTTATGCTTTGCCGGTTGCGGGTTTCCTGATGGTTTTCGCGTATGGTCGCTTCGGCGTTTCTGCCGAGGGTGGAAATAACCTCATCGTCGACCAGATCCACGAGCCAGGCGGCGGGGTGCCGTTGCGGATGACGCCTTTCATCCTCGTCTCCACCGTTCTGACGCACTTGGTTGGCGGCTCCGCCGGTCGCGAAGGCACCGCAGTCCAGATGGGGGGTAGCCTTGCCAGCGCCTTCGGCAGGGCATTCCGGCTGGACCGAGCCGATGTCCGGATCCTGCTGATGGCAGGGATTGCGGCCGGATTCGGGGCTGTCTTCGGCACGCCGATTGCCGGAGCCGTCTTCGCGCTGGAGGTCTTGACGATAGGACGGATGCAGTACGAGGCGCTGCTGCCCGCACTGATGGCGTCGGTAATCGCCGACTGGACATGCCAGGCTTGGGGGATCACGCATGTCCGCTACGCAATTTCCTATCTGTCGGCTTCGGGGACCACGGGTAATTTCCATCTCGAGCCGCTTCTTCTCCTCAAAGTCGTTGCGGCGAGCGCGGCCTTCGGCATTATTGCGCATCTCTTCGCTGACGCCTCCCATCGCCTCTCCGCTCTCCTGAAGCGGCTGATACCCTATGCGCCGCTGCGCCCGGTGCTGGCAGGCTTGGTCATACTGGGCTTGGTGCACCTGCTTGGTACGCGGGAATACCTTGGCCTCGGCGTCTGGTCTCCTGATCGCGCCGACGCGACCATTCTCGGCTTTTTCCGCCCGGATCACATCGACAGCTGGAGTTGGCTCTGGAAAATGGTCTTCACGATCATAACGTTGAGCGCCGGTTTCAAGGGCGGCGAAGTCACCCCGCTATTTTTCATCGGGGCAGCGTTGGGAAATGCTCTGGCAGGTCTGATGGGCGCTCCCGTCGATCTGTTCGCAGCTTTGGGCTTCGTCGCCGTATTTGCTGGAGCGACGAACACGCCGCTTGCCTGCATGATCATGGGCATCGAGCTCTTTGGCGCAACACACGCTGTCTATATCGCGGTTGCCTGCTTCGTCGCCTATCTCTGCAGCGGCCATTCGAGCATCTATCTGTCCCAGCGGATTGCCATCCCCAAGACCTCGGCCGGCAGCCATATTCCTCCGGGCACGGCGGTTCGGCATCTTCGCGATTTGGAGAGGCGCGCTCCGGTCGGAATGAACGGCGGATCGATAGCTGCCCAAGCCTCCGATCATTCAGCCAGGAAGGACCAGCCATGACCCGGCATTCCATCTCACAGAAAGAAATCGGTATGGTGCGCATCTACATGAAGCCTCGCGAAAAGGTGCCTGGCAAGAGCGGCTGGCTTCGTGGATCCCTGCTCTATCGCGAACTGATCCTGCAGGCGAAGGCTGCGGGCATTCTGAACGCCGTCGCTCATTCCACCCACTTCGGATACAGCAATGGCGGCAGGGTGGCAGACGACGGATTCGAGATATCCAACCCCGATCTCACCATGTGCGTCGAGCTTATCGGAGACCGCCACGACCTTGAAAATTTCTGTCGGACGCATGGAGGCATGTTGAAAGGCAAAGTCATCATCTTCAAGCACATCGAGCACTGGGATATCACCGGGCACGGCGTCAAAGTTGAAGACGTCCTTAAACCGTCGGTGCCTTGATAACTGGTTCAGCTATTGGAGCAAAAGCCCGAGCCGGGCGAGCGTATAGCGTGACTGCTGGCACAGGGGCATATTATCTCGATTGCGATAGTAGCTGAGAGCGATCACCGCCCCATAGAGTGCCCAGCCTTTCGCGCGACACCATTCACTTTCATCCAGTTCCAGCGCCTCGCGGAATATTTGGCAGGCCGAGGGGTCCACCCAGGACCAGGCTGACGCATAGTCCGCCGCGGGGTCGCCAATTGCTGACAGACCCCAGTCGATAACGGCTGACAGCCTGCCGTTCTTCACAAGTAGGTTGTCGGCCTTGAGATCGCCGTGCAGCCACACCGGAGACGGGTGGCATCTTGCGGCGATTGCGGACGTCCACATATCCAACGCCGCGACAGTATCGATTTCGTCCGACAGTATCTCGATGGCGGCAACCGTGATACCGGTCATCTCCGCAAGAGGGACGCCGCGCCTGTTGTTCAGCGGTCCCGCGCGGGGAGCGCCGTCGGTCGCTTTCAGCTGGAGCGCTCTGAGGAATCCCGCCAGAGCCATGGCTGCCTCACGGGTATCGCTGACATTATCAGGCGTGGCGACCTTGCCCGCCATCCAGTCGTAGATACCAAATTCATAGCCGGCTCCAACGCCTCGGTACCGTATTGTCGGGGTTTCAAGGGGGAGGTTGGCAAGGTGAGGGAGCCAGTCCAGCTCCTTAGAGAGCAGCGGTACAGCGGCTTGTCTGATCGGGATTCTGAGGACCAAGCCGTCGCCAAGGCGAAAGAGTGCATTGTCCGTTCCGGATGAGTGAACGCGGGTGATGGGCAAATCGGCCCACTGTCCCGCCTGATCCGACAGCAGTTTACGGATCACCGTTTGATCGATCGCAAAATCCGGGCTGTTCATGACCGCATTATACGGCGGTGTTTGTGAAGCCGGAATGACGCGGGTAAGCGACGAACAAAAGTGTGACGGGGCCGATCTCTGCACAGTTGTTTCAGCTCAGCCCTGTACGAAAAAGCCCGCCATCGCAAGACTGCGAGGCGGGCTTCCGTTTGTCCTGCTAGGACGTGCCGTTCCTTACAGGAGCGGCATCTTCGGCATATCGTCGAGCGCGATGAAGCCGTCGTGGTTGCGGTCCATCCGGTCGAAGAGCTTGGCCATGGCGGCTTCGGCTTCGGCCTTGCTGATCTGGCCGTTCTGGTCGGTGTCGATGCGTTTGAACAGCATCTCGCCCATCATGCCGCCGCGCATGCCCTTGCCGTGGCGACCTTCGCCGCGCGGGCCGTCCTTGCCGTCACGCGGAGGCTTGCCGCCTTCGTCGTCATTCATCGCCTGGTCAGGCTTTGCCTTGTCCTTGTTGTCTTCCATCATCTTCTTGCGCTCTTCCCACATCGCCTTCATCTGGGTCTTGCGGTACTCGCGGTATTCACCGGGGGTGATGGAGCCATCCTTGTTGGTGTCAATGGCATCGAACAGCTTGTCGGCGCCGGCTGTCGCTTCGTCCTTGGAGATCTTCATGTCGCCGTTGGTGTCGAACTGCTGCAGCATGCGCACGAAGATGACTTCAGGGGGAATACGCGGGCCGTGCCGTCCACCCATGTGATGGCCGTTGGCTGCAAAAGTTGCCGCCGCGCCGCCAAGGAGGAGGGTCGCGGACATTGCTGTAATGAGAATTTTCTTCCCGATCATTGGGTGTTTCCTTTGGTTGCCGTGGTGATAACTCAAAGGTAGGGCGGCGGACCCGAAACACCCAATTAAACATCGGTAAGATGGATGAAACTTTTGTAATTAAAGCAGTTTTCGTCAGACGAGCGCCGACAGGAACGTTGTCAGATCGTCTGTGATGTAGTCGATATGCTGGTCGTCGTCGCTGTGGCGCTCCCACCATTCGGTGAAACTGCCTTCGATATTCTGAGGCACCAGCAGCACGGTTTTCATGCCCAGTGCCTTAGGTACGGTCAGGTTGCGCGGCAGGTCTTCGAACATGGCAGCGTTTTGCGTGTCGATCTTGTGCAGGCCGGCAAACTTGTCATAGGTGCCGGCAGCCGGCTTCGGCAGATAGTCTGCCGCGACGATATCGAATATTTCGTCGAAATGGTCGAGGATGCCAAGCGCTCCGGCCGTATCCTGCGCGTGCTTGACGCTGCCGTTGGTGAAGATGAACTTGCGGCCAGGCAGCGCCTTGATGGCGGCGGCAAGCGCCGGCTGCGGCGTAAGACTGGTATAATCGATCGCATGCGCCTTTTCGAGAAAGTCGTCGGGGTCTACGCCGTGATGCAGCATCAGCCCCTGCAGCGTGGTGCCGTGTTCCAGATAATACTGCTTCTGCAGTTTGCGCGCCGAAGCCCTGTCCGTCTGCAGCAGATCCGCGACATAGCTCGTCATGTTGACATCGACCTGCGAAAACAGGTCGACATTGTGCGGGTAGAGCGTGTTGTCGAGATCGAATACCCAATCACGGATATCAGCGAAATCGGCGGCGGCGGGCATGTTTCTTGGCTGTGTCATGGCCGCCCTTATGCCATGCGCCAGCCTGCCGGCAAACCGCATTTTATCGTGATCAGGGAATGATCAGCGTGCCCGCGCCATGCTCCGTGAAGATTTCGAGCAGCACCGAATGGGCAGTCTTGCCATTGAGGATGACGACGCCCTGGACGCCGGCCTGGATCGCCTCGATGCAGGTCTCCACCTTCGGGATCATGCCGCCGGAAATCGTGCCGTCCTTGATCAACGCCTGGGCCTGGGCCACCGTCAGTTCCTTGATCAGTTCCTTGTTCTTGTCCAGCACGCCCGGAACGTCGGTCAGGAACAGCAGGCGCGTCGCATTCAGCGCCCCGGCGATAGCGCCGGCAAAGGTATCCGCGTTGATGTTGTAGGTGGCGCCATCGCGACCGGGGGCGACCGGGGCGATGACCGGGATCATCTCCGACTTGGCGAGCAGGTCGAGCAGCGTCCGGTCGACTTCAACGACCTCGCCGACGAAGCCCAAATCCAGCACCCGCTCGATATGCGAATCCGGATCGACGATGGTCTTCTTGGCCTTTTCGGCAAACACCATGTTGCCGTCCTTGCCGCAAAGGCCGATTGCCCATTCGCCGGTCTGGTTGATGAGAGCGACGATTTCCTTGTTGATGGAACCGGCGAGCACCATTTCGACGATCTCGACCGTCTTCTGGTCGGTTACGCGCAGGCCGCCTTCGAATTTCGATTCGATGCCCATCTTGGTCAGCATCGCACCGATCTGCGGGCCGCCGCCGTGTACGACGATCGGGTTGACGCCGGACTGCTTGAGAAGGGCAATGTCTGCCGCGAATGCCTTGCCGAGTTCCGCATCGCCCATGGCATGGCCGCCATATTTCACCACGATCGTCTTGTTTTCGTAGCGCTGCATGAACGGCAGGGCTTTTGCCAGCAAGCGTGCCTGCAGTTCGTTTTCGGATTCGGCCATGACACACCCCGCTGAAATTGTTCGCGGGGTTTTATCTCAAGTTTTTGACAGAGGGAATAACGTCGAGACGATAAGTTTTGATCGGGAAATCCACCGCAAGGACGATGCCTGAAGTGTTATTCGTCTTGCCCGGCCGCTCAAACATCCTAATATGACGGTATTCGGAATGGGAGCGGGGATCATGGATGGCCACTGACGATATAGCCACCCTCGTCAGCCGCGTTGCAATGCGTGACCAGAGTGCGTTTTCCGAACTTTATAAGAAGACAAGCCCGAAACTATTTGCCGTATGTTTGCGTATCCTGAAAGACAGGACAGATGCGGAGGAAGTTCTTCAGGAAGTCTTCGTCCGGATATGGCAGCGTGCAGATCGTTTCGTCGCTTCGGAAAACCCGGCAATGGGATGGCTGACGTCTATTGCCCGCAACCGGGCCATCGACGCCATCCGGGCTCGCAAGCCCGTGGCGGACGAGATCGACGCGGTGTATGATCTGGCTGACGACGAGCCGGATCCGGAGACGCAGGCTGTCATCAAGGGCGAGGGCAGGCGCATCGATGTCTGCATGGAAACCCTGGAGGACGGCCGCGCTCAGGCAGTTCGCAGTGCCTACGTCGAGGGACTGAGCTATCAGGAACTCGCCGATCAATACGCAGTGCCTTTGAATACCATGCGCACATGGCTGCGCCGAAGCCTGATCAAACTGAGAGAGTGCATGGACCGATGAGTTCACCCGATCAAAGCAAGGGAGGCCGCTCCCGCGACGAGGTACTGGCCGGCGAATACGTGCTGGGTGTTCTGTCGCTGGAAGACCGGCAGAAGGTCGAGACGCGCATGCGCAGCGATCGCCCCTTTGCGGCGATCGTCAACCGCTGGGAACAGAACCTGTCGTCGTTCAACGACGAATACGAAGCGATCTTGCCGCCGGCATCGGTGTTTCCAAAGGTCGAAAAACGGATTTTCGGCGAACGCCCAAAGCGCCGCGGCGGCGTCTGGAACTCGCTCCCGGTCTGGCGCGGGCTGACGCTTGCCTCGCTCGTGCTGGCTGCCGGTGCGATTTTCTACGATGCAAACGGTGGTCTGAAGGTCGGGTCCGGCTCCAGGCCGATGGTGGCCGACCTCGCGGTCCCCGCCAGCGTCAACGGTGCCCTCAACCTTGTCGCGAGCTACGACGCTTCAAGCGGACGCCTGAAGATAACGCCGGTTGCAGCAGCGCAGACTGAAAAGAAATCGCTGGAGCTATGGTTGATCAAGGGCAGCGACCCAGCAAAAGCACTGGGCGTTCTGCCCCAGAGCGGCGAGGGCGAAATCGCCGTGCCAGCCAATATGCGCAGCCAGTTTGGCGAAGGCGCCACCATCGCCATCAGCGTCGAGCCCTTCGGTGGGTCACCATCCGGCGCGCCGACCGGACCCGTTATCGCTGCGGGTAAAACCCGTAGCCTTTAGTCATTTCCCCAGATTGTCGACACCATCCGCCGCGAACTCCAGTGTTTGCGGCGTTTTTCATGGTTTTTACGTTTTATTTGAATTTGTTAAAAATCAGCGAGCGGTTTGAAACTGTTTTCAGGAGCGTTCCGTACTACCAGTGTCCCCGGCGGATAGGGCACAAGCCCAGGTGAGTTGGATCGGGGATATAAGAGGAAGAGGAATCAGATCATGATGAAGACCACGCTTCGCATTGCCGCTCTGGCCGTCGCATTGTCCGCCGCCACCGGCGCAGCTTACGCCAAGGACCCTATGGTCGGCGGCGCAAAGATGTACGCCTCGAAGAACATCATCGAAAACGCCGTCAACTCGAAAGACCACACGACGCTTGTTGCCGCTGTAAAGGCTGCAGGCCTCGTCGAAACGCTGGAAGGCAAAGGCCCTTTCACCGTATTTGCCCCGACCAATGAAGCATTTGCAAAACTCCCGGCCGGCACGGTCGAAACCCTGCTGAAGCCTGAAAACAAGGCCAAGCTCGTCAAGATCCTCACCTGCCACGTCGTCTCCGGCGACATCATGGCATCCGCTGTCAAGAAGATGGTCAAGGACGCCGGTGGCGAATACGACATCAAGACTGTCGGCGGCTGCGTGATCAAGGCCATGACAAAGGGCAGCAAGGTTACGCTGACCGACGAAGCCGGCGGCACGGCCCATGTCACCATCGCCGACGTCAAGCAGTCCAACGGCGAAATTCACGTCATCGACGCAGTTCTGCTGCCGAAGATGTAATCAACATCGACTTCGAAGGCCGTCGCTCCGGTAATTCACCGCGCGGCGGCCTTTTTGCGTTCAGTCACGTCAGATAATCAGGCGCCGTAGCCGACGGTCTCGATGATCGCCTGGCGCAGATCATCCATACCTTCGTTCTCTTCGGAAGAGGTCGGTATGATGCCGGGGAAGCAGGCCGGGCGCTTGCGGGTCATCTCGGCTGCCTCGGCAACCACCCTCGGCACGCCGGCGTCCTTGATCTTGTCCGTCTTGGTGAGGACGATCTGGTAGGAAACAGCAGCCTTGTCGAGCAGGGCCATGACGTCTTCGTCGTTCTTCTTGATACCGTGGCGGGAATCGATCAGCACGTAGACGCGCTTCAGCGTCGCCCGGCCGCGCAGGTAGTCGAACACCAGCCTCGTCCAGGCATCGACATTGTCCTTCGGTGCCTTCGCATAGCCATAACCGGGCATGTCCACCAGAGCCATCGGCGGCAGGTCGCCGGCTTCCCCGGAGTAGCCGTCGGGCACGAAATAGTTGAGTTCCTGCGTCCGGCCCGGCGTGTTTGATGTCCGGGCAAGCCCATGGTGGCCGACGAGCGCATTGATCAGCGACGACTTGCCGACATTCGAGCGTCCCGCAAAAGCAATCTCCGGCGGGCCTTCCGGCGGCAGGAACTTCATCGAGGGCACGCCGCGAATGAAGATCCAGGGGCGGCCGAACAACGGCTTTTCGGTGGGTACGGGTGCTTCGGCCATGGCTCGCGATCGTTTGTTGATGGTTTGGCTTCACGGTTTTGGCAGCCGATGTCAAGACTTGCCGCTCTTGGGACAAAGGCCCCCCGCGTTGAAAAAGAAAACCCCGGACTAAGCCGGGGTTTTCAAGGCTATTTCGTTTCCGCCGGTTTCTTCCGCTTGAACAACCCGCGCATATTGTCGAACAGCTCCACCTTGGCGCCATGGCGGCGCATGATGATCGCCTGCTGGATGACCGACAGGGTGTTGTTCCAGGCCCAGTAGATGACCAGGCCGGCCGGGAAGCTCGACAGCATGAACATGAATACCAGCGGCATCCAGTTGAAAATCATTGCCTGCGTCGGATCGGGCGGCGTCGGGTTCATGCGCATCTGCAGGAACATGGTCACGCCCATGATCATCGGCCAGACGCCAAGATGCAGGATAGTCGGAGCCTCGAACGGCAGCAGGCCGAACAGGTTGACGATAGACGTCGGATCGGGTGCCGAAAGGTCGCGGATCCAGCCGAAGAACGGCGCATGCCGCATCTCGATGGTGATGTAGATGACCTTGTAGAGCGAGAAGAAGATCGGGATCTGCAGAGCAATCGGCCAGCAGCCGGCGACCGGATTGATCTTCTCTTCCTTGTAGAGCTTCATCGTGGCCTGCTGCAGGCCCATCTTGTCGTCGCCGAACTTTTCCTTCAGCTCGGCCATGCGCGGCTGCATCTTCTTCATGTTGGCCATCGACGCATATTGCTTGCTGGCCAGCGGGAAGAACAGGAGCTTGACGACGATGGTCGTGCAAAGGATGGCGACGCCGAAGTTGCCGAAGTAGCGGAAGAAGAAGTCCATCAGCTTGAACATCGGCTTGGTCAGGAAGTAGAACCAGCCCCAGTCGATCAGGCGGTCGAAGCGCGGGATCGAGTAGCTTTCCTCGTAGCGGTCGATGACCGGGACTTCCTTGGCGCCGGCAAATACCAGGTTCTTGAGATCGACGGACTGTCCGGCAGCGATGCTGATGGCATCCTGCTTGTAGTCAGCCTGGTAGCGGGGCTGGCCATCGGTAAAATGCGAGAAGCGGGCATCGTAGGGGGTCGTCTGCGGCGGCACGATGGTGGCTGCCCAGTACTTGTCGGTAAAGCCGAGCCAGCCGGTGGTTGCCTTTGCCGGGGTTGTCGGTTCCTTGTCGACAGCCGTGTACTTGGTTTCCAGCAGGCCGTCGTCGCCGATTACGCCGATGAAGCCTTCGTGCAGCACGTAGGCGGACGGCGTGGTCGGCAGGCTGTAGCGGATGACGCGACCGTAACTGGCAACCGAGACCGGCTGCTGGCTGGCATTGGTGATCTTGTCTGCAACCGTGAACATGTAGTGGTCGTCGACGGAGATCGTACGCGAGAAAGTCAGTCCCTTGTCATTGGTGTAGGTCAGCGTCACCGGCGTCTTGTCGGTGAGCTTTGCACCTTCAGGTGCCGTCCAGACGGTCGAAGGGCCAGGAACAGCGCCGGTCTTGTCGTCACCGATGTAGCCGAGTTCGGCGAAGTAGCCGTCCTTTGTTTCGGCCGGACTGAACAGCGTGATGATCGGGCTCATGTTGTCGACCGTCTCATGGTACGACTTGAGACGAAGGTCATCCAGGCGCCCGCCGGCCAGATTGATCGAGCCGAGAAGCGATGTGGTCTCGATGGCGACACGCGGCGTTTTTGCCAGCGCCTGCTGCAGCGTCATGGTGCCGATGGCGGCCTGGCCGGAAACGGGGGCGCCAGCAGTGGTGTTGGTGCCGGGGGTCGGTGCGGCTGCGGTGCCGTTCGGCTGAACCTGCTGCGTCGTCTGCTGCTGCGCCTTGAGAGCCGCATCGGCCTTGCGCTGCGCTTCGATGCGCGGGTTCATATAGAAGAACTGCCACCCGAGGACGATCACCACCGACAGGGCGATCGCGATGAAGTAATTGCGGTTCTTTTCCATCATTCTTTCCTGGAGCGGTCCGGTTGCGACCGGCGGTGTTTCGGCATGGCTTCAAAGCGGGCTGACAACTCCCGGGCCAGCGCTTCGAAGGGCGCAGTCAATACATCGCGGCGCGCGACAACCACATAGTCGTGTCCCGGCTGCATTGCAAACCCGGCCTTCAGCCGTACCGCTTCTTTCAGGCGGCGGCGCATGCGGTTGCGCTCGACGGCATTGCCATGTTTTTTGGTGACAGTGAAACCGACGCGTGGCGGCTCATCAGGCAGGGCGCGATCGAGCGCCTCGACCAGAAAGAAATTGCCCCGTCGTTTCTCTCCCACGCGCACGGCAAGAAACTGCGGCCGGCTTTTCAGCCGCCCGACAGTTTTGGTATTGGGTCGTTTATTCGTCATTCGCCCGCCATCGCGACAGGGCCTATTCGGCGATTAAGCCGAAAGACGCTTGCGACCGCGGCCACGCCGGGCGATGATGACCTTGCGGCCGCCCTTTGTTGCCATACGAGCACGAAAACCGTGGCGACGAGCGCGAACGAGCTTCGATGGTTGGTAGGTACGCTTCATTTATTTTAACACCGCGGAGTGCGGCCCTTCTTGGGTTTGCATAGTGCAAGGAGCGTTGTTGGACGCACGGAAGTAGCCCGCTAGGCAGGCTCCGAAACCGGACGTGCGGCGGCTTATAGGGATGAAGGCCGGAAAAGTCAATTATCGGGCCCGGGATTCACAGTTTGCCGCAACGCATGCCGCCAGTGTCGATTTCGCGCGCACTCCATACTTTGGGGGCGCCCCGGATTTTCCGCCAATGCTGCACACGCGAAGAGCTGATATAATCCGTTCGGCATGAAGCTGATGTATAATGTCTTAACTTACCAATTGGCGCCAATAGAAGCAAGTTTATCTCGTATTTTATATTTCAATATAGGAAAGGCTACCTTAACGATTGGCCTCGATAATACAAAATGAATGGGCTCTCCTGTTTTGAAGCCCATATATTTTGGGGGGTATTTAGTTGAAAATCCGTGGCAAGATCAATTTGCTCGTTGCTGTCATGGCAGGCGCAGCAATGCTTATAGGCGCGACCGCGCTGTTTGCCATAAACCAGTATGACAGCCAACTGAGGATATATGAACGCGCTTCGACCCGCGCTTATCTCGGTGAGCGCCTCAACCGTTATGTCACGGCGGTCGTCATGGAAAGTCGCGGCATCTACGGCGCCCCCGATATCAAATCCGCCAAGGGCTTTGCCGACGGACTAACTGCCGATCTCGTCGAAATCGACAAGATCATCGCCAAGTGGGCGCCGCTGGTGCCGGAAGGTCAGAAGGCCGATTTCGCTAAGCTGCTCGATAAGTCCAAGGAGTTCAACGGGTTCCGTAGCGAGACCGTGCGTTTGCTTTTGGCGGAGGGGCCGCCTGCAGCCAACAAGCAAGGCAATAACGAAGACAATCGCGCCAATCGCAAGGCCTTTCAGGCCGACATCGACGCCGTCGTGAAGGCCGATACGCAGGAACTGACCGCTGTCCGTGCCGACATCGATTCGTTCGGCGACATGATTTTTTGGCTGGTGCTCGCGGCCACCGGCCTTGGTATCGTCAGCGGCATCGGCTTTGGGCTCTATATCGGCACAAACCATCTGACCCGCCCGATCAACAAGGTCACCGATACCATCAAGCAGGTGGCAGGTGGCGATTTCAACGTCGACGTTCCCTATGTCGGTCGCGGCGATGAGATCGGCGACATGGCAGCGGCCGTCGAGGTGTTCAAGCAGAGCGGCCTTGCGGTCCAGCGCATGCATTCCGACGAGGCAGTGCTGCGCGCCAAGAGCGACGATCTGCAGTCGGGCATGTCGCATGTGGTGGCCTCGGCTGCTGCCGGAGATTTCAGCCGCCGGATCGAAAAGACCTACAACGACGAAAATCTCGATCGCTTCGCCCGCAACGTCAACGAGCTTGTCGCCAGCGTCGATGCCGGGATTACGGAGACCCGACGCGTCATCGCCGAACTCGCTGCCGGCGACCTGACGCAGACCATGCGCGGTACCTATCAGGGTGCATTTGCCGAACTCCAGCAAAACGTCAACGCGACCCTGTTGACACTGCAGGACACCATGCGCGAGGTTCGCGATACGACGGGTTCGATCCATGGAAATGCCAACGAGCTGCGCGTTGCCGGCGACGATCTTGCCAAGCGCACCGAGCAGCAGGCTGCAGCCCTCGAGGAAACTTCGGCTGCGCTCGACGAGATCACTGCCGTGGTGCAGAACTCGACCACCCGCGCCCAGGAGGCTAGCGTCATGGCTACCGAGGCCAAGGACAACACTGCCAGGTCCGGCATTGTCGTGCGCAATGCAGTCGATGCGATGGGCCGCATCGAGCAGGCATCGCGTGAAATCAGCCAGATCATCAATGTCATCGATGAGATTGCCTTCCAGACCAACCTGCTGGCGCTCAATGCAGGGGTGGAAGCTGCCCGGGCAGGCGAGGCTGGCAAAGGCTTTGCCGTCGTCGCCCAGGAAGTGCGCGAACTGGCCCAGCGCTCCGCAAAGGCAGCCAAGGACATCAAGGGGTTGATCACCAAATCGGGCAGCGAGGTGCAGGCCGGCGTCAAGTTGGTGCAGGAAACCGGTGAAGCGCTCGGCGACATCGAAACCCGCGTGCTGGCGATCAACGACCATATCCATTCGATCGCCACCTCGGCGCGTGAACAGGCAACCGGTCTTGCCGAGGTCAACACCGCCGTCAACCAGATGGACCAGGTGACGCAGCAGAATGCTGCCATGGTCGAGGAAACGTCGGCGGCAACCCACAAGCTCACCGCCGAAGCCGATAGCCTCGTGCGGCTCGTTGCTGGCTTCAAGGTCACCGGCGCTCGCAATATTGCTCCGGCCGTTGCGCGTCTGGACACGCGCCGCCCGGCAGCCGCGCCGCCTCGCCAGATGGCTGTATCAGGTTCCCGCATGATGTCCGGAGGACGCGGCGGTGCGGCGGCCCAGCCCGCTTCTCAGGAATGGGAAGAGTTCTGAGAGTAGGCAGGCTTTAACGTTCGCCCAGGCGCGGCACCCGGTGCCGCGCCTTTTTTCATCGGTCTGCCAGCAGCATAAGGACGGCCGCGTTACGATGGCGCATTGAAGACACCGGCAAAAACTCTTATCGTATTGGCTAATTGACCAAGGCAATCTGCATTGCCGCTGAATGGGATGGCCGGAAATGAAATTTCCGCTGGGTACCAAAGCCGGCATGGGTACCAGGATATGCGCGTCGCGACCGACCGGTCTTTTTGGCGGCCTGTCCGGCAAGCTCCTGTCGCTGACCGTCGTTTTCGTCATGGTCGCGGAAATCCTGATCTTCGTGCCCTCTGTCGCTTATATGCGGCTGCGTTGGCTGCAGGACCGCCTCAACACAGCTGCGGCTGCGGCGATCGTTATCGACGGCCTGCAGCCCGTCGAGCTGCCGCGTTCGCTGCAGAAGGAAACCCTGATGGCGACCGGCACCCGGGCCATCATCTTGCGCAAGGACGGCACCTCGCGATTGCTTGCCACCGCCGATATGCCGACATCCGTCGACGACCAGTTCGACCTGACCGACGTCTCGCTGCCGACGGCTGTCCACGATGCGCTGAATACGTTGCTGTTCGGCGGCGAGCGGATCATGCGCGTCTACGGCCCGGTCGGGGAAACGAAAATGGGCGTAGAGGTCGTGCTCAAGGACGCCAGCCTGCGCAAGGCCATGCTGCGCTATTCGACAAACGTGCTGCTTCTTTCGCTCTTGCTTTCCTTCTTCACCGCAACCCTGATTTTCTTTGCCATCAACCGAATCATGATCAAGCCGATCCGCAAGCTGACCGACAGCATGCAGTCCTACTCCGACGATCCGGAGGATCCTGCGCGGGTTCTGGTGCCGGATGACGGGCGCGACGAACTCGCCGTTGCCGGCCGCCATCTGGCGACGATGCAGGCGCAGTTGCAGAAGACGCTGAAGCAGCAGAAGAACCTTGCCGCTCTCGGTCTTGCGGTGTCGAAGATCAACCACGACATGCGCAATATCCTCGCCTCCGCCCAGCTGATGTCCGACCGGCTTGCTGACATCGACGACCCGATGGTCAAGCGTTTCGCGCCGAAGCTGCTGCGTACCATCGACCGCGCCGTCGGTTATACCAACGAGGTGCTATCCTATGGCCAGGCATCCGAATCGGCGCCTCGCCGCCGTCGCCTTAAGCTCCACGATCTCACCGCCGAGGTGAGGGACATCATGGCGATCGATCCCGAAAGCGGCATCGAGTTCGTCGAGGTGGTGTCCCACGAGCTCGAGGTGGATGCCGACAGCGAGCAACTCTTCCGCGTTATCCACAACCTCTGCCGCAACGCCCATCAGGCACTCATCGCCTATGGAGAGCAGCAGCCGCAGAGCGTTCGCCGCATCACTGTCGCGGCCCACCGGATCGGTAGTGTCGTCGGGATCACCATCGACGACACCGGTCCGGGCATGGCTCCGAAGGCGCGGGAAAACCTGTTCACGGCCTTCCGTGGCTCGGCGCGCTCCGGTGGCACCGGTCTCGGCCTGACCATCGCCCGCGAGCTGGTGCTTGCCCATGGCGGCACCATCGCTCTTGTCGAAAAGCCGTCCCCTGGGACCCAGTTCCGTATAGAGATCCCGGACCGCCCGATTTCCCTCGAGGCCTATCGCGGCCGCAGCGCCACCGAAACCTGAGGAAGTTCGGCGCTTTCCACAGTCGCCAACCGAAAAACAGCAGATTTTCGAGAAATCCGCTTGCTTTCACTCTGCGGACGTTTTAGAGGATCGCCACGCAAGCGGCTCAGCCACTTGCTTCCGCACCCGTAGCTCAGCTGGATAGAGCACCAGACTACGAATCTGGGGGTCGGGCGTTCGAATCGCTCCGGGTGCGCCATTTTCTCCTAATGTTTGTGTATGCAAGTGTCGTGACAGAAGCCGCGTAAGATCGATATTTGATCGCCAGGCTCCTGAAACCCTGTCGTTTGTGTCGAACTCCTGCGCATCTCCACGCACGCGACACAGCCGAAAATGAACCGGCACTACCTACAGAACCATCGCGAAAGCGAGCTCCGGTTGAGCTACTCTCAGGGCTGTAAATGCCACTGTGATCCCGGAGGACGAGATGCTTTTTCGTACGCTGATGACTTCCTGCATATTGCTTGCTCTGCCTGCACTGGCGCTCGCCGACCCTACCGGAACGTTCGACGTGACCGGAAGCGGCGATGGGAGCGCTTATTCCGGGACCGTAAAAGTCAGCCGCACCGGCGGTACCTACGATGTGCAATGGACCATTGCCGGCGAAAAATTTGTCGGTACGGGGATCGGTGCGAAGTTTACCGGCGACCGCTTTGAGATGGGGCCGGCATCGTCAGACGACACGGCAATCTCGGTCGGATACGCATCGAAGAACAATTTTGGCATCGCCATGTATTTCGAACAGCCCGACGGAACGTGGCAGGGCGTCTGGACTTATGGTGGCGCTAAAAAGGTCAATATGGAGACCTGGACACGCAGATAGCGCCAACGATCACAACGGCGACCATAAAAAAACGCCCGTGCTGCGGCGGCAGAACGGGCGTTTTTCGGTATTGAGGACTTAGCTGGCGGATGCGAGCGTCATCGATGTGCCGGTGGCAGCGATGTTCAGGCCGAGCTGGCCGGTCACGCTGATTGTCTGCAGGTGGATTGCACCTGTCGTGCCGCCGAAGAGCACGTTGGCGCCGACGCCAGCGCCGACGGTGGCTTCAGCAGTGGCACCCTGGTAGAGGCCGGCAAGTGCGCCGTGGTGATAGCCTGCGGTTGGTGCGAACACAGCCCAGACCAGACGACTGCGTGTTGTGAAGCCGAGGTCGACACCAAACTTGCGGATGGCGCCAGTGTAGTGATCGACGCGGCCGCTACCGTTCGCAGATGTATAGGTGCAATCGACGCTCTTGGCCGAGCCGAGGACGTAGCCGACACCGCCAGCGATATCGCAGGTCAGGTAGCCGATCTTGACGCCGTTGCTGTTGTCCTGATCTTCATAGTTGGTGACCATGTCGGCAGCAGACACAGCCGGAGCAACGGCGAAGGTCAGCGATGCGGCGGCCAGCGCCATTGCAATTGTCTTTTTCATTTTTCTCTCCTGTTTATCGTCGTATCGGCGCCAAACGCCGGGTAGTCTTTAATGAATATCGCGATTGCTAACGGATGAGCCGCGAGCAGGTTCCCGATCAGAACGATGAAGCCGGTGTGTTCGCCAAAAATTGATTAACGGATCCCATGAGCCCAGGATCAGCGTTCATCCTTCATTAGGACATTTCGAAGGCGGGCGCGTTGCCGCTTCGAAATATTGCCGCCAGCAATTGTGCCAAGCAAGCGACGCCCTGGAATTTGATGTGCCGCCGGGTCTGCATTAGGCATGGGGCCGGAAAGAGCGGCCGTCAGGCGGTGGCAGCGTCTGTCGCAGGAGTGCCTGTGCTGGAAGTGCTGTTGGCGCCTGTCCAGCTCAGATAGTAGAACTGCGTGCCGACCTGGCCGAAATAGGCGGCGTTGCCGGTGGTTTTGTCGATGAAGCTGTTGTCGGCGGCGCGGCTGAGCGTGCCGTCGCCGTTGCGCTGCAGATGCGCCTTCAGATAGTCGTTCCAGTCGCTGGTCGGGATGGCTTTGGGGCTATTGGCTGTCGCGGTTGCGTCAGCGCTGCTGCTGGTTTTCGATTTTGGATCCCAGGCAGCGATCGATACTCCGTGTGTCGGATCGGAAACGCTGAGGGTGCCGGCGTTGAGCGCATCCAGCATCGCCTTCGCCTGTTTTGCGCCGTCGCTGGTTCCGGCTGCGGTCGCCGTCAGGTTCTGCTTCAGCAGTGCCATGAACGAGGTCGTAGTGATGTCGGTGCTCGCCGTGTCCGAGTTGTCTGTCGAGGATGTCGTCGCAGTTTCGTCGGACTGGCTGTTCGACAGGCTGTTGAGCATGCTGGCAAGCGATGCCTGAGCCGATGACGGCAGGCTCGAGACATTTTTTCCGACGCTCGATCCGTCTAGCAGCGAACTGTCGGACGTGCCGCTGCCGCTGCTGTCGCTGTTGGTATCCCCGGAGGTCAAAACCTTGAGTGCCAGTTGGGCGGCGATCAGTCGCGTGGAGGAGAGGGCGGTAACCATCTGGGGCTTTCCTGGGCGATGCCAGCCCGCCCGTTTGCGTGCTCGGCCTGGCGTGTGAACGCTGCCGCTTGCGAGGAGGTAGTTGCGAAAGGGCCACTGCGTGGTACCCCCGGACAACCCTCGCAGCGCCGGCAGCGCGACTGTCCCAAGGCTAGGCGAAAGGGCTTGCCCGGAGCTTGCCCGTCAATCGGCGCAGGTTGACGGGCCTCAGCTCAGCTGTTGTGAAAATCTCTCCGCTGCTCGATCTCGGCGATGAGGCGCTGTTGCACCTCGTCGCCTTGCGCCTTGATGCCATCGACCAGATCGCGAAGCGTGCCGCGCAGGCCGTGGACCTGGTCGACGAGTTCCATCACCACATCGACACCGGCCTCGTTGAGCCCCATCGTCTCGATCAGGTCGAGTATCAGCCTGCCGCGCGCGACATCGGCTTCGCGGAACGCTCTTCCCCCTTCGGTGGCATCGGGCACAAGCCATCCCTGCTCGATCCAGACGTCAAGAACCGAGACTTCGATATGCAGCGACTGGCGGAATTCACGATCGTCCATGGTTCAGCCTCCCATGCTGGCTCTGGGTTCGTGTTTCTCCCCGGCTGCCCAGTCTTTCACGAAGGCCGTCAGTTCGGCATCCGGTGTCTCGGGCAGCACGATCTTTAATGTGACATAGGCGTCGCCATGTTCGCCGCCACGCTTGGGAACGCCTTTTCCTTTCAGGCGCATCACTTTGCCCGTGTTCGAGTTCGGGGCGAGCGTGATGGCGACGGCGCCCGATGGCGTGGGTACACGCACCTTGCCGCCCAGCACCGCCTCACGCAGGCTGATCGGCATGTCGAAGCGGATGTCATCTCCGTCCCGCACATAAAATTTATGCGGCCGGACCTTGATGTCGATCATCGCGTCGCCGGCCGGAGCGCCGTTCAAGCCCGGATCGCCCTTGCCGCGCAGTCGCAGTGTCTGGCCATCGGCGGTGCCCGGCGGGATCTGCACGTCGAGCGACGGGCCGTTCGGCAATTTGACTTGCGTCTTGGTGCCGTTGACGGCGTCGAGAAAGTCGACCTCCATCGAAAAGCGTCTATCCTGGCCCTTCATTTGCTGGGCTCCCTGCCCACGGCGCGAAAAGAAACTGGAGAATATATCGTCAGCACCGCCAAAGTCGGCAAAACCGCCGCTGTTCTGGTAAGGCCCGCCGCGTCCTTCGTTCGAGGCATAGTCGCGGTAATACTGGCGCTGCTGAGCTTTTTCGCTGCCGCCGGCATCGATTTCTCCGCGATCGAAGCGCGCCCGCTGTTCCTCGTCGCCGAGGATCGCATAGGCGGCCGAAACCTCCTTGAATTTTTCTTCTGCCTGCTTGTTTCCCGGATTGAGGTCCGGATGAAGCTTCTTGGCGAGCTTGCGGTAGGCGCTCTGGATGTCCTTCTGCGCCGCGTCCCGCTTGACGCCGAGAAGCTGGTAGGGATCACCACTCATGGATTTCTCCGTCTCGTAAAGAATTTAGCCCGGCAGAAACTACCTCGTCGGCGCGCTTCCCGGGCCTATCGAATCACAGATAGGCATTGATGCCGCCGTTCACACCATTGGAAGCCTTTTTTCCGCAGAAGACCAGCGGCTTGGCATGGAAGCCCCCGGCCAATTCACACGATCGCTGCCGGTCCGACAGGGGACGACGGTACTGCATCCGGGGAGCGGTCAGTGACGACGATCGCGGAGGGCTAGAACCAGCCGTTTCGGCGTCGCTTGTTGTATCTTCGTCCCGCCTACCCATCTCCCTCTACGCCGGGCAGCGAATGGCCTTGCGCAGGACATGCCGCCGGCCTCGAAGAATTTCCGAAAGATAGATTGAGAAAGAGACGATCATGACCGAATTGAATGCATCCAAGTCCGGGACCTTCAAGATTGGCGGCGATCTCACCGTCAACCGTCTTGGTTTCGGCGCTATGCGCATCACAGGTAAAGGAATCTGGGGCGACCCCGCCGATCGCGAGGAAAGCATCCGCACCCTCAAGCGACTGCCCGAGCTTGGCGTCAACTTCATCGATACCGCCGATTCCTACGGCCCTGATGTCTCAGAGCAGCTAATCAAGGAGGCATTGCACCCCTACGGAAAGATGGTGATCGCCACCAAGGGCGGTCTGACGCGCACCGGTCCTGAGGTCTGGATACCCGTCGGTCGCCCCGAATATCTCATCCAGCAAGCCCACAAGAGCCTGCGTAATCTCGGTGTCGAACAGATCGACCTCTGGCAATTGCACCGCATCGATCCAAAGGTTCCGGCGAAGGAACAGTTCGATGCCATCAAGTCGTTGCTGGACGACAAGATCATCCGCCACGCCGGCCTGAGCGAGGTGTCCGTGGCCGAGATCGAAGCCGCCTCGAAGGTCTTCAAGGTATCGACGGTGCAGAACCGCTATAACCTCGTCGACCGCACCAGCGAAGACGTGCTCGATTACTGCGAGAAGCACGGAATAGGCTTCATTCCCTGGTACCCGCTCGCCGCCGGCGATCTCGCCAAGCCCGGTTCGCTGCTGGATACCATCGCCAAGCGCCACAACGCAGCCCCGAGCCAGATCGCGCTTGACTGGGTGTTGAAGCGCAGTCCCGTGATGCTGCCGATCCCCGGGACGTCAAAGGTCAAGCATCTGGAAGAGAACGTGGCGGCGGTGAACTTCACCCTGTCCGAGGATGAGTTCAAGGCCCTCGACGCGGAAGGCAGGAAGGTCTTCAAGGCCGCCTGAGTCAGAGCGGCGAAAGTGACAACAGCCGAAAGTGACAAAAGCAACGCCGTCACTTTCGGCATTATCTCACGAAACCCATAGACATACAGTCGTGCGAGCATTTGCCCGCCGCTCTGTCAATATCTCAAACGCTCACTTTCTCGGCTGCTAATTAGGCGAATTGTCGCAGAGGCATGCTCTAATGCAGGCGCTGGCTCAATAAGCCTGACTTACTCATGCATCAGGCGCATTGCTGCAATGCAATGTCAGTCATTTTAAAAAGCGGGCAGTGACTGTATCTATTGTTTCGAAGGCAGCGCACTCCTCCTCCCAGCGCTTCCTTCTTCGATCGGCAGCACTCCTCCTCCCAGTTGCCGATCTCTATTAAGAGCCCGACGCATCCTCCTCCCGCGTCGGGCTCTTTAAGTTTCCAGCTCAGCTAATATCAGTCTCCAATACGCGCCACGCCTGTCTGGCCGTTGTCGCGCGTCCATTTGACCTTGCCGGCGCCGTCCCGTTCGAGCACGAAGCACATCGGCGCGCCGTCGTACCAGGTTTTGAATTGCTGGCAGAGCCGGTCTGATTTGATCCACCATTTCCCGACGTCGTTCGGCTTGATGAACTTGCCAAGGCCGACCGCCTCGCCATTGCCGTCGACGGTTCCGGACTTGTGGTAGGTAAGGGGCATTTCGCCACCGAGCGGGGCTGCGAGATAGATCGTGCGGCCAATGATATCGCTGCGGATATCGTTGTCCGTCATAGCTTCGGCCCGGGCGGAGACTGGAAGGAGCGCTGCGAGCGCAAGGAGTGCAGGGAGCAACGGCTTCATCTTTGACCTCTGGTCGGTTGATACAAAGCCATTTACGTCGCAACCGGCAATTTGGTTTCACCATCTCCCGACAAAGCCATCGTTTCTACCGGCCATTCGCTCCATCGGACGTCTGGGATGGTGAGGTCCAGTCTTTCAAAAATCTATAGGCACCAGGGCAGCGCCTGATATATCTCTGCGATTGATTTGCTGCGCAGCGCAGCCGTGTTCGGATATGCAGGCCCATGACGGAAAACACCCGGAAGACCACCATCGTCATCGGCGCCGGCATTGTCGGCGCTGCCATCTCTTTCGAACTGCAACGACGTGGCCACCGGGTGACGCTTGTCGACAAGGGCGAGCCGGGGAGGGGCACGTCGTTTGGCAACATGGCCAGCATCGCGCTCGATTTTGCCGCCGGCTCCGGCCCCTCGACATGGCGCAAGATGCCGGGCTGGTTGCTCGATCCGGAAGGGCCCGTCTGGCTACGGCCTTCCTATGCGCCAAAGATATTGCCGTGGTTCCTGCGTTTCCTCGCCGCCGGCCGTCCATCGCGTCTGCGTCAGATCGAGGATGCCGGGATGGCCCTGTCGGCTCCTGCACTTGCCGATTTTCGCGCCATGCTCGATGCTGTAGGCGCACCCGAATTGATGACCGAGGACGGATGCCTTGCCATCTACGAAACCGAGGCTGAATTTGCGGGCGATCGCGGCCATTTGGAGATGATGCAGCGCTATGGTTTCGAGCATTCGGTCGTCAGCGGTGCCGACCTCCGCGCTCTCGAACCGGCCCTCTCTCCCCACATTGCCAAGGCGGTGCTGCTGCCGAACAACAAGTCCATCCGCAATCCCTATCATCTGGTTCTGAAGCTGGTCGATGCTGCGAAAGCGGCTGGTACAGGCTTCGTCTCCGGCGAAGCCACCATGATTGAGCGCCGGGCGGGCGGCGGTGTCACAGTCATGCTCGCCGATGGCCGCAGGCTCGATGCCGACGATGCGGTGGTTGCTGCCGGCGTGCCGACGCGGGTGATCGCCAAGGCTTTGGGCGAGCCTATCCCGCTCGAGACCGAACGGGGTTATCACACGCAGATCATGGCCCCCGGCATTTCCATGCGCCACTCGATCATCTGGCCGGCCCGCGCCTTCATGGTGACGCCGACCGCCGGCGGCATCCGCGTCGGCGGCAACGTCGAGCTTGCAGGCCTCGATGCGCCGCCGGATTATCGCCGTCCCCGCGTCCTCGTCCGCCATGCCCAGAGGGCGCTGCCCGGCCTCAAGGTAGAGGAGGCCACCGACTGGATGGGCCATCGCCCCTCGTTGCCGGATACCATCCCCATCATTTCCGCGTCCTCCCGACTACCGGGCGTCTGGTATGCAACCGGTCACGGTCATCTCGGTCTCACCTATTCCGCCACGACAGCCCGCCTGATGGCGGATATGATCGGTGGCATGAAACCGTCGATCGATATGACGCCGTTCCGCATCAACCGTTATTAGGAGAAAGCCGATGTCCGATACCCAAAAGCCAGTCGCTCTCATTACCGGCGGCGGCCGGGGCATGGGCGAGGCGATCGCCCGCGAACTGGTGGCCACCGGCTATCGTGTCGCGCTGATGTCGCCCTCCGAAAGCTGCGAGAAGCTGGCTGCCGAACTCGGCGGCGTCGCCTCGCGCGGCGTGGCGGAAAAGGCGGAAGACATCCAGGCAATCTTCGACCTGACCATGAAGACCTATGGTCGCATCGATGCGGTGGTCAACCATACCGGCCATCCGCCGAAGGGCGATCTCCTCGACATCTCCGACGAGAACTGGACGCTCGGCTCCGACATGATGGTGCTCAGCGTCGTGCGCATGGCGCGGTTGGTCACCCCGGTCATGCTGCGCCAAGGCAAGGGTGCCTTCGTCAACATCACCACCTTCGCCGCATACGAGCCCTCGCTAGTATTCCCGGTCTCCTGCGCCTACCGCGCCGCAGCCGGTGCCTTCACGAAGCTCTATGCCGATCGCTACGCTGCCGACAATATCCGCATGAATTGCCTGTTGCCGGGCTACATCGATAGCCTCGCCCACAAGCCTGAGACGGCCGAGAAGATCCCGATGAAGCGCATTGGCCAGATGCAGGAGGTCGCCAAGACCGCAGCCTTCCTGCTGTCCGATGGCGCCGGTTACATCACGGGGCAGAATATCCGCGTCGACGGCGGCGTCACCCGGCACGTCTGATTGGAGAAGATGATATGAGATGGAAGCGGACGATCCAGCTGCTGGATGTTCATTGCGAAGGTGAGATCGGCCGGGTCGCGATCGGCGGGGTGCCGAAGATCCCTGGCAATACGATAGCCGAGCAATTGCACTGGATGAACACCGATCCGAAAGGCGAAGAGCTCCGGCGCTTCCTGGTGCTCGAACCGCGCGGCGCGCCGATCGGCTCCGTCAACCTGCTGCTGCCGGCAAAGCACCCGGATGCAGATGCCGGCTTCATCATCCTGCAGCCCGACCAGGCCCATGCGAGCTCCGGCTCGAACTCGATCTGCGTCACCACGGCGCTGCTGGAATCCGGTATCGTCGAGATGCACGAGCCGGAAACCACAGTCACGCTCGACACCGCCGCAGGCCTCGTTCGGGCGGTTGCCACCTGCCGCGATGGCCGCTGCGAGAAAGTGCGGCTGACGATGGTGCCATCTTTCGTCCACCAACTCGACGTGCTGCTCGACACGCAGGAATGGGGCGCGATCAGCGTCGACATCTGCTATGGCGGCATTTTCTACGCCCTGGTCGATGTCGGACAGGTAGGCCTCACCATCGAGACGTCGAAGGCGGCCGAGCTGGTGAAAGTTGGCATGGTCCTGCGCGATCGTATCAACCGTACGATGGCCATCGTCCATCCGGAAATCCCGGCGATCTCGGGCGTTGCCTACGTGATGTTCCGCGATATCGATGCCGACGGTGCCATCCGCACTTGCACCACGATGTGGCCCGGCCGGGTCGACCGCTCGCCCTGCGGCACCGGCAACTCCGCCAATCTCGCGACACTGCACGCGCGCGGTAAGGCAAAGGTCGGCGACGTCTTCAAGTCGCGCTCGATCATCGGGTCGGAATTCGAAGTTGGCCTCTCCGCCGTTACGGAGGTAGCCGGCAAGCCCGCCATCATTCCGACAATCACCGGCCGAGGCTTCACCTTCGGCCTGTCGCAGGTGTCGCTGGACCCCTTCGATCCTCTGGCTCAAGGTTTCGCGCTGACGGACGTCTGGGGCCCCTCCGCCGGCGAGATCGGCGCAGGTAAATAACCTTCCCCTTCTCCCCTAGGGGAGAAGGTGCCCCAAGGACGGATGAGGGTATCTAGCCTTCTAAAGCCCGATTTCCCGTGCCCATGGCGGATTGGCGCCGGCGCGCGATACGGTGACGGCGGCGGCTTTGGCGCCGAGCGCCAGGGCATCGCGCAATGCCTTCTCGTCGAGCGAGGCAACCTGCGCCTTCGTCAGCAGATTGTTCATCTTCAGCGAGGCGAGAATGCCGGCATCGAAGGTGTCGCCGGCGCCGACTGTGTCGACCACCGTGACGCGTTCGCTCGGCACGGAAACCTTCTGCGACTTGGTGTATCCCGTCGCGCCCTCGGCTCCCTTGGTGATGACAACCAGCTTGGCGCCATGGTCGAGCCAATGGGAGGCCAGTTGGTCATGGTCGCCGGACATGCCGAACCATTCCAGATCCTCGTCCGAGAATTTGAGGATGTCCGACATAGCCGCCATGCGCTTGATACGCGCCATATGGGCCGGCTTGTCCTTGATGAAGCCCGGCCGGATATTCGGATCGAGCGAGATGACGCGGCGGGCCTGCTCGCGCGCCATCAAGGCCTCGTATGTTTCGCCGCAAGGGCTGGGGATGAGGCTGATGGCGCCGAAATGCAGCGCCTCGCAAGTGTCGCCGAGGTCCGGCAGATCGGCTTCGGTAATCATCCGGCCGGCGGTGCCTTCGTCGTAGAAGGCATAGGTCGCCTGGCCGTTGACCAGCTTCACGAAGGCGATGGTGCTGGGCCGCGAAACGATGGCGCAGGGGCTGGAATCGACGTTGCTCGCCTTCAGCGTCTCGATCAGGATTTCGCCCAGCATATCGTCGGCAAGGCCGGTGAAGAAGGCAGTCTCGACGCCAAGGCGACCGAGCGCGATAGCGGTGTTGAAGATCGCACCGCCGGCATAGGGCGCAAAGGCCTTCTCACCCAGCGTCGTTTCCCGGGGCAGCATGTCGATCAAAGCTTCGCCGCAGCACAATATCATTCCGGCCTCCCAGAGAGCGTGTCTCTATCTTGTACACTGTCAAAAACGGTTAGAGCGATTTCGAAGAAATGCAAAGCGTCACGTCGCCGAAAGCTGGGTGATGCCGCCGTGCGCGCCTGACCAGGCGAGCGGTGCATCGAGAAACGCCTCGACGGCGGACAGCGTCTTGTCGTCGAAAAGCTTCTGCGCCTTGGCGACGGCAAGCACGTTGCGCCATGTGGCGATATGATGGAAGCGCACCTTGCCGTCGGCAAACCGCAACGCTCCTTCGTCAAAAATGCCGTAGTAAAAAAGCGCGATCGCGTGGTCGACGATGCCGCCGGCAGCCCGGATCGCGTCGATGAATGTGAACATGCTGCCGCCGGCCGTCGTCAGGTCCTCAATGACCAGCACGCGCGCGCCAGCCGGCATGTCGCCTTCGATCTGGGCGTTGCGGCCATGGCCCTTCGGCTTCTTGCGGACATAGATCATCGGCAGGCCGAGGCGGTCCGCGAGCAGCGCTGCAAAGGGGATCCCCGCCGTCTCGCCGCCGGCAATGCAGTCGAACTGCTCGAAGCCTGCATCGCGCAACAGAACGCTGGCAGCAAAGTCCATGACCGTCGAGCGGACGCGCGGATAGGAAAGCAGTTTGCGGCAATCGATATAGACGGGGCTGGCCATGCCCGAGGCAAATTTGTAGGGCGTCTCGGCGTTGAAATGCACCGCCTTGATTTCCCAGAGCATCTTTGCCAGAAGTTCAGCCATCACGGCGCGGTCGGGAAATGTCGTCTGCATGATGCGGCTCTCCTCAGGCTTTGAACGTTGCCTGCGGCATAGCAGCAAGGCGCGGCGGTTTCCAGAAGGCGACCACGTTTACGGGCTTAAATTACGCGGGGCGCCTGTTAAAAATGAGGCCATCAGGGGAGGCTCAGACCTGTTCAAGCCGTGATGCGGCGCCATATGGGCAGCTTCGCCTCATCCACAGCGAAGTTTGTTATTAAGTAATATCTAAAAAATATATATCCTAGTCGTTTCCTTGCCATTATGGGTTGCGGTTGAAAAATTCATTAAAATGCTTGGTATTTGCTTAGGATTGAGGTTTCTAAATTACCCTTAGTTTCCACCCGCCAAATGGGGCATGCAAGGAGACCGGAATGCGCCTGCCACGATCTGCGGCACTGAAGAAATTTGGTTCGTCGCTTACGCTGAAGATCTTCTCGATCTGCTTCCTGGCGACGCATCTGCCGCTGCTCGCGCTGATCGCCTATCTCCTGACGGGCTATGAAGCGGCAGCGATGCCGATCCTCGCCACTGCACTGCTGGCGACGTTACTGGGCACGGGGCTCTGTTTTCTCTCGGTGTGGCTGTTGCTGCGTCCGCTGGAGGCCGTGACGAAAACAGTGCAGGCCTACCGGGAAACCGGTGCGGTATCGACGATCCGCAGCCAGCGCCGCGATGAAATCGGCGTCGTCGTCAACGCGGTGTCGACGCTGATTGCAGAACTGCATGCGACGCTATCCCAACTGCGCCGCCAGGCGACGACCGATGTGCTGACCGGCCTCGGCAACCGCCGCTGGCTGCGCGATATCGGCACTTCGGAACTCCAGCGCGCAGAACGCGAAAATGAGCCGCTTTGCGTCATTGTCTTCGATCTCGATCACTTCAAGACCATCAATGACGAGCATGGGCACGAGGTCGGTGATCAAGTGCTGACCGTCACCGGCGCGATCATCCAGCACAACATGCGGCCTTACGATATCGCAGCGCGGATCGGCGGCGAAGAGTTCTGCATCCTCTTGCCGCGCACTGACACGGCGCAGGCGATTGCCATTGCCGAACGTTTGCGAAGGGAGCTGGCAACCCGGGCGGTCGGCCCCGTGCCCGCCGGGCGGATTACCGCCAGCTTTGGCGTCTACTGCGGCGATCCGACCACCGAGACACTGAAAACGATGATGATGGCAGCCGACCGCAAATTGTATGCGGCCAAGAACGGCGGACGTAATGCCGTTCACTGGGATACCGCCAGGCCTGTGTCGGAAGTCGCAGTCAGGCAGTAGCGGATTCAGTTTCCGGTGGATTTTCCGTCTCGCTCGTGACGACATGAAGATACTCAGCGGTCTCCACGCGGTTTCGGCCGTTACGTTTTGCGGCATACAGCGCCCGGTCGGCAGCCTGGAGGACGCCTTCGAAATCGGCTCCCTCGTTCGAACCGAAGGCGATGCCGGCACTGACGGTACATTTGACGGTCTTGCCTTCGAAGGAAAAGTAGCGTGCCGCAAAACACTCGCGTATGCGGTCCGCGATCTGTTCGGCCCGGCCCGGCATGACATTGTCGAGCACCAGCGTGAATTCCTCGCCGCCGAGACGGGCCACGACGTCGTAGGCCCTGAGATTGGTGACGAGTTCTTCGGCGAACAATTTTAGAACGGCATCTCCAGCCGCATGGCCAAATTCGTCATTGACCGCCTTGAACCGATCGATGTCGAAGATGACAGCGGCCATCACCGTCGAAAAGCTCCTGTTTCCGCAACGATCGAACAGCGCCCTGCGGTTCATCAGACCCGTCAGCTGGTCCGTCATGGCATCCGACCGGTGACGGGTCGCCTGGCGCCACTGATGGAGGGCCAGCGACAGGGCGCCGATTCCCGTCATGGCCGCGATGGCAACGGCGATGCTGAGGTTTTCCGCCCAGTTTTGAGGCGCCTTGCCAATCACCATCTTGCCGTCGGAGATGAGGACGGCGGAGCAGAGGACGAAGGTGAACGCGGTCAGGAGGTAGAGGGTCGTGATCCCGTAGATCGGAGCGGGCGCTTCGGCGCGGCCGAGCCAATATTCATAAGCTGTGGCTGACAGCATCGCGGCGATGACGAGATTGTAGACGATGAAGGCCAGCCCGTCATAACCGAGCAACATCGGCGGCACGCTTATGGCCAGCCCCAGGACAGTACCGGCGACGATCCTGACGGGAGACAGGCGATCCTTCCTGAACTGGTAGCCTGCCGCCCAGATGACGGAGAAACCGGAGAGAGCGATGGTGAAGGAGACGATCGCGAGGCTCATCGTCGGATGAGCTACATAGAAGCTGTAACAGCAGATCGCGGCGACGACCAACAGCAACCCAATGGCGCAGGTCAGAAGGAATGTTTCAGGTCGGCGGTTGAGCCAGCTACCCAGCAACGTCACCGCAAGGCAAAACGTCGATGCACCGAGCGCGATCAGAAGAGAATTATAGTCGAGCATCATGCCGTCTCTCTACGGGTTCATTCCGCGATGCATGGTATCAGCGCGAGACTATTCTGACATAGGTATCCAATCGGTTACCATCATGCGCAAAAAGCCTGGTTTTGTCGCATGAAGGCATGTCCAATCACGGACATTATAGCTGCCTAAGGTTCGACGGCCCAATGCAGCGGGAACATCGGGTCGAAAACTGTCACTGGACCCGCTCCTGTCTCTATTTTCTCCGGAAACGCAATCGATTCGACCCGGCGGACCAGCGTCATCGTCTCCGTATTCGGCTGCAGTCCATACCATGCCGGTCCGTTCAGCGAGACGAAGGCCTCCAGCTTGTCGAGTGCGCCTTCCTGTTCGAAGACATGCGCAAGGCAGCTCATTGTGTTGATCGAGGTGTAGATGCCGGCGCAGCCGCAGGCACATTCCTTGAGCGGGTCGACATGGGGCGCGGAGTCGGTACCAAGGAAAAACCGATGGTCGCCGCTTGTCGCTGCCGCCCGCAAAGCCAGCCGATGGCTCTCGCGCTTGGCGACCGGCAGGCAATAATAGTGCGGCCGGATGCCGCCGACGAGGATGGCGTTGCGATTGATGATCAGGTGGTGGGTGGTGATCGTCCCGGCCAGGTTGGCGGTTGCCGACTTGATATAGTCGATCCCGTCGGAGGTGGTGACATGCTCCATCGTCACCTTCAGCTCGGGCAGGCGCTGGCGCAGCGGATCGAGAACTGTCTCGATGAACACCGCCTCACGATCGAAAATATCGACGTCGGCAGTCGTTACCTCTCCGTGGACGCAGAGCGGCAGGCCAATCTTCGCCATCCGCTCCAGTACCGGCATCGCCTTGTTGAAATCTCGTACGCCGCCGTGGGAGTTTGTCGTGGCACCCGCCGGGTAGAGTTTGACGGCGGTGATCAGGCCGGTGTTCTTGCCCTCCTCGACATCGTCGGGGCTGGTGTGTTCGGTGAGATAAAGCGTCATCAGTGGCTGGAAGCTGTCGCCCTCCGGCAACGCCGCCATGATCCGCTGCCGGTAGGCTATTGCATCGGCAGTGGTAACCACTGGCGGCACCAGATTGGGCATGATGATGGCGCGGGCGAAGTGGCGACTGCTGTCGCCGATCACGCCCTCCATCATTGGACCGTCGCGAAGGTGCAGATGCCAGTCGTCGGGGCGGCGGATGGTAAGCTTTTGCATCGATGTCTCCCGGCGGCGGGCTTATGGCGTCGCGCCGGGATAACATTCATGCACCGCCGATGACAACTGTCTTCGTCAAGGTGCTGCCAAGTAAGGGATCAGGCGATTTCCAGCGTCACGTCTGCCGGGCGCCTGTTGCCGAGGATCAGCCGGCCGTTCGGCAGGTCGTTGTCGTAGACCTTCGCGTGGGCTTCTTCCTCGCTCAGCTTGTAGCCGCGCCAGCGCGCCCAGAGGCGTTCCTCCAGCACTTCCATCGGCGGCGCCATCAGGATCGAAAAATCGAACATCCCCTCCAGTTCAGCCCATTTTCCCTGGCTGAACAGGAGATAGTTGCCCTCGACGATAATGAAGCGATGATCGGGTGAAACGACCCGGGCAGAAGCAATCGCCAGTTCGCGCGAACGGTCGAAAACCGGCACGAGAACTTCCTGGTCGCCAGGTCGTACGGCCTTGACGATGTCGAGGAAGGCGCGCACGTCGAAAGTTTCCGGCGTGCCTTTGCGGGCAAGCTGGCCCCGGGCGATCAGGATGGCGTTGTCCATGTGGAAACCGTCCATCGGCAGCACTTCGGCGCTTTCGCCGCGTGCTTTGAGTGCATCGGCCAGGTTATCGGCCAGCGTCGATTTGCCGGCCCCGGGAGGACCGGCAATCGCCACCATGAACCGCTTGACCGATCCAGCCCTGTCGATGATCTGACCGGCCATGTCCTCGACAGTCGGGCTCATGCAGCGACGGTCTCGGCGGGCACGCCCTTGGCGCCTGTCATGAAAGCAACGGCGTCGGACATCGAGTAGTCCTTCGGGTTGATGACAGTGAGGCGCTTGCCGAGCCTATGGATGTGGATGCGATCGGCCACTTCGAAGACATGTGGCATGTTGTGCGAGATCAGAACGATCGGAATGCCGCGTGACCGCACGTCGAGGATCAATTCGAGAACGCGACGGCTTTCCTTGACGCCGAGCGCTGCCGTCGGTTCATCGAGGATGATGACCTTCGATCCAAAAGCTGCAGCGCGTGCCACGGCCACGCCCTGGCGCTGGCCGCCGGAGAGGGTTTCGACGGTCTGGTTGATATTCTGGATCGTCATGAGCCCGAGTTCCGAAAGCTTGTCGCGGGCCTTGGTTTCCATGGCCGGCCGGTCAAGCATGCGAAATACGCTGCCGAGAATGCCAGGCTTGCGGATTTCCCGGCCGAGGAACATGTTGTCTGCGATCGACAGCGCCGGCGAAAGCGCCAGGTTCTGGTAGACCGTCTCGATGCCGGCTTCGCGGGCCTCGAGCGGCGACTTGAACTGAACCACACGGCCTTCCAGCTTGATCTCGCCTTCGTCGACGATAGTAGCCCCGGAAATAGCCTTGATGAGCGACGACTTGCCGGCGCCGTTGTCGCCGATGACCGCCAGGATCTCGCCCGGATAAAGGTCGAAGTCGGCATGGTCGAGGGCGGTTACGCGGCCGTAGCGCTTGACGAGGCCACGGGCGGTGAGAATGGGTTGAGCGGCCATGTTACACCGAAACCTTTCTGATCCACTGATCGATGGCGACAGCGGCGATGATGAGAACGCCGGTGAGCAGAACTTTCCATTGCGGATCGGCGCCGAGCATGTTGAGGCCCATCGATACGACGCCGACGATCATAGCGCCGAACAGCGTTCCGAGGATCGAGCCACGGCCGCCGAATAGCGAGATACCGCCGATAACCGTTGCCGTGATGGCCTGTAGGTTGAAGTCGGTGACGGCCGAAGACGGGGAAACCGAACCATTGCGGCCGATCGACACCCATGCTGCAAGCCCTGCGATGACGCCGGAGATTGCGTAGACTGTGAGGAGAACTTTCTTGGTCTGGATGCCGGCAAGCTTCGCAGCCTCGGGATCGTCGCCAACCGCATAGACATGGCGTCCCCAGGCCGTGTGGTTCAGCACATACCAGAGCAGGATAACCAGCAGCACCATGGCGACAACGCCAAGCGTCAGGACCGCGCTGCCGAGCTTGAAGCTGACGGCAAAGAGATGCAGCAGGGGCGCCTTGTCCTGGACATCGGTGTCGCGAATGGTCTCGTTGGCCGAATAGATGAAATTCGTCGCCATCACGATGTTCCAGGTGCCGAGCGTCACGATAAACGGCGGAAGCTTCATATAGGCGACGAGGAGGCCGTTGAGCAGTCCGCAGACGCCGCCGGCAAACATGCCTGCCACAACCGCAATCGGTGTTGGCAAGCCATAGGTAATGGCAAAATTACCCATGATGACCGAAGAGATGACCATGATGACGCCGATCGACAGGTCGATACCCGCCGTCAGGATCACCAGCGTCTGGGCGGCACCGAGAATGCCGACGATGGCGATCTGCTGCAGGATGAGCGTCAGCGTGTAGGACGAAAAGAACCGTCCGCCGATCGCCAGTCCGAAAACCACGATGGCAAGCACGAGAACGATCAGCGGCACCGCCGCAGGCGTCGAATGCAGGAAGTGCTGGGCGCGCTTCAAAAGGGAAAGTTTTTCGTTCTCGAAGGAGACGACATTCTTGTCGCTGTCGTCGAGAACACGTTCGAATTCCTGTGCTCCGGTCATATTTCCTCCTCTGCGCGCCAAACGGCGCAGAAAGCCTCACCAATGTCTCCGGGCGTGATGCCGGCAGGCGGCGAACGTTCGTTGGCTAGTTACGAAATTCCGGCCGGGGCTGACCCCGGCCGGATGAAGATGTCAGACGAGTATCAGCCCCAGCACTTCGCAGTGCCTTCCTTGACGTCGATCGACGGTACGCCGGTAACGGGCTTGTCCGTGACGAGCGAGACGCCAGTGTCGAAGAATACCTTGCCAGGTGTCGGCTTCGGCTTTTCGCCCGTGTCGGCGAACTTCTTGATGGCTTCGACGCCCATGGCTGCCATCATCAGCGGGTACTGCTGCGATGTCGCTCCGATGACGCCTTCCTTGACGGACTTGACGCCCGGGCAACCGCCGTCGACGGAAACGATCAGCACGTCTTTTTCCATGCCGACAGCCTTCAGTGCCTGGTAGGCGCCGACTGCAGCAGGCTCGTTGATCGTGTGGATGACGTTGATCCCTGGATCCTTCTGGAGAAGGTTTTCCATGGCTTTGCGGCCGCCTTCTTCATTGCCGTTGGTCACGTCGTGACCGACGATGCGCGGATCGGTTTCGTCGCCGATCTTGTTCGGGTCCTTGGGGTCGATGCCGAAGCCGATCATGAAGCCCTGGTCGCGCAGGACGTCGACGGAAGGCTGCGATGGCGTCAGGTCGAGGAAGCCTACCTTTGCGGTCTTGGCCTTGTCGCCCATGGTGCCCTTGGCCCATTCGCCAACGAGCTTGCCGGCAAGCAGGTTGTCGGTGGCAAAGGTTGCGTCGGCAGCATCTGCTGGCTCAAGCGGAGTGTCGAGCGCGATGACAACGAGCCCGGCGTCGCGGGCCTTCTTGACCGAGGAAACGATGCCCTTGGTGTCCGATGCAGTGATCAGGATGCCCTTTGCGCCGCTGGCAATGCAGCTCTCGATGGCAGCAACCTGGCTTTCGCTGTCGCCGTCGATCTTGCCGGCATAAGCCTTCAGGGTAACGCCGAGTTCCTTGGCCTTGGCCGTGGCGCCTTCCTTCATCTTGACGAAGAACGGATTGGTGTCGGTCTTGGTGATGAGGCAGACAGTCGTGTCGGCGGCATTTGCCGGCATGGCGAAGACGACGCCAAGAGCAAGTCCGGCGAGCGCTGCAGTGATAACGGATTTCTTCATGCGATCCTCCCAGGATGTGAACAGGCCGGCCCAAACAGGGTCCGGGATGCAGTTGCGGCAAATGCTTTAAATTTGATCTGCACGCTTCCTCCAAAGCCGTGCCGCGCCTCCATATCGGCGATTTAAAGCGGAAAGGTTGCGCCCTGTCAATAAATAAATCCAATTGAATTATTAATCGACTGTGGCATGATGCTGAAAAATGAGGCATGGCCATTACGGGAGGAGTCGGCCGATGTCATCCGTGGAAGATCCGGCAAGCACATTGCCGTCGTCATACAATCTGGAAGCCAGCGGCGGAGCCAATCAGGTTCGCGTCCGCGCCTACAATGAGCGGCTGGTGCTGTCGCTCGTGCGCCGCCACGGAGCACTTTCGAAGGCCGATATCGCCCGGCGGACAGGTTTGTCGGCCCAGACCGTATCGGTGATCATGCGGGTGCTGGAAAAGGAAGGCTTGCTCTTGCGTGACGAGCCGGTACGCGGCCGTGTCGGCCAGCCCTCGACGCCGATGCGTCTCAACGCCGACGCCGTTCTCTCCTTCGGCGTCAAGATCGGCCGGCGCAGTGCCGATCTCGTTTTGATGGATTTCGTCGGCAACATCCGCAAGCAACTCCACCAGACCTACGCCTATCCGCTGCCGCACGAGATAATCGAGTTCGTCACGCGCGGTATTCGCCAGATCGAAGGCGAGATGAGTGCCAAGGAACGCGGCAATATTGCCGGGATCGGCATAGCCGCACCCTTTGAACTCTGGAGCTGGGCCGAGGAAGTCGGGGCTCCCGATGGTGCGATGGAGGTCTGGCGCGGCTTCGACCTGCAGATCGAGGTCGGCGCGCGCGTGTCGCATCCGGTCTATCTGCAGAACGATGCCACCAGTGCCTGTGGAGCGGAACTGGTTTTCGGCGCCGGCGCCCGCTATCCGGATTTCGTCTACATGTTTATCGGCTCGTTCATCGGCGGCGGCATCGTCCTCAATTCGTCGATCTTCGTCGGTCGTACCGGCACAGCCGGCGCCATCGGACCGCTGCCCGTGCGCGATCGCCACGGGGAGACACGCCAGTTGCTGAAGATTGCTTCGATCTTCGTGCTCGAAAATCTCCTGCGCGAGCATGGCATCGATCCGCAGCCGCTGTGGTATTCCGCTAACGACTGGATCGACTTCGGGCCGCCGCTCGAGATCTGGATTCAGGATACGGCTGCAGCCCTGGCGCAGGCCATCGTCGCAGCGGCATCGATCATCGATTTCAGTGCTGCGGTGATCGACGGCGGGTTCCCCGATTGGGTCCGCCAGCGCGTTGTTCAGGCCACCATCAAGGCTGCTGCCGAACTCGACCTGCAGGGCGTCGTGATGCCCGAAATCGTCGAGGGGTCGGTCGGCACCCAGGCACGCGCCATTGGTGGCGCCAGTCTGCCGATCTTTGCCCGCTATCTCATAGACCAGAACATTCTCTTCAAGGAAATTGACAATGCTGAAGCACATTGACCCGCTGCTGAGCCCGGAACTTCTCTTCGCCCTCAGGGCCATGGGACATGGCGACGAAATCGCGCTGGTGGACGGCAACTATCCCGGCCTGACCGACGCCCGCCGCCTCATTCGGCTCGATGGTCATGGCGTGATTGCTGTGCTGAATGCTGTTCTGAGCGTCCTGCCGATCGACGAATTCGTAGACGAAGCCATCTTCCGCGCCACCGTCAAGCAGGACCGCGACACCCTCGATCCAGTCCACCGGGAGATGGTCGAATGCTGCGCCCGGCACGTGCCGGACATCAAGGTCGTGCCATTGCTGCCCGCCGATTTCTACGCTCGCGTCAAAGGCGCCCACGCCCTTATCCAGACAAGCGAGCCTCGGCTCTACGGCAATATCATCCTGCGCAAGGGCGTTATTTACCCGGCTTAAGAAATCTCATTATCGGCTCCAGGCGGCCTGCTGCAGAACGACGCGGTAGCCGTCCGGATCCTCGAACGTCTTTCCCCGGACGTCCCAATAGTCGTTATACGACGTCACCGGCACGCATCCCGCAGCTTGCATGCGATCCACGGCGGCTTGCCACTGTGCAGCGTCAGACAGGTACAACACCAGCAGGTTATCCTGCGTCGGAGCCCGGCCGACAATGTGGCCGCGGTGATGGGTGAATTCCAGGTGATAGGGCCAGTGCGGGTGACCTAGGACCAGCCCGTCAAAGCCGTTGTGACCCTCGAAGGCAACGAGAACCTCAAATCCCAGCCCCGCCTCGTAGAAGGGGCGGAGCCGGGCGATGTCGTCCGTCGGTCTTGCGACACGCAGGACAGGGACGGTCATGACTTGGCGCGGGCTTTCAGCGCGGCGACGAGACCGATGGTCGAGGAATCGTGGCCCTCGGCACTTTCCTTGCCTTCGACGACAGGTAGAAGGCCGGTCGCCAGTTCCTTGCCGAGTTCGACGCCCCACTGGTCGAAGGAGTTGATGCGGAACAGCACGCCTTCGACGAATACGCGGTGTTCGTAGAGCGCAATCAGCCTGCCGAGCGCAAACGGCGTCAGCTGGTCGTAGACGAAGGTGATTGACGGACGATTGCCGGTAAAGACGCGGTGCGGCGCGATGAAGTCGGCCTTCTTGTCTTCCATGCCCCTGTCGGTCAGCTGCTTCTTGGCTTCCTCGAAAGTGCGGCCCTTCATCAGCGCTTCCGACTGGGCAAGAACGTTGGCGATCAGCAGCTGGTGCTGGTGGCGCAGTTCCGGCTCGAAGGAGTTGGCGGCAATCATGAACTCCGCCGGGATGACGCTCGTGCCCTGATGGATCAGCTGGTAGAAAGCGTGCTGGCCGTTGGTCCCAGGCTCGCCCCAGACGACGGGGCCGGAATTGCCCTCAACCGGGGTGCCGTCGATGGTGACGCCCTTGCCGTTCGATTCCATGTCAAGCTGCTGCAAGTAGGCCGGAAAACGCGACAGGCGCTGGTCATAGGGAAGGATGGCGCGCGTCGCATAGCCGAGCACATTGCGGTCGTAGTAGCCGATGAGGCCCAGCAGCACCGGCAGGTTCTTCTCGATCGGTGCCGTACGGAAATGGTTGTCCATCGCATGTGCGCCATCGAGGAACTTGCCGAAGTTCTCAGGACCAACGGCGATCATCAGCGGCAGGCCGATGGCCGACCAGATCGAGTAGCGTCCGCCAACCCAGTCCCAGAAGCCGAAGACGCGGGCGCTGTCGATGCCGAAGGTCGCCACCTTGTCGAGCGCTGTCGAGACGGCGCAGAAGTGATGCTCCACGGCCGCTTCGCCGAGTGCCTTGGAAATGAAGTCGCGCGCCGTCTGCGCATTGGTCATCGTCTCGATGGTCGTGAACGTCTTCGAGGCGACGACGAACAGCGTGGTTTCCGGCTGCACCAGTTTCAGGATATCGGCGATATGGGCGCTGTCGATATTGGAGACGAAATGCGACTTCGGGCCATCGTGGAAAGGCGCCAGCGCCAGCGTCGCCATGACCGGGCCGAGATCCGAGCCGCCAATGCCGATGTTGATGACGTCGGTTATCGCCTTGCCCGTGGCGCCCTTGATGTTGCCGGAGCGGATACCATCGGCAAACTTGCCCATGGCGGCAAGCACGCCGTTGACGTCAGGCATGACATCCTTGCCGTCGACCATCACCGGCGTGTTCGAGCGGTTGCGGAGCGCGGTGTGCAGCACGGCGCGTCCCTCGGTGAAATTGATCGGCGCGCCCGAAAACATCTCGTCGCGCTTCTTCTCGACGCCACCCTCGGCGGCAAGCTTCAGCAGCAGCGCCATAATCTCGTCGTTGACCGCCGTCTTGGAGTAATCCATCAGCAGGTCGTCCAGCGAAGCGGTGTAGCGGGAGAAACGGCCGCTATCGGCGGCGAATGCCGCGCGAATGTCGGTGGCATTGGTGGCCGCAGCCGTGCTCTTCAATTGTTCGACGATCGCTTGCATGGGAAGCTCCTTAGGGGTTCGGAGAAGGTCGCGGAAACTATTCGCTTTGTGATGCCTAAATCAAGTTGGGTCACAAACTATTCGTAAAAAAGCGGAGAGGTGCCGGACTTGAAGAGCAGGCTCTTCCGGGATATGTTAAAGGAATGGCAGGCGGAGTTGGTCCTCCGCCTGCCTTCGCTAAGTTGTAATAAATGCGACCCGGACGGTGACTGACCAGTTCGTCCGGGTCTTTCTCACAACAAGCGTAATGCTAAGCGGCAAGAACCACATCGCATCACCTTCGTTTCAAAAGCAAGGCTCTTGCCAAAGTCGGTGCGGCCCATCCTCACCGATGTGCCGGCTGGTCGCGGCCCCTACTGCTTCTGCTGTGAAACAGGGTGATACAACCACTCTTTCTGGTTGCTTTCAATTGAAGTATTTCTACCCACGCAATTCCTTCCGCAAGATCTTACCGACATTCGATTTCGGCAGTTCGTTGCGGAATTCGATGAAGCGTGGGCGTTTGTAATTGGTGAGGTACTGGGCGCAGTGGGCCTTGATGTCAGCCTCGGTGAGTGCGGGATCGCGGCGGACCACGAAGAGCTTGACGGCCTCGCCGGAATGCTCGTCTGCTACGCCGACCGCAGCCGCCTCGACGATCCCTGCATGCATCGCGGCGACTTCCTCGATCTCGTTGGGATAGACGTTAAAGCCCGAAACGAGGATCATGTCCTTCTTGCGATCGACGATCTTGGTATAGCCGCGAGTATCCATGAAGCCCATGTCGCCGGAGCGAAAATAGCCGTCCGGTGTCATAGCCCGCGCAGTCTCTTCCGGCTGCATCCAGTAGCCGGCCATCACCTGCGGTCCGCGTATGCAGATTTCGCCGACGGTGCCGAGCGGTAGCGAATGGCCCTCGTCGTCGCGAATATCGATATCGGTCGATGACAGCGGCAGGCCTATGGTGCCTGAAAATTGTGTACTGTCGAAACGGTTGGCGCTGGCTACCGGAGAGGTCTCGGAGAGGCCGTAACCTTCGGTGATCCAAGCCCCAGTCAGCGTATGCCAGCGCTCCGCGATCGGCCGCTGCACCGCCATGCCGCCGGCAAGCGTGCTCACCTGCGACAGGTCCAGCTTGCCGAAATCCGGATTGTTCATCAGCGCGTTCAGGAGCGTGTTCAAAGCCGGGAAGATGTCGACGCGATGCTTGCCCAGTTCCTTGATGAAGCCCGGGATGTCCCTTGGATTGGCGATCAGCACGTTGTGTGCGCCAAGCGATACACCCATCAGGCAATTCACCGTCAGCGCAAAGATATGGTAGAGGGGCAGGGCGCAGACGAAGGTCAGGATCTCCGGCCGTGGCTTGGAAATATACGCCGAGTTCAGCCACAGCTGCAGCTGGAGCTGGTTGGCGAGTAGATTGGCGTGGGTGAGCGTCGCCGCCTTTGCAGTGCCAGTCGTCCCGCCAGTATATTGCAGGAACGCGGTGTCGCCTTGCGTAAGTGCCACCCGTTCCAGCTTCAGACCTTCGCCTTCGGCCAACACCTTCGAAAACGCTATGTGAGACGGGATGGACCAGGCCGGCACCAGCTTCTTGACATGTCGGACGATGAAATTGACGATATGCCCCTTGAGGCCGATCATCTCTCCGAACGAGCTGACGACCACATGGCGAAGCGCGGTGTGATCGAGCACTTGCTCCACCGTATGGGCGAAATTTTCGAGGACGAAGATCGCCTTGGCGCCGCAGTCGCGCAGCTGATGCTCGAGTTCGCGAGGCGTGTAGAGCGGGTTGACGTTGACGACGATCAGCCCCGCCCGAAGAATGCCGAAGGTCGCGACCGGGTTCTGCAGCACGTTCGGCATCATCACGGCGACACGGTCGCCTTTGACAAACCCACGGCTCTGAAGCCAGGCGGCGATCTTGCGTGTCTGCCGTTCCATCTCGCCATAGCTCATCGCCCGCCCCATGCTGGTAAAGGCCGGACGGGTGGCGTAGCGGGCGCAGCTGTCCTCGAAAAGTTCGCTCAGTGACTGATGCTCGAGTGGCGGCAAGTCTGCCGGCACGCAATCGGGATATGACGAAAGCCAGATCCGATCCTGTGCCGGTCCGGTGTAGGTGGGCGCTTCGCTCATGCCACTCTCCTCCCGCAGCTCAACCGCTGCAGTGATTTCGCCGGTGGTTGTGGTGGAAGCCTCCCGCTGCCACCACGCCGACGCCTGTCTCGCGTGAAACTAGGCCGACTGCACGCCGGGGGTCAATCGCTGCTGTCGCATTGGCCACCTGACAGGTCGGCCAAGGGGCACTTCATTTTACTGATACCGACCATGGCGCTGCAGTACCTCGATCTTGTAACCGTCAGGATCGGTCACGAAGAAAAACAGCGCGAGCAAGGTTCCGTCGCGGTTGAGCTCGGTGATCTTGCCGGGATTGAGGCCAAGTGCCGTGAAGCGTGCATGCTCCTCCTTGATGTCGTCGACCGACACCGCCAGGTGACCATAGGCCTCGCCGATGGCATAGGGCTCGACGCGCTGGAGGTTGATTGTCAGCTCCAGCTCGAAACCGGTCTCGCGATTGCTGAGATAGACCAGCGTGAACGTCTCGAACGCAATCCGGTCGGCCACTTCGAGGCCGAAGGCCTTTTCGTAGAATTCGACCGACCGCGCCTCGTCGAGCACGCGGATCATCGAATGAATCATCTTCGCCATGGCATTCTCCTCTGATGTGCCGAAATCTGCGGGCGTCCGGCAGGCCTTATGCCGTACGCTGGTCAGTTCGTCTGGCGAACAGCCGCTCGACCTGCGCCATCGCATCATAGATCAACACGGCCATCAACCCGACGATCAGCCCGCCCTGCAGGATGAAGGCGGTGTTGTCGGAAATTAGTCCGGCTATGATCACCTCGCCCAGCCCCTTGGCGGCGACAGTCGAGCCGATTGTCGCCGTACCGATGTTGATGACAGTAGCGACCTTCAATCCCTCGAGTATGAGAGGCATGGCCAACGGCAGCTCGACCGAAAAAAGCCGTTGGCGCGGGCTCATGCCCATCCCGTCTGCGGCCTCGAGCAGGGATGGCGGTACTTGCTGCAGCCCGGCTACGGTATTCTCGAAGATCGGCAACAAGCCGTAAAGAAAGAGCGCGATCAGTGTCGGCGCCATCCCGAAGCCCGTGGCCGGCACGGCCAGTGCCAGCACGGCGACGGGCGGGAAAGTCTGGCCGGCATTGGCGATGGCCCGGGTCAGCGGCAGGAAATCGGCGCCGCTCGCCCGCGTCACAAATATGCCGCCTAGAACGGCCAGCACCGCGCTGCCGGCAATGGAGATCGCCACAAGCTCGAGGTGGTTGGATGCCAGCAGTGCCAGACTGTTCTGCGTATAGACCGGCGGCGCGCCGTAGTTGGTAAGCGGCGCCAGCAGGAAGGTCAGCCACTCCGTCCTGAACAACAGGATGAGCAAAAGCGCGAGCGCGGCAAGCCTGAAGACGTTGGCGATGAAGAGCCTCATGCGCGCTTGCCCAGTTGCAAGAGCCGCTGCATCGAGATCGAGCCTACCGGGTTCTCGTTCTCGTCGCGGACGGAGGCCTCGTCTATCCCTTGCCAGATCATTTCCGACAGCGCGTCGCGCAAGTTCAGAGTCTCGGGAAGGTCGAAGCCAAGACCTGCCTTTGCCGGCTCCATGCCGACTTTCAACGGCAGCATGGCCATCAGCTTCAATGCCTTGTCGGAAGTCCCGGTGAGTTGCTCCACGAAGCTGTCGGCTGGCTCGGTCAGAATAGTCTCGGGTGAGGCGCACTGCAGCAGCTTGCCCTCGCTCATCACTGCGATGCGGTCGCCAAGATGGAACGCTTCGTCCATATCGTGGGTGACAAGAATGATGGTCGTGCCGAATTGTTTCTGGATCGCCAGGAGATCGTCCTGGGCCTTGCCGCGGATGACGGGGTCGAGAGCTCCGAACGGCTCGTCCATCAGCAGCACCTCCGGTTCTGCCGCAAGAGCGCGGGCGACGCCGACGCGCTGCTGCTGGCCGCCGGACAGCTGATGCGGATATTTGCCGTCGAAGGTCGCTGCGTCCAGGCGGAACAGCGACAGCAGTTCCTCAACCCGTCGATCGATGCGCGGCTTGTCCCAGCCAAGCAACTGCGGCACTGTCGCAATGTTCTGAGCCACCGTGCGGTGGGGAAACAGACCGTGGCCTTGAATAGCGTAGCCGATCCGTCGCCTGAGTTCGGTCACCGGCACGGTAACGATATCCCTGCCGCCAACCAGAATCTGTCCGCTTGTCATCGGCACCAGCCGGTTCACCATCCGCAGCAGTGTCGATTTGCCTGAGCCGGAGGTGCCGACGACGACGGTCACCGAGCCCTTGGTGACCGTCATGCTGACGTCGTCGACAACAGTAGCGTCGCCATATCGCTTCGTCACGTTGCGAAATTCGATCATCGTTTCCTGCTGTATCCCGGTCGAATTCATGCGCGGCGTCCCCGGATGGTGTCGATGACGGCGTCGAGAACGACGGCCGATGAAAATGCCAGAAAGACGGTCGGCACGGCGCCGAGCAGCACCAGATCCATCGCGGTCTGGCCCAGTCCCTGGAAGATGAACAGTCCGAAACCGCCACCGCCGATAAGCGCTGCCACGGTCACCAGTCCGATTGCCTGGACCAGAACGATGCGGATGCCGGTGAGGATGACGGGAAAGGCAAGCGGCAGGTCGATGCGGAACAGGATCTGCAGCCGCGTTAGTCCCATGCCTGCTGCCGCATCGCGCACGGCTGGATCGACTCCCTCGAGGCCAACGACCGTATTGGCGACAACCGGCAGCAAGGAATAAAGGATCAGCGCGATCAGCGCCGGCGCGGCACCTATACCGCGGATGCCGAGGTCAGCTGCGCCAGGCACGTGGGTGGCGATGTAGCCGAGCGGCAGCATCAGCAACCCGAACAGGGCGAGGCTGGGGATGGTCTGTACCATGCTCAGCACCTGCAGCACGATTGCCCTCAGCCTCGGCACCCAGAAGCAGAGGATGCCGAGCGGCAAGGCGAGGAGGATGGCGATGATGACCGAACCGAAGGCGAGAAAAACATGAACGACTGCCTCGCCCCAGAACTGTTCGGAGCGAATAGCAAATTCCTTCATGATGGACAGGCTGTCGAGACTGCCTGAAAAGAGAAACGCCGCGAGGAGCGCCGCATAGAACAGCAGCGATGCCACCCGCATCCAGGGCGTGAGCTGCAGCTTCACCAGCGCGTCCGAAATAACCAGCCCAACAACGGCGAGAAGCACCCAGAACGTGCCGCCGGGCGTGATGCGAGCGGACGCGCTGCCATTAGGCGTGGAAGCAGTCGACACAAGGCCGATGGCAAGCAGCAAGGTGGCAAGGCAGAGTGTCGCGATGGCAAGGCGCAGGGGTGCATTCCGGACAAAGACGGCTGCAATTCCGGTGGCCAGCAGCAATGCCATGAGAGCCAGCACAACGGGTTGGCCGAGAAGCTGGGTCAGGGCCAGCGGCTTGCCGGCAGCAATCCGGTTGGCTTTGGCAATGATAAGCGGCATCGTTGCCGTTGCCAGAAGGCCGACGGTTACAAGTACAATGCCGAGACGGTCCGCTCCACGGACCCTGTACCCATCATCCATCCACCGGCTCCAGTCGTCGAAAACGAACTATGGCCCCGCACAATGGGCGGGGCCATAGGAAAATGTCGGTTGCTTACTTCAGGAAGCCCTTGTCCTTCAGGTAGGACTGGGCAACGGCCTTGGCCGGCTCGCCGTCTACCTGGATCCGGCCGTTGAGGGTCCGCAGTTCCTCGGCCGTCAGGCTCTTGAAGATCGGGGCCAGCACTTCTTCGATCTTCGGGTTGGCCTTCAAGACTGCCTCGCGGATAATGGGCGTCGGTGCATAGACCGGTTGTACGCCCTTGTCGTCTTCCATGACGGTCAGTTCGGCAGCTTCGATAGCGCCGTCCGTGCCATAGACCATGGCGGTGTTGACGCCATTGGTCTGGTCGGCGGCAGCCTTGATGGTGGCCGCTGTATCGCCTCCGGAGAGAACGATCGTCTGGTCAGGGCTGATCTTGAAGCCGTAGGTCGTCTGGAAGGCTGGAAGCGCTGCGGCCGAATTGACGAACTCGGAAGATGCCGCCAGCTTTACCTTGCCGCCACCCGAGATCCACTTGCCGAAATCCGACATGGTCTTCAGCTTGTTGGGGCCCGCCACGTCGTTGCGCACGGCCACCGCCCAGGTGTTATTGGCAGGCGAGGGTGTCAGCCAGACGATCTTGTTGGCGTCGTAGTCGAGCTTCTTGGCAAGAGCGTAGCCAGCGTCGCTGCTCTTCCAGGCCGCGTCATCCGCCTTGTTGAAGAAAAAGCCGGCATTGCCGGTGTATTCGGCATAGATATCGATTTCGCCCGATGTGATCGCCTTGCGCAGAACCGGCGTGGTGCCGAGCGCGATGCGGTCCTGCGCCTTTATTCCGGCAGCGTTCAGCGACAACAGGATGATGTTGCCGAGCAGCGTGCCCTCGGTGTCGATCTTCGACGAGACGACGACATCTGCGGCACTGGCGCCAGTAGCGATGAAGGCCGCAAGCGAGGCGGCGACGGTAAGTGTTTTCAGCATGGTGTTCCCTTTACCCCAATGATCTCTGTCACGCCCCCAACGCTGACCGGATGGCACATGCGTTACTGGCCGTCATTTCGTCCGATAGTCAGTTGCGATGAATTAGCGCTTGTCTACGAAATATCGATAGGACTCGCCTGCCAATTGCGACCAGCCAGGCATTATCGCCGATGCTGCGGTAAAGGCGTGGAAATTCATGCTGAATTTTAGTCCGCGCGGCGTTGTTTTTACCAAACGTGCAAGCAACGTCGCGTCATGGTTTCAATAGACGCCAAAGTTGCAAGCGTGCCGCCGGCGCCTTAACCAGTGATTTTAGCCGATTTTTCTGCCGCGAAATGGGGTTGTTTGTGACAGTAGAATGACGAAAGGTAGCTCAGAAGTAATTTTTTATTGGTTCTGCACTTTAAAACGCGCAGTCGGAGAGCTGAAAAATTGGGCGAGAAGAAAAAAATCTATCATGCATTGGTTGATGGCGCGACCGCTGGTCTCAGCGACAAGGCCCTCTATGAATTCGTACAAAAGGAATGCGGCAAGACCAGCAGCAAGAAGATCGTGCGTGCTTCGTTGCTTGCCCTGAGCGACCCCGATCTGCGCGATGGCAATGTACTGAACACAATCTATGCGCTGGCTATCAAGCATCGCCTGGACCAGGTAACGCCTGAGGATTCCGAAGAAACCCATGAAGTAAGCGTCGCTCCGTCGATCGCGACCAAGGACAAGGCCGAGCCTGCGCCAAAGCGCGTCCGGGCGAGGCGCAAGCCTGCAGCGGCTGAATCCAGCCCTGAAGCCTGAGCTACTCGCGCATCTGCTGTTCCAGATGGCGCCCGGTGAAGGGCACTATCTGGAACTTGCTGCGTAAGTCCTCAGTAGATTTCCGGCACGTACATTTCCGGGGGCACCGGCGAACGACTGTAGTCTTCGTGGCGGATACGGCCGGGCAGTTCCACTTCTGCCTTTGGCACATCCTCGTAAAGAATCTGCTTCAGGAGATGGGCGATGCAGTTTAGGCGCGCCCTTTTCTTGTCCACGGCCTGTACGACCCACCAAGGCGCCGCATCGCTGTGGGTGCGCGCCAGCATGTCTTCCTTGGCCTTTGTATATTCTTCCCAGTGGATGCGGCTTTCCATGTCCATCGGCGAAAGCTTCCATTGCTTCAGCGGATCGTGGATGCGCATCTTGAACCGGAATTCCTGCTCCTCGTCGGTGATCGAGAACCAGTATTTGATGAGGATGATGCCCGAGCGGACCAGCATGCGCTCGAATTCGGGCACGGATCGGAAAAATTCCTCCAGTTCGTCTTCCGTACAAAAGCCCATGACGCGCTCTACGCCGGCCCGGTTATACCAGCTGCGGTCGAACAGCACCATTTCGCCGGCCGTCGGCAGATGCGCGACATAGCGCTGGAAGTACCATTGATTGCGCTCGCGCTCGGTCGGAGCAGGAAGGGCGACCGTGCGGCAGACGCGCGGGTTTAACCGCTGCGTGACGCGCTTGATGGCGCCGCCCTTGCCGGCAGAATCGCGCCCTTCGAAGATGACCGCAACCTTCAGCTTCTTGTACTGAACCCAGTCCTGCAGCCGGACCAGTTCGTGCTGCAGCCGGAACAGCTCCCGGAAATAGACCTTGCGCTCGAGCGTTGCTTCCGCCGGCTCGACCATGCCTTCGGCGACGAGCTCGTCGAGCCGGTCTTCCTCCATCTGCATCTCCAGCTCTTCGTCGAAGCTGTCGGCAATTTCATCCTTGATGCGGCGAAGCTGGTCTTCCTGATCGGACATTGGTGCGTTCCTTCGTTTTGCACACAGACAGGAGCAGGAGTTGGCGACAGGAATGTGACAAACCGGCATCCCGCAGCCATCGTTTCCCGTCCCGGCGCCTGCAAATGGCCGGGATGTCACCAGACCTTCACAGAGCCATTTTATTAACAATTGATAAGTTTGGATGAGGGAGCGATAAAATGGTCGATATGAGCGCTGAGCGGAGCAACGCCGGGATCGGCCACCCGCTGGATAAAACCGGGGGCTCCGGCAAGTGGTTCGTACCCCTTCTCGTTCTCGTGCTTCTCGGCGGACTTGGCTATATCGCTTATGCGTTGGACCGTGATCTCACCTCCGCCTCCGCTGTTCCGTGGATACTCCTCGGCCTTGCGCTTCTGATTGCTCTCGGATTTGAATTCGTCAACGGCTTCCACGACACGGCAAATGCGGTGGCGACTGTCATCTATACGCGCTCGATGCCTGCCGAATTCGCTGTCATCTGGTCCGGTTTCTTCAATTTCCTCGGCGTTCTCACCTCGTCGGGTGCCGTGGCTTTCGGCATCTTGGCCCTGCTTCCGGTAGAACTGATCCTGCAGGTCGGCTCCGGTTCGGGTCTCGCCATGGTCTTCGCGCTGTTGATCGCCGCCATCGTCTGGAACCTCGGGACCTGGTATCTCGGCCTCCCCGTCGTCGAGTTCCCATACGCTGGTCGGCTCGATCATCGGCGTTGGCTTGGCCAACCAGTTCCTCGCGCCCGCCGGCAGCGCCACAAGCGGCGTCGACTGGTCGCAGGCAACCAACATCGGCCTTTCGTTGTTGATCTCGCCGCTGATCGGCTTCGGTTTCTCCGCCATCCTGCTTCTGGTCATGAAGGTCTTTATCAAGAACAAGGCGCTCTACGAGGAGCCGAAGACCAACGGTCCTCCGCCGCTATGGATCCGCGGCCTGCTGATCTTCACGTGCACCGGTGTCAGCTTTGCGCACGGCTCCAACGATGGCCAGAAAGGCATGGGCCTGATCATGCTCATCCTGATCGGTCTCGTGCCGACCGCCTTTGCGCTCAACCGGACCCCGGACGTCAATTATCTCGAAGCCTACAAGTCCGCCTCTGCACAGGTCGAGACCGCGCTCGGCAAGTATGTCAAGCCGGGCATCGTTGTCGCCGATGCGAAGGCCGCTGTATCGGATGCGGTCAAGACAAAGACATGGACCGACGCGACCACACCGGCGCTGCAGCAATATATCCACATCACCAGCCAGGAAGTCGCTGCCTTTCCGACCCTCGAAGCCGTGCCTCCGAACATGGTCGGCAACGTCCGCAACGACATCTATCTGATCGGCGAAGCGCTGAAGCTCATCGACAAGCAGAAGCTTCTGGCGATGGATGCGAAAGACCTTGCCGCTGTCACCGGCTATCACAAGGCCGTCGACAACGCGACGAAGTTCATCCCGACCTGGGTCAAGGTAGCCGTTGCGCTGGCACTCGGGCTCGGCACCATGATCGGCTGGAAACGCATCGTCATCACCGTCGGCGAAAAGATCGGCAAGACGCACCTGACCTACGGCCAGGGTGGCGCTGCCGAAGTCGTGGCGATGATCACCATCGGCGCCGCCGACCATTTCGGCCTGCCGGTTTCCACCACCCACGTGCTCTCGTCCGGGGTCGCAGGAACTATGGCGGCCAACGGCTCTGGCCTGCAATGGTCGACCATCCGCAACATGCTGACCGCCTGGGTTCTCACCCTGCCAGCCTCGATCGCCATCGCTTTCGTCCTCTACGTGATCCTGCGCCAGGTCTTCTGATCCGAGAGCGGATGCGGGGCCGCAGACGGCGCCCGCATCCGCTCGATGGCTTCGTATTGCGACCGTCGCTGCAATCTCGTCGTCTCGCACTCAGCCGCGCGACAGGCGCCACCACCCCGAACCATCAGGCCCGGACAAGGTCGCATCTCTATTCCTGCGGGTATTGCGGGGAGGCGGAGAGGTATTGGACGTTGCGCGTCCATCGCCAAAAGTTTTCGCTGCAGACGGCTTCCGCCAGATGGGTGTCCTACCCATCTTTTCGTCGGTGCCGGAGATTTCCGTTAAATGCAGGAACAGACCATGGCGCATCAGTTCGACGATTTTTCCCTCGAAATTCTGATGAAGAACAGGGCTTGGAGTTTCGGCAACCTTGATACGAAAGCGGTGGTCTCGCCAAGGCTTACCCTGCGATCCGGCGGCCATCTGCAGGACTACTCGCACCCAAACGAGAACGCCTGGAGAGTGAAGGCGGGCGCTGTCGAGTTTCTCAATCAGGACGGTGCTGTTTCCACCCGGTTCGATCGCATAAGCGAGAACGACGGCAAGTATACGATGGAAGGACGGTTTCGCCTCGGCGGTACAGGAGAAACCCACTATCTGCAGGACTGCGGAGAAATCGCACGGCCTTTGAACCGGACAGCACTCGTCGTTCCCATCCACGACGCCTATTTCATGTATGGCATCAACCTTCTCTACCAGAGCGTCGGTTCCGACTACGACATCGTCTTTGTGTTCTCGACCGATGCTGACCGTCGGGCTTTTGCAACGATGCACCAGCCATCGGCGTCCCTTTATTACCATGCGATCGTCCTCGACGATCATTTTACCGGCGGCGCAATCTCTGTCGTCGCCGATCGCAAGACGTGGCCGACGGTTAAGAAGTTTCTCGCTCTCTCGCTGGTTCACAAGTCCTACGACTACATCCTCTGCGTCGATGCCGAGACCTTCATTCTCCGGCCGACCGGATGGACGGCGGCGGCGGAGCAGGTCGTTTCGCAGGCCCGTTGGTATGCCGGATTGCTGACGCAAAAACACGCGGCTGAACGCAACATCATGCACGCCTCGTCGATGGCGCTATCGCCGCATGCAGAACACGCCGATATCCAGGCGATATCGCGCAACTGGGGATTCTATAGCTGGTGGTGGGATATTCCGGTCTACGCAGCCGGAAGCGTTTCCGGATTTCTGAACTGGATGGAGTGGGACACCAGCCTGCAATTCGTCGAAAGGTTTGCCCATAACCTCTACGATCACATCACCTACCAGTTCTACATGGGGCTGCACGGCGGCTTCTCGTTCGTCCCGGTGGAAGGGATCGCCCATTCGCTCGAGTTCAAGCCGGCTGCCATGGTCGGCAGGGTTCACCGCGAAATCAATCCCGTGCGGTGGGCAAATGCCTTTGCCTACGCGCAGGACCCGGATTTCTTCAGGGAAAACGACTATCTCGCGATCTACCACATTGATCGCAAATCCTTCCCGCAGTTCGAGCTGGCTTGAACGGCGGCTGGCGATCATGCCTGATCGGAGCCGGTCTGCTTAATCACCCCATCCCGGGAGCGGTCCTGAGTGCCATCAGTCGCGACCGGAGGCTGCCGTACTGGTAGACTGCCCGCAAAAGCTGCCTTGCCAGATAGATGGCGAGCTCGCTTTCTTCGGAGCTGACGCTTTAGGTCTCCCGCGCTTGTATCTCCGCGTCGTCGTTGATCACGATGCGGGCGCCGCCCGCTATGCCCGGGTGCTCGCCGTTCATGGGCGTGAATGTGTTGAGGGCAGCGATGCGGCTCTGCAGGCCTTCGCCGTCGGCGCCGATATCGTTGCAGAGATGCTCGAGCATGTGGCGGACCAGCACTGCCGAGGCCACGTAAAGCCCCACCGCATGACACTGGACCGCCTCCTCGATTGTCCCCATGAGGCTGGGCGGAAGAGTGTTCCCGGAGAACACAAGGACTTCCGGCCGGTGAACGGAACGGCCTCCCTCGCTGTCCGAAAACGCCGAGATGACAGCATGGCACTCAGGGTTGGGGCACTGTCGAAGTCCGGCATAATAGATGACGGCTCCCGGCTGCGAACCGCTGCTCTCGCCGTAGGACCACTGAAGATCCGGCACTCGGGAAAATCCCAGCATCACATTCCGATGGCCGCATGCAGGGCAGCATATGTCCGCAAGCCAGCTCCCGACCGGGGCTTGGACGCCTTCAACGAAATGCATGGGTGAACGATCTTTGTATAGTTTTAAAGACTGAGAAAATGGTGCCGCTTAGAGGACTCGAACCTCTGACCCCATCATTACGAATGATGTGCTCTACCACCTGAGCTAAAGCGGCAATCGCGGCGTCTGGGACAGCCTTCGATGTGCATGCGGCTGATACAGTCTCTGGAACGAGATTTCAAGCGCTCTGTTGGCAGATCGCCAAAAAACCGTCACAGGCCGTTTCACCGTAGCAGTCGGGCGCGCGCCTGCCGGTATTCCCGCTCCAGACGGTCGACGAGATCCCGCACGGGGACGACGGCATCGATTGCGCCGATGCCTTGTCCCGATCCCCAGATGTCCTTCCAGGCCTTGGCGCCCGAGCTTGCCTGTTCGAAGTCCATTGTCGCGGCATCCCCGGGCAGGTTGTCGGGATCAAGCCCGGCGGCGAGGATCGAGGCTTTTAGATAGTTGCCGCTGACCCCGGTAAAGTAGCTGGAGGTGACGATGTCGGCCGCTTTGCCATCGACAATTGCCTGCTTGTAGGTGCTGCTCGCCCGGGCCTCCTCGGTCGCGATGAAAGGCGAGCCGATATAGGCCATGTCGGCGCCCATCGCCTCGGCCGCGAGAATGCCGCCGCCTGTCGAGATGGCGCCGGCGAGAAGCAGCGGGCCGTTAAACCATTGCCGGATTTCCTGGATGAGCGCAAAGGGCGACAGCGACCCCGCGTGGCCGCCGGCACCCGCTGCCACCGCGATCAGGCCATCCGCGCCCTTGGCGATCGCCGAGCGGGCGTGGCGCAGGGTCGTGACATCGTGGAGCACGATGCCGCCATAGGAGTGGACGGCCGCATTGACCTCCGGCACCGCCCCCAGCGATGAGATGACGATGGGTGTCTTGTATTTCACGCAGAGCGAGAGGTCGTGCTCCAGCCGCCGGTTGGACTTATGGACGATCTGGTTGACGGCGTAGGGCGCGGCTAGCTGATCGGGATGGGCAGCGTCGTGTGCAGCCAGCGTCTCGGTGATTTCAGCCAGCCATTCGTCCAGAAGACTTTCCGGGCGGGCATTGAGGGCCGGAAAGCTGCCGACGACGCCTGCCTTGCACTGCGCAAGTGTCATCGTCGGGTGGGAAATGATGAAAAGCGGCGATGCCACGACCGGCAGGCGCAGGCCGCGCGTCAGGATCGGTGGAAGCGCCATTGGCAAGCTCCTGTGCTCACTGGCGCCGATAAATGCGCCACGTGTTTGCTATCAGGTTCGGATCAGCGGGAAAAGTCGCTTTCCGATCAGGGCGGCGATGCTGCCACCGCCCTTGATGATGGCTGAAGCGCCGCTATCTTTGAGCAAATACCGTGGTAACCTGTCTTATCCCCGGTCTAATGGCATCTGCATTGTGCCGACCCTTGCGTATCGCCGGACAGGGCATTACCGATTCCTGCCAGTCATTTGTCAGGATTGCATGGCGTCGCCAGTCAGAGTGAAGGACCGGATGTGAGCGGATTAGAAACGGCCATCAGAAGCGCCCTGGAGCGATCCGAGCGCGACAACCCCGAGGTCCGGGCTCGCGTTTACCAGTCTGCCCGCCAGGCGCTGGAAGCCGGCCTGCGCAAGCAGGACATAACCGACGTCGAAACGGTTGCCGCCCAGCGCCAGCGTCTGGAGCTGACCATCCGTGCGATCGAGGGCGAGGAACGGGCGAGACTTCGCGAGGCTGCCGTTGTACAGCCGGCTGCCGAGCCCATCCCGGCTGCCCCGCGACCCTCCGAGCCTGTGCCGGAGCCTGCAAGGCCGGTGGTGCAGCCGGCTTCACGGCCGGTCGCTGCCCAGTCCACTCCCGCGTCCATGGCAGCTCCCCGGCCTGCGCCGATTTCCCCAGCCGCAGCGCCACCGCTCGGCGCCGCAGTGCGGCCCGAGGCGACACAGCAGCCGGGACGCATGGAGCCCGGAATGGAGTTGCGCGGCGAGACGCGCGGTGCCGATACGTCTTCTTCCGGTCACTCGGACGAAGGTGACCTCGGCGGCATCCATGCCGGTCCCGGCGATCACCTGGCAGCCGAACCCGGCGCCTACGAGGAGTCGGCGATGGCGGCGCCGTCGCGCAGTATGGATTTCAAGCCGGAGCGGGCGGTCAGCCGTCGCAAGCCGCGCAAGTTCTTTTCCCGCCTGCTGGTGTTTTGCATCGTCGTTGCCTTTCTCGGCATCGGTGCCTGGTGGGTAAAAACCTCGGGCGTGCTGCTGACAGCAGCGCAGCGTGATACCAGCGTTCGCAACCAGCCAGCACAGATCACCCCCGAAGGCGAAGATGCCAACGACAACAACGCCGATCTCGACTCCGGCAGCAATGCCGGGCTGGCGACGATCGATCCGCAGGACCGGTTCTCGGCCGACTGGATACAGATCTTCGGGCCGACCGATGCCGCAAAGGCTGTCAGCGGCATACAGGCGAAGATCGAAAACGCCTCGGAAAATGAAGGTCCGACAGTCCGTCTGACCTCGCAGTCGCCCGACACGACCGGCAATGTCGCGATCCCCGTTCCATCGGCTACCTTGCAGAAGCTCTCAGGCAAGCCGGCAACGGTTGCCATGACGCTGCAGGCGATCTCGGATGCACCGACACAGATTACCGTCGAATGCAGTTTCGGTACCTATGGCGGTTGCGGCCGGCACCGGTTCGATGTGACGCGCCAGAAGTCCGATGCGCTGTTCCAGCTGCGTTTCAACAAGCCGCTGCCGGCTGATGCTTCCGGCAATCTCGTATTCAATACGGATGTCGACGGCAAGTCGACCGGCGTCAATATCTACGCCATCCGCGTGCTTCCTGGAAACGAGGCGCCCTGAGGCGCACTCTTAGTCATCATTTGAGAAAACCCGGTCCCGAGCCGAGGATCTTCCCATCGATTTCGCCGATAGCGTCGTTATCCTTGCCGGGATAGTCCAGCGTCGAAAGTATGTGCCGGATCAGGTTGAGACGGGCGCGACGCTTGTCGTTGGCGTGGAGAACGGTCCACGGCGAATAGTCCGTGTGGGTTTCCTTCAGCATCCGGTCGCGCTTTTCGCTGTAGTCGTCCCACTTGTCGAGGGCGGCGATATCCATGGATGACAGCTTCCAGACCTTGCGCGGATCGTGGCGCCGGTCGTGAAAGCGTTTCAGCTGCATTTCCCGGCCGATGTCGAGGTAGAACTTGAAGAACATGATGCCCTCATGCTCGACGATTTTCTCCATCTGCGGCGCCTGGTGAAGGAACTGCTCGTACTGCTCCGGCGTGCAAAACCCCATCACCGGCTCGACCCCGGCGCGGTTGTACCAGGAGCGGTCGAACAGGACGAATTCGCCCGATGTCGGGAATTGGTCCACGTAACGCTGGAAATACCATTGTCCGGCTTCGCGGTCGTTCGGCTTGCTGAGTGCCACGACCCGCGCGAGGCGTGGGTTCATGTGGGCGGAGGTCGCAAAGATCGCACCGCCCTTGCCGGCAGCATCCCTGCCTTCGAAAATCGCCATGATCCGCTTGCCCGTCGCCTGCAGCCAGAACTGTACCTTCACGAGTTCGATCTGAAGCGCTTTCAGATCGTCCATGTATTCGCTGCTTTTCAGCTTTTTCTTATAAGGAAAGTGGCCGGACGACAGCGCCTTGTCTGCAACCCAGTCGGGCAGAACGGGGTCGTCGACGTCGAAGATACGCCGTTTGCCGTGCAGCCCCAGCTCGACCACACGGCTTTCGACTTCGTCTCCCATAGATCCTCCTCGGGCCCTTGGCCTGTATTTGCCATTAGGGGCTCAGTTTGTAAAAATTATAAACCGGCTCAGAAGACACATATTTACCGTGTCATTTCAAGCCTTCCGCCGACTATGACTGGCGAGGGAGCCCAACGGTTCCACGACTGTGGATAGTGCTGAAAACTTCTGTCATGAATTTGCTATATCAGTCCGAGTCTTAGACGTGTGGACGTAGAATCGGACCGGCGGCGTTGGAAGAGAATACATCAATTTTAAATCGGCTCGGGCAGCGCTTGAGGCAGGAAAGAGCGATCCTGATTCTGGCCGTGCTGGTTGCCTTGCTGGCCATGGCGGAGGGTACCGACGTGGTGGCCATCCTCGCCGTGCTGCTGGTCGTGGTTGCCGTTGCCCTGCTGCGCGCACCCCTGGTGGCGCGCAGGGCGCAGCCGGCGAAAGTCGAGCCGGCGCCGGTAGATCTGGCGGCAGTCCTGAGGCCGATGACCGCAGGCCTGGCTGGTCTCGACATGCCAGTTCTGGTGCTGGATCGCGAGGCGTCGGTGTTCTATCAGAACCCTGCTGCAGAGCGGGCGCTCGACCTGTTCCCGATTGGCGCCCACCTGTCGGCAAAGCTGCGCTCGCCCGGCATTCTCGACATGGTGCGGGAAACGATTGCCACCGGCGTGCCCAACCAGATCGAGCATTCCGAGCGTCTGCCGTCGGAGCGTGTCTTCATCGTGCGGATTGCGCCTGTCGAGCTGGCGCTCTCCGATCTCGGCAACCAGACATTCTTCCTGCTGTCGTTCCGCGATGTCTCGGAGTTGCGTCATATCGACCGCATGCGGTCGGATTTCGTCGCCAACGCCAGCCATGAGTTGCGCACGCCATTGGCCTCGCTGCGCGGCTTCATCGAGACCATCCAGGGGCCAGCGCGCAACGATCCCAAGGCGCAGGAGCGCTTTCTGGCGATCATGTTCGATCAGGCGACCCGCATGAGCCGGCTGGTCGACGATCTCCTGTCGCTGTCGCGGCTCGAGTTGAAGTCCCATCTGGCGCCGGACCAGAAGGTCGATCTCGTGCCGCTGCTTGGCCATGTGCGCGATGCGCTGGTGCCGCTGGCGATGGATCTCGATGTTACTATCAACCTGCATATGCCATCAGGCAAGGCGGAGGTGACCGGTGATCGCGACGAGCTGGTGCAGGTGTTCGAAAACCTGATCGAGAACGCCTGCAAGTACGGTCAGGAGGGCAAGCGCGTCGACGTGACGTTGCGCAACAAGCCCGGCGAGCCTGTGGAGGTCACCGTGTCCGATAGCGGCGGCGGCATTCCGGCCGAACACGTGCCGCGCCTGACCGAGCGGTTTTATCGCGTCAGCGTCGAAAACAGCCGGTCCAAGAAGGGCACAGGCCTCGGGCTCGCCATCGTCAAGCACATCCTAACCCGTCACCGGGCCAGGCTGATCGTCAAATCCGAAGTCGGCCGCGGCACGGATTTCACGGTACGCTTCTGAATAACCTGGTGGCGCTTTGTTCGGGGCTGTGAAAATTGAATTAATTCAATGATTTCGATTGTCATAATTGTTTCATTGGCCTGACATAAAAGGGCGAGCATTAGGCCGATATCAAAAAGGGCCTCGAAAAGGCGAAACGCGTTGCCGTCGCCGCGCCGAGCAGACCTACGTTCCGTGACGCCTTTCAATTGAGGATAGAAAATGGTTTCGACACACATTCATTCCGCCTACGACGAAGATTTGAAATTCCTGACGCGGCGCATCTCCGAGATGGGCGGCCTTGCCGAGCAGATGGTCGGTGAATCCGTCCGCGCGCTGGTCAATGGCGATGTCGGGCTGGCTCAGAAGGTCATCTCCGACGATACGATCCTCGATCATGCCGAGCGCGAAGTCGGCGACAAGGCGATCCTGACGATTGCCCGCCGCCAGCCGATGGCTGCTGACCTGCGCGAAATCATGGGCTCGATCCGGATCGCCGCCGATCTGGAACGCGTCGGCGACCTCGGCAAGAACACGGCCAAGCGCGTTATCGCCGTGCAGGGCACCGGCGTACCGCGCAGCCTGGCGCGCGGCATCGAGCATCTGTCCGAGCTGGCGCTCGTCCAGTTGAAGGAAGTTCTCGACGTCTACACGACCCGCTCGCCTGACAAGGCGGTCTCCATCCGCGAGCGCGACGAGGAAATCGACGCGATGTACACCTCGCTGTTCCGCGAGATGCTGACCTACATGATGGAAGATCCGCGCAACATCACCACCTGCACGCATCTGCTGTTCTGCGCCAAGAACATCGAGCGCATCGGCGACCACGCCACCAACATCGCCGAGACGATTTTCTACATGGCGACCGGTGCATTGCCCGAGGGCGACCGCCCGAAGGACGATACTGCCAACACCGTCGGCGCCATGACGGAATAGGCCTGAAGGGTTTTTGAAGGAGAGCGGGCCCCATGGTTCCGAGAGTTGCCGTCGTAGAAGATGAAGAAGCGCTGAGCGTGCTGCTGCGCTATAACCTTGAAGCAGAAGGTTTCGAAGTCGATACGATCCTGAGGGGCGATGAAGCCGAGATGCGCTTGCAGGAGCGCATTCCGGATCTCCTGATCCTCGACTGGATGCTGCCGGGTGTGTCCGGCATCGAACTTTGCCGCCGCCTGCGCATGAAGCCGGAGACCGAACGTCTGCCGATCATCATGCTGACGGCGCGTGGCGAAGAGAGCGAGCGCGTCCGGGGTCTTTCCACCGGCGCAGACGACTATGTCGTCAAGCCGTTCTCGACGCCGGAACTGATGGCCCGCGTCCGCGCCATGCTGCGCCGCGCCCGCCCGGAAGTGCTGTCCAGCGTGCTTCGCTGCGGCGACATCGAACTCGACCGCGAGACGCACCGGGTTCATCGCAAGAGCCGCGAGGTCCGCCTCGGCCCGACAGAATTCCGGCTGCTGGAATTCCTGATGGCATCGCCAAGCCGTGTGTTTTCCCGCTCGCAGCTGCTCGACGGCGTCTGGGGCCATGACATCTACGTCGACGAACGCACCGTCGACGTGCATGTCGGCCGACTGCGCAAGGCCCTGAACTTCTCCAACATGCAGGACGTCATCCGCACCGTGCGCGGCGCCGGCTATTCCATGGAAGTCTGAGGCTGGAGTGCAGGCGCCGATGATCTGGTGCCGGTGCCATCCAGTCAGTGCATTTAGCGGGCTGACACTACTAGGGTTGGCAATCATGCATTGCCAGCCATCTGCCCGGGGTCATACCGAAGGCGGCCCGGAAATGGCGGGTAAAATGTGCCTGATCGGCAAACCCCGCTTCTGCCGCGGCTCCGGCAAGGCCATAGCCGGCACCTAGCAGGCGCTTGGCTCGGTCAAGGCGGCGCATGACGAGATAACGGTGCGGACTGGTGCCGAAGGCTCGCCGGAACTGCCGCGACAGTTCGTAACGGTCCAGACCGCTGATCGCCTCCAACGTTTCGGAACTGACACCCTCCTCGCAATGTTCGGTCAAAAAATCACGCGCCAGCAGAACAGCTGGACGATCGATTCTCGTGGGTGCTTTCCTCGGGTCGTCGGCCTGTTGGAAGAGTCCCGCCGTCAGCCGCGCAACCGCGTCGTCCATCGCCAGATCGTTCGGCGCATGGTCGAGATCCGAAAGGACGTCCGCCAGCGCAGACAATAGGCCAGCGTCAGTCACGACGGGATCGCGGACGAACGGCAGGGCCCGATTGCCCGCCTCGAGGAGGCCGACCAGCGCGGGCGGCAAATAGAGCATCCGGTAAATCAGTCCGTCGTCGGTGCCTGCCGCGCCATCGTGGACTTCATCGGGATGCAGCACGATCACGTTGCCGGGACGGCTGAAGCGCTCCGCGCCGCGATAGCGGAACGTCTGGACACCACGGAGGGTCAGACCCAGTGCATATGTGTCATGTCGGTGCGGCGAAAAGCCGTTGCCGTGGAAGCGCGCTTCCATGCGCTCGATGCCGTGGCTGGAGGCGGCGATGCTCAATCCGTCGCGAAAACCGCTCTTGCACGAACGTTCAAGACCGAGGGCATGGGCAGGCGCTATTCGATCGGTTCTTTCGATGCCTTCCATGGAGTTCTTGTACATGTTCGATACCAAAATCGCGATTGTCATCCGCCATGACCTCGCTACCTGGCAGAAGCTCAACGTCACGGCCTTCCTTGTGAGCGGGATCACTGCCCAGTCGCCGGAAATCATCGGCGAAACATACCGGGATGCTCTCGGCCATGTCTACAATCCCATGAGCGTTCAGCCGATGGTCGTGCTTGTGGCGGATCAGGACGTGCTAAGGACTATCCACAAGCGCGCGCTGGAACGCCAGGCGCGAGTATCGGCCTATATCGAAGAAATGTTCGCGACAGGTCACGATGCCGCCAACCGGGCTGTATTCCTCGAGTTCGGTCCCGATACCGCCAGGCTGGTCGGCATGGCGCTGCGGGCCGAAAAGAAGATCGTGGACAAGATCGTCAAAGGTGCGAGTTTGCATCCCTGACACGTTTCTGGGCCATCAAAACCTGAAACGCAAAACGGGCCTCGCGGCCCGTTCTTTGTTGTCGTTTTTACCCGGCTTAGCGGGCGGCGCGGCGGCGCTCGTGAACTGGCTGGTACGCCAACTTCTGGTGGTATGTGCAGTAGGGAGACTGATCTGGCGATTCATGACCGCAGAAGTGAAAGTCGTCCTTCAGTGGGTCGCCGACCGGCCACTTGCAGGTGCGTTCCGTCAGGTCCGTCAGACCAATGCGGCGGGCGACCGGCGCGATGGCATTCGAGGATGGGCGGAACTGCACGGGTGCCGTTGCGTCTAGCTCGGCATCTTCCTTGACCATCGTTGCGCCTTCGGCACGAACCGTCGAGCGCGGAGCGGCAGGGCGGGCGCCAAAGGTAGTTGGCCGGGCCGGAGCGACGTTACGCTTGGTGGAGCGCGCCGTGGACGATGTGCCGCCGGCCTTTGCTCGGCCTGGCAGGCAAAGTCGATGCACCTTGCCGATGACAGCGTTACGGCTGACGCCGCCGAGCTGCGCCGCGATCTGGCTGGCGCTCAATCCTTCGGCCCATAATTTCGTGAGCCTTTCGACGCGCTCGTCCGTCCAATTCATGCTTGTCTCCGACTGCGTTCATGATGGCGGAATCCTTCGCCATTGCCTCGAATGCTATCGAGGCACAAAACGCTCTTAAATTGTGGTGACTAGGTCCGCCGCATTGCAGTCTAGTAATCAAGATTTAACCTAGTGTGAGGCTGACTCCGTGACAAGAGTCGCGGGAATCGCGGGGAATCGATTTCCAAGTTTTCCCCAACTTGCTGCCTACTGTGGTATTTCTGCAATAGCCTTAGTGCCCTTCTCCAGACCCTCACGATATGGCTTTTGCCGCAAGGTTAAAATCAACTATTCGTTGACTAATCCACTGTTTGTTGACATGGTTCCGCGGAACGACAATAGTGCCCAGGCCGCCGCAAGGCGGCATTTTTCATTGCCGACGGCGGCGTTGCAGGACAACAGCCGTCACGTCCTGATCGATCGAAGGAATTGCGCCATGGCCGAAGCCGCGCCACTCTACGACACCTATATGCGCGCGCCCCTGCGGTTCGAGCGAGGCGAGGGCGTATGGCTGATCACGGAAACGGGCGAGCGCTATCTGGACTTCGGCGCCGGCGTCGCCGTGTCGTCGCTCGGTCATGGACATCCGCACCTTGTCGAAGCGCTGAAGACGCAGGCTGAAAAAGTCTGGCACCTGTCGAACCTCTATGAGGTCCCGGGCCAGGAAATGCTTGCCAGGCGGCTGACCGACGCGACCTTCGCCGACAAGGTGTTTTTCACCAATTCCGGTGCCGAGGCGCTCGAATGCGCCATCAAGACGGCACGCCGCTACCAGTATTCGAAGGGCCATCCGGAAAAATTCCACATCATCACCTTCGAAGGCGCCTTCCACGGCCGGACCCTGGCGACGATCGCTGCCGGCGGCCAGGAAAAATACCTCGAAGGCTTCGGCCCGAAGGCCCCCGGCTTCGATCAGGTTCCGTTCGGCGACCTCGAGGCCGTCAAGGCGGCGATCTCGGATGCCACTGCAGCGATCCTCATCGAGCCGGTGCAGGGCGAGGGCGGCGTTCGCCCGGTTGCCAAGGAGTTCATGCGTTCGCTTCGCGAACTCTGCGACGAGCACGGCCTGCTGCTGATCCTCGACGAGGTCCAGTCCGGCGTCGGTCGCTCCGGCAAATTCTTCTCCCACGAATGGTCTGGCATCACGCCTGACATAATGGCCGTGGCGAAGGGCATCGGTGGCGGCTTTCCGCTCGGTGCGTGCCTCGCCACCGCAGAAGCCGCCTCCGGCATGAAGGCGGGATCCCACGGCTCGACCTATGGCGGCAATCCGCTGGCGATGGCCGTCGGCGGCGCGGTGCTGGACGTCATCCTGGCTGAAGGCTTCCTGCAGCATGTCAACGACGTCTCCCTGGTCTTCCGCCAAGGGCTGGCATCGCTCAAGGACCGTTATCCCGACATCATCGAAGAGGTGCGCGGCCAGGGGCTGCTGCTCGGTATCAAGGCGGCGATCCCGGCTGGCGAACTGCTGCATGCCATCCGTGCCGAACACCTGCTGGGGGTTCCCGCCGGCGACAACGTCATTCGCCTGCTGCCGCCTCTCATCGCCACTGCCGAAGACGCCCGCGAAGGTCTCGCCCGCATCGAGCGTGCCGCAGAAGCATTGCGCGCCCAGAAATCCCGCAAATCGGCTTGAATTCTACGTCCGTGGGTTCCGGGCTTCGTGCCCGCCACGGGCGTTTTCATTTTTGGAGCAAAGCTAGACATGGCCTCCCCGAAACACTTCCTCGACCTCTCGACTGTTGCGTCGGGCGACCTGCGCAAGATCCTCGACGACGCCATCCTTCGCAAGAAGGCGACCAAGGACGGCACTGCCGGCCGGCCGCTGGAAGGCAAGATGCTGGCGATGATCTTCGAAAAACCCTCGACCCGCACCCGCGTCTCCTTCGATGTCGGCATGCGCCAGCTCGGCGGCGAAACGCTGTTTCTGTCCGGCACCGAAATGCAGCTTGGCCGGGCCGAGACCATCGGCGACACCGCCAAGGTGCTGTCGCGCTATGTCGATGCCATCATGATCCGCACCACCCAGCATTCGCGCATGCTTGAGATGGCCGAGCACGCCACCGTGCCCGTCATCAACGCGCTCACGGACGATACCCATCCCTGCCAGGTGATGGCCGATATAATGACCTTCGAGGAGCATCGCGGCCCGATCAAGGGCAAGACGGTCGCCTGGACGGGCGATGGCAACAACGTGCTGCATTCGCTGATTGAGGGCTCGGCCCGGTTCGGCTATCGCATGAATATGGCGGTGCCCCTTGGCTCGGAGCCGAGCGATCACTATTTGAACTGGGCCCGCAATCAGGGCGCCGAAGTCATGCTCACCCATGAAGCCGAACGTGCGGTTAATGGCGCCGATTGCGTGGTGACCGATACCTGGGTTTCCATGAACCAGGAGCACCGGGCCCGTGGTCACAACGTCTTCCAGCCCTACCAGGTCAATGCCGCTCTGATGGCAGAGGCCGGAAAGGATGCGTTGTTCATGCATTGCCTGCCTGCCCATCGCGGCGAGGAGGTGACGGATGACGTGATCGACGGCCCGCAATCCGTTGTGTTCGACGAGGCGGAAAACCGTCTCCATGCGCAGAAGTCCATTCTTGCGTGGTGCCTGGGCGCGATCTGAGATCAACCAAGCCGCCGTTGCAAACGGTGGCTGCCGTGGCGCGATCCGCCCGGCAGCAAGGAGTAGACCCATGGCAGACAGTGCAGCAGCGCTGGGAGAGTTCGGTTATGCCGGCGACGATCACGTTGTGCCGTTCCAGGTGGAGAGCCTGGATGTGCGCGGCCGTGCCGTCCAGCTCGGCCCGATGCTCGACACCATCCTGGAGCGCCACCATTATCCGGCCCCCGTGGCCCGGCTGCTGGCCGAAACCATCGTGCTAACGGTGCTGCTCGGCACGTCGCTGAAGTTCGAGGGCAAGTTCACCGTGCAGACCAAGGGCGATGGCCCGGTCGACCTGCTGGTGGCCGATTTCTCGACGCCTGAAAATGTCCGCGCCTACGCCCGCTACGACGAGGAGGCATTGGCCGCAGCGGTCAAGGCCGGCCAGACCGAGCCGGAGCAGCTGCTCGGCAAGGGCATCCTCGCCTTCACCATCGACCAGGGGCAATATTCGCAGCCCTATCAGGGCATCGTGCCGCTCGACGGCTCGTCGCTGGAGGATATCGCCGGGGTCTATTTCCGCCAGTCGGAGCAGATCCCGACCCGCGTGCGCCTGGGTGCTGCCGAACTGTTCGACCGCGACGAGGCCGGCAAGCCGCGCCATCGCTGGCGGGCCGGCGGCGTCATTGCCCAGTTCCTGCCCGATGCACCGGAGCGCATGCGCCTGCCGGACCTGCATGGCGGCGACGGCGACGAGAACGCGGTCGACCACACCGACGACGATGCCTGGGCCGAGGCCCGTTCGCTGCTGGAAACGGTGGATGCCGACGAGCTGACCGATCCGCTGGTTGGCACCGAGCGGCTGCTTTACCGGCTGTTCCACGAACGCGGTGCGCGGGTCTACGCGCCTCAGGCGGTCTTCGATCGCTGCAGCTGCTCGCGCGACAAGATCAAGGGCGTGCTGCAGGGGTTCTCCGCCCAGGAAATGGCCGAGAGCGAGGAAGACGGGCTGATTTCGGTGACCTGCGAGTTCTGCTCGACCACCTACCGCTACGAGGCGGCCGAGATCCTGGCAAAGAGCTGAGTGATGCCGGCGCCGTCTTCGGACGGCGTCAGTTCAGCGTCCGCATCAGGCCCGGCGAATCCAGCGAGAAGGCGGGGATATCGACTTCGAACGTCTCGCCCTCGTCGTTCTCCATCGAGTAATGGCCGAACATCATGCCGGAGGGCGTGTCGAGCGGGCAGCCGGAGGAGTATTCGTAGGTGTCGCCCGGATTGAGCTGCGGCTGCTCTCCAACGACGCCGGGACCGGTGACTTCGTCGACCTGTCCGTTCTGGTCTGTGATGTGCCAGTAGCGCGTGATCAGCCGCACCGCAGTGGCCGAGTGGTTGGAAATGACGATCCGATAACCCCAGACATAGCGGCTGTCTTCCGGGTCGGATTGCTCCTCCAGATAGAACGGCTCGACGATCACTTCGATATCTCGTGTAAGGGCGCGGTACATCCCAGCCACCTTGAATGAATTTGGTTACGATATCCTATAGGCTTCAACCTCGGTCAAGGAAGCGAAGGTGAATATGTGCCCAAATGGGAAGGCTGATGCGGCCTTTTGAATATTAAGGGTAATATCTTCAGTTAATAGCTTTCGGCGCAATGCGCAGAAGGCGCTGCCCGCCTGGGCCGGGCAGCGTTGCAAGACATGCGATCAGGCCGATACCTTTGCCAGCGCCTGGGCAAAATCCTCGATCAGGTCGTCGGTGTCCTCGATGCCGGCCGAGAAGCGCACCGTGCCCGGCGAGATGCCGAGTTCGGCGCGAGCCTCGTCAGTGAGGTTCTTGTGGGTGGTGGTTGCCGGATGGGTGATCAGGCTCTTGGCATCGCCGAGATTGTTGGAGATCGTGATGATATCCAGCGCGTTCTGCAGCGCGAAGGCCGCCTCCTTGCCGCCCTTCAGCTCCAGGCAGACCAGCGTCGAGCCGCCGGTCATCTGCTTGGCAATGATATCGGCCTGCGGATGGTCCTTGCGACCGGGATAGATGACCTTGGCGACCTTGCTCTGGTCGGCGAGGAAGTCGGCGATACGGCTGGCATTTTCGGTCTGCTGCTTGACGCGCAGCGGCAGGGTCTCGATGCCCTTCAGCAGCGTCCAGGCGGTGAACGGCGACATGGCAGGGCCGGTGTGGCGGTAATAATCCTGCAGGTGCTCATCGACCCAGGCCTTGTCCGACAGGATGACGCCGCCGAGCGAGCGGCCCTGGCCGTCGATGTGCTTGGTGGCCGAGTAGACGACGATATGGGCACCGAGTTCCAACGGCTTCTGGAAAAGCGGTGTCGCAAAGACGTTGTCGACCACGACCTTGGCGCCGATCTGGTTGGCAAGCCTGGCGACGCCGGCAATGTCCACCACCTCGAGGGTTGGGTTTGTCGGGCTTTCCAGGAACAACACCTTGGTGTTCGGCCGGATGGCCTTTTCCCAGTTGGCGAGATCGCGACCGTCGACCAGCGTGCATTCGATGCCGTAGCGCGGCGCCAGCGTCTCGACGACCCAGCGGCAGGAGCCGAACAGCGCGCGGGCGGCCACGATATGGTCGCCGGCTTTCACCTGGCAGAGAATGGCGGCTGAAACGGCGGCCATGCCTGAAGCCGTCGAGCGTGCCTCCTCGGCACCTTCGAGCATGCACATGCGCTTTTCGAACATGTCGTTGGTCGGGCTGCCGTAGCGGGCGTAGATAAAGCCCTCGGTCTCGCCCTTGAAGCGGGCTTCGGCCGCTTCCGAGGTGTCGTAGACGAAGCCCTGTGTCAGATAGATTGCTTCGGATGTCTCGCCGAACTGCGAGCGCAGCGTGCCGCCGTGAACGAGTTGCGTTGCGGGGCGCCAAGTCTTGGTCATGCCATCACCACCTTCGTGATACAAAAAAACCGGTCGCACAAGCAGACCGGTTTTCAACCCGGTCTTTTTAGCTACTTATTTAACGTGGCTGCAAGCCGACCGGCCAAATCACCACGGGATAAGACTGCAATACTTCCGTTGGCCGCTTGCGTCAATTCCCTGCATTTGGTTTTGTCTGCGGCAAAACAAGGCCCGTATATGGTTTTGTCTGCGACAAGACAAGGATTGAGCAGATGGCTCGCGACACTGGAATCTTGGCGGATCGCGCCATTGCCGCCCTCTTCGAGGTCGGCCGGCTGAAGACGGAGAAGGATCTCGACTTCGATCAGATCCAACCGGCGAGCCTCGATCTCAGGCTCGGGGCCAAGGCCTTTCGCGTCCGCGCCAGCTTCATGCCTGGCCCAGCGAACCTCGTCTCCGACAAGCTCGACAGGCTCAGCCTTCACGTCATCGACCTGACCGAAAGCGCCGTCCTCGAGACCGGTTGCGTTTATATCGTGCCGCTGATGGAGCAACTTGACCTTCCCCAGGACATGTCGGCCTCGGCCAACCCGAAGAGCTCGACCGGCCGCCTCGACATCTTCACCCGCGTCATCACCGACTACGCCCAGGAGTTTGACAAGATACCGGCCGGTTATTCCGGCCCACTCTACCTCGAAATCTCGCCGCGTACCTTCCCGATCGTCGTGCGCCGCGGCTCGCGCCTGTCGCAGATCCGCTTCCGGATCGGCCATGCGATGCTGTCCGAGCCGGAACTGCTGGCGCTGCACGAGACCGAGACGCTGGTCGCCAGCAAGAAGCCGAACGTCACAGGCGGCGGCATTGCTCTGTCGATCGATCTCACCGGCGACCGGGACGGCCTGATCGGCTATCGCGGCAAGCACCACACGGCTGTCGTCGACGTCGACAAGAAGGCCCAGCACGACATCTTCGACTTCTGGGAACCGCTCTACAGCCGAGGCCGCACCGAACTCATCCTCGACCCGGACGAATTCTACATCCTCGTTTCGCGCGAGGCGGTGCATGTGCCGCCGGACTATGCCGCCGAGATGACCCCCTACGACCCGCTGGTCGGCGAATTCCGCGTCCACTATGCCGGCTTCTTCGATCCCGGCTTCGGCCATGCGCCGGCCGGCGGGCGCGGCAGCCGGGCGGTGCTCGAAGTCCGCAGCCACGAGGTGCCGTTCATCCTCGAGGACGGCCAGGTCGTCGGCCGCCTCGTCTACGAGCACATGCTGGAACTCCCGGCCAGCCTCTACGGCACCGGCGCCGGCTCCAACTATCAGGCGCAGGGCCTGAAACTCTCCAAGCATTTCCGCTTGTAACCAGCAATCCCGACCGGCCATTCCATCTTGACAGCCTGGCCGAACTGTTGGAAGGCTTCGCGCCGTGCGGGTGTAGCTCAATGGTAGAGCAGCAGCTTCCCAAGCTGAATACGAGGGTTCGATTCCCTTCACCCGCTCCAACTCCACGCTTCCATATAGTGATCGCCATTTAAGACGCCATATTTCTTCGGGCGGCATGGCAGAGCCATCAACCTTTGGCTTCTCCTACCTCCAGGGGCCGATCTCCAAATATTCGAGCTATCTTGTTGTTGAGAAATCGCGGGGTGCGAAGTTCATCCTCGGTGTGACCATGCGCCACGAGGTAGCGCCACCAATTGTTACAAAGGGATTGAAATGTATTTTGCGCTAACTTAGCGACATTGGTGCCGCTATGTACGTGCGAAAATTGCCAACCTGACGGGACATCTTCATTGCCTTCCACCCAATCAATTCGAACCTCTCCGCCTTGCCAATCCCGTGCCTCGTAACGTGAGTGCTTCGAAGTGTTTGCTATTGCGTCGCACATCGCTTGCTCAGGGATCATTTGATGAAGATTGGCCCAAAAGAGAGTGTCGGAGAATTCTTCCCTTTTATCTCTTGCCGCCCTCTTTTTTGCGCTTTGCACCCATTGGCCTAGGCTCCATGAAGCAATGCTTACATTTATAGCTGCGTAAGCGAGGGGCTGGCGTTCATCTGGATAGCTGCACTGTATATCTCTGAATACTTCGACATCCCATACCAACTTTTCCCACATAGAAACTGGGTCTTTGATCAGCGCAGTGTGTGTGGTGGGCGGAATACCCGCATCCTTTGGGCGAGATGGCGACAAGTGGAATTTTTCCTTTTGCAGTTACGATGATTTGATAATGCGCATGCTCTGCGGGTCTAGAGCAGAAATATCGGTTAGAGTAATGGCAGAATCAGCGTGGTTGTTAAGAGTGAGGTGCGGCGCCCAATCAATTATTTAAAGCGAGAATTTTGAGATGAATACTAAAATTTTAATTTGGTAGCGGGAAGAGACGCTTTATTAAACGGCCCTTATGCTCTGGACAGAGATTTTGGTCATACCGCTTTCACCGCAAAAAACCTTCTCAAACTTGACATCCCTGCTGCAATAAACTGTAGATACCAAGGATTTTATTCCTCTTGGCGTCTTTACGAATGTTAACACTTCGATTAACCTCGCGCGTGGACGGGGACGGGACGCCTCGATCTCAAGGCCAGGCGACGATGCTGTCACACGATCAGATATGGAGTGCAATCGACGGGCTTGCCGAGCGGCATGACCTGACGCCCTCCGGCCTCGCGCGTCGTGCAGGTCTCGACCCCACCTCGTTCAATAAATCCAAACGACTGAGTGCCGATGGCCGCCAGCGCTGGCCGTCGACGGAATCCATTGCCAAGGTGCTCGATGCAACAGGGGCCAGCGTCGAGCAGTTCATGGGATTGTTGCGGCCCGGGTCCGTACCATCAGGCATGCCGGACGGTGCCTTTCCGCCGCAGGCCGGCTCTATTCCGCTGCTGGGCTTTGCGCAGGCAGGAGCAGGCGGCTTTTTCGACGATGGCGGCTTTCCGGCCGGGCAGGGCTGGGATGTTGTCGAGTTCCCGGCGACCCCGGCGCAAAAAGCTGGCGTCTACGCGCTCGAAGTGCAGGGCGACAGCATGATGCCCCTTTATCGCGATGGCGACGTGCTGATCGTCGAGCCCGGTGCGCAGGTCCGGCGCAACGACCGCGTGGTTGTTAAAACGCGTGATGGAGAGGTCATGGCCAAGGTTTTGCTGCGCCAGAGCCCGAAGTCGATCGAGCTGCTGTCGCTCAATCCGGCCCATCCCAACAGAAGCATCGAGCTTGTCGATGTGGAGTGGATGGCGCGGATTATCTGGGCGAGCCAATAGGAAAGTTGTCTTGATGCGTTCCCCCACTCTGCTGACCGGTGTCACCGGCGCCGTGGCCGTCATGGTCCTGGTCTACGTCGGGCTGACGGCGATGAACCTGCAGCCGCACATCACCTTCGGCGATCCGGCAACGCGGGTGGCCAGCCTGGACAAGCCTCCGGAGAGGCCGTCAGCACCGCAGGCGGCGACATCGGCGCCTGAACCTTCGGCATCATCAACAGTCGCAGAGCCGCCTGCTACTCCCCTTGCGTCGGCGCCGACAGTGCAAAGTTCTGACAATTCCGCTGCGCGGGAGACGCCGGCCGCTTCTCCGCCGGCAGCCCCCGCCGAGTCCCCCGTGGCGCCAGCGCCTGTGTGGCCATCGATCCCGGCTCTACCTTCCGAAATGCCGTCGCCGCCCGCCGCTGCGGTGGTGCCGCCTGCTCCCCCGATCGTGGCGGCGACATCTCCGCAACCGACAAATCCTGAGCAGGGCGCGACCAACCAAATGCCTCCTTCGCCAGTGCCCGCGTCGCCCAGCGCTCCCGCTGTCGCATCATTGCCGCCCGCTGCCCCGGTAACCGCCACGCCGAAAGAGGTGACGAGCCCGGCGGCATTGCCGGACCGGACGCCGCCGGTTGCCATGGCCGAACCCCCGTCTTCACCGGTGGAAGATAGCGCTATTGCCGACAGAATGGCGCCGCCGCCGATGCCTCCGTCCTCTCCGACCCCGCCGACACCCCCGGTGCCGCTTGCAGCCTCGGTTCCGACGCCGCTGACGAGACCGCAGCCGCCGACGGAAAAACTTGCCAGCGCCGCGCCTCTGCCTTCGGATGACAAGGACGCGGCCGCATCTTCGGGCAAGCAGGCACCGCCGACGCAATCTGCCGCGCTGGCACCGCAGCCGGAGCGGCCGGGAGGCGACGCTGTCGGGGCTCCGCAATCGAATGCGGACCTGAAGCCGATCGATCTCTCCCGTCCTTTTGCCGAGCGCGCCGGCATCCTCACCGTCGGCGGCAGGAGCGTGCAGCTTGCCGGCATTGTGCCAACCGATCCGGCACGCAGCTGTACCGGCCCGAATGGCAAGGAATGGCCGTGCGGCACGCTGGCCCGTACTGCGCTCCGCTCCTTCTTGCTTGGCAGGACCATCACCTGCGACGTGCCCGACCCAGAGTGGAAAGGCTCGATCACGGCAGATTGCCGGTTTTCGAGGGTGAATATCGGCGACTGGCTGGCGCGCAATGGCTGGGCCGAAGTGGCCGCAGGCTCGCCGTTTGCCGGTGCCGCGGACGAAGCCCGCAAGGCCGGCCGTGGCGTCTATGGCAACGATCCGCGCAAAAAGCATCAGTCGACACTGGCGCCCGAGCCGCCGAAGGAAGATCCGCTCAATCCCATCTGACGCCGGAAGCTACTGTCGGCCATCAGGGATTTTATCCCAACCCTTGTTATCGCTGGCGTGACTTCCTACTCTCGGGGAAGCTTAGAGGGACACATATTATGAATGCACAGCTTTCCGCCCAGGACGCCCTGATCTACGTCATGGTCATGGCTTCAGCCGTCGACCGTACCATGAACGACCGGGAGCTGGGCCGGATCGGCGAGCTGATCGAGGCATTGCCGGTTTTCAAAGGCTTTGATGAGGATCGCTTGATCGCCGTATCGCGTGATTGCGCGACCTTGCTCTCGGGCGCCGAGGGGCTGGACATCGTGCTGGAGACGATCCGCGACGCCGTGCCGCCCCGCCTCTACGACACCGCATACGCGGTCGCAGTCGAGGTCGCCGCTGCTGATCTTTCGGTGACTGCCGAAGAGCTACGGTTGCTTGCGATGCTGCGCGACCGGTTGCAACTCGACAAGCTCACCTGCGCTGCAATCGAGCGCAGCGCCATTGCCCGCTACCGTAAGGCCTGATCCAAGCCTAATAGAGGCTGGTCGGGAAATAGCGTCGATAGATTTCCTGAAGCCGACCGTTGCGCGATAACGTCGCCAGCGCGTGGTTTATGGCTGCCGTCAGATCGGTATCCTGCTGACGCAGCATGACGGTCATCCCCTCGCCGAGAAACTGTTGCGAAAGATAGGGGCCGTCGAACAGGGTGCAGCATTTCTCTGCCGCAGGCGATGTTGTCCAGAAGGACAATTGCAGCCCGTCGGCAAAGGCCGCATCCACCGAACCGCTTTTCACGGCTGACAAAAGCTGCGCGCTGTCGTCGAATTCTACAGCCGTGATGGCCGGAAAGAAGGCCTTAAGCATCGCTGCATGCGCTGTTGCCTTGATCACGCCGACGCGCTTGCCCGAAAGCGCCGCCGCCGTAGTTCCGGGGAGGTCGGCTTTGAGATTGCGGACGAAGCGCGCCGGCAACATCAGATAGGGCCTCGAGAAAGCGAACTGGTTTCGCAGATCCGCTGTCACGGCGATGCCGGCGAGCACGGCGTCGCCCTGCGATGCGGCAAGCGCCTGGCGAAGTTCGCCGAACGGCAATGCCTGGATCTGGCATCTGTCGGCAATTGCCAATTCTGCGCAGATTTCGCGAGCGAGATCGACATGGAAGCCGGCAAGCTTTCCGGACTGGTCCAGAAAATTGAAAGGCGGGAAGTCGGTTGCCGTCAGAAAACGCAGGCGAACCAGCGACGAAAGATCGGGTTTTGGCAATCGCTCACGGGAATCGAACAGTATCGGCAGGTTGCCAACAGGCTTTTCGTCGGCAAAGGTTGACTGCTGCATGAGAAAAGATGAAAATATCGCGCATACCGTGTAAAAACCCCTTAAATTGAGGGGTGATTTAAACCTGCGCATGATTATCATCCAAGGCTAAGCGGCGTGGGGCGTTGCATTGCGTAAGGATGTATCACCTTGATGCGCTTCGGGGAATATCCACCACAAGCGGCAAGCACGGCGGCTGTGGCGCTATCAGACATCGTTGGTGAAATACTGCCGGCAGATGCAGCACTTCCCGTATTCTTCGGTCGATTGCAGGCAGAGGCCGGCGCACTGGAACGGATCGGCATAGGCCGGCCCTATGTCGCGACGGCAGCCGCAGCGGCGCTTCTCAACGGAACGCGTATCGAACAGGAGCTGTTGGCGGGAACGCTCGTCCGGGAGGATGCCTACTACGGCGCCATGGCCCGGGCTCTTCGAGTGCCGTTCACCGAAACAATCCCCGGTGGCAGCGTCATCGATATCGCCGGCCTCGACAGCCAGCTGTTGCGACCGACCACGCTGCGGGTTAATCATCCCCTTCGCCCACCACTCACCCTGATCGCGCCGCAGATCGACCGGCTGGAGGAGGTGGCCGTCCTGCTGAGACGTTACCCGGACCTGAAGCACAGTCTGGTGGTCACGACGCCTGGTGCCATTCGGGCTGCCGTCTGGCGGGCGGGTGCGGATCGTCGCGTCCGCAAGACCGTCGGCGACCTGTTTGAAAGCCAGCCGGCGTTTAGCGCCCGCGTTGTTTTCCATGGCTATCAGGGCTTTTATGCCGGCGTCGGGCTAAGCCTGCTGGCGGTCGGGCTGGTTTCGGATCCGAACACCCAGACTATTCTGCATGTGCTGCTGTCCTTTTCCTATCTCACCACTCTGATGCTGCGGGGTCGCGCCGTCGTCCAGCGTCGTCGGCGGCCAAGGCTAGCTGTCGATCCCTGTGGCCCGTGTCCCGTCTATACGGTGATGATCGCGGTCTACGGCGAGGCCGAAATCGTGCCGCAACTGGTGGCGACGCTGAAGCGGCTGGACTGGCCCGTCTCCAGGCTCGATATCAAATTCGTCTGCGAGGCGGACGATCGCGAAACGATTGCGGCCCTGCGCGCCCAGACGCTGGGACCGCAATTCGAGATCGTCGAGGTGCCGCCGATGCATCCGCGTACGAAACCGAAAGCGCTGACCTACGCACTCAACGGTGCGCGGGGCGCCTATGTTGCCGTCTACGACGCAGAGGACCGCCCACATCCCCAGCAATTGCGGGAAGCGTATGCCAAGTTTCGGAGTGCGCCGGCCGATGTGGCCTGCCTGCAGGCGCCGCTGGTGATCGGCAATGGCGGCGAGAACTGGATCAGCTCCATGTTCGCGCTGGAATATTCAGCGCTGTTCCGGGCGCTTTTGCCGATGCTGGCAAGGTATCGCATGCCGCTGCCGCTCGGGGGCACGTCTAATCATTTCCGCACCGATATCCTCCGGTCATCCGGCGCCTGGGATCCATTCAACGTCACGGAAGATGCCGATCTCGGCATGCGGCTCTATCGCCTCGGTTATCGCTCCGATGTCATCGATCGTCAGACCATCGAGGATGCACCGACCGGCATAGCCATCTGGTCCCGGCAGCGCACGCGCTGGTTCAAGGGCTGGCTGCAAACCTGGCTGGTGCTGATGCGAGACCCGCGGGGCCTGCAGCGCCAGATGGGCTTCAAAGCATTCGCCATATTCCAGCTGCTGATCGGCGGAATGTTGCTCTCGTCGCTCGGTCATCCGCTGATCATGCTGTTTCTGCTGCGGTCGCTGACGGCGATGCTGCATGTTCCAACGGAAGCAATTTCATCTTTCGATATGACGATGTTCGTCATCGATTTTTCCAACATCTTCGGGAGCTACGCCATCTTCCTGTTGCTCGGTACTGCGGCGATGATCGCGCCTGAAAAAAAGCGTATCCGCTGGCGATGGATGACGGTGCCGTTCTACTGGATGCTGGTCTCGATCGCCGCCTGGCGTGCGGTGATCGAGCTCCGGACCAACCCGTTCCATTGGCACAAGACTCCGCACCGGCCATCGACACCCGCTCTGTGATGGCTATTGCCGGGCAATCGGAGCCCTTGGAGGAATAGAAGGTATTCCGCGATAATTTACCGCCGGACCATGGACATACCTCCGCCTTTTCGGCAAATCCCTATGCGACTGTTTTCTCGCTGGGAGCGCCGCCATGGCCGTGATTTACAAGATCGTACCGGAACTCGCCTGGCAGGAAGCCCGGGAAGAGGGCATCTTCCACGGTGCGTCGATCGACCTTGCCGACGGCTACATCCATTTTTCGACTGCAGCCCAGGCGAAGGAAACGGCGGCACGCTATTTCGCTGGCCAGACGGACCTGCTGCTGGTTGCCGTCGATAGCGAGGTCCTCGGAGATGCTCTCAAATTCGAGCCGTCACGCGGTGGAGATCTGTTTCCCCATCTCTACGGACTTCTGTCGACAACCTCCGTCCTCTGGGCCACGCCGCTGCCTTTGGACAAGGACGGCGCCCATCAGTTTCCGGAGATGCTGCCATGATCGATCTCTTCAAGGCCGTCGCCCGTCGCGGCTTGTTCCTTATCGATCCCGAAACGGCCCATGGCCTGTCGATTACCGCTTTGAAGTCCGGACTTGTGCCGGCCTGCCAACTGCCCGCCGATCCGCGCCTGCGGCAGACGGTTGCCGGTCTCGACTTCGTCAATCCTCTCGGCATGGCCGCCGGCTTCGACAAGAATGCCGAGGTGCCCGAGGCGCTGCTGAAGCTCGGCTTCGGCTTCACCGAGATCGGGACGGTCACCCCGAAGCCGCAGCCAGGCAATCCGAAGCCACGCGTCTTCCGCCTGGTCGAGGATGAGGCGGTGATCAACCGCCTCGGTTTCAACAATGAGGGTCATGATGCCGCCTATGCCCGGCTGGCAACCATCCGCAATGCCGGCATCATCGGCGTCAACATCGGCGCCAACAAGGACAGCGTCGATCGAACAGCCGATTACGTCGCCGGCATCCGTCGGTTCTATTCATTAGCCGGCTATTTCACGGTGAACATCTCTTCGCCCAACACTCCCGGCCTGCGCGATCTGCAGGCCCGTGAAAGCCTTTCAACCCTGCTTTCCGCTGTCCTTGCCGCACGCGATGCCGAAGCAGCCAAGGCCAACAGGAAGATCCCGGTGTTCCTGAAGATCGCCCCCGATCTGACGGAAGAGGGCATGGACGACATCGCCGACGAAGCCCTGGCGCATGGGCTGGAGGGACTGATCGTTTCCAACACGACGCTCGCGCGCAACGGGCTTAAGGACCGGAGCCAGGCCGGCGAAGCTGGCGGATTATCAGGCAAGCCGCTTTTCGAACCATCGACGGCGGTGCTCGCCCGCATGCGCAAGCGGGTCGGCCCATCGATGGCCATCATCGGTGTCGGCGGCGTCTCCTCGGCGGAGACTGCGCTGGAAAAAATCCGCGCCGGCGCCGATCTGGTGCAGCTTTATTCCAGCATGGTCTATGAAGGCCCGGGTCTTGCCGGCAGCATCCTTGCCGGCCTGTCTAAGCTGCTGGATCGCGAACAGGTGACGTCGATCCGCGAACTCCGCGACAGCCGCCTTGACTACTGGGCCAGTTGGAAGGTCTGATCGGCCTTCGGTTTCAGGCGGGTGGCGAGAAAGAAGCCGCGAAACAGCAGGAAGCCGTTCAGCGACAGCCAGAGGCCGGCATTGCCAAACGATGGCACGAGGACGGCGAGTGCTGCGAGATAGCAGAGGAAAGACAGCAGCATGCGGTTGCGCATCTCGCCCGACCAGGTGGCGCCGATGAACACGCCGTCCATGAGATAGGCAAGCGCCCCGGTCAGTCCTGAAATCGCGGCGTAGGGCAGGTATTGCAGGGCCATCGTCCGCACATCGGGCGACGTGGTGAGCACACCGATGATCGAGGCTCCGAAGACGAGGAAGACCACGGCAGCAAGACCGGCAAGCCCGAAGGACCAGAGGATGGTCAGTTTCAGGCCGCGATCGAAGGCCGTCCTGTCGCCGGCGCCGATGGCCCTGCCGGTAATCTGTTCGGCGGCGTTGGCAAGGCCGTCGAGATAAAATGCGGAAATCAGCACGAAATTCATCAAAACCGCGTTGGCGGCCAGCGTCACCGCGCCAAAATGACCGCCGATACGGGTCATTAGTGTAAAAGCGCCGAGGAGCACGAAGGTACGGATCAGGATATCGCGATTGAGCCCGAACAGCTGGCCGAGCTTCTCCCGCGAGAGAATATCGGATCGCGATGGCCGGGGGACGCCGACAAACCCACGCAGCACGATCATCAGGCCAGCCACAGCGCCGATCGTCTCGCCGATCATCGTTCCACAGGCGACACCCGCAACGCCCCAGCCGAGCCATAGCCCGAGCACCAGCGCCAGAACGATGTTGATGCCGTTGATCAGCGTCTGCAGGAAAAGGCCGATGCTGCCCCGGCCGCGACCGAGCACGAAGCCGAGAATGGCGTAGTTGGCAAGTGCGGCCGGTCCGGACAGCATGCGGATCGAGAAATAGCTGCGCGTGGCGACAGCGACGCCACCCTCCGGCCCCATCAGCTTCAGGCCGGCCAAGAGCAAAAGCGGCGACAGAAGCAGGAGCACCGCTCCGCTGAGGAGCGACGATACAAGCGCCCGCCAGAAGATCGCCTGCTGCTCGGTCAGGTCGCCGCGCCCGAAGGCCTGGGCAGTGAGGCCCGTTGTCGAGGCCCGCAGGAAATTGAAGCTGGCAAAGATGAGGTCGAACAGCACCGCACCGATCGCCAGGCCTGCCAGTGCGTCTGGCTGCCCCAGTTGGCCCACCACGGCGGTGTCAGTCAGCCCTAGCAGCGGCGTCGTCATGAAGGCGAGCGTCATCGGCAGGGCGATGGAGAGAACGAGCCGGTGCGTTACCGCGAAGGCCGGGCCGCGCTTGCCGTTCAACGTGTGATCCATTGTCCTGCCTTGCGAGTCGAGCGGCCTAGAGGCGAGACAGTACCATAGACCAATAGGGCATCTGACCGGGAGCAAAACCTGGCGATACCGCAACGCCGAGACCGGTATAGGGGCCCAGCATGTTTTCGAGGTGATGCGGCGAATGTATCCAGGCATTGACCACCGCATTGACGCTGCGCTGGCCCTCGGCAATGTTTTCCGCAGCCGGCAGCTTGACGCCGCTGGCCTTCACCCGTCGGCCAAAATCGTCGCCAAAGCCGATCAGGTGCGCCATCTTCCTGAGGTTTGCCATGCGCTTGGCCTGGTAGAGCGCCGCATCGGTGGCTGCGGGATCGATGGCGAGAGGTGGCAGGCCATGTTGCGCACGAAGGGCATTCACCAGCGGCAGGGCTGCAGCCGTCTGGTCGGCACCGGGAAGGTTTCTGGCGACGGGCAGGGGCTTGGTGGCGCAGCTGGCAACACCGGCGACAAGCGCAATGCCGCCTAGGCGCAGTGCGTTGCGCCGGGTCAGGAGAGAATTTTGCAGGGTCATGATCAGTTTCGATAGTTGAAGATGCGAAAGAGGATGAAAAGCGGAATGACAATCGTCGCTCCCAGCAGCAGGTAATCGCCGATGCTACCAAGGGCCGCAAAGCCCGTATGCCAGAGTTCGAGGATGAAATGGCGGACATTTTCGATCAGATCCATCGGCCGCCAGCCGAAGATCTTCATCACGAATCCGACGATCAGCGATACGACGATGAGCTTGACGATCGTCCGCCCCAGCGAGTCTCCGAGAAACCTGTTCACCTGATCTGACATTGATCTCTCCTGTTCGCCCTGAAATAAGCCGGGCAATTCCGCGCTGCAAGCAGTTTTGATCCCTCGTAGCGGTCTTGCCTGAAATAGGACTTGAGTTTTTTTGTGGCCGCGCCCACAGCCTGTTGTGAACAGGGGTTGCCCAATATGCTGCCGAGCCAGCTTTCTTCCGGAGATGTCACGGCCGACCGGCGCGCCGACTACGCAAAAATGCTGGACGAGAACGGCGAGCCCGGGAGCGCGGCCGAGTTGATGGAGCAGGCGCTGGAGAGGGCACCGGGATGGGCCGCCGGCTGGTTCAACCTCGGCATATACCGAGAGAAGGCCGGCAATTTCGCGGGCGCCACCTCCGCCTTCGAACGGGTCGTGCCGCTCGACCGCGGCGACCTTTTTGGCGCACCTCTCATGCTGGCCTCGCTCGGCGCCGGCGCGATGCCCGATCACCCCTCGAGCCTCTATGTCGAGCGGCTCTTCGACGACTACGCAGAGCGTTTCGACCATGCGCTGATCAAAAAGCTCGCCTACAGCGTTCCCCGCAAGCTCGCGGCACTGATCGCCGAGACGGAAGGCCTGCCGCAGCACTTTCGCCTCGCCGTCGATCTCGGTTGCGGCACCGGCCTGCTGGGCCCGGAAATCCGCAATCGGATCGATCGCCTCGAGGGTTTCGATCTCTCGGGCAACATGCTGGCCAAGGCTGCGGAAAAGCATGTCTATGACCTGCTTGGCATCGCCGACCTCTCCTTGCCCGCCGCCGGCTCAGGGCTATTCGGCACTGACCTTTCCGACCATCGCGCCGATCTGATCACCGCCTCCGACGTCTTCATCTATCTCGGCGCCCTCGAAAACCTGTTTGCGTTGCTGGGTCTGCTTTCGGCGCCGCAGGCGGTGTTTGCGTTTTCCGTCGAGGATGGCGGGGAGGGCACGGGTTTCCGCCTCGGCCGCTCGCTGCGCTATGCCCATACCAGACATTATGTGCAGGAGATCTGCGAACAACACGGATTTGCGATTCGTGCGGAGACCCGCACGGTCATTCGCCTGGACGCCGGGCAACCGGTCTCAGGCCTGCTGTTTGTTGCGCAAATGGTCGCCTGAAATCCGGTTTATTGCAAAGACGAGATAGGTCAGCATTCCTTACGCTTTGACGCTTGATTGTCACCGCCTCTTTCCGCAACCTGCGGGAAAAAAGGGGATGCAGCATGTCGAAACTCAAAAGTACTTTGGGCGTCTGGAACACCAGCGCCACCCGTCATTCGCTGGTCGAGGATATTCAGGGCGTGCTGACCGGCAGCATCGTCTCCTCGCTCGGGCTCTTCATCCTTTCGGCTGCGGGGCTCCTGACCGGAAGCACGGCCGGTATCGCCTTCCTGCTGCACTATGCCACCGGCGTTAATTTCGGGCTGGCATTCTTCGTCGTCAATCTGCCGTTCTTCTATCTGTCATTGAAGCAACTCGGCCGCGCCTTCACCATCAAGACCTTCATCGCCATCGCGCTGACGTCGCTCCTCACTAATCTGCAGCCGCGCCTGTTCGAGATCGCCCATATCCATCCGCTCTGGTCGGCGATCCTCGGTGGGGTGCTCCTCGGTTTCGGCCTGCTGGCGCTCTATAGACACCGTGCCAGCCTCGGCGGCGTCGGCATTCTCGGCATCTATCTTCAGGAGCGTTTCGGTATCCGCGCCGGGCTGGTTCAGCTTGCCGTCGACATGGGCGTCCTTGCCGTCGCCTTTGCCGTTACCATGCCCTACATCGTGCTTTGCTCGGTGGCGGGGGCTGTCGTCCTCAATCTCTTTGTCGCCATCAACCATCGCTCCGACCGGTACATCGCCCTTTAATTTGGCAGCCCGACGAAAATCCGTGCAGTGGCGACACCCTGCCGCCATCGCCATTGTGACAATCCACACAAAGGCGGATCAAAGGGTTGACAGGCCGCCTGTCATGGCGGAACTTTCCGCCAAGGTTTACGAGAAGGTAAAAAACACAGGCGTTGTCATCCGCCTGTCGCAGAATTTACCCTACACGGGCAACGTCCCGGTGTCTGCCGAAGCTGCTCCTCCAGTCTTCGGGCAACCGAGCGAAGTCAAGCCGCACCGGAGAGGTGAAGGCGTGGTTCACGACAGCGGAAATGAGGGAAACGATGCCTAAAACCGAAGAACGTCTGCTCGACGCAATCAAGAGCGCCACGGGATTTCACGGACAGGTCTATCCGATGCGGCTCGCCGACCGCCAGATGGCTCGCAAGCTCGTCTCCGATGGCCGCATCGTCGAGGCTGCAGGGTCCTGGGGTACGACCATGTGCATCGGCTACCGCATCAACAAGTAGCATCCGGCACGTTGCAGGCCGCATGCCTGAGCGGATCCTGCTCCAATAGGGCACAAAAGGCGCCGCCAGTTGCTCGCACGTCCTCGGTTCTAAAGGCACGCCGATCGGTTTCGACGGTGGCTATTTCACGATGCTTTGCCGCAAAATGTCGAAATAGATAGTGGAAAGTCTGGCGTCCCGGGCGGCGGGAGGTTATCGCTTGGCCAAATGACTGGCGCGTACAGTCGCAAGCCAATTGGAAAAGACACAGGCATGAGCAGTTTCATCCCGTCACCCCTGATACAGGAAAATATCAATTCGGCCGTGGACTGGATGACTGCGGATGACGACTTCCTGGCGGAGGTGCATCTCAGCACCCCGACGGGGAGGACGGTGCTCAGTTTCGGCGACACGCAGATGCATGGCGGTGTCGCCAGGCTGAAGGCCCTCTTCAAGGCGATCTCAACGGGCAAGGACCATATCAAGTCGGTCCCTCTGAAACAGAGATTCCTCTTCAAACTCGACCATGCCGGTCGCGGCAACCACGCACTGGCAAAGGATCTGCGGGAGACATTGGCGTGGGCCGATGCCAACGGGCTGATAACTAGCGGCATGATCTTCAATCAGCTGCTCAGCAAGAACATTGCCGAGGGTTTTGTCTGGTTCGGTTTCCCCGACCCGCAAAAGGCAGTTCTGTTCAAGCAGTCCGGCTACGAGCCCGCCTCTATCTAGGCGGGATCGCAATTGTCGGTTGGCTCTCTTCAAGCAGCCGCAGCGACCTTGTCGATCGGGTGCTGGCCACGAAATCCGACGGCGAGACGGTTCCAGACGTTGATCGCGCCGATGGCCACGGTGATCTTGACCATTTCCTCATCGGAAAAGTGCTGGCGAAGATTGTCATAGGCGTCGTCCGGAATGCCGGTCTGGGCAATGTTGGTCACCGCATCCGTCCAGCCGAGCAGCGCCCGTTCACGCGCATCGTAGACGGGCGATTCACGCCAGACGCTCAAAAGATTGATCCATTGTTCGCCGAGGCCGTCATGGCGCGCTTCCTTCACATGCATGTCCACACAGAAGGCGCAGCCGTTGATCATCGAGGCTCGCAGCTTGATCAGGTGGATGAGACGCTTTTCCAGGCCCGAGTTCTGCACATGCACTTCCAGGGCCGACACGGCCTTGTAGGACGACGGGGAGGCTTCAAAATAATTGAGGCGTGGTTGCATGATAGTCTCCTTGGGTTGGAGCCTCAGCGGCTCGTCTTGCGTTCATGGATCGCGAGAAAAGCACAGCCTCGGGCCGCAATGCTTCCGTCGTCGATGTCTGTCAGTTCCACGATAAGGTCGGCAATCGTGGTCTTGGCCAGCTCTGCCCGGTAGACGCGCTCTGCCCGCAACATCGCCGAAGAGATATTGCACGGCTGCGCGAAGAAGCGCGACGACACCGGGTTCGGTCCGCGCTGGCGTATTTCATTGCAGCGAAAGGCCGGCGCGGGGCCTTCGACTGCCAGAACGACATCGAGCAGGGTAATCTCGGACTTTGCTCTCGCCAGCCGGTAACCACCCTTCGGACCCGGCAGCGTGCTGACGATGCCGGCGTTCGAAAGCGCCTGCAGATGCTTCAACAGATAGCTGGTCGACACACCATGAAACTCGGCAAGCGCGGCCGCGGACAAAACGCCGCCTTCTGAAAGTCCAGCCAGCATCGCCACACAATGGAGTGCCTGCTCGACCCCGTCACCGAGTTTCATGATATGCTCCTTCAATCATGGATAAATTATATCCGCGAATAGGCGGTGTCAAGCGCGATGATTGGCTTTCTGGCTGAAGGTGGTGTGCTGACGCCTCTTGCCGCTAGGATTTAGCGTCATCTGAACTACATATGGTCACGTGGATCGCATCGAGACTGAGACGCTACTGGCCCTGCCCATTCCCTTCACCCGCTGGTTTGCGGAAAAGGGCTGGCAGCCCCGCGCCCATCAGCTCGAACTGCTGGCCCGCGCGGAAGCTGGCGAAAGCACGCTGCTGATCGCCCCGACAGGTGCCGGCAAGACGCTGGCCGGCTTTCTGCCGTCGCTTACGGACCTGACGCGGCGCGGCAAGATACCGCCGGGGTCGGCCTTCTCCGGCATCCACACGCTTTACATTTCGCCGCTCAAGGCGCTGGCCGTCGACATCGAGCGAAACCTGATGAAGCCCGTCGAGGAGATGGGCCTGCCGGTCACCGTCGAGAACCGCACGGGCGATACGCCGAGCGCCAAACGCCAGCGCCAGAAGCTCTCGCCACCCGACATCCTGCTGACCACACCGGAGCAGGTGGCGCTGCTGCTCGCCAATGGCCAGGCCCAGCGCTTCTTCGGCGATCTGAAATATATCGTCCTCGACGAGTTGCACTCGCTGGTCTCCTCGAAGCGCGGCCACATGCTGTCGCTGGGGCTGGCGCGGCTGCGGCGGCTGGCGCCCGGGCTGCAGACCATTGGCCTGTCCGCTACCGTCTCCGACCCCATGGAACTGCAGAAATGGCTGGTCGGCCAGCGCGAGGGCGAGGATCGTCACGCAGGCCTGGTGACTGTCGCCGGCGGCGCCAAGCCTGATATCTCGATCCTTGCCAGCGAAGAACGCATCCCCTGGGCCGGCCATTCGGCGAAATATGCCATCCCCGACGTCTACAGCCAGTTGCTCGACCACAAGACGACGCTGCTCTTCGTCAACACCCGCAGCCAGGCGGAAATGCTGTTCCAGGAACTCTGGACGGTCAACGACGACAATCTGCCGATCGCTCTGCATCATGGTTCGCTCGATGTCGGCCAGCGCCGCAAGGTCGAGGCGGCGATGGCGGCCAACAAATTGCGCGCCGTCGTCGCCACATCGACGCTCGACCTCGGGATCGACTGGGGCGATGTCGATCTCGTCATCCATGTCGGAGCACCCAAGGGTGCCTCGCGGCTGGCCCAGCGCATCGGCCGCTCCAACCACCGCATGGACGAGCCGTCGAAGGCGATCCTCGTGCCGGCCAATCGCTTCGAGGTGATGGAGTGCCAGGCTGCTCTCGATGCCAATTACATCGGCGCACAGGACACCCCGCCAGTCGGCCGGGGCACGCTCGACGTACTGGCCCAGCACGTGCTCGGCATGGCCTGCGCCGAGCCCTTCGATCCGCTCGAACTGTTCGACGAGATCACCAGCGCCTCTCCCTATGCGTATCTATCGTGGGAGACCTTCGAGCAGATCGTCGATTTCGTCGCCACCGGCGGCTACGCGCTGCGCGCCTATGAGCGCTATGCCCGCATCCGCAAGATGGAGGACGGCCGCTGGCGCATCTCCAATCCGGCCGTGGCGCAGCAATACCGCCTGAACTCCGGCACCATCGTCGAATCGCCGATGCTGAACCTGAAGATGGTCAAACGCGGCGCCGGCGGACGCATCGGCCGCGGCGGGGCAACGCTCGGCAAGATGGAGGAGTACTTCTTCGAGCAGCTTTCGCCGGGCGACACTTTCATCTTCTCGGGCAAGGTGCTGCGTTATGAGGGTATCCGCGAAAACGAGGCGCTGGCCAGCCAGGCCTATTCCAACGACCCGAAGATCCCTTCCTACAATGGCGGCAAGTTCCCGCTGTCGACCTATCTCGCTGACCAGGTCCGCTCGATGCTGGCCGATCCCGACCGCTGGCACGAGCTACCGGACCAGGTGCGCGACTGGCTAGCGTTGCAGCGGGAAAAGTCGATGGTGCCGAAACGCGACGAACTGCTGATCGAAACATTTCCGCGCGGCAGCCGCGCCTACATGGTGGCCTATCCCTTCGAAGGACGGCTTGCCCACCAGACGCTTGGCATGCTGCTGACCCGGCGGCTGGAGCGTGCCGGCGCCAAGCCGCTCGGCTTCGTCGCCACAGATTATTCGCTCGGCATCTGGGGGCTGGAGGACATGGGCCAGATGATCGCCACCGGCCGCCTCAGCCTGTCCACGCTGTTCGACGAGGACATGCTCGGCGACGATCTCGAGGAGTGGCTGGACGAGTCCTTCCTCCTGAAGCGCACCTTCCGCAATTGCGCTGTCATCTCCGGCCTGATCGAACGTCGCCATCCCGGCAAGGAAAAGTCTGGCCGCCAGGTGACTGTATCGGCCGATCTGATCTATGACGTGTTGCGCAGCCACGAACCCGATCACATCCTTCTTCAGGCGACGCGGCAGGATGCGGCAACGGGGCTTTTGGATATTGCCCGGCTTGGCGATATGCTGAGGCGAATCAAGGGCCACATCACCCACCGGGCGCTCGACCACATCTCGCCGCTGGCCGTACCGGTCATGCTCGAAATAGGCCGGGAATCCGTTCCAGGAGAGGCCCATGACGCCCTGCTGGCCGAAGCTGCCGACGATCTGATCGCCGAGGCGCTGAGCTGACGGGGGTTGGAATGGCGGTGGGAGAGTTTATCCTCCCGCGTCCCGACAGGCACCGGCATGAATGAAATTTGGAAAGCGGACTATTGATAACCCGACTGGCGCTCGCGCGCGACATGACCGGCCTTGCCACATCAGCCGGCGCGGAAACCAGCGTCCACGGCGTCGCAGCGGTGTGCGATCCCTTGGGTGGCCTCTACCTGCCGGATGCGGGTATCCTCCTCGTCTCTGACCTGCATCTCGAGAAGGGCGCAGCATTCGCCCGGCGCGGCATGATGCTGCCACCTTACGATACACTGGCGACGCTGACGGTGTTGTCCGCTGTCATCGCTCGCTACGATCCCAAGCTGGTGATCTCGCTCGGCGACAATTTCCATGATCGCAAGGGATCCGCCCTGATGCCGGAGGAATTCCGGACACTGATCTCGGGCATGGCCCGGGGTCGCGAATGGATATGGATCAACGGTAACCACGACCCAGATGGTACAACCGGTCTTCCAGGCCAGTCGCTCGACGAACTTGTCCACAGCGGCCTGACATTCCGGCACGAACCCAAGTCAGGAAGGCAGGCCGGAGAGATTGCCGGCCACCTCCACCCCTCGGCTACTGTGCGCAGACGGGAAAAGTCTATCCGCCGTCCTTGCTTTGCAACGGATGGCGGCCGGATGCTGATGCCGGCTTTCGGCCTGATGAGTGGCGGTCTCGATCTCGGTCACAAGGCGATGGCCGGACTGTTCGACCACCCGTTACTGGTTGCCCACCTGCTCGGTCGGGACCGTATCTATTCAGTCCGCTACGCAAGCCTGATCGGCTAATCGAGATCCTGCGGACTTCCCGTTGTCAGTGGTAAGCCTGGCTGGCCACAGCCGTCATATCGAGCTTCGGTCGTGCCAAGGCCATGAAGCGATCGAGCGGGCAGGCACCCTCGACGCTCTCGCTTTCGCAGCCGGGCATCGCTATCTCTGCCTGGAGCGGCGGCGAGGCTGCATCGATCGTGGAGGCGTCACGAATCTGATCCAGGGTCGGTGCAACGAAGCCGAGACGGACATAGGCCTTGCCCGCGCCATCGCGCAACCGCTCGAAGGTCAGCGCCCCGGTCGGCGGCGTTTCGTCGTCCAGATAGGGCGGAATGTGCCAGTGCAGACCAAGAAGCGCCGCGATTTCGGCCTGTTGGGTATCGCTGCCCATGAAGAGCAGGAAGTTGGCGTTCGGTGGTCCTTCCGCTGATTTCGCGTCCTTCGGGTCGGCAGCGATGGCGAGCAGTACCTGGTTGAGGAAATTCGAAACGTCGCGCGCAGCGAGGTAGGGTACACGGTTGCCAATGTCGTATTTGACCTGGCGCAGCTGCGACAGGCGGATGATGTCGGCAGCGCTCGATGCCTTCCCGAAGGCCACCTGGTCTGCAGGAAAACCATTGGCATATTGCAGCAGGAAAACCTGCACGATCGTGCCGGCTTCGACGATGGGTCCCTTCATGGAAACGCTTGCCGGCTTTCCGTCCTTTGCCGCCTTGGTCTCGATCGTCCAGGGCCGCTGTTCCATCGAGCAGGCAGGCGTCGCGCATCCGAGGATGGTGTCGAGCTCCTTCATCAAGGGCGCCGCCTTGGCCTTCATCGCATCGAAGCTGCCGCCGGCCGTGGCAAGGATGGCAGCTTCTGCCTTGGCCGGATCGACGGCCCCAAGGGAGGTTTCCGAGGCCGCGTAAAGCGCGTCGACATCCCTGGTCCCGTTGAACCCGACGGAAAGGCCGCAGCCGGGGAACATCGCCGATAACAGCACATTCCCGGTATCGATGGTGCGCTGGATGGCACCATTGGCCCAACCGAAGACGGAACCAGGGACAGGGCAACCGCTCTTGGGAACGAGGTTCTTGGCGCGCAGCATGGAAACCTCCCAGGCGGCGAGTTTCTCGGCCGCCACTTTTCCGTGCCCTGTCAGCATGCCGTCGGCGACGTCCCATGTCGGCCACTGCCGGGACGAATAATGCAGCAGCTCCCGGCTGCTGGTCTGCGGCCGGACGCCGTGACGCATGACTGCGATGTATTTGTCTGGGGAAAGCGCACCCGCGCCAGCGGGGCTCCCCGCAGCAGCAAACATCAGGCTGGCGATGACGAAGGATTTCAACGACATGGTTGCTCCATGGGAAAAGAGCGACCGGCCGCGTTATTGCAACGAAAAATGCCGCTCCGGTCGGAAGGTGACCGAAGCGGCATGTAATAGGATTACGTGAACATTGAGCGACAGTTTTGTGGCGGACATAGCCAAGCAAAGTTGTGGCAGATGCCGCCTCGGTGCCGAGGAAAGGACCGTCAGACTATGCGTTGTCGGTTCCGCGCAGGCAGTGCTGCCGGCACGGGCTCGATCAGTTGACGAATTCAACGACCACGCCGGGTTTGACCATGCCGGCCAGCTCTTCGGCATCCCAGTTCGTCAGGCGGACGCAACCGTGCGAGCCGACCTTTCCGATAAGGTCGGGCTCTGGCGTCCCGTGGATGCCGTAGGTCGGTTCGGTGAGGTCGATCCATACGCTGCCGACAGGGCCGTTCGGTCCCTTGGGTATCGTCAGGACCTTGTCGTTCTTGCCCTGCTTGAAGTTCTTGGCCGGGTCATAGCGATAGACCGGGTTGCGGGCGACGCCCTTGACCTTGTGCAGTCCCTTTGGCGATGGATTTTCCTCGCTGCCCACTGTCGCAGGATAGACGGCGATCGGCTTGCCTTCGGCGTTATACGCAAAAACCTGGCCACTCTTCTTATTGGCTTCGATGCGCTTGACCTGGCCCTGCATCGGCGGACCCGGCATCACCACCTGGATCGTCTTGCCAACCGCGAAATCGCTGCCTTCGTTGAGTTTTTCGAGCAGCGCCTGGGCCATGTGGAAACGCTCCGAAAGCTCCTCGGCGACGCTGGTGTAGCCCATGCTCTCCATCTTGGCTTTTTCGGCGTAGTCCGTCGGAATGTGATCGACGATGCCGGTGGCATCGTCAGCGGTGATCACGTAGCTCTCGATCACCGGAGCCTTGCCATCGAGACGGCTGGTGACATCAGGTCCAACCTTGCCGTCAGTCGCCAGCCCATTCATCGCTTCGAAGCCAGCGACCGCCTTGCTGACGTTCTCGCCATAGAAACCATCGATCACCCCCGGAGACGCGCCGGCGCGGTCGAGCAGCACCTGCAGGCGGACAATCGCCGGATCGGGATTGTCGGACGCTGTCGCCGGACGGTCCGCCGGGATCGACGCGAGCGACGAGGCATTGATTGCGTCGGGCTTCATCTCCTGAGCCGTGGCGGCAAAGGGGACGAGGAGGGCGAGGGTGGTGAGGAGCGCGGTTGTTTTCATGCTGCTCAATGGTCTCGAACCAAAGTTGTTCCGTCGCCGTAGCATATATCGTCGGTGCTCTCGTGCGACGCCCCATAGTCCCTTGCAAACCAACGCAATTTCCGTGCTTAGCGGCGGCAGCGAAGTGGCGAGTTCTCTAGCTCTTCCGGAATATGAAGCTGGCGGTCCAGCCCGTCACGACGGCGAGGAAAACTGCGAAGAAACCGTAGGCGATCGGTTGCTCATGGGCGGCGTCGGTGATGGTCTGTTCGATGCCGGTCTTGATGACCCGCAGCGGCAACGACTTTTCGGCGACGAACTTGCCGCTTTTGAAGAGATAGGCGCGCACAGTGTGTACGCCGTTGGGCACATTGGCCGGCAGGCGTAGCGTCGCCTTGAACAGGCTGGAGCTGACAAAGCGAACGCCGCCCGGATCGCGGTCGTAGAGGCCGCCGCTCTCTTGCAGCCTCCGGAACGCGTCGCGGAACTCACGCAGGTTTCCGACGTCGCCAACGAAGCCGACCGGGTTGAGCGGAATATGATCGAGGCCGATGCCGTGGTCGTTCAGTTCCAGCGGTGTCGTGACGCTGTCGACAGCACGCGTGCTCGATAGCGAATAGGCTTCCGGCACTCGCTCGAAGGTCATCGATCGCGTATTGACCCAGATACCGAACACCCGCTGCTTCTTGCGCACGGTGGCGTTCTCTCGTGGACCTTCCAGCACCACGACGATGTCATACTGGCCGATTGCCAGCAGCAGCTGGTCGGTGTTGCCGAGTGCGCCGAAAATCGTCAGGTCGGCGCCGGCGAAATCCGACGTGATGGCGATTTCGCTGGTCGAGGTACCGATCTCCATCGTCTCGGGCAGGGGCGTCGCCGGCGCGTCGAGCATCACCTGCGCCCGGGCGCCAAACGCTGCCAGCAGCAGGGCGGCGGCAAGGACAAGGGTACGTCCGATCATTGGCCGATGCCCTCCATGACGATGGAGTAGATATCGGTCGGCGTGACGATCAGCGCGATGGCAAGGCGCACGCCGACGGCGAGCACGAGAAGCCCGAGCAAGGCACGCAGCTGCTCGCCACGCAGCCGCTGGCCGACCCGCACGCCGTATTGCGCACCGATGACGCCGGCCACCATCAGCACGAAGGCGAGCACGATATCGACGGAATAGTTGGTGGCTGCCTGGACGATGGTCGTATAGCCGGTGACAAAGATGACCTGGAACAGCGATGTACCGACCACGACATTGGTCGGGATGCGCAGAAGGTAGATCATCGCTGGAACCAGGATAAAGCCGCCGCCGATCCCCATGGGGGTCAACACGCCGACGAAGAAACCGAGGCCGAAGACCGGAATGACACTGAGATAGAGCTTCGATTTCTTGAAACGCATTTTCAGCGGCAGCCGCTGCACCCAGTTATGGTGGCCGGGCCGCTTGGGCAGCGGCTTGCCCCTGCCGGCTGCGCGTCGCAGCGCATTGATGCTCTCCCACAGCATCAGCGTCCCGACCGTGCCGAGCAGGAACACGTAGAGAAGCGAGATGATCAGGTCGATCTGGCCGACGCGCCGCAGGATCACGAAGACCCAGAGGCCAAGCGTCGAGCCGACGAGGCCGCCGGCAAGCAGGATCGATCCGAGCTTCAGATCCAGTGAGCCGCGCCTGAAATGGCTGATGGCGCCGGAAACCGAGGAGGCAACGACCTGGTTGGAGCCTGTGGCGACGGCGACGATTGGGGGAATGTTGTAGAAGATCAGCAGTGGCGTGATCAAAAACCCGCCGCCGACGCCGAACATGCCCGAAAGGAAGCCGACCGCCGCGCCCATGCCGAGGATGATGAAGATATTGACCGATAATTCCGCTATCGGCAGGTAAATCGTCACGGCCGGACCCCAAATGAACTGCGCTCGTTCAGCAAACCCGGCGCCTAATGAAATTTCCCCTTTGAACGCGCGACGCTCATACGAAACCCTAGCCGGAACCCGTTAAGGAAAGTTTGGGTTTGGCGATGTTAAGTCAATCGCCATTCCTGGGCCGAAGCATTTTTCCGAAAGGTGTGGTAAATGCCACAACGCCCGATACCGCGCGGGAATGCTGTCGCTCATCGCGCCTTCTGGAACATCTCGAAAGACAACGAGAGAACAAACCCGACCAGAAACAGAATTCCAAACGATGATAGCGAGTATTTTACGCTGTCATCCGGAAATGCAATTCCCCAAAGATGCTGCGCCCCGACAATAGTCAGGCTGATGATCAACGACCTCAACGCGATGAGGGCAACATGACGCAAATCAGCACTCCGGATTAGGCTCCCCACTCACGGGGGGCGTTGATGCCGCCAGGACGAGGCTTCACGAGGAGAATATCTCCCGCCAGCGAGCCGCGTCAACGCTCGGGCAGACCTGGTTACCTGACGCCGATGAACGGCAAGGCGCCGCCGGGCGTCATCGAGGTAGGCAACTTGCCATCCCAACCATTGCCGATAGCCTGGTATTGAATAAGCGCGGGGTTGTCGCGGAGCGCCTCTCCCTTGGCCCGGATGGCGTTCGCATCGGCTTCGCCGCGAAGCGTGATGGCTTTGGCCTGGGCAGTCGCGAGTGCAAGCTGACTATCCGCATCGGCCTGCGCCTTGGTGACGGTGATCTGCGCCAGCTGCTTTTCGTTCTGCGCCTTCTGTGCCGATTTCTGAACCTCGACTTCCGCTGTCATGCGGGCTTCGATTGCTTCCTCGTATGGCTTCGAGAACTTGATGTTTTCCAGCTGTACGCCCTCGATCATGACCGGCCCCTTGACGGAGTCGCTGAGCGCCTGGCGGATATCGGTGTTTAGCTTGTCGCGCTGGCTGATGGCCGTTGCCGCCGTGTAGTGTCCAAAGACGTTTTTGACCTGCTGCTGGATGCGCGGACGGATCAGGCGGTCGGCAAGGCCCTCGGCGCTGCCGAACTGGCTATAGACATCGACGACCTGCGAAGGCGTAATGCTGTAATTGACGGAAAGCTGCATATGGGCAGGCTGCTGGTCCTGCGAGTAGGCTTCCGTGTCCTCGATCTTGATGATCTGTGTCTGGACTGGAAAGCGCGTAACGACCGTGACGAACGGCGTCTTGAAGCCAAGGCCCGGATCCGCCGTGCCAACGACTGCACCGAAGCGCGTGATCACACCGCGTTCGCCTTGATCGATGGTGTACCAGGAACCCAATATAACCGGCAGTCCGACCAGCGCGATGACTGCGACGCTGGCAATAAATTTGAGCGGTATGCGTGAGTCACTTTCGGTCATGGTACGTCTCACTGTCTGTTGCGGCGGACTTTCACTGGGCTAGAAGCGGCATAATCATATTATATGAAATAAACGAAGGCTCCACGGCAATGGCCAGACGCTCGGCTCTCATGACATCGATACTGCGCGCGGGGACGTTCGACGGAAACTTTCGTCCCAAAGGACCCGAACGACCGTCGTGCATCATGCCGGAGAGGCGGCCCCTGCCTTAAGCTCCGGATTGCTGTTTGCGCGCCGTTTTCCCAGCCTGTCGAGTAGCAGATAGATCACCGGGGTCGTGTAGAGCGTCAGGATCTGGCTGACGATCAGGCCGCCGACGATGGCGTAACCGAGGGGCTGGCGCAGTTCTGATCCCGTGCCATGTCCTATCGCCAAGGGAATTCCGCCGAGCAAGGCTGCCATGGTCGTCATCAGGATCGGCCTGAAACGCAGATGCGCCGCCTTGGTGATGGCCTGTTCGCTGGTCAGGCCCTCTTCTTTCTCTGCCTGGATAGCGAAATCCACCAGCATGATGCCGTTTTTCTTGACGATGCCGATCAGCAGGATGACGCCGATCATGGCGACGAGACCGAAGTCGAAGCCCGAAATCATCAGAGCCGCCAGCGCCCCGAGGCCTGCGGACGGCAATGTCGATAGGATCGTCAGCGGATGCAGCAGGCTTTCATAGAGCACGCCGAGGATGATGTAGACGACGATCAGCGACGCCAGGATCAGCAGCGGTACCGTCGCCAGCGACTCCTGGAAGGCCTTGGCGCTGCCGGAAAAGCTCGCCTGCAGCGATGCCGGTGGTTGCAACCCTTGTACCGCGGCCTCGATTGCCTGCGTTGCCTGTCCGAGTGCGACAGAGGGTGCCAGGTTGAACGAGATCGTCACTGCCGGCGATTGTCCCTGATGAGAGATCGAAACCGGCGACACCCCGTTCGTCGTCCACTTGGCAACAACTGACAGCGGAACCAGCGTGCCGCTGCTGGAGCGGACGGAAAGCTGGTCGAGCGTCGCGATCTTGCGCTGCAGGTCTGGTAGAACCTCGAGGATGACGTGGAAGGTGTCGGTCTGTGTGGAGTAGGAAGCCACCTGCCGCTGTCCGAAGGCATCGTAGAGTGTGTCGTCGATCGTTGCCGGAAGGACGCCGTAAAGCGAGGCAGCCGCCCGGTCGATATGGATCGACAGGTTGGGAGCCTCCGCCTGCTGGTCATTGCCGACGTCGCGCAGTTCCGGCAGGCTCTGCAGCTTGTTCGTCACCTTCGTTGCCCATTGCGAGAGCTCGCTGATGTTGCCGTCCTGAAGCGTATATTGATACTGGGTCTTGGCGGGCCGCGCGCCGATGTTGATATCCTGCGCGGACTGCATGAAGAGCTTGATGCCCTGCTGCTGGTTGAGCGCAATACCAAGCCGCTGGATGACCTCCTTGGCGCTTGCGTCGCGCTCCGACAGCGGTTTCAGCGTGATGTTGACATGGCCCTGGTTGAGCGCGTTGCCGCCATTGCCGCCGCCGATATCCATGAACACGCTATAGACAGCCGGGTCCTTCAGGATGATGGCGCTCACCCGCTCCTGCAGCTTGGCCATCTCGGTGTAGGAGATATCCGGCGAAGCCTGTGACTGGCCGGCAATGAAGCCCGTATCCTGCTCGGGGAAAAAGCCTTTGGGGATAATGAAGAAGAGGTAGCCGGTCAGCGCGACCGTGCCGAGGAAAACGGTCAAAGTCACATAAGGGTGGCGAAGCACTCGCGCCAGGCTGCGAGCGTAAAGCGACAGCAGCCAGTCGAAGAAGGCTTCTCCAGCGCGGTAGAGGCGACCGTGCTGCTCCTTTGGAACCGATTTGATGAAGCGCGATGCCAGCATAGGCGTCAGCGTCAGCGACACGAAAGCCGAAATTGCGATGGCTATCGTCAGTGTCACGGCGAACTCGCGGAACATCCGTCCGACGATGCCGCCCATAAGCAGGATGGGGATGAGAACGGCGATCAGCGAAAGGCTGATGGAAATGATCGTGAAGCCGATCTCCCGCGCGCCCTTCCGGGCCGCTTCTTTTGGCTCCAGACCCTCCTCGATCAGGCGGGTGATGTTTTCGAGCATGACGATAGCGTCGTCGACGACAAAGCCGACGGCCACCACCAGCGCCATGAGCGACAGGTTGTCGAGGCTGAAACCCAGCACCCACATCGGTGCGAGCGAGCCAACAAGGGCAATCGGCAGGGTAAGCGCCGGGATGATGGTAGCCCTGATATCCCGCAGGAACAGGAAGATCACCAGCACCACGAGCCCGATGGTCAGCATCAGCGTAAACTGGACATCCTCGACGGACGCCCGGATCGTCGATGTCCTGTCGGTCACGAGTTCCAGCTTGATAGCGCGTGGCAGCGATGCCTGCAGGGCGGGAAGCTGGGATTTGATTGCGTCAACGACGCCGATGACGTTTGCGCCCGGCTGCCTGAATACGTCGAGGGCGATCCCGCGCTCGCCGTTCGTCCAGTGTGCCATCTTCGAGTCTTCGGCGCCATCGACGGCGGCACCGATATCGCGGATACGCACCGGGCCGCCGTTGCGGTAGGCGATGACAGCATCGTTCCAGTCGGCCGACTTTGTGATCTGGTCGTTGGTGTAGATCGGAAAGGTCCGGGTCGGATCGTCGATGTTGCCCTTGGGGGCGCTGAGGCTGAGATTGCCGATGGCCGAGCGGACATCTTCTAGCGTCACATCTGATTGCGCGAGGCGGCCGGGATCGACACCGATGCGGATCGCTGGCTTCTGCTTGCCGCCGATATTGACATAGGCAACGCCGGAAACCTGGCCGATCTTGGTAGCGACATTCCGTTCAATGTACTCGTCGAGCTCCGGTAGCGTCAGCGTGTCCGAGGTCGCCGACAGCTGCATGACCGGCGCATCGGCGGGATTGACCTTCCGCACCGTTGGCAGGGACGGCATGTCCTTCGGAAGCGTTGCGGACGCCTCACTGATCGCCATCTGCACATCGCTCGCCGCGGTTTGTATGTCCTGGCTGAGTGCGAACTGGATGGTGATCGACGTGGTGCCGAGCGAGCTGCTCGACGTCATCTCGGTGATCCCGCTGACCCGGGAAAGCGCCTCCTCGATCGGCTGGGCAACGCTCGATGCCATCGTCTCCGGCGACGCGCCGGGAAGGCTTGCCGCGATCTGGATCGTTGGAAAGTCGATCTGCGGCAGCGCCGATACCGGCATCAGCGGATAGCAGATGGCACCGACGAGGAAGATACCGGCCATGATGAGACCGGTGGCGACGGGGTGATCGATAAAAAAGCTGAAGAAATTTGAGTCTTTAGGCTGAGCGGTCTGGGAGGGATCGATGCCGCTCATGGGGATTTCTTCTCCGCAAGTTCTCCGGTCGTGGAACCGGTCCAGGGGGTGACGCTGACCTTGACGCCGTCGCCGATGCGCGACTGGCCGTCCATGACGACCTGATCGCCTTCCGAAATACCCTTCGTTACCAAGGCTCGCGCATCGGTCACGAAGGCGGAGACGACATCGCGTTTCTCAACCTTGCCGTCTTTTCCGACGACATAGGCATAGAGACCCGACGGGCCGCGCGCCAAAGCCTTGTCGGGCACCACGACGCCGTCGCGAACCTCGACCGTCAAGCGCGTCGCAACCGGCAGGCCGGGCCACAGGCGGCTGTCGCCATTGTCGAAATCGGCACGAAGGTGGATCGACCCATTGCTCGCATCGACCGAATTGTCGATGACCGAGAGTTTGCCCTTGGCAAGTTGCCGGGTGCCATCTGTTGCCGATACCTCGACCTCGGCAATGCCCTGTTTCAGAGCATCCCGGATTTCCGCAAACCGATCGCCGGGAGCGACGAACGACACGCCGATGGGGTCCATCTGTGTGATAGTCACGATCCCCGTGGACGAACTTGCGCTGATAACGCTGCCCGTATCGACTTGGCGAAAACCGGTGCGGCCGGTGAAAGGGGCGACGATGGTCGCAAATCCGAGTTGGGTCTCGGCATTTTTGATTGCCGCATCGTCGTACTGGACGGCGGCGAAAAGCTGGTCGCTGGACGCATTTTTCTGCTCGACGGTTGCAGTGGACGCGATCCCCTTTTGCGCAAGGCCTGCATATCTCTCCGCATCCGCCTTGGCGCTGCGCAGCTGGGCCTCGTCCTGGGCTTTTTTCGCCCTGGCAGACGTCAGGTCGGATACCAGCTGGCGGTCATCCAGCCGCAGCAGGACTCTTCCTTTCTGGACGATCTCCCCCTCCGTGAAAGGGATTTCCATCACCTGCCCGTCTATGCGCGGACGCACCAGAACGGACTGGAGCGAAGACACCGTTCCAATACCGTTGATGACCCGGTGGATGGTTTCGCGCTTGGCGGTGATTGCCGTGACCGGGATGGGCGGCGCTTCCGTCGGTTCGCTATCGGCAGCAAAAGCACCACTGATGGGTTGGAGGATAAGAGCCGCGGCCAGGATGGCCATGCCACGAGACGCAGACGTCAGCGCAAAAAACTTCATTCGCCACCCTTGCTTGGATTTCGCTCTGTAACGCAGCAATCCGATTTTGGTTCATTCCGGTTAACTTTATGAGATTTGGGTAATCTATGCCGCCAGTGATGCGGGGCTGAAGAGACCTTTTTTCTCGACAATCTCGATACAAAAAAGCCCGACAGGATTTCTCCGGCCGGGCATTTGCGGATGAATGATCGATCTCAGGCGGGTTTGTTGCGGGCCAGCAGCTGCTTGACGACCTGATCGGTGATCTTGCCGTCTGGCGTCAGGCCGACCGATTTCTGGAAGCTTTTCAGCGCTGCAACTGTCTTGTCGCCCATGTTGCCATCAGGCGTGCCGGCGTCGAAGCCGTTGTTGTTGAGGATCGCCTGAATGTTGCGGACAGCCTTTTTCATATCGACCGAGCCGGTGTGGACGCTCTTGCCCGCCCATGCGTCGGGAATATCGGCCCGGTTGCTCTTGTCGTCCAGTGGCTGCTGCTTCCAGGCGTCGACCTTTTCCTTGGCGGCCTGCAGCTGGTCCGGCTTCAGGGAGTTGGCCACTTCATCGCGCTTCTGTGCCGCATCCTTGTCGCCGCCCTTTGCGGCAATAGCGAACCACTTGTAGGATTCTGTGAGATCCTGCTTCACGCCGTTGCCCCGTGCATAGAGGATGGCGAGGTTGAACTGGCTGTCGGAGACACCGAAATTGGCTGCTTTCGTAAACCAGTCGACGGCTGCGGCATAATCCTGCGCGCCGGCGGCTCCGGATGCGAACAGAACAGCCAGATTGTGCATGGAGCTGGCGTTACCCTGGTCGGCTGCCAGCTGGTAATATTGCTTGGCTTTTGCGAGGTCCCGGTCGAGGCCATTGCCCTTTTCATACATGCTGGCAAGACGGTACTGTGCCGGGGCAAAGCCCTTGTCGGCAGAGAGCTGGTACCAGCTTGCCGCCTGCTTCAGATCGGTCGGCAAACCACGGCCTTCGGTGAAGCGCGCGCCGATCTCGAAGAGTGCCAGAGGATCGCCCAGGCGGGCCGCATCTGCAAGTGCCGGTGGCTGGACGCTATCCGGAACGGCGATGACGGCAGCTGGAGTTGCCGGTGCCGTCGCATCGCCCGCGGTGTTGGCTGCAGCGACGTCCGGCGCGGTTGTCGCCGACGGCGTCGCATTTGCCATTCCGGGCGCCGGTGTGCCCGGCGAGGCCAGCGGCGGGCTGGCAGGATCGCTGCCGGCCGGAACGGGGGATGCCAAGGGGGCAGTCTGCGTCGCCATGCCAGGCTCTACTGGCGCAGCCTGTGTTGGGCCAGGGGCGGGCTGCGGCTGAACGGCGGCTGCAGGATCGGTTGCTGCCGGCGCCGGGGTCGCTGCCGAGGTCAAGGCGGACACTTCGGCGGGTGCCGGTGCCTGCTTGCCGGTCAACGAGTGGACCAGCGGAAACGCCATGAGCGCCAGCAATGCGGCGCCGACGGCGAGCAGAATCGGGCGGCGGTAGCGCGCGAAAGTTCCCGTCTTGCCGGGGCCCTTGACCGTGGGCGCTGTTCGCGATTGGTCGACTTCCATGGCAGCGGCCTGGGCAGCGCGGCGGGCGGCGGCGATGTAGTCGGCACGTTCGTTTTCGGTCTGCGGCTTGCCTGCGCCATTGCGGGCGGCATTCTGGCTGGCCCGCACCCTTTCGAGGATCTTCTTGATATCCGGCGCGCCGGAGCCGGGCTCCAGCAACTCGTTCGCCTCGTCGGCATGCATCATGTCGCCCGAATCGATCGACGGCGTCGGGTCGATCACCTGGCGGTCGGTCGAGGCCTCTGTGTCTGCCTTGCGGCCCGGTCGCAGACGCTTGCCGAGGGCTGCAAACAGGCTCGGCTTGCCGCCTTCGCTCTTGACCGCCGCCTTGATGCGCGCCTTGGTTTCGGCGTCCATCGGAATTGCGTCGGCGTTGGTGACATCAGCTACGCCCGGTACCGCAGTATCGGCAGCAGCTCGTGCCGCAGCGACGGTTGCCATCGGCACTGCAGCGGATGCGGTGCGGATCACCGGTCCGCTTTTCTGCGCAGGGGCGGCAGCACGGGCTTGCGGCGCATCGGCATATTCGAGCGGCGGCGGATTGAACTCGGCGGCCGGCATGCGGGCGGCGGGCTTGCTGCGCTCCATGTTGTCGAGACGGTCGGCGATCTGGACCAGCGTATTGTGCAGGGCTTCGAATGTGCGGTGCGTGCGCTCGTCGCTGCTGCGGCTGATGTCCTCGAGGTGACGAAGATCCTCGGCCAGCGCCGCCAATGCCGACATCTCGGCCGCAGGTGCCGCGCCGTTCATCGCGCCCTGCCGGGAATAGGCCTGCACGACAGTCTCGGCTGCCTGCCGAGCAGCTTCGATGACATATTCGTCGTTGGTGCTCATATAGTCTTCGATAGCGCTCATGCGCTGGTCGAATTCGACTGGAAAACCGTTGCGCGGCTCGCTCAAAAGTTCGGAGAGGTGGGCGATCTGGTCTTCCAGTCCGCGCAGGGCCAGACTGTCGGTGGGTGCTGCGGCAGTGCTTTCCTCCAGCCGGGAAGCAATATCGGCAAGCCGGCTCTCGAGCCTGACGACGACCGTCTCGTCGAAGGCCGACACCGGCGGATGCATGTCGATCTGGTCGATGCGGCGGGCCAATTGCTCCAGCCGTTCGGCAAGCACGTCGTTGACCGCACCTTGGTCGAGCGCGTCGATCTTGCGCGAGATATCGCTGAGGTGAACGGTGAGATCCGGCTGCGGCGCCTGGCTGTATGAGCTTTCCATCAGCCGCGACAGCTCGTTCAGTCGCTCTTCGAGGTTGATCGCGGTTTCCGCATGAGCCATGTCGTCGATGCGGTTGCTGAGGCTTTCGATACGGCTTGCCAGATCCATGGTCGGTTCGAAGCGCAGCATGGCTTCGCTGCTCATCACGTCGATCTGGTCGGCGAGGCTGCTGATACGGTTTTCGAGGCGCTGTATCAGCGCCGGATCGGCCGTGTTGGCGGTGCTGCGGCCGCTGGCGGCAATCGCCCGGCTGATTTCGTCGAGGCGCGCATCGATCGCGGTGAATTGCTCGGTCATGGCGCGGTCGCGCGGCTGCATGAGGTTGCCAAACTGCTCCATCGCGGTGGCAATGGAAATCAGCTTTTCTTCCAGCGCATGCACCGCAGGGCTATCGTTCATGCCGCCGAGCTGCCGCTTGATATCGTCGATGCGGTAGGCCAGCGCGACAAGCTCTTCCTGCAGGCCGGATGTGTCGATAGCCTGCAGCCGATCTTCCACGCTGTCCCAACGGCTCTCCATTCCCCGCACGGATTCCTCGCGGGCAAGTCCGTCCATCAGCGCGCGAAGATCGTCGAACTCTGCCTTCAGGGCGGCGGCCTCGGAGCCGTGGCTGGCACCGGTGTTTGCCAGCTGGTCGATGCTGTCGGCAAGACGCGTCAGATCGGCGCGCATGCTGTCTGCGAAATTATGGTCTTCGGCGGCGCCCTTGATCGTGCGGATCTCGGCCCGGAGTGCGCCCATCTCGCGCGCTACCCCGTCTGCGATGTCTTTCTTGAGGTCGTGGCGCAGGCTCACCAGGGCCTGGGCGATCTCGGTCATCGCATCCGCTGCAGGGCGGCTATCGGCCGCAACGCGGGCAACGGGCTGGCGCGAGGCCATGGGTTCTGAGGCGCGCGGTGCGAGCGGCGGACGGACGGGTGCCTCTTGCTCTGCGGCCTGGCTGCGGTCGCGGCTGGCCCCGAGTATGCGCTGGCGCTGGCGGATTTCGGCAAAGGGATCGGAGCGTGGAGCTGGCGCCGGTGCTTCGGCGCGCGACGGCCGGTCGTTAGCCTCGCGGCTGGCAACAGCGCGGTCCAGACGATTGGATCTCTCTGCGAGCGCCGGGCGGGCTGCAGACGACACGGCTGCCGCTGGTGCCTGCGGGCGCGGTGTTTCCAGACCGCCTGCTGCGCCCATCAGACCTTCGATGCGGGCCTCCAGACCCTCGATCGTGCGGCTGAGTGCATCGAGAGCCGTCCTGTCGTTCATCAGGGGAGGATGTGATGGAGATCCGCTCATCGTGTTGCTCACTTCGACATTTGACCCTTGCGGGCTGTTTCCCCCGGTACTCGCGCCGCTGCCATCGAAAACTGCAGTGACTGAAGAGCACCAGACGCAAGGGCGTATTACGGTACGCATTCCTGAGACCGGTGGAGATCGCTGTATTCCAAAAATCTAAACTGCTGCATGGAATACGGATCACTCCGCTCACGCCGCAAAATTCGCAAAACGTGGTAAAGAACCCGTTAACTTTCCCGAAAATTTCTTTAACCTTTGTTCAATGCGCACCAGCCCGGCCATTGCGGGCACAAGATATCTCAGAGGAAGCCGAGCCGCACTTTCTCCCGGTGCCAGCGCCTGGGGTCTCGCATACGGCGCCCATCGTCCCTCCGACACAAAAGTTTTACCCTCGGGTCATACATTTGACGTTTACGCGCACGTCAATATTTCATAGGCTTGTTGCAAAGACGGAGCCTTGGTCTCGTCTTTGCGAATTGGAGGATTTGAACGATGCCGGTCTATCGGGCGCCCGTCAGCGACACGCTGTTCATTCTCAACGATGTGCTCGGCCTCGAGCGCTATAATAATCTGCCGGGCTTTGCCGATGCGACGCCCGAGATGATCGAGGCCATCCTTGGCGAAGCCGCCCGGATGGCCGAGGAAGTACTGTTTCCACTCAATTATTCTGGCGATCAGGAAGGCTGCCGGCGCAGCGATGACGGCAATGTCTCGACGCCAACAGGTTTCAAGCAGGCCTATGAATCCTATTGCGCCGGTGGTTGGACAGGGCTTGCCGTGCCCGAGGAATTCGGCGGCCAGGGGCTGCCCTATACGCTGCATGCGGCCGTCGGCGAATATACCTCTTCAGCCAATATGGCACTTATGATGTATCCCGGCCTGACGCACGGAGCGATGGCTGCAATCTTCGTGCACGGCACGGAGGAGCAGAAGCGCACATACCTGCCGAAAATGGTCGAAGGCAGATGGTCGGGGACGATGAACCTGACGGAGCCCCATTGCGGCACCGATCTCGGCCTGCTGCGCACGAAGGCCGTGCTACAGCCTGATGGCAGCTACCGGATTTCCGGCCAGAAGATTTTCATCTCGGCGGGCGAGCATGACCTGACGGAGAATATCGTTCATCTCGTGCTTGCCCGCATCGAGGGCGCACCGGAGGGCACCAAGGGTATCTCGCTGTTCATCGTGCCGAAATTCCTGGTTGGCGAAGACGGTGCACCGGCCGGCAGAAACGGCGTCAGCTGCGGCGCCCTCGAGCATAAGATGGGCATTCACGCCAACGCCACCTGCGTGATGAACTACGACGACGCGACGGGCTACCTGATCGGCACCGAGAACCGAGGCTTGCCCGCCATGTTCGTGATGATGAACGAGGCGCGCGTCAGCGTCGGTCTGCAGGGCGTGTCGATCTCGGAAGTCGCCTACCAGAACGCCGCCGCCTACGCCCGCGATCGTATCCAGGGCCGCTCGCTGTCGGGGGCCAAGGCGCCGGACAAAAAGGCCGATCCGATCATCGTCCACCCCGATATCCGCCGGACGCTGATGACCATTCGAGCCTTCAACGAGGCCGGTCGTGCCTTCCTGCTGTGGACGGCCCTGCAATCCGACATCGCCCACCGCGCGACCGATGAAAGGGAGCGCCAATTGGCCGACGACATCCTTGGCCTTTTGACGCCCATCCTCAAGGGCGTCATGACGGACAAGGGTTTCGAGCACGCCGTCATGGCCCAGCAGGTGTTCGGCGGCCATGGCTATATCGAGGACAACGGCATGAGCCAGTATGTCCGCGATGCCCGCATTGCGATGATCTACGAGGGCGCCAACGGCATCCAGGCGCTCGATCTGGTCGGCCGCAAGCTCGGCCTCAACGGCGGCCGCGCGGTGATGGCGCTGTTCAAGGAGATCGGCGATTTCTGCGAGGAGAACCGCGCCGACGAAGCGATGGCGCCGTTCACCAAGGCCTTGAAAAAGAGCCTCGGCGATGCCCAGGCCGCGACCATGTGGTTCATGCAGAACGCCATGGCAAAGCCCGACAATGCCGGTGCCGGCTCCACCGATTACATGCACCTCTTCGGCCTCGTCGTGCTCGGTTACATGTGGGCGAAGATGGTCAAGGCGGCGCAGACAGGCCTTGCCTCCGGCGACGGTGCTCGTTCGGAGTTTTTCGAGACCAAACTGGTGACCGGGCGCTTTTACATGGAGCGCATCCTGCCGGAAACCGCGCTACGCCGGACCCGCGTCGAGGCCGGCGCAGACACCATGATGGCGCTGCCGGCGGAGGCGTTTTGATCTGCGGGAGCGGTATCTGTGGTCGAGTCCGCATCTTGTGCAGCATGATTGAAAGTTATATATTGATATAACTTTTGGAGGCGAAAATGGCGACATCGACACTTCGCAATGTGGGAGGCTCTGTCATGATGACGATCCCGAAAGCTGTCGTTGATGAGTTGGGACTGACAGCCAATACCAAGGTCGAGGTATTGGCAGAGGATGGGCGCGTCGTTGCGGTTCCGCACAAGCGGCCGAAGTACACGCTCGATGAGCTTTTGGCGCAGTGCGATCTTGATGCACCGTTCACAGAGGAAGATCGGCAATGGCTCGATGATGCACCGTCTGGCCGAGAGGTCATCTAGTGGATCGCGGAGACATCTGGCACGTCGATCTGGAACCGATCCGTGGACGTGAACAGGCCGGCGCGCGGTATGTGCTGGTGGTTACCAAGAAAAGCTTCAATGCCATCGGCACGCCGATAGTGGTGCCTATAACGACCGGCGGTGAGTTTGCCCGTTTCAAAGGATTTGCCGTGTCGTTGTCCGGCGCGGGAACGCGGAGTTCGGGTGTGATCATGTGCAATCAGTTGCGGTCGCTCGACCTTAGGGCGCGCGGCGGGAAATACGTGGAAAGTGTGCCCGATTTCATCATGTCCGAAGTTCTCGCCAGGATCAGTACGTTCTTCGACTGATATAAAAAGTTCGAATTTTGGTGCCCATGGCGCCAGGGAGAGAGACGATGACCGAGGTTTTCATTTACGATCATGTCCGCACACCCCGCGGTCGCGGCAAGAAGGATGGCGCGTTGCATGAGGTGCCGTCGGTGCGTCTCGCGGCCCGCACGCTGGAGGCGATCCGTGATCGCAACGGTCTGGATACGGCGACGGTTGACGACATCATCATGGGCTGCGTCGATCCGGTAATGGAAGCCGGCGCGGTCATCCCGAAGGCTGCGGCGTTCGAGGCGGGCTATTCGACCCGTGCACCCGGCATGCAGATTTCGCGCTTCTGCGCGTCCGGCCTGGATGCCGTCAATCTGGCTGCGGCCAAGATCGCCCAGGGCGCGGACGACATCGTCATTGCCGGCGGTGTCGAAAGCATGTCGCGGGTCGGGCTCGGGATGGGCGGTGGTGCCTGGTTCATGGATCCATCGGTCAATTTTCCAGCCTATTTCATGCCGCAGGGCGTCTCCGCCGATCTGATTGCCACAAAATACGGTTTCTCGCGTGCCGATGTCGATGCTTATGCGGTCGAGAGCCAGAAGCGTGCGGCGCATGCGTGGAAGAGCGGTTGGTTCGACAAGTCCGTCATACCGGTCAAGGACCAGAACGGCCTGACCATCCTTGCCCATGACGAACATATGCGCCCCGGCACGGATATGCAGGCGCTCGGCGCCCTCAATGCGTCCTTCCAGATGCCCGGTGAAATGGGCGGCTTCGAAGCTGTCGGTATCCAGGCGCATCCGGAAATCGAGCGCATCAACTACGTCCACCACGCCGGCAATTCCTCCGGCATCGTCGATGGCGCGGGCGTTGTCCTGCTCGGCTCCAGGGCTGGTGGCGAGAGCATGGGCCTCAAACCCCGGGCCCGCATCAAGGCCTTCGCCAACATCGGCTCCGACCCGGCACTGATGCTGACCGGCCCAGTCGATGTGACCGAAAAATTGCTCAAGCGCTCCGGCCTGTCGCTGGCCGATATCGATCTGTTCGAACTGAATGAGGCCTTCGCCGCCGTCGTTCTGCGCTATTGCCAGGCTTTCGACATCGATCACGGCAAAATCAACGTCAATGGCGGCGCCATCGCCATGGGCCATCCGCTCGGCGCCACCGGTGCGATGATCCTCGGTACCGTGCTCGACGAGCTGGAACGCCGGGATCTCAATGTGGCCCTGGTTACCCTCTGCATCGGCGCCGGCATGGGCACCGCCACCATCATCGAAAGGGTCTGATGGCTTCCTCCGCACCCCCCCCCTGATGGGGGGCAAGCGAGTGAGTGTGCAACCCGGCAACCACGAACATTTACTGGGAGAGGAATCCCGCGATGAGCAGCTATACCAATTTCACTGTCGAGACTGATGCAGACGGCATTTCGCTGGTCACCTGGGATATGCCAGGAAAGTCGATGAATGTGTTCACAGCCGAGGTCATGGAAGAGCTTGACGCCATCATCGATGCAAGCGTCGCCGATGCTGCCGTGAAGGGCGTGGTCATCACTTCGGGCAAGGCCAGCTTTTCCGGAGGCGCCGATCTGTCGATGATCAAGTCGATGTTCACCTTCTATAATGATGAGAAGGCGAGAGACCCTGCGACGGCGGCACAAAAGCTGTTCGACCTCGTGGGCCGCATGACCGGCCTTTTCCGCAAGCTCGAAACCTGCGGCAAACCATGGGTTTCGGCGATCAACGGCACCTGCATGGGCGGCGCCTTCGAGATGTCGCTCGCCTGCCACGGTCGTGTCGTCTCCAGCGCCAAGCATGTCAAGCTGGCGCTGCCGGAGGTCAAGGTCGGCATCTTTCCGGGCGCTGGCGGTACGCAGCGGGTTTCGCGGCTTGCCAATGCCCAGGACGCCCTACAGATGATGACGACGGGCGCCTCGCTGTCTCCGGCGCGCGCCAAGGCGATGAACCTCGTGCATCAGGTCGTCGAACCGGATCAGCTGATCGCTGCGGCAAGGCAGATGATCAGGGATGGACTGAAACCCGTCGCTCCGTGGGACGAAAAGGGCTTCAAGGTTCCCGGCGGCGGTATCTGGACGCCGGCCTCGGCCCAACTCTGGCCGGCAGCGCCTGCCATTCTCCGCCGCGAGACAGCGGGAAATTATCCGGGCGCGCTCGCCATCCTCAAATGCGTTTACGAAGGCCTGCAGGTGCCCTTCGATCTCGGCCTGAAGATCGAGCAGCGCTATTTCACCGAGGTCCTGCGGACGACCGAAGCGTTCTCGATGATCCGCTCGCTGTTCGTCTCGATGCAGGAGCTCGGCAAGGGCGCCCGTCGCCCGGCTGGCATCCCAAAGACGGCCCTGCGCCATGTCGGCATCGTCGGCGCCGGCTTCATGGGCGCCTCCATCGCCTATGTCACCGCCGCAGCGGGCCTGCGCGTAACCCTGATCGACCGCGATATGGACGCCGCCAACAAGGGCAAGGCGACCGGCGAGGGGCTCGTCAAGGATGCCATCGCAAAGGGTCGGTTGACGCAGGAGGAGGGCGCGGCCCTGCTTGCAAACATCACGCCTTCGACCGATTACAACGATCTCGGCGATGCCGATCTCGTCATCGAGGCCGTGTTCGAGGACCGCGATGTCAAGAAAGCGGTGATCGAGGCCGTCGAGGCGATGTTGCCGGAGAAGGCGATCTTCGCCTCCAACACCTCGACGCTGCCGATCTCGGGATTGGCGGCAAACTCGAAGCGCAAGTCCAATTTCATCGGCATCCACTTCTTCTCTCCAGTGGAAAAGATGATGCTGACCGAGGTCATCATGGGCAAGGAGACCGGCGACCGTGCACTGGCCGTGGCGCTGGATTTCGTCGCCGCCATCAGGAAGACGCCTATCGTCGTCAACGACACCCGTGGCTTCTACGTCAACCGCTGTGTCTTCCGTTACATCCATGAGGCCTATGACATGCTGATCGAAGGCGTGCCGCCGGCCATGATCGAGAATGCCGCCAAGATGGCCGGGATGCCCGTCGGACCGCTGTCGCTGAACGACGAGGTGGCCATCGATCTCAGCCAGAAGATTCTGAAGGCAACGGTAGCCGATCTCGGACCTGCCGCCGTCGATCCCGGGCACATCAAGCTCATCGACCGTATGGTCGACGAACTCGACCGTAGGGGCCGCAAGAACGGGCGTGGTTTCTACGACTATCCTGCCAAACCGGCGAAGAAGACGCTTTGGCCCGGCCTGAAGGAATTCTTCCCTCAAAAGAAGCCTGAGGATGTGGATGTCGGGGTCCTGAAGCAGCGCATGCTGGTGACAATCGCGCTCGAAGCCGCACGGACGATGGAAGAGGGCATTGTCACCGACCCCCGCGAGGCCGATGTCGGCTCCATCCTCGGCTTCGGCTTCGCGCCTTACACCGGCGGCACGCTGTCCTACATCGATGGAATGGGAGCAAAGGCGTTCGTGGCGCTTTGCGAAAATTTGGCGGCCGAGTACGGCGACGATTTCAAGCCGACGCCGCTGCTGATCGATATGGCCGCAAGCGGGGAAACGTTCTACGGACGGTTCGATCCGTACAAGGTGGAAAACGCAGCCTGACATAAGTCAGGTTGACTATCGCCGCATTTCGGGAACGGTCGTAGCGACGAAAGCGTCGTCGAAATCATGTGATCAAAGGTGAAAAGCGGCAGCGTCGCTTTTCTCGCGCATCAGGCAATCGGCTCGGTGCCGGTAGATCAGAGGCTGCTCCAGACGATCAGCCCGATGGCTGCCCAGATGCAGGCCGACAATTCGAAAGCTATGACATATGCTTTTGCACGATCGCTCATGAAATCCTCCTCCGCATGGTCTCCCAACCATGTATATTATTTAGTTCGATATTCCGCAGAAAGTCAAACGAACTTTGTCAATTTTGCGACAATTACGTGCCATTTGGCTGACGTCCGAAATAGAAGACAGCCCCGCGGAGTTCGGGGCTGTCGGTCTCGGGGCTGATCAGCCAATATAAGATTACTGGCAGTTCGAAGTCTGCGCGCTGTCGGCGTCGGACTTCATATTCGTCGTATTTTTGTTGGTTTTTGTAGCGTTGCAATCCTGCGACTTCCCGTCGCCGTTGCTGCCGCCGCTGTTGGTGCCGGTGCCATTCGTCATGCCACCGCTTGTGCCGCCGGTTCCCGTGTTCGAGCCCGGTGTTCCGGTGCTGGTGCCATTGCCTGTGCTATCGCTGCCCGAGCTGGAACCGGAGGCGCCGGATGTCCCGGAGCTGCTACCTGGGCTGCCGGTGCCGGCTGCCATCGCGCTTGTGGCCATTGCGAGCGTCAGAGCAGTCACTGCCAAGATCTTGGAATACATTGGGTATCTCCCTGGTTTGTTTTTTACAGACAACCAACCAGTGTTCGAACAGGTTGTTCCAGACTATGTGAAGGATTGCTGATGAAAAGCCACGGCGTGCATGTTTTGCCAGGATAGTTCTCATCGGCCGCAATTGCTGCGCGGCGACGATCGTCGTCGTCAGGGGAAAATGCGGAAGGCCGGCCACCAATGACTTGGCGGCCGGCCTCCTGTTAATTCGAGTGCCGTGTCAGGCTTTGATCGTCGACTGGCTCAGAATTCTTCCCAGTTCTCTGCTGCAGCCGAGCTGCCGCCTCCGAGGCCGACGGCGCCGGCAACCTTGGAAAGCATGCGTCGTGCGGGCGAAGGAACGGGCTTGTGGCTGGCATGGGCCACTTCAGGACGGCGCATCGGCGTTGCTTCGCGGCCTCCCCCGACATTGAATTCGGAGATGATCTCGCGCAACCGCTCGACTTCCCCGGCCAGAGCTGCGCTGGCAGCGGTCGACTCTTCGACCATGGCGGCGTTCTGCTGGGTCACCTGGTCCATCTGGTTGACCGCCGTGTTGACTTCGGCGAGCCCCACCGACTGTTCCTTGGCGGATGTCGCAATCGAATCCAGCTGTGTGTTGATCGATATGACCTGTTCTTCGATGATCTTCAGGGTATGTCCGGTTTCCTGCACGAGCTTGACGCCATTGCTGACCTCCTCGCCGGAATTGCGGATCAGGTCCTTGATCTCCTTGGCGGCCTGGGCAGACCGCTGCGCGAGTTCGCGGACTTCCTGGGCTACGACCGCAAAGCCCTTGCCCGCCTCGCCGGCACGAGCGGCTTCGACACCTGCGTTTAAGGCCAGAAGATTGGTCTGGAAGGCGATCTCGTCGATGACGCCGATGATGCTGGAGATCTGGTTGGAGGATTGCTCGATGCGCTGCATCGCAACGACCGTGTTGGAAACGACCTCGCCGGAGCGCCGCGCCGACTTGTTGGCCTCGATCGCTACGTGGCGGGCCTCTTCAGTCCGCTTCGAGGAGTTGGCAACGTTGATGGTGATCTGGTCGAGTGCCGCCGCAGTTTGCTCGAGCGATGCAGCCTGCTGTTCCGTGCGCCTGGAAAGATCGTCGGCACTCTGGCTGATTTCGCGCGCACCGTTGTCGATGGATCCCGTTGCAATGGAGACCGACCGCAAGCTGGAGGCAAGCTGGTCGACGGCAGCATTGAAGTCGGCACGCAGGCTTTCGAAGTCGCCGGCAAATGCTTCGTCGAGGCGGAAGGTCAGGTCGCCGCTCGAGAGATGCTTGAGCCCGTTTGCAAGCCCCGAGGTCGCCTGGGCCATTTCCTGGGCTCGCTGGCGATCGGCCTGGGCGACGCGGCTGCGTTCGGCCTCGCTTGCGGTGCGGGTCTGTTCGGCATCCCGCTCGAGTTCCTTGGCGCGCAGTCCATTATCCTTGAACACCTGGACCGCCTTGGCCATGGTGCCAATTTCGTCGCGCCGATCCACGCCGTCGACTGTTGCGTCGAGGTTGCCATTGGCAAGCACGTTCATGGTTTTGGCCAATTTCTGGATCGGGCTGACAAGCCACGAGCGAACGGCGAGGAAGCCAAGCACGAGCACCGCGACAAGACCAACGGCGACGATGATGAGGGTCGTCATGATCGTACCGTTCGTGACACTGGTAAGCCGGTCGCTTTCCTTGGAAGACGCATCCGCGATGTCAGTGACGAAAGACGAAAATTTCGGAGAGATTGCAGCGAATGCAGGTTGGCACTGGCTCAGGAAAAGTTGCTGTGAAGCGAGAACGTCGGTGGGGCTAGTGGCAGCTCGACCGGCAACAATCGCTGGTGCGCAGGTCGTGGAAAGAATTTGGATGCCTTCCGTTTTCAGTTGGGGCAGCGAAGCGTTCTCGGGTAACGCAGCGATCGCTTGGTCCATGAATTTGACAAAGCCATCGCTAGCCTCTTTGAGGCTTTTCTCGGAGCGCGCATTGAGCTCGTCCGTATTCGCCATCAAGATATCGCCGATCGACGCCCGCGCGGTTTGCAAACTGCGGTTGGCTCGGGCCGAATTAAGCGCGGCTGCCGACTCGTGATCCAGCAGCGCATTGTAGCCCGTGTCGATGCTGCTGAGCTGCTGGCCTGAATACAGCGAGACGCCGATGGCAAAGAGCCCGAAGCCTGCCATGATGAGCAAAAATTTTCCAATGATAGATATGTGTTTCACCTGCAACTCCGGCAAATCTGTTTTTCGGGGAGGGGTGCCACGAGCAAATCATTCACTGGGCAGACCGTGAGAAGCGGACGGTGAGGATGCTGCCGATTTTTGACAGAGGCGCCCTACCCACGAAACCCGCTGACCTCTGCTGGATGACGACTCAGCCATGCATATCAGTCGACTAAAATGTAGGACATACTTTCTAAGTAATTCTTAATTCTAAAGAGCAGGCCATGTATCTCTAAAATTGCCAATGAACAGCCGGAATATCGCGGCAAAAAATTGCGCTTTCGCAAGTCAGTGCCATTCCAGCATTAGAAATAAACGAAATAACGCATGAAAAAGCAAAGCCTGGCTGTCTGTTTATACACTAACAGTAATGATCCCTCGTAGTTTGAAAGCTCCATGGATAATCGGTTGCTGGAAATCGCGGTTAGCGTGTCGACAATGTGAATGCATTGAGTATCGCTAACCACTTCGGGGAACGACCTGAAAGTTGCTGCAATCGTTGATTCGTGACGCTTCGGGAGCCATCGCTCAAAGGTGGAAGTGGACCTGGGATTTTAGACTTTGACAGAGCCATTCCAGGTTGAATTTGCATTTTTTTGGGCCGCGCCCGCCACGCCGTTGCCCCATCCAAACGTCGGGTGTGCAAGGCCTTCCGGCATCCGATCAATGCACCCGTATCAGTAACCGGCTTTCGGCGGTGAGACTTTGCACTCGCTGTGGCTTGAAACAGCGACGGAGGTCGGATATAAACGTTGCCATCGATCTTGCTAGATGAACTTTGTTGCGGCCATTCCAGCCGTTGCTGGCGAACTTCCCTTCAAAATCGGTTTTCACCGCGATCCGGGCGTTTTCCGGGTTGCGTTCTTCTCTACTCGCGATTCGAAAAGGATATCGTTATGGCATCAGGTACAGTTAAGTGGTTCAACGCAACCAAGGGCTTCGGCTTCATTCAGCCTGACGACGGCGCAGCCGACGTTTTCGTACACATCTCGGCCGTTGAACGCGCCGGCATGCGCGAACTCCAGGAAGGTCAAAAGATCTCCTACGAGCTCGTTGCTGACAAGCGTTCGGGCAAGATGTCTGCAGACCGCCTTCAGGCAGCCTAAGACATTTTCATCACGGGCGGCAGGCTTTGCCAGCGTCCGTGACGACAGACTGGAAAGGCCGGGCTTTGTCCCGGCCTTTTTGCATTTGGCAGTTCGCGGTGGAGTGCTGCCTGCCTGTCAGAAGCGGTAGGTGATGCCGGTGCCGATCATGAGAGGATCGAGGTTGGCCTTGCCACTGACATGGCTTCCTCCAACGGTCGCGTCGAAGTCTGGCCGCAGGATCAGTTTCTTGACATCGACGTTCAGGCCCCAGTGTTGGTCCAGCATGTAGTCGAAGCCTGCCTGGAAGGCGACGCCGAACGTGTTCTTCACATTGAGGCTGTCGGCGCTGTTGCCGGACTGGTTATAGAACATCGTGTAGTTGATGCCGGCGCCGACATAGGGGCGAAACGCGCCGAGGCTGGTGACGTGGTACTGCAGCGTCAGTGTCGGTGGCAACATCCAGGTCTTGCCGATATTTCCGAGGCTGGAAATCGATCCCTGGCCATGGACTGTCGATTTGGTGGTGCCAAGTATCAGTTCCACGGCAATGTTGTCGTTGAAGAAATAGGACACATCCAGTTCCGGGATAACGGTATTGGAAAACGACAATCCGGAGCCGTCGATACCGTCGACCCGGCCTGAATCGCGCGGAATGACGCCAAGCGCCCTCAGCCTGATCTGCCAGGGGCTTTGCGCCTGCAGGGATATCGACGGATCTACGGTGGTGTCGGCTGCACCGGCCGATGTCGCCACTGCCAGCATTCCGGCAGCCAACAATATCCTGATCGGTTTATAAAATTTCATGGATCTACGTCCTTCGTGAGCGGAATTGCTTCCTGAAGGGCAATCATCGCGCGCTGGCGGGAGGCCGGGTTTGAGCGAGATCAAACGAGCACCCCGAGTGTTGCCAGGAGTTACCATTCTGCGCCAAGCTGTCGTATTTTCGCCACAGTTGGATGGGGCTCAACTTGAATATGAGGCTGCACGCCACTCTCCCGGTTGCAGAATGACTATTGAATTCAGTCGCAAAAGATGTTGCTAATCAAATCGGGATCAACGTACTGCCAATCCTAAAGGGGGGCGTCCATGCTCAATGAATTCAAATCTTTCATCGCCCGTGGCAACGTCATGGACCTTGCCGTTGGCGTGATCATCGGCGGCGCATTCAGCGGCATCGTCAAATCGCTGGTGGACGACATCATCATGCCGGTCGTCGGCGCGGTTTTCGGGGGCTTCGATTTCTCGAACTATTTCATCGGCCTTTCGAGTGCAGTCAATGCGCCGACACTGGCAGCCGCGCGCGCGCAAGGCGCAGTCTTTGCATACGGCAACTTCATCACCGTGCTCATCAATTTCCTGATTCTCGCCTGGATCATTTTCATGATGGTCAAGGGCGTCAACGCGCTGCGCCGGCAGGTGGAGCGCAAGGAAGAAACGACAACAGCCGCGGCACCTCCGCCGGCCGACGTCGCGCTGCTGACAGAAATTCGCGACCTTCTCGCCAGCCGGACTGCCGTATGATCGTGTTTACCGGAACCCGCCGCATTGCGGTGGGGTTTCTTCCATCACTGAAATCGATTGGTCATCCAAGCAAAGTCATGGGATTTCCGCGTCGAACTGCCTTATGAAGGCGGCTAACCGGAGACCCCAGCATGTCCATCGTAAACAGCCTCAGCCCGCGCGCGCTTGCAGCCCCCGAAAGCGGTATCGTCGAAGTCCTCAACTATGCACGTGGGCGGGAAGGCCTGCTGCCGCTCTGGGTTGGCGAGGGTGATTTGTCGACGCCTGATTTCATCAACCAGGCCGCCATGGCCTCGCTTGCCGCCGGCGACACCTTCTACACCTGGCAGCGCGGCATCCCGGAATTGCGCCAAGCGCTATCGGATTATTATGCCCGTCATTTCAACGTGGCGCTCTCACCCGACAATTTCTACGTCACCGGCTCAGGCATGCAGGCGATCCAGCTCTCCGTCCAGGCGATTACCTCGCCGGGCGACGAGATGATCTATTTGACCCCGGCCTGGCCGAACATTGCAGCGGCCCTCGAAATCGCCGGCGCACGCTCGGTCGGTGTCCAGCTCGATTTCGAAGGCGGCAAGTGGGCCCTCGATATCGGTCGCATCGAGGCCGCCATCACGCCGAAAACCAAGGGCCTGTTTCTCAATACACCGTCCAACCCCACCGGCTGGACTGCGAGCCGTGAGGATCTGACCACGATCCTGGCGCTCGCCCGCAAGCACGGTCTCTGGATCATGGCCGACGAGATCTACGCGCGTTTTCACTACGCAGGCGGTCGCGCGCCATCGCTGCTCGATACCAGGCAGCCGGATGATCGCATCCTCTTCGTCAATTCCTTCTCAAAGAACTGGTCGATGACCGGTTGGCGCATCGGCTGGATCGTCGCGCCGCCTGAAACCGGGCAGGTGCTGGAGAACCTCGTGCAATATTCGACATCTGGCGTTGCCCACTTCATGCAGATGGGCGCGGTCGCTGCGCTTAATGCCGGCGACGTGTTCGTGGAGAGCAACATCGAAAAGGCGACGCTGTCGCGGGATATCCTCTGCGAGGCACTGGTTGCCACCAACCGCGTCGAGACGCTGAAGCCCGACGGCGCGCTATACGCTTTCCTCAAGATCGACGGTATTACCGACAGCCGCCAGGCAGCGCTCGATATTGTCGACAAGACCGGCGTCGGCCTGGCACCGGGAACGGCGTTTGGGGCTGGCGGGGAACTGTTCCTGCGCGCCTGCTTCCTGCGCGATCCCCGACAGATCACCGCCGCCGCAGAGCGGTTGAGCAAGTATATCCTCAGCCTCTGATCGCCCACGCGAAAGTCTCCACACTCCCGGCACAGGCTCAGGAGTGTGTTCTTCCGCGCAAATTCGCTAAAAGCCTGTCTATCTCATCAAGACATTGCTAACTACGCCACCATTCTCCGACCCTTAAAGTTGTGGAAAGGTGGATTGATAATCAAATATCAAATGACGCGAGCCAATGCTCCCGCGATGACAAGCCAGGGATGCAAGACATGGCGATATTGGTAACGGGCGGTGCCGGCTATATCGGCAGCCATATGGTCTGGACCTTGCTGGATGCCGGCGAGGACGTGGTGGTGATCGACAGACTGTCGACCGGCTTCCGCTGGGCTGTGGCACCGGCTGCGCGTTTTTACCTGGGCGATGCAGCCGACGAGACCGTGCTGCAAAAGATCTTTGCCGAAAACGATATCGAAGCGATCGTCCATTTCGCGGGCTCGGCCATTGTCTCGTCCTCGATCAAGGATCCGCTCGCCTACTACGAGAACAACACCGGCAAGACGCGCGTGCTGATGAGCGCTGCCGTCAGGGCAGGGGTTCGCCATTTTGTCTTCTCCTCCACAGCCGCCGTCTACGGGCCGCAGCCGACGGGCGAACCGGTGCCGGAAACTGCCTCGCTCAATCCGGAAACACCCTATGGGCTCTCCAAGCTGATGTCGGAGTACATGCTGCGCGACGCCGCTGCTGCCTACGATTTCCGCTATGTCGCACTGCGCTATTTCAACGTCGCCGGAGCCGACCCGGAAGGCCGCACCGGCCAGTCGACGGAAGGTGCCACGCATCTCGTCAAGGTGGCCTGCGAGGCAGCACTCGGCCGGCGCCCGGCCGTCGATATCTATGGCACCGACTATCCGACCCATGACGGCACCGGCGTACGCGACTACATTCATGTCAGCGATCTCGCCGAGGCGCACCTGAAGGCCCTGCAGCACCTAAGGGCAGGCGGGCCTTCGCTGATTGCCAATTGCGGCTATGGCATGGGCTATTCCGTCCTCGACGTGCTCAACATGGTGACGCGGGTCCACGGACGCGCCTTCCGGATAAACCACGCGCCGCGCCGGCCGGGCGATGCAGCCTGCGTCGTTGCCGATGCAAGCTTCGCTCGGGATGTGCTCGGCTGGACGCCACGGCGTAACTGCATGGAAACCATCGTGCGCTCGTCGCTCGCGTGGGAAAATCATCTGGCGCAGCGCCGCGAGACCGACCGTTTCACGACCCCCACCCCCGTCGCCGTCTGCTGATATCGCAAGGGCATGCACAGAGCGCCTGCCGCCGCGCTCGTCGATCCCGGTGTCTTATTCTTAGATGCCGCTGGACAGACCGCCAGATGGTGCCCATCTCCTTCGCAAAAAGGGTGGAGTTCGGCAATGCAGGCAGCAGACGAGATCATCATCGAACGCAACGGCTCGGTCGGCGTCATCCGGCTTAACCGGCCGAAGGCGCTGAACAGCCTGACGCTATCCATGGTTCGGGCCATAGCCGGCAGCCTCGAAAGCTTCGCCGCCGATCCGGCGATTGCCAGTGTCGCTATCATGGGCGAGGGCGAGCGAGGACTTTGTGCCGGCGGCGACATCCGCGCCCTGCACCAGAGCGGCAGCACCGGCGGCGAGGACGCCACCAGCTTCTGGCGCGAGGAATTCCGGCTCAACCGGATGATTGCCGAATACCCGAAACCCTATGTGGCACTGATGGACGGTATCACCATGGGTGGCGGCGTCGGCCTCTCCTCCCATGGCAGCCACCGCATTGTTACCGAGCGGACGCGCCTGGCTATGCCCGAGACCGGTATTGGCTACTTCCCCGACGTCGGCGCCACGTGGCTGCTCTCCCGCGATGGAGGCGAGACCGGCACCTGGCTTGCCCTGACCGGCCTTGCCATCGGCGCTGCGGATGCGATCGATGCCGGCCTTGCCGACCATCACGTAGCCTCACAGGACCTCGCCGAGGCGATCGATGCCATCGGCCGATTGCAACCGGGCGCTTCGGCGGAAGACGTCCACACGGCGATTGCAGCCTTCGCCACGCCGCCGGAAGACGGCATCTTCGTCGCCAACGCCGGGACAATCGGCCGTGCGTTTGCCCATGACAGCGTCGAGGCCATCATGGCGGCGCTGGCCATGGAGCCTGACGCCTTCGCCGCCGACAGCCTGAAAGCCATCGCCACACGCTCCCCGACCAGCCTGAAGCTGACGCTGCTCCTGCTGCGCGCCGGGCGGAAAAGCCGGGATCTCGCCGAATGTCTGGAGCGGGAACTCGGCGCCTGCCGCCAGATCCTCAAGACTACCGATTTCTACGAGGGTATCCGCGCCGCCATCATCGACAAGGACCGCAATCCGCAATGGTCCCCCGACAGCCTCGATGCGGTGGACGAGGCGGCGCTGGAACGCTTCCTTGAGGTGTCCGAGGCAAAGCTGTTCGACCGGTAAAAACGGCTGCGTCGCCCCCGCTCAGTCCTTGGGCGTATATTCGACCATCATCGCCAGCACCTCGTCGAATTGTCCCGCCCGTTCGGCATTGCGAAAGTAGCGCACACGCTCGACGCTCACTTCTTCCGGCGATTGGTCGCCATTGCCATGGAGCAATGCCAAGACCTCGTCGGCAAATTCGCCGAGCGGCTGCGAGTTCGGGTCCAGGGATTGACCAGGTGTCAGCTCGGTCTGCACCTGAGGCGGAATGATCTCGATGATCTCGACCCGTCCCTTGAGCAGCGGGCGGATGGCGGCAGTGTAGGAGTGGATCGCTGCCTTGGAGGCGCTGTAGGTGGGCGAGGCCGGAAAGGGAACGAAGGCGGTGCCAGACGAAACATTGATGATCGCCGCATGCTTTTGCGCGGAGAGGTGGTCGATCAGCGCATTCGACATCCGGATCGGACCCAGCACATTGGTCACGATCATACGTTCCGCGTCGGCGAGGTCGCGCCTCCGGGTCGGGTTTTCGCTCTTGTAGGTCCCGGCATTGTTCACCAGCACATTCAGGTCTGGATAGGCAGCGACGATCTCGCCTATGCCCGTTTCGATCGCAGCGGCATCGTCGATGTCGAGTTCGTGCACGAAGATGTTGGCCCGACCCTGCGCTGTTTCCTCCAGCATCTCGCGGCGGCGCCCGGTGACGATGACGCGATTGCCGGCATCGTGCCAGCGCTGGGCAAGCGCACGACCGATGCCCGAACCACCGCCTGTGACGAGGATTGTGTTGCCGCTTGCCTTCATGTCGTTCTACTCCTTCATGAGATACCCGAAAATTCGGGATGCAGGAGATTACTCCTGCGAGAGTATTATCGTGAGAGTAAGATGTCGTCAATTCGGTTGTTCATTCTGTCGTCCTTCGATCTGCTCGGGCCCATGCATGGCCATCGGCTCCGTCTAGAAGCCGAAAACCGCTATGTATCGCTTTGGACAGACATATCGGTTGGTGCGGTCTACGGTGCAATGTCGAGGCTGGCGGAGGAGAAGCTTCTTCGTCAGGTCAGCGAAGAGCGTGATGGCAATCGTCCCGTGCGGCAGATCTATGAGATCACTGACGAGGGTCGGCGCGTTCTCTCCGATCTCCGCCGTTCGGGCCTCACCGACATCTGGTACAAACACGACCCGTTCGACCTTGCCCTGATCCGGCTCGATCCCGCCAGCGCCGCCGAACTGCCGCGCCTCCTCGATATCAGGTTGAAGGCGCTCGAAGCGCAGCTGGCGGAAGCCAACCGCATCAACGACTGGGCCGCTCCCTACATCGGCATCACCAAACGATCGGCGCTCAAGCACGGGCAGCATCGGTTGCGGGCCGAGATCGGCTATCTGCGCGAGGTGATCGCCGATATCGATGCCATCGTCGCCGAGGTGAGTGAGGGCAAAGTCTGACCGCTGCCGCCACAAGCCCCGCATTCGCGCCCGTCCTCGGCAAGGGTCGCAATTCGCGATGGCTGCCCGCAGCCCTGGCAGCCATCGCCGGTTTCGGGCTCGTATCAGCAGTGACACAACACTGCGGTCGAATCTAAGCCTTTGCCGGCAGGCGGGCGATCACCTTGATCTCGAAATCAAAGCCGGCGAGCCATGTCACCCCGATGGCAGTCCAGGCTGGATAAGGCTTTTCCCCGAGTAGCGCTGCTTGATCGGCATGATGGTGTCGAACTGGTTCTGCGGATCGGTGTGGAACGTCGTGACATCCATCACATCCTCGAATGTGCAGCCCGCTGCTTTGAGCACGGCAGCCAGGTTCTCGAAGGCACGTTCAACCTGGCCCTGGAATTCGGGTTCAGGTGTCCCGTCGATGCGGCTGCCAACCTGGCCGGAGACAAACAGCAGGTCGCCGGACTGGATCGCTGCCGAATAGCCGTGTGCTTCGTAGAGCGCATGTCTGTGAGGTGGAAATATTGCGTTTCGCGTGGTCATTTTATTCCTTCTGGCCACCGTGGGAGCTTCGCCATCAGGCTTCCCACAGCGGACAATTTGAGATACGTTACGTATGCGAAAGTAGATGACGTACGACGCGTATGTCAATACATATACGGTGCGTATGTGAAATTGGAATGAGGAATGGCAAAGCGGCGTGCCGAGACGATGGAAGAAAACCGGGGCAAGCTCATTGCCGCCGGGCGCAAGGCGTTTGCGGAAAAAGGCTATTTCGCCGCGTCCATGGACGAATTGACGGCTGATGCTGGCCTGACGCGCGGCGCGCTGTACCACAACTTCGGAGACAAGCGCGGACTGCTCGCCGCCGTGGTCAACGAGATTGATTCAGAAATGGCGCAACGGGCCAAGGCGATTGGGGCTGCGCAATCAGACGAGTGGCAGGGTCTGCTCGCGGAGGCGACGGCCTATATCCAGATGGCGCTGGACCCCGAGGTTCAAAGGATTGTTCTGCTGGACGGCCCCGCTGTCCTCGGAGACCCATCGAAATGGCCCAGTCAGGATAACTGCCTCGATGTGACAAGGCAGGCGGTGCAAAGGCTTATGGAAAAAGGAATACTCAAGCCCCTGGATGCCGAGGCGGTTGCCCGACTTCTCAGCGGGGCTGCGCTGAATGCCGCGCTGTGGGTCGCTGCAAGTGAAGATGCGGAGGCCGTCCTCCCGAAGGCCCTCGACGCGTTTCAGGCACTGGCCACGGGCCTGCTCTCCAGACCAGTGTGAGGCACATCAAAGCTTGTCGGCTAAATCCGCCAGAATTCGGAGCCCCGGCACCCCTCCGCGGCTCTTGAAGCGAAGTCCCCCGGAAACTGGTTTGTTGACAAAGATTTCCCGCAGTGATTGAAGTGGCACGGGTTACGAACACCTGCCGCCTGCAGACGCAAGTCACGGTGAAGTTCGGCAGACAGATTATCCTCACCCTCGAAGCATTTCGGTGGTGGCAATGCGGGCCCCCATCCTCAGCCGAAATGCCTCTCTGGAGGAGTGAGCAATGTCCACAGGACATTCTGACGACAACCTATTTCTGACTGCGCCCGTGCACAAAATATTTGCTGCTACCGCCTTGCCCATGGCTGCCATCATGCTGATGAATGGGCTTCTCGGTATCGTCGACGCCGCATTCCTCGGTCGGTTCGTCGGCACGAAAGCCATGGCTGCGGTCGGCATCGCCTTCCCCGTGCTCATGCTGACCATTTCCCTCTCCACGCTCGTCAGCGCCGGGATGTCCAGTTTGCTGGCTCGCCAGCTTGGCGCCTCTGCCCGCGACGCGGCTGCCGCGACCTTTGCGGCCGCCCATGGGCTTGCCCTGCTCATCGCCGCAATGCTGATCCTGATCTTTATGGTGGGAGGATGGAGCTTCGCGTTGCGAACGGCCGGATCCGACCGCTCCGTTGCGGAAATGCTTTGGGTTTTTCTGGCGATCAGTATATTCGGAACATCGGTGCAGTTCCTGCTGGGAATTCATGCCGATGCCTGGAGAAACGAAGGAAAAGCCGGATTGATGGCGCTCCTGTCGCTTGGCGTGACGCTCGCGAATATCGCGCTGAACTACATCCTGATCGTGCCGCTCAAGCTCGGGATCGCCGGATCGGCTCTCGGCACGATCCTCGCCCAGGCCATAGGGCTGGCACTTTTGGTCGGCTTGCGCCCCTTTGTCGACGGGATGATGCCCCTTGGGAGCCTCTGGCAGAACCGCTGGACGGGGGGATGGCGACGGCTGCTGGCGCTGGGCGCGCCGGTCAGTCTGGGTTTCATCGGCATTGCCCTTTCGGGAACGGTCGTGCTTCTTGCCTTGCGGCTCGGCGACGGCGCAAATTACGAGAAATCCATCGCTGCCTACGGCATCGTGACCCGCGTCTTCGGCTTCACCTTTTTGCCGATCATGGCGATCGCGATGGCCATGCAGAGCATCGTCGGCAACAATGTCGGTGCGCGGCTCTACGCGCGTTCGGATAATGTCCTGGGGATCGCGGTCGCAACGGCCTTGGTCTACTGTTTCGCGGTGGAGTTTTGTCTGCTCCTCGCGGGGAGCAGCATCGGCGCATTGTTCGTCTCCAATCCCGATGTGGTCGCTCAAACCGGAAGGCTTTTCCGGCCGATGGCGGCGCTCTATCTGGTGTCGGGGCCGGTTTTCGTGTTCGGACTGTATTTCCAGGCTGTGGGCCAGCCAGCGCTTGCGGGCTTGCTGACCGTGGCCAAGCCTTTCGTGCTGTTGCCGCTTCTCATTGCTGCGCTTGCTGTTTCAGGGGGCGCCGATTTGATCTGGTTCGCCTACCCTCTGGCCGATAGTCTCGCCGCAATTGTTGCCGTCCTGGTGCTGTCCTCCGCGTTCAAGACGCGAAGGCGCGCGGGCGCAATCGGCCTTGAGGGAATGGAGCGCGCGTCATGACTGTCAGAACCATTGCCGAAGCCAAGGCGCAGGCAAAGAAACTCAAGACCGCCCTGGCTGCCCAGGATGTGGTGCTGGGCCATGCCCAGGCGCTCGAAGTGATCGCCCACCAGTCCGGCGCACGCGACTGGAACACCCTGTCGGCGCGCTTGGCAAAGGCTGCCCCTGTACCTCTCAGCATCGGCCAAAGGGTGCAAGGCCGCTATCTCGGGCAACCCTTCAAGGGAGAGATCAAATCCCTGTCGTCCATGGGGAACCAGTACGCCGTCTCCGTCCGGCTTGACGAGCCGGTGGACACCGTGACCTTCCCCGGCTTCTCCAACATGCGCCGCGCGGTCAGGAGCGTTATCGACAGCCATGGAAACTCAATCCGGAAAACATCGAACGGAGCATTCCACCTGACCTTGGCACCGTTGTGAGGGGGCTCGAGGCAGGCTTCGGCCCGTTGACCCTGCTGCGGCCGTGCGGCTGGCGAGCCTCAAGCCGCTCCCGGCATGCGGGCGATCACCTTGCTTTCGAAATCAAACCCGGCGAGCTATGTCACTACGACCGCGGTCCAAGTCGAATAGGACTTCCCGTCGAAGAACTGCTGTTTGATCGGCATGATGGTTTCGAACTGCTTTTGCAGATCAGTATGGAATGTCGTGACATCCAGGACATCCGAACGTGCAGCCGGCAGCTTCGAGCACGGCTGCGAGGTTGGTGAATGCAAGTTGCACCTTGGCCTGGAAGTCGGGCTCGGGTGTTCCATCTGCGAGGCTGGCGACCTGACCGGAAACAAACAGCAGGTCGCCAGATCGGACGGCTGCGGACTAGCCGTGCGCTTCGTAGAGCGTATGTCTATTTGCGGGAGATATTGCGGTTCGCTGGGTCATTCTCTTCCTTAGATCGATTCTGAGATTGCTCAGCGTGCCAAGGAGATCGCTGCAGCGGAAAAGACGAGTGGCAGGGGCTGTTGGCAGAGGCGACGGCCTATATCGAGATGCCGCTCGACCCCGAGGTTCAAAGGATTGTCCTCCTCGATGGATCGGCGGTACTGGTAGACCCATCGGAATGGCCCAGCCAGGACAGCTGCCTTGAAGTGACGCGGCAGACGGTGGAAAGGCTAATGGAAAAGGGAATCATAAAATCTCTCAACGCGGAAGCGGCAGCTTGCCTTCTCATCGATGCTGCCCTGAATGCTGCACTATGGGTCGCCGCAAGTGAGGACGCCAAGGCCGTTTTGCTTAAGGCCGTGGAAGCCTTTCAAGCCCTGGCCACAGTTCTGCTCCGAACACCGCTGTAAGGCGATCTTAGTTTTTTGCTGACGCCAGTCGCTGGCATGGTGCCTAGCGCTAGTGATTTAACCACGCAAGCGTCACGAACAGGCCAATCCGCCAGAAGGCCTCCGGAGTCAAATATCGATGACCACTAATATTAAAAATAAGGAGTTAATAATATCGGATTCGTTCGGGATGTGGATCACCGGGCTATGGGGGAATATATTTTTTCAGAATCCTGACTTTACATTCGGTGAACACAAGCAGGCGTTCCTAAGTATTATCAAGGAGTTATTTGATGATGGTCGTGTGAGTTTTGTTAAGCCGGGCGCTGATGTCTACTATAACGAAAAGACAAACCCGAACCCAAAATACACAATTCAGCAACCAGAAAGCCATTGGGGTGTCTCTAGTGATGAAATTGTTGATTTTTTGCTCGCGGAATGGCCAGAAGATGCCTCTCACAGAGATGATCCGCAGCTAAACGGTTACTTTTACAAAGTGCCAGCTATAATCTGGAAAAATAACGACGGGGAGTGGTTTGGCTCCTAAATTAGCCCTCAATACCGACGCGGGAGCCCGCTTTCTCAGCGGAGCTTCGCTTTGTAGCCGCAATCAAAGACAATCGGTCCGGCTGCCAATGGCCTCGAAGAGCTGGTCACAAGTCTGTTTCAAAAACTGATGTGGCGCGAACTGAGTTTCGCTTGCAAATTCGATACGCCGGATAGTGCGGGGCACCGAATGCTTCCGCTCGCTGGTCCCCCCAGCACCCCTACCGCCACATCCCCCGCATCCGCGCGCCGACATTCACCCGGATCTGCCGTGCCTGCTGGGCGGCGGGTGAGCCTGAGCGGGCGGTGGGCCAGCCGCAGACTTCGAAGAACTGCAGCAGCGTTGCCGGGATGAAGCGGGTGCGGTTGGCATAGACGTGGCGGTCGCCCTGGGCGTTCTGGCCGTGGACGAAGAAGCGTTGCGGCAGCACCAGGTCTAGATTGTCCTTGGCGCGGGTCATCGCCACGTAGAGCAGCCGACGCTCCTCCTCGATCTCGGCGCTTGTACCGACGCCGAGATCGGAGGGAATGCAGCCGTCGATGACGTTCAGCATGAATACCTTGGTCCATTCCTGGCCCTTGGCGGAATGGATCGTCGAGAGGATGAGATAATCTTCGTCGAGCAGCGGAACTCCGGCCTGGTCGCTCGTCGCATCCGGCGGGTCGAGTGTCAGTTCGGTCAGAAAACGTTCCCGCGAGGGATAGCCCGAGGCGATCTGTTCGAGCTGCAGAAGATCCGCCTGCCGTGTCGCTGCATCCTCGTGCAAGCGCTCCAGATGTGGCGCATACCATTCCCGCACCAGACCGATTTCAGCCGGCCAGCCGGCCTTGCCCGATTTCACCGCCTGCAAGGTCTCGACAAAACTGGTCCAGTCATCGCCGCTGCGAGGCGGGGCGGGGATTTCGGTCAGCGCGGTAATCGGGCTCGCCTCGTCGTCCATCCGGTCGAGCACTTTTTGTGCTGTCGACGGCCCGACGCCGGGCAGAAGCTGCATCAGTCGGAAACCGGCCACGCGGTCGCGCGGGTTCTGGGCAAAGCGCAGGGCGGCCAGCATGTCCTTCACGTGGGCGCTGTCGAGGAATTTCAGGCCGCCGAACTTGACGAACGGAATGTTGCGCCGCGTCAGTTCGATCTCCAGCGGGCCGGAGTGATGCGAGGCCCGGAACAACACGGCCTGCTGTTTCAGGATGGTGCCGCCCTCGCGGTTTTCAAGCACCATGTCGGCGATGTAGCGGGCCTGGTCGGCCTCGTCGCGAACGGTCACCAGCTTCGGGCGCTGTGCCGACGTCCGCTCGGTGCGCAGGTTCTTGGTGAAACGCTCGGAGGCCAGATCGATGACGGCGTTGGCGGCGGCAAGGATCGGCTGCGTCGAGCGATAGTTGCGGTCGAGCGTGACGATACGGGCGGCCGGCGAAAACGATGCGGGGAAATCGAGGATGTTGCGGACCGTCGCGGCGCGGAAGGAGTAGATCGACTGGGCGTCGTCGCCGACAACCGTAAGGCCCTGTCCGCCGGGCTTCAGCGCCATCAGGATCGAGGACTGCAGCCGGTTGGTATCCTGGTACTCGTCGACCATCACATGGTCGAACCGGTCGCCAATGTCTTCGGCGATCAGCGGCTCATGCACCATATGTGCCCAGTAAAGCAGCAGGTCGTCGTAATCGAGTACGTTCTGCACCTGCTTCGCCTCGACATAGCTGGCAAAGAGTTCCCGCAGCTGGTTTTCCCAGGTGGCGCACCATGGGAAGACATCGCGCAGAACCTGGTCCAGCGGCGTCTCGGAATTGACCGCGCGCGAATAGATGGCAAGGCAGGTGCCTTTGGTCGGAAAGCGGTTCTCGGTCTTCGAACAACCGAGGTCGTGCCTGATCAGGTTCATCAGGTCGGCGCTGTCTTCGCGATCGTGGATCGTAAACGCTGGGTCGAGGCCGATCTGTTCGGCATAGTCGCGCAGCAGGCGCGCGCCGATGCCGTGGAATGTCCCGCTCCAGGCCAGCGCATCCGTCATGATTCCGGCTTTCGGGCCGAGCACCTGGGCGCAGATCTTCTCGACGCGGCGGCCCATCTCGGCAGCAGCCCGGCGCGAGAAGGTCATAAGCAGGATACGGCGCGGGTCGGCGCCCTTGACGATCAGGTGGGCAACGCGGTGGGCGAGCGTGTTGGTCTTCCCGGAGCCCGCGCCGGCGATCACCAGCAGGGGGCCGGACACATGGCTTCCGTCGATGTCGGTGCCGTGCTCGACGGCCAGCCGCTGCTCGGGATTGAGTTTTTCCAGATAGGCGGCGTTCATTGGCTCTCCTCTATTGCTCCGGAGCGGCCGCTGCCATGCCGTTATTGTATTTCCGAAGATTTTCGAAGCACCATTAGATTGCCCGAATGTTCGTTAAATGTTCTGAATCGGCGAAAACTGTCAAGCGAGCTTGGGCCGGTTTGACGCAACGACGCGCAGAATGGCGGCGGTCGGCTTTCGTTTACTTAATGAATCGGAAAGGTTAGCAATGTCTTTAATATTATTGCGTGCCCCGGGAGATGCGTCGGAATGAATGAGACGATTGCAGTCGGGTTACACCAGCCTGATGGGCCGGTCGGACTGCAGGATGGGCGCATTGCATGTGTCGAGATGGAAGACGGTCGCCGATGCGTATCGGTAATCGCACCGCACGGCCAACGCCGGGAAATCTGCCGACCGGGCGGACGTCCGTCCGGGTTGGCTGTCGATGGCGATGGCTGCTTCTGGGTGGCCGGCGGTCCGGAAAACTCGCTGGTGCGCCTGTCGCCCGAAGGTCGGATGCTCCAGATGATCGAAGGCAGCGAGACGGGACCCTTCGTCCTGCCGCGTGATCTCGCTTTCGGTCCGGACGGGCTTTTGTACATGAGCGACGCCGGCGTTCGGATCGCCGATCTCGTCATCGGCCAAACAATCCGGCCGGACTTTTTGAATGCGCCCTACAATGGTTGCATCTACCAGATCGATCCAGCCGACGGACGCGTGCTCCGGTCGCTGGCGGCGGGCCTGCTGCTGGCGAGCGGCATTGCCTTCGATTCGAACGGCTTGCTCTATTACAGCGAGATGCTGACCGGTAATATCTATCGTCAGGTGCTCGGGGGCCGGCAGGAAATCTTTGCCCACGCCCTGCGCTCGCCGATGGGTACGCGCCTGAAGGGACCGGCCGGCCTGGCCTTCGATCGTGACGACACGCTTTATTGCGCCGTGTATGGCCAGGGCGACATCTGCCTGATCGACACGTCCGGCAAGCTCTCTGGCCATATCCGCACCAACGGCACGTTGCCGAGCAACGTCGCCTTCACCGTCGATGGCAAGCAGGTGCTGATCACCGAACAGGAGCACGGCGCCATCGAGCGCATCCCGGCGCCCAAGCCGGGGCTGCCGCTGCACCGTCCAAAGATCTGATCCGGCTATGGAGTAAAGAAAAAGGGCGCCTCCTGCCGGCCAGCCCCTAACCGAAATATGGAACCCAGGTAGAGACTGGTGCCGAATCCCTTCCGGCATGGGTGTTTCGGGCGGTTTGTCTTGCCGGAAATATCTTCGTGAAGCATCCTGGGGACTCACCCGTCGCAAAACATTGGTTTTTGCGACGTCGAAAAGTTCAGCCGCAAAACTGTCGCATTAATTGGAAGATTTGCGACAAAGGTGAAAGGCTGCTTTTGGCCCAAAGCGGACAAGCCAGGGTGTGCAAGCTGTCCGGTTCATGCGGCGACTGTCGTCCTCATGATGCGATATACGCTTGCAGGCGGCAGGTTTGCATAGGTGGTGCTGATGCGAATAGCCTTGAGCCCCAGCCGCTGGAGTAAAGTATCAGCAATCCTCCACTAAGCAGGCGGCTGCATCAGCTCTATGGTGATACCATCCGGGCCGGAGATGTACGCGACCATTGTTCCGCATCGGGGGCCGGCTGGTATCGGCTGCGGCGAACCGTTCACTGCCCACCCCGCCGTCTCAACCCGCGCGATCGCCGTGCGGATATCCTTAACCGTGAAGGCGATATGAGCGGCGCCGATCGCACCCGCGCTACGAGGTGTCTGGCCCAGCGTACGGCCTGTCGAATACTCGAGAAGCTCGATAGGGTAGCCATTTGGAGCCGTCACCAGCGCCATTCGGCAACGGGGGTCGTCAACCCCGGTAGCCTCCCGTAGAAACTCCCCACCCATCTCTCCTCGGCGAGCAAGGTCGAAACCCATCGCCTCAGTCCAGAACTGGATCGCCTCCTCCAACGAGGCGACCGAGAAGCCCGTGTGGTCCACAGCTACTACGCCGGCATCTTCGGCCATCTTTAATCCTCACATATCTACCAGTTACGTCTGCCCGATCTAGCGACGGCTCGATAGCCTTACGAACTTTCTTTCGTCTCTCGACACCGTTCGGAGCATCACTTCAAGTCAGTTAATTCAGCAAAATGAAGATAATAAATCGCATGTTCCGCCTACCATCGAAATGAGAATTAACCCAGCCAGCAAATGCAGAGACTGAGTATCCACCGGAGGGCTTGGCCGGAATTCGTTATGCCAGGCCAAAAAACCACTCCTTTTATCCTTCAGCAGGTTCAAATTTCTTTCTTCGATGAAAGGCAGAAAATATCGTTCTTTTTGAAGAGCGAAACTCTGATGTTCCCGCTCAGCCTTGCGCAGGCACCATCGCGTCAGTGGTGGCTTTCTCTTTCCTCTGCTGCGTATCCAAACACCAGAACACACGACTATCTGTGCGACGACCTTCCAAATTAATGAATATCGAACGGTCCCGTGGAGCCGACGGCTTACTGCGATGACTGCTTTTGACGCAAAGCGGACGTGCTGTCGCAAATATCCTAACATCCTCGACAAGATCATCGATCCCTGACTTTTCAGGGGAATTTCTGTCGCAAAAGCCACTCGCAAAAGTGGGAGTTTCGCGACAGACATTTGCGACAGAAAATATTCCACATTTCAGTTAAAGGGCGCCTCCTGCCGGGGCGCCCTTTCTTTTCTATTCCGCTGCCGGAAGCTGCTTTTTCGGCTTGGCCGCTTCGGCTTCTGCTGCCTTGGCGTCGTTTGCGACGGTAACTGCGCGGTGGCGGGTGCGCCAGTCGCCGAGGAACAGCAGGATCGGCGCTGCGATGAAGATCGACGATGCACCGGCAACGAGGATGCCGAACACCATCGGAATGGCGAAGCTCGACACGGCGCTGCCGCCCCAGATCGCCATCGGGACCAGCGCCAGGAATGCGGTAGCGTTGGTGTAAAGGCTTCTGGCGAGCGTTTCGTTGATCGACTTGTCGATGATCTCGCGCAAGGGCATCGACTTGTAGAGACGCATGTTTTCACGCATGCGGTCGTAGACGACGACCTTGTCGTTGACCGAGTAGCCGACCATCGTCAGCACCGCGGCAATGGCCGTCAGGTTGAAGTCGAGGCCGGTGATGGCGAAAAAGCCTACCAGCTTGGTGACATCAAGCACCAAGGTCACGATGGCGCCGACGGCAAACGGCCATTCGAAGCGGAACCAGATGTAGAACAGCATCGCGAAGCTGGCGATGACCACCGACAGGATACCTGCCCAGGCCAGTTCGCCCGAAACCTTCGGGCCGATGACATCGGTGCCTTCGACCGTTGCTGTCGGGTCGATCTTGGTGACTTCGGCTTTCAGCTTTGTAACTGCTGCCGTCTGGGCCTCCTCGCCGCCATCCTGGCGCTGGGCGCGGACCAGAATGGTGTTCTTGTCGCCGAACGACTGCAGGGTGATTTCACCCAGGCCGAGTGTGTTCAGGCCTTCGCGGAACGTCGAAAGATCGGCCGTCCCTTGCGTCTTCACCGACATCTGGATGCCGCCACGGAAGTCGACGCCGTAGTTGAGGCCCGGATAGATGAACAGTCCGATCGAGGCGAGCGACAGGATCGCCGACACTGCGACGCCGAAGAAGCGGGCCTTCATGAACTGGATGTGCCGGTCGTAGGGTGAGAACCGGAACATCGACTGGATGTTGATGACCTTCAGCTTGCGGCGGCGGGCGATGGCGATCATCACGACGCGCACGAAGGCGACCGAGGTGAACATCGAGATGATCAGGCCGAGACCCATGGTAACGGCGAAGCCGCGAACCGGGCCAGAGCCGAAGTAGAACAGGATGGCGGCGGCAATGAGCGCCGTCATGTTACCGTCGATGATGGTCGAGTAGGCGCGCCGGAAACCGTTGTCGATAGCGGCAAAGGCTCCGCGTCCCTTGCGGGTCTCTTCACGGATACGCTCGTTGATCAGCACGTTGGCGTCGACCGCAAGGCCGATACCGAGAACGATACCCGCGATGCCCGGCAGCGTCAGCGTGGCGCCGACAAGCGTCAGGGCCGAGAAGGTCAGGATCGTGTGGATCAGCAGGGCGACGTTGGCAAGGATACCCCAGGTGCCGTAGAGCACGAAGATGAATAGGGCGACGAGGGCAAAGCCGACGAGGCCTGAATAGATGCCCATCTTGATGGCATCGGCGCCAAGATCGGCGCCTACCGTGCGCTCTTCGATGACGGTGAGCTTGGCGGGCAGGGCGCCGGCGCGGAGCAGAGCCGACAGCGTGGTTGCGCTTTCGGCGGTGAAGTTGCCCGAGATCTGGCCGGAGCCACCGGTGATCGGCTCGCGGATGACCGGCGCGCTCAGCACCTTGTTGTCGAGAATGATGGCAAATGGCTTGCCGACATTGGCACGGGTGATTTCAGCAAAGCGGTTGGCACCGGCGCTGTCGAAGCGGAACGTCACCAGCGGTTCGTGGGTATTCTGGTCGAACGAGACGCGGGCATCGGCGAGGCGGTCGCCGGAGAGCTCGACGCGATCCTGGATCGCATAGCTGTTGCCCTTGTCGTCCTTCATGACGGTGACGCCGGGGCCGGGGTTGGTGATGTCGCCGCTGTCAGACAGCATGTGGAACGACATTTTTGCTGTCGAGCCCAGCAATTCGCGCAGGCGCGAAGGATCCTGGGTGCCCGGCAGCTGTACGAGAACGCGGTTGTTGCCGATACGCTGGATGGTCGGCTCGGACACGCCAACCTGGTCGACGCGCTGGCGAATGATCTCGAGGCTCTGCTGGACGGCGGCATCGACGTTGGAATTGATGCCGACCTGCGAATAGGCAAGCGTGATGATGCCGTTATTCGAGGCCACGTTCAGGTCGGATTGGCCGGCGCTGATGCCGGTGGTGATGGTGTTTGCCAGCGTCTTCAGCTCGGTCACGGCCGCGTCGCTCTGCGACGGGTCGGTGAGCGCAATGACGACCTGCGTCGCATTCTGGACGACCGACTTGGTCTGGATGTTCTTCGCCCTCAGTACGCGGCGGGCATCCTGGACAAGCGTCTGCAGACGTTCATGTACCAGATCGCCTTCGTCGACTTCGAGAACGAGGTGCGAGCCGCCGCGAAGATCGAGGCCGAGTGAGACCTGGCTGTGGGGCAGCCAGGCGGGAATGCGGTTGAGAGCCGATTGCGGCAGGACGTTCGGCAGGGCGATGAGCATGCCAAGCACGATGATCACCGAGTAGGTGAACACGAGCCATGGAGAGGTGCGCATGATGTCTATCCTTGAATACGCGTTTGCCAGCGGGAAAAGCGCTGGCGCGTGTGTCTGGTGTAAGGGAGATGCGCCGAGGCGCGCGTTCGGTCAGGCGGAAGCAGCCGGCGGGCCACGGGCCAGGTAGGCGCGGACATTGCCGGGCCCGGAAAGAGATGAGGCCAGCGGTGGCAGGCACCCGGCGTCGTAGTCGAAAGTGTGGATCGGCGTGGCGAAGGCCAAAAGCGCAGCGTTGCCGTCATGCCAGCTGGCTTTGGGCTCGGCACTGCGCTCTGCAGCGACGACGCCTCGGGAATTGTCGCGCTGGGCGATGTAATGGGGCTGCTGGCTGCCCTTGGCCGCAGAGAAATTGTTGGTCTCTGTACTGGCGAACGTTGCAAAGCCGCCACCGAGGGCAAGACCCAGATAGGCAAAGAAAGCAACGATCAACGACGCCATCACGCGGGGCATCGCGCCGCGAGGCTGTCTCATCTCTTCGCTGTCGGCAATGCCGTCGTCGGACAGGCTCAAGGGCTAAACGACCTATTCACGTGTAGTTACAAGCGTGTCAGCTATTCTATCAGCCGACGGCGCATCTTCATAGAGAGGCCTGTCATGATGCACTTGGCGCAGCCGGTCAACCATCCCCAGCGCAATTTCCCGCTCGCCCATGATCACGGTATCGGCGCCATAGCGCGTCAGTTCGTCCACCTCGGCGTCCGAATGGGCCCGGGCGACGATCAGGATTGATGGATTGAGGCTGCGCGCCTGTTCGGCGACGCTGCACGCCTCGAAGGCATTCGGGATGGCGATCACAAGGCTACGGGCGGCGCTGAGATTGGCGAACCCCAGAACTTCCGCAGAGGCAGCATTGCCGGAAATTGCCTCTATGCCGCTGTCCCTGAGGTCAATGACGCGCTTTTCGGCATCTTCGATGACCAGGAATGGTGTACCGGAAGACAGGAGGTTCTGACCAACGATGCTGCCGACCCGGCCGTACCCGACGACCACGACATGTCCGGTGAGTGTCGTCGGGCCAGGGTCCCGCTCGGCGCCGATAACCGGCACCTCCTCTTCCGCAGCGTGCGTCTGTGCCGCTGCATCCGCTTCAGCACTGGCGTCCTGCAATGAGCTGTTTTTGGCATCGAGATGACGCTTGAGCCGGCCGCAGCCATAGAAGACGAGGGGGTTGAGGATGATCGAGATGATGGCGCCGGCAAGGATGAGGTCGCGTCCCTGCTCGGGCAGCAAACCGAGTTCGACTCCCATTGCTGCGAGGATAAAGGAGAATTCGCCGATTTGCGCCAGACTTGCTGAAATTGTCAGCGCCGTACCGATCGGTTTGCGAAATGCCAGCACGATCAGAAAGGCGGCGGCAGACTTGCCGACCACGATGATGAACACCGTCGCCAACACCAGCAGCGGATGCTCCAGCAGGATGCTGGGATCGAACAGCATGCCGACCGATACGAAGAACAGCACCGCGAAGGCATCGCGCAACGGCAGGCTTTCCTGCGCGGCGCGATGGCTGAGTTCGCTTTCGGCAAGCACCATGCCGGCAAAGAAGGCGCCGAGTGCCAGCGACACGCCGAACAGCTTGGCTGCACCGAAGGCGACGCCGAGCGCAATCGCCAGCACGCCAAGACGGAAAAGTTCGCGCGAGCCGGTATGGGCGGTGCGGTGCAGGATCCACGGAATGACGCGGCGCCCGAACACCAGCATCAGCGCCACGAACAGCGCCACCTTCAGCAAGGTCATGCCGATGATGCCGCCAATTCCGAGATCGAGATCGAACAGCCTGTTGACAGCGGCGGAAAGCGGCTCGACCGGCGCATGACCATCGCCGGAAATACTGGCGGCCGCGGGGATCAGCACCAGCGCCAGAACCATCGCCAGATCCTCGACAATCAGCCAGCCGACTGCGATCTTGCCGCGCTCTGTCTCGACGAGACGACGCTCCTGCAGCGCCTTCAGCAGCACGACGGTAGAGGCGACAGACAGCGCCAGGCCGAAGACGAGACTGCCGCCGAGCGACCAGCCCATCAATTCGCCGAGCCCCCAGCCGAGCAGTGTGGCAAAGGCGATCTGCACGAGAGCTCCCGGAACCGCGATGAAGCGCACCGACAGCAGGTCTTTCAGCGAAAAATGCAGGCCGACGCCGAACATCAGGAGAATGACGCCGATTTCAGCAAGCTCGGGTGCCAACCCCTGGTCGGCGACGAAGCCCGGCGTATAGGGGCCTGCAAGGACACCGGCGACGAGGTAGCCGACCAGCGGCGGCATGCGAAGCTTGTTGGCGATGGCGCCGAAGATGAAAGCCAGCACGAGACCCATGACGATCGTTGAGATCAAAGGTGTGTCGTGCGGCATCGTGGTGTCCCCCGGCTGGAAATCCTGTAAATAATATGACATATATGGTCTAGAGTGACCAATATGGGTATTTTTGAGCCGTGAATCAAGGCAGTAAGCCAGCTATTCTGACGCCAGCGCATTGTCGTGCGGCGCGCGGCTTCCTGGATTGGACGCAAAGCGACCTTGCGGAAAAAGCCGGCGTCTCGCGCAGCACCATACGCGACTACGAAGGCGCCCGGCACGACATCCATCGCGCCACCGAAGCACAGCTTAAACTGGCTCTAGAAGACGGCGGCGTCGTCTTTACCAACATCGATCCGCTTGGATGGACCGTCGGTTTGCGGAAGTGAAGCATCCACCAGGGTAGGAGTTAGACCTTCGAGCGACTTCGACTGCGAAGAAAGCTGACGATACTTTCCAGCCGGCAATCAATCCTGTCAACGCCTGAAGGTTTCATTCAAGATATTGGGACAGGTGGCTCGCTGCCACGAGGAAACGCGTCGGCTTCCGACAACGTATCGAATATCCATCGCGTGGCAGATCGCGATATTATTGAAGTTGCGTTTGCGAAGCTTGCTTAAAGAACCCGGAGGGCAACCCTTTGCCGCGAGTCGTCGATGCGGCTCAAAATGGTGAATGCAAACAGCGTTATGCTGGCAATGAGCGTAGCGCTCAGACCAAGAACAATCATTGCTCTTACCTCAAAGGGGCGTGGACGTGACTCTGACTTTACAGTTAGGCCACCAACCTTGCGTGTGACTTGTGGCTCTACTCTAGCAGCAATAATACTTCGCCGCATAAAAGATTTATTCGAATGCGCTCATCTTCGACGGTGTGTTAACCTTCAAGCAAGGAATTAACCATAAACATTGCGTTACACGTCGGAATGGGAAGATGTTGCTCCTCCCCACCAGGCATGACGCCGCCCCCTCGTACCGGATATTGGCCCGGATCTCTCCTAGACAGTTTCAACCTAGATGAACGCGTCGCGCATTGCCGTCGGGTCTCAAGATCCCCAATGCCCGTGCCCCATCGCAGACCGTTGATATTGAACGATTGCATAATTCCGCTGGGACATTCGTCCCGGCATCGCGGCGGGAATGGTTTTGACACAGGACTCGATACCAGAGCAGGGACAAAGGACGCAGGCAGGCAGCCTTCGCGATCGTTTGCGCTTTGCCGGCCTCGATGCCGACCAGTGCGAAGCGCTCCGCCGCCACCGCCCAATGCTCCAGTCGCATCTGAAAGCGGGCCTGCGCGATCTCTTCCACCGCTTCCAGTCCATGCCCGATGCGGCACGAAATTTCACCAGCGAAGCCCAGCTCGAGCGGCTGCACGATCTGCAATCGTCCCATTGGGATGTGCTGACGGATGCGCGCTTCGACAGCCTCTATGCCGAGCGGGTCAAAGTCCTCGCTGATTCCGAAAGCAAGATGGGTCTCGACCCGCGTTGGCACGTTGCCGGCCACGGTGTCATATTGGAGCATCTGCTGGCGGGCGTCATCGGCGATCTCGCCGGTGGTTCGATGTTGCCTGCAAGCAAGCGCCGTGCCCGGGAATCTGCGGAACTTGTGGCAAGCCTCGTCCGGCTTGTCATGGTCGACGTCGAAATCGCCGTGTCGTTGCGCTTCAATGAAATGCGCATCCAGCACCAGCGCACCTTGGCAGAGCAGCGCGTCACCGACCAGGCCGAGGCCCGCGCTATCTTCGCCGATGTCATCAGTGGTCTCGGTGAACGTGACCTGACGGTGCGCGCACCGACCGACGTCCCCGAAGCCTATGCCGAGCTTGTCGCAATGCTCAACACGACGCTCGAAGCCATACAGGGTGAATTCGGTTCGCTCTCCGCCCGTGTGCAGACGATAGAGACCGCCGCAGACCGCATCGCCGTCGACAGCCGCAGCCTCGATACATCAGCCGCCGACCACGCCGGGCAGTTGATCGCCAATGCACGGCTTCTGGCCGGGCTGGCAGATCAGGTGCGCGACAATGCTGCGACGACGCGCTCGGCCGAGCGGGAAGCGGTCAAGACGCGCAAGGCCGCCGAAGACAGTGGCCAGATTGTCGGCGAGGCGATTGCCGCCATGGCTGACATCGAGACCTCCGCCGAAAAGATCGGCCAGATCATCGGCAGCATCGACGAGATTGCCTTTCAGACCAACCTGCTCGCCCTCAATGCCGGCATCGAGGCAGCCCGGGCCGGGGATTCAGGCCGCGGATTTGCTGTCGTCGCCCAGGAAGTGCGGGCTCTAGCCCAGCGCTCCGCCGAGGCCGCCCGCGAGATCAAGACACTGGTGACCGGCACCAAGGCGCAGGTCGTTGCCGGCGTCCAGATGGTTGGCCGCACACAGGATGCCATCGGCGGCATCGTCCTCCAGGTTACCGGTATCAACGACGCCATCTCGGGTATCGCCGATGCGACCGATGCACAGGCAGCCGACCTTCGCGCGGTCACCGCAGAAGTCGACATGCTGGGCACGAAGGTCGCCGCATCGAGCAGCCTTGCCCGCAGTTCGGGCGATGAGGCCGATCACCTCCACACGGTGGTGGTCGAGCTCGGCCAGACGATCCGCGAATTCCGCGTGGCGCGCCAGAAGCAGTTTTCCAGCGACAGGGTTGCGCCGGTACGCCCGGACATCAGGCCCGTCGCACCGCTCGGCGAAGGGGCAGCCGGGGATCACTACGATTTCCCGTTGCGGGTCGCAGGCTTCGGGGGAGACCGGAGTGTCTACTGACGATCGCACCTCTCGGCCGCATGCGTCGAAGACAGAATTCAACCGACAAGGAAGGCAGTAATGGCAGCGAAGAAGGCAGACAAAAAGATCAGCCTGGTGGCAGTGCTGGACCTCAACGAGGCCTCGACGCTCCGCAGCAAGCTCATGGGGCTACGGGGAAACAATGTTGTGGTCGACGCCTCCGGCGTCGAACGGGTCGGCGCCCTCTGCGTCCAGGTGATCATGGCTGCTGCCAAGACCTGGGAAGAGGACAAGCTTTCCTTCACCTTTTCGAAGGTGTCGGATGCATTTCAGAAAACCATGCAGCTGATCGGGGTCAACATAGATCACCTGCTCGCAAAGGAGATCCGGCAATGAAGAAAAAAGTGCTCACCGTGGATGATTCACGGACAATTCGAAACATGCTGCTCGTCACCCTCAACAATGCCGGTTTCGAAACGATCCAGGCAGAGGACGGCATCGAAGGCCTGGAAGTGCTGGAAGGCGCCAATCCTGACGTCATCGTCACCGACATCAACATGCCGCGTCTCGACGGTTTCGGCTTCATCGAAGGTGTCCGCCGCAACGAAAAGTTCCGCGCCATACCGATCCTGGTGCTGACGACGGAAAGCGACGCGGAAAAGAAAAACCGCGCACGCCAGGCCGGCGCCACCGGCTGGATCGTCAAGCCCTTCGACCCGGTCAAACTGATCGATGCTATCGAGCGTGTAACCGCTTAATTAGGATTTCTTCCGATGGATATGAACGAAATCAAAGAGATTTTTTTCCAAGAGTGCGAAGAACAGCTCGCCGAACTGGAATCGGGTCTTCTGAAGTTGAATGATGGCGACCGCGATCCGGAAACCGTCAATGCCGTCTTTCGTGCCGTTCATTCCATCAAGGGTGGGGCAGGGGCTTTCGGTCTCGAAGACCTTGTTGCCTTCGCCCACGTTTTCGAGACGACGCTCGATTGCGTCCGCTCCAACAAGCTTGAGCCGAACCAGGACGTTCTGAAGGTCATGCTGAAGGCGGCCGATGTGCTCGCCGACCTCACCAACGTCGCCCGCGACGGCGGTACCGTCGACCAGAGCAGAAGCCGTGGCCTCGTCAAGGAACTCGAAGCACTGGCTCAGGGCGTCATGCCCTCCGCCTCGTCGCACCACCACGAGGCACCCGCGCCCAAATCTGTCGCGGTTGCTGCTCCCGTTGCTGCGCCCGCACCGAGCGACGACAGCGGCTTCCAGCCTGTGCCCTTTACCTTCGACGAGTTCGACGGCGCCGAGGATGTAGTGGCCGAGTTGCCGCAATACGATATCAGCTTCAAGCCTCGCAACGAGCTCTATGCCAAGGGCAACGACGCGACGCTCTTGCTGCGCGACCTGTCGCGACTGGGCGAGATGAGCATCCGCTGCAACATGCAGACGCTCCCCGCCTTGCAGGATCTCGATGCGGAAGGCGCCTATTTCAGCTGGACGATCTCGATCAAGACCGACAGGGGCGAAGACGCGGTCCGTACCGTATTCGAATTTGCCGAATGGGACTGCGAACTGGAGATCAAGGTCGCTGAAGATCTCGACGCAGCCGTCTCGGCTGAAGAGCTTCCGATGATACCGGTGCCGTTCGATCTCTCGTCGCTTGATGATGACGTTGCACCCGCAGACGATGAAGTGGCGTCCACGCCGGCCGCCGCCGCTGTCATGGCTGCGGACACCGCAAGCAATGTCACGCCTATCGCCTCGGCCGCTGCCCGTGCTGAAAAGAGGGAGCCGCCGGCAGCCGCCGCGAATGCAGCCGGTGCCAACAGCACCGTTGCCGCCGGCCAGACCATCCGCGTCGACCTCGACCGTGTCGACAGGCTTATCAATCTCGTCGGCGAACTGGTCATCAACCAGGCAATGCTCTCGCAGAGCGTCGTCGAGAACGATAGCAACGGTACATCGTCGATCAATATGGGCCTCGAGGAGCTACAGCAGCTCACCCGCGAGATCCAGGACTCGGTCATGGCGATCCGCGCCCAGCCGGTCAAGCCGGTGTTCCAGCGCATGTCGCGTATCGTCCGCGAAATTGCCGACATGACCGGCAAGCAGATCCGTCTCGTTACCGAGGGGGAAAATACCGAAGTCGACAAGACGGTTATCGACAAGCTCGCCGAGCCGCTGACCCACATGATCCGCAATGCCGTCGACCACGGCGTCGAGAGCCCTGAAAAGCGCATCGCGCTCGGCAAGAACCCCGAGGGCACGGTTCGCCTTACGGCCAAGCACCGCTCCGGCCGCATCCTGATCGAACTGGCCGACGATGGCGCCGGAATCAATCGCGAACGTGTCCGCCAGAAGGCTATCGAGAACGAACTGATCCCGTCCGACGCCAATCTGACGGACGAGGAGATCGACAACCTGATCTTCCTTCCAGGCTTCTCGACTGCCGACAAGATCTCCGACATCTCCGGTCGCGGCGTCGGTATGGACGTGGTCAAGCGCTCCATCCAGGCCTTGGGCGGCCGTATCAACATCACGTCCAAGCCGGGCCACGGCTCCGTCTTCACGATGAGCCTGCCGCTGACCCTCGCCGTCCTCGATGGCATGGTGGTGACTGTCGCCGGCCAGACCCTTGTCGTGCCTTTGACCGCCATCGTCGAAACCCTGCAGCCGGAAGCCGCCGCCATCCACTCCTTCGGCGCCAACCATCGCCTGATCTCGATCCGCAATTCCTTCTGCCCGCTGATCGACGTCGGCCGCATCCTGAACTTCCGTGCCACCCAGGCCAACCCGGTCGAAGGCGTCGCACTGCTGGTGGAATCGGAAGGCGGAGGCCAGCGCGCGCTCATGGTCGATGCCATCCAGGGCCAGCGCCAGGTCGTCATCAAGAGCCTCGAGGCCAACTACACCCATGTCCCGGGCATCGCGGCAGCGACAATCCTTGGCGACGGTCGCGTGGCCTTGATCCTGGACGTCGATGCCGTCGTGGCGGCTTCGCGCGGCCAGGCACTGAAGGCCGAGATGTCCTACGCGGCGGCGGGGTAAGATCATGTCCCAACCGCTCAAGGCTGCAGCACAAGGTATGCGCGAACTGATCGCCTTCCGCATCGGCGACCAGGAATTCTGCATCAATGTCATGTCGGTGCGAGAGATCCGCGGCTGGACGCCGGCAACGGGGATCCCGTACGCTCCACCCTATGTCCTCGGTGTCATCAATCTGCGCGGCGTCGTGCTGCCGATCATGGACCTGTCCGCCCGCCTCGGCATGCGGCCATCCGAACCGAGCGTCCGCCACGTCATCATCGTGACGCAGGTGAGAAGGCACACGGTCGGCCTGCTGGTCGAGGCCGTCTCCGACATTCTGACGATCAACGAAGACATTATCCAGCCGACGCCGGAAATGGCGTCCGACCTGCAGAAGCAGTTCGCCCGCGGGATCTTGTCGATCGATCGCCGGATGATCTGCCTGATCGAACTCGAAACCCTGTTCCCCGACATCGAAAGCCAAGCAGCATGAGTGTTATGGGATTTGCAGAAAGCCGGCAGTCGCCCGATGAAGTCCTTGCCAGTGGTGAATATCCGCTGACACGCCGGGACCTGATGGAAGTCGCCGCGATGATCTACGCCGATGCCGGTATCTCGCTCAACGAGACCAAGGCATCGCTCGTTTACTCACGGCTGTCGAAGCATATCCGCAATCTCGGCATTTCCGGCTTTCGCGAATATTGTCAGCTCGTGTCGTCGCCCGCCGGAGCTGCTGCCCGCAGGGAAATGCTGTCGCACCTGACCACCAATTTCACCCGCTTCTTCCGCGAAAATCATCATTTCGACCATCTGCGCACAGAAGTGTTGCCGGGACTGCTCGCCCGTGCCAAGGCCGGCGGCCGGGTGCGGATCTGGTCGGCAGCCAGTTCAGACGGTCAGGAGCCCTATTCGATCGCGCTCACCGTCCTGTCGTTGATGCCGAACGCTGCGGATTACGATTTCCGGATCCTGGCGACCGACATCGATCCGAAGATCTTGGCTATCGCACGCACCGGCGCCTATGACGAAGCGGCTCTCGAGACGGTCTCGCCTGCGATGCGCAAGCAATGGTTCCAGGAAGTCGAGATCCAGGGCCGCAGGAAGTTCCAGGTCGACGATCGCGTCAAGCGGCTGGTCACCTACAACGAATTGAACCTGATGGCACAATGGCCGTTCAAGGGCAATTTCGACGTCATTTTCTGCCGCAACGTCGTCATCTACTTCGACGAGCCGACCCAGGTGAAAATCTGGCAGCGCTTCGCCGGTCTTATGCCGGACAAGGGGCATCTTTATATCGGCCACTCCGAGCGCGTGTCCGGCCCGGCCAAGGACGTCTTCGACAATATCGGCATCACAACCTACCGCTATATCGGCAAAGGCGCGGGGAACAAGTCATGAGCGCTCCGGCCCGCGTCCTTGTCGTCGATGACTCCGCCACCATGCGGGGCCTGATCACGGCCATCCTCAGTTCCGATCCCGGGGTCAACGTCGTTGGCCAGGCGAGCGATGCCTTGGAGGCCCGTGCTGCCATCAAGGAACTCAATCCCGACGTCATCACGCTCGACATCGAGATGCCGAACATGAACGGCCTGGAGTTCCTCGAGAAGATCATGAAGCTTAGGCCGATGCCGGTGATCATGGTATCGACCATGACACACCGGGGCGCCGAGGCGAGCCTCGCGGCACTGGAGATCGGCGCCTTCGATTGCGTCGGCAAACCTGTCGCCGGCGAGCGCAACCCCTTCGGCGATCTCGTCGAAAAAGTGAAGGCTGCGGCCCGCTCGCAGCGCCAGTTTGCCAGCCAGGCGGCCCGCCAGGCTCCGGTAACGCCAACTGCCGTCGCCGACTTCCGGGTCGGCCGGAAGATCGTTGCCATCGGCTCGTCGACAGGTGGTGTAGAGGCGCTGATCGCCGTTCTGCAGAAATTCCCGGCAAACTGTCCGCCGACCGTTATTACCCAGCACATGCCGCAGACCTTTACCAAAAGCTTTGCCGAGCGGCTGAACCGTCTCTGCGCACCGGTGGTGCAGGAAGCCACCGACGGTGCACGGCTGGAGATCGGCAAGATCTATCTCGCCCCCGGTGGCGAGCGTCATCTGCAGGTCGCCAGTGCCTCGGCGCCGCATTGCCGCCTGATCGACCGCGATCCGGTAAACGGTCATCGCCCCTCCGTAGACGTCCTGTTCGATTCGGTTGCAGAACTGGCCGGGCGCAACGCCGTGGGTGTGATCCTGACCGGTATGGGTCGTGACGGGGCCGCAGGTTTACTAAAAATGCGCCATGCTGGTGCAAGAACCATCGGACAGAACGAAAAAACCTGCGTTGTTTACGGAATGCCAAGAGTTGCACACGAACTTGGCGCGGTTGAGCAGCAGCTTGCACTGTCTGCCATCGGTGACGAAATATTGAAAATGACAGCCGCCCGAAAGGAGAGCGAATAATGTCTCTTGCGGAGAAAATCAAAGTCCTGATCGTTGATGATCAGGTCACCAGCCGCCTACTCTTGAGTGATGCCTTGACCCAACTCGGCTTCAAGCAAATCACGTCGGCTGGCGACGGCGAACAGGGGATGAAGATCATGGCGCAACAGCCCCATCATCTTGTCATCTCTGACTTCAACATGCCGAAGATGGACGGCCTGGGCTTGCTCCAGGCGGTCCGGACGAATCCGGCCACCAAGAAAGCCGCGTTCATCATCCTGACCGCGCAGGGCGACCGTGCCCTGGTGCAGAAGGCGGCGGCCCTGGGTGCAAACAACGTTCTCGCCAAGCCCTTTACCATCGAGAAGATGAAGGCGGCTATCGAGGCTGTGTTTGGAGCCCTGAAATGATCACCGAGGGTGCAGTCCGGCGCGTGCACATCATACAAGGCGAGTACAAGGTTCTCAGCGACCCGGATGCGGTGCTGTCGACCATTCTCGGCTCGTGCGTGGCTGCATGTTTGCGTGATCCTGTCGCCGGTGTCGGCGGCATGAACCACTTTCTGTTGCCGGGCAATGCCGGCTCGCCGATGACCGGCGGAGATGCGACGCGCTATGGCGTCCATCTCATGGAATTGCTGATCAACGGGCTCCTTAAGCAGGGAGCCCGCCGCGATCGGCTGGAAGCCAAGATATTTGGGGGTGCGAAGACGATTGCGACCTTCTCGAATGTCGGCGAACAGAATGCCGCATTTGCCGTGCAGTTCCTGCGTGACGAAGGCATTCGTGTTGTCGGCTCCAGCACGGGGGGCGACCACGGGCGCAAGGTTGAATTCTGGCCGGTATCGGGTCGGGCGCGGCAATATCCGCTGACCGGTGCCGAAACCAAGAAGACGGTCGATCTTGAGCGCCGTCCGGTCGTTGCGGCCAGGCCTGTCGAAAACACGGTCGAATTCTTTTGAAAAGCGAGGTCTACTCATGAACGCTATCTCGTCAACGGAGGCTTCGACTGTCGAGGAGGCGCTGCCCGCCATCCTCATGCGGATAGTTTCTGAGTTGCATGACGTCGCCTACCTGATCGAGCGCATCGAGCCGCAACTGCTGGAACTGAAGGGCATCGACGCGCAGTCGCCGGATTCCATGAAGGTCATGCAGGGCATCGATCTCGCCGTGCAGAAAACCCGCGGCATCGCCGAGTTCATCGATACCTTCACGGCTGAAATTCCGGAAGCGTGGATCGTCGACGTCGCGACCGCACTGAGCCTGGTGAAGCTCTCCGAAATGCAGAGGGCCCTCGGCGGCGGAGTTCGTCACGGCCATTCGCAGCCGCTAAGTAAGGCTGCCGGCGACTTCGACTTCTTCTAGTCGCCACGAAAATCGAAACGCAAGACGCGGCCTCCCGCGGCTTACTCCGAGCCCGCGCAAACGCCGACTGCGTTGGAAGAAACGCTCGCGCAAGCTTCGCTGCCTATCTTCGCTGCAGGGCACAAAGCCAGTTTGGTCTTTGACGAAGCGTGCGAGAACAGAATGAATCTGTTAAATCAACTACTTCAGATATTGAAGAATGTTCAGAATCTAGGCCGAAACCGCCTTATGGCGTTGGGCGGCGTCGCAGTGCTTTCCATTGCCGTGGTTCTGGGCGCAGCCCTTTACGTCAATAAGCCCGCCCAGGAGACGCTTTACGTCGGCCTGGACAAGCCGGACCTCAACCAGATCAGCATCGCGCTTGCAGAAGCAAATATCGCATTCCAGGTCGGCACCGACGGTACCAGCGTCACCGTTCCTGCAGGCACCACAGGCAAGGCACGTCTGCTGCTCGCCGAAAAAGGCCTCCCCAACAGCACCAATGCCGGCTACGAACTGTTTGACAATGTCGGCTCTCTCGGCCTGACCTCCTTCATGCAGGAAGTCACTCGCGTTCGCGCTCTCGAAGGTGAGATCGGTCGCACCATCACCTCGATCAACGGCATCAGCGCCGCCCGCGTTCACATCGTCATGCCCGATGTCGGCAACTTTCGCAAAGCCGGGCAAAAGCCCACAGCCTCCGTCATGATCCGCGCCGGCTCCGAAGCCGGCCGCAAGTCTGCCCAGTCCATTCGCCATCTCGTCGCCTCGGCCGTGCCCGGCCTCGAAGTCGACGACGTTACGATCCTGGATTCCACCGGCCAACTGCTCGCCTCCGGCGACGATCCGGGCAACAATGCCCTCAACCGCAACCTCGGCATTGTCCAGAACGTCCAGAGCGAGGTCGAGAAGAACATCGACAAGGCGCTTGCTCCGTTCCTCGGTATGGACAATTTCCGCTCCAGCGTCACGGCGCAGCTGAATACGGACACGCAGCAGATCCAGTCGACGGTCTACGATCCGGAGTCCAAGGTCGAGCGCTCGGTCCGCACCACCAAAGAAAACCAGAAATCACAGCAGCAGCAGTCCGACACGGCTGCAACGGTCGAACAGAACATCCCCCAGGCGGCGCCCGCATCGGGTGGCGCCAGCCCGCAAAACAGTGACCAGACCGACAAGAAAGACGAGCAGACCAACTACGAGATCAACAGCACGACAACGGCCACGGTCCGTAACAGCTACAAGCTCGAGAAGCTTTCGGTCGCCGTCGTCGTTAACAAGGGTCGCATCGCCAAGATGGTTGGTGAACCCGCCGATCAGGCGAAGATCGACGCCTATATCGCCGACATGCAGAAGATCGTGGCGACGGCTGCCGGCCTCGACCCCAAGCGCGGCGATATCATTACCGTCAACGCCATGGATTTCCTCGACACCCAGTTGCTCGACGACACGGCCTCGAGCCCCGGCATCATGGACATGCTGAGCCGCAACATGGCTGGCATCATCAACTCGCTCGCCTTCGTCGTCGTCGCCTTCCTGATCATCATGATGGGCTTCCGTCCTTTGATCCGCTCGGTAGCCGGTGGACGCCTGGCCGGGACAGAAGCCGATAGCGCCCTTCCAGATGCAGCAGGCCTGGAACTGCCGGACTTTGCACCGGGCGGTGCCGGCGCCGGGGGTGCCCTGATGGACGGCTTCGGCTCCGACTTCGGCTTCGACAGCACCGACGACCTGCTGACGATGGGCGACGACGACGGCAACTTCAATCGCCGTGTCAAGGAAGGCCCGGAACGTCGCCTGTCGCGCATGGTGGAAATGAGCGAAGAACGCGCGGCGAAAATCCTCCGAAAATGGGCAGTCGACGTCGCCGCCTGACACAAGGGCCGGGTTCATTCCCGGCCTTTTTTCGTGATCGGCCTGATGCCTTCGTTCTTTGCAAAAGCCGGCCATTGATGGTTTTGCAGAATCGTTTTAACGTTCAATCGGGGTGTGGATTGAGGGGCCGGTTTTGATCAGATACTCAAAATACAGAGAATAGATGCTTCCGAAATCCTTAGAACTTGGAGGTCCGCTGCTCCAGGGTGTACGTTTGTTTATAGTGATTCGGGGACAGAGAGTTAAAGCACTCAAGGTCAGATTTAGTCCAGGCAGGACGTCCTAGCGCCCACGTTAAACGTTTAACATGGCAGGAAATGCAAATGGACATGAATATACTTCAGGCCAGCCGCAGCGAAGGGGATGTTATTATCCCAACGCTTCCCGCCAAGAGCATGACACGTGACCAGCTGATCTTGCGTCTCATGGACGTCGCAGGCTCCCCCTACATCCATTCGGGCTTGCGCGCCCTGACCGATTATATCGGCGCCTCCCACTATATGCTCGCCCGCTGCGACCTGCTCCAGGAAAGCGGCCTCGATTTCGTCATGTCGTCCGACTGGCCGTTCGATCTTGTCCGGCGTCTGGCATCCGATCTCGTCGGCGCCTACGTGCGGACCACCGAGCTTGAGAAGTGCATGTTGCTTTTCCAGCCGAGCTTTTCGGTTTTGCCAGACGACGTGACCTTGCCGGAAGGCTCGAGCCGCCAGTACTGCTCGCTGACACTCAATGTCGGCCGCACCCGGCTGTCGCTGATGCTGCTCTATCGCGACGGTTTTATCCTGTCGCCCGAGCGACTTCGTGAAGTCGGGTTGCTGACGGCCTATTTCGCGAGCTTCGGTCATTGCATCGAGGGCAAGGGCGAGCGCAGTTTCGAATTGACGGACCGGGAGCTGGAATGCCTGTTCTGGATCGCCGAGGGCAAGACGAGCGACGAAATCGCCATGATTCTCGGTATCTCACGCAACACGATCAACAATTACATAACCAGCGTCATGCGCAAGACCGCAACCAAGACCCGGTCCGAAGCGATCGCGTTTGCGGTCAGAAACAATCTGGTCTGAGGGGTCACGATGAAATACGCGCCGGACAGAACGACCGTATCGCGCGAACTGAAGATGACGCGGGTTCACCGTATCTCCAGCCGTTCCGACCTCTTTCCTCGCCTGGTCGCGATGCAAAAGCTCATCGACGCCCAGAATTTCGCAATTTACCGGGTCGCCGGTTCTGGCCTTCCCAACAGGCTGCGTCTTGTCTGTGAGCTGGAAAACTTCGGTCCGGCCAATCCGCTGGTCACGAAGGCCATTCTCGACGCTTATGGCGACGACATGCTGGAGCATCTCGAAAAATCGTTGTTGCCGCTCATGTGGAACGGCGTCGATGACGAGAGCACAGCGGAAGCCATCGATTTTGCCTCGTTCACATTGCGCCTGAAATCCAAGATGCTGCCCTATGCCGGCATCGCTTTCCCCGTCCGGCTGGGAACTGTCGGCAATGGCATCGTCCTGTTCACCGCTAATTTCATTGACGTCAGCAGCGACGTCATCGTCGACCTGCATGGTCGAAGCTGCCAGATCATGATGGATCTGCTATCGCTGGACGAACGGCGCAACTCGGCCGTGGAATCCCTGAGCGAACGGGAAATCGCCTGCCTGCAACTGGCTGGAGACGGACGGATCAGTGAAGAAATTGCGGACAAGCTTGGCCTCTCCGTGCACACGGTCAACGCCTATCTCGGCTCGGCAACGATCAAGCTCGACAGTGTCAACCGCATCCAGGCAATCGCGAAGTCCATCCGGCTTGGCTATATCAGCTGACATCACCGTCATCCATTCGGCCCGCAGGCCGAAACGCGCTTCACCCGGCGTGTGCCGGGTGAAGCTTGAGCTCTGGACAGTATCAGGCAGCGGCGAAAGGCACGGCCACGAAGGTCTTTGTGCCGTCCCGTTCGATCATCAGCAGAACTGACTTGCGACCGGCCTTGCTGGCCTGCGCCACCTCCGCCTGAACGTCATGGGCGTTGCGGGCCGGCTTCTGGTTGACCGAGACGATCACATCGCCTGGCTGGATGCCGGCGGACGCTGCAGCCTTGTCGGGATTGACGCTTTCCACCACGACGCCTGTGACGCTATCGGGAAGATTGAGCGACTGGCGAACTTCCGGCGTCAGTTCCGCAAGGCCGATGCCCAGCGCAGGCTTGTGGCTCTGCTGCATGTCGCCGCTCTCGACGGAAGCCTGCTCGTCGCCCTTGTCGTTACCGCCAACCGTTACCGGCAGGTCAACGGACTTGCCGTCGCGCCACACGGTCAGGCTCTCTTTCGTGCCCGGCGACAGGTCGGCTACGAAGCGCGACAGGTCCTTCGGCATTTTCACGGTCCTGCCGCCAAGTCCGGTGATGATGTCGCCGCTCTTGACGCCGGCATTTGCGGCCGGTGTCCCGTCGCTTACCTGCGCAACCAGGGCGCCCTGCGGCTGGTTGAGGCCGACGGCTTCGGCGATATCCTGCGTCACCGGCTGAATTTCTACGCCGAGATAGCCATGGTCGATCGAGCCGCTCTTCTCGAGCTTGGCGACGATGGTCTTGGCCTCGTCTGACGGAATTGCGAAGCCGACGCCGACGCTGCCGCCGTTCGGCGAGTAGATGGCCGTATTGATGCCGACCACCTGGCCGTTGCTATCGACCAGCGGACCGCCGGAATTGCCGTGGTTGATCGGCGCATCGATCTGGATGAAATCGTCGTAGGGGCCGCTGTGCAGGTCGCGGCCACGGGCGGAAACGATGCCGGCGGTGACCGTCGTGCCGATGCCGAAGGGATTGCCGATGGCGAGAATCTGGTCGCCGAGCTTCAGCTTGTCAGAATCGCCCCAAGCGATGGTGGCAAGGGGCTTGGGAGACTGGATCTTGATGACTGCGAGGTCGGACTTGGGATCGGCGCCGAGCAGCTTGGCCGGCAGTTCCCTCCCGTCATCGAGTGTCACCTTGATGTCGATGGCTTTGTCGATCACATGGTTGTTGGTGACGATCACGCCGTCCGAGCTGATGATGAAGCCGGAACCGAGTGCCTGGCTGTGACCCTGGCGGCCCTGCGGCGCCTGCTGCGGCATCGGCATGCCCTGGCCACCGAAGAACTGGCGGAACTGCTGGTCCATCGGCGAACTGTCGCTGTCGTCGCTGACATTGTCGGCTTTCATCGTCGTGGTGATGGTGACGACCGCAGGCTTGTCGGCGCTGACGATCGGCGCAAACGAACCGTTGGCGGCGATGATCCCGCCGACGGCGCCTGATTGGCCTGCAGCATTGGCGGCCGTGCCATTGAAGACCAGCGGCAGCGAGGCCGCGCCAAGGATGAAAGCAGCGCCAACGAGGGCTGCAGTACGGTGTCTCTGAAGAATTGACGACATGATATTGGTCCCTTGCGAGCGTGTGAACACGATGCCGGGCCGCCTGTCTCGCGTTAGCGGTCGATTGCATCAAAGGTTCGGGCAGGTCTGCCATGCAGCAGATGGGTTCGCCTGAACTTCGACGCCAAGTAATAGCCCGCTCGAAACAGGTGTCATGTTAAACATAAATAATCAGAATATGGCGGATATGACCACATTTTTGCCTATAAAGCGGGATTAGAGGCCGGAGTTACAGAAAAGTAATTCAAATCGCAGCCAGCATTACTTGACGGCAATGTTGGCCGCCATGCCGTGTAATGCTTCAGGGATGTGGGGCTGAACACGCTTGAAAAAAAACCAAGGCGACGGTCATGCGTCGCCTTGGTTTCGGATTTGGATGTCGGCAGTTCAGACGCTTCAGGCGTTCATCGCCGGGGATGTCGGTATGGTGTAACGTGCCTGGCTGAGGCTCTGGGCGAGCATAGCCGTATTTTCGTCCGGATCGCTCGACGGATTGTCGAAGGCGATGTGGTTGATCTCCACGCCGGCATGGTGTTCGGTCAACGCCAGCTTGGCGTAGACGGTTATGCCGACCGGTTTGATCTCGAGGTCGATGCTGACTTCCGCCGGGCCGCCCCATTCGAGGGCATAGTCGCCCCCTAGGCCAAAATTGACCGTGCCCGGAAGGAAGTAGAGTTCTGCGGCAGAGGCAACCAGGTCGGCAAGGTTGCCATAGGATTCAAAACGCAGCAGGGAAATCAGGTCCGCTGCGTCAAGCAGTCTCAGTTCGCTTGCCACAGGGCTAATGGCCTCGGCAAGGATCTGTTCGCGTTTTTCGGAGTAGGGGCATCTTTTCATTCGTTATGGTACCCGCTTATTATTTGATTTCGCCGCATAGATACGATGAATCAGTTCTGCGACGGCCTTAAAAAATACTGACGGGATGACACTATCGACCGAGACTTGCGCAAACATGGAGCGCGCCAGCGGCGGATCCTCGAACACGGGGATGTTGTTTTCCTCGGCAATTTCCCTGATTCTGAGTGCAATCAGGTCCTGGCCTTTGGCAACGACCACCGGCGCATCGTTTTCCGACCTGACGTAGCGCAGCGCCACGGCAAAGTGGGTCGGGTTGGCGATGACAAGTGTTGCGCGCGAAACGTTCTTCATCATGCGCCGGCGAGCCCTGTCGCGGGCGATCGATCTCTGGCGGGCCTTGACGATAGGGTCGCCCTGCGACTGCTTGAATTCGTCCTTGACGTCCTGCTTCGTCATGCGCAGCTGGTCGTACCAATGGTAGCGCGTCCAGAACAAGTCGATGATACCGACGATCGCGGTCGCCAGCAGCACGACCACGAGGATCTTCTTGATGATGCTCGCAAGCCGGACGAAAATCGTCTGTGGATCGGAAAACATCGAATCGATCGAGCTGAAGAACTCGCTGCGCAGCACGAAAAACATGATGATCCCGACAACGACGATCTTCATCATCGATTTGCCGAATTCCACCAGTCCGGGGACGCTGAAGATGCGCTTCCAGCCGGCAACGGGCGAAATGCGCGATATCTGCGGCCGGATGCGATCGAGCACGGGTGAGGGCAGGTGCTGGGCGACCGAGGAACTGATGCCGAACAGGAAGAACAGCACGACCGCCGGCAGCAGCAGGTTGCCAACTTCCCAGCCGATCTTGACGAACAGCGACATCACGTCCGAGCCGGTTTCCAGGCTCCATTGGTCCGGATTTTCGAACAGGTCGCGAAGCACCTGGCCCATCCGGGCCATCCGATCCGGCAGGAAGAAGATCATGTAGATGAATGTGGCAAGCATGGAGGCAAACAGCGTTGCCTCCCGTGACATCGGGATATTGCCCTTGTCTGTCGCTTCCCGAAGTTTTTTCTCGGTCGGATTTTCGGTCTTGCTGTCTTTGTCCTCGTCGGCCAAATCCGCTGCCCTTTTCAAACCGAAAGGCCGCGCATCATGCGCAGCCTGATATTTGGGGGAGTCTAGACCTCCCGGTCGCCGGGTTCAACTCGGGCTATGTGCCGTAACGGCCTTGTCAACAGCTGCGGTTAAGCGGCCTCGGTGTCGGCAACGACGGGTTCCTTGAGTTGGATCTGGCCGGAATTGGCCAGCCGGATCGCTTCCTGGGCAATTGCGCGGCGGGCGATGGCGATCTCGCGCGGGTTGATGCCGTTCGTACCGGCAGCAAGGTCCGATTCGATCATGCGGCGCTGACGCGGGCTGATCGAGGCAAGCACCGTCTCGCGCATCTCGCTGGAAGACCCGCGCAAGGCCATCGTCAGGATGTCTGCGGAGATGTCGTTGAGCAGCAGGACGCGGCCGCGCTGCGGCATCAGCATCAGGTCGTCGAACAGGAAGATCTTCGGGCGTACCTTGTCGACAGAAGCCTGGCTCAACGTTTCGAGCGAGCTCAGTAGCGTATCGACCTGCGGCTTCTCCATTTCGTTCATCAGTTCCGCAACCTTGGCCGAGCCGCCTGCGTTGCGTTCCATCTCGATCTCCGCCAACAGCGCCACGACGCGGTTTTCGATGATCTGTGCCGCCTTCGGACTGACGTCCTTGAGGTTGACAGTCCGGTTCATGATGTCGGCGCGCTGGGCGTCGGGGATCTGCATCAACACCTTGGCGCCGAACGACGATGGCATCATCGACAGGATGTAGGCGATGGTCTGCGGATGTTCTTTCAGGAGGAAGCTGCCGACAAAAGCCGGTTCGCCTTCGCCGAGGCGGTCCCAGATCGACGTTTCGAAGGCCTGGAAGGCTGTGCGACGGCCGAGCAGGCTGTCGACTTCGTCTGGCGTCAGGCCCTCCTCGAGAATGCTCTCGATGGCCTTGGCGTTATCCATCAGACCGGCACCCTCGGTGAACAGGTCTTCGAATTCGGCAACGAGGATCGCCAGTTCATCCGGGGGAATGGGGCGCAGCGACTGGGCGGACGAAATGATCAGCTGCAATTCGTGCTGGGTAAAATATTTCAACAAACGTCCCGCGACCTCCTTGCCCATGGCAAGAAGGACGGCCGCGGCTTTTTCAGCCTGAGATAACGGTTTCTCGGCTACAGCGCCGCCGAAATCGTCAAAGTCCATCATGGTCTTCTCCGTCCCAGACTTGGGGGGTATTAGGCTTTCTTCGTGCCCAAGACTTCAATTAGCTTGATCCCGAAGCGCGTATCGTCATTTTCCAGCACGGTGATTTCGCCGCGAGCAATCCGCCGGCCGTTGACCGTGATCTCGACCGGCTCGCCGATTTTCTTGTCGAGGGCGATGATCGCCCCTTCCGTCAAATTCATCAGGCCGGAGACCTGCATGCGGCTGCTGCCAAGCACGATCTGGACATCGATCGGGATGTCCATGATCAGGTCCATGTTCGAGGTCAGCGCGCTGCCTGGCGCCTGCTGTGTCTCGAACGACGAACCGCCGAAATCTCCGAGGTCGCTAAGATCCGAATCTGTCGATGCGCTATCATCGCCGAAATCGCCAAAACTGGAAAGGCTCATCGGCGAGGCTGCAGCGTCGTCGTCCTCAGCGCCGAAATCGCCGCCGAAGTCTGAAAGGTCGCCGGCATCCTTTTTCAGGACGCCGCGCAAACCGTCGATCGCATCGTTCAACTCGTCCTCGTTGCCGGGCAGGTCGAGAGCGTCTTCGCCAACAGTTTTTGTTTTCCTGGGTGCCATAACTTTACTATTCCATTTGAAACTTGCCTCAAGCTGCCGTTGGCAGCCCCGGGCTTTGGAAACCGATCAATTCATGAGGTGCTTGAGCAATTCGCTATCGGAGTTGACGGTGTCCTTGACACGCACCGTGTAGTTTTCGCCGGACTTGCCGAATTCGCAGATGTAGATGTCCTTGCCGTTGGCGCTGACCTCGACGTTCACATCGCTGCTGTCCATGAACGGAATGACGTCGCCGACGGCAAGCTTGGAGATTGTCTCCAGCGTCAGCGATTGCAGCCGGATGCGGGCGTCGATCGTCACATGGGAACGGTGAACCTGCTCCGTGATCTGTTGGGTCCAAGCTTCCGACTTCACCGTCTGGTTCTTCGCCTTCGGTGGCGTGACGACGGTTTTCAAGAGGACCTTCTGCGGCACCACCAGCATGAAATGCGATGTGGCGGCGCCCAGCTTGATCGACATCTTGATGGCTGCCGCATACTCGTCCGGCTGGCCTTCCGCCGGCGGCTTGCGGTCTTCGATATTCTGCGCTGGCTCGAGGTAGGGCTCGAAACCGCCCGGTGCGTTGACGGCGGAGCGCAGCACGCTGGCGATCTTGTCGAACACCATGACGGCAAGGTCGAGCTCCATTAGCGAGAGCGGCCGCAGCTTCGGCGTTGTGATGGTCTCGGGCATCGCGCCCAGCATCCGCTCCATCAGCGTCAGGATAAATCCGGCGCCGCAGCCGAGCACGAAGTTCGGCGACCAGTTGCGCAACGAGCCGTGGACGACGGCGACGTTCGCGCCGAGCCCTTCGATCAGCTCGTCCATGGCGCCGGTCTTGCTGCCGGCATAGGAGACGACGACGTCGATGCCGATCTCGCTCTTGATAAGGTCAGGCAGGAATTCGCTGTAGACCTGACCGATCGAGGCACAAAGTTTCTCGACCCGTTGGTGATCGCCCAGGCCGCCGGTCAGCTTGGCGAGAAGGGTCGGACTCATCGGCGTACGCGGTGTATCATCCATCATCAAGCTGCCTTGTTCTCGCCGCCCGGATTCATCATTTCCTGCTCGACGGCATCGATCGAGGGACGCTCATAAGCCGAAATTGTCTTGCGGCCGTATTCCAAGGCAACCTGCGGTACGGAGCCGTTCATGTAGGCGAGCAGCGTTTGCTTGACGATGACATAGAGGCGATGCTGCTTGCTGCGGACGATCTTGATCTGCGAAACCAGCGGCGCGCACACCGAATAGGACAGCAGGATGCCGAGGAAGGTGCCGACCAGTGCCGAGCCGATCAACTCGCCCAGCACTTCCGGCGGATCGTTGATATGGCTCATGGCCTTGATGACGCCGAGAACGGCCGCGACGATACCGATAGCCGGGAAGGCGTCGCCCATCGTCGTGATCGCGTAGAATGGCTTCATCTTGTCATGCAGGATGGTGTTGATTTCCTCGTCCATCAGCGCCTCGATCTCGTGTGAGCGGGCATTGCCGATGATGATCAGGCGGACATAGTCGCAGATGAAGGCCGTCAGTTCCTTGTTCTTCAGGATCGTCGGAGCCGTCTGGAAGATCGAGGATTCGTCCGGATTGTCGATGTGTGCTTCGATCTCGTTGCGCGACTTGGTGCGCAGGTCGCGCATCAGGGCATAGAGGACGCCGAGCACGTCGAGGTAGTTGCGTTCCTTCGGCACCGAATGCTTGAACGCCTCGCCCAGTGCCTTCCCGGAATCCTTGATGACTTTCATGGTGTTGGCCATGATGAAGCCGCCGAAGCCGGCACCCCCGATCACCAGGAACTCGAATGGCTGCATAAGCGCACCGAGATGGCCACCCATGGCCATAAAGCCACCGATGATGCAACCAAAGGTCACAACGAATCCGATTATGATGTTCATCGACGGTCCATACCTGACGTTGTTTCTGATGTCTGGAGTAGGTTGCCTATCTTGCGTGAGGCTGTTTCCCACGCCGTTTTTGCCAAGTCTTCCATAGTGTCAGCTTCGCACAAGGAAGTGCTGAGATAAGGCAGGGCAAGGGCATCCATGCCCATCTAACGAATGGACATGCACGTCACCGGCGGCTTCCATTTCCGTTATTCTCCAATGTCCGGAGGGCGTTGCCATGCAGTCTGGTATCTATGTGTCTCTATCCTCGCAGATGGCCCTCGAGCGGCGGCTGACGACGATCGCCGATAACATGGCCAATGTGAACACCACCGGCTTTCGCGGCACGGAGGTCAAGTTCAACCAGGTGCTGAGCAACACCGACAACAAGCTCGGCTCCAAGGTCGCCTTCGTGACGCAAGGCAACGATTATCTCTCAACCGAGTCCGGCGAACTGCAGAACACGGGAAGCCTCTTCGACTTCGCGGTCAAGGGCGATGCCTGGTTCGGCATAAATACCCCCGCCGGCACAGTTCTTACACGCGACGGACGGTTTTCGATGACATCGACTGGCGCGCTGGTATCGGAGCGGGGTTTCCCCGTGCTCGATCCCAATGGCGGCCAGATCCAGCTCAATCCGCAGGGCGGAGAGCCTAATGTCACGGCCAACGGCGAGATCTTCCAGAACAACAAGCAGATGGGCACGATCGGTCTCTACACTGCCGACCTCAGCAAGGGCTTCGTGCGCTATTCCAACAGCGGCATCATTGCCTCGCAGACACCGCAGGCGGTCGTCGACAGCTCCAAGGTGGGCGTTGCTCAAGGATATCTCGAAAATTCAAACGTCAACGGCATGCGCGAGATGACGCAGCTGATCGAAGTCAGCCGCGCCTTCGACAACATATCGACGCTGACGGGCTCGAGCGAAAGCTCGCTCGACGAGGCAATCAAGACCCTCGGCAGCAAGTCATCGTAAGGGGTCGGTAAATGGATCAACTCGAAGACACGATCTTGGATCCGCTGGACCTCGAAGATCCCGAGGAGACACCAGCTGCCCCCGTGCTGCCTGAGATACCGATTTCGCAGAAGCTCGGGCAACTCGCCGAGCTTGCCCGCTACTACGGCACCCCGGAGAACGCCGTTGCCCATGGCGGTCATGTCAGGACCATTGCCGCCGGCCACTATACGGTCTCCGGCCTCTCGCGGCACGTCCGGCTTGGCGAATTCGTCGGCCATCTGTCTCCGACGGGCGTCCACCTCGGCGAAGTCGTGCGGGTCGAGCAGGACCTGATCTTCGTCTGCCCGATCGAACCGGGCGAGCCGATCGGCATTCACGACAAGGTCATCCAGAAGGGTGCCTTCCGCATCAGCCCATCCAGCGACTGGTGTGGGCGCACGATCAATTCGCTGGGCGAGCCTATCGATGGGCTGGGTCCCTTGACGCAAGGCTCGACGCCCCGCTCGATCTCGAACCTCGCCCCGCCGTCGATGACCCGTCAGCGCGTCGAGACCGGGTTCAAGACCGGCGTCCGCGCCATCGATATCTTCACGCCGCTGTGCCTCGGCCAGCGCCTCGGCATTTTTGCCGGCTCCGGCGTCGGCAAGTCGACGCTGCTGTCGATGCTGGCGCGCGCCGAGGCTTTCGACAAGGTCGTCATCGCGCTGGTCGGCGAGCGTGGCCGCGAAGTCCGCGAGTTCATCGAAGACACGCTCGGTCCGCATATGAGCAAGTCGGTCGCAGTCGTCGCCACCAGCGATGAAAGCCCTATGCTGCGCAAGATGGCGCCGCTCGCAGCCATCACCATCGCCGAGCATTTTCGCGATGCCGGCGACAATGTGCTTCTGATCGTCGACAGCGTCACGCGCTTTGCCCACGCCATCCGCGAAGTCGCGACGGCGTCCGGCGAGCCGCCGATTGCCCGTGGCTATCCGGCCTCTGTGTTCACCGAACTGCCGCGCCTGCTCGAGCGTGCCGGTCCCGGCCCGGAAGGTACCGGGACGATCACCGCGATCATCTCGATCCTGGTCGACGGCGACAATCATAACGACCCGATCGCCGATTCCACCCGCGGCATTCTCGATGGCCATATCGTCCTGCAGCGCAGCCTAGCCGAAGAGGGACGCTATCCGCCGATCGATCCGCTGTCGTCTGTCTCGCGTCTTGCCCGCAAGGCATGGACGCCGGACCAGGAGAAGCTGGTGTCGCGGCTGAAGTCGCTCGTCCACCGCTTCGAGGAAACCCGGGATCTCCGTCTCATCGGAGGTTACCGGGCCGGCAGCGACGCGGACGTCGACATGGCGATCAAGCAGGTCCCGCTCATCTACGACGTTCTGAAGCAGTTGCCGAACGATCGCCCCTCGATCGATGCCTTCACCGACCTTGCAACGGCGTTGAAGAATGGTGCTGCCGCCCCGGCCAACGCAAGACCCAGAGGCTGACGTGAAAGCAATCGATACAGACGCCGGCGCAAAGCCGTTGACGGAGCAGAAGCGCAAGCGTGTCTTGCGTGGCGATACGGCGCTGAAGGGTGCCGGTCTGGCGCTGGCCGCACTGTCGGCTTTCTTCCCCTGGTATGTATTCCTGAACCCCGACAAGTTCGGCATGCAGGTGGCCGAGGGCGAACGCACCCGTGCTTTGCCGAGCAGCTGGGAGCAGCGCAACGTCTTCAGCGTCTCTCCGATGGGATTGGCCAACAGCAACGAGACGGACAGCAAGCCCCTGGTCGATACCGATCGATTGACCACGGCGACGACCGGCACCGCCGCTCCCGCCGACGTCAAAGGCGCCGATGCCGAAAACCAGCCGTTTCCGGGCTTGTCCGATTTTCGCCTGCTGCACGTTTCCAACGGGCGTGCGCTCATCCAGGATGCAGCCGGCATGTATGTCGTGAGGATCGGGTCTGTCCTTCCCGACAACAGCCGCCTTTCGCGCCTCGAGCAGCGCAAGGGCAAGTGGGTGATGATCACCTCGACCGGCGCTGTCTACGACGCCAACTGACGGCGCGCCTTTGGGCGCTTCGTTTCATGGAAAAACCTCCCGACGGAAGGACGGCAGCATCGCCCGCGCGGTGCTGGGCGGAGAGGCATATCGGCGACGGCCGCGCATATTCGAAGTTACGCAATCAAACGCGTTTGCCGCAAGTCCCACGCAAGATTACCGGCCTAGTGTCTAGGCATACGAATGGAGATGATCCCCATGCAACCGATCCAGCTTTTTGACCTAGCATCGCGCCAAGCAGAATGGTTGTCGGTGCGTCAGCAGGTGGTTGCAGGCAACATCGCCAACGCCAACACCCCCAAATTCCATGCCAAGGACGTCACGCCGTTCGAAGCCGTGCTCAACAACCAGACGGTTGGCATGGCGCGCACGAACCCGGCGCATCTTTCAGGCACCGAAATGGGCAGCACCGACAAAATCGGTGTCGAGGAAGCCTCTCTAAACCAGGAAATCGGTGTCCAGGAATCGGGCAACACCGTTGGCCTGGAATCCGAACTGACCAAGACCGGTGAAATTCAGCGGCAGTACGGTTTGAACACCGCCCTCGTCAGTTCCTTCAATCGCATGATGATGATGGTCGTGGGGAAATAAAAAATGGATCCATTAACTGCTGCCATGAAGGTGGCAGGCTCAGGTCTCGAAGCTCAATCGACCCGCCTGCGCATCGTTTCGGAAAATATCGCAAACGCCCGTTCGACGGGCGACACGCCGGGCGCCAACCCCTACCGCCGCAAGACGGTAACCTTTGGCGCCGAACTCGACCATACCAACAACCTGACCACGGTCGGCGTCAAGAAAGTCGGTCAGGACCAGGGCAAGTTCGTCGAGGAATACGACCCCGGCAATCCAGCTGCGGACCAGAGGGGCTACGTCAAGATGCCGAATGTCAACGTTCTCGTTGAAATGGCCGATATGCGCGAAGCCAATCGCTCCTACGAGGCCAATCTCCAGACGATCAAGCAATCGCGCGATCTAATCAATTCCACCATCGATTTGTTGAAGTCCTGATCATGATTGACGCTATCAAAAGTCTCACCTCACTTTCTTCGATGACGCGCGGCCTCGGCAGCGTTTCGGAAGATGCGTCCTCGTCGCTGACAACAGGCTTGATGCCCGGCCTGACAAGCGGCCTCGCGACGCCGGGTGCAACGCCTGGCGCCGACACCGGCATGAGCTTTGCTTCTGTCATGAGCAACATGGCCAAGGATACGGTCAGCACCCTGAAGGGAGCTGAAGCGGCTTCCTTCGCCGGGATCAAGGGCACCATGGGCACTCGCGAGGTGGTCGATGCCGTCATGCAGGCCAACCAGACCCTGCAAACGACCGTCGCAGTCCGTGACAAGCTTGTTTCGGCCTTCCTAGACATCACGAAAATGCAGATTTAACGGGATCGGACGAAGACATGAGAGCGCTTGCCATTGCGGCTACGGGCATGGATGCCCAGCAGACCAATCTCGAGGTCATCGCGAACAATATCGCGAACATCAACACGACGGCTTACAAGCGCTCCCGCGCCGAGTTTTCGGACCTTCTCTACCAGACGGAACGGGCCAAGGGCATCTCCAACCGCCCCAACCAGGCAGCCGTACCCGAGGGCGCCAATATCGGTCTCGGCGTGCAGACGTCCGCCGTCCGCAACATTCATATCCAGGGCGAGCTGTCGCAGACCGAGAACGATCTCGACGTCGCGGTCGTCGGTCGTGGATGGTTTCAGATCCAGATGCCTGACGGTACGACGGCCTACACCCGCGCCGGCTCCTTCAACAAGAGCGACACCGGCCAGATCGTCACCGTCGACGGCAATGTCCTGCAGCCCGGGATCACCGTTCCGAGCAATGCCAGCAAGATCACGATCAGCACCTCCGGCGAAATTTCCGCCACCATCGGCACATCGGCCACGCCGACGATCCTCGGGCAAATGCAGCTCGCCAATTTCGTCAACGAGGCAGGCCTGCAGCCAATGGGCAGCAATCTGTTCACCCAGACCCCGGCCTCGGGCGATCCCGTGGTTTCCAATCCCAATCTCGATGGCTTCGGCGCGATCAAGCAGGGCTACCTGGAATCGTCGAACGTCGACCCGGTGAAGGAAATCACCGAGCTGATTACGGCCCAGCGCGCTTACGAAATGAATTCCAAGGTTATCACCACGGCCGACGACATGGCCTCGGTGGTCAGCAAAAACCTCAAGTAGCAAAGAGAGAGCCGGACATGATCGTTCGCCAGGCAAAAAGCGTTGCAGTCGCGTGGCTCGCCGTCGTCGGCCTGGCCTGCGGATTCGTGCTGGCCCCCAGCGCCAGTGCGGAAGATCTGGGAATGGGCAAGGCGGTCGTCCCGACGGAAGCCATCTATCCCGGCGACGTCATCAGCAGCGGTCAGCTGGAAGAGGTGCAGATCACCAATCCAAACCTCACCGGCGACTTCGCCCGCTCGATCGACGAGGTCGTCGGTCGGGTGTCGAAGCGGACTTTGCTCTCCGGCCGGACGATCGCGATCTCTGCGCTTCGCCAGCCCTTTGCCGTGACGCGCGGTTCCAACGTCCGGCTGGTGATGAGCATGGGCGATATGATGATTTCGGCTGCCGGAACGCCCCTCGACGACGGTTCTATCGGTGACAAGGTCCGCGCCCGCAACATCGATTCCGGCATCATCGTCAACGGCACGGTCCTCGAGAACGGTACGATCCGTGTGGTAGCAAAATGAGAAGCCTGCGTCTTTTCCTGGCCATCCTGCTGATGCTACCGAGCCTGACCGCACCCGGTCCGGCGGCAGCGATGAGTTCGCGCATCAAGGACATTGCCTCGCTGCAGGCCGGCCGCGACAACCAGCTGATCGGCTACGGCCTGATCGTCGGCCTGCAGGGCACCGGCGACGGCCTGCGCTCGTCGCCGTTCACCGAGCAATCGATGCGCGCCATGCTCCAGAATCTCGGTATCTCGACACAAGGCGGCCAGTCCAGCGCGAAGAACACCGCCGCTGTCATGGTTACCTCGAACCTTCCCCCATTCGCCAGCCCCGGTAGCCGCATCGACGTGACGGTCAGCTCGCTCGGCGACGCAAGCTCGCTGCGCGGTGGTACGCTGATCATGACATCGCTCAGCGGTGCCGATGGCCAGATCTATGCCGTCGCGCAAGGCTCCGTCATCGTTTCGGGCTTTCAGGCCCAAGGCGCTGCAGCAACGGTGACCGAAGGCGTCACGACTGCCGGCCGCGTGCCCGGCGGTGCCATCGTCGAGCGCGAGCTGCCGTCGCGCTTCAAGGACTCGGTCAATCTTGTCCTGCAACTGCGCAACCCCGATTTCTCGACCTCGATCCGCATCGCCGACACAGTCAATGCCTACGCCTCGTCCCGTTTCGGTGCGCCGATTGCCGAAGCCAAGGATTCGCAGGAAGTGGCGATCGCTAAGCCGAAGACGGCTGATCTTACCCGATTGATGGCCGATCTCGAAAATCTCGAAGTCCAGACCGATACGCCGGCCAAGGTGGTCATCAACGAGCGCACCGGAACGATCATCATCGGCGCCGACGTCCGCGTCTCGCCGGTTGCCGTGAGCTATGGAACGTTGACCGTTCAGGTCAGCGAGAACCCGCAGATCATCCAGCCGCAGCCATTCAGCAACGGCGAGACGGCGGTCCAGGACCAGACCGATATCTCGGCGACCAAGTCCGGCGGCCGCGTCGCAGTCCTGCAGGGGCCCGACCTGAAGACCCTGGTGTCCGGTCTCAACAATATCGGCGTCAAGCCCGATGGCATCATCGCCATTCTCCAAGGCATCAAATCGGCTGGCGCACTGCAAGCGGAGCTCGTTCTTCAATGATGGGTAGAGACGTCCTCGTGCATCTTCGGGCCAACTGCAAGACTGTCGCCCTGGCGGCAGTCGGTGCGGCGCTGCTGACCATCCCCGGTGCGTTTGCCGAGGACACGGCAAAGCCGGCGGTCGATCCATCGAGCAGCCAGGACGAGATCCGCCAGTTCTGCACCAATATCGCGGAGCCGGCTCGCGACCAGCGCTACCTGCTGCAGAAGCAAGCGCTTGAAAAACTCCAGGCCGATGTCGACGCCCGCATTGCCATCATGGACCAGCGCAAGGCTGAGTACGAGGACTGGCTCAAGCGCCGCAACGATTTCCTTGCCAAGGCTGATGACGGCCTCGTCCAGATCTACAAGAACATGAAGCCGGATGCCGCCGCCGCCAGCCTCAACGACGTGAAGATCACCATCGCTTCGGCGATCATCATGAAGCTGAAACCAAGCCAGGCAAGCCTCATCCTCAGCGAAATGGACCCGCAGAAGGCGGCGACCGTGACCAACATCATGTCCAGCGCGTCTGATCCGAACACGTCGAAGGCCAAGGACACACAATGAACAAGTCGCTCCCCGTCACATTGGCTGCAATGGTGTTCCTCGGCGGTTGCCAGTCGCAGGCGATCAAGGAGATCGGCCGGGCGCCGGCCATGAGCCCGATCGGCAGCGGGCTGCAATATGCCCAGACGCCGCAGATGTCCCTCTATCCGAAGCGGCCTCATCAGGTGGCGCAAGGCTACTCGCTGTGGAGCGATTCCCAGGCGGCGCTATTCAAGGACGCCCGCGCGTTGAATGTCGGCGACATCATGACGGTCAACATATCGATCAACGACAAGGCCAACTGGGATAACGAGACCAATCGCGACCGGACCAACAAGAGCGGCATGAACTACGACGTCAACGCCAATATTCTGGGCTGGAACCCGAAGACGTCGGGCACCGGGACGTACGGCTCTGACACCTCAACCGATGCCAAGGGCAAGATGCAGCGCTCCGAGCAGGTCACACTGCTGGTGGCCGCCGTCGTCACCGGCATCCTGGAGAATGGCAACCTCGTCATCAGCGGCTCGCAGGAAGTCCGCATGAACCAGGAAATCCGCATTCTCAACGTCGCCGGTATCGTCCGGCCGCAGGATGTCACCGCCGAGAATACCATCTCATACGAGAAGATCGCCGAAGCCCGCATCTCTTACGGCGGTCGCGGTCGCCTGACGGAAATCCAGCAGCCGCCGCGCGGCCAGCAGGCCGTCGACCTTCTGTCGCCATTGTAACGGCTGCAGACGAGATACAACGAAAGGCGGACCGTCATGGCAGACGACGAAGACGGCAAGAAAAAGAAGAGCACCCTGATCCCGTTGATCGGCGGCGTGCTGGTGCTGACCCTGGTCGGCGCCGGCGGCGGCTGGGCCATCGGCAATATGGTCGCGCCGAAGATACTCACCGCTGAAAAGACCAAGGCAGCCGAGGCGAAGCCCGAGGCCGGCGGCAAGAAGGGCGAGGACGGCGCGCTGCCAACCGTTGTCCCCGAGGCCAACGGTATCCTCCAGCTCGACCCCATCACGTCCAACCTTGCCTACCCGTCGGAAAACTGGGTTCGGCTCGAGGTCGCGCTGATGTTCAAAGGCCCGACAGACGTCAAGATGGCGGAAGACATCCACCAGGATATCGTCGCTTACATCCGCACTGTTTCCCTCCAGCAGATCGAGGGTCCGCGCGGCTTTCAATATCTTAGGGACGACATTCAGGAACGTGTTGACCTGCGCTCGGAAGGGCGCGTATCGAAGGTGATGTTCAGAACCTTCGTCATCGAATGATTCGATTTCTATGCCTTTTCATCGCCATCATGGCGGTGCCCGAGTTGGCGGCGGCGCAACAGCTTCCGACAGACCTGTTCAACGCGCCTGTCAGCGGCTCGGCGGCGGCCTGGATCATCAGGACATTCGGCCTTCTGACCATCCTGTCGGTGGCTCCGGGCATCCTGGTGATGGTCACCAGCTTCCCGCGCTTCATCATCGCGTTTTCGATCCTGCGCTCCGGCATGGGCCTCTCGACCACCCCGTCCAACATGATCCTGCTAAGCCTGGCGCTGTTCATGACTTTCTATGTCATGGCACCGACTTTCGACCAGGCATGGAAGGATGGCGGCGCGCCGCTTCTGGCGAACCAGATCAACGAGACGGAGGCCGTGCAGCGCATTGCCGAACCGTTTAGAACCTTCATGTCCGCCAATACGCGTGAGAAGGACATCAAGCTGTTCGTCGATCTCGCCCAGGAGCGCGGCCAGACGGTCGTCGTCGACAGCAAGATCGACTACCGTGTTCTTATCCCGGCCTTCATGATTTCCGAGATCCGCCGCGGCTTCGAAATCGGCTTCCTCGTCGTCCTGCCATTCCTGGTGATCGATCTTATCGTCTCGACCATCGTCATGGCGATGGGCATGATGATGCTGCCGCCGACATCCATTTCGTTGCCGTTCAAGATCCTGTTCTTCGTGCTGATCGACGGCTGGAACCTGCTGGTCGGCAGCCTCGTCCGATCCTTCCACTGATCTGATTTGATGTAAGTCGTGACGGCAGCGCGCCGGCGCCGGAGTATCCCCCGGCGCGTGCGAACTATTCTGCGGCGATAGCGTGCGGGTTTTCGTCCTCTACCATGAACGGCACGGTGCGCGGGGGCAGGGCAGGTACATCGAAGTGCTCCGGCTCCAGCCCCTGTCTGCCGCGCTCGTACATCGTTTCAAAAGCCATCTGCAGGTGATCGCAGAAGCGCTCCGCGTCGAACAGCGGCATGACGTAGCGGTTGCGGATCAGCCGTTCCTTGTATTCCTGCACGCGAGCGCGATCGTTGGCCAGCGCAACGGCCATGTCCTCGTAGCCCTGCATGTCCGGGGCAACCAGTTCGGGTACGCCGATGGCATTCAGCAGGCTCTCGCTGACCCTGGAGGCGAAGTTCGTACCCTTGAGAGTGAGGACGGGCAGGCCGCCCCAGAGCTGTTCGGACGTCGTTGTATGGCCGTTGACCGGAAAGGTATCGATGCCGAGGTCGGCCAGCGCCTGGCGGTCGATATGCTCGTCATAGCGGATGCGGGTGGTGAATACGATGCGCTTGCGATGAATGCCGCGTGCCTCGAAGCGGGCGGAAAGATTGGCTTCCGCGCGCGGTCCGTTGCAGATGATCCAGAGCACGGTGTTCTTGGTTCGCCTGAGGATATTGCACCAGACGTCGACCATCTGGGAGGTAATCTTGCGGTTGCCGTTGAATGACGCAAACACGAAAGCGTCTTCCGGCAGGCCGTGCTTGGCACGGCTGGTCGGGCGCGGCTTCGGGCGATGGGTCGGATCGTTCGGCTGGTAGCATTCCGGCAACCTGCAGAACTTTTCGTGGAAATGCGCCTTGGAGTGATCGGGAAGCACATAGTGGTCGCCGATGATGTAGTCGAGGTCGATGTTGACGGTCGTGCCGGGAAAGCCAAGCCAGGCTACCTGGATCGGCGCCGGCATGTGGTTGAGGATCTTTGCCCTGGTATCCTTGGTGTGGCCCTTGAGATCGACGAGAATGTCGATGTTGTGCGACCGGATGAGATCGGCTGCTGCCTTGTCGCTCATGTCGCGGACATCGACGACACGGCCCCATTTGGAAAAATCGAAAGGTTGAGCCTGCTGGCTGTCCAGCGGAGAATGGTCGAACAGGACGATCTCGAAGCGATCCCTGTCCTGCAACTCGAGAACACGCTGCATCAGCTTCATCGTCGCATGGCCAGGCCAGAAGTCCGATGACAGATAGCCGAGGCGGATCTTCTCGCCCCATGTGTGCGGCATCTTGCGGCGCTTGTCGCTGTGTCCTTCGGCTATCGGCGACGAATCGTGCACCGCGAGCTTGTTCAGCGCCTCGTCGCCACACCAGTGCAGGTGGAAGAAGGGGTTGTCGTAGCGGACGTAGTCGAGCTTGCCCGCAGCCGTTGCCGCATAAACGGGTGCTGCCTGGATATCGATGGTGGCAAGATCCGAGAACTCGCGGCTGAAGATCAGGCTGAGCGTCCGGAAGGTGATGTTGTCGGGATATCGCTTGAAAAGCGTTGTCGCGATATGGCGGTTGCCATCGTCGTAGAGATCGTCGCTGAGAAGCTTGGCCGCCAGCGTCAGATGGCGCAGGTGCAACCCGTCTGCCAGGATTTTCTTGAGGCCGCCCAGCAGTGCCTTCTGCTGTCGCGCGAGCAGGATGGTGGCCAGCACATAGGCCACGTCGGGGTCCTTGAGCGCCAAAGGGAAGATCAGCGAGCCGATGGCTAGTGCTGCGTCTTCATTGCCGCTCTCGAAGTGCAGCAGCAGGGCCTCGCGCAGATATTCCTCCCGCACGGGCTTCTGGCGACCCGCGAGTTCGAACGAACTGGCCGCCTCGGATTTGAAGCCGAGTTTCTGCAGTGTCTTCCCAAGCAGGGCGTAGGTCTTCGGCGAGGTATCGACGTCGATCAGCGCGTTGAGCGCCTCGAGGGCCCGCGTGTAGTGGCCTTTTCGGTAGTGATCGGAGGCGATCGAAAAAGCAGCTTTGTAATTCAAGAGCCAAACTCCACGCGGATCGTGATGATAGTCAGGGACGGACGACGCCCGTCTCCAGAGATTCGAGTGCCATAATGGCGCCCGGACCTTGCGTCAGGCCGGAGCGTAAATTAGCGGATTCAGCAGTCGTTAATGATGACTCCAAGGACTCCGGCGGTTCCAAAAGGATTTAAGTAGTTGGAAATAAATAGATGTGATTTTGATCACACATGACGGGTTTGGTGTCCATTGCGATGGCACCGAGGCATGAAGCCGCTCCGTGATCGCCGGTAAAGAAGTCCGGTAATGTCCCTCCATTTGTATCCAGTCCAGGGGACAAGCCTAATGACGAGTATTCAGACCAACAACTCCGCAATGGCAGCACTGCAGACACTGCGGAATGTCAACACCAACCTGAACAGCACGCAGACCGCTGTTTCTACCGGCCTGCGCATTTCCAAGGCCTCCGACAATGCCACATACTGGTCGGTTGCCACGACGATGAAGTCTGACGTCGGCGCCCTCAGTGCCGTCTCCGATACGCTCGGTCTCGGTGCTGCAAAGGTCGACACAGCCTACACCGCAATGGACAGCGCCATCGACATTGTCGGCCAGATCAAGGACAAGCTCGTCACTGCCAAGGAAGGCAGCGTCGACAAGACCAAGGTTCAGGCTGAACTTACCCAGCTCCAGGCGCAGCTGAAGAGCGTTGCCCAGTCGGCTTCGTTCAACGGCGAAAACTGGGTCGTTGCCGCTTCCGGTGGCGATGCTTCGGTCGTCTCTTCCTTCGTTCGCAATTCCTCGGGCGGTGTGTCGGTATCTTCCGCAAGCTACACCTTCAACGCAGGTGCAAAGGGCAACGTTCTGTTCGGTTCGAGCGGTGGCAGCATCGATCTGACGTCGGGCATTCTCGGCACCAAGGACACCAGCGCCGGCAACTTCTCGGTCGCCAGCCTCGATATCTCCGGCATGACCGGCGGCCAGATCGACAGCGCCATGAACATGGTGGAAACAGCTCTGTCGTCGATGACAAGCGCTGCTGCACAGCTGGGTTCGCTGTCCAGCCGTATCGACCTGCAGACGACGTTTGCATCGTCGCTGAGCGACGCCATCACCTCGGGTGTTGGCAAGCTGGTCGACGCCAACATGGAAGAAGAATCGAGCAAGCTGTCTGCCCTGCAGACACAGCAGCAGCTGGCCATCCAGTCGCTGTCGATCGCTAACTCCTCGTCGCAGAGCATCCTGTCGCTCTTCCGTTAAGGCTAAAAATACCGATCGTTCGCGATCGGTAAACCTTCCTAAACAAAGAATTAACCGCGCCTCTCTAAGGCGCGGTTTTTTTTAATCTATTTCTTCTTTGACGTTCTTCTTTCCTTAACTGTATTGGTGTCATCTAGGCCTATGAAACGGTGAGTTAACCCTAACATTAAAGGTTAACAGGCATGATGCTGGATGCCGTTTCCGGCCCTGACCCGGAATGTCCCTTCTATTAACCAGTGCCAAAGGGGCAATGAATCCTATGACGAGCATCAACACCAACAATGCAGCAATGTCCGCTCTGCAGACACTGCGCAATGTCAATGCCAATTTGACGAACACGCAGACCGCCGTTTCGACAGGCCTGCGCATTTCCAAGGCTGCCGACAACGCTACCTATTGGTCGGTCGCTACCACGATGAAGTCCGACGTCGGCGCCCTCGGTGCCGTATCCGACGCCCTCGGCCTCGGTGCTGCCAAGGTCGACACAGCCTATACTGCCATGGACAGCTCGATCTCCATCGTCAGCCAGATCAAGGACAAGCTCGTCACTGCCAAGGAAGGCAGCGTCGACAAGTCCAAGGTCCAGGGCGAACTCACCCAGCTGCAGGCGCAGCTGAAGAGCGTTGCCACGTCTGCTTCGTTCAACGGCGAAAACTGGGTCGTTGCAGCTTCCGGCGGTTCCGCTTCGGTCGTGTCTTCCTTCGTTCGTAATGCTTCCGGCGGCGTTTCCGTCACCACGTCGGCCTTTGCCTTCGACGCCAGCTCGCAGGGCAACGTCCTGTTCGGCTCCGACGGCTCCGGCGGTGCCAACCTGACCACCGGTATCCTCGGCTCCGCCGAGACAATCGGCTCGTCGAGCTTCTCGGTCTACAGCCTTGACATCAAGGGCATGACAGGCGCCGGCATCGATAGCGCCATGAACATGGTTGAAGCTGCTCTGTCTGCCATGACGAGTGCTGCTGCACAGCTGGGTTCGCTGTCGAGCCGCATCGATCTGCAGACATCGTTTGCCTCTTCGCTCAGCGACTCCATCACCTCGGGTGTTGGCAAGCTGGTCGATGCCAACATGGAACAGGAATCGAGCAAGTTGTCTGCCCTGCAGACGCAGCAGCAGCTGGCCGTCCAGTCGCTGTCGATCGCCAACTCCTCGTCGCAGAGCATCCTGTCGCTCTTCCGTTAAGCGCCGCAGGGTAAAAGCTTCGGCCGCTGGTCGAACTCTTAAAAATAGGTTAACCGCGCCCCGCTAAGGCGCGGTTTTTTTATCTAAATTTTCATCAGGTGTTCAGTTTTCATTAACCATGATGGTGTCATCTAGGGTCATTGAAACGGCAAGTTAACCTCTGCGATTTGGGTTGCTAGGCATGATGCTGAAAGCTGTTTCCGGCACAGACCCGGAATGTCCCTTTTAATCACGCCGCCAAGGGGCAAAAATCTTATGACGAGCATCAACACCAATAATGCTGCGATGGCAGCCCTTTCCACATTGCGTGGAATCAACAGCAGTCTCCAGTCGACCCAGAGCGCTGTCTCTTCGGGCCTGCGTATTTCCAACGCTTCCCAGAACGCAGCCTATTGGTCGATTGCAACCACAATGAAGTCGGATATCGGCGCGATCGGCGCAGTATCGGACGCCCTCGGTCTGGGTGCTGCAAAGGTCGACACGGCCTACACGGCGATGGATAGCGCCATCGACATCGTCGGCCAGATCAAGAACAAGCTCGTCACCGCCAAGGAAGGCAGTGTCGACAAGGCCAAGGTCCAGGAAGAACTCGGTCAGCTCCAGGCCCAACTGAAGAGCGTTGCCGAGTCGGCCTCCTTCAACGGTGCAAACTGGGTTGTTGCCGCCTCCGGCGGTTCTGCTTCGGTCGTCTCCTCCTTCGTGCGCAACGGTTCGGGCGGCGTCGCTGTCACAGAGTCCTCCTACTCGTTCAACACAGGGTCGCAGGGCAACGTGTTGTTCGGCGTCAACAGTAGCGGCGAAGCCGAAACCAGCTCCGGCATTCTGGGCACGACCGAACACATCGGCTCCTCGGACTTCTCCGTTTACAGCCTCGATATCCGCGGCATGACGGGTTCCGGCATCGACAGCTCGATGAACATGGTGGAATCTGCCCTGCAGGCCATGACCACTGCTGCTGCCCAGCTCGGTTCGCTGTCCAGCCGTATCGACCTCCAGACGACGTTCGCCTCGTCGCTGAGCGATGCCATCACCTCGGGTGTCGGCAAGCTCGTCGATGCCAACATGGAACAGGAATCGAGCAAGCTCTCGGCGCTGCAGACGCAGCAGCAGCTGGCGGTCCAGTCGCTGTCGATTGCCAACTCCTCTTCGCAGAACATCCTGTCGCTGTTCAAGTAAGCGTACGCCTTACTACATAAGCCAATCACTGAGCCGCGCCCCAAGGGGCGCGGTTTTATTTTTACGATACATAAAAAAGGCCAGAGTTAACGATCTGTTAACCAAATTTGTGTCATCTCGAGCTAACGCAACGGTTGGTTAACCTGTCCTAATGGTCTGTTAACAGGCATGACGCCGGTCTCCGTTCCCGGCCCTTCCGGAATGTCCCTTCTAATTCACGCCGATCAAGGGGCACCTCGACATGACCAGCATTCTTACCAACGTTCCAGCCATGTCTGCATTGCAGACACTGCGCAGCATCAATACCAACCTGCAGGACACGCAGAGCCGGGTATCTTCCGGATATCGCGTCGGCAAGGCTTCGGACAATGCGGCCTACTGGTCGATTGCGACCACGATGCGCTCCGACAACAGCGCCCTTTCAGCTGTCTCCGACGCCCTTGGCCTTGGCGCCGCGAAAGTCGATACAGCCTACACGGCTATGGATAGCGCCATCGAGGTGGTCCAGAACATCAAGAACAAGCTCGTCACCGCCAAGGAAGGCAGCGTCGACAAGAAGGATGTCCAGGAAGAAATCTCCCAGCTCCAGCAGCAATTGGAAAGCGTTGCCGAGTCCGCGTCCTTCTCCGGCCAGAACTGGATGATCGCTTCAGACGGTGCCTCAGCCTCGGTCGTATCGTCGTTCGTGCGCACCAGCACCGGCGGTGTCGCGGTCAACAGCACCAGCTATCGCTTCAATGCCAGCTCGCAGGGCAATGTCCTGTTCGGCTCCAACGCCTACGGAGAGGTCAACACCTCCAGCGGCATCATCGGCAGCGGCTCCCTTTTTGGCGCGACGACATTTTCTGTCTACAGCCTCGATATCAAGGGCATGACCTCCGGACAGGTCGACAAGGCCCTGACCATGGTCGAATCAGCGCTGCAGGCGATGACCACAGCGGCATCGCAACTGGGCTCGCTTGCCAATCGCATTGATCTGCAGACGAACTTTGTCTCGGCGCTGGGCGACACGATCGATGCCGGCGTCGGCAAGCTCGTCGATGCCAATATGGAAGAGGAATCGAGCAAGCTGACTGCCCTGCAAACCCAGCAGCAGCTCGCCATCCAGTCCCTGTCCATCGCCAACAGCAGCGCCCAGAACGTCCTGTCGCTGTTCAAATAACGGCCCGCCATCCGGCGGTCTCAGAGGCCAAGCCTTGAGTGTAGCTTGCGCGGCAATTGCTAAGGTCGATTTAGCGCTTGCCGCGTGGCTTCATCGCTTGTTAATGATAATACGCAGCAGTTTGTTGCAAGCGACAGGCCAAGCCGGAGAACATCCGCGCAGGCTGGCATGAAGCCGAAAAGTCGCCGCCGGTCAGCCCGGCCTGGCACCTTCACACACATCGCGGGCATCATTCCATGAGCAGCTTGACCACGAACGCTTTTGCGCTTGGCGCACTCACTGTCTTGCGCGGTGTCAACAAGGACCTGAGCACGGCCCAGCAGCAGGTGTCGTCCGGCTACCGTATCGGCTCTGCCGCTGACGATCCGTCCTACTGGTCGATGTCCATGACGATGAAGTCGGACAGCTCGAGCCTTAAGACCATCGGCGACGCGATGTCGCTTGGCGCCAGCAAGGTCGACACCGCCTACACGGCGATGACCTCGGTGATCGACGTGCTGACGGAGATCCAGGCAAAGCTCGTCAGCGCGAGCGAGACGGGTGTCGACAAGGACAAGCTCAATACGGATATCCAGGCACTCAAGGCGCAGTTGCAATCCACCGTCGAATCCGCGTCCTTTGCCGGTTCGAACTGGCTGTACAATTCGCAAGGGGTCGCCGACACGAGCCAGTCGGTCATCAGCAATTTCGTTCGAGGTACCTCAGGCCAGGTCACGCTCAACACGATCGACTACGATTCCTCGCAGTCCCTGATGATCGACACGGCTGATCCCAGCCGCGGCTTGCTCACCAAGACCGTCGATGCCAACAGCATCGCTTCCGACGGCACAGGCACGGCGCGCAATTACTATCTTCTGGCGCCGGCAGGCTCGATAGGGACGTCTGGAGGCACGGAAATCTCGCTGAGCGCCGCCACGACGTCCGGCCAGGTGACCGACATGCTCAATGTCACGCATTCGCTGCTGACGGCAGCAACGTCTGCGGCATCGAACATGGGCGTCACTAAGGCGCGCATCGACAGCCAGACGACCTTCGTTGCGGGTCTTCAGGACGCCATCGACACCAGTGTCGGCGACCTCGTGGATACCAACATGGAAGAGGCCTCGGCGCGCGTCACGTCTCTGACGACAGCCCAGCAACTGGGCGTCCAGTCGCTTTCCATTGCAAACACGATGGCCAGCAAGATCCTGGTCTTGCTGCAGAACGGCTGAGGGTCGATCGAACGGGCCGGGTGGCATCATTCACCTTCGCACAAGTTTGAACTCCTACTTTCCCGTCATCGGGTACGAACCTGTCGGTCGAACGACTGGGCGTGCCGGACGGAATTTGCAGTCGCTTGACGGAACCGGAAGCGGAATGATCAACGTGTTGAACACCAAAGTCCCACCGACGGCGCCAGCCGCCGCACGTCTGAAGGCGATTTTCCAGCAAGCATTCAGGGTGGCATCATGACCCGGATGCTATCGCGTTACCTGAAGGACTTCGGTGCGGAGCAGCCGGCCCCGGCAGCACCCCCTGCGCCGGTGCTCAGAAGCATGCCGTTCGAAGACACCATGGTCTTTCCGGAGCCGGAAGAGCTACCGATAGTCGATCTCGCGGCCGAGCGTCGCGAAGCCTATGCCGAAGGGCATGAGGCAGCCACGCTTTCGTTGTCCGAGGCGCACCAGGAGGAACTGGACGCGATCATGCTCGCCCATGAAGCGGCGCTGGAAGAACTGAAACAGAAATTTGAAACCGAAGCGGTGGAGCGCATCGCCGAGAATTTCCAGCAGATGGCGACTGCAATCGGTCTCGCCGTCAGTGCCGAGGTTGCCCGCGCGCTATCGCCGATCCTCACCGAAACGCTCACGCAGAAGGCAATCGACGAACTCGCAGGCCGCGTCACGGCGGCGGTTCTCGACGGCGCTGTGGGCCCGATTGCCGTTAGTGGACGGCGCGTCATGTTCGACAGCCTTGCCGCCAAGATCGATCCGGACGGCGTGCTTCTGACCTTCGTCGAGGCGCAGGACGTCGACCTCTGCGTTACCATTGGCGACGCCGTGCTCGTGACCCGCATGTCGGCCTGGGCCGATAGCCTGAGGAACGTCCTTTCATGAGCGACGCTGAAAATCACCACAACGGCAAGAACGAAATCATCATCATCAAGCGGCACGGCGGCGGCGACCACGAGGGTGGCCACGGCGGCGCCTGGAAGATCGCTTATGCCGACTTCATGACCGCTCTGATGGCCTTCTTCCTGGTGATGTGGCTGGTCAATGCATCGAATGCGGAAACCAAGGCCTCCGTTGCGTCCTACTTCAATCCCATCAAGCTTGCCGATACCAAGCCTACCGAAAAAGGCCTGAAAAAGCCGGTAGACGCTGCGGAAGGCGAGCAGAAGCAGGAAAAATCCAAGGAAAATTCCGACCAGCAGACGAATGGCGCCTCGGCCGCTTCCGGCGAGGACCAGACGTCGACGGCCGGCGACCAGACCAACTATTCCGAAGCCGATTTTTTCGAGAACCCCTATTCGGTTCTGTCGGAAATCGCCCAGGAGGTAGGTCAGCAGGCCAATGTCAGCGCCAAGGGCGAAGGCGGTGCCAGCACCTCCGGTCCGGCAACCGGCGCCGACGGCGGCAAGGCCTACCGGGATCCCTTCGATCCCGATTTCTGGACGAAGCAGGTAAAGGTTACTCCTAGCTCCAAACCGGACGGCGGTGAAGCCAGCAAGACGGACGACGAGCCGAAGGGCGAGGTCGTTGCCATGGCAAAGGCCACCGCGTCCGACAACGGTCCGGTATCCGACAAGCCGCAGACACCCGAGACGCAGGCCTCTGCCAGCGATCAGGCGCAGCAACCGCCGCCCGACAATCCGCCGATCCCTGAAAAGATGCCCGAGGGTATGCAGAAGCCGATGGATGCTGCCGAGAAAGCAGCCGCCGATGCCGCGCAGGCTGCGGAGACCGCCGCGGAAAAGGCTGCCGATGCGGCAAAGCCAGTATCGACCGCCGCCGAGAAGCAAGACGCCAAGGCGCTGCAGGCCACCATCCAGAAGGAAATCGGTGGCGTCGCCGGGAAACTCGCCGAAGGTCTGATCGTCACCCCTGCCGAGGGCGGGTTGCTGGTAACCATTTCGGACCAGAGCAACGACCCGATGTTCAACATCGGCTCAGCCGTGCCGCGCAAGGAGATGGTTCTGGCAATGGCGAAGATCGGCAAGATACTCGCTGACCGGCCCGGCGCCATCGTGCTGCGCGGACACACCGACGGACGGCAGTACAAGGCTGGTGAGAGCGACAACTGGCGCCTGTCGCTGGACCGCGCCCAGAGCGCCTATTACATGCTCGTCCACGGCGGCCTCGATGAGAAACGCATTTCGCAGGTCTCTGGCTTCGCGGACCGTCGCCTGAAGATGCCCGAGGACCCGTTCAACAACGCCAATCGTCGTATCGAGATCCTGGTTCAGGGGAGCCAGGGATAGTTCATGGCGCGCAGGAAGCATCGATACGGGCTGACGCTCACCCTGGCTCTCGGCGCGTTTTCGCCGGGAGTAGGGCATGCCGACGACAAGGACCTGGCACCCTACAAGATGCTGAGATCCCTGCAGTTTGTGCAGGATTCCGTCGTGCTCGGCGATCACTCTGCCGAGGAGATGCAGCGCTTCATGCTGTCGACCATCGACGATCGCCTGCGATCTGCCGACAGGTCCGTCTTCGACGATGTCCGCAATGTCGACGCGGCGCTGGTGTATACGATGAGCGGCGGTAATCCGGACACTCTGGAATTCCTGATGGCACGCGATGTCGACGGTCATTTCGACAATCGCGTCGCAGATGTCCTGCGCAAATACCTGAGTGGCAAAGGCTTGCTCATCGTCAAGACGCTGGCCGACACGGCCAAGGAATATCGCGACAAGAAGATCGGTCCTTACCTGTCGCTGGTCGCAGCCAATGTCATGAGCGCCAAAGACCCGAAGGCTGCCCTTAAGCTCTACGACTGGGCGCGCCTGACGAGCCCCGGGACGATTGTCGAAGAGGCGGCCCTCAGGCGCTCGATGGCTTTGTCGACCGAGGCAAAGATGGTTCCGCAAAGCCTCACCTACTCGCAACTCTACGCCCGCCGCTTCCTGCATTCGCCCTATGCCAGCCAGTTTGCCGATCTCTTCGTAAAGCTCGTGGTCGATCACAACACCGAGATAAAGCCGGAGGACATAATCGATATCCTCTCGTTCATGGACGGGGCGCGAAAGCGTGAGGTCTATCTTCGTATCGCCAGGAGCGCGACGATTGCCGGCAAGAACGATCTCGCCCGGATGGCATCGGCCCAGGCGGCGGCTATTCCGAGCGATGGCAGCGACTCGTTCAACCAGCTTGCCAACTTCTACGGTGGCGTCGCCAATGTCTCGACGGACAAGGCTGACGCCGCGGCCCACGATATCAACGAAATTCCAGAGGGCGAGTTGAACGCCAGGGACCGGGCGCTGCGCGACGCTGCGAAGACGGTCGCCGACGCGGTGACGCGGCTTCCCGAGCCGCAAAGCTTGACGCAAGCTTCACTCACTAAGCCTGCTAACGGAGAGACCCGACACGATGGAGCCGCAAGCGTCGAGACGCTAGGGACGAAAAGTCCCGCTGCGGCGGCTGTCGGGCAAGGAGCCGCCGCAAGCGCGGCTCAACCCCATGATGGAGGGGGGCAGGATGCCGACTCTTCGTTCACCACATTCGTGACATCAAGCCAATCGAAGCTCGACGCGCTTGACGGACTTTTGAAGCAGGAAGGCAATTGACCATGGCCGGTATCGGTATCACCAGCGCTTCCGCCGGGTCTGATGTCGTTTCTCTTTCAAAAAGCAGCAGCCGGAGCAAGGGCTCGGGTAGCGATTCCCAGGGGTTCCAGGATGCGCTCAGCAGCTCCGGAAACAGCACGGACGCGAATGCCGCGTCTAAGCGCAGCGCCGCCGATACAAGTTCGGTCGACACGACCGCTTCTGAGCCCGATACCGGCAAGGCGACAGGCGATACCCTGCTTCAAGCCAGCAACTCGGCCACTGGGTCGGCCACCCCGGCGCCAGTCGGCGACGGCACGTTGCTTCCCGTACCTCCGGTCGCGCCACCCGTGCCCGGCGCCCCCCTCGTTTCGCTGCCCGCTGCCCCGGTGGCCGTGCCCGCTGCCCTCGCTCTTGTCGTCCCTGCAGATGATGGTGCTGCGGTGAAATTGCCAGCCGCCGATATCGCCCAGCAGCTGGCCGATGTCGTTGCCGGCGCGGCGACAGGCGAGCCCGCCACACCCGTCAAAGGCGATCTTCCCGGCGTCAAGGGCAGCAAAAGCGGCGCTGCCGCCGACGATAGCAAGGACGGTGATGCCAATGCATCAGACGCCAGTGTCGCCAGCGGCGCGGTGGCTGACGTGCTGTCGCTGCTCGGAGCCGGTTTGTCGGCCGCTGCCATCCCCGCGCAGACCTCCGCCAGCGTCCTTGCCGCAGCCGGGCAGCTCCACACCGGCAATGGCAAGATCGATCCCGGCGCGGCCTCTGTTGCAAATGCGCTTCCGGCCGACGCCGCGGACGACAGCGGCGACGCCGTTGCCGTGGGCATGGCCATGCTGGCGCCGTCAATGGGCAGCGCTGGCCAGGGCAATGCCGTTGCCGGCACATCTACCGACGGTGACGCCCCCGTAACGTTCAACGTCGATCGGGCGAGTGGCAAGGTACAGTCGCTGGATCTCTCAGCGAGCCGGAATGCGGACGATACGCCTCAGCTCGACATCAAATCGGCAGGTAGCGATACCGGGGCCACCGTCACTGTCCTCGACTCCCGACGCTTCGTCGGCCTCGCCGATGGCTCGAATTCGGCACTGGTTGCCAATTCGCTGACGGGCAACAAGGACTGGGCAGCGGCCATGCAGCCCAATGCGGCGCTGACCGGAGCATCGGCGACAACAAGTGCCAGCAAAGTCATGAACACTCTGAAAATTCAGATGAATCCGGATAATCTCGGGATCGTCACCGCGACCATGCGGCTTTCGGGCGAGCAGCTTTCCGTCGATCTCAAGGTCCATTCCGCCGAGGCCTACCGGCAGCTCAGCAACGACCAGAGCGCGATGATCGATTCATTGCGCCAGCAGGGCTATAGCGTCGATCGCATGACCGTGACCTATACCGCGCCGGACACATCGAGCAACAACCAGCAGAGCCCCCAGGGCCAGCAGCAGCAACAACCCGGCACAAGCCAGGGGCAGGGCAGCGATGGCCAGGCTCGCAGACACAATTCAGGACGACAGGCCGGTGATCAAGATGGTATCTCGCGCGCAGGCAACGTGGGTACGGACGATAGCGTTGCTGGCGGTGCTCAGCGGGCTCGTGCCGGGGGCGTCTATCTCTGACGCCAGCGCTTCCACCACGGAAGGAATGTGCGAGCGGGAAATCCAGGCGGCGGCGCTGAAATACGGAATTCCCGAAGGCATACTCTACTCGGTCGGGTTGACCGAAACGGGGCGCAAGGGCTCTCTCTACCCCTTCGCCATGAATATCGAAGGCAAGCCATTCTTCCCGGCATCTGAAAATGCGGCACTGCAGCTCTTCGCGCAAGCGCATCAGAGCGGTGCCAAATTGATCGATATTGGTTGTATGCAGATCAACCAATACTTTCATGGCGAGAACTTCGCGTCGGTCGAGGCGATGTTCGATCCCCACAGCAATGTCGAATATGCGGCCAAGTTTTTGAGCGTTTTGCACGACAAGCACGAGACCTGGACGATGGCGGTGGCGCGCTATCATGCTGGTCCGAACAACAACCCGGCGCAGAAGGTTTACGTCTGTCGGGTGATCGCCAATCTCGTCGCCACCGGTTACGGAAAATGGACGCCTAACGCAGCCACATTTTGCCGGGAATGACCCCCGATAAAGTTGTATTAATGCCACATTTTAGCGCTTCTCAATATGGCGAGAACGTGAACGAAAAAGGCATGGCAATAGCCGTCTTCAAAATGTATTAATTTTTCCACCGCTTTCTTGTGTTAAAATGATGCGCCACCCACTAGATATGGTTCAAATCGGGGCGTGAAACTTAAGCAATTATTAACTCTCGCCACTCACTTCCCACAGTTGTTCGCGATTCGCTCGATTCGTACCCATAGCGACATTGGAAACATCCACAACTGATTCGGAGGCGGCGAATGATCGTAGTGGTTGACGAACGCGGACTTGTTAAAGACGGCTACACATCTCTCTTTGGGCGAGAGGGAATTCCTTCAACGGGGTTCGACCCCAAGGAGTTTGGCGAGTGGGTCCAGACGGCGGCAGATAGCGATATCGCGGCAGTCGAGGCCTTCCTCATCGGCCAGGGCGAGCATGTACATCAGCTTCCCCGGGCGATCCGCGATCGGACACTTGCGCCGGTCATCGCGGTCAGCGATCACCCCTCGCTTGAAGCGACGCTTGCACTTTTTGATTGTGGTGTCGACGATGTCGTCCGTAAGCCGGTGCACCCTCGCGAAATCCTGGCACGGGCAGCGGCCATCCGCCGTCGCCTGAAGGCAGTCGCTAATTTCACTGACGTCGGTGGCATCCGGGTTTTCTCCGATGGTCGCGATCCGGAAGTGCATGGCGAAGTCTTCGCCCTGCCGCGCCGCGAGCGCCGCATCCTGGAATATCTGATTTCCAACCGCGGACGTCGCGTCACCAAGACGCAGATCTTCAACGCGATCTACGGCATCTTCGACGAGGAAGTCGAAGAGAACGTCGTTGAAAGCCATATCTCCAAGCTGCGCAAGAAGCTGCGCAAGAAGCTCGGCTTCGACCCAGTCGATTCCAAGCGTTTCCTTGGCTACTGCATCGACTGGAGCTAAGCCTGCGGCTTCGACTGGGAATGATTTCCAGTCGATTTTGAACTACCCGAAAAGCCGCCTCATGATGATCTGCTTTTCCTCTCCCCACCAGACAGCTTCACGCAAGGCCCATTGATTAGTCTTGCGATAACGGGAAAACGAGGATTTCAGATGAGTCTTTTCGGTAGCATGAAGACGGCGGTTTCGGGGATGAATGCCCAAGCAAACCGCTTGAGCACGGTCTCCGACAACATCGCCAATTCGGCAACGACGGGCTACAAGTCCTCGTCGACAAGCTTTTCATCGCTCGTCCTGCCGACCACGGCCGGCACTTACAGTTCCGGTGGTGTTGCCACCTCGGTACAGTATGCGATTTCACAGCAGGGCGGTCTCTCCTACACCTCGTCCACGACGGACTTGGCCATCCAGGGCGAAGGATTTTTCGTCGTCCAGGATGCGGCCGGAACCCCTTACCTGACACGCGCCGGTGACTTTTCGCCGGATGCAAACGGCAACCTGGTCAATGCTGCGGGCTATAGCCTTATGGGTTATTCCTACGGCTCCGGTTCGCCGTCGGTGGTCGTCAACGGCTTTGATGGTCTCGTGCCGATCAATACGGAATCGCAGGGCCTGACGGCTGTCGCATCGACCACAGCTTCGTTCTCCGGCAATCTCGATTCGACAGCCGCAGTCGCCACCGGCAACTTGCCCGCAAGCAACACTGCTCCGGTGACAACCGATACCAAGAAGACTTCGCTGATTGCCTACGATACCCAGGGCAACAAGGTGCAGTACGACTTCTACTACACGAAGACGGCGGCTGATACCTGGGACGTCTCGGTCTATCGCGGCTCCGATGCCGCCACCGGCGGCACGTCATCCTTTCCGTATTCATCTGCAGCAGTCGGCTCCGGGACGTTGGTCTTCGATTCCAGCGGCAAGATTACCAGTGGTGGTACGCTTGCCATCAGCGACCCGAATGCTGTCAGTGGTACACAAGACATCGCTGTCGACATCTCCGGCTTCTCGCAGCTCGCGGCCTCTTTCGGCGCGACCGGCAAGGCAGACGGTCAGGCACCGAGCGCAGTCAACAAGGTCACCGTCGGCACCGATGGCACCGTAACGGCGCAATATGCAGACGGCACCAGCAAGCCGCTGTATCGCATTCCGCTGGCCAATGTCGCGAGCCCGGACAATCTGACGGTTCTCAGCGGCAACGTTTACTCCGCCAATGGACAGTCAGGCGTCACGGTTACCGGTTTCCCGCAGTCGAGCGGTCTTGGCTACATCCAGGCAGGTGCGTTGGAAGAATCCAATGTCGATCTCGCCGGCGAACTGACGACGATGATCCAGGCACAGAAAAGCTATACGGCGAATTCCAAGGTGTTTCAGACCGGTTCGGATCTGATGGACGTTCTTGTGAACCTCGTCCGATAATAAATTAAGGTACTGCCGAGCATGACACTCACCCAGGCACTCAATACCGCGCAGGCGATCTTCAACAACACGGGCAAGCAAAGCGCCGTCGTGTCGAACAACATCGCCAACTCCAGCAACGCGGATTACACCCGACGTCAGGCGATGACTACCATCTCCGCCGACGGTGCGACGGTGGTACAGATTGCCCGCTCGGCAGAACCTTCGCTTCAGCGCCAGCTGCTCGCGTCAACCTCGGCAGATGCCGCCCAGCAGCGGCTTCTGACCGGCCTCGGCGACATCCAGTCGACGATCGGCGGCAACGACAGCGAGACAGCGCCGTCGACCTACCTTGCCAATTTCCGAGAGGCTCTCCAGGCTTATGCTGCGGCCCCGAACAGCAACACGACAGCGCAGGCGGCTGTAACGGCGGCCCAGGACGTTGCCAATTCGCTGAACCAGTCGACAGCATCGGTGCAGACCATCCGCACCAACGCCGACAAGGAAATCGCTACCACCGTCGGTACGCTGAACTCATTGCTCGGCCAATTCCAGACCGCCAACGATGCCGTCAAGACGGCGACAGGATCGGGTGCAGACGCCAGCAATGCGCTCGACCAGCGCGATGCGGTCCTCAAGCAGATCTCTTCCATAGTCGGGGTCAAGACGGTCAACCGCGCCAACGGCGACATGGCACTGTATACGTCTGACGGCGCGACCCTGTTTGAAACACTTCCCCGGGCAGTCACCTTCACCCCGACCAATGGCTATTCGGCCAGCAGCACCGGCAACAGCGTTTATATCGACGGCGTTGCCCTCGCACCGGGAAGTGGCGCCAACACCACGGCCAAGGGTACGCTGCAGGCGCTGCTTCAGATCCGCGACGTCGAGGCGCCGACCTATCAGAAGCAGCTGGACGAGATCGGCCGCGGCCTGGTCACGATGTTCTCCGAGACCAACACGACGGACGGTTCCAAGCTCCCCGGCCTGTTCACTTATACGGACTCCGGCGGCAATCCGGGCGACACGCCCACGTCTGCCACCGTCATCGACGGCATGGCGGCCTCGATCACCGTCAATCCGGCGGTCATTACCTCTGCGGACGGAAACCCGAACCTTCTGCGCGATGGTGGTATCAACGGTACCGACTACGTCAACAATACTTCCGGCGACGCAGGCTATTCCACGCAGCTGGATGCCTACGACACGGCAATGGGCACGGCCATAGACTTCGATCCGAGCGCCGGTGTCGACAGCAACTCCAGCATCATGGATTTTGCATCGAACTCGGTTGGCTGGGTGGAAAGCGAACGCAGCGCCGCATCGACCGCAGCTGAAAATACGGCAGCTTCCTCGTCTCGCTCGACGGAAGCCTATTCGAACGGAACGGGGGTCAACCTCGACGAAGAACTCACTTTGATGATGGACATCGAGCAATCCTACAAGGCCGGCACAAAAATCCTGAGCGCGGTCAACGATATGCTCACTGCCCTCCTTCAACTGAACTGACGGGTTAAGCCATGAAACTCTCCGCCATCTCAAGCAGTGCCATTCAGAACGCCATGCGGCTGACGATAAAGCAGTCGCAGAACGAGATGACCAAGGCCTCTCTGGAGGCAACGACTGGCGTCTACGCCGACATGGGCGTATCGCTGGGTGGCAACATCTCGCAGAGCATCGACATGACGCGCGACGTTTCCCGTCTCGACTCGCTTACGGCCAGCAATTCCACGGCGGCGGCGCGCATGACCGCGACGCAAAGCGGGCTTGCGGATATGACGAGCCAGTCACAGACGTTCCTAGATCAGCTGGTAGCCTTGCAGGGCAATCAGGATGCAAGCAGCATCGCGCTGTCCCAGACCACGGCGACATCGACGATCTCCTCCTTCGTCGCCGACGCAAACACGCAGCTGAACGGCCAGTACATCTTTGCGGGTACCAATACCGACGTCCAGCCTGTGACCGACCAGACCACGGCCGCAACGGCAGCAATACAGTCGGCACTGACAGATTACATGGCGGCCCAGTCGCCACCGGTGACTTCCAAGAGCGACCTGACTGCCGACCAGATGAACGATTTCATCAGCACCAAGGTGCAGCCGATGTTCTTGGACGACACGTCGCCGGCCCCGAACTGGAGCAGCTGGTCGAGTGCTTCCGACCAGAACATGACAAGCCGGATCAACAACTCCGAAGTGATCGAGACGTCGACCAACAGCAACGCTTCCGGCATGCGTTACATGGCGCTGTCGGCCACGGTCGCCAAGGCGCTGATGGGAACCGATATCAGCAAGGCGGCGCTAAACGCGGTGACGACGAACGCCATCAGCTTCGCCCGCCAAGGCATCGACGGCATGAATGCGCAGGCCAGCCAGCTTGGCCTGTCGCAGTCCCGGGTCACCAAGGCGAACGATGCCATCAGTGCCCAGAAGGACATCATAAACAACCGGATCGTCGACCTTCAGGGCGTCGATCCGTACGAGGCATCTACCAAGGTCAACAGTTTGGAAACCCAGCTGCAGACTGCCTACACCATCGTCTCGAAAATTCAGCAGTTGAGTCTCGTAAATTACCTTTGATGATCAAAGGGGCGTAATGACCAGGAAGGATGCATGAATGTATCAGTTCTCATATGCAGAAATCATGCAGGACGCAGTGGCCGACGCAAAGGAGCGGGAACGCCAGGTCCTTGATCGGTCGGTCGCTCTTCTGACGGCTGCGATGCAAAAAGAAAAATACGGTCGAGAATCGATCGAGGCACTTTTTTACACAAGACGTGTCTGGGTTGCCTTCATCGAGGATCTCAAGAACCCCGAAAATCAGCTTGATGTCACCCTGCGTGCCAACCTTATCTCTATCGCCATCTGGATCTTGAAGGAATGCGACAGGATAAGGCGACGGAAGTCGACAAACTACCAGGGCATCATCGACGTCACAACCATCATCAGGGATGGACTTAAATGAAAAGTACACTTCGCATATCGCTTAAAGCCGGCGAACGGATCTTCATCAACGGAGCCGTGCTGCGCGTCGACCGCAAGGTCGCTCTCGAATTCCTGAACGACGTGACATTCCTCCTGGAAAACCACGTTCTCCAGCCCGAGGACGCAACGACTCCATTGCGCCAGCTCTATTTCATCGCCCAGATGATCCTGATCAATCCGGAAGGCAAGGATCAGTCGACGGTGCTGTTCCGCAAGTCGATCGTCATGCTGCTCAGCTGCTTCAAGAATGAAGAAGTCCTGGCCGAACTGAAGCGCATCGACGGGCTGGTCGCGACCGGCAAGGCATTCGATGCACTGAAGTCTATCCGCGGCCTCTACGTCGTTGAAGACAGCATCCTCAACAGCCCGGAAATGCCGGCTGCCACCATCGAGCAGATCCGCCGGGAAATCGCACCATGGCGGTAACACCAGTCAGCACCGTCGCAGGTGCTACCGCGACGGGGGCCACGGCAACTGCTACCGCCACGGGGACAAGCAGCGCCGCAGCAACCAACGCGACGACTGCGGCGGCAAGCGCATCGCTGAACTACAACGACTTCCTTCAGCTGCTGATTGCCCAGATGAAGACGCAGGATCCGACGTCACCGATGGACGCCAGCGCGCAGATCTCGCAGCTCGCCAGCTTCTCGCAGGTGGAACAGCAGATCAAGACGAACGCCCATCTGGAAACTGTCCTGTCGAACCAGATGCTGTCCCAGGCGGCAAGCTACGTCGGCAAGACGATCGTCAGCGCCGATGCCACGGTAACCGGCGTCGTCAAGGAAGTCAGCGTCTATTCGGACGGTATCCTTGCAATTACCGCTGCCGGCGATAAGGTCCTGATACAGCCGGGAATCAGTGTCACCGACGGAACAGTGGTGAAGCCGACAGGCACGAGCACGACGACAGACACCGCTTCGACAGCCAAATAGAGCTTTCGATCTGGCTTCAGTCACTCCTGCTGTGGAGGTCCACTGAAACCGAAAATATATTGGCGCGGTCGCGGCTGGCGAGCGTGCCTTGAACACAGGAAATTGGCCGAGATGAACGAAGCCGATGCATTGGATATCTTTCAGGCGGCGATCTGGACCGTGCTGATATCGGCCGGTCCGGCGGTTGCCGCAGCGATGATCGTCGGCATCGTCATTGCGCTCGTCCAAGCGCTGACGCAGGTTCAGGAAGCGACCTTGACGTTCGTGCCGAAGATTGTCGCTGTTTTCGTGACGATCGGCATCACGGCGCCGTTTGTCGGTTCGCAGATCGGCATTTTCACTAATCTGGTCTTTTCCCGTATCCAGTCTGGCTTCTAGCGGACCAGATCGGGCTGCAGGCGTGTGAGCCATCCTCGCGCAAGCTTCATCCTGTAACTCGACAGGAGAATACGGCAAGCGGTTCGTCCGCCGGCCTCCTCTCATGAAGAGACGGACCTGAAGAATGGCGTTACCTCCTTCGCTGCCCCTGCCGAAAGTCGCCCCGAGTTTCCGCGACGTAGGATTTGCCGTCGGCATCGTCTCGATGCTCTGCATCCTGTTCCTGCCGATCCCGCCGTTCCTCATCGACATGGGCCTGGCTTTCTCGATCGCGCTGTCCGTCCTCATCCTGATGGTCGCGCTGTGGATCCAGAAGCCGCTTGAATTCTCGTCGTTCCCGACCATTCTTCTGATCGCCACGATGACCCGCCTGGCGCTGAATATCGCGACGACGCGCGTGATCCTGGCCCATGGCTACGAGGGCGACTATGCGGCCGGCGGCGTTATTGCAGGCTTCGCCAATCTCGTCATGTCCGGCGACTTCGTCATCGGACTGATCGTCTTCCTGATTCTCATCACCATCAACTTCATCGTCATCACCAAGGGTGCAACGCGTATCGCTGAAGTCGGCGCCCGCTTCACCCTCGATGCCATTCCCGGCAAGCAGATGGCCATCGACGCCGACCTTTCGGCCGGCCTCATCGACGAGCGAGAGGCACAGCGCCGGCGCAAGGAGCTGGAAGAGGAGAGTTCCTTCTTCGGCGCGATGGACGGTGCGTCGAAGTTCGTGCGCGGCGATGCGGTCGCCGGCCTGATCATCACCTCGATCAACATCTTCGGCGGCATCATCATCGGCTATTTCCGCCATGGCATGCCGATCGGCCAGGCGGCCGATGTGTTCGTCAAGCTTTCGGTCGGTGACGGCCTTGTGGCGCAGATGCCGGCGCTGATCATCTCGCTTGCAGCCGGCCTGCTCGTTTCGCGCGGCGGCACGTCAGGGTCCACCGACCAGGCCGTCGTCAACCAGCTGAGCGGCTATCCTCGTGCGCTCGGCGTTGCCGCCGGCATGATGTGCCTGCTGGCTATCATGCCCGGACTTCCGTTCATTCCGTTCATCACACTTGGCGGCATCATGGGCGCCGGCGCCTGGTTCATCCCGCGCCAGGCAGAGGCTCTCAACAAGCTCCGCCGCGACGCCGAAGAACAGAAGGTCAGCCAGTCCAAGGATCTCGAGAAGGATTCGGTCAAGAACGTCCTCAAGACCTCCGAGATCGAGCTGGCACTCGGCAAGATCGTCTCGACAAGGCTGCTCGGCGCCCATCAGGAACTGGCATTCCGCGTCGGCAAGATGCGCAAGAAGTTCGCCTCGCAATACGGCTTCGTGGTTCCGGAGATCAAGGTCACCGACGATATCTCCATTGCCGACAAATCCTACCAGATCCGAATCCACGGCACGACCATCGCGTCCAACCTGCTGCGCGTGGGCGAAGTCCTGGTGGTCACCGGCGCCGGCCGCAAGCCGACCGTTCCGGGCGACGATATCCGCGAACCAGCCTTCGGCATGCCGGCCGTCTCGGTCCTCGAAGCCTTCACGGAAGACCTCAAGCGCGAAGGCTTCCAGCCGATCGACAACGTCTCGGTGGTGCTCACCCACATGAGCGAAGTCATCCGGAACAACCTTCCGGCGCTGCTGTCCTACAAGGACGTCAAGATCCTGATCGATCGCCTCGACCCGGAATACAAGAAGCTCGCCGATGAGATCTGCTCCTCGCACATGTCCTACTCGGGCCTGCAAGCCGTGCTGAAGCTGCTGCTTGCCGAGCGCGTGTCCATCCGCAACCTGCATCTCATCCTCGAAGCGGTCGCCGAACTGGCGCCGCATGTGCGCAAGACCGAGCAGATCGTCGAGCACGTCCGGGTCCGCATGTCGCAGCAGCTCTGCGGCGACCTTGCCGACAATGGTGTGCTGCGCGTCCTGCGGCTGGGCTCGAAATGGGATCTGGTGTTCCACCAGGCATTGAAGCGCGATCCAAAGGGCGAAATCATCGAGTTCGACATCGATCCACGCAATCTCGAGGAATTCAGCGAGCAGGCGACGCGAGTTATCCGTGAATTCATGGACAAGGGCTTGCCTTTCGTACTTGTCACGTCGCCGGAAACACGCTCCTATGTGCGCATGATCATCGAACGCCTGTTTGCGACGCTGCCTGTCCTGTCGCATGTGGAATTGGCCAAGGGAATCGAGATCAAGATTCTGGGCGCTATTTCATGATTACAGACCCTCAGGGGACCGTCCTCGCACTCTTTTTGTGCTTCTGTCGCATCGGCGGCTGCGTTATGGTTCTCCCGGGGTTCTCATCGGCCCGCGTGCCGCAGCAGATTCGCGTGCTGCTGGCGGTGGCGCTGTCGATGGCGGTTCTGCCAGTGCTGTGGGACACTATCTATCCGAAGGCCTCACTCGGTGGGCCGCAATATGTGATGCTGATCGCCACCGAATCGCTGATCGGCGTGATGTATGGAATGATGGCCCGGCTCTATACGCTGGGATTGCAGTTCGCCGGGACGATCATCGCCATGATGATCGGTTTGACGTCTCCGGGCGGTGCCGATCCGGTGGAAGACGGCAGCGAAACCGCCATTTCCGGCGTGATTACCTTCTGCGGCCTGATGATCCTCTTCATCATGGATTTCCACCACTACGTTTTCCGCGCGCTTATCGATTCCTACACGCTGATCCCCTTCGGCGGTCATATCGAGATGCAGGCGACGCTGATCTCTTTTACCGATACCCTGCAGGCGACCACCTACATCATGCTGCGGCTTGCCAGCCCTTTTCTGATCTACGGCCTGATGTTCCAGGTTTCGATCGGCTTCATCAATAAGCTCGCACCTCAGATCCCGGTCTACTTCATCTCTACGCCCTATCTGCTGATGGGCGGACTTTTCATGCTCTATCTCAGTCTGGCGGCGATGATCAGCCAGTTTTCCGATGCGTTCCTCAGCGTCTACAACGGTCATTAGCGGGCAGGGCACGAAATGGCGGAACAGAGCCGATCCAAGAAACTGAAGCGCCTCGTGGCCGTCCAGCGCCATCTGGAGCAGATGGCCGAGCAGGAGCTGGCGGAAGCCATGCGCGTGCGCGCCGAGGTCGGGCACTCGATCGACCAGGTTGTGGATGCCATCGGCTCGATCGATGTGGTGCATATGGCCTTTGCCCAGCAATATGCCTGGCGACTGGGTCGCCTGACGCTGCGCGACCAGCAGCTTGAGGGCATGCAGGCGCTTATCGAGATGAATGTGCTGAAGGAGCGGACCAAGGCGGACCGGCTCGAGGAGCATATGATGGATGCCCGCGCCGCAGAATTGCGCGAATCCGACGACAATGCGGTCTACGATATCATCGATCAGCGATTTGCCGCCGTCGCACCAGCCTCCAGCAAGGTTCAAAAACCATAGTCGTCACGAGTTCATACGAAAGGAACGTGACGTGGCTATTTCGCCCCCCAGTGATTTGGTCCTGGATGTTGTAAGAGCAGCCGACCCGACAGACCTGCAGGCAGCGCAGGCCAAGCTTCAGGCCAACCGCGCAGCCTTTGCCGCCACCAGCCTTGCGGAAGCCGGAAACGGCTTTGCGTCGACGGTCGACGTTCTGAACAAGGCCGGCACGCAGGCGGGTCTTGCCAATGCCAACGAACGATCGACGACGGGCAAGGTGCCTGCCGCCTATCAGAAGTTCGAGGCCATGGTGCTCCAGAATTTCGTCAAGAACATCCTGCCAAACAGCGACACGCTCTACGGCAAGGGTACTGCCGGTGAAATGTGGAAGGGCATGATGGCCGAACAGCTCGGTAACACCATGGCCAAGGACGGCGGCGTCGGCATCGCAGCGAAGATGTACCACGAGCAGCTTTCCAAGACCCGGGGAACCGGCGCCGACCACGTCGAGACGAGCGACAACGACAAGCGGCAGGCACTCAGCATGATCGACGACTTCGAGCGCAAGACGTTCGGAACGCCGTCGGCAGAAAACGACAATACCGGTACGACCGTGACAAATCAGGATTCCCTGACGTCGCAGAAAGTGTAAGTGGGGCAAGGCTATGGAAATTATTTCGAACGACTACCGCATCAAGTCTGTCCTGGGCCGGCTGGAACTGATCATCGACAACGAGAACAACCGCATCGGCAAGGACGCGGAATTCGATCTCAAAGTCTCCAACGCCCACAAGAGCCGTTGCCTTTATGAACTGTCGATGCTGTTTCGCGATACCGACCCCGCTGAAATGGCAGCTGCCCACATCGAGCAGCTGCACGGCCTGAAGAAGAAGCTGGTGCTCAACGCGCGTCGCGTCGAAGCCCATCTGGAAGCCGTGCGCGCTGTGGCTGAAATTTTGAAGAATGCCGTGCAGGATGCCGATGCAGACGGCACCTATTCCCAGGAACAGTTCGCGGTGCGTCAGGCAGGATGATCAAGCTCGTCGCCACAGGCCTTTGGGTGTGCGTCGTCACCTTGGTGGCGGTCTACTTTTCCATCCAGATGGCGACAGCCCCGGCCGCAAGCCCGGATGCCAAGCCTTCTGCCAAGGAATTCGTCAAGGGCGAGTCGATCAATGTCCCGATCATTGGCGACACAGGCGTCAGCGGTTATTTTATCACCAAGATTTCCTACATGATGGACAAGGACAAGGCGAAGGATCTCGAAACACCTTTGCCGGCCCTGACGACGGATGCTTTGTTTACGCTGCTGGTCGGCAACAAGATGATCGATATGTCAAAGCCGAAGGCGTTCAATGTCGAAGCCTTTCGCGACGAGATCAAGAAGAACCTGAACGGCCATCTGGGCGGCGAGTATGTCGACAGCGTGGTGATCGAGCAGCTCGACTATCTCTCCAAGGACGAGGTGCGCGCCAACGAGGGCGCGCCTGTCAAGAAAAACATGAAGACGGTACCGATTGTCCCACCGGAAGCCCCGCCCGGCGGCGACGCGGTGAAGGCTGAGAAAACGCACTAAAACAGCGCGCCAATCGTGGAAAGTCGCTTGCCGCGGCCGACTGTTAACCTTTTCTTTCCTATCAAAATTTACAATCGGTTAATCATCCGAATCTGCCGCCGATTGATCGACGGTCCTGTGCGCGAGATCGGCCGTCATGGTACAGAGCGATTTTAAAAACAGAGTGTTCCAGTCCGACAACGACCGGACCGACACTACCTCCGACAGCCGCCAATCCGGGCTGAGCCAGGCCGAATTGCTGGATTTCCTGCAGCGGTCCCTGGCTGGCGAACCTTTTCCCGTTTCCGCTCCTGGTGCCCGCACCGCGCCGGAAGCGACAGTGCCGCTTGCCCTGCGGATTCGGGAAATTCTGCGCACCGATGACAGCCGACCGGCTGCTCCGGAGATGGACGAACCGGCTCAATCCATGGCGATAGACGAGCCAGCGCCCGTTCAGCCTGCGTCGGCCGAATCATCAGCGGTGGATGCCGCGTATTTCGACGCCGATTTGCAGCCCCCGACCGAGTACTCTCCGTCGCTCTCCGAGCCGCAAAAACGCGCAGCCATTTCCTGGGGATCTGCAGCCTTCATCCTCGCGGTCACGGCCGGAAGTGCTCTCGTGCCAATGATGCTTGCGACCCCGCCACACTACGCCGCCCAATCCCGCCTGCAGTTTCTGGGCGCTGCCCGCACGACGCCCGGCTTCGTGGAAGCGACCCTCCAGCGGATCACCTCGCAGCATGCGCTGGCGCAGGTCGTGACGCGCCTGAAACTGGATCATGATGCGGAGTTCAGCGGCGGAAAGGCGACGGCCTATAGCGTCGTCAGGGACCTCCTCACCGACAGCGGTGCTGCAGCCGACAGTTTTTCACGCGCCCAGCTTGCCCTCAAGCAAAGACTGACCATCGCTCCCGATCTGCAATCTGGCGCCATTGCGCTTGTGGCGCGGTCGGAAGATCCGGCAAAGTCTGCCCGCATCGCCAACCTTCTTGCCGACATCGCCGTCCGCGACGCTGCGACCAATCCTTTGGCTTCAGTGCCCGGCGCGGCTGAGCTTGCGCTCGAAAGCGACCGCAAGCGTTTCGACGACGCGACCTCCGCCCTTGCGAATTTCAAAGCGGCTGCCGGTGACGAGAAGATAGCCGCCGCGACCGATCTGATGGCCAGCCGCGAGGCTCTCGGCAACCGGCTTGCCACGGCAAACGCTGCAGTCCAGGCAGCTTCCATCCGCCTGACAGCGGCCAAATCTGTCAGGATGGCCGACGTGCTCGATGGTGCGATCTCCCCAGACCTCGGCTCGCCTGCAGCGCTCGAAGACCTGCGCAATCGCTATGCAGCGGCGAGGAGCACGCTCAGTCAGTTGTCGACACAGCTCGGCCCGCGCCACCCGCGCCTGATCGCGGCTCAGTCGAGCATCGATACCCTGGGGGCGTCGATCCTTGCTGAGATCCGCAAACTTGTGGTTGCCAGCGACGCCGAAGTCAAGACGACCACGGCTGAGGTGAAGCAGTTGAAGGATCGCCTCGCCGAACTCGATGGCCAAAAGGTCGATGTCGATCTCGAGGCATTCCGCCGGTTGCAGGAGAATGTCGAGACCGCCCGGCAGGCCTATGATGCAGCACTCACGGCATCTGAAGAAGCGGCCCCGCAATCGAAGCCCTCCGAGGTTCCGCTGGCGCTGACCACACCTGCCGTGCCCGCAGCAGCACCCATCGATGACGATATGACATGGCGGAGCCTTCGCAGCGCGCTCGGCGGTCTTGCCATCGCGCTGGCGCTCGTGGCCGCCCGTCTGCTGACCCGGAGATCGTTCCGACGCCCGTCGGACGACCATCACGCCGTCGATTTCGATAAGGTCGATCTACTGGTGGATTTTCCTCAGGATCAGGCGCCGGTTCGGGTGCCGCTGGATCAGCCGCAGAAATGTTTTGACGCCAGTGTCGCTGTTGCCAACGACCGCCTGGAACCGGTTGCCGGGCGCACAGAGCCTGAAGCAGCACTGGCCGCAATCATCGATGATGTGGCCTTGCTGCGCGAAAGGGTCGCCAACTACGCTTCGCGGCGCCAGGCCGCTGGCCGCTGAACAAGTCTTCCCGCCGTCTTGCAAATATCGTGTTTTGACATCATAGGGCGTAGACAGGCAAATCCCCGCTGCAGGGCAGGGCTAGATTGCCGCGGCATCGATATCCGGGAGAATACGCGTGGCGACAGTAATCGACGGCAAGCAGGTGGCGGCATCGGTCATCGAGGCCGTGAAGGCGGCTGCATCCGTGTTGGCAACGGAAACCGGCAAAAAAACCGGCCTCGCGGTCGTGATCGTCGGTGACGACGCCGCCAGCCACACCTACGTCGCCGCCAAGAGCCGCATGGCCAAGGAATGCGGTTTCAATTCAATCCAGCATACCTTGCCTCTGGAGACGAGCCAGGAAGAACTCGCAACCCTGGTTTCAACTCTCAATGCAGATCCGGCCATCGACGGCATCCTGGTGCAGCTGCCATTGCCGAAGCACCTGGATTCGGACGCAATCATCCAGTCCATCCTGCCTGAAAAAGATGTCGACGGCCTGCATGTCGTCAACGCCGGGAAGCTGGCCACCGGCGATCTGGCGACAGGACTGATCTCGTGCACGCCAGCCGGCGCCATGCTCTTCGTCCGCCAGACCCATGGTGACGATCTGTCGGGTCTCAATGCCGTGGTCATCGGTCGCTCCAATCTGTTCGGAAAGCCAATGGCCCAGCTCCTGCTCAATTCAAATGCGACGGTCACCATCGCTCATTCGCGCACGAAGGATCTGGCCACCGTCTGCGCCCGCGCCGATATCCTTGTAGCGGCCGTCGGCCGGCCCGAGATGGTCAAGGCCGACTGGGTGAAGCCGGGCGCGACGGTGATCGATGTCGGCATCAACCGCATTGCCGCACCGGAGCGCGGCGAGGGAAAGACCCGATTGGTCGGCGATGTCGCCTTTGCCGAATGCGGCGATGTCGCTGATGTCATCACACCCGTTCCCGGCGGCGTGGGCCCGATGACGATCGCCATGCTGATGGCAAATACGGTGATTGCCGCCTATCGCGGCGCCGGCCGGACCGCGCCGACATTCTGAAGCAACGTCAGGAGGCTGGTGCGGCCCCCGTGGATGCGCGCACGATAAGTTCGGCCTTCCAGAGTTCGTGTTCAGGGTAGGGGCCCTGGTTCTTGATCCCGCCGATCAACCGCTCCGCGACGCGGACGCCGGCTGCCCGCAGCGATGAACGGGTGGTCGTCAGCGGCACCGAGAAATTCTCCGGCTTCAAGAGCGCCAGCACGTCGTCATGGGCAATCAGCGAGATATCCTCGCCGAGCCGGAGGCCCGCCTGATTGACAGCGCGGATCGCCCCCAGCGCCAGAACGGTGCTGGAACAGAGGATGGCTGTCGGTCTTTCCGTCATCTGCAGGAAACGCTCCATTGCCACAAAGCCCTGTTCGTCGGTCATCGGCGTGTTGCTGACAGAGGTCTCGTCAAGCATAAGGCCGCGTTCGGCGAGCGCTGCGACCACGCCGTTTTGCCGGCGCATGGCGAAGTCGAGATGGGCCGGCCCGTTCATCAGCGCGAACCTCCGATGCCCGAGTTGCAGCAGCAGCCTTGCCGCATCGTAGAAGGCGGCCTCGTTGTCGATGTCGACGAACGGGTAGTCAGGCTCGCTCCCGAACGAGCGCCCGTGTACGACGAAAGGAATCGACAGCGATTTCAGCATGACGACGCGCGGATCATCGGCCCGCATATAGGCGACGAACAGCGCATCGACGTTGCCACTGACCGCCAGGCGCCGCAGGGCCGCCACTTCATCCTCCGGATGTGCCGGCATGATGACGAGGTGGAAATCGTGACGCAGCGCCTCCTCGCCAAGCCCTGTGAGAAATTCTCCGAAATGCACGTCGGAAGGATGGCCCGGCGCTGTCGGCATGACGAGCCCGATCGAGCCCGCCTTGCCCGTGGCTAGCCGTTGCGCCGCCGTATTCGGCCGGTAGCCGGTGTCGCGCACAGCGGCCAGCACCCTTTCGCGTGTCTCGCGGCTGACTTCCGGGTATCCGTTAAGGGCGCGGCTGACAGTCGTCTGGGACAGGCCGAGCATTTGCGACAGCTGTTTCAGGTTCACACCGATGACCTCCCCACGCGCATTCCATACAGTGGACAAAGGGCCACCCAAACCCGGCAGCTCCGCCCAAACGCCTCCCAAAGCGCTTTCAATTATGATGTCTTTGCCATCCTTGACTCAAGAAAAATCGCGTCATATTTCGTTTATTCGATGTTGCAATGCGAGATTTCGCATCTGCAGTTGTCGTTTCGTAAAATCGCTTGACTCACGAGAGCCGCAGTAGAATGAATTCGCAAGCCAAAGCGCTTTGAGGATAGCGTGTCACTCGCTGTTTTGTGGGAGATGCTTTTGGATATTGTGACGGGAGGGAAAATCACATGAAGACATCATTTCTGATGAGCATTGCTTTGGCCGCAGTGATGGCCGGCTCCGTATCGGCCGCCGACCTGAAGTTTAAGCCGAATGAAGACTCCAAGTTCAACTGGAAGAGCTACGACACCTTCAAGACGGCCCATGCCGATCTGAAAGGCCAGACGCTCACCATCTTTGGACCGTGGCGTGGCGAAGACGAAAAGCTGTTCGCCAGCGTTCTCGCCTATTTTACCGAAGCTACCGGCATTGACGCGAAATACTCGTCGTCGGAAAACTACGAGCAGCAGATCGTCATCGACACCCAGGCCGGTTCGCCGCCGAATGTCGCGATCCTGCCGCAGCCGGGCCTGCTCGCCAATCTCGCCAGCAAGGGCTACCTGACGCCGCTCGGCGACGACCAGGCCAACTGGGTGAAGACAAACTACGGCGCCGGCGACAGCTGGGTCAGCTATGGCACGTACAAGGGCAAGGATGGCAAGGATGCCTTCTACGCCTTCCCCTACAAGGCCGACCTGAAGTCGCTCGTCTGGTACGTGCCGGAAAACTTCGAGGAAGCCGGTTACAACGTGCCGAAGACGATGGAAGATCTGATCAAGCTCTCCGACCAGATCGTCAAGGACGGCGGCGTGCCGTGGTGCATCGGGCTCGGATCGGGCGGCGCGACCGGCTGGCCGGCAACCGACTGGATCGAGGATCTGATGCTGCGCACGCAGTCTCCGACCGACTACGACAAGTGGACCACCAACGAGCTGAAGTTCAACGATCCGAAGGTCGTGGGCGCTATCGAGGAATTCGGCAAGTTCGCCAAGAACGCGAAATATGTCGACGGTGGCGTTGCAGCCGTTGCCTCGACCGATTTCCGCGACAGCCCGAAAGGCCTCTTTTCGGTGCCGCCGAAGTGCTATCTGCACAAGCAGGCTTCGTTCATCCCGTCTTTCTTCCCTGAGGGAACGAAGCTCGGGCAGGACGCCGACTTCTTCTACTTCCCGCCCTATGCCTCGCATCCTGAGCTCGGCAAGCCGGTTCTCGGCGCCGGTACTCTGGCTGCGATCACCAAGGATTCGAAGGCAGCCCGTGCTTTCATCGAATTCCTGCAGACGCCTATCGCCCATGAAGTTTGGATGGCACAATCCGGCTTCCTGACGCCCTACAAGGCCGTCAACACCGGTGCCTATGCCAACTACACGCTGAAGAAGGAAGGCGAGCTTCTGACCTCGGCCACAGCCTTCCGTTTCGACGGATCGGACCTGATGCCAGGCAAGATCGGCGCCGGCGCCTTCTGGACCGGCATGGTGGATTTCGTCGGCGGCAAGTCCGCACAGGCCTCGGCAGACGATATCCAGAAGGCCTGGGACGGCATCAAGTAGGACCCTCATCTAAAAGCCGCCGCCGGTATCCGGCGGCGGTCAGGATGGCCGCCAGCGTCGGGGAGGACGACGATGGCGGCCGCCACAAGCAGCAATCAAATGCGCAAGGGGAGGGACTTATGATCTGGCAGATCGCTTCGGCACTGGGCGCCGTGGTCTTGGGCGTTACAGCCTGCGCCGCCTATTTCCTGTTTTCCAACAAGTTGCTCGATTTCGCATTCCCGGCCCGGGATGGCGACGACGTTTTCGTCGCATCACGCAATTTGCGCCGGCGCTCGATCATCCGCCCATGGCTGTTCATCGGGCCGGCACTGCTGTTGCTGGTCGTCTATCTCGTCTACCCGGTCGTTGCCACGTTCATCCTGTCCTTCTACGACAAGGGCGGCGAGCAGTATGTCGGGTTTGCCAATTACCAGTGGGCGATCGGCGACCGCGAGTTCCGCCAGGCCATCTTCAACAACATCCTCTGGCTCGCGGTTGTGCCGGCCGCCTGCACCTTCTTCGGCCTCGTCATCGCAGTGATGACCGACCGGATCTGGTGGGGAAATATCGCGAAAAGCATTGTTTTCATGCCGATGGCGATCTCCTTCGTCGGCGCCTCCGTCATCTGGAAGTTCATCTACGAATATCGTGGTGGCAACGACACGCAGATTGGCCTGCTGAACGCCATCGTGCAATTGTTCGGCGGCACGCCTGAGGTCTGGATCTCCATTCCCTTCTGGAACAATTTTTTCCTGATGATCATCCTCATCTGGATCCAGACCGGCTTTGCGATGGTCATTCTGTCGGCAGCCCTGCGTGGCATTCCGGAGGAGACCATCGAGGCTGCCGTCATCGATGGCGCCAACGGCTGGCAGATCTTCTGGAAGATCATGGTGCCGCAGATCTGGGGCACGATCGCCGTCGTCTGGACGACCATCACCATCCTGGTGCTGAAAGTCTTCGACATCGTGCTCACCATGACCAATGGTCAGTGGGACTCGATGGTGCTCGCCAACCTGATGTTCAACTGGATGTTCCGTGGTGGTGGCGACAGCGGTCGCAGCGCCGTCATCGCCCTAATCATCATGGTCGCCGTCATGCCGATCATGGTCTGGAACGTCCGGCGCGCCAACCAGGAAACGGGAGAGCACTGAGATGACCTTCGACAGAAGCTTCTTCCGCATCGGTCCCGCCCGGCTGTTCGTCCACGCCATGGTGCTTTTGATCGTCATCGTCTGGCTGGTGCCGACGCTCGGCATCTTCGTCACCGCGTTGCGCGACAAGGACCAGATTACCGTCTCCGGCTGGTGGACGGCCTTTTACGGCTCCTCGCAGACGACAGCAGTACGGCTCGACGCTGCAGACAAGCAGCAACCGGACGGTACAAACTACGTCATCTCAGGCTCGGTCTTTTCAGCCGCCGGTTCGCTCGGCAAGGTCAGTGCGTTCGGCGTCAAGGCGCAGGACCCCTCGGCCTTCAAGGCCGGCGAGCCCGCCGATATCGGTAACGGCGAAACGCTGCTGATCAACACCGACGGCACCTACAAATACACGAAGAACGCTGCCTTCGACGACACGCGCGGCAAGCGCATCTATATCTCCGTCGCCTCGCCGCCGGCCTTCACGCTGCAAAACTTCAAGTCGGTGGTGACGGGTGAGGGGATCGGCCAGTCCTTTATCAATTCGCTGACCGTCACCATCCCGGCCACCATCATCCCGATCCTGATCGCCGCGTTTGCGGCCTATGCGCTGGCCTGGATGGAGTTTCCCGGCCGATCGCTGATGATCGCGCTGGTGGTAGGGCTGATCGTCGTGCCGCTGCAGATGTCGCTGATCCCGCTGCTGCGGCTCTATAACGACATCGGCTCTTTCCTCGGCGTGCCCTCGAAAACCTATCCCGGCATCTGGCTTGCCCATACGGCCTTCGGCATGCCGCTCGCCATCTATCTGCTGCGCAATTACATCGCCGGCCTGCCGAAGGAGATCATCGAATCCGCCCGCGTCGATGGCGCCAGCGATTTCGACATCTTCGTCAAGATCATTCTGCCGCTGTCCTTTCCGGCGCTCGCCTCCTTCGCGATCTTCCAGTTCCTCTGGGTGTGGAACGACCTTCTGATCGCCATGGTCTTCCTCGGCACCGCCAAGGACCAGCTGGTACTGACCGGCAGCCTCAATGCGCTGCTCGGCTCGCGCGGCGGCAACTGGGAAATCCTCACAGCCTCGGCTTTCGTCACCATCATCGTGCCGCTCCTCGTCTTCTTCGGTCTGCAGCGCTACCTGGTGCGCGGTCTGCTGGCCGGATCTGTCAAGGGCGGCTGACGCCTACAATTCGCATTCAGACAGGATCTCCCGGGAATGACTATTGCTACTCCATCGATCACGACGGCCGACAAGAACTGGTGGCGCGGTGCTGTGATCTACCAGATCTATCCGCGCTCGTTCCAGGACTCCAACGGCGACGGTATCGGCGATCTCAAGGGCATCGCCGCCCGCCTGCCGCATGTCGCTTCGCTCGGCGCCGACGCCATCTGGGTGTCGCCCTTCTTCATGTCGCCGATGCGCGACTTCGGCTATGACGTCTCTGACTACGAGGACGTCGACCCGATCTTCGGCACGCTCGCCGATTTCGATTCGCTGATCGCCGAAGCGCATCGTTTGGGCATCAAGGTGATGATCGACTTGGTCATCTCCCACTCCTCCGATCGCCACCCGTGGTTCGTCGAAAGCCGCTCCAGCCAAGATAACCCGAAATCCGACTGGTATGTCTGGTCGGACGCCAAGCCCGACGGCACGCCACCCAACAACTGGCTGTCGATTTTCGGCGGTTCGGCCTGGGCCTGGGATCCGACCCGCATGCAATACTACATGCACAACTTCCTGACCTCGCAGCCGGATCTCAATCTCCATAATCCCGAGGTTCAGGATCGCCTGCTGCAGGTCGTCCGATTCTGGCTCGAGCGCGGCGTCGACGGCTTCCGTCTCGACACCATCAATTTCTATTTCCACGACCGCGAGCTGCGCGATAATCCGGCGCTGGCCCCGTCGCGCCGCAACGCCTCGACGGCACCGGCCGTCAACCCTTACAATTTCCAGGAGCACATCTACGACAAGAACCGGCCGGAAAATATCGCCTTCCTCAGGCGCTTCCGTGCTGTGCTGGAAGAGTTTCCGGCGATTGCAGCCGTCGGCGAGGTCGGCGACAGCCAGCGTGGCCTCGAAATCGTCGGCGAATACACCTCCGGCGATGACAAGATGCACATGTGCTACGCCTTCGAATTCCTCGCGCCCGACGCGCTGACCCCTCATCGCATCGAGGAGGTGATGAAGGATTTCGGCGCGGCGGCACCGGACGGCTGGGCCTGCTGGGCGTTTTCCAACCACGACGTCGTGCGCCATGTCAGCCGCTGGGGCAGCCTGGTGGCCGACCGTGAAGCCTTCGCCAAGCAATATTCGGCGATCCTGATGACGTTGCGCGGCTCCGTCTGCCTGTATCAGGGCGAGGAGCTTGGCCTGACCGAAGCCGAGATTGCCTTTCAGGACCTGCAGGATCCCTACGGCATCCAGTTCTGGCCGGAATTCAAGGGCCGCGACGGTTGCCGCACGCCCATGGTCTGGGACAGCCAGGTCGTGCAGGGCGGGTTCTCGACGGAAAAGCCATGGTTGCCGGTGCCTGTCGAACATATCCTGCGCGCCGTCAGCGTCCAGAGCGGCGATGAAAACTCGGTGCTCGAGCACTACCGTCGTTTCCTCGCGTTTCGCAAACAGCACCCTGCCTTCGCCAGCGGCGAGATTTCCTTCTATCCGCCGCAGGATGACGTGATGCTTTATACGCGCACGTTCGGCAACGAGACGATCCTCTGCGTCTTCAACATGAGCGCCTCGGATGGATCGGCCGAACTGCCGGAGGGAGCATGGGAAGCGCTGGCCGGCCATGGTTTCGCCAGCGAAATTTACGGCAATAAAATCGATATTCCGGCCTGGGGCGCTTATTTCGCGCGCCTCGCCTAAAGACAAGAACGGGAGGGGCTTGCGATGACTGGACTGGTTCTGAAGGATATCCGGAAATCCTACGGCGCGGTGAATGTGCTGCACGGCATCGACCTTGAAATCGCCCATGGCGAGTTCATCGTTTTCGTCGGGCCGTCCGGCTGCGGCAAGTCGACATTGCTGCGGATGATTGCCGGTCTGGAAAGCATCACCGGCGGCGAGATGATCATCGACGGTCGCGTCGTCAACCAGGTGCCGCCCTCGCGGCGCGGCATCGCCATGGTTTTCCAGTCCTATGCGCTGTATCCGCATATGACTGTCTACGACAACATGGCCTTCGGCATGCGCATTGCCCATGAGAGCAAGCAGGAGATCGATCGCCGTGTGCGCGCGGCGGCCGACAAGCTGCAACTGACCCAGTATTTGGACCGCCTGCCGAAGGCACTCTCCGGCGGCCAGCGCCAGCGCGTCGCCATCGGCCGCGCCATCTGCCGCAATCCGAAAGTCTTCCTGTTCGATGAGCCACTGTCGAACCTCGACGCTGCGCTGCGCGTCGCCACCCGCATCGAGATCGCCCGGCTGAACGATTCCATGCCGGATACGACGATGATCTACGTCACCCACGACCAGGTGGAGGCGATGACCCTTGCCGACCGTATAGTGGTGCTGTCGGCCGGCCGCATCGAGCAGGTCGGCCCGCCGCTGGAACTCTACGAGCGTCCGGCCAATCTGTTCGTTGCCAAATTCATCGGCTCGCCCGCCATGAACATCATCCCGGCAACGATCGCCGAGGCAGGCGTATCGACCGTGGTGACGCTGAAGGGCGGCAAGTCGGTAACGCTCGATATTTCTACCGATGCATCTGACAAGGGCGCCACGGCAAGTTTCGGTGTGCGCCCTGAAGACCTGCGGCTGGCAGAGGGCGACGACTACCTGTTCGAGGGTGAGGTGGCGATCGTCGAGGCCTTGGGCGAGGTGACGTTGCTCTACATCGAAGGTCTCGTCGACGGCGAGCCGATCGTCGCCAAATTGCCCGGTGTCGCCCCTGTCGAGCGCGGCCAGAAGATGCGCTTCATCGCCGACAAGGAAAAGCTGCACCTCTTCGACAGCGAAGGAAAGACCTATCGCTGGACGCGAGAAAGCGGTGCCTATTTTGCAACTTTCGCGACGTCAGCCTCGCACATCTAACAAAGTGTTAAATAACGGCTGCTATTCTTGAAGCACGCCGTAACATTTGAAGGCTCACGATCATGGCAGCATCCGTGCCGAAACCGCAGAACCATTTCCTGAACAAGGAAGAGTCTTTCATGTACGACCGCGAAGGTCGCTACAAGATGCAGGACACGATGAATGCGGCACGGATCGAATATACCGAAAAAGGCGTGATGCACCTCGCCTCACGCCGCTGTGACATCGTAAAAATTTCCATGAGCGGCGCCATTCTGGCGATCCTGACGCAGTATAACCTGCCGAAGCAATTCTATCTCGATATCCCGGACGCGCGCATCAACAAGGTGGGCTGCGTTCTGATGAAGGTTTTCCCCAACAACACCGTCGAGGTGCGCTTCCTGTCGCTGCTGAGCGAAAAGGAAATGAACAAGATATTCGTCTACAGCACCCACCCGGCCCACCGGAACCATGTGCTGGATATCCGGGGTTAGATCAGGAGGGCACTGTCGCCTCATGCGCCGACTGATTGCGCCATTTCGGCAATCTGGCCTCGACTTATGTCGTCGGCGCCTGCAGGTGTTTCTGCATGATCGAGTATGCCTTGCCTGACTTTTCGAAGGTCTCCACCATCGTCCAACCGTATTTGGCATAAAAGCTCGCCGAATTCGGCGTATAGAGAGACAGCCGCGCGATGCCCTCCCGAGAGGCTAGCGCTTCAAGCTCTGCTATCATTCGCGCGCCGTAGCCTTTACCCCTGTGTGGCGTGTCGACGTAGACGCCGGCCAGCCAGGGGTTCAGTTCCGGGCGTCCCTCGAGGTCATCGAGGCAAATGGCCGACATCGCAACGGGCACCTCGTCTTCGAGCATGACAAGCACGGTCGGCATCAAGCCCGAAACGTTGGCGCCCTCGACTTCGCGCGTCAACATCTCCTCGTGCGTGACGTCGCCGCCTTTGAAGAATTCTTCCCAGCGCCAGGTGCCAGTCGTGCGCAGGAGGTCCCGGCGTTCTTTTGTCGTCACGAAGGTCAGGGTCATGTCGCTCTGCCAAAGATGAGGAGGGGTGGTATGCCCTTAGGAGCAGTTTGCAAAAGCGATATGACGCTCGGACTCCGCCAGTTTGTCACGCAATATCTGTGTAGCCTGCGGCCCGGCCTCAGAGCTTGCGCGCTGCCAGGCGACGCTTGTCACGCTCGACATATTCGGCGCCGCGCGCGGTCAGCCGGAACTCGCGCTTCTGAAATTCGCCGCGGATCGTGATGAAGCCTTGCTCTTCGGCCTCCTTCAATGTCTTCAGGCTGGTGCCCTTGGGGGGAGACTGCCAATCCAGGCCTTCGGCGCTGTGCAGCAAAACCATGATCTTGATAATGTCGTTTCTCCATGGCCGATGCAAACAGCGGCGCTACGTGGTCGAATGCACGTCCCGAACGGCACCATTGATCTGGAAAGACAATGTCGAAGCCGTCGCGGGTTTCATCAGGAGCCAGTCTATAAAAGCCTGCCGTGCTTTGGTCAATTGACGCGCTGCGACGGGTCGGCTTGTCTGGAGATGCCGAGAGTTTTTCCGGTTTTGGCGCGATGCAGCCAACCTATCTGGCAGACACTTGCATCAACTCTATCCGATTGCCGAAAGGGTCGTTCACATACTCTCGCATAAATCCCTCGAGCGGCTGGTCCGACGTCGTCGCCATCAGTTCCACTGCGCCGGCGCCCGTCGGCCGAGGGCCAGCATATTCCGGAACTGCGGCAGGCTCGGGCTTCTGCCGCCGAGAAGCAGGGCCAGGAAGCCGGGTGCGACGAGGCTCAGCACGAAGGTGGCGCAGACTGAGGCAGCCAACCCGACGAACGGTGCTGTCGCGAAGAACAGCATGTGCGCTGTGCCGCCGATGCGAAACCCGAGGGTCTCGAAGCACATCCAGATGGCACCGGCGATTAGGGTATGGCCGCAAAAGGCAAAGAAGATCACCGGCTCGAATGCGACCGTGAAGGCAACCAGCCGGGGGAAGCGCAGCAGTGCCTTCGTTGCCCACCAGAAGAGGATGGCGCCGGCGAACCGGTCAACGAGCTGCAAAACGCGAAGCGCCCAGTCGTGCTCGTGGTCGCCGATCCAGTCGTAATTCGCATAGAATGGCAGGCAGCCGATCGCCAGCAGGATCGCAAACGACAGAGGTGCGAGAATGCGGCTGTGACGATCTATGATATCAGGCGACGCCATTCCTTTGGCAAAGGCGAGACCGATCGCAAAGAACAGCACGATCGCGCTGTTGGTGAATATTACGCCGTCTAGATTGAAAATACTGTTGGCAATCAGCAGTGCGAACAATACCCAGGGTTTTCTTTCAAGCGCATAGAGCAGGACCGGCGTCCAAAGAACGCAGACGAAGACGTCGCGCAGGAAATAGAGCGGCCCGTTGCGAGGGTAGCCCGAAATGCCGAAGAGATGCTGGGGGATGGCGCTGACCTCGGGAAGGGTAGCCGGCCCGTCCAGCACAGCATCCTTGGCAATGATCACCGCGCTCCACAGGGCGAGGGGAACGACGACGGTCAGGATCTTCCGGCCCACCTGATCGCTCCAGGATTTAGAGCCGGCGAGGATGACCAGCAGATAGCCGGAAACGATGCTGAGCAGGGGTACGCTCGATCGGCCGATGATCTCGCGTATCATCCAGATGATGCCGGAGCTTGAAAACGCGGTGGTCGGAGGGTCGATCAGATAGGGCGGGATATGCATGTAGATCACCGCCAGGATGCAGCAGACCCGGGCAATCTTGATCCGGCTCGACATTGTCGGTGAGATTGTCTTCGGTGAAGTTGTCTCGGCGATATCCGGTAAAGTTGTCTTTGAGACCATTGGTTTTTCGCTTTTCCGCTAGAGCCAAACTGGGTTTCGGGTCACCACTACACGCTGAATGAAAGGCATGCTACCAGAAATTGCCGACATAACCGGGTTATCTCACTGTTTATTCAGTGATATATTTTAGTCGATGGCGAAGTGCGGATAAGTTGGGTTGTATGTTGACGGTACAGGACCTCTTCACCGTCCGTATCTTGGTAAAAATTTGGGTTGTCATTTCAAACCGATAGAATGAGATTTATCGCGATTCCCTCAAGGGTTACACAGGATAGCGCGATCGGCGAGAGCGCATCGAAGCTCAGGCAGGAGAGAGTTCGCGATCGTTGTGAGGCCGCTATGACCTCGCCTGTCGAAATGCAGGCAAAACGCGCCTGAGGGTGCATGTCCCAACGACTGGCGGCCGAGGATGCCGTGACCTGGTACGGCAGTTTAGGTCGCAAAGACCCGGGTGTGCCGCAGCAAGCTTCAGGCGATCATACCGAAATGCGAAGCCGCTACCGGCCAGCCCGAGCTGGCTGGCCGCGCCTTGCCTCAGGAAAACACACCCGCGCCCTGGTCGGCCGGGCCGGCGGCGCGGCGGAAGGGGGCGAACAATTCGCGGCCCATGCCGTATTCGTTGTCCGACAAGTCGATCATGACTGGTGTGCGTTCCGCAAGGTCGGCGGCATCGACCATCAGTTCGAGCGTACCGGCGATAGCGTCGATGCGGATCATGTCGCCTTCCTGGATGCGGGCGATCGGGCCGCCGTCGACGGCTTCCGGCGTCACGTGGATCGCTGCCGGGATCTTGCCGGACGCGCCGGACATGCGCCCGTCGGTCAACAGTGCCACCCGGAAGCCGCGATCCTGCAGCACGCCGAGTGCCGGCGTCAGCTTGTGCAACTCCGGCATGCCGTTGGCCTTCGGACCCTGGAAGCGCACCACGGCGACGAAGTCGCGGTTGAGCTTGCCTTCCTTGAAGGCTTCCTGCAGCTCCTTCTGGTCGTGAAAGATGACTGCCGGCGCTTCGATGACGTGGCGCTCCAGCTTGACGGCGGAAATCTTGATGACCGCCTTGCCGAGATTGCCGCGCAGCATCTTCAGTCCGCCATTGCCCTGGAACGGCATTTCGATGCTGGCGAGCACCTTCGGATCGGCACTCTTCTCGGCTGACGGCTGGCGGGTGACCGTGCCGTTTTCGCCAAGCAGGGCGTCGACGGTGTAAGCCTCCAGCCCATGGCCGAACACGGTCCTGACGTCGTCATGGACGAGGCCGTGCTTCAGGAGCTGCTTGATGAGGAATCCCATGCCGCCGGCGGCGTGAAAATGGTTCACGTCGGCCTGGCCGTTCGGATAGACGCGGGCGAGCAGCGGCACGGCGTCGGAGAGCTCTGATATATCCTGCCAGGTCAGCATGATACCGGCCGCACGTGCCATTGCAACCAGATGCATGGTGTGGTTGGTCGAGCCGCCGGTTGCGTGCAGGCCGACGACGCCGTTGACGATCGAGCGCTCGTCGATCATCTCGCCGGCTGGTGTGTATTCGTTGCCGAGCGCGGTGATCGCCAGCGCCCGCTTCGTCGCTTCGCGGGTGAGCGCCTCGCGCAGGGGTGTGCCGGGATTGACGAAGGAGGCGCCGGGCATGTGCAGGCCCATGATCTCCATCAGCATCTGGTTCGAGTTGGCCGTGCCGTAAAAGGTGCAGGTACCTGGCCCATGATAGGATTTGGACTCTGCTTCCAGCAGTTCCGCCCTGCCGACCTTGCCTTCGGCGAACAGCTGGCGGACACGTGATTTCTCGTCGTTCGCAAGACCTGATGTCATAGGCCCGGCGGGAACGAAGATCGCCGGCAGATGGCCGAAGCTCATGGCGGCAATGAATAGGCCCGGCACGATCTTGTCGCAGACGCCGAGATAGAGCGCCGCGTCGAACATGTTGTGCGATAGGCCGACGGCCGCCGACATGGCGATCAGGTCGCGCGAAAAAAGCGACAGTTCCATGCCCGGCTGTCCCTGCGTCACGCCATCGCACATGGCGGGAACGCCGCCTGCGACCTGCGCAATGCCGCCGGCCTCGGTGGCTGCGGCCCTGATGATGTCTGGGTAGCGCTCGAAGGGCTGATGGGCCGACAGCATGTCGTTATAGGAGGTGATGATCCCGAGATTGGCAACCTGGTCTGCGGCCAGGGCATCCTTCTCGGAGGGGGAACAGACGGCGAAGCCATGGGCAAGGTTGGCGCAGCCGAGCGTGCTGCGCTGAGCGCCTTTGCTGCCTACCTCTCTCAGACGACCGAGATAGCGTTCGCGCGACGCTTTGGAGCGTTCGACGATGCGGGCGGTGATCGCGGATATGCGTGCGTCAGCGGACATGAGGAACCCCTGTCTTCAATCGGTTGCCGTGTTTTTGTGGCGGCGCGGACGCGGCCTTCGGGCTCCGGTCAGGGAGCCCAATAGATTTCGACCGGCGAGGCGGCCCGGCGCATGATGGCGCGGATCGGCATCTCGGTCTCTTCGCCGGCAGCTTCTGCCTTGGCGAGAACGTCTTTCTTGCTCTGCCCTTCGATATGCAGCACGAGGAGGCGAGCATCCTGAAGGCTGGCAAAGGTGAAGGTTAGGCGAGGTTCGCCAGCGCCTTCAGCTTCCATGGTGATGATGCCGCGTGGTGTCTGCGGATCAAGCGCCTTGGCAAGATTGCTACCGCCGGGAAAGAACGATGCCGTATGGCCATCGCCGCCCATGCCGAGGATGGCGATATCAAACGGATCGTCGATGCCCCTGGTCTCGGCCGTCGCAATGACGGCGGATTTTTCGGCATCCGCCGCCGGCTGGTACAGCGGCAGGAATTTGGCTGCCGCTGCGTTATTCTTCAGAAGGTGCTGCTTGACCAGAAGATGGTTCGAGCGTGGATTGTCGGCGGGCACGAAGCGCTCGTCGACCAGCGTAATCGTCACCTTGCTCCAGTCGATGGCGCGCGATGACAGCGCTTCGAAAAACGCCTTCGGCGTAGAGCCGCCGGAGACCGCAATGCTGGCCGTGCCCCGTGCGGCAACGGCAGCCGAAAGAGTTTCGGCAACCTTGTCCGCCAGACCGGTGGCGAGCGCCGCGCCGCTTTCAAAAGCATGCATGTTTGCTGTCATCGCAGTTGCCTCAGATTTCGTCGTGCCAGGTGCGTCCATCGCGCTCGATCAGCGCGATCGATTGGCTTGGTCCCCAGGTGCCGGATGTGTAGCCCTGAACCTGCTGCCCGGTGGTTTCCCAGCCCTTGAGGATAGGATCGACCCACTTCCATGCGGCTTCGACTTCGTCGCGGCGCATGAACAGCGTCTGGTTGTTGCGGATAACGTCCATCAGCAGGCGCTCGTAGGCATCGGCGCTGCGGACATGGAACGCGTTGGCAAAGCTCATGTCGAGCGAAACGTTGCGCAGGCGCATGCCGCCCGGGCCCGGATCCTTGATCATCAGCGACTGCTTGACACCTTCGTCCGGCTGCAGGCGGATGATCAGCTGGTTCTGCTGAACGCGGCCGGCAGCGGCGTCGAAGATAACGTGCGGCAAAGACTTGAAGGTGATGATGATTTCCGACATGCGGCCGGCAAGACGCTTGCCGGTGCGGATGTAGAAGGGAACGCCGGCCCAGCGCCAGTTGCCGATCTCGGCCTTGATGGCGACAAAGGTCTCGGTGTTGGAAACGCCGCCTTCCAGCTCGTCAAGGTAGCCCTTGACCGGGCCACCAGCCGAAGCGCCGGCGCGGTACTGTCCGCGCACGGTCGCGTGCTCGACATTGGAGGCGTCGATCGGCTTCAGGGCGCGCAGCACCTTGAGCTTTTCGTCGCGCACCGCTTCCTGGTCCATCGACGACGGAATTTCCATCGCCACCAGGCAGACGAGCTGCATGATGTGGTTCTGCACCATGTCGCGCAGGGCGCCGGCGGTGTCGTAGTAGCCGGCACGACCTTCGAGGCCGACCGACTCGGCGACCGTGATCTGCACGTGGTCGATGTGGTTGGCGTTCCAGAGCGGCTCATAGAGCGCGTTGGCAAACCGCAGCGCCATCAGGTTCTGCACGGTTTCCTTGCCGAGATAGTGATCGATGCGGAAGATCTGTTCTTCCTTGAACACCTTGCCGATCGTGTCGTTCAGTTCGAGTGCCGAGGCCAGGTCGCGGCCGATCGGCTTCTCGACGACGATGCGCGTCGATTTGGTGATCAGCTTGTGATCGCGGATCTTTTCCGAGATGTCGCCGAAAATGCCCGGTGCAACGGCCAGGTAGAAGGCGCGGACGCGATCCTTGCCGTCGTCGAGCAGCTTCTTTAGCTTGTCCCAGCCGGCATCGGACTTGGCATCGACCGGAATGTAGAACAGGCGTGCGAGGAATTTTGCGACTTCTTCCTCTTTGTACTCGCCCTTCTTCAGATGCTCCTTGAGAGCAGCCTTCGCGAAGTTCCGGTATTCCTCATCGGAAAGTGCGCTGCGGGATGCGCCGATGATGCGGGTCGGCTCGGTGAACTGGCCTTCGATCTGCCGATGATACAGGGCGGGCAAAAGCTTGCGCTCGGCAAGATCGCCACTGCCACCGAATACGACATAGTCAAAGGGATCGACGGGGATGATTTGGCTGCTCATGAGGTATCTCTCAATCAGACTGGGGTGGCGCCTTTTTAATCTAATCGATTTAAAAAGGCCAGTGTGCGTTGCAAGGAATCTCTACTCTGCTTGTAAAACGAATTGTGATCGGCGCAACGTCAAAAGGTCAAAACCTGTCGCGCAGCGCAAACCACGTCAGTGCGAGGAACAGAAGCGGCGCCCGGAAGCGCCCGCCGCCGGGGAAGGCAGGGATGTCGAGCGACCGGAATAGATCGAGGTCGGTCGAGCCGCCAAGCACCATGTCGGCATAGAGCTTGCCGCAGTAATTCGCCAGCATCACGCCATGGCCTGAATAGCCGCCGATCGAGGTGACGCCGGGCATGACCTCGCGAACGAAAGGTTGCCGCGTCATGGTGATGCCGACCGATCCGCCCCACGCATGGCTGATCTCGATGTCCTTGAGTTCCGGATAGATCTCCGAGATCTGCCGGACGATGTGTTGCTTGATGTCGCGCGGATTGTCGGCCGTATAGGCCTCGCGGCCGCCAAACAGCAGCCGGCCGTCCTTCGACTTGCGGAAATAGCGCACAACGAATCGCGAATCGGCCACGGCTTCCCCGCCGGGGATGATGCCGGGAAACTTGTCGAGCGGCACGGTGGTCCCGATGAACGAACGCAGCGGCATGACGTGGCCAGAGGTCACCGGTTCCAGATTGCCGATATAGCCATTGCAGGCGATGAGCACACGGCCGGCTGTTATCGTTCCGGATGGCGTGTCGATCATGGTCTTGCCGCCGGATTGGCGAATGGCGGTGGCCTTGGTCATCTCGAAGATCGAGGCACCTGCGGCCTGCGCCACGCGGGCAAGCCCGATCAGCAGCTTCAACGGGTGGATATGGCCGGTGCCTGTATCGCGCACGCCACAGAAATAGCGCGTCGATCCGAGCCTCTCCTGCGTTTCCGCCTGGTCCATGAACGTCATGTGCGGATAATCGTAGCGCGTGGCGGCGATCTCGGCATTCTCGATATAGGCCTGCCGATACCCCTTCTTATGGGCAACATTCATCTGGCCCGGCATGTAGTCGATGTCGATCCCGTTTTCCTTGGCGAAATCGAGAAGGTTGTGCTTGGCGCGCTCGGCAAGATCGAACAGCGCCTTGGAGCGCTCGTAGCCGAGCGTCTCCTCCAGCTCTTCCGGCCACCAGCGCTGGCCCGTGCCAAGCTGGCCGCCGTTACGCCCCGAAGCGCCATCGCCAAACCGCTCTGCCTCGATCAGCACGACGTCGACGCCCGCCTTGGCAAGATTATAGGCGGCCTGCAGCCCGGTATAACCGCCGCCGACGATGGCGACGTCGGCCGTGCGCGAACCGTCCAGGGCAGGATAGGTCGGCCTTTCGCCGGATGTCGCCTGGTACCAGGAAAGGCCGGGGGCGATGGGGCTTTGCCACGTATCGGATAATGCCATCAGCAGTGTCTCGTCTTAAACGTTGAGCAGCAGGAACTCACGCTCCCACGGGCTGATCACCTGCATGAAGGTCTCGAATTCGCCGCGCTTGACGCCCGCGTAGAGCCCGATGAACTCGCGGCCGAACACTTCCTCGAATGCCGGTTCGCCTTCCAGAAGGGCAATGGCCTCCAGCAGGCCGCGCGGAAGGTCGATCGATCCCTCGTTGGCCGAATCCTCGGTCGGTGCCGTCGGTTCGATCTCGCGGGTGATCCCGAGCAGGCCGGAGGCGAGCGATGCCGCCAGCGCCAGATAGGGATTGGCATCGGAACTTGGAAGCCGGTTCTCGACGCGACGGGCCTGCGGGTCCGAGACAGGAACTCGGAAGGCGGTGGTGCGGTTATCGTAGCCCCAGGCGTTGTTCACCGGGCAGGACATGTTCGGCATCAGCCGGCGATAGGAATTGACGTAGGGCGCCAGCATCGACAGCGCGCTCGGCACGTATTTCTGCATGCCGCCGATGAAGTGGAAGAACGCCTGCGATGGCGAGCCGTCTTCGTTGGAGAAGACGTTGCGGCCGGTCTCGATGTTGACGATCGACTGGTGGATATGCATCGCCGAGCCCGGCTGCGCCTGCATCGGCTTGGCCATGAAGGTGGCGTAGATATTGTGCTTCAGCGCCGCTTCGCGGATCGTCCGCTTGAACATGAAGACCTGGTCGGCGAGTTCGATCGGGTCGCCATGACGAAGGTTGATTTCCAGCTGCGCCGGACCTTCCTCGTGGATCAGCGTGTCGATCTCGAGGCCCTGCTTTTCGGAGAAGTGGTAGATATCGTCGATTAACTCGTCGAATTCGTTGATGCCGGCGATCGAATATCCCTGGCCGGCGAGGATCGTCCGTCCGGAACGGCCCTTTGGTGGATGCAGCGGATAGTCGGGGTCGTCGTTCTTGGCCACGAGGTAGAACTCGATTTCGGGCGCCACCACCGCTTTCCAGCCACGCGCCTGGTAGAGCGCCATCACCCGCTTCAAAAGGTTACGCGGCGTATAGGACACCTGCTGGCCGTCGGAGTCGACGATGTCGCAGATCACCTGGGCCGTCGGGTCGCTTTCCCACGGAACCACTGACAGCGTCGAAAGGTCAGGTACGAGCTTGAGGTCGCTATCGCGCGGCTCATAGCGAAAGCTCTCGGTCTCCTCCGGATATTCGCCCGAGATCGTGTGGCGGTAGATGGCCGAGGGCAGGGCCAGCGAGGTATTCGACGTGAACTTCGATGCCGGCATCATCTTGCCGCGCGGCACGCCGGCAAGGTCAGGGGTGATGCATTCGATATCCTCGATGCCGCGCACCCTCAGCCATTGGACCGCTTCCTTCCAGTCGGACACTCCACGAGCCGACCGCAAGCTCGGCGGAACGCTCTTCGATTTGGATACGGGCTTGGCGGGTTTAAGCAGGCTCTTTTTGGATGGCATGAAACACCGGGTTCGCATTGATCTAGGGCGACATCATAACGGCAGTTTGCTAATTGGCGAGTGACAACCTGCCGTGTTTTCCGCAAATGACAAGTCGGAGGCCGGCTCCAAAGCCTCAAGGTGGCATGCGAGAAGGAATTTAGCGTGGATCGCAAATGTGATGTCGTCATTATCGGCGCAGGCGCTGCCGGCATGATGTGCGCCATCCGCGCCGGCCAGCGTGGACGCTCGGTGATTGTGCTCGACCATGCCGCTGCACCCGGCGAGAAAATCCGAATCTCCGGGGGCGGGCGTTGTAATTTCACCAATATCCACACGACGCCGAAGAACTTCCTCTCTGCCAACCCGCATTTCGCCAAGTCCGCCCTGGCGCGTTTCACGCCGCAGGATTTTGTCGCCATGGTCGATCGCCATCGCATCGCCTGGCACGAAAAGACGCTCGGCCAGCTGTTTTGCGACGACAGCGCCAAGGATATCGTCCGGATGCTGATGGAGGAGATGCGCGACGCGGATGTCATGCTGAAGCTTAAGACGACCGTATCGGATGTCGCACCTTCGGGCGGTGGTTTTGTCGTCTCGACCGACGAAGACACGATAGAAGCAGCGTCGCTGGTCATTGCCACCGGCGGCAAGTCTATCCCCAAAATGGGAGCGACCGGCTTTGCCTACAGGATCGCCGAGCAATTCGGGCTGCCGCTGATCGAGACACGCCCCGGTCTGGTGCCGCTGACGCTCGATCCGTCGCTTCTGGAGCGCCTGGCACCTCTTTCCGGTATCGCAGCGCCTGCCGAGATCCGCTGCGGCAAGACCGGCTTTCGCGAGGCGCTGCTGTTCACGCACCGCGGCCTCAGTGGCCCGGCTGTACTCCAGGCCTCTTCCTACTGGCGCGAGGGCGAGGAAATCACACTGGTTATCGAGCCCGAGATCGACGTGCTTGCAAAGCTGAAGGCTGCGAGACAGGCAAACGGGCGCATCGCGGCGCAGACAGCACTCGCCGAATTCCTGCCGAAGCGCCTGGCGCAATACGTTGCCGAAGCGGAGGGTTTCACCGGTAATCTCGCCGACCAGCCCGACAAGCAGTTGCAGCGACTGGCCGCAGCAGTCCAGGACTGGAAGATCAAGCCCGCCGGCTCGGAAGGATACCGCACGGCAGAGGTGACACTTGGCGGCGTCGATACCAAGGCGCTCGATTCGCGCACCATGCAGGCAAAGGATGTGCCGGGACTGTTCTTCATCGGCGAATGCGTCGATGTTACCGGCTGGCTCGGCGGCTACAATTTCCAGTGGGCCTGGGCCTCGGGCCACGTGGCTGGCGAAGCGGCGTAAGCTTAATTAGCTGCGAAGCACATTCAAGACTTGTTAACAGCCGTGCTCCATGATGTACTTTATCGCTGTTGAAGGTCTGCCCAATATTAGTGGTTGCAGGCTGGCCGCATCAGCGGTTATCGTGTCAGTGTCGAAATGGGATACGTGCTCATGAACAAGACATCGCGTCGCGCTCGCGCAATTGCAATCGCTGAAACCCGGGACAGTGCCAAGCTGTTCGCTGTCCGCTTCGCGATGCTCGCGACCGGTGCGACGGCAGCCTGTATCGCCTACATGGTCTCTCGCGCCATCTAACGGGCTTCACTAGGGACGTCGTCGTCCGTGCGACACCGCGTTCTCCAGCTGTGCCCTGCTCTGACCTTCGCATCTCCCGCGGTCAAAAGAGTTTCTTTCAAACTTAGCGTACTAACCTTCTTTATCCGAATATTAACGGGTTTTCGGCAGTATTCGCCTTAGATAAGGGGCGTTTCTCCGGCAAGCAGAAACGACGCAATGATTGCCTCCTGCCACCACGCGGGACCCCGCCTGTGATCCAAAAATTCAGGGGATACACCCAGTCAGCGCCGCCGCGCCGACGGAGCGGTTGTGTATGGAAGGCAAGGCCCGAATGTTGATTGATAAAGTTCTGTCGCGTTTCAAGATCAAGACCAAAGTCCTACTCTTCGTATTGCCATTCGTGATCAGCATCTCGGCCGTTGGCTTGACCGGTCTCTACGCCTCAGGACTGTTGCAGGGACGCATGGAGATTTCCAACAGCGTGCTGCAGTCGCTGACGGGCTTCAAGAACCTCTACGCTTCCATGGACGACTTCCTGCGCATCACCAACGAGCAAGCGCGCGACAAACTGTATGCCGACGTCAAGTCGCAGCAGGCAGTGCTCGCAGCGACGCTCGACCAGGTCGGCGTGAGCGCACAGGGCCATGATGAACTTGCCGATGCGACGACCAGAACGGCCGATATCAGCAATGTCGTCGGCAGCCTCTGGACCCTGCATGATCAGGAACTCAATTTCCGCAAGTCGATAGACGATGCGCAGCGCGTGCTGATCGGCACCCGCTTCAATGTCAATTTCCAGGCACAGCAGTTGCAGGACGCGATGCGCAGCGACGAGGCCGATGCCACCGCGACGCTTCGGTCCGCAGACCGCCTGCTCAAAGGCGGAGACGCCCTGGCAAGCGTAACCGATGATTTCGGGAAAGGCGCCACGCCGGCCGACAAATTGAAGATAGTCAAGGATCGCTTGCCGGATATCGCCAAGGCGCAGCGCTCGATTGAACTCGCCATCCCGCAGAACCAGAAGAGCATGGTGACGTCGCTCGCAGGCACGATCAAGGACCTGACGACCCTGGTCAATGGTGTCGACGCCGCTGCTGCCACGGATCAGACCGTGACCGATGTCGGCCGGCTGCTTTCCCGCTTCCGCCAGATGTCGACCTACACGCAGCTTGCCGCAACCCAGATGATGCGCAAGGCCACCACAACCTTTGTCGAGATCGACACCCGCATCGTCCAGACCAATTCCGTTCTCGAAGACATTCGTCGCCTCGAAGCATCGATCTATTCGCTGCAGCTCGTGCTCGGCGAATTCCTCGCCAACACCAGCAAGGACAACCTCGTTCGTCTCCGCCAGGAAATCGCCAAGCTCGGCACGGACATGAACACGCTCGACCAGAGCGCCAAGGGCATGGACTTTGCCGCAGACCTCGACACGGCGATCGTGCCGGTTCTGACCTCCATGGACAGCGATGGCGGCAAGCTGGTCGACATCATCGACCAGCGTATCGCGGAATATGCCAATGCCCGACAGCAGCTCGACCAGATCTGGGGCAAGCTGACTACATTCGCCCAGACGCAGAAGCAGAGCGCCGGCGCCGAACGAGAGCAGGCAAACTCCATCTCGGTGCTTGCAACGGTCCTCGGCATCATCCTGTCGATTGCCGGCGGCATCGCGCTGGTGCTGACGCTGCAGCGGCCGATCGGCCAGATCACCGCCGCCATGCGCCGCATCGCCGATGGCCGGCTTGAAACCGCCATCTCGGGCGAACAGCGGCATGATGAAATCGGCGACATCGCCCGTGCTCTTGGCATCTTCAAGGAAAATGCCATCGCCAAGATCCGCATCGAGGAGCAGAGCGACGAAGAACGTGCTGCTGCCGAACACGAGCGGCAGCGCAACGACGCCGAAAAGCGCGAGCTCGACCGCCAGATCGACTTCGCGGTCAACGCCCTCGCGGGTGGCCTCGATCGCCTGGCCCAGGGGGATATCTCCACCACCATCGAAACGCCGTTCATCGGTCGCCTCGAACAGCTGCGCCGCGACTTCAATGCATCGATGCTTCGCCTGCAGCAGACCCTCAGCCAGGTCCGCGACAATGTCGAACTGATCCAGAACAACGGCAACCAGATGGCGGCCTCCGCCGAGGACCTGTCGAAGCGCACCGAGCAGCAGGCGGCCTCGCTCGAGGAAACGGCAGCGGCCGTCGAGGAGATCACGGTCACCGTGCGCTCATCTGCCGACCGTGCCAAGGACGCCGATGTCATCGTGCGCGAGGCTAAGCGCAGTGCCGACGATAGCTCCGTCGTCGTCAACAATGCCATCGACGCGATGTTGCGCATCGAGGATGCCTCCACCGAAATCGGCAAGATCATCGGCGTCATCGACGAGATCGCCTTCCAGACTAACCTCCTCGCTCTCAATGCAGGCATCGAAGCGGCCCGCGCCGGAGAGGCTGGCAAGGGCTTCGCAGTCGTCGCCATGGAGGTTCGCGAGTTGGCTCAGCGTTCCGCCGCAGCCGCACAGGAGATCAAGACGCTGATCAACAAGTCGACCCGCGAGGTCACCGCCGGTTCGCAGTTCGTACAGCAGACCGGGACCGTCCTGTCGCAGATCAGCAGCCAGATCGTCACCATAAGCCAGCACGTCGAGATGATCGCCCGTGCCAGCCACGACCAGTCGAATGCCCTGCAGTCAGTCAATTCGACGGTCAACCAGATGGACCAGATGACCCAGCAGAACGCGGCCATGGTCGAGGAAACATCGGCAGCCAGCCGCGAACTGGCGACCGAGGCGGACTCGCTGATGCACCTCATCCAGCAGTTCAAGATCGAGGCCGAAAACGAACGCGGCTACCACCGCGCGGCCTGATAAAGCATTCCATCAACAGCAATTAGAACGACCGGGAAATGTTTCCCGGTCGTTTTTCGTTGACGGTCCTCCTTCACGGCTCGCCCGCGATCCCAATGGTGGCGGCAGGCCGCAGCAACGCGATCTTGCCAGCTCCGCCCAGCAGCCTGCCGGCTTTGCCAATCGTCGCCGAAAAAAGCGGCACGCTGTGCGGGCCCCGCGAAAATGCCCAGTTCGACTGACGGTTTCCCCCTTGTGGCCTTCTGAAATCCTTTCTAGTCTGATCAGAAAAACAGAGGGTTGGGCATTGTCTCGATGCCCGTGAACGGAACAGGAGAGAAAATGAAAGCCATTATCGCACGCCTGGCTGCCACAGCTCTTGCAGTGGTCGGCCTGGTTGCCTCGGCGGAGGCTGCCGACCGTGTCGTCAATGTCTACAACTGGTCTGATTACATCGACGATTCCATTCTCGCCGATTTCACCAAGGAAACCGGTATCAAGGTCGTCTATGACGTCTATGATTCGAACGAGACGCTGGAAGCCAAGCTCCTGGCCGGCGGCACCGGATACGACGTCGTGGTGCCGACAGCGACCTTCCTGCAGCGCCAGATCGCTGCCGGTGTCTACCAGAAGCTCGACAAGTCCAAGATCCCCAACCTCTCCAACATGTGGTCTGAAATCACCGATCGCGCCCAGAAGTACGATCCGGGCAACGACTATGCCGTCGACTATATGTGGGGCACCACCGGGATCGGCTACAACATCGACAAGATGAAGGCCATCCTCGGCACCGACGAACGGCCGAACTGGGATGTGCTCTTGAAGCCGGAAATGGCCGCCAAGTTCAAGGATTGCGGTATCTACATGTTGGATTCGCCGTCCGATGTGCTGCCCTCGGTGCTGGCCTATCTTGGACTCAATCCGGACAGCCGCGATCCGGCCGAGCTGAAAAAGGCGCAGGACGTTCTGACGGCCGTCCGCCCCTATATTCGCAAATTCGATTCGTCCAACTACATCAGCGCTCTGGCCCAAGGCGACATTTGCCTGGTGCTCGGCTATTCCGGCGATATCTTCCAGGCTCGCAGCCGGGCGGAAGAAGCCAAGAACAATGTCAAGATCGGCTACTCGATCCCGTCTCAGGGTGCCCAGATGTGGTTCGACATGATGGCTATCCCCAAGGATGCCCCGCATGTGGCCGAGGCGCATGAGTTCATCAACTACATCATGAAGCCCGAGGTCATCGCCAAGGCATCGAACTTCGTCTTCTACGCCAACGGCAACAAGGCCTCGCAGGCGTTCGTCGACAAGGCGATCCTCAGCGATCCAGTTATCTACCCGCCGGACGACATGATGAAGAAGCTGTTCACCACGACGCCCTACGACAACAAGATACAGAAAACCGTGACCCGGTTGTGGACCACGGTCGTCACCGGTCAGTAGCAGAGCGAATACCGGCCCGGGCCCCTAAAGTCCGGGCTTTTTCATGCTGCAGCGCCCGTGGGGGCGTCGACAATGCATCGCATCATTCGGGGATCATGATGAAGTCTCTCGGCAACATCCGCCGCTCTTTCGCGCCATGGACGGATCCTGCGGCAAAACCGTTTATCTCGGTGCGCAATGTCACCAAGAAATTCGGTGACTTCACAGCCGTCGACAATCTCTCGCTGGATATCTACCATCGCGAATTCTTCGCTCTTCTCGGCGCCTCCGGCTGCGGTAAGTCGACGCTCCTGCGCATGCTCGCCGGCTTCGAGCAGCCGACATCGGGTGAAATCATCCTCGATGGCCAGGATCTTGCCGGCACGCCGCCCTATCGGCGACCGGTCAACATGATGTTCCAGTCCTACGCGCTTTTCCCGCACATGACGGTCGAGAAGAACATCGCTTTCGGCCTGCGCCAGGATGGCATGAGCAAGGCCGAGATCGCAGAGCGCGTCGCGCAGATGTTGAAGATGGTGAAGCTCGAGCAGTTCGCCACCCGCAAGCCCAACCAGCTGTCCGGCGGCCAGCGCCAGCGCGTCGCCCTGGCGCGTTCGCTCGCCAAGCAGCCGAAGGTGCTGCTGCTCGACGAGCCTCTCGGCGCGCTGGACAAGAAGCTGCGCGAGGAGACCCAGTTCGAGTTGATGGACCTGCAGCAGAGCCTCGGGCTCACCTTCGTCGTCGTTACCCATGACCAGGAAGAAGCGATGACGATGGCAGATCGTATCGCCGTCATGAGCCACGGCAAGGTGGCGCAGGTAGCAACGCCTGCGGAAATCTACGAGGCGCCGAATTCCCGTTTCGTCGCCGGCTTCATTGGTGACGTCAATATTCTGGACGGCAATGTCGTGTCCTCGCAGCCGGGCGTTGCCGAGATCGCAGTCGACAACGCCTTCACGCTGCGCACGGCGACATCAGATGCACCCGCCGTCGGCAGCCGCGCCGGCTTTGCCATCCGTCCCGAAAAGCTCCGCGTCACCCGCAACCCGCCGGCCAATGCCGGTGTCAATGCCGCAGAGGGTGAAATCTGGGACATCGCGTATCTCGGCGACATGACCGTGTTCCACGTCAAATTGCAGGGCGGCCAGGTCGTCAAGGCGTCTTCGCTCAACGCGGTGCGCTCCGTCGACGACCCCTTCGGCTACGACCAGCAGGTATGGGTCTCCTTCGATGAAAATGCCGGCGTGCTGTTGAAGGATTGAGATCATGGGAACGTTCGGTTCAGCGCTCTACCGCCGCCTTGTGATCATCATCCCCTATCTTTGGCTGCTGATCTTCTTCCTGGCACCGTTCTTCATCGTCTTCCGCATGTCGCTGTCGACCTCGGCGACCGCGATGCCGCCTTACACACCCGTCTTCTCGACGTCGAACGGCCTCAGTGGCTTCATCGATAACCTCCGGCAGCTTTCCTTCGACAACTACGTATGGCTGACCGGCGATCCCCTCTATTTCAAGTCATATGTCTCGAGCGTCACGATAGCCGCCATCTCGACCCTGCTGACCCTGCTGATCGCCTATCCGCTGGCCTATGGCATGGCACAGGCGCCGCGCACGATCCGGCCGACCCTTTTGATGCTGGTGATCCTGCCATTCTGGACCAGTTTCCTGATCCGCGTCTACGCCTGGATCGCCATCCTGAAGCCGGAGGGCCTGCTGAACCAGGTGCTGCTCTATCTCGGTATCATCCACGAGCCCCTGATCATCCTCAACACCAATACCGCCGTCTATATCGGCATCGTCTACTCGTACCTGCCGTTTATGGTGCTGCCGCTCTACTCCGCGCTCGAAAAGATGGATCACACGCTGATCGAGGCAGCCCAGGATCTCGGCTGCCCGCCGATCACGGCTTTCTGGCGCGTGACCTTTCCGCTGTCGTTGCCGGGCGTCATTGCCGGCTGCATGCTGGTCTTCATTCCGGCTGTCGGCGAGTTCGTCATACCCGATCTGCTCGGCGGTTCGCAGACATTGATGATCGGCAAGACGCTATGGAACGAGTTCAACGCCAACCGGGACTGGCCGGTGTCCTCGGCGGTTGCGACCATCCTTCTCATCATCCTCGTCGTACCGATCGTGTTCTTCCAGAATATCCAGGCGAAAGCCGACGAGCAGGGGAGATAGACGATGGTCAAATGGTCCCGCTTCAACATCGTCTCGGTCACCCTCGGCTTTGCCTTCCTCTACTTGCCGATAGCGCTGCTGGTCATCTTCTCGTTCAACGAGTCCAAGCTGGTAACGATCTGGACCGGCTTCTCGGTGAAATGGTATGTCCAGCTGATGCACAATCAGGCGCTGCTGGACGCAGCTTGGGTCACGGTGCGGGTCGGACTGCTGTCGGCGACGCTGGCAACCGTGCTCGGTACGCTCGCCGCCTTCACGCTTGTCCGCTACACCCGTTTTCGCGGCCGGATGCTGTTTTCCGGCATGGTTTACGCGCCGCTGGTCATGCCGGATGTCATCACCGGCCTTTCGCTGCTGCTGCTGTTTGTCGCCATCGACTTCGATCGCGGCTTCTGGACGATCACGCTCGCACACACGACGCTGACCATGTGTTTTGTCGCCGTCGTCGTGCAGTCGCGGCTGATGAGCTTCGACCAGTCGATCGAGGAGGCGGCGCTCGATCTCGGCGCCACGCCGCTGCGAACATTCCTGGAGATAACCCTGCCGATCATCTCACCGGCTGTGTTTTCAGGCTGGATCCTGGCGTTCACGCTGTCGCTCGACGACCTTGTCATCGCGAGCTTTACCTCGGGCCCCGGGGCCACCACGCTGCCGATGAAGATCTACAGCCAGGTGCGGTTGGGCGTCACGCCGGAGATCAACGCCGTCTGCACCATCCTGATCGCCATCGTGGCAATTGGTGTGATTTGCGCCTCTGTTGTCACGAAAAGACGGGAAATCCAGCGCCAGCGTGACGAGCATGCCGCCAACGCGCTGTGATTAGGGCTGCGTTGCCTTTTGCTGAACCGGCGATACCGGCGAGACGATCGCGTCCGGCCATGTGCCGCCGATAAAGAATGGCAGCACCGGCAGGTCGGCTCCCTCCGCCGCATTGGTGGCATCCAGCACACCGGATAAAGCCAGCGAGTTGGTGCGGAACGGCACGATGCCGGAAAGCGACAAGGTCTCGTTTCGCCCGACGATCCTGGCGTTCTGCACATCGACCGACCCCTTGGCAAAGCTCGCATCGAGATCGATGGTCTGGAAATCGAAGGTCGAATCCGCGACGTCGCTGAGGTGGAAGAATTTCTTCTGGGCGGCAAGGGCACGGAATGTCGAGACATTGAACTGGCGGAAGGCACCGGCCTTCGACCAGTAGCGCAGCTTGCCGGCCACGTCCCCGAGATTGGCGGCCCAGATCGGCTTGTTGGTCATCAACGACAGGTCGAGCGAGCCATTGGCAAGCGGCAGCGGCCCCTGCAGGTTAAGGCGGGTGATGAGGCTGGCAAAATCGGCATCGCGGATCGAAATCTGCAACTTGCCGCCGCCATCGAAGTTGCGCTCGGTGACTTCGAGATGGGCGGTCAGGTCCCCGCCTTCAAAGCCACTGTCGCCGATGTCGAACTTGGCCGTGCCGCCGGCCACCAGCAATCCTGCGCCGATATTGTCGAAATTGAAGGGCCCGAGCGACGCGCTTTTTGCCGACAGGCGCAGATCGAGGTCCAGCCTCTGCAGCGGATTGCCGTTCAGCAGCGTGTCGATAGCCGTGCTGGCGGCAAGTCGCATCGAAAAGGCGGCGAGGAACGGATTAAGGTTCATCTTGTCGAAGGCAAGCGTGCCTGAAATCTTCGGCTTCCCGGTACTGGTATAGCCATAATCCATGACGCCGGAAGCGGCGGCGTCGTTGAGCACGAAGTTCAGGTTGTTAAAGCGAATGCCGTCCGTGACTGTCAAGACATCGGCATTCATCGACAGGTTCTTGAGTGTAGCGCTGCCGGGCAGGCGCTCGCCGCTCCAGGCGAGGAAGGACGGCATGTCGGGAATGGCGAGGTCCAGATTTCCGGACAGCGCTGAAAAATCGGACATGTTGGTAATGCCGGTAAAGGTTCCGCGGATCAGCGGTGAGGAAAACGTCGTCTTGGCGTCGACATTCTTGCCGGCAAACAGCAGCAGCGGCTGTTCCGAGAAGAAATCGACCTTGATGTCCTGGCCGTTGAGGCGGGCAAGCAGCACGGCGCTCATCGGCTTCGACAGTCGTGGCCAGGAAATATCGGCATTGACCCCGTCGAGCCTGAAGAGCCTGCCGGTCTTGTCGTCGGTCAGTTCGACCACGCCATCCTCGACCGTGACGCCGCCGATCTTGGCGTCCTGCGATTTGGTGATCACGGTGCTGCCGGTCGGGGATCTCTCGACCCGGTCGATGGCCTTGCCGAGCAGTCCGGCATTGGTCCAGTCGATCAGCCCGGTATCGTCGCGGCGCACGTAGACGACCGGCCGCAGGAAGTGGAATTCGTGGAAATCGGCCTTTCCGCGCAGGGCGGCCAGCAGCGAGAAGTCGGCGGACAGGCTGTCGACATGACCGAGCACCTTGCCACCGGCAGTGCGCTCGCGGATCGTCACCTGGTTCAGCGTGACGCGCGGCGTCGGCCAGAAGTCGATCGCCGGGGATCCCTCGATCTCGGCGCGATAGCCGGTCCAGCGCGACAGGGCTTCCTCTATCCCGGAGCGCACCAGGCCGCTGGAAATGAGGAAGGGTGCCGTGGCTCTAAACACGACGGAAACGATGATGATGGTGAGAACGACGATGCCGGTCGTGCGCGCGACGGCTGGAAGCCAGCGTTTCATCGACCGCAAGGCGGGCCGCCACCTCTTGTTACCTGACGCCGTCATGTTGATGCAGAAACTTTCAAACCGTTGCGCATGATTTCGCCTGCGTTTGGCGGATATAGGAAATGCCGATCATATGCAAACGTCGCATCCTGACACGCCGCCAACCTCTGATATTAATATTGCTGCGCGGCGTGGTAGAGAGCGTCGAGCGGGAGGGATGGGAATGCAGGACGAGCAGCCGTTATGGTCTTTGTCTGAGGTCGAGCGTCGGAAGACGCCGATGTTCGCGTTCATGCAGCATTGCAATGCAAGGCATGGGCTTTCCCTCGATGATTTCGAAAGCCTGCATGCCTGGTCGATTGTTGATCGCGAAAGCTTCTGGACCGCCGTCTGGGAGTTTTGCGGCATCAAGGGCACCAGAGGTTCGCGGGCTCTAGTCGATGGCGACAACATGCTGGACGCGCGTTTCTTCCCAGACGCGGAACTGAATTTTGCCGAGAACCTTCTCACCAGAAGCGGTCCTGGGGATGCACTGATCTTTCGCGGCGAGGACAAGGTCAGTTCACGCTGGTCCTGGGACCGGCTACGCGCCGAAGTGTCGCGTCTGCAGCAGGCCTATCGTGCAATCGGCATCGGCAAGGGGGATCGCATCGCGGCAATGATGCCGAATATGCCGGAGACCATTGCCTGCATGCTGGCCGCAGCATCCATCGGCGCAATCTGCTCGTCCTGTTCGCCTGACTTCGGCGAGCAGGGCGTCATGGACCGTTTCGGCCAGATCGAACCGAAGCTGTTCATCGCCTGCAGCGGCTACTGGTACAATGGCAAGCTCCAGGATGTCGCCGACAAGATCCGCGCCGTGACGCAGCGCCTCGGTGTCGCCTCTGTCATCATCCCCTATGCCGGGGATGCGGATGCCGTGGCGGCCATGACGCCTGATGCCACGACGCTCGATGCCTTCCTCAAGGCGTTCACGCCGAAGCCTGTCGAATACGAGGCATTGCCCTTCGCCCACCCGCTGTTCATCCTGTTTTCGTCGGGCACCACGGGCGTGCCGAAATGTATCGTTCACTCGGCGGGCGGCACGCTGCTGCAATTGGTCAAGGAGCATCGCCTGCACTGCGGTGTCATGCCTGACGACAGGGTATTCTATTTCACCACCTGCGGCTGGATGATGTGGAACTGGCTAGCGGTCGGCCTTGCCGCCGGCGCGACGCTCTGCCTCTACGACGGCTCACCCTTTGCGCCCGATGGCAACGTCCTCTTCGATTATGCCGCAGACGAGAAGTTTGCCATTTTCGGCACCTCGGCGAAATATATCGATGCCGTACGCAAAAGCGGATTGCGGCCGAACGCCTCGCACGACCTATCCCACCTGCGGCTCATCGCCTCCACCGGCTCGCCGCTGTCGCCGGAGGGTTTTTCCTTCGTCTACGAGGGCATCAAGGCCGATGTCCAGCTGGCATCGATCTCCGGCGGAACGGATATCGTCTCCTGCTTCGTGCTCGGCAATCCGCTGCAGCCCGTATGGCGCGGCGAAATACAGGGCCCGGGGCTGGGACTGGCCGTCGACGTCTGGAACGAGGATGGCCAGCCGGTGCGGCTGGAAAAGGGCGAACTTGTCTGCACCAAAGCCTTTCCGTCGATGCCCATCATGTTCTGGAACGATCCCGACCGCCTCAAATACCGGGCCGCCTATTTCGAGCGCTTCGACAACGTCTGGTGTCATGGCGATTTCGCCGAATGGACGCGGCATGGCGGCCTCGTCATTCACGGCCGATCCGACGCCACCCTCAATCCCGGCGGCGTCCGCATCGGCACTGCGGAGATCTACAATCAGGTCGAGCAAATGCCCGAGGTGGCGGAAGCGATCTGCATTGGCCAGGATTGGGAGGATGACGTGCGGGTCGTGCTGTTCGTCAAACTGGCCACCGGCGTCACGTTGACCGACGATCTCGCCACCGCGATCAAGGCTCGCATCCGAACAGGTGCCACGCCGCGCCATGTGCCGGCGAAAATTGTTGCCGTCGCCGATATCCCCCGTACTAAATCCGGAAAGATCGTCGAACTCGCGGTGCGCGAAGTGGTGCATGGCCGGACAGTGCGCAACAAGGAAGCGCTCGCCAATCCGGAGTGCCTGGCACAATTCGCTGATCTCGAGGCATTGAAAAATTAACCGAACGCAAATGCGCAATAGTCACGGGTGAGAGATTGCCGGTCTTTTTAAGATTGTGTTAGGAGATAGCGATCAAGCTACCCTCAGTTGCGCGGCGTCTAATATTCACTCCGCGCACGGCCCGACCATGGAGAACTCCCAGATCTGCGGGTCTCTATCTCCAATCAACAGCATGACTTAGGGCGGCCCTCGGCCGCCCTTTTTTAATGCATCGGCCTAATCGGCAAGAACGCGTGGCGAGGGGAAGGTGACTTCCACCAGAGTGCCTTCGTTAGGAGCGGAGTGGATGGAAAACAGCGCCCTGTTGGCATCCACCATCGCCTTGGTCAGCGGCAAGCCGAGACCGGTGCCGTCGCCGCGCTGGCGCGAGTTTGTTGCCACCTGGCGAAACGGCTTCATTGCCTGTTCCAGTTCCGTGCGCGTCATGCCCACGCCCGTGTCGCGGATGCGCAGCACAACGCTGCCATTGCCCTCGTAGGACGTCGAAACCACGATCTGGCCGCCGGAAGGCGTGAAGCGGATGGCGTTGGAAAGGATATTCAGGGCAATCTGCTTGATCGACCTCAGATCGGCAACGACATTCGGCACTGACTGCGACAGGCCGGTGCGGATAATCACACGCTGTCCGTTAGCCTGCGGCTGGACGATCGATACGGCTTCGGCGATGGCCTCGTTGAGGCCGACGGCGCCGAACTCGAGCTCCATCTCGCCGGCTTCGATCTTCGAGATGTCGAGAAGATCGTTGACGATATCGAGCACATGGCGGCCGGAGCGACCGATGTCGCCGGCATATTCGACATAGCGTGCGTGTCCCATCGGCCCGAGCCGCTCGCTGGCCATCATGTCGGAAAAGCCGATGATGGCATTGAGGGGTGTGCGGATCTCGTGGCTGACGCGGGCAAGAAAATCGCTTTTGTGGGCGTTGGCTGTTTCGGCCGCACGCTTGGCATTGCGCAGGTCTTCCTCCGTGCGCTTCCACTGGGTGATATCGCGGATCACGGCACAGTAGCCGTTCGACGACGTCAGCACGCCCATCGTCATGAACAGCGGCACGAACCCGCCGGACGCCTCGCGCCCGATGACCTCGCGTCCGTCGTTCAAAACGCTGGCCACGCCGTTGCCGGTGAGCCCGCTCAGATAATCGAGCACGGCTTTCTGGCTCTCGTGGGCAAAGAGCATGACGAAGGGTTTGCCGCGCGTCTCCTGCTCATCATAGTTGAAAAGCGCGCTGGCCGAGCGGTTCATCGACCTTATATCGCCCTCCGGCCCGATGATGGCGACGCCATCTGTCGCGGTCTCGAGGATCGATTTCAGTTCCTCGACCTCGACCTGCAGCTTGGCAACCTTTTCAAGCATGCGTTCCGGACGAGGCTCCTCGCGGCTGTCGATCCGCGTCGTCAATATCGCCTCGCCATCCTTCTCGACAGGCATCAGCGCCAGCATCAGTGCGCTGGCATCCTCCCAGCGGATGGATTGAAGACGGGCGGTGACCGGCACCAGCGCGTCGTCGGCTCTGACCACCATCATGACGCCGGAGCGCTCTGTCTTATCCTGCAAATCCTCCCGCTGCAGCAGCGCATCGATGCCACCAACCCCCTCCAGCTCCGCCAGCGAGGCATAGCCCGTCAGCCGCATGAACTCGGGATTGGCGTGGATCAGCGTGTCGCCGGCATGGACGAGGACCGCGACCGGCAGCTGATCGACCACAGCAGCCGACAGCCCGTCGGTCATTTTCACGCGCGGCGGAATGGCAGTGTTGAGAACGTCGAGTGCGTTGAATTCGTCGCCGCTTTCGCGTCCCTCGGCAGCATCGGCAGCTTCGGGCGTCTCGGAGCCTTCGATATCGTCGTTAGCCGCCAGCAACGCCGTCGGGTAAAACGCCTCGAGCTCTACCTCGGGTGCACCCCGTTGCTCGCTCTCGTCGTCTGTCGGGCTGACAGGGGCGGCATCCGTCGGCCCCTCTGGCTCTTCGCCACGCTTGCCGAACGGCTCGAGTTGCTTGGCGATCTCGCGGAAGGCAGCCTGTTCGGCAAGCGACAGGCCGTCAGTGAGGTTATGCCGCCGTTCATGCAGCTGGATGATCTTGTCGGAAAGCCTGCGGGCGGGCGTCTCTGCTATCTTCAGGGCAGGCGGTTCGACGTGGAATGGCAGCTCCGGCTCATTGGGTTCGAATATCCGCTCGGACGGTCCATCCAGCCGCGCGACGCTATCAGGCACATGCTCCGGCTCGACGGCGGCCGTTTCGTTCTCGTCAGTGCTCTCGTCGAAAACCACCGGATCTGCGACCGGAGCTTCCTCATCCGGATGCTCCGGGTGCAATGAATCAGCCGCTTCGTTGCCTGACGCGGTATCATCGATGGCCGGCAACCCGAGGGTCAGCCCCGTCCGCAGCGGATCCTCCGCCGCATCCGACAGGCGGACGACGCCAAAACCACGAAAGCCGTCGAACTCACGACTGCGCGTATAGGTCGGCAGGGCCGCGAGATCGACGGGAACGGTCAGGGTCGTTCCCTCGACCGGCCAATGGATGGTGCGCCCCGACCATGTGTCGCGACGGGCAAGCAACTCGGCGATCTTGCCATCGGGATCGAGGTGGAACAGTGCCGCGATATCGGCAAAGGCGACGCCCGCGAGCGCCTTGGCATGCGGGCCGACGGCCTCTGCGAATTCCCGCGAAATCTCGCTGAAATGGCCCTCTGCGTCGATCTTCCAGACGAAGCGCGTCGCCCGTCCCTGCCGATTGAAAACGAAATGCTGCGGCTGATCGGTCTGGGGTGCTGCAGCCGCAACGGCGTCCGCTCCGGTTGCGGGCTCGGCGATGTCGACCGATGCAGCTGGTGCTGCTTCCTGTTCGGACGCAGCCGGCTCCGATGGCTCGATCTCGGCATTGGCAGTGAGGGGTTGCCCTTCACTCGGCTCCCGATCAGGCACTTCCCGCTCAACGCTTGCGTCATCCGTCGAAGCACCCTCGGTGTCGTCCGCTGACAGCTCTATGTCAGGCGTCAGTTCCGAGCCCCGCTCGGGCGATGCCTCGACCGGATCCTCGACATGCGTTTCCGCATCCTCATTCGTCAGGGCCGCAGTCTGCTCGTCCTCGGCAATCTGGTGATGGGCGTCGTCGCCATCGTCCTGCACGGCAGGTGTCGCCGGTTGCTCGGGCTCCTCGACGGCGCTCGGATCGCTTTGTTCGATGTCGGCAATTTCTTCCGGTTCGTCTTCGACATCTTCGATCTCGGCAAGAGCATCGATCGCCGCCGAGAACTCCCGTTTCCCGGGATCTATCTGATTGACTAGTTCGTCGGCGCTCGAAGATGGAATGGCGGCGTCGGTTCCAGCTTCTTCCGAGGCGCTCTCGACGTCGCCGCGATTTTCATGAACATCGGCAGGCGCTTCTGCGGCGGTAGTCGCCGTAACAGCAGCTGGCTCGATATGGGCGGAGCCATCATCGGCGACGGCTGCCGTCGTTTCGGCCTCTGCCACCGGCGTTGCCAAGGTTTCGGCCGCCGCTGGCACCACTGCCGAAACGGTTTCAACGGGATCGAGATGGCCGATGACCATTTCGACGACAAACAGTAGGTTGAGCGCAGGGGTATCGGACAGGCGGCCAATGGCAGCGGGCAGATAGCCCTGGCCGGTCCGGATCGGCCTTTTGATAAGCCGCTCCGGCTGGCCACCGGCCATTGTCACCAGCATGCCCGCAGTTTCCGTCGTGATCCCGAGGGCTGCGAAACCGGGCGAGGCGGCGATGATCTCCCCGTCGCGGCCGATGACGGCGATATGGGTGTCGGGATCGTCGAACCCGTCGAGCATCCGCTGCGCACGCTCGGTGGTCTCCAGCGGTTTTGCGGAAACCGGGCAGGAAAACAGAATTGCGTCTTCGCCGGCAGGGGTGCGGATCTTTTCGACCGCCGCATTGGTAACAACACGCTGGAACCCTGCCGCTATCCGGATCAGGAAGCTGCGAGTATCGCCGACGGCGACCAGCTGGTGCGCAGTGGCTGCAATCTGGCGGAAGGATACGTCACCGGCCTTTGCGCCCTGGTCGAGAAAATCATAGATGGCAGCATAGCCGAAAAGGTCGGCGCCGGCGCCGTTTGCCCACAGCACCCGGTCGAGTTCGACCGAGAACAGCGCCATCGCTTCGCCGCGCGCAAACCGGTCGCGGATGCTCGGATGAACGGCAATGTCGATGAACGGATACTGTACTGCCGGCATTGTCCAACCTGATGTTCGAGCCGAGGCCTTCTCGCATTAACGCTTTGTTAATATAGGTGACGCTCCGTCCGGTCCAGCAAGTGCCGATGCTTTCGCCAGAAAGGGTTAATGGACGGCCCCGATATGCCGCCGCAAGCTCTCCGCAATGCCGAAGACACGGCATACCCGCTTCCAGACATCATTCTCGGCGTTGCTACCTTATCCACAGCCTGCCGATTTTCAATCGCCCCCGATGCGTCATCCACGGCCTTGAGGCCCCATTGGCGCCCAATCCGGCAACGAATATCCGTGCGGAACGAAAAGAGGTTCTTTCAAGCACGACCGCAGCCGACATCGCGCCGCCGGGCCTGAGCCGGGGCCTATCGGCATTTTTCTCAATTCGCCGAGATAGGGCTTGAAAAAAAACTGAACTCCCAGTATTTCACCCGAGTTGCGTCCAGACGCGGCATGTGCGGTTGTAGCTCAGTTGGTTAGAGCGCAGGTTTGTGGATCCTGAGGTCGGTGGTTCGATTCCACCCAACCGTACCATTATTTTCTCTTTCTTTATGACGCTTCGTTTTAGTCAATGGACGGACGCCCGTATTGGGTTGATGCCCTGATCTGCGGCACAAACCATTTCCACCAAAAAAACCTCATAAACCACGCTTTGCCTGCTGGCGTTGACGCTATTCGGTCTTAAACTGGGCGCAGATGCGGATTGGTGACGTCGTCGTCTCCAGTCCAGTTTTCAAGCCCGGTGAAAGTTTTCATGCGTATCCTGCTTATCGAGGACGACCATATCCTTGGCTCATCGTTGAAGAAGGCCATGGAGAAACATGCCTATGGCATCGACTGGCTGCGGGACGGCGAGGCGGGGCTTGCGGCGGCCGAGGCGTCGGAGTTCGCAGCCATCGTGCTGGACCTCAACCTGCCGAAGCTGAATGGCATCGGCGTCCTCAAGGCGCTGCGCAAGCAGGGGAACGATGTGCCCGTCCTGCTGCTGACCGCGCTCGACAGCGTTCTCCAGAAGGTCGACGGCCTCGACCAGGGCGCCGACGACTATATGGTCAAGCCTTTCGATCTCGACGAGTTGCTGGCCCGTTTGCGCGCCCTGATCCGCCGCCGCGAGGGGCGCGTCGAGACGACCATCCGGTGTGGCGAGGTCGAGGTCGATCCCGCCGCGATGGTGGCGCGCCGCAACGGACAGTCGGTGCCGCTGACGGCCAAGGAATTCCATCTGCTCAAGCTGCTGATGGAACGCAGCGGCCGCTACGTCACGAAGAACGATATCGAGTATGCGCTCTACGACGCCCAGAACGCTGTAGAAAGCAACACTACCGAGGTGACGATCTACAATCTGCGCAAGAAGCTGGGATCGGAATTCATCAAGTCGATCCGCGGTGTCGGATACATGATCGAGCGATGACCCGGGCAACGCTCACCAGCAAACTCTATCTGCGCATCATTCCGGTCATCGTCATTGCCATCAGCGTGATCGGATTGCTGGCGTTCAAGAGCGCCCGGCACGAAATCGACAATATTTATGATGCCCAGCTGATCAACGAGGCCAATGTTCTGTGGGGATTGCTGCAACGGCCGCTGTTGCGCCAGACGGACGATCCGCCCCGCAGGATCGACGATATCGACTTCAAGATGGACAACCAGCTGTCCTTCAATCAGGACGCCGACGACTACGCCGACGCGCATATGGTTCGCGCCTGGAAAGACGGGAAAATCCAGGTTTTCAGCAGCACCGCCTTCCAGGCTGACATGCCCGAGCAGAAGGCCGGATTTCATACGATAAATTACAAGGGCGAGCGCTGGCGGGTGTATGCCTTGCCCATTCCCAATACGACGATTGCCATGGAGGTCGGCGAGAAGATCGCGCTGCGCGACCGGCTGATATCGAATATCCTGCGCAACCTGGTGTTTCCGCTCTTTATTCTGCTGCCGATCATCGCCTTCCTGATCTGGCTCGGCATCAACAGGGGGCTTGCCCCGATGAGCGACTTCGTTCGGCAGATCCGCCTGCGCTCGCCCGACGACCTCTCGGCTATACCCGTCGAGGGCTTGCCGCTGGACCTGATGCCGCTCGGCACCTCGATCAATCAACTACTCGACAAGCTCGGTCACTCGCTCACCCTCGAGCGACGGTTTTCGGATCTCGTGGCGCATGAGTTGCGCACGCCGCAGGCAGGCGTCAAGCTGCTGCTGCAGATGCTGCGTGACACGGAGGCGGGTCGCGAGAGGGATGCCATCGTCGCGGATCTCGTCGAAAGCAACAATCGGGCGATGCACCTGATCGAACAGCTTCTGCGACTGGCGCGGGTCAGCCATCATCCGCTCAAGCTCGGTGCGGTTCCGCTCTACCACCTTGTGGCGTCCATCGCTGCCGGTTTCGGCAGCCGCATCACCGCCAAGCGGCTCGACCTTTCCCTGCAGGGCAGCGAAGACGCCGAGGTGCTGACGGACGAATCCCTGCTGCAGTTGATGATCAGCAACCTGCTCGACAATGCGCTGAAATATACGCCGGAGGATGGCAGGGTCGAGGTGACGATCATGCCGGAGGGCGAGGCATGGTTCCTGTCCATCGACGACACCGGTCCGGGCATCCCGGCAGACCAGAGGTCGGCGGTTTTCCAGCGGTTCTACAGGGTAGACTCGCCGCAGGAACAGGGATCGGGACTGGGTCTGGCGATCGTGGCAGACGTGGCGACCCGCCTGGCTGTCACCATCGAGCTGTCGACGCCAAGCTGGGGATACGGCCTCAGCGTCCGGGTGCGCTTGCCCGCACCTGCATGAGGCGGCCTCGGAGCAGCTGCAGCCATCAGTTTCATATCATCGACGCTTGCTAGTCACGCGCGCTCTTGCAAACAGGAAACCAGACGTTGTCGCGCAAAACGGCCATCATCGTTGGCAACGGAGAATTGCCGACCGACCTATCGCCTGTTGTCGATGCGGCCGATTTCGTCTTGCGCTTCAACGAGCCGAAACTCTCCATCGACATGAGCGGAACGAGGACCGACCTCTTGATGCTGGCGACGTCCAGCAAGCCGATGCAGCGGCGCCTCCGCGATCCGGCCTTCTATACCAGTCCGACATTCCAGGCGGCCAAGACCGTCATGCTGGTCTATCATCCGGCGATCCTGCGCACCTATCATCCGAAGCCAAATATATTGTCGTGGCTGAAGGGCCGCAGGTCTGACTGGACGCAGCAGACGATCGAGCGCGTCGGGTCGGCGGGAAAAGAGATCCGCATCATGCCGCCGCAGTTCTACAAGGCCGGGTGCACAGAGCTTGGCCTGTCCGAGGCCGACATGCATCGGATATTCCCGAGCACCGGCTTTTTCGGACTTTACCATTGTCTGCAGCAGTTTCCCGCCGACCGGTGGGACATAAACCTCTGCGGTTTCAGCTGGGAGGGATGGAAGCGCCACAGCTGGGACGGTGAGCGGCAGTGGGTGGCAAACCACGTTGCCGAGGGCCGGCTCACATTGATCGAGCCTTGATCGACGACGAGGCTGCCGCCGGCCTTCAGTTTGGCTTCACTTTCACCTAAGGCATCGATCAGATCCGTCTTCTAGACCGTCCATGGCCACGAAAACGAGGACGTATCGATGCACAACGCCTATCACCTGGAACGGCCGCAGACCCTGGGCCTGCAGAAGCGTGCGACGAGCGTCGAGTCTGGCCTGTCCTTGAAGGTGGAGCCGTCTGCAAGGCCGCAGACGATCAAGGCATTCATCGTCCACCTCGGTCGGGCAAAGCAGCGTGCGGGCCAGGTCGAGCGGCTTGTGGAAACCTTGCCGGTGCCGGCCGAAATCATCGATGCCGTCGATGGCCTCGCTCTCAGCCAGGCCGACAGGGAGCGGGTCTACCACCGCAATCTGCACAAGCCTGCCTATCCCTTCCAGTTGAGCAACTCCGAGATCGCCTGCTTCCTGTCCCATCGGAAAGCCTGGGCGGCCATCGTCGAGCAGGGGCTGGATGCGGGCTTTGTCATCGAGGACGATGTCGAGCTGACGGCCGATTTCCCAGCAGCTTTTGCGGCTGCCAGCGCATGCCTGACGCCGGGCGCATTCGTGCGCTTTCCCTTCCGGGACAACCGTGAGAGCGGCGAGGAAGTGTTTGCGCAGGATGCCGCCCGCGTCATCCGCCCGCAGGTCATCGGCCTCGGGATGGTTGCCCAGCTCGTCAGCCGTGGCGCCGCGATCCGCCTTCTGCAGGCAACCGAAATATTCGATCGGCCGGTCGACACGATGGTGCAGATGGAGTGGCTTTTGCATCTGTCACCGCTTACGGTGCTGCCGGGTGGCGTTCGCGAGATATCGTTCACCCTCGGAGGCACAAGCATGAAGCGCCACAGCACCTTCGCCGAGAAACTGACCCGCGAGGTCATGCGCCCGCTGTACCGGGCCAAGGTGGCATTTCGTTCGCGATACTTCGTCTGAGGATCAGGATTGCCCGTTCCCATCCTCACCTACCACCAGATCGCCGTTCCCCCGTCGCGTCGGATACCGTTTCGGAGCATGGCCGTGCATCCGGATGATTTCCGGCGGCAGATGCATTTACTGAAACGGTTTGGTTTCCAAGGCCTGTCGCTGCGCGAGGCGCTGCCCTACGTCAACGGCAAGAAGAAGGGCAAGGTCGTCGCCATCACCTTCGACGACAGCTATGCCAACGTTCATGAAAATGCCTTGCCGGTGCTGCGCGACTGCGGATTTACAGCGACGAATTTCGTCGTCGCCAATCAGATCGGTGGCCGCAACGAATGGGATATTCCGCTGGGCGTCCCGCCGTCGGCTTGCATGAACCTTGCACAATTGCGCGAATGGACGGCCCTCGGCAACGAGATCGGCTCCCACACGATGGATCACGCCCGCCTGCCGGACCTGTCGGCCGAGGATGCATGGAACCAAATTTTCCTGTCGCGGGTTGCGCTGGAGGATACGATCGACGACGAAGTCTCCTCCTTCTGCTTTCCCTACGGCGACGAGCGCTCCCTGCACCGTCAACTGGCGATAGAAGCCGGCTACAGCGTTGCGACGACGACGTGGCGACGGCGGGCGGGCAAGTGCGATGACCCGTTCGGGCTGCCGCGGCTGACGATCCGCCGCAACGATTCATGGCTACATTTCCTGAAGAAATGTCTTGTTGGGTAGTCGGGGGAGCGTGCGTTTGCCGGGATCAGAAGCGCTGAAGCGAAACGCGTCGGAATGGCTTGTCGTCCTGCTATGGGTTGTGACCGCATCGGCGACGCTGATTGAAAACGACGCCTATCGCTACAGCGGCATTCTTCTTTTCGCCTACGGCCTGTATCGCTATCTCGCAATGGCAGAAAGACCGGCTGTCGGTTTGCCGGCATGGCTCTGCGTCGGATGGGGCAGCTACGCGCTCGGCCGCTTCCTGCTGCAATATCTTCTGGGAGCGGGCCATCCCGAGGGGGATGGCGAACTCATGTACGCGATGCCGCTGGCGTTCCCGAGCCTCGGCTTTGCGATGTTCATCGGCTGGCAGCAAATGCAGAAGGTGATCGCCACCTATTTCGGCGTTGCTCTTGCCACCTTGCTGCTCACCACCCGTTACCGGGCGATCATGGCCGGTGAAACCGTGCGGCCGCTGATCCAGCACAATCAGATCCACGGAGCGGTATGCTGCGGCGTCATCCTGATCTCCGCCTGCTTCTGGTTCATCCATTGTCGCAAATGCCCGACGGTCTCAAGGCAGTTGAGGACCTATGCCAGCATCGTCGCGCCGCTTGTCGCAATGCTCTGCATCTTCTGCATCTACGGGGCAAAATCCAAAGGCGTCTGGCTGGCGCTCGGCTTCTCCGCCCCCTTGCTGCTCCTGTCTATCGTCGGCTGGTTTCGCTCGAAGGCCGGACTGGCCTTCATCGGGTGCTTCGTGCTGTTGCTCGCAGTTGGCGGTTACTTCGTCTGGGGCAATCTGGAGAAAACTGCCGGACCGACCTTCATGGCGACCACGGGGCTCTATCAGGACATCGCTGCCGGAGAGCCGATCGGCAAGGCCGTGGCGGCCCGTATCGATGATGCGACGACGCCAAGGGCCATGGACGAGCGCCTGCAACTCTGGTCGAACGCCTGGGAACTCGTTGCCAGTGCGCCGCTGTTCGGCCTCGGAAACGCCTGGGAACCGCGCTGGCACAAGACCCACTATACGTCGGTCGACTACAACGCCATGCACAACGGATATCTGGAAATTCTCGTGCGGTATGGCGCGGTTGGTAGCGTATTTCTGGCTTTCATGGCTGTGGTCATGCTGCTTCAGGTCCAACGTGCCGCAAAGCTCGGCCTCGTTCCCCCGGCTGCCTTCCATGGCTACCTTCTCGTGCAGATATTCTTTGCCATCACGCTTCTCAGCAACTCCAACAATCGGCTGGCAATTGGTGAAACCATCATCATGCTGAGTTTCACGTTCGCGTTGGCCTGTAATCTCAGGATCCGTGCCAGCGCCAGCGAGGCGCGCGAAGGCATTGTCCTGGAGCGAGCTGGCACTTAAGTCTTCCGCAAGCCCAGCCGCCCACCGCATGTGTGGCAAGACGGGCTGCGGGGAGGGCGATCATGGCAAGCGGGAGCAAAAACCGAGGGTCCGGTTTGTGGCCAGGAATGAAGCATCCGACCATGCCGAGGCAGAGTGACAACCAGAACACCTTCAGTGTGCTGACATCGGCACAAGCGAGAAAAGCATAGGACGCGAAAAACATCGCTGTCCCGCAGGTGGAGCGCGCAATGATGGCGCAGGGGTCGTTTGCCACGTCCGTGAATGTTATCGTCGAATGCATGCCGCCGCTCCCCGTCTATACGCTAGCAAAGACGAAGTGACCAATCCAGTCGTTCTGCAGCGGTACATGGAGTAATCGCTTCTCTTGCCGATCGCCGATCCGTTCAGTCGCGGCCAAGGTTGCAGATTTGTCATGGAACTGCTCCGACCGATTTCCGTTGAATGGATGACGGGAGATTTACATGAACAAGACACTTCTCTACGGCGCCACGAAAGTCGATGGTTCCACCGCCGTATCAAGCCTCGATATCTATCAGTGGAAACGCCGTGTGCTGGTGATTTTCACGGACACCGACAACGCGCGCGGCAGCCGGCAGGAAAACCTGCTGCTCTCCGACAGGGAGGGACTGCAGGAGCGTGATCTGGTCGTCCTGAAAGTGACGCAAGACAACGCGGTTGCGGTTTTCGGTGATGCCGGCCCGCTGGAGGCGGACCGTCTCCGGGAAGAACTGGAAGCTCCGGAAGCCGGCATCTTTGCCGCGATCCTGATCGGCAAGGACGGCAGCGTCAAACTGCGTGCGGTCGAGCCCGTCGCCTGCGAGGAACTGTTCGAGATCATCGACGGAATGCCGATGCGCGCCGCCGAGACCACGCGCCAGCAAGATCTCTGATTTCCAATCCGCAACCCTGTGAAAGGAGCACCAATGTCTCAGCCCCTGAAGCCCGAAGAACAGCCCCCGATGCCGGCGCCGGGATGGACGCCTGTCCCGCCCATCGGCGAGCCAGAGCCTGACACCCTGCCGGACGAGGTGCCGCTGCCCAATCCGGACGAGAACGACGATCCGCCGATGCAGGTGTAATCCGGCTCGTCAGAGAAACATGCCCCTTTCGTCGGTGACCAGTTCCTGAAGATAGTCGACGACGGTCCGGACGCGTATCAGGTCGCGTGCGGACTCATGATATGTCGTCCAGTAGGCCCGGCGTATGCTGGCGTCCGGCAGGATCTGGATCAATTCCGGATATTGGCGGGCAATGTAGTCGTGGAGGATACCCACCCCTGCGCCGGAACGCACCGCTTCGGTTTGGCCGATAGCCGTCGAGATTTCGAATGACGCATCCCAATTGCGCATCACCTCGTTGGTAAAGGCGAGGGACGCGGTGAAAATCAGATCCTCGACATAGCCGATCCGGAGATGCGATTTCAGAGCGTCCACGCTGCCGGGCACTCCGGCGCGGTCGAGATAGGCCTGCGAGGCATAGAGGCCGAGTGAATAGTCGGTGAGTTTCGCCGATATCAGGCGCCCTTGCTCCGGTCGCTCCAGCGTGATCGCGATGTCGGCTTCGCGCTGCGAGAGCGAGAACGAGCGCGGCACGGGGACCAGCTGGATGCGCAATTCCGGATGCCGGGCGATCAGCTTGCCGAGCCTCGGTGCGAGGAACGATACGCCGAAGCCGTCAGGTGCGCCGATACGCACCGTTCCGGCTACCGTGCTGTCGAGGTGCCCGACGCTCGCCTGCGCGCGCAGCATCTCGGCCTCCATCCTTTCCGCAGCATGCAGGAAGATTTCACCCTCGGCCGTCAGTTCGCAACCGTTGGTCCGGCGCACCAGCAGCCGCGTCTTCAGCCGCTGCTCGAGCGTCGTCACCCGGCGGCTGAGCGTTGCGTGGTTGACGCCGAGCCGTTTAGACGCGGCGAGGATCTGCCCGGTCCGGGCGACGGCGAGAAACATGCGAACGTCGTCCCAGTCCATGATCGACCTTATGTCTATTTATGCACAACGGTTGATTATAGCAGCACATTGATTTGTGCAAATTGAAGTGCGAATGTCGGCCGTCGCAAAACCAACAGAAACCAGGGTAGGAGGCACCATGCGCGAGATCGGTCATTTCATCGGCGGCAAGGCCGTAGCCGGCACCAGCGGCCGCACCAGCAATATCTTCAATCCGGCCACCGGCGAGATCCAGGCAACCGTCGCGCTGGCCAGTGTCGACGAGCTGCGCGCAGCCGTCGCCAATGCCAAGGCAGCGCAGCCGAAATGGGCCGCCACCAACCCGCAGCGCCGCGCCCGCGTCTTCTTCAAGTTTGTCGAACTGCTCAACAAGCACATGGACGAGCTGGCCGAGCTGCTGTCGCGCGAACACGGCAAGACCATCGAGGATTCCAAGGGCGACATCATTCGTGGCCTGGAAGTCTGCGAATTCGTCTGCGGCATCCCGCACCTGCAGAAGGGTGAGTTCACCGAGGGCGCAGGTCCGGCCATCGACATGTATTCCATGCGCCAGGCCGTCGGCATCGGCGCCGGCATCACGCCGTTCAATTTCCCCGCCATGATCCCGATGTGGATGTTTGCTCCGGCCATCGCCTGCGGCAACGCCTTCATCCTGAAGCCCTCCGAGCGCGATCCGTCCGTGCCGATGCGTTTGGCCGAACTCATGATCGAAGCCGGTCTGCCGGCAGGCATCCTCAACGTTGTCAACGGTGACAAGGGCGCGGTCGACGCCATCCTCACCGATCCCGATATCGGCGCCATCTCTTTCGTCGGCTCCACGCCGATTGCCCGCTATGTCTACGGCACGGCGGCGATGAACGGCAAGCGGGCGCAGTGCTTCGGCGGCGCCAAGAACCACATGATCATCATGCCCGACGCCGATCTCGACCAGGCTGCGAACGCCCTGATGGGCGCCGGCTACGGCTCGGCCGGAGAGCGCTGCATGGCGATCTCGGTCGCCGTCCCGGTTGGCGAGGAAACCGCCAACCGTCTTATCGCCAAGCTGACGCCGATGGTCGAAGCCCTGCGCATCGGCCCCTACACAGATGAAAAGGCCGATCTCGGCCCGCTCGTCACCAAGGAAGCCCAGGCCCGCGTCACCGGCCTGATCGATCGCGGTGTGGAAGAGGGCGCCAAGCTCGTGGTCGATGGCCGCGGCTTCAAGCTGCAGGGCTATGAAGACGGCTATTTCGTCGGCGGCTGCCTGTTCGACAACGTTACGCCGGACATGGACATCTACAAGACCGAAATCTTCGGACCTGTTCTCTCCGTCGTTCGCGCCAAGAACTATGAAGAAGCGCTCGAACTGCCGATGAAGCACGAATACGGCAACGGCGTCGCCATCTATACCCGCGACGGCGATGCCGCCCGCGACTTCGCCTCGCGCATCAACATCGGCATGATCGGCATCAACGTGCCGATCCCTGTGCCGCTTGCCTACCACTCCTTCGGCGGCTGGAAGGCATCGAGCTTCGGTGACCTCAACCAGCACGGCTCGGACTCGATCAAGTTCTGGACCAAGACCAAGACGATCACCGCCCGCTGGCCATCCGGCATCAAGGACGGTGCCGAATTCGTCATGCCGACGATGAAGTAAAAGTCTTCAAGTGATCGACTTATCGACGGGCTCCCCTCAAGGGAGCCCGTTGACGTTGAGAGCCTGTGATGAAAACGAGTAAACGTGAACGAAAATTTCATCTTTTGGAATTGTTCAAAACTACCGTTGGTCCTATATACTTGGCTGAGGCTTTGATTCAGGAGACTGGCATGCGTTTGACCAAACAGACCAACTACGCGGTTCGCATGCTGATGTACTGCGCTGCCAACGAGGGCTACCTCAGCCGTATTCCTGAGATCGCCAAGGCCTATGGCGTTTCCGAGCTTTTCCTCTTCAAGATCCTGCAGCCGTTGACCAAGGCCGGCCTCATCGACACCGTGCGTGGCCGAAATGGCGGCGTGCGTCTCGGTCGTGCTGCCGACAAGATCAGCCTCTTCGATGTCGTCAAGGTCACCGAGGATAGTTTTGCAATGGCCGAATGCTTCGAGGACGGCGCTGTCGAATGCCCGTTGGTCGATAGCTGCGGCTTGAACTCGGCGTTGCGCAAGGCGCTCAATGCCTTTTTCGACGTGCTGGCAGATTATTCGATCGACGATCTCGTCAAGGCCCGTCCGCAGATCAACTTCCTGCTCGGCATCACCGATCGCGATCACAATGCCCTGAACAAGCGCATCGCCATCGCCGCCCCGGCAGCCTGAAGCTCTCCTCCGTCGCTCCGTCGTTTGATATGACAGCGCCTCCGCCATCGCGGATGCGGCCAGGTTGGGCTGTGACAAGTCCGTGCTGGCGCATCGTTCTTGGCCTGGTTGGAAGTACTTTAGCCCGCTTCAATTCGGAATCGCCTGTTCGGCCTGTCTAAAGCAACTAGTCAGATTTTGTTGTGTCTGCAGAAGGCGCGAATAAAACATCTGCTAAACTTGACCATCCGGAAAATTTTTGCCTTTGACATGTTGCTTTCGCCTCACAAATGTCGTTCCATCGCCACGCTCTGCGGATTGCATGGCCGCAAACACACAACTTCGAATAAGAACAAATTTGGGAAACGGCACCATGAAAAAGATCTCTGTTCTCTTGGCAGCGACGGCCCTGGCTTCGGTCATGGCAACGTCCGCCTGGTCTAAAACCCTGGTATACTGCTCGGAAGCATCGCCAGAGGGCTTCGACCCTGGCCTCTACACCGGCGGTCAGACCTTCGATGCGTCGTCGCGGACGGTTTACAATCGCCTGGTCGAGTTCAAGCATGGCGGCACCGAGATCGAGCCGGGTCTTGCCGAGAGCTGGACGATTTCTCCCGATGGCAAGGAATACACCTTCAAGCTGCGCCCGGGCGTCAAGTTCCAGACCACGGATTTCTTCACCCCGACCCGCGAGCTGACCGCCGACGACGTGATTTTCTCGTTCAATCGCCAGCTGAAGTCTGACAATCCCTGGAACAAGTACGTCGAAGGCGCATCCTGGGAATATTCCGCCGGCATGGGCTTCCCCGATCTGGTCAAGTCGATCGACAAGGTCGATGACCACACCGTCAAGTTCGTGCTGAACAAGCCCGAAGCGCCGTTCCTCGCCGACCTTGCGATGGACTTCGCATCGATCCTGTCGAAGGAATATGCCGACAAGCTGCAGGCTGACGGCAAGATGCCAATGTTGAACCAGCAGCCGCTTGGCACTGGTCCGTTCACCTTCGTCGCCTACCAGCCCGACGCCGTCATTCGCTACAAGGCCAACGACACCTATTGGCATGGCAAGGAAAAGATCGACGATCTCGTCTTCGCCATCACCACGGATGCTGCCGTTCGCGCCCAGAAGATGAAGGCCGGCGAATGCCATATCATGCCTTACCCGAACGCCGCCGACGTGGCTGATCTGAAGAAGGACCCTAACCTCAACGTGCTCGAGCAGCCTGGCCTGAACGTCTCGTTCCTCGCCTACAACACGATGGTTGCCCCTTTCGACAAGCCTGAAGTGCGCCGCGCGCTCAACATGGCCGTCAACAAGCAGGCTATCGTCGACGCCGTATTCCAGGGTGCGGCTGCCGTTGCCAAGAACCCGATCCCGCCGACAATGTGGTCGTACAACGATGCCGTGAAGGACGACAAGTACGATCCGGAAGCTGCCAAAAAGGCCCTCGAGGCTGCCGGCATCAAAGACCTGAAGATGAAGATCTGGGCCATGCCCGTCTCGCGTCCCTACATGCTGAACGCCCGTCGTGCAGCTGAACTGATGCAGTCGGATCTTGCCAAGATCGGCGTCACCGTCGAAATCGTCTCCTACGAATGGGCCGAATACCTCAAGCTGTCGAAGGACAAGGCCCGTGATGGCGCCGCCATCCTCGGCTGGACGGGCGACAATGGCGATCCGGACAACTTCCTCGACACGCTGCTCGGCTGCGAAGCCGTCGGCGGCAACAATCGCGCTCAGTGGTGCAACAAGGACTTCGACAAGCTGGTGAAGGCTGCCAAGCAGACCTCCGACCAGGCCGAACGCACCAAGCTGTACGAAGAGGCGCAGGTCGTCTTCAAGCGCGAAGCCCCATGGAACACGCTCGACCACTCCATCGCCTTTGCGCCGATCAGCAAGAAGGTCACGGGCTACTTCATGGACCCGCTCGGCATTCACCGCTTTGACGGCGTGGATATCGCTGAATAAGATAGTACCCTAAAATCCGGTTCCCGGGCTTCATCCGGCGGTCAGGTCTCCTGATCGCCGGTGAATTTTTTGGATATATACGCCATGCTGCGCTTTCTCCTCGGACGCATCGCCATTCTGATCCCCACTTTCCTCGGGGTCTCGCTGATCGCGTTCTCCTTCATCCGGCTTCTGCCGGGCGATCCCGTGATGCTGATGTCCGGCGAACGGGTCATGTCCGATGTGCGTCATGCCCAGATCATGCACGATCTCGGCTTCGACAGGCCGATGTACATCCAGTATTTCTCCTATCTCGGCAACTTGCTGCACGGAGATTTCGGCACCTCGATCGTCACCAAGCGGTCGGTGCTTAGCGAGTTTCTGACGCTGTTTCCGGCCACGCTCGAACTGTCGCTCTGCGCCATTCTCCTGGCAATCTGTCTTGGCGTGCCGGCCGGTGTGTTCGCCGCCGTCAAGCGTGGCACCTGGTATGACCAGTCGATCATGGGCGTGGCGCTCGTCGGCTATTCCATGCCGATCTTCTGGTGGGGCCTGCTGCTGATCATCTTCTTCTCGGGCTATTTGCACTGGACGCCCGTTTCCGGTCGTATTTCGCTCATGTACTTCTTCAAGCCGGTGACGGGCTTCATGCTGATAGACAGCTTGCTGTCCGGCCAGCCCGGCGCCTTCAAGTCGGCAATGAGCTATCTGATCCTGCCGACCGTCGTGCTCGGCACCATCCCGCTCGCGGTCATCGCCCGCCAGACGCGTTCGGCCATGCTCGAAGTGCTCGGCGAGGACTATGTCCGCACCGCCCGTTCCAAGGGCCTGACGCCGTTTCGCGTCATCGGTGTGCATGCGCTGCGCAACGCCATGATCCCGGTCATCACCACCATCGGCCTGCAGATCGGCGTGCTGCTGGCCGGCGCCATCCTGACCGAGAGCATCTTCTCATGGCCCGGTATCGGCAAATGGATGGTCGATTCCGTCTTCAAGCGCGATTATGCGGTGGTCCAGGGCGGTCTTCTGCTAATCGCCGGCGTCATCATGCTCGTCAATCTGCTGGTCGATGTCACCTATGGTTTCATCAACCCTCGCATTCGTCACTAGGAGAGGCTGCATGAGCTCGGTCAGCACCAACACCGGCCATCCCTCCGCGCTTTCGGAGTTCTGGTACTATTTTTCCCGCAACAAGGGCGCCGTCATCGGACTTGCGGTGTTCCTTATCGTCCTCTTTCTGGCGATCTTCGCGCCATTCGTAGCGCCGCACGGCCCGAGCGACCAGATCCGCGAGAAGCTGCTGATGCCGCCGGCCTGGATGGCGGGCGGCGAGTGGTCGCATGTGCTCGGCACCGATGCCGTCGGTCGTGACATCCTGTCGCGATTGATCTTCGGCGCCCGCTTCTCGCTGTTCATCGGCTTGGTGGTGGTGACGCTGTCTGTTCTGACGGGCGTCGTCATCGGCCTGATCGCCGGCTTTTTCCGCGGCTGGCTCGACATCGCCATCATGCGGGTGATGGACATCATCCTGGCCTTTCCGTCGCTGCTGCTGGCACTGGTGCTGGTGGCGGTCCTCGGCCCCGGCCTCGTTAACGCGATGATCGCCATCTCGCTCGTCAACCAGCCACATTTCGTGCGCCTGGCGCGCGCCTCCGTCATGACCGAGCGCGAGAAGGAATATGTCATCGCCTCACGGGTGGCCGGTGCCGGCACCATGCGGCTGATGTTCAAGACCATCCTGCCAAACTGTCTCGGGCCGCTGATCGTCCAGGCGACGCTCGCCTTCTCGGCGGCGATCCTCGATGCGGCCGCCCTCGGCTTCCTCGGCATGGGCGCCCAGCCACCGACGCCGGAGTGGGGCACGATGCTCGCCGAGGCACGGGAATTCATTCAGCGCGCCTGGTGGGTGGTGACCTTCCCGGGTCTTGCCATCCTGATCACGGTGCTTGCCATCAACCTGATGGGCGACGGCCTTCGCGATGCCCTCGATCCAAAATTGAAGAGGTCGTGATGTCCCTTCTCGATATCCAAAATCTGACCGTCGAATTCCAGACCTCGTCCGGTGTGTTCCGCGCCGTCGACGGCGTGTCGCTCACCTGCGACAAGGGCGAGATCCTGTCGATCGTCGGCGAATCCGGTTCCGGCAAGTCGGTGGCGATGCTGGCCGTCATGGGCCTGCTCCCATGGACGGCGAAGATCACCGCCGATCGCATGATGTTCGACGGCAACGACCTGCGCGGCATGTCCGGTCGCCAGCGCCGCAGCATCATCGGCAAGGACATGGCGATGATCTTCCAGGAGCCGATGTCCAGCCTCAACCCGTGCTTCACGGTCGGCTTCCAGATCGGCGAGACCCTGCGGGTCCACATGGGTCTAGATCGCAAGGCAAGGCGCGCCCGCTCCATCGAATTGCTGCAGTTGGTCGGCATTCCCGCCCCGGAGGAGCGTCTCTCCAACTTCCCCCATCAGATGTCCGGCGGCATGAGCCAGCGCGTGATGATCGCCATGGCGCTCGCCTGCGATCCGAAGCTTCTGATCGCTGACGAACCGACAACGGCGCTCGACGTCACCATCCAGGCCCAGATCCTCGATCTGCTCGTGCGCTTGCAGCAGGAAAAGGGCATGGCCCTTGTGCTCATCACCCACGACATGGGCGTGGTGGCCGAAACCGCCGAGCGCGTCCAGGTCCAGTACGCCGGCCAGAAGGTCGAGGAGCAGCCGGTCAAGGAACTGTTCCGCGACCCGCATCACCCTTATACCGCAGCGCTGCTGTCGGCACTTCCGGAACGGGCCGTCGTCGGCCAGCGCCTGCCGTCTATCGCCGGTGTCGTTCCCGGCCAGCACGACCGTCCGCCGGCCTGTCTGTTTGCGCCGCGCTGTTCGTTCGCGACCGCCGAATGTGATCGCGCGGTCGTCCGCCAGGGCGCCGATCTCGGCAATGCCCTGTGCAATTATCCGCTGGTCAAGGGCGTCCCGCTCAACCATCCCGGCGTTCGTGTCGCAGAATCTGCAGGAGACGTCCGATGACCGGCGCCGTTCTCGAAGGGCGCGATCTCGCCCGCTACTACACCGTCAATCGTGGCATGTTCAAGCCGGACGCCACCGTCAAGGCGCTGAACGGCGTCAGCTTCAGCCTCTATTCCGGCAAGACGCTGGCCGTCGTCGGCGAATCCGGTTGCGGCAAGTCGACGCTCGCAAGGCTCGTGACCATGATCGAGGATCCGACGGCTGGCGAACTGCTGATCGACGGCAAGCCGGCCCGCATCGGCGACCGTAGCCTGCGCAGCCAGGTGCAGATCGTCTTCCAGAACCCCTATGGCTCGCTCAACCCGCGCCAAAAGGTCGGGGCCATTCTCGAAGAGCCGCTGAAGATCAACACAACGGAAGATGCAGCCACCCGCCGCGCCAAGGCGGAGGCGATGATGGAGCGCGTCGGTCTGCGCCCCGAGCATTATGATCGCTATCCGCACATGTTCTCCGGCGGCCAGCGCCAGCGCATCGCCATCGCCCGCGCGCTGATGCTGCGGCCGAAAGTGCTTGTGCTCGACGAGCCTGTCTCGGCGCTCGACCTGTCGATCCAGGCGCAGGTGCTGAACCTGCTAATGGATCTGCAGAAAGAGATGGGGCTCGCCTACCTGTTCATTTCCCATGGCCTGTCGGTCGTCCGCCATATAGCCGATGACGTCATGGTCATGTACCTCGGCCGCCCGGTCGAAACCGGCAGCGCTGCCGATGTCTTCGCCCATCCCCGCCATCCCTACACAGCGGCACTCCTGTCGGCGACGCCGATTGCAGATCCCGAACGCGCCAAGACCCGCATCCGTCTTCAGGGCGAACTGCCGTCGCCGCTCAATCCGCCGACTGGCTGCCACTTCAATCCGCGCTGCTGGAAAGCGCAGGATCTCTGTCGGACAAACGAGCCGCTGCTTGACCAGGCTGCGGCGCATGGGTTTGCCTGCCATTTTCCGCTGGACTGAACACGAGTAACAGGACCGCATGCAATGAGTGAACCAATCGGCCCCCGGGCTATCGTCGTCATGGGCGTCAGCGGCAGCGGCAAGACCTCGATTGCCGAGGCAATTGCCGGCAAGCTGGTCTTCAAATTCGTCGAAGGGGATGCCCTGCATCCGTCTGCCAACGTCGAGAAGATGAGCCGTGGCACACCTTTGACGGATGAGGATCGCTGGCCCTGGCTCGACCTGATCGGTGCCGAGATAGCCGCAGCCGTCGCTCGCGGCGAAGGCATCGTCGTGACATGCTCGGCGCTGAAGCGCATCTATCGCGACCGCCTGCGGCGCGAAGCCGGCGGGGCGCTTGCCTTCGTCTATCTCGAAGGCTCCCGCGCCTTGCTCAACACCCGCATGGGCGAGCGCAAGGGCCACTTCATGCCGACATCGCTGCTCGAAAGCCAGTTGGCGACGCTGGAAGTGCCGACCGGCGAACCCGGCGTGGTCACCGTCGATATCGACGACAGCATCGACGGCATCGTCGCTGCGGCAGTCAAGGGTCTCGCTGCAATCGGCTGACCAGAACTGGTCAGCCGTCTGCCCGCGACAGCACTCTGCGCTCGAAGAAGAAGTAGGGGCGGAGTCGCACGCCGAGCACGTTGCCGGCGAAAGCGGCAACGGCCCAGAGATAGCCGTGAAGACTGCCGGAGGCTATGCCGGAGAAATAGGCGCCGATATTGCATCCGTAGGCGATGCGGGCGCCATAGCCGAGCAGAAGCCCGCCGACGACAGCCGCGAGAATCGAGCGCAGCGGAATGTCGAGGCTCGGCGCAAACCGCCCGGCAAGCGACGATGCCAGCATCGCGCCGGCAATGATGCCGAAATCCATCACCGAGGTGACATCGGCAAAGACGCTGTCCGTCAGAGCTTTCGCATTGGCCGGCGTCTGCCAGTAGGCCCAGGCGGTCGGATCGATGCCGATGAGCGCTGCGCCCTTGGCGCCCCAGAGCGCGAATGCGGATGTGATACCCCAGGGACGACCGGCAATCGAAAGCGTCGCGAAATTCAGCAGTGCCAGCGCGACCGCACCGAGGACGAGCGGCCATGGACCGCGCAACAGGCGCTGCAGGCCGTGATGCCTGGCTGGCGGTTCGGTCTCGAGTGCCCCGTGCCGGCGCTTTTCCACCATGACCGTCAGCCCGGCGATGACTGCAAAGATGGCGAGCGACACCGCAATGCCGCCAACTGCGCCGAAACTCTGTACCAGCGAAATCGGTGGAAGCGCGGGCAGGCTCACCCACCAGTCGAAGTTGACGGTTCCCAGTACCGAGCCGACGATAAAGAAGAGAAGCGTGACCAGCATTCGGGCATTGCCGCCGCCAGCGGTAAACAGCGTGCCTGAAGCGCAGCCGCCGCCGAGTTGCATGCCGATACCGAACATGAAGGCACCAACGATGACGCCGATCCCGGCCGGCGAGACCGAGCCCTTCACCTCATGGCCGAACAGCGACCCGCTTGCAAGGAATGGAAAGAACAAGATGACAGCGAGCGCCAGCAGGATCATCTGCACCCGCAGCCCGCGTCCTCGCCCATCGACGATGAACACCCGCCACGCGGAGGTGAAACCGAAGGCAGCGTGGTAGAGCGCAATGCCGAGTGCTCCACCGACGAGGAACAGCGCACCTTGGGCCGGGCCGTAGAAATAGCCCAGAAGCACTGTGCCCAGTACCAATGCGGCGAGCGATCCTACGCCCGGCGCTCCCAGCAGTGGGGCTTTGGTCTCGTTGATGGACGGCGAGGCGACAGACATGACATGCTCCTGATTGCAGAAAGCACTTTTACGCCTGTTCCTATCCGGGCGAGAGGAACACTATTCTTCAGTTGTGCGAAAAAGCGAACGAGCATGCCACGACTGCGGGCAACGGAGACATGATTGTCGCCCCTCAGGGCCGAAAGCGCTCCGGTCCATAGGCCGAAATATCGATGAACGGCGCTTCACCGGTGATCATCTCGGCCAAAACGCGACCGGTGACCGGGCCAAGCGTCAGACCGTGATGCGCATGACCGAAGCCGAACCACAAGCCTTGATGGCGCGGTGCCTTGCCGATGACGGGCATCATGTCGGGCGTGCACGGACGGGCACCCATCCATGGCTCAGGATCCAGCCGCTCGCCGAGCGGGAAGATGGTGCGGGCAACCTTTTCAGCGCGGTCGAGCTGCACCGGCGTCTTCGGCGCATCGCGGGATGCAAATTCGGCGCCTGTCGTCAGCCTGATGCCCTGGTTCATCGGCGCCAGGAAATAGCCGCGCTCCTTGTCCAGCGTCCAGTTGTTGAGAACCGCGTTGCCCTCGGTCGCATAATGCATGTGATAGCCGCGCTTGACGCCAAGCGGAAAATTGTAGCCCAGGCGGTAGGTCGCGGTGTCGGCCCAGGGACCGAGCGCCAGCACGGCATCGTCGGCCTGTAAGGGGCCTTCCGAAGTCATCACGCGCCAGCCCGATCCCGACTGGCCGAGCGAGGCTGCGTCGCCGCGCACGAACCGGCCGCCGAGGCTCTCGAAATAGCGCATATAGGCGTTTGTGAGCCCGGCCGGATCGAGCACGGACCACGGATCCTTCCAGCGCAGACCGCCGACGAACTGGCCCATGATATTCGGCTCGGCACGAGCGACGTCGGCGGGGGTCATCGCCTCGAAATCCACCGCGTATTCGCGTTTCAGCTTGGCGGCCTCGGCAAATTCCTCGTCGCGCTTGGCCTCGGTGCGAAAGATCTCCATCCAGCCATCCTTACGGATCAGATGTTCGGCGTCTGAGGCCTGGATCAGGTCGGCATGTTCGAGGATCGAGTTCTCGATCAGCGGCGCATAGGCCCGGGAGATCAATGCATGCCGCTTGGCATTGGAGTTCCACCAGTACTTCGCGAGGAAGGCCAGTTGGCCGGGCAGGGCGCGCAGATGATAGTGGGCATCGATGCGGTTGTTTAGCGCATATTTCAGCAGCAGGCCGAACTGCTGGGGGAAACCATAGGGAACGACACCTTCGCGCTGGATCAGCCCGGCATTGCCGAAACTCGTTTCCTGGCCGGGCGGCTTGCGGTCGATCAGCGTCACCTGCCGTCCGCGGCGCTGCAGGTGTATTGCGGTCGATACGCCGACGATGCCGGCGCCAAGCACGATTGCGTCTTTTGTCATAATTCCCTGCGGTCGGTCAGCATTTTCAAACCCGGAAAGTGCCTGTCGAATTGCTGCGTTGCAAATAAAAAATTGAGACCGTGCAAGCTTAAAGCATCGCGTCCCTCAATGCCTTGTTCTCGGCCTTGATGCGGACGGTCAACATCGCTGCGTTGAGCAGGGAGAAAACGAGGGCAAACAGTGGCAGTCCGAACACCAGCGGCAGGGCTGGGATCTCGCCGACGACGATCACATAGTTCGGATGGCTGAAGAAGCGGTAGGGTCCCGTGACGATCCTTGGGGTATTCGGCAGGACGATGATCCGCGTCGTCCATCGCCCCCCGAGCGTGGCAAGAATCCAGACGCGTAGCAGCTGCAGAACGGCAAAGACCGCCAGCCAGAACAGGTTGATGGGCTGGTTCCAGCCGAATATCCACAGGCCAACCAGCCAGGCCGCGTGCATGACGACCATATAGGGGTAATGCTCCGCCCCTATCTCGCGTCCGCCTTTGGCCATCAGCGCCTTGGTGTTGCGCTTGGCGTGCACCAGTTCTGCCAGGCGTTGCAGGGTGACGAAGGTCAGGAGTGCAATGGCAGGCAACATCAGGCGACCCTCTTCAGCGTGACGCAACTGGCCGTGAAGCCCGGCCCCATGGCCACCATCGCCGAGCGCTCTGGCAGGCCTGCGGCAATGGCCCGTTCGAGCACGAAAAGCACGGTCGGCGACGACATGTTTCCATATTCGGAGATGACCGCGCGCTCGTGGTCGAGCGATCCCGGCTCCAGCCCGAAGGTCGCTTCCAGCGCGACCAGGACCTTGGCGCCGCCGGGATGGCAGATGAACCGGTCGATATCGGAAAGTGCCAGCCCCGAGCGCGCCAGGATCGAGGCGATTGCCGGGCCGACCTCGGCTTCTGCGAACGGCGGCAGCGACTGCTCGAGGATGATGCCGAAGCCGGCGTCGTCGATCTGCCAGCCCATGATACCGAGCGTATCCGGAAACAGGTGCTCGCCCGTCGTCTCCACCTCGGCCAGCCCGCCGGGACCTGCGCGCAGGATACAGGCAGCGGCACCGTCGCCGAACAGCGCGGTGGCGATGATATTCGGCTTGGTCGGGGCATCCAGCCGGAACGACAGCGAACATAGTTCGATGGCGACGAACAGCACGGCCGCCCCGGGCCGGCCCCTGGCCATGCGCGTGGCGATGCCAAAGCCGGAGACACCGGCAGCACAACCCAGCCCGAAAACGGGAACGCGCTCGATATCGGCGCGGAAACCCATCTGTCCGGCCAGCCGCGCCTCGAGGCTTGGCGTCGCAAAGCCGGTCGACGATACGGTGACGATGCAGTCGATATCGGCCGCCGTCAGACCAGCGTGATCGAGCGCCTTTGTGGTTGTCTCGACGAAAAGTGCGCTGGCGACCTCGGCATAGGCGGCGAGCCGGTCTTTCCAGGCATGCGGTTCGGAGAACCATGACAAAGGTCTCGCCGAATGCCGCTTGGTAATCCCGGCATTGTCGAAGACGCGCGAGAGTGGCTTGAATTCGCGGTAGCGATCCGAAAACAGGCGGGCCGCCATCTCCTTGGCTTCCGACTGCAGGATGACGTGCTCGGGCGTGGCGACGGCCAGTCCGACGAGCTTAACTTGGTCTGTCAAAAACTGTCTCCTTTGGCGCTGTTCGCGCGCTGCTGCCGACAACACCTGGTACGTTCGAATATTCGATGTGGGGCGATCACTTGGTCGTGAGAACAGGCAAACGAGTGATGCACGGAAATAGTTGCTCAACCGTCGAATAATCCATCGGCCTCGGGTGTTCTCCTGCCGCAACGTTCAATTCAGCCAAGGAGACCTTCCCATGACGAACACTGCAATTCGCTTCGCAACCATTGCTCTCGGTGCCTGCCTGACCCTCGGCACCCTGACATTGCCTGTCTTTGCCGCCGGCGACAGCGAAAGCGCGCCGCCGACCTGCAAGAAGGGCGAGGTCTACGACAAGAAAGAAAAGAAGTGCGTCAAGCAGTCCGGCGCCAACATCAGCGATGAAGATCGCGCCGACTATGCTTATGCGCTGGCCAAGGAAGGCCGTTACGAGGAAGCGCTGGCCATGCTCGATACCGTGAAGGACCAGAACAACGCCGAGGTGCTGAACTATCGCGGCTACGCAACCCGCAAGCTCGGCCGCACCGACGAGGGCATCTCCTACTACCTGCAGTCGGTCAAGCTCGATCCGAAATACGCCAAGGTCCGCGAATATCTGGGCGAGGCCTACGTCATCAAGGGCCAGGTCGATCTCGCCAAGGATCAACTGGCCACCATCCAGTCGATCTGCGGTACCGGCTGCGAAGAGTATCAGGACCTCCACGAAGCCATCGAGCATCCTGCCAAGATCTGATCTCCCCTCTCGGCATCATCAGGCCGGTCACGATCAACGGCGTCTGCGAAAGGGCATCCGCTTGTCAGTCGCTCCTTTGACATTTCCGCCCTATGGTCGGATGACGGTTCCGGCCTATAGTCGGACAACAGCGCAGTCGCCGGTAAACCCGGCGGCTCGCAGCACAACCTTGCCTGCGGAGGATGCCATCGCCAGCGAAGACGACATCAGGGCCGGCTTGTCGCAGCATCTGAAGCGCCTCTGGCGCTATGCCATCGTGCTCTCCAGGCAGCGCGACGTTGCCGACGATCTCGTCCAGGCAACATGCGTGCGGGCCCTAGAGCGAGCCGGCCAATACGATCCCGGTACAAGGCTTGATCGCTGGCTGTTCGCGATCCTGCATTCGATCTGGCTGAACGAGGTGCGTTCGCGGCGGGTCCGGATGGGCCAGGGCTTTGTCGAGGCTGACGAAATCCTCGTGTTCGACGGCGCCGCGCAGACGGAAACGCATCTCATGGCCGTACAGGTCATGCGCAAGGTCCAGGACCTGCCGGAGGCCCAGCGGACTGCTGTCTTTCTGGCCTATGTGGAAGGCCTATCCTACCGCGAGGTGGCGACCGTCCTCGACGTGCCCATTGGCACCGTGATGAGCCGGCTGGCCGCCGCAAGGGCCAAACTCGCGGAGAACATGGCGCCATCGGACGGCGAGAGACGATCGAACGAGGAACGGCGATGAGCACCCGCGACAGAAATCATGGTCTCTCCGACGAATTGCTGACCGCCTTCATCGATGGTGAACTCGGCGCCGACGAGGCTGCAAGGGTGGAGGCGCTGATCGGCGCCGATCCTTCGGTTGCCGAGCGCTTCGACCAGCTCAGCCGCGCCGATCTTCCCTATGCCGCTGCCTTCGAGCCGCTTCTGGACGCAGCGCCGGGCGACCGGCTGGAGGCCATGCTCGCATCCATTCCACCCGTAAAAGCCAGTCATCGATTTACCGCCGCCATCGGCCGGCGCGGTTTCCTCGCCGCGGCAGCCGCCTGTGTCATTGCCGGCATTGCCATCGACCGTGCCGTCATCGGTGTCGATCGCCGATTGAACCAGCCGGGCGAGGGCGCCGAATGGCGCGCTGTCGTCGCCGACTATGTCGCGCTTTACAGCCCGGATACGCTGAGTGCGCCCGCAGGCGACAGGGCGGCGCAACTGGCGGAACTCGACCGGGTCGGATCGAAGATCGGCCTTTCCCTCAGCCCCGAGGCCATCGCTCTTCCCGGTGCCGATTTCCGTCGAGCTCAAGTGCTGCAATACGACGGCGAACCGCTGGCCCAGATCGCCTATCTCGACCCGGAGGACGGCCCGATGGCGCTGTGTATCGTCAAATCTGCAGGCGCTGCCGCAGGACCTGAAACGGAACGCCGTCACGGCATGAATGTCGTCTACTGGTCGGCCAGAGGACACGCCTTCATGCTGATCGGCCACGCCGACGCCGACCGTATGAAGATCGCGGCGGAGCAGGTGCGGGCCAGGCTTTCCGCATGAGACGGTAGCATGGTGGCTCAACCGGCACTGTATTCAAAAAGAATTTGGCGAAAGCCGCGCATGCTGGTATCCTCGCACCAACGAAAATCAAATGAGTGCCAGCTGCATGCCGTTACGGCCTTGCGCGGTGCGATGGAAGACACACGTGGAAGACCCCGACAGCGGCTCAAAGCCGCAAACAGGCGGGGCGTCGGTAGCAGAGCGTGGGAAAAAACCTTCCCGGCGCGCGAGGCGAAAGCGTGGCGGACCTCCGCGCGAAATAGCCTCCCCTGCGGAACCAGGCCCGATCAGCGCCGCTGATCCCGCCATGCGCCCCAAGGATAACAAAAGCACCCAGCCGCATGGCAAGCGGAAGCGTCGCCGTCGTGCCAATGGCGGCGAGCGCACGACCGTCGCGGTGGCCGATGCAACGATCCATGTCATGACGATTGTCGAGGCACATCCCGAGCGGCCGTCGCCGGCTCAGGCTCCCAAAAACGGTGCGAACCGACGCAAGCATCGTGGCAAGCGTGGTTTGCAGGGGCGTCCCCTCGCGCAGGAAAAGCCGGCGCATGTGGTCCCTCCAGCCCACGGCGCACCAAATGCCCGCAATGCCGCGCAGCACCATGTGCATGGCCGGCATCAGCCGCAGACCCATGCCGATCCGAAGCCTGCCGCCGACAGCATCGATCATCATCACCAGCAGCCGGTCGATCTTTATGCGGCGCTGGATCTCGGCACCAACAACTGCCGGCTGCTGATCGCCCAGCCGACGCGTCCCGGGCAGTTCCGCGTCATCGATGCATTCTCGCGCATCGTCAGGCTCGGCGAGGGGCTCGGTGCCAGCGGGCGGCTTTCGACCGATGCCATGGACCGCGCCGTGGAAGCGCTGCGCATCTGTGCCGCGAAACTGAAGGCGCGCGATATCCGCCGGATGCGGTTGATTGCCACCGAAGCCTGCCGCGCCGCCGAAAACGGCGAGCTGTTCCTTGCGCGCGTTCTCGAAGAAACCGGCCTCGAACTCGAGATCATCGACCGGGAGACAGAAGCGCGCCTTGCCGTCTCCGGTTGCTCCTCGCTGGTCGGCCCGGAAGCCCGCTCCGTGGTGCTGTTCGACATCGGTGGTGGCTCGTCCGAGATTGCCGTCATTCGCATCGACGATCACCGCTCCAGCCGCCTTGCCAACCACATCACCCACTGGACGTCGCTGCCGGTCGGCGTCGTCACCCTGTCGGAGCGTCACGGGGGGCGCGACGTCAGCCCTGTCGTCTTCGAGGCGATGATCAACGAGGTCGAGGGCATGCTCGACAAGTTCGATTGCCCGCCATCGCCGCTTGCCATGCGCGACAGCGCGGATTTCCACCTGATCGGCACCTCCGGGACGGTCACGACGCTCGCCGGCGTCCATCTCGATCTACCGCGTTACGACCGCCGCAAGGTCGACGGCGTCTGGCTGTCCGACGACGAGGTGACGGCAATGCAGGCAAAGCTGCTCTCCTGGGATTTCGCCGGTCGCGCTGCCAATCCGTGCATCGGGCCCGATCGTGCCGATCTGGTTCTGGCTGGCTGCGCCATTCTCGAGGCCATCCGCCGCCGCTGGCCGAGCCCGCGCATGCGCGTCGCCGATCGTGGATTGCGTGAAGGCCTGCTCACCGACATGATGGCAGATGACGGGGTCTGGCGGCGCGGTCGCTCGCGCCGCGGCTATCGTCCGAACAATTGAAGGGGTCGTATCGATGACCAAACCACCCGTAGGTGCCAACCGCACCGGCCGCAAGCTTGGCCAGCGCGTCACCAAGAAGAAGATGAAAGCCTCGTCGCGCCAGTGGCTGCATCGGCACATCAACGATCCCTACGTGCAGCGGGCGCAGCTCGAGGGTTATCGCGCCCGAGCCGCCTTCAAGCTGCTGGAGATCGACGAGAAGCATCACATCCTCAAGGGTGCGCAGCGCATCATCGACCTCGGTGCCGCTCCCGGCAGCTGGTCGCAGATCGCTGCCAAGGTGACCGGCTCGACCGACGAGGACATCCGCGTCGCCGCGATCGACTTTCTCGAGATGACGCAGCTGCCGGGTGTCAAGATCCTGCAGCTCGACTTCCTCGACGAGCACGCGCCGCGCCTCCTGATCGAGGCGGTTGGCGGCCAGCCGGATATCGTTCTCTCCGACATGGCAGCCCCGACCACTGGCCATCATCGCACCGACCACCTGCGCACCATGCATCTCTGCGAAGTTGCTGCCTATTTCGCCATCGAGGTGCTGGCCGAAGGCGGCCATTTCCTGGCGAAGACCTTCCAGGGGGGCGCCGAGCGTGACCTGCTGACGCTGCTCAAGCAGAACTTCAAGCAGGTCGTGCACGTCAAGCCAGCGTCGTCGAGGCAGGAATCGGTCGAGATGTTCCTGCTTGCCAAGGGCTTCAAAGGTCGCAAGGCAGATATCGAAGAAGAGACGAATTAAGCCTAGTTTCCAAATTATTCAAAGCATGACTATGAATAGCCAGTCTCTCTGGCTAATCTTTGCGGATGCTGCTTTACGTCACCATCGGAACCAACGATATCCATCGCGCCGGCGATTTCTACGATGCTGTTCTGGCGGGCCTCGGCTACAGGCGCCAGCGGGATTCGGAGGAAGAGATCGGCTATGCTGCCGATGGCGACAGCCGTTGCCGCCTCTGGGTGGTAATGCCCTTTAACCGGCGCGCGGCCAGCATCGGCAATGGCTCGATGGTTGCGCTGGATGCGGAAAGCCGCGCCGCCGTAGATGCCTTCCATGCGCAGGCGCTGGCCCATGGCGGCAGCGACGAGGGTGCCCCCGGCCTGCGCTCCTATCACGCCAACTTCTACGCCGCCTATGTCCGCGATCCCGATGGCAACAAGCTCAGCGCAGTTTGCGAGCAACCTTCCTGATCGAGGGCTGACGCGTCACTCTGCGGCGGGCGTCTGCGGCACGGCCAGAACCTCAGCCTTGCTGGGTCCTGCCCCATGGCCAGAGAGCAGGGCACCGGCGTTGCGGTCGAGGCGCAGGAACGGCAGCGTTGCGATGACGGTCAGCACCGAGAGCGTGAAGAAGGCGATGTGGAAATCGGCGACCTGCAGGCTGGTGCCGCTGAAGAAGGTCGTCGTCTCCAGGATCGCGGCGGCCACGGCAACGCCGAGCGCCAGGCTGACCTGCTGCATTACCGAGCTCATCGACGTCGCCTGGCTTGCCTCCCGGTCATCGACATCGGCAAAGGCCAGCGCATTGATCCCCGTAAAGAAGAACGACCGCGAGAAGCCGCCGAGAAGCAGCACGCCGATGATCACGAGGTGAGACGTCGTTGGCTCGAAGAAGCCGATGGCAATCGTGGTCATGGTCGTGACGCCGGCGGCCGTCAGCAGTGCGGTCCGGAAGCCGAAGGCGGCAAAGACGCGCTTGGCGATAAACTTGGTGCTGATCGCCCCGATTGCGCCGGCAAAGGTGATCAGCCCCGATTGGAACGGGTTCAAGCCGAATCCAAGTTGCAGCATCAGCGGCAGTAGGAACGGCATGGCGCCGATGCAGATGCGAAACAGAATGCCGCCGGTGACCGAGGCGCGGAAGGTCGGCTTCCGCAGCAGTTTCAGATTGAGGATCGGCGACGGATGATTGCGGGCGTGGCCGACATAGAGAAGGCCGCAGACAAAGCCGATGACCACTGCCGAGATGCCGATATAAGAGGGCAGGGCCGGCAGGCTGATGACGGACATGCCGAAAACGATGCCGGCAGCAGCGAACGAGGTCAGCAGGAAGCCGATGATATCCAGCTTCGGCGGCGCCATGGCCTCGACTTCCGGCAGGAATATGGTCGCAAGGATAACGCCGACGATGCCGACCGGGACATTGATCAGGAATATCCAGTGCCAGGAGAAGTAGGTGGTGATGAAGCCACCGAGCGGCGGGCCGGCGAGGGGCCCGACCAGCGCCGGGATGCTGAGCAGCGCCATCGCCGAGACCAGATCGCTGCGCTTCGTGGTGCGCACCAGCACCAGTCGCCCGATCGGCGTCATCATCGAGCCGCCGACGCCCTGCAGGAAGCGCGAGCCGACGAACTCCAGCAGGCTGCCCGATGCGGCGCAGAAGATCGATCCGACGACGAAGACGCAGATGGCAATGCGGAAAATCCGCTTGGCGCCGAAACGATCCGCCATCCAGCCGCTGATCGGGATGAACACCGCGAGCGCCACCATGTAGGAGGTCAGCGCAAGCTTCAGCGTGATCGGCCCGACATGCAGATCCGCCGCAATCGCCGGCAGTGCCGTGGCGATCACCGTCGAGTCCATCTGTTCCATGAAAAGTGCGATAGCGAGGATGAGCGGGACGATGCGATTCATAGGCTGGTGCCTTGCATGGGATGCCGTCGTGGAGATGCCGCCTGGGCGGTAGCCGCTCTCTATTCCTCCGCACTTCCTCTGCCAATCCCCTAATAAGCCTGCTGTCGCCATCGGGATCACGTCTTCGTGAAATCGCTTGCCAACCTCGCTGCCTGTCTAGTTTTGACATGTGCCATCAGCATGAAAATGCTAATCGCACCGAGCCGCGCGGGCACGCATCCGATCTTCGGTTGGAGAGTTCGCGCGCATTGTTGGCGGCATTGCCGCACTGTAGGAGCAAGACTGTATGACTGTTTTACCGCTGCCGGAAATCAACCAGTTCAAACTGGGTGCGCTGAAATTCACGGTCATCAAGGACGGCGTCAGCATTCTGGATAGACCCTGGGAAACCTTCGGCGTCAATCAGAGGCCCGAGACGGTGCAGGCACTGCTGGCAGACAACTTTCTGCCGACCGACCGCTTCGTCAACAGCTATTCGCCGGTCATCATCGAAAACGGCAAGGACGTGATCCTCGTCGATACCGGCTTTGGCGCGGCGATGCGCGAAAAGGGCGGCGGTCGCCTGGCGGCCGGCATGAAGGCGGCCGGCTATGCACCGGAGAGCATCACCCGCGTCCTGCTCACCCACCTGCACGGTGACCACATCGCAGGCTTGATGGAGGACGGAAAGCCGGCCTTCGCGAATGCCAGCTACACAGCCGGTCGCATCGAATATGACTTCTGGACCGATGAGGCTCGGCAGGGAACTCCTGCTGAAGGCAACCAGAAAAGCGTGCTCGCCAACGTCGTGCCGCTGGCGGAGAAGATCACCTTCGTCAACGACGGAGATACGGTGGTGCCCGGCATGACAGCCATGCTGGCGCCCGGCCATACGCCCGGCCACATGGTCTTCCACGTCGAGTCCGAGGGCGAGCAGATCGTGCTGACGGCAGATACCGCCAACCACTATGTCCTGTCGCTGCAGCAGCCGGACTGGGAGGTCCGTTTCGATCTGGACAAGGTGCAGGCCGCCCAGACACGCCGGCGTATCTTCGATCTGATTGCCAAGGACCGCATCCCGTTCCTTGGCTACCACATGCCGTTCCCGGCGGTCGGTTTCGTCGAGAAAATCGACACCGGCTTCCGCTTCGTGCCGAAAAGCTATCAATTCGACTTCTGACGGCAGCCGACAGGGCAAGGCCCCAATGCCCACGCATACATCATCCATGAAACTACGACCGGTGCCATCGGCTCCGGTCGTCGTGGCCTCTCGCCGTCTCTTGCATAGCTGCGTTGCAACCGCGCGACTGCGTTTTGCTATTTCCATCGGTCCGCGGACGTGGTACCAGCCCTCGCCAACTTCTTAATCAATTCTTGCATCACCGCCGGGGCGGATAATCATTCCGGGGGTGCTCCGCATTTTCTTAAAGACGAGGAATTGGCATGGCCCGCATCATTGAAACAGCAACTGGGCTCGAAGCCCTGACCTTTGACGACGTGCTTCTGCAGCCCGGACATTCCGAAGTGATGCCCGGCCAGACCAATGTCTCGACCCGCATCGCCCAGGATATCGAACTGAACCTGCCGATCATCTCGGCGGCGATGGACACCGTCACGGAAGGTCGCCTCGCCATCGCCATGGCCCAGGCCGGCGGCATCGGCGTCATTCACCGCAACCTGACCCCCGCGGCTCAGGCCGAGCAGGTCCGCCAGGTGAAGAAGTTCGAAAGCGGCATGGTCGTCAACCCGGTGACCATCGGTCCCGACGCCACGCTTGCCGATGCGCTCGGACTGATGAAGCACTACCACATTTCCGGCATCCCTGTCGTCGAGAGCCCTGGCAGCGACACCGAGAAGCCCGGTCGCCTGGTCGGCATCCTTACCAACCGCGACGTCCGCTTCGCCTCCGATCCGAACCAGAAAATCTACGAGCTGATGACCCGTGAGAACCTCATCACGGTGAAGGAAAACGTCGATCAGCAGGAAGCCAAGCGTCTTCTCCACTCGCACCGCATTGAAAAGCTGCTGGTCGTTGACGCCGAAGGCCGCTGCGTCGGCCTGATCACCGTCAAGGACATCGAGAAGTCGCAGCTCAACCCGAATGCCTCCAAGGACAGCCAGGGCCGCCTGCGCGCCGCCGCTGCCATCAACGTCGGCGACGACGGTTTCGAGCGTGCCGAACGGCTTATCGAGGCCGGCGTCGACCTGCTGGTCGTCGATACCGCCCACGGCCATTCGCAGCGCGTCCTGGATGCCGTCACCCGCGTCAAGCGGCTGTCGAATTCGGTGCGTGTCATGGCCGGCAACGTTGCCACCTATGACGGAACGCGTGCCCTGATCGATGCCGGTGCCGATGCCGTCAAGGTCGGGATTGGCCCGGGCTCGATCTGCACCACCCGCATCGTTGCCGGCGTCGGCGTGCCGCAGCTGGCAGCCATCATGTCGGCCGTCGAGGCAGCACAGGCCCAGAATATCCCGATCATCGCCGATGGCGGCATCAAGTTCTCGGGCGATCTGGCCAAGGCCATCGCCTCCGGTGCGTCAGCCGTGATGATCGGCTCGCTGCTGGCCGGCACTGATGAGAGCCCGGGCGAGGTCTATCTTTACCAGGGCCGCTCCTTCAAGGCCTATCGCGGCATGGGTTCCGTCGGCGCCATGGCGCGCGGCTCGGCAGACCGCTACTTCCAGGCGGAGGTTCGCGACACCCTGAAGCTGGTGCCCGAGGGCATCGAGGGCCAGGTGCCCTACAAGGGCCCGGTCTCGGGCGTCCTTCACCAGCTCGGCGGCGGCCTGAAGGCGGCCATGGGCTATGTCGGCGGCAAGGACATCGCCGATTTCCAGCAGAAGGCGACCTTCGTGCGCATCTCCGGCGCTGGCCTGCGCGAAAGCCACACCCACGACGTGACGATCACCCGCGAAAGCCCGAACTATCCTGGCGGCGGTCTCTGATTGATGCAGCCGGACGGCGGGCCTCTGAAACGGTGGATCTCGGGCCTGGCGGCGCTTTGCGTAGCGCTGGCAGCCTGGATTTATATGGGTTTCGTGCTGCCATTCCGGGCTGCCGCTGCGGGTCGAGATGTCCTCGCGATCCGCATAGCGGGCTACGAGGCCGCCGACGTCCGTGACATGGCGGAATTTCTGCGCACCCACCCCGATGCGGCGGCCATCCAGCAAGGACTGGATACCGGGCCGGCGCTGGTGTTCGCGATGGCGTCCTCAGCCCTGCTTTTCCTGCTGCTGAAGCGCGTTAAACCCGGCGGCATTTTTTTCGGCAGACCGATTCCTCCGGCCGGCGTCTTCCTGCTGTTCTGCCTGCCCATCCTCTACGGACTGGTCGGCTGCGGTGAGACGATCCTCGCCCTCCTGACCTTTCCACCAGCCGTCCCCTCGGAGCAATCGCTGGCATTTGCCTCCGCGGTCATGCCCGTGCTCGGGCGACTTAAGTTCCTGACGCTGGTTGTGGCCGTCATACTGCTTATCCGCTTCGCCGTCCTCAGCCGCCAGCCCGAACCGGATTGATAGGCCAGTTGCTGGGCTCGTGGGCAATCCGAAAGCTGCCGCAAAGTGATCGGCGGATACCCGTTGCAGGCGCTGGCAGGCGCGTGTTTTTTCGACTAGAGCAGCGTCATGTTCCCGCAGTTCTTGGAGTCGCTGCATGACCGGCTATGAAATGTTTTGGCCCTTGGTGGCGCAGACCGTTCTGGTGTTTATCCTCTACGGCCTGCTCAGCCTGCGCCGCTCTGCTGCCATGAAGAGCGGCAGGGCCAAGATGGAGCAATTCCGAGAAAATCGCGACGAGCCAGCCGAAAGCCTGGTGGTGCGCAATGCCATCGCCAACCAGTTCGAATTACCGGTGCTGTTCTACGTCGTCTCCATCGTCCTGTTCATGACCCAGGCCGACAATCTTCCGGCGGTCGCGCTTGCCTGGTTCTTCGTGGCGATGCGCTATGGCCACGCCTATGTGCATGTCACCAGTAACAACCTGCGCTATCGCAGCCCCCTGTTTGCCTTGAGCTTTCTGGCGCTCGTCGGCCTCTGGGTATGGCTGGCGGTATGGCTCGCCTTTTCCTAATCAGCCGGCCACCGGTGCTGGGCTTGCCGCAATGACGGCGTCTGCCAGCGCCTGCATGTCGATGTCGCTCTGGTTGTTGCGCCGCCACGCCAGCCCGATCTCGCGTGACGGCTGAGGCTCCGCGAAGGGGACGATGCGGATGCTGGTACGGCCGGTCTCGGTGGCGACGGCCATTTCGGGGATCAGCGTCATTCCCATGTCGTGCGACACCATCTGCAGCAGCGTCGTCATCGACGTCGCCCCGAAATTGATAAGGCTGCGCTTGCCGGCGCCGCAGACGGAAAGCGCCTGTTCGCGCAGGCAATGGCCCTCTTCCAGCAGCAGCAGGCGGTCGACATCCACTTCGTTTTCGGTGAGCGGCGACATCAGCACATCATCGCCGTTCTCGGCCATCGCCATGAAGAACCGGTCGGTGAAAAGCGATCGGGTGCGAATGCCGTCGCCCTCGAGCGGCAGCGCCGCAATGACGGCATCCAGCCTTCCTTCGGCGAGATCCGCCAGCAGCCGGCTGGTCACCGCCTCCTTCAGTTCGATCTCGACGTTAGGATAGGCGCGGCGCAGGTAGGGCACGAACTGCGGCACCAGGTAAGGTGCGACGGTCGGAATGATGCCGATGCGGATCAGCCCGTCGAGCACGCCGCCCTCTCGCCGCACCGACCGCTCGAGCCGATCGACCTCATGCAAGATGGTGTGGACATGGGTTAGCACCTCCTCCCCCTTGCGCGTCAGGATTGTGCTGCCGCGCGTGCGCTCCACCAGCTTGGCACCGAGATAATTCTCCATCTCCATGATCTGCGCGGAAAGTGCCGGCTGGCTGATGTGGACGAGATCGGCGGCCCGGCCGAAATGGCGGGTAGTGGCAAGGGCTTCGAAATAGCGCATCTGGCGTAACGTCAACATGATAGGAATTCCTGATCGAAGTTACATTTAATAAGATTGGAAATTATCGAAAGTCAATGGGACAAGATGCGACCGAACCTGCAGGAGGGTTCAATACGCATCTGAGCCATGCCGGAAATGGATGCAAAAAAGACATTCTACAATCCGTTCGACCTGACGAAAGTCTGGCCACCCTCGGAGTGTCCGCCGATCGAAATCGGCGTGATCGAACTGAACCGCAATCCGGAAAACTACTTCTCCGAGATCGAGACGCCGCGTTCTCGCCGTCGAACATCGCCGCTGCCATGGGCGAGATCGTCGAGCGTCAGCTGGCCCATTTCAAGCTGGTGCATCCGGAATACGAGGCCGGTGTCCGTATCGCGCTCAAGAACGCGCACGGCTACGAAGCCGATACGATCAGCGCCGCCGCAGAGTAGGGCTTTTTGCTGCGAAAACAGAGTTTGGAAATCGGGGCTTTTGCCCCGATTTCTGTTTCAGGCGGACCCTGCCAGATGGGCGATTACCAGCTCGGAAGCACCAGGGCGGCCTTGGAGCGCGGCAGGTAGCGGTTGAGGCCCTTGCTGTCGGCTTCACTCTCTTCGCCCGTGGCGGCCGGCGTGATGTTATCCAGGCAGGCCGAGATATGCGCGGTGATGGCGTTCATCAGCGATGCGGAGACACCCGGCCGCTTCATGATGCCGATCTGCACCGGCGGCAGTGCTGGAAAGCCATCTGCGTGGCTGAGAACCTTCATGCCGTTGCGCAGCGCCGATTCCGGCATCACCGACACCGCAAGGCCCGCCAGCACTGCAGATGCAATGACGGTGCACGACCAGCTCGTGAACAGCACCTGATATTCGCGGCCGACAGCATCGAGCGACGAACAGCTGACCTGCCGCCACGGGCAATCCCGCCTGCCCAGCGCCAGCGGCACCGGTGCGTCGTCACGCAGCGGATGGTTGGCCGAACTCACCCAGCAGAGCGGCTCGGTCCTGACCACGTCGGACACACGTTCGCGCGGATTGTGGGTGACGAGCGCGATGTCGAGTTCGCCGCGCGCCATCTTCTCGGCGAGGTCGACCGACGGCTCGCAGACGATGTAAAGCTCGACATTCGGATGGGTCTTGGCAAAGCGGCCGATGATCTCCGGCATATAGCGGTCGGCGTAATCGTCGGGCGTGCCGATGCGCAGCGTGCCTTCCAGCCGGTTATCGTCGAAGGCCGCAATCGCCTCGTTGTTGAGGCGGATGATGCGCCGCGCATAGTCGAGCAGCTTTTCGCCCTCGGCCGTCAGCCGGTTGCCGCGACCGTCCTTGATGAACAGCTGCTTGCCAACCCGCTCCTCGAGCCGGCGCATCTGCATGGAGACCGCAGACTGGGTCTTGAAGATCCGATCGGCCGCCTTGGTGAAGCTGCCTGTGTCTACAATGGCGATAAAGGTCTGCAACTGGTCGATGTCGAGCGGCGCTGCCATCGTCTCACCTATGAAAAGAGTTGATGACAAGCATTAGAAACATTCGTTGGACTGATCAATAGCCATTTGGCATCTTCCAACTGCAAATTGCATCGCAATCGAACGGCAGCGTCGTCGTTCGCGCCCGATCAACACCACCTGATCTCCCGGATCCCCCCATGAGGAGGGTGGTTTTTGCGTGCCTTGGGAAGGATAGTCAAATGAGCACGACGGAACTGAGACTGCCAATGAAGACCGCCACACGCACCCTGCCGCTTGCAGCCCGCGTGACCTATGTCTTTGCCATGCTGATCTCTGCAGGCCGCGTGTTTCGTCATCGCACCGAAATCAATCGGCTGCAGGATCTCGACGACAACCAGCTGCGTGACATCGGATTGACCAGGGGCGAGCTGAACAGGGCCCTCATGGGTTCCTCGTTCTTCGAAGACCCGTCGTTGCACCTGACGCAATCCGCCCGGCGCCGTGCGCGCAGCTTCGGCAGCGATGATTTTCGCGGCTGAGAATTCAAGTTTCCCCGCAGGGTGATAGCCAATTGCCCTGCCTCTTGCCCGGTGTCCGGCCTAGCCGACACCGGGTTTTTTTGTGCCGGCCCCGCGCGTGCCGAATACTCTAATACTGGTATTCGTCGAACACCGGCTCCACAGACTGGTTCCAACGACCGTTGTAGCGCGTCAGCATGTCGTCGGAGAGGGTCGCCTTATTGGCCAGCACTTCTTCGAGAGGCGCGAGGAACAGGCTTTCGTCCTGGCCTTCGCTGTTGAGACGGGCACGGGATTTTAGGCCTGCGCGCGAGATCGAAACCACGTCATGGGCGATGTCGAGCAGCGAGCGACCGCCAAAGCTTGCAGTCAGGCCCTGCACAGGCACCGCGTTGCGCAGCGTCTCGACCTCGTCGAAGCCCCAGCCCTTGGTCAGCTCGTCAGCCGCCGACAGGGCAGCATCGTCATAGAGCAGGCCGACCCAGAAGGCCGGCAGGGCACAGATCCGGCGCCAGGGGCCACCATCCGCACCGCGCATTTCCAGGAATCGCTTCAGCCGCACATCGGGAAACAGGGTAGAGAGGTGGTTGGTCCAGTCGCCCATGGTCGGCTCCCACGATGCAATCTCGCCCTTCAGCGCCCCGTTCATGAACTGGCGAAACGTCACGTGGGTACAGTCGTGGTAGCTGCCGTCACGAACGATGAAGTACATCGGCACGTCGAGCGCCCATTCGACATAATGCTCGAAGCGGAAATCGTCGCCAAAGGTGAACGGCAGCAAGCCGGAACGGTTGTTGTCCGTATCGCGCCAGATATCGCCTCGCCAGGAGGAAAGGCCGTTGGGCTTGCCTTCGGTAAACGGCGAGGCGGCAAACAGCGCGGTCGCCAGCGACTGCAGCTTCATCGATACGCGCATCTTCTGGCGCATGTCGGCCTCCGAGGAAAAGTCGAGGTTCACCTGGATGGTGCAGGTGCGGTACATCATGTCCAGACCCTTGCTGCCGACTTTCGGCATGTAGCGGGTCATGATGTCATAGCGCGATTTCGGCATGCGCGGCGTTTCGGCCAGCGTCCATTTCGGGCTACCACCGACGCCGAGAAAGCGGATACCCATCGGCTCGGCAACTTCGCGTACGGTTGCGAGGTGCTGGTTGGATTCCTTGCAGGTCTGGTGGATTGTCTCGACCGGCGCCCCGGACAGCTCGAACTGGCCACCGGGTTCGATCGATATCGCACCCATGCCCGATGGTTCGGCCAAGCCGATGACATGGCCGGCATCGATGATCTCGTCCCAACCGAGCTTTTCGCGCATGCCTTTCAGAAGGGCCGAGATGCTGGCATCGCCGAAATAGGGAACCGGGCTGTTGTCGGCGCGGAAAAAGGCGAACTTCTCGTGCTCGGTGCCGATGCGAAAGCTGTCCTTCGGCTTGCTGCCGGCGTCGAGATATTCGGTCAGTTCCGACACCGATGCGATCGGGGTCTGGTCGGTCGTGTCGCGGGCCATGAAGCTACCTTGATCTCGGAACGGTGCCTGTGCGGAAGACAGACATAAAGAATGGCTGATAGGGCTGGACTCAGTTACGGTGCAAGTGAATTTGTTTCAAGGCTTGTTCAAAAAAATACGATCTCGCCCAAATTTGTACAGTGCCTTTAGTATTTATTGCCAATCGCCGATCGCTGCCTGTATCACCGCCATCGCAGCCACCGCTGCGGTGTCGGCCCTGAGAATGCGGGGCCCGAGCGGAATGGCGGTCACGAAATCCAGGGATCGCAACCGAGCGCGTTCGTCCTCAGAAAACCCGCCCTCCGGCCCGACCAGGAGTGCCAGCTTTGTCTCCTTTATGGACCGCAGCAGCGGCAGCGGGTTCTGTCCTGCATCGCCCTCATCGCAATAGATGATCCGGCGCTCGCTCGGCCAGCGATCGAGCAGATCGTTGAGCTTCACGGGCTCGGCTACCTCGGGGATCGCCAGGATGCCGCATTGCTCGGCTGCCTCGACGGCGTTGGCGCGCAGCCGGTCGATGCTGCCGATCTTGCCCTGCACATGCTGTGTCATCACCGGCTGCAGAATGCCTGCGCCCATTTCCACGGCCTTCTGGACCAGATAGTCGAGACGGCCGACTTTCAGCGGCGCGAAGAGATAGTGCAGATCCGAAGGTGCGGGCTGCGGGCGGGTCTGCAAATGCGGGATCAGCAGCAGGCGCTTGCGGGTCGGAAAGGCGAGCTTGGCCTGCCATTCCCCGTCGCGGCCGTTGAAGATCAAAATCTCCGCATCCGCTTCGAGCCGCAGCACGTTGGCCAGATAGTTGAATTGCTCTACGCCGACCTCGACGGGTTGGCCCTCTGAGATATCGGCGGCGACGAACAATCGCTGCATACGAAAATTGGCGCGCATGAAAACCCTGGCTGTTAGACGAAGAGCGCGAACATAACCGAATAAACCCCGGCCGCAAGCAGGGCTGCCGCCGGCACCGTCACGATCCACGCGCCGATGATCGTCAGGAAATGCGACCGGCGTACCAGCCGTCGGCGGCTGATCTCGTCCGGATTGTAGACTTCCTGTTCCTCGATATCCCAGTGCTCCGCCTTCATCCGCATATAGGCCATCCGCCGTTTCGAGTTGCGGGTGTACCATTCACGGAAGAATCCGACGCCGAAGACCGCGCCGATTGCGACATGGGTCGAGCTGACCGGCATTCCGAACCAGGAAGTGACGATAACGGTCAGCGCCGCCGAAAGAGCGACGCAATAGCCACGCATCGGGTTGAGCTTGGTGATCTGCTCGCCGACCAGCCGGATCAACCGGGGCCCGAACAGCAGGATGCCGACGGCAATGCCGCAGCCGCCGATCAGGACGACCCAGAACGGCGCTGGACCGGCGGGTAAGGTCCCCGCAGAGCGCACGATCGCGCTCAGTGGACCGACGGTGTTGGCGATATCGTTGGCGCCATGGGCAAAGGACAGCAGCGCCGCCGAGCAAATCAACGGCAGCCGAAACAGGCCGCGCAAGGCGCTGTTCTTGTTCTCGAGGCCGACTGACTGGCGCGCCACCAGCGGTCGCGCCATCAGCCACACCAGCAGGCCGACGGTGATGCCGATCGTCAGAACCGTTGCCGGGGAATAGGGCGCGGCGCGCGTCAGCACCATGACGAGGTAGGAGGCAAAGGTGCCTGCCATCGTCCCCGTCAGGATCGGAATCCAGTAGCGGGCCGCACTTATCTTGTCGTCGCGGTAGATGATGAAGGTCTTGATCAGGTACAGAAAGCCTGCGGCAATCGCCCCGGCGATCATCGGCGTCAACATCCAGGTGACCGAGATGGCGATGACCGTGCGCCAGTGGATGGTATCCACACCGACGCCGGCAATCCCCGCACCGATGACCGCCCCGACGATGGCATGCGTGGTGGAAACAGGCGCCTTCAGCCAGGTTGCCAGATTGATCCAGACGGCGGCGGCAGTGAGCGCCGAGATCATCACCCAGGCGAGCAGGCCGCTCTGGGCGATCCGCGAGGTGTCGATGATCTCCGAGGATATGGTCCGCACCACAGGCCCGCCGGCGATGGTGGCGCCCAGCACCTCGACGACCGCTGCCATCACCAACGCCTGCCGCATGCCGATGGCGCGCGCACCGACGGCAGCGCCCACCGTATTGGCCACATCCTTCGCGCCGATGTTGAGCGCCATGTAGCCAGCCAGCGCCACGCCGGCAATGACCAGCGTCGCGCCGGGTCTGTCGAACACGTAGATGCCGGCAAACAGCATGGCAACGCCGAGGAATATCAGCGCATAGCCGGGCGCGATCAGCGGCTTTACCACGTGATCGGCGGCGTCCTCGACATAGGTGAGCTTGTCGAGATCCTTGTCGAGAGTTGGCTTTATCAATCCGGCCGGCCGCTCAGACATGCTTTTTCCTCGACGTTGAGGCGCAATGCTGTGAGGTCACGACGTGGAACTGCGGTCGGTGTCTTCGGCCTGGCCGGTAAGTCCCATCCGCTGCTGGAAGGCGAGGATGAGATCGCGCAGTTCCGGTTCACGGACGCGCCTGACGGCTTCGTTGCAGGAAACCCATTCGAGCGTGCGTTCGCCCTTTTCCTTGAAATTCTTGGCAAGTTCGGTGACGGCAAGGGCATAGACCTGCACTTTGCACGGCACGGTCAGGCCGTCCTTCATGACCTTGGGGTAGGTGAAGAAGCCGAGAGATGTGGCTTCCACTTTTCCGCGCACGCCGGCCTCCTCGTAAGCCTCGCGGGCGGCCACTTCATGCGACAGCTTGCCTGACATCGGCCAGCCCTTGGGAATGACCCAGCGACCGGTATCGCGGCTGGTCATCAGCAACATTTCCAACTCGCCTGTCTTCTTTTTAAAGCGATAGCACAGGGCTGCGTACTGCTGCCGCGGCGGGCGGCGCAACATCAGATGCATATCGGTGGCGAGTCGGGCTAGGAGAGTCAACGGGCGGTTCACCTTAGTAATTTTCGCGAGGAATCATTAAACAAGTTTATTCTACATCAACCTGGGCTAGAACCTATGAAAAAGCGGTTTGGGCCCGGCTTCCAAGGTTGATTATCAGCAAATCCGCGTCTCCATCGTCAGAATGCGCCGCCGTTCGTCCCTGTGACGACGAGACGCGAGATAGCCGATGGAGGAGGGTCGGTGACACCAGACGTAAGATGGACGCGGTAACTCTCAATCGTCCGGGGGCCTCTATAGCTTCACTTTTACGATATTGCAAAAATTAAAGAGTTTCCCTTAGTGTCTCAATGTCTCTGCTCCGGACGTGGAATGCGGAGCGTATTTCAGTGCAACGGGGATTGCCGACATGTGGCGTCGACTACTGCTTTCTATCGGCATCTGCGCGGTTGCGGTGCCTGCTTTGGCCGCCGACCGTTTCTACTGCGCAGCCGACGACGCCTCCATCAAGTTCAGCATAGACAGCGGCTTTTCAGACGGTGCGGGCCACAAGCTCAATCATTTCCGTGGCCTCATGGTCGGCAAGTCCCCTCTCATTCCAGAAGACTTCCGCAAGCTGCCGCTCGAATCCACACAGTTGACGCAGTATTGGGCCTATGCTGGCGAAGTGCGGCTTGCTGTCGCAGCCTTTAACGGCAATGGCGACAACGCGGCCAGTGCCGAGCTTGTCATCGTCGCATCAGGCAAGGAAGATGGAACCCCGATGCCGGGCAGCTATGTCCTGACAATCTCGACGCCGGACGGTGCCAAGCCGGCCAAGCTGAACGGCCGGCTCACCTGCAACGCCAAGTGACGGGCCGCCAAACTCGCCGCTCTAGAACTTGAACGAAACGCCGAAGTTGATGGCATTGGTGAAGACGCGCGTCTTCAACGTGTCGCCACTGTCGATGGAAACGTTGTCGACAAAGGAGTAATTGCCTTTGTATTCGACGAACGTCGCCCAGTGCTTGCTGATATCGTAGCTCACGCCTGCCTGCGCCTGTAGCGCAAGTCCGCCGAATTCATAACCGAATGTCCGACCGGAGGGACGCGTGACTTCCACGTGCGGTACGTTGATGCCCGCGCCGGCACCCACATAGGGCGTCCATCTGCGGGAGGGGTCCTGAAAACGATAGAGCGCGTTGGCCGTCAGCAGATTGAGCCCGTCCGTGAACTCGAAGTGCGACCAGCCCGGTGTGTTGCCGAGGTCGCCATAGACCTTGGCGTGGGTGTAGTCGAGCGACACGCCCCAGTTCGGCTGGTTCAGTTCGTCCAGCCACCATGTTCCGCGAACGCCGTAATAAGGCGGGTTGCTGAAGGATTTGCCGGACCAGTTCGGATCGAAATCGACGCCGTCTGACGTGGTGACATTGCTGCCGGTCGCTCCCTGCACCCCGCCATAGGCCGAAAACATCATGTCGGCAAAAGCGTGGTCGGCAACGGTAAGAACCGTAAAGAACGCCACGGCAGCAAAGGCCGACTGGCGAAGTCGATTGGCACGGCGCATGAAGAACCCCCGGATGATTCAGTCATCCATTGATGTCGGGATTTCATGACATGGCTATTACAACAGGTGGTAGAGTGGCCATTTGCTGACCTTGTTCGCCAAGATTGCTGGTTTTGCGACGGAGAATTCGGTCGCAAAACTCAGGTTCGGATTGCTAGAGTTTGCGACGTTACTCGCCGCCACCGTTCGTCGGAGGCTCCAAGCCGAAGGTCTTTTTGTGACCGTCCCAGCCCGTGGTCCTGACGAACTGCTCCCAGCCAAGGCAGTCCGGATTGATCCGCCGGCTCCATTCAAGGTCGCGATCGCCTCGGAAGTAGCCGTACTCCACCGCAAATTCGGCCATGCCGATGATCTCGCGCACAAGTTCTGGGCTTTCGGCAAAATGCGGGAAGTATCGAAGCAACTCTTCGGTTCGGTAAGCCGAGGCGTAAACCGCCTTTTGACCGGTGACGCGAGTAAAAGCCTCGATCATCTCTGCCGGCGAGATGACGTCGCCAATCACCGGCAGCGTCAGGCCGGAATAAGTGCCGGGATGATCGAATATCTCAAGGACTGCCGGTCCCGTCGCAGTTAACGGGTCGACAAAAGGTGCCTTGAAGTGCTCGGGCAAATAGATAGGAAATACCAGCGTGTCGCCATCCATGCGGGGCGCGTAATATTCCAGGAGATTTGTGTAAAAGAACGCAAGCTCGATAAACGAACTCAGGATCGGCAACCCACGGATATAGCCTTCGACCCTGCTTTTGTCGGTGAAGTGTGGCGCAAACTTGATGCCGCCCGTGATTTGGTCGACATTCTCCAAAGTGCTGAAGACCACATGCTGGACGCCGGCCTCGACGGCGGCATCCGCCAGGTCCTTGCCGATGTCGAACTCGTATGTTGCTGGCGGCGCCACGCCCGGGGTCATGAGGAATGCCCCGTGAGCGCCCCTGAACGCGTTGACGAAATCCATTTTGCGGCCTTGCGCGAGTGGGACTGCGAAAAGCTCAGCCCCTTGTGCCGCCAAGGCAAGCGCCTCGGGAGAACCGACGTTGCCGGTGAGGGCGCGCACATGATAGCGCCCGCTTTTTAGCAGCGAGTGGGCCACGCTACGGCCCTGTTTGCTCAGACTTCCTGCGATTGCGACGATAGGTTTGCTGTTCGATGGCATGCAGATCTCCCATGCATTTGGCGTCAATAGAAGCCCATGGGATGGCAGGCGGCATGGTATTTGTGAAATCGATTTAATTCTGGGTTACAATCCATCTGATGGATATCAAGCGTATGGATCTCAACCTGCTCGTCAGCCTGGAAGCTTTGATCATCGAGCGAAATGTCACGAAGGCTGCAAGACGGCTGAACTTAAGTCAGCCAGCGCTCAGCGCGCAGCTGAACCGCCTCCGCGATGTCTTCGATGATCCATTGCTCGTTCCGGGACACCGCGGAATGATCCCGACTGCGAAGGCGTTCGAATTGCTGGAGCCATTGCGCGCGGCGCTGGAACAGCTGCGCAGCACTCTTGATAGTCACAAGAGCTTCGCACCCACGAGTGCCGACCTCGTTGTTTCAATTGCATGCACCGACTATGTCGAGGCGGCGGTCGTCCTTCCCCTCATATTGGCGTTGCGCGAGAAGGCCCCAGGCGTACGGATCGCCGTGCATCGGCTAAACCCGCCGAGACTGGACCAGCAGCTTTCGGATGGCAATGTCGATCTGGCGATCGCCACGCCCGATGGCAGCCATCCACACCTGCGCACGCGGCATCTGTTCGAGGAAACCTACGTTCTCATAGGTCGAGAAGGCCATCCGCATCTGGAGAACAGCCTTTCCGCCGAAGGGTTTGCCGAGCTGGAGCAACTGATCGTCTCGCCGTCCGGCGGCGCATTCACAAGCCCTGTTGATGCAATGCTGGGGACATTTGGTCGTCAACGCAAGATAGTCGCCTCGGCAGCGTCTTTCCTTGTCGTCCCGGAGATCGTCGCTGCCAGCGACCTTGTCGCGCTCGTGCCGCGCCGCTTGCTGCAGCGTCAGCTCCCCCACCTGACCATGATCGACGTCCCATGGCTATCTGAACGATTTACGGTGGAGTTGGTGTGGCACGATCGAACCCATGCGCACCCCGGCCACCAGTGGATCCGTGAACTAATCTACGATCTCATGGTCGATTAAATCGAGAGTGCCAAGCGAGGGGATTGGCGGAAGCCAGGTATGGTTTGGAAAATGACCATTGCGAGAGGGCCGGACACGAATGCCCGGCTCTCTCGAATCCGTCCGACAATCAGCCGCCGAAGCCGCCGAAGAGGGTGCGGAGCACGTCCATGCCGTGGTCCTTGTAGCTGACTTCGCCCTGCTTGTTGCCGGGGCCGACGACGATGACCTTGGTGCCGACGGGCACGTGGTCGTAGAGATCGGCGACATCGGCGTTCATCATGCGGATGCAACCCGACGAAAGGTTGAGGCCGATGGTCCAGGGCTGGTTGGTGCCGTGGATGCGGAAAATCGTGTCGTGGCCGTTCTGGTAGAGATACATGGCGCGGGCGCCGAGCGGGTTGGCTTCGCCGCCTGGCACGGAGGCCGGCAGCGGATGGCCTTCCCGGGCTTCGCGCACGCGCATTTCCGCCGGTGGCGTCCAGACCGGCCATTCCGCCTTGCGGCCGACCGTGACGATCCCCGACCAGCCGAAGCCGTCACGACCGACGCCGATGCCGTAGCGCGTGGCGCGGTTGTTGCCCTCGACGAGATAGAGGAACTTGTTGTTGGTATCGACGATGATCGTGCCAGGCGCCTCATTGGTGACGAGGCGGACGAGACGCTTGTGGAATTCCGCAGGCACGGTCCGGTTCGGTTTGACGTTGCGAACCGCGTCGTTGGCCGTCGTCATCGGGGCGGCCGTCGTCACAGCGATCATGGACGTCAGCGCAATCGCTGTTGCGGCCATCAGCCGAATAACTTGCTTCATCCTGGAGTTCCTCTGGTGCAAAGACCGAGAGGCTAATCAAACCGATTAGAATTTCAAGATCTACAGCATCGGCAGAGGCATTTTTGGGTAGCGTCGAGCCGTCATCTGATCAGCTCGTCGCCACCCATGGTAAAATTACATCACTATGACGCGGGTGCCGACCTTTACGCGGTCGAAAAGATCGCTGACATCCTCGTTGCGCAACCGGATACAGCCGGACGAAACGGCGCTGCCGATGGTCCAGGGCGCGTTCGTGCCGTGGATGCGGTAGAGCGTCGATCCGAGATACATGGCGCGGGCGCCGAGCGGGTTGCCCGTGCCGCCTTCCATGTGGACCGGCAGGTAGTGACCCTTGGCAGCTTCGCGGGCGATCATCTCCGAAGGCGGTGTCCAGCCCGGCCACTCTTCCTTGCGGGTGATGGTATGGGCGCCGGCCCATTCGAAGCCGGGCTTGCCGACGCCGACGCCGTAGCGCCGGGCCTTGCCGCCGCCGGTCACCAGGTAGAGGAAGCGGTTGTCGGTATCGATGACGATGGTGCCCGGCCGTTCCTTGGTCTGGTAATCCACCATTTGCGGCAGATACTGCGGATCGAGGGTCGAGCGGATGACAGGCATGCCGGGTCGCACATTGGCGACCGTCTGTACCGGCCTGCCGCCGAACAGCGGACGCGAAGCCCGCTGCTGGAATAGCCCGCGCGGCTGGACCGGAACCGGGCGAGGGTACACCACCGGCTGGACGGAGGCGCCGCCGAGTTGTGTCACCCAGGGGGCCGTGAGATCGGCGCTGACGATGACCGGCGGGCGTGTCTGGTAGCGGTCGGTGGCAAGGGCAGGCGGGGCAAAGGCGGCGACGAGGCCGGCCGCAAGCAAAATAGACTGTTTCATCATCGGACGGACTCTCTACAATGGACCGAAGATCGGGCGTTCTGGCGCTCGGTTCGGAAAACATCGTGACATTGCCCTGCCCATGAATGGTAAACGGCGGTTCATGAAAACGCCGGCAGACATGTAAACCTTTCGTCAGGGTTAACCATCGGTTTGGAAAGACGGTTTGCAAATGGTAAAGTACCGAACGAATTGGGAAGCCTGATGACTGCAACGGGATTGATCACCGGCGACGACGGCCGGGAGCGCTGTTTCTGGCACGCAAACCTGCCCGATTATCTGCGCTATCACGACGAGGAGTGGGGGCGTCCCGTCACCGACGATATCAGGCTGTTCGAGAAGATCTGCCTCGAGGGTTTTCAGTCCGGCCTGTCCTGGCTGACGATCTTGCGCAAGCGCGACAACTTCCGCCACGCCTTTGCCGGGTTCGATTTCCATCAGGTTGCCCTGTTCGGAGAGGCCGACATCGAGCGCTGCGTCGCCGATGCGGGCATCATCCGCCATCGCGGCAAGATCGTCTCGACGGTCAACAACGCCCGTCGTGCCATAGAGCTGAAAGAGGAGTTCGGGTCGCTCGCGCGTTATTTCTGGAGCCACGAGCCGAAGCCCGACGAGCGACCCGCAGTTGTCGACCGCGCAAGCCTTTCGGCCAATCCGACGACGCCCACCTCCGTGCGTTTATCCAAGGACCTGAAGAAACGTGGCTGGACTTTTGTCGGCCCAACGACAATCTATGCCTTCATGCAGGCCATGGGTCTGGTCAACGATCATCTCGAGGGCTGCTATTGCCGGGACAGTGTGGAAAAGATGCGCAACGCGCTGGTGCGGCCGTGAGAAGGCTCTGCTTGTCGCTCGGCCTGTGGCTCGCCGCCACCGGTCTTGGCTCTGTGGCCCACGCCGAGGATGCCAGGGCGCCGCAGTTGCAGATGCCTGAACTCGACCGCGGCGAGGAGCTTGAAAAGCTCGGCTTTCCCGCCGTCACCGAAAAGCTCACCGGCTGGACGAAATTCGGCAAGGGCAAGGTCTACACCCTGCCGATCAAGGCCGGCCAGCATGTGAAGATCACCTTTGCGTCGAAGAGCCAGTATGCCTTCATGGCCATATTCGACCTGACCTCGAGCGCCGACGAAGCCTTTTTCGGCACCGATGAGGACGGCATGACTGCCGATGTCACCGTCAGCGCCGATACGACTTGGTTCATCAAGCCATACTATTCCCGCGTCACCCGGCGGCGTGGCCTCGGCGCACCTTATTCGATCCTCATCGAGCCGCTGCCATCGGGCCTGCCGCAGCAATCGGCTCCGGCTGGCGACGCGGACAAGGCGCCTTCCCTGTTTCCGCCAAAACCAGGCACCCCGGCGCCTGCCGCCAACAAGCCGTCCCTGTTCCGGCCCTAGCGGATCGGGAGCCTCAGGCGGCAGACAGCTTTGCGATCAACGCTCTGAGCTCGCCCAGATGCTCTATCTTGTGGAAGCGCGGTGCGTCCTTGGGTTCGTCGACATGTTCGTAGACCCAGGTCAGCGCATGCGGCACGAAAACGCCGTAGCTGCCGGCAGCGATGGCCGGGACGATGTCGGATTTCAGTGAGTTGCCGACCATCATCGCCCGCTCCGGCCCGTCGCCGACTTTGGCGAAGATCCGGCGATATGTGGTTGCCGTCTTGTCCGAGACGATCTCGACGGCATCGAAGAAATCGCCAAGACCGGATTGCGCCAGCTTGCGCTCCTGGTCGAACAGATCGCCCTTGGTGATCAGCACCAGCAGGTAATGTCCGGCCAGTGCCTCGAGGGTTTCGCGCGCATGCGGCAGGGTTTCCACCGGATGCGACAGCAGGTCCCGACCGATATCGAGGATCTCGGCGACAACCCTCGCCGGAACAGTGCCTTCGGTGATCTCGATGGCCGTCTCGATCATCGACAGGGTGAAACCCTTGATGCCGAACCCGTAATGGGCAAGGTTGCGGCGCTCGGCGGCAAGCAGCCGCTCCGACACCCTGTCCCCCTCGGCGTAGTCGGCGAGCAATTCGGTAAAATGCTTTTCGGTCAGCTGGTAGAAGTGTTCGTTCTGCCAGAGCGTATCGTCGGCATCGAAGCCGATGGTGGTCAGCGGACGCACGGTCATAGCCATCTTCCTCGTCGGTTCTTCGGGCAGACTTTATCCCTTCCGGCAAGCGAGACAAGCATCCTCGAATACATCACGGCTGCGTGAAACCGGTACATCGTATCGTTGAAGTCGGGGCTCCCCGCGTTATCTTGCCTCAGCAGCAAGGCCTGCAGGCGATCCGCTTGCGAGCGGACAGCAGCGTCGATACGCCTGCGGAGTGTCCAATTGCGGCCGAACGAAAGGAATTTCAAATGCGCTACAATCAGCTTGGCAACACCGGCATGTTCGTCTCCGAACTCTGCCTGGGCACCATGACCTTTGGCGAGGCCGGCGGCGGCAGCACCTGGGGTGCAATTGCCGACGTCGACCAGGATGCAGCCGACAAGATCGTCGAAAAGTCGCTTGCGGCCGGCGTCAACTTCATCGATACCGCCGACGTCTATTCCTTCGGCGTTTCCGAGACGATCCTCGGCCAGGCGCTGCAAAACCTGGAAGTGCCGCGCAAGGACGTGGTTATCGCCACCAAGGTTTTCGGCCCCATGGGTGAAAAGCCTAACGATCGCGGCGCCTCGCGCGGCCACATCATGGATTCCGTAGAGGCCAGCCTCGAGCGGCTGCAGGTCGATCATATCGATCTCTACCAGATCCACGCGACCGACTCGGTGACCCCGATCGAAGAGACGCTGCGTGCCTTCGACGATCTCGTCTCCGGCGGTCTGGTGCGCTATATCGGCGTATCGAACTGGCAGGCCTGGCGCATCGAAAAAGCGCTCGGCATCTCCGAGCGTCGCGGCTTTGCCCGCTTCGAGACGGTGCAGGCCTATTACTCCATCGCCGGCCGCGACATCGAGCGCGAGATTGTGCCGATGATGGCGGAAGAGAAGATGGGCCTGATGGTCTGGTCGCCGCTCGCCGGCGGGCTGCTATCCGGCAAGTACGGCCCGGGCGCACCCGGTAACGGCGAAGGTCGCCGCGCCAGCTTCGATTTCCCGCCAGTCGATAAGGACCGCGCCTGGGCCTGCGTCGCCGCCATGCGTGAAGTTGCTGCCAAGCACGATGCCAGCGTTGCCGAAGTGGCGCTTGCCTGGATCCTCGCAAAACCTTTCGTCACCAGCGTCATCATCGGTGCCAAGCGGGTCGAACAGCTCGACCAGAACCTCAGCGCCGTCGATCTCAGGCTGGATGCCGAAGATATGGCAAGGCTCGACGAGATCAGCGCACTCGATGCCGAATATCCGGGCTGGATGATGCCGCGCCAGAACGCCGCTCGCCGTCCCCAGCCTTTCGATCCGAAGGCCTGATCGCGCAGACTACGAAGCCGTCCCGCTCTGTCGGGGCGGCTTTTCTCCTAAAGGAATGTTTCCGCAATCGGCTCCCAGCCATTCGGACCCGGACGAAACTGCGGAATATGCGCGAGGCTTTGAACCAGGGCGCTGTCGGCGCCAAGCGTCTTCTGCCAGTCGCGCGCCTCGGTCAGGATCACGCCGACACCGACGACCTCGCCGCCTGCCTTGCGCACCAGTTCCATCGAGCCCTTCAGGCTGGAGCCGGATGCGACGACATCGTCCACCATCACGACGCGCTTGCCGGCCAGCAGCGGAACCGCCTGACGGTCGAGCAGCAGGCGTTGTTCGCCCTTGGAGGTGATCGATGTGATCGTCTGCACGAGCGCATCGCCAAGATGGATTTTCGGCGATTTCTGCAGGATGACGTAGCGATCAAGCCCCAGCGCCCGGCTGACCTCGATTGCAACCGGAATGCCGAGCGTGGCTGCCCCGACGATGACATCCGGCCTCAGCGGCGCCAGCTTGGCGGCCAGTTTTTCCCCGACATGTGCGCCGAACCTGACGCCGAGATCGATCACCATCATCAGCGAAATGGCAAAATCCGGTTTTATCGGCACGATTGGCAGATCAAGCCGATAGCCGGCGACATCGACGGTCCAGTGCTGGGTTTCGATGGCGGCGGGATCTGTCATGGGGTCGGCCTCGGGCGGGGATGAAAGCGTGATTGCGCTGGTGCCGGTCTTACTTCCCGTGCGCCTTCAGCCAGGCCTCCATTTCCTTTATCTCCTTCTGCTGGGCCTCGATGACGCCCTTCGCCAGTTTGCGAAGTTCCGGATCCTTGCCGTATTGCAGTTCGACCTTCGCCATCTCGATGGCACCCTGATGATGGGGGATCATGCCGCGCACGAAATCGGCGTCGGCATTGCCGCTGTAGGTCAGGCCCATGTCCTTGTGCATTTTCGCGTTGGCAGCCGCAAAGGCCTGGCTCGACGGGCTCTGGTCACCCATCGGCTTGCTCATATCCATCTTTGACATGTCTTCGGCAAAGACGGTGCTGGAGGCAAAGGCGAGTAGGGAGGCCAGGAGGATGGTTTTCGTGAGCATAGAATTCCTCGTTCGGGGATGGGTCGAAATTTGGGTGAAGTCAGTTAGTTCAGATTTTGGCCGCCTTGCGCAAAGCCTCGTTGATACGGCTCTGCCAGCCCTTGCCGGTGGCCTTGAAGGCATCGATGACATCGGGATCGAGCCGCAGCGAGATTTGCCGCTTCGGCGCCTCGACCGCCGGTCGCCCCCGGGCCCGGCGAATGCTTTCCGCCAGATCCGGGAAAACCTCGGCAAACGGACGGGCATTCTTGAAGTCTTCCTCGGTCCATTCAGGATTGTCGGAAACCTCCTCCCAATCCTGGTCTGAATAGCCCCGGCCATTCTGGAAGTCGCTCCGCATTTCAGTTTTCTTTGTCATTCAACAGGCTCCTTTCGGCTTTGTGCGCAGGCCGCATCGATATTACCGAGACCGCCTCGCGCCCGAGAACGGCGAAGATGACTGCGGTCGTACCGTCATGTCGTCGCCCGATGGCCTTGAACCGTCCGAGTTTTGCCGGTTGCAAAAGAGCTGCAAGAAAGAAATCCGCGTCGAGTTCGGCGAAATCGAGGCCGTGCTTGTCGAAATTTGCGAGCCGCTTGCGCTCGTCCCACGTAATTTTCATCGCAAGAATACCCCCGAAGTGAATATTTGTCGATAATAAAAGTGCTACAATAAAACTTGCATCCTGCGCTATCCGCGCGACAGGCGGGCGGCGATCACCTGATGGACGATCTGGTAGTCCCGGCTCTCCTCGCCGAGCGGCGCCACCGGCCATGTCCAGCGCTCGATGGCCTCGGGCGGTGCGATGCCGAGCAGCAGGTCTGCCTGCTCGTGGATCTTGCCTGTCCGGTCGATGACGGCGTAGGCGATATCGGTGACAAGGCAGCTGCGACAGGGCAGGACGGCGAGGTCGGCAAGATGTGCGCCGACGAGGCGTGCCGCCGCATCCGCCGGCATGGTGCCTTTGCTGTCTTCGGATAGTCGCCGCTGCACGCCCCGGCCGATCTGCGACAGGAGGTTGGCTGACACAACGAGGTCGAGGTAGGGAACCTGCCGCAAAAAGCCGAGCGGTTCGAGGGCTTTCCCGGCGGCGAGCTGGTCATAGCCCGAGAGGTCGCGCTCGATCAGGCGGACGTTGCCGAGACGCCGGGCCTTCAGCCAGAGCCGCAGCGATGCCAGATGCACGAGATCGACCAGCACGACGGTATCGAAAGCCTGGGACAGTTCGACAATCGGTACATCGCGCAGCAGGCCTGAACCGAGCACCACGGCGGTGCGCCGCTGGGTAAGATCGGCCATTGCATCGAGCATAGCCTTCTGGCTGCGCATCTCGTGCTCTGCCCAGGCCGCTCGGCAGCGTCCGGCTCGCGACCAGAGGCTGACGGAAGAGCGGACGAACCGTCGAAACGGCTTGCCGGTGAGGGGCAGGGTGGCGATTTGCTGCAGCGTTTCGGCAATCATCGGCAGGCAGCGTCGGGCAAGGGTGGGGCCAAAACCAGGATGGCGGATTTTGCGGGTGGCGGCATGGCGGTTTGCTGGAGCATCGATGTCGGCCTTCCCGGAAAGATATCGGCGAGGGTGGCATTTTTCCCAGGCAACCGCCAGCCGCCGAATTGCCGTTGCAACCCTTGCCGCAATCGGCCCGATCCGCTAGGAAACCGCCACTGTCACAGGACCGGAATGCAGCGCCATGAACGACAAGCCGAAGAAGCCCCAGAAGCTGAGAGCCCGCCTGCCGCGCGGTTTTGGTGATCGCACTGCTGCCGATATCCATGCCACCAACGAGATGGTCGCAAAAATCCGCGAGGTCTACGAGCGCTACGGTTTCGACCCGATCGAGACGCCGCAATTCGAATACACCGATGCGCTCGGAAAATTCCTGCCTGACAGCGACCGTCCGAACGAAGGCGTGTTCTCGCTGCAGGATGACGACGAGCAGTGGATGAGCCTGCGCTACGACCTGACGGCGCCGCTCGCCCGCCATGTCGCGGAGAATTTCAACGAGATCCAGCTGCCCTACCGCACTTACCGCCAGGGCTACGTCTTCCGCAACGAAAAGCCCGGCCCCGGCCGCTTCCGCCAGTTCATGCAGTTCGACGCCGACAGCGTCGGCGCACCCGGCGTCCAGTCCGATGCCGAAATGTGCATGATGATGGCCGACACGCTGGAAGCGCTTGGCATCAAGCGCGGTGACTACGTGATCCGGGTGAACAACCGCAAGGTTCTAGATGGGGTCATGGAAGCAGCGAAGATCACAGATCCGGCGCAGAAGCTCACAGTACTCAGAGCTCTGGATAAGTTTGACAAGTTCGGCTGGGCTGGCGTGAAGCTGCTGCTTGGTGATGGTCGTAAGGATGAGAGTGGCGACTTTACTAAAGGCGCCGGCTTGAATGATGACCAGATAAAGGTGCTTGAGTGGTACATCAACGTTGATGAACTGGCAGATGGCGGTCTCAAGCAGAATTTAGATTTTGTAAGTTCCTTAGAATACTTGTTTGCCGATAAAAGCGAGATCGGTACCGAGGGCTTTGCAGAGCTGAAGACAATCGCATCTATCATTACGTCTGCTGGTTACCTTAGAGACCGAATTCGCATCGACACCTCCGTCGTCCGTGGCCTCGAATACTACACCGGCCCCGTCTACGAAGCCGAACTGACCTTCGACGTCACCAATGAAAAGGGCGAAAAGGTCGTTTTCGGCTCGGTGGGCGGTGGCGGTCGATACGATGGGCTCGTGTCGCGTTTCATGGGCCAGCCTGTGCCGGCCACCGGCTTCTCCATCGGCGTTTCGCGCCTGATGACGGCGTTGAAGAACCTTGGCAAGCTCGGTCAGGACGAGGTGCTGGCACCTGTGCTCGTCACCGTCATGGACAGTGATATCGAGTCTCTGGGAGGCTACCAGCGGCTCACGCAGGCGCTTCGTGGCGCCGGGATCCGTGCCGAAATGTACCAAGGCAGCGCCAAGAAGAAGATCGGCGACCAGCTGAAATACGCGGACCGTCGCGGTTGCTCGATCGCCATCATCCAGGGCGGCAACGAGCGGGCCGAGGGCGTGGTGCAGATCAAGGACCTGATCGAGGGCAAGCGCCTTTCCGGCGAGATCGAGGACAACGCATCCTGGCGCGAGGCGCGGGTGGCGCAGGAGATCGTGCCGGAAGCCGAGATTGTCGCCAAGGTGCAGGCGATGCTGGCAGCCCAGGCGGAGGACCGCAAGCGGGCGATGCAGGGGCAGCAGGCATGACGCGGGCAAGCGCCCGGGGGGAGATCGCCTGATGCCGCTGATCGATCTCCCGACTTTTGCGCCCGAGTTGCTGGCCGAATTTTCGGCCCGTCGCACCAGCCGCATCGACACACCCGTCATCCAGCCCGCCGAGCCGTTCCTGGACATGGCCGGCGAGGATCTGCGCCGCCGGATCTTCATGACCGAGAGCGAGACGGGCGAAAGCCTTTGCCTGCGCCCGGAGTTCACCATTCCCGTCTGCCTGCGCCACATCGAAACGGCGACAGGCACGCCGAAGCGCTACTCCTATCTGGGCGAAGTCTTCCGCCAGCGCCGCGAGGGCAGCCACGAATTCTACCAGGCCGGCATCGAAGATCTCGGCGACATCAATATATCGAGTGCCGACGCGCGTGCCATCGGCGATGCCACCGGCATCCTCACCCGCCTTTTGCCCGGCCGTCGCCTCAAGGTGACGCTCGGCGATCAAGCTGTGTTCGAGGCAGTCGTGCAGGCGCTCGGCCTGCCGCTCGGCTGGCAGAAGCGGCTGATCCATGCATTCGGCGATACCGCGCAGTTGCAGGCGTTGCTCGCCCGTCTGGTCAGCCCGCAATTCGTCACAGATCTCGACGACGACGTCGCCCGGCTGGTGGCGGAGGATGACGAGGCAGCGCTTGTTGCCCACATCGACGGGACGATGCAGAAGACCGGATATTCGACCAACGCCAGCCGCTCGCCGCAGGATATCGCCCGCCGGCTGAAGGAAAAGCTGCTGCTTTCGGAAACACGGCTCGACGATGCGGCCTATGGTGTGCTCGAGGAGTTCCTGTCGCTGAACGTGCCGCTGTTCAATGCGTCTGCAGCACTTGCCGGCTTTGCCGATGCGGCAGGCCTGCGGCTCGGCAATGCGCTGTCGCGCTTCGACGGCCGGGTGGCGGCGCTTGCCAATGCCGGCGTCGATCTCACCACCATCGAATACCGCGCCGCATTCGGACGGCCGCTGGATTATTATACCGGGCTGGTCTTCGAGGTCGCAGCCGAGGGATCGCCTGCGGTACTCGCCGGCGGTGGTCGCTTCGACCGGCTGATGGCGCTGCTCGGCGCCCAGAACCGCATTCCGGCTGTCGGCTTCGCGCTCTGGCTCGATCGCATCGAGAGTGAGAGGGCGCCGGCATGACCGTGACCATTGCCTTGCCCTCCAAGGGTCGCATGAAAGATGACGCGTCCGACATTTTCGCGCGCGCCGGCATGCCCATCGTCGCCGTCGGCAACGACCGTTCCTATCGCGGCCGTGTCGAAGGTTGGGACGGCGTCGAGATCGCCTTTCTCTCGGCATCCGAAATCTCCCGCGAGATCGGCAACGGCAGCGTCGATTTCGGCGTCACCGGCGAGGATCTCATTCGCGAGGGTCTGGCGGAAGCCGACAAGCGCGTCGAGTTTTGCGCCCGGCTCGGCTTCGGGCGGGCCGATGTCGTGGTCGCCGTGCCGGAAATATGGCTCGATGTCGATACCATGGCGGATCTCGGTGACGTCGCTGCCGATTTCCGGAGCCGCCGTGGCCGCCGCCTGACGATCGCCACCAAGTATGCCCGGCTGACCCAGCAGTTCTTCTCGAGCCAGCACGGCATCCAGCTCTACCGCATCGTCGAGAGCCTCGGCGCCACAGAAGGCGCGCCGGCCTCGGGTTCGGCGGATATCATCGTCGACATCACGTCCACGGGCTCGACGCTTGTGGCGAACCACCTGAAGGTGCTGTCTGATGGCATCATCCTCCGTTCGCAGGCCTGCCTTGTCAGGGCCCGGAAGGATAGCCACGCCGATGACCCGCTGATCGCCCGGATCGTCGCCGCAGTCAAAACAGCACTGCCGGAATAAACAACATCCCGACAACAGAATGGCCCACCGTGCGGATACGGTGGGCCCCAGACTGCTGACAAAGCTATGATCTAACAACTCTGCAGGTCACTCGGGAAATTGAGCCGGTTGTCAAACTCCCCTCATCCTCGCCCTTGTGGCGGGGATCCAGTCAGCTCAAGTCTTTGAGCTGAAAGAGTCTTTTGACCCGACAGACGTCGCGTCGCTGGATCCCCGCCACAAGGGCGAGGATGAGGGAGAGCAAGGTATCGCTTTCGTCAAACACGCTTTTTCAGGGTTTGTCAGCAGTCTGAGGCCCACCGTGCGGACACGGTGGGCCTTTTTGCATTGCGAGCGTTTAGGCTATCAGGCTGCGAGCGGGTAGGATCCGCGGCGGGCGTCGAGCGAGTAGGCGCCTGGACCGACTGTGGCGAGGAAAATGTAGGCGCCGGCAAGCGTGAAGTTCTTCATGACCATGATCTGGTTGAGCGCGTTGATCCAGCCCAGTGCCGCGTCCGGAAAGCCCGGAACGTTGACGGTCGGGAGGTGGAAGACCACTGCGGTGAAGATGCAGAATGCAGCGATTGCCCAACCGACGATGCGCACCTGGAAGCCGACGAGGACGCAGAGGCCGGTGACGAGTTCGAACAGGCCGGCAACGTAGGTCAGTAGCGTCGCACCCGGCATACCGGCGCCAGCGATCATGCCGGCAGTTCCGGCCGGGTCGGTCAGCTTGCCGAAGCCGGCGAAGATGAACATGAATGCCAGCAGGACGCGGGCAACGAGAATGATGATATTGTTGGTATTGGACATCGGACCCTCCGGATGTGCATTGCCGATCGCGGCAATCTCTGGAGCGCTTATTCGCTATTTTGCGTCCGTTGAAAAGATGAACGATCAAAGACGCTTCGTTCGCAAATAGTGAACGCGATGAGCGCCTGTTGACTTTGCAAACCGCGCCGGCAGGTTATGATATCGTTTCCCGTCAGACATATCCAAAAAGGCAATTCCCATGGCAGATCTGTCCTCCTTCCCGATCACCCGCCGCTGGCCGGCGAACAATCCCGATATCATCCAGCTCTATTCCCTGCCGACGCCGAATGGCGTGAAGATTTCCATCGCGCTGGAGGAATTGGAACTGCCCTATGAGGCGCATCTTGTCTCGTTCGGGACCAATGACCAGAAGACGCCTGAATTCCTGTCGCTCAACCCGAATGGCCGCATCCCGGCGATGATCGATCCGGATGGACCCGACGGCAAGCCTATCGGCCTGTTCGAGTCCGGTGCGATGCTGGTCTACCTCGCCGAAAAGACCGGCAAGCTGATGCCGACGGATGCTGCCGGTCGCTATGACGTTCTGCAGTGGGTGTTCTTCCAGATGGGCGGCATAGGCCCGATGTTCGGGCAATTCGGCCATTTCTTCAAATATGCCGCCGACAAGGTCGCCAACAACAGTTACCCGGTCGAGCGTTACCGCGACGAGACGAAGCGCTTGCTGGGGGTTCTGGAAGAACGCCTGAAGGGTCGGCAGTGGCTGATGGGCGATCTCTATACCATCGCCGATATCGCTTGCTTCCCGTGGGTGCGCGGCGTCGACGTCTTCTACGGCGGCAAGGATGTGCTGGGTCTTGCCGATTTCCCGGTGGTCATGGATTGGGTGGCGCGCTGCACGGCACGTCCGGCCAGCCAGAAAGGCCTCGAAATCCCGAAGCGTGACTGATCCCGGGATTGGTGGAACTTGCGGAGCCGGCACCGTTGCGCTGGTTCCGCAGCACTTTACTGGCGGCTGCCTGTGCTTTCGGATGCGCCGATCTTGAACCGCGGGAACAGGAAGACGCCGACCATGCTGCCGGAGTAGCGCTCCTCGGTGCCGATGGACTCGCCGATGCAGAAAACCGGCTGCCGCTGTCCGCCTTCGGCAAGCACGGTTGTGGAGAAGCAGAACGAGGAGGACGAGGTCGCTGCCTGTTCGAAAAGTTCCAGAATGCGGGAATGGTCGCGGCTGTCGTAGCAGCGCATCAGGTTCAGCAGGCCGCATTCCGTCACGTGCAGGCCGTGCAGTATCGTGCTGAGGCTGCCGAGCTTGATCACACCGCTGGCGAGATCGCCGATCCAGCGCTCGGACACGCAAAACTGGCTTAGAAGTTCATGGTCTTCCTCGACGCCACGGGATCCCTCGATGAAAGGCGCCGCAAGATTGGCTTTGGCAATCTTAAACAAAACGTTCCCCACTCCCGTGCGGCCACTCCCTGGCCAAGTACACTATCAGATTGTATATTTCCCGTCTCGCCTCAGATAGAAAAGCGAACGATTTGTAGCCGATGCCACGCGTTATTACTATAATCGCAGACATGGCGTTCAGGTTAGACACTTGAAAACCGTAACGCTCAAGTAGCGAAATTTGTTTCGCAAGAGCCGCAAAGCATCTTTAGACTGCAACTTGTTGGGAGCGAAGGTCTTTCGCAGATAACCTGCCGTTTTCCGCGCCCTGGTTCATCAGGGTCCGTTTTATAGAAGAATTATTAAAAACAGCAATGGGCCAAACGACGAAAACACGTCATATGTGCGTGTCAAAGCATATACTTAATGATCGTTTGCTGTTCAAGGTAAACCGGCTTTCGACTGGTCGTGTGCAAAAGCAGGAATTGAGAAGACATCGTCAAGAGACCGGATGCACGGCAGGAAACCATCGCTTCGCTCCCAATGCATGCGTGGAAAGGGGAGGGGAGTTCTTTTGACATGAGCCTGTCGCTCATTCTCCAGGCGTCTCGGGCGCACTCTAGTCCGGGGACCAGAGCCCGTGATTTTGTCGACAGCACCGAGCTAACTTTGCGGAGACGGGATCAGAGGAATTGCCGGGATGCAATCTATGGGAGAATCGCACGGTATTCTTCTGCGTCGTCCCGAGGCGGCGGACAAAAAAGGGCGACCCGAAGGCCGCCCTCTCGATAGTGCGGTGATCCGAAGGATCACATCATGTCCATGCCGCCCATGCCGCCCATGCCGCCGCCCATTCCGCCGCCCATGCCGGCGCCGGAGTCCTTCTTAGGAGCTTCAGCAATCATGGCTTCGGTGGTGATCAGCAGCGAGGCAACCGAGGCTGCGTTCTGCAGAGCCGTACGGACAACCTTGACCGGATCGACGATACCCATGGCGATCATGTCGCCATATTCGCCGGTCTGGGCATTGTAGCCGTAGTTGTCGGTGTTGCTTTCGAGGATCTTGCCGACGATGATCGAGCCTTCGTCACCAGCATTTTCTGCGATCTGGCGAACCAGCGACTGCAGAGCCTTGCGGATGATGTTGATGCCGGCCGTCTGGTCGTCGTTGGCGCCCTTGATGTTGAGGACGACAGATGCGCGCAGAAGTGCGGTACCGCCGCCGGGGACGATGCCTTCCTGTACGGCAGCGCGCGTTGCGTTCAGCGCGTCGTCGATACGGTCCTTCTTTTCCTTGACTTCAACTTCGGTCGCACCGCCAACGCGGATGACGGCAACGCCGCCAGCGAGCTTGGCAAGACGTTCCTGCAGCTTTTCGCGGTCGTAGTCAGACGTGGTTTCTTCGATCTGAGCCTTGATCTGCGCGACGCGGCCTTCGATGTCGGACTTCTGGCCCGAACCGTCGACGATCGTCGTGTTTTCCTTGGTGATCGAGATCTTCTTGGCGCGGCCGAGCATTTCGAGCGTAACCGACTCGAGCTTGATGCCGATGTCTTCGGAGATCACAGTGCCGCCCGTCAGGATGGCGATGTCTTCGAGCATTGCCTTGCGGCGATCGCCGAAGCCAGGAGCCTTGACAGCAGCAATCTTCAGGCCGCCGCGCAGCTTGTTGACGACGAGCGTTGCAAGAGCTTCGCCTTCGACGTCTTCAGAGATGATGAGGAGCGGCTTGCCGGTCTGAACGACAGCTTCGAGAACAGGCAGCATTGCCTGCAGGTTGGAGAGCTTCTTCTCGTGAAGGAGAATGTAAGCGTCTTCCAGTTCGGCAACCATCTTTTCTGGATTGGTCACGAAGTAAGGCGAGAGGTAGCCGCGGTCGAACTGCATGCCTTCGACGACTTCGAGTTCGGTTTCGGCGGTCTTGGCTTCTTCAACCGTGATGACGCCTTCATTGCCGACCTTCTGCATCGCTTCAGCGATGTACTGGCCGATTTCCTTTTCGCCGTTGGCAGAGATCGTGCCGACCTGGGCCACTTCGTCCGAAGTGCTGATCTTCTTTGCCTTGGATACGATGTCCTTGACGACTTCGGCAACGGCGAGATCGATGCCGCGCTTCAGGTCCATCGGGTTCATGCCGGCAGCAACAGCCTTGCCGCCTTCGCGGACGATGGCCTGGGCCAGAACGGTTGCAGTCGTGGTGCCGTCGCCGGCGATGTCGTTGGTCTTCGAAGCAACTTCGCGGACCATCTGGGCGCCCATGTTTTCGAACTTGTCTTCGAGCTCGATTTCCTTGGCGACAGAAACACCGTCCTTGGTGATGCGCGGAGCGCCGAAGGACTTGTCGATGATGACGTTGCGGCCCTTAGGACCGAGCGTGACCTTTACTGCGTCAGCGAGGATGTCGACGCCGCGCAGCATTTTTTCGCGCGCAGTACGGCCGAACTTAATTTCTTTAGCTGCCATGTTAAAAACTCCCGGGCTGATGCCCAATTGGTTTTATGGAATTGTTGACGAAGAAAACCGGCTGGATCAGCCGATGATCCCCATGATGTCGGCTTCCTTCATGATGAGAAGGTCTTCGCCGTCGAGCTTGACTTCAGTGCCCGACCACTTGCCGAACAGGATGCGGTCGCCAGCCTTGACGTCCAAAGGAATGATCGTGCCCTTGTCGTCACGAACGCCGGTGCCGACAGCGACGATTTCGCCTTCCTGCGGCTTTTCCTTGGCGGTGTCAGGAATGATGATGCCGCCCTTTGTCTTGGCTTCAGATTCGACGCGGCGTACGACGACGCGGTCGTGCAGCGGGCGGAAATTGGTGGTTGCCATTGTCTAATCCCTCGATCGAATGACATTCACGGACCACGGGGGATCCGTATGGGTAGTGTTGGCACTCAGCCTCGGCGAGTGCTAACGACCTGCATTTAGGGACGGCGGTCGCGGGAGTCAATAACAGCGATAGTGAATTTTTGTACCGGAATTGTGACCCCGGCCAGAATTGCACGAACCCGTTGCTGGCCATGCAAGCGCATCCGCCATGCGACTGCGGCAATTCGGCGTCCCGGGCGAGCGGTGCTTTTTCAGACTTGTAATCTTGAAGCTGGTTTGCGATGTCAGCCGCAACGTCTTTTACCGGAAGAACAACGGCATGGCCAAGCGTATCGATAGCCTCCGCGACCTCACCAGCGCCTATGACGTCGTCCTGTGCGACGTCTGGGGCGTACTTCACAACGGCGTCGTGGCCAATGCAGATGCTTCGGCGGCGCTGGAGGCTGCCCGTGGGCGAGGCCAGACCGTGGTGCTGATCACCAATTCCCCGCGTATCTCGCCGCAGGTCGTCGAGCAGTTGCGGACCATCGGCGTTTCGGACGGTGCCTATGACCGTATCGTCACATCCGGCGACGTCACGCGCACGCTAATCGCCGAGGGTCCGAAGTCGGTGTTTCTGCTCGGCCCGGACCGCGATGTCGCCCTGATCGAGGGCCTTGGTGTGGACCGTGTTTCCGCTGACGAAGCGCAGTCGGTGGTCTGCACCGGCTTTTTCGACGACGAGACCGAGACCCCGGAAGACTATACCGACATGCTGAAGGCCTTCGCGGCTCGCAACGTGCCGATGATCTGCGCCAATCCGGATCTAATCGTCGAGCGCGGCCACAGGATGATCCCGTGCGCCGGCGCCATGGCTGCCTATTACAACCAGATGGGCGGCCAGACCCGCGTTGCCGGCAAGCCGCACCGGCCGATCTATGAGGCGAGCCTTGCGGCCGCCCGCGAGGTGCGCGGCGATTTCGATCTGTCGCGTGTTGTCGCCATCGGCGATGGGATGCCGACGGACGTGCGGGGCGCACTCGGCTATGGTCTGGACTTGCTCTATATCAGCCAGGGGATCCATGCCGGCGAATACACGATTGACGGCAAGGCGGATGAAGCAATCCTGCATGCCTTCCTGGACAGGGAGCAGGCGTCACCGACATGGTGGATGCCGACGCTCGCCTGAAACAGTCTGGATATTGACGCTATGACCGTTTTTCATCGAAACGAGACCCGTGAACAACTGCCGGCGCACCTGCGCGGTGGCGTGATCGCCATCGGCAATTTCGACGGCGTCCACCGTGGCCACCGGTCGGTGCTGGATCGGGCGCTGGAGATTGCCAGGGCACGCGGCGTTCCGGCACTGGTGCTGACATTCGAGCCGCATCCCCGCTCGGTGTTCCGCCCGGACGAGCCTGTCTTCCGTCTCACGCCTGCGCCGCTGAAGGCGCGCATCCTTGAGGCGCTCGGCTTTGACGCCGCCATCGAATATCCGTTCGATCGCGAATTTTCGCAACGCTCTGCAGACGAGTTCGTCAGCACGATCCTGATCGACTGGCTCGGCGCCTCCGAAGTCGTCACCGGCTTCGATTTCCATTTTGGCCACGGCCGCGAAGGCGGTCCGGCCTTCCTGATGAACGCCGGCAGTCGCCATGGTTTCGGGGTGACGTTGATCGACGCCTTTCGCGACGAGAATGCCGAGGTGGTGTCCTCGAGCCGTATCCGCGCATTGCTGGTGGACGGTGAAATGTCCGAGGCCGCCGGTCTGCTCGGCTATCGCTACCTCGTGGAAGCCGACGTCATAGGAGGCGAAAAACTCGGGCGCACGCTCGGCTATCCCACGGCCAACATGCGGCTGCCACCGGAAACCGAACTGCGCAACGGCATCTATGCCGTGCGCTTCCGCACTGCCGACCGTGTTATCTACGATGGCGTCGCCAGCTACGGACGCCGCCCGACTGTGACAGAAAACGGCGCGCCGCTGCTCGAAACCTTTTTGTTCGATTTCAGCGGCGATCTCTACGGGCAGCACTGCTCGGTGTCGTTTTTTGGCTATCTGAGGCCCGAACTGAAGTTCGACGGACTGGAGCCGCTGATCGCCCAGATGCGCAACGACGAGGCCGAGGCGCGGGCGTTGCTGTCAGGCGTCGCACCTCTCGGCGAACTCGACCGCATCCTCAATTCCTGATGCTGCGCCGCGCAATCGAATTGTGGGGTTTGTAAGGCAAAATTGCTTGCGCAGCCAAGCTTAGCGTTTATGTCTTGGGCATTCTAGAAGCGGAATCGCCGCGCTAAAATGTCCGAAAGGCACTGCTCATCATGGACAAACGTTCCGGAAAGGCAGCCCTCTGGCTGCTCGTCATTCCCTACATCGGGCTCCTCTGGGTGCCGTTCTACAATTTTCGCGATCCGGTGCTGTTCGGGTTTCCGTTCTTCTACTGGTACCAGCTTCTCTGGGTGCCGCTCACGGCTCTGCTGACATACATCGCTTACCGGAGCACGCGCCATGACGACTGATATCAATCCAACGGCGCTCGCCGTCTTCCTGTTCTTCTTCGCGCTGGTCACCATCATGGGCTTTGTCGCCGCCCGTTGGCGCAAGCCGGAGACACTGGCCCATATTGACGAATGGGGCCTCGGCGGCCGTAATTTCGGCACCTGGATCACCTGGTTCCTCGTCGGCGGCGATTTCTACACCGCCTACACGATCATAGCAGTGCCGGCGCTGGTCTATGCCGTCGGCGCCTACGGCTTCTTCGCGCTACCCTATACGATCGTCGTCTATCCCTTCGTCTTCATGGTCATGCCTGTTCTCTGGAAGCGCGCCAAGGACCATGGCTATGTCACCGCCGGCGATGTCGTGCACGGCCAGTACGGCTCGCGCGGCCTGGAGCTGGCCGTGGCGATCACCGGCGTCATCGCCACCATGCCATATATCGCATTGCAGCTGGTGGGCATGACCGTCGTGCTCAAGGCGCTCGGCCTGCACGGCGAACTGCCGCTCGCCATCGCCTTCATCATCCTTGCGGTCTACACCTACTCGTCCGGTCTTCGTGCGCCGGCGCTGATCGCCTTCGTCAAGGACATCATGATCTATATCGTGGTGATCGTCGCGGTCGCCGCCATTCCGATGAAGCTCGGCGGCTACGCCAGCGTCTTTGCCGCAGCCGACGCCGATTTCCAAGCCAAGGGGTCCGGCAGCCTGTTGCTCGGCAGCAATCAGTATGTCGCCTATGCCAGCCTTGCGCTCGGCTCGGCACTTGCCGCCTTCATGTATCCGCACACACTGACCGGCATCTTCGCCTCCAACAGCGGCAACACCATCCGCAAGAATGCCGTGCTGCTGCCAGCCTACACGCTGCTGCTCGGCCTCCTGGCGCTGCTCGGCTACATGGCGCATGCCGCCCATCTCACGGTCTCAAGCCCGAACGAAGTGGTGCCGGCGCTGTTCCAGTCGCTGTTTCCGAGCTGGTTCACGGGCTTTGCCTTCGCAGCGATCGCCATCGGTGCGCTGGTGCCGGCTGCCGTCATGAGCATCGGTGCGGCCAACCTCTTCACCCGCAATTTCTGGAAGGCCTACGTCAATCCCGACGTCAGCCATGCGGGCGAGGCGCAGGTCGCCAAGATCGCCTCGCTGGTGGTCAAGGTCGGCGCGCTGCTGGTCATCCTGTTCCTGCCGACGCAGTTCGCCCTCGACCTGCAGCTGCTCGGCGGCATCTGGATCCTGCAGACCCTGCCGGCTCTTGTGTTCGGCCTCTACACCAACTGGTTCCGGGCACAGGGCCTCCTTGCCGGCTGGTTCGTGGGCTTCTTCGGCGGCACCTATCTGGTGTGGATCAACGGCTGGAAGCCGATGCAGGCCATCGCCTTCGGCGGCGCGCCCGTCATGATCTACATCGGCCTGCTGGCCCTTGCGGCAAACATCGTCGTCGCTTCTGCAGTGAACGCGGTGACGAAGGGTAGGGCCGTCGCACAGGCCTGACGGATCGAGCCTGGCCGTGGGTGGCAACGCCCGCCTCCTGGCAAACCCTGAAGAAGCTTGGTTGACGAGAGCTATCCCCACTCTCCCTCTTCCTCGCCCTTGTGGCGGGGATCCAGCGACACGGCGTCTGTCGGGTCAAAGGACTCTTTCAGCTCAAGGACTTGAGCTGAATGGATCCCCGCCACAAGGGCGAGGAAGAGGGAGAGTTTGGCAACCGGCTCAATTCCCGACTGACCTGTAGACTTGTTGGATATTGCCTTTGTCAGCCGTCTGGCCCGGGGGCTGCAACGCCTGCTGTCTCTTGCTCCCATTGACCCTACAGCTGCAGGAGACGGCTGTCGAAAGGATAGGATTTACTCTCCTCGATCCGGATTTCACCGGCGCGGGGATGCTGCGGGTTGATGAGAATGTTGGCCGCCGGCGGCATGATCGCTGACGGCACGCGGATCAGGCAAGCCTCGCCGCTCCGCAGGAGCTGGCTGCCTTTCGAGCGGGTGCGATTGATGTCGTCGAAATCGCCCTGATCGATGTCAATGTCGACTATTGGCAGATCGTCCGGACTTGAAATCCGCAACAGCTGGAAGGTCTCCGGAATCTGCTCAAGGCTGACCTGCACGAGCGTCTCCAGCAATGCAGTGGACGGATGATCGCAGCAATAGACGACAGGTATGCCCAGGTCGTGCCATCGGCCTGGCGCGACCAGCCCACCGCGACCGGAGAGGTCCGCGTAGTTGGATATGCGCCAGAGGATTGTCATCAGACATAAATGCCGTAGTCTATCTGATACAGCGACGTCTCGACCAGACGGGCTCCGGTCTCCGATTCCAGCAGGTCGATCGGGGCGATCCCTTTCAGCGCGCGATTGGGCTTGCGCAGCCAACTGTGGGCCTTGTCATGGTCGCCAAAAACCTTGTCTGCCAGCTCGCTGATGCGCAATAGGCGCTGGGCGCTGTCGTTTTCGGCAAGCGTCAGAGGCTCGCCTTTCTCGACACGCCGCGCAAGCGTTCTGCGCGGCGCCACGAAACGATGGATCTCCTCCGTCGAGAAGCCATGCTCTCTGAGTTGACCGACTGCCTTCGCCTCGAACGAGGGCCAGGCATTGTCGGTCACCATCACAAGTGCCGCTTGTGTCGACCTGCCGCCAGCTATCGGAAAACTATCTGCCATGGGGATGCTCCGTGCCATTTGCCAGTCATCATACGCGCAAATGGCCAAATCTTCAATCGTCGCTTTCGCCGCCGCCAACCTCTTCCTTTTCCCCCGAAAACCGCTTATGAACCGGCGGTAATGACCCAATTTTGGCTGGCAGTAGCGATACGAATTATAGGCCCGGCTTTCCGCGCGCATTAGCTGCCGGAAGGTCCGGGTTCTTGGCGCTTCCCCCAAGCGCTCCTCCGCCACCGAAAATTTCCCGATTGGATGCGCCCGCTTGGGGCTGCAAGAGACGATTGTCAGCACAATGACCGATACGCCTGAAAAGATCGACTATTCGAAGACCCTTTACCTCCCCGAAACCGAGTTCCCGATGCGCGCAGGCTTGCCGCAGAAGGAGCCGGAAATGGCGGCGAAATGGAAGCAGATGGGGCTCTACAAGAAGCTCCGCGCTTCTGCTGCCGGCCGCGAAAAGTTCGTCCTGCACGACGGCCCTCCCTATGCCAACGGCAACATCCATATCGGCCACGCGCTGAACAAGGTGCTGAAGGACGTCATCACCCGCTCGTTCCAGATGCGCGGCTTCGATGCGAACTACGTGCCCGGCTGGGATTGCCACGGCCTGCCGATCGAGTGGAAGATCGAGGAAAAATACCGCGAGAAGGGCAAGGACAAGAACGAGGTCCCGGTCAACGAATTCCGCCAGGAATGCCGCGACTTCGCGCAGGGCTGGATCGACATCCAGTCGGAAGAATTCTGCCGTCTCGGCATCGAGGGCGATTTCGACAATCCCTACACGACGATGGCCTTCCACTCGGAAGCCCGCATCGCCGGCGAACTGTTGAAGATCGCCAAGTCTGGCCAGCTCTACCGCGGCTCCAAGCCGATCATGTGGTCAGTGGTCGAGCGCACCGCGCTGGCCGAGGCCGAGGTCGAATACCACGAGGTCGAGAGCGACACGATCTGGGTGAAGTTTCCGGTGGTGAGTGCCGCGCTCGGAGCAGGTGCTCGCTGGGTTGATGAAAGTGACCTGCCGCAACTTGCGGAAGATGATCTGGCTATCAAAAAAGATTTGCTTGGCGCCAATGTTGTAATCTGGACGACCACGCCGTGGACAATTCCTGGCAACCGGGCCATCGCTTATTCATCGCGTGTGGCCTACGGTGTCTACGAAGTGACGGCATCAGAAAATGATTTTGGCCCGCGTCCGGGCGAAAGGCTGATTTTTGCAGATAATCTTGCCGAAGACTGCTTTGCGAAAGCCAAGCTTCAGTTCAGTCGTCTGCGAGGCGTTTCCGCCAAGCAGCTCGCCGCCATTACCTGCGGGCATCCGCTTGCGGCACTCGGCTACACCTTCAAGGTCCCCCTCATCGACGGCGACCACGTTACCGACGATGCCGGTACCGGTTTCGTGCACACCGCCCCGTCCCACGGTCGCGAAGACTTCGAGGCGTGGATGGCGAATGCGCGCCAGCTGGAAGCCCGTGGCATCTCGTCGAAGATCCCGTTCCCGGTCGACGATGCCGGCTTCTACACCGAGGATGCATTCGGCTTCGGCCCCTCGGCGGAAGGCGGTGCTGCTCGCGTGCTGGACGACAACGGCAAGAAGGGCGATGCCAACAAACGCGTCATGGAGGCTTTGATCGCTGCCGGCAACCTCTTTGCCCGTGGCCGCATCAAGCACGATTACCCGCATTCCTGGCGCTCCAAGAAGCCGGTCATTTTCCGCAACACGCCGCAGTGGTTCGTCTACATGGACAAGCAGCTGGACGACGGCAAGACGCTGCGCATCCGCGCGCTGGAGGCCATCGACCAGACCCGCTTCGTACCGGCCGGCGGCCAGAACCGTCTGCGCGCCATGATCGAGCAGCGCCCGGATTGGGTGCTGTCGCGCCAGCGCGCCTGGGGCGTGCCGATCTGCGTCTTTGCCGATGAAGAAGGCAACGTGCTGCTGGACGATGCCGTCAACGAGCGCATCCTTGCGGCCTTCGAAAAGGAAGGCGCCGACGCGTGGTTTGCCGAAGGTGCCAAGGATCGCTTCCTCGGCAACGAGCATGATGGCGACCGCTGGCAGATGGTCACCGATATCCTCGACGTCTGGTTCGACAGTGGCTGCACCCACACCTTCACGCTGGAAGACCGGCCGGACCTGAAATGGCCGGCCGACGTCTATCTCGAAGGCTCCGACCAGCATCGCGGCTGGTTCCATTCGTCACTGCTGGAAAGCTGCGCGACGCGTGGCCGCGCGCCTTACAACGCTGTCGTCACCCATGGCTTCACTATGGCCGAGGACGGTCGCAAGATGTCGAAGTCGCTCGGCAACACAGTCACCCCGCAGGAAGTCATGGGCCAGTCCGGTGCCGATATCCTGCGTCTCTGGGTCATGAACACCGATTATTGGGAGGATCAGCGTCTCGGCAAGACGATCATCCAGACCAACATCGATGCCTACCGCAAGATCCGCAACACGCTGCGCTGGATGCTGGGAACGCTGGCCCACGATCACGGCGACGACATCGCCTATGCAGACTTGCCGGAACTAGAGCAGCTGATGCTCAACCGCCTGTCCGAACTGGATAAGGTGGTGCGAGGAGGCTACGACGAATTCGATTTCAAGCGCATCGTCCGCTCGCTGTCCGATTTCGCCAATGTCGAACTGTCGGCCTTCTATTTCGACATCCGCAAGGACGCGCTCTATTGCGATGCGCCGTCGAGCCCTAAACGCCGTGCGGCCCTCTATGTCATCCGCAAGCTGTTCGATTGCCTCGTCCTGTGGTTCGCGCCGATGATGCCGTTCACCACCGAGGAGGCATGGCTGTCGCGCGATCCCAATGCTGTCTCCGTGCATCTTGAGCAGTTTCCGACGATTCCCGGCGAATGGTCGAACGAGCCAGTTGCGGAAAAGTGGAAGAAGGTTCGCACTGTTCGTCGTGCCGTCACCGGCGCGCTGGAGATCGAGCGCAAGGACAAGCGCATCGGCTCCTCGCTGGAAGCTGCCCCCGTCGTCCATGTCGGCGATCCCGAGCTTCTGGCGGCGTTGGAAGGTCTCGATTTCGCCGAGATCTGCATCACCTCGGATATTTCCGTCGTGGCAGGCGAGGGACCGGCAGAAGCCTTCCGGCTTGAGGACGGAACCAAGGTCGCCGTCGAGCAAAAACTTGCCGAAGGCGTCAAATGCGCCCGCTCGTGGAAAATCACCAAGGACGTCGGATCTGACCCGGCTTATCCCGATATTTCCGCCCGCGACGCAGCCGCAATGCACGAATTGGCGGCTTTGGCGTGAAGAAAATTACCGGATGAATTGCGTTAACTGCGTTCATCCGGTAAAAGCTGCCTGAAATTGGCCGAAGTTTTGCGCGAAGGGGCGTAGAACCGTGGTGGGCAATGAGTGCGCCGGCACGGCTGGGAAGGGTTTTCATGAAAGCGTTGCATAGGGTTCGTGTTGGCGTCTGCTTGGCTGCTTTGTTGGCAGGCTGCGGCGCGATGTCCGGCTGCATGAGCAGCCCGACCTACGGCACCGACAAGACATCGGGCGAACAGCTGTTCGATGACATCGCCGATATCGGCTCGATCTCGGCTGCGACGCCCAAGGAAAATGCCGTCAAGTATCCGCCTCGTCCGGGCCTCGTAGTGCCGCCGGCCAATGGCAGGTCGACCCTGACGCAGCCGCAGCAGTCGCTGGCCTCCTCTGACAATCCGAACTGGGTCGAATCGCCTGAAGACGCCCGCAAGCGTCTCGTTGCCGATGCAGACGCCAACAAGAATTCCGCCACCTACCGTTCGCCCTTGGTCTATTCCGATAGCCACGCCAACCAGATGACGCAGGCGCAGCAGACCGCGGCCTATCGCGAGGCGCGCAAGCAGCAGGACGGCACATACATCGACCAGCGCCGCTACCTGATCGACCCGCCGGCACAGTACCGCCAGGTTGCCGATCCAGCCGCCCTCAACGATCTCGGCACGCCGGAATCGAAGAAGGAAAAGAAGCGCCTGAAGGATGCCGAAGCAGCCCAGCAGACCAGCAGCTGGTGGAAGCCATTCCAGTAATCGAAGCCTGAGCGCGCTATTCGCCGCGCCGGGCCTGGAAAAAAGCCTTGAGGATATCGCTGGCATCGCTTTCGGCGAGGCCTGAATAGACCTCCGGACCGTGATGGCATGTCGGCTGCGCAAAGAAGCGCACGCCATTGTCGATGCCGCCGCCTTTCGGATCCTCCGCGCCATAGTAGAGCCTGCGGATGCGGGCGAACGAAATTGCCGCGGCACACATCGTGCAGGGCTCCAGCGTCACGTAGAGATCGGCATCGACCAGCCGCTCCTGGCCTAGCGTCGCGCTGGCAAGCCGGATCGCCACGATTTCGGCATGGGCGGTGACATCGTTCAATTCCCGGGTTCGGTTGCCGGCCCTGGCGATGACGGTGTTGTTGAGAACAACCACGGCGCCGATCGGCACTTCGCCACGCTGTCCGGCGGCGCGGGCTTCATCCAGCGCCAGCGCCATGAAATGATTTGTCCTCGCCATCAAGATTTTCCACTTAACCGAAGCGGCGTGACCTGATAGGACACGCCAAAGACCAATTTGGTCTAAAAACTCAGGCAAACATCAAATGACATTCAATGACAAGCCCAAGCGGCCTGGGTCCAAGCCCTTTCTTCGTGATAAGCCGATGCCGAAGCGCGAAGACACCAACGCTGCAAAACCCGCGCCTTCGAAGCTGACCAAGGCGAATATCCCGGATGACGCCGAGCGTATCTCCAAGGTGATGGCACGCGTCGGCGTCGCCTCCCGCCGCGATATCGAGCGGATGATCATGGAAGGCCGCGTCAAGCTGAACGGCGTGCAACTCGACAGCCCGGTCATCAACGTCACCCTGACGGACAAGATCGAGGTCGATGGCGTGCCGATCCGTGGTATCGAGCGCACCCGTCTGTGGCTCTACCACAAGCCTGCCGGCCTGGTGACCACCAATGCCGATCCGGAAGGCCGCGATACCGTATTCGACAACCTGCCGGACGACCTGCCGCGCGTCATGTCGATCGGCCGCCTCGACATCAACACCGAAGGCTTGTTGCTGCTGACCAACGACGGCGGCCTTGCCCGCGTGCTGGAATTGCCGACCACCGGCTGGCTGCGTCGCTACCGCGTCCGCGCCCACGGCGAGATCGACCAGGATGCGCTCGACAAGCTGAAAGAAGGCATCGCCGTCGATGGCGTGCTCTATGGCTCTATCGAGGCAACGCTCGACAAGGTGCAGGGCTCCAACGTCTGGATCACCATGGGTCTTCGCGAAGGCAAGAACCGCGAAATCAAGAACGTCCTCGGCGCTCTCGGCCTCGAGGTTAATCGCCTGATCCGCATTTCCTACGGCCCGTTCCAGCTCGGCGACCTGCCGGAAGGCCAAGCTGTAGAAGTCCGTGGACGCACGCTCCGCGACCAGCTCGGTCCGCGCCTCGTCGAAGACGCCAAGGCGAATTTCGATGCGCCGATCTACAACGTGAGCGGTGGCGACGCAGCTGACGACGACGAAGCGCCCGCCTCCCGTCCGCAGCAGCGCGATGACTGGGTCAAGCGCGAAAAGTCCAGCGACAAGCGCGCTCCCGCCCGTGGCCATCTCGATACGAAGCGCGAAGACAGCAAGGGCGGTGCCCGTGGCAAGGACGACGACCGTCCGAAGCGCGCACCGATGACGACGCCGCGCCGCAGCGCCAATGTTTGGATGGCGCCCGGCGCCCGTCCTCTTGGCGAGAAGGCAGCCGAAAAGGTGGCCAAGAACCTCGAACGATATGGCCCTTCGACCCGTGGTCCGCGCGTGCGCCCCGGCTCCGAGCGCCCGGATGAAGGTCCGCGCGTCCGTGTCAGTCGCGTCAGCGACAGCGAAGGAGAATGGATCCGCGCCACTGACGATTCCGACGACGCCAAGGGCAAGGGCGGCGGTTTCGGCCGCAAGAGCGCCGGCGGCGACCGTCCGCCACGCGGCGACAAACCGTTTGGCGACCGTGCCCCGCGCGGCGACCGGCCCCAGGGCGCAAAGTCCTTCGGTGATCGTCCGGCCCGCAGCGACAAGCCATTTGGTGATCGTGCTCCGCGTGCCGATAAGCCGTTTGGCGACCGCCCGCGTGGCCCGAGCCGCCCGCGTACCGAGGGCGAGGATCGCCCACGGACCAGCTCTTTCCGCAGTGACAGCCGCTCGGATGCCCCTCGTAGCGATCGTCCCTCCGGCGATCGGCCACCGCGCGGTGATCGTCCACAAAGCGATCGTCCTCGTGGCGACCGCCCTTATTCCGGCAGGCCGCGCACTGAAGGCGAGGATCGTCCCCGTGCAAAGCCGTTCCGCTCCGACGCTCCGCGTGGCGATCGTCCTGTCCGCAGCGAACGTCCGCAGGGCGAACGTTCCCTTGGTGACAAGCCGAGAAGCGACCGCCCGACGCGGTCCTTCGATGGCGACCAGCGGTCCGAGCGTCCGGCAAGGACTGAACGTCCCTCCGGTGAGCGCTCGTATGGCGACAAGCCGGCCGGTGCAAAGCCAGCAGGCCGTCCTTATACAGGCAAGCCAGCCGGTAAATCCTTCGGCGGCAAGCCAGCGGGCAAGCCGGGTGCAAAGAGCTTTTCCGGCAAGCCACGCGATGGTGCCGGCAGCGGTCGTCCGGCAGGGGGTGCTCCAAGGGGCGGCCCGAAGGGCAAGAGGGGCTAACGGACGGTGAGGATTGTCGGCGGAGAGTTTCGCGGTCGGTCTCTAGCCGTGCCCAAGTCCAACGCGATCCGGCCAACGGCTGACCGGACGCGCGAGAGCCTGTTCAATATCCTGAGCCACGCCTATCCCGAGGCGATCGACGCGACGCGCATGATGGACCTCTTCGCCGGTACCGGCGCGGTCGGCCTCGAGGGTGCCTCGCGCGGCTGCCGTCACGTGCTGTTTGTCGAAAGCAGCGTCGAGGGGCGCGGCCTCCTTTGGGAAAATATCGATGCGCTCGGCCTGCACGGCCGAACGCGGATGCTGCGCCGCGACGCCACCGATCTCGGCAGCGTCGGCAATCTCGAGCCGTTCGACTTCCTGTTCGCGGATCCACCTTATGGCCATGGCCTCGGCGAGAAAGCCTTTGCGGCGGCAGCAGATGGCGGCTGGCTAGTGCCGGGTGCTCTTGCGATCCTCGAAGAGCGTGCCGATATCGTCGTCAATGTGCCGCCTGCCTATATGTTGCTGGAGGTGAGGACCTTCGGTGACAGCAAGATGCATTTTTTCCGCTACCAGCCGGTTTGAGTTATGAATACGATCACCAGACTGGGTGATGAGATCACCGACACCATGGACACCTACAGATCGTCTCTGCCATCCGTGGCCGTATCCTTCGGCGGCGGCGGTGCACGTGGGCTTGCCCATATCCACATCATCGAGGCGCTGGACGAACTCGGCATCCGGCCGGTCGCCATTTCCGGCTCGTCGATCGGCGCTATCATGGGTGCAGGCATGGCGTCTGGCATGAGCGGGCTCGAGATCCGCGACCACGCTCTCTCCAGCATCGGCAACAGGAAGGCTGTCGCCAACCGGATCTGGGGTCTCAGGCCGAAGTCGGTACGCGGCCTGAAGATCGGGCAGTTCGATCTCGAGCGCGTGCTGCGGGCTTTTTTGCCGCATCAGGTGCCGGATAGTTTCGACGGTCTCCGCATTCCGATGAAGGTGATCGCTACCGATTATTATGGCCAGGCCGAGGTGGTCATCGAAGATGGCGATCTTATAGAGGCCTTGGCCGCTTCCGCCGCCATTCCGGCCGTTTTCATGCCCGTGCGGCGAAACGACCGCGTCATGATCGACGGCGGCATTATCAATCCAGTGCCTTACGAGCATCTGATGGATCTTGCCGATATCGTCATCGGCGTCGATGTTGTCGGCGCGCCGGATGGTGACGGTACTCATGTGCCGAACCGTATGGAAAGCCTGTTCGGCAGCGGCCAGTTGATGATGCAGACGGCGATTGCCCTGAAGCTCCGCCTGCGTCCGCCGCAGATCTTCCTGTGCCCCGCAGTCGGGCGTATCGGCGTTATGGATTTTCTCAAGGCTCGCGAAATCCTCGCCATGTCCGTCGGCATCAAGGACGAGCTGAAATATGCGCTCGACGAGATCCTGACCGCACGCCAGACCTAGAGACTCGCTGGCTCCGACAGATCGTCGCTGGCATCGATGACTTCGACCGACCGCTTTGGCTTGATCAGCGGTTCCGGCTTGACCGGCTTCGAAAACAGCATGTCGGCACCTGCCTGCGGACCTTCCGTCGTCTGCAGAATCAGCCGCTGCTCGTCGCGCCTGCGAATATCTTCCTGGATCGCCATTGCCTCCGCTTCACCGACTCCGAGTTCCTCAAGGGTCCGCCGGCCGAACAACAGACCTGATTCCAGCGTCTCACGCAGCTCGTAATCGACGCCCGCTTTTCGCAGCGCGATGGAGTGGATACGGTCGTAGCTGCGCACGAAAATCCGGGCATGGGAATATTCAGCCTGCACCAGTTCGACGATCTTGTCGGTGATTTCCCGCGTGTGGGTGCAGATGACCACGATCTTGGCGCGGTCTATGCCGGCGGAGCGCAGCACGTCCTTGCGGGTTCCATCACCGAAATAGATGCGAAAACCGAAGGACGACGCCTGCCGGATGCGGTCGGCGGAAAAGTCGATCACCGTCACCTCGCGGCCTCCGGCAAGCAGGATCTGTGCGGCGATCTGGCCGAAGCGCGAAAAGCCGATCATCAGCACGTCGGCACCGGCGCCCTCGAAATTCTCGTCGATCTCTTCATGCGCATCGCCTGACATCAGTCGCTTCGAGAGCGCCACGGCAAGGGGCGTCAGCGCCATCGACAGCGTGACGATGGCGATCAGCAACGAGGCGGTGCTGTCGGAAAGCAGTCCGCCGGTGGACGCGGCTGTGCTGAACAGAACGAAGCCGAATTCGCCGCCCTGGGGCAGCAGCAGAGCGATGCGGATGGCGTCGTTATGCGACGAGCCCGATATCCGGCAGAGGGCATAGATGACAAGCGCCTTGACCGCCAGCAACACCGGCACGGCCATGAGTATGAAAAATGCGTGATCGTAAATCACCTGAAGCTGCAGCGACAGGCCGACGGCAATGAAGAAAATCGCCAGCAGCACGCCGCGAAACGGTTCGATATCCGCCTCCAGCTCGTGCCTGTACGAGGATTCTGCCAGCATCACCCCGGAGAGGAAAGCGCCCATTGCCATCGACAGCCCCGCCATTTGCATCAGCGTGGCCGAGCCCAGCACGACGAACAGTGCTGCTGCGATCATCGCCTCGCGGGCGCCGGTCCGGCCGATCACCTGGAACAGCGGCGTCAGCAGGTAGCGGCCGACCACGATCATGCCGGCTACCGCGCCTATGGCGATGGCAAGATCGGTCAGGGGATGGGCTTCCTGCTTCGGCCCGTCGAGCACAGTGATCAGTGCCAGCAGCGGCACGATGGCGAGATCCTGGAACAGCAGCATCGAGAAGGATCGCTGACCGTAACGGGTATTGATATCGCTCTGGTCGTCGAGGATCTGCATCGCGAAGGCGGTGGACGACAGCGCCAGGCCGAAGCCGGCAATGACACTGCCGCGCCAGTCGACCATGCCCGTAAGCCATGCGGCGAGCGTAAGGGCCATGCCGGTGAAAATGACCTGGGCGCTTCCGAGGCCGAAGATATCCCTGCGCATCTGCCAGAGCCTGGTCGGCTTCAGTTCGAGGCCGATGATGAACAGCAGGAATACGACGCCAAGCTCGGCTACGCCGAGAACAGCTTCGCCGTCGCTGATGCCATGCAATACGGGGCCGATGACGACGCCGGCCGCCAGGTAGCCGAGCACCGTACCCAATCCAAGCTTCTTGAAGATCGGCGCTGTAACGACGGTACCGCCGAGCAGCAACAGCGTTTCGGTGAAGAAGGCGTTGGGGGCTGACATGGTCTGTATCTTTCCGTAGGTAGGCAGTGCATATGCTGTCGAGCCCCAAGAATCGACACGCTCGGCCTTGATGCTTTCGGTACTGCACAATAAATGGAAGACGAAGGAAAGGCCAACTCATGTCCTCTGAAATCGATTCCGCAACACTACTTTCCCGCGCCGGCCAACTGATAGATCTCGCCCGCAAGGCCGGTGCCGATGCCGCCGATGCGGTCGTCGTGCGTTCCCGCTCGCAATCGGTGAGTGTGCGCCTCGGCAAGGTCGAAGGCACCGAGTCCTCCGAGAGCGATGACTTCTCGTTGCGTGTCTTCGTCGGCAACCGGGTCGCCAACGTCTCGGCCAATCCGGGTTTCGATCTCCAGGTTCTGGCCGAACGCGCCGTTGCCATGGCGAAGGTGTCTCCGGAAGATCCGTTTGCGTGTCTCGCGGACGACGACAAGCTGGCCCGCAACTACCCCGATCTCGATCTCTACGACCCGACCGAAGTCTCCACCGACCAGCTGCGTGAAGCCGCGCTGGCGATGGAGGAGGCAGGGCTTGCCGTCAAGGGCGTCAGCAAGTCCTCCGGCTCCGGCGCATCGGCCGGCATGGGCGGCATGGTGCTGGTGACCTCCCGCGGCTTCGAAGGTGCCTACATGGGCTCGCGGTTCGGCCGATCCGTCAGCGTCATCGCCGGCGAAGGCACGGGCATGGAGCGCGACTACGATTTCGACAGCCGTCTCTACTTTGCCGATCTGGATTCCGCCGAGGACATCGGCCGCCGCGCCGGAGAGCGGGTGGTCAAGCGCATCAATCCGCGCCAGGTTCCGACCGGCAAGAATGTCACCGTGGTCTTCGACCCCCGCGTCGCCCGCAGCTTCGTCGGACACATCGGCGGCGCCATCAACGGCTCCTCGGTCGCCCGCAAGTCGAGCTTCCTGCGCGACAAGATGGGCCAGCAGGTGCTGAAATCCGGAATGTCCATCACCGACGATCCACTCATCGTCCGCGGCTCCGCCTCGCGTCCTTTCGATGGCGAAGGCGTCAGCGGCCAGCGTCTGGTGATGATCGAGGATGGCGTGCTCAAGCACTGGTTCCTGTCGACATCGACCGGCCGGGAAATCGGCATGCCGACAAACGGCCGTGGCGTTCGCGGCGGCACAACCGTTACGCCATCGTCCACCAATCTTGCGCTAGAGCCCGGCGAGATGTCGCCGGAAGAGCTGATCAAGAGCGTCAAGGACGGGTTCTACGTCACCGAACTGATCGGCCAGGGCGTCAACATGATCACTGGCGAATACAGCCGTGGCGCAACAGGTTTCTGGATCGAGAACGGCGAACTGACATTTGCAGTGTCGGAGGTGACCATTGCCTCCAATCTCAAGGACATGTTCATGCGCTTCACGCCGGCCAACGATATCGACCGGAGCTTCAGCACCGCAGCGCCGACCATAGCCATCGAAGGCATGACGCTGGCCGGCCTCTAAAGTGCCTGTGTTTGGAAGTGCATAAAAACAAAGAGATAGAGCATTTTTGCGTTTCCGTGAAACGCTGAAATGCCCTAGGGCGTTACGGGAACAATAGCATGGCCGAGAGCGCAACGTTCAGCTCGCAAAGTGACCTGGACCTGATTGTCCAGGCGGCCCAGGAGGCCGGCGAAGTGGCACTCGGCTTCTTCCAGCAGTCTCCGGAAGTCTGGTGGAAAAATGGTGGGCAATCGCCCGTCAGCGCCGCGGACTATGCCGCCAACGATGTGCTTTCCAGAGTGCTGCAGGCGGCCCGGCCGGATTACGGCTGGCTCTCCGAAGAGACCGACGACGCATCCGATCGCCTCCAGCGCCGCACGTTGTTCGTCGTCGATCCGATCGACGGGACGCGCGGGTTTCTGGCTGGCTCGGAGATCTGGTGCATCAGTGTCGCCGTCGTTACCGACGGGCGCCCTGTTGCCGGCGTTCTGTTTGCGCCAGCGCTCCGCGAACTCTATGTCGCCGGGCTCGAAGGGCCTGCGCTCAAGAACGGCAATATACTCAAGGTGTCCGAGCCAAGAGCCGGCGATGTCCATCGGCTGGCAACTGCTGAAGACATGATTGCTGGCTTTGGCGCGGCGTTCCGCAGCACCGTGCAGCGCGTGAAGCACATCCCATCGCTTGCCTACCGCCTCGCCATGGTGGCCGACGGAAGGCTGGAAGGTACATTGGTCAAGCGCGATTCCCATGACTGGGATCTGGCCGCAGCCGACCTGATCCTGCAGCGTGCCGGGGGGCAGCTTGTCGACCTTGCCGGCGACCTGCTCGTCTACAACAAGGCTGTGGTAAAGCATGCCGAACTTTGTGGTGCCGGAGAGGCCCTGATGCCGGAATTCCTGCATCAGCTTGCCTCCCGACGAGACGGTTGACCTTTCACCCAAAATCGCTCAGATGAGCGTTGGGGGAGCGATAGGAAAGAAAGACAGATATGACTGACTCCAGCGCTAAAAAGCAGCTTCTGCATCTCGTTTTCGGCGGCGAGCTCGAAAATCTCAACGACGTGAATTTCCGTGATCTGAGCGGCCTCGACATCGTCGGTATTTTCCCCGATTATGCCAGCGCGCACATGGCCTGGAAGGCCAAGGCTCAGCAGACTGTCGATAACGCTCATATGCGATATTTCATCGTTCACATGCATCGCCTGCTCGATCCGCAGGATTCGGCCTCTCCCAAAGGCTGATTGCGGAAACCATTGATACAGCCGTGATTGTCGCGGGTCGGTCATAAATTTGCCAAGCATCTGGTTTTACTGCTCTTTTCGAGCTGAAACTTTATTTAGTCCAGTCGCAACAGTTTGGGTTTTGGCATTGATGACGATCACCACGGATCGGAGGCTTCTGCGATGAGCAGCTTTAGGGCGCGTATGGCGCTGAAAGCCTATCGTCTCGGCGGCGTCGCGATCTCGCCACTGATGACGCCCTACCTTGCGCTGCGTGCGACCAACGGCAAGGAAGACAAGGCAAGGCGTGGCGAGCGCTTCGGCTATGCCAGCGCCAACCGCCCGCAGGGTCCTCTGATCTGGTTCCATGCCGCAAGCGTCGGCGAAACCTCGGCCGTCGTGCCGCTGATCCGCGAAATCCGCCAGCGAAACATCCACGTGCTGTTGACGACAGGTACAATGACGTCGGCGCAGGTGACCCGCGAGCGTCTCGGCAATGACGTCATTCACCAGTATGTCCCGCTCGACCTGAAGCCTGCCGTCGCCCGCTTCCTCGACTACTGGCAGCCGGATTGCAGCATCATCGCCGAATCCGAGATCTGGCCGACGACGATCGGTGAACTCGTGGCGCGGCGTATCCCGCAGATCCTCGTCAATGCCCGCATGTCGGACAAGTCCTTCAGCCGCTGGCAGCGCCATCCGTCGCTGGCTGCAGCGCTGCTGGAAAATATGGCACTGGTTCTGGCGCAATCGGATGTCGATGCGGAGCGTTTTCGCGACCTTGGTGCGCTGCAGGTGAGCACCTCCGGCAACCTCAAGGTTGATACCGACGCACCGCCCTATGATGCGGCGGTGCTGGCCGATTACATGCGGCAACTCGGCACCCGCAAGACCTGGGCTGCCGTCTCGACCTTTGAGGGAGAGGAGAATGCTGCCGCCGTCGTCCACCGCACCCTCAAGGCGCGCGACGATCTGCTGACGATCCTCGTCCCGCGGCATCCCGAACGTTGCGACGATATCGAGAAGATGCTGCTGGCACAGGGGCTGAAAGTTGCCCGCCGGACCCGCAACGATCCGCTGACCGCCGATGTCGATGTATTCCTCGGCGACACCATCGGCGAAATGGGCCTTTACCTTCGGATGACCGAGGTGGCTTTCGTCGGCCGCTCGCTTTTCGAGAACAAGGGTGGCCAGAACCCGATCGAGCCGGCAATGATGGGCTGTGCGATCCTGACAGGCGGCCACGTGCAGAATTTTCGCGAGTCCTACCAAAGGCTGGCGCGCAGCGGCAGCGCCCGCATGGTTCGCGACACAGAAATGCTGGCCAAGGGCGTCCACTACCTTTTGACCAACGACACCGCCCGCGCCACCATGATCGAGGCCGGCTTTACGGCGGTGCACGAGATGCGCGGCGCCCTGACGGCGACGATCAAGGGGCTCGAGCCCTATATCAATCCACTGACGCTCAAAGCCCGGCTGCTGCCGAAGGCCGCGCAGGCTTGAGGACTTCCTGGTGACTGACGAACGACTGGCCACCATCCGGGGCATCCTTTTTGACAAGGACGGCACGCTGCTCGACTACAACAAGAGCTGGCTGCCGGTGAACCGGCAACTGGCGCAGATCGCCGCCGGCGGCGAGGCCGCGCTGGCGGACCGATTGTTGCTTGCCTGCGGCATGGACCCTGTGTCCGGCCACGTCGTTCCAGACAGCCTGCTCGCAGCCGGCAACACCCGCCAGATTGCCGAAGGACTGGTCGCCGCCGGTTCGACCCTCGACCTCGACGATCTCACGCGCCAACTTGACGACCTGTTTTCCGGCGCTGCCCAGTTTGCCGTTCCGGTCACGGATCTCGCCGCCTTCTTCGGCCGTCTGAAGGCGAGAGGATACCGTCTTGGCGTCGCCTCCAGCGACAATCAGACTTCCATACGTGAAACTGCCCGGCATTTCGGGTTTCTCGACTGCCTCGATTTTATTGCCGGCTATGACAGCGGGTTCGGCGTCAAGCCTGAGCCCGGCATGGTGCTCGGCTTCTGCGAGGCCACAGGCCTGTCTCCGGGCGATGTAGCCATGGTCGGCGATAACAATCACGATCTCCACATGGGACGTAACGCCAGCGTCGGGCTCACCATCGGCGTCCTGACCGGCACCGGTTCGCCGGAAAGCCTTGCCGCCGCGGCAGACTATTGCCTCGATGACATCACGGGGCTCGAGCCGCTTCTGCCCGACGCCCTGATGTCGCGCTAACCGCTTGCATTCAAGCGCAAACTGCCATCTCTTTGCCGATAATCGAACAGGGGATCACATGGTATCGGAAGCACCGCCATTCTGGTGGACGAAGCCCGATTGGCGCGCGCGCCTGCTTTGGCCGGTGTCGTACCTCTATGGCCGCATCGCCGGCAAGCGCATGGCCAATGGCCGGCGAGCTTCCGTCCCGGTTCCAGTCATCTGCGTCGGCAATTTCACGGTCGGGGGCGCCGGCAAGACGCCGACTGCGCTCGCTCTAGCCCGTCAGGCAAAGGAAAAGGGGCTGAAACCCGGCTTCCTCAGTCGTGGCTATGGCGGCTCGGCGCGTGGCATCACCGTCGTCGACCCGGATAAACACACGGCTGTGGTAGTCGGCGATGAGCCGCTGCTTCTTGCGCGCGAAGCCCTGACGGTGATTTCACGGCGACGCATCGAAGGAGCCCGTCGCCTGGTCGAAGAGGGCGCCGATCTCATCATCATGGACGACGGTTTCCAGAGCGCCCAACTCGCCATCGATTATGCGCTGCTGGTGATCGATGCCAACAGCGGCATCGGCAATGGACATATCGTACCCGGAGGACCGTTGCGCGCGCCCCTTGGCGAACAGCTCCGGCATACGTCCGGGCTGCTCAAGGTCGGCAGCGGCAAGGCTGCCGATGCGGTGGTGCGGATGGCAGCTCGCGCCGGCAAGCCGTTTTTCACCGCCGTCCTGAAGGTGCGGGGGCAGGAGGGTTTGGCCGGCCAGAGCGTACTGGCCTTCGCCGGTATCGCTGACCCGCAGAAGTTCTTCCGCACAGTCGAATCCACCGGTGCCACAATCGTCGTCCATCGGCCTTTCGGAGACCACCAGCACTTAAGCGATGCGGCAATTACCGATGTTCTCGACACGGCAAGACGCCACGACCTGAAGATCGTCACGACATCGAAGGATTATGTGCGTTTGCTTGGCAGATCCGGCGCTGCGCAACAACTGGTTGCCGAGAGCCTTGTCATTGAGGTCGAGATGACCTTTTCGGACCACCGCGCCGCGGATCTCATCATCGACAACGCCCTCGCAGGCTGCCGTAGCCGGAGGCTCGCGGCAGGCACCTCCGGGACCAAGGGCTAGCGACGCTGGTTGGGCAGGATACCGGCGCGCTTGTCGGCCTCAAACGAGGCGATGGCGTCGGCATAGGGTTCCTGGCGGGCAACGCTCCAGTAGCGGAGTTCGTCGAGCGGAATGCGCTGTCCGGTCATAGCGCAGATAACATGGGAGCCGGGCGCCAGCAGCTGGAAGTCGCCGTCGAGATAGCGCACCTTCGCTTCGCGGTTTCCGCTTCCCTCTAAAAGGTTCATTTCCGTCGTTCTCCTGCCATCGCCTGCCTTAGCGCGGCGGCGGGCATATTTCCAGCTTTTTCAGCTCCGGCCGAACAGCCGCTCGATATCGCTGAGCTTGAGCTCGATATAGGTCGGTCGCCCGTGGTTGCATTGGCCGGATCCGGGCGTTGCTTCCATCTGCCGCAACAGCGCGTTCATCTCCTCCGGGCGCAGTTGCCGTCCGGAACGCACCGAGCCATGACAGGCCATGGTCGCCGCGACATATTCCAGCTTTGCGCCCAGCAGCGATGACGTATCCCATTCGGCAATCTCGTCGGCGAGCTGGCGGATCATTCCCTGCGCATCGACCTCGCCCAGCATCGCCGGCGTTTCGCGCACTGCGATTGCTCCCGGTCCGAAGCGCTCGATGGCAAGTCCCAGATTGCCGAAGCTTTCGGCATGCACCATCAGCCGGTCGCAATCCTCTTCCGGCAGATCGATGATTTCGGGGATCAGCAGCACTTGAGACGGCATGCGCCTGGAATGCAGCGCCTTGCGCATTTCCTCGAACACCAGCCGTTCATGGGCCGCGTGCTGGTCGACGATGACCAGTCCATCTTCCGTCTGTGCGACGATGTAGTTCGCATGGATCTGCGCCCGGGCCGCGCCGAGGCGGTGCTGTGGCTGTGGTGCATCCGGCTGGAGGCCGGCATGGCCTCTGTCTACGCGCGCCGCCGGGGCCGATAGGTCCTCGAATGTTGCCTGCGCCGGTTCGCCGAAGCCGCTTGCCACCAACGTTGCATCGTATGGGCGCGATGGCGAAGTCTGTGGTGACCACGGTGTTGAAGGCGGGGAGGGGCGCCACGCCGCCTGGGCGCCGCCCCGGAAAGAGCGGAGCATGCTGTCGGCGCCGGTGGTTGCGGCCCGGTCGCCATCGCGCGACAACGCCTCGCGAATGGACCCGACGATCAGTCCGCGCACGAGGCCGGGATCGCGGAACCGCACATCGGATTTCGCCGGGTGGACGTTGACGTCGACCAGCGCCGGATCGATGCTGATCGACAGCACCGCCACCGGATAGCGCCCCGACGGAATTGTCTCGGCATAGGCGCCGCGGATCGCCGAGAGGATCTGCTTGTCCTGCACCGGTCGGCCATTGACGAAGGCGTACTGATGCGCTGCGTTGCCACGATTGAAGGTCGGCACACCGGCATAGCCCTTCAGACCGACGTCCTCGCGCTCGGCATCCAGCGCAATGGCATTGTGCTTGAAGTCCTCGCCGAGCACCTGCGCCATGCGCGCCAGCCTGTCGTCGCCGGTTGCGGCAAACTCCAGTGTCGAGCGGTCGGAGCCCGAGAGCACGAAGCGCACATGCGGAAAAGCGATGGCCATCCGCTTCACGACTTCGGTGATAGCTGCTGCCTCGGCACGTTCCGTCTTCAGGAATTTCAGGCGGGCGGGCGTTGCGAAAAAGAGGTCGCGGACCTCGACGATGGTACCGGGATTGGCGGCTGCCGGCCGCAGGTGCAGCAGCCTGCCGCCGGCGACGGCGATTTCGGCGCCGTCCGCGCCATCCGCCCTGCGGCTCGAAATCGACAAGCGCGCCACCGAGCCGATCGAGGGCAACGCTTCGCCGCGAAAGCCGAGGGTGCGGATGTTGTCGAGCGTATCCGATATCTTCGAGGTGCAGTGTCGGCGTACGGCAAGTTCGAGATCGTCCCGGTCCATGCCGCTGCCGTTGTCGCTGACCCGCAGCAGTGCCTTGCCGCCACCGGCAGTGGCGATCTCGATACGCGTTGCGCCGGCATCCAGTGCGTTTTCGATGAGTTCCTTGACCGCACTCGACGGCCGCTCGATGACTTCGCCGGCGGCGATCTGGTTCACCAGGGTTTCGGAAAGCTGCTTGATGTTCATGGCAGCATTTTCCCGGATTCTTGACCCCGTGGAAAGGAGAAACTGTCCGCTCAGGGCGCCGTCCACCTTATTCCGCGACGCAACATGTTCGCATCGCCATTAATCGGACCTTAATACTAAAAAGGCAGATTTCCGTTATTGTTTGAAATGATTGCAGGCGGTGCATCGCACCTGATCTCGGCGCGTGATGGCCAGCTGGAAACCGTCACATATACTGGCCGGCATCCGTCTGTTTCAAACAGCTTGCCAGCATGCTTACCGCAATTCGGCGCCGGCCAGACCGTGCCCGCCTGAGGGCCTCTCAGTGATCGATGCCATAGGGGAATCGGACGAATGACTGCCGAGTTTGAGAAGGCAGTGCTCTCCGTCAATGACGATGCGCCTGCCGATGGCACGCTGCAGACGGCGCTTTTCGATGCGATTTGCGAGGGGCTGCAGTCCGCATTCTTCGTCTACGATAAAAACGATACGCTGCTCTTTGCCAGCCGCCAGGTTCTGAATTTCTACCCGATTTCCGAGCACCTGTTGCGGCCGCAAACCCGACTGCGCGACTTCCTCGGTGCCGTCTTCGACACCGGTATCCGCCAGCGCGACATTGCCGGCAAGCGACCCGTTCCGAGCAGCCGCGAGGACTGGCTGTCTCAGACGATCGCCACCCACTGGCGCGAACGGTACGAATTCACCGAGCGCCATGGCGCCGATCGCTGGGTACGCTTTACCAAGCGCCGGCTCTCCAGCGGCTACGGTGTCTGCATCATCACCGATATTTCCGAGACCCGCAAACGCGAGGAGCAGTGGCGGGCGGACCTCGAGCGCGTTCAGCTCACCGAGGATATCCTCGACAACCTGCCCTTTCCGCTGTTCGTGAAGGACAGGGACCTGACCTACGTCGCCGTCAACAAGGCGCTCTGCGACAAATACCAGAAGTCCGCCGACGAGATCCTCGGGCGCAAGAGCAGCGACCTGTTTTCCACCGATGTCGCCCAGCGGTTCGGTGAAAGCGACCAGCATGTGATCGACACCGGTGACCTGTCGATTTCGCGCCAGCGGCAGATCGATCGCAGCGGCATGGAGCGGGACATCGTCACGCGCAAGCTCCGGATCGGCAAGCCCGGCCGCTATTTTCTCGTCGCCACGATGCAGGATTTGCCGACCGACGGCGGCGATTTCGACGAGTTCGGCCTTGCGTCCGCCATCACCGAATCCGGCGACCGCAGCTATCGGCGGGCCTATGTCCCGGTCGAGACGCTGCAGGCAGCCCTGCACAGACTGCCCGCCATGGAAACGTTCACCCCTGAAACGTTCAACGGTCAGAAGATACTCCTCGTTACCAACGATCTTGCGGCTGAATCGACGGCCCTGAAGATGCTTGCCAAATACGGGTTCGAGGCTTGCGTGGTGCGCAGTGAGGGCGAGGAGGCGGCGTTTCTCGATTTTGCAAGCTCGCTCGGTGTTCGAATCGATCTGGTCGTCATCGACAACCAGATCGGCGTGCGCGGCATGGAGCTGGCCGAACGCCAGAATATCGCGGCCCTCTGCCTCGACGGCGCGCAACTCGCCAACGAATTGACCTTCCGGATTGCCCGGTATTTCAACCGCAACATGCGCGGCAAGAGGCTCGCGCCGAAACATCCCGATGAAAAAATCTGGCCGATCTCGATCAGCACGGAAGACAACAGCTGCGAGATTCTGGTCGCTGAAGACAATGCCATCAACAAGATCGTCTTTTCGCAGATCCTCGAAGGCCTCGGCTATAGCTACAAGATCGCTTCCACCGGCGATGAGGCGGTGAGGATGTGGACCGAATACCGTCCCCAGCTGATGCTGATGGACATCACGCTGCCCGGCCTCAACGGGTTCGAGGCAACCAGGCTGATCAGGGAGGTCGAGGCAGGTTCGGCCAGTCGAACACCGATCGTCGGCGTCCTGACCCAGGCGCTCGACCAGGATCGCGATGCGTGCTTTGCATCCGGCATGGACGACGTCATCCTGAAACCCGTGAGCCCCGACATGCTGCAACTGGTGTTCCTCAAGCATCTCGGCAACGCACAGGCCCGCGAAACTGCTTAGCCACAAGCGCGCGCAGCCTCTCCCGCCCGGTCTCGCCAGGGCGTCGCTATCCATTTTTTAAGACTTAGCCGGCATTCTGCCTCATGGGTGGGAGACGTGTCGGAATTGCAGATGAAATCACCGGATTTGCCGCCCTTGCCCGTTAGCCAGACTGAGCTGCAGGCCATGGCATATACCGATCCGTTGACCGGGTTGGGCAATCGGTATCGCATGCGCGACCGCGTACGGCTGCTCGCGGAAGAGCGTGCCAGCGATCCTGCGCCCTTTACAATCGCCATTGCCAACCTGGATGCCTTCAAGCCGATCAACGACTTGTTCGGCGCAGAAGCCGGCGACGAAATCCTCTGCCAAGTCGCCCACCGTCTCAAGGCATGCATTCCTGATGGCGCAACCGTGACCCGTCACGATGGCGACGAATTCGCCTTCGTCCTGCCGCTGGTGTTCGAGCGTGTCGGCGGCGAGAAATTCGGCCAGATGATCCGCGAGGTGCTTTCCGCGCCCTACGACCTCGGCGACCGCAATGTCCGCCTCTCGGCGTCCTTTGGTCTTGCCATACACCCCTTTGCCGGCGACAACTTCGATGCCCTGCTGAAAAGCGCAGAGACCGCCCTTTACCGGTCGAAGCGTCGGGGTCGCGGCCAGATCACGGTCTATTCCAATGAAATCGCCGAGGAGATGAAGCGGGCGACGCAGCTGGAGCAGGCCCTGCGAAACGCCATCATCTCCGACGCCATCGATGTTCACTTCCAGCCGATCGTTTCGCTTGCCAACGACACCGTGGTCGGCTTCGAAGCGCTCGCCCGCTGGAGCGATCCGGATCTCGGCTTCGTTTCTCCGGCCGTCTTTGTGCCGCTGGCCGAGGAGCGCGGCTTTATCGATGCTCTCTCCGAGACCTTGCTGCGCAAGGCTGCGGAGGCAGCACTCGCCTGGCCGCGCGAATTGTTCCTGTCGTTCAACCTTTCGTCGGCGCAGCTGATGGATCCGGGAACCTCCAGCAGCGTGCTGGCAATTCTTGCGCGCGTCGGCTTTGACCCGCGCCGGCTCGAGCTGGAAATCACCGAGACCGCAGTCATGACATCTGCCGAGACGGCCCACCAGATCATCACCGACCTGCGCGCCGCCGGTGTCCGCATCTCGCTCGACGATTTCGGCACGGGTCAATCCAGCCTTGGCCGGCTGCGCGAGTTCATTTTCGACAAGGTCAAGATCGATCGCGCCTTCGTCTCGCGCATCAACAGCGACCGCGCATCCGAACATATCATCAAGGCCATTCTCGCCATGTGCGAAGGGCTGGACCTCGAGGTGGTGGCCGAAGGCATCGAGGACAGCGACGAGGCCGAAAAGCTGCGTTCCCTCGGCTGCGGCATGGGGCAGGGCTATTTCTACGGCAGGCCCGTCGATGGCGCCGCCACGCTGCGTTATCTGCACGAACGCTATTACGCGCTGAGCGATCACGCCAACGCCTGACACTCCAGGGTGTCTGTTTCGATCGCGCCGCTGCGCGACCACCGCGCGCCGCCGATAGGCCTCGCATTCTGCATCCAGCTCGGCAATGATGTCTGTCATGACGAACCCTTGGCATGCAGAGAAGACATATCATGGCCGAACCGACTGACCCCCTGCTGCAACCCTATCAGCTGAAGCATCTGACGCTCAAAAACCGCATCATGTCGACGGCCCACGAGCCGGCCTATTCCGAAGGTGGAATGCCCACCGACCGCTATCGCCTGTACCACCGCGAAAAAGCCAAGGGCGGTATCGCACTGACGATGACCGCGGGCTCTGCCGTGGTCTCGCCCGACTCGCCGCCGGCATTCGGCAACCTGCACGCCTACAAGGACGAAATTGTTCCGTGGCTGAAGGCGCTCACTGACGACTGTCATGAGTTCGGGGCAGCTGTCATGATCCAGCTGACCCATCTCGGCCGGCGCACCGGCTGGAACAAGGGCGCCTGGCTGCCTGTACTGGCGCCGTCGGCGATCCGCGAGCCCGCCCATCGCGCCTTCCCGAAGGAAGCCGAAATCTGGGATATCGAGCGCATCGTCGCCGATTATGCGGCTGCGGCGGTGCGGATGCAGTCCTCCGGTCTTGATGGTATTGAGCTCGAGGCCTATGGCCATCTCATGGACGGCTTCTGGTCACCGGCCACCAACCACCGCGACGACGCGTTCGGCGGATCTCTCGAAAACCGCATGCGTTTTTCGACTATGGTCACGGAAGCGGTCCGCAAGGCCGTCGGGCCTGACTTCATCGTCGGCATCCGCCTGGTGGCCGACGAAGACTGGGAGAAGGGACTGTCTCGCGAGGAAGGCGTGGCCATCGCCAAGACGCTTGCCAGCGGCGGCCAGATCGATTTCCTGAACATCATCCGCGGCCATATAGACAGCGATGCTGCGCTGAACGAAGTCATCCCGATCCAGGGCATGCGCGCGTCGCCGCATCTCGATTTTGCCGGTGATATCCGGGCGGCTACCAAGTTCCCGGTATTCCACGCTGCCCGCATCGCCGATGTCGCCACGGCCCGCCATGCGATCGCCGAGGGCAAACTCGATATGGTCGGAATGACGCGGGCCCACATCGCCGATCCGCATATCATCAACAGGATCATGGCAGGCGAGGAGGCCCGCATCCGGCCCTGCGTCGGCGCCACCTACTGTCTCGACCGCATCTACGAAGGCGGCGAGGCGCTGTGCATCCACAACGCCGCCACCAGCCGCGAGGCAGAGATCGGCCATGACATTGCGAAAGCCGAAATTGCCCGCAAGGCCGTCGTAATCGGCGCCGGACCGGCCGGCCTCGAGGCGGCGCGCGTTCTAGCCGAACGCGGGCATCATGTCGACGTTCTCGAGGCAAGCGGGCAGGCGGGTGGGCAGATCAATCTCCTTGTCCGCAACTCCAGACGCAAGGAAATGATCGGCATCGTCGACTGGAGGCTGCAGGAGCTCGAGCGTCTCGGCGTCATGATCCACTACGACACCTATGCCTCGGCAGACGAGGTGCTGCCGTTTGCTCCGGACCTCGTGGTTGTCGCCACCGGTGGCATCGCCCAGTCGCCGGAGCTGGAGGCCGGTGACGAGCTGGTGACCTCGAGCTGGGATATTCTCGCCGGCGCCGTCAAGCCGGAGGGCAGCGTGCTGTTGTTCGACGACAACGGCGGCCATCCCGGCATGTCGGCTGCAGAGGTTATCGCCATCGCCGGCGCAGACCTCGAACTGGTCTCGCCGGAGCGCTTTTTTGCGCCGGAGATGGGCGGTATGAACCACGTCCCCTACGCCAGGATCTTCGCCGAGAAGAACGTCCGGGTGACGATCAACACGCGCCTCAAATCGGTGCGGCGCGAGGGAAATGGCCTTGTGGCCGTGCTGGGGTCGGATTATTCGGAAAAGACCCGGATCGAGCGCCGCGTGTCGCAAGTGGTGGTCGAACACGGGACCATGGCCAACGCCGAGCTTTACGATGAACTGAAGCCCTTGTCGCGAAACCTCGGAGCGATCGATTACGGTTCGCTGATCGCACGAAAGCAGCCCTTGCGGACGAGCAATCCCGAGGGCAGCTTCGACCTGATCCGCATCGGCGACGCAGTCTCCAGCCGCAACGTCCACGCCGCAATCTACGACGCTCTGCGATACTGTTCGCTGCTATGACGTCGCATAGCAAAACGGCGGCGTTTTCACGCCGCCGCCGATAATCTATCGTCTGCTATAACCCGCCGTCGGGTTACTTGGTGGTCGTGGAACCGTCAGCCGGAGCGGTCGTCCCGCCGGCCGGAGCCGTTGTTGCCGGTGTCGAAGACGACGATTCGGAGGACTGCATTGCCAGCGTCTTGAATTCCGGAGCCGACTTCAGCGTGTCGGCCGACTCGGATGTCGTCAGCTTGACGGTACCGTCGGTGTTCTGGGCGATCGAAATGTTGCTGATCGGAACTGCGACGTTCTTGGCGCCGATACCCAGGAACCCGCCGACGCCGACCACGGCCGCAACGATGCCGCCATTCTTCTGCATGATGAGGTCGCTCACCTTGCCGATGCTTTCATTGGCACCATTGTAGACGGACTGGCCGATATAGGTGTTGGCACTGACCTGATCGGGCGACTGCTGGGTGATGTAGGAACCCGTGGAAGTTGCAGCCGGCGCGTCTGTTGACGGTGCCGTTGCCATCGGTGTCGTGGTTGTCGAAGGTGTCGTTGAAGTCTGCGCGAAGGCGACTGGAGCAAAGACGGAGGCAGCTGCAAAGGTAGCGCCGGTAGCGACAGTGGTCATAAACTTGGTATTCATCGTCAATCTTCCTTTCGAGTGGATCGGTTGACCCCCGACATGGGCGGCGCCTGTCTCAGGCTCACCATCATCATGCCGGTTCTTATAGGAAATGGACGAATCTACGCTTTGTTCCTCGAAAAAACGGATGAAATTAGTGTTTTGCGGTAATCCTCAAGAAAGGCCGGAATGGCGCTTACTGGCGCAAAACGTCTGTCTGCGGGGCTTTCTCACCGCGTGCAAAAGGCGCCGGACAGTCGCCGGCGCCTTTCGAATTCCCGCAAATTAATCGCGATATATTAGAGAATGTAAGCCGGATCGAAGACGCCCTTGACCGTGATCCCGAGCTCCATGAGGGCACCAGCCTGCGGTTGTGTCGCCCGAGCCTCGTCATCGAGCCCTTCCCAGGCAGTCGTCACCACCAGGCGATCCGCATTGGGGCCGACGAAGGCCGGGCATGAGGGCTGCATGGCAGGCACGCGATGGCGCTCGATGCGCAAGCCATCCGGGCTGTAGCGATCGACGAAGCCCGATCCCCAGCGAGAGTTCCAGATGTAGCCGTCGGCATCGCAGACCGAACCGTCGATGCCGCCGATATCCTCCGAGCTGTCGACCAGCACCGTTGGCTCGCCGATGGGCAGGCCGGTCGCGGGGTCGACGAGGACACGCATCAGCCGGCTGATCCGCGTGTCGGTGTAATAGCCGAACGATCCGTCCGGCGAAAAGCAGATGGAGTTCGGGATGCTGATGCCATCGAATATCTTCGTCACCTTGCCTGCCGCAACGTGATAGATCGCGCCTGCCTGCATTTCCGCCCGCTTGCCCATGGTACCGATCCAAAGCGCGCCGGAAATATGCGTTCTGCCGTCGTTGGAGCGGTTTTCCGGCTTGTCCGCTTCGAGCGGCAGATAGAAGGTCAGGGCGCCGGTGGCGATGTCGCGGATGAACAGACCCTGTTCCGTTGCCAGCAGTTGCCTGTCCGCGTCGATACGCGCGAGGACGCTTGCCATCATCGGCAACTCGTGGACCTTCTTCCGGCCGCTGCCGAGCTGCAGTTCATGCAGTTCCTTGCCGAGAATGTTGAACCACCAGACCGTATCGGTCGCGGGATCGTAGGTCGGGCCTTCCCCAAGCACCGATGCGGTGTCGCACAGGATGTTGCCCTGGAATTCGTGAATGTCCGTCATGCCGTCACGCTCCTACTGCTGCATCATAGGCTGAGATGGTAACGCGCGCCCGCTCGGCAACATCGGCGGCAGTCATTCCGGGCTTGTAGAGGCTGGTGCCGAGCCCGAAGGCGAGGATGCCCACCTTGGTGTAGTCGGCAAAATTCTGGTCGGAAACGCCACCGACGGCGGCAATCGTCAGTTCCGGTGGCAGGATGGCGCGGATGCCGGTAATGCCGGAAGCGCCGAGCACGCCGGCCGGGAAGAACTTGAGGCCGGTAGCACCGGCGCGGGCGGCCGACAGGGCCTCCGTTGCGGTGAAGCAGCCGGGCATGGTCACCATGCCGAGGTCGCGACCACGGCTGATGACGGCAGGTTCGACATTCGGCGTTACCAGCAGCTTGCCGCCGACGGCATCGAGCCTGTCGACGTTCTCGACATCCAGCACGGTGCCGGCGCCGATGAGGCAATCGGCCGGTGCCATCTTGGCGGCCATTTCGATGGAGCGAAACGCGTCCGGCGAATTCAGCGGGATTTCGATGGCCGTCATGCCGGCTTCGATCAGCGCGCCGACGATGGCTTGCGTCTCTTCCGGCTTGATGCCGCGCAGGATGGCGATCAGCGGACGTTTCATCGGCGGGAAGGGGATACGGGTCATACGGCTGTTCTCTCATCGTTTGGCCAGATTGCCTTGGCGGCAGCGGAAAGCCCGCGTCGTACGGCGGCATCGGCGTCGATTGACTGATAGGATATAGATAAGGATTTGAAAGCAGTTTCATAGAGCGATTGCAGGCCGCCCGAGGCGACCAGCGTGATTGTCGCACTGTCGCCGGCAGAGGACAGGGCGCCCGCGATCTCGGCGCCGATCAGCGTTCCGGAAATCCAGGCCTTGGCGCCGGCAGGCGAAAGCCCGTGCAACAACTGCCCGGAGCGGGCACCGAACAGAAGGCTGGTCGCCATTGTCGGCTGCCTGAAAATCGCGCCCACCGCAGCCTCGAACGCTGGGGTATCGGGTTCGCCGGCACCGGCGATAGCCTGCGCCAGAATGCTGTGCTTGCTGATGACGTCGAACAGTTCGCCGGTCATGAAGGTCGAGAAGCCAGAAACTGTACCATCAACGACGCGGACCCATTTCGAATGGGTACCGGGCATGCAGACAATCTGCTCGCCGCGACTTTCGCCGGTGAGCGCTCCCAGCAGCTGCGTCTCTTCGCCGCGAATGACGTCGGGCGCCTCGCGAGCGCGCTGGGCGAGGCCCGGAAGAATGCGGATGTCCCGGTCCTGTCCGGGCACGGACACGGCCCCGGTAAGGATTGCCGAGAGCGCGGTCGGCGTGTCGATATAGCCGGCCTCGACCCAGCCTTGCCTGGCACCGGCCATGCCGCAGATGATCACGGGTACGTCGGCCGGAACCGAGAGGCTGTCGAGATGCCCCTGCAGGACGCCGGCAAAGCCGAGGCTCGCTGCGGTCGTCATGCCTTCGCCGCTGCGACGCTCGCCGAGAATGTTGCCATCCGTCCCGATCAGCCACAGTCGAAAGCTGCTGGTGCCCCAATCGACAGCCACATAGGCTGGTCTTTCCATCAGAAAACGCCTCCGTCAACGATAATGGACTGCGCCGTGATGCCGGCTGCGAGGTCCGATGCAAGGAAAAGGCAGGGACCGACGAGGTCCTCTGCCGTGAGAACATGTTTAAGGCACTGGCGGTCGACCATCCTGGCGATGCTTTCGTCGGTCAGCCACAATTCCTTCTGGCGCTCGGTGACGATCATGCCGGGCAGGATCGCGTTGACCCGGATGTCCTCAGGACCCAGTCGGCCAGCCATGCTTTTGGTCAGGCCGATAATGCCGGCTTTGGCAGTCGCGTAGATCGGCACGTCGGGCATGTTGAGCATGAAGGCGATCGACGAGAAATTAATAATCGCGCCACCGCCACCAGCCCGCATCAGCGGCGCGACGGCCTGTGACACGAAGAACATCTGCTTCAGGTTGATGGCCTGGCTGTCGTCCCAATCCGCCTCCGATACCGTATCGAACTGATGCCGACCGTCCCATCCGGCATTGTTGACCAGCACCCGGATCGCGTCAAAGTCGGATTCGATGGCGGCAACGGTGCTCCTGATGGACGATACGTCGCGCAGGTCTGCATGATAGTAGGAGACAGGATGGGCCGAGCTGTTCGAGATCCGAGCGGCCAGCGCCCGGCTCGCGGTTTCGGCAATGTCGATAAAGGCAACCCGTGCGCCCTGCATCGCGAAACCTTCGACCAATGCTGCCCCGATGCCGGAGCCTCCGCCGGTAATGAGGACGGCCTTGTCTTTGAGATCGGCAATTTGCGCAGACGGTGTCTTCAAAATATCCTCCTGTCGCATCGAATTCCATTATTCGGAACTCAATTTGACTATTTGGAATTATCCGACTAGCGTCCAGCTGTGTCAACCGGCGATGCATCCATTTCGTCGCCCTTCGTAAAGGCAAGAGCATGGCGGGGAGCGAGCGAGCGACGACAGCAGACACCGGCACGCTGGGCAAGGTCATGGCGTTGCTGGACATCATTGCCCTGGCGGACACGCCGATGCGCTTCACCGATATTCTGGAGATTTCCGGACAGCCAAGGGGCACGCTGCACCGGCAACTCGGCCATATGGTGCGCGAAGGCCTGCTGGAGGTGGACAGGGATGGGCGATATCGCCCGGGCCTGCGCCTTCTCACCTTCGCAGCCCGCAGCTGGGCCGGAAGCGATATCAGGCGCATCGCCGAGCCGCATCTCGCTTTGCTCCACGACCAGACAGGCGAGACCGTCCACTTCGGCATTCTGCAGGATCTGCAGGTCATCTACCTCGACAAGGTCGAAGGCCGACAGTCCGTGCGGATGTATTCTCATATCGGCAATGCTGCACCCGCCTATTGCACCGGCGTCGGCAAGGCCGCGCTCTCGACGCTGAGCGATGCCGAGCTCCATGCCCGGGCCGCGCGGATGGAATTCGTAGCTTTCACGCCGCGTACGCACCTGACGGAGGCGACGCTGCTCGAAGAGATCAGCGATATCCGGCTGCGGGGCTTCGCTCTGGATAGGGAAGAACATGAGGCCGGCATATGCTGCGTTGCCGCCGCTATCCCGCCGGTCGGCGCGCGTCCACCGTCAGGAATCTCGGTCACAGGGCCGGCCTATCGTGTCACCGAGGATAGGTTGCGCCAATGGGCGCCGCTGGTGCAGGCGGCAGCGATGTCGATCTCTACCGATATCGACATTCGACTCGGTCCGCGTTCGAAGTTCTAGGCGATAGCATCAGGTGGTCCCGGCAACCGGCAATAGAACCGCGACTGGGGACAAAGATATGGTGCTACTCTTTTACTTGGATTTTGTAGTTGAGTAATTGCCTCATCTTGGCCATGTTGACGCGCCGCTTGCTGGCGCATGTTTTCGAACGCGCCGGCTTGGGAAATCGTGATTTCGTTTCGATTTTGCGTGTAGAAGATAGTATCATGGGGCTCATGGATCAGGCGGTACTCAGCTCGCACGATTTCGTTTCTGAAATTGCGGGCCTGAAAACACAGTTCGACGTCTTCAGATTCTTGAAGCGTGTCGCCGACGCCTATCGTTGCCGGACATTCTTGGTCCTGAACCTGCCGCCGACCACCTCTTTCGCATTGCAGAGCAACACAGTCGTTACCAACTGGCCCCCGGAACTCCTCACGCTCTACGACCAAGAGCGTCTCCTGGTGAACAGCACGGTGATGCGTCACCTGCGCAATTCCACCCTGCCGTTTTGTTTCGACTCGTCGAGCCCCGATATGGAGCGCGACGATGGAAAGACGAAAACGATTGTCGGGCTGCTGGAGCGGTTTCGCATTCCGCGCGGTGCGTATTTTCCAACGCACGATGCCTCCGGTCTTCGTGGCGCAGTTTCCTTTTCAGGCGAGCGTGAAGCCTTTACGCCTCACGAAATGCGCGATCTCAGCTATATTGCCATTCATATCTTCGAGCAGCTCGGCACGATCCGCAACATTGATACGCGCCTGACGGACCCGCTGACCGACCGCGAGATCGACTGCCTGACCTGGACGGCAGCCGGCAAGACCAGTGCCGAGATCGCCGAAATTCTCGGGCTGTCCGAGCACACGGTCAATCACTATCTCAACCGCACGACCAAAAAGCTCGACACTGTCAACCGCACCCAGGCTGTGGCGAAGGCGTTGCGCATCGGCATCATCAAGTGAAAGTATCTGCGTAATATTTATGCAGTGATTTACTGGTCGCCTAAGAAAATGGCTCTGCTCCGGCTGAATTTCTTCTTGCGCCGTTCCGGGCTTCGCCCTGCGCCCCTTGAAATCAATGCATTTTTTGTTTCATCCCAAACTGGCACGCTTTCTGCATCATCACTTTCAGGTCCAGAGGGGACTTTCATAACAGCGCCGGTCAACGGGCGCGGATGATACAGGCCGCTGTCGACAACGTGATGCTCCTCCCAGCACCGTTCGAGACAGCGGCCTTCATATTTTGGGATCTTGAAACTCTTGTAAAATCAGCACTGCCTCTTGGCAGATGCGCATGAAGGTCTATGACTGGATTGACAAAAGCAGGGAGTTTTGCCGCATGGCCGACGTCACGAAGGAACAGGTTCTCGAAACGCTGAAGACCGTTCACGGGCCAGACACCGAAAAGAACATCGTCGAACTCGGCATGGTCTCGGACATCTTCATTTCCGATGCAAAGGTCTATTTCTCCATCACCGTTCCGGCTGACCAGGCGACCGAGTTGGAGTCGCTGCGCCTGGCAGCAGAGCGTGCCGTCAAGGAAATCCCTGGCGCCAAGGGCGCTCTGGTGACTCTGACCGCCGACAAGAAGGCTGGATCCGCACCCCCGAGGCCGACACCCCCAAAGCCGGGCCCGGCCCCAGCTCCCCATAGCCACGGCCATTCCCACGCGCAGCCGGCAAAGGCTGCATCGCCTCCGTCGCGCGGCGCAAAGATCGGCGTACCCGGCATCGGAGCCATAATCGCTGTCGCATCAGGCAAAGGCGGCGTCGGCAAGTCGACGACGGCGGTCAACCTTGCTCTGGCGCTGCTTGCCAACGGTTTGCGCGTCGGCGTGCTCGATGCCGATATCTACGGTCCGTCCATGCCACGGCTGCTGAAACTCTCCGGTCGCCCCCAGCAGATCGAAAACCGCATTATCGTGCCTATGGAGAATTACGGCCTGAAGGTCATGTCGATGGGATTCCTGGTGGAAGAGGAAACCGCGATGATCTGGCGCGGGCCGATGGTGCAATCGGCCCTGATGCAGATGCTGCGCGAGGTCGCCTGGGGCGAGCTTGACGTGCTCGTCGTCGACATGCCGCCCGGCACTGGCGATGCTCAGCTGACGATGGCCCAGCAGGTGCCGCTCGCCGGCGCCGTCATCGTCTCGACGCCGCAGGACCTGGCGCTGATCGATGCCCGCAAGGGCCTCAACATGTTCCGCAAGGTCGAGGTGCCGGTGCTCGGCATCGTCGAGAACATGAGCTATTTCATCGCCCCCGACACAGGCGCACGCTACGATATCTTCGGTCACGGCGGCGCCCGGCTGGAGGCGGAGCGCATCGGCGTGCCGTTCCTCGGCGAGGTGCCGCTGACGATCAACATCCGCGAGACATCCGATGCCGGCACGCCGCTTGTGGTCTCCGAACCGGACGGGGTGATTGCCGGCGTCTATCGCGACATCGCCACCAAGGTGTGGGCGCAGGTGACCGGCCAGCCTCTGCGCGCCGCGCCGGCAATCGTCTTCGAATAGCATGCACGTGCCCCATAGTGCCGCCGCATTGCCTTGTCGGCACAATGTGCTACCCATGCCGTCGCGCCGTTTCTGCGGTCAAAGCGCACGGGAAAAGGGGTTGGACTTGATTCTTTGTCCGCTATGCTGCATATGCGCCGCCGATGCGATGGTCGCCGGATATGCCCTGGGGCAGCGGGCGGCTTGTTGGAAACTTCGGTTCGTGGCCGCGCAAGGGAATTGTGCGCCGCCCGCGAAATTGGTACTGCAACGCAGTGGAGCATGGATACGCCTTCCCGACAGGATCGGCAGAACGCGTCCCGGAGTTTTATGAAATTTTCAGAGATTTCGTCCCTAGGATCGCAGTCGTCGCGCATGCAGCGCCATGACGTCGGCTGTCTGCCCCGCCGTTTCCGGTCCATGGCAGGAGTAGGCCATTGATCACTGCCTACCGTTCCAACTGCAAATCGGTGCCGCGCGCCGATATCGTTGCCGCCAGCACCATCTCGGACGACATCGTCTGGATCGATCTGGTCGACCCGACCCGCGAGGAAGAAGACAAGCTCGAGGCGCTGCTCGGCATCCAGGTTCCGACCCGTGACGATCTGAAGGACATCGAGCCATCGAGCCGCCTCTACAACGAGAACGGCGCCGTCTTCCTGACCGCATCCCTGGTATGGAAAGCCGACTCCGAGCTGCCGAGCCTGACCGACGTCGGCTTCATTCTCGTCGGCAACAGGCTGGTGACGATCCGCTATGCCAATCCGAAATCCTTTGCCCTGTTCATAGCAGCACTGCACCGGATCCCGGAAGACATGCGCAGCGGCGCCGCCTTGCTCGCCAAGCTGATGGAAACCATCGTCGATCGTACCGCCGAGATCCTCGAGCAGGCCGTGTCGCGGATCGATGTGCTGTCGACCCACGTGTTCGGCGACAAGGCGCGGAAAGTCCGCCGTCCTTCGAACTATCTCGAGGAAAAGCTGCGCGACGTCGCCGGCCACCACCGTCTGGTGAGCAAGTCGCGCGATAGCTTGATGTCGCTGTCGCGACTTCTTACCTTCATGCATACGATCCCGGCTGTTCAGCAGGATCGCGAGACCAAGGATCTCTGTCGCAACGTGACGCGGGATGTCCAGTCTCTTTCGGAACATGCGTCTTTCATTGCCGGCAATATCACCTTTCTGCTGGATGCTTCGCTCGGGTTGATCAATATCGAGCAGAATTCCATCATCAAGATATTCTCGATTGCTTCCGTCGTGTTCCTGCCGCCGACGCTGGTTGCGTCTGTCTACGGCATGAATTTCGAACATATGCCCGAGTTGCACTCGACGTTCGGGTATCCTGCCTCCCTCGTGTTGATGGTGGTCTCGGCCGTCGTCCCGTTCTTCTTTTTTCGTTGGAAAGGCTGGCTCTGAGAGCCTAGTGGTCCCGAATGTCTCACGAAATCGATCATTCTCCTGACAGGAAGATGAGCCCGCGCAAACTCTTCTACCTGACGCTCGGCTCCGTCGGCGTCGTCTATGGCGACATTGGCACGAGCCCGCTCTATGCCTTTCGCGAGGCATTGAAGCCGGTTGCCGCCGACGGCCTGACGCGCGGCGAGGTGATCAGCCTCGTGTCGCTGATGTTCTGGGCGCTCACCATCATCGTCACCTTCAAGTATGTCCTTTTCCTGCTGCGCGCCGATAACGACGGCGAAGGCGGCACACTCTCGTTGCTGGCGCTGCTGCTGAAGACCGCCAATGGCCATACCGCCGTGCTGATGTTCCTGGGGCTGAGCGGCGCCGCGCTCTTCCTCGGCGATGCGATGATCACTCCGGCGCTGTCGGTTCTCTCGGCGGTCGAAGGCCTGAAGCTGGTGACGCCGCACTTCGGGCCCTATGTGGTGCCGATTGCCGTCGCCATCCTGGCGCTGCTGTTTGCCATCCAGTCGCATGGTACCGGCGCCGTCGCCCGCTATTTCGGGCCCATTACCGCCGTCTGGTTCATCGTCATCGGCGTCGCCGGCCTGCTGCGTATTCCGGACGACTACGGCATCCTCAACGCCTTCAATCCCTGGTACGGCATCACCTTCCTGATGCACGAGGGCATTCTCGGCATCATCGTGCTCGGGGCGGTCTTCCTGACCGTTACCGGTGCGGAAGCGCTTTACGCCGATCTAGGCCACTTCGGTCGCCGACCCATCCAGTGGGCCTGGTTTGCGCTGGTCTTCCCGTCGCTGACGCTGAACTACCTCGGCCAGGGCGCCATGGTGCTGCGCGAGCCGCTCACCATGTCCGATCCGTTCTTCCTGATGTTCCCACACTGGGCGCTGCTACCGGTCGTATTCCTTGCCACCTGCGCCACGATCATCGCCAGCCAGGCGGTCATCACCGGGGCGTTCTCGCTCACCCGCCAGGCGATCCATCTCGGCTTCCTGCCGCGCATGGAGATCCTCTTCACCTCTGAGACCAATACCGGCCAGATCTTTCTGCCGTCGGTCAACACGCTGCTGTTCTTCGGCGTGATCTTCCTCGTGTTGAGTTTCCAGACCTCCGATTCGCTGTCGACCGCCTACGGGATCTCTGTGACGGGCGCGATGGTGGTGACTTCCGTCATGGCTTTCGAGTTCGTCCGCGTTCGCTGGAACTGGTCGCTGCCTCTGACCATCGTCGTGCTGATGCCGCTGTTCCTGCTCGAGATGGTCTTCCTCGGCGCCAACCTGCTGAAGGTCCACGACGGCGGCTACATTCCGGTCATGATCGCCACCGCCTTCACGGTCGTCATGTGGACATGGCGACGCGGCACGGCGATCCTGATGGAAAAGACTCGTCATACGGATATTCCGCTGCCGTCGTTCGTCAGTTCCATCGAGCGGAAGAGCGACCACTCGCCGGCTTCCGTTCCGGGCACCGCCATCTTCCTGACCAGCGACCCCGAATCCGCGCCCGCAGCACTGCTTCACAATCTGAAACACAACCATGTTCTGCACGAAAAGAACGTCATCCTGACCATCCGCACGGTCAACAAGCCAAGGGTCGCCAACAGCGACCGCTACACGGTGCAAAAGGTCTCAGAGCGGTTTTCACGTGTCGAGCTACGTTTCGGATTCATGGAATCGCAGAACGTCTCGCAGGCACTGGCCGCCTTGCGCAAATCCGGATTGAAGTTCGACATCATGTCGACCTCCTTCTATCTCGGACGCCGCAAGCTCGTGCCGGATGCAAAATCGGGCATGCCGCACTGGCAGGACCGCCTGTTTATCGCGCTCGCCAATGCCGCGACCGACCCGTCCGACTATTTCCGCCTGCCGGCCAACCGCGTGGTCGAACTCGGCTCGCACGTCATCATCTGATCGGCGGGGGATCTCGGCGAAATTAACCATCCATCAAGGTTAATAGGACATTATCTGCTAATGTTCCCGTCGGTGATGGAGTGGGTGTTGCGTCGCATGAGTTCGTACCAGGCCAAGCCTCGCCGGCAACCCAGAAACTGGCTTTCGCCCGCAGTCTTCGGCTGCTGCGCCTGGCTGATTTTCCCCTCCGTATCAGCGCAGGCCGACATTGCCGGGCTGCTCTCCGGCTCCGACGATTCGGGCAGCAACTGGCGCATGGTGCTGACGACGTCGCCGGCCGGCTCCATCCATCAGGCGGAGCTTGCCTTCGCCAATGCCGACGAAAGCGGCATCGAGGGTGGCGGCATGCTGTTGCCGGATGGGCGGCGTATTGCTTTCCAGTCCAAGGAAAAAGGCAGCGACCCGCGCCCGGACGAAGACCGCGTCCGCCGCCGCGACAAGAAGGGCAGGGTGACGGACGTCGTTCCCATGTCGCCGCCGAAAGATTTCACCGCCGGCTCCATCCTGCAGCGCACGACGCTGCTGTTCCACCCGGAACTCGACGTGCCCACCTCCGGCACCGGCGAGAAGACGGCGTTCGTCAAGGACGATATCGGCGACGGCGGCGTGCAGACAGCCTTCCTGTTTTCCAAGCAGGAGCCCCTGAAGGCCGATGGCGGTGTTCCACCCATTCTCGCAAGCCTCGTCACCAATCCTGTCGCCGACAGTCTGGCGCTGGGCTATGCCGAGCCCGGGCCCGACTATGCCACCGTCTCGCCCTTCGACAGCATCCTGAGTAAGCAACCTGCCGACAGCGGCCGTTTCGTGCCGCAGATCGGCGCCAAGGACCATCTCTGGGCGGCAAGCGTGTTGCCTGCAGCCGTATTTTCACCGGACGAACAGCAGTGCCTTGCGACCGGCATCTATTTCGAGGCCCGTGGCGAATCGGTGAAGGGGCAGGCGGCCGTGGCGCAGGTCATTCTTAACCGGGTCCGCAACCCGGCCTATCCGAAAACCATCTGCGGCGTCGTCTACCAGAACGAGGACTGGACCAACGCCTGCCAGTTTTCCTTCGCCTGCGACAAGGTCAAGGACCGCGTTAATTCGCCCGTTCATTGGCAGATCGCCCGCCAGGTGGCGATGGCGGTGACGGCCGGCAAGATCTGGCTCCCGGAAGTCGGCTCCGCGACCCATTACCATGCAGTCTACGTCAAGCCGCGCTGGGCGGCCGAGATGGTCAACGTCGGCCGCATCGGCATGCATCTCTTCTATCGGACGTATGGCGGCGGCTGGAGCTGACCGCCCGACCCCCGGGACGCGGCGCCCGCGGCAGCGGGTGCGACTTTCTGTCGTGATTTCGCAAAGCTCCCTTCAAGCGCATATAAGTCGATGATTTGCCTGCCTTTATTAATGGCGGGACATGTGCTTTCTACGTCTTGACTATGCTTTTCCATAAAACTATGTTCGCCCGAGTTCAAAACGGGCCGAAAGGTGGCTAAGCCTCCAGTTCGTTCTTAGGTTATCGGGGAAGGGTAGCGTTAAGGAACGGCAGCAGGGAGGGCGCCATGGTGGGGGATCAGGACGAAGGTCTTGAAAAGCGTAGGGCGCAATTGGGAGCCGAACTGGCAAACAAACGCGCTGCGACGGGGGAAGCCGAACGGGGGGAAGCTCGGGCTCAGGCCAGCCGCAAAGGCTATGCTCAAGCACTGAAACTCTCCAGCGAATTCGTTTCTGCCATCATTGTCGGCGCACTCATCGGCTACTTCTTGGACCGTCTGGCTGGCACCGGACCGTGGGGCATGATTATTTTCCTGCTCCTCGGGTTTTGTGCTGGTGTGCTGAATGTCTTGCGTATGGCCGGGAAGGTATCCACCCCAACGGTCGGCGACAGCAAGTCGGACAGGAAATAGGCAACAAGACTGCGCATCAGCGCATGTCTTCGAAGCATGGATATCCGCTGCTGAGGCGGGCAAGTGAGAGAGAACGCGCGGTGGCCAACGGTCCGATTCATCAATTCCAGATCAATAAGATCGTTCCGATCGAAATCGGCGGGCTGGATTTCTCATTCACCAATTCGTCGCTGTTCATGGTCGCATCGGTCGTTCTGGCTGGCGGATTTCTCTATTTCGCAACGGCGTCGCGCAGCCTGATCCCGGGCCGCGCCCAGTCCGTCGCCGAAATGTCCTACGAATTCATCGCCAATATCCTGCGTGAAGGTGCTGGCTCCGCCGGTATGAAATTCTTCCCGCTGGTCTTCACGCTGTTCATGTTCGTGCTGACCGCCAACCTGCTTGGCATGTTCCCCTATTTCTACACGGTAACAAGTCAGATTATCGTCACCTTCGCGTTGTCGATGCTGGTGATCGGCATTGTCGTGGTCTACGGCTTTTTCAAGCACGGCCTCGGCTTTCTGAAATTGTTTCTGCCGCAGGGCGTTCCCGCAGTGCTGCTGCCCCTTGTCATTTCGATCGAGGTTATCTCGTTCCTGGCCCGGCCGATCAGCCTTTCCGTCCGTTTGTTTGCCAACATGCTGGCTGGTCACATCACGCTCAAGGTGTTCGCAGGCTTCGTTGCCTCGCTTGGAGCCCTTGGCGCGCTCGGCATCGGTGGTGCCATCCTGCCTCTCATCATGACCGTCGCTCTGACGGCCCTCGAATTTCTCGTGGCATTCCTGCAGGCCTACGTATTTGCAGTGCTGACATGCATGTATCTGAACGATGCGCTGCATCCGGACGGCCACTGAGAAGTAAAGTCGTTGGTGCCGCGTGCACCAGTTAAAGCCAAAACCTATCAATCTAAGGAGTTTCTAACATGGACGCAGAAGCAGCAAAGTTCATCGGCGCCGGTATCGCTTGCATCGGCATGGGTGGCGCAGGCATCGGCCTCGGCACGATTTTCGGCAACTACCTGTCGGGCGCTCTTCGCAACCCGTCGGCTGCCGATGGCCAGTTCGGCCGTCTGATCTTCGGTTTCGCCGTTACGGAAGCTTTGGGCATCTTCTCGCTGCTCGTTGCTCTCCTCCTCCTCTTCGCCGTTTGATTTGTACGGTTTGATGGATCACGGCTTGCGGGAAGCGAGCCGTGATTCTTCGTATTTGCACCACTGGAGGTGAGCATGTTTGTGACTCCGGCTTATGCTGAAGAAGCCGCGCCGGCACCCGGCGAAGTGCACACGGAAACGGGTGTGGCCCCAGGCCATCACGCGTCTTTCCCGCCCTTTGACCCCAAGACATTTCCGTCTGCGCTGCTTTGGCTGGTGATTACATTCGCCATCTTCTACATCGTCATGCAGAAAGTCCTCGTGCCACGCGTTGGCGGGATCCTCGAGAGCCGGCATGCCCGGATCGCGCAGGATGTCGAGGAAGCCGCACGCCTGAAGGCCGAAGCCGACGCCGCTGTCGCGACCTATGAGCGCGAACTGGCAGAAGCCCGTGCCAAGTCCAATGCTATCGGTGCCGCAGCCCGCGCCGAAGCAAAGGCGAAGGCGGAAGCCGAACGCCGTGCCATCGAGGCAAGCCTGGCCGAAAAGATCAAGACCGCCGAAGCACGGATCGCCGAAATCAAGGCGAAGGCATTTGCCGACGTCGGCGCTGTTGCCGAAGAGGCTGCGTCATCCGTGGTCGAGCAGCTGATCGGTGTGCCGGCTTCGCAGTCCGAGGTTGCCGCTGCTGTCGCCAACGTCAAGCAGGAGGCATAAGCCATGGAATTCCATCTGGACGAAACCTTCTTCGCTCTCGTTGGCCTGCTGCTGTTCATCGCCCTCATCGTCTACATGAAGGTTCCCGGCATGATGGCGAAGTCGCTCGACGAGCGCGCCGACCAGATCCGCAACGATCTGTCGGAAGCCAAGCGTCTGCGCGAGGAAGCCCAGCATCTGCTGGCCGAGTACCAGCGCAAGCGCAAGGAAGCGGAAGTCGAGGCGGCCAATATCGTTGCCTCTGCCGCTCGCGAAGCCGAGTTGCTGACAGCCGAAGCCAAGAAGAAGACGGAAGAATTCGTCGAACGCCGCACTGCAATTTCCGAGCAGAAGATCAAGCAGGCAGAGCTCGACGCCATCAAGGAAGTTCGCGCTGCCGCTGTCGACTTGGCAATCGCCGCAGCCCAAACCGTCATCGCCAGCAAGGCAGACGCCGGTGTTCAAGCGAAGCTGTTCCAGGCAGCGCTTGGCGACGTCAAGGCAAGCTTGAACTAAGCTTTGTACACATCAATGCGAAAGGCCGGGCATCGTCCCGGCCTTTTTGCATTTAGGGGGTTTCGTTGGCGAGGACATCCTTGCGCATCGGCCGGAAGCTCATGCGGTGCAAAGGGCAGGGGCCGACAAGCTCGATGCTGCTGCGATGAACGGCGGTGGCATAGCCGGCATGGGCTGCAAAGCCATAGGCCGGAAATACCATGCCGGCCCTGACCATCATCCGGTCGCGCGTCACCTTGGCAAGAATCGAAGCTGCAGCGATCGACAGCGACCGCCGGTCGCCCTTGACCACAGCCCTGCCCGAACAGGGGAGGCCTGGTGGCACGTCGAGCCCGTCGACAAGCACGAAGCCTGCCGGGATCGCAAGACCGCAGACAGCCCGCCGCATGGCATCGAGGCTCGCCTTGCGAATATCGGTCGCGTCGATGCGCCCGGCGCTGGACGATGCGATTGAGATCGTCGATGTCGCAATGATGAATTCGAACAGCTCTTCCCGTCGGGTCGCAGACAATTGCTTGGAATCGTTCAGGCCTTCGGGAATGTTATCGGGATCGAGGATGACGGCGGCAGCAACGACAGGCCCGGCGAGAGGACCTCGGCCTGCCTCGTCCGTGCCGGCAACCGGCCAGTGGCCTGCCTTGCGCGCCGAGTGCTCGAGCGTGAAATCCGGGACGAGCGGCAGGTCTTCGAAGAGCTGGGGAGAATCGGGTGGCGTGCGACGTGTCATGCGGCTGACCCTCGCACGCCAACCCGATTTCCTGCAAGTCCCCCGGCATTGGGGCGGCCAAGCCGGGGGATATCCTTTGGACAGTCAGGGCAACCGTCCGCAGGAATGGGGTTTTCAGAGCAGCGACAACTGAACGCCACTGCCATCCGGCGGAACGAACAGATCGGTGCGCAGCCGAATGCTGCGGCGCGTAAGACCGAGCCTCTTGGTGGCCATCTCGAACCGGCGGCTGATCTGCCAGGCGTAGGGTCCGGCACCCTTCATCCGCTTGCCAAAATCCGCATCGTAATCCTTGCCACCGCGCATCTCGCGGACCAGCGACATCACATGCCGGTACCGGTCCGGATAGTTCTGCAGCAGCCAGTCGCGGAACAGCGGGCTGACCTCGAGCGGCAGGCGCAGCATCACATAGCCGGCCTCCTGAGCCCCGGCCGCCTTGGCCGAATCGAGGATCTTCTCGAGTTCATGGTCGTTGAGTGCCGGGATCATCGGCGCCACCATGACCGAAGTCGGGATGCCGGCTGCGGAAAGCATCCGGACTGCCTCCAGTCTGCGTGCCGGCGTCGAAGCGCGGGGCTCCATGGTGCGCGCAAGCTTGCGGTCGAGCGTGGTGACCGACAGCGAGACGCGCACGAGGTTCTTTGCCGCGAGTTCGCCAAGGATATCGAGGTCGCGCAGCACCATCGCCGATTTGGTGACGATGGATACCGGATGGTTGGCCCGGTTCAGCACCTCCAGGATCTGGCGCATGATCCGCCATTCCTTCTCGATCGGCTGATAAGGATCGGTATTGGTGCCAATGGCAATGACCTTCGGCTCGTAGCCGGGTTTGGCCAGTTCTCTTTCCAGCAGCTTCGGCGCATCCGGCTTGGCAAACAGCTTGGCCTCGAAATCCAGCCCGGCAGACAGCCCCATATAGGCGTGCGTCGGGCGCGCGAAACAGTAGATGCAGCCATGCTCGCAGCCACGATAGGGATTGATCGAGCGATCGAAGGGAATGTCCGGCGACGTATTGCGGGTAATCGCCGTGCGCGCTTTCTCGATCTGCACCTCGGTCCTGAAGGGAGGCAGGTCTTCCAGCGACTGCCAGCCGTCGTCGACGCTCTCGCGGCTCGATGGTTCGAAGCGACCGCCAGGATTGAGCCCAGCACCGCGACCACGCCGCCGGTCGATGTCGATCCGCAGACCGGACGAAACGATCAGTGCATCAGCCATATCTGCCGTGTTGGCAAGCGCGAATGCGGCCTGCCCTGCAAGGGACTGTTGGTTCATCGGTGGCTCCAGCGGCAGGGGATGCCCGTGCATCCCGATGTCTGACCTTGATTAAATTCCTATCGCAGCAATGAGAACAATGCAAGAACAAAATGCGGAAAACTGCGCTAGCATTCGATTATGCACCGCACTATAAACGAGCGATGTTGACAGTCATAATCGAATGCCGGGATCAGGAACCCGAATTGGCGCAGACACTTGCGTCCCTCGTCGCGGGTGCGATCGAGGGCCTGGTCTGTGACGTCGTGGTTCTCGACCATGGCTTAAGCGATGGCACCGAGCGCGTCGCCGATGCCGCCGGCTGCCGCTATCATACCGAATGGGATCTCGGCGAGATCCTGCGCTCCGCACGCGGCGAGTGGCTGCTCCTGGTAGAACCCGGCGCGCGCCCGCAGGCCGGCTGGATAGACGAGATCGGCGAGTATATGGCACTGAACAAGTTGCCTGCCCGCTTCACCGCTTCGCGTGGATACAGGCGGCCGTTGCTGCAGCGCATCGGTCGGGCGGTGTCGCCGCTGGAGTTCGGCTTCCTCATTTCAAAGGCTCAGGCCGTGGCCGCTGCCAGAAGCGGCATGACGCTGGCAGAACTTGCCAGGGGCCAGAAGCCCGGAAAGCTGTCGAGCGAGATCATCCCGTCCTGGGTGGCGGCGCGCTCGGTGCGCTGATCTGGCTGGCCTCTTTGATCAGACGGATTGCCCGCCGCGCTTGAGGTGCTCGTCGAGGCGAGGCATGATCTCGATGAAATTGCAGGGCATGTGACGGTAGTCGAGCTGTGCCTTCAGGATGCCATCCCAGGCATCCTTGCAGGCCCCGGGCGATCCCGGCAGTACGAAGATGAAAGTGGCATTGGCCAGCCCTGCCGTCGCCCGCGACTGGATCGTCGACGTGCCGATCTTGTCGTAGGAGATGCGATGGAAGACCGCCGAAAAACCCTCCATGCGCTTTTCAAACAGCGGCTCCAGCGCATCCGGCGTCACGTCGCGGCCGGTAAAGCCGGTGCCGCCGGTAGTGATCACCACATCGACTGCGGGGTCCGTGGTCCAGGCTTCCACGGTAGCGCGGATCTGTGCGATATCGTCGGGCACGATGGCGCGGGCGGCCAACCGATGGCCGGCGTCTGCAATGCGCCTCACCAGAGTGTCACCGGATTTGTCGTCTTCGGCTGTGCGGGTGTCGGAGACGGTGAGCACGGCAATGCCGACTGGCACGAAAGGCCGCTGTTGCGTCGAGCCTGTCATCGGAGATCTCCTGCGGTTGTCTGCGTTGCCTGAAAATACCAGTCCGGCCTGTGGCTGTGAAGCGAAGCGGCCGCAGCTTTGGCTGCATCCAGATCGTCAAACAGGGCAAAACAGCTGGCACCAGAGCCGGACATCCTGACGAGCCTGGGTCGTTGCCCGGCCATCAATACCGATAGCTCGCCGATCTCGGGGCAAAGTGCACGCGCCGGCGGTTCTAGATCGTTGCGGAGGCTGTCGATCACGGAAAGCCACTCGTGGCTACTCTTCAGTTGCCGGTGTTCGAAACCGAACGGTGGATTGTTCTTCTCCCTCAACTGACGAAAAACCGCCGGTGTCGATACCCCGACCAGAGGGTTGCCGATCAGCAAGCCGAAGGAGGGAAAGTCCGGCAGCACGTCGATCTCCTCGCCGATGCCACGGGCGATCAGCGGCCGGCTCGTCAGACACATCGGCACGTCAGCCCCGAGTTGCAGCGCAAGAGCCTTCAGCTTATCCGGCGTGAGAGTGATGTTCCAAAGCCGCATCAGCCCGCGCAAGGCCGCAGCGGCATCGGCCGAGCCGCCACCTATGCCGGAGGCGATGGGCAAGCTTTTCTCGAGATGAATCATCACCGGCGGTGCACTGCCGCCAGATGCCTGCCGCAAAAGATCGCGCGCCCTGATCACGAGGTTGCTAGTGGGTTGCTCCTGCGGGCCAAGAGACGTTGCGAACCGTCCGGATATCTCGAAACCGTCAGCATCGGCGGAGCGGAACCCCAGCCGGTCGCCATGATCGGTAAAAGTCACCAGCATGTCGAGCAGGTGGTAACCGTCGCCCCGAAGTCCCGTCACATGCAGGGCAAGGTTGATTTTCGCGGGCGCCTCTTCCGTGAGGTCGAAGGCGCCCGCGTCAAAAATCGATAGCATCGGTCGTCAGGATTTCTTGTCGACTGGCGGGGTCTCGGCCGGGACTGCTGCCGGCGGCTTGGATTTCTCCGCAGCCTTGGGGTCGTCGAGCGGCGGCAGGCCGTTGGCGATCTTGTCCTTCAGACGCGGCAGGTCGGCCTCTTCCGGCTTGTAGGTAATCGCCCGGTTCCACTGGTAGACGGCCTCGAGACGACGCCCGACGCGCCAGTATGCATCGCCGAGATGGTCGTTGACGGTGACATCGCCGGCTTCCAGCTGCACGGCGCGTTCCAGTTCCTTGACCGCATCGTCGAAGCGGTTGAGGCGGAAATAGGCCCAGCCGAGCGAATCGACGATGTAGCCGTCGTCAGGTCGCGCATCGACAGCCTTCTTGATCATCGCCAGCCCCTCGTCGAGGTTGCGGTTCATGTCGACCCAGGAATAGCCGAGATAGTTGAGCACCTGCGGCTGGTCGGGGTTTAGCTCGAGCGCCTTCTTGAAGTTCGGCTCGGCAATGTCCCACTTCTTCAGGCGCTCATAAGCGATAGCGCGCTGGTAGAAGATGTTCCAGTCGGCTTTGGTCGGCACTGGGCCGATGACCTCGACAGCCTTGTCATAGTTGTCGGCCATCGCCTGGTAGTTCTTGGCCTGAGACAGCACGTTGCCATAGGCAAGGTAGCTGCGGATATCCTTCGGATCGGACTCGATCAGCGACTTCAGGTGCTTGAGTGCATCTTCGGACTTGCCGCCCTGTGCCAGCGCCAGCCCGAGTTGCAGTTCAGAGATGCGGGCCATTGGCGATCCCGGCGGCACCTGCTTGTAGAAGGCGATGGCGCGGTCCATCTGGTCCTGCTTTTCGGCAATGCCGCCGAGCAGCACCAGCGTGTCCGAGCTCTTCGGGTCCAGCGCATTCGCCGTCTCGAGGTACAGCGATACCACGTCTTCGGCGCCATCGCGGTTTAGCGCGGCGGCAACGGAGAACAGCACGGATGCGGCCCCCTGCGAGGCGTTGGTCACGGCCTGCTCCGGCTTTTCACCCTTGCCGATGCTGTCGCGCAGCGCGTTCAGCGGCGCAAAATTGCTGATCATGCTGTCGCCGACGGAGATTGCGTCCAGCGCCTTCTGCTTGTTGCCTTCCTTGGCTTCGAGCGAGGCAAGCGCCATGACGGCGCGCATGTAGGTGTCCGGTGCCGTGGCGCCGCCGTCCTTGTCGAGCACGGCGCTGTTGAGGTGCGTGCGAGCCGATTTGGTATCGCCGATGACAAGGGCGATGGTGCCGGCCTGGTAGTTCTTGAAGATGTCGAACCAGTTCGGCCCCTGCATCTTGTCGACCATCGCCAGCGCTTCCTTGCCGCGTCCGGCGCCGACCTGCGCCCAGGCGGCAAGCAGCCCGTTCATCATCCGGTCGAGGTCGTTCGGGCCGGTGTATTTGAGGATAGCCTGGGCTGCGCTGTAATCGTGGCGGCGCATGGCGTCCATGCCGCGCACGATTGTGGTGATCCGCTCGACCGTCGGGTCGGACTTCAGTTCGTTGGCATATTTGACGCCTTCGTCGATATTGCCGTTGAGCAGCAGCGAAATCATCAGGCGTTGGCGGATTTCCGGGTTGCCCGGCTCGATCATCAGCGCCTTTTTGTAGAGCGCTATGGCGTTGATGTAGTCATGGTCGACATCGGCCGTGCGGGCGGCAAGAAAGGCGCCGGAAAAGGTATCGACGCGGTCCGGCTCGAAGGTCACCGTATCGCTCGCATCCACTGCCTTCTTGGACGTATCTTCGGCGTGCAGCACGTTGATTGCAGTCACCGAAATGAACGCGGCGAGAGCTGCGCTCGAAAGCAAACGAATGGCAAGTGTTTGCCGCATTAGAGAACCTTTCTTGGAGGGCAACCGGAAGCCGGTCGCGCCATGCATTCTTTCAGCACTGATTCACAACAGGATGGCTTTTTTGAAGCGGCCCCGCAAGAAATACAGCTCGTCGCTTGTCAGTTAACGCGCTCGATGCAGAAGTCGATGACTTCCATCAGGGCCGATTTGCCGGGGCTGTCCGGCAACGGTGCCAGGGCATCTCGCGCAATCGTGCCGTAGTGGACGGCCCGTCCGATGGTGTCGTTGAGGGCGCCGTACTTGGTGATCAAACCCAAGGCCTTTTCGAGATTGGCGTCGCTGCTGTTACCGTTCTCGATGGCGTCGCGCCAGAAGGCACGCTCTTCCTCGGTGCCCCGGCGATAGGCGAGGATGACAGGCAGGGTGATCTTGCCCTCGCGAAAATCGTCGCCGACATTCTTGCCGAGATCGACGGCCTTGCCACCATAGTCGAGCACATCGTCGACCAGCTGGAAGGCGAGACCAAGATTGGTCCCGTAGGATTTCAACGCATTGCGGCCTGATTTGCCGCCATTGGCAACGATCGGCCCGACTTCCGCAGCCGCAGCAAAAAGCGCCGCCGTCTTGGCGCGGATGACCGAGAGATAGTCGTCCTCGGTGGTCTCCATGTTCTTGGCGACCGACAGCTGCAGGACTTCGCCCTCGGCAATGACACAGGCAGCCGTCGACAGCACGTCGAGTGCTTCCAGCGACCCGACATCCACCATCATGCGAAATGCCTGGCCGAGCAGGAAGTCGCCGACCAGCACGCTCGCCTGGTTGCCCCAGATCATGCGGGCCGTGGAGCGGCCACGGCGCAGATCGCTTTCGTCGACCACGTCGTCGTGCAGCAGCGTTGCCGTATGCATGAACTCGACAGAGGTCGCCAGCTTGACGTGGTTTTCGCCCTTGTAGCCAAACAGCGCTGCAGAGGCGAGCGTCAGCATCGGCCGCAAGCGCTTGCCGCCGGAGGAAATCAGATGCTCCGCGACCTCCGGGATCATCTGCACATCGGATCCAGCCTTGGAAAGGATCAACTGGTTGACACGCTCCATATCTGCCTTGGTCAGGTCGACCAGCGGCTTGACGGAGGCCAGTCTGTTTTTGCTTTCTTCAAGCGGTATCACGACGCCCAACGTCCCGAACTCCTGTTCATTTTGTGAAAACGACAATAAGAAGGGGCAGGGGACGCGGCAAGGGGCGAATTGTCCGGTCGCGCAAAATTGACAGGAAACGCCAGGTTCATGCACGAATTGATACGCACCAACGATCCCGTCACGCTTTCATTCGCCGAAAGCCTGATGAAGGATGCGGGTATCCGCTGCATGGTTGCCGATGAGGCAATGAGCATTCTCGAAGGCTCGCTCGGCATGCTGCCGCGTCGCTTCCTGGTCGACGGGGAGCGCGCCATCGAGGCCCGCCGCATCCTGATAGACGCCGGCCTTGGCGACGAGTTGCGCGCCGAGCGGCGCTGAGAGCGGCGATGAGCGAACCCGGCGAAACAATCGACGCTTTTCATCGCGGTGCGTTCCATATCGTCCAGCCGAAGGGCCGGGGACATCGCGCCGGCATGGATGCCATGCTGCTGGCCTCACTCGTCGACGATAACCGCGCCATCAGGGTTGCCGATCTCGGCGCCGGTGCCGGCGCTGCCGGTTTTGCCGTTGCCTCACGCCTCGAGCGTGCCGAGGTCACGCTAATCGAACGGTCTCCGGAAATGGTCGCCTTTGCCGAAAAGGGCCTCGCGCTGTCCGAAAACAGCCGTTTTGCCGGCCGGATATCGGTCGTCAGTGCCGATGTCACGCTGACAGGCAAGCGACGCAATGCTGTGGGCCTTGCCGACAACAAATTTGACCACGTCATCATGAATCCGCCCTTCAACGACGGCAGCGATCGGCTGACGCCCGACCCCCTCAGGGCGGAGGCGCATGCCATGACGGAAGGCCTTTTCGAGACCTGGCTGCGCACAGCCAGCGCCATCCTGGTCCCTGGCGGCCAGCTTTCGCTGATTGCCCGTCCGGAATCGATGGGCGAGATCATCGCTGCCTGCGGCCGGCGTTTCGGCGGGATCGAGATCACTGCCATCCATCCTCGCAACGGCGAAAGTGCGGTGCGGATCCTGGTGACCGCGATCAAGGGATCGAGGGCCCGCCTTGCTCTGCGCTTTCCGCTCGTCATGCACGAGGAAGGCGGCAACCAGTTCATGCCCTTCGTCGACGATCTCAACAACGGACGTATTGCCTATCGTCGACGGTAATGGATATATCTCTTTTTTTTCAAGTATTTCCGGACGCAAAACCGCTCAGCGCTTTTGCTGGAATTGCTAGAAGAAGATGTCTCCCAGTAGCTTGATGTTCAGAAGGGCAATGGCGAAGGCAATCAGGTAGGCAATTGCACTCAGCCAGCGCGGAGCCACCAGGGCACCCATCTTCGCCTTGTCGGCGGTAAACATCACCAGCGGGAAGACGGCGAAGGAAAGCTGCAGGCTGAGCACCACCTGGGTCAGGATCAGCAGTTCCGACGTGCCCTCGTCGCCGAACCAGATGGTGACGATAGAGGCCGGGATGATGGCCAGACCGCGCGTCACTGCCCGGCGGATCCACGGCTTCAGCCTGATCTGCAGAAAGCCTTCCATGACGATCTGGCCTGCCAGCGTCGCGGTCACCGTCGAATTGATGCCGCAGCAGAGAAGAGCAATGCCGAACAGGGTCGGCGCAATCGCCATGCCCAGCAGCGGTGCCAGCAGCGAGCTCGCATCGCCGAGTTCGACCACATCGGTCTTGCCGTGGGCATGGAAGGCGGCAGCGGCAAGGATCAGGATCGCAGCGTTGATCAGCAGCGCAAAGGTCAGCGCCACCGTCGAGTCGATCGTTGCAAACGTCAGCGCCTCGCGCTTTTCCGGCAGGGTCTTGCCGTATTTGCGGGTCTGGACGATGCCTGAATGCAGATAGAGATTGTGCGGCATGACGGTCGCCCCGAGGATGCCAAGCGCCAGGTACAGCATTTCCGGATTACGAACGATGTCTGTGGTCGGCAGGAAGCCACGGATGACGCCGCCCCAATCCGGATCGGCAAGTGCGATCTGGAAGGCGAAGCAGCAGGCGATGACGCCAAGCAGGGTAATGATCAGTGCCTCGATCCAGCGGAAACCGAGCCGCTGCAGATAGAGAATAAGAAATACGTCGAGCGCCGTCAGCAGCACACCCAGTTCCAGCGGCATGCCGAAGATCAGGTTGAGCCCGATGGCGGTGCCGATGACTTCAGCGATATCGGTGGCGATGATGGCGATTTCGGCGAGTGCCCAGAGCGGCACCGCGACATAGCGCGGGAATGCATCGCGACAGGCCTGCGCCAGGTCCCGGCCGCTGGCGATGGCGAGCCGGGCGCACAGCGCCTGCAGCACGATGGCCATCAGGTTGGACAGAAGCGCCACCGAGAGAAGCGCATAACCGAATTTCGAGCCGCCGGCGAGCGACGTCGCCCAGTTGCCGGGGTCCATGTAGCCGACCGCCACAAGATAGCCCGGCCCGGCAAACGCCATCATCCGGCGCAGCTTCGATCCGCTCTTCTGGGTGTCCACCGAACCATGCACGTCGGCAAGGCTGAGATCGAGGCTGTCCTGCCGCCAGCCGGCATCGGTTTTCGGTTTGATCGCGTCCATGGTGTCCTCGTCTGTATGCTGCAATGCAAGACTAGTTGTTTAGAATGATAATGCAAGTCATTCGCAACAAGAAATTTATGTGACGAGAAAATTTGCCGTGGCGGGGGTCATTTGCGGCAGCAGAGCGATGAGATGGTCAGGCTGATCGGGGGCGGAGGGATAGCGCGCGCATCGGCTTCGGTAGGCGCGGCCGCGTGGTGCGATACCGCCGGATAACAGCGCTACAAGGCCATAAATCGTGTCGGTATTCAGCTATGGGCAAGATGTTTATATTTATTGTTAATAATTTATACGTCATATATTCGTCATCAAACAGTCATGAAGACGCGTCCTTGACCCCTGCGCCCCATGTTCGCAAGGGTTGGCCGGGAAGGGGCATCTTTGGCAATCATCTGCTTTGCAAATAGCCGGTCGGAAATCGGAGGGCGCGCTGCCGCTGCCGTAGCGAGCGAGCTATTGAACGAGGGGTTTGGTGCCGCACTTTACGACTGCCTGGAACGGTTTGCTCTGGAAACCCACCTGCAATTTCCGCGCGACACATCGGTGCGAAATCCGGTTTGTGGAAGGCAGTTCATCGAAGAGACCAGAGCCCTCGCCCGAACCCATGAACATCTTGTCATCGACCTCTCCGGTGCCGGGGACCAGATCGCCGCGATCGCCTTTGCCATGGCGGATCTCGTGCTCATTCCCTTCCTCCCCCATCAGCCGGACGCCGCTCCGTTCGTAAGGACAATCGAGCTCCTCGACATACTGTCCTCCCACCGCTCGCAACCTCTGCGCCGTGCAGTTTTCCTCGCCAGCCACGACAGCATCAGTCCACGCGTGCATCTGGAGATTTCCGGCCAACTGATCCGCCGCGGCCTCGCAACATTCCCAGTGTCCTTCCAAGACCCGCCAGAGCAAGTCGTGGCAACCGGCAAAGTGCGATGCATCGATCACACTGAAGTCGCTGCCGAGAACGCCGCATCCTTCCTCAAGGCCGACATCGCACGCTTCACACAATACGCCCTCAACGCAGCCCTCCACCCAAACCACTCCACCACCTGCGCGCTGGCGGCCAGCTGATAAGGCTGTGGGCGCGTAAAAGTTACGGATCAAGCGCCTAAGTCCAGACCGCGCTACCTACTTCGCCACGGGAGTAGGAGGCACTTGCGCTACCTTCAGCCTGATTTCATTTTCGCCTAATATCGGGGTGATGCTTGTGGCATGCCGCCTGCCCACTCGTCGTCCACGAAGGTGATTGCAATGAAAAACGATTTGCCTTCCCGGTCGTCGCGCTCATGCATCCTGGCAAATCTTGCCGTTCAAACGCTTCTGTGCGCAGCGAGTATTCTAGTCCTCGCCCGAGAAGGCCATGCCGACCAACCCATGGAAAGGGTTGAAAGCATTCATTACGAAGTCGCACCGGATTATACATACAAGTTTACGATGGTCATCGACGACTTCGTGCAAAAGCAAGCGCAGATCAAGGATCTGTCGCAGTTTGCAATGACATATGACCCTGCCAGAACGTCGTTTCGTTTTATAAAAGGGTGGGTCGATGGACCCGACGGCGTTCGTCACGAACCGGCACCGGATGCCATATTCACCCGTCCAAGCGCCGCCTCGCGCGACGCACCGGGCTTCGTCTCCTCCGTGACGACGACGATTGTAATGCCAGCGGTGACAACCGGCAGCCATGTTCAATACGAGATCGAGGAGGTCATCTCCAAACCGTCCCTGATGGGCTTCAACGCGGCGGCATGGCTCGACCCGTTTCGAGACGCCAACGAGCAGGTGGTCATTGACATGCCTGCCGCACTTCCTTTCACCAGCGCCAGCCAGGGTGGTTTCGCAGTCTCCGACACGACGGCGAACGGCATTCGTCATATCGTGGCGGATGCCAGCGTGAGAAACGTGTCGGCCGGCGACAGAGAGCAGCACATGGCAGCTCTTCTGGAGTTCGAGCCGCTGTTTCTCGGCACCTCGCTGCGCAGTTACAACGAAGCCGGCGACATCTACTACCGCGTCAACAAGGGCAAGCCGGTTGTCACGGCAGAGATCGACGCGCTCGCCAAGAGTATCGTCGGAGATCGCAAGGGGCTCGACGCAGCACGCGCTATCTATGACTGGTGCGCCAAGAACATCCGCTATCTCGCCGTTTATATGAGCGATGACGACGGCTACGAATCGCATGACGCCGCGACCATCTTGAAAAACGGTTATGGCGATTGCAAAGACCACGTTACGTTGATGCAAGCCCTTCTTTCTGCAGAAGGCATCCGCTCCCAGCCGGCACTCATCGACTGGAGCAATCGGGCCAGACCACTTCCGCTCTGGTCGCCCTACGAGATCAATCACGCGATAATTTATCTGCCCGACTTCGATGTCTTCGCCAACCCGACCAGCCCCTTCACCCCGTTTGGTGTCCTCGATCAGGGACTGAGCGGCAAGCTCGCCATTGTCGCTGGCGAGCATTCCGAGGTGCGACGCACGCCTGAGATGACGCCGGAAACCGCGCAATTCGTCACCAAGGGCTCCATACGCATCAACGACGACGGAACCATCCTCGGCCAGGCGACCGCGACCATGTCACCCAGCATCGAAATGTCGCTCCGCTCGGCCCTGCAAAACCCCGATGAAAACAACCGCCGGATCGACCGCAAGCTCCGCAACACACCCGAAGGCGGCTTTGGCCGGCTTGTGACGAGCGGGCCGGAGGACATGGATCATCCTTTCAAACTCACGATGGACTGGCATAGTCCCCATGGCATGGACCCGACGGGTGGTGCGTTCGTGCTGCCATCGCCGCCGCTGTTCGACCCGATCGATGAGCTTCGATCGTTTCTCGACCGGAAGGGCAGGCGGGTTACGCCGATGGAGTTGCCCGTGCGTGATCTCAAATGGGCTTATAGCGTCGCCATGTCCGCCTCTTTCTGGATCGCTACTGCGCCCAGGGATGTCGATATCAGCAACGAAGTTGGGTCTTACAAGGCGATCTACCAACGCCAGGACGACTGCCTGGTCGTCCAACGTCAACTTGTCCTGAAGGCGAGAGAGCTCGAACCTTCCGCCTACGCCGATCTGGAGCGCCTTATCTATGCAGCGCAGAACGACTTTACAGCCATCGTGACGACAGGCGCCAGACAGATCGGATCTCCCGAGACGAGTGCAGACAGCTCCAAATGCCATCCTTGATCCGCTCCGTAATCTGATTGCTCCACCGCTTGCGCAGAACGCCACGAATCTGCAGCCAGTCACCCCGCAAATCAGGGCGCGCTGCGCTCTTCGCCCGCTTTCGTCCCGTCAGCCATTGTGTTTGCCGTTTCAATCCATACATGCTTGTGACTTGAACGGGACCAAAACAAGGGTTTGACGATGGCTGGACTGCTGAGACGACTGCTGCCGAAGCGATTTCGCAAGGAGGGGACGGTGATCCCCGTTGTTCGCCTCAGCGGTACGATCATGGCAGGTGGCAGCCCTTTCCGGCCAGCCCTCAATCTGGCCAGTGTGGGCCACGCTCTCGACAAGGCGTTTTCGATGAAGGCATCACCTGCGGTTGCCATTGTCCTCAACTCACCGGGTGGCTCGCCCGTCCAGTCGCGCATGGTCTACAATCGCATCCGCGACCTCGCGGTCGAAAAGAAGAAGAAGGTGCTCGTGTTCGTCGAGGATGTGGCTGCTTCCGGCGGCTACATGATTGCGCTCGCCGGCGACGAGATCATCGCTGACCCGACCTCGATTGTCGGATCTATCGGCGTTGTCTCCGGCGGCTTCGGTTTTCCCGAACTGCTGAAGAAGATCGGCGTCGAGCGGCGTGTCTACACCGCCGGCAGCAACAAGGTGATCCTCGATCCTTTCCAGCCGGAAAAGGAAAAAGACATCGACTACCTCAAGAGCCTGCAGCTTGAGATCCACACGATTTTCATCGACATGGTCCGCGAGCGCCGCGCCGGCCTGATCAAGGCGGACGATGATACGATCTTCTCCGGCCTGTTCTGGACGGGAACAAGGGGACTGGAGCTCGGCCTCATCGACGGCCTCGGCGAAATGCGCCAGGAGCTGAAGAAACGCTATGGCGAAAAAACGAAAATCGAGCTCGTCTCGTCGTCGCGTGGTCTGTTTGGAAGAAAGGCGCCAAGTATCGCCTTGCCCGGCCTTGACAGCATTGCCGCAGGTCTTGCATCCGGGCTTGCGGAAGCCGCAGAAGAAAAGGCACTATGGGGCCGATACGGATTATAACAACGGAACAGCCCCGGCATGGCGCAGCTCATTTTCATCATCGTTATCGGCAGCGTCTGCTGGCTGATCTACAAGCGCTTCATCAACGCGGCGCAGCGGCTGCAACAGCAGTCGCAGCGCCAGGAGCGCGAGCGCAGCACCGGCGCCATGGGCACGCTCGTCAAGGATCCGTTGACGGGCGAATACCGGCTGAAGAGGGACGAGGAATAGCGGGTCGCGGGATGCTAGTTCCGGATCAAACCTGCGAAATGCGTGCAGTGCCAAATGATTGACCAGGCTAGCTGCACCGCGAGTGCATCGCTAGCGCCGATGCCGGACCCGCGAAACCCAATCGGCTCCTGCATAGCTGATGCAGACTATTAGGATAGTGCGTGTTGGGTCGTCGACGGTGAAACAAACAACTGCTTTTTCAGAGGCCGGTATAGCGCGTAACCCGGGATAGATTTCGTCACGCACGGTGCCGATTTTCGGAAAGTCTGCGAGCGACGCAATGAAATTCACGATTTCATCTGTCTTTGCCAGTCCGACTGCAATGCCGGCATAGTCCGAAATCATCGAAACGGTCTCAAAAAGATCGTCTTCGACCGCCGGGTGCCTACGGATCGTATAGCGCATGGATGGCCTTACATGTTGTGTTGCGCGCTCAGCTTTTTCTTCACGCGCTCGGCCATGTCAGCGCCGTCCCACGGTAACCAGTCACCGACAGGCAAGGCCATCCGTCGCCGGATTTCATCTGTCAGTCCCACAGGATCTTCGGCGGAAGTTTCATTTTGAAGCATCATCCGGGCAATGCCAGCTTCCACCACGCTCGAGATCGACGGATAGATACCCTCCTCGACCAGTCGTTCTGCATAGCGCAAATAGTCTTCGGTAAGGGTAATCTCTGTCTTGACGTTCATTGTCCTTCTCCGATGAAGCCGGTGTTTCTCTATACTTGTTATCTTGACCCCTGTCCCCTCCCATGGCACCAGTCGCGCTTCTTACCGCAATTCGGATCCCCATCATGACGGCTGCAGCCATTCCCGATCACATGAACCCGAAGCGCTCGTTCCAGGCGCTGATCCTGACGTTGCATGCCTATTGGGCGGATAAGGGTTGTGCGGTCCTGCAGCCCTATGACATGGAAGTCGGCGCCGGTACCTTCCATCCCGCGACGACGTTGCGCGCGCTCGGTCCGAAGCCTTGGAAGGCAGCCTATGTGCAGCCGTCGCGCCGCCCGTCCGATGGCCGATACGGCGAAAACCCCAATCGCCTGCAGCACTATTACCAGTATCAGGTGATCCTCAAGCCGAACCCGCCGAACCTGCAGGAATTGTATCTCGGCTCGCTGGCCGCCATCGGTCTCGATCCGCTGCTGCACGACATCCGCTTCGTCGAGGACGATTGGGAAAGCCCGACGCTGGGCGCCTGGGGTCTCGGCTGGGAGTGCTGGTGCGATGGCATGGAAGTCTCGCAGTTCACGTACTTCCAGCAGATTTGCGGCATCGAATGCGCACCCGTCGCCGGCGAACTGACCTACGGTCTCGAGCGGCTGGCCATGTATGTGCAGGGCGTCGATAACGTCTACGACCTCAATTTCAACGGCCGCGAGGGCGACGAGAAGATCTCCTATGGAGACGTCTTCCTGCAGGCGGAGCAGGAGTATTCGCGCCACAATTTCGAGTTCGCCAACACCGAGATGCTGCATCGCCACTTCATCGACGCAGAGAAGGAGTGCCTGGCGCTTCTGGCATCAGGCGCGCCGGGCGAGGGCGACAAACGGGTCCTGCACAAATGCGTCTTCCCGGCCTATGACCAGTGCATCAAGGCCAGCCACGTGTTCAACCTGCTCGATGCGCGCGGCGTGATCTCGGTCACCGAGCGCCAGAGTTACATCCTGCGTGTGAGAACGCTCGCCAAGGCTTGCGGCGAGGCCTTCCTGCTGACCGATGCTGGCGGCGCCACCGTCATGCAGGCGGCCTGAACCGCTCGTAGATCGACCCTTAAATGACGCATGACATCGGCGCCGGGAACGCATAGGGTCCGACGCAATTCTCTGTCGTTCCGGGGGCTTGACGATGTACATTATTCTGGGCGTGGCTGTGCTGGCCGCGATCTATGTGATCTTTGTCTACAACGGTCTCGTGCGTGCCCGGCAGGTGGCCGAAGAAGCCTGGTCCGGCATCGACGTGCAGCTGAAGCGCCGCGCCGACCTGATCCCCAACCTGATCGAAACCGTGAAGGGCTATGCCACCCACGAAAAATCGACGCTGGAGGAGGTGGTCTCCCTGCGTAACCAGGCGCAGGCCGTGCCATCAGGCGATGTCGCCGCTCGCGGTGTCGCCGAAGGGCTGCTCGGGCAAGCTCTCGGCCGGGTCATGGCGCTGGCCGAAGCCTATCCCGACCTCAAGGCCAACCAGAATTTTGCCGAGCTGCAGGCCTCGCTGGAAACGATGGAGAGCGAGTTGCAAATGGCGCGGCGCTATTACAACGGCGCTGCCCGCGACCTGAACGTCAAGGTCGAGAGCTTCCCGAACAATCTCGTGGCCGGCCCCTTCGGTTTTGCCAAGCGTCCTTATTTCGAAGTCACCAACGAGGCCGACCGCGCCGTTCCCACAGTAAAATTCTAGATCTTTCCCCTTTCGGAATGGTTTTGCGACGGATATGGAGGCGATAGAACCTGTTGCCGGGTTACCGTTTCGTTGGCAGATGGAAGAGATTGACGATGGGCAGAGCGAAACTCACGATTATCCCGCCGGGCAAGCCGCTCACCGGTCGCGCCATGCCGCCGGGATCGAAGTCGATCACCAATCGCGCGCTGCTTCTGGCCGGCCTCGCCCAGGGCACAAGCCGGCTGACCGGCGCGCTGAAAAGCGACGACACCCGCTACATGGCCGGCGCCCTGCGCGCCATGGGCGTCAGCGTCGAGGAGCCGGATAACACGACTTTCATCGTCACCGGTACGGGTGTGTGGTCTGCGCCGGAAAAGCCGCTGTTTCTTGGAAATGCCGGCACTGCGACGCGCTTCCTGACGGCGGCGGTGGCAAGCGTTGCTGGAACCGTCGTCGTCGATGGCGACCAGCATATGCGTAAACGGCCTATAGGGCCGCTGGTCACCGCATTGAAATCACTCGGCATCGACGTTGAAGCTCCGACAGGATGTCCACCTGTGACAGTGCGTGGCAACGGCCATTTCGGCTCTGGCCGGGTGGAAGTCGATGCCGGCCTTTCCAGCCAATATGTCTCGGCATTGTTGATGGCTGCACCTCTGGCATCGCCGGGCGCAAACCAGCCCGTCACCGTAACCCTTGCAGGTGCAGACATCGGCGCGCGCGGCTATGTGGACCTGACCCTGGATGTAATGCAGGCTTACGGAGCCAAGGTTGAGCAGCGCGACGGCGTCTCCTGGACCATTCAACCGACCGGCTACACTGCAACTGATTTCCACATCGAGCCGGATGCTTCGGCCGCCACCTATCTCTGGGGCGCCGAGGTGCTCAGCGGCGGGGCCATTGACATCGGAACGCCGGCAGACGCGTTTACCCAGCCGGATGCCAAGGCGTACGCGGTGATCTCGGCGTTTCCGCATATGCCTGATGTCATCGACGGATCGCAGATGCAGGACGCTATCCCGACCATCGCCGTGCTGGCCGCTTTCAACGAGACGCCGGTGCGCTTCGTCGGCATCGCCAACCTGCGCGTCAAGGAATGCGATCGCATCCGCGCCCTGTCGACCGGCCTGAACGCCATCCGCGAAGGGCTGGCGACGGAGGAGGGCGACGACCTGATCGTTGCTGCCGATCCGAGCCTCGCCGGGCAGCGTCTGGAAGCGGAAATCGATACCTTTGCCGATCACCGCATTGCGATGAGCTTTGCGCTGGCTGGTCTTGTTATCGACGGGATTACCATTCTGGATCCCGATTGCGTTGCCAAGACATTCCCTGACTACTGGCAGGTGCTGGCATCGCTGGGGGTGACTTATACGGACGACGCCAGCTAGCGAAACCGTTTCGCGGCGCGCGCTACACTGGGTTCGGGGGAACGCATCGTGATACGGATTGCCGCACGTCTTTGTCTGCTGTGTCTTGGGCTGCTCGTTGCCGGGGCTGCATCGGCGCAGGAGGTCATCACCGCCTTCCAGCAGGCCATCATCCTCGACAAGGACGCCTCGATGCAGGTGACCGAGACAATCGGCGTCAATGCCGAGGGTCGCGATATCCGCCATGGCATTTTTCGCGATTTCCCGCTGACGTTCCAGGATGCGACCGGCAGGACAGCGACCGTCGATCTTACGGTTCAATCGGTTAGCCGCGATGGCAGCCCTGAGCAATGGCGCAGCGAGAGTATCGAAGGCGGCATCCGCATTTATATCGGGTCTGCCGACGTCACCCTCAGCCCCGGACGCCATGAATTTCAGCTCACCTACAAGACCAACCGCCAGACCCGCTATTTCGACGACCACGACGAGCTGTACTGGAACGTCACCGGTACCGGATGGGTGTTCCCGATCCTGCAGGCGTCGGCAACGGTCATGCTGCCCGAAGGTGTCAGGCCGCAGGGTCTCGATTTTGCCACCGGGCCGCTTGGATCAAAGGGCAGGAATGCCCGGGTCAGCGAGGACGGCAGCGATGTCGTTTTCGAGACCACCCGGCCGTTGGCGCCAAAGGAAGGCCTGACGATCGCCATCAAGCTGGCAAAGGGCGCCGTCGATGCTCCGAGCGTCGACCAGCAGCGCGCCTGGTTCCTGCGCGACAACAGCGACCTGATCATCGCCGGCATCGGCCTGTTGCTGGTGCTGGCGTACTATAGACGCAGCTGGGTCAAGGTTGGCCGCGACCCCGACCGCGGTGTCGTCGTACCCCGCTGGGATGCACCTGAAGGAACCTCGCCAGCCTTGGTCAACTATATAGACAATCGCGGCTTTTCCTCCGGCGGCTGGACCGCACTGTCCTCCGCCGCGCTCAATCTCGCCGTCAACGACTACGTCGTGCTGGAAGATCTTGACAGCAGCATCGTCATCCGCCGCACGGCCAAAACTGCAGCCGGCAAGCTCGATGCCGGCGAGCAGACGTTGCTGAACGCGATTGGCGGCAAGGACGACGCGCTGGTCATCGACAAGGCCCACGGCGAAAAGGTTCAGGCAACCGGCGAGGCGTTCCGCGACGCGATCGAGAAGGAACATCGCGACGCTTACTACAAGAGCAACGCGCTCTACACGTTCGGTGGCATCGTGCTGTCGCTGGTGGTGTTCGTCTGCATCGTCGTTTTCGGCCGGCTGCACGAAAATGCAATGCCGCTGATCATCGTGCCCGGCATGCTGTCGGTTTTCGGCGTCGCGGTCGCCGCCTTCATTGGAAGGTCGTTCCGTCCCAATGCAGGCACGGTGCGCAAGGTCTTCGCGGTACTGGTCTTTGCCTTCATCGCCTTTGTCGCCGTCTCTGTCGTCGCCATCCTCTTCGCTGCGCAGACCTCGTCGCCCGCCATCGTCGGCGACCTGCCGCTGACGGTCGCGATCATCGGCATCTTCGCTGCCAATTGCGTCTTCTTCTTCCTGATGGGCGCGCCGACTGCCCTCGGCGCCAGGGTGATGGATGGCATCGCCGGGCTCCGGCAGTACCTGACGCTCGCCGAAAAGGACCGGATGAACATGCAGGGCGCTCCGACCATGTCGCCGAAGCATTTCGAAACGCTGCTCCCCTATGCGGTGGCGCTCGGCGTCGAAAAGCCCTGGACTAAAAGCTTCGAGAGCTGGTTTGCCGCAGCCGCCATCGGCGGCGTTGCTTACGCGCCAGGCTGGTACGGCGGCAGCTTCGGTGCCGACAGCTTCTCAGACCGCATCGGCGGCTTCTCCTCATCGATGGCCTCGACCATAGCCTCGACGATCCCGGCTCCCGTCTCCACCTCCGACAGCGCCTTCTCCAGCAGCGGCGGTGGCAGCTCATCCGGCGGCGGCGGCGGCGGCGGCGGTGGAGGCGGGGGCGGTTGGTGAGTTGAGGGAGCGCGGCGAAGCCCAACCCCACGGCTTGACCTAGTTATGTATCATGGTATGATACGGTGAAATGGAAGCTGAATGGTAATTCTTTCGTTCAAGGATGGGTCGACGCGCGCCGTTGCTTCCGGCGTTGTGCCGAAAGGCTTTCCCGCCGACCTTGCGCGACGTGCTATTCGCAAGCTGACCATGATCGAATATGCCAACCAGCTTTCGGACCTACGTTCGCCGCCCGCAAATCATCTCGAGGCGTTGAAGGGAGATCGTGCCGGCCAGCATTCCATCCGCATCAACGATCAATGGCGGATTTGCTTCGTCTGGACCGATGCTGGCGTCGAAGATGTCGAAATTGTCGATTACCACTGAGGACGACGCAATGAAGCACATTCTCCCACCGGTGCATCCGGGTGAAATCCTTCGGGAGGAGTATCTGGCACCGCTTAAAATGAGCGCCGGTGCCCTCGCGCGCAAGCTGAACGTCCCGCGAACGCGCATCGAGCGTCTGGTCGCCGAGGAAACGCCGGTGACCATCGATACCGCGTTGCGGTTGGCCCGCTTTTTCGACACGACGCCGGAGTTTTGGATGAATATGCAAACTGGCTACGAACTGAAGCGCCAGGCGGAGGAAAAGAGAGCCGAGATCGCCGCTATCCCAGTCCTCCATGTCGCTTGAACATGGCCGGGTCATCGCTGATTTAAACGATTGCCTTGATGACTTTTGCTGCCGGGCTTGCTAAGCCCGCCGCAATCATTGGCAGCAACGCAAAGACCATTTCCCATGCCCGATCTCCTGCTTGAACTTCGCTCCGAGGAAATTCCGGCCCGCATGCAGCGCAAGGCCGCGGGAGACTTGAAGAAGCTTGTCACCGACGCACTGGTCGATGCTGGCCTGTCCTACGAGGGTGCGCGGGAATACTGGACGCCGCGGCGCCTGACGCTCGATATTCGCGGACTGACCGCGCGTTCCGCCGATGTCCGCGAGGAGCGCAAGGGACCGCGTCGCGATGCCAACGCCCAGGCGATCGAAGGTTTTCTGCGCGCCGCTGGGTTGTCGTCCATCAACGAAGCGCAGATTCAGAGCGATCCCAAGAAGGGCGAATTCTACGTCGCAATCATCGCCAGGCCCGGCCGCGCTGCCGAGGAGATCATTGCCGACGTCATGCCTGGCATCATCCGCAATTTCCCCTGGTCGAACCCGATGCGCTGGGGTGCCGCTTCTGCAAAGCCCGGCTCGCTGCGCTGGGTCCGCCCGCTGCAGTCGATCGTCTGTACCTTCGGCACTGAGCATGAAGGCACTGTCGTCATCCCGTTCGAGATCGACGGTATCGTCGCGTCCGACGTCACCTATGGCCACCGTTTCCACGCGCCCGCAGCGATCACCGTCAAGCGCTTCGACGACTATGTTGCCGGCCTGGAGAGAGCCAAGGTCATCCTCGACGCCGAGCGCCGCAAGGAAATCATCGCTGCCGATGCAGCAAACCTGGCCTTTGCCAGCGGACTGGAACTGGTCGACGATCCAGCCCTGCTCGAGGAGGTTTCCGGCCTCGTCGAATGGCCGCAGGTGCTGATGGGCGAGTTCGAGGCGGATTACCTGACGATCCCCTCCGAAATCATCCGCCTGACGATCAAAACCAACCAGAAGTGCTTCGTCACCCGTCCCCAGGGCAGCGAGACGCTTTCCAACAAGTTCGTGCTGATCGCCAATATCGAGGCCAGCGACGGTGGCGCGGAAATCATCCACGGCAATGGCAAGGTCGTGCGCGCCCGGCTATCCGACGCGCTGCACTTCTGGAAGCGGGACCAGGGCGATCTCCCCGACCTCAACACGCTTCAGGCGTCGGCTGCAAAATTCAATCTCGACCTCGGCAAGCCGCTCGACCAGCGCATGGCCAAGCTCGATGCCCTCAACGTCACCTTCCACGCCAAGCTCGGTAGCCAGGGCGAGCGCGTTGCGCGCATCCGCAAGCTCGCTGCAGCACTGGCAGCGGTGACCGGTGCCGATGCAGGCCTCGTAGACCGCGCCGTCGTGTTGGCAAAGGCCGACCTGCGCACCGAAGCCGTTGGCGAATTCCCGGAGTTGCAGGGGCTGATGGGCCGGAAATATGCGGCTCTCCAGGGCGAGGACCCGTCTGTCGCTGCTTCCATCGAAGATCACTGGAAGCCGAACGGCCCATCTGACCGGTTGCCGCAGGATAAGGTCGGACTGACCGTGGCGCTAGCCGACAAGCTCGACACGCTCGTCGGGTTCTGGGCGATCGACGAGAAGCCGACTGGCTCCAAGGACCCCTATGCCCTCCGCCGCGCAGCGCTCGGCGTCGTGCGTATCGTGCTCGAACAGCGCATCCGCCTGCCGATCATGCGCTATCTTAGCGACCACATGGCGATAGTCGATGAATCCGTCGAAATGGCCGGCCTCCGCCAGCAGATGCAGGAGCATCCGGACGGACTGATGAAGTTCGGCCACGCGAACGGCGAGCAGATGCTGGCGCGCGAGCGCGACCTGCTGTCGTTCTTCCATGACCGGCTGAAAGTCTATCTGCGCGATCAGGGCGCCCGCTACGATCTGATCGATGCGGTCCTGACACCAGAGACGGACGACCTGCTGATGGTGGCCCGCCGCGTCGAGGCCCTGACCTTCTTCATCACCTCCGAAGACGGCAAGAACCTGCTTGCCGGCACCAAGCGTGCAACCCAGTTGCTTGCGGCCGAGGAAAAAAAAGGTACCGTCGTCGCCGATGCCGTGACCCCGGCTTTGTTGACACTCGATGCCGAGAAGGATCTGTTTGCGGCCGTCGCCAAGGCCTCCGGGGAGGCGTCTTCCGCTATCGCCACGGAGGACTTCCGCTCGGCGATGACGGCATTGTCGACGCTGCGCCTGCCCGTCGACCGGTTCTTCACGGATGTCCTGGTCAACGACGAGGACGTTGCCGTGCGTGGCAACCGCCTGGCGCTGCTTCGCCTGATCCGCGAAGCCACTGGCACGGTTGCCGATTTCTCAAAGATATCCGGCTAGATTAACTATCGGCGGCCCCGGTGAGCCGCCGATCAGTACATAAAAATTTGCGTCTGGTTCCAGCGGCGGATGACTGGCTCCCCGAGGTCGTGCTCGTATCCGAGCACGCTGATGCTCGCCGTGTCGAGAACCAGCAGCGCGCCGCCTTCTGGCGGCAGGCCGATCCAGCGGGCGCTGAGCACACGCAGGAAATGGGCGCTGGAAAAGATCAGCACGCGGTCGTTTCGCGCCCGCAATGCGGCAATGATGCTGTCTGCCCGCGCACCGACATCGGCGGCAGCTTCGCCCTCAGGGGCACCATCGCGAAACAGATGCCAGTCCGGACTTGTCTTCAGGATGTCCTTCGTCGTCACCCCTTCATAGGCACCGTAGTCCCATTCCGCCAGGTCCGCCTTGATCTCCCGCCGGTCACCAAAACCGGCGAGGGCGCAGGTGTTCGATGCGCGCATGGACGGGCTCGACCAGACGGCGTCGAAATGCTGGCCCTGCAGCCGGTCGGCCAGTTTCACGGCCGCTGCTTCGCCTGCTGCGGTCAGCGGAATGTCGGACCGGCCCGTATGCTGTCCGGAAAGGCTCCACGCCGTCTCGCCGTGCCGCACCAGGGTGATTTCAGGCCATGCACTGCTCATGTCGCTACCTTTCGCTCATCTGCGGCTGTCGCATCCGATAACCCCATATCGCGGCGGCGGTGCTGCCAAGTCAACTGCCGATAACGTGATGTGCGCGACAGGTCCACCGCAGGCAAAAACCGCCGGATCGCTCCGGCGGTTGTGGAAAGATCGTCGATTTTTCCGGGCATCAGGCAGCGCGGCGGGCCTGCTGCATGGTGGGGCGGCCATCGGAGATGCGGAAGCCGCGGATCAGGTCGAGCAGCTCCTCGGTGTCGCTGGCCAGCGTTTCGGCCGAAGCCGTGGTTTCTTCCGCCATGGCTGCGTTCTGCTGGGTGGCGGCGTCGAGCTGGTTCATGGCCGTTGAAATGGAGCGCAGCGTCGTATCCTGTTCGGAGGCGCTGTGGGCGATCTTCGAGACGATCTCGTTGGCCGCCTTGATCTGGCCGGAGATGCGCTTCAGCGCCTCGCCGGCGTCGCCGACCAGGCGCACGCCGTGCTCGACCTGCGTCGAGGACCGGGCGATCTGCTCCTTGATTTCCTTGGCGGCCGCTGCTGAGCGTTGCGCCAGTTCGCGGACCTCCTGGGCGACCACGGCAAAGCCCTTGCCGGCTTCACCGGCGCGTGCAGCCTCAACACCGGCATTGAGCGCCAGCAGGTTCGTCTGGAAGGCGATCTCGTCGATGACGCCGATGATCTTGCCGATCTCCGTGGACGACTGTTCGATGCCGCTCATGGCGCCGATCGCCTGTGCCACGACGCCATCGCTGCGCGAGGCCTCGACGCTGATGGTGTCGACGCGCTTGCTGGCCTCATGGGCGCCTTCCGCTGTCTGGCGGACGGCAACGGTGAGCTCATCGAGAGCCGCCGATGTTTCCTCGAGGCTGGCGGCCTGGCGTTCGGTACGCTGCGACAGTTCATTGGAGGCGCGGCGGATCTCTTCCTTCGAGACGCCGATGTCGTTGCCCTTGGAGTTGACGCGGCTCATCGCCGCCTCCAGATGCGACAGGGCTTCGTTGAAGTTGTTGCGCAGTCCGGCATAGCTGGCGCCGAGGTCGCCGCAGCGGATTGTCAGGTCGCCCTTCGCCAGTTGCTCGAGCGATTGGCCGATGGTCGCGACGACGCGTGCCTGCAAGTCGGCCTGGTCCTGCTGATGGCGAACGTTCTCCTGGCGCTCGGCACTGATCTGTCGTTCCTGGGCTTCCTGAAGTTCGGCCAGCGCATGCCGCTCGCGGATTTTCTGCTGCAGCGATTGTGTCGCCTTCGCCATCATGCCGACTTCGTTGTGCAGGCCGGTGTGCGGGATCGCAAGCGTAACGTTCTCGTCCGCGACGGCATTCAGTGCGCCGCGTACATCGGCCAGTGGCCCGGAGATGCTGCGGATCACATACAGTGCGGCAGCGATGGCGATCACGAAGACCGCAAGGCCGACCAGCAGCGTTTGCCAGATCGTCGCCCGTACCTGCGCTTCCAGGTCGTCCATGTAGACGCCGGTCGCAAGCGTGATGTGCCACGGCGCAAAGACCTTGGCATAGGCGCTCTTGCGGAAGAATGCATCGGCTGGCTGTTGCGGCTTGGGTCCGTAGAAATCGACGACGCCACCGCCGGCCTTTCCGACCTTGACGAGTTCGTCGCGATACATGTTGCCTTTCGGATCCGGCTTGCCCTTGTTGCTCAGCCCGACCTTGGAAGGATCGTAGTGGATTTTGAGGACGACGTCGTCGTCATAGCCGAAGAGGTATCCATCCGGTTCGAAACGGATATGCGAAAGCTCGTCGAATGCCTGCGCCTGCGCCTGCTCGTGCGTCAGCGTGCCGGCTTTTTCCCGATCGTAATATTGCTGGAGGATAGACAGCCCGGACTCGACCTGCGTGCGCAGCAGTGCGTAGCGCTCGTGGTAGATGGCTGCCGCAGAACTCTGGATTTGATAATAGGTGACGCCAGCAAAGGCGATCATCAGGCCGGTAACCAGCATCATCAGCTGGGTCGAAATTCGCAGGTTCTTCATCAGGCCTCGCAACGGAATAGGTTCGATTATCCCGGTGCGGTATCCTACCGCTTGATCCTGCGCCGTCGATCATGGCGCATCTGTTGCTGCTGAAGTCACATGCTGCTTCCGGTACGGCGAAGTTGCATCGCGTTCACCTAACAATGCTTTAAAGCTGTCCATATTTAGGGCTTTTATCGGCATTAACAGAGGTGATTGTCACCGTAACGGCGCATCCGAGAGTTTTCAGCCCCGAATGCTGCGAGAAACGGCGGTGAGGGCGAATATCTCTCGGCATCTGCGAAAAACAAAAATGCGCCCCTGCTTCTCTTCAGGGACGCATCTTTCTGCCTTTCGGCGCACCCCTATCGACTGGAGTTCGATGGGGAGGGGAATGAGCGGGCTACTGAAGGCGCAACTGGAAATCCGAGGTGTCGAGAGGCTTGGCCAGCGGCGTGGCTGCGGCGATCGCTGCCGTCATCGCACTGCGATCGATGCCGTCAGGCGATACCCCGGCTGCGGCCAGTGCTTCCGGCGACGCCTTACTGATGAATACGACCGGCGATCCGCCCAGCCAGGCTTCGGTGCGGACGACCTTCTGCTCGCCGTTGATCTGGCGCACCACGGTCGTCTGCGTCCCCACCGGCAGTTCGGGAACCACATAGCTTTTCTTGGCGACCGCCTGCTTGATCGGCGCGCAATCGACGCAGACCTTCGACTGGATGCTGTCGCCGCTGGTGCGCGTCGCGCCGTCGAGCGTCAGGAACGACGATGCAGATGCGGAGCCGCAGATCAGCATGGCTGAACTGCTGATCAAAACGAATGCTGCACTCAGGATCGTGGGACGCATGAAACTCTCCATCGGATACTGCGAAGAGATTAGCGCGCCTTTGTTTCCATCCGGTCAGCGGAATCGGTAAAACTTTATCGGAAACGCGGATTTGGGGTAGAAAAGGGCCGTCCAGTCAGGCCTTTTCGCGCTCGATTGCCCGCCAGCCGATATCGGTGCGGCTGAAGCCGTTGTCCCAGACCACCTGCTCTGAAAGCGAATAGGCGCGCTTCTGGGCCTCGCCGACGCTGCTGCCCAATGCCGTCACCCCGAGCACCCGGCCTCCGGTCGCCACCAGCACACCGTCCTTCAAAGCTGTCCCGGCATGAAACACCTTCGCACTGTCGCTGTCTGCGGGCAGGGCGGCGATGACGGAGTTTTTCGCATAAGTCCCGGGATACCCCTTCGAGGCCATGACGACGGTCAGCGCCGCATCGTCGCTCCATTCGGCGGTCACCTTGTCGAGCGTGCCGTTGGCGCAAGCGAGCAGCAGCGGCAGAAGATCGCTTCTCAGCCGCATCATCAGCACCTGGCATTCTGGATCGCCAAAGCGGACATTGTATTCGATCAGTTCCGGCCCCTTGGCGGTGATCATCAGGCCGGCAAAGAACACGCCGGAAAACGGCATGCCACTTTCGGCCATGCCGCGCATCGTCGGCTCGATGATCTCCTTCATCGTCCGCTCGATCAACTCGGGCGTCATCACTGCGGCTGGCGAGTAGGCTCCCATGCCGCCGGTGTTCGGGCCGGTATCGCCGTCGCCGACGCGCTTGTGGTCCTGGGCGGTGGCCAGCGCCAAAGCGTGAGTTCCGTCGCTGAGGCAGAAGAAGCTTGCTTCCTCGCCATCGAGAAAGGCTTCGACGACGACTTCCGCACCCGCCGACCCGAAGGCGCCGTCGAAACAGTCGTCGACAGCAGCAATCGCCTCGTCCAGCGTCATCGCCACGGTGACGCCCTTGCCGGCAGCAAGACCATCGGCCTTGACGACGATGGGCGCGCCCTCGGCGAGAATATAGGCCTTCGCCTTGCCGGCATCGTCGAAACGCTGGTAGGCGCCGGTCGGGATATTGTAGCGGGCGCAGATGTCCTTGGTGAAACCCTTGGAACCCTCGAGCTGCGCAGCAGCAGCGGACGGGCCGAAGACGGCGATGCCGGCCTCGCGCAAGCGGTCGCCAAGCCCCGCAACCAGCGGCGCCTCGGGGCCAACGACGACAAAATCGATGGCTTCCGAGAGGCAGAAGGCGGCAACGGCGTCGTTGTCTTCGGTATCGACGGCCACCAGCGTTGCATGCTCGGCGATGCCGGGATTGCCGGGAGCGGCGTAAAGCTTGGTCAGCAGCGGCGATTGCGCCAGCTTCCAGGCCAGCGCATGCTCGCGTCCGCCCGATCCGATCAACAGAACTTTCATCGCCTGCCCCTTTGTTGCCAGAACTTGGCGGTTAAGCAGCCCTGCCGCAAAGGTCAAGCGGCAATTCCTGTGGAGTCCACCAGAAGCACCGACTGAGATCATTGCCTTGCCGCTTTCTCGGACTATGGTCGCCGCAATCAGACGCAACGCAGAGATCCCCATGGCCGCAGACATCCGCTCCATCGCAGCAATCATTTCCGCCGAGATCAATGCCCGGCCTGAGCAGGTGGTTTCGGCGGTCGGCCTTCTCGACGAGGGCTCGACGGTGCCGTTCATCGCCCGCTACCGCAAGGAAGTGACCGGCGGGCTGGATGACGGGCAGTTGCGGACGCTGGCCGAGCGGCTCGTCTACCTGCGCGAGCTCGAGGCACGGCGCGCCTCGATCAGCGACAGCATCACCAGCCAGGGCAAGATGACCGACGAGCTGCAGCGCAAGATCGCAGGCGTAACCACGAAGGCCGAGCTCGAGGATATCTACCTGCCGTTCAAGCAGAAGCGCCGCACCCGCGCCGAGATCGCCCGCGAGCGCGGTCTAGGGCCATTGGCGGAGGCAATCCTGAAGGATCGCAGCCGTGAACCCGCGCAGCTTGCCGAGGGCTATGTCGCCAACGAGGTGACCGATGTGAAGATGGCGCTCGAGGGTGCCCGCGACATCATTGCCGAGGGCATCGCCGAAAATGCCGATCTCCTGAAGACCTTGCGCGCCCATATGCGTCAGAATGCCCAGCTGCGCGCCAAGGTCGTCGATGGTAAGCAGGAGGCCGGCGCGAAGTTCTCCGACTATTTCGATCACACCGAGCGCTGGGCAACGGCTCCCGGCCATCGGGCTCTCGCCATGCTGCGCGGCTGGAACGAGGAGATGCTGACGCTGACGATCGAGATCGACGCCGATCTTGCGTCACCCTTCAAGCCGGTCGAGCGGATGATCGCCACGGCCTACGAGATCGGCGCCCAGAAGCCCGGCGACCGCTGGCTGATGGAGGTCGCAAGCTGGACATGGCGCGTCAAACTGTCGATGTCGCTGTCGCTCGACCTGATGCGCGAGCTGCGTGAACGGGCCGAGCAGGAGGCGATCCACGTATTTGCGCGCAATCTCAAGGACCTGCTGCTCGCAGCACCCGCCGGCGCTCGCGCCACCATGGGTCTCGACCCCGGCATCCGCACGGGCGTCAAGGTTGCCGTCATCGATGCCACCGGCAAGCTGCTCGAGACCGCCACCGTCTATCCCTTCCAGCCGCGCAACGATGTGCGCGGTACGCTGGCGACGCTCGCCGCGCTGGCAGTCAAGCACAAGGTCGAGCTGATCTCGATCGGCAATGGCACCGGCAGCCGGGAAACCGAAAAGCTGGTGAGCGACATGCTGCTCGAATTGCCCGGCGCCAAGCCTACCAAGGTCATCGTTTCCGAAGCGGGCGCCTCGATCTATTCGGCATCGGAAGCGGCAGCCCTGGAGTTCCCGAATCTCGACGTGACGTTGCGCGGCGCAGTATCGATTGCCCGGCGGCTGCAGGATCCGCTGGCCGAACTGGTCAAGATCGAGCCGAAATCGATCGGCGTCGGCCAGTACCAGCATGATGTCGACCAGCAGAAGCTGTCGCGCTCGCTGGATGCCGTCGTCGAGGATGCAGTGAATGCCGTCGGTGTCGATCTCAACACGGCCTCGGCGCCGCTGCTTGCCCGCGTTTCAGGCCTTGGTGCGGCGATTGCAGAATCCATCGTCCGCCACCGCGACGAGGCCGGACGTTTCGAAACCCGGCGCGATCTCCTGAAGGTCGCGCGGCTTGGGCCCCGGGCCTTCGAGCAATGCGCCGGCTTCCTGCGCATCACCGGCGGCAAGGAGCCGCTCGACGCCTCCTCGGTGCATCCGGAAGCCTATGGCGTCGCCAAGAAGATTGTCGCCGCCTGCGGTCGCGACCTGCGCAGCTTGATGGGTGACAGCGCCGCGCTGAAGGCGGTCGATCCACGCGCCTTCGTCGATGAACGCTTCGGCCTGCCGACCGTGCGCGATATCTTGGCCGAGCTCGAAAAACCCGGCCGTGACCCGCGCCCGAGCTTCAAGACGGCAACCTTTGCCGAGGGTGTCAACGAAATCAGCGACCTAAAGCCAGGCATGATGCTGGAGGGCACTGTTACCAATGTCGCGGCCTTCGGCGCCTTCGTCGATATCGGCGTACACCAGGACGGTCTGGTTCACGTCTCGCAGCTGGCGGACCGTTTCGTGAAGGATCCTCATGAGGTGGTGAAGGCCGGCGACGTCGTGAAAGTCCGCGTCGTCGACATCGATGCCAAGCGCAAGCGCATCGCCCTCAGCATGCGCAAGGACGCCGGCGATGACGCCGCGCCACCGGCCCGGGAGAACCGTAGCGGTCCCGAAACGCGGGTGATGCCCGCAAAGCAGCAGGGCAATCGCCCGGCACCGCAGACGCAGGGCAGCTTCGGCGCGGCGCTCGCCGATGCGCTCAAGCGAAAATAGTCACTTAGCTTATATATTTGCAAGAATGTCACACTCCGGCAATGTTCGTGCCGGAGTGCCTGTACCGCCGTTCGTAAGCTTGCCAGACTATCTTGAGGGGATAATGTTTCCTGATTGTCTGTCATATGATTGCGAGGCGTCATGGCGTCGTCACTGCTTGCTCTTGTCACCAAAATTATCCGCAAAGGCTCCCTTCAGATCACGCTCTCCAACGGCGAGACGCATCTGCTCGGTGATGGCACCGGCCAGACAGTTGCGGTGCGCACCGCCGACCGCGAGGCGGAGGACGCCATCGCCACAGATCCGACGCTGAAGCTCGGCGAAATGTTCATGGAAGGCCGGTTCATCCTCGAACAGGGCGACATCTATGATTTCCTGTCGCTGGTGAAGCTCAACACCACGGACGAGTTGTTCGATCTCAAGATCGCCATGAAGCTGATCGGCCGCATTGCCTGGCAGCAGCTGAAGAGCCGCCTGCCGGTCAACCGCAGCAAGCACAATGTCGCCCACCACTACGATCTCTCGGCCAAGCTTTTCGACCTCTTCCTCGACGAGGACTGGCAGTATTCCTGCGCCTATTTCGAGCCGCCGGGCATCGGTCTCGACGAAGCCCAGCTCGCCAAGAAGCGCCATATCGCTGCCAAGCTGCGGCTCGAGCCCGGTCAGTCCGTGCTCGAGATCGGCTCCGGCTGGGGTGGAATGGGGATGTACCTGGCGGAATCGACGGAGAATGTCGATTTCACCGGCATCACGCTCAGCGAGGAGCAGCTTAAGGTGTCGCGCGCGCGCGCTGCAAAGCGCGGCCTTTCCGACCGGGTGCGTTTCGAACTGCAGGATTATCGCTACCTCAGCGGACGCAAGTTCGACCGCATCGTCTCGGTGGGCATGTTCGAGCATGTCGGCATCGGCAATTATCGCAAGTTCTTCAGCAAGGTCTCCGAGTTGCTCGCCGATGACGGGGTGATGGTGCTCCATTCCATCGGTCGCCCGAGGCCAAGCTTCTCCACCAACGCCTTCATCGAGAGATACATCTTTCCCGGCGGCTATATCCCGTCTCTGGCCGAGACGACGCCGGCTCTGGAAAAGGCCAACCTGCTGGTCAAGGACATCGAAATCCTGCCGATGCATTACGCCTATACGCTGCGTCACTGGCGAGAACGTTTCATCGCCCGCAAGGAGGAAGCCGTCGCCCTCTATGACGAGAAATTCTTCCGGATGTGGGAGTTCTACCTGGCAGGTTCGGAGATGGCCTTCCGCTGGGAGCAGCTTTTCATCTTCCAGATCCAGATCGCCAAGGACCAGTTCGCGGTTCCCGACAACCGGAATTACATTGCCGAAAACGAGGCTAGGCTGAAGGAATTCGAAGCTCGCCGCGCACCGTTGGAAAAGGTCGTGTTCTGATCCCCGCGTCCTTGCCATGACTGTCTGCGGGCGAACAGGGTCGGCGCTTGGTTAAGCAAGTGGTAATGCGATCCGGATAAGTTTAGGCATTCCGGGCTCTTGCCTTTGTATTGCGTAGTAGGATTTCCCATGGCCAAGACCTCGAGTCTGCTGATTTCGTTTGGATTTTTTGCGACAATGGCAGGGGCCGCCACGGCTGGCGACGGTCGTGCCTGGTGGTCCGGCGATTGGTATGTCAGCGTCGGCGCTGCCGGCTTCGTCGGTCCCAAATTCGAGGGCGCCAAGCACAACAAGTTACAGTTTTCGCCGCTGATCTCCTTCGGCAAGCAAGGACCTGCGCCGCGATTTACCTCGCGCAACGACAATCCGGCTTTTGCATTGCTCGATACCGGGACATTTCGGGCCGGCATCGTCGGCAAGTTTGTGCCGAGCCGGGATTCGAGCGACGGGCGTGAACTGCGCGGGCTGAAGGATGTCAAATGGGGCGCAGAGGCCGGTGGCTTCGTCGAGGTCTACCCGACCGACTGGATCCGCGCCCGTGCCGAAGTGCGCCAGGGTATCCGCGCCCATAACGGCATCGTTGCCGATGTGGCGGTTGATGCCTTCACCGACATCGCCCCTGATCTGCGGCTCTCCGGTGGACCGAGGGCAACCTTCGCGACGGCGAACTATTTCGATACCTATTACGGTGTCGACGGCAAGGAATCGGCGGCCAGCGGGCTCGATCGCTACAATCCCGGCGGCGGCCTGAAATCCGTCGGTGTCGGCGGTGCGCTGACCTGGCAGGCAACCAAGAATTTGAGCACCAGCTCCTTCGTGGAATACCAGCGGCTGAAGGGTCCTGCAGCCGACAGCAGCCTGGTGCGTGAACGCGGCGACAAAAACCAACTCGTCATCGGCCTGTCCGCCACCTACCGCTTCGGCTTCACGCTGAACTGATAAGGCGCCCGTCGGAACAGTTCGGCGAAAGTGCTTGGCAGTTTTGCGTCTGGAAGTGCGTGAGAGCAGATAGGTCCAACATTTTCGCATTTCCGTGAAACGCTGAAATGTTCTAGACATTTCCCATGAGCAACAGCCACGATTTCCGCGACCGAGTCGCCGATGCGCCATCCGATAACTTCGTCTACAGGGCATTGCCGCCTTGGCTGTGGCCCTATGCCCAGCTGGCACGCTGGGACCGGCCGATCGGCTGGCAGCTGCTGCTATGGCCGTGCTTCTGGTCGGTGACCTTGGCCGCCAATGCCGCCTTGACGCTGGGCGAGTTCGTCGGTCCGCTGCTGTTCTACCATCTCATCCTCTATTTCATCGGCGCGGTGGCGATGCGCGGTGCCGGCTGCACGTTCAACGATCTCATCGATCACGATATCGATGCTTCCGTGGCGCGCACCCGCTCGCGGCCTTTGCCGTCAGGCCGTGTCAGCCGCAAGCAGGCAAAGATATTCATTGCATTGCAGGCTCTCGTCGGACTGTTCGTTCTCCTGCAGTTCAACTGGTTCTGTGTGGGCCTCGGCTTGCTGTCGCTGGGACTGGTGGCGGTGTACCCCTTTGCCAAGCGCTTTACCGACTGGCCGCAGTTCTTCCTCGGGCTTGCCTTTTCCTGGGGCGCGCTGATGGGCTGGGCCGGCATCTTCGGCAGCCTGTCGCTGCCGCCGATCCTGCTCTACATCGCCGCTATTCTCTGGACCATTGGCTACGACACCATCTATGCCCATCAGGACAAGGAGGACGACGAACTGATCGGCGTCCGCTCGACGGCGCGACTGTTCGGCGAAAAGACGAAGGTATGGCTCGTGGGCCTCTATGGCGCGGCGCTGGTGCTGATGTTCCTTGCCTTCGCGCTGGCCGGCGCAGGTCTCATCGCATTTCTTGGCCTTGTCATCGCCGGCGGCATGTTTGCCTACCAGATCGTCGTCCTCGATATCGAAGACGCGCCACAGTGCCTGATCCTGTTCCGCTCGAACGGCAGGGTGGGCGCCATCATCTTTGCCGGCTTGCTGTTGTCCATGGCGCTTTCCACCCCCGGATAAAACGCAAAACCCGGCGCAGGCGCCGGGTTTCAGGGGAGGGGGACTTGATCCTCAGTCGCGGGCGATGATCTCGCGACCGGCGATCTTGAGTGTGACGCCCATCTTGCCCGATATGCGACGAACCAGGAAGCGGGGGCGTCTGTCGGCAAAGAACGAATGGCGGCGGCGCGGCTGGGTTTCGTTGGTACGCACACCGCCGAGATGATCTTCGAGCAGGCGAGCGACGCCATCCGCTTCGACCATCATCATCGGGATATTGAAGGCTTCGGACCATGTGCGCCAGTCGGCAGCGATGTCGCTGAGATCATGGGCGACGAGCAGCGGGATGCAGAGATCCGGATCGTCATGGTGCAGTTCGAGCGTCACGGTCACTTCGCCGTCGCCATGGTCGATGGCCCGGGCGGCAACGCCCTTGAAGGCGCGCTTCGGCAGGGCAATCGAAAGCGGCAGTCCGCTCGATGGCAGCACCTTGCGCAGCACGGCACCGCGGGAGTCGATGGTGATCGTCACGTCGCCGGTAGCACCGCGCATGGCATAGCTGACATGCTGCGGGAAGCGGTTTGGATCGAGCCGCAGTGTCGTTCCGGCCCAGACAGGCTTAAGGACGGTATTGGTCATCGTTTTCTACCCTTGTCTTATCATGAGAGCCGGTTTTCCGGTCTTCTTGACGGAGAACTTTCGCCCTCTCGATGACCCGAGACTAGGCGCACCCCCTTCCAGACAGCTTAAAAATTGCGGTTAAGAAAAGTTTGCGTCGTCAAATGGTTAGCAAAAACGAAGTCGCCAGGGTTTCCATAATATGAATATGTGCCGATGCGCGTCGTGCCACTCCGGCGCAGCGTCGTGGCGGCCGATGTAAAGTCCCGGGTAAGGTTTGGGGGCGATAATCGGCAAGATTCGAAAACGGTCTCGAGTGTAGACTTCAAGGTGCGCGTAGATGACATCGACCTATCTGAGCTACACGCTCGATACAAAGAACATGACGTCGACCCTTGCGCGCGTTGCCTCCCAGCCGACGACGAAGCGGGAAGTCGACTACTACAATGCCAATATCGGCAAGGTGAAAACCGTCGACGACCTGATGGACAACTACCAGCTCTACAGCTACGCGATGAAGTCGTACGGGCTGGAGGACTTCACCTACGCCAAGGCGTTCATGAAGCAGGTGCTGACCAGCGACCTCAGCGACAGCAGCAGCTTTGCCAATCGCCTGAACGACCCGAAATACAAGGCCATTGCGGCAGCATTCAATTTCGGCGCTTCTACCGCGACGACGGCGCAATCGAGCGACACCCTGACGACGATGTTCGGTTCGACGTCGACATCGACTTCGTCTGACACGACGGATGCGGCCATCGGCCTCTACCAGCAATCCTTCACCGACGAAGAAACGGCGGCAAAGACTGCCAGCGACGCCTATGACGCGGCCATCGGCTCGGTCAAGAATGTCGACGACTTCCTCAGCGATACCGATCTCAGGGACTATGTGCTGAAAGGCTACGGCATCGACCCGACCAATATTTCGAACAGCTTCCTGAAGTCGATGCTGACCAGCGACGTGTCGGATCCGAACAGCTTCGTCAACGTCAACGGCAGCGCCGCCGACAAGGCGATGGCGGCGCAGTTCAGCTTCAATGCCGACGGATCGATCGCCACCACCACGCCGGATGCGGACAAGAGCTACTACGAGGCCAATATCGGCACGGTTACATCGGTGGACCAGCTGGTGTCCGATCCACGGCTGTTCGATTACGTGAAGACGGCCTACGGCATCGATCCGTCGCTCACGGGTGCGAAGTTCGTGGCCTCCGTGAAGGACCCCGGAACCGCTTCGGATAACGGCCTGACGAGCGTGCTGACCGAGTTCAATTTCGGCAGCGACGGCACTGTCGCAACGGGCGCGTCTGCCCAGACCGCCGACCAGATCAGCACCACATCGACAAACTACGCCGCCAACTATACCAGCCAGATACAGACGTTCAGCCAGAAGGCTGCCGTCATGGAGGCCTACAACACCACCGTCCCGTCATTCGTCACCTCCGTCGCCGCAGCTGACGATGCTGCCTACTACAAGGCGCATATCGGCTCGGTGACGTCGGTCGAGGACCTGACCTCGGATACGCGCCTGTTCGACTACGTCAAGATCGCCTACAACCTGCAGTCGCTGGATGCGCAGGCGTCGGACAACACGCTCAAATACGATCTCGAGACGTCGGTGGAAGACCCCACCTACGCCAAGCTCGTCGGCTTTTCGGGCGTGGTCGCCCAGTTCAACTTCCAGTCCGACGGGACGGTGGCCTCCGGCACCGTGGCGCAAACCTCCACGCAGCTGGCTGCAGCGACCACGGCATTTTCAGCCAACTACCAGTCGGAGCAGACCACGGCGGAGGCGGATGCCGTGGCGAACTACGAGACCCGCATCGCCAAGGTCAAGAATATCAACGAGTTCTTTGCCAGCAATGCGACGGCTGACTCCAGCACAACCAACGATAATCTGCCGGAACTCTACCAGATGGCGCTGCGCTCCTACGGGATCGGCGAAAACGAGATTTCCAAGGCGCAGATGAAGAAGATCATGGAGAGCGATCCCTATGATCCGAAAAGCTATGTCAACACGCTGAAGGACGATCGCTTCGTCAAGCTCGCCAAGGCTTTCAATTTCGACAGCGCCGGCACGATCAAGCCGCAGGTGACGGCGCTCTCGACGACTCAAGTCAACAGCTACATCTCTGAATATTCAACCGAGACGCGACGCGGATTGACGGGTTCGGCACTGACGGCGGCAACGGCCACCGTCAAGAAGGATGCCACCTACTTTACCACCAACATCGCCAAGGTGACGAGCGTTTCAGACCTTCTGGCCGACCCAAAGCTTACCGACTTCATCCTCAAGGCCAGCGGTATCGATCCCAAGAAGGTGACAACAGACACACTGAAAAAGGCCTTTGCGTCGGACCCCGACAATTCGAAAAGCTTCCTCAACACCACCGCCGGTGCCCAGTTCAAGGACATTGTCGAAGCTTTCAACTTCGGCACCAACGGCACCATGGTCGATACCAAGCTCGGCAGCGCCCAGAACAAGGGCGCACTCGACGCCACCAACGAACTCTACCTGCACCAGACCCTCGAATCGCAGGAAGGCGACAACAACCCCGGCACGCGCCTTGCCCTCTATTTCCAGCGCCAGGCACCGAATATCAATTCCGTCTACGACATCATGTCCGACACGGCGCTCTATTCGGTCATCACCACCACTTTCAGCCTGCCGAGCGCGATTTCGTCGATGAACGTCGACGACCAGGCGACGCTGCTGAAGAAATTCGTCAACGTTGACGATCTTCGCGATCCAACGAAACTGAACAAGCTGCTGGAGCGCTTCTCGGTCGAATACGATCTGCAGAACAATACCGGCAGCACCTCCTCGTCGGCCCTGTCGATCCTCCAGGGGTCTTCGAAGTCTATCGGCATCAGCGCCGATACGCTGCTCTCCATCGCCCAGCTTTCGACTTCCTGATCGCAACGGAACGCCCGCGCCGACCGTGCATGCCGCAGTCGTCAGGACCTGCCTTGGCGTCGATGGCGGCTAAAATATTTATCTGTGCCAGCCAGCCAAAAAGCCCGCAAAACATGAGTTTTTGCATCCAGCCCTTCAAACTGCCACCAATTCGGAAGGAACTTATTAACCGTCCCTGGCCTATTCGATTGGGGTAGCTATCGGCCAATCAATGACTGGATTGCAGGTCTTATGCGTTTTTCCAAAACCAACTTTTCCAACGGCGAAACGGATTTCCAGCGGGACGTCCATGCCGACGCCGAACGTGCCGAAGCGGAACTGCGGGAAGCCCAGCAGATCGCCGAGCGCCGGGCCTACCTGGAGCAGAAGCTGATCCAGGCGCGCGAAGCCAAGCGCCGATCCGAAATCGCCCACCAGCAGCGCGCCGACCAGCTGAAGGCGGCGCAATTGCGCCAGCCACAGGTAACGCCGGTCGCTGCTCCGGAAGCAGGCCTTTCCCCGACCGGTCGCACCAATATGCCGCTGGTGCCACCCCTGGTGCCAGCCGATGCCGTACAGGATTGGCAGACTGCCTTTTCGCTGGCACCGAATGTCCGTTTCACGCGGACACCCGAAAGTCTGATCAGCCGCAAGAAATCGCCGGACTCGGACGTTAACGAGACGGAGCAGACCATCCAACAGACCGCAGTCAAACAAGCCATCATCAGCCCCGAGGCACCAGCAACGTCGCAACCTGCCGAGGCTGCACGCACGAGCGTGGAAACACCGCGCCAGATCGAGACGCCGCGCCCTGCTACGCCGATGCCATGGAACAACAGGCTCGTCGAGGATATCTTCACGCCGGCATCCACGCCTGTTCCACCGCTGACCGCCTGGCAGCGCCAGCCCGTCGCCGTCGTGCCGCAGGCGCAGCTGGCCTCGCATCTGGCCAACCTGTCGGACTTTGCCTTCTGGGACGTCATGCCTTTCGACGGCGAACTCGCTCCCCCGGTAGCAGCAACGGCACCGGCATTCGTTGCGCCTCCGATGTCCGCTCCACCGATCGAGACGACGCAACAATCGGCGACATCGCTCTACCGCATCATCGACTGGCAGCCCTCCGGCCGCGCAGCCACACCGGCGCCGGTCGTGCCAGTGCCGGAGGCTGCAGTCGTCCAGCCGAACGAAGTCGCCGAGCCTATCGTCCTGACACCGCTGGCGCCGGCAACCGTTGCCGCACCTCCGGTCGTCGCTGCCGTCGTTCTGCCCAAGCCAGCCACAGTTGCAGCCCCGGCAAAGCAGGCCCCGGCCGCGCAGGTCGTTGCTCCCGCCCCGAAGGCTGGCGTTGTCGATGCTGCACCGAGCCGCCGCATCCCGGTCGCGACCCGCAGCGACCGCCCGGTCAGCCCCGCGCCGATGGAATGGCGCCCGGTCTCTGTTGCCAGTGACGGCGAATACGAGCTGCCGCCGCGCGAACTGCTGCAGGAGCCGCCGGAACGGGTCGGCGTCATCATGACCCAGGAAGCCCTGGAGCAGAATGCCGGCCTTCTCGAAAACGTGCTGGAAGACTTCGGCGTCAAGGGCGAGATCATCCATGTTCGCCCCGGTCCGGTCGTCACCCTCTATGAATTCGAGCCGGCCCCCGGCGTCAAATCCTCGCGCGTCATCGGCCTTGCCGACGATATCGCCCGCTCGATGTCGGCGCTGTCTGCCCGTGTCGCCGTCGTGCCCGGTCGCAACGTCATCGGCATCGAACTGCCGAATGCAACGCGCGAAACCGTCTACTTCCGGGAGATGATCGAATCGGAAGATTTTGCCCAGAGCAGCTTCAAGCTGGCGCTCGGCCTCGGCAAGACCATCGGCGGCGAACCCGTTATCGCCGAACTTGCGAAGATGCCGCATCTGCTCGTCGCCGGCACCACCGGCTCCGGCAAATCAGTTGCCATCAACACGATGATCCTGTCGCTGCTCTACCGCATGACGCCGGAAGAATGCCGCCTGATCATGGTCGACCCGAAGATGCTCGAACTCTCCGTCTATGACGGCATCCCGCATCTGCTGACGCCTGTCGTTACCGATCCGAAGAAGGCCGTGCTGGCGCTGAAATGGGCCGTGCGCGAGATGGAGGATCGCTATCGCAAGATGTCGCGCCTCGGCGTCCGCAACATCGACGGCTACAATGCCCGCGTGGCCATTGCCCGCGAAAAGGACGAGACGATCCTCGTCACCGTCCAGACCGGTTTCGACCGCACCACGGGCGCACCGACGGAAGAGAGCCAGGAACTCGATCTGGCCCGAATGCCCTACATCGTCGTTATCGTCGACGAGATGGCCGACCTGATGATGGTCGCCGGCAAGGAAATCGAAGGCGCCATCCAGCGTCTGGCGCAGATGGCCCGTGCCGCAGGCATCCACCTGATCATGGCAACCCAGCGCCCGTCGGTCGACGTCATCACCGGCACGATCAAGGCCAACTTCCCGACCCGCATCTCCTTCCAGGTCACCTCGAAGATCGACAGCCGCACGATCCTCGGCGAGCAGGGTGCCGAGCAGCTGCTTGGCCAGGGCGACATGCTGCATATGCAGGGTGGCGGCCGCATCTCGCGCGTCCACGGTCCCTTCGTATCCGACGAGGAAGTCGAGAAGGTCGTGGCCCACCTGAAGATGCAGGGCCGTCCGGAATACCTGGATACCGTCACTGCCGGTGAAGAGGACGAGGAAGAGGAAGAAGACGGCGGCGCCGTGTTCGACAAGAGCGCCATGGGTTCCGAGGATAGCGACGACACCTACGAGCAGGCGATCAAGGTCGTCATGCGCGACAAGAAGTGCTCGACCTCCTACATCCAGCGTCGCCTCGGCATCGGCTACAACCGCGCCGCCTCGCTCGTCGAGCGCATGGAAAAGGAAGGCCTCGTCGGCCCCGCCAACCACGTCGGCAAGCGCGAGATCATCTCCGGCAACCGCAACGCCACGCCGATGCCGCCGCAAGACGACATGGATTGAGCAACAGGCGGCGGCGCGTCTGCGTCGCCGGCCGCTAGACCACCACGACCTTGCCGGGGTTCATGATCCCGGCAGGGTCGAAGCTTTTCTTGATCCGGCGCATCAGTTCCATTTCGATCTCCGGCCGGATCGATGCCAACTCGTCCCGCTTCAGCTGGCCGATGCCGTGCTCCGCCGAGATGGAGCCCTCGTGCTTCATCACCAGCCCGTGGACGATCCGGTTCATCTCCCGCCAGCGACCGATGAATTCCGCCTTGTCGGCCCCGACAGGCTGCGAGATGTTGTAGTGGATATTGCCGTCGCCCATGTGGCCGAAAGCGCAGATGCGGGCGCCCGGCATGGCCGCCATGACAGCTTGCTCCGCCTCGTGCATGAATGCAGGGATCTGCGACACCGGCACCGACACGTCGTGCTTGATCGAGCCGCCCTCGGGCTTCTGGGCGCCGGACATGCTTTCGCGCATGTGCCACAAGGCCTTCTGCTGCGCCTGAGAGCTGGCGATCGTCGCATCCTGCACCAGCCCGGCCTCGAAACCCTGTTCCAGCAGCGCCGACATCATCCGCTCGGCGGTTTCGGCTGAATCCGAGGTGGAGATGTCGATCAGCACATACCACGGGTGGACGGTCTCCAGCGGATCGCGCACGCCGTCGATATGGCGGACGGTGAACTCGACGCCAATGCGCGGCATCAGCTCGAAGCCGGTCAGCGCCGGACCGCAAAGACCGGATGCATTCCTGAACAGCGACAGCGCATCCTCGACCGACCGGATGCCGGCAAAGGCGACCTGATGCCCCAGCGGCTGCGGAAAAAGTTTCAGGACCGCGCCGGTGATGATGCCGAGCGTGCCCTCGGCGCCGATGAACAGGTCACGCAGGTCATAGCCGGTATTATCCTTTTTCAGCCGCCGCAGCCCGTTCCAGATCTCGCCGGTCGGCAGCACGACTTCGAGGCCGAGGCAGAGCTGGCGCATGTTGCCATAGGCAAGCACGGCCGTGCCTCCGGCATTGGTGGCGAGATTGCCGCCGATCCGGCATGATCCTTCCGAACCGAGCGACAGCGGAAACAGACGGCCGCAATCCTCTGCTGCCTTCTGCACGTCGGCAAGGATGCAGCCGCCATCGACCACCATGATCCCGGCAACCGGATCGACCTCGCGAATGCGGTTCATCCGTTCCAGCGAGACGATCACATCGGCGCCGTTGTCGCGCGGCGTCTGGCCGCCGACGAGGCCGGTATTGCCCGTCTGCGGTACGATCGCCGTTCCCGTTTCGGAGGCAAGCTTCAGAATGGCCGAGACCTCCTCGACCGAACCGGGCTTCAGCACCAGCGGCGAGGCGCCATGATAGAGCCCGCGATTTTCGACGAGGCGAGGGGCGATGTCGGCCGCCTCGCGCAAGACATGGGCAGCGCCGACGATGGCAGCAAAGCGGTCGAGCAGGGCGGGAGAGGGGGTGGCCATGCGTGCTGGTCCTTGTCTTACTCGGAAACTCTGGTCTAGTCGCGGGGTGCCGCGGCGCGGCGCAGCCGGTCGTTGATCGCTTCGCCGAGACCGTCTTCCGGGATGGTGGTGAAAGCCATCCCGATAACGCCCGTGGCGTCGGCACGTTTCATGAAGTCGAAAAGGTTGGCTGCAGCTTCGGTGAGATCGCCGGAGGGGCTGAGGTTGAAAATGACGGACGCTTCCTCCTCGCCAGCCACCGGCTTGCTTCCGAAGCGGATCAGCGCCTCGCCGGCGGTGACCTCGGTGGCGTCCAGTCTGACCATTGCGTGCGGGGCGTAGTGGGAGGCCATCATGCCGGGGGCCTCTATCGCCGGGCTAGCGCCTTCCTTGCGCGTCAGTGGAATGCCGGCCACGCGCTCGATGTCTTCCGCCGTCAGCCCGCCCGGACGCAGCAGCCGCATCCCGCCGCCGCTATCGATCTTGACGATCGTCGATTCGACACCGACGTCGCAGGCGCCGCCATCGAGAATGAGCTCGATCTTGCTGCCGAGATCGGACTCGACATGGGCAGCGCTGGTGGCGCTGATCCGGCCGGATGTGTTGGCACTCGGGGCCGCCAGAGGTCGGTCGAAGGCGCGGATAAGGTCGGCGGCGAAGCCATCGGGAACCCGGATGCCGACACTGTCGAGGCCCGCGGTCGCCAGCGCATGGATGTTGCTTTCCGGTTTCAACGGCAGCACCAGCGTCAGCGGCCCCGGCCAGAAGGCTTCGGCCAGCTTGCGCGAGATCGGGTCGAACACCGCGTGCCTCTCCGCCATGGCAAGATCGCTCATGTGGCAGATCAGCGGGTTGAAGCTCGGCCGGCCTTTGGTCTCGTAGATACGGGTGATCGCCACCGGATTGGTCGCATCGGCGGCAAGCCCATAGACGGTCTCGGTCGGCAACGCGACCGGAAACCCGTCGGCGAGCAAGGCCGACGCCCGAAAAATCGCGCCGTCCCTGTCGTGGAAGATGTCGATAATCTCTGCCATGCCCGACCCGTTTCCTGATCGATCTGTCCTTAGGCCTTTCCGGTGGTGGAGGGCAAGTGCCACGAGGTCGCCGGGTCGTTCGAACCGCGACGATCGCTCTAATTCAGGAACCCTCGCCAACCGCCATCAAGCAAATTTGATAAGGCGAAGCCCAATGCCGCCTTGCTGGTCGCAGCAATGATCCCAGCATGGATTTCACCAGATGCTTGATCCACGCTGCCTCAGAGGAACAATCACAATGAACCGGCATACAGGCGATTTCGTCGTAACGGGCAATGCCGTCATCCGTAATGAGATCAGCGGCGTCACCTACGTGAAGCCGGGCGCCAACCTGGTTTCACGCGGCAGGCTATCGGGCGGACTGATCATCGAAGCCGGCGGAAACGCCGTCATTTCCGGCGAGGTGGGTCGCAATCTGCTGAATGAGGGAAATCTGGTTCTCAAAGGCCATGTCGCCGGAAAGCTCATCGGGCAACGGCGCTGTTGTGATGCAATCCGGCGCCACCGTAGCCGGCAACGATCTTCCTCCTGAAAATGTCACCCAAAGTTCATCGGCGTAATCGAGGGCGACAGGCTAGGCTCACCTGCTTGAAGCAAAGGCATCAAGCGCGAGCCGCATTTCCTTTCTCGACATCGGGCCGCCGTGGCCTTCCTGTTCGATAATGAGCAATCTGCTGTTTGGCCAAGCTTGATGCAGCCGCCATGCCGTTACGAGCGGTCCGCTGAAGTCTCGGCGACCGTGGATCAGAACGGCGGGGATATGCTGGATCGAGCCCATCCTTTCAAGAATAGTATCGCCGCCCCGCAGGAAGCCGTCATTGGCCCAGTAATGGGTGACCAGAGTTGCAAAGTTTGCTGCACGTATTTCGTCGAAACGCCGGGGATGCGGTGCCCAGTTCGGATCGAGGGAGACATGCGTGGACTCCCAGTCGTTCCAGCAACGAGCGGCGGCCCTGCGATCGTCCGCGTCCGATGAAGCAAGCCTGCGTGCGTAGGCGTCGACGGGTCGCTCGGTTCCGGTGCGCCCGGAGGCTCGTTCGAACTGATCCCAGGCTTCCGGGAACAGGCACCCGACACCTTCGGTAATCCAGTCGACTTCTGCGCGGCTCGTCGTCGTGACTGCCATGAGAACAAGCTCGGAAACCCGGTCCGGATGCGACTGCGCATAGGCCAGAGCCAAAGTCGAACCCCAGGAGATCCCCGCGACCAGCCAGCGTTCCACTGCAAGATGGTGCCGCACCGCCTCGATGTCTCTTATCAAGGCCTGTGTGGTGTTTCCGGAGAGTTCGTTCAGATCGTCGATCGCCAGCGGTCGGCTACGCCCGCATCCTCTTTGGTCGATACCGATAAGGCAGTATCCTGCGGGATCGAAGAGCTCCCGGTAGCTCCCCGAGCCGAGGCCGCTGCCCGGTCCGCCGTGCAGGTAGAGGGCGCACTTTCCGTCGGGGTTTCCCGATTTCTCCCAGTAAATCTCGGTCTTGTCGTCAACCTTCAGCAGGCCGTGAGCCAGCAGGTTATCTCTCGGGTCGCTCATGAGGTTGTAGTCCGGGGTCTTGAAGAGGCTTTCCGAGTTCGACGCGGCCGGGGCGGCGCGGTCGCTCACCCAATGCACCTACGCTCAAAGCTGGCGGATGATGTCGCGGAGTTGTTCGTTGCGGGCGCCAAGCAGCAAGACGTTGCGGATTGCCGTTTGCGGATCGACGGTGCGAAACAGTACGCCGTTGCCGCGCACGGCGCGGTTGATGCCAAGAGCCTTGTCATCGTTGCTCTGAATCTGCTCGACGGCGACCGCGAAGTACATGCGTGGATGCCGCTGGTCGATCTTGACGAAGCTGGACTCGCTGTCGTCGATCTCGGCGTAGAAATTGGCGATGTAAAAGGCCCAGCTGACATTCTTGTACTCGGCGAACTGCGTTCGTGACGCCGTCACGTGGCAGTAGCCGAGGTGCGGCCTCTCGGCGAGTGTCCGGTGAAAGACTAGTTTTGGAAATTGGATCGCCCTGTGAAAGCCGTTCAGCCGCTCGTGCGTCTTTTCGCCGGCGGCCTGCAGAAGGAGTGCGGTGCGCTCGGCGACGGCATCGTAGCTGAGATAGCGCCGGTCTTTTTCCCGCCTGTCCTTTTCGCGCGTGATGCGGCCGGTCCGCAGGAACTCGCTGTGGATGGCAGCCGGGGCTGGCGGCTGGACTGCGGCTTCTGCCTTGGCATCGAAATATCTGAGCTTGGCCATGCTGCGCGCTCGCGGTTCAAAATCGTACCTACAGGCTACGCTGTCATCGTTAAGAACGCATGAAATCGCCTTTGCTACGATGCTCCACCCGCTATCTCAGGCTAAAACGTATTTGCGGCGTGCCAAGCGCATTTATGTCGCAAACAGGCATTTGCTACCAGGTCGGTTTGAATGCGGAAGCGGCGCGTCTCCGTCCTCTATTCTCCGTCGGTCGTAAACGCTTGTTCTGCAATGCATGCAGTCCCCACCGATGCGTATCTCGGGCGGCTTTTCCGCTGTCGTCAATTTCCGTGCTTATGTCGCATAGAAGCCACGTCGTAATCGGGCGCGATGTTTATATGGGGAAAGGTCGCAGGAGACCGTCCGCAAGAAGCGTTTTGCTGGCAGCGCGGTCGAAAACGGCAAGAGGTCGGGGTCGGTAAAACGCCTCTGGTCGCAAGTCCGGAAAGGCGGCATGATGTCTCGTCAGGCGAATCTCGTGCTGGCGCGGTGTTTGAGGCAATGCGTTTTGAAATGGGCCGCAGTCGGCGGTCGAAAGGTCACAGGGCAGGCCGATCTCGGCTCGCTCCTATCATTTTATCCCGCTGGTCGGCGATAGGCACGAGGACATCAGGATGGATATTCGCAACACGATGCTGCGGCAGCTGAAGAACCGCCGCGAGGGATTCAGCCTCGAGCAGCCCTTCTATATCGATCAGGATTATTTCAAGATCGATATGGAGATGATCTATTATCGCGACTGGCTGTTCATGGGTCATGATTGCGAGGTGCCGCGTGCCGGCAACTACATCACCGCCCAGGTCGGCGAATATCCTATCGTCATCGTCCGTGGCCGCGACAAGGTCATCCGCGCTTTCCACAACAGCTGCCGCCATCGCGGCTCGCGCGTCTGCTCATCGGATCGCGGCTCTGCAGCCAAGCTCGTCTGTCCCTACCATCAGTGGACCTATGACCTCGACGGTTCGCTGCAGTTCGCCCGCCAGATGGCCGACAGCTTCGACAAGAGCCAGTACGGCCTGAAGCCGATCCATTGCGAAAGCGTGGCCGGCTATATCTTCATCTCGCTGGCGCAAACAGCACCTGATTTCCAGCCCGTTCGCGACAGCATCGCCCCCTACATGATGCCGCACCGCCTGAGCGAATCCAAGATCGCCTTCCAGAGCACCATCATCGAGAAGGGCAACTGGAAGCTGGTCTGGGAAAACAACCGCGAGTGCTACCACTGCGCCGCCAACCACCCCGAGCTTTGCCGCACCTATCCGGAAGCTCCGACGGCAACCGGCGTTCAGGGCGCCGGCGACGATCCGGTCATCGCTGCCCACTGGGCGCATTGCGAGGCCGGCGGCCTGCCGAGCGAGTTCAAGATGGACCCGACCGGCCAGTTCCGTGTTGCCCGCATGCCGCTGATCGAGGGTGCCGAGAGCTACACCATGTCCGGCCAGCGCGCCGTCAAGAAGCCGCTTTCGGACGACGTCACCATGAGCAACATCGGCACGATGCTGCTGTTCCACTATCCGTCCACCTGGAACCACATGCTGGTGGACCATGCGATCTCCTTCCGCGTGCTGCCGCTCAACGCCGAGGAAACCGCCGTCACAACCAAGTGGCTGGTCCACAAGGATGCGGTCGAGGGCGTCGACTACAATCTCGAGGAACTGACCCACGTCTGGACCGAGACCAACGACCAGGACCGCCGCATCGTCGAGGAAAATGCTTTCGGCATTCACTCCCCTGCCTACGAGCCCGGTCCTTATTCGGAGCTGCACGAGGGCGGCGTGGCGCAGTTCGTCGAATGGTATGCTGATTTCATGACCAGCCGTCTGCAGGGCGAGCAAGCCAAGCTTTCGGTCGTGGCCTGAGCATGAGCGTAGCGGGAACAGCGCGTCACCTTCACCTCGACCAGATGCAGCCCTGGAGCGACAGGCAGCACCTGCTCGAATGCCTGTCTGTGACGCCGGAGGCGCCCGATGTGATGACCTTCACGTTCCGCTCCGACAAGGACAACTGGTTTCGCTATCTGCCGGGCCAGTTTGTCACGCTGGAACTGCCGGTCGGGCCGGAGCCGCTGATGCGGACCTATACACTGTCGTCCACCCCGACGCGGCCTTTCTCGGTCGCCGTCACTGTCAAGGCGCAGAAGGACAGCATCGGCACGCGCTGGATGTTCGACAACCTGAAGCCTGGCATGCGTATCCGCGCCTTCGGGCCGCTCGGCGATTTCACCCATATCCGCCATCCCGGCGAGAAGTACCTGTTCATCTCGGCCGGTTCCGGGATCACGCCGATGATGTCGATGACGCGCTACATGAGCGATGTCGCACCGCTTTCCGATATCTCTTTCATCAATTGTGCCCGTGGCCCATCGGAAATCGTCTTCCGCTCCGAGCTTGAATATCTCGCCCGCTTCATGCCCAACCTCAATCTCGGCTTCATCGTCGAGGAGCGCGGCCAGATGGAGCTGTGGTCCGGCCTGCGCGGCCGCATCGACAAGGCGAAGATCGCGCTGCTGGCCCATGATTTTCTCGACCGCACTGTGTTCTGCTGCGGCCCCGACATGTTCATGAATTTCGTCAGCTCCAGCCTCGAGGCTGCCGGCTTCGACATGAGCCGCTACCATCAGGAAAGCTTTCGCCCGGCCTCTGCCGACCTTGTGCCTGAACCCGCCGTCGGCCCGGAGGGCGAGGTCGCCACCTCGATCCGTTTCACCATGGCCGGCAAGGACGTTGTCTGCGCGCCCGGCCAGACCATCCTGCAAGCCGCCCGTGGTGCCGGCATCCGCATCGGCGCCGCCTGCGAATCCGGCCTCTGCGGCACCTGCAAGGTGATGAAGCTTTCCGGCGATGTCGAGATGAACCACAATGGCGGCATCCTCGACGACGAGATCGACGAGGGCTACATCCTCGCCTGCTGCTCGCGCCCGAAGACGGACGTCCAGATCGAAGCGTAAGCGCAGGGCTCGTCAGAAATCCTGGTAGTTGAGAGCCGTGACCTGTACTTTTGCTGCCGGGCCGGGTGCCGATGCCAGCATCGACGGCGTATCGATGCGTGGGGGCACGAGATCGCCCTGCGGCCATATCCTTGCCAGCTGGGTCTTCGTCATCGATGCCATGTTCACATCGATATCCGGCAAGGTTCCGGCCACGCGGTAGGGGCAGCGGCGCGACGAGCAATTGTCGGCGGAGGAGAACTGCCACATCGCATAGTCCGTCCAGTTGCCGAGCGGAAACGTGCCTTCGACGTCGGGCTTGTAGCGCGCATACCAGAGCGGCAGGCGCGACAGGATCTGGTAGTCGCTGCGGTGGTCGGCGATGAATCTTGCGACCACATCGTTGGCATAGAGGATCGGGTAGCGGCCGGTGCGCTCCTTGATATGGATCGCGAAGATCTGGGCGTCGGCCGGCGACATGAACTGTTGCGGATCTAGCCCGTCGATGTCGAGCACCATAAGCTCGTCCGCCTTAGGGTCGGCGTAATCGAGGAAATGGTTTGCCTGGTCGATGGGATTGCCGGGACGGCCGAGGTGGTAGGCGCCCCACAACATGCCGTTCGATTTGGCGATGAGCCGCCGGGTGCGAAAGAGCTCGCGGCTGACGGCATATTTGCGCCACATCGTCTTGCAGTGACCGACCGTATCGCCGGAATGGTCGCTCGTTTTGCAGGCGTAATCTTCCGGCAGACCGTCGGAGGCCTTCGAGACGAAGCCGCTGATGCGCGTATCCTGCAGCAGCGCATCCCAGTCGATGCTGTTCAGCTCGTAGGCGTCGATGATGAGCGCGTGTTCGGGATCGTTCCAGGGCTGGCGTTCGCCGGCCACCGCCAGCCTGTTTTGCGCCGGCAGCGCCAGGATCAGAAGAGAACCGATAATCAGGGTGAGAACTGTTCGCTTTCCCATGGTCTGTCGAGGGTAGGCGCATATGGTTAATGCGCCGTTAAGGGTTGCATGCTGCCCCGGCTGCGGGTGTGTCGGTGGGCTGAATTTGGAACTTTCCGCCCACAAGTTCGTTTTATCGACACCAGATTTACGGATTGGAGACGAAAATGTTAAAGATACGTACCAGAGCCGTCACGCTCGCTCTTGCAGCAGCAGTTGCTGTTACGAGTTTTACCCCGTCCTTCGCGCTGCCGATGCCATCCGTTTCGGCAGCCCCGCCAGCGGTCTCCGGCGCGGCGTCTTCTGATGTCCAACAGGTGCAGTACTGGCGCCATCGGGGCGGCGGCTATTATAGAGGCGGCTACGGTCGCGGTTACTACGGCGGCTATCGCGGATACCATGGATACCGCCACGGCTACCGTTACCACGATGGCTATTGGTTCCCTCTGGCAGCCTTCGGCGCCGGTGCGCTGATCGGCGGCGCTATCGCCAGCGAGCCACGCACCTACGCGCGCCCCGCAGCTGGCATCAATCCACGCCATTACGAGTGGTGCGCAAACCGCTATCGCTCGTATCGTGGTTACGACAACACCTTCCAGCCGAACCACGGCCCGCGCCAGCAGTGCCTGTCGCCCTTTTATTGATAACCAGGTGATCAGACTGCAAAGTGCCCGGTTAACAGCCGGGCATTTTTTATGCGCTACAGAATGCGCACCCGCCGCAGCAGCCACCAGGCGAGCAGGATGGACGCGCCGATGATCGCGACCGCATAGGCAGTCCCGTGCTCGCTGCCGGCAAAGGGCAGGGCGGTTGTGTTCATGCCGAAAAAGCCGGTTACCAGCGTTGGCGGCAAGAGGAAAGCCGTCATCAGCGACAGGATATAGAGATGCCGGTTCGTCTCGGAGGAAAGCTTGGAGTCGATTTCCTCGTGCAACAGCCGCGCTCGCTCCTGTAGGGCATAAACATCGTGGTCGACCGTCTCCAGCCGCGTCGTCAGCCGCCCCGCCACGTCGTCGAAACCATCGGGCATCTCGTCGTCGTCGGAAGCCGCTGCCCGGCGCATGAGAGACAGGATGGTGCGCAGGTGTCGATGGACGCGGACGATGGTGCGCCGTACCGGAGCCAGCCGCCGCCGCTCGTCGCGAAAAGTGGCATCGTAGACCACGTCCTCGATCTGGTTCATTTCCTCCGTGGTCTCGATGACCAGCGCGATCAGCGTCCGCTGGAACTCGACGACCAGCGCCTCGAAGATATCCAGCGGCCGATGAAAGCGCGCCGGGTTCTTTTCGATGGTGGCGCGCACCCGCTCGACGCTGCGCAAGGGCTGCAGGCGCGTGGTGATGATGAAGCGCTCGGAGATGGCAAAGTGCAGCCAGCCGATGTCGCGCGTATCCTGGTCGAAATCGAGCTGGAAATCCACCAGCGTGCCGAAGATCACCTTTTCGTCGACGGTGATGGTGGCATGCGTATCATGCGTCGTCAGGGCTTGGCGCATATCGTCGGTAAGGCCCGGGAAGTCTTCCAGGAAAGCAGCGACACGGGCATCGACGAGATTGAGATGCAGCCAGACGAAGCCCTCCAGCGACATCAGGGCAGAGCGTTCGATGGTATCGGGGAGGCGCTCGGATCGACCTCTATCGGGCGAAAGATGGTGTGCCCAGACAAAGCCCGGAATGGTCGGATTGAATATTGTCGTCATGCTGCATCGCCGTTTAAGGTAAACATGTGCATAGGCCCTGCTTGTGACAGCTTCTTAGCAGCTGCGCGACCCACCTGCAGGAAAAAACGCCGGCCGGAGGTGGTCGGCAGCATCGGCATGATCGGGAGGAGACCGAATGTACAAGGCGCCTGTCGCGGAAATCGCGTTCACGCTTCGCCACGTGGCGGGGCTGGACCAGGCCATCGAGATTGGCTCGCTCGGTGATCTCACTGTCGATGTCGCCGACGCCATCCTTGAGGAGGCAGCCCGCTTCACCGACAACGAAATCGTACCGTTGGCAGCCATAGGCGACACCGAGGGCGCGCGACTGGTCGACGGCGCTGTCGTCCTCCCCGAACGCTGGCCGAAACTCTATCGCGACTGGTCGGCCGGCGGCTGGAACGGCCTGACGGCATCGCCGGAATTCGGCGGTCAGGGTCTGCCGCAAATGCTGAATGTCGCCACGCTGGAAATGTGGAACGGCGCATCGATGGCCTTCGGCCTGGCGCCGACGCTGACGATGGGCGCCATCGAGGCCCTGTCGGCCCATGGCAGTCCGGCGTTGAAGGATCGTTATCTCGCCCGCATGATCTCCGGCGAATGGACCGGCACCATGAACCTGACGGAGCCGCACGCCGGCTCCGACGTCGGGGCGCTGACCAGCCGTGCAGAACGCCACGAGGACGGCAGCTACCGCATTTTCGGCCAGAAGATCTACATCACCTGGGGCGATCACGACGCAGCCGACAACATCATCCATCTGGTACTCGGCCGGTTGCCCGATGCTCCCCCGGGCACGCGGGGCATATCGCTGTTCCTGGTGCCGAAGTTCCTCGTCGAGGCGGACGGGTCGCTCGGTGCCCGCAACGATCTCTTCTGCCACTCGCTCGAGCACAAGCTCGGCATCCATGGCTCACCGACCTGTACCATGATCTACGGCGATGGCAGGTTCGGCGAGACACCGGGCGCCATCGGCTGGCTGGTCGGCGAGGAAAACCGCGGCCTCGCCTGCATGTTCACGATGATGAACAACGCGCGGCTCGCCGTCGCCATGCAGGGCGTCGGTGTCTGCGAAGCCGCCACCCAAAAGGCCCTTGCTTATGCCCGCGAGCGCCGGCAAGGGCGGGCAGCGGGACATAAGGGTGGATCGATGAGCCCGATCGTCGAGCACCCCGATGTCGCCCGCATGCTGCTGACGATGAAGGCGCTGACAACAGGCGCACGCGCCATCACCTATGCCTGCGCCCACGCGATCGATCTTTCCCATGCAGGCATCGACACAAACCATTGGCAATCCCGTGCCGCGCTGCTCACCCCCATCGCCAAGGCCTTTGCCACCGATTGCGGCGTCGACGTCGCCTCGCTCGGCATCCAGGTGCATGGCGGCATGGGCTATATCGAGGAGACCGGTGCCGCGAGGCTTTGGCGCGACGCCCGAATTGCGCCGATCTATGAGGGCACCAACGGCATTCAGGCGATCGACCTCGTCACCCGCAAGCTGCCGCTGGACGGAGGCCATGCTGTGCGAGGGCTGATCGGCGAGTTGCAGGCGATTTGCGAGAGTGTCGCGGCGGCTGGATTGCCGGCCTTCGGGGCGACGGCGGACAGGTTGCGGATGGCGATGGCGGACCTCGATGCTGCAACGGATTGGCTGCTGGCAGCGCATGCCGGAGACCGTGTCGAGGAGGCGCTTGCCGGCGCGACACCCTATCTGCGGCTGTTCGGGCTGGTGCTGTCAGGCTGCTACCTCGCCAAGGGAGGCCTCGCGGTGACCGACGACGGGGAGGTCGGGGGACGCATCGCACTTTGCCGCTTTGCCGCAGAAAACCTGCTCCCTGAAACCGCAGCGCTGAAAGACCAGGTAATGCGCGGTGCTGACAGCCTCATTGCCGCGCGCGCCCTGCTGACATGACCTGCTGACATGAGGAGCCATTCATGACCGACCATATCCTGATCGAAACTCCGGAGGCCATGCCTCATGTCCGGGTGATCCGCTTCAACCGGCCGGAAAAGAAGAACGCCATCACCCGCGCCATGTATGCCGCAATGACCAAGGCCCTGCAGGCGGCGAGCGCGGAGGCAAGCGTTCGCGTCGTCGTCTTCCTCGGCCAACCCGGCTGCTTTTCGGCCGGCAACGACATGTCCGACTTCCTGGCCTTTGCCATGGGCGGAGCGATGGGTACGGAGGTGCTGGATTTCCTCAATGCGCTCGCCGGTTTCGACAAGCCGCTGGTCTCGGGCGTCGACGGCATGGCCATCGGCATTGGCACGACCATCCATATGCATTGCGACCTGACGCTGGCATCCGGCCGCAGCACATTCCGCACGCCCTTCGTCGATCTGGCGCTGGTGCCGGAGGCAGCCTCCAGCCTCATCGCGCCACGGCTGATGGGCTACCAGCACGCCTTCGCGCTGCTGGCCGCCGGAGAACCGCTGACGGCGGAGGAAGCCCGGCGCGACGGGCTGATCTGGAAGGTGACCACCGAGGAAGCTCTCGAGGAGGAGACGCTGGCGGTCGCCGCAAAATTGGCCGCCAAGCCGCCGGGCGCCCTGAAAATCGCCCGCGACCTGCTGCGCGGCCATCAGCAGGATATCAAGGCGCGGATCGCCGAGGAGGCCGGGCATTTCGAAGCGCAACTGCGCACCGCAGAAGCCCGCGCCGCGTTCGAAGGCTTCTTCAAACGCTGAATTCGGAAGAGGCCTCGCTTACTTCTCGAGCGAGACCACCACTTCGACGTGGGATGTCCAGAGGAACTGATCGATCGGCGTGACCTTGGTGATGCGATAGCCGGCCTCGACTAGGATGGCGAGGTCGCGCGCCAGGGTCAGCGGATTGCAGGAGACCGCGACGATCTTCTTGACCGCCGAACGCGCCAGTTCCTTGACCTGCGCTTCGGCGCCCGCGCGTGGCGGATCGAAGACGACGGCGTCGATATACTTGAACTCCGCCGTCATCAGCGGCCGGCGGAACAGGTCGCGCCGCTCCGTGCTGACCGGCTTCAGGCCCTGCGTCGTGCGAGCGGCAAGATCGAGAGCCGCCAGCGCCTTGCCGTCGGATTCGGCGGCATGGACGCGGCCGAGACGGGCAAGCCGCAGCGCGAAGGTGCCGGAGCCGGCGAACAGATCGACGATGCGCTTGGCCTTGCCGATATGGGCGACAACCAGATCGGCCATCACGTCTTCGGCTTGCTTGGTCGCCTGGGTAAAGGCACCGGGCGGTGGCGAGACCTGCACGCCGCTGAAATCGATCATCGGCTTGGTCTTCTCGAGGATGATTTCGTCGTTCAGCGAAATGCGGGCGATGCCGCGCAGCGACAGTATGGTTTCGATGGCGGCGCGACGCTGCTCGTCCGAGAGCGCCTTGATGCCGTCGACGGCGATGTCGAGGCCGGCCAGCGTTTCCAGCACGCTGATGCGGAAAGCTTCTGCATTGATCGACAACGCCTTTGCCACCATGCGGATCGCCGGCAGCTTGCCGACGATATCCGGTGACGAGATCGGACATTCCTCGATGGCGACGATGTGATGGCTGTCGGTCTGGTTGAAGCCGATCAGCACGTCCTTCTCGGTGCGGCGTGCGGCAAACACCACGCGCCGGCGCTGGCCCGGATGGGCCGCCACGAGGTCGTCGACGTCAGGCGTCAGGCCCTTCGACTTAAGCGCGTCGATCACCAGCTGCCGCTTGAATGCCCGATATGGTACATCGGCGTAATGCTGCAGCGTGCAGCCGCCGCAGGTGCCGTTGATGCCATCGGGACCGAAGTGCCGGCACGGCGGCTCCTGCCGGTCGGGCGATGCCTTGAGGACGGACATCAATGTGCCCTTGTCCTTGATCCGGGCAATCGCGACGCTCTCGCCGGGCAGGGTGAAGGGCACGAAGATCGGGCCGTTGGCATCATGGGCGATACCATCGCCCTGGCCGCCAAGCTTGTTGATGGTAACTGTTTCGGCGCTCATGGCTTGCGTCCCGCCAATAGGAATTCATGGTTTCCGTCGCCGCCGGCAATCGGCGAGGGGATAAGGCCAAGCGTTTCCCAGCCCATTTCGTCGACCAGCCAGCGCTCGAGGTCGGCAGCCACGTCGGGCGCCGTTTCCGGTAGTTTCAACAGGCCGGCCTTGCTGACGGCTTCGCGGCCGGCCTCGAACTGCGGCTTGACCAGCAGCACGCAGAAGGCGCCGGCTTCGGCAAGCTCGAGGGCCGGCACCAGCGCCAGCTTCAGCGAGATGAACGACACATCGGAGACGATGAAGGTGATGGCGCGGTTGTCGATATCGTCCGATGTCAGGTAGCGGGCGTTGAGGCCCTCGATGCTGGTGACACGCTCGTCGCCGGCGACGCGCGGATGGATCTGGCCATGGCCGACATCGATGGAGGTGACATGTGCGGCGCCGCGCTGCAGCAGTACTTCGGTAAAGCCGCCGGCGGATGCGCCGACGTCCAGACAGTCGTGACCGGCCGGATCGAGCTTGAAATGGTCGAGCGCCGCGACCAGCTTCAGCGCCGCGCGCGAAACGTAGTCCTGTGCGGGATCGTCGATTTCGAGCACGACATCGTCGGCAAAGGTCATGCTTGCCTTGGTGATGACCTTGCCGTCGACCTTGACGGTGCCACGCTGGATGGCGTCACGGGCGCGGGATCGGCTAGCCACGAGGCCTCGCGACAGGACAAGCTGATCGAGGCGGTACTGGGGAGGAAATTGTTCTGACATGGCCTGTCCATGACCGCCAATGCCATCAGTTGCAAGCTTTTTATATGTCTCAAGCCGATCTCCGCCTGTTTCCAACGCCTGCCGGCCCGGAATCCGCCTGCGTCATCAGCTGCCCGCCAACGAAACAGGCACTGGCATCACGAAGTCCCGGCGACGACCTCCCCGATGACCGCGACGGTCTTAATGTCTGCCGGAATGCTTGGGGATCGTGCTTCGGTGCGCAACCATCGCGCTATCGAAGTTAAACGATTGGAAAGCTATGAGCGCTAACGTTGCGGCCATTGCGATGGCCCCTCGAGGGCCAAGCCCGCCATGATGGCATCTGCCAGGTCGCGCCTATCCGATCATGTTTCATCAATTTGACCTCTCGCTGCGTTCCATGGCGCCGCGAGGGATGTTCTCTGAGGACAGCGCTCAGGAGGCGCTTGGCGATGTCTGCTAAAAATCTCTCTCTGAATGGCAAGCTGGCGATTACGTTCGTCGCGCTCATTCTGCTTTTCGTTTCCGTCTCGGCCTTCGTCTATTCGAAGGCCCGCATATCGGCCGCAGCCGCCATCGAACAGGCGCAGTCACAGAAATTCGTCAACCTCGTCGACGACTCCCTGCAGGCCATGCTGGAGCAGGCGGTCAATCTGCGCGGCTTCCTTCTTTTCCGCAGCAACAGCACCTATGGCGATCTCTTCGCCAACCGCGAGCGGATGCTGAAAAGCATCACGGCAGCCAAGGATGCCGCCGGCGGCCATGCCGATATGCAGCAGGCCCTCGATACCATGCAGAAGACGGCCGATCTCTATTTCCATCAGCTGGCCGAGCCCCAGGCGAAGGCCCGCAAGGAAACCGAGATGCCGGTCGACCAGATCGTCAAGATCGGTGTCAATGAAGCCAAGGGCCAGCTGGACGGCTTCCGCGATGCCGCAGCCAAGGTCAAGCAGATCGCCCGCAGCCAGGCCGATGTGCTGGCCGCGACGCAGGCCAAAGCCAACAGCGACCTGAGCTGGACGCTCATCCTCGGCGGTATCGTTGCTTCGCTCGCTGCCGCCATCCTCGCCTTTCTCCTGTCGCGCACCATCGTCAAGCCCATCGTCGGCATGACAGCGGCCATGGGTCGGCTGGCCGGCGGCGACAACAACGTCGAGGTCCCTGGCTCCGGACGCGGCGACGAGGTTGGCCGGATGGCTGAAGCCGTGCTGGTGTTCAAGGATGCCGCAATCGAGAAGTTGCGCCTTTCCGGCGAAACCGAGCGGATGCGCAGCGACGCCGAGCGACGCCGCCACATGGACGACGACCAGAAGGCCCGCGAAGAAGCAGAACTGCGTTTCGCCATGGACGCGCTGGCCGCCGGCCTGTCGACATTGGCAAGCGGCGATGTCGCTGCACGCCTCGAGCAGGTCTTCGCCCCGCAATTCGACAGCGTCCGCATCGATTTCAACAACGCCGCTGAAAAGCTCGACGTGACGCTGCAGTCCGTCGGCGACAATGCCTCCGCCATCAGTGCCGGTGCCGACGAGATCCGCACCGCCGCCGACGACCTTGCACGCCGTACCGAACAGCAGGCAGCATCGGTGGAGGAAACGGCCGCAGCCCTCGAGCAGGTGGTAACGACCGTGCGCGACTCCGCCAAGCGCGCCGAAGACGTCGGCCATCTCGTCGAGCGTGCCCGTCTTGGCGCCGAGCGCTCCGGCGACGTCGTCCGCAAGGCGGTATCGGCGATGCACGAAATCGAAAAATCATCGGGCGAAATCAGCAACATCATCAGCGTCATCGATGACATCGCCTTCCAGACCAACCTTCTCGCTCTCAACGCCGGTGTCGAGGCTGCGCGTGCCGGCGAGGCTGGCAAGGGCTTTGCCGTCGTCGCCCAGGAAGTCCGCGAACTCGCCCAGCGCTCGGCAAAAGCTGCCAAGGAGATCAAGGCGCTGATCAACACGTCGGGCACGCAGGTCAACGCCGGCGTGGCGCTGGTCGGTGAAACCGGCAAGGCGCTGGAAGCGATCGTTTCCGAAGTCCGCGAGATCAACCAGAACATCGCCGCCATCGTCATCTCGACCCGCGAGCAATCGACCGGCCTCCAGGAGATCAACCTCGCCGTCAACGCCATGGACCAGGGCACCCAGCAGAATGCCGCCATGGTCGAGGAACAGACGGCAGCAAGCCATTCGCTCGCAAGCGAAGCCAGCGCTCTCGACGACCTGCTCCGTCAGTTCAAGCTGAGCAAGGGCCGCCAGGCACAGACATCGAAGCCCGCCGCCTTCTCCCCGAAGCCTGCAATTGCACCGAGGCCCGCTGCGTCCTCATCGAGGATTACCGCCGCCACGGACCGTACCCGCGCGGTAGCCTCACCGGCCCGCGCCCTCGGCCAGACCCTCGCCAAAGCCTTCAGCGGCGGCAAGCAGTCCCCCGCCAGCGCCCCGGCCCAGGAAAACTGGGAAGAATTCTGAGAGCCGGCTTATAACACTGAGTTCAACGAAAGGGCGGTGCAGCAGCATCGCCCTTTCTAGTTTGGCGCGGCGGGTGTGGCGGTGCCACGCATCCGTGCCACGTCGCGCCGGGGCGTCTCCCGGTGGGTGCGGCGATAATCGCGGCTGAATTGCGAAGGGCTGTCGTAGCCCACCCGAAAGCCAGCTTCGGCCGCAGTCAGCCCCTCGATCATCATCAGCCGCCGTGCCTCCTGAAGACGGATCTGCGTCCGGAATTGCAGCGGGCTCATCTCCGTCGTCGTTCGAAAATGCTCGTAGAAGGACGACGGGCTCATGCCGGCGATATTGGCGAGATCCTGGATTGCAAACGGCGCTTGAAAGTTCCGGCAGATATAGTCGATGGCGCGGCCGATCTGGTTGAGGCGGCTTTCGCCATTGGCAATCTGCCGCAGCATGGCGCCCTGCGGCCCGCCCAGCAGGCGATAGAGGACTTCCCGTTCGACGAGCGGTGCCAGCGCCGCCGCTTCCTCCGGTTCGTCCAGAAGCATCAGCATCCGCGCAACAGCATCGATGAGCTTCGGCGTCGTGGCGCTGAGGCTGGCCGCCGGGGTATTGTCGACACGCGCGGGTGTCATCGACACCATCTCGGCGAGAATGCTGGCGTCGAACTCGAGCTTGAAGCAGAGATACGGTTCGCAGGCGCTTGCCTCGATCACGGCGCCGATGACGGGCAGGTCGATGCCAACGACCAGATAATGAGCCGCGTCGTAGACAAGACTGGTCTCGCCGATCACGGCCCGCTTGCGACCTTGGGCAACGATGCAGCAGGAGGGCCTATAGAGTGTGTGGACGGGCTCCGTTTCGGCCGAACAGCGGATCAGCCCTACGCGGGGGATGGCGGTATCGTAGCTGCCGTCTTCCGGTGCGTGGCGGTCGATTAATCCTGCGAGTTCGGCAATTCTTTCCATCGCCGTACTCTGTCCCGGGGAAAGCTTGTTGCCAAGACCACGAGGACGCTTTCGGAGGATCGTGCAAGAAATTCGGAAAAGCTGTCTACCGCCATCTTGGTCTTGAAGTCAGTTTGTCGCCACCAAAGACGGCAATTCCGTCGTCTCTTGGCTGGAAGGACATCGCAATGACAGGCATCAGGGACAAGGTGGTTCTGATCACCGGCGCAAGCAGCGGCATCGGCGCAGCCGTGGCCATCGAACTCGCCGCAGCAGGCGCTCGCGTCGTCATCGGGGCAAGACGCAAGGACCGGCTCGACGCGCTGAAGGCAGAGATCGAAGCCAGCGGCGGAACGGTGCTTTCGCAGGCTCTCGATGTCACCAGCCGCAGGGACATGGACGCCTTCGTTGCAGCCGCCATGGAGGCATTCGGTCGTATCGACGTGCTCGTCAACAATGCCGGGATCATGCCGCTGTCGCCGATGGCGTTGCTCAAGGTCGAGGAATGGGACCGCATGATCGATGTCAACATCAGGGGCGTTCTCTATGGCATCGCTGCCGTGCTGCCGATCATGAACCGGCAGGAGGCCGGGCAGATCATCAACGTCTCGTCGATTGGTGGGCTCGCGGTGTCTCCGACAGCCGCCGTCTATTGCGCCACTAAATATGCTGTCAGGGCCATTTCCGACGGCCTGCGGCAGGAAAATACCAAGCTGCGCGTCACCTGCGTCTATCCGGGCGTTGTCGAGTCGGAACTGGCGGATGCGATAACCGACCCAGCCACGGCCGAAGCCATGGTCGCCTATCGCAGCATTGCGTTGAAGCCCGAAGCCATCGCCCGGGCTATCCATCATGTCATCGCCCAGCCCGGGGATGTCGATACGAGCGAGATCGTCGTCCGCCCTACGGCTGCCGCATGATGACAGATCCATCACGCAACGATGAGGTCCGGACAATGCCCCATCCCTATGTCGGCTTGTGGATGACTGCCGATGGCGTCATCCGACACCGTCTTCTCCCGGACAACCGCTACGATGAAGCCCGTGGACGGCACGAAAGCGCCTATCGTGGCCGCTACAAAGTAAGCGGCACCCACATCGAATACTGGGACGATACCGGCTTTACGGCCGATGGCGATTTCATCGACGGCGTGTTGCACCACGCCGGGATGGTTCTTTATCGCGCCGGCTGACCCGGCACATCGCCGATATCAGCCGGCGATGCCGGCGATATTCGGGCGTCCGAGCGCCTTGAAGACAGTCTGGACGATGTTGGCGCGGTCGAGTCCGGCATAGGCGAGCATCGCCTCGGGCTTCGCCTGCTCCATCCAGATGTCTGGCATGACGAGCGAGCGGATCTTCAGGCCGATATCGAGCAGGCCGTCTGTAGCGAGGAACTGCAGCACATGGCCTGCAAAGCCGCCGACGGAACCTTCCTCGATGAGGATCAGCACCTCGTGATGGCGGGCCAGCTGGCGGATCAGGTCGTGGTCCAGCGGTTTTGCAAAGCGCGCATCGGCGACCGTCGTCGACAGGCCGGCAGCATCGAGATCCTCGGCGGCCAGCAGGCTGTCGGCCAGCCGCGTCCCAAACGACAACAGCGCCACTTTCGAACCTTGCTTGACGATGCGGCCCTTGCCGATCTCGAGGATCTCGCCACGCTCCGGCATCTCGATGCCGACACCTTCGCCGCGCGGGTAGCGGAAAGAAATCGGACCCTCGTCATAAGCGGCGGCAGTGCGCACCATATGCTTCAGCTCCGCCTCGTCGGATGCGGCCATGACGACGAAGCCGGGCAGGGTGGCAAGGAAGGTGGTGTCGAACGAGCCGGCGTGGGTCGGGCCATCGGCGCCCACGAAGCCGGCTCGGTCGATGGGGAAGCGCACCGGCAGCCCCTGGATTGCCACATCGTGCACCACCTGGTCGTAGGCGCGCTGCAGGAAGGTCGAATACAGCGCCGCAAATGGCTTGAAGCCTTCGGTGGCAAGACCTGCAGCAAAGGTCACCGCATGCTGCTCGGCGATGCCGACGTCGAAACAGCGCTTCGGGAAGATCTCTGCCAGCTTGTCGAGGCCGGTTCCGTTCGGCATGGCGGCGGTGATGCCGACGATCTTGTCGTCGAGCTTTGCCTCCTGGACGAGGGCGTCGGCAAAGACGCTGGTATAGCTCGGTGCGTTCGGCTTCACCTTGGCCTGCGTCCCGGTGATCACGTCGAACTTGTTGACGCCGTGATACTTGTCGGCGGCAGCTTCGGCCGGCGCATAGCCCTTGCCCTTCTGCGTCACGACGTGGATCAGCACCGGCCCTTGAGCATTATCGCGGACATTGCGCAGCACCGGCAGCAGATGCTCGAACGAATGCCCGTCGATGGGGCCGATGTGATAGAAGCCCATCTCCTCGAACATCGTGCCACCCGTTACATATCCGCGCGCGTGCTCGACGGCGCGGGTGATGGCGCGGTCGACGTTCTTGCCGAGATAGGCGGTCAGCTTCTTGCCGATTTCCCGCATGCCCATATACGTCCGGCCAGATGCCAGCCGCGCCAGATAGGCACTCATGGCGCCCGTCGGTGGCGCGATCGACATGTCGTTGTCGTTGAGGATGACGATCAGCCGTGCGTCCAGCGCGCCGGCATTGTTCAGCGCCTCGTAGGCCATGCCGGCAGACATTGCGCCATCGCCGATGATGGCGATCACCTTGCGGGCGGTGCCGTCGAGTTCCGCTGCCACCGCCATGCCGAGGCCGGCCGAGATTGACGTCGACGAATGGGCCGCGCCGAAGGGATCGTATTCGCTCTCCGCCCGGCGGGTAAAGCCGGACAACCCGCCTTCCTGGCGCAGCGTCCGGATGCGGTCGCGGCGTCCAGTAAGGATCTTGTGGGGATAGCACTGGTGGCCGACGTCGAAGATCAGCCGGTCGTTCGGCGTATCGAATACCTTGTGGATGGCAATCGTCAGCTCGACAACTCCGAGGCCAGCACCGAGATGGCCGCCGGTGCGCGACACGGCATCGATCATCTCGTCGCGCACTTCACGCGCAAGCTGCGGCATGTCTCGGTCTTCCAGCTTGCGAAGGTCGGCGGGAAAGTCGACCTGATCCAGCAGCGGCGTCTTGGGCGATGATGTCACAGGCTGGAGCCTCTTCTTATGTTCTTGGACGGGCGGCCCGCCATACCCGAAAATAGATCGTTGCGAAAGAAGCCGTTTCAAGGGGCTGCGGCAAGTTGGTCCCCTTCGGCCTGCGGGGCGAGTTAGCCTTCCGGCAGCGGAATGAATTCTTCCTCGTCGCCAGGGACGATATCGAAGCGGCCGGTACGCCACTCTTCCTTCGCCTGTTCGATACGCTCCTTCGAGGACGATACAAAATTCCACCAGATATAGCGTTTCGAGCTGAGTGCCGCACCCCCGAAAAGCATCAGGTGGCAGCCTTTTTCGGCGGCCTTCAGCGTGATCGCGTCTCCCGGGCGAAAGACCAGCAGTTGATCCGCCTCGAAACGGTCGCCAGCCACCATCAGCGCGCCCGACAGAACATAGACGGCGCGTTCTTCGTGGTCGGCTCCAAAGGGAAACGAACGGCTGGGCTCCAGTGCGAGGTCGACATAGAGCGTGTCGGAAAACACCTTCACCGGCGATGCCAGGCCGTCGAAGTTGCCGATGATCACACGCCCGGTGGCGCCGTCGCTGTCGATGACAGGCATGGCGTTTTTATCGGTGTGCGAGAAGGATGGGTCGATCTCTTCCTTGTCCTCAGGCAAGGCAAGCCAGGTCTGCACGCCCGAGATCGATAGCGGATGGCCGCGCAAATTGTCGGGCGTGCGCTCGGAGTGCACGATGCCCCGGCCTGCCGTCATCAGGTTGAGATCGCCGGGCCGGACGATCTTCTCGGTGCCGAGGCTGTCGAGGTGGCGGATCTCGCCGTCGAACAGGTAGGTGACCGTGGACAGCCCGATATGGGGATGCGGCCGGACATCCATCGCCTGGTCTGCCCGCAGCACCGCCGGTCCCATCCGGTCGAAGAAGATGAACGGCCCGACCAGCCGGCGCCGGCTCGTCGGCAAAGCCCGCCGCACGGAAAAACCGCCGATATCCGCCGTGCGCGGAATGATCAGCTGTTCAATGGCATCGGAGGCACTGGCATCGCCGGGAAGAGGGTCTTTGCCGGGGAAAAAGGACATCGGGATCTCCTGTCGGTGACGGCAGATTACCCGCACATCCATTGCAAGCCAATCGTATAAGGCAAGATCCAGGTCCGACGAAAGCCCTGCAAATTGGGCAACTCTGTCAGCGGATGCGTGCTCCCAAACGTGGAAGCGTTACTGGCCGTCCAGCGGCTCGACGCCGACAGGCTTGCCGGCTCGGTCCAGGCGGATCTTTTCGATGCGGTTTTCAGCGGCGGAGAGCAGCGCTTCGCAATGCTTCTTCAAGGCTTCGCCGCGCTCGTAGATCTCGATGGATTCGTTCAGCGCCACGTCGCCGCGTTCCAGCCGCGCGACGATGCTTTCGAGCTCGGCAACAGCCTTTTCGAACGAGTAGTCGGACACATCCGGCTTGGCACTGTCAGTCATCGTCAACCCTTCATCATACGCAGAATATGCAGGCCCGCCGATTCGGCCAGCCCCTCCAGATCATATCCGCCTTCGAGCAGGCTGACGACCCGGTTCTTGGCGCTCTTGTCGGCCATTTCGAGAACGCGCCCGGTCGCCCAGTCGAAATCCTCGCCGGTCAGGTTGATCTGCGCCAATGGATCGCGGTGGTGGGCATCGAAGCCGGCCGAGATGATGATCAGGTCCGGCCGGAAGTCGTCGAGCGCTGGCAGCACGCGCGACTTGAACGCCTCGCGGAAATGGTCGCTGCCGCTGTTTGGCGACAGCGGTGCATTGACGATGGTGCCTTTGCCGCCGGTTTCCGTCTTGGCACCGGATCCCGGATAAAGCGGCATCTGGTGCGTCGAGCAGAACAGCACGGACGGATCGTCCCAGAAGATGTCCTGCGTGCCGTTGCCGTGGTGCACGTCCCAGTCGACGATGGCAACGCGCTCGGCACCGTAGGTTCGCTGCGCATGGCGCGCGGCAATGGCGGCGTTGTTGAAGAAGCAGAAGCCCATCGCCTTGTTTTTCTCGGCGTGGTGGCCGGGCGGGCGGGAGGCCACGAAGACATTGTCGGCAGCCCCGGTAAACACGTCGTCCACCGCAGCCATCGCCGCGCCGACGCCGGTCAGCGCCGCCTGCAGGCTTTTCGGGCTGGCGTAGGTGTCCGCTTCCAGCTGGTTGATCTGCCCTTCGCCGTCCTCGGCGTCGGGGATCGAGCGCATCACAAATTCCAGGTGCTCTTCCGGGTGGGCGAGCAGGATGGCGTCCTCGTTGGCCTGCGGCGCATCGCGCCGTTCCAGCCGGGCGAAATTGGGATGCTCCAGGGCAATGTTTATCGACCGCAGCCTGTCGGATCTCTCCGGATGGCCATCGGGCGTGATATGCTCCAGGAAAATCGGATGTTCGTAAAGACGCGTGCTCATGCGGTCAGCCTAACTATGAAACATCTCATCTAGCACGGCAGATGGGAACGATCACCACAATGTCAACAAATGCGCTTAACCACGAGGGGGAAAGGCCCGTTTACTTTCGGCCGAGGCGGTGCTTAAGCTTTCATTAAGGACAGCGTGTCCGTCAAGGTTGTGTAATGAGTAGAGCCCAGCGAGCAGACATCACCGAAATGCGCGTTCCACCGCGCGATGTCGACAGGTTCGGCCAGATGTTCATCGCCTCCTACATTTCGGAGGCCGAAACCGCGCTGTCGAACTTCTGGCGTGAACGGCCCGAAGTCCGCGACGAGCCGATATACATCCCGACCCGCGCCTCATGCTCGCTACACAGGGGGCTCAGATACGACGAGTTTGCCCGCTTCTCGGTGACGGTCAACAAGATCGGCGGCAAGTCGGTCGGCTTCCTGGTGATGGTCGAGGCGGGCAACGAACTGGCCGCCGAAGTAGAGATCCTCTGGCTCGCCGTACGTGGCGAGGAGCACGAGCCGTCGCCGCTGCCGGAAGACACCCGCGACTGGCTCTACAAATATCTCGACTGATCAGTTCCGCTGCGGCAGCAGCGGATAGCCGGCCATGACCGCGCGGCCGACCAAGGCTGCGACGACCGCCTTGACGATATCGCCGGGCACAAAGGCCAGCGAGCCGAAGAAGGCCTTGCTGAAACCGATATTGGCGGCAATGGCGAGATAGGCGATCCCGAAGGCATAGAGCACGACCACGCCGCCAGCGACGGAAGCGATGAAGAAACCGATGCCCTGTGCGAGGCCAGACTGCTCTGTCTTGACCAGTCGCTCGGAGAGCATGCCGGTCACGAACGCCGCAAAAATCCATCCGACCAGGAAGCCTGCCGTCGGGGCAACGAAGACCGCGAGCCCGCCACGGCCGCCCGACAGCACCGGCAGGCCGATGGCCACCAGCAGCACGACGATCAGCGCGGCGATTGCCCCGCGTTTGGCCCCGAGCACGACGCCGGCCATCATCACGCCCAGCGACTGCGCGGTGATCGGCACCGGAATGACGCCGAGCGAGATCGGCGGCAGAAGTCCGAGCGCCACGATGATCGCTGCGAAAAGGGCGGAGAGGACGAGGTCGCGGGTGCTCATGGGGGGCTCCAAAATCAACTGTTACTTTTTCAATGCCGCCGAATGCCGCGCGCGTCAATCGCTGCGGCGATGGCGTCTGCGTCCCGCAGCGTCAGAATGATCAGCGGCACCAGCGTTGTCCGCACCCGGATCGTCAGCCCGCGCGCCTGATGCGCCTCCCGGATCGCCGCATAGCGACCGACGATCTCAGGCACGAAGCGGACCACAAGACCGACCGCAAGACCGATATCGGCGGCCTTCACCAGCCCTGTCCGTTCAAGCGGCATCGCCGCCCAGGTGATTTCGTCCATGAAGTCGGCAATGGTAGTCGTCGCCGTCACCGTGGCGGCAAACAGCGTCAGCGTTACCAACCTGAGGACGGTGACCAGGGCCTGATCCCACGGATTGAATAGCAGGCTGAACAGGCTGACGAAGGCAATGGTCAGCAGCACCGGCCGCAAGCGCTGCAGCGCCTCCTTCCAGCCCAATCCGCAGGTAAAATAGAGAAACGCCCCTGCCAGTAGCGCCACGCCCAGCACGCCGGGGTGACCGGTCGCAAACAATGCGATACCGAGCAACGCCATGACAATGAGCTTCAGCCTTGCGGAAAGGCGATGCATCCAGCTGTCGGCATCGACATAAAGCGATTGCATCAGCGGGCGATCTCCCGGTAGAGCGCAATGCTGTCGCCGGGTGATCCGTCGGCGACGAGCCGTCCCTTGTCGAACAGCAGCACGCGCTCGAAATTCTCGATCAGTTCGAGGTCGTGGCTGATGACGATGACGTTTTCAGGCAGTTCGCCGATCATTCTCTCGACCCGCCCACGGTTGCGAAGATCGAGCTGGTTGGTAGGCTCGTCGAGGATCAGGATGTCGGGGCCGGTGACCAGCACCGAGCACAGTGCCGCCAGCTGCAGTTCGCCGCCGGAAAGCTCGTGGGCGCGGCGGTCGGCCAGGTGCCGGGCGTCAAGGCGCTCGAGCACGGCATCGACGGCAGCCGCAATCTCCGGCTTGCCGAGCCCGCGATTTTTGAGGCCCAGCGCGATATCGTCACGCACGACCGGCAGGATGATCTGGTTCTGCGGCGACTGGAAGATGAAGCCCACCTTGCCAAGCACCGCCTTGGCATCGGCGACGGTATCGAGCCCATCGACCACCACGCGGCCCGTCGTCGGCTTGGCGAGCCCGTTTATCATCCGGGCGAAACTGCTCTTGCCGGAGCCGTTGAGGCCGATGATGCCGATGCGCCGCTCGATCAGCGTCACGCTGAAAGGCTGAAGCGCGACCTGCTGGCCGAACTGCAGTCCCGCCTGCTCGAAGCGAATATCCAATGTAGGCCCTCGTGAAACGGAGACGCTGTCCTATAGCCGGTAAATGCGGGGTGGCAAATATAGAAGGCTGCCGTTTGATATGCTGCCGATAAAGGGCCATCCTCTTCGCATGACGATTCTGATTTCAAACAGCGACGCCCGCCGCGTCTTCCTGGCCCGTCAGGGGCTGGCGACGCCACCCAACCGCGCGCTCGACAAAGCCGGCCTGCTGCAGCTGATCAAGGACATCGGCTTCGTCCAGGTCGACAGCATCGGCACCGTCGAGCGCGCCCATCACCAGATCCTGTTTTCCCGCAACCAGACCTATCGGCGCGAGCACCTGACCGAACTCCTCGAAAAGGACGGTGCGCTTTTCGAGCACTGGACGCACGATGCCTCGATCCTGCCGAGCGATTTCTTCGTCTACTGGAAACACAAGTTTCGCCGCGAGGACGCCCTGATCATCGAGCGCTGGCGCAAGTGGCGGGGCGAGGGGTTCGAAGCCGCCTTCGAGGAAACCTTCGAGCGGGTTGCCAAGGGCGGCGCGATCATGGCCCGCGAGATCAAGGCCGACGGCCATGTGTCGGGCGGCTGGTGGAACTGGCATCCGAACAAGACGGCGCTGGAATATCACTGGCGCACCGGCAAGTTCGCCATCGCCGGCCGCCGCAATTTCCAGAAGATCTACGATCTCGTCGAGCGCGTCATCCCCGCCGAATTCCTGGCTGGAGAGGTCGACCACGACGCTTTCGTCGACTGGGCCTGCCGCAGCGCGCTGCAGCGCCTCTGCTTTGCCACGTCAGGCGAGATTGCCGCCTTCTGGAACCTGCTGACGCCCCAGGAGGCCAAGGCCTGGGTCGATGCCCACCGCCAGGAACTCTGCGAGGTGCTGGTCGAACCGGCGCTCGGCGGCAAGCCGCGTCCATCCTTTGCGTTTGCCGGTTTCGAGGAGGCCATCGAGCACCATCCGGATCCGCCGGCCCGCCTGCGCGTGCTCAGCCCCTTCGATCCGGCGCTTCGCGACCGTGATCGCACGCAGCGGCTGTTCGGTTTCTTCTATCGTATCGAGATCTTCGTACCGGAGGCCAAGCGGGAATACGGCTACTACGTCTTTCCGCTGCTCGAAGGCGACCGGCTGATCGGCCGCATCGACATGAAGGCCGACCGCAAGGCCGGTACCCTCGAGGTCAGGCGCCTATGGCTCGAGCCAGGCGTGCGCGCCTCCAGCGGCAGGCTCGAAAAACTTAGCGCAGAACTCGAGCGCATCGCCCGGTTTACCGGCGTCGAGCGCGTGGTGCTGCTCGACGGCTGGCGCGGGTGACGTTATCCGTCCCTGTCTCGCTCATACGCCAGGGCGCACAGAAGCGCGCCGCAGTGTTGTCGAGTGGCCTCAGCAGATCTCGGTTTGCGCGATCTTGATGCCGAAACCTTCGAGCCCGACATAGTGGCGCGAGCGCGTCGTCAGCAGCTTGATCGAGGTGACGCCAAGATCTTTCAGGATCTGCGCGCCCAGTCCGATTTCCAGCCATTCGCTGTCGCGGGTCTGGGCTTCGGCATGGGCCTCGCGATCTTGCCGTGTCTTGCGGCCATTGTCGTGGTGACCGACGCCGACGGAGCCTTCGCGTAGGTAGACGATGATGCCGCGGCCCTCGTCAGCGATCTTCTTCATATAGTGCTCGACCGGGCGGCCCTTGCCGAAGACGTCGCTGGCGACGTTTTCCGGGTGCAGGCGCACGGGCACATCGACGCCGTCCCGGATATCACCGAAGACGACGGCGAGATGCTGCATGGTATCCCATGGCAGCGAATAGGTGTGGGCGCGGGCCTTGCCGAAGGCGGTCTCGATATCGAAGCTCGAGCCGAGTTCGATAAGCGTTTCCTTGCGCTGGCGATAAGCGATGAGGTCGGCGACCGAGATCGACTTGAAGCCATGGGTTTCGGCAAAGGTCGACACCTGTGGGCCACGCATCACGGTGCCGTCGTCGTTGACGAGTTCGCTGATGACGCCGATGGGGGGCAAGTTCGCCAGCCGGCAGAGATCGACGGCAGCTTCCGTATGGCCGGAGCGCATCAGCACGCCGCCTTCGCGGGCGATCAGCGGGAAGATGTGGCCGGGGCGGACGAAATCTCCGGGGCCGACATTGGGGTTTGCGAGGTTGCGGACCGTCAGGTTGCGGTCATCGGCGGAGATCCCCGTCGTCGTGCCGTGCTTGAAATCGACTGACACCGTGAAGGCGGTGGTGTGGGCGGAGTCGTTTTCCGCCACCATGGCATTGAGGTTCAGCCGCTTGGCTTCCTCGCGCGGCATCGGCGTGCAGACGATACCGGAGGTGTGTCGGACGATGAAGGCCATCTTTTCTGGCGTGCAGTGGACGGCCGCGACGATCAGGTCGCCTTCGTTCTCGCGGTCGTCGTCATCCATGACGACGACGATCTCGCCGGCTTCGAAAGCTCTGATGGCATCGACGACGCGCTTCTGGTCGTAGGGCATGGAAACGTCCTTATGTCAGCCGGCCGGTCTGGCCTCGGTCTCTCAGATAATGATCGGCGATTGCACAGGCAACCATCGCCTCGCCGATCGGCACTGCGCGGATACCGACGCAAGGGTCATGGCGGCCCTTGGTGCGCAGGTCGACATTGCGTCCGTCCTTGTCGATTGTCTGGCGTTCGGTGAGGATCGACGAGGTCGGCTTGATGGCGAAGCGGGCAATCAGCGGCTCGCCTGTCGAAATGCCGCCAAGTACGCCGCCGGCGTGGTTGGACAGGAAGATCCGCTTACCGTCGTTGCCCATGCGCATCTCGTCGGCGTTCTCCTCGCCGCTCAGTTCAGCCGCGGCAAAGCCATTGCCGATCTCGACGCCCTTGACGGCGTTGATCGACATCAGCAGCGAGGCGACATCCTGGTCGAGCTTGCCGTAGATCGGTGCGCCTAGGCCGGCCGGAACGCCTTCGGCGATGACCTCGACGACAGCGCCGATAGACGAGCCGGCCTTGCGGATGGCGTCGAGATAATCTTCCCAGACGGGCACTATCTCGGCGTCGGGCGCAAAGAACGGATTCTGGTCGACCTGTGCCCAGTCCCAGTTGTCCCGGTTGATCTTGTGCTTGCCGATCTGCACCAAGGCTGCGCGAACGGTGACGCCGGGCACCACAAGCCGGGCAATGCCGCCGGCCGCAACCCTGGCTGCCGTCTCGCGGGCAGAAGAGCGACCGCCGCCGCGATAGTCGCGGATGCCGTATTTCAGGTCGTAGGTATAGTCGGCATGGCCGGGACGATACTGGTTGGCGATCTCGCCATAATCCTTGGAGCGCTGGTCGGTGTTCTCGATCAGCATCGAGATCGGCGTGCCCGTGGTCGTCATGGTCACACCGTCATCGTCCAGCATCACGCCGGAGAGCACCTTGACGATGTCGTCCTCGCGCCGCTGGGTCACGAACCGCGACTGGCCGGGCTTGCGCTTGTCCATCCAGACCTGCAGTTCGGCCAGCGTGAACCGCAGCCCAGGAGGGCAGCCGTCGACCACGCAGCCGAGCGAGGGGCCGTGGCTTTCGCCCCAGGTGGTAACGCGGAACAGATGACCAAACGTATTATGCGACATGGGGAACGACCGGCTTGCCTTTGGGCCTGCCTGTCAGTGCGACGGGCGCGGCTTGATCTTCGAATTGCGGCACACTCTTAGGACAAAATCAGGCCGAGGCAAAAGGCTTTCTTTGCCGGAGAACTGTTGGAGAAACACAATTGCGAACACTTGCGGACGGGCGCGCCACGCTCCGCGGCGATGCCATCATGGCGGCAAGCCGAGCGCTGCAATCATAGTTTGAAGTGCCATGACCGGGACCGATCGCGAAATGGGCTTACCCGCCGCCGTTTGACCTTTGTCGACAAAGCCTGTCCCTGGTTAATCCGAACTTAATGAAACGCTTAAAGATGATTCATCATTAAGGCGGTAAAAGCCTTTGTTACGAGCAACTTCAGCCATATTCGGAAGGCTATTGGTCAACATCAGAACGACCGAATTTGGAAGAGGTTGGTAAAATGCGATTCTTTGTTGCCACATTATTGGCCACAGCCAGCTTTCTTGCGCCGGTTGCAGGCTTTGCCGAAAGCGCCGACGTCGAGGCGGTCATCCGGAAGGTCGATCTGAAGAATCGGAGCCTGACGCTGGACGACGGCAAGACCTACCAGGCCCCGCCCAGTTTCGACTTCAACGGGCTAGAGGTCGGGCTCAAGGTCATCGTCTTCTATACCGAAGTCGACGGCAGGCGCGTTATCAACGATCTGGATATCGTCTAGCGACAGGCGGCAGGATCAGTCGATCCAGCCGATGGTCCTGTCCTGCAGTTCGATCCTCAGGATCTTGTCCTGGGGGATCTCGCCCTCGGCCGCTTCTTCCTTGGGTATCTCGGCGACGAGGCGGAACAGCGAGCGGATGACGCCGCCATGGGCGACGCAGACGGTCGGTTTGTCGACCGATTGCAGCCACGAGCCGACCCGCCATGACAGGATCTCGTAGCTCTCGGCATTTTCGCCCGGCGGGATGAAGTCCCACTTGCCGGTGTTGCGCTCGACAAGTCGCTCGGGCTGGGTGATTTTCAGTTCCTTGAGGGTGGAGCCTTCCCAGGCGCCGAACGACACCTCGACCAGCCGCTCGTCCGTGCGATAGTCCTCGGGCGGGAGCCCCATTGCCGCACGGGCGATCTCCATCGTCGCCCTCGTCCGGGCAAGCGGGCTTGCAACGTAGTCGAAATTCAACGCTTCATCACCGAGCAGGGCAGCCAGCGTCAAACCGTTGACGCGGGCCTGCTCGCGGCCAATATCGTTGAGATCGATGTCGCGCTGGCCCTGAAGCCGGCGCTCGGCGTTCCAGTCCGTCTGGCCGTGGCGGATGACGTAAAGCGTCAAAAATGCATTCCTGTCTGAAATCAGTCCTTGATGACGGAAATATCCGGCGCATCGACGGCCTTCATGCCGACGACATGATATCCGCTGTCGGCATGATGGATTTCGCCGGTGACGGAACGCGACAGGTCGGAAAGCAGGTAGAGACCGACGTCGCCGACTTCCTCGATGGTCACGGTGCGACGCAGCGGTGCGTTATACTCGTTCCACTTGAGGATATAGCGGAAGTCGCCAATGCCTGACGCGGCCAGCGTCTTGATCGGTCCGGCCGAAACGGCGTTGACGCGGATGTTCTTCGGTCCGAGATCGACGGCCAGGTACTTTACGCTGGCTTCGAGTGCGGCCTTGGCAACGCCCATGACGTTGTAGTTCGGCATGACCTTCTCGGCACCGTAATAGGTGAGGGTCAGCATGGCGCCGCCATCGGTCATCAGCTTTTCAGCGCGACGGGCAATCGAGGTGAACGAGAACACCGAAATCTGCATGGTCTTGGCAAAGTTGTCGGCAGACGTATCGACGTAGCGGCCGGTCAGTTCGTCCTTGTCGGAAAAGCCGATAGCGTGCACCACGAAATCGATCTTGCCCCAGAGCTTCTCGACATTGTCGAACACGGCGTCGATGGTGGCTTCGTCGGAAACATCGCAATGGCCAGCCAGATGACCGCCGATTTCGGCTGCCAGCGGCTCGACACGCTTCTTCAGCGCATCGCCCTGATAGGTTAAAGCAACCTCGCCGCCCTGCGCATGGATTGCCTTGGCAATTCCCCATGCGATAGAGCGGTTATTTGCCACGCCAAAGATGACGCCGCGTTTGCCTGCCATCAGGCCTGTTGCTTGAGCCATAGTCTGCTCCCTTGAACTTCAATCGACCCTGCCTATGGCATAGGCGGTTCGAGGGTTCAAGCTAGGCTAGCATCATCAACTGTTAGGGAACGTAATAAAGGGTGCTCGCGCTACCGAAATGCTACAGAAACAATCCATCCTTCATGCTGCGCATCAAATCCGTCATCTTGTGATCGGGTTTTTCCCAAAGCATCAGCCGCAATTCGACCACCAGATCGCCTTTGCCGCCCTCGTCATTGGCAAGGCCTTCGCCCGGAATGCGGATGGTGTGGTCTGAGCCGGACCATGGGGGCACGCTGACGGCGAGCCTGCCGCGCGGTCCCTCGATCGAGGTTTCCCATCCGAGCACTGCATTTTCGATGGTCACCGGCAGGGTGGTGTGCAGATCGAAGCCCTTGACGCTGAACCGCTCGTGCGGTTCCAGATGCACGGTAACCGCCACGTCGCCCCGCAGCATGCCTTGCAGCTTCAGCCCTTGCCCCTTGAGGTGGACGACCTGGCCGTCGCTCATGCCGGCAACCGCTTGGAACCGCACTTCCTTGCCGTCGGCAAGCGGTACGGTGATCCACTGCGCCTTGATGATGTCGTCGAGCGTGATGCGGGCTTCGGCGGCAATCTCGGGGGCTTTTTCCTGAATGGGGGGAGCAGCACCGGTGATGCGCCGGACGAGCGATGTCAGCATGCCGAAAGGCGGGAGGGCGATGATGGCGGCAAGGGTGCTTGTCGCAACCGCCGGCTCGACCTCGGGGGCTGCAGGCTCGGCAGCCTCCGACTCGGGAGCATCCGCCGCCTTCTGTGCCGTTGCCGGCTTTTCCGTCTGGGCTGCGGCGCGGGCGCCGAAAATACGTTCGACCATGTCCTCGGCTGTTTCCGGGGCAGCGGTGCCATCGGGTGCCGCAGAAGGCGAGGCGGAGGGCGAGGGGGCGGCAGAGGCTGCGGCCGCCGCCGCCGCTGCTTTCTGGGCCTTCTGGGCGTTGGCCCGCTCCAGTTCTTCCATCAGCCGTTCGGCTTTGGCACGCGCCACCTTGGCGCGTTCTTCGGCTTCGCGCGCCGCCTGGCGCTGCTGCATGATGGTCGGACCGTTGCCCTTGGCTGCGGACGACATATTGATCACCTGATCGTAGCGGCTGCGTTTCTTCGGATCCTTCAAGGTCTCGTAGGCGCGGCCGACTTCGGCGAACCGGGCCGTCGCCGTCGGGTCGTCGCGGTTGTGATCCGGATGGATGGCCTTGGCCATGGACCGCCAGGCTGCCTTGATCTCGTCCACGTCGGCGTCCTGTCTGACGCCCAAAGTCTTGTAAGGATCACGCATGTGTTCGATCGCCGCTTTTTTGCTGGTACGCCATGTCAAACATGCCGTTTCCACTTCACTGACGCCTCGGTCGGTCCCGCCGAAGCGGAATCCGTGGCATATATATTGTGATCCTGCGGGACAGTTGCTAATCAGGTGTTACAGTGGGCGCCCAGTGGCCTGCGATCTCCGGCGATGGTTATTCATTCACTAAAAATTGGGGTAATAACAGACCGGACTGTTAAGGATGCGGGCGGGATTTGCCGATTTGACGCATTTGGCGCCTCGCTTGCCAACGACCGGCCAATTCACAAGCAGGACGGCTTATGCAGGAAATCTGGATCGACTATCTCAACGCCATGGACGTCAAGGCGCTGGCGCTCACCAACGACGATATCCTCGGTGCCGTCTCAAAAGCCCTGGACGCGCAGGGGCGCGGCGAAACAGTCATCGAACCACGCGTCCATCTCGTGCCGGAAAGTTCGGACAAGGGGCACTTCAATGTGCTCCGCGGCTACGTGAAGGCGCTCGGCTATGCCGGCGTCAAGGTGGTCGGGGATTTCGTCGACAACTACAAGGTTGGCCTTCCCTCGGAGATGGCGGTGCTCAATCTCTTCGATCCGCAGACCGGCGTGCCCAAGGCCATCGTCGATGCCACCGCCATCACCGACATGCGCACCGGCGCCGTGACCGCTATCGGTGCGCGGCATCTGGCCCGCAAGGACAGCAAGATCCTCGGCCACATCGGCGCCCGCGGGACATCCTACTGGAACGTCCGTCTGCTGGACCACATCTTCGATTTCGACGAAATCCGCATCCATTCCCGCCGTCCGGAAAGCCGCGATGCCTTTGCTGCGCGTCTCGAGCAGGATCTCGGCAAGAAGATCGTCGTCACCGAAACCTGGGAAGACTGCCTTGACGGTGCCGACATCATGATCGAGGCAAGCCGCCTGCCGGAACCGACGCCGTTGTTCAAAACCTCCTGGGTCAAGAAGGGCGCCTTCGTCGTACCCTACGGCACGATGAGCGCGCTGGAGTTCGATCTCACCGACATCATGGACAAGGTCGTCGTCGACGACTGGGGCCAGTGCGGTCCCGGTCGCCCCTATGGCGCGTTGCGCCGCCATGTCGACGAGGGCAAGGTGACGGCGGAAAACCTGCATGCCGAAATCGGCCAGATCGTCTGCGGCGCAAAGCCCGGCCGGGAAAGCGACGACGAAACCATCCTGTTCTGGCATCGCGGCCTTTCGACCACTGACATTGCACTCGGGGCTGCCATGGTCGACAAGGCCCGGCGGCTTGGCATCGGCCAGCGGCTGCGCTTTGCCTGAGGATCCAGAGGACATGAAAGTTGGCAAAGGCCGGGTAGGCGTGATCTTCGACCGCAGCGGCGGCAGTGTCGAGGCCGTCTGCGCCATCGCCCGTCGGCAGGCCACAGTCTCGGTCGACAGCATCGCCATCTCCGGCATCGATGCCGCCTATGCCTGCCTCGTGCGCCACGCCGCGCAAGGCGAAGCCATTTACGGTGTCAGCACCGGCCTTGGCGCCGCCGTCGATACGCGCATCGATCCGGCGGAAGGCTCCGGCCAGTCGGCCATAGCGCGCCCCCGTGCAGTCGGCGTCGGCCGGTTCGCAGAGGTCGCGGAAGTCCGGGCGATGATGGCGAGCCGGCTTGCCCGCTTCTGCCTCGGCTATTCCGGCGTCTCGTCTCCTGTCGCCCTGACGCTCGCCGAAATGCTCAATCGGGGCATCCATCCCCGCGTGCCGATGACCGGCTCCATCGGCGAGGCGGATCTTGCACCGCTCGCCCATATCGCCTTGACGATGACGGGGGAGGGTGTCGTCCTCTCCGGAGAGGACAAGCTTCAGTCGGGCGCCGAGGCCTTTGCGTCGGCCGGCCTGGACCTGCCCGTCTTCGGCATCAAGGACGGCCTGTCGCTGATTTCCTCGAATGCTGCATCTGTTGGGCTCGCCTGCCTGCTGCTCGAAGACATCGGCTACGTCTTCGATGCCCACATCGGCGCGGTGGCGCTATTGTTCGAGGGGTTCCGGGCCAGCATCGATCCGCTCCATCCCCTTTCCGACCGTCTGCGACCGGGCCCCTGCCAGGGCGAGGTGGGCGCTGCGATCCGGGCGCTGCTCGAGGGCGGCGATCTCGTGGCCGGCAACGGCGCGAGGCGGTTGCAGGACCCCCTCAGCCTGCGCTGCGCCCCTGCCGTCTCGGGCACGGCGCTGCATGCCTTCCGGTCCGCATTTGCCGCCACCGAACTCGAACTTCGCTCCAGCGACGATAATCCGTCGGTCATCGCCGATGAGGATATCGTGCTGCCGACCGGCAATTTCGATCCGACCCACATGGTTCTCGCCTTCGATACGCTGGGCCTCGCACTTGCGCGTCTGGCGGCGATGGCGGCGGAGCGGATGATGAAGCTGCTGTCGCCCGGTTTCTCGGACCTGCCGCGCTTTCTCGCCCCGGCGCAACCTGGCGCCAACGGCTTTGGCGCGCTGCAAAAGACCATCGCCGCGCTGACGGCGGAGATCGGCCATCTCGCCATGCCGATGCCGTTCGTGGTGACGCCGGTGGCTGACCGCGTCGAAGACTATGCCTCGATGTCGATGTCGGTCATCGACAAGACGAGGCAACTGGTGGCGAAGTGGCGCTATCTGACCGCGATAGAGCTGATCGTAGCCGCCCGTGCCGTGGATCTCAGGGAAGGCATCGTGCTTGGACACGGCGCGCAATCCCTGTTTGAAAACATTCGCGCCATCGTGCCCCCGCTCGTCGCGGATCGCTCCTCGAGCGACGATATCCATGCGCTCGCCGACGCCATAGAGACGGCCCGGCTTCTTCCGCCACAGGCCCCAGGCAACGCCACAGCTCAGTTATAAAAGAAACGCCGCCGTAAAGTCTCGGGTAAGCTTACGCTGCTACAATAGAAAATCCTATTCGATCTGACGCAAGCTGTGGGGCCACGCGATCATGACATCGACCTACCAGAGCTTTACGCTCGATACCCGTAATATGACGTCGACGTTGTCGCGAGTGTCCTCGCAGACGACGACCAAGCGCGATATCGACTATTACAATGCCCATATCGGCAATGTGAAGACGCTCGACGATCTCATGGGCGACTACCAGCTCTACAGCTACGCCATGAAAGCCTATGGCCTGGAAGACTTCACCTATGCCAAGGGCTTCATGAAGAAGGTCTTTTCCAGCGACCTCAGCGATGCCACCAGCTTTGCCAACCGCCTGAACGATCCGAAATACAAGCAGATTGCCGCCGCCTTCAACTTCGGTGCATCGGGCACGCCAACGGCGCAGACGGCTGCGACCTCGACGAAGATGTTCGGGGCAGCCGCCACCAAGACGACCGACGCATCGATCGGCCTCTACCAGCAGTCCTTTGCCACGGAAGAGGCCGCGGCGAAGACCGAGACGGACTATTACGACGCCAATATCGGCTCCGTCAAAACAGTCGACGACTTGCTGAAAAACACCCGCCTCAGGGATTACGTGCTGAAGGGCTACGGCATCGATCCGACGAACGTCTCGAACAGCTTCCTGAAGTCGATGCTGACGAGCGACCTCAGCGATCCCGCAAGCTTCGTCAACGTCAGCGGCAGCGCGGCCGGCAAGGCGATCACGGCGCAGTTCAATTTCAATGCCGACGGCACCATCTCCACCACGACAGCCGACGCGGACAAGGCCTATTACGAGGCCAACATCGGTGCGGTGAAGTCGGCGACCGATTTCGTCTCCGACCGTCGGCTTTTCGATTATGCCAAGGCAGCCTTCGGCGTCCCCTTGAAAGTCACGGATGTGCAGTTCGCCGCTTCGGTGGCCGACGCTGCCACGGCGGAACGATACGGCCTGACCTCGACACTGGCGCAATTCAACTTCCAGGCGGATGGAAAGGTGGCCGATGGCGCCGTGATCCAGACCGCCGCCCAGATCAGCACGACATCCGCAAACTATGTTGCCCAGTATAAGAGCCAGGTCCAGACCCTCGGTCAGCGCTCGGCAGTCATGGACGCCTATAACGACACGGTGCCTACCTTCGTTACCGGCGCCGCTGCGGCCGACGATGCCGCATACTACAAGGCAAACATCGGTTCGGTGACGTCTGTCGAGGAGCTGACACACAACAAGCGGCTCTTCGACTACGTCAAGATCGCCTACAATCTGGAGGGGCTCGACGGGCAGGCGAATGAAAATACGCTGCGCTATGACTTCGAGAACGCTGTGGAAGACCCGGTCTATGCCAAGCTGATCGGTTTTTCCGACGTGGTCGCGCAGTTCAATTTCCAGTCCGACGGCACCGTCGCATCGGGCACGCAGGCCCAGACCGCCACCCAGCTCGCAGCCGCGACAAAATCCTACACCACCAACTACAAGGCGGAACAGGCGGCCACCACCGTCGATGCCGTGGCCAACTACAAGACCCGCATCGCGGCCGTGAAGACCATCGACCAGTTCTTTGCGAGCAACGCCACCGCCGACAAGAGCAAGGCAAACGACAATCTCCCCGAACTCTACCAGATGGCGTTGCGCTCCTACGGTATCGGCGAGACTGAGATCTCCAAGGGCCAGATGAAGAAGATCATGGAGAGCGATCCCTATGATCCGAAAAGCTACGTCAACACCCTGAAGGACGACCGTTTCGTCAATCTGGCAAAAGCGTTCAATTTCGACAGCGAGGGCAAACTGAAGCTGCCGGTCACGGCTCTCTCGACCACGCAGATCAACGCCTACATCTCGGAATATTCCAAGGACAGCAAACGCGGACTGACCGGCCCCGCTCTCACCAAGGCGGTCGCCCAGATCAAGACCGACGCCACCTATTTTGCGACCAAGATGGCCGATGTCACCAACCTGTCCGACTTCCTGAAGGACAGCAAGCTGACGAACTTCGTGCTGACGGCCAACGGCCTCGATCCGAAGAAGATCACCGCCGACACGCTGAAAAAGGCATTCACCTCGGATCCCGCCAAGGCCAACAGCTTCATCAACACTGCGGCGGGAGCGCAATTGAAGCCCATCGTCGACGCGTTCAACTTCGGCATCGACGGCAAGCTCGTGGACACCAAGCTCGGCTCGGCGCAAAACAAGGGCGCCCTGGATTCGACGAACGACCTCTACCTTCACCAGACCCTGGAAAAGCAGGAGGGCGAAACCAACGACGGCATCCGGCTTGCGCTCTATTTCCAGCGCCAGGCGCCTGCCATCAATTCCGTTTACGACATCATGGCCGACAGCGCGCTGTATTCAGTGATCACCACCACCTACAGCCTGCCCAGTGCCATTTCGTCGATGGATGTCGACGCGCAGGCAAAGCTCCTGAAGAAATTCATCAATATCGACGACCTGCACGACACGAAGAAGCTGAACAAGCTGCTGCAGCGCTTCTCGGTGGAATACGACCTGAAGAATAACAACACCGGATCGTCGTCGGCGCTCTCCATCCTGCAGCCCTCCGGATCCTTCGGCGTGAGCGCCGACACGTTGCTGTCGATCGCCCAGCTTAAGCGTGGCTAGTTTTATCAAGGGATAGGCGGTTGCCGAGCCATAGTCCGCAATGGGCTCGGCCGGGCCGATGCGCGGCTAGACCCGGTATTGTTAGCCCTGTGGCTGGAAAGCCAGGACCTGCCACTCGTTGTCGCCGACAAGGCATGTCTTGCCGTAGAAATTGGCGATCCCGTCATAGGCGTGACGGGTGGTCCGGAACTGCCGGCAAACCTGGCCGGTCGCATTGTTTTCGACAATCGTATCGATCACGCCGGCGCTGCCGGTCGAGGCATTGGCCCAGGCCAGAGGCTGGCCCTTGAGCTTGCTGAGATCCGCCGATGTCACGGCGTTGCGCACGGTGACTTCGTCGGACACGGTATCGGAGGCGGGTGGCGTCTTCGAGACGGCACCTGTGGTCACCGACTTGTCCACCTTGGCGGAACTGAAAAGATCCATTCCGCCGGTGGTGCAGCCGGAAAGCGACAGAAGAGCGATGCCCATGGCAGCGATGATGCCGCGCTTTGAAAGCAGGCCCTTTGTATAGACTGTCGATCTTGTTATGACTTTCACCCGTATGTTGCTGGGCCAGACAAACCTGGACACTTTGATTAAAATCCGGAGCGCTTAACCAATATGTCGGAAAACGAGTTAACAAGCAGTGACTTCACCCTGCAAAACGAGCCTTTTGTGCTGTTTTCGAGCTGGTTGGAAGAGGCGCACGCCTCTGAGTTGAATGATCCGAATGCAGTTGCGCTGGCAACGGTGGATGAAGATGGTTTGCCAAACGTCCGCATGGTCCTCCTGAAGGGTTTCGATCACCAAGGATTCGTATTCTATACAAATTTCGAAAGTCAGAAAGGCCAAGAACTGCTTTCGGCGAAAAAAGCGGCCATGTGCTTTCACTGGAAATCGCTGCGACGCCAGGTGCGGTTGCGCGGTCGCGTCGAAGTGGTGACCAACGAAGAGGCCGACGAGTATTTCAAATCCCGGCCGCGCGGCAGCCGCATCGGCGCCTGGGCGTCGAAACAGTCACGGCCGCTGGAAAGCCGGTTCGCGCTGGAAAAGGCTGTCGCGGAATATACGGCGCGCTACGCCATCGGCGAAATCCCGCGTCCCGAAAACTGGTCCGGCTTCCGCATCCGCCCGCAGTCGATCGAGTTCTGGAAGGACGGCAAGTTCCGGCTTCACGACCGCATTGAGTTCCGCCGAACGGCCGAGGATGCGGCCTGGGATAAGGTACGCATGTATCCCTGACCGGTCATCCCTTTCCGACCATCCGCATGGGAATGCCGGAAGCCAGGGCCTCGACGTAACGGGGCTTCTGGTAATATCCGTTCAGTGAAATACGCGGCAGCAGCGTCATCGGCGCTGCTGCCGTGGAAGGCACGGTGCCCGGTCGCGTCGTCACGCCGACGGTGAAACCAAGGCTCGCCGCGATCTGTCCCTCGCGTGCGGATACCGCGCTGGCCGTACCGTAGGGATAGGCAACGGTGGTCGGGCGTCGGCCGGTGATGGCCGCCACATAGTCTGCCGATTCGCGGATGTCGAAGGCGACTTCCGCGGGGCTGAGCCTTGCGAGCGCCCGATGGCTGACCGTATGGGCGCCGAGAGACACCAGGGGGTGGCGTGCCAGTGCCTGAAGCTCGCCAAAATCCATGATCAGCGCGCGCACGATCTCCAGCGGCTGGATGCCTTCATCCTCTGCCAGCCAGTCGATGGCCGATACCGCCTCCATCTCGTCCGTCCCGTGCACGAAAGCTGCAAACCGCTCAAATGCCAGTTGCTTTTGCTCGAGGTCGCCGAGATCAAGCCGTTCCAAACCCCTGCCGAAATCGAAGGCGAGGGTGTGGCGCTCCCTGAGGAGAACGGAAAGCGTCTCCCACCACATGCTGTGGGTTCGCTCGGAAAGCCCCTTGGCAACGAAGATCGTCACCGGCACGCTGTGCCGCTCGAACACGGGCAACGCATGCTCGACATTGTTGCGGTTGCCATCGTCCAGCGTGAATGCGGCAAAGCGGGTGGCCCCGCCAGCGGCTATGCGTTGCGGCAGTTCGTCGAGGGCCACGAAGATCCGCCCCTCCGCCTTCAGTTCGCGGATCGCCCGGTCGAGAAACTGCGGCGTGACTTCGAGGTGCCGGTTCGGCGAGAAGGGGAGGGGACTGTAAGGTCGCACATGGTGAAGGGTGAAGATCGCGCCGACACCGGCGGCCGCTTTCATTGCCCCGAGCGATTTCAACAGCAACGCCGCATCCAGCCCTGCGCCGACAGCCGTCCGCTTGAGCCGGCGTCGGAGCTCTGGGCTGATGAGGTTTGCCATGATGTCGGTCCGGGTCTGGGGTCATGGCCGGGCTCGGCCGCGTCCAGAATAGGCCGATGCCACTTAACCCTTGCTAAATTATGCTTAAATTCGTCGATATTAACCTGCCCTTTACCGTGACACGTAAAATTGGCGGTCAAGCGCGATTATTGCCTCGATATCGCGCCAAAATCACGCTTTTGTCGCATAATTGCACAGCCGGCCGTCGCGGCGAGCTGGCATTTGTTTCGGTTGGGGACAGGTATGAAGAAAATCTGGGTGGCTCTCTCGGCAGCTGTCGTGCTGGCGAACTCGTCTATTGCCGCCTATGCCGGCAGTGCCTACTTCATAATGGATGCGAAGAACGGCAAGGTCCTGGCGTCGCAGAGTGCCGACGAACTGAACCATCCGGCATCGCTTACCAAGATGATGACCCTCTATCTGGCCTTCGAGGCGCTGCATCGCGGCAAGCTCGGCTGGAACTCCGAACTCAAGGTGTCGAGCAACGCCGCCGGCAAAAGCCCCACCAAGCTCGGCCTGCGCCCCGGCAGCACCGTCACCGTCCGCGAAGCCGTCAATGGCATGATCATCAAGTCGGCCAACGACGCAGCCACCGTCATGGCAGAAGCGCTCGGCGGCAGCGAAAGCAACTTCGGCCGGATGATGACGGCCAAGGCCCGCCAGCTCGGCATGAGCCGGACCACCTTCGTCAATCCATCGGGTCTCCCCGATCCTCGCCAGATCACCACCGCCCGCGACATGTCGACGCTCGCCGTCGCGCTGATCAACGACTATCCGACCGAGTATCGCCTGTTTTCGCAGACCGGCTTTGTCTATCGCGGCCGGCCGATCCGTGGCCACAACAACCTGATGTACCGCTACAAAGGCATGGACGGCATCAAGACCGGCTACACCAATGCCTCCGGCTTCAACATCGTCAGCACGGTTCGCGACGGCAATCGCCGCCTCATCGGCGTCGTCCTCGGCGGCCCCACGGCGCGTGCCCGCGACGACAAGATGGCCGGATTGCTTAATCGATACATGAGCCAGGCATCGTCCGGCGGCGGCAGCCGTCTGGTCGCAAGTATCGGTGGCCGGGCTGCTCCCCGTGAAGTCGAAGTCGCATCCGCATCGCCTGACATCGATGTGCCGGCTCCCCTGGCGCCGCGCCGTACCACCGTCATCACCCGCACGGTCGCCACGGCGACCGGTCTTGCCGTGCCGATCGAACGGCCGCAAGCGATGCAGGAAATAGTCAACAGGGCCGAGGCTGAAGACGATGCGCCGTCGGCTGAGATGACGGCATCGACCGGCTCGTCTGGTGGTGCCTGGCAGGTGCAGATCGCCGCCACGCCTTCTGCCAAGGCGGCCAAGGATCTGCTGGCGACAGCACAGGCGAAGACCGGCGGCCCGCTGCTCAACGCCTTTGCCTATACGGAGGAAGCCGGCAAGGGCTCGAAGAAAGTCTATCGCGCCCGCTTCGTCGGCTTCGAAAGCCGGGCTGCCGCAGACAATGCCTGCAGCGCGCTGAAGAAACATGATTTCAAATGCATGGCGATGCCGGGCTGAAGCCGGATACGCCTCTTTTCCTTTACACCCGTCGGGATAGACGCCGACGGGTGAATCATGCATCTCTCCATCAGAACGTATGGAGAACGAAATGCTTGGCGATCTATCTGCGAAATTCGAAGAAGCGTCCCGGTCTTATGCCGAGCAGAACGGCATCATCCGCGACGCTGAGTGGTTCTTGCTTAAGCTGCAGGAAGAGGTCGGAGAACTGACGCAGGCCTTCAACCACAAGACCGGCAGGGGCCGTCGAAAAGGCCTATCGGACGAGCAGCTTGCAGAGGCCATGGAAGATGAAGCCGCCGACGTGCTGGGCCACATCCTGCTGTTTGCAAAGGCCCACGATCTCGACATCGCAGCCGCTGTCGAGCGGAAGTGGCGGTTCACGCCCGATATCCGCTGAAAGCCATCACGGCTGGACCACATCCGATATGGCCGACCGCATCGATTTCCGAGCCTTAAGCCTTCGTCCCACCCACAGTCACCTGATCCATCCGCAGATGCGGCTGGCCGACGCCGACGGGGACCCATTGACCGCCTTTGCCGCAATTGCCGATGCCGGTGTCGAGGCTGGTGTCGTTGCCGATCATCGAGACGCGCTTCATCGCATCCGGGCCGTTGCCGATCAGCATGGCGCCCTTGATCGGCGCGCCAATCTTGCCGTTTTCGATCATGTAGGCTTCGGTGCAGCCGAAGACGAACTTGCCGGAAGTGATGTCAACCTGGCCGCCGCCGAAGGAAACTGCGTAGATGCCCTTCTTGACCGACGCGATGATTTCGGCCGGTGTCTTGTCGCCGGACAGCATGAATGTGTTGGTCATGCGCGGCATCGGCACGTGGGCATAACCCTGCCGGCGGCCGTTGCCGGTTGGCTGCATGCCCATCAGCCGGGCGTTCTGGCGGTCCTGCATGTAGTTGACCAGCTTGCCGTTCTCGATCAGCACGTTGTAGGCCGACGGCGTGCCTTCGTCGTCGATGGTGATCGAGCCGCGGCGGTTTTCGATGGTGCCGTCGTCGACCACGGTCACTCCCGGCGCGGCGACCATTTCACCCATCAGCCCGGCAAAGGCGGAGGTCTTCTTGCGGTTGAAATCGCCTTCGAGCCCATGTCCGACGGCCTCGTGCAGCATGACGCCCGGCCAGCCGTTGCCCAGCACGACGTCCATCGTACCAGCCGGCGCTTCCAGCGCGTCGAGGTTGACCAGCGCCTGGCGCAGCGCCTCGTCGGCTCCGTAGTGCCAGCTGTCTCCGGTGATGAAATCGCCAAAGCCGACTCGGCCGCCGGTGCCGTAAGAGCCGGATTCCTGCCGGTCGCCATCGCCGACCATCACTGAAATATTGATGCGTGTCATCGGCCGGATATCGCGGACGCGGTGGCCGTCGGCGCGCAGGATGTCGACGACCTGCCAGGAGGCAGCGACCGATGCAGTGACCTGGCGGACCTTGCCGTCCTTGTCGCGCAGATAGCTGTCGATCTGCTGCAGGAGCTTGGCCTTGTCCTCGAAGCTCGGGCTGCCGATCGGGTTTTCGTCGCTGTAGAGCCGAGTGTTGGTGCGCTGCGGGGCGGCGGCGTAGGAGCCGGCATAACCGCGCGTCACGGCGCCGACGGCATCGGCCGCGCGCTTGAGTGCCGCTTCCGAGAGATCGCCGGCATGGGCATAGCCGACCGCCTCGCCGGCGACGCTGCGCAGGCCAAAGCCCTGTTCGGTGTTGAAGCTGCCGCCCTTCATCCGTCCGTTGTCGAATGTCAGCGATTCCGACTGGACGTGTTCGACGAAGAGTTCGCCATCGTCGGCGCCGTTGAGCGCATCGGCGACGATGCTGCGCAGCTTGGTTTCGTCGGTGTCGAACAGGGTAAGCAGATCGGTGTTCATGAAATTGGTACTCCGTTCATGCCGATGTAGGTCCGGCGCGCAGGCAGAGCAAGCCCGGCGATCAGGGAAGGGCCGTATAACCTTCGGCAAAGCCTTTCAGGTCGACGGGAATGCCGATGCCTTCTTCCTGCGTCTGGAAGACGGTGAAGGTCGCGGTCGTGCCTTTGCGCAGGGTGCCGAGCAATTGCTCCTCGAGCACGACTTCGGCGTAGCAGCCATCCGAGAAGCAGCGGGCGAAATAGGCGTTGCCGATGTCGGCGCCATCGATGTACAGGCCGAGACCGTTCGGCAGCAGCACGCTCAGTGGCGCCTGTACCCTGAGCAGTCCGGTCTTGCCGCCGGGCGCCTTGGACACGGCAACCGAAATCTGCATCTCCGGCCGCTCCTGCGACACGACGCTCTGCATCAGCACGCATTTCTTGTCGGGGCTGTTGTCCGCAGTGCCGCAGACTTCCGTCCAGGCGCCGAAGGTGGTCTTCGCCTGGCTGGAAGCGGGTGGAGGCGTGGCGGGTGCGGGAGCCGGTGCCGGCTGTGCTTCAGGGGCGGGGGCAGGCGCTGCCGGTTGCGGGGCGGGCGTCGTCTGCGCCGTGGCGGGTACGCTGGCGACCGCCCATGCAAGAAGCGCCGCGGCGACAGTGCGGGGTACCCAAAAGCCGGCAAGTAAACCAAACCGCATTGAAGCCTCTTCCAAGAAGGTCGCGCGCCCCGCAGAACGGGACGCCATGAACCGTTAAGTCCCGGCGATCACGCCGGAGACATCACGGCAGGACATCGTAGCCTTCGCCAAATCCCTTGAGATCGACGGGGATACCGATCTTATCCTTATCCGCAGCCTCGCGTACGGAAAAGACCGCAGTTGATCCGGAGCGCAGCATTTTCAAAAGATTATCGTCCAAAGCGACTTCCGCATAGCAGCCATCGGCAAAACAGCGCACGAATTGCGTCTTGCCGAGGTCTTTTCCATCGACGATCAGCCCGAGGCCACCATCGGTCGGCTGGAAAGGATTGAGCAGAACGCCGAGCGGCGCCAGCACGCGCAGGATCTTCGCCTTGCGGTCGGCCGTTTTCAGCACCACGACGGAAAGCCCGACCTCCGGCCGGTCCTCGGCGATCACATTCTGCATCAGCGCGCACTGGTTGGTCTGGGCGCCGGCAGGCTTGTCGCAGATCACAGACCATGCGCCGTGCATCGACTGGACGGTGCCGGGCGGCTGCTGTCCGCCCTGCGGCACAGGCACTTGTTGTACAGGCACCTGCGCCGGCGCCGGTGTCGGCGTGGCGGTCTGCGGCTGCTGGGCGAATGCGGGCAGTGAAGCCGAAGCGGCGATGCCTGCCGCCAGCAACCCAAGCCGCGCGAGGGAACGAAAACCCATGGAAACCCCTAGTTTCGAATCATTGCGGCCATTCTTGCGGGTGCACCCGTCAAATGAAAGCCCTGGACGCTGGATTCCATTTTCACTGCGGCGGAAATAGGACCTGCAGGCGCTTTTGTCCAAGGCTCCTGCACTGCCGCTCGGTGATTTTTCGTAAAGTTACACAATAGTTCGCGCATCTTAGCCCTGCCGAAAGATTAGACCGAGCAAAAATGCCGCACAGGCAAACACTCGGGAATTGTTGCTGCCACGGTGAAACTGTGGTTTGAAGAAGATGAGGAATGGTGGGATTCTGCGTTTGAACGGAGAGGGTTCAAGCGCTTTAGGGAGATACATCGTCATGAAGAGGACCAATGCTGTTCTGGCGTCGCTCGCCTGTCTGCTCTTTACGACCCGTAGTTTCGCCGATCAACCGATGCCGTGGCAGATGGGGATGCAGCCCTCGGCAACGCCGATCATGAGCCAGGTGCGATGGTTCGAGCAATATACGCTCTGGTTCATCGTGCCGATTACGCTGTTCGTGCTGGCCCTCCTCATCATCGTCATGATCAAGTTTCGCGCCAGCAAGAACCCCGTCCCATCGCGCACCAGCCACAACACGCTGATCGAAGTCGCATGGACCATCGGACCGGTGCTGGTGTTGCTGTTCCTTGCCGTCCCATCCTTCGACCTTCTGACCGCGCAGCTGACATTCCCGAAAAATCCCGACGTCACCGTCAAGGTCACGGGGACGCAGTGGCAGTGGAACTACGAATACGAGAACACCGGCGATACGCCGCTGGCCTTTGACTCCTACATGCTGAAGGATCCGGACCGCGCCGCATCCGGCAAGACTGACAAGGCGATCTATCCGCGCCTGCTTGCCGTTGACAACGAACTCGTGCTGCCGGTCAACAAGGTCGTCCGCGTGCTGGTGACGGCGGCGCCGACCGATGTCATCCATTCCTTTTCCATGCCGTCATTCGCCATCAAGACCGACGCCGTGCCCGGCCGCCTGAACGAGACCTGGTTCAAGGCCGAGCGTGAAGGCATGTTCTACGGCCAGTGTTCGGAGCTCTGCGGCAAGGACCATGCGTTCATGCCGATTGCCATCCGGATCGTCTCCGAGGACAGATACAAGCAATGGCTGACCGTCGCCTCGAGCGACCTGGGCAAGGCCAACAAGGCGCTTATGGCCGAGGTCGACACGCCGTCTAAGACGGTCGATGTCGCCGCGAACGTCGCGCAGTAATCCGGGGGGAGATGATTAACATGGCTGGTTCCGCCACACACGACAAGCTGTCCGATGCTCACGGTCACGACGACGCCCATGCGCATGGCGAACAACACGCGCACAAGCCGAGCTTTGCCAATCGCTGGCTGTTCTCGACCAACCACAAGGACATCGGCACGCTTTACCTGATCTTCGCGATCATCGCCGGCGTCATCGGCGGTATCCTGTCCGTGCTGATGCGCATGGAGCTGCAGGAGCCGGGCATCCAGATCTTCAATGGTCTCGCCGCCATGGTCTACGGGTACTCCGGCGATGCCGCCATTGACGGCGGCAAGCAGATGTACAACGTCTTCACGACCGCGCACGCGCTGATCATGATCTTCTTCATGGTCATGCCGGCGATGATCGGCGGCTTTGCCAACTGGATGGTGCCGATCATGATTGGCGCGCCGGACATGGCTTTCCCGCGCCTCAACAACATCTCCTTCTGGCTGATCGTCCCTGCCTTCATCCTGCTGCTGATGTCGATGTTCGTCGAAGGTCCGGCAGGCGCCTACGGGGCCGGCGGCGGCTGGACGCTCTATCCGCCCTTGTCTTCGACCGTCGGCCATCCCGGACCGGCAGTCGATCTGGTGATCTTCGCGCTGCACATCGCCGGTGCCTCGTCGATCCTCGGCGCCATCAACTTCATCACCACCATCCTCAACATGCGCGCCCCCGGCATGACGCTGCATAAGATGCCGCTGTTTGCCTGGGCCGTGCTGATCACCGCCTTCCTGCTGCTGCTGTCTCTGCCGGTTCTGGCCGGTGCGATCACCATGCTGCTGACGGACCGCAATTTCGGCACAACCTTCTTTGCGCCTGAAGGCGGCGGCGATCCCGTGCTGTTCCAGCACCTGTTCTGGTTCTTCGGCCACCCGGAAGTCTACATCCTGATCCTGCCCGGATTCGGAATGATCAGCCACATCGTCTCGACCTTCTCGAAGAAGCCGATCTTCGGCTATCTCGGCATGGCCTATGCCATGGTCGCCATCGGTGCCGTCGGCTTCGTCGTGTGGGCGCATCACATGTATGCTGTCGGCCTGTCGCTCGATACGCAGCGCTACTTCGTCTTTGCCACCATGGTCATCGCGGTGCCGACCGGGGTGAAGATCTTCTCCTGGATCGCCACCATGTGGGGCGGCTCGATCTCGTTCCGCACGCCGATGATCTGGGCTATCGGCTTCATCTTCCTGTTCACCGTCGGTGGCGTCACCGGCGTGCAGCTTGCCAATGCCGGTTTCGACCGTCCGGTCCACGATACCTACTACGTCGTCGCCCACTTCCATTATGTTCTGTCGCTCGGTGCCGTGTTTGCAATCTTTGCGGCCTGGTACTATTGGTTGCCGAAGATGTGCGGCTACATGTACAATGAGAAGATCGGCAACCTGCACTTCTGGGTGATGTTCGTCGGCGTCAACATGGTGTTTTTCCCGCAGCATTTCCTCGGCCTTGCCGGCATGCCGCGCCGCTACATCGATTATCCGGACGCCTTTGCCGGCTGGAACTTCGTGTCCTCGATCGGCTCCTATATCTCCGGCGTCGGCGTGCTGATCTTCCTTTACGGCGTCTACGACACGTTTGCGAAAAAGCGCGTTGCCGGTGATAATCCCTGGGGCGAGGGCGCAACCACACTCGAATGGCAGCTTTCGTCGCCGCCGCCCTACCACCAGTGGGAAGAGCTCCCGCGCATCAAATAATCGCTTTCGGAGCGCCGCCCGACGGGCGGCGTTTTGATCGAGACAAAACTGGACTGTGTAATGACCGTTATCGACAACCACGAGATCCTGGCTTCCGAAGGCGACCTCGGCCTGTCGCAGGCCAGTGCGCGCGATTACTTCGAGCTTCTGAAGCCGCGCGTGATGCAGCTCGTGGTGTTCACCGCGCTGGCCGGCCTGGTGCTGGCGCCCGGTCACATCAATCCGTTCATTGCCGTCATCTCGATCCTCTGCATCGCCGTTGGAGCCGGTGCCTCCGGCTCCCTCAATATGTGGTATGATGCAGACATCGACGCCATCATGACCCGCACCGCCAAGCGGCCTATCCCGTCCGGCCGCGTGACCGGCTCGGAAGCGCTCGGCTTCGGACTGGTGCTGTCCGGCTTCTCGATCACCATTCTGGCGCTCGCCGTCGGCTGGCTGCCTGCCGCCATTCTCGCCTTCACGATCTTCTTCTACGCCGTCGTCTACACGATGTGGCTGAAGCGCTCGACGCCGCAGAACATCGTCATTGGCGGTGCTGCCGGCGCATTTCCGCCGGTCATCGGCTGGGCCTGCGTCACCGGCACCGTGCCGATGGAAAGCATCGTCCTGTTCCTCATCATCTTCCTCTGGACGCCGGCCCACTTCTGGGCGCTGGCACTGTTCAAGATGAAGGATTACGGCTCCGTCGGCGTGCCCATGCTGCCGAATGTCTCGGGCATTCCGACCACCAAGAACCAGATCGTCGTCTACGCCGTGCTAACCGCCGTTGTCGGTGTGGCACCGACCATGATGGGCATGTCCTCGATCGGCTACGGGATCGTCGCCGGCATTCTCGGCGCCATCTTCGTCTACTGTTCGATCACCGTCTGGCGGATGCCGGAAACCGATGTGAAGATGGTCCCGGCCAAGCGGATGTTCGCCTATTCGATCTTCTACCTCTTTGCCATCTTCTCGGCCCTGATGATCGACCGTCTGGTGACGGTGCTGGCCTCGGGCACCGGAGGCTGGTTCTGATGGAAACCGTCAAGCTCACCGCCGCCCAGAAGAAATCGAGACGCGGGCGCAATGTCGCTCTCGGACTGGTGCTTGCGGGGCTGGTGGTGATTTTCTACGTGATGACGATCATCAAGATCGGCACGGGACATTAAGGGAGAGGCTCTTTGGAGGAGGAGACGTCAGGGAGAGCAAGATCGGTCGGGCGCAACAACGGCCTGATCGTTCTGATGTGCCTGAGCTTCGTGGTCGGCATGGGCGCGATGAGCTATGCCGCTGTGCCGCTCTATCGCATGTTCTGCCAGGTCACCGGCTTCAACGGTACGACGCAGCGCGTCGAGCAGGCTTCGACCGTAGTGCTCGACAAGCGCATCCGCGTCACATTTGATGCCAACGTCGCCTCGGGCGTGCCCTGGGACTTCAAGTCGATGCAGCGCGAGGTCGATCCGAAGATCGGCGAGACGATCATGATCAAGTTCGTCGCCGAGAACAAATCAGACCAGCCGACCCGCGCGCAGGCGATCTTCAACGTCTCGCCGATCGAGGCCGGCGCCTATTTCAACAAGGTGCAGTGTTTCTGCTTTAACGAGACGGATCTTGCGCCGGGGGAAAAGCGCGAGATGCCGGTGGTTTTCTACATTGATCCGGAGATTACCAAGGCGGCGGAAACCAAGGACATCGGCACGCTGACGCTGTCCTATACGTTCTATCCGCGGGATGACGCCAAACCCGTGGCATCGAACGAGGCTGCGGCCAAGGTCGGGGTGAAGAAGCTTTAGGGAGGAGGGCATCCGGTTTACCGGCTGCCTTAAGGGAAAAGTTACTCGGGGATTGCTGATATGGCTGACGTACACCAGAAGAACCACGATTATCACATCATCGATCCGAGCCCCTGGCCGATCCTTGCGGCGATCGGCGCGCTCGTCATTACCTTCGGTGGCGTGGCCTATATGCGCTATCTCAACAACAGCCCGTTCAAGCTGTTCGGCATCGATTTCGCCAGCCCCTGGCTGTTCTTCATCGGCCTCGTCGTCATCCTCTACGTCATGTACGCCTGGTGGGCAGATACGGTGAAGGAAGCCCATGAGGGCGCCCATACCCGCGTCGTGTCGCTGCACCTGCGCTACGGCATGATCATGTTCATCGCTTCGGAAGTGATGTTCTTCGTCGCCTGGTTCTGGGCCTATTTCGACGTCAGCCTGTTTCCGAACGAAGCCATCCAGGCCTCGCGCGTCATATTCACCGGCGGACAATGGCCACCGAAGGGTGTCGAGGTGCTCGATCCCTGGCATCTGCCGATCTACAACACCATCATCCTCCTGCTGTCGGGCACGACCGTCACCTGGGCCCATCACGCGCTGCTGCACAACGACCGCAAGGGCATGATCACCGGTCTGGCGCTTACGGTTGCCTTGGGCGTACTGTTCTCCAGCGTCCAGGCCTATGAATATGCCCACGCGCCGTTTGCCTTCAAAAGCTCGATCTACGGCGCTACATTCTTCATGGCGACGGGTTTCCATGGCTTCCACGTGCTGATCGGCACCATCTTCTTGGCTGTCTGCCTGATCAGGGCGATGCGTGGCGATTTTACGCCGACCCAGCATTTCGGCTTCGAGGCCGCCGCCTGGTACTGGCATTTCGTCGACGTGGTCTGGCTGTTCCTGTTCTTCGCCATCTACATCTGGGGCGGCTGGGGCGCACCCGTCGCCGGATGACGAAGGCGGCGATGGCACGTCCTTGACGCTGGTGCCTGTTGGATGTCGCCCTAAGGCGAGTAGAGTTTTGCGGGGCGGGAGCAAGGCTTTTCGTATCCCGCCTGGAAGGCATGACATCATGGTCAACGACACTGCCCATTTCCCGCCGGTTGATCCCATCAGGGTCGGCCTCCGGGGTCGCTGCCCGCGATGCGGACAGGGTGCGTTATTCGATGGTGTCCTAGCGCTGAAGCCTCGTTGCGCTGCCTGCAACCTCGATTTCTCCTTCGCCGACAGTGGCGATGGCCCGGCTGTTTTCGTCATCCTCATCGTCGGCTTCATCGTCATCGGTCTGGTCCTCTGGCTGCAGGTCAATTACGGCCCGCCAATCTGGGTCCACGGGATATTGTTCGGCCCTCTGACCATTCTCCTGTCGCTTTTGTCGCTGCGCTGGAGCAAGGGCATCTTCGTGGCGCTGCAATACCGTCACGATGCCAGCGAAGGACAAATCGAACGTGACTGACGTGCCGATGCAAAAGCCGGGGGCAAATATCGCCTGGCAGGTTTTCAAGGTCCTGCTGCTTCTCTCGGTTCTTGCCGTGCTGCTTGCACTTGGCACATGGCAGGTCCAGCGTCTCAAGTGGAAGGAAGGCCTGATTGCCGATATTGCCGAACGACAGGCTGCAGCACCGGTCCCGCTAGGCGATATCGAGGCGATGGCTGTCCGCGGCGGCGATATCGAATACCGCCGCGTGACGACGTCCGGTCGTTATCTCAACGACAAGGAGCGCCATTTCTTCGCCACCTATAACGGCATGTCGGGCTTCTACATCTACACACCACTCGAGCTCGATGGCGGTCGCCTGCTCTTCGTCAACCGGGGCTTTGTTCCCTACGACCAGAAGGAGCCGAAGACCCGCGAAAAAGGCCAGCTCTTCGGCATGCAGGCCGTGGCAGGCCTCGCCCGCGCCAAATTGCCCTCCAAGCCGTCGTCGCTGCTGCCGGACAACGACATTGCCAAGAACATCTTCTACTGGAAGGATTTGGACGTGATGGCCTCCAGCGTCGGGCTGGATGCTACAAGGGTGCTTCCCTTCTTCGTCGATGCCGATGCAACGCCCAATCCCGGCGGCCTGCCGGTCGGCGGCGTCACCATTGTCGACCTGCCCAACGACCATCTGCAATACGCCGTCACCTGGTACGGCCTGGCGGCAGCGCTGGTCGCCATCGTCGCGATTTCCTGGCTGCGCAAACGCCATCCTGATGCGCCGGCGCAGTAGGCGCGTTTCGCGCAACCCTGTGCGGATGCAATAGAATTGCTTCAATTCATCGGCACTTTAGGCTAGATGGGCGGGCAGGGCGCACCTATCTGTGGTTTGCCCTTGTCCCCGGGCTTTTGGAAAAGACATGAACATCGCCGTTTCGAAACCTGCCCTGACCATTCGCCTCTGCGGCCCGCGCGGCTTCTGCGCTGGCGTCGACCGGGCCATCCAGATCGTCGTGCTGGCGCTCAAGGCCTATGGCGCGCCGGTCTATGTCCGCCACGAGATCGTCCACAATCGCTACGTCGTCGAAGGTCTTGAGGCCAAGGGCGCGATCTTCGTCGAGGAACTCGGCGAAATCCCGCCGGAGCATCGCAAGCAGCCTGTCGTCTTCTCCGCCCATGGCGTTCCGAAATCCGTGCCGGCCGATGCCGACAGCCGCAACCTCTTCTATCTCGATGCCACATGCCCGCTGGTCTCCAAGGTCCACAAGCAGGCCATGCGCCACAACCGGCTCGGCCGCCACGTCGTCCTCATCGGCCATGCCGGCCACCCGGAAGTGATCGGCACGATGGGGCAACTGCCCGAGGGCACGGTATCGCTGGTCGAGACGAGTGCCGATGTCGATGCTTACGTACCGGTCGATCCCGACAATCTCGGCTACGTCACGCAGACGACGCTGTCGGTGGACGACACGGCCGGCGTCATTGCCCGGCTGCAGGAGCGCTTTCCGAACCTGACCGCGCCGTCAGCCGATTCGATCTGCTATGCCACCACCAACCGCCAGGAAGTGGTGAAGCAGGCAGCACCCGGTTGCGACCTCTTCATCATCGTCGGCGCGCCGAATTCCTCCAATTCGAAGCGCCTGGTCGAGGTTGCGTTGAGGGCGGGTGCAAAACAATCCGTTCTGGTCCAGCGCGCGTCGGAAATCGACTGGGACAATATCGGCGATATCGCTACGGTAGGCCTGTCCGCCGGCGCCTCCGCCCCGGAGGTAATCGTCAACGAGATCATCGAGGCTTTCCGGCACCGCTACGATGCGGCGGTCGAACTTGCCGAGACGGTCAAGGAAACCGAGAACTTCCTGGTCAATCGCGAGCTGCGGGATGTCGAGCTGACGACTGCCGACATGGCTTTCGTCAACGGCGAATAAACAACATCAGCGACGCCAACCCAGGAATAATCCGTGGCCGTTTATACAGACATCACCGAAGACGATCTCAAGACCTTTTTGACCCAGTATGATTGCGGCGAACTCACCTCCTACAAGGGGATCGCCGAGGGCGTCGAGAATTCGAATTTCCTGCTGCACACGACGCGCGAGCCGCTGATCCTGACGCTCTATGAAAAGCGCGTCGAAAAGGACGACTTGCCGTTCTTCCTGGGCCTGATGCAGCATCTTTCGGCGCGCGGCCTGTCGTGCCCGCTTCCCCTGCCGCGCCGCGATGGCGCTCTTCTCGGCGAACTCTCCAGCCGCCCTGCCGCGTTGATTTCGTTTCTCGAGGGCATGTGGCTGCGCAAGCCCGAGGCGCACCACTGCCGCGAGGTCGGCATCGCGCTTGCAAAGATGCATGTCGCAGGCGAGGGCTTTGCCATCGCCCGGCCGAACGCGCTCTCCTGCGCCGGGTGGCCGCCGCTGTGGGACAAGTCCGAAGCCCGCGCCGACGAGGTCGAGCCCGGCCTGCGGGATGAGATCCGGTCGGAGTTGGCTTTTTTCGACGCAAACTGGCCTAAGGATCTTCCCTCGGGCGTTATCCATGCAGACCTGTTCCCCGACAATGTCTTTTTCCTCGGCGACCAGCTTTCCGGGCTGATCGATTTCTACTTCGCCTGCAACGACATGCTGGCCTATGACGTTTCGATCTGCCTCAATGCCTGGTGCTTCGAAAAGGACGGCGCTTACAACGTCACTAAGGGTCTGGCCATGCTCGACGGCTACCAGAGCATCCGGCCGCTCAGCGACGCCGAGATCGAGGCGCTGCCGACGCTGGCAAGGGGCTCGGCGCTGCGCTTCTTCCTGACGCGGCTCTACGACTGGCTGATGACGCCGGCCGGAGCCATGGTCACCAAGAAGGACCCTCTCGAATATCTGCGCAAGCTGCGCTTTCATCGCACGGTTGCCACGGGCGCCGAATATGGGTTGGCCAAAGCATGAAACATGTCGATATCTTCACCGACGGTGCCTGTTCCGGTAACCCCGGCCCGGGCGGCTGGGGCGCAGTGCTGCGCTACGGCGATGTCGAGAAGGACCTCTGCGGCGGCGAGGCCGAGACGACCAACAACCGCATGGAACTGATGGCGGCGATCTCGTCGCTGGGTGCGCTCAAGGATGCCTGCGAGGTCGATCTCTACACGGACTCGAAATACGTCATGGACGGCATTTCGAAGTGGATCCACGGCTGGAAAAAGAACGGCTGGAAGACCGCCGACAAGAAGCCGGTGAAGAACGCCGAGCTCTGGCAGGCGCTGGACGCAGCCTATAACCGCCACAAGGTCACCCTGCATTGGGTCAAGGGCCATGCCGGCCACATCGAGAACGAGCGCGCCGACGAACTCGCCCGAAAGGGCATGGAGCCGTTCAAGAAGCGCTGAAGCCGGCTGCAACACGAACAACAAGCATGTTGCCGCCCGTCGTTTTCCCGGTATGGTGCGGCGGTCACCCGGGAGGTTTCACATGATCCTGCACTGCGTATTTTTGCGCTTCAAGGCCGCCGTCACGGCGCCGGAAAAGCAATCCATATTTGAAGCGATCGTCGCATTGAAGCAGGTTATTCCAGGCATTCTCGACGTAAAATATGGCCCGAATGTCTCGCCGGAAGGCTTGCATGGCGGCTTCGTCGATGGCTTCGCCGTGACCTTCGAAAGCGGCGCTGCCCGCGATGCCTATCTCGTCCACCCCGAGCACGTCGCCGTCGGCGAACGCATCGTCTCGTCCACCGATGGCGGCCTGGCCGGATTGCTGGTGTTCGATCTCAATATCTGAAAACGGTGCAGGTAGAAGGATCTGGAGGGATGTCCGGCATCCCTCCAGCTGTGTCTGATCAGAGCTGCCCGATCATCGTTGCTGCGGCCGAGACCGTCGCTTCGCCGGGGTTTTCCTCGACGTTCAGTGTTTTGACGACGCCATCTTCTACCAGCATCGAGTAGCGCTTCGAGCGCACGCCAAGACCGCCGCCGGAGAGGTCGGCGTCGAGGCCGAGCGCCTTGGTGAAGGCGGCATCCCAGTCGGCGAGGAAATGGATCTTGCCCATGCTGCCCGATTGCTGTGCCCAGGCACCCATCACATGCCAGTCATTGACAGAAACGACGGCAACTTCATCGACACCCTTCGCGAGGATGGCATCGAGGTTCTCGAGGTAGCCCGGCAGATGGTTCAGCGAGCAGGTTGGCGTGAAAGCGCCGGGGACGGCAAAAAGCACGACGCGCTTGCCCGAAAACAGCGTGTCCGTCGAGATCTCGGTCGGGCCGTCGGTCGTCTTTTCCTTGAACGTGGCGGCGGGAATTTTCTCGCCGATGGCAATAGTCATGCGTCTCTCCTGGTTTTTTCTGTCCCGTGCGTCTGAACGCCCGTCGATATCTATGACCGCTCTACTCCATGGCAAGCGTCGTTTCCATCGCGCGGCTGCCGTCCACGACCAGTATGCCCCAACTCTTGCCGTGCACAACATAGGTCTTCGGCAATTTGCCGATTGTCAGGGCAACATCGACATCGCGACCGTTACGGCTGGCGCTGGCCTGCTTGAAAAACACATAGCCGCTGGGGCCGGTCACATAGACCTGGGGAATGCCGTCGCCAGCGTCCGGTAGCGTCAGATGCAACGACAATGTCTTGCCGTCGGGCGAAAGGCTGTGGCTCCTGACGCCGAAATCGGCCGAAGGTTTCTGTGGAAGCGCTGCCGCTGCAGCGGTGACGATGGCTGCATCCCCGGCATCGGCGGACGAACCCGGCGGCGGCAATGCGACGCTCATGGTTGCCTGGAAGGGAACGCAGATATCCTTGCAGACGCCGATAAAGGCCGTGATGTCGAGTTTTCGCTCGCCGGCCGCATTGATATCGAGCGGCAGGCTGATGGGGGCGTCGTAACCGACCTCGTGGACATTGCCGAGCGAGATGACCTTTGGCGCCGGATAGCCGATATTGTCGATTGTCGCCTTGCTTCCCGCAGGCAGCGTGAGTTGCGGCGGGATGCCGCTTTCTCCGGGCTCGCGCCAGTAGGTGATCCAGCCGGCACCCGGCTCGATCTGCAATGCAGCCTTCACGTGGCCGCTGGCGTCGGCGGGCATTGCCACCAGCCGCATCCGGCCACCATCGCTGGTGGCCCAGTCGCTTGTCGCCGCATGAGCAGCGGAGACCAGCATCAGGGAGATCGCAAAAACACCTGCGGCCGACATCGGGATCCGGAAAAGTCTGGGATAGGAAATCATGGAAACAGCGTTAGACGAAGGCGGCCGCACGCGCATCATGCGATTTTTAGCAATCGATCATTTTCAGTTGATTGATCCGTCACATTACCCCATCTTTATCCGGGGGGGATGATAAAGAGCAGTGAGGAGACAGGATGTCGTTATCGACGCTAAAGTACAAAGGTGCACGCGGCTTTCTCGACGGTCAGTTTCTGATCGCAATGCCGGGAATGGCGGACAGTAACTTTGCCCGGACGGTTGTCTATATCTGTGCCCATTCGGATGCCGGAGCGATGGGTTTCATTATCAACCGGTCGCAGAACCTCAGCTTCACCGATGTTCTTCTGCATTTGGACATGATCAAGACTGACGATGCGATCATGCTGCCGGATCGTGCCCGCAGTTTCCCGATCCAGACGGGCGGCCCGGTCGAGAGCGGTCGTGGCTTCGTCCTGCACTCCGACGATTACAAGAGCGAGAGCAGCATCGCTGTCAGCGACGACATCAGCCTGACGGCAACGCTCGATATCATCCGCGCCATTTCCAACGGCAACGGCCCTAAAAAGGCGACGATGCTGCTCGGCTATGCCGGCTGGAGCGCGGGGCAGTTGGAGGCGGAAGTCAGCAACAACGGCTGGCTGAATTGCGCGCCGAGTGAAGACCTCATCTTCGACCGCAGCCTGGATGACAAATACGAGCGGGCGCTGGCATTGCTCGGCGTCACGCCGGCGATGTTGTCGAGCGAAGCAGGCCACGCCTGATAAACCACTGCCGCCACTGGAACGATATCCGACTGTTGACGTTTTTCCTGTACGACGCACGCATCGTTCGTCGCCAACCAGGGAGTGAGACACATGGGTAGCACCAGCGACAAGATTTCCGGTAAGGCCAATGAATTGACCGGCAAGGCGAAGGAAGCCGTCGGCAAGGCCACTGGCGACAACGAGACGCGTGCCAAGGGCGCCGTTCAGGAAGCCAAGGGGAAGGCCCAGGTTGCCGAAGGGAAGGCCAAGGACAAGCTCAAGGACGCCGTCGATCGCGCTTGAGCGAACTGGATAAAGATCTCAGGCCTGCCGCGCCAAAGCGTGGCGGGCTTTTCGATATTTAAGACCGTCGTCGAAAAGGACCGGGCCCATGCGATTGTTTGACTGCGACTCCTGTGGACAGTCGGTGCATTTCGACAATCGCCAGTGCGTCCGCTGCGGCCACCGCCTGGGTTTCGTTCCAGACCGGCTGAAGATGTACGCGCTGGAACCCGACCAGGAGCCGGACTGGCACATCGTTTCGGAACCGTCTCGCTCGCTGCGCTTTTGCTCTAATGCCGCCCTGGATCTCTGCAACTGGATGGTCGATTCGGACGATCCGCAAGGCTTTTGCGCGGCCTGCCGCCATAACAGGCTGGTGCCGAATACCGGGACATCCGAGGGTGTCGACCGCTGGCGCCGGATAGGGCAGGCACAGCGCCATCTGTTTTATTCGCTTTTGCGTCTCGAACTGCCGCATCCCGATCGCAGCGAAGATCCGCAGGGCGGGCTGGTGTTCGATTTCCTCGAGGACAAGATCAACAGCGCCGGCTTCGTCGTGCCCGCCATGACCGGCCACGACGACGGCCTGATTGCCATCCGCGCGGCCGAGGCGGACGACGTGACGCGCGAAATGGCGCGCATGTCGATGCACGAGCCCTACCGGACGCTGCTCGGCCACTTCCGCCACGAGACCGGTCATTTCATCTGGAACAAGCTGGTCCGCGACGTCAATAATTTCGACGGCTTCCGCGAGGCGTTCGGCGACGAGCGCGAGGACTACGGCGCAGCACTGCAGCGCCATTACGAGAACGGGGTGCGTCCGGATTGGCAGCGGAGTTTCATCAGCGCCTATGCCAGCTCCCACCCTTGGGAGGATTTCGCCGAGTGTTTTGCGCACTACCTCCACATCGTCGATACGCTGGAGACAGCCCGTGCCTTCGGCATCGCGGTCGATCCCCGCGGTCATGAGGAGATGGCGTCGGAGGTGGATTTCAATCCCTACAGGGCGCACGATGCCGAGCAGCTTGTGTCCGCCTGGGTGCCGCTCAGTGTTGCCGTCAACAGCATCCAGCGGAGCATGGGGCAGCCGGACTCGTACCCGTTTGTCCTCTCCCCGCCGGTCGTGAGAAAACTCGATTACCTGCTGCGGCTCATCCGTGACGCAGCTGCAGGTCAGCCAATGCAGGCGGCCTGACCAGCGCGAGGCGGGGAGGCATGCCTCAGGCGCGCCTTGTCAGCGGAAAACGTTCCTTCAGCAATCGCAGCACCGATTCAGAGCCCATCGGCGGTCCGAACAGGAAGCTCTGGCCATAGGTACAGCCCATCTTGGCGAGCTCCAGCGCATCTTCCTCGGTCTCGATACCCTCAGCGACGACTTTCATTCCAAGTTCGCGCGCCATCGAGATCACGGAGCGCAGCAGCACGGATTTCTTGTCGCTCTCGTCGCGCACCAGCCCCTTGTCCAGCTTGATCGTGTCGAAGGGGAAGCGGGTGAGGTAGGAGAGCGACGAGTAGCCGGTGCCGAAGTCGTCGAGTGCGAGGCCGAGGCCTGCTTCGCGCAACTTCGCCAACACGAGACGCGCCTGTTCCGGATTTTCCATGACCATGGTTTCCGTCAGTTCGAGCTTGATGCGGGACGGATCGCAATGGGTCTTGGCAAGCAGCGCCCGGACGTCGTCGTAGAGTTCATTGTTGAGCAGCTGGGCGCTCGACAGGTTGACGGATACGAACAGCGGCAACTCGCCCGTCTGGCGTGTCCAGGCCATCAGGTCGTTTGTCGCCTGCTCCATGGCGAACATGCCGAGCGGGCCAATGATATCGGTCGCCTCGGCAATCGGGATGAATTCGGTGGGCGAAATGTTGCCGCGTTTCGGATGCTCCCAACGCATCAGCGCCTCGAAGCCGGCGATCTCGGCATCTTCCAGCCGGACGATGGGCTGGTAGACCATCGACAGTTCCTTGCGCTCGACGGCGCGACGGAGATCGGATTCCAGTTGCAGGCGGTCGGTGCCGAAGTTGCGGAAGGCCGGCAGGAAAGGTTCGACCTTGTTGCCGCCGGCGCGCTTCGAGCGATACATGGCAAGCTCGGCGTCGCTGAGCAATCCGGCAGCGCTTTCCTGCTGGTCGACCCAGGAAGTCAGCCCGATGGAGGCGGTCAGCACGATTTCGCGATTGGCAAAGTTCAGCGGCACCATGATGGCCTTGCTGACGGCATCGGCGAAATCCGCCACCTTGGTCGGATCGCGCTCGGACACCAGGATCAGGCCGAACTGGTCGCCTGAGAGCCGCGCCAGCGTGTCCTGCGGCTTCAGTAGGCGGCGCAGGCGACGTGTCAGGGCGACCAGAATGTTGTCGCCGGCCGCAACGCCCAGCGCATCGTTGACCATCTTGTACCGGTCGATATCGATGACCATCACCGTCGGTCGGACCAGATCGCCGGCGGGGGCAAGGGTCAGCACGGCCTGCAGTCGGTCGAGGAAAAGCTGCCGGTTCGGCAGTCCGGTGAGGTTGTCGTGCAGCGCGTCGTGCAACAGGCGCTCGACGGAATTCTTCTGCTCGGTGACATCGACCACTGTACCAACGCAGCGAATGATTTCGCCGTTCGATCCCAGCACCGGCCGGGCGCGGATGGCCAGCCAATGGAAATGGCCGTCCTCGGCGCGGATGCGGAACTCGTGGTTCAGCCTGCCACGACGATGTTCCAGCAGCACGTCCAGCGTCGCCCGGAAGCGGTCGCGGTCGTCGGGGTGCAGCCGTGGCAGCCAGTTGCGCGCAGCACCGTGCATGCTACCGGGCGAGAGGCCGAGCTTCTGCGAGATATCGGGAATGGTGACGACCCGGTCGCGCGCCACGTCCCAGTCCCAGACGGTATCGCCGGAGCCGGTGAGTGCCAGCGATTGGCGCTCCAGATCGGAAAACAGGCCCTGCTGGAAGGCGCCGCCGGCAAAGGCGTGCTGCATGACGGTAAAGCCGATCAGAAGTACGATGAGCACCAGACCGCCGCCGAGTGCCGGCTGGATGATGTCGTTGTCGAGCTTGCCGGTGACCGTCAGCCAGGCGCCGAACAGCCAGACGAGGATGAGCGCCCAGGCCGGCACCAGCAGGATCGCCCGGTCATAGCGGTTGATACCGAGATAGACGATGAGCAGGATGCCGGCGGTTGCCGTTAGCGCCATCGACAGGCGGGCGATGCCGGCGGCAATCGACGGATCGTAAATTGCCACGCCGAAAAGCAGCGCCAGCCCCAATATCCAGGCTAGCGTGACATAGCCGAGATGGGCGTGCCAACGGTTGAGATTAAGATAGGTGAACAGGAAGATCACCAGGCTGGAGGCCAGCGCCACCTCGACGCAGGCCCTCCATATTCGCTGGTCCCCGGATGTGATGCTGATCAGCTTGCCGAGAAAGCCGAAGTCGACGCAGATATAGCCGAGCACCGCCCAGGCAAGAGCCGCGGTAGCCGGCAACATCGACGTACCCTTGACCACGAAGAGGATGGTGAGAAACACCGCCAGCAGGCCGGAAATGCCGAGCACGATGCCACGATAGAGCGTGAAGGCGTTGACCGTATCCTTGTAGGCGTTAGGCTCCCACAGATAGATCTGCGGCAATTCCGGGGACGACAGTTCGGCGACGAAGGTGATGACGGCGCCGGGATTGAGTGTGATGCGGAACACGTCAGCCTCGTCGCTCGGCTGCCGGTCGAGCGCAAAACCTTCACTCGGTGTGATGGCGATGATGCGCTGCGAGCCGAGGTCGGGCCAGAACATCTTTGAATTCACCAGGCGAAAATGCGGGGCGACGATGACGCGCTCCAGCTGTTCTTCCGAGACGTTGGCCAGTGCGAACACCGCCCAGTCGCCCTGGTGACCCGGCGAACTCGAGCGCACCTCGATGCGGCGGCGGATACCGTCGGCACCGGCAGCGGTCGACACCTGGAAGGCCTCGCCCTGGTTGGCGTAGATCTCCGTCGTCTTCGTCAGGTCGAGCGCCGTATCGTCGCGCGATATCTTCACCGGCTCCGCAGCCCGCGCGCCGGTCGCAAGCATGGCGGTCATCGCAAACAGGGCAACGAGGAACGCGATCAGGGAATGGCGAAGGAAGTGTGGTTGGGAAGGAGTGTCGGCAATCATCAGCGTGTGGTCTTCCCGAGCGGGTCCGTGTCTGTGGCCAAGCGAGAAAACATCACGTGATCACGCCATTGGCCGTTGATTTTCAAGTAGCCGCGCAAATGGCCTTCCCGTTGGAACCCGGCCTTCTGCAAAAGCCGCACGCTACGCTCATTCTCCGGAATACAGGCTGCCTCGATACGGTGCAACTCCAGCCCGGAAAAGATATAGGGTATAACTATCTCAAGTGCGGCGAACATATGGCCTTGGCCGGAATAGCGCTCGCCCATCCAGTAACCGATCATGCAGCTCTGCGCGGCACCGCGCCTGATATAACCGACAGTGAGCCCGCCGAGCAGAGTGGAGTTGTCGCGCTTGAAGACCAGAAACGGTACTGCCTGGCCGGAGTTGTACTCCTGCTTGCCCCGCACGACGCGGGTCCGGTAGGCGCCCTCGGTCAGTTCGTCGGTACGCCAGGTCGGCTCCCACGGTTCCAGGAACCGGCGGCTCTCGGCCCTGAGCTTCTGCCACTGGCTGAAGTCGGAGTTGCGCGGCAAGCGGAGAATATGGTCGGCGCCCTCAAGTTCGATCGTGTCCGGCTGCCGAGACAGAAACCGAAAAACCGACTTTGGCATTCGTCCATGTCTCCCGGAACTGGATCGTGGGGGGCCTCCGGCTGGGATCAGCCGTTGGCGGCTTTGGATGCCTGGCGTGGTGTGGCCAGCGAGGCGATGATGTCTTCCATCGGCGCCAGCTCGTCGAGCGGACCGATAGCGGAGAGGGTCGGCACGGCGTCGAAGAAGAGGCGGCCGGCGAGATCGGTCAGCCGCTGGATGGTGATGCCCTCCAGCCGTTCCATCATCTCCGGATTGGGGATCGGGCGGCCGTAGAGCATCATCTGCCGGGCGACCTGTCCGGCCCGTGCGGCAGGACTTTCCTGACCCATGAGCAGCTGGGCCCGGATCTGGGCGCGGGCGCGGTCGATTTCCTGCTGGTGGATCTTGTCGGCGGATTTGCGCAGCTCATCGACGATCACAGGCAGCAGTTCCGGCAGGTTTTCGCCGCCGGTTGCGGCATGGATGCCGAAAATGCCCGTGTCGGAAAAGCCCCAATGGAAGGCATAGACCGAATAGCAGAGCCCGCGTGTCTCGCGGACTTCCTGGAACAGCCGCGACGACATGCCCCCGCCAAGGATGTTGGCAAGAATCTGCGAGCAGTAGAAATCCCGCGCGTGGTAGGCGCGGCCCTCGAAGCCGAGCAGGATCTGAGCATCCATGAGGTCGCGCGTCTCGCGGACGCTGCCGCCGACGTAGCGGGCTGTCTCGATGACGGGCGCTGCAGATGGCGCTGTCGGAAGGCTTGCAAAGCGGGTCTCGACCTGCTTGACGAAGCTGTCATGATCGACTGCACCGGCTGCCACCACGAACATCCGGTCGCAGGTGTAGTTGCGTCCGAGATAGCCGCGGATCTGCTCCGGCGTGAAGCCGAGCACGGTTTCCGGCGTGCCGAGGATGGCGCGTCCCAGCGTCTGGTCGCGATAGGCGACTTCCGAGAATTTGTCGAATACGACGTCGTCCGGCATGTCGTTGGCAGCGTTGATTTCCTGCAGGATAACCTGCTTTTCGCGCTGTAATTCGTCCTCGTCGAAGGCCGATTCCGTCAGGATGTCGGCGAGAATATCGACAGCGAGCGGCACGTCTTCTTTCAGCACGCGCGCGTAATAGGATGTCGTTTCCGTTGATGTCGCGGCATTGACCTCGCCACCGACATTCTCGATTTCCTCGGCAATTTCGCGTGCCGTACGGCGAGCCGTGCCCTTGAACGCCATGTGTTCCAGAAGGTGGGCAATACCGTGTTCGGCTTCGGTCTCGTTACGCGATCCCGACTTGATCCACACACCGAGTGCGACGCTTTCAAGATGCGGCATCAACTCGGTTACTACCGTCAGCCCGGATTTCAGCCGGGTGCACTCAACTGTCATATTAGATCTTTCTGCGCTTAACGTCTTGAGGCCTGAACATGGTCACCGATAAAGCTTTCCACGGCTTTGAGGTCGGGATCCAGGATGTCGAAGCGCTCCTCCCTGTGCATCAGATCAGCAAGCCACGTCGGAAGCGCCGGGTCAATACCGGAGGCTGATTTTACTGCGGCGGGGAATTTTGCGGGATGGGCGGTGGCCAGCGTCACCATCGGGCTGTTCGGCTTTTCAAATTTACTGGCGACGAAGACGCCGATCGCGGTGTGCGGGTCCAGCAGGTAGCCGGTGTCAGCATAGGTCTGGCGGATGGTCTCGGCCACCTGTTTCTCGGTCGCCCGGCCGGCACGGAAATCGCGCTTGATGAAGCGCATGGCTTCCGGGGCGATGTCGAAACCGCTCGACTGCTTGAGGCTTTCCATGGCGGCGCGCACCCGGGAGGCATCGCGGCCATTGGCCTCGAAGAGCAGCCGTTCGAAGTTGGACGAGATCTGGATATCCATCGACGGCGAGGTTGTCGCCTTGACGGCCCGCATCTCGTAGCGGCCGGTCTTCAGCGTCCGCGCCATGATGTCGTTCTCGTTGGTGGCGACCACCAGCTTGTCGATCGGAAGGCCCATCTGCTTGGCGACATAGCCGGCAAAGATATCGCCGAAATTGCCGGTCGGCACGGTGAACGAGATCTTCCGGTCCGGGCTGCCGAGCGCCACGGCTGTCGTGAAATAGTAGACCACCTGCGCCATGATGCGCGCCCAGTTGATCGAGTTGACGCCGGAAAGGCCGACGCCGTCGCGGAACGGCGCGTCGTTGAACATCGCCTTCACGAGGTTCTGGCAATCGTCGAAATTACCGTTGATGGCCAGCGCGTGAACGTTGGAAGCCGTCGAGGATGTCATCTGCCGCTGCTGCACCGGCGAGACCTTGCCATGCGGGAAGAGGATGAAGATGTCGGTGCGATCGCGCCCGGCAAAGGCGTCGATGGCCGCACCGCCGGTGTCGCCCGATGTGGCACCGACAATCGTTGCCCGCGCCCCGCGCTCGGCCAGCGCATAATCCATCAGCCGCGCCAGCAGCTGCATGGCGACGTCCTTGAACGCCAGTGTCGTGCCATGGAAGAGCTCCATGATAAAGCTGTTCGGGCCTGTCTGCACCAGCGGTACGATGGCCGGATGGCGGAAGGTGGCATAGGCCTCGTCGATCATGCTACGGAATATCTCTTCCGGAATTTCGCCGTTGGTAAACGGCAGCAGCACGCGGAAGGCAATTTCCTGGTAGCTCTTGCCGCGAAAGCCCCGGATGTCCTTCTTGCTCAGTTGCGGCCATTCACGCGGAACGTAGAGACCGCCGTCGCGTGCGAGGCCTGCCAGCAGTGCATCGCAGAAACCGAGGGCAGGGGCTTCTCCCCGGGTTGAGATATATTCCAAGGTCTTTACCTCTGATGTGGACGGTCGGACGGAAGATGGGTTGTCTGAAGTCTATGCCGGAAACGGCCCGTAGATGCGCCTTTTTGCGCCAAATCCGCGGCCTGATTTTCGCAACCGTACGATTGTGCACGCCTCCGTCGAAGCGCGCCGGAAGCCGTTGCAGCGGAGGGATTTCGAAAATTGAACCAAAACGAAGCGTACCCAATCGATTTTTCGAAGCGCCGCTGATATAGACCATCGCCAAGTGCGATGAAAGGCCCGCAATTCAACCCGGGCTTGGCAAATTCATATTGTGTACAGGGTGATTTATCGTGTCAGGCAGAGCTTCGCGTCTACTTCTCGCCGTATCGTTGACAGCAGCATTGAGCGGCTGCAGCTCGCTTGGGCTCGGTAGCAAGGACAGTAAGGACCCCGCAACGCAGATCAGCGTTGCGCCGGAAGGAACGGCATCCGCCACGCCTGCCACCCAACCAGTGGGGCAGGCCTATGTCGCCGGAAAGTGCCCGCAAATCGTCATTCGCGACGAGGGTGCGATTTACAAGACCTACGCCAAGGGCGCCAAGGACGATGCATCGCAGCTCGCCTACCAGGCTTCTCTGGTGCAGGGCACACGCCAGTGCACCACCGACGGCACGGCGCTCAACATGACGGTCGTGGTGCAGGGCCGCCTCGTTGCGGGTCCCATGGGCGGTTCCGGCAGCGTCAACCTGCCGATCAAGGTTTCCGTCATGGATGGCCAGACCGTGCTCTACAGCGACACGACGAATTACCAGGCCTCGATCCCGCCCGGCGAGGGCTCGGCGCAGTTTCTCTATACCGACAACAAGATCCGCGTGACCGGCGGCGCGGCCGGCTTCGTCAGCGTCTACGTCAGCTTCGAGCAATCGCCCGCCGCCCCGACCAAGACCGCCCGCACCGTTCGCAAGAGAAAATAACGGCCGTCGCCAGGGCTACAGATACTTGGGTCGTATCCCTAAGAGAATGCCCGCACAGGGCGGGCATTTCATCAAGGAACCGGTTGATATCCTAGCGCAGGATATCGAGCCCTTTACGCTCAACAAGATCGAGAATCTTGATAGCGGTGCTATTTGGTTTTTTGCTTCCTTGTTCCCATGCGGCAACGGTTATCTTTTTAACGTTGATGAAGCTTGCAAATACAGCTTGGCTTGCCTTTGTGGCTGCTCTGATCTTCTTGATTTCATCGGGAGAATAGTCACGCAAAGGAGGGAGGCAAAGCGCGTCGAACTCTCTCATCGTCATGTCGTCCACTAAACCCGCTTCGTGCATTCGCTCAGCAGACTTATGTACGTTTTTCAGAATCCGGCTCATTACACTCAATCTCCAGTATGATGTTCTTTTTGATCATCTCAGCCAGCTTCTTGTCATCCGCAGTCATATAGACATTGCATAGCTTTCGAAGGGCAGCCTTCTCATTCTTCGTGATGTTATCAGTCTCGTTCTTCGCGAAGCCGTGTACAAAAATGAGCCTATCAGCTTGCCGATGGCCAACGAGAGTTCGATAACCTCCTGACTTGCCTCGGCCTGGCGCGGCAACCCGTTTCTTTACAAGAAACCCACCGAGGCGGGCGTCCACGAGGCCGTCTTCAATCTCTTTTGCAGCCGCGCACAGCATAGCATCTGTCACGCCGTATTCGACGGCCCAGTTGTTAAACTCTACGTCCTTCAAGACTCTCACAGGAAATGACTATATCACTCCGTGATATAGTCATCAAGGTGGTGCCTTAATCTACGTTCTGTCTCCGCGCTTCAACGTGGCCATCAGCCGATATCCAACGCGTAGGCTCAGAGGACGCCGTCCCATTCGGCGAGGGCTGCAACGACGCCCGGCAGGTCCGTCATCCGCGAAATCACGGTTTCGGCACCGGCATCGGTCAGCCGGTCGGCGTGCGACGGGTAGGTGTGGGAGGCGCCGGTAAAGCCGATTACCCGCATGCCTGCTTCGCGGGCGGCGTGCACGCCATGGACGGAGTCCTCGACGACGACGACCTGCGACGGCGAGAGATCGAATTGCGCTGCGCCATGCAGGAAGATGTCCGGCTTCGGCTTGACGCGGTCGGGGCCGAGATCCTTGGCCGAATAGATATGCGGCGCGAAGGAGGAGTGCAGGCCGACCTTGGTCAGCATCATCTCAAGACGCGCAGAACTCGAATTCGAGCAGATGCAGCGCGGCAGATCGATGCGTGACAGGGCCAGTTCGATGCCGGGAATGGCGGTCACGTCGTTGGCAAGGCGCAGGTCGAGAAGTTTTTCCGAGCGTTCGAGCAGCGACGCCGAAAACGGAATGCTCGCTTCCCGCTCGACTTCGAAGAGGATGTTCTGCCAGGTCATGCCCGAGAAGCGCTCGCCCATTTCCTCGACGCTGATCGGGTATCCTGCCTCGGTCAGCAGCTTGGATTCGACCTCCGCCGCGATGATTTCCGAATCGACGAGGACGCCGTCGCAGTCGAAGATGATGAGGTCGAAGCCAGTGTTCATGTCGATCAAGCCTTTGGATGAGCAGCTTTGGATGAGATGGTGCGGCTTTACACGACGGGGTCCGAAAGCTCAACCGATGCGCGGGCATGCCTGGCCTGCGGGTGAGGGGAGGCTTTCTCTTCTCGACAAGGCTCCGGTGCCTCAGTAAGGATCGCCGCATGGCCCGGGAAAAAGACGACACCATCGCAAACCGCATCAGCCGGGTGCTTGCCGAGCGCATCATCCATGGCGAGCTTGCGGCCGGCCTGCGTCTTCGGCAGGACCACATCGCCGAGGAATTCGGCGCCAGCCACGTGCCGGTGCGCGAGGCCTTTCGCCTGCTCGAGGCGCAGGGGCTTGCCATCAGCGAGCCGCGCCGCGGCGTGCGGGTCGCCTCCTTCGATCTGCGGCAAGTCCGCGAAGTGGCCGAGATGCGCGCCGCCCTCGAGGGGCTTGCTCTCAAGCACGCCGCACCGCATCTGACGCCGGCGATACTCGATGCCGCCGAAGAGGCGACGCGGGAGGGCGACGCGGCTGCCGACGTCCGCGCCTGGGAGGCCGCCAATCGCCGCTTCCACCGCCTCATCCTGACGCCTTGCGGCATGACGCGCCTGCTCGCCGCGATCGATGACCTGCACGCCGCCAGCGCCCGCTTTCTCTTCTCCGCCTGGCAATCGGGCTGGGAAACGCGCACCGACCAGGATCACCGCGCCATCCTCTCGGCCCTTCGTCATGGCAAGGCCGACGATGCCGCCGCGATCCTCGGGCAGCATGTCTTGCGCATCGGCAAGGCGCCATCGCGCGCTCCGGGTGGCGCGCCGCAAGAAATTTTCGTCATCGTCGGCTGATTCCAAAATTATAGATAATCGTGTGTCTGCCAGTCTTTTTCGAGGCTTGGGTATGTGAATTCCTGCGACCAAATGCTGCCTCGATTGCGGGAAAACTCGTCTATGGCACTTGCGCACCCATGAAGTCTTGCGCATAAAATAGATAGTCACTGAAATTATCTATAATATGGAGCAATCATGTCCCAATCCCACCCCATCTCGATTTTCGATCCACTGCGGCTTGGCAGTCAGTCGCGCCCGATGCAGGCGCTTTTCGTCTTGGCAGGCACGATGGTCCTCGCCCTCGCATCGCGCCTCTCGGTGCCGATGGTGCCGGTGCCGATCACCATGCAGACCTTTGCCATCACCATGATCGGCGCGCTGTACGGTTGGCGCCTGGGCGTCATCACGGTACTTGCCTGGCTCGGGCAAGCCGCCGTCGGTCTTCCCGTGCTCGCCGGCGGTGCTGGCGGACTTGCGCCGTTCTTCGGGCCGACAGCCGGTTATCTCGTCTCGTTTCCGATCATCGTGGCTTTGGCCGGTTGGTTTGCTGAAAAAGGCTGGACCGGCGCCCGCTACGTCCGCAGCTTCCTCGCCCATCTCATGGCCAATTTCCTCGGCCTTGCCATCGGCGGCGCATGGTTGGCAGTGCTGATGGGCGCGGAGAAGGGCTGGTTGTTCGGCGTGGCGCCCTTTATCCTCGGCGGCGTGCTCAAATCTGCCCTTGCTGCGGCGATCCTGATGGGCATCGGCAATCGGAGCAGCGAGACTGGCGCGCGTTGACGGTCAGGCTTCGGCTCCATCACCTGCTGTGCATGCTGACCTTTATCGGTGAGGGCTACGATCCGGCCTTCACCGAGAACTACCGCAGCATCGCGCGGCGGTTGACGGAAGGCGAGGACATCCTGCTCGTCTTCGGCCCGGACGACATCTGCGCGCCCCTTTTGGATGGCCCGGATGCCCACTGCCTCCTTGCCAGCGTGGATATCCGGGATAACGCAGCAGCCGCGTCCATCTCGGCGCTGCTGGGTCGCAAGGTCGGGGCCGGATCGACGCTGCTGCCCGATGCCGCGCTGCTTGCCGCCCTTCGGACGGCTTTTGCAGAGGGCACGATACGGCAGGCCTGTAGCGGTTGCGAGTGGGACGGGCTGTGCAGCCGCATCGCCTCCGGCTGCTATTCCGGAATACTCGTCGATCCCGCCAGTTGATCCACGGGGAAGTGTTTGAGAAACTGCCGCTCTCCGGCGGCAGAAAACAGGATCGAGCGGCTGCCCTCCGCGCGACGCGCCCAGCCTTCGTCGAGAAATCGGCTCAACAACGCCTTGCCGAGGCTGCCGGCCAGATGCGCCCGCCGTTCGCTCCAGTCGAGGCACGAGCGGCAAACCGGCCGCCGCGATGCCTTGAGCAACGACGCATCGATGCCGATATCTCGGAGGCGAGTTTCACCCGTCGCTGTCAACGACAATCCGTCGCCGAGCGTATCGATCGATCCGCTGGCGATCAGGCTGTCGAGCATCCGCACACCGTAGTCGCCGGCCAGATGATCGTAGCAGATACGTGCCTTTCGCAGCGCCGGTTCCTTCGGCCCCGGCTGATGGCGCAGATGCCCGCGACCGGCCGCAAATCCCATGATGCTTTCCAGCAATTTGCCGACGCTGTCGTCGGCCAGTGTGAAATAGCGATGGCGACCCTGCTTCTGCTGGGCGAGCAGCCGTCCTGCTTCCAGCTTTGCCAGATGCGAGCTTGCCGTCTGGACGGTAATCCCGCCCGCTGCCGCAAGCTCGGTTGCCGTCAGCGCCTTGCCGCCCATTAGCGCGGTCAGCATGTTGGCGCGCGCGGGATCGCCGATGAGCGCGCCGATCTGGGCAATGTCCGGTCCTTCTTTCATACTTCGACCGTAGCCGAAGCATTGTCGTTTCGCAACATGGCAAAACGACGAGGCAGAAAAGGAGCGTCACCATGATCACCTGTTTCATCCGCTACGAAATCGACCCCTTCAGCGGCGAGGCATTTGCCGAATATGCCCGCAACTGGGGCCAGGCAATTCCGCGCTGCGGCGGCGATCTCATCGGCTATTTCGGACCGCACGAGGGCTCGGCAACGACAGCCTACGGTGTCTATTCCATCGAAAATCTCGCCGTCTATGAGGCTTACCGCACCAGGCTGGCCGCAGACCCTATCGGCCGGGAAAACTATGCCTTCGCCAGGCGCGAGCGCTTCATCCTGAAGGAGGACAGGATATTCCTGAAGAACGTATCGCTGCCGCACGCGGCAAAGGTGCAGCCATGATCGCCGTCATCTTCGAAGTCCTGCCCTATCTCGGCGAACGCCACACCTATCTCGATCTTGCCGGCGAACTCAGGGAGGAACTCGAGAAGATCGACGGTTTCCTCTCGATCGAGCGCTTCGAAAGCCTGACGATGCGCGGCAAACTCCTGTCGCTGTCCTTCTGGCGCGACGAGGAGGCGGTCAAGACCTGGCGAAACCTCGAAGTCCACCGTGCCGCCCAAAAGGCCGGCCGCAACGACATCTTCGCCGACTATCGCCTGCGCGTCGCCCACGTCGTGCGTGATTACGGGATGAAGGATCGAGCCGAGGTGCCGGAAGATAGCCGCGAGAGGAGTGATGGGGTGGAAACTACGAGTTGGTAGGGATTCTACGCAGCTTTTGTTTGTGCTCTCATCTTATGGATTGCACTCCTCAGGCCTGCGACGTCGCCGATAATTGTATCCCATATAATCTCGTCGGCGATACGATGATATTCGTGCCTCAAGATATTTCCAATCGCTCGGATCGCTTGCCACTCGATCTCAGGTGTGAGCCTCTTGAGATCTTCAGGGATATGACGGCTTGCCTCCGAGACAATTTCTATTGCCCTTTGCAGACCGAGCTCGGTGAGGAGGTCCATCATGACCTTCTCACGGCTTCTTCCCGCCACAGTCTCTTCAATAAAATCTATCATTCCAAGTATATCATCGAAAATAAGTTGAATATCTCTGGCCATCTAAAATATCCGTATTGCTGAACTTTCTATTCTGTCTTTCAACTTGTGATGCAGACTGTTGCGCGTGGTAACATCGACGTCGGTAGGTAGCGCGTCCTCAAGAAGAAGCTTTATGCTGGCAAGATTGATCAACGAGAATTTCTTTGTCCTGTCATAATCAATAAACACATCGAGATCGCTCGTCGGGCCGGCCTCGTTGCGGGCCACCGAGCCGAACAGGAAAAGCGAGGTCGCGCCGAGCGCCTTCAGCGCATCAGCCTGCTGTTTTAACGCTTCGATGGCCTCATCTCGGGTCATGGCGGCATCATAGCAAATAAGCAGATCCCGTGCCACGCCGAAATAAATTCCCAAATCGGTCCGCGCTTCAGGGTTTGGTAACCAACTTAGGTAACCATACCGGACAGTTAAAGCGTAATGCGTAAGCGTAAGAGCGAGTATCCCATGGCGTCAGTTTTCCCGCTTGCCGACCTCAAGATCTCCGAGAGGCCGGGGTCCTGGATCGACACGATCATCAAGGGCGACTGCGTCGCCGCGTTGGAGGCACTGCCCACCCATTCCGTCGACGTGATCTTTGCCGACCCGCCCTATAACCTCCAGCTTGGCGGCGCGCTTCACCGTCCCGACCAGTCGCTGGTCGATGCGGTCGATGACGAATGGGACCAGTTTGCCTCGTTCGAGGCCTATGACGCGTTTACCCGCGCGTGGCTGCTCGCCTGCCGCCGCGTTCTGAAGCCGACCGGCACCCTCTGGGTCATCGGCTCATACCACAACATTTTCCGCGTCGGCTCGATGATGCAGGATCTCAATTTCTGGATCCTCAACGACATCGTCTGGCGCAAGACCAACCCCATGCCGAACTTCAAGGGTCGTCGCTTCCAGAATGCCCATGAGACGATGATCTGGGCGAGCCCGAGCGCCAAGGCCAAGGGCTATACCTTCAACTACGATGCCCTGAAGGCCTCGAACGACGACGTGCAGATGCGCTCCGACTGGCTGTTCCCGATCTGCAGTGGTGGCGAGCGGCTGAAGGGTGAGGACGGAAAGAAGGCCCATCCGACCCAGAAGCCGGAAGCGCTGCTGGCCCGTGTCATCATGGCCTCGTCGAAGCCCGGCGACATCATCCTCGACCCGTTCTTCGGCACAGGCACCACAGGCGCCGTCGCCAAGCGTCTCGGCCGCCACTTCGTCGGCATCGAGCGCGAGCAGGAATATATCGACCACGCTGCCGCCCGCATCGCTGCCGTCGATACGCTCGGCAAGGCGGAACTCGTCGTCATGACCGGCAAGAAGCAGGAGGTGCGCGTCGCCTTCAACGTGCTGGTCGAGAACGGCATGATCCGCCCCGGCCAGGTGCTGACCGATAGCCGTCGCCGCTACAGCGCCATCGTGCGCGCCGACGGCACGGTTGCATCCGGCGGCGACGCCGGCTCGATCCATCGCCTCGGCGCCAAAGTCCAGGGTCTCGACGCCTGCAACGGATGGACCTTCTGGCATTTCGACGACGGGAAATCCCTGCGCCCGATCGACGAACTCCGCTCCATCATCCGCGCCGATCTGGCGAAAGCCGAAGCCTGACGGCCTCGCTGGATCCCACGCTCACCGCCTGCCGATTGTACCTCCAGTTGCGGCAGGCGGCGCGAAGACGCCCAGGGTGACGAGCCCTGGGCGTCCTGCATTTCAGCCTGTTGTTCAGAACGCCTGATAATCAGTCACTGCGACGCTGACCACCTGGCCGTCCTCGTTGAAGGTGATCGTTTCCTCGCCTTCGCGCACCAGCGGCTTGCCAGTCACCGCGTGGGTCGCCCGCACCGACCAGACGGCGCGGCCGGACAGCGGCGTCAGCGTTTCGACGAGGCTGTTGACGCCCACCTGATCCGGATAGGTCTCGAAATATTGGCGGATTGCCGCAAGCACCGCCTCGCGGCCAACAAGGCTGCCGACGCCGTTCGAGACATAGGTGGCTTCGGGCGCGAAAAACCGCTCCATGGCCGCATAATCCATGCCGTTGACGGCTTCATGGAAGAGTTCGATGCGTTCTGCCGGATCGAATTGCATGGTCTCAAACCTCGATGCCAAATGTTGCAAGATCGGCGCGCAGCTTGTCCGCGCCGGTGAAATGGACCGCGTTCCAGCCGGCAGCCCTCGCACCTTCGACGTTGGCAAGCGAATCGTCGATGAAGATTGTCGATGCCGGATCGAGGCCGAAGCTCTTCGCATGGGTCTCGTAGATCGCCACGTCCGGCTTGATGAGCTTGATGTCGCCCGACACCGTGACGCCGCGTGTCTTGGTGAGGAACGGAAACCGCTCCTGAGCCTCGCGAAAGGTGTCGGAGGCGAAGTTGGTGAGCAGCGTCACATCGCGGCCCTCGGCAATCAGTTTCTCCATGATCGCGACACTGTCTTCGTAGTGGTGCGGCACCATCTCGTGCCAGTGCTTGCGAAAGGCGCGGATCTGCTCGGCGCGCTCGGGATGTTCGGCGATCAGCAGGTCCTCCGCCTCCTGCCACGTGCGGCCCCGGTCCTGCTCGATGTTCCATTCGTGGGTGCAGACATTGGCAAAGAACCAGTTGCGCTCCGCCTCATCGGGAATGACACGGGCGAAGGGGAGGTTCGGATCGTAGTGGATCAGGACCTTGCCGATGTCGAAAACAATATGCTGTATCTGGGGCGTCATCGAAACCTCTCATGCGCTAATCGAAAGCACGGGGAATAGCCTGGGCGATCGCTTTTTTCATGACGGTCGGCAAGGCCTGTGCGTCAAGATTTATAACCGGCTCCCACCATCCGTCATTGCTTTTGGATCTGGCGCCGACGGAAGCGCGGAAAATCGACAGCCGCAGCTCGAAATGCGTGAAGACGTGCACGACGGTGCCGCAGGCCTGCCACTCGGCAGCGAAGGGTGCGGCATCCACAGTCATGTCGCCGTCGATCCGCGCCGTCCACGCTGTTGTCGGCACCTCCGTCATGCCGCCGAGCAGGCCGCTGTCGATCCGCCGTCGCAGGAGGATTTCGCCGGCATCGTTGACCGCAACGAAGGCCGCACCCTGGCGCACCGGCTTTGTCTTTTTCGCCGCCTTCACCGGAAAATGCTCCGGGTCATGCAGCGCAAGAGCCTCGCAGCTGCCATTGAACGGACAGAGCGCACAGGCCGGCCGCTTCGGCGTGCAGATCGTCGCACCGAGATCCATCATCGCCTGTGCGAAGTCGCCGGGCCTGACCGCTGGCGTCAGCGCCACCACCTTCTGCTTCATCAGCGGTTTTGCCGCCGGCAAGGGTGTGGAGATGGCATAGAGCCTGGAGATGACGCGCTCGACATTTCCGTCCATGACTGCCGCCTGCCGGTCGAAGGCGATGGCGGCAACGGCTGCCGAAGTATAGTCGCCGATGCCCGGCAGGGCACGCAATCCCTCTTCTGTATCAGGAAAGCGGCCGCCATGCTCCCCGGCCACGGCATCGGCGCATTTTTTCAGATTGCGAGCCCGGGCGTAGTATCCGAGGCCTGCCCATGCAGCCATGACGTCGTCGACAGGAGCGGCCGCGAGATCGCCCACTGTCGGCCAGCGACTGACGAACTTGGCGAAATAGGCCTTCACTGCCGCGACTGTCGTCTGCTGCAGCATCACCTCGGACAGCCAGATATGATAGGGATCGGGCAGAATTCCGCTGGCGGCCATCGAGGGCGAGACACGCCAGGGCAGGTCGCGGTGATGCCGGTCGTACCAGGCAAGCAGCACTGCGGCGGACGGAAGCGTAAGCTGTTTCAAGGTCATCATTTGCCGCATCAGGGAGATATGGCCTATACTTGGCCGAGCTGCGTCGGCGGATCAAGGTCCGCAGCGCCAAACAATGACCCCCGAGGCGTGCTGTCGATGAGTTATCCCCGCAAAGGCGCCAAGCAGATCTCCGAAGTGGCGAATGGCCTCATCGATCCGGTACTGGCGCGCCGGGCCGGCATCAGCACCGCCTTGCTCGGCTCCTGGGACGATATCGTCGGCGCCGATTTTGCCGATTGCACCCGCCCGGAAAAGATCGCCTGGGCCAAGCGTAACGGTCCGGGCGAGGGCGGCTACCAGCCCGGCGTGCTGACCATCGCGTGCGAAGGGGCCCGCGCCCTGTTCCTCACCCACGCCCAGGGCGAGTTGCTCCAGCGCATCAACGGCTTCTTCGGCTTTGCCGCCGTGCACCAGATCCGCATCGTCCAGAAGCCGGTCTCCCAGCACGCCAAGCGCTCGCGCGCGCCGCTGCCGCTGAAAGGCGCCGCCGCGGTGAAGCTCGAGGGGATGATGGAGGGCATCGAAAGCGACAAGCTGCGAGCCGCCGTCCAGAGGCTCGGGACGGCTGTGCTGGGTAAGCGCAGTGCCGGCAAATAATTTGGAAGCTTTTCGTCTGCAGATACAGGTGCTATACACGTATAGCACCGGGAGATATGTCCATGCTTGCCCTGCGTTTGCCTCCTGACATTGAAGCAAGACTAGATGAGCTCGCCAAACGCACCGGGCGGAGCAAGAGCTTCTATGCGCGTCAAGCGATATTGGAACACTTGGACGATCTGGAAGACCTCTACGTCGCCGAGCAGAGGCTCGAAGAATTCCGTAGAGGCGACAGTGATAGCATTTCTCTCGCTGAGTTGATGGCGCGCCATGGCGTGGAGGATTGAGTTTCAGCGGCCGGCGGAACGCGATCTTGAAAAGCTCGATCATGAGAGCGTGAAAAGGATACTCCGTTTCCTTCACACGCGTGTCGCCAGCCTCGAGGACCCCCGGTCGATAGGGGAGGCGCTTCGCGGATCGGAACTTGGAAACTTCTGGAAGTATCGTGTTGGAGACTATCGCATCATTGCCGACATAGACGACGGCACCGTTCGGATATTGGTCGTCCGCATTGGCAATCGGAAGGACGTCTATCGCCGCTGATCGAAAGGAACGATCATAGGGCCGTGGCAAAAGTCGGTCCGGGAACATTCGTCGGACTGCATGGCCTAAAATAATCCTCCCACAGCAAACGCGTATTCGTCCCACCGGTCACAATTCTTTGAAGAAAGTTCCTGTCCCCTGCCTTGTTCGCGGCACGGAGCCGTTATATCGCAGATATCAACAGACGATTTTCTCTTAACACGGGTGATATATGCCGATGTCTGACATGCTTCTGACCAAACGCCATCTTCTCGGCGGTGCTGCCCTCGGCGCATTCGCAATGGCGCTGGCCGCGACCGGTGCCGGCACTGCGGTTGCCGCAACCGCGCCGACCCCTGAAGGCACGGTCGACATGGCGCAGGCGCTGCAGCCTGGCAAGTCGCCCGACATGGCGGTGGGCGACCCGAATGCCAAGGTCAAGATCATCGAATACATGTCGACGACCTGCCCGCATTGCGCCCATTTCGCAGCCACCACTTTCGATCCGATCAAGACCAAGTATATCGACACCGGCAAGGTCTACTTCATCATCCGCGAATTCCCGATTGCCAGCCAGGATCAGGATCCGGCAGCCTATGCCGCTTTCATGCTGGTACGCTGCGCCCCGAACGGCCCATCCGTGCCGCTGCTCGAGACATTCATGAAGCAGCAGATGCAGTGGGCCGGTCCCGCGGTCACCGATGTTCGCGCTTCGCTGCTTCAAATCTCCAAAATCGCCGGTTTTACACAAGACAGCTTCGAAGCCTGCTTGAACAACGGTGCACTTGTGGATGATATAAACGCCGTGCGGGCTCGCGGCGTCACGTTCGGCGTCAACGGCACTCCCACCTTCCTGATCAACGGGAAGCGTTACTCCGGGGATATGTCGGTTGATTCAATGTCGGCCATCATCGACAGCATGCTCTGACCCGCGCCACGTTTCAATGACGGGCAGCGGAGGCAGTCCTGCGCCCGTCATGTATCTCCCAGGGGAACCGTTCTCGAGGCGCGTCGGCAGCCTATGGCAAAGTGTCGGCAAGGTGCCGTTCACGTCGCGCTGCGCTGTTTCCTCCCCTCATTCCTGTGCTTGTCACAGGAATCCAGCCAAGGCGCGTCTGCGCCTTGAGAAGACTCTCCTGCAATCGAAAAACGACCTCTCGCGCCCAAGGACTTGGGCGCACTGGATTCCTGTGACGAGCACAGGAATGAGGGAGGAGAGGGTGGCACCCTTTCATGTCCAATCGAGACCAGGCGCGCCAGCCTTCCCGCACATCTCGCAGATGCGAACGCCTTACGGGCGACATGCCACTCGAGCTGACAGAGGCGGGTACACCACCCCGACCTCGCAATGAAATTCAACAAGCTCCGTCTCGTCGGCTTCAAGTCCTTCGTCGAACCCTCGGAATTCGTCATCGAGGGCGGCTTGACGGGCGTTGTCGGGCCGAACGGCTGCGGCAAATCCAATCTCGTCGAAGCCCTTCGCTGGGTGATGGGCGAGAATTCCTACAAGAATATGCGCGCGTCAGGCATGGACGACGTGATCTTCTCCGGCTCTGGCCATCGTCCGGCACGCAACACGGCAGAAGTGGCGCTCTATCTCGACAATTCCGACCGCACCGCACCCGCCGCCTTCAACGACAGCGATGAAATCCAGATCACCCGCCGCATCGAGCGCGAGCAGGGCTCCGTCTACCGGATCAACGGCAAGGAAGCCCGAGCCAAGGATGTGCAGCTGCTGTTCGCCGATGCCTCGACCGGCGCCCGCTCGCCGTCGATGGTCGGCCAGGGGCGCATCGGCGAATTGATCCAGGCCAAGCCCCAGGCACGCCGCCAGCTGCTCGAGGAAGCTGCCGGCATTTCCGGGCTCCATTCCCGCCGCCACGAAGCGGAGCTCCGCCTGCGCGCTGCCGAAACCAATCTCGAACGGCTAGACGACGTCACCACCCAGCTCGATAGCCAGATCGAGAGCCTGAAGCGTCAGGCCCGCCAGGCCAACCGCTTCAAGATGCTGTCGGCCGACATCCGCGCTCGCGAGGCGCTGCTACTGCATATTCGATGGGTGCAGGCCAAGCAGGCCGAGGGCGAGGGCGAGAGCGCCCTGAACCAGGCGACGGTCGTCGTGGTGGAAAAGGCGCAGGCCCAGATGGAAGCGGCAAAGGCGCAGGCCGTCGCCGGTCTGAAAATGCCGGAGCTGCGCGAGGCCGAGGCCAAAGCCGCCGCCGGTCTGCAGCGTCTGCAAATCGCCCGCACCCAGCTGGAGGAAGACGTAGGCCGCATCCTGCGCCGTCGCGACGAACTGATGCGCAGGCTGGCCCAGCTCGGCGAAGACATCAAGCGCGAGGAACAGCTGGTGGTCGACAATGCCGCCATCCTTGAACGCCTCGATGCCGAAGAGGCGGAGCTTTTGGACATGCTCGCCGATTCCGGCCGGTTTTCGGAGGAGAGCCGCACCGCATTCGAGGCCGCAGCCACGACGCTTGCCGAAAGCGAAGGGCTGTTCGCCCGGCTGACGGCGGAGCGCGCCGAGGCTGCCGCCGTCCGCAACCAGCTGGAGCGCGCCATCCGCGATCTCGGCGACCGCAAGATGCGACTTGAGCGGCAGATGGCCGAGGCAAACGGCGAACTTGCATCTATCGCTGAGAAGATGGCAAGTCTGCCGGATCCGGTCGACCGACGCGAGCAGGTCGAAGCCGCCGAAATCGGTGTCGAGGATGCCGAAACTGCCGCCCAATCTGTAGAGGCGGCGCTGGCAAAAGCCCGCGGCACCGAGGCCATGGCCCGCCCTCCGGTGGAGCAGGCCCGCACCCGCCTCAACGCTCTCGAAACCGAGGCCCGCACCATTGCCCGCATGCTCGACGGCGGCGGCGCTGCCGGGGGCTTTCCGCCGGTTGCCGACGATATCAGCGTCGATCGCGGCTTCGAGACAGCGCTGGGGGCAGCGCTCGGAGACGACCTCGATACGCCGCTCGATCCAGGCGCGCCTGCCCACTGGTCGGACAACGGCGATGGCTCCAACGATCCTGACCTACCTGAAGGCGCAACTCCGCTCACCGCCCATGTCGGCGCACCATCGGCCCTGAAACGCCGGCTCCGGCAGATCGGCCTCGTCGCCGGCGGCGATGCCGTGCGGCTGATGGCGGTCTTGAAGCCCGGCCAGCGGCTAGTCACCCGCGAAGGCGCTGTTTTCCGCTGGGACGGCCACATCACCGGCGCCGATGCGCCGAGCGCAGCAGCCCTGAGGCTCGCCCAGCGAAACAGGCTTGCCGAGCTGCAGGCGGAAGTCGAGCTCGCCGCCGAGATCCTGGCGGAAGCCGAGGCGCTGCTGGCGGCTGCAGCCGACGCCATCCGCGCGGAAGAGCGTCGCCTGGCTGAAGCTCGGGAACGCGGCCGTATCCTGGCGCGTCAGCTTTCCGATGCCCGTGAGGCATTGGCGGCAGCAGAGCGCGCTTCTGGCGATCTCATTCGTCGTCGCGACGTTCTCAATGAGGCCGTAAGCCAGCTGACGGCGCAGATCGAGGATCTGGCGATCCAGGACGAGAATGCCCGGATCGAGATCGAGGATGCACCAGACCTCACCGTCATCGACGCGCAATTGCGCGACCAGCAGGCCACTGTTGCGACTGACCGTGGCGTGCTGGCCGAGGCGCGTGCCCGCTACGAAGGCCTCAACCGCGAGAATGAGGCCCGCCAGCGCCGGCTTATGGCCATCGGCCAGGAGCGCGAGACGTGGCGCCAGCGCGTGGCGAGCGCCGACGGCCACATCCAGACGCTGCGCGACCGCGAATCTGAGGCCCGCGAGGAAGCCGCCGAACTGGAGCTTGCGCCCGATGAGTTCGACGACAAGCGCCGGGCGCTGATGAGCGAATTGCAGAAGATGGAGGAAGTCAGGCGTGGGGCTGCCGACCGCCTGGCGGAGGCGGACATTGTCCAGCGCGAGGCCGACAAGCAGGCGACAACGGCGCTCTCCGAGCTTGCCGAAAGCCGGGAGCGGCGTGGCCGGGCCGAGGAACGGCTGATGTCTGCCCGCGAAAGGCGGCTGGAAAGCGAAGCCCGCATCCGCGAGGCCCTCAACGTTGCCCCGCACGAGGCGCTGCGCATCGCCGGCAACCCAACCGGAGGCGAGGCGGACCTGCGCGAAGTCGAACGCGAGCTGGACCGGCTGAAGATCGAGCGCGAGAGGCTGGGCGCCGTCAACCTGCGGGCCGAGGAAGAGAGCAAGGAGCTCAGCGACAAGCTGGCGGCGCTCATCAAGGAGCGCGACGATATCATCGACGCCATCCGCAAGCTGCGCGGCGCCATCCAGAGCCTCAACCGCGAAGGCCGCGAACGGCTGATCGCCGCCTTTGATATCGTCAATGTCCAATTCCAGCGGCTGTTCACCCATCTCTTCGGCGGCGGCACGGCCGAGCTGCAGCTTATCGAATCCGACGATCCTCTCGAGGCCGGCCTCGAAATCCTCGCCCGCCCGCCCGGCAAGAAGCCGCAGACCATGACGCTGCTCTCGGGCGGCGAGCAGGCACTGACCGCGATGGCACTGATCTTCGCCGTGTTCCTGACGAACCCCGCACCGATCTGCGTGCTCGACGAGGTCGACGCGCCGCTCGACGACCACAATGTCGAGCGCTACTGCAACCTGATGGACGAGATGTCCGCCTCGACAGACACCCGCTTCGTCGTCATCACCCACAATCCCATCACCATGGCCCGCATGGACCGCCTCTTCGGCGTCACCATGGCCGAACAAGGCGTCTCCCAACTCGTCTCCGTCGATCTTCAAACCGCGGAACGGCTGCGCGAAAGCGCGTGAGCCGGAGGTCTGGTTGCATTGCCATCACGGCGGATGGCCCGGCGAGACCACCGAGACAACAGTCCGCAAGACCGATGCAACGAGCAGTCATAACTCCCGATGGGGTGTCCAGCCGGCAATCCACAGCGCCCGCAGTCGGTCGCCGTCATTTTCGAAATGGTCGCCGTCAAGGCTGCAGCGCGCCACGCGGTCGGCGCGGAAGCGTCCATTCTGGTAACGGGATGGTGTGCTCTCTGATAGTTAACGTTCGTATCTGGCTCGGAGTCGATCTCACTGATTGTTGGGCTTTTAAGTGAGATGGAACCGTTTTCCCGCTGGACCGTTATCTGTCCAGCAGTTGACCTCTGCTTCAAAACAACCGGTTTCCCCTGACCGGTCGCAAAAGCCTCGCAGTAGCGGTACGCCGTTCTGGGAGGCTTTTTTATGGTGCGGTGATCGATAAAGTTAGCTGGCCGTTCGAAGTCGCACTCGCGCTGCAAAGCGGAACCCACCACCGGAGGAACCCGATGTCTGATTTCACTGCGTCGCTCCGCGTTGTCGAACCCTATCCCGGCATTTTTGCCTATTACGACGGACGGATCGAGGGCAGGCGGCTTCATTCGGACAGGCCGAACTGGCTGGACGACGGGGCTTATTCGCTGGGGATTGCCTCCTATGCCATCATCGACGGGGCCGAGGCGCTGGTCTACGATACCCACATGTCGCTGGCCCACGCTGCAGCGATCCGCGACCATCTGGAGGCGCTGGGTGCACGGTCGATCCGCGTCGTGCTCAGCCATTGGCACACCGACCATATCGCCGGTAACGCCGCGTTTGCCGATTGCGAGATCGTTGCACTGAAGGGTACTGCTGATGCGATGGCGGCCAATCGCGAAAAGCTGGAGAACGGCGATCCACCCATTGCGCCTGTGGTCATGCCCACCCGTCTTTTTGAGACGAAACTCGAGCTGGCGGTCGGCAAGCGTCGCATTGAACTTCATCATTTCGACATCCATAGCGCCGACGGCAATGTCCTCTGGTTGCCGGATGAGGGCATATTGCTCGCCGGCGATACGCTGGAAGACACGGTGACCTACATCTCCGAGCCGCAGAATATTGCCAACCACATCCGCGAACTCGCGCGCATGCGCAAATGGCCGATCAAGCGCATTCTGCCCAATCACGGAGCCTTGGGGCGCATCGCCGACGGTGGCTACGAGCCCACGCTGATTGATGCCAACCGCCGATATCTCGTCGCGATGAGCGACATCGCGGCCGGGAAAACGGTTCCGGATCATGATCTTGCAAGCTTTGTCGCGGATGATGTCGCAACTGGCGCAATCCTGTACTTCGCGCCCTATGAAGCCGTCCATGCCGAAAACATCGTAGCCGTCCGGTCGGGCCGCAAGCCGGAAAGGTGACAATGGCCATCCGGCAACTGAAACTTGTCCCGTAATCATCCGTTCCTGTCGTGATCCTTGCGGATAAGCAATGAGAATATAAGTGTTTTCGTAACTATTCACGGATAGTGTTTTTGCATGAAAAATCATTGCGTTAAACCAAAAGAGGAAGGAAGGCTCGACTCCGAGCGGCTCAGGCTCGAAACGCTGGAGATGCTGGGTTTGCTGGATCCTGTGGCCGAACGTGACTTCGATGTGCTGGTCTCGATGGCGCGACGCACCCTCGGCTGCAGCGTCGCCCTGCTTTCTCTCGTCGGCTCCGATCGCCTGTTGTTCAAGGCAAGTGCCGGTGTACAGTTTGCCGATACACCGCGCGAACATTCGTTCTGCTCGACTGCGGTCGCGCTGGAAGAGCCGTTGATCGTGCCGGATGCCAGTGTTGATCCGCGTTTCTCAGAACATCCGCTTGTGAAAGGTGCGCCTCACATTCGTTTTTATGCCGGCGTGCCGATACGCGCTAAAATCTCCTACGGCAGCGATGTGTCCGTAGCGATCGGCACCGTGTGCGTCGTCGACGAAAAGACGCGTGTCCTCAGTGCGGAAGAACTGGCTTCCATCGCAGATATTGCGCATCTGGTGGAATCGATCATCGATGCACGACTGACCGCACTGTTCACCGCGCAGATTGCCGATGAAAGCGAAGGCCTCGTCCGCAGTCTCTACCGCGAGCAAAGACAGCTCAAACAGGCCGAGCGCATGGCCAACATCGGCTCATGGCGGCTGGTGCTCGGCAAAAATCGGGCAGAGTGGTCCGACCAGGTTTTCGCCATTCACGAGTTGCCGGTGGGCCAGATGCCGCCGCTTGAAAAGGCATTGGATTTTTATCCGCCACATGCCCGCGAAACCGTGTCTGCCGCTATCGAGCGGGCACTCCAGACAGGCGAACCCTTCGAAGTCGAGACCGACTTCATCACGGCAAAAGCCAATGCCCGCAGGGTGCGATGCCTCGGTGAAGTCGAGATCCGCGATGGCACACCGGTGGCACTGATCGGCGTCTTTCAGGACGTCACGGCTCGATACCATATGGAGCAGTCGCTCCGCCGCATCGCCGGAACTGACGATCTGACCCAACTGGCAAACAGGGCGCAATTCAACCTCGTTCTCGACGAGCGGCTGGATCATGCGCGGGCGCACAATGAAACTCTGGCACTGCTGCTGATCGACCTCGATGGTTTCAAGGCGATCAACGATCAGTGTGGCCACCTTGCCGGAGACGACCTTCTGCGTCTCATCGGCGAGCGGCTAAAAGCGCCGTATCTCTCCCGCTGCTTTGTCGCGCGGCTTGGCGGCGACGAGTTCGTCGTCGTCGTTTCGGACCCGGCCGATGTCACCGACTTCGAAAACCTGCTCTCGCGTTTACTTTCCGACCTGAGGCACACCGTCACCAAGGGGAAGGGGCTGCTGCACATATCCGGCAGTATCGGGATATGCTGGCTGGACGACACGGTCACCAGCCGCAGCGATCTGGTGCAACGCGCCGACGTCGCCCTTTATGCTGCAAAACAGACCCAGCGCGGCACCGCCCAGGCACATGTCCCCGAGAAGTGGCAGGAGTCGCTGGGACTGTAATTTGCCTCGACGCTGCATCGCCCGCGAACGTGGATGATGAAGCGATGCCGGTGCACAGGGCTGAGGCGAAACAATCTTCACTGCCTACATAGCCGGGCATTCGCCCCAAAAGCGCCGTTCAACTCGACCGACAAGGTACCCATGGTGGGCTGAGAGGTCGACGCCAAAAAAGAACACCGCCGGCTGGGCCGACAGTGTTCCGATGCTTCTGGGCCCGCCCTGGAGCAAGCCGGGTGCTTTCGCTTAGTACTGGTCGTCGTTGGATCGGTCAGACGAGCCGCTCATCTTTTCGATGATCTGCATCAGCGTATCCGAGCAGACCTTGGTCGGTTCGTCGTCCGCGCATTTGACATCGATCTTCGTCCGACCGTCCTCGATGCGGAAATGTGCGGCCTTCGACGGTGGCGGTGGCGGACGGTGGTGCCCGCCCATACCCATATCGCGGCCCATCTCGCGAGGGCCGGGCGGCGGTGGCGGCGGCGCATCGCGACCCGGCATGGGCGGCGGTGGAGCATCGTTGGCGTCGCTCATGACTTCCGGCACTGCGGAATGCGGCGGTGGCGCCATCTTTTCCTGTGCTGCCGGAGGGGCAGGCGGCGTCGGCTGCGGCGAAGCCGTCTGGGCAAAGGCCGATGTCGTCAATGCGGCGATGGCTAATCCGGTCACTATAATGGACTTCATTGGGTTTTCCTCGTGCGTTGATAGCACCAGTTAACCCTGCGGACGCCATTTCGTTCGGGCGTGCTCGAGATTTTGTCGCGGAGCGGGGCGGTTTGTCGGTGCGGACTGCGTCTGGCGACGCTGTAGGATCGCTATTCAGATTATTGATGAAAGCATTTCGGTGGCGCGATGGATTTCCTCGGTCGTGGAAAATAACATAGCTGCTCCTACCGCGCTTGCCTCGTACTGAACGGTGTCCATATGCCTCTTCTCGATGCGAATGCAATCAATCCCATCACTCTGCCTGACGGAACTTTGTATCGCGATACTGTCTATCTTAAAAACGTTGTCAGCCATCCGCGCATGGAGATCGGCGAGTACAGCTATTTTACGCACTCCGGCAAGCCTGAAGACACTGCCGAAATACTTGCTCCCTACCTCGGGCATAGCGTCCGCGAGAAGCTGATCATCGGCAAGTTTGTCCAGATCGCGAGAGGTGCATATTTTATCACCAGTTCAGCCAACCATCCGATGGCGGGCCTCACAACCTATCCATTCCGTATCTTTAGCCCCGAGACCTTCGGATACAAAGATCTGCCGGTGAAGGATACCGTTGTCGGGCATGACGTATGGATCGGCCATAATGCTGCTATCATGCCGGGTGTGCACATCGGCGCTGGAGCGATCATCGCTGCTGCGTCCGTGGTCGTTCGAGACGTTCCACCTTACGCCGTTGTAGGAGGAAACCCTGCCGCGGTCATTCGGATGCGATACCCCGAAGAAGTCATCAGCGCGCTTCTGGATATTGCGTGGTGGGATTGGCCGGTCGAAAAAATCGAAGCGAACTTGGTCGCGCTCGAAAATGGCGATCTCGATGCTCTAAAAACTGCTTGAGAATGAGGTAAGCGCAGTTTGCGGGGACCGCATCCTGTTATCTTCCTCGTGCCCGAAGCTGCTGCGACCATCTTTTATATCGCATCGCAACATTCCGCCGTATTTGTCGCCTTTCAATTCTTCGGGGATCGATTACGATTGGCCTTTGAGGGGCGTGCGCAATGGTAAAGTGGGTTTACACATTCGGCGACGGCAAGGCGGAAGGCCGGGCCGGCGATCCCGAGCTTCTGGGCGGCAAGGGCGCCAATCTGGCGGAAATGTGCAACCTCGGCCTGCCTGTGCCGCCGGGGCTCACCATCATTGCCGATGCCTGCTGCCTGTACCTCGGCAATGGCCGCAATTTTCCCGACGAGATGAAGCACGAGGTCATGGCGGGCCTTGCACAGATGGAGGCGATTGCCGGGCGACGGTTTGGCGGCGCCGAGCGTCCGCTGCTGGTGTCGGTGCGCTCCGGTGCCCGCGCCTCCATGCCGGGCATGATGGATACCGTGCTCAATCTCGGCCTCAACGACGAGGCAGTCGAGGCGCTGGCAATCGATTCCAGCGACCCGCGCTTTGCCTGGGACAGCTATCGCCGCTTCATCCAGATGTATGCCGATGTCGTCATGGGCATCGACAACGAGGTTTTCGAAGAAATCCTCGAGGACGAGAAGGGCCGGCTCGGCCACGAATTCGATACCGATCTGACAGCCGGCGAGTGGCAAGCGGTGGTCGTCCGCTACAAGGCCGTCATCGAGGAGGATTTCGGCAAGACCTTCCCGCAGGATCCGCATGACCAGCTCTGGGGTGCGGTCGGCGCCGTCTTTGCCAGCTGGATGAACCCGCGCGCCGCCACCTATCGGTTGCTGCACAATATTCCGGAAGCCTGGGGCACCGCCGTCACCATCCAGGCGATGGTGTTCGGCAATCTCGGCGACGAATCGGCAACCGGCGTCGCCTTCACGCGCAATCCGTCCACCGGCGACAAGGAGCTCTACGGCGAATTCCTGGTCAAGGCGCAAGGCGAGGACGTGGTCGCCGGCATCCGCACGCCGCAGAGCCTCACCGAGGCTGGCCGCATCGCCTCTGGCTCCGATCGCCCGTCGATGGAAAAGCTGATGCCGGCAGCCTTCGCCAGCTTCAGCCGCATCTGCGCCGAGCTCGAGGCCCATTACCGCGACATGCAGGACATCGAATTCACCGTCGAACGCGGCAAGCTTTGGATGCTGCAGACCCGCGTCGCCAAGCGCACGACGCAGGCGGCGATGAAGGTCGCCGTCGACATGGTCGCGGAGGGAATCATCAGCGAGGACGAGGCCGTTATCCGCATCGATCCCTCGACGCTCGACCAGCTGTTGCATCCGACCATCGATCCGCGCGTCTATCGCGAAGTCATCGGCAACGGCCTGCCGGCATCGCCCGGCGCTGCCACCGGCGCCATCGTCTTTTCCGCCGATGAAGCGGTCGCTGCAAGGGCGGAAGGCCGCAAAGTGATCCTCGTGCGCGTCGAGACCAGTCCGGAGGACATCCACGGCATGCACGCGGCGGAGGGCATCCTCACCACGCGCGGCGGCATGACCAGCCATGCGGCCGTGGTAGCGCGGGGCATGGGCATCCCTTGCGTCGTCGGCGCCGGCAATCTCCGTCTCGATGTCCGTAACGAGCGGCTGATCGCCCCCGGCATGTCGTTCGGACGCGGCGACATCATCACCATCGACGGTTCGGCCGGCCATGTCGTTAAGGGCGCGGTGCCCATGACCCAGCCGGCGCTCTCCGGCGATTTCGCCCGCATCATGGCCTGGGCCGACGGAACACGTCGCATGACGGTGCGCACCAATGCCGACACGCCGGCCGATGCGCGCGCCGCACGGGCGTTCGGCGCCGAAGGCATAGGCCTTTGCCGCACCGAGCACATGTTCTTCGAAGGCGACCGGATCCATGTGATGCGCGAGATGATCCTTGCCGAAAACGAGGCCGGACGACGCGCCGCCCTCGACAAGCTGCTGCCGATGCAACGCTCCGATTTCACCGAGCTGTTCGCGATCATGCACGGCCTGCCCGTTACCATCCGCCTGCTCGATCCGCCGCTGCACGAATTCCTGCCGAAGACCGATGCCGAGATCGCCGAAGTCGCCGCCGCCATGAACATATCGCCTGTCTTCCTGCGCCAGCGGGTCGATGCGCTGCATGAATTCAACCCGATGCTCGGCCATCGCGGCTGCCGGCTGGCGATTTCCCACCCCGAAATCGTCGAGATGCAGGCCCGGGCCATCTTCGAGGCGGCGGTCGCAGCGGCGCGCGCGACCGGGGCTGCGGTGGTGCCGGAAATCATGGTGCCGCTGGTCGGTCTCAAGTCCGAGCTCGACTACGTCAAGGCGTGCATCGATGCGGTTGCCGCCGCAGTGATGGGCGAGGCGGGCATGAGCATCGACTATCTCGTCGGCACGATGATCGAATTGCCGCGCGCAGCCCTCAGGGCCCACGTCATCGCCGAGGCTGCCGAGTTCTTCTCCTTCGGTACCAACGACCTGACCCAGACGACCTTCGGCATGTCGCGAGACGACGCCGCCGCCTTCATCCCCACCTATCAGCGCAAGGGGATCATCGAGCGCGACCCGTTCATCTCGCTGGATTTCGATGGGGTTGGCGAGCTGATACAGATTGCCACGGAGCGCGGCCGGCGCACCCGGGGCGACATCAAGCTCGGCATCTGCGGCGAACACGGCGGCGATCCCGCCTCGATCCATTTTTGCGAATCGATCGATCTCGACTATGTCTCCTGCTCGCCGTTTCGTGTGCCCATCGCAAGGCTTGCGGCCGCCCAGGCAACGATCAAGGGACGGAAGTGACGATGCGAGGCGTTTCGTTTACCAAAACCGTGCTCTAAACAGAGGCTCGATACTGTCCTTTCCGGCCGCCGATCCGATGAGCCCCCGATGACCATTCGTTTCGATCGACCTATCTCCGGTGCTGCAAAAGCGGCGCGACTGGTCGCCGCCTTCGCGCTGGTGCTGTGCATCCTGACGTTGCTCGACCATCGCTTCGGGCCCTTGACCACGCCCTATCTCGCCCTCTTCCTGCTGGTGTCGGCAGTCCTTGCAGCCGTGGCAGTGCTTCTGGCTGTCATCGGCCTGGCGCAGCTCTGGAAAACCGGCGCAGTTGCCGGTGTCTCGTCAATGAAGGCGCTGGTCTATGCCGCGCTCCCGCTGGCGCTGCTTGGGCTTGCGACGCAACGATACGTCACCCGTCCACAGCTTTTCGATGTGACGACCGATCTTGCCAATCCGCCGGCCTGGCTTGCCCAGCCGCGCGTCGATGCACTCTGGCTTTCAAGAGACGCAAGGATCACGCCCGCCACCCGCGAGGCGCAGGGCATGGCCTATCCGGAACTGACGGGCCGGCGCTACGAGGGGGCGATGGACCGTGTGCTGCTGGCGGTGCGGAAAGTCGCGCGACAACGCGGCATCGCCTTCGTCAGGGCCGAAGGCACGGAGATCCGCGACCCCACCATCGACGACCTGCCGGTCAAGCCGCAGCGCGGCGGCCCGATCGTCGTGGCGCCCGATATCGGCCCCATCCCGATGAAGCGGCCGGAGGGCGTGCTGGAAGGGGAGGATCCGATCGCCACGCTGATCCAGCGCGTCACCGACGTGACGTTGCAGGGCGAGACAAGGACGAAAATCATCGGCCTGCCGCTCGACGTGGTCATCCGCCTGCATGAGGAAGCTGAGACGACGCTGGTCGATATCCGCGTTGCATCGCGCTACGGCGCCCATGATCTCGGCGTCAGCGCCGGCGTGGCCGAGGCCTATCTGAAGGCTCTCGATGCGGAGCTTCTGGGAATCGCCGGCAACTGAGCGTTACGCCAAAAACCGCGCCCGCTCCTGCGGCGTCGGCACGTAGCAGCTTTCGCGCCTTCCGGCGATATCGAGGCGGTGGCGGGCGATGAAGCCATAGAGCCTATCGCGCCATCCGCGTGGAACGATGCGCACCACGCCGGCCAGCGACCACGGCAGGCCGAGCCCGGCCAGCACCCGCAGCGTCGCATCGGATTTCAGATAGGCCCGACCGTTCTCGATCAGCATGTTCGTCTCGTAGTCGCGGGTCTCGAGGCCGTAATGCCGATAGAGCGCATCGCCGAGCGGCGTCTGCGCGGCGATGAACCGGTAGCGACCCCTGCGGTCCTGGTTGAGGACGAAGCGGACCCAGGCCGAACAGAAGACGCAATGGCCGTCGAAGACGATGATCGGCCGTCCGTCGTCGAAATCGGGAACGGCAGCATCGTCGCGATAGCTGAAGTCTCTTGTGCGCGCCATGGTCATCCCTTTTGTGCAGGCCAGTATCTGTGAGCCTCAGGCGGCCGGGCGGTAGGTGCCGAGCAGCGATGGCGGGCCGTCGGTCGCGACCACTCCCTTTTCCACCAGATCTTCCAGATGCGCCAGCACGGAAAGCGCGGCAGCGCCATGCAGGCGAACATCGGTATCGCGGTAGATTGCCCGCACCATGTCGGAAATCAGCCGGTCGCCGGCCTTGATGCGCTCATGGATCGCCCTTTCGCGCATCCGCCGGTGCGTGCGCAGGCCGCGCATGAAGGAGGCCGGCTCGCGCACCGGCCCGCCATGGCCGGGAAAGAAGATCTTGTCGTCGCGCGCAAGCAGCCGCTCGAGCGAGGCCATGTAATCGGCCATCGCCCCATCCGGCGGCGCCACGACGCTGGTCGCCCAGGCCATGACGTGGTCGGCCGAAAACACGATGCCGGATCCTTCCAGCGCAAAGCAGGCATGGTTGGCGCAGTGGCCGGGCGTCAAAAGCGCCGTCAGCGCAAAGCCGTCGCCGAAAATCGTCTGGTCGTCGGCCACCGCGATATCCGGCACGAAATCGATGTCGGCGCTTTCCGCGAACGGATTGATTTCACCCTCATGCAAAGGGCGTGCGGCCCGGTGCGGTCCCTGTCCGACGGTAAGCGCGCCCGTTTCCTGCTGCAGTCGCCGTGCCAGCGGCGAGTGGTCGCGGTGAGTATGGCTGACAAGGATATGGCTGACGGTGCGGCCGGCAAGCACGGCCATCAGTGTCTCGAAATGGGCAGCACTGTCCGGCCCGGGGTCGATGACCGCCACGCACGAGCCGGCGCCGACGATGTAGCTGTTGGTGCCATGGAAGGTGAAGGCGCTCGGATTTTCGACCGTCAGCCGCTCGACGCCGGGAGCCACAGGCACGCCACGGCCATAGCCGGGATCGAAGGAGCGGTCGAAGTCGGGGCTTGCCATGTCACTCTGCCAGTTCCCGCCCGGCACAGGCCGAACGATCCAAAGTACGTTTCCCCTTCCGCCGTAGCATAGCGCCCCCCGAACATCAGAAAAATATGCTGTCTTGCAAAACTTAGTGATTGTGACGGCGGCTCCGCTTTGCTAATCAGGCCTCGGTTCGGCGACACGGTCGCCCGACCATGCTGGGGCGTCGCCAAGCGGTAAGGCAACGGCCTTTGATGCCGTCATACCCTGGTTCGAATCCAGGCGCCCCAGCCAGCGACTTTTTATATAACAAAAACAGACGCATAAGGTTCATTAGTAAGCACTAAGTGTTACATTGTAGTGTTTGTTACACTTGGTCTATGTCGGGCTTGATGCATCCAACTCCTTCCTATCTTCAGCTTGGGTTAGCCAAGCTTTGACACCACTGCAATTTCCTAGTTTAAATTGAGTTAATGCACTCCTTGATTGGGCATCGGCATGTCGGCTTTATTGACAGTGACATCGGCTAATTCGCGGCGCATTCGAGCGTTTCGCGCCTCTATGATCGACTCTTTGCCTCGCGTGCCCAATAACAAAGAAACATTGGCAGCGCTTTGGGACGCACCTGTTCGTGAAGTAATACTGGATTTCCTTACGTGGCGGCAGCGCTTTGTTCCTGCTCGCCCGCGCATGGTAAGATTTTGGTCAGGAGGCGTAACGGAACAATCTCTTACAGCGTTACGATCAGAGATTCTTCCGCTTCTAAAAAAAGCAGCTGCAGGTGGGGATCTTACACCGCATCTCTCAAAACTCGTGAATACAAAAGGCCTTGTTCTCTCCGGTGCCAATCCTGATGATCAGCGCAAACACTTGGATGGTGTGCTTATCAGAAACGGCCTCCATCATTTCCATATAGGAACTGAGGCACGTGACGGCACGGTTGCTAGAAGCGACCGCCTTGTCTTCGCTCACGTGTTGAAGGACGAATTTCGGGTAGTCTCAATCTCGGACCATGACGCGTTCGAATTCGGGACCGACGAGCATGAGCGGTTCTTTTCAATATGCCAAAATTATATTTCAAAAGACTTGAAAGCTGGCGAGGCGTTCATGGTGAACCCAGTCATGTCGTCGGGGCATGATATGCAACTTACGCTCTTCAGCAGGCAATGCGAGGCTGAGATCGCTAGCCGCGACCCAACGCTCGACGATCCTGCAGCTATAGATCGATTATATGACACTTCGCCTTTAGCCGCTCGACCTAAAAAAGTCAGGTTGGCGTGGCATTTTGAAGATCTGAAATTCGGATTGCTCGAAAAACAAACGCGAAAGTTCTTTTGCATCTACCCTTTTTTTGACAGGTGAAGCGCTCGTCTAAATTCCTACCCAACGCATCATCAAGAACTCATGCCGTTTGAAAAATTCAAACCGCCGACAGTTTTAACGTTCTGCGTAAGTGCCCGTTGATTAAATCGGGCTAGAAGGCAACCTAGTTCTAGGGAGGCACTTAATGAGTATAAGACCCGCGGCCAATGGCGAATTTGAAGTCGTGAACGACGAGACCGGCAAGGTTGTTTTCGGTCCTGACACCTACGACGAATGCGTTTATTGGATAGATCCAAGCAAGCGCCCCAAGGGCCCCAAGGGCCCTGGGTTCTGAGCCGGCGATGTTGAGTTCATTGCTACTTCACTAGCGGGAGCCATGTCCCGCTAGTTGGTCAGCACCACTTAAGCCTAACGATTTCAACGAATTTTCCATGCTGTCGTATTGGAATCTATCTTCGGCTGCGTCGTGCTTCCTTTCTTTTGGCCCCCGTCGTTAGCCGTTGGTCAGAATGTGTGAACTCATGACAAAGTGACTATTCATACTCAGTTCGACGGCCTGTGCGATACAGGCAACAGCCCAATTTTTGAGGACAGCCGCAATCTTGTAGGCATAAAAAACTGTCACGGGCTCCGCTCATCTCACTCTTTGTTGGTCATCGCCCTAGCTTCGTTCGTCGCATCGCGAACTATCAAGTCGATGGTGCCAATCATCACGTCGTCTGCCTCTTTCGCTGTGAGGCCTTCGTATTTGCTTTCCATCGTAGCTCCAAAAGTGAAAACGGCCCGCCGTAATTGGCGGGCCGTGCGCTCGAGCTGATGTTACAAACCGTTCGCCATCACGTCGATGAGGATTTCACGAAGCTCGCGCTTCGTAGCCTTCCGCAAGCCAAGGGCGACAAGGTGGGCCCTCACATAGCATTCTGCTTCGTCCCAATCCGGGGCTTCGTCGGCCTGACGAGTGAGGATCTCGGCGCGCTTTGCGGCGAGGGGATCGTCCATAGTTCGATGCGCACCTGAAACCATGCTTTTCAGTTCAGGGGAGAGGGCCATTATGCGCTCCCCTTCGCCGCCTTCGGCATTTCGGAAATTAGCATCCGCGCGACACATTCAACCGTCATGCCGCCCTTCTGCGTTGCCTTGTGGTAGAGCTTGCCGTTTACCTCGCGGTAGACGTATACAACCGGAGCGGTATTTCGGAGAAGCTCATAGATGAAACCGTCGATTGCGCCCGTTTCAATCAAGGGGCCGTGGGTGCTGGCGACGGACATTACGCTGCCTCCTTATGTGCCGGGTGAATAACATGAACAATGTCAGCGTTTTCTTCATGGCATGAGAAGACGAAGAACACCGGGCCGTCCGGCGTGTCATGAATACTCATCTCAAGCGTGGAATCTTTATGTGCGATAAAGCGCGGTGCCGCATCGTCGCCACCGTCGATCATGCGACCGAAGGCGGCAAGCACCAAACCACCCTGGGAACGGCGCGTGAGCCAGTGAGAATTATAGGCTACAGGGTTGAGGTTAAACGCCGTGCCGTCATCGCCTGCCAGCGGCTCAACGATGTTCTTCGGGGTTTCGATGCTGTTGCTGATGCTGGCCGGGTGAACTCCCTCAACTACCTCGTCGTAGTCCCTATGTGCCAGCACTACCAAGCCGTGCGGTGAGTTCATGTATGTTGGTTTCCACGCAGAACTGAGCCGGTTAGGCGCATAATTTCCATTGAGAATTGAGCCATGTGAACCTTCCCCCAACGCGGCGAGCGACGGGGGCAACGGAGTGATCCACATGGGACTTTTAAACATCATCCGTCGGATGGCGCTGCGTGAGAAGCAGTCGATCCGGGAGATCAGCCGGCGCACCGGGTTGTCACGCAACACGATCGCGAAGTATTTGAATGCGGGCACGATTGAGCCGACGTTCACGGTACCGGAACGACCGAGCAAGCTTGATCCTTTTGCCGATAAACTATCTGGCTGGCTGAAGACCGAGGCCGGGAGGTCGCGCAAGCAGCGCCGAACCTTGAAGCAGCTTCATGCCGATCTGATGGCTCTCGGATTTACCGGCTCCTATGGTCGGGTTGCCGCGTTCGCCCGTGACTGGCGGACTGAGCAGCAGACAGCGGGCCGCGGCATATTCATTCCTCTGTCTTTCCGCCCAGGCGAAGCGTTCCAATTCGATTGGAGCGAAGATTATGCCGTGATAGGCGGCGAGCGCACGAAGCTGCAGGTCGCCCATATCAAACTATCACACAGCCGGGCATTTCTGGTCAGGGCCTATCTACTGCAAACGCACGAGATGCTCTTCGACGCCCACTGGCACGGGTTCCGTGTGTTCGGCGGCGTGCCTGGCCGCGGCATTTACGATAACATGAAGACAGCGGTCGATCGTGTCGGTCGTGGCAAGGAACGGCAGGTCAATATCCGTTTCCTCGCGATGACGAACCACTACGTCTTTGCGCCCGAGTTCTGCAATCCCGCCGCGGGTTGGGAGAAGGGTCAGGTCGAGAAGAATGTCCAGGATGCCCGACCGCGGCTGTGGCAACAGATGCCGGACTTTCCGGATCTGGCGGCATTGAATGCCTGGCTGGAACAGCATTGCCAGGACCTGTGGCGCGACACAGCGCACGGCACCTTACCCGGCACGATCGCGGATGTCTGGGCTGATGAGCGGGCAGCATTGATGTCGCTCCCCGCCATGTTTGATGGCTTCGTCGAGCAGAGCAAGCGCGTCTCGCCGACATGCCTGATCACCTTCGAGCGGAATCGTTACAGCGTGCCAGCATCGTTTGCGAACCGGCCCGTCAGCCTGCGAATCTATCCCGAGAGACTAGTCGTTGCGGCCGAGGGCAATATCCTATGCGAGCATGAGCGCGTCATTGAGCGCAGCCACGACAAGCCGCCGCGAACGATTTACGACTGGCGACATTACCTTGCCGTCATCCAGCGCAAACCCGGTGCCCTGCGCAACGGTGCACCCTTTCTGGAACTGCCGGTGGCCTTCAGACAGTTGCAAGATCAGATGCTTCGCCGCCCCGGCGGTGATCGTGAGATGGCCGATATTCTGGCCCTTGTCCTTCATCACGACGAACAGGTCGTCCTCAGGGCTGTGGAACTGGCCCTGGATGCGGGGGTGGCGACCAAGACGCATGTGCTGAACCTGCTGCATCGGCTGATCGACGGCAAGACAATCGATGGTCCCGACATCGATACGCCACAGGCGCTGACCTTGGTGCGTGAACCCGAGGCCAATGTCGAACGCTATGATGGCCTACGCGCCAGGATCGTAGGGGGTCGCCATGCGTCATGACCCCGCAAGTGCTGCCGTCGTCATCATGCTACGGAGCCTGAAGATGTATGGCATGGCCCAAGCCGTTACAGACCTTATCGAGCAAGGGGCTCCTGCCTTTGATGCGGCCGTGCCCATCCTGTCACAGTTGCTGAAGGCCGAGATGGCCGAGCGCGAGGTCCGCTCCATCGCCTATCATATGAAGGCCGCTCGCTTTCCTGCGTACAAAGACATCTCCGGCTTCGACTTCGCTGCCAGCGAGATCAACGAGGCCACCGTGCGCCAACTGCACCGATGCGAGTATATGGATGGGGCGCAGAACGTTGTCCTAATCGGTGGCCCTGGCACTGGAAAAACGCATGTTGCGACCGGTCTTGGAATCCAAGCGATCGAGCATCATCGCCGAAAGGTCCGCTTCTTCTCGACCATCGAACTGGTCAATGCTCTCGAGCAGGAGAAGGCCAAGGGCAAGGCGGGCCAGATCGCGGAGACCCTGGTGCGCCTCGATCTGCTCATCCTGGACGAGTTGGGATACCTGCCGTTCAGCGCCTCAGGCGGAGCGCTGCTCTTCCACCTGTTGAGCAAGCTCTACGAACGCACCAGCGTCATCATCACCACCAACCTCAGCTTCAGCGAATGGGCAACAGTCTTCGGCGACGCCAAGATGACCACGGCTCTGCTCGACCGTCTGACCCACCGTTGCCATATCCTGGAAACAGGAAATGACAGCTTCCGCTTCAAGGCCAGCTCGGCTGCAGCAGCGCAGAAGAAAGGAGAAAAAGCCAACCCCTTGACCAAACCCTGATCAAAAAACCATACTCAGAGGTGGCTCACTTCTCGGTGGAAAAACCGGCTCAGTTCCGCGTGAAAACCAACATTCATGTATTCGATATGACTGTAACTGGTGTCAATGTCACTGACCGGGCCTGAAAGGGATTTCACATAAGCCATGTATTCGTCATGACATAAGGTGTCGTGGGTATACGTTGCGGCAAATACCGTAACCGTGCTATTTTCGAGCGTCATCGCGATTTCCTTTCGATGTTGCGATGCTTAAAACTGCGGGGCGGCCAAGCGGTGCCTGAGAAACGTTGCTTGGCTGTTCCCATTTCTAAAGGGCTATTCGCCCGACGCCCTCGTCTGAGGGCGGGTGTTGCGGACGCGAGTGTTGAGCCGATCGCGCATTTTCTTAAGATGCTCTAGATCGTCCAGAAACTTGTTCGCGTCCGTGCCGGTAAGCTGTGGCTTTTGGATTTCACTAATCCGCGTCTCTAGCTCACGTCGCTTATAGACTGCGATGTCCTGGGCAAGGGTCTCGACCACTTCCTCAAGGACGCTGAGCACAAGTTCAGCTTTACCGAGTGAATTGAACGCGGCGTTGAAATCATCCTCGTCAATGTCAGCGACATCGGCAGGCTGTATCCCCTTGTCATCTTCGAAGCTCCACCACTCATTGCCGAGAATGAGGTAGTGTGCGCCGAAACCGGTGCGCCGGTCCTCAGCCATGAATTCAGAGAATGGCTTTCGGAATACCGAGGTGTTCAGTTCTCGCTCGCGTGCGAGGTTTTTATCCCTCTTTCGTTTCCGAGACTCCCGTTTGTAGTCTGCCCACGACTTTCGCATAACCGTTACTCCTCTCGCTGGACAACTAATGTCCAAGAGCATTGGACATTACAAGTCCAATCGATTGTCCAACGGCTAATTCGTGGCTTTCGTCCAGGTCGCCAGCATCGCATTGATTTTGGGCTGAACACGCCGCAATGCCTCTTTGCGATCCACTCCTTCCAATAGGAGTTGATCGTAGTCAGTCAAGCGATGTCGGAGCGTCGTCTGCATGACGATGCCCACGGCCTTGCCTAGCGACACGCGGCTCCAATCCCTCTTTGCGATCTCGGCGACGAAGTAGCGCACGGCGAAGTCAGGGCAGCCGGGATGCTCACGACGTATGTGCTTTTCGATGGTCGCATCCTTGAACCTCGTCATGGCCCATCCCGCCGACGGTTCTTAACAGCGTAATAGATGCAACTGGCGATCTCGTTGGCCCGTCGCTCCACAGTGACGAATTCCCACTCTTCCTGCGGCATCTCTCTAATGGACACGAACGCTTCAGAAAGCATTTCTGAGATCGTGGTTACTAGCAGGCGGTCGGCCTCTTTGACTGTGAGACCCTCGTAACGATTGGACATCGAGGATCCTCACGCCGCAACGAGCGTTAGAACAGGTCGCTCGCGATAAGCGCAGTAGATCGGCCATACGCCAAGCTCGCCAAGAACTTCGATGATCCGGGTGCGCAACTCGTCGGGCGCTGCCGGATCGAACGTCCGTGCAATCTCTTCGAGCTGATCGACCTGGTGATGGTAGGTGTCTGAATTGATGTAGGTAGGCTGCATGTCGGTTGTGGTCCCCACGCCCATGAGCGGGCAAGGGATTCATGAATCATAGTCGATCCATTTGCAAGCGTGAAGTATCTCAAGTTATTGATAACAATACGAAATAAGTAAGTGCTTACTTACTGTTTCCAGAAGTCGGCTAATTGCCGGGCGCAATGCAAAGGCGCTTCAGCGACCCTGAGATGAAAGAGATTTTCCCGGTGCCAAGGAGTGCTGAGGTGGCGTTGGTAGACTTCTGAAGGTAAGCAAACCAACCGTGGCCGTCATAGAGCGTGCCGAGGTAAGACTGAGTCACCCGGACGATATTGGCAGCCCGAAGCTTTCCCCCGGCCTTGGACAGCGCGACATCAATCGCCGCGAGGTGTTCTTCGGTGAATGACGTGGGAACAATGACACCATGGAGGTGAAGCCGTCCGACCGGAGAGACCTCAAAGGTGAATGCGTAGGGTAATGACACGCCCGTCGCCTTCTTCAGTTCCCTGTTGATGTAATGAGACATCTGGCGAGCCGGGTCGGCATTCTGCTCCAAAGTGCCCTGAAGGCGTGATGAGAGGTTGAGCGTGAAAGAGATTGCGCCTGCTTGATCTGCGGCGACGAATGCGCGTGCGAGCTTCTGGTAAGCCCACAACTTCCGCCAAGGCAACTTGAAGATCGGCAGCGTCGCCGCGACCGCTTCATTGAGCTGCTTGCTTTGTCGAGGGGTAGATGGAGAGGTTAAGGGTGTGAGGGGTGATGAAGTGGAAGGTGAAGGAGTAGGGTGGGGAGTGCCTACTAGCGACGATGCATCGAACCGCGCTGCAATGCCTGCGCTCGCAGCGACTTTGCCCGTTTGAGCGGGGCCGGATTTTGTCGCAAAATTGCACGCGCCAACGTCGGCAAGGGCGCGGTCGAGTGAGGCGATAATGTCTGCGAATTGATCCATGGCTCGGCTCTAAATCTTCAAAGCCGCGAGATAATGGTTGACCAAATAGGAATGTTATCCTATAAAGTCATCACTGTCTTGAAGCGGCAGTATCTCCCGCCCTCGGTGTTTCGTCCACACCGGGGGCATTCTCGTTATAGCGCAAACCGTGGCGAAGTGCCCCGGCTTCTGCATCTAGCCATCATACCGCATTTTAGAATGTAAGTGAATCCTCACCTCAGCGGTTGCGGGAGGATAGGTAGTTTCCCGGACGGCTCTGCCGACGCAATTCGTCTGCAACGGCAGTGCGCATGGTAACTTCCATCTGCTTGCTCATCTTAGCCGCCAAGTCAGCATTCTGCTCCGGGGTTCCTGCGCTCCCGTTCACGGTGATCGGTGCCGAGATGGAAATTTGCTGCGAAGGTGAGGCATTGCTGTTCGCGGACTTCAAGTCGGGCTTGCGGATCGATGGCGCACTACCGACAAAACCTCCTAAAGCGAAACCCTTCAATGCACCTTGATGCATGGCTTCAAGATTGCCGACACCGATCTTGCTGGTAGCCTTCTTGCTCATGACGTATTCACCCTTGTGGACAACGCCAGCCGGTTCATACTTGCCGCCATCGCCGGTATAGCCGCCTTTGTCGAACAGGCCGATGATAGACCCGCCCGCAGCGAGAGCCGCCTGTCCACCACCACCCAAACCGAACAATCCGCCAAAATTCTTGAGGGTGAAGATCTTGTCGAGCACATTGTTCAAGATCGCATCGCCGATCTTTGCCAAGGCGTTTGAAAGAGCTTCTGCACCGCTCTTGCCGCTGGCAAGGTCGGTGATTAAGCCCTTCGTTGCATCACGGGCCGTGCCAATTGCTGCCTCTGCGGAGCGCTTCACCTCGTCCTGCTTTTCCTGAAGCTCCTTGGCTGCCGCGCTGGCGTTTCCGTATGCCTTCGCCGCCGCATCGATTTGCGAAGCCATTTCGGGCGTGACGGTCTTGTTCGCCTTTTGTGCGGCGTTCATAAGCTGTTGCTTAGCTTCCGCCGTGGCGACAGCCCGGCCGTAATCGTCAACGAGCGGATTGAGCGCAGCCTGGGCAGAGGTCGCGGCCTGCAACGCGCTCGTGCGGGCCTGCAGCTGCTGAAGCTCACTGGCAAATCCGTCGCGCGACTTTCCACCACCACGAGAGCCACTTCCTTTACCACCACTCGCCGGGACAGCGTAGTCGGCAAGACTGATGGGTTTTACAACCTCCGCTGCTGCCTTAGGTTTCACCGTGAGTTCAAGCGGGGCCTGTTTAGGTGCAACCGATGCCCTGATCTTTTCCGCAGTCAGTGCGCCGGTAAGGCTGCTGTCCTTAATGATCGCATCGATAGCGGTCTGTCGCTTCTGTGCTGCCGTTCCACTGCTGCTGGTGCCGAAGGCATCATCGATGCGGCTTTGCACCGCGTCCTGGCTATACATACCGCCGACCTTGACCGTGTCGCCGGGGACAAGGGACATGATACCCTTGCCGAGACTTCCAAGGCCGCTGATCGAACCGATCTTGCTCGCCCATGCGTTCAAGGTTGCGATGCTGTTGTTAACGGCGGTCGTGACGGCTTCGATCTGCTTGATCAGACTGTCAAAGTTTACAGAGGAAATCTCTGCCGCGACTGTATCGACGATGCCAGAGAACTGCCTTGCCGCTTCAGCAGACGTGTTAAACTTGCCAGCGGCATCGATAAGCACATTTTGAAGGCGAACAAAACTTGAGGAAATGGTCGTCTCAGAGTTCGCGACCTGCGACTGAAGAGTCGGCATACCGGCGAGGAAGGCCCGGAAGAATGCTTCAGAGGAAACCTTGCCATCCTTCACAAGCCGGGTGAGGCCAGAGACCGAGCCGCCCGCTTCGGTCATGCCAGCGGCAACTGCCTGAAGCAGCGGGCGTGCCCCGTCGATAAGCGAGTTAAATTCTTCGGCCTGAATCTTGCCGCCGCCGAGTGCCTGCGAAAGCTGAAGCAGCGCCCCGGCGCTTTCAGTGGCCGACTGACCCGAAACGCGCATTGCGAGAGAGACGCCATCGGAAAACTTCAGCATGTCCGCCTGATTGGCGTTCAAATCCTTAGCTGCCCCGGAGACACGGCTGTAAAGCGTCACCAATGCTTCAAGAGGGGTGGCGTTCTTCTGGGCGCTGGCGAACAGGGCGTCATAGACGCCGGTCAAATCCTTGCCAGCCAATCCGGTGGTCTTGAGCTGGTTCTGAATTTTGATCGAGCTGTCGATCATATCCTGGGCAGCCTTTGCAGACACAATGCCAGCAAAGATGCTGCCGATGCCGCTCAAAGCGTTCCGGATGCCAGCGCCAGTGTTGGCGAACGACTGCTCGATCTTCGAAGCCGACTGCTTGGCGCGGCTCTCCATCTGCTGAAAGCTATTGCTGGTCACGCTTTTCGCGCGGGCCATGTCCTTCTCATACTTCGTCAGGCGCGCCTCAAGGCTTACAAGAAGCCGCTGTTCATCACTCATTTCAATATTCCTATGCTGCTTCTGACCAGATGCGGTCTAATTCGTCGGGGTCCATGTCGAGGATTGAACGCCGGTTATCGTTCGCAGCCGCACGCGATACGGCCATGGCTGCGGCAACCGCGCCGTCGATGCGGTCGGTCTTCCTGCCCTTGTGCATTCGCACGAGGCCGGTGTCGTTTCGCGTAGCGACAACGCTATCAAAGTGATGGCGAAGGACCGGGTGCCCGTTGTGGCGGATCATGCGACCGTTCACCGTGCGCTCAAGATCGCCGATGGCCGGACCCATGGTGAGCGGCCCCTGCCGCATTTCGATAGCGGGTAAGCCGTCATCGTGAAGACGCTGCATGGTCATTCGGGCAAGGTGCGGGTCGAAGGCGATTTCCTGCACGTTGTCGTTGTCGGCGCAAATCTCGCGAATGTGCTGTTCTACGGCCTCCGGTTCGATAACCGGCCCGTCAATCACGGTAATCAAACCTTCGTCGCGCCACTGCTCGTATGGCACGCCGTCACGCTGGGCGCGGCCCTTCAGGTCTTCGCCTGGCACAAAGAACCACGGATGCACCGCGATACGTCCATCGTCATGTCGCCAAGCGCAGACAACGGCAGTCAAATCGCCGTTCACTGACATATCGACGCCTAGGAAGCAGGGCAGGGCAGCAAGCTCGGCAAGATCGAAATGCGGATCAAGACCAGCATCATAGGTCGTCATGTCGAAGATCGGGTCGCGGGAATTCGCCTGCCACATATTGAGGTTGAACTGTTGGAACGCAAAGCGCTCGGCAGGCCGGTCGGCTGCTTCCTTGGCAGCGGTGCGAAGCGCGTTAAGGTTCGGAAACCCATTTGCAAGGCCGGGGTTACAACGATGCCAAACGGCCTCATCTTGCCAATCGTCGCCGGGTGCCGCTTCGAAGATGATCGGAAGATAGGCCGGGTTGTCGATCTCGCCAAGCGCGACACGCCTGGCGTAGTCATATTCGGTGAAGCCAAGGTTTTCGGAGCCGCGCCCGGCAGTCGTGGCGATGACCATAAGCGTGCCGCTGGTCTTCACCATACCAGACTTCAGGGCTTCCCATAGGTCGCGGCCCTTCCAGACGTGGATTTCATCGACCAGCACGAATGCGGGCGTCTTGCCGTGTTGGGCAGCGCCGTCGCTCGAAATGGCCTGAAGCTCGACGCCTTCGGACTTGAACGCGATCTTCTTCGCGCTGTTATGGGCGTCATAAATGCGGGTCGCAGCGACAAGGCGCTTGTCCATACGGACGATGTTCGCCGCTTCCTTGAAGCCAAGTCCGGCTTGCTCACGGTCGGACGCGGCAAAGATGACCTGTCCGGCTGGAACGCGCTCCGGGCCGATGGTGTGAAGCAGGGCGAGGGCAGCGGCAAGGCTAGTCTTGCGATTGCCGCGCGGGATCATCCAGAAGACAGTTTCGACAATACGGCGTCCGTCCGGGTGACGGGGTCCATAGATGCGCCGAACAATCCGCTCCTGCCAATCGTGAAGCTGGAAGGCGGACTTCGGCTCTGTGCTGTTCGGGTGCCTCAGCAATCGAAGAAATTGCACGGCACGTTCACCATGCCCGAAAGGGTCATCGATCGAACTGCCGTTGAAGATCCAAGCCGGGTAGGTGCTAGCCATCATCGCACCTTCAGCGGATTATCGCTGTCGTCGTCATCGTTCGCAACACCACCGACGCGGGCGCGCGATACGGGCGAGAGGCCATATTCGGCGGCAAGCTGCCGGGCGGTCTGCATTGCCTTGTCCTGAAGGCGGCAGAGTTTCAGGTCGATCTCGCCGGAGGCGCGAAGGGCATCCTCGATCTCACGGACAAGGCCACGGGCGCGGCAGTAGTCTTCGACGCCACCCAAGTCGCCAGGCGTGACGATGCCGCGCTCGATCAAGCCGGGCATGATCCGCTTCCATTCGGCACGGGCAAAGGTCGAAAGTGCCTTCGGTGCTGAAGGCGCCTTCGCCAGAGCGTTGCTATCGCGAGTAACGGGCGGCTTAACTCCGCGAAGATGGGTCATGACGTGGCAACCGCCCTCAATTCGAGGGCACGACGCCTGCCAATTTCGGTGATTTCCTTCAGGTCGTAGACCGTGTCATTGCAGGTGACGCGGTCGGCGGTTGTGATGGCAGGCAGATAGCGGACGCGGAAAACGACGCTGCCGTTCTCTGCCTCGCCGAAGCCGGTGAAGAATTCGGTCGCCGACTGCGTGACGATCTCGGCACGCACCGTGGCGACATTCGTCCAATCGTTGGACACGCTGCCGGACGGTGCGACGATCTCGGTCTGCCGTTCGATGGCGATGGTGCGATCAAGCTTCCCGGCGCGCATTATACGATCCACCGGACAAGAGCTTCGACAGAGAGGACGCCGTGACCATAAGAGGGGTCGGGGTCGCGCGGATAGACGGCGCGAGTGATGCGAAAATGATCGCAATAACCGCCTTCGATGGTCATGATCTTGTCGAGCGCGGTCGTGACGGCGAAGGCAATCTCCCTTGCGGCATCCTCGCCAGAGCCCAACGTCCAGACATGCAGGTCGAGCGATACCCACGCGGCGCGCTGGGCGGTGTAGTCGCGTCCGTGAAGTTCGGTGCTGCCGTTGCTCATAATGATGCACGGCGTCTTGTCGGGGCGCGATCCACCAGCCCGAATATGGTCGGCAGGAACAAGCGTTGCGACTGCCGGGTCGGCTATCAGGGCGCTGCGGATGGCCGTCTGAAGGGCGAGGGTGGGTTCGATCATTACTGTTTCCAAGCGTCTTTGACTGCCTTCTTGGCAGCACGATTTATGCGGTCCTGAAGGCGCTTACGAAGCAGCCTGTAGGCAGGCCAAAAGAACGGCTGCGCCTCGCTATGTGCGGTTCCAAATTCGACCAAATGCGCGTAGCGAACTTCCTTGTCGCCAGCCGTCACGATGACTTCGGTTTCTCCGGCGACACGAGATCCCCCCGGCTGCGAGTAGGCAGGCGTGGTATGACCAGGCATGGTGATGGCGATGCTGTTGATTAGCGCGCCGGTATCGCGGGAGCTTTCGGCAAGATGCTCCTGGGCGTCGGCAAGCTCATGCGCGGACGCTACCAGGGCCGGGATGACGGCCTTACGGGGTGCTGCCTTGATGCGGTCGAAGGCTTCGAGCGTCTCTTTCAAGCCGTTACTCACCATTGCCGAACCACTCTTCGCGGTAGGAGTCGGCTAGGCTGATCACGCCGTAGGGCGCAAGCTGCATGGAAATGCCGAAGGCAACGGCCTCGCGTTGCTCGTAATAGAACGCGACCAGCTTCAGCACGGCGAGCTTCAGGTCTGCCGGAACGGGATCGAAGTTGGCGAGCTGCTTGCCGATGTAGTTACCAAGCCAGACTTCAGCCGCATCGATATAGAGCTGAATAAGCTCGTCGTCGGTCGTGCCGTCAATGTTCATGTGAAGTTTCGCAAGCGAAAGCGTGACGCTGCTCATGCGTTTTCAGCCTCTTCAGAAAAAGTTATATTCGGGGTCTCTTGTGCGGTCCCCCATGCGCCGGTCTCCCGCGCATGGCGCAAGTTGAACACCACCCCGGCGGGAACTATATTGATCATGTGAGCCCGAATTCGCTGACAGAAAGACCCGGCAAAAAGGATTTCATATGCCATTGGACCCAAAGAATCTTAAAGACATTGATATTGATGCACTGCGAGAGCTCCATCGTTTGAGCCGTAAACCAGGGCCGTCGGCTGACCTGATCGCCTATGCAGATTTGTGGGCGTTCGGGCTGCTTACAGGCGGGCATTCTCACGCGGAGATCACGGAAGCCGGGCGCGAATATCTCAAGAAACATTGGTAGTAGAGCACTCCTGCCGTTGCTTGACGCTGTTGTGACAGGGTGCACAAAGCGGTTGCCAATTTGCATGGTGCCAGAACAACGCCTGGTCGCCACGGTGCGGAATGATGTGGTCCACGACAGACGCATGACCGTTGCAGCCGGGCATAGCGCAGTGCGGGTGCATGGTGAGGAAGTCGGCGCGGGCTTTGCGCCATCGATGGTTGTAGCCGCGTGCGCTTGCTGAAGGACGGATGGCGTCGTGGCGAGCATTGCGTTCGCGGGTGGCCGAACGCTGGCACTCGCACACATCATTATGGGCGACTACGCGACCACAAGAACAGATCCGGCTAGGCTTGCTCATGCGCCACCTGCGATCTTTGACTTAAGGGCGCGAAGGGCGTTTCGGTCGAATTCGGGATCGAGGCCGGCGGCAATGTTGCGTGCGGCTTGATCGGGTTCGGGCTGATGATCTTCTTTGTCATCGCCGCTGCCGTGAATAGTCTTGAGCATGGCGATATGGCCGATGAAGGCGCGGCTGATCTCGGTCGGCGTGGCATTCCAAGTGGTTTCGGGTGTCCAGCCAAGCCAGCCGGTCGCCATCTGATAGAGGTCGGCGTAGAAATCGGCCCATGCGACGAGCTTGCCACCACCTTCGACGCGCTCTTCTTTCGGATCGGGCGCGGGCATGAACATGAGCACGAGTTCAGCGAGCGGCTGGCATACAGCATCGAGGAAAGAGGAAAGCGGCCTTCCAGAGTTCCCGCCCAGGAAGGTCGCTGCATCCTGCCGGGAGAACGACGCAGCGAGGATGATTTCAGAAATGACGGTGAGGCTGCCTTCGTCTAATGCCCTGAAGATTGCAGGGAAGCCGAAGCGAGCCTCAAGAGTAGCTGCGGCCCGCAAGGAAGGGCGAAGCGACACTGTGTTTCCACCGTGCGCAATCGTCACCAGTTCATATGCGGGCCGCGAGTTCATAATTAGGCGGCGACCTTCAGCTTCACAAAGCGGTCAGGGTGCGTCACGTCAGCGCCGACGCGCTTGCGGGCGTGGAAGCGGACCTGACCGACTGCGGCGAGGCTGTAAGGGTCGCGAAGGGTAGACAAGCCGACGCGGTCGATAATGCGATAGCCGGACATGTCGCCGAAAAGGATCGGATACTTGCCGGCGCCGATGTCATCCATATCCGGCATTTCGACAATCGGACGGCCAAGCAGGCTGAGCGTGCCGCCTGCCGTGATCGGATCAAGCACCAGGTAGCGGCCCGTGCCGTCCTTCCACTGGCGAATGACAGCAAGGGTGTTGCGGTTCATAAGCCAGACGCCGGACTGCGCATGCGTGGTCGGGATCTGGTGATACATGCCAATGATCACGTCGGCAGGATTGGAAGTGGGGAAGGCGGCCGCGACGCCGGTCTTGATTTCCTTGATGCCGGAAGCAGCCATGATACCCTTCGGCTGGCCTACGCCCGTGCCCTTAACGAATGCCAGCCCTTCGGTCTTGCCGAAGCTTTCGGCGTAATCGGCGAGCAGTTCGCCTTCCAAGCCATAGGCGTTGTCTTCCAGGAGCTGGTTTGAAATATCGGTGTGCGTCGCAATTTCAAACGGCGTGAGGGTGATCTGCTCGAAGGTCATATCGGACGCAGTGCGCGGATCAGTTTCAGCCACCCACGTTGCGGCGGTGCCGGACACGCGGCGCGGATACTTGATTTCGGGCGAAGAAATGCCGACAACGCGGGCATAGCTGCGGATCGGTGAATACTCGTTGAGAAGCTTGATCAGCTCGTTCCCGAACTCTTCCGGTGCAAGATACCCGCCGTTGGCATCCGTGGAGACGGTCAGGGCCTTCACTTCGTCCGGGCTGATCCGTTCGATGCCACGGCGAAGGAAGGACACGAACGCCTTGCGCTCGTCGTTGTCGTTGGCAGCGGCAGGATGATTGCCGTTGGCAGCGATCGGACGATTGGACTTCGCTTCCAGCTTGTCCATACGGGTCTTGATGGCCTTCAGTTCTTCGGGGGTGACAACCGGGTCCGACTTGGCAACCGGGGTGTTCTCGTTTTCGTTTTCCATATTTTCCTCGATCTGTGATTTGATGACGGTAATGCGTGCGCCCGGATGAACGGGGCGGCTACAAAGGCTGATTTCGTTGACGGTGATTGACTTGAAGACGCGACCACCTGCGGTGCGCGGTTCGAAGCCGGTGTGACGGAAGCCGATAGACAAGCCGCCGATCTTCCCCGCTTTCAGCTGCCGGTGTGCATCGCGGGCGGGTCCTATACCTTCCACGAACAAGCGCCCCTTCACTTCAAGGCCCTTGTCGGTTTCGGCGTAGGTTTCCCAGACACCGACAACTTTCTGCTGGTCATGTTCCATGACCATAGGCACGCTGTTGGCGAAGCCGATGGTGCCTTTCTCGATCACGTCGCCGACGCTGTCCGGAGCGTCAAAAGGCCACGCGATGCCGGTCACGGTGCCGGTGTCGTCAACCGAAACTTCGGCTTTGATTTCGATGTTCTCGGCTTCGATCACAGGCCAGACTCCGCAAGCGCTTCGGCAACGGCTGCATCGACTTCGGTCTTGCCGTTCCAACGGGCGTCGAGGATCTCGAAGGCGAGCAGATGGATCTCGATCACCGGGCGAGGCATGGCATAGGTATCGATAAGGATCTGAGCTTCAGCCGGTGACGTGCCCCCGCCGATAAGCCCGGTGCGGACAATCTCGACGATGTCGGTGAAGTGAAAGTCCTGGCGCAGGAAGCGGCGATACAACTCGCCGATGCCGACGCCGGTCTTGCGCTCAAGTTCAAGAATCATCTCGGTCGTGAGGGCGAACGTTTTTTCGCCGTCGCCGAAGTAGACGGTATGCTGCATTATTCGGTTTCCTGCGGCTGCTGGCGATCTGCCGGGCCGGTCGTGTATGGATTTTGAAGCTCGTCACCGCCCGGCAGTGCGGGCAGGTTCATCGCGGCGCGGACTTCGTTTGGGGTCATGGCGCGCATGGCGACAAGCTTGCCGAAGATCTCGGCCCGGCCTGCGGCGTCGGCGCGCTGAAGGTCGTCGATCACGAATTCGAAATAGAGCGTATCGCGCTCTTCGTCCGTGAGCAGCACGGTGGCATAGGCGTCCTGCCACTTGTCGAGCCACGGGCGAAGGCAGAGCTGAAGGAAGCTAGCGGCCATCTGTTCGGCGTTGGACCAGGTGGCGCGTTCAAGCTGAAACAACATGCTTGGCGGCACGCCGAAGACGCGGGCGATCTCGTTGATCTGCTCAAGACGGTTCTCAATAAACTGAGCGTCTGTGCTGGTCATTGCGGGTTGTTCAAACTTCCAACCGGAGTCGAGCAGCAAAGGATCGCCGTTGGCGCTACTCTTCCACTTGCGCCAGGACTTAAGGATATTGCCGATAGCCAGCGCGCCAGCTTCGCCACCCTGCGGCTTTTCATTAGTGATGATGCCGCTCGGCCGAGCGCCAGAGCCAAAGAACTGTGATGCGTGGCGCTCCAAGATGGCAGCGACGCCGATGGCCTCACGGCCAAGCTTGATCGGGGACACGCCGCCGAAGGCAGGGATATAAGCACGTCGCGGTAGGAAAGCCGGACTTGGCCGCGCTCCGTCGAGACTAGATAGAACGGTTCGCCGTCGAACTCGATCTGCCGCTGCACCTTGGAAGGGTCTAGGCGGTGGAGTTCGAGCGGACGGTCATCAGCCGCACGGGCTACCTGCGCATAGCCAGCGCCATGAAGAAGGGCGTCAACGGTGAGGTCGACGCGGAGCTGCCCGGCGCTGGTCCACTCGTTTGCTCGGCTATGGGTGATCTTGTTGGCGCTGTGGTCGTTCGCTGCTTCCTTGCTGTCATCGATCTCCCGGTAGAGCTTGCAAGGTAGCGAGCCGATAGTTTCGGAGATTAACCGCACGGCCTGAAGAACGGCCGGAATGTGCATTGCCGAATAGCCAGTAACAGCCACGCCGGACGACATAGGAATGACGCCGAAGATTTCATTGATCGCCGGATCGCTGAGAGGGTATGCTTTCTGCTCTCCTTGAAGACCTAGAGCCTTCTTCGCGTTCGATAATACACCGGCAAGCATCAAGCAGTCCGTCCTCAATTCAACTTGAGGCGGAGTGTCTCATATCAGGAACTCCTTGTGAATCCCAATGATGACTATTTTCCTATAAAAATAGGAAATAAATCACATTAAATGCACAAGTTTCAGGTTTGGATAGGCTATTGCATCAATCAGCTCGACACGCTGCTGAAGCATCCCCTGCTTTGTGGTGCCGTATCCACGAGTAATTGCGCTGCCAGACGTATGGCCGAAGATGTAGCCAAATTGTTCATCAAGGTATCCAGCACGACGGACGGCATCGATAGCACCATGACGGAAGGAGTATAGCGACAGCCCCCGCCCAACCTTGATCTTGATCCGCGTAAGGTAGCGCCCGAACTCGCGGCTGAAGTCGGCGATCATCTGCCCGCGCGTGTTTCGCTCTGCCATTGGGAAGAGGCGCGAAGAGCCCGCCTTTTTTATGCTTGCGTGGTAATCAAGAAGACCAAGCTTGATAAGCTCCTTATGAATTGGAACGATGCGTTGGGAGCCGCTGGTCTTCACGCTTTTGACGTGAGTGTCGTCGCCTTCGTCGCCTGTTTCCGTGATATCCATAATCCAATGCCCGAACTCCTCCCGAACGTCTGAAAGGGTTAGCTGCGCAATCTCTGCCGGTCGAGCGCCGGAGAATAACATGATCAGCGGAACCCAAAAACGATGGTCTCGGATCATGACGTTGCCGGGCTTGTCCCAAAAGCGTGGTGCTTCGTCGCTCTGACATCCCGTGAAGAGCGGCGATTTGAACAAGAGGTTCATCTGGTCGGAGTTGAACGGGTAGACCTTTTTCCGCTTGTCTTTCGGTAACGACATGCCATCCACCGGATTGGCGTCGATGTAGCCTTCGGACACAAGCCAATTGCAGAAAGCGCCAAGACTTGAAAGATAGCGGTTGACGGTGCGCGGCGTCAGGACAGGCTTCCTCTCTTTCTCGTTTGCCGCCACAATTTGCGACATTTTTAACCCGGCGAAGACGCTCGTCTCGCTTGCCTTGACCGGATACTGCATTAGCAATTCCTTCCAATCGCGGACGGCCTTCTTATCGATGCGGTGAACGGGCAGGGTGCTACCGACGCAGTCAAGGAAGGTGCCGATGTCGCGCCGTGCTTGCTTGAACGTATCAGCGGTGATGCTTCTAGGGTTTTGCCGTTCATACTTGGCGAACAATTCCATTATCGTCTCGCCTGATGCCGCGACTTCGCGGGCCGATCCGATGACAGGCTTCACGATTGGATCTTTGGGCAAGCCGGTGTAATCGCCCTTGTCGCGTTCGATGGTGCGGGTAAGACCTTCGACTTCAGCCCTGGTCAACAGGGTGCAAAGCTCCCGATAGTCGTCAGAATCCGCCGCGACTATGAGGCGATTGTCGGTGATGAACTTTGCGGCGGCGGGCTCTATGAGCTTAATGTCGCCGGTCGTCAACGCGCGCTTGAGGGCGGCTAAGCGCCGGGTCCGGTAGTTCGCGTCATCGGTGCGCGCCCTCAACATAAGTTCATGATCAGTATAAGCGTTGATCATCCCTATGAAGTCGTCGCCGTTGATCTCGCCTTTGTCGATCCGGCGATAAAGGTCGTCACGCTCCGCGTTGATCTCAATGTCGGAGGGAAGGGCTAAGCGTCGTTCTTCGTCGCGTTTGAGCGTCGCCTCATAGTGCTGCCAAACCGCAACGGCCTTGTCGTCGGTTGTGATGTCGCGCCGGGAGCGAAGGTCGGCAAAGTGAAGGTTCCAAGCCTCGACAACTGGCCACATGAGGCGCTTTGCGTCGTTCGGCTCCTTCGTGCCAAGAGCCTTCACAAGTTCCTTCTTACCTACAAGATCCACCAGATCGATGGGAACTTTGATGCGCGCATAATAGCTAGCGCCACGTCGAAGAAGAAAGCTGATGCGTGCCATTTCAGTCCCCGTGTATCATGCCGGTGTTACAGTCCGGTGTTACAACGTTGTCAGAAATAGGTCAATAAAGACAATTGCTTGAGGCAAAACAATCTATTAATGAAAGTTGGATTATGTTCCAGGCGCCCCAGCCAGCAACTTGAGACCCATTCTAGCGTAACACTAACGAACGGCAGGGTAGAGACTTGGAAGCCATCGCTCGATGACATCGAGTGGGAAGCCGAGGCGGACTTTGCCCTTGGGGCTATCGGATACCAGCACGCCCCGTTCAAGCAGGCCGGTCAGAACCGTACGCGCTTGTCTCTCCTGGTAGCCGGTGAGCGCCTGCGCCTGGGATCGGGAAAATTCTCCTGCCAGCACCGCTTCGCGCAGCAGCGGCCAACTACCCTTGGGCAGGCGCTGAATCTGCACTTCCTCGGCACACCAGACTTCGATCCGGTTCAGTAACTCTTCGGGCTGAAGCAATCCCTCCATGAAGGTCACCTGATCGACGCAGCACGAGAGGAAGAACGTGGTGAAATCGGTCAGGCCTGCCTGTGTAAGGTTACCTCGACCATCGAGGTCGCCGCGGCGTGGCTGATCCGCCCGCGCCAGCAGGCGTTTGTAGTCATCAACGTTTCGTGCAAGGCCGCGCGACACGGACCAGAGTTCCGAGCCTATCCCGAGGTCCCGCAGCAGCGCATGTGAAAACAAGCGGGTGACGCGACCGTTGCCGTCGAAGAAGGGATGAATCCATGCGAGGCGATGATGGGATGCTCCGACGCCGATGATCTTCTGAAGCTTGGAAAGCATATTCATGGAATAGGTTTCGACAAAACGATGAAGCAATGACGCGATCATCGCGGGTTCCGGCGCAATATGGTCGCCAACCCTGACATGCCGCGTCCGAAGCTCACCGGGGACCATTCTGATTTCCTCGCCGGTGTCAGGATTTGCGACGATCAGCAATTCTTCCGGCAGGCGCCGGCAGAATTCGCCGTGAAGCCAGCAGATTCCCGCCACGGACAGGACCGGGAACGGCATGTCACCGTGGTCGATGAGCTGCTGGACCTCTATGTGCGCGCGTGCTTCGAGCTGCAGGTTTCTTTTTTCAGTCTCCGCCGCATACTCGCCGGCCATCGCACGATCAATATCGATTGGTAGCGTGTTATGTCCCTCGATGAGGTTCGAATAGTAGCAGTTCATCGAGCGAACCAAATCGCCAACCGATGCGCGCAAAACCGGATGCAGTCGCGCGGCAAAACGACTGGCTGCCGAGGTCAGCTCGATTGCCAGGTCCTCCAGTTCCCGGTTGCTGTCAGGAAGCAACGGTTCCATGCTTGCAAGCGAAACCATTTTGCCGCTTTCTCTGCCGATAAATAGATGATGTTTATCATAGCTATAGAAGGCAATGTCTGCAATCGTTTTGCCGATGTTATTGCCGCATCGGAATTTCCTGCTTTCGCCGTTCCGGGGGATGCGGCGAGGCCAGTCCAGACTTCATCTGGCCCCCATCGCCATGCCCTCGGTCGTCACCAAACTCTTGTGTCCGCATCGCTCGTCATGGCATGAGGAGATCTTTGTGCAGGAGGCGGGTTTATGATCGGAGCGCTGTTGGCGGCAAGGCGGTGGACGGCCTGGGTGTTGGTTGCTTGCCTTTTCGCAAGTGCGCCGGCCAGTGCCACGCCGGTGCTGGTCGTCGATACGGCAACACGCCAGGTCCTGTACCAGGAGGACGCAGGCGCGCCATGGTATCCGGCCTCTACCACCAAGCTGATGACGGCGCTGGTTGTTTTCGAAGCCCTGCGTGCCGGTCAGGTCAGCCTTACGACACCTGTGGTCATGACGCGCAATGCCACGAAGCAGGCTTTTCTCGAATCCGGCCTGACCCTTGGGCGAACGATGACGCTCGAGGACGCGCTGTTTGCGGCGCTCACGGCATCGGCCAACGATGTCGCCGTCGCCCTTTCCGAAGCGGTGGCGCCCGATGAGGCGTCGTTCGTCCAGCGCATGAACGCGGAGGCCGTGCGCCTCAAAATGACCGGCACCCACTTTTCCAGTCCCAACGGCCTGTTCGACCGGAAAAACTATACGACCGCACGCGATCTTGCGATCCTCGGAATGGAGATCGACCAGATGTTTCCCGAGTATCGGCGCTTCTTCGCAGCGACGGCTGTGACGATCGACGGCAAGGAGATCAAGTCCAACAATGCGTTGCTGACCAGCTTCAATGGCACGATCGGCATGAAGACCGGCTTCCTCTGTGCTTCCGGTCGAAACTATGTCGGGCTGGCCACGCGGAACGGGCGGCGCGTGATGGTGGTTCTTCTCGGCGCCACGACGGAGCGGGAGCGCAACGAACGGGCGGCGCTTTATCTGACGCAGGCCTTCGAGGGCCGGCTGTCTCCGTCAGGACCCGTCGACGATGTCCAAAATCGCACCGATATCGCACCGGAGGACATGCGTATCCGCCTCTGCACGGCCAAAGCAGCAGCCTATGAGGCCAGTCGCGATGCGCTTTATCCGATGGGCTTGCCGGGCCAGGAGACCTATCTGCGGGACCAGATCCCCGGCCAGGTCCACGAGATCAGAACGTGGCCCACAGAAATCGTACCCGACGTGCCAGCCCCTCCGCGCCGTCCCTCGTGATCCGGAGGATGGGCCGGTTCTGAGAGGCCGCTTTGCGGTGATGTCAGCAATGCGAGGTCACCGGCTGGAGACCAGCCGTCCTCACTGCGGCTGTTTCACCGCATAGCGCAGATGCAATGCGCCGTGGCCGAGGGGTTCGCAGGAGATCAGCGAGAGCTCGGCTTTCCCCGTCAGGCCTTCCTCGCCGTAGGCGATGATGCGGTCGCTGCCATCGCGTGCCTCGAGAGCCGGCGCAACGACGAAACTGAGTTCGTCCACCAGTCCGGCGGCGATCAGCGAGCCGTTCACGGCGGCACCGCCTTCCAGCAGAATACGGGTGATGCCGAGTTCGCGGCCGATGAGGTCGAGCATCGCGCCGATGTCCATTTCCGGCGTTTCCGACACGACATAGGAGACGCCGTCGGCAGTCAGTTCGGCCAGATGGCTGTCGGGCACGTCGCGTCCCAGCAGCACGACGACATGGTCGCCATAGAGCGCGTCGCTTGAAAAATGCAGTTTGCCCGAGCGGTCGAGCGCAATCGCGAAACTCGTGGCGGCTGTGTTGGCAAAGTGATGCGGCCGCCTGACATCGAATGGTGCCGCCGGTGGATGGGCGCCGGCCTTGGAAATCTCGGCCATCGTCACGCGCCCGACCATCCAGGCATTGGCATCGTGTGCCTTGTGCACCTTCTCATACAACGCCGACCAGTCGGAGCGGCTCCCATCCGGGCTTGTCGTCCAACGGCTCGGATGCAAGCTGCCATCCGGCGATGTGAGCATGAGGCAAATAACGCGAGGTCTCATCTGGCCAATCCTTTGTATCGAAAGTCTGTGATGGACCCATATAGGCAGCGGCCCGGGATCGAAAAGATCCGCCAGCCTTGCCTGCTTCCGGACGCAATCAAAAATATGTGGCGAACATAGTTACATAAACTGCCCGCGAAAGGACTCTTTCCGACAAAACCCCTGCCGCAATTCAGGGTCTCTATAGGGCAACTGAAACAGCCACGGAGAGAATCATGACTTCGCAGCAGCAGACCTGGTACAGGGCCGGCAGCGACATCGTCGCGCGGGCAGGATTTTCGCTTGTCATGTGCGGCGCCCTGGCGGCCGTCATCTATGTGACCCACCGCAACGGTTCGGAAGAGCTGGCCGCCGCATCGATGAACAATGCGCCGAGAGTTGCGATGGTGCTTCCCGGAATCGCGGAAAACCCCGGTGCCTCCGTGGCGCAGGCGGCGATCGACGCCAGTCCGGCAGCAGCGCCCGTGGTCGCCAATATTCCGATCCCCACCTTGCGCGTCGTAGCAGCGGCTGATCCGGCTCCCCGGCATGCGCCCGTGCCCGCCAAGCGGGCGGTGAGGGAGGCGGTCGTCGCAAGCGCCGGTACCGTCAGCTTCGAGAGTTGCCTGCCGGGCTGCGAAACGAAGGATCCGCTGATCGTCGGCCACGTCGCCGCGCCGAAGGTGCCCGCCGCGTTCCCGGACGACGGCGACGCACTGGTGGAACAGGTCAGTTTGCAGGATAGGGAGCCGGGTCTCCTCGGCAGGGCGATGGATGCGCCTAGCCTCGTCTATCGCACCGGACGCAAGGCTTTGACGAGCCTGGTCGCTGCAGCCATGTAAACTCAGCGGCAATGCAGGGCAAATCTCTGCCCTGCGGCATCACCGTCAGGCGAGCAGATCGCGGACCATCGGTGCAACCTTGGTCCCGTAGAGTTCGATGCAGCGCATCAGCTTTTCGTGGGGAAGCGGGCCCGCGCTATATTTGAGGTCGAAGCGGCCGACATCGAGCGCCTTGATCGTTGCAGCGATCTTGCGCGCCACAGTCTCCGGCGAGCCGACATAGAGCGAGCCGTGGTCGATTTCCTGGCGGAACTCCGATGCCTCCATCGGCGGCCAGCCTCGTTCCGCACCGATCTGGTCGCGCATGCGCTTGTAGTCCGGCCAGAATTCGGCCCGCGCCTGCTCGTCCGTGTCGGCGACATAGCCCGGCGAGTGCACGCCGATCGCTTGCATCGGCAGCTTCAGCTGGTCATAGGCCCGCTTCGAGAGGTCGACATAAGGCACGAAACGTTTCGGGTCGCCGCCAATGATCGCCAGCATCAGGGGAAGGTTGTGGCGTGCCGCGCGCACGACAGACTCAGGGCTTCCCCCGACACCGATCCATGTCCGCAACGACCCCGTCTCGATCGGCGGAAAGACCTGCTGGTTGGTCAGTGGCGGGCGGATGGTGCCCTTCCAGCTGACCGACTTCTGCGAGACCAGGGCCGCGAAAATCTCTAGCTTTTCCTCGAAAAGCGTTTCGTAATCGCGCAGCGCGAAGCCGAAGAGCGGGAACGACTCGGTAAACGAACCGCGCCCGAGAATGACCTCCGCGCGCCCGTTCGAGAGTGCGTTGATAGACGAGAAGCGCTGGAACACCCGGATCGGGTCGTCGGAGGAAAGCACGGTGACAGCCGAGCCGAGCCGGATACGGGTCGTGCGCATGGCCGCAGCAGCCAGCAGGATTTCGGGCGCGGACACGGCAAAGTCCGCGCGGTGATGCTCGCCGATGCCGATGAAGTCAATGCCCAGGGTGTCGGCCAGCACCGCCTCTTCGACGACATTGCGCAGCACCTGCGCATGGGTGAGCGGCACGCCGTCGGCAGACGAAGTGACGTCGCCGAAAGTATCAAGGCCAAGTTCGATCGATGTCATGGGCGTACTCTGATGGTTCTGGGGTGGGACGATAGGCTTGCCGGATGGCGTTCAGGCACGGAGGTGGGCATCGCGCCAGGGTTGTTCAAGCCGGCACGCTGGGTGCCGCCCCGCAAAGCCCGAAAATGCAAACAGGCGGCCCGGAGCCGCCTGCGCCATGTCCATCCTGTCGGCAGCGTCCTAGCTGGCGGCGGGAGGAGGTGTCGGGATGAGCAGTTCGGCGCAATAGGATGGGCCGTTCACGCCGGGCATGTCGCCAACGATGCGGATCGAGCGGATAACGTAGTCCGACGAGGTGGTTATGTCAGCCTTGCAGCTGAGATTGACGGTGCGGGCTGGCTTGCCCGGCGTTCCATCGGCAGTCTTGGTCTCGACGCGGACCTTCTTGTAGCCGCCGCGCCAGTTGTAGACCCGGCCGCCGCCGTCGTCATGGTCGGAGATCGGAGGGCCGTAGGCGGCAAAGAACTTGCCGGCAGATCTGCCAGACCAATAGTCCTGAACGGGATTGGCCTTCATCATCGGAATGGTGGCAACGTTCGAAACGGTCGTGCATCCGGCGAGGGCCATCATCAGCCCCGCCGCAGAAAACATGCGGATGTTCATCGTATCGTCCTTGAGCTCGTTCTCGCGCATTGACTGCCGGAAAAGCCGCTGTCCCGCGCCGTTCCCGTCTGTCCCACCCACGGCTTTACCGCCAAAGTCGATAAAAGCAAATTATCATTAGCGGCCTTGTCACGAATTTGATGGGAGTGTTGCGCCAGATGCACGTCTGGCCGCTCGCAACCGGCGTGCGCGCCGCTGCGGGTGAGGGGTATCCCGGTCGCCAGCCCCGAGGCAACGCCATTGCGCTGTCCCGGGGGCAAGTTCTATCGGTTTGGTGCTATTTGACGGCGACCAGCGACGAAAGGATCGACGTCAGTTCCTTGTCGTGCTTGCTGCCGGAATCCTTAGATCCCCAGTAGGTGACGACAAGCAGCTTGCCGGGAACAGGCGACAGGAAGGCGAGTTCCACATCGACGGCACCATCATTGTCGGTGCCCTGCCAGCCGAGCGTCGACATTTTCATGCCGTTGATGGTGTTGTCTCCCTCGTCCTTCTGGGTTGCAGGATCGATCTTGACGCCGCTTTTCGTCAGGAAATCGATCGCATCGCTGACGACCTTGTCGGAGGATTTCTCGTCAGCGACGTCGATCGAGAAGTAGACTGCAGAATCGTCCGAGGTCGCATCGATGCCGGTCTCGGTTTCTTTCGGCGCCCAGCTATGGGGAATGGTGACGGACGCAATCGGTGCATCGCTCGGAAATTTCAGCGTTTCCGCCTGTGCAAGAAGCGGGAAGCCGAGAGCCATGGCGGAGGCGACGAGAAGTAATTTGTTCATGGGAAAATCCTTGGGGCGCGGTCGGCGTATTATTAGCGAGGCAAAGAGGCGACCACGGCTTTGCTCGTGATCAGCTTGCGGTAAATTCGGCGAAAAATCGACACAATGTTGAGTGGCAGTAGCGACCAAATTTGGGTTGTTTTTCCAAACCAGAAAGCGGAAGTGGCCTGAAGCCCGAATGGCCGCAATCGCAGAGCACGCCCCACGGCACCGGCGGAGCAAATCGCTGCTGATTGCCGCGAATGACGGAACGATCAGAAGCCAAGCCCGTTACTAGCCAAAAGCAATTCTCGGAGCACATCATGTCCAACCCCCACACTGAGACAGGCGGCCCGCACAAATCCGACCGGAATTTTGTGTCCGGCAGGCAGGCCGCTCAGACCCAATACGCCGAAGGCGGAAACGCCAGCTACGGCTCCATCAGGCAGGAAGAAGATGGCGAGGCGCTCCAGACGCAGAGCACCAACACCCTCGTCATGCTGCAACTGGCCTCGTTCGAAGGCCGTGCCATGTAAGGCAACAAGGTGTGTCCCGCTTCGCGAAATTCTTGATAAGCGACAGCGCAGGGCACCGCACGGGCCAAGCCGACAATCACCGGAGAAATCACGTCCCGGCCGACGGAGGTCTAATCTTGAATCCCGATATATCGAGATCTATATCGGGAACATGGACAACAAATCTCACGACGGCGGTCGCCAGCACGGACACCACGGCAAGCATCACCAACATCTCAGGGGCAGGGAGGGCAAACGTCCTTTCGACTATGGGGAGCTGCGCCTTCTCCTTCTCACGATGATTGCCGACAATCCCTCGCATGGCTATGACCTCATGAAAGCTATCGAGGAGCGCATGGGCGGCAGCTATTCGCCGAGCCCGGGCGTAATATATCCGACCCTCGCATGGCTTGAGGACATGGGCTACGCTACCATCGACATCGACCAGCCTGGCCGGAAGCGATACCGCATCACCTCCGAAGGCGAGGCATTTCTCATCGCCAACAGGGCGTCCGCAGACGAGCTCGTCGCGCGCGTCGGGACTGTGCGTGGCGATGGCGTCGTGCCTGTCCCTGCGGCGATCATTCGAGCCATGGAAAACGTCAAGCTGGCTCTGCGACTTCGGCTTCGCGGTCCGCTGGAAGACCATTCGGCTGAAATTATCGCCAGCGCGCTGGATGCCGCGGCGAAAACGATCGAACGCTCTTGAGGGCGCCGTCAAAGGTGACGTCTCGTCCTGGCGAAGCTGCCGGTTCGAAAGCGTCTGAACCCGCCGGCCCCGCTGGCGGACCGCAGCCATCCGGCAGCAGCCTCCGCGACAAGCTGGGCAATCTGCGGCTTCTTGCGCGGCTTGTCGCCCAAATCTGGAGAACGAGTCGATGGCTGACGCTTGCCAGCATGTGCCTGAGGCTCGTGCGCGCCCTCCAGCCGGTCCTCGCCCTCTATGTCGGCAAGCTCATCATCGACGAAGTGGTGCGCCTGGCCGCAACCCATTCCGCCTCATCAAGTCTCTCTGAGTGGTGGGCCAGCGGGCGACTGAACGTCATTCTTCCGTTGCTGGCGCTGGAATTCGCACTTGTTTTCGCTCTCGACCTGCTGACGCGGGCAACGACGCTGGTCGATTCTATCCTCGGCGAGCGTCATTCCAATACGGTGAGCGTCGAGCTGATGCAGCATGCTGCAAAGCTGGACCTGCGTCACTTCGAAAGCCCGGAATATCAGGATAGGCTCGAGCGCGCCCGACGCCAGGCGGCCGGTCGCAATGCGCTGTTGCCGCAGATGTTCGGGCAGGCCCAGGACATGATTACCGTCGCCACGCTGGCCGCCGGGCTGCTGGCCTATGCACCGTGGCTCATTCTGCTGCTGGCGCTATCCTTCGTTCCGGCCGTCTGGGGAGAAACGCGCTTCAACATCAGGTCTTACGACCTCACGCGCGGCCGGACACCGGAGCGTCGGCAGCTCGAATACATTCGTTTCATCGGTGCCAGCGCCGGCACCGCGAAGGAGATGAAGCTCTTCGGCCTCGGGACGTACCTCGTCGACCGCTTCAAATCGCTGTCCGAGACGATATTTGCAGAAACACGAACGCTGTCGATTCACCGGGCGATCTGGGGATCGCTGCTCGCCGCGATCAGCACCCTGACCTACTACGGTGCCTACGCCTACATCGTCTGGCAGACCATCGTCGGTGTATTTTCGATCGGTGACCTCGCATTTCTTGCCGGAGCGTTCCTGCGCCTCAACGGGCTCTTCCAGAAGATACTCCTCGGGTTCACGCAGATTGCCGGGCAATCGCTGTATCTCGACGATCTCTTCTCGTTTTTTGAAATCAAGCCGACGATAAGTTCGCCCGTTGATCCAAAGCCATTTCCGCAGCCGATACGCGATGGCATCGTGTTCGACGACGTCGGGTTTCGATATCCGGATACCGACATATGGGCCGTGCGGGGCCTCAGCTTCATATTACGTGCCGGCGAGACCTTGGCGCTGGTCGGCGAGAACGGAGCTGGCAAGACGACGATCGTCAAACTGCTGACGCGCCTCTACGATCCCGACGAAGGTCGGATCACCGTCGATGGCGTAGATCTTCGGGAAATGGACATCGCGGAGATCCATGCCCATGTCGGGGTCATCTTCCAGGATTTCACGCGCTACAGCTTCACGGCGGCAGACAACATCGGTGTCGGACGCATCGAGGCGCGGACCGACATGGAGAGGATCGAGGGCGCCGCCGAACTGAGCCTTGCCGACGCTGTCATCAGCAAGTTGCCGCTCAAATACGAACAGCCGCTCGGCCGTCTGTTCAACAAGGGGCGCGATCTCTCCGGTGGCGAATGGCAGAAGCTCGCTATCGCGCGAGCCTATATGCGGAATGCCGAGCTGGTGATCCTCGACGAGCCGACGGCGGCCTTGGATGCCAAATCGGAGGCGGAGGTCTTTTCCCGGTTCAAGAGCCTGGCCGAAAAGACGACGGCGGTCCTCATTTCGCATCGCTTCTCGACTGTCCGGATGGCGGATCGCATCCTCGTCCTCGAAAACGGCAGTATTCTGGAGAGTGGAACCCACACCGAGTTGCTCCAGCAAGGCGGGCGGTATGCGCAACTCTTCGAGCTTCAGGCGGCTGGATACCGTTGAACCGGTGAGTGCAGGATTGCTCCGGTTTTCATCCATACCCTGCTGGTCCCGCTTGCCGTCAGCGCTATAGTCGCCGCCCCGGACTGTCTTTCGAAAAGCCTTACGCTATGTTGCCCTCATGCGCACCGTAGGAGGAGCTACGCCATGGAATACCGCCGTCTCGGAAAATCAGGGTTGAAGGTCAGCGAGTTCTCGTTTGGATCGTGGGTCACGTTCGGCAAGCAGGTCGATGGCAGCGATGCCGTCAGCCTGATGGCGCACGCCTACGACAGCGGGGTCAATTTCTTCGACAACGCCGAAGGTTACGAGAGCGGCAAGTCCGAACTCGTCATGGGCGAGGCCCTCAAAACACTCGGCTGGAGCCGCGACAGCTTCATCGTTTCCAGCAAGGTGTTCTGGGGCGGCCAGAAGCCAACGCAGCGGGGTCTTTCGCGAAAGCATGTCACCGATGCTGCCCATGCCGCACTGAAGCGACTGCAGGTGGAGTATTTGGATCTGTATTTCTGCCACCGCCCGGACATCGATACCCCGATCGAGGAAACGGTTCGCGCCATGCACGATCTCGTCACCCAGGGGAAAATCCTGTATTGGGGGACATCCGAATGGTCGGCCCAACAGTTGACGGAAGCCTACGCCGTGGCCCGCGACCTGCGCATCACGCCGCCGACGATGGAGCAGCCGCAGTATAACCTGTTCGAGCGTCAGAAGGTCGAAGCCGACTATCTGCCCCTCTACGATCTGATGGGACTGGGTACGACGATCTGGTCGCCGCTGGCTTCCGGCGTTTTGACCGGGAAATACAACAAGGGCATTCCCGACGACGGGCGCATGAACCTACCGGGCTATGAGTGGCTGAAGGAAAAATGGTCGAGCGAAGACGGTCGCGCCCAGCTCTCGAAAGTCTCCGAGTTGGCCGACCTTGCCGGTGAAATCGGAATCTCCATCACCCATCTGTCGCTACTGTGGTGCCTGTCGAACCGCAATGTTTCGACCGTGATCCTGGGCGCATCCCGCCTGAGCCAGCTCGAGGACAATCTTGCGGCGCTCAGCCATAAGGACAAGCTCACCACCGATGTCCTGGAGCGCATTGAGGCCATCTTCGGAAACAAACCCGCCGCGCCGCAGCGGTTCTGAGTGGAAAAAGCCGGACAGGCGCTCGTAGCGGGAACATCAGCAATGATTTCTACCGCCCGGGCGTCGAACCGTTTCCGAACCGCATTTAAAAATAGATTTCCATCGGTTGGTTTCCTAACTAAAGGCGGCTTGCGCGTCCCGATCTATTTCACTGGAAAACCTCTGATCCATGTTCAACATCATTCTCGGACTGCCATGGCTTCTGGTCGTGGTGCGCTTCATCGAACCGTTGCCATGGCCATGGTCGATAAAATTGCTTCTTGCCGCCGTTCTGCTGATTGCATCACAATTCCTGCTGTTCTGCCGTCTTTCGTCGGGATCGGTTTTCTCGCCCGAGTTTCCAAGGCCGATCATCATTGCTTTCAACGTGCTTTTTGGCGCCACAGTCCTGCTTGCGGTATTCCAGATCGGCCTCGACCTGGTCTCGATTGTCCTCTGGCCGATAAAGGGTGCGTTTCCAGTCATTTGGCCTGAGTTCAGATACGGAATGGGGATTGTTGCGCTTTGCCTTGCCATGTTTGGTTTGAGCCAAGCCATCTGCGTTCCAGCACTCAGGGATATCGAAATTCCGGTATCCGGTCTTCCCGCCGCCTTTGATGGATATCGCCTCCTGCAGTTGACCGATCTCCATATCAGCAGACTGTTTCCCGGGCGCTGGGCAGAAGCGGTGGTGTCGAAGGCGAACGCTCTCGATGTGGACCTGATTGTGATGACGGGGGACCTTATCGACGGCGATGTCGAGCACCGACGTCTCGATGTCCAGCCGGTCGCGAAACTGCGGGCGCGGGACGGTGTCTGGGCCATTCCCGGCAACCACGAGTACTTCTTCGACTATAAGGAATGGATGCGCGAATACCGGGTGCTGGGACTTCAGCCACTTTTGAACCAGCATGTCGTCATCGAGCGCGACGGAGCGAAGATCGTCATCGCAGGCGTAACCGACCGCTCCGCCGAACATTCGGGCAATGTTGGGCCGGATTTGCCGGCGGCCATTCTTGGTGCTCCCGAAGGGGCACCGGTTATCCTGCTCGATCATCAGCCGATGGAAGCGGCAAGTGCTGCCAGGGCAGGGGTCTCGCTTCAGCTTTCCGGCCACACCCATGGAGGAATGGTCGTCGGGCTTTCCAGCCTTGTGGCGAGGGGCAATAACGGGTTCGTTTCCGGCCTTTACAAGGTGGGAGGCATGCATCTCTATGTGAACAACGGCACGGGGCTTTGGCCGGGTTTTGCCCTGCGTTTGGGAAAGCCGGCGGAACTCACCCGCCTCACTCTCCGGTCCGCGTAGCAGACCGGAATTTCGGCATTACGAGAGCTGTCATTGACGGTTACGTTGCTGCTATCCGCGGTGGGACAACCGTTTCAATCGCCGGCGTCAAAACATCGCCGGTCCATTGCGATTTGAGCATGCCTCAAGCTGCGAGGTCTTGATGATCCTGCAGGCTGTCAGAATGCGAAGCCAAAAGCTGGCGCGCGACAATGTCGTGGTTGAGCCAGAGAACAGGGCCGGATGGCTGCGAGGTCTCTCCGAATATCAGTTTCCCGGTGGCTTCCACAACTAGAGTGCTCAGGCGGTCGCTGATCAGCGCCTTCCCATCGCGGTGCATCTGGGTGATTTCGCTGGACGCCCCGATGACAAGATCGGTCTGCTTCTGGCTGTTTGCCATAGGCCACGCCGAAAAGTCGTAGAAGGGGCGCATGACGTCGTTCGCCTGCATTTCGGCGATCTTGCGGAAGACATCTTCCATCGTAAACCCGTCCGCGAGAAGCTGTCCGCAGGCTTGCCACTGGTCGTCGACCCATTGACCGCCGCCCTCCTGCTTGAGCGCCAGCAGCAGCGGAATGAGCGGCAGTTCGATGCCCGTGAAGACATCCGAGGAATTCGTCCGGATTTCGGGGCAGTTGTAGACTGTCGCTTTGATCCCGGCTTCCCAGGCGCGCGTCGCGATGCTTTCAAGCCGCATCTTGGCGTAGCCCTGGGTGTAGTTGGTGTAAGTCTGCCAGCGATACTCGCCATCGATCAGCACTGCGGAGCCATGATAGCCGTAGGCGGTGTACCTGACCGTGCCGCCCGATTTCTCGATCCTGTCGCGTATGGCGGAGCTGAACTCGATGAGATGTCCGAAAGTGTCGGCCGACACCTCGTCGAAATTCTGCAGGATGAGCTTGCCCATATCGCTGTCGAGCAGGGTCTGCGACGACATGTGGCGCGCTCCGCGCCCTTTGTAGATGCGGTTGGCCAGCACGAGGAAGACCTTGGCCTTCGGAATGCCTCCGGCCATCGTATGGGCGAAAAATACGTTCTTGCCATCGGCGATCATGCCGTCAAGCACATCCATCACCTGGGCAAGCGCACTGGTAAACCGGGCTGTCCCCGTCGCGCGACAGCGCGCCACGTAGTCCCAGTCGAGTTTCTCGTCCTGCCAGGTCTCGAGCGTCATCTCGCCAAGCAGATCGGTGGGTGTCGGACCGCCGGCGGGAGCATCCATATCGAAGCCTGCCATCAGCGGGATATTGATGATCCGGCCGCCCAGGCGAGCTTCGGCAGCTGAGAGTTCTTCGGCATCGAGCGGGCGCAGGCGACCGCTTTCATCGCGGCGTCCAACCGTGACACCGACAATCTCCATTCCAGCAGCACGTGCCTCGTCAAGCAGGCCCGTTGCATAACCGCGACCGAACAATTCGCCGAAAAGCACGAAAACGTCGCCTTTGCCGAAGACCGTATTCTTGGCCAGGCGACTGACAGCTATTGGCTTATCCATGAGTTTCACTCTTGATCATGCGTCATAGCGCGACGCGTCTCGATGATTTCACCCCCAGATGCCCTGATAAAGCGAAAAACAAAACTCATTTAAAGTGACCAAACATTTCACAGCGTGAACTGCCGCCCGAAATTGCGCACGAATGCAGGAGCTGAAATGTTGACCCAACGTCGTGTCATCACCAGATAACGATCTATCGGAGGCCTATTTGACCGATCCACAGCACGTTTGAAGGAATTCAAGATGAGCACGCCCACCACCGCGATCGAAACTTTGAGCGTTCACGAGCGCGAGGATTTGCTTGTCGGGTTGGCCATTGCCCTCGAGGGTGTTGCCAAAGAAGCACTGGTGGAAGGCAACAAGCATTTCGCTGCGGTCTCGCAGGGAATGGCCGATGCGATTCGCGTCAATGCCGACGACTGGGCTCGTGAAGATGTCGAGAATGCTGGCTTTGCAGCTCAGCAGGCGTCGGAAATGCTGTCGAGGTTCAGGGTCGAGCATCCGCACCGCGTCGTGACCTACGCACTGAATTAGGCCGTCAGCGCTCGCGCGTGACAAGCTTTCCACGACGGAGATCTCGACTCTATCGGCACCGAGCCTTTGCAAGTCGCGCTATCCCGGATGAGGCCGGCGCTTTTCCGACATACCAGCAACGCAGACGGCAACCGGTGTTGACTTCGATTATGGCGACGCCCATTTCGTCGGGATGCCAAGGACCGAAAAGACCGATGCCCCGGAACTGCTCAAGGAGTGGGCGCTGTCCCCAGCGACGACACTTGGCTCATCCGTGCGCGCCAAGGGAATTCTTCTTGAAGTCCGGGCGCGGCTGCCTTTGGCGATCCGGAAATCTCTGGATATCGACGGCTCGATACTGAGACTGGTAATGCCGGAAACCTCGAAGACCGTTTTTCGCTCAGTGTCGGCTGTTGTCACCGAGGCGCTCGCAGATATCGAAAGCCTTCCGGTCATCCCGCGCGAGATTCAGGATATCCTGACGATCACGACCACGGAAAGGCACCGGTGGCTGAAGGACGGGCGACTGCAGAGTGCCGGAATTCGCACGGTCAGACTGCGCGGGCGGGCGAAACAGATCACGTTCCACGTCTTCGATCCAAGGTTTGTCGAGGATCTGCTCAACCGCAGCGTGGTGGACGAGTGGCGCGAAGACGATGTTATCGCTGCCGCCGAGAAAAGGCGGCAGGCTTCCTGGAAGAGAAAGCTCACCCGTTCGCTGAAGACTGAAAAAACGCCGACTAATTCTGCAAACGGCGGTGACGATGCCCGTTCGCCACTGAGCGGCTGGGAAGAGTTTGGGCGCGATGGCCTTCTGCGCTAGGTGGCTTCACGGAAATTTCGAGATCGCTCGATACTTCGAGACGCTTCTATCCGTCGGCGCTATCCTGCCGCTGCCGGCAAATTTTATGCACTCTGCCAGCGACCAATTCCTCCGACTTGCCATGACGGCCATCGGCGGCAATTCTAAACACGTCAAAATGGGAGAGAGAAAGAATGGAACTGGGTCTCAAAGGGAAGAATGCTGTCATCACCGGAGGCAGTGTCGGAATTGGCCTGGCGATTGCGGAAGGACTTGCCGCGGAGGGCGCCAACGTCATTCTGGCTGCACGAGGCCAGGAAAGAGTTGAGGCAGAGGCCGCCCGCATCGCTTCCAAATACGGGGTGTCTGCGACAGGCATCGCTGCCGACGTTGCGACTGCCGAGGGAACGAACAGCGTCATCCGCGCCGCTGCTGAAGCCGGGGGAGCGGATATCCTCATCAACAATGCTGGCACCGGCTCAAACGAGACGGTCATGGAGGCCGATGACGAAAAGTGGCAATTCTACTTCGACCTGCATGTCATGGCTGCGGTCCGGCTTGCCAGGGGTCTTGCGCCCCAAATGCGGGAAAAGGGCGGCGGCGTTATTTTGCACAACGCGTCCATATGCGCCGTGCAACCGCTTTGGTACGAGCCCATCTACAATGTCACCAAGGCCGCCTTGATGATGTTCTCGAAAACTCTTTCCACCGAGCTGATCCCGCAGAACATAAGGGTGAACTGCGTGAACCCCGGCCTCGTCCTGACGCCGGACTGGATCAAGACCGCCAAGCAGCTGACTGCCGATAAAGGTGGCGACTGGCAGGGTTACCTCGATTCGGTGGCGAACGAACATGCGCCCATCAAAAGGTTCGCCACTCCGCAGGAAGCCGCCGACATCTTCGTTTTCCTGTGCTCGGACCGCGCGAGCTATTCCGTCGGCTCGACCTATTTCGTCGATGGCGGAATGCTGAAGTCTATGTGAATTTTGGCCTGTCTCGGTCGCACCATCAGTCCAGGTGCGGCCGAGCAGCGTCGGTTCTCGCGGTCACCGAAAGTATGGGCTGTGCGCAAGCCGCCGACCACCATGGATGCTAACGAACCTGCCCGACGCAACCTGCAAACCCATCAGAAAGACTGCCACGACGGTTTCTCCTGCGGCCGGGAATCGTACTCGTCACGCGACTTTCGAAACTGGTCCGAATTCTCGACGACCCATGTCCAAAGGGGAATCATGCGGATCAGCAGCCCCATCCCCAGCTCGGTAAGCTCGTATTCCACGCGGGGCGGCATCTCCACGAGATCATAGCGCGCGACCAGCCCATCTCTCTCGAGTTGGCGGAGGGTGCGTGTCAGCATCCTTTGGGTCACACCATGCATTCTTCGCCCGATATCCGCATGGCGCAGTCTGCCATAGACACCCAGGGTGTGGATGACGCCCAGCGACCACCGGTTGCCTGCATGGGTGAGGACCTCGCGCCTCACCCCGTCCTCATCCTCGCGAAGGCCGTCGCAGACGGCTTGGGAGTAGCTGAGGATTTCGTCTCTGGTCATCGTCCTGCCCTCCGGTATCACGCGTGTACCTTCTTACGACCCTGTCTGGAATATGCCAGTTACCCGTTCACACGAACGATGTGACGACAAAGGATTTCCAAGATGAACACTTCTCGAACTGCAAACTCACAGTCGATCCTGGTAATCGGTGCCGGAGAACTCGGCATGCCTGTTCTACGCAATCTGGCGCGCAAGGCCATGCATCGTCCGGACACAACGATCAGCGTTCTCTTGCGGGCCGCAACTGTGGAATCGACGGACACGGTAAAACAGCGTGACGTCTCCGAAATCCGCGCACTGGGGATCGAGATTGTCACCGGCGACATTCTTGCTGCTTCAGTCAGCGAATTGGCGGCAATCTTCGCTCGTTTCGATACGGTGATCGGCTGCGCAGGTTTCTCTGCGGGTCGAAACACGCCAATGAAGCTTGCGAAAGCTGCGCTGGATGCCAATCTCAAGCGATATTTCCCATGGCAGTTTGGCGTCGATTTCGACGTGATCGGTCGCGGCAGCCCTCAGGACCTGTTCGACGCCCAGATCGATGTGCGTGACCTCCTGCGTGGCCAGGACAAGACCGACTGGGTGGTGATTTCCACCGGGATGTTCACCAGCTTCCTGTTCGAACCGGTCTTCGGGGTCGTCGATCTTAAAAAGAACGTGGTCAATGCACTTGGCAGCCTGGATACCGAGGTTACGCTGACAACTCCAGACGATATCGGTGCCTTGACCGCAGAGGTGGTCTTTGCACAGCCGACGATCCGCAATGAAATCGTCTATCTTGCCGGCGACACCCTGACCTATGGTGAGGTTGCCGACACGCTCCAGAAGGTGCTTGGGCGCCCGTTTGCAAAGGCAGAATGGACAGTTCCGGATCTCCTATCTGAACTTGCGCAGGACCCCGACAATCACATCCGGAAATACCGGGCGGTCTTTGCCGAAGGCAAGGGCGTGGCATGGCCGAAGCGCAACAGCTTCAATGAGCAAAATGGCATCGATGTGATGACAGCCAAGGAGTGGATCAGCGAAAATCTTCGCTCCTGACAGCGATGCGGTTCAAGTGCAGGGCCGGGCGCGAGTTGCGTGCGACCCCTGAAGCTGAAGCTCTCGCATACGCCGATCATCCAGCCGGAGCTTCTTCCTTCTCGGAATGGCGTTCGGAGAGAAAGTCGCCCAGCCCTTTGAGGCCATCGATGTGCTCGCAGAAGGTATTCACGGCCACCAGCAACGGTACAGCGACAAGCATTCCCACGGCCGACCACAGCCATGCCCAGAAGGAAACGGCGATGAAGACGACCACGGTGTTCAGCCGGAGACTTCTTCCGATGAAGTAGGGCGTGATCAACTGGCCTTCGATGCTCGTCAAGCCGAGATAGAGGACGCCGACAGCGAGCGACCAGCCGGGCACGTCGAATGACACCAGCGCGACACTCATTGCGACAAGGATCCCGGCGAACGCGCCGAGATAGGGGACGTAATTGAGAAGAAACGCAAGCACCCCGAAAATGATGGGGCTCGGCATGCCGACAGCCCAGAGCAGCAGCGCAACGGCAACGCCGAGCCCGCCATTGATGATCGTGATGGTCAACAGATAGCGAGACAACTTGCGCTCGATATCGTGTGCGATGCGCATCGCCCGCTTCTTGTCCTTGAACGTCGGCATGACATGCACGAGCTTCTCGTAGAACATGTCGCCTGACGCCAGAAGGAACAGAAGCAGTATCAGCGTAAAGATGAACTGCGCCATCGCTGCGGGAGCAAAGAGAGCAGCGCTTGCGATCATGCTGCTGTCGCGAACCTCCACCTGCTGGACGTCGGCCGAATGGCTGCGGGTCAATTCTCCGAGGCGGGTTGCGGCATCCATGATCCCTGAAAAGGTGCTGGAGAGACCACTGAGCTTGCTTTGCACATCCTTCTGGATCTGCGGCGCGCGCTCCATCCATCCGCTGACGGGAATGGCCAGAGCGCCTATCAGGGCGAGAAACCCGAAAAACAGAACGGCGACGATCACCAGCGACGTCAGTGTCGAAGACACGCCACGCCGGTCAAAGAATCGTCTGATCGGCCCAAAGACCATGGCGAGCAGAAACGCCAGTACGATGGGCACCAGGAATTCCTTTGCACTGCTCAATGTAAACACCGAGCCGTAAAGGAAGAGACCAATAATTGCCCATCTGGGCGCGGCGCGAACGGCGGAGACTTTCGAGCCATCCCCGCGGTCCTCTGGCAACATGTTCACGTCTGACAAATCATTTCCCCGATGTCGGCGGACTACAACCAGCCGACGATAGTGAAGTGGCGCTGCCGTCACAAAAGGCAATCGAACCCGGTTTCTTGGAGCGGCGGTCCTGTCTGAAGAGCCCTCGACCCTGGGAGGCATTCAGCAGTCCGTCGCGGCGACAGATTGAACGCCCGATGCGGTGTGGGTCGCTTTCTGCGATCCCCGGATACCAAGCTCGGACGGCGATGCGATCACGAGAAACGCCATAGCCTGGTTGGGAACGGCGTGGTTCCTCGGTGGCAGAAAGCGCATCACATTTTTCGTGGCGCGCATGTGAGCACGGCAAACCTCAAGATGTCCTATCGGTTCCGCGTCTGTCCGGTATCGCTCAAAAGGGGTCGTAAGGCACTTGCCGTCCGGCCAATCGGGAACGCCTGAGCCAAAAGCACGTTAGCCAGGGCAAATGGAGGACTACAAATGAACAAGATAATTCTCACCGCAGCGCTTCTCATGGTTTCTACCTCGGCCTTCGCTCAATCGGCTGCCGAAAGCACAGGCGTCAATTCGCTGATGGGCAATGCTCCGAAGACGGAAGACTTTGTTACCGAGGCCGCCACCAGCGACATGTTCGAGATCGCGGCGAGCAAGTTGGCTGTCGAAAAGGCCGATCCCGCCACCAAGGCCTTCGCCCAGCAGATGATCGCCGACCACACCAAGACCTCGGCCGAGATGAAGGCGATGGTCGATTCCGGCAAGGTAAAGGCTGCAATCCCGACCGCCATGACGTCATCGCAGCAGGGCATGATCGACAAGCTCAACGGTCTACAGGGCGACGACTTCAACAAGCAGTACCATTCCGACCAGGTCGCGGCCCACAAGGACGCCGTCGACCTCTTCAAGCGCTACGGCGACGGCGGCGACAATGCCGACCTGAAGACGTGGGCGACGACGACACGCCCCGCATTGGAGCATCATCTGATGATGGCGCAGGACCTGAACAAGTAAGCTACGGACAGGGCGGCGGACACTCCGTCGCCCGTTCACCGTTGCGATGTAAAGTTTGCGGACGGTGCCCCAATGCCCCTACCGACAAGAGCGGCGAGCCTAGACAGCAGACTATCAGAGGTCTGAGCGGGCCTCTCCTGGTTGAAATGTCATCAAGGCAAACGAGCCGAGCGGCATGCCCAACAATTTCCGCTTATGGGCATGAAAGCTCTCTGAATTGCCGCAGGCACTCCGGTGCATCTGATCTCCATAACCGCAGCTCACTCAGCCGTCGCTACGGACCCGTCTGCCGTTGGCATCGAACAAGCGCGCATCCGATGGATCGAACGTCACTGTAATCGACTGCCCGACCTTGGGCGCCGGCCCCCGACCGCCTTGGACGACCAGGGACACGCCCGGCTGAACCTGCCCGTAAAGATAAGTCGCACCACCCAGGAATTCCGTAAAGTCGACGGTGAGACTGAGGCCCGGCTCGGCGCCGCGGCTTAACCGCAGATGCTCTGGTCTTATGCCGAACTGCAGTTCACCGTTTGCGGGGAGGCTAGCAGGTGTCGCGAACGGCAGGCGCTGGCCGCCGATCAGGAGCGAGCCGGCCTCGCAGCTCGCCGGCAGGATGTTCATCTTGGGGCTGCCGATAAAGCCGGCAACGAACAGGTTGTCGGGATCGTTGTAGAGGTCGAACGGGGAACCGATTTGTTCGATACGGCCAGCTCTGAGAACGACGATCTTGTCTGCCAGCGTCATGGCTTCGGTCTGGTCGTGTGTGACGTAGATCATCGTGTTGCCGAGTTGCTTGTGCAGCCGTGCGATCTCGATGCGCATGCCCACCCGCAATTCGGCATCGAGGTTGGAGAGCGGTTCGTCGAACAGAAAGACCTTGGGATCGCGCACGATGGCTCGACCGATAGCAACGCGTTGGCGCTGACCGCCGGAGAGCTGTCCAGGACGGCGATCGAGCAAAGGAGACAAATGCAGAATTTCGGCCGCCGCCTGCACCATGTCGGCGACTTCCTTCTTCGGCCGATGCGCCATGCGCAAGCCAAAGCCCATGTTCTGGGCGACGGTCATGTGCGGATAGAGCGCATAGGACTGGAATACCATGGCAATGCCGCGATCCGAGGGATCGGCATCCGTGACGTCGCGTCCGCCGATGAGGATTTCGCCCCGGCTTGTCTCCTCCAGTCCGGCAATCAGCCGCAGAAGCGTCGACTTTCCACATCCGGACGGCCCCACGAACACGACGAATTCGCCGGCCGCAATGGAAAGGTCGATGTCATGGATGACGTCGACCGCGCCGAAGCTCTTGGAGACGCCCCTCAGATCGACGCCGCTGGTCTGGGCTGAAAGGTGAGATGCCACTCTCATGTCCACCGCATTCATCGACCACCCTCCGTCCGGATCCAGACCAGCATCTCTCCCGCCGCGCGATTGTCCCACAGATGATATGGAACCGCCCGGATTTCCGCCTCCTTCCGGCGAGGCGGCCTTTCCGTGTAGAGGCTTTCGCCAGCGGCCACTTCGCGCAGACCGGTCGTTACAAGTGCCGGGATGCCACCAAGTGCGTTCACGGGCTCGCAGCGAAAGCGACTTTTCGGCTGAAGGACGAGGGAGTTCAGGTTATCGCCGTTGTCAACGCCCTCAAGGCAATAGACCAGCGGGCCCCGCTGGAGCGCCACCCGTCCCTGGTCGACCCCCGCCTTCGGGTGCGCGTATAGTTGCTGTACCGGCATCTCTAGATCGAGTTCCACAACATCTCCCGACTTCCAGAGGCGGGACAGCCTCGCATACCCCTTCTGCTCGACGGCAGCTCGGTCGACCGGCGCGGCGTTGACACGGATCGTCACGCCCGGTGACCAGGCCGGCAGGCGCAGGGAAAGAGTGAATTCGGCCGGCTGCTGCGGCTCCAGCGTCAGCCGGATGGCGCCATCCAGGGGATATATGGTTTCCTGGCGGATACGAACAGCCGTTCCTGCCGTCTCCAGATCCGCAATGCCCTCGCAGTAAAGATGCACGGCGATTTCGTTTTCCGACTCGCCGTACATGTATGTGCCGACCGACGCTACCAGCCGGGCGATGTTCGGCGGGCAGCAGGGGCAGCGATGCCAGGTCCAGCGATGATGCTTGCCACGGCTTTCCAGCGGATTGTCATAGAAGAAGCGGGTGCCGTCGATGGAGAGACCGACCAGAGCACCGTTGTAGAGCGCCCGCTCCATGACGTCAGCATAGGCGCGATCGGGACCCAGCCCCAGCATGCGGCTGGCCCAGAAGACCAGCGCCACGGCAGCACATGTCTCGGCATAGGCCGTTTCGTTTGGAAGGTCGTAGTCGAAGGTCAGTCCCTCGTTGTGGGCAGAGGGGCCGAAACCACCTGTGACGTAGAGGTTCTTCTCGGTAAGGTGCGCCCAGATCGCCTCGAGCGCAGGTTTCAGACTGTCGTCGCCAAACTCGGTCGATACATCGGCCATCCCGGAGTAGAGGTAGGCGGCGCGCACGGCATGGCCGACCACATGGCGCTGCTCGCGCACCGGCACATGGCTCTGCGAGTACTCGTAGGTCGCAAAGTGATAATCGGCCGGATCCCGGCCCCGCGCGCGGGCTTCCCGGTCGTAATAGTGCTCGCCATCAGGCCGTTGGCCACGCTCGTTGACGAAGAAGCGGGCAAGCTCGAGATAGCGTTGCTCGCCGGTGGCGCGCCCGAGCTTGACAAGCGCAAGCTCGATTTCGGGATGTCCGCAATAGCCCGGCTTCTGGTCTTTTCCGGGCCCGAAGACGGTCGCTATATGATCGGCGTAGCGCGCCATGATATCCAGCAATTTGCGCTTGCCGGTGACGTGATAATAGGCAACGGCCCCCTCCATCAGGTGGCCGGCATCATAGAGCTCGTGGCAATCGCGCAGGTTGGTCCAGCGCTTGCCGGGTTCGATCCGCTGGTACCAGGAATTCAGGTAGCCATTCTCGTCCTGCAGTCGTCCATAGGCATCGACGATCTCGTCGATCCGGGCCTCGAGCGCGGCATCCGGCTTGTGCAGCAGCCCATAGGCGGCCGCCTCGATGCTCTTGCCGAAGTCGGAGTCCCAGAACATCTGGGTGCTGACAGTATCATTGCCCTGCTGGTAGGGAATGCGCAGCCCGGGGTTTGGCCTGTCCGGATCGACCTGGTCCAGCATGCCCGCTTCGATGCAGCGGTCGAGCAGGGTGTGCGCGGTGGCGGTTGCGATGGTTTCGATGCGGGGACCGAAGAAGCCGCCGACGCGCACCTGATGGACAGCGGGTGGGCGAAATTTTGCATTCTGGCGGATCGTGTCGGCGGCGGAGGAAGGCATGCTCATGATGTGGGTCCTCTGTTGGATTGGTGTGCGCCTATTTCACCGCGCCGGCCGTGAGGCCGCGGATGTAGTAGCGCTGGAGAGCGAGAAAGAGCAGCAGGCAGGGGATCATCATCACGGTAACGCCCGCCTGCACGGCGCCCCAGTCGACTGAGCCATAATGGCCGGAGCGCACGGCCGTAACGAGCACCGGAAGCGTGTAGCGGTCCTGATCGGTCAACAGCACCAGCGCTGCCAGGAATTCGTTCCAGGCGTTCAGGAAGGCGAAAAGGCCGACCGAAACGACACCCGGAAACACCAGCGGCCCCATGACATAGACCAGCGCCCGCAGTCCCTTCACGCCATCGATGCGCGCCGCCTCCTCGATCTCCTTGGGCACTGCGTCGAAGGCATTGCGCATCATGAAGACCGAGAAAGGCAGCTGCAGCGTGACATAGATGAGGACGAGACCGCTCAGCGTATTCTGCAGCCCGAGCTTGGCGAGGATCAGGAACAGCGGTGTCAATATGGATTGAAACGGCACCATGATCGTCGACAGAATGAGAACGAAGGCCACCGCCTTGAACGGAAAGCGGAAGCGCGAAAATCCGTAACCGGCAAAGACCGAGACCACGACGGTGAGCAACGCCGTGGCGACGGCGACGAAAAGGCTGTTGCCGGCGTAATGCAGGATGCCGGCGCCGAAATCCTCCAGTCTCCCGTAGTTGCCAAAGCCAAGTCCCTGGATCGAAAGCAGCCCATTTCCCGCCATGGCGGGCGGTCGGAACGATGCCAGCAGGACAAGCGCAATCGGCGCCAGAAACAACAGTGCAACGAGCAGGCAGGTGGTGTGAAACAGGACTCCGTAAAGCCAGGCATTGCCGCGTCTGCGTGCCGGCGCAAGCTTTATTGCGTGAAGCGTTGCGGTCATCGTCATCGCGCGGTCTCCCTGTCACCCAGCAGTCGCAGCTGGATCACGCTCAGCACCACCAAAATGGCAAGCAGCACCATCGACAGCGCCGCACCATAACCGAGACGGAAGGACACGAAGGACTGGCTGAAAATCCAGTAAACTGCGGTGATCGTCTTGTTCTGCGGTCCGCCGGCAAGAATGATGTAGAATTGGTCGAAGGCGAGCATGGAGCCGGACACGCACAAAATGAGTGCAAGGGCAAAGGGACGGCGCACCAGCGGCAGCGTAATGAAGCGGAACCGCTGAAGCGCGTTCGCGCCGTCGATCCGGGCGGCCTCCGTGAAGTCGGCCGGAATGGAGTGCAGTCCGCTCATCAGGATGACCATGTAGAAGCCCGCCATCTTCCAGATCACCATGGCGGTGACCGACCAGAAGGCGGGTGCAAAGGTGGCGAGAAGGTTCACGCGGCCATCCGTGAGCCCCAGCGCCTCGGCCAAAGGGGAAAACAGTCCGCTGTCGACATTCGACAACCAGCTCCACAATAGGCTCGCCGAGGCGAAACCGATCACCACCGGCAGAAAAAACGCGGTACGATAGAAGCCGGCGAACGGTCGTGGCTTTTCCACCAGGAGGGCCAGCGCAAAGCCGACCAGCAGAAGGCCGATCGTGGCTGCGATGGTGTAGCGGATGGTGAAGGCGAGCGCGTTCCAGAAGTTGATGTCGTTCCAGAGCGCCTTGTAGTTGGCAAAGCCGATCCAGCGCGGCACGCCGATCAGCGGCCAGTTGTGCAGCGACATCCAGGCGGTCATGCCAAGAGGCACGAGAAAGAAGACGAGGACCAGCGCCAGCGCCGGAGCCACGTAGAGAAGTCCCATCCAGTCGCGACGCGGCTTGCGCCGAGGACGCAGAGAGGCATTGGGCGCGCCGCTTGGCGTCGCCAGAGTATTGACTGACATCGGTCTGGTCCTCCGCTGATATCCATGCAGCGGAGCCTCACGGCTCCGCCTTTCAGGATCGAGCCTTCAGGGCGCGGTGTCGACGATCGACTGCATGGCGCTCTGCGCGGCCTGGATCGCCGGTTCGATCGCATCCGGTCCACCGAAGAAGGCCGTGTTCAGCATGGTGATCCATGGGCCGTTGGCGGAGTTGATCAGATCGTTAAACACAGTGGAATAGGGCGTCCGGCCCTTGGCCATCGCGTCGGCAGCAATCAGATAGCGTGAATCGAGGCCTGCCAGCGCTTCCTTGGCGATATCGCTACGGATCGGCAGCGAACCGTTGCGGGCAAGCAGCTTCTGGCCGTCGAGCGAATAGGAGAACTCGAGGAACGCCTTCACCGCCTCCATTTTCTTGGTCCCCTTGGAGACGACAAAATTGTCGCCGCCGGCAAAGGAGGAGGAGCCGCCGTCCTTGCCCGGAAGGGGGGCGACGCCGTATTCGAGATCTGGACTTTGCGAATTGAGCGCGCCGATGGCGAAGGAACCGGACGGCGTGATGCCGATCTTGCCGGTGGCGAAGGCAGAGAAGAAATTCGCCCCCGTGTCCGTTTGTGCGCCTGCCGGAATGAGCTTGTCTCTTGCCATGCCCTGATAGAAGGCGATCGCATCCCGCATCTGAGGCGTATCCAGCGTAACCTTGCGGCCATCGGCGGAGAAGATGTCGCCGCCCGACGCCCATATGAGCGGCGTGAAGGTGAAGATATTGCAGCCGCCGCAGTTGCCGGAGAAGTAGAAGCCTTTGATATCTCCCCCGAGGGCATTGACCTTTTCCGCATCGCTACGGATTTCCGCCCAAGTCGCCGGCCCCTTGTCGGGATCGAGACCAGCCTGCTTGAACAACTTCTTGTTCCAGATGAGCACCGAGCCATCAGCGGAGAACGGCACGCCATAGATGCGGTCGTTGTAGGTCCCGACTGAAATGTGCGCCTTCGACAGAGCGTTGAAATAGGGCAGGGACTTTGCAAAATCGGTCAAATCCTCCAATTGACCGGCCGCGGCAAAGGCGGGCGTGTAGATCAGGTCGAGCGATAGGGCATCAGGTGCCGTCCCGCCGGCCGCTGCCACGGCGTATTTTTGCACGAGTTCATTGACCGGCACGATCTGCAGATCCGCGTGATGCTCCTTCTGGCTGTTGTTGAATGCATCGACGAGCTTCGGCATGAAGGTCGAGCTGTCGGACCGCGTCCAAAGCGTGAAAGTATCCGCGCTGGCGGATAGCGGCATAGCGAGCGACGCTGCCACAAGGCCGCTGAACCCCAATATCCATTTCTTCATTTCATTCCCCTCCCAGTTTTGCACCCGGCTTCGGGTGCGGTTAAATCCTATTCAGTCGACGGCTCCTCCGAACCGCACGATTGACGCACCTTCAAGCGGCACGGAAGACGGCGCTGCCCGGCCTCCACGGGCTTGCCGTCAATGAGATCAAGTAGCGTGACGCCAGCCTGGCGCCCCAACTCCTTGAGGGCCATATCGACTGTCGTCAGCGGCGGACGCGTGGCCGTTGCAAAAATCTCCCAGTTGTCGAAGCCGACGACGGCGATGTCCTCCGGCACCCTGACACCCGCAAGCGTCAAGGCGTCGATCAGCCCGCGGGCGATCTGGTCGTTGCCGCAAAACACGGCATCGGGCCGATCAGACACTGGCTTTGCAACGAGCAGCTGTCCGCTTTCGTAGCCAAAGCGTTCGGACCATTCGCCGGACAGCGCCGGGCCGAAGCAGGGGAGCGCCGCTTCGGAAAGTGCCCTCAACCAACCCTGTTCGCGCAGGCCGACGGCGCCAAAGCTGCGCGGACCCGTCACATGCGCAATGCGAGTGCGACCGAGGCTGACGAGATGGGCGACGGCCGCATGCGCGCCTCCCTCGTCGTCGGGGACAAAACCGATGGCGCCTGGAGGACAGGCCGCATTGACGTAGACGACAGGCATGTGAACGGCAGGAAGATCGACCGGCAGCACACGGTCGATACGCTTTCCGGAAACCACCAGCCCGTCGACGCGCTTGTCCTCCATCGCTTCCAGATTGAGCCGCACGCGCTCCGGATCGTCGTCAATGGCACACAGAAAGACCGACACTCCACGATCTGCCATCGCGGACGACAGGCCGGCGGCAATTGGGAGGGTAAAGCGACCGTATGTGTCATTGGTGAGAAGGCCAAGGGTGAATGAGCGCTGGTGAACGAGCGCGCGCGCCATGGCGTTCGGGCGAAAACCCATCTTCTGCGCGATATCCTGTATGCGTTTCCGGGTCTCGACCGTCATCCGGCCGCGCTCGTTTAGGGCCTTGGATGCAGTGGAAACCGATACGTTCGCAGCAAGCGCAACGTCTTTGATCGTGATGCGCGCGGCGACCTCTGTCCTGTCGCCGGACAACACTGCCACGCCTTTGCTATTTTCGTTCAATACCACCGGACATCAACATATCTGGAATGAAAAACCGTTTGCTCATTACAGAAAAACCGTTTTCTCATCTTTGGTCAAGCGCTTTTTCTCGTTCTTCATGACGTACGGGATTAAAACCTTCGAGCAATCTTGGCGTTGCCAGACGCGCCTATGCCGGAGCAATGGTTGCACAAGAAACGCACCGCAAACGAATTGCCGCTTTTCGGAAAGATACGAGGCGACATCTGTGGAGATTTCATCCAACTTGTGTAGCCATGCCCTCGGATGCATTGGGTTGCGGCTATGTCAAACGAAGCGTCTTGAGCGCGGTTATCCTTCGGATCGAAATAGCTGGCCTGTTCGTATGATCCAGTCTGTCCGCGGACATGCGTTGCCAGAATGTCCCGAAGATTTTGCCGTCCGGTAACGTGTCTCGCTACGTCGACCACCGTTGGGGCTGCGCCGGTTGGCGCGTGGGCCACACATCCATGGCTGATACGATCGTCCATGCTGTTGAACTTAGCTTCCGGGACCAGGCCGCTGTTGGCGCGCGCGGGCATTCGCTACTTCCCTGACACCGGAGTGAAGTGGCGTTGCAAGCGCCGACGGGCATCGGCCGAGGACGATTTGAGCAATGGCAATGACGCGGAGACGTTTCATGGGTGAAGGTGGCAAGGCAACGGCTGCCGTAGTAATCGGCGGGGGTGCTGCCCGGGCAGGCTCGCGACCGGTCGACGTCATCATCGTCGGAGCCGGATCTGCGGGATCCGTGCTTGCGACACGGCTCAGTGCCGATGCCAATCGTCACGTGCTGTTGCTGGAGGCAGGCCCCAGCTTCACACCGACGGGCTACCCGAAAAGCCTGACCGACGCCGGCACTGTCGGTACGCCCGATTTCGACTGGCACTACCACAGCGACGACAAGGAGAGGCTCGGCCATGATATTCCGCTGCCGCGCGGCCGGGTCGTCGGCGGCAGCTCGGCAGTCAACGGTACTGTCGCCATGCGGGCACGACCGTCAGATTTTGCGCGCTGGGCAGCGCGTGGAATTAAGGGATGGTCCTGGAATGAAGTGTCTGCCGCGTTCAAGGCGCTGGAGAACACCCCGACCGGCGACAGCGCCGTGCACGGTCGATCCGGTCCTTTCCCGATCAGGCAGCGCATCCTTAGCGAACTGACGCCGTCGTCGAGAGCGTTCGTCCAGGCCGCCCGCCACCTTGGCCTTGCCGATGTGCAGGATTTCAACAGCGACGCTGCGGACGGGGCAGGGGCATACCCGCTGAACGTCATCGACGAAATGCGGATGAACACGGGCATCGTCTATCTGACGGCCGAGGTCCGTGCCCGTCCGAACCTTGCGATCCGCAGCGGGTCCGAAGTGGACAACCTTGTCTTCAGCGGTCATCGCGCCACCGGAGTTCGGTTGGTCTCGGGAGAAGTCCTCACAGCAGGCGAAATCATCCTTTCGGGCGGGGCGTTCGGAAGTCCGGCCATTCTACTTCGCTCCGGCATCGGTCCGGCCAGCGATCTGCGTGCTCTGGAAATCCCGGTGCTGGCGGATCTGCCGGTGGGCGCACGTCTCCAGGACCATCCGTTCTTCTACAATGTCTACGCCCTGAAGGCTTCGGAAAAGGCCATGAGACCTGCGGCCGGCGCGCTTGTCTGGACGGGCTCATCGTCGTCGGTCGGCGGCGAACTCGATCTTCCGGTGTCCGCCACGCACTTCATCGACCCGAAGATCAGCGCCACCGGTGGAGCGATCGTTCTTGCCGCCGCCGTAACCCTACCACGGTCCATTGGCTCCTTCCATCTGACGTCGCGCGATCCGCACATCGCGCCGCGCATTCACTACAATTTCTTCGACGATCCCAGCGATCTCGACAGGATGGTGGAGGCGGTCAGACTCTCCCGCGAGATCGGCAGAACCGCGCCCTTCACAGGCATGGTTGACCACGAGATGGCACCGGGGGTTGGCGTCCAGAGCGACGCGGACCTGCGCGCCAACATCGTCGCCAATATCGCGGCCTACCAGCACCCGACATCGACGGTCCCGATGGGGCCGGACACAGACGACACCGCAGTCGTCGATGCCTTCGGGCGCGTGCGCGGGTTCCAAGGCCTTCGTGTCGTCGATGCCTCCATCCTGCCGGACATTCCATCGGTTCCAACCAACGTCACCACCATCATGGTAGCCGAGCGGATCGCCGCCCGCATCCTCGCCTAGCTCCGATTTTCCTCCGTTTCAGACCCCCTCAGAAGGACGCCTCCCATGTCGCAGACAACATCCAGGAACTGGCTGATCACCGGCGTATCGTCGGGCCTTGGCCGCACCCTTGCCGAAGCCGCGCTGGCGCAAGGCGATCATGTCGTTGGCACGGTTCGCAAGGCCGCCAACAAGGCCGAGTTTAAGGCTGTCGCACCGGGCCGCTCGTCTGCCGTCGTCCTCGACGTCACCGATGTTGCTTCCGTGGATGCCGGGCTCGCTGAGGCGGCCACCCTGTTCGGTGGCCGGATCGACGTCCTCGTCAACAATGCCGGATGGGGGATGCTGGGCGCGGTCGAGGAGACCAGCGAGACCGAGGCGAAGGCGGTGTTCGACACCAACTTCTTCGGCCAGCTCAATGTCTTGCGGGCGGCACTGCCGATCATGCGGGCTGCAAGAACCGGTCACATCGTCGCCGCATCCGCCGTCGGCGGGTTTACGGGCTTTGCCGGGCTTGGGGTGTACTCTGCGGCAAAGGCTGCGGTCGACATCATGAACGAGGCTTTGGCGCAAGAGGTCGCGCCGTTCGGCATCAAGGTGACGATCCTGACGCTGGGCATTTTCCGCACCAACTTCGCCTCGTCATCGCTGAAGCATGTCGGCCAGACGATTGCCGCCTATGAGGACAATCCGGTCGGCAAATTCCGTGGCTTCATGGACCAGATCGCCGGCAAGCAGCCGAACGATCCCCAGCGCGGTGCCGAGGCAATCCTTAAGCTCGTCGCTTCCGAAAATCCGCCGCTGCATCTAGCCCTTGGAGAAGACGCGGTCGCGGTCATGGAACGCAAGATGGCGTCGATGAAGAGCGATATCGATGCCTGGCGCGAAGTCAGTGTATCGGTCGTGTTCCCGAAATAACCAAACAGAACGTCTCGCCGATCACTCGACTTCACCCAGGAGCATTCCCATGACATCCCTAAAAGGCAAGGTGGCGCTGATCACCGGTGCATCGCGTGGCATCGGCCGGGCGATCGGCGAGCGTCTCGGACGCGAAGGCGCGACAGTGGCGATCAACTATCGCAGCCGTCCCGAGGAAGCGGCGGACGCGGTTCGGGCGGTCGAGGAGGCCGGCGGCGTGGCGCGCGCCTTCCAGGCGGACGTTGCCAACACGGCAGACATCGGCCGATTGTTTTCGGAGGTCGATGCTGCCTTCGGTGGCCTCGACATCGTCGTCGCCAATGCAGGACTACCGTTCATCGGCGTGGCAGTCGTTGACGTCAGGGAGGAGGATTTCGATCGGATCTTCGGACTGAACGCCAAGGGTTCGTTCTTCGTGCTTCAGGAAGCGGCCAAGCGCGTACGCAACGGCGGACGGATCATCGATATTTCGACATCGACAACCGCGTTCACGGCACAGGGGATGGGGCTGCATGCGGCTTCGAAGGCCGGATCGAAGCTGATTGTGGAGGTCCTTGCGATTGAGCTCGGCCATCGTGCGATCACGGTCAACTCGGTCATGCCCGGGGCGACCAACACGGAGTTCATCAAGGATGCGCCGCAGGAAGAGCGTGACCGTATTGCTGCCGGTTCGCCGCTCGGACGCCTTGGCGAGCCCGACGAAATCGCCGATGTCGTCGCCTTCCTTGCCTCCGATCAGGCGCGCTGGCTGACCGGGCAACACATCCTGGCGAACGGTGGAGCGAGGGTATGAGCAAGAGCTATGTCGCCGTCTACACCGCCACCATCGGCACAAGCCCGGAGCGGATCTGGGCTGTAGTCCGCGATTTCGCAACGGTTGCGTCGTGGAACCCCATTGCCTGCGAGAGCCGTCTGGTGGGCAAGGGCGAAAGGGAGCTGATCACGGCCGACGGAACGCTTGTCCGCGAGCGGATGATCAAATGTGACGACGATGCCCGTCATCTCACCTACCAGATGGTGACATTCCCCATCCCCGTTACCGAGCAGACAAACCAGATCCTTGTCGTTGCAGGCAAATCTGAAGACGAGACGAGCATCCGGTTCGAGGCGTCGTTCATTCCGGCCGACGGGGTGGATTCGAATGTGATCCAGGGCATCAATCTTTCAGCGTTTGCGTCGGCATCTGAAGGTCTTGCCCGTCATTTGGGGGTTGCTCTGGTGAGAGCGTCTCTCTAATGCTGGTTGTGGTCTCTCTAGAATGGGGCTCTCGAACACGGGTCTTGGCGGGATGTCCGTCAACCTGCTGAAGGACTGTCTAGTGCTTGACCTGAATGACGTCCGCTACTTCGTTCAGGTTGTCGACAGCGGAGGGCTGACAGCTGCAAGCCGTAGCACGGGTATTCCGAAGTCGACCCTGAGCCATCGGCTCCAGCAGCTCGAGGCAGGCCTGGGTGTGCGGCTGGTCAACCGAACGTCACGGGCGCAGACTCTGACCGAGGCGGGTTCCTCATTCTATCGCCACGCGCTTGTCATGCTCCAGAGCGCAGAAATGGCGGAAAATTCGGTTCGCCAAAGGCTGGATGAGCCGACGGGGGTCGTCAAGTTTACCACGGCGATCGCGACCTCCATGTATGTCCTGCGCCATATCATACCGCAGTTTGCGATCGATCATCCCAAGATCCAGCTCGTCCAGCACACGGGCGACGAGCAGACCGACATCATCGGCGGCGCCTTCGACCTGGCGATCCGGGCCCACGAGGGACAAATGACCGACTCGGCCCTGGTGCAGCGTACATTGTCTCCGGCACCCTGGTTCATCTTCGCGGCTCCCAGCTATCTCCAGCATCGCGGTGAGCCGATCACGCCGGACGATCTTTTGGAGCATGACCTTCTGGCGATGTATCGTCCCGGGCAGGCGACCGTCTGGAAGCTCAGCCATCCCTTGATGGGCGATCGCTCGCTTGCGGTCCGACCCCGGATGGCGGGCAATGACCTGATGATGCTGAAACAGGCGGCGGCGGACGGGATCGGCATCACGGCGCTTCCGGGGTACATTTGTCGGGAGGAATTGCTCGAGGGAAAGCTGCAAAGGGTGATGCCGGAATGGCTGGCGGGCAAGGCGGTCATCACGGCGGTATTGCCTTTCCGGGATTATGTGCTGCCATCGGTGCGTGCGTTTCTAGATTACCTCATCATCGAGCTGCCCAAAGTGGTCAACCCGGATCCCGGCTCACCATAGTTCGCCATTTGTCAGCAATCTCAGTCGGAGCCCTCATGTCCCAGTCCAAGTCGCTGCACTTCGTGACCCTTCTCGGAAGCCTGCGTCATGGCTCCTACAATGCCGCCATCGCACGCGCCCTGCCGTCCTTGTCCCCCGACGGTGTGACGATCGCAGCGCTTGGTTCGATCGGTTCGTTTCCGCTCTATGACGAGGATTTGGAGAAGACGGGGTTCCCGGCCGATGTGATGGCCATGGGCGACACGATCCGTCTGGCCGATGGCGTCATCATCGTCACGCCGGAGTACAACTACTCCGTCCCCGGCGCTCTCAAGAACGCTCTGGACTGGCTTTCGCGTCTCCCGAACCAGCCGTTTGCGGGCAAGCCAGTGGCGATCCAGACGGCGTCACGCGGCATGCTGGGCGGCGTCCGCGCCCAGTACCATCTCCGACAAATCCTTGTGTATCTGGATGCAGCCGTACTCAACAAGCCGGAGGTGATGATCGGGCATGTCCCCGGCAAGGTCGATGGAGAGCCGCCCGAGCTCACCGATGAAGAGACGCGCCAGCACCTGTCAAAGCAGATTGCCGCATTCGCGCACTTCTCTGAAGGTACAAAGACCAGCATTTAATCACCTTCATGAAACTTTAAGATGTCTGTCTTGCCGCGCTCATCGGAACGAGGGCTTTGATCGTTCATCTCCTCGGACATACCGTCTTGGATAGGCAGGCTAATCATTCCGTCAGATTTCTTTAACTGAGAGAGACCGATCCAAATTGAGAGATCGGGCCATCAGCTTTGAAATGGATGATCAGGCACATAACCCAACGGTGCATGCTAAAGCCCGTCGATCCCTCTAGCGGCAAGATCTACAGCAATGGCTGGAAGCAGCCGGGTCGCGGAACCCGGTCGAAGGCCTGCGGCAAAGTGCTTGCGGCGGATTTCTCTATGCCGCGCTCATCAGTCCAGGGGGTCTGAGCCTCGACGTCTTTCTCAAGGGGCACCGATGCCTGTTGCGAAACGCGCGGGTCGTCGAGTTCTTGGAGAATTAAGCAAGCTCCAGCGGAATAACCAGCTGCCTTTCAAAACCGAACCCGGGGCCGGAATTGCCCCATAATCACCGAGGATATGAATATGAAACCGACATACGTGCATCGCGAAAAACCCGATGCCTACCTGTTCCTTGGCGTCGTCATGCGCGTGCTCCTCACAAGCGAGGACACGGGTGGGCAGTTTACAATGATCGAGGGGACGATGCCGCCCGAGGGCGACGGCGGTCTCCACGTTCATCGCGACGAAGACGAGAGCATGACACTCCTGGAGGGCGCGCTGGACGTGACGGTCGGGGACGTCAACTTCCGGCTGGAAGCGGGCCAGTCGTATTTCGCCCCGCGCGGCGTCCCGCACAGGTTGCGAAATACGGGTACGCTTCCCGCCCGAGGTCTCCTCGTGACGACGCCGGGTGGCTTCGATTCCTTTGTCGCACGAGCGGGCATTCCGGTTCACAACGGAGTGGTGCCGATATTGCCGCCACCTTCGCCTGAAGGGATGGGAGCGCTTCTCGAATTGGCGGCCCAGTACGGGATTACAGTTCTGGAACCGCCGGCGGGCCTTCCTTCCTGAAGTCGCTCCGAGAGCTTGCCGGGCATTCGTGCCTGGCAAGCTTTCGGGTTTTGACAGGCACGGCACCAATCGACCCCGCATGGGTTTTGATGTCCGCTTTTGAGCTCACGCTCTGAAGCACATGGTCGGCGCGCCCGTCCCCCGACCTCAATACGCCGAAAACCGCGATCTCATTGCCGCTTCCTCCTGGACGATGCGGATGATCAGCGGGATGGCGTAAAACGGCAGGCCGGCAGCCAGGGTGAGGGGAGCGTTCATGAGCAGAGCGAAGCCGATCAACTCCGGCAGGATATTCAGGAAGTAATTCGGATGTCGCACCCACCGGAACAGCGCATGGGTGACCAAAACGTGCTCACGGGCAATCAGGAGCTTCACCGTCCAGAGGGGGCCGAGCAGCCGGACCACGACCACCAGCGCTACGACCCCGATCGTATACAGAATGACGCCAATCCAGAAGGCGGCGTCAATGGGGTGCGCCTGGAAGGCACCTTCTGTCATGGCGCTGATATAGAAGGCGATGTGTGCGAGCGCCAGGATCGCTGTATTGCGCGCACCGATCTCCACGGCACCCTCTCGCTTCAACGCCGCCTCGTGGCGAAGCGATACGACGAGCATGGCGACACGGAAGGCAACCGCAACCATGCAGAAAATGATGAGACCCAGGGGCATATGAAATCCTTTCAATTGAGCGTCTTGCCGATGAACGCAACACCGGCGAAACCGGTGGTCGCTGCCCGAAGGCCTGCCTCAAGCCGTCTGCATGAGAAGGCACGGTCGCCCGGCAATGATACGCAGTGTGAGCCGAATGTTGGTGGGGGGCAGGATGACGTTATAAACCTTCAAGCCCACGGCTGCGTATTGCCGCGGCTTGATCGCGCGCCGGGTCGTCAATGTGTCGGGTGACGGGACACCTGTCGTTCAAGTGGACAGGCGCGGTTTGACCTCGCGACCGAGCAGTTCGATCGACCGCAGCATCGCCGGCTGGTCGCTCGCTGCAGAACTCATCTGGAACGTCAGGCGGTCGATGCCACCCAGTTCCTCGGATGTCTGCCGGATCTTGGTCGCCACCGCATCGGGATCACCGACGAGGAACGCTCCACCGGGACGAACCAGGTTGTCGAACTGGGCGCGGGTCGACGGTGGCCAGCCCCGCTCGAGGCCGATCTTGGTGAACATCGCCTGCCATCCGGGGAAGAACCGATCCTCCGCCTCGCGCTGGGATTCTCCCACGAAGCCAAGGGCATGAATACCGACGCGCAGTGTTTCGGCGGTGTGCCCGGCGCGCGCTCCGGCCTCCCGGTAAAGGTCGACCAGCGGTCGAAACCGCCTGAACTCGCCGCCGATGATTGCAACCATCAGCGGAAGGCCCAGCAGGCCGGCTCGAACGAAGGATTGCGGCGTGCCACCCACTCCAAGCCATATCGGCATCTTTTTCTGCGCAGGTCGTGGGTAGACACCCTGGCCGTCAAGCGGAGCACGGAAACGGCCGGACCACGTCACATTCGTCTCGTCGCGCAGGGCAAGCAGCAGCTCCAGCTTTTCTTCCGACAGTGCGTCGTAATCCCTGAGGTCAAGACCGAACAGCGGATAGGCCTCGATCGAGGATCCCCGGCCCACGACGATTTCTGCCCGTCCCCGGGAAATCAGGTCCAGTGTCGCAAACTCCTGGAAGACGCGGACAGGGTCGGCGGCGCCGAGCACCGTCACCGCGCTCGTCAGGCGGATGGATTTCGTCCGGGCCGCGGCTGCGGCAAGGATCACGGCAGGTGCACTGTCGAGATAGTCGCTGCGGTGGTGCTCGCCAATGCCGAACACGTCCAGTCCTGCCGTATCGGCCATCACGATCTCGTCGAGCAGGAACCCCATACGGTCCATATCGCCGACGCCAGGGACGGTCGCGGCAAAACTGTCAATTCCGATTTCCAAGATGTAGTCCCTTCATGCGCAACGTCGATGGATTGGAGAAGCGATCTTAGGCGATGACACCCGCCATCGGAAGGGCGACCGCCGGGACGCACCGTCCAACACATCGGACGCAGGCGATTTCCCGATAGCGTTCATGCATGTCGCGCCAGGGGGATCCGACCTCGAACATGCAGCATGCCCTTTAAGTATTGTCGATTATCGCGCGCAGGCCGCGACTTCCTCCCACGCTCTGCGGGCAAGGCCGCCGCAAGCCAAAACCGCCTCCTGGAAACAGCCTTGAACAAAGCCCAGCGTGATTTAGGAAGCCAATTTGCCGAAAAGGTCTAGTACACCGACTGCAAAAATAATGACTGTCGGAACCAGCATCTAAGGGTCAAAACGCCTAGAAAAATTCGGGAAAAAACATTTAAAATCAAACTGGTCGGAGTGGAGTGATTCGAACACTCGACCCCCACGTCCCGAACGTGGTGCGCTACCAGACTGCGCTACACTCCGTGACCAGTGGCGCTTACTTAAACCAGCCGTTTTGGTTAGACAAGGCCGAATCTTCGGGGCGCTGTTTTTTGGATGGTCAGGCCGATTTGGCGCTCGGCAACAGGCACGACATCGCTTTGTGCGAGGGGCAGGGTGGGCGCGATATGGGCCCACCCTGGCAGGTGGCTACTTCTTTGCGAGGCCCGGCAGAGTGACCTGGAAGACCTGGAACATCGTGTCGACATCGGCGCCGCCTTCGCCCTTGTAGGCGGCTCCGACCTGGTAGCCGTCCTGTGTCAGGAAGTCGTTATCGTTGGCGACAAACAGGAAGTAATCGTCGGGGAGTTTCGGGTCGAGGACGCTGGCGAGCGACATGGCTTCCCATTTTTCAGAGAGGTTGTTGCGGTCGTTCGGTGCGCCGTTGTGGAGACCGAAGCGGGCAAGCTGCGCCTCGTCGTTGAGGTCGATGAACGGCGTGCGCTTGGCCGGCGTGACGGACGGGTCGAGCACGCCTTTCGGTGCCACCGGCTTGTCGGCGTCGAAGGCGGTGCCGGCGATATCGGTGGCGGCGGAGACATCCACGAGGTCGATGGCGCGGTGCAGCGACTTGTCGCCCTTGACGCCATAGCCGTTGTTGCTGTCGCGGGCGAGCATCAGAAATGTGGTCGGCGACAGCGCGACGATCTCGCTCTGGGCGGCCACCACGGTCTTGCCCTTGGCATCGGTGAAGACGGGCAGCGGCACGACATATTCGTGCACCAGTTTCAGATGGTCGACATCGCTCGCGTCATAGAAGAGGGCGCGCGTGTTCTGGCGCGTGCTGCTGCTGTCGCCGCCATCCTGGCGCGTGGCTGATTGCAGCACGGCGATGACAGTCTTGCCATCCGGCGTCATCGCCATGCCTTCGAGGCCCTGATTGTTCTGCCGTCCGGTCTGCGGATCCTTGGGTTCCGGTGCCTTTTCGCCCGGGCCGGGATTGTTCGAGGCGAAATTCGGCTTGCCGTCACGCATCGGGATCAGCGCTGCCGGCGGCTGCGTTGCCGAGACGAGCCGGCCGTCTGCCGAGAAATGATAGATGTTCGGGCCGTATTCGTCGCTGATCAGCATCGAGCCGTCGGCAAGGCGGGCGATGGCCTCGTTGTCGAGGGAGATCTTGCCGTTGGACGCCTGCGGCAGCATCGGCAGCGTTGCGCTTGCCGGCCGCACACCGGCTGACGGATCGAGACCGGTCATGTCGGCGCCCTTGTCGTCTTTCAGAAGCATGGTGCTGGCGAGCGTCGCTACCACGCCGGATTGTTCCTTGCCCGAGGCAGGGGCGGCACCCGGCGCAGTCGGCGTCATCTGGATGTCGATGGTATTGAGGCGGGGCCGGTAATCCGTCGTGCCGCTGACATTGTATCCCCGGTCCGGCAGCAGCCAGAGCTTGCCCTTGTAGCCCTCGGCCGTGCGCGTCCAGGTGGCGGGGTCTATCGCCATGCCGGAGCCGGAGCCGAATGTCTCGCCGAACGAATCCCGCTGGCTGGCGGGAATGCGGCCGATACCGACGAGGCCCTTGTTGACGAGGGTCTGGCCAGCGGCCGGCGCGGTATCGTCGGCGCGGCCCGGAGCCACGGCAAAGGCCGTCAGGAGGGCTGTCGAAAGCAGGATCGTCTTCAATACCGGGGTCTTCATCGCAATATCCTCCATCAATGATCGGCACCGCATCGGTTGCGGCTTCGGAGATGGAGCTGTCTTTTTCAAGAGACCGACAAAGCCCCGCCACCGTCTGGGGACGGTTTATGGCGGCAACATGATAGCTGGATGACAGGTTTTGGAATGTTGATATCACAACCCATGCGGATTGTTCTGCAAGCGCGATGGCGCGGCCGCAGATACCAGTCGCTCAGTCCGTGGCGCTGCGGCGGAAGACCGAAGGTAGGCGCGTCCTGTCGATGACCGCGCCAAGGGCAACGCCCCACATGCCGCTCGCCATGTTGACGATGATGTCGAACGGGCGACCGTCATTGCCGATGGTCAGCACATGGGCCAGACCGAGCGCACTGACGGTGGCGATCATCATCAGGAAGGCAAAGGATGGTGAGTCCGGGTAGGCCAGTCGTGCGAGGCAGCCTGCGATGCACAGCGCGACGATGTGGTAGATGTTGAAAGGATTGCCAATCTCGGCCTGCCAATTCACATGCGCCAGCGTCAGCGCGACGAGGGCTGCGATATAAATCCAGACGCTGAATTTCAAAACGCGATTGGTGTCCATGAGGAGAGGATATATCAGCGACTTGAGGCAAGACTAGCATCGGCACCGCTATATCAGCCCTTTCGGGTCACACAAATTGTGTACGCGCGATATAAATGTCGAAACAAATATAGGATGTTGAGCCATTCTGCGGGCGGAATTCCGCCATGCTTCGGATCTTGCGCCGCCTCAGGGTGATCCACCCCCGTCAGGCTTCGTAGAGAAAAAGGTAAGCCGAGCGTGAGTGCAAGGTACGGCCGCAAGGTCGGGATCACGAGGTCAGGAGCGTCGTTGCAGGACAGCGTTGGAATGGAGCCAGGCACCAGGCGGAACAAGCGGACCCGGGTCAGGCTCAGGGACGTGGCGCAGAAGGTGGGTGTGAGCCCCATCACCGTGTCCCGTGTGTTGCGTGCACCCGATAAGGTCTCCGCAGAATTGCGCGAAAACATCCTCCGGGTCATCGATGACATGGGCTATGTGCCCGATCTGGCCGCACGGGCACTCGCCGGCCGACATAGCGGCATCATCGCGGTTCTTGCCCCGGCGATCAACAGCCAGATCCTCTCCGATGTCATGAGTGGCATCGAAGCCCGCGTGCGCAACACCGGCCTGCACACGCAATATGCCAATACGGTGTACAGCGGCGGCGAGGAGACGGGCCAGATCCGCAACCTCCTGACGCAGAACCCGGCCGGCATCCTTCTCGTCGGCACCGAATGCTGCGAGCGGATTGCCCCGACCGTTATTTCGGCGACCTGCCCGGTATCCTACATCATCGATCACAGCCAGAAGCCCGAAGAGCCCATGGCTGCGGCCATCGACCACGAGGCCGTCGGCGAGGCAGCCACGCGTCATCTTGTGTCCGCCGGTTATCGCCGCATCGGCTTGCTCGGCGGCTACCTCGATGTCCGGTCGAACCGGCGACGGCAGGGTTACGAAAACGTGCTGCAGGCAGCAGGCATCCACGATCCGGACCTGATGCTCATGGAGGATGAACCGACCAGCGTGGCCCTCGGTTGCCGGTTGTTCTCAGAGCTTCTGGCGCGGGCGCCCGATGTCGATGCGGTGCTCTGCCAGAACGACGATCTGGCGCTCGGCGTGCTGTTCGAATGCCAGCGTCGCGGCATCAGCGTGCCCGGCGATCTCGGCATCTGCGGCATCAACAATCTCGAATTCGCAGCCTCCTCCCATCCGGCCATCACGACCGTCGATATCCCGCGCTTCGAACTCGGTTTCGAGGCCGCCGACTTGCTGATCCAGGCGATAGGCGGGGGGGAAGTGGCCAGCCGGCGCAAGCTGGGCTTCAAGCTGCTCGTGCGTGGAACGACGCGGTAAGGGGTGAGGTCAGGGGCGCGCCACCTGCCTTGTGCAGTTCTATCAGATGTCGCTTGCTGCGTCAGACCAGAGATCGGCTGCCTCTGACGCAGTCATCCGGCGGATTTTTGCCTCGTCCCGACGGCTGGCGAAGAGGTCGCTTGCCATGATCTGTTCGGCAAGGTCTGCCGGCAGGGACAGGAGCACGCGCGTCTGGTCCGGATCGTAGGCGCCGAGGTCGGCGCGCTTGCCGGAGATCATGCCGCCGGCCACCGTGTTGTTGGTGTCGGCATCGATCAGGATGAACGCACCCGTCGAGCGGCTCTGCTCGTAGGGATCGAAGATCGCCAGCTCGTCGAAGATCAGCTGGACCTTGCCGATGGCGTTCATCGGCAGGGCCTTGGCGGGGTTCCAGGCTCCGCTGACCAGTTCCAGCTGGCTGACGGGGAGCACCTGCACCCGCTGGCGGCGGCTGCCGCTCTTCAGCCAGTAGCGCTTGCCGGAGTGAATGCCTTCCGGCTGCAGCGCGACGATCTGCGCATCGAAGGAAAGGCCGACCTGCGGCTGGTGGTCGATGGCAACGATCATGTCGCCGCGCGACACGTCCACCTGCCGGTCGAGAACTAGGGTGATCGCATCTCCCGCCACCGCCGCATTGCGCACCAGGTCGAAGGTGACGATCTTGGCGACGTTGGCGACCATGCCGGACGGCAGGATCATCACGCTGTCGCCGGGTTTTACCGAGCCGCCGGCAACGGTGCCCTGATAGCCGCGAAAGCTTTCGCCGGGCCGCGACACACGCTGCACGGACATCCGGAAGCCGACCGCCTGCGACGAGCGAACCGTCGCCAGTTCCAGCGCCTCGACCAGCGTCGGGCCGGTGTACCACGGCATGGATGCCGCGCCGGAATAGACAACGTTTTCGCCCTTCAGCGCTGACATCGGGATCGTGGTGATCTGCCGGACGCCGAGCGTCGCGGCGAATTCCTTGAAATCATGGGCGATCTTGTCGAAGCCGGCGCGATCGTAGTTGGTGAGGTCGATCTTGTTGATCGCCAGCACGAACTGCTTGATGCCGAGCAGCGAGGCAATCGTCGCGTGGCGGCGCGTCTGCTCCAGAATGCCGACGCGGGCATCGATCAGCAGGATGGCGAGATCGGCCGTCGAGGCCCCCGTCGCCATGTTGCGGGTATACTGTTCGTGGCCGGGCGTGTCGGCGACGATGAAGGAGCGGTTGTCGGTCGCAAAGTAGCGATAGGCGACATCGATGGTGATGCCCTGTTCGCGCTCGGCCTGCAATCCGTCCAGCAAGAGCGCGAAATCGGGCAGCCCGAGGTCGTTCTGCTTGCCGGTGGAGTCCCGGCGCAGCGTTGCGGCCTGGTCTTCCTTGATGGCCTTGGTGTCCCAGAGCAGGCGGCCGATCAGCGTGGACTTGCCATCGTCGACGCTGCCGCAGGTGATGAGACGCAGCGGGCGGGTGTCGCGCACGGCTTTCAAAGGCTCGGCCGGGGCGAGATGGACGACGTTTGCGGCACTGGCGACAGTCATCTCAGAAATATCCTTCACGCTTCTTCTTTTCCATGGAGCCGGACTGGTCGCGATCGATCGCGCGTCCCTGCCGTTCGGAAACCGTTGCAATTTCGAGTTCGCCGATCACCTCGTCAAGGGTGGTCGCCTCCGACCGGATGGCGCCGGTCAGCGGGAAGTCGCCAAGCGTGCGGAAACGGATCATGCCTTCCTGGCGGACTTCGCCGGGCAAAAGCTCCAGCCGCGGATCCTCGGCGAGGATCATCATCCCGTCGCGCTCCACGAAGGAGCGCTTCTTGGCGTAGTAGAGCGGCACCAGCGGAATCTCCTCGGCCTGGATATACCGCCAGATGTCGACCTCGGTCCAGTTCGACAGCGGAAAGGCGCGCACGCTCTCACCCTGGCGGATCATGCCGTTGTAGATGTTCCAGAGCTCTGGACGCTGGTTGCGCGGGTCCCATCGATGATCGGGGGTGCGGAACGAGTAGATACGCTCCTTGGCGCGGCTTGCCTCTTCGTCACGTCGTGCGCCGCCAAAGGCAGCATCGAACTTGCCGGCGTCGAGCGCCTGGCGCAGGCCTTGCGTCTTCATGATGTCGGTAAAGGCGGACGAGCCGTGGGTGAAGGGGGTGATGCCCTCGGCAGCGCCGCGCGGATTGATATGCTCGATCAGGTCGAGATCGTAGGTCTTCGCGATGTTGTCGCGAAAGGCGATCATCTCGGAAAACTTCCAGCCGGTGTTGACGTGCAGCAGCGGGAAGGGGACGCGGCCGGGATAGAAGGCCTTGCGCGCCAGATGCAGGAGCACCGACGAATCCTTGCCGACCGAATAGAGCATGACCGGCCGTTCGAACTCAGCCGCCACTTCCCGGAAGATATGGATGGATTCGTTTTCCAGCGCTTTCAGGTGCGGATCGAGCGGCGGCTTTACGCTCTGCGGATTGTGCAGTTCCGTATCCGGACGGCTGTCGGCCATTGTCTACTCCAACTCTGTCGTCTCCGGCCGCAGGTTGGGCCGGCATAAAAGGGAATTGCGTCTCGCAAGTCGCGATTGGAATTTGCAGAGACGCGGGGGAAGGTTCAAGCGGAAACGACAGGATCCTCGGAAACATGCAGGCCGCATTCGCGCGTTTCGTCGTTTTCCCACCACCAGCGGCCGGCGCGTTCCGGCTCGCCTGGCTTGATGGCGCGGGTACAGGGCTCGCAGCCGATCGATGGGTAACCGCGTGCATGCAGCGGGTTGATCGGCACGGCATTGTCGACGACATAGGCGCGGATGCGATCGATATCCCAATCGGCGAGCGGGTTGATTTTCAGCAGGTGCCGTTCTGCATCGTACTCGGCAAACGGCGTATCCGACCGGTTGGCCGACTGGCCGCGTCGAAGGCCAGTGACCCAGATCGTCGCGCCGGCGAGCGCGCGGGCAAGCGGCAGCACCTTGCGCACGCCGCAGCAGGCATGCCGTGCCTCGACGCTCTCATAGAAACCATTGATCCCGTAGCGCGCCGCAAAGGCGTCGATGTCGGCTTGTTCGGGCTCGAAGCGTTGGATCGAAATGTCGTAGCGGCTTTCTGTCTCGTCGATGAGCGCCAGTGTTTCTGCAAACAGCCGGCCCGTCTGCAGCGTCGAGACGTCGATTGGAAAACGGTGCGTGCCGATCTCGGCGGTGATCACCTGATCCTCGATGCCGAGGCTGGTGGTGAAGACCGCGCGGCCGAGGCTGGCAGCCAGCGACAGTCGGCCGGCAAGGTCGAGACCTGCCAGCGCAGCGTTCAATGTTTCCGTATCTTCGATGGAATTGATGGCAGTCATCGGAAAACCTTGTCTGAAAGTGCACGCAGCATCGCAGACGATGACCGAAAAAGACAGGAATGGGATTTCTTAAACGCTTCGGTGTGAGCAAATATCTCTCACAACGGCCTACGCAGCGCAAAAGCAACCGCTTTTGCCGCAACCGGCGCCTCTCGGGCTGGCGCTGTCAGCAAGAACAGCGCTTATATCTACCAATCTAGTAGAGTTAATCGCCGGATGTCAAACTGATTTCTGCTGCAATCTTCAATTTTGTAGCCGTTTCGGCCGCACGCGTTCAATTCCGGTTCAGGCAACATGCGCCAAAAGGGGTGTTCACCAAGCAAAAGGCGCCACTGCGCCGTGGATGAATGGCATTGCAGATGATCACGCAGAAGGCAAAATACGCATTGAGGGCGCTGGCCATCCTGGCGCGTGCCGATCAAGGCGAGCCAATGCTGATCTCCGAGATCGCCGCACAGCAGAAGATCCCGAAGAAATTCCTCGAGCAGATCCTGCTGGAGCTGAAGCACCGTGACATCGTCGAAAGCCGGCGCGGCAAGCAGGGCGGCTATCTGTTGCTGAAACCTGCCGAAGAGATCACATTCGGTGAAATCCTCCGCATCATCGACGGTCCTATCGCCCCGCTGCCCTGTCTGTCGCTGACAGCCTATCGCCGCTGCAGCGATTGCGATGGCGAGCAGGGTTGCGAAATCCACCATGTCTTCGCCAAGGTCGCGGATGCCATGCGCAAGGTCCTGTTCAACACCACCATCGCCGACGCCATCCGCCGCCCGGAAAGCGCCACGGTCACAAGGCTGCTGGCCTGATCAGGCGGAACTTGCGTCGGTCCGCGCGGCATCCTTGTCATGCGTCCGTCGTGCGCGGATGGCGGCGGCGATGTAGACACGCGAAAGCCCGTGATAAAGCGGCTCCGGCGACAACATCCGTGACGTCACATAGCCCAGCATCGACACCGCCATGATCGGGATGACCGCCTGATGATCGCCGGTCATTTCGAGGATAATGACGAAGGCCGTCATCGGCGCCTGCACGACACCGGCAAAATAGCCCGCCATCCCGAGGATGGCGGCAAGCGCGATGCTGGTGCCCATGAGGTGCCCGACGGTGCTGCCAAAACCCGCGCTGACTGCGAGCGACGGCGCAAAGATCCCGCCCGGAATGCCTGAAATCATCGACAAAAAGCTTGCCAGCAGTTTTTCCACGAAGAACAGCAACGGCAGCGAATGCCCCTCGACAGCGCCGCGCGCCTGCTCGTATCCGGTACCAAACGTATTGCCCTTGGAGATGACGCCGATGACAGCCACCGCCAGCCCGCAGCCGCCGGCCATGATGAGCATGCGCAGGAGAGGTTGCGGCTGTGCCCAGCGGCGGATGCGCAGGCCAAAATGCAGGGCAAGGCCGCTGAAACCGGCACCGAGCGCGCCGCCGCCGATACCGCAGACCAGCACCAGGCCCCAATCGGCAAGGAAAGTCGGCGACGTCACCGCCGTGCCGAAATAGTTGTAGCTGCCGGAGAGCCCGAGAGCCGCAAGCCCGGCGAGGATCACCGCCGTCAGCACCAGCCCGTTGGCACGGGCCTCGTAGGTTCGGCTCATTTCCTCGATGGCAAAGACGATGCCGGCCAGCGGCGTGTTGAAGGCGGCCGCGATCCCGGCTGCGGAGCCCGCAAGGATCAGCCCGCGTGCCTGTGCCATGCCGCCGAACCGCGCCGCGGCCAGCATGATGGCGGCGCCGACCTGGACAGTCGGCCCCTCGCGACCGATCGAGGCGCCCGACAGCAGGCCGAGGATCGTCAGCAGGATTTTCCCTGCCGCCACCCGCAGCGACAGCAGCCGCACCCGGTCATCCTCCTGATGCAGGTGCCGCGCTGCAATCGCCTGCGGAATGCCGCTTCCCTGCGAATTCGGAAACAGCGTGATGGCAAGCCACGCCGACAGCACGAACCCGACCGGGGTGATGACGAGAGGCAGCAGAAACCCCCAGTCGCCGGAGGTCGTCACCGCACCGAAAAGCCGCTGCGCCATGTCAGCCGCCTTGGCAAAGCCGACACTGATCAGCCCGATGGCGACAGCCCCCGCCCAGAACACCAGCCGCGTCCGCCACGTCCCGTGCGACCCCCACACGGCACGGGAGCGGCGCAGGAACTTCGATTTTCGATAGGAGGAGGAGGGCATGGGAGCTCTGGACTGCTGAAAAACTGGCTGAGTTCGGGCAAATTGAGCCTCTGGGCGAAGACCCCCTTATCGACCCCGCTGGCGCGTCTTGCAAGTTGGAATCGGTCGGGGTCAGCGCGCGTTATTTGACAAGCGCCTGTTGCATTCTACAATGCATCGCAATTGCAACGCATGGAGCGGCTCATGAAAACGGCATCCCTTCCGTCACTGCGCGTCGATCCCGAACTACGCGCAGCGGCTGAGAGCGTCTTGAAGGACGGCGAGACGCTGTCGGCATTTGTCGAGGCTTCTATCCGGGCACAGATAGATTTCCGACGCACGCAGGCGCAGTTTATCGCACACGGCCTGGCATCGCTTGAAGATGCAAAGAAAACAGGAATTTATTTCAGTTCGAAGGAGGTTCTCGACGAATTGAAGGGAATGCTCGATGCCAGGTCTTCGGAAAAGCATTCCTTGTGACCTATGCGGTCAGGACGACGGCAAAGGCCCGGGAAGATATCAAACGTCTATACGCTTATCTGCTGCAGCGCGATGAACAAGCTGCCGTGCGGGCCTATGCGGCGATTGAAAAGGCCATGGTCATGCTGGAAACGTTTCCTTTCAGCTGCCGTCGAGCGTCTGGCGGCGATTCTCTCTTAAGGGAGCTTGTCGTACCCTTCGGCGCGGCCGGATATGTGCTTCTGTTCGAGATAGAGGACAGCCAGACAGTCACCGTCGCGGCCATCCGCCACCAGCGGGAAGAAGACTACCACTGAGCCCGCCGATCGATGCCCATGTTGCTTTGACGATCCAGCCCCCTGTCTCATGGAGCGGCCACAGCGACCGCTTTCTAAAATGCTGGTTTCTGAGCCTTGAGGCCAACGACCGCTCACCGAAGGGGCTTCAGTCTTTTCGTCGATCTCGATGATACCAGCAGAACTCGCACTTCATTGGTTAACGCGCTGCCAGACGATCTCTCACCGAAAGCGCCGGTCGATTGGCAGTGTGAAGGACCATGCTGTGGCCTTTTTGCGCGCGCCGCGTCTTAAAATTCTCCTGAGCAGGCGAATTGCTAAACCTGCAGGCGGTTTCGGGGGCGGGATTGGCGTTTCAGGCTCGGGATCGTTCGGGTCGCCGAAGCGCTCGATGTAGAGATCCGCATACAGGCTCGGGATGGGTGGCATGACGAAGGCTTCCCCCGGTTTGACACAGGACTTGATTGTCTTTGAATCGATTCAATTTCATGCATCTCTGTCGGCCTGTCAAGCCAAAGTTGAATCGATACAAACGGCGCGGTATGCTTCGCTTTCGGTGCAGGCAGGGGTAGGGCATGAAGGAAAAGAGCGCAAAACTTGCCGATGTGGCGCGGGTGGCGGAGGTCTCGCAGGGGACCGCCTCCAATGTCTTCAACCGTCCTGAGGTGGTGCGCGAACAGGTCCGCGAGCATGTCCTGAAGGTCGCTGCCGCGTTGGGCTACAGGGGGCCTGACGTAAAGGGCCGCTTGCTGCGAGCAGGGCGCGTCAATGCGATCGGCGTGGCAACGGTCGAGCCGCTGTCCTATTTTTTCGAAGATCCTTGGGCGCGAGCGATCATGACGGCGATTGGCGACGTCTGCGATGAGAGCGGAACCGGGATTGCGCTGGTGTCAGCGAAAAACCAGGAAAAGCTGGCCTGGAATGTCAACAGTGCCCTGGTCGACGGGTTTATCCTGCTCTGTGTCGAAGGTGGAGAAAGGTTGGTCGACCTGACACGCCGGCGGCAGTTGCCCTTCATCGCGCTGGCGCTTGGCGAGGACGACGCCTCGGTCCCGCGGATCGGCGTCGATAACAGGGCGGGCGCGGCTGCGGCTGCGCGGCATCTGGGCGAACTCGGCCACAGGAATGTCGCCATACTGGCCATCGGAAACCACGATGTTCCGCAGGGGCTGTTGCCGCGTTCGCGGATCGACGAGGTTTTGGGCGGCAGCATGCGGGAGCGGATGCGTGGCTACTGGCAAGGGATGGAGACGTTCGGTATCGGGCCCGACGATATGCCGGTCTTCGGCACGCTGAACGACCAGCCGACGGTCGAGGCTGCAATGACGGCGCTGTTCTCGATGCCTGCGCCGCCAACCGCCGTTTTGGCCATGTCCGACCACAGCGCCATGCTGGCGCTGCAGTGGCTCGCGGCTCGTGGCATCGCCGTGCCCGGCGAAGTGTCCGTGGTCGGCTTCGACGGCGTGCCGGAAGCGGCTCTGTCACAGCCCGCTTTGACGACCGTAGTCCAGCCGCTGCCGGAAATCGCGCGACGCGCGGTGGCGTCCATACTCGACGCCACCATGCCGGCGGATGGGGATGTCATGGCGGTCGAACTGGTCGTCCGCAAAAGCACAGCCGCGCCCGGGCGATAGGCCAAAGGCGCGGCCGTCGAGACAGGATTACCGGTCGCTGATGTCAGCGCGCGGGTTGGTCCAGGGTTGCTGGTTGGAGCGGGCGAGCGGCTGGCGGCCGAGGATGTGGTCGGCGGCTTTTTCGCCGGCCATGATCGATGGGCCGTTGAGGTTGCCGTATGTCAGCGACGGGAAGATCGACGAGTCCGCGACGCGCAGGCCGTCGACGCCGATGACGCGCGTTTCGGGGTCGACGACGGCCATCGGGTCGTCTTTCGATCCCATCTTGCAGGTGCCGCAGGGGTGATAGGCGCTTTCCAGGTGTTCGCGCAGGAAGGCGTCGATCTGCTCGTCTGTGGTCACCTCGGCGCCCGGCTGGATTTCAGGTCCCCGGTAGTGGTCGAAGGCCTTCTGGCCGAAAATCTCGCGCGTCAGCCGGACGCAGTGGCGGAATTTCTCCCAGTCTTCCGGATGGCTCATATAGTTGAAGCGGATCACCGGATCGGCCTTCGGGTCGGAGGAGCGCAGCGTCACGGCACCGCGGGACTTCGACAGGTTGTAGCCGACGTGGACCTGGAACCCGTGGCTCTTGGCGGCCGCCTTGCCGTCATAGCTGATGGCCACGGGCAGGAAATGATACTGGATGTCGGGCTGCTTGATGCCGGGCGCCGAGCGCAGGAAGGCGCAGGCCTCGAACTGGTTGGAGGTGCCAAGTCCCGAGCGGGTAAAAAGCCACTGCGCCCCCGCCACGCCCTGCCAGAACCATGGCAGCCAGGAATAGAGCGATACCGGTTTGGTCGAAACCTGCTGGAAATAGAACTCCATGTGATCCTGCAGGTTGGCGCCGACGCCCGGCCTGTCGACCTTTACCTCGATGCCCATCTCCTTCAGATGCGCTGCCGGCCCGATGCCCGACAGCATCAGCAGCTTTGGCGAATTGAACGAAGATGCAGCCACGATCACTTCCCGGTTGGCCTTGACAACCTCGATCTTGCCGCCGCGCTCGATCTCGACGCCGGTGGCACGGCCATTCTCGATGACGATCTTCCGGGCAAGGCAGCGGATCAGTGTGACGTTCGGCCGCTTCAGGGCAGGGCGCAGATAGGCATTGGCGGCCGACCAGCGGCGGCCCTTGTAGATGGTCTGCTCCATCAGCCCGAAACCTTCCTGCTTCGAGCCGTTATAGTCGTCGGTGGTCTCGAAACCTGCCTGCTTGCCGGCCTCCACGAAGGCGTGGAACAGGGGATTGGTGAAGCCGCCGCGCTGTACATGCAGCGGCCCGTCGGTGCCCCGCCAGCCCTCTTCGCCGCCATGGCTGTTTTCCATGCGCTTGAAGTAGGGCAGCACGTCGGCATAGGCCCAGCCCCGCGCGCCAAGCTCCTCCCAGCGGTTGAAGTCTTCGGAATGGCCGCGCACATACACCATGCCGTTGATCGACGAGGAGCCGCCGAGCACCTTTCCGCGCGGCGCGGTGATCCGCCGGTTGTTCAGGTGAGGCTCCGGCTCGGAGTGATATCCCCAGTTGTAGCGATCCATGCTCATCGGCCAGGCGAGCGCCGCCGGCATCTGGATGAACGGCCCGAAGTCCGTGCCTCCATATTCCAGCACGATCACCGAATGCCTGCTGTCTTCCGACAGCCGATAAGCCATGGCCGACCCTGCCGAACCGGACCCGATGATGACGAAATCTGCTTGCTGCATAGGGGCTCCAGACGTCTATGGAAAAGGGCGACAAATGTATCGCGATGCGCTATCATTGTTGAAGGCGGTATAGCTCAGGGCGATGGTGTCGGAATGAAGGACGTTGTCGTATCCCGACTTGCCGACAAAGCACTTATGCGCATGCAGCCAAAACGGCGGCTGGCGATTATTGAAAAAGTCAAAGCCTATGCGCGCGGAGAGATTGTCGACATCAAGAAGATGAAAGGCGGAAATCTCTACCGTATCAGGGTCGGACAGGATCGCGTCATCATCGACGACAAGGGTAGGATTGTCGTGGTCATCGATGCCGGTCCGCGGGGCAGTATCTACAAGGAGTGATCCACAATGGGCGATATCAAGAGGTTCGAAATCGACGGCAAACCCTATGTGCTGTTGAGTGAAGAGGATTATGAGGATCTCGTCGATGGACTGAGGGCGAATGCTGTCCTGGCCGGGATTTCTGCAGGAGAAGAAACCTGGCCCTTGGAGATCGTTGAGGCGCGTGCCAATGGCGGAAATGCCGTTCGTATCTTCCGAAACTATCGCCGCATGACTGTTACCGAACTTGCCACGGCCGCCGGAATTTCGCAGCCCTATCTCTCTGAGATCGAGGCAGGCAAAAAAACCGGCAGTGTCGATGTCCTGAAGCGTATCGCTAACGCCCTCAAGGTCGATCTCGACGATCTCGTCGTCAACGTGGCGGACTGATCCATCCATGGTCAATACGGCGCCTCGACCTTGCCCATGGCCACATACACCGTTTTCAGCTCGGAATAATGCTCCAGCGCTGCCAGTGAATTCTCGCGGCCGAAGCCGGATTGCTTGGAGCCGCCGAAGGGGATTTCGACCGGGCAAAGATTGTAGGTGTTGATCCACAACGTTCCGGCTTCAAGCCGGTCGACGATGCGATGGGCGCGGGTGATATCGGCGGTGAAGACGCCGCCGGAGAGGCCGAACTCGGTGCCGTTGGCCCGCGCGATGACCGCCTCTTCGTCATCGAAATCGAGCACGCACATGACAGGCCCGAAGATCTCTTCGCGGGCGATGGTCATGGTGTCGGTGACATCGGCAAACACCGTCGGCTGGATGTAATAGCCTTCACTGGCGACGTTGCTGGGGATGCCGCCGCCGGCAACCAGCGTGGCGCCCTCGGCCTTGCCTGCCGCGATATAGGCGAGCACTTTGTCGCGCTGGGCGAGCGACACCATCGGCCCGACCTGCGTCGCCTCGTCCATGGGATCGCCGATCACCATCGCCTCGGTGCGCGCCTTCAGGCGCTTCAGGAACTCGGCCTTGATCGCGGTATGGACGAAGACGCGGGTGCCGTTCGAGCAGACCTGGCCGGTCGAATAGAAGTTTCCGAGCATGGCGCCGCCGATGGCGCTGTCGATATCGGCATCGTCGAAGACGATCAGCGGCGATTTCCCGCCGAGTTCCATCGTCACATGCTTCAGGCTGCCGGCGGCCGCCGCTGCCACCTTGCGGCCCGTCGGCACCGAGCCGGTCAGCGACACCTTGGCGACATCGGGATGGTTGACCAGCAGCGGCCCGGTATCGCGGTCGCCCTGTATGACGTTGTAGAGGCCCTTCGGAAGCCCGGCTTCATGCAGGATTTCGGCGATCTTCAGCGCCCCCAGCGGCGTATTTTCCGATGGCTTGAAGACCATCGCATTGCCGCAGGCCAGCGCCGGCGCACCCTTCCAGCAGGCGATCTGCTGCGGGTAGTTCCACGCGCCGATGCCGACGCAGACGCCGAGCGGGACGCGCTTGGTGTAGGCGAAGTCGCCGCCGAGCGGGATGTAGCTGCCGTTCAGGCCGGCTGCGATGACGCCGCCGAAAAACTCGAAACTGTCGGCGCCCGAGGTCGGGTCGGCGACGATCGTCTCCTGGATCGGCTTGCCCGTATCCAGCGTCTCCAGTTCCGACAGTTCGCGATTGCGTTCCCGCATGATGTCGGCGGCGCGCTTTAGGATGCGACCGCGCGCCGTCGGGCTCATTGCCGCCCATTCCGGCTGGGCACGCTTGGCCGAGGCGATCGCCTTCTCGATGATGGCCGGCGTTGCCGCATGCAGCCGGGCGATGACTTCGCCGGTGGCCGGATAGAGGCTTTCGAACACCGCTCCCGCCGGATCCTCCACATATTCGCCATCGATGAAGTGCGAGGCTTTCGGTTGGGCTTTCATCTTATTCTCCGCGCGGATAGCGTTTGGATTCTTCGAGGGTATCGAGGTTCATGTGGTTGCGCATGTAGCGCTCCGAGGCCTTCTGCAGCGGCTGGTAGTCCCAGGGATAGTAGGAGCCGTTGCGCAGCGCCTCGTAGACGACCCAGCGTCGCGCCTGACTTTCGCGCACCGCGGCGTCGAAGGCGCCCATGTCCCAACGTTCCTCGCGCTTGCGCCGGAACAGGGCGACGACTTCGGCAAAGTCCGGATCGTCGGCGAGATTGGTGAGTTCCAGCGGGTCGGTGTCGAGGTCGTAGAGAAGATCAGGGTCGAGCATGCAGTGGATGTATTTCCACTTGCCCTCGCGAATGCAGACGAGCGGCGCGTAGGAGCCTTCCGCCGCATATTCCATCAGTACCGGCTCGGTGCGCTCGCCGCCATTGATGACAGGCCTCAGGCTCATGCCGTCTGTCCAGGGCATGATCTCCTCCATGGATATGCCGGCAAGGTCGGCCATGGTGGGAGTCACGTCGAGGTTGGAAGTCGGCGCCAGATGCAGCCCCGGGGTGACGCCGGGGCCGGCCATCATCAGCGGCACCCGTGAGGAGCCCTCGAAGAAGTTCATCTTGAACCAAAGCCCGCGCTCGCCGAGCATGTCCCCGTGGTCCGAACAGAACAGGATGAGCGTGTTGTCGAGCATCCGCGTGCGCGTCAAAGTGTCAATGAGCTCGCCGACCTTGTCGTCGAGATAGGAGATATTGGCGAAATAGGCCTGGCGGGAGCGGCGGATGTGCTCCTCCGTGACCTCGAAATTCTTATAGTCGCAGGAGTGGATGATGCGTTTCGAATGCGGGTCCTGCTGCTCGTCCGTCAGCATCCCGACTTCGGGCATCAGCTGGTCTGAGCCCTCGTAGAGATCCCAGTATTTCCGGCGCGCGACGTAGGGGTCGTGCGGATGGGTGAAGGACACCGTCAGGCACCACGGCCTGCGGCTCTGGTCGTCGTTCTCACGGCTGAGATGATAGAGTTTCTGGTTTGCCAGAAACGCCACCTCGTCGTCATATTCCATCTGGTTGGTGATCTCGGCGACGCCGGCACCGGTCACCGAGCCGAGATTGTGATACCACCAGTCGATGCGCTCGCCCGGCTTGCGGTAATCCGGCGTCCAGCCGAAATCGGCCGGATAGATATCCGTCGTCAGCCGCTCCTCAAAGCCGTGCAACTGGTCGGGCCCGACGAAATGCATCTTGCCGGACAGCGCCGTGTAGTAGCCGGCGCGGCGAAGGTGATGGGCGTAAGTCGGGATCGACGAGACATATTCGGCGGCATTGTCGTAGACACGGGTGCGGCTCGGTAACTGGCCGGCCATGAACGAGGCGCGGGCAGGGGCGCAGAGCGGCGACGAAGTGTAGTTGTTGGCAAAGCGTGCCGAGCGGGCTGCCAGTGCCTTGAGGTGCGGCGCATGCAGGAACTCCGCCGGACCATCCGGAAAGAACTTTCCGTTGAGCTGGTCGACCATGATGATCAGGATATTCGGCTTGGTCTCGGTCACGGCGTCGATCCTTTGCCAAGGGCGGTCAGATGAGTGTTGATGTAGTCTTCGGTCAGCGCAATAGAGGCTTCGATACCCGTCGGCACCGAGCGCAGACTTTGCCGGATATAAAGCCCGTCGATCATCGCAGCCGCGCCTTCGGCCATGCGTTCCGCGTCATCAGCAGTGCAAAGCGGCCGGAGGTTGGCGAGCAGGTTGGAGCGCAAGCGGCGCGCATAGATCACCAGGAAGCGCCGCGTTTCCTCGGAGCGCTGCGCCTCGGCATAGAAGGCCAGCCAGGCGGCAATTGTATCCGGGGCGAACTGGTTTGCCTGGAAACTGACGCGGATCATGGCCGACAGCTTTTCGCGCGGTCCTGCTGCCGCCTTGAGCGCCGTCACGGTGTCGTTGCGCAACTGGCTTAGAAGCGAGCGGATGGTTGCCTGCAGCAGGCGCTCCTTGCTGCCGAAATAATGATGGGCCAGTGCCGCCGAGACACCGGCTTCCCGGGCGATCTCGGACATGGTGACGCTTAGCGATCCGTGATCGCCGATCACCCTGAGGGCGGCGTTGACGAGCGCCTCGCGACGCACTGGCTCCATTCCGACTTTCGGCATCGTCGTCTCCTGATGACGATCATCGTATTTTTGATTGAGCCATCAATCAATAAAAATCGGAAGCCCGCGAATTGATTTCGATCAGTGTGCCCGGAAGGCTTTTTGCGCTAGGATGGGTTTCCGGACGTGGATTTCACGATACGTAAAAGTAACAGGAACGGGTGTCGTCATGGTCATGGGTTTGAACGAACTGCCGCACGCCTCCGCCCATGCCAAGTGGGGCTGGTTCGTGGCGCTGGGCGTCCTCTTGTTGCTGCTGAGCGGCATCGCCTTCGGCAACCTCTTCGTCGCCACCGTCGTCTCGGTCTACTACGTCGGGATGCTGATGCTGCTCGGCGGTATCGTCTATCTCATTCATGCCTTTCAGGTGCGGGGTTGGGAGCATAGCCTTCCATGGATCCTCAGCGGTCTGCTCTACACGCTGGCCGGCATCTTCGCCTTCATGAACCCGCTGCTGGCCTCGGCGGTCTTTACCCTGATGCTTGCAATAGCACTGGTCATTGCCGGCGTCCTGCGCATCTGGGTCGGCCGCAGGATGAAGCCGGCGAAGGGCTGGGGGTTCATTCTCCTCAGCGGCATCGTGACGATGGTGGCAGGCTTCGTGGTCGCGCTCGGCTGGCCCGTCAACAGCCTGTGGATCCTCGGCCTGTTCCTCGCCGTCGACCTGATGTTCCAGGGCTGGACGCTGATCGCCTTCGGGCTTGGCCTCAGGCGCTGATAGAAGAAATCGCCCGTTGGTTCCGCCTTTTGACAAGCTTGGCGCGCAGGCATAACGTGAAAGCGTGGCAGCACAGCGTGAGGCCCGTATCTCCCGCCGCAAGCCACCCTTGAGTGAACCCGAGTGAACCTTGAACGCAGGCATGATGCCTGCGCGGATCTGGCAGTTCTTCGGCCAGACACGGCAAAGAGAGGCAATGTCATGCCTATGGTCACTGTTTCCATCTCTCCAATGCAAGTCGCCGGCATCCGCGCCGCCGTCGACAACGGCAATTACGCATCCGGCAGCGAAGTCGTGCGCGAGGCGCTGCGCATGTGGGACGCGGCACGCAAGCGCGGCGATCTCTGCGATGCACACCATCTGGCGACGGGTTTGCCCGATGGAGCCGGCAGGGACGACAGGCGCGTCGCCGATATGCTGGCCGACTTCGACGCATCGGTTGCGGCCCACAATTGAAGCTGCTGCGTGAAGGCCAAAAAGCTAAACTATTCCTGTAGGTTGGTGCATGCCGGCCTGAACGCCGGGATAGGGCTTTTTGTCATCAAAACTTCACGAACCGGAAAGCTTTTATTGACGCCTGACAACCATCTTCAACCACAGCGACATCGCGTGGGGCAGTGGAGACGAGCATGTCTGGGAGTATGGTCAAGGAGGTGGCAGTGCGGCGCCATCCCTTCGATGCCGCCAGATGGACGCTCATAGAAACCGCCTTCCAGCCGATCGTCGATATCCGCACCGCTGCGGTCTTCGGTTATGAAGCGCTGATGCGCGGCCATGACCGGATCGGTTTTGCTGACCCCATCGCCGCTCTCGACGAGGCCGAGCGCACCGGCCAGTTGTTCGGGCTCGAACAGATGATGGAGCGGCTGGCGCTTGGCGCCTTCTCCAGTCTCCCGAACCGGGCCGAGGCGACGCTTTTCCTCAATCTTGACGCCCGGCTCATTCCGCAAGGCCTGCTGCTGGTCGAGGGTTTGCTGCAGCTTTTGAAGACGCGGTGCATTCCGCCGTCTTCCGTCTGCTTCGAGTTTTCCGAGCGCTTCGACAACAGTGCGTTTCCGGAGATCGCCGGCCTGATCGCCTACATGCGCAAGTCCGGTTTCAAGCTGGCTATCGACGATTTCGGCGTCGGTCATTCGGAAATGCGGCTGCTGTGCGACCAGGTGGTGGACTATATCAAGGTCGACCGGCATTTCGTCACCGGCGCCGATACCGCGATGCGCAAACGGCATTTCCTGAAAAGCGCCGTCTCCATGGCTCACATGCTGGGCGCCCGCGTCATCGCCGAAGGCATCGAGACCGAAGGCGAACTGGCGGTTTGCCGGGATCTCGGCGTCGATATGGCCCAGGGCTGGCTTATCGCCCGGCCGATGGCCGATGTCAGCCAGTGGCATCCGCGCCTGTCGCATTTTCCCGATCACAAATCGACCGCCACGCCCCTGCAGTCGCTCGACGACATCCTCATCCGCAAGCAGATCGAGGTTCTGCCGACCGTGTTCGAAAACGAGCCGATCGATACGGTGTTCGAACTCTTCCGTCGCAATCCGCGACAGGCTTATTTCCCGGTGCTGAATGCCAACAACGAGCCGCGCGGCATCATCCACGAATACAGCCTGAAGGCCTATATCTATCAGCCTTTCGGCCGGGATCTGCTGAAGAACAAGGCCTATGAGCGGACCATTTCGCATTTCATGGAGCCAGCGCCCGTCGTCAGCATCAATTCGACCGTCGATGACCTGATGGGGATCTTCGCCGATGTCGACGATGCTACCTGCCTCGTCGTCATCGAGGACCTGCGCTATGCCGGCGTCGTCTCCGCCGCATCGCTGGTCAAGGCGATGACCGAAAAGCAGTTGAAGACGGCGCAGGACCAGAACCCGCTGACCGGCCTGCCGGGCAACCATGCGATCCGCGATTTCATGCGCATGACGGCCGGCGGCACGGTCGATGCCATCCGCTATTTCTGCTATTGCGACTTCGATGCCTTCAAGCCGTTCAACGATGCATACGGTTTCCACATCGGCGATCATGCCATCTCGCTGTTTGCAGCCCTGATGCGCCGCCATTTCCTGCTGGGCACTCATTTCCTTGGCCATGTCGGCGGCGATGACTTTTTCATTGGCGTCATCGGGGGCAGCCGCGAGGAACTGACCGAGACGCTCGACCGGCTGCGCGCCGACTTCAGCAACGATGTCGCCGCACTTTATCCGTCCGACGACCGGGAGCGTGGCTATATCACCGGCCATGACCGCAGCGGCGCGGAAACGATATTCTCGCTGATGCGCTGCTCGATCGGCGTCGTCGAATTGCCGGAAGGCACGGTTATCGACGACATCGGCAATGTGAGCAAGCGCATCGCCGGCCTGAAGACCAAGGCCAAGGAAAGCGCCAGCGGTCTGGTTTTCGAACAACTCTGCGAGACCAATTGACGCCCCACGACGTCGCGCCTTTTATTTCCGCTCCCGCTGACCTATGTGCGTCTCTCCCTGATGTCATGGAGAGCCAGATGCCTTTGCCAACTGATATGCGCTGCGTCGACCTGCCGTCCTTCGGCGCCCCCGAGGTGATGACCATTGTCCGCAAGCCGCTGCCGGTGCTGAAGCCCGGCGAGGTTCTCGTGCGGGTCGAGGCAATAGGCGTCAACCGCCCCGATGTCGCCCAGCGTCAGGGAAACTATCCGGCCCCGAAGGATGCAAGCCCGATCCTCGGTCTTGAAGTGTCCGGCGAGGTCGTCGATGTCGCACCCGGCGTCACCGAATTTGCCATCGGCAACAAGATCTGCGGGCTCGCCAATGGCGGCGCCTATGCCGAATACTGTGCCGTTCCCGCCTCCCAGGCGCTGCGCTTCCCGAACGGCTACGACGCAGTTCGCGCTGCGGCGCTGCCGGAAAACTACTTCACCGTCTGGGCTAATCTCTTCCAGATGGCGGGGCTGACCGAGGGCGAGAGCGTCCTCATACACGGTGGCTCCAGCGGCATCGGCACCACGGCAATCCAGCTTGCCTGCGCTTTCGGCGCCGAGGTCTTCACCACGGCCGGCTCCAAGGATAAATGCGACGCCTGCGTCAGGATCGGCGCCAAGCGGGCGATCAACTACCGCGACGAGGATTTCGTCCAGGTCATCAAGGCGGAGACAGAAAGCGGCGTCGACATCGTTCTCGACATGGTCGGTGCGGCCTATCTGGAAAAGAACCTTGCTGCCCTTGCCAAGGACGGGTGTCTGTCGATCATCGCCTTCCTCAGCGGCTCAATCGCCGAGAAGGTCAACCTGGCGCCGATCATGGTCAAGCGCCTGACGGTCACGGGCTCGACGATGCGGCCGCGCACGGCGGAAGAAAAGCGCGCTATCCGCGACGATCTCCTGTCGCAGGTCTGGCCGCTGCTGGATGCCGGCACCATCGCCCCGCTGATCCACCACACATTTGCCTTCGAGGATGTCGTCGAAGCCCACAAGATGATGGAAACCAGCAGCCACATCGGCAAGATCATGCTCCGCATGGAATGAGCGGACGCATCGGCCTCTTGTGAGCCGGGGGCAGCGCGAACGTTGGCGCGATGACGGTTGGCAAGCGTCGCCCCAAACGCTATCACCGCTCGACCCCACCAGCATCGGATGCCATCATGACCAATCCCGTCACCGTCGAAGTTACCCGTGGTTTGCTTGTCGAGAGCCGTCATCGCGGCACGATCGTTGTCGTCGACGGTGATGGCGGCGTGGTGTTTTCACGCGGCGATATCGATGCCGGCGTGTTTCCGCGCTCCGCCTGCAAGGCGATGCAGGCCCTGCCGCTGGTCGAAAGCGGCGCTGCCGATGCCTATGGTTTCGGCCACAAGGAACTGGCGCTGGCCTGTTCCTCCCACAATGGCGAAGACGAGCATGTGGCGCTGGCAGCCTCGATGCTGGCGCGCGCTGGCCGCGATGTCGAGGCGCTGGAATGCGGCGCCCACTGGTCTTCCAACCAGAAGACCCTGATCCACCAGGCCCGCACGCTGGAGAAGCCGACGGCGCTCCACAACAATTGCTCCGGCAAGCACTCCGGTTTCGTCTGCGCCTGCTGCCACCAGGGCATCGATAGCAAGGGCTACGTCGGCTACGAGCATCCGCTGCAGCAGCAAATCCGCGACACGATGCAAGACCTGACCGGTGCCACACTCGGCGCCGACGTCTGTGGCACGGACGGCTGCTCGATCCCGACCTATGCCGTGCCGCTGCGCGCTCTCGCGCACGGCTTTGCGAAGATGGCGACCGGCCAGGGTCTCGGCGCGTTGCGTGCCAAGGCCTCGCGCCGGCTGATCGAGGCCTGCATGGCTGAGCCCTTCTATGTCGCCGGCAGCGGCCGCGCCTGCACGGAACTGATGCAGATCGCACCCGGCAAGATCTTCTGCAAGACCGGCGCCGAGGGCGTGTTCTGCGCTGCCATCCCGGAACAGGGCGTCGCCATCGCCGTCAAGTGCGACGATGGCACCGGCCGCGCAGCCGAGGCAATGATCGCCGCAACGCTCGCCCGCTTTTTCGAGACCGATGGCGAGATCCACGCCGGCCTGATGGCCATGGCGACAAAGTCGATGCACAACTGGAACGGCATTCACGTCGGCGACGTCCGGGCGACGATCTAAGCCCACCGAATTTGCCGAGCCAGTCGCTCACGCCAGTTGGATCGCCAGCCCGGCATCGCGATAGGGCTGGAGGTCGGCCTCCGGCAGCGGTCCGGGCAGGATCATGCCGGCCACGGATGCCAGCGGCAGGATATGGCACGGCGACGATGCGTCGAGCTTGTCCGGCGTCGCCAACACGAATGTTTCGGCGGAACATGCCGAGATATGCCGCTTGATGGCCGCCTCCTCGAAGTCGCCCGTCGAAAATCCATGGGCGGGGTGGACGGCGGTAACCCCGAGAAAAAAGATATCCGGCCGCACCAGTGAAATCGTTGCCATCGCACTCGCTCCGGTTGAAACCATCGAATGTTTGTAGATCCGGCCGCCGATCAGAATGACCTCGGCCGTCGGATGATGCTCCAGTACGCCGGCAATCGTCGGGCTGTGCGTTATCACGGTGAAGGCAAAGCCCCGTGGCAGCTGCCGGGCAATTTCCGCGTTCGTCGTGCCGCCATCGAGGAACACCGTCTGGCCAGGGCGGATCATGCCGGCGGCACAGGCGCCGAGCCGCTGCTTTTCCCCGGACGACAGGCTGCGGCGCGCAGACAGGTCCGGCAAGTTCGGCGACAGCGGCATCGCCCCGCCGTGCACCCTGAGCAGCAGCCCCTCGGCTGCCATCTCGCGCAGATCGCGCCGGATGGTGTCTTCCGACACGCCGAGCATTTCTGCCATCTGCTTGGCAATCACCTGTCCCTCGCTGCGCAAGGCCGCCTGGATCGTCGATTTGCGTTGGTTCGTCAGCATGCTTGTTTCCTGCACGAAGTTACACGATATTGCGCATAATATGAAATATGACTCGACATACCAGCAATATTATCGATATTCGTGCAAATTGTCGCATCAGGCGACAGGAGACAAACCATGTTGATATTGATTGCCGGCCCTTATCGCTCCGGCACGAACGACGACCCGGTTAAAATGGCGGAAAACCTGAAGCGGCTGGAAGCGCCGTCGCACCGCTTGTTCGAGGCCGGCCACGTACCGATGATCGGCGAGTGGGTCGCCTTGCCCGTCTGGAACGCCGCCGGTGGAAAAACCGTTGGCGACGACCTCTACGAGGCCATTTTCCATCCTGTTGCCGGCCGGCTTCTGGCCCTTTGCGACGGCGTGCTCCGCCTGGAGGGAGCATCCAAGGGCGCCGACAACGATGTGCGCATCGCCAGGGAACGGGGCATTCCCGTGTGGAACCGCCTCGAGGATGTTCCGGGCTGCGCCTGAAGTCGGCAGGGGGCGATCTATCGCCCTCTTATCCTCCGATTTTCCGACGCATGGCCTTTCACTTCGGTGAGAAACGCGCTTATTCTACTCCCCCAAGGGAGAGGAATCATCATGACAGTTTTGTATTATTCGCCGGGAAGTTGTGCACTTGCGAGCCTCATCGCCATGGAGGAATCCGGCATCGCCTACGAGCCGCGCCGCATCGATCTTTCCAAGGGCGATCAGAAGACGCCGGAGTATCTGAAACTCAATCCGAAGGGCAGGGTGCCCACGCTGGTGACCGAGCGTGGCGTCATAACCGAGACGCCGGCGATCCTCGCCTATATCTCCCAGGTCTCGCGCAACGTACGGCTGGCGCCGCTCGACGACTCCTTCGCCTTTGCCGTCATGCAGGCGTTCAACAACTACCTGTCCTCGACCGTTCACGTGAACCACGCCCACGGGCGCCGGGGTAGCCGGTGGTCGGACGATGCAGCCGCCATCGAGACGATGAAGGCCAAGGTGTCGCAGACCATGACCGAGAGCTTTGTGTTGATCGAGGACCAGCTGCTGGCCGGCCCCTGGGTGCTCGGCGGCAACTATTCCGTGGCCGACGGCTATCTCTTTACCGTCGCCAGCTGGCTGCCCGGTGACGGTGTCGATATGGACCTGTTTCCCAAGGTCAAGGCGCATGGCGAGCGCATGCGCGACCGGGCGGCCGTCCAGCAGGCGCTCGCCATCGAAAAGGGCTGAGCCTCAGCCTTTTTCCTGCCCGCGCGTCGCCTGCATGGCAAGGTAGGCGGGGCGGGCCTGGCAGCGCTTGATCCAAGCATCGAGGGCCGGACGCGCGTCGAACAATGCTGCCTCGCTCTGGGCATAGCGAAGCACTTCGGCAACGTTGAGGTCAGCGACCGTGAAGCGATCGCCGACGAAATGGCCGTTCGCCGAGAGATGTTTCTCCAGCACGTCCAGTGGCCGCTTCAGGAGGCGGCAGGCCACCGCGATCGTGGCCTTGCCGGCATCGGTGCCCTGTTCCCCACGGTCGTAGGTCTGGACAAGGCGGATGCTGTGCGGCTCCAGTTCCGTCGCGGCGAAGATCGTCCACATCGACAGCAGGCCGTCCTCTTCCGCCGTCTGGCCAGCGAGCGGCCCACCATGCTTGCGCGCAAGGTAGAGGTTGATGGCGAGTGATTCGTGCATGACGAAGTCGCCGTCGGTAATGCTCGGGATCAGCCCCATCGGGTTGATGGCGAGGAACTCCGGCGACATGGTGTTGATCGGTGCGCCCGGCGCCAGCGGCTCGTCCAGACGGTGGGCCTGCATGACGGGTATGGATTTGAACGGAATCCCCAGTTCGTTTGCCATCCAGTAGTTGCGCGATGCGCGCGAGCGATAGACGCCATAAATCGTCAGCATGAAGGTTCTCTCTATTTGCTTATGCCGACAAACCTATCTGGCAGCGCAGGCGAACGGAAGCAGCTGGCGTTGATGCAGCGATGAAAGCTTTTGATCGGTCGCGCTACGCCAAGCGGTTGCCGAGGATCGTCAGGTGCGGATAGGCCGTGCTGCCGGTTACAAGGTCGGCCGATGCAGGCTTGTCCCAGAGGAAGGCGACGATTGCCCCCTGGCTCGCGGCCTCGAACAGGTTGTTCGAAATCACCGCCGATCTCGCCCCGTCGGCGACCGAGACCGCGCAACCGACAGGCGCATTACGGACGATGTTGCCGGAGGCGACGAGGTTGCGCATATAAGGCCCCCAGCCGAGCTTGATGCCCCAGAGCGGTGCGTTTTCGATGACGTTGCCCGAGATCAGCGTGTCCGCCTCAGCCGAGATGCCGATGCCGAAACCGCCGTCCTGTGCATAGGGCGCCGACAGCGACAGGTTGCGCACCAGATTGCCGGTGACACTGGCGAGCCGGCCGCCCTTGTCGAAATTGGCGATGGCGATGCCATTGGCGGCGCCGTCGATCAGGTTGCCCGACACGACAGCGCCCTCGAATTCGAATTCGCAGAAAATCGCCGTCTCGCCGGAGCGCAGGCACTGGTTGTCGCTGATCTGCACGTCCGAGGCGGAGTTGGCTCGCACCGCCGTAAAGGCGCAGTCGGCGATGTGGTTGTCGGTCACCATGACATTGCCGGCGTAATAGACGTTGATGCCGTTGCCGTTCTCCCCGGTGCCGCCGTCGCGCGCACCGATCCGGGCGATGCGGTTGCCGGAGATGACGCTGCCATCCTCGCCCTTCTGCCAGCGATGCACCAGAATGCCGCCATTGCCGCAATCCTCGACGCGGTTGCCGGTCATAGTCAGCGCGTTCGACTGGACCGCATAGACGCCGGCATTGGCCGCGCCCGAAATACGGTTGCGCTCGATCCTGCCGCCGCAGCGCTCCAGATGCAGCCCATTCCCGGCGCTGCCGGTAATCTCGCAACTGCTCAGCAGCAAATCGCCGACGCCATCGAACCGCAGCAGCCCGCCGGCATCCTCGGCGAGCCCGAGGTTCCCCCCGTCGATGACGACGCCGGAGATCTCGATCCGCCCGGCATCGGCCGCCTTCATCAGAAAGCCGCCGCCGCCATAGACGATGCGCGTCGCCCCGGGGACGCCGATCAGCCGCGTATTATCGGGGAGGGTGAGGTTCGAGGCCGTGTAGTTGCCTGCCGGCAGCATCACCGGCCCCTTGTTCCGAGCTGCCGCATCGATCATCGATTGCAGCCCATCCGCCGACACCCGCTTGCGAAACGCCACGCCATCGATGGCACCGCGCATATCCGAGGCAGCCACATTCCCCGCCGGCCCCGCCAGCGCCCGCGAAACCGCTGCCGCACTCGCCGCCGCCGCACAAGCGCCAAGCATCAACTCACGTCGGGAAATCATGCTCGGCTCCTCGAATGCAAGGGAGTTCGCCTTATGCTCCCTTCATGATGCCGATAAAATCGGACGAGACGCAATCCCGGTCTATCACACACGCCGGAACCACTCTTTTTCCTGCGTCGCCCTGATCATTTCCAGATCGAAGTCCGCAAAGGCGATCTCGCTTTGCTCTCCTGCCATGCAAACAATCCGTCCTAGGGGATCGACGGCAAGAGACCGGCCGTCGTTCTTCGGTGCCGGATAGTTGGCCACGGCGACACCAACAACCGATTGGAACGCCATGGCGCGGATGCCTGCCACGCGGACATCGCCCACCTCGGGGTCATCGACAAGAGGGCTGCTGTTTGGCACGAAAATGACCTCGGCGCCCAAGCGGACGAGGTCGGACGCCACGTCGGGAAATTCGCGGTCCATGCAGATCATGATGCCAACTGTAACATCGCCGTTCCGGGTCGAAAGGCGAACGACACTGGAGCGGTCGCCCGGTGCGCAGGCATCTTCCGGGATGTCGAAATGGCAGATGTGTCGCTTTCTCTGCTGCAGCACGATTTTGCCGTCACTGTCGATCAGGACTGCAGCGTTGAAGGGCCTGGGTTCGGCCCGTTCGAGAAAGGTTGCCACGACGGCAATACCATGTTTGCGCGCTGCGTCGCGAAACCGCTTCACGTATTCCCCATCAGGGGCCACCGCTCCATCGACCCAAGACGCCCTGGAGCCCGCATCCGTGCCGTCGTAGCGGCCGTAACCGTTGGAAAACATCTCGGGAAACACCACGACATCGGCGGCTGCCTTGGCTGCCGAGGCAATCGCGTTACCAACGTCCGCATCCGGCATGATTTGCGCCAGCCCGACGCGCATGGAATGGGTCGCCAAGACATCCTCCTTGTCTGCATCGCAATCGCACATGGCCGTTTCGCTGAACGCCGCAGTCTGTCGATGCGCCCTCGCAAGCACAGAAGGTATCACCGTTTTGCGTCCCATCGACAAGCAGACACCGCCCTACCGGATGCCGCCCGTGGCGACAAGGCAGCCCATCGCGCTCCGCCGTTGATCCATCTAAATTTGCGCGAAAGCACAGCCGCCTCTGGCCGTCCGGCAAACGGTCGCTATCTTGTCTTGCATGAGGCCAGATGCATTGCTTTACCCCGCCCCGGAAGGGCTTTTCTGCCCGGTCGGCGGGTTTTATGTCGATCCGGTGCGCCCGGTCGACAGGGCGTTGATCACCCATGGGCATTCGGACCATGCGCGGCCCGGCCATGGCCATGTGCTTGCCACCCGCCAGACGCTCGACATCATGCGTATCCGCTACGGCGAGGGCTTTGCCGGCAGCGAGCAGGCGGCCGGCTTTGGCGAGGAGATCGTCGTCAACGGCGTCACCGTCAGCTTTCATGCCGCCGGCCATGTGCTGGGCTCGGCGCAGATCGCCATCGAGAAAGACGGCCTGCGGATCGTCGTATCCGGCGACTACAAGCGTCGCCCGGACCCCACCTGCGCCGCCTATGTGCCCGTGCCCTGCGACGTCTTCATCACCGAGGCGACCTTTGCGCTGCCGGTCTTCCACCATCCGGACCCGATGGCCGAAACGCGCCGGCTGCTTGCTTCGCTGAAGCAGTTTCCCGACCGTACCCACATGGTCGGTGCCTACGCGCTCGGCAAGGCGCAACGGGTCATCCGTTTGTTGCGCGATTGCGGCTATGACGAGCCGATCTATATCCACGGCGCGCTGACGCGGCTGTGCGATTACTACGAGAGCCAGGGCATCGCGCTCGGCGACCTCCGGCCGGCGACCATCGAAAGCCGCGCCGACCAGACGACATTCCACGGCGCCATCGTCGTCGGCCCGCCCTCGGCGTTCGCCGACCGCTGGGCGCGACGCTTCCACGACCCCGTCTCCGCCTTCGCCTCCGGCTGGATGATGGTCCGCCAACGCGCCAAGCAGCGCGGCGTCGAACTGCCGCTTGTCATCTCCGACCATTGCGACTGGCCGGAACTGCTGGAAACCATTTCCGAGCTGCAGCCCCGGGAAGTCTGGGTGACGCACGGCCGCGAGGAAGCCCTGGTCCGCTGGTGCGAGCTCCAGGGCATCAAAGCCAAGCCGCTGCATCTGGTCGGATATGAGGACGAGGGGGATTGATGCATCATCGTCTATCGGCTGCAGCTTCCCAGGCAGCGTTGTTTGGAACACGTGCAGAAGCTCCCATCTCCCTCTTTCCTGTGCTCGTCACAGGAATCCATCCACCGTGCGTCTGCACGGTGAGAGGACCTTTGCCTTACAGCGACAGTCTCCCGCAGCGCCGACGCGCTGCACTGGATTCCTGTGACGAGCACAGGAATGAGGGGAAGGAGGGGACTGAGGCCGGGGGAGCGATTGAGGCGGGATTGGTGGAAGCGCTGCGTTTCTTTACCTCCCCCTCTATGGGGGAGGTCGCGGCAAAGCCGCGGGTGGGGGTGATCTGCGGCAAATTCGGAGCTTGTGGCAGTCACCCCACCCCGTCGCTACGCGCCGACCCTCCCCATCAAGGGGAGGGTGCATACTCATGAAAGCTTTCGCCGATCTCCTCGATCGCCTGGTTCTGACGCCGAGCCGGAACGGCAAGCTGAAGCTGCTGACCGATTACTTCCGCGACACGCCGGATCCTGACCGCGGCTATGGCTTGGCGGCCATTGCCGGCACGCTCGATGTGCGCAACGTCAAGCCGGCGATGCTGCGCGAGCTGGTGCTGGAGCGGATGGATGCGGTGCTGTTCCGCTATTCCTATGACTATGTCGGCGATCTCGCCGAGACCATCTCGCTGGTCTGGGACAATGACGCCGATATCGAGCGGGCGCCAACCGATGAGCCGGGTCTCGGCCAGGTCATCGACGAGATGAATGCGCTCGGCCGCACCGAGGTACGTGGGTTCGTGCGCGACATGCTCGACAGGCTCGATTCCTCCGGTCGCTTCGCCTTCCTGAAGCTTGCGACCGGTGCCATGCGCATCGGTGTGTCGGCGCGGCTTGCCAAGCAGGCGCTGGCTGAATTGTCGGGCAAGGACGTGACCGAGATTGAGACGCTGTGGCACGGGTTGGAGCCACCCTACGTGACGCTGTTCCAGTGGCTCGAGGGCAAGGGCGACCGGCCGCTGCTGGCAACGCCGGCGATCTTCCACTCCGTCATGCTGGCAAACCCGGTCGAGCCCGGCAATCTCGATGGCCTCGACCCGAAGGACTTTGCCGCCGAATGGAAATGGGATGGCATCCGCGTCCAGCTGTCGCGCTCGGGCTCGACGTCGAAGGTTTACTCGCGCTCGGGCGACGATATCTCCGGTGCCTTCCCTGACGTGGTGGACGCCATCACCTTCGAGGGCGTCATCGACGGCGAACTGCTGATCGGCGGCACGGCGCGCTCTAACAACCCGACCCGCACCTTCTCGGACCTGCAGCAGCGACTGAACCGCAAGACGGTGAACGCCCAGATGCTCGCCGACTACCCGGCGTTCATCCGCACCTACGACCTGCTGTTCGACGGTGACCAAGATGTCCGCGCCCGGGGCTTTATCGAGCGTCGCGACCGGCTGGCCGAGATCATCGAGCACGCGCCGCACGACCGTTTCGATCTCTCGGCGCTGGTCGATTTTACCGACTGGGACGAGCTCGACAGGCTCCGCGCGGCGCCGCCCGATCCTGTCATCGAAGGGGTGATGATCAAGCGTCGCGACAGCCCCTACACAGCCGGCCGCGCCAAGGGGCCATGGTTCAAGTGGAAGCGAAATCCGTTCAACATCGACGCGGTGCTGATGTATGCCCAGCGCGGTCACGGCAAGCGCTCAAGCTACTATTCCGATTTCACCTTCGGCGTCTGGTCGACGACACCGGAGGGAGAGCAGCTGGTGCCGGTCGGCAAGGCCTATTTCGGCTTCACGGATGCCGAGCTGGAGGTGCTCGACAAGTTCGTGCGCAACAACACGGTCGAGCGCTTCGGTCCGGTCCGGTCGGTGAGGGCGGAGCGCGAATTCGGCTTCGTGGTCGAGGTTGCCTTCGAGGGCATCAATCGCTCGAGCCGGCACAAGTCCGGCGTGGCCATGCGCTTCCCACGGATCGCCCGTTTGCGGCAGGATAAACCGCCTTTCGAGGCCGATCGGCTGGAAACACTGGTGGCAATGATTGACGCCAAGACCCCTCCAGCCGAATATTAGCGTCAATGCGAATCCTCACCACAAAGTGAGTTGGCGCCGACCTTCAACCCGTGCAGACTTTGTCTGGCGGGGAACCACCGACGGAGCTTTACTTTGACTGATGTACCTGAGTTCTCCCACCGCCGTCGTGCAGTTCTGACCGGCCTTGCCGCCAGCATGCTCCTTCCAATCTCCGCCCGTGCAGCCTCCGTTGCCTCCCGTGCCACCACGCCGCCTGCTGCTTCGACGACACCACCGGCGCCGGCGACTGCTGCGCAGCCGGCCCCGGCTGCAAAGGCATCGGACGTTCCCAACACAGCACCGGCGCAGATGAGCGGCGATTATCAGCGTGAGCGCCGCAAGTTCCGCACCAACCTGCTCGTCAAGGGACCGGCGCCGGATAAATACGAAGCGCTCGTCGCTCCCGAAGGTGCAAACCAGATATTCTACCGCAGCGGCTATGGTGGAGAGCTCGAGCTCGTCGCCTGGGTATCGCGCTATGAGCGCACCCGCACGCCGCGCCCGGCAGTCCTCTTCCTGCATGGCGGCAATGCGATCGGCCAGGGCCACTGGCAGCTGATGAAGCCATACATCGACGCCGGCTATGTGGTGATGATCCCCAGCATGCGCGGCGAAAATGGCCAGAAAGGTAACTTCTCCGGCTTCTACGACGAGGTGGACGACGTGCTGGCCGCCTCGGACCGGCTGCGTCACATGCCGGGCGTCGATCCGCATCGCATGTTCCTCGCCGGCCACAGCATCGGCGGCACGCTGGCCATGCTGACGGCGATGTCGACGCGGCGTTTTCGCGCCGCCGCGCCGATCTCGGGAAATCCGGACTCTTTCGCCTTCTTCAACAGGTACCCGCAGGATATCCGCTTCGACGACAAGGACCCGCGCGAATTCCAGATGCGCTCGCCTGTCTGCTATGCTCACAGCTTCAAGTGCCCGATGAAGGTGATGCACGGCTCGGAAGAGGTGCACTTCGTCACCCGCGTCGGCATCCTGTCGAAACGGGCCCGCGAGGCGCATGTCAACATGGACGTCGACGTCATCCCGGGCGGCCACTTTTCTGCCCTGCCGGCCGAAATCGAACGCAGCATCCAGTTCTTCAAAGGTATTGCGGCCTAGCCTGTCACACAAAAATGGGCGGCTTTATCCGCAGAACACCCTTATCACGGTCGATTTCGGGTTGGTGACACTCTCGGATGCTGTGCCGCTGTGGACAAAATTGAGACGAGTGGGCGTATCTGTGGCGACACGTTCCTGGCTGCCGTAGTGGCGGGAGTCTCCGGGTATTTTGAGCCCCACTGTCGCAGAGGATGGACCGCCCACGAACTTTTGATATCGGGATGCACCACAGGCATCCGAGGTCGACGCCTGGTTTGACGGGGACGTGGTTGAGCATGCACTCAGAAAAATGAATGCCGAAAATATTGATGCTATCGGTGAAGGTTTCAAGGTTGTGCCTTTTGCGTGATGGTTTGCTCTATCTCTGCTTTATCAGAGGCATAGACATTGCCATCCCATCATTGCCGATGCAACCGACCTCTTAAATCTCAACACAGGATACAATATGGCGCCCTTCCCGTGGCCGTCGTCACGCTGGCATCATCCGTTCGATCAGTGCCTGCGCCGCCTCGGCGATGACGGTACCGGGCGGGAAGATCGCGTCGGCGCCGGCGGCCCGGAGGGTGGCGAAATCCTGAGCCGGAATGACGCCGCCGACCGCGATCAGGATGCTGGCGCCACCCCTGCGGGTGAGGGCGCTTTTCAACTCCGGCACCAGCGTCAGGTGACCGGCGGCCAGCGAAGACGCGCCGACGATATCGACGCCTTCGCGCACCGCGAGATCGGCCACTTCCTCCGGCGTCTGGAACATCGTGCCGACGACGACGTCGAAGCCGATATCGGCAAAGGCCGAAGCGATGACCTTCTGGCCCCGGTCGTGGCCGTCCTGGCCCATCTTGGCAACCAGAATGCGCGGCGCCGCACCCCTTGCTCTCCGGAACCCCTCGACGGCAGCAACGGCGGCGTTGAACACGGGATCGCTGTCGCCGACCTGGCTGCGGTAGACGCCGGAGATCGTCTGTACCTCGGCCACGTGCCGGCCGAATGCCTTTTCCATCGCCAGCGAGATTTCGCCGACGGTAGCCCTTGCGCGCGCCGCCTTGACCGCGAGATCGAGCAGGTTGCCCTCGCCATTGCGGGCGGCCAACGTCAGCGCATCCAGCGCCTGCTCCGTGGCGGCAGTATTACGCGTGCCCTTCAGCTGCTGCAGCTTCGACAATTGCCGGGCGCGCACCTCGGAGTTGTCGATCGTCAATACGTCGACGTCGCGCTCCTCGGCGAGCCGGGAGACGTTGAGCCCGACCACAGCCTGCCGGCCGCTGTCGATACGGGCCTGCGTCCGGGCGGCGGCTTCCTCGATGCGCAGCTTGGGGATGCCGGTTTCGATGGCTTTCGCCATGCCGCCGAGCGCCTCGACCTCCTCGATGTGACTGAGCGCCCGGGCAGCGAGATCGTGCGTCAGCCGTTCCACATAGGCCGAGCCGCCCCAGGGGTCGATGATGCGGCTGGTGCCGGATTCCATCTGCAGAAGGATCTGCGTGTTACGGGCAATGCGGGCGGAATGATCGGTCGGCAGCGCCAGCGCCTCGTCGAAGGCGTTGGTGTGCAGCGACTGGGTATGCCCCTGCGTCGCCGCCATCGCCTCGACCATGGTTCTGACGATGTTGTTCATCGGGTCCTGCGCCGTCAGGGACCAGCCGGAGGTCTGGCAATGGGTGCGTAGCGCCAGCGACTTCGGATCCTTCGGCGCAAAATTCTTCTGCATCAGTGCCGCCCAGAGCAGTCGCGCGGCCCTGAGCTTTGCCACCTCCATGAAGAAGTTCATCCCGACGGCCCAGAAGAACGACAATCGGGGGGCAAACTTGTCGATATCGAGCCCGGCAGCAACGCCGGCCCGCGCATAGTCGATGCCGTCGGCAATCGTGTAGGCAAGTTCAAGGTCAGCCGTCGCACCGGCTTCCTGCATGTGGTAGCCGGAAATCGAAATGGAGTTGAATTTCGGCATCCTTCGGCTGGTATAGCTGAAGATGTCCGAGACGATCCGCATCGAGGGCTGCGGCGGATAGATATAGGTGTTGCGGACCATGAACTCCTTGAGAATGTCGTTCTGGATGGTGCCGGACAACTTGTCCTCGGACACGCCCTGTTCCTCGGCGGCAACGATGTAGAGCGCCATGATCGGCAGCACCGCACCGTTCATCGTCATCGAAACGCTCATCTCGCCAAGCGGAATGCCGTCGAACAGCTGCTGCATGTCGAGGATCGAATCGATCGCCACGCCGGCCATGCCGACATCGCCGGCGACGCGCGGATGGTCGCTGTCATAGCCGCGATGGGTGGCAAGGTCGAAGGCCACCGAAAGCCCCTTCTGTCCGGCCGCCAGATTGCGCCGGTAAAATGCGTTCGACGCCTCGGCCGTCGAGAAACCGGCATATTGGCGGATCGTCCACGGCTGCTGGACATACATCGTCGGATAGGGGCCCCGTATGAAGGGTGCTGCACCCGGATAGGTCTCGAGAAACGGGACATTGGTCAGTTCCGCCTCGCCATAGCGACGTTTGACGTCAATCCCCTCAGGCGTCTCCCAGGCATCACCGGCTTCGGCAACCGTCGGAAGGTTAGGGCGAACCCAGGGCAGGATTGAAAAATCAGGAATGCGGCTCATACGATATCTCCCAAGCCCATGACCGGCACGAGTACCCCGCCACGCCCCTTCATCAACGAGCCCAAAGACCCCAGCCACCGGCTCATCGATTTTCGACAGGCACCACCCCATCCTCCCTCATTCCTTTGCTCGTCACAGGAACCCAGCCAAGGCGCGTCTGCGCCTTGAGGAGACCCGCTCCGCACGCGCAAGAGTCTTTTCCGCCCAAGGACTTGGGCGTGCTGGATTCCTGTGACGAGCACAGGAATGAGGGAGGGGGATGCGCTCTCTGTCGCAAGATGGTCCTGTTTCCAGGAGGGGGCTGTCAGGCCGCATGGTCGCAAGGCAGATGTCACGCGGCTCCCTTGGCCACCTATCGATGACCCGCGCCGCAGGGCCACTCCTTTTTCCCGAGCACCGCCCGATCCTCCCTCATTCCTGTGCTCGTCACAGGAATCCGGCCAAGGCGCGTCTGCGCCTTGAGGGGACCGGTGCCACGAGCGCAAGAGTCTTTTCCGCCCAAGGACTTGGGCGTGCTGGATTCCTGTGACGAGCACAGGAATGAGGGAAGGGGCGGCGCTCTGTGTCGCCGCAAGACGGCCCTGTTTCGAGGAGGGGGGTGTCAGGCCGCATAGTCGTAGGGCAGATGTCACGCGGCTCCCTTGGCCACCTATCGATGACCCGCGCCGCGGGGCCACTCCTTTTTCTCGAGCCCCGCCCCATCCGCCCTCATTCCTGTGCTCGTTACAGGAATCCAGCCAAGGCGCGTCTGCGCCTTGAGGGGACCGGTGCCACACGCGCAAGAGCCTTTTCCGCCCAAAGACTTGGGCGTGCTGGATTCCTGTGACGAGCACAGGAATGAGGGAGGGATCGGTACTGTCGTCGACTGTTTGGACATCGATATCCTCTTGCGGCCGTTGGCTTCGGGCCATCAAGTTCCGACCAGCGGCACCCTGTTCGACCATCATCATACCGTCTCCTCGTCCCGTCGCACCGGCCGCACGCCGACAGTGGCAACTGTGGTCCGAGGTCCCAGCACCGTGACGAGCCGCTCCTTTTCCGCAGCAAACAGTGTCGTCCCTACAATCAGTCCAGGCGGACGCTTCTGTCGGGATTGCGCCACCATCGATGCCAGGCTGCCATCGGCGATGGCGGCCTGCAAGCCACCTGCGCGTTCGATATCGCCAAACAGCGCCCAGGCTTTTGCCGCCAGTGCATCGGTCAACGCCTCAAGGCCGCCGGAGCCGGCTGCAGGGTCGGTAACGTCGGCGAGGTGGCTTTCGGCGGTCAATACAAGCTGCGTGTTGCGCGCCAGGCGTCGCGCCAGCGGGTCGGGGATGCCATGCGCCAGGGTGTGCGGCAGCACGGCAATCTCGTCGGCGCCGCCCGTGCCGGCGGCAAATACTGCGATGGTGTTGCGCAGGATATTGGTCTCGGGGTCGCGCAGCGTCAGCATGCGGCAGCTGGTTTCGGTGAAGACATGCGGCCGTGGCGCTGGATCGACGCCGCAGGCTTCAGCGATGCGGGCAAAGAGCAGCCGTGCGGCGCGAACCTTGGCAATGGTGAGAAACTGGTCCTGGTCGGCGCAGAGGTTGAGACTGATGGCGCCGAGCACCGCTTCCGGCTCAATGCGCTCTGCCTCGAGGAGGCGCAGATAGGCGGCGATTGTCGCTGCCATGACGGCCAGTTCCTCCGCCTCGGTGCCGCCGGCATTGTGGATGATCCGCCCGTCGGCGTTCAGGATGGTGCCGCCGCGTGCCAGCCCTTGCCGTTGCCGGAAGCGGGTGCCGAGGTCGGCCGTCTCGACAGGCCGTCCGCCAAAGGCCGCCGGGGTGAAGGGGTCGATGCCGAAATGCACTGTCTGCGGTAGGTCCGTGCCGGAAGACTGCAGGAAGTTATCGACGACGGAAACCGACTGGACGCCCTGTTCGAGCCGCATCGAAACCGGACGGCCTGCGGTGGCGGCAAAGATTGAGGCGATAAGCGCCCTGTTGTCTGCACCGATCCCCGTGCCAAAACCTTGGGCGCTGTCGTCAAACACCATGCTGACAGCCGTGGCGCCGTTGGCCAGATCGTCGGCCAGTTGCGACAAGGCGCGTGTTGCATCGGGATCGTCGATCCGCTGGCAGATCGCCCAGGCCGCCGATGGCTGGCGACGCGCGAGCGGTGTTGCAGCCACACGTCTTTCGTAGAGCGGCTGGATGGCGATACCGTCGTCGGTCGCAGACACCAGCGTGCGGTCGAAATCAGCGCCCTTCAGCGCCTTGCCAACCAGCGCCAGCCAAGCCTCGCGGTCTGTGGCGGCAAAAGCCTGCGGGTCGAGAATGTTCAGCGTCATACGATCCTCCTCAGGTCGTTCTAAAGGAGCGAGGCGGCGTCGAAAACAACACATTGGATGGTTTCTCAAAATAACTGCGCCATCCAGCCCAATTCGGATGACAAGCCTGCCTCACTGCCTCACTGCCTCACTGCCTACTTCTGCACCCGACACCAGCCTCGCGCCAGCCGTGGCTGGCAGGGTGCGGTGCATTGCTCCTTTTGCGCGTTTTCGATGATGGCTGGTCCTATGCTCCTTTCCCGTTTGCTGTTGCTGGCTTCGACTGTCTCCTGCCTCGCGCTGGCAAGTTGCAGCATCATTCCCGACACCGGCGCCACCGATCCGGATCGCTTTGCCCAGGAAACCGCACCGGTCTTCTACCGGCCGGAAGGCATCGATCCCGAAAAGGTCAAGCGCCTGCCGGTGCAGCCGGTGCCCCAGGTGCGCAATATCTACCAGACGCAGTTTCACCAGACCTATGGCCTGCCGGTTTCCAATCCGGTGCACCAGGCAATGTATGCCCAGCAGCACGAAGACGATTTCACGCTTCCGGCCATACCCTATTCCCGCATCGATCCGCGCTTCCTGCGCCAGGAGGTCAGCTATCAGTCGACCGAGCGGCCGGGCACCATCGTCGTCGATACCCGGAACTACTTCCTCTATCTGGTCGAGGCCAACGGCAAGGCGATGCGCTACGGCGTAGGGCTGGGTCGCGAAGGCTATGCCTGGGCCGGGCGGGGCGTGGTGCAGTGGAAGCAGAAGTGGCCTCGCTGGACGCCGCCGGCGGAAATGGTGGCGCGCGAGCCGGACATGCGACCGATCTCGGCCGAGCGCGGCGGCATGAATCCGGGGCCGACCAACCCGCTGGGTGCGCGGGCTCTCTATATCTACAACAACGGCAAGGACACGCTCTACCGTGTCCACGGGACGCCGGACTGGCAGTCGATCGGCAAGCCGACATCGTCGGGCTGCGTGCGCATGCTCAACCAGGATGTCATCGATCTCTACAATCGCGTGCCGGCCCATACGCAAATTGTCGTGATGTAGGCGTCTCAGTCTACTATTTTAGGAGCTGTTGCATAAGCGCGATAGCGGCGGAAGATCAGGCGCTTTAAAGGCTTGTTAAGCTTGAATGGTCTTCAATCGGCGAAACTGATTCGGCACTTGTCGTTTTTGTCCGCCCGACGCCCCCGCACCATGGAATGATGTTCACACATGAACCTGCCTTCGTCTCTTTCACGCCGTAAATTTCTGACCTTCGCTGGCATCGGCGCCGCATCAACGCTCGCCGGCTGCGCCTCTTCGGCCGGTCCCGGCGGCCAGATCATCGAATACCGCAACCCGATGCCGATGATCAGCGGCTGGCTCGGCGGCAACGGCTATCGGGGCGAACAGCCAGATCCGGCCGTGATCTACGCTGCAATGGAAGACAACGGCTATCTCCTGCCGGCCATTCCGTATCAGCAGATCGACCCGAAGTTCTGGCGCCAGCGCGTCATCAACGACACCGGACAGCCGGCCGGCATGGTCATCGTCGATACACGCACCCGCTTCCTCTACATCACCGAACCCGGCGGCACGGCAATGCGCTACGGCATCGGCGTCGGTCGCGAAGGCTTCGCTTGGCAGGGCACCGGCGTTATCCAGTGGCGCCAGAAATGGCCACGCTGGAACCCACCGGACGAAATGGTTGCCCGTCAGCCGGAACTCGTCAAGTATTCGATCAAGAACGGCGGCATGGGCCCAGGCCTCAAGAACCCGCTCGGCGCGCGTGCTCTCTATATCTTCCAGGGCAAGCAGGACACGTTCTACCGCCTGCACGGTAATCCGGACTGGCATTCGATCGGCAAGGCCGTATCGTCGGGCTGCATCCGCATGCTGAACCAGGACGTCATCGACGTCTACGACCGCGTGCCGGAAAAGGCACCGATCATGGTCATCCAGTAATAGACCTTGAAAATGGGGGTCAGTCTGATTTTGTCAGATTGGCCCGCAACTGCTGCAGGCGGTCGCGAAGACCTGCCATATCGTCGATGCTGCAGCCTATGGTCTCGCCGATGGCGAGCATGATGCCATCGACCTCGCTTTTCATCGCCTCTCCCTTGTCGCTCAACGACACGATAAGCTGCCGTTCGTCCTCTGCATCGCGCGTCCGGACGATAAGCCCGTTCTGCTCGAGACGCTTCAGCAGCGGCGACAGTGTTCCGGAATCGAGATCCAACTGCTCGCCGATCGCCTTCACCGGCAGCCGGCTTTTCTCCCACAGCACCAGCATCACCAGATATTGCGGATAGGTCAGGCCGACGCGGTCGAGGATCGGCTTGTAGGCACGCGTAAACGCATGCGCCGTGGCGTAGACGGCAAAGCACAATTGCCGCTCGAGGCGTTTTTCCTCGTCGGGTACCACTCGTCTAGTCACGTGCTCTGCCATTTCATCCTGCCGTTCAGTTCCCATGTAATTGCCCACAGGGGCTTTCTAAAATCAAATCGCAAATATCTATTGCGCACAATTAGATTTCGCGATATATAAAATCATCCAACCGAGCAAGATCGTCCAACCGAGAAGGAAACGCGATATGCCTATTCTCTACACCACCAAGGCTTCTGCAACAGGCGGCCGTGCGGGCCACGCAGCATCTGAAAACGGCGCACTCGATGTCACGCTGACGGTTCCGAAGGAACTGGGCGGCGACGGCGCTGCCGGCACCAATCCTGAACAGCTGTTTGCTGCCGGTTATTCCGCCTGCTTCCTCGGCGCATTGAAGTATGTCGCGGGCCAGCAGAAGGTCAGCATCCCGGAAGACACAAAGATCACCGCAACGGTTGGCATAGGCCCGCGCGAAGACGGCACCGGCTTCGGTATCGAAGTGGCGCTGTCCGTCCACATCCCGGGCATGGAAAAGGCCGAGGCTGAAAAGCTCGCCGCTGCCGCCCACATCGTCTGCCCCTACAGCCACGCCATGCGCACCACGACCGAAGTGCCGGTCACGGTTGCCTGAGCCAGCATTTGCCGGGACACGCGAAAGGCCTTCTCCCAGCCGGGAGAGGGCCTTTTTTGTCCTGGAACAAGATGATGATGTTGGCGAGGACCGCTGCCGCTAAACACAACGGTTGCGCATGAGGGGAAATCCCGAAACTGCTTCGAGCAAATCAAAGTCAAACTGCATGAGACCAGGATGACGAGACGGCGGCATTGTTCGCGTTGACGGCGGCAAGGCGATGATCGCCGCCGTCCCACTTCATCGAGGCTAGATCAGACCAGTTGGCCGAAATCGGCAGGACTGAAGTCCTTGAGGGCGGCGGTGTCGCCAGCATGGATCTTGGCGGCCCAGGCCGGATCGCTGATCAGCGCACGGCCGACGGCGATGAGGTCGAACTCTTCGCGCTCCATCCGGCGCACCAGATTGTCGAGACCGGTCGGCGTCGAGCTTTCGCCGCCGAAAGCAGCCATGAAATCGCCGGAGAGGCCGACGGAGCCGACGCTGATGGTGGCAGCGCCGGTGAGCTTCTTCGCCCAGCCTGCAAAGTTCAGGCCGTTCTCTCCGTCTATCTCGGCAAATTCAGGCTCCCAGAAACGACGCTGCGAGCAATGCAGCACGTCGACCCCGGCTTCGACCAGCGGCACGAGCCAGTCCGCCATTTCATCCGGGGTTTCCGCCAGGCGGGCCTTGTAGTCCTGCTGCTTCCACTGACTGAGGCGCAGGATGATCGGATAGTCCGGACCGACTGCGGCGCGGATGGCTTTGACAACTTCGATCGGGAAGCGCGAGCGTTCCTTGATCGACGTGCCGCCAAACCGGTCGTCGCGGATATTGGTAAGGCCCCAGAAAAACTGGTCGAGCAGATAGCCATGGGCGCCGTGGATTTCGAGTGTGTCGAAGCCCAGGCGCTTGCTATCTGCGGCAGCGCGCGCATAGGCGGCAAGCGTGTCAGCTATGGTCTCGTCGCTCATTGCCTCGCCGAATGGTGCGTCTGGAGCCTCGAGACCCGATGGGCTCTCGATCGGCGATGGCGGAACCCACTCGGTTCGGGCGTTCCTGACGGCGCCGACATGCCAGATCTGCGGGCCCATCTTGCCGCCGGCTTTGTGGACGGCGTCGATGACGTTGCTCCAGCCGGAAAGCGATGCTTCGCCATGGAAGAACGGCACATTGGGATCATTCTTGGCGGCCGGGCGGTCAATTGCCGTGCCTTCCGAAAGGATCAGTCCGACTTCGTTTTCGGCGCGACGGCGGTAATAGGCGGTGACGTTGTCGCCAGGGACGCCATCCGGCGAGAAAGAGCGCGTCATCGGCGCCATGACGATGCGGTTCTTCAGTTCCAGCGACTTGACGCGGAAGGGCTGGAACAGGGAGGATACGTCTGTTGAACTCATGGAAAGGCTCCGCATTGATGATGCGGCAGATTAGTATATCCTGGATACCTAGTGTCAATCAGGCACTTTTCGGCCACTAGGTTGCTCAAAGGAAACCACCATGTCAGAACAGCAGGCATTGTCGCGGGAAGCCGGTGGGGAAATCGCAAGCTCCTCCCGGAAAAAGGTTCTCAGCGCCGCCGATTGCCCGCACCGCCTGCTTCTGGAGCAGATCGCCGACAAATGGTCGGTGCTGCTGCTGGCAGCCCTTTGCGACGGCCCGCTGCGCTTCAACGAGATCCGCCGCACGCTGGAGGGCATCACCCAGAAATCCCTGACCCAGAGCCTGCGTCGTCTCGAGCGCAACGGTATCGTCGACCGCCGCGTCATCGATACATCGCCGGTTGCCGTCGAGTACAGCATCACACCGCTTGGTCATTCGCTGAAAACGCCTTTCCGCGCTCTCTACAGCTGGACGGTCGATAACCTGCAGGACGTTGAAAAGGCCCGCGCCCGGTTCGACCAGAGGAAGGGCGGGTGAGGAGATGTTGCGATTGATTGCGCGACTGCTATAAGCGGCGATCTTTGCATCAGGAGTAGATTTCGATGGCAGCCGATAACGACGAATACGTGTATGACGAGGCGACAGGCGACTGGCGTCCCGCCTCCGAAGTAAAGGCTGCCGGCGCTTCCGGTGCCGTCGAAGTGCGCGATGCCTCCGGCACGGTTCTGAAGGACGGCGATAGCGTCACGCTGATCAAGGATCTCAAGGTCAAGGGCGCAGGCCAGACCCTGAAGCAGGGCACTGTCATCAAGTCCATCCGTCTGACCGACAATCCGGAAGAGATCGACTGCCGCCACGACGCCATCAAGGGCCTCGTCCTGCGCACCGAGTTCGTCCGCAAGCGTTGATCGCCAAAGCCCCGGATCGGAACCGGGGCTCACTCCGATTCTCTCGCTTCACACCCGGCGCTTGCTACCGCTTCAGGCTGCCAAGAATACCCCGCACCAGCGCTCGCCCGACCTGGGTCGCGACGGTGCGGGCGACACTTTTTAGCGCCGCCTCCATCACCGTTTCCCGCTGATAGCCGGCCCGTCCGGCCGGTTTCTCCTTGGTCTCGTCCTTGTCTCCGCCAAAGCCGGGCAGGGTCCAGCGGCCCGAGGCGTTGTCGTTGTCGGCGGGCTGAGCCTGCGGGTGCTGCTTGGCGGCATCCTGGTCGGCGGCCTTGCTGGCCCGGGCGATCAGGATCTCGTAGGCAGATTCCCGGTCTATATCCTGGTCGTACTGGCCGGCAACCGGGCTGTTGGCCATGATCTTCTGGCGCTCGTCATCCGTGACCGGGCCGATGCGCCCGGAAGGCGGGCGGATCAGCGTGCGCTCGACGATGGACGGTGCGCCCTTGCCCTCCAGCGTCGACACCAAAGCCTCGCCGGTACCGAGCGTGGTGATGACGGTGGCGCAATCGAAATCGGGGTTGGGCCGAAACGTCTCGGCAGCGCTCTGTACTGCGTTTTGCTCACGCGGCGTATAAGCGCGCAGCGCATGCTGCACCCGGTTGCCGAGTTGGGCAAGCACGGTGTCTGGCACGTCGAGTGGGTTCTGGGTGACGAAATAGACGCCGACGCCCTTCGAGCGGATCAGTCGCACCACCTGCTCGACGCGCTGCGTCAGCACTTTCGGAGCGTCGTCGAAGAGCAGGTGGGCCTCGTCGAAGAAGAACACCAGTTTCGGCTTTTCGGGATCGCCGATCTCGGGCAGTTCCTCGAACAGTTCTGACAGCAGCCAGAGGAGGAAGGTCGCATAGAGACGCGGGTTCATCATCAGCTTGTCGGCGGCCAGGACCGAGATCTGGCCATAACCGTTCTGGCTGGTGCGCATGATGTCGCTGATCTTCAGGGCTGGTTCCCCGAAGAAATGCTCGGCGCCCTGCTGCTCCAGCACCAGCAGCCCGCGCTGGATTGAGCCGACAGAGGATTTCGAGATCAAGCCGTACTGGTTGGAAAGCGCAGACGCGTTTTCCCCCATGTAGTTGAGCAGCGCCTGGAAATCCTTGAGGTCGAGCAGCGGTAGTCCGCCCTGGTCGGCGATCTTGAAGGCGATGTTGATGACGCCTTCCTGTGCTTCCGACGCGTCCATCAGCCGCGACAGCAGCAGCGGCCCCATCTCGGCAATCGTGGTGCGGACGCGGTGGCCCTTTTCGCCGTAGAGATCCCAGAAGATCACCGGAAACTGCTCGAATTCATACGGCGAGAGGCCGATCTCCTCGGCGCGTTTCAGCAGGACATCCTTCGGCTCGCCTCGCGCCGCAATGCCGGAAAGGTCGCCCTTGATGTCGGCGCAGAAGACCGGGACGCCGGCCCGCGAAAAGCCCTCGGCCATCACCTGCAGCGATACGGTCTTGCCCGTACCGGTAGCGCCGGTCACCAGCCCGTGGCGGTTGCCGAACTTCAGCGACAGGTATTCCTTGCCGGCGATGCTGTCGTCCGGCTTGCGGCTGGCGCCGAGAAAGATCTGTCCCTTGTCGTCAGCCATCCGTCGTCTCCCCACCGGATCAGGCAGCCCTGCCGGCTGCGATCGTGTTTTACATTGCTAGTTATAAAGGGGGTCTTCCGCAGGAACAACAACTTGCTGCGGGCACTGCCATAATCGCAGAAAAGCTATCTCCCGCGTCACGTCGCCTTGAGTTGGCCGGCCAAACAAAATACGCTTGAGGCTACCTTTAATCCCTGTGGCAGGAGAGCCCCATGAACGAAGTCGTAGACCAGATCGCCGCCAAGGCAGGCATCGCCCCCGATATCGCCGAACGCGCCGTCGGCATGATGCTCGGCTTCCTGCAGCGCGAGGCTCCGGACGGACCCGTCTCGAAGATGATCACGGCAATCCCCGGCGCGCCCGATCTCGTAGCCCAGTTCAACGGTGCCGAGACTGGTGGCGGCGGCGGTCTCCTCGGAGGCCTCATGAGCGCCGTCGGCGCTGGCGGCGGCATCATGGCGCTCGGCCAGGAACTGATGAGCCAGGGCCTGGGCATGAGCGAGATCTCGGCGCTCGCCAAGGAAACCATCGCAGTCGCAAGGCAATATGCCGGTGACGAAGTCGTCGACGAGGTCGTCGGCTCGATTCCGGGGCTCAGCCAGTTCGTCTGATCCGGTAATATAAGGCGGCGGTTCGGAAATTCGGGCTGTCGCCTATGCCTGCTTGTCCAGCCATTCCCGCAGCGCGGCGTTGATGCGCGTCTGCCAACCCGGACCACCCTCGCGAAACCGCTCCAGGACATCCGCATCGAGCCGGATTGTCGTCGATTCCTTCGGCGTATCGATCAGCGGCCGACCGCGCCTGACGGGCACGCTCCTGAATTTCTCGATCCATTCGGGTGTGGAAAGGTCCGGCGCGTCGTCCTCGTCATGCCAGTCTGCCTGCGTAGACTTTTCGCTCTCGGTCATTGGCCTTCCTCATGCTGATTATACGCTCATGACCATCACGTGGTGTCCACACGACGATTACCATTCTGCCGTCAAGCCAACCAACCGTGATGAACCTCTGTTCGCCGTAGTCGGCTCGATCGTCTTCTCTGGTGAGGGTGTCACCCGCAAAAACTTCGCTGCAGCGCGCAAAATCCAGCCCACGCTCCCAAAGGGCATCATTGCGTTTCGCAGGATCGAAAATAATCGCCATTTTTGTTACTACAAAAATCTATAATTTGCAATAACGATACGATAGCAACTTTTGCGAGCAATGATAGTCCCGACGAGGCCCGTTGCCCGGGCGCCAAACTTCAGCCGCCCTTCACCACCACCAGAAACATCCGCGGAAAGCGCAGCAGCACGCGGCCGTCGGCGAGTGGGGGGTAGGCTGCCCGGACCCGTTCCAGATAGTTCGCAGTGAAGTCATCGCGGTGGGTGCTGCCGGCATTGTCGAGATAGGGGCGCAGGCCGGTGCCCTTGACCCATTCGACGATCGCTTCTGCATCGGCCATCGGATGGTTGTAGACGGTGTGCCAGAGATCGATACGCGCTGCTTTGCCGATCAGCCGGTCGTAGTAAACGGAAGGGGCGGCGAGGGGAGTGCGGCGAACGCTCTTTGCCTCGAACGCCGGACGCCAGGGCCCGGCATGCGCCGTCTCTTCCATCAGCAGGTGTGTCGGCTCGTTGAGATTGTCCGGCATCTGCACCGCCAGCACGCCGCCGGGTGCAAGGCCGTCCAGCAGCCTGTCGAAGATGTCGAGATGGTTCGGCAGCCACTGGAAGACGGCGTTGGCAAACAGCAGGTCGGTCTTTTCGCTCGGTTGCCAGGTCGCAAGATCCGCCTGCGTGAAGGTGGTGCCGGGCATCCGCCGGCGCGCGCTCTCCAGCATGTCGAGATCGCTGTCGAGGCCGGAAACCGAAGTGGCACCGAAGCGCTCGACGATCAGCTCCGTCGAATTGCCGGGTCCGCAACCAAGGTCAATTGCGCGCGTCACCGTTTCAAGCGGCACCTGCGCCAGCAAGTCGCGCGCCGGGCGGGTGCGCTCGTCCTCGAACTTCACATACTGGTTTGCCGACCACGCCATGTCATATCTCCCTGTCTTTTCAGACAGACCATTGGCGCCAACTATGACACCAGCATGACGTCAGGCGGGCTCCGCGACCCGGCTGATCCGCACCTTGGCGATGTTGCGACCTTCCAGCTTGACGATCTCGAAGGCCAGATCCTCGGAAGCAAAGTTCTCGCCCTCGTGCGGCAGATGGCCGAGACGCCAGAGGATGAAGCCGGCCAGCGTCGAATAGCGGTCGTTTTCGTCGACGAGATCGGCGTCGACCAGCTTCGATGCCTGGCGGATGTCGATCCAGCCATCGACGGTCAGCGATCCGTCGGCGCCTCGCTCGATCGACAGCTTCTCGTCGTCCTCGTCCGGAAATTCGCCGGCGATGGCTTCGAGCAGGTCGGTCGTCGTCACCATGCCCTCGATCTCGCCGTACTCGTCGAGAATGACGGCAATAGCCTGGTTCGAAAGTCGCAGCTGCTCCATCAGCTTCAGCGCCGTGATGCTTTCATGGACGACGAGCGGCTGGCGGATCGACCGCGCCAGATCGACGGCACCGTCCTTCAGGAGGTCGCGCAGCAGATCGCGGGCGCTGGCGATGCCAATGAAATTGTCGAGGCTGCCGCGCGCCACCGGAAAGCGCGAATGGCCGACGTCGAGGATCAGCTGCTGCAGTTCGGCCTGGGGCTTGTCGAGGTCGAGCCAGTCGATATCGATGCGGGGCGTCATGATCGAGCGGGCAGAACGGTCGGCCAGCGCCAGCACGCCCTGGATCATGTCCTTCTCCTCGTTCGAGAAGACTTCGGCTTCGCCAGCCTGTTCGGCGATCAGGTCAACCGTCTGCCCGAGCGTGCCCTGCGAGCGCTTGCCGCCGAGCAGGCCCAGCACCGCGTCGGCGGTGCGGTCACGGATGTTGCTCGGCGTGATCAGCCGCTCCTTGCTGTGGCGTGCGAGCTGGTTCAGCGCCTCGATGATGACCGAGAAGCCGATGGCAGCGTAGAGATAGCCCTTCGGTATGTGGATGCCGAAACCTTCGATGATCAGCGAGAAGCCGATCATCATCAGGAAACCGAGGCAGAGGATGACGACGGTCGGATGCTTGGAAACGAACTGCGTCAGCGGCTTCGACAGCAGGAGCATGACGCCAACGGCAATGATGACTGCCATCATCATCACGGCGAGGTCCTGCACCATTCCGACGGCGGTAATGACGCTGTCGAGCGAGAAGATCGCGTCGAGCACGACGATCTGCACGATCACCTGCCAGAAGACGGCATGGACCTGCTTCTTGTCCTTGCTCTCCTCCTGGCCTTCCAGCCGCTCGTGCAGCTCCATCGTCCCCTTGAAAAGCAGGAATATGCCGCCGATGATGAGGATGATGTCCCGGCCCGAGAAGCCGAAATTCAACACCGTGAACAGCGGCGTCGTCAGCGTCACGATCCAGGCTATCGAGGCCAGCAGTCCAAGCCGGATGACCAGCGCCAAGCCGAGACCGATAAGCCTAGCCGAATCGCGCTGTTGCGGCGGCAGCTTGTCCGCGAGGATCGCGATGAACACGAGGTTGTCGATGCCGAGAACGATCTCGAGAACGATGAGGGTGGCCAGACCGACCCAGACGGAAGGATCGGAAATCCAGTCGAAGATCATAGTTCTGCGTTGGCGGCCGCAGTCATTGCAGACCGGCCACTCCCCTGTTTTGAGATGGGATGAGGTGTGTTGACGCTAACCACGCTCGACGACGGGCGTCGGCGCGTCGAAATGCCGATGGCTGGTGTCACGGACGAGGAGCGCAAACGACCCGCTTTGCCGGGTCTACAATCGTCGCTGCCCTCGTCTGCCGGCATATCGCGCTCGGCATGGGGCAGGCTTGTAGTGGATGGGTCGCTATCGGGCATCGGTGCAATCTGGCGTCGAACTGCTGTTTGCGCAAGGGGGAGAGGACGAAAACATCGGTACAGGCGAGGTTATGAACACACTGCATGCCAGCAAGCCGACCGCAGCACGCTGCTGCGGTCGGCCTTGGATATTACGATGCCAGAATACGGATGCCGTGCTCGCCGGCGGCAACCAGAAATCGTTCGGCTTCCTCGTCGGACGCGACTTCCGCCTGCGGGCCGATGTCGGCAACTTCGAAATATGTGGCCATGTCCTTGTCGATGATGGCCGAAAAGACGACGGCGTCGGGGCCGGTATTGCTGTAGCCATGCGGCACGTTGCCGGGGATGGAAATGATGTCGCCAGCCTGCGCCTGCGTCTCCGAGAGGCCGGAGTCGGTCATCTGCTGCACGGTCAGCGTGCCCTCGAGAATGCGGAACACTTCGGGGCTGGCGTGGCTGTGAAGGGGCGTGCCGCCACCGGAGGGAACCGTGACGTCGAAGACGTTGAGCCACGTGCCTTCAAGGCGCGCCTGGCGCTGGACGTGGTCGCCGAGCACGAAAAGAGGCTTGGCCTGGGCTGCCGTGTCGGCATGGGAGGAGTCGGACATGATGTCGCTTTCTTGTTTTTCTTCTTGAGGACGCGTCCGTTAAACCCTTCGACCACCCTTGGCAACCGTTCGGCCATGGTCATACGGACGGGCTGCCCTGCGTCATATTCACGGGTACGAACGCGGCGTAGCAGTATCAGGCGCATTCGAGCGACCTTTGGAGGCCGGCCGAACCAGCCCTGCGTGGCCACCTTCTTGCCCTTGCAGCGCAGTGCTAGCACGCTCTCCGATACAGACATGTGACAGGCAAGACATCGCAGGCGAGACGGATGGCCTGAATGCAACCCGGCGGTCTATCGCTCCCGATGAAGCCGCCGACCGCAACCTCAAAACCGCGTGATAACGCTGATCCCGAGGCCTTCCGCCCGGTCGAGCGTCATCAGCGCGGGAATAGCCTCTTCCAGGCTGATCCGCCGCTGGATGAGCTTCTGCGGCGCGATCTTGCCGGCAGACAGCATGGCGAGCATCGCATCGTAGCGCCAGGCCTGCATGCCGTGGCTGCCATAGATCTCGAGTTCCTGGCTGATCACCTGCGCCATCGGGATCGCCGGGGTCGCGTGCTGGCCGAGCATCAGCCCGACCTGCACGTGCCGACCGCGTCGACGCAGGTTGCGGATAGAGTTGAAGCAGGTCGTGGGGTGCCCGAGCGCGTCGATCGACACATGCGCGCCACCGCCGGTGATCTCGCGCACTGCCTCGGCAACATCGGAAACGGTCCCGGCATTGATCGTCGCCACCGCACCGCATTCGCGGGCGAAGGCCAGTTTTTCGTCGGAAAGATCGATGGCAATGGCATTGGCGCCGAGTGCCGTGGCGATCATGATGGCCGACAGCCCGACGCCGCCGCAGCCGTGCACGGCGATCCATTCTCCGGGCTTGGTCTTTGCCTGGTCGGTGACGGCGCGGAAGGACGTGGCAAAGCGGCAGCCGAGGCTGGCCGCCGTCGCGTCGTCGATCGCCTCCGGAAGATGCACCAGATTGGTGTCCGCATAGTCGATACCGACATATTCCGCGAACGATCCCCAGTGGGTGAAGCCCGGCTGGAACTGGTTCGGGCACACCTGCTGATTGCCGGAATGGCACTCGCCGCAATGGCCGCAGCCCGAAACGAAAGGTACGGTGACGCGGTCGCCGACCTTGAAGCGCACCACGCCCCGCCCCGTCGCCACCACCTTGCCAGCCAGTTCGTGGCCGGGAACATGGGGAAGGGCGATATCGGGATCATGCCCCATCCAGCCATGCCAGTCGCTGCGGCAGAGGCCGCTGGCACCGACTGCGATCACAACCCCGTCTTCCGATGGCGTCGGATCGGGCAGGGTGCGGATTTCGGGTCTAGCCTCGAAGGCTTCGTAATACATGGCGCGCATCGGCAGTTCCGATTCGAGTGGGCGTTGGATGGTTTCCATGATGGCACGCCACCACGGCTGCTTCCACTCTGCGGCCCATCAATTCTGCTCATGCACAAATTCATGCGACGGATGGCATGCGCAGGAAAGTTGCGCCGGCTTTGCACCTTCGCGTCATTTGTTGCGAATGGATTTGCCGCCGAGATTTCTTCTTGATTCTCGCCCTCCATGAGGTCTTGTCTCGTGACGAAATTCGAAGGAGACCACCATGGCTGTCGATACATCGCCGCGTTCCGCCACCTGGACCTATGTCGACGGCGGGTGGCTGCCCGGCAACCCGCCGCTGATCGGGCCCACGTCGCATGCGATGTGGCTGGCCTCGACGGTCTTCGACGGCGCCCGCTGGTTCGATGGCATCGCGCCCGATCTCGATCTGCATTGCCAGCGCGTCAACCGCTCGGCCCGCGCCATGGGCCTCGAACCGACCATGACGGCCGAACAGATAGAGGCGCTGGCCACGGAGGGCGTGAAGAAATTCGATGGCACTTCGGCGCTCTACATCAAGCCGATGTACTGGGGCGAGCACGGGATGCCGACCAGCGTCGTCGCCGTCGATCCGGCCTCGACCCGCTTTGCGCTCTGCCTGTTCGAAGCGCCGATGAACAATGCCAAGCCGCAGTCCCTGACCGTCTCGCCCTATCGCCGACCGTCGCCTGAGACGGCGATGACCGAGGCCAAGACCGGCTCGCTCTACCCGAACAGCGGCCGGATGATTATCGAAGCCCGCAGCCGTGGCTTCGACAATGCGCTTGCCTGCGACATGAACGGCAATGTCGCCGAAACCGCATCCTCGAACGTCTTCATGGTCAAGGACGGCGCTGTATTCACGCCCGTCGCCAACCGCACCTTTCTGGCCGGCATCACCCGCGAGCGGATCATCGGCCTGCTCCGCCAGGCCGGCTTCGACGTTCGCGAGACGACCTTATCCGTTGCCGACTTCATGGGAGCTGACGAGGTCTTCACGACGGGAAACTATTCGAAGATCGTCGGCATCGACCGCCTCGATGGCCGCACGTTCGGCGAGGGACCGGTCGCCCGCAAGGCACTGGAGATCTATATGGACTGGGCCCATTCACGCAAAGCCACCGACGAGTAATCCGCATCTTTAGACGCATGAAGACGAGTTGGCGGCGAGACACGATGGCTGCGCCCGCTGCAGGCGGCACAGGTATCGTGCGAAAATCCTATTTCGCCCGTCCGACGGGCTTGCCCTTCGTCTGCCAGAGCGCATGCACCTCCTGCCAGTCCGGCACGCGGTCGGCATAGAAACCCAACGTCTTGCCGGTCGCAATCGAACCGAACGCCTGCATCGCCTTCAGATGCGCGCCGGCGACGAGATAGCGGCGCATAGCGGCCTCGTCTTTCCAGACCGTCAGCGTGTGGTGGACGCCGTCTATCCTTCGTGCGTCCGTCGAGATGTTCCCCTCTGCCTTCTGCGCCTGCAGCATCGAGGGGATGGCGTGCCACCAGAAGTGCGGCAGATGACGCCGCGCCTTGATCTGGAGGCCCGTAATCGACACGTAGACCATCGTTCCGTCCATGACTGCTCCCGTCCGCGAGACCTGCCGGCTCATATCTAGACACTGTAAAGATATATGGCATCCATGCCGACCTCTCGTCAAGCGCGATCTTGTCGGTGTAAGGATGGCGGATGACTCAGACCTATCATCATGGTGCGCTTCGTCCGGCCCTGCTCGCCGCAGCAGAGGCAATCCTCGACCGCGACGGTATCGACGCCCTGACGTTGCGGGCCGCGGCACGCGAAGCCGGCGTCTCCCATGCAGCACCGTCCCATCATTTCGGCGATATCACCGGCCTGCTGACCGAGTTGGCGGCCGCAGGCTTCGTCCGATTGCGGCAGGCGCTCGAAAAGCACCTGGCCGAGCCGGACGCGCACAGGCGGGTGCAGGCATTGGCGCACGGTTACGTCGCCTTCGCCAGAGCCCATCCCGGGATATTCCTGCTGATGTTCCGCTCGGAGCGGCTGGACTGGTCTTCCCCGGCGCTCGCGACGGCAGGCGTCGCCGCCTTCGCGCTGTTGACCCCTGACCAGTCCGGCCCGGCACCGGATCGATCCGGATTGGCGCCAGTCACGGCGCCGCAAGACTTCGAGACCCTGGTGCTGGCCAGCACGCGCTGGTCGCTAATGCATGGGCTGGCCACCCTGCTTATCGACGGCCGGCTCGGTGCGATGGCGGAAAAGACGCCTGATGCCGATCTCAAGCGACTGATCGAGGCGGTGATCCGCAATGGTCTCCCTGCCTGATCGAGGCGCTCGTCAGACTGTTTGCCAAATTCCCCGTTGCACAACAGAGGAAAATGCACTTTCCTTGCGACCAAGCCGATGTTTCCGAGTTTCGTCTGCACCGTAATGCACCGGAGAGCGGGGAGGGTTCATGAAGAGCAACCGCGCCAGCCTGGAAGAGATCCGCGGCTTTTTCGCCAAGCGCATGGCCGCCGTCAGCCTGTCCCGCGATCCACGCCTCGAGCGTGTCTTCGAGCTCGTTCCCCGCGAAGTCTTTCTCGGCCCGGGGCCGTGGCATGTCTGGGTAGAGGGTAGCAATTACCTGGAAACTCCGAGCGCCGATCCCGTCTATCTCTACGAGAACAACCTCGTCGCCCTGGATGCGGCAAAGGGCATCAACAATGGCGAGCCCTTCCTGCATGCCTCCTGGATCGGAGCGGTCGCCCCGCAGCGCGGCGAGAGCGTCACCCATATCGGCGCCGGTACAGGATACTACACCGCCATCCTGGCGCTGCTGACCGTGCCGGACGGCAAGGTCACCGCTTTCGAACGGGAAACCCATCTCGCCGACAGGGCGCGGCTTAATCTCCAGCCCTTCGAAGGCGTCACTGTCGTCAATGCCAACGCCACGCAGGCGGCACTGCCGAAGTCGGACGTCATCTACGTCAACGCCGGCGTCGCCGCGCCGCCGGTTGCCTGGCTGCAGGCGCTGAAGCCCGGCGGGCGGCTGATCTTTCCGTGGCGACCGACGCAGGATGTCGGATTGACGTTGCTCATCCGCGCCGATGCAAATGGTTTCAGTGTCGCCCCGCAGAGGCCGTCTTGGTTCATTCCCTGCATCGGGGCCTCCCATGAGATTGTCGCGACGCGGACGCCACAAAGCCTATTGGAGGCACGATCCGTCCGCTCTGTCTGGACCACGGCCGCAAGGGCGCCGGACGACACCGCCATTGCCGTCTATCCCGATGTCTGGTTTTCCAGCGATATGCCGCAATCTGCCTGAGCGGCTTCGCGTGCGGTGACATTCCTGCAAATTAAAGCCGCCGCCTGACGCCCTCGCATGCTATGCTCTGCGCGAGACCTGCGATGCCACGCTCCCGCAGGCAGCTTTTCCGGACGCAAGGGGACAAGAGGCGATGACGCTTCGGCCCCCGATTTTTCAAGGCGACCGGGCCGTTTTCAGAAGGTAGTCCGATGTCGCTTACGTTTCCCAATGCCAGCCGCAGCTATGACGAACCCGGTCGCCGCGTTCGCTTCCTCGGTCACGACGGCATGTTCCAGGTGCAGCTTTTCGTCGATGTCGACGTGTTTGCAGGCGCCAATTCCGAAGCCGGCTATCTCGCCGCTTTCGACGCCAAGCGCAGCGGCATCCAGGCCGTCGCCACCAAGGCCTACGCCGCCACCCGCCGCAGCTCGTACATCCTGACGTCGAAGGATTTCAGGTAGAACAGTAGCATCAGGCGCTGACCGAGACGGCGCACCCTCAGGTCGCGCCGCTCTTGTCATGCCTTGGCCGAACCATCCAGCTGTAGATGGCGCCGGCTGACAGCAGCACGCAGGTGCCTAAAAATACCGCGCGCATGCCGATGTGGCCGCCAACGAAGCCGCCGAGCACCGGGCCGACCACCTGGCCGACGAACTGCGACGAGGTCGACAGGCCGAGGATACCGCCGGCGGCTGCATCGGGCACGCTGTGGCGAATGACGGCAGCGATGCAGGGCAGCAGTCCGCCGAGCGCCACGCCCATCAGGAAACGCAGGATAATCAGCTGCCAGGCGCTGGTCACGAAGGCCTGCGGTATCAACAGCAGCGCGGCGATGCCGAGTGCGCCTGATATCACCGGCCAGTGGCCGATGCGGTCGGCGAGCTTGCCCAGCCACGAGGCCGAAAGCACGCTCCCCAGCGCCGCCACCGACATCACCACGCCCGATACCAGCGTCAGCTTCGTCTGGTCGTCGATGAGGTCGGCGACATAGACGGTGATGATCGGCTCGATCGACATGTTGGCGAGCATCAGCAGCATGCCGGTTGCCAGCATGGCGATGACCGGCCGCTTGTCCTCGATCGAGCGCCAGCCGCCGCTGGCCTTGGCGGCTTGTCTGCGGGAGGCCGATTTCTCTTCCTTGATCAAAAAGATGGTGGCGAGGAAGGTCAGCAAGATCACTCCGCCAGCCGCAAGGAACGTGTTGCGGATGCCGATGATTGCCGGCAGCGCGCCACCGATTAGCGGCCCCACCAGATTGCCGGCCATGATCCCCGACGACACCATGCCGAGCGCCCAGGCGACGCGATGCTTTGGCGTCTGCGTGGCCACTAGCACCATCGACCCCGACGCATAGCCGCCGGCAAGCCCGGTGAACAGCCGCAGCGCCACCAGCTGCCAGACGCTGTCGACCATGCCCATCAGGCCGATGGCGACAGTCATGCCGAGGCTGGCGCGCACGAGCATCAGCTTGCGGCCGTAGATATCGCCGAGCCTGCCCCAGATCGGCGCGACGAAGGCTGCGGCAAAGAAGGTGGCGCCGTAGGCGATGCCCGACCACTGGACGATCCCGGCCTTGTCGCCGACGCCGAGCTCTTCGACATAGAGCGGCAGGAATGGCAGCAGCAGCGTCATCGCGACGATGGTGGTGAAGGAGCCGACGAGGCAGACGATCATGTTGCGCATCCAGTGCGCGGTGACATCGTCGCTGGCGGTCTTGCTCATGCCTGTCCCGGTCATTCCCTGGCCCTGGCGTTCAATGTGTAGCGCAGTTCGGCGCTGCCGCTCGACAGGATGTGGCCATCGGCGGCCCGCAGAAGGTCGGACCGGGTAAACGCGTCCGGCAGGCCGAGATGCTCGACATCCAGCGCGTAGACGGTGACGCGGTAGTGGTGGACACGCTGGTCGTTCCAGGGCGGGCAGGCGCCGTGATAGCCGCCCTGCGGGCCGTTCTTCAGAGAGCCCTCGCCAAAGCCGTTCTGGCCTCGCCGGCCGTGGTCGGTGCGCTTCAGCGGCAGTCCCGCCTTGGTCACGCCGTTGCCGTCGATTGCCTCGGGCAGGTGGCTGAAGTCGGAGGGAATGTCGGCCAGCACCCAATGGACGAATTCCTCGCGCGGCGCGGTCTCGGCAATCACCGTGTCATCCCTGTTGAAGCCGCTGCGATCGACGGGCACGTCGGGATCGACCATGGTGACGGCATAGGATTTGGTGCCCGCCGGGCCCTTCGACCACGACAGCGACGGGCTCTCGTTGCGCCCCGGCCTGAGCTTGCCCTGGTGCACGACGCAGGCCGCATTAGCCGGCGGCAGCATGCGACCTGGCTCGGCCTTGCCGAAGCTGACCGCAAGATCGGCGGCAAAAGCCTGTATTGCGGAGGCGGAGAGAATGAGGCCAGCCACGGCGGCAAGCACTATGGCACCCGGAAATCTGTTGGTGGTTCGCATGGAAGCCCCTTTGGTGGATCGCTGGACACTGGCTAACAGATCGCCGGCCGGACCATGAGCACGGAAACGCTCGATTGGAAGTCTGAAACGCTTAAATCGGCTCCGTCGTGCCGTGCTGGATGAGCGCCCGCCGGCGTTCTGCAAAGCGCCTGGGCGAGCGGTAGCCTGTCGCCAGCGCCGCTTCCCGCAGGCTAAGCCCATCCTCCGCCAGCATCGCTTCGGCCAGTGCCATGCGCTCTCCGGCAATCACGGCACGCAGGGAAGTGCCCTCCAGCCCCAGCCGGCGGCGCAGCGTCGCATTGCTGGTGCGAAGTTCGGCCGCGATCAGGTCGGCAGTCCAGGCCCGGTCGGGCTGCCAGCGCACCAGCGCCCGGATGGCATCGGTCGTGGTATCCGCCCGCGCGGGCAGGGCGCCGCGCATTGCCAGAACCATCAGGATTTCCAGCACCCGGTGTTCGGCGATCACCGTCGGCAGATTGCCGTCCATGATCCCGTCGCCGGCATGGCGGATCGCCTCGGCAAGGGTAGCATCGAGCGCGAGGTGAGGAAGCGCCAGCCGCCGCAGCGGAGAGAGGCCGGACTCTGCCCGGCGCACCAGCGCATCCGGGAAGTCGATGAAGATGGCGCGGTATGCGCCGCTTGTCGGATCGGGATCGTTGACGACCTCGCCGCGCCAACCGGACGGCAGCACCAGAACCGTGCCGGCATCGAGACGCTGATGGCGGCCCATGCTGAGCACTTCCTTGGTGCCCTCGACGATGACCACGATCGACAGGCGCGCAAAGGCGGCGCCGGCGATGCGCTCGCGCCTGTGGGTTACGAAGGAGAACAGCGACGATGCGGCATTCCGGTCGGCGAGTGGCGCGATCGGCCTGCGATCTTCAGCCACCAGCCGGCGCAGGCGCTCGAGAATGAGACGGGATTCGGACATGTCAAGCTCCAGGCGGGAGCCGATATCTACGCCGACGTTTCGCGGGATGCCAAGGCCGGATAGGCCGTCAAACGGCGTCTTTTCGGTATATCGATGCGAATTGGCGACAGGCTGATGACGCCAAAAGATGGAACCGACCGTCGCCGGCAAATGTTACGGTTGTGCCCATTATAGAGAAAAGGATATCCCCATGACAGACGAAGCCAGGATCTCGCCCGCTGCCCAGTCGCTGAAGCAGGAACAGGCAGACCAGCGCACCACCGCCGCAAAAGGCGAACTCGACACCGGTCTTGAGGACAGCTTTCCCGCATCCGACCCGGTCTCCATGACGACGAGCAGCATTTCCGGCGGTCGCACCGACGTCGAGGAAGCGGAAAAGGTCAAGACCCAGGCGGAATAGCCGCCGGCCCCGAACCCGTCAGGCTCCGGGGCCTGAGAGCACAGACGGCAGGACGGCATCGCGCAATTCGTCCTGTCCGGGCTGTCGGTCGGTAGCCTTGTGCAGCAGCGTGGACGTGTAGCCGCGCGTCCCGTTGCCCTCGATCAGCGTCACGTCGGCATTGCCCGGATTGTCGGATTCTTCGAACCAGGCGACGGGATGCTGCAGGAAATTCATCTCGAAGGCGCGGTTGGTAACGCCGTGGCCGACGATCAATACGCTATCGTGGCCGTGCAGCGCCTCGTGCATGACAGTCTGCAGGAACAGCCGCATGCGCTGCGCCACGTCGGCGCGGCTTTCGCCATCCGGTGGCCGCGCGTAAAACTTGGCGCCATTGCTGCGCAGCCGTGCCCACCGCTCGAACTCGTCCGGAAACTTCTGCCTCTGCTCGACGTGGTCGTAGATCTCGGTGAAAACCCCGAAATCCTGCTCGCGCAACAGGTAGTCTTCCCGCACCTTGCCGACGCTTGCCGCCGGCAACACCGTCAAAAGCGCATCCTTGCTCTGGCGCGTCCTGAGGAACGGTGAAAACCAGACACGCAGTTTCGGGCGCTCTAAATCGGCAAGGCTGTCCAGGTATTTGGCAATCACGCCGCCAGCCTGCGCCACCTGACGATAGCCCCATTGGCTCAAGGGCACGTTGTGGTCGCCGAATTCACGGTAGGCATGGCCATCGAGGTTGCCGAGGGATTCGCCGTGGCGAACGAGAAAGATGCGCATCAGCCGTTCCGCATTGTCAGCATGCCACCGCAGGCGGCGTGTTTCGGGGCAAGGCTCAGAGCCGCCGGGACCAGAGCATTGCCACGACACCGCAGATCGCCGTGATGGCGCCGCGGTAGACCCAGGGACGCTGGTCGATCATGAAACTGTTGGCGGGGTAGGGGAAGTAACCGCTGCCCTGTGCGGCCCAGATCACTCCGGCGATGAACAGCAACAGACCCAAAACAAACAACGCTTTTCTTGCCATCGTCCCATCCTCGCTTGAAAGGACGACATAGCAGTTCCTGCGGCCGATGCCTACCGTCATGCCTACCGTCGCGATGGTGGTGAAGACGCTGCTGACACAATCTGACAGTGGCAGCGTCTACTCCTGCGACATCGAGCAAGTCTCGCAAACGGCAAGGAGCACCACATGATAACCTGGTTACGCAGCGCGGCCATTGCGCCCGGCAAGGTCCCCGACGCATTCGCCTTCGTCAAAAAGGCAGCAGGGCTGATTGAAGAAAACCACGGCATCCGGATCGCCATCAGCCGGCCGCTCGCGGGAAATCCGACGCGGATATTCTGGTCTGCGCAGCACGAGGATCTTCAGGCCTTCGAGCGTGACCACAAGGCGATCAACACCGATGCCGCGTTTCTGCGATTGCTCGGCGAGGCCAGCAGCTGCTTCATTGCCGGCTCGACTCACGATGAAATTCTGCAGACGATTTGAGGATGCCACGATGACAGATGCCGGCAGCGCCAGCGCGGCTCAAATCAGGCTCCCGACCTCGATCGTCGGGTGGTCGGACGGCATCGCGATGGCTATGTCGGCATCTTCGAGCCCGGCCATGGCTACCGCCTTCGCGTCGGAAATGCCGACGAGCGCAAGGTTGGGGTAGGCGCGGGCTCGAAGCGGTGTCTCGACAATGACCGAACGGCCCTTGAAAAAGAACAACATGGCACTCTCCTGTGGGCGTTGGCGATGCTTGACGAGGGCTTCAGGCGCATGTCGTAGAGGCCGGCGGCAGTAGGGTCAGGATGCCATCAGGCGTCCCGTCCGGAAATGCTGCCGGTCAAGGCCGCCGTTACTCGGCGGCGATATCCGGAGCGATGTCATAGGCTTCGATATCGCGCTCCTGGCTTACACGCTCCTGGGAGACTTCGTCGTTGCGCATCCGGTATTGCGGCGAATTATCCCGCACCGGCAGCAGGGCGATGATGCGGTAGGTATCGGCTGCACGCGGCGACAGGCCTTGGCGGCTCTTGAGGCGTACGGACTGGCCGATCGGGAAACGATGAACTGACATGGGCGCTTTTGCTCTCCGCCACGTCGCCGGTCGCCATCAGGGCGCCGTAGCGTGGTCTTTATCTCAAAGTCGAGTACTGAGGCGAATGCCATCCGCGGCATCCGTCGATCGCAAGGCGCCGGTCAAGGCCAACTCGGGACAACGTGTGATTGCCGCCCGTCCCTGGCTCTCCAGTCCCCAGCGATCGACAAGAGCATAGCATGAAGCGCGCGACAGGCTAGACCTCTTGGCGGTTGCAGTCCTGCCGAAGGCTTTGACACTCGGAACGTGCCCATGAAGGGCTAATCCAGCGTTTCATGACGACCGCGTCGATGCGGCGACAACTGCAGGCTGAATGCGGCCCGTGCTGCCAATACAGGCGGCGGACCCCTCCAGCGGCGAGCGACATGGTAGGCCCTCCGGGCCTCCGCTACCTAGCCTGTTTGTCATGCGCCTGAAATACGGCGGATTTTTTCGGTAGGCGCTCCGATTTTTGGCCCCTGCGCGGTTGCCTCGTGCGGGTTCCGCTCCTATGTTCCGCCTCACCTGCCAACAGGAGAACAAGACCATGGCTTTCGAATTGCCTGAACTTCCCTATGACTACGATGCGCTTTCCCCCTTCATGTCGAAGGAAACCCTCGAGTTTCACCACGACAAGCATCACAAGGCCTATGTCGACAATGGCAACAAGCTCGCCGCCGAAGCCGGCATGAGCGATCTGTCGGTCGAAGAGGTCGTCAAGAAGTCGTTCGGCACCAATGCCGGTCTCTTCAACAACGCTGCCCAGCATTACAACCACATCCATTTCTGGAAGTGGATGAAGAAGGGCGGCGGCGGCAACAAGCTGCCCGGCAAGCTGGAAACAGCCTTCGCCTCCGATCTCGGCGGCTATGACAAGTTCAAGGCCGATTTCGCTGCCGCCGGCACGACGCAGTTCGGCTCCGGCTGGGCCTGGCTGTCCGTCAAGAACGGCAAGCTCGAAATCTCCAAGACACCGAACGGCGAAAACCCGCTGGTCCACGGCGCAAGCCCGATCCTCGGCGTCGATGTCTGGGAACACTCCTATTACATCGACTACCGCAACGCCCGCCCGAAATATCTCGAGGCCTTCATCGACAGCCTGATCAACTGGGATCACGTGCTGGAAATGTACGAGGCGGCAACGAAGTAATTCTAGTCCACCACCCAGAAAGCCCGGCCCCGCGCCGGGCTTTTTCTATTTTGGCCGGCCTCCGCCAATCTCTCCTTGTGGGAGAGATGTCAGAATCGTCGACAGAGGGGTGCGCCGCCACACGCGCAAGATGGCCTCTTGCTCCATCCAACGCCGCCGCCAATCCACAAAAATCCCCCTCGCGCGACCCGCCATAAATCAGGCGCAGTTCAATTTAACCTTGCAGGCCGGCGGAACGGTTGTGCCAACCGTCTGCCCGGCCGCGAAACCTCGCGGCCATACACGCACGGGGGATCGCCACCGCATGTCCAGCAAGCCGAGAATCGCAGTCCTTTTCGGGGGACGTTCCTCCGAGCACGAGGTTTCGCTCATGTCCGCCGCCAATGTCGTCGGCGCCATGGATCGCACCCGCTACGAGATCGTCCCCATCGCCGTCACCCGCAGCGGCGAATGGCTGATGATCGACTGGGACGGCGCGACGATGCCTTCGGCCGTGCCGGCGACCGGCACCGGCGTTTGCCTGCTGCCGGGCGGCCGCGGACGGATGATGGCGATGCCGCCGGCGGGCGCGGCCTATGAGTTGCCGCCGGTCTCTGTGGTGTTTCCGGTGCTGCATGGCCTGTTCGGCGAGGACGGCTCGGTGCAGGGGCACTGCGAGGTCGCCGATGTCGCCTATGTCGGCTGCGGAATTCTCGGCTCAGTCGCAGCGCTGGACAAGGACATCGCCAAGCGGTTGCTTGCGGATGCCGGGCTTGCGGTTGCCCCCTCGGTGACGCTGCGGCGCGGCGAACCGGCGTCGTTCGAGACGATCTCGACGACGCTCGGGCTACCCGTCTTCGTCAAACCGGCCCGGCAGGGATCGTCGGTCGGCGTCGGCAGGGCACGGACGTCCGACGAGTTCACCGGGGTCCTCAGCGACGCCTTCCGTCATGACGACAAGGTGCTGGTGGAAACCTTCGTCGACGGCCGCGAGATCGAATGCGCGGTGCTGGAGGATGCCGACGGTTCGCTGGTCGTCTCGCTTCCCGGCGAGATCGTGCCGGCCGAAAAGCACGGCTTCTACAGCTACGACGCCAAGTACATCGATGCCGACGGCGCCGTCGTCAAAGTACCCGCCGATCTGTCGGACCAGGTGGCCGCAAGCATCCGCGAAATCGCCCGCCGCGCCTTTCTGGCGCTCGGCTGCGAGGGCATGGCCCGTGTCGACGTCTTCCTGCAGGCCAATGGGACGGTCACCATCAACGAAGTCAACACCATCCCCGGCTTCACCAACATCAGCATGTACCCAAAAGCCTTCGCCGCCAGCGGTATCGACAACACCGAACTCATCGACCGCCTGATCGCCCACGCACTGCGCCGCGATAGCGCGCGGCGGTCTGCGCCGTAAAAGAGAACCGGGGGGCGGCGGCTTTGGCGGTTGCCCCCCGTGTTTGCACCCTCCCGGGACATCAGAATGCTTGCGTTTCATGCTAGCATTTGCTATCCTTATTCATGAACAGCAGGCATCGCAGAACCCTGGTCGCCGTTTTCAAGGATCCGGTGCTAGGCACGATCGCCTGGGCCGACCTAGAGGCGCTTTTGCTGGCGTCCGGATGCCGGGTTGTCGAAGGCAACGGTTCGCGTGTCCGCTTTGAAAAAGATGGAAAGCTGGCTTTTTTTCATCGGCCGCACCCCGTCAAGGAAGCCAAGCGATATCAGGTCAGGGATGCGCGGCTCTATTTGCAGGAACTGGGAATAACACCATGAGTATCCTCACCTACAAGGGCTATTCCGCACGCATCGCCTTCGATGCGGAAGACGAGATATTTTTCGGTAACATCGCCGGCGTGCCTGACGTCATCGGTTTTCATGCCGACAGCGTTGCCGCTCTCAAGAAGGCTTTTCACGAGGCGGTCGACGATTATGTCGAAACCTGCCGGAAGCTCGGGCGGGCGCCGCACAAGCCCTATTCCGGCAAGATGATGTTTCGCGTCGATCCCGAGATCCACGCCCGTGCCGCAAAGGCCGCAGAACTTGCGGGAAAAAGTCTCAATCAATGGGCCGAAGAAGTTCTGGACAAGGCCTCTGCGGCCTGATCTCCCTGCTCGCCGCCGGTCGGCAACCCACTGCGCTTCGACGATCTCGGAGACGGAAGATCGATGAACAGATGGCGCGCAGCTTTATCGGTTTGCAGTCGGCGCAACGAGCCCTCCACGGTGCGGGTGATACACCGCCTTAAGTTGCCTTGGCTGTTCGTGTCCGTCCCCATTGGCAGGTGCGCCTTGGTGGCAAGCACCGCAGTATCGCGGCGTCCCTTCGGCTTTGCCGACGATCTCCTCGGATTCGTTATGGCTGTCGTAATCTGCGGCGTCGCTGCGCCCAGGCAGTAGGGGCTGACCTTGACGCAGGTTTTTCCGAGATTTCTATAGTGCCTGATCTTTTCCATTTGTGGTTTTGAGATCGGACTGCTTGCTCTCGACCCGACCCAGCGGTTCCGCGCTATCGGCCAATGCGGCGCAGGCGGTCGGCCAGGCATCGTCCTCCGGGTAGAGCGCGGTGCGCAGGTACGCCCAGCTCATCCGTTGCACCAATGCGACGCGGGCCGGATCTTCGTCGGTCGTTTCGGCCGCATCGTAGCCGGCAATGCCGCCGAGCCCATGTTCGCCGCCAAACAGCGTCAGCAGGCTCTTCGGGCCGGGGCTGAAGGCGTAGGGGTCGGCATGCCAGTCGGGGCCCCGCACCGTGAGATGCGGTGAAACGTCCCGGTCACCGGCGATGACCAGTGCCGGTGTTGTCATATGGTCGAAGCGGAATGTCGTGAAGAAGGGGTACCTCTCGGCCGCAGCAGCGCTGAGGTCGGCCCCGCCATTACCGGGTGCCGCCAGCAGCACGCCGGCGCTGATGCGCGGATCCGCAACATTGATCGCTTTGCCGTCATGCTCATCCGTCAGCTGCGCGCCCAGCAGCATCGATGCCGTATGCCCGCCCATCGAGTGCCCGGCAACGGCGACCCGGCTGCGATCAGGCGACCGCGGAGTTCCGGAACGCAGGCTTCGATCAACTCCAGCTGGTCGAGGATAAATGTCATGTCCTCGACGCGCGATCTCCAGAACAGCGGGGCGCCGGGATCGCTGCCGACGATATGGCTCAGGGTCTTCGAACTGAGATGGGTGGGTTGGATGACGACGAAGCCGTGCGCCGCCCAGAAATGGGCCAGCGGACCGTAGCCGTTCATCGAGGACAGATGGTTCGACCGTCCGTGCCCGTGCGACAGAAGGATGATCGGAAGGCAGGTTCCGGTAACGGGAGCAGAGATGCGCATCTGCAGATCGACCGCACGGCCCGGCGCGGGCAGGATAACCGGGCAGATGGAGACAACCGCGCTGGCCTCGTTGATGGGGATCGTCCCTGCTGGATCGTTCATTGGCATGTCCTTCGGTATCCTTTGGTGGTCAATTCTGCCGGTCCGTGCTAACTTAATTAAACGGAGCAGTGTTCCGTTTTATACGGAACGGCGTTCCGTTTTGCAAGTGGGTATGACTGTGCGCGATGAAACGAATGACAAACCGGAGGGGGCGGGCGAAACGGAACGTCCGGATCGCCGTGTGCGCGCCGATGCCCAGCGCAATCTCGACGGCCTGTTGAAGGCAGCAATGGCGGTATTTTCCAGTTCCGGCGTCGATGCTCCGGTCCGCGAAATCGCGACCAGGGCGGGCGTCGGCGTCGGCACGTTGTATCGACACTTTCCCCAGCGCGCCGATCTGGTGGCGGCTGTCTTCCGGCATGAGGTGGACGCCTGTGCGCAGGCTGCCGCAACACTTGCCGCAGAACACGCGCCTGGCAAGGCCTTGGCACACTGGATGCAGCGCTATGCGGGCTTCATCGCCACCAAGCGCGGTCTCGCCTCGGCGCTGCACTCCGGCGATCCGACGTTCGAGACCCTCCCGGGCTATTTCCAGCAGAGACTGCAGCCCGCGTTGCGAAACCTTCTGGAGGCTGCGGCAGCTGCCGGTGAAGCGCGCACGGATGTCGACGCCGAGGAATTGCTGGGCGCTGTCGCGCGTCTGTGCATGTCCTCACAGGATAATGATCCGGACCATGCACGCCGGATGGTGGCCCTGCTGTCCGACGGACTGCGCTACGGCGCGCGCCGAAACACGCCCGGATAGTCGCCGACGATGCCGTCGCCATCCACCTCGATTTCGGCGCTGAACCCGGTCGACAGGCCCTCGTAGCGGAAACGCTTCTCGCCAAGCCTCGTATAGCGCTGCTCGACCGCTTTCACAGCGAGGTCGGGCACGGAGACATAGGCGACTTTGATCGTTCCGGTCTCACCGACAGCGAGGTCGAGCCTGCGGATGGGCAGGGTGTTGGTAAACGGCGTGGCCGCGATGTCGACGTCGATGCAGCCTGAAAGCCCGGCAAGCTCCATGCCATCGGCACCGCTCCAGCGCCCGTGTCCGTCCGACACCAGGTGCAGTGCCGGACCGTCGATCATCTGCATGCTGGTCTCGCGCACGCGCCACTGGAGATCGAGGGTCAGCATGTAGGAAAGGCCGAAGCAGCAATCGTCGCGCTCGCCGATCACCAGGCTCCGGGCCGCAATCCGCGTTTCGTCATCGGCAACGGAGAGATGCTCGAGCCCCTTGCCGTCCCAGTCCGTCCACCGCACTATCCGAGCCATCGCCCCATCTCCCATGCTTCTCCAGCGTCGATCAGCACTATGGCCGACGGGTTCACTGCTTCAAGCCTGCGTCTTGCAAGTGGCTGCACCGCGCCGGTGGGATGCCTCCCGGACGAGATCGCGAGGATTAACCAGGCCCATCGTCGTTCCCCTCAGCCCAGTGCCTGCAGGTAGCGCATGCCGGTGACCGGGCGGGGGGTGAAGTCCAGCTGTTCGTAGAAGCGGTGGGCAGCGACGTTGCCGGTGGCGGCGCTGACCGAGAGGTAGCGGCAACCGGCCTTGCGGGCGGTCTCGCGGGCGCGGTCGACCAGGTGCTGGCCGATGCCGTGGCCGCGATGGCCGTCGCGCACGAAGAGATGATGCAGGTCCATGCCGCGCTGGCCTTCCTGCGCCCTGTAGAGCGGCACGAGGATGGCATAGCCGAGGAGGCCTTCGGCTGAATCGGCAACCAGCGCCGTGATCCACGGCAGGGGGCCGAAGAGATCGCGTTCCAGCTGCTCGGGCGTCGTCGCGGCCGCATCGCCGTGATGGGCTGCCAGCAGGGTGATCATCGCGTTGAGGTCTGGCAAGTCCTCGCGCCTGGCGGCACGGATAGTCAGCAACGGAGGTCTCAGGAGAGATATTTCACTGTCTTCGAGCATGGTCTGCGTCCTGTGTGGAGTGCCGTCAGGACGCTGTCGCATACAACAAAGCCGCCTGACGGCGGCTTGTTGACAAATATGATCTGCCGGCCGCCCTTCTAGAGGTACAGCCAAAAGTACGAGCGGGTGATGAGCGCGTGTGTGATCATGGGGAAGAGATGATCCGAAATGGTGGGGATGTCAAGGGGAGGGGGTGATTAGTGAGCAGTGATTAGTGAGTAGAGGCAGTAGGCAGTAGGCAGTAGGCAGTAGGATTTGAGCATTAGGTAGGCGCTTTGAATATAAGTAGCAGAAATTGTGAGATCAGCAGTCATAGGCAATAGCGCATTCAAGTTGCCGTTAGATATTGATGGCGACTTGATTCAACACTCTGTTAGAAATAGCGACTGCCTACTGCCTACTGCCTACTCACTACTCACTAAAGCCACCCCCTCCATGCCCCGCATGCTCCGTCTCGCAGAGCCCATGGTCGGAGAGGGCTCGGATGACGTAGCAGTCTTCTATGCTGTGGCCGTTGCAATGGGATACGATGCGTTCCAGTTCGTTTTCCAGCTTCTTCAGGCGGGCGATCTTTTCGCGGACGTCGGCAAGGTGCTCGCGGGCGATCTGGTCGGCATCGCGGCAGGGCCTTTCCGGATGCTGGCTGAGGGTGATCAGCCCGCGGATCGCCTCGACCGTAAGGCCGAGATCGCGGCCGTGGCGGATGAAGGCCAGCCGCTCCACATCGGTCTCCCCGTAGCGCCGCTGGTTGCTGTCGCTGCGCTCGGGAGCGTCGAGCAGCCCGACCTGCTCGTAGTAGCGGATGGTCGGCACCTTGACGCCGGCGCGCTTCGACAATGTCCCGATCGACAGCATGGCGAAATTTCCTCTTGTTCCTCTAGTCGCTAGAGGGATTAGATAGGATGTCACACAGGTTCTTGCAACTAAACCAGCCCGATAAGAAAGGTGACATCATGAGCGCTTCCTGCGGCCACACCCACGGTCCCTTCGATGGCATGTCGGATACCTACAAGACGCGCCTGTGGATCGTCATCGCGCTCAACGGCATCATGTTCTTCGTCGAGATGGTCGCCGGCCAATTGGCCCGGTCCCAGGCGCTGCAGGCGGACGCACTGGATTTCTTTGCCGATTCCGTCACCTACGGCATCTCGCTGGCCGTCATCGGCGCTTCTCCCCGGATCCGCACCATGGCGGCGGCGGGCAAGGGCATCAGCTTGTTCCTGATGGGCCTGTTCGTCTGCGCGGCCACCATCTACCGGGTCTTCGTGGTCGGCGTGCCGGAAGCGCCGGTCATGGGCATCATCGGCTTCCTCGCCCTGCTTGCCAACCTTGCCACCGTCGTGCTGCTGGTCAACTACAAGGATGGCGATGCCAACGTGCGCTCCGTCTGGCTCTGCTCGCGCAACGATGCCATCGGCAATGTCGTGGTCATGGCGGCAGCTCTCGGCGTCTGGGGCACCAACACGGCTTGGCCGGATCTCGCCGTCGCGGCCGTCATGGCAGGCCTGTTCCTGACCTCTTCGGTACAGATCCTCAGCCACTCCTGGCGCGAATGGAAAGCAGCCGGAACCGGCGGTGTCGCAGATACCCATGATCACGAAGGCCACGACCATGCCGGCCACAATCATGCCGGCCACAGTCATGGGGGCTGCTGCTCTCACGACCACGCCGCCGGCGATAGCCACGACCATAAGCCTGCCGCCGCACACAGCCACTGAGGCTGCTGCTCTCCCGGCTTTCGTCAACTCTCCGAACGAAATCAGCCCATTGCATTTGCGTGCAATGGGCTGATCCGTGTCTGCAGCTTTCGAATAACGTCGACTAGTCCTGGCGCAGCTTTGCGTCGACGCTGACAGGGCCTGGGCCCGATGTCACGAAGTAGAGGAACAGGAAGCAGAAGACGACGGCAGCATAGCCGCCGTTTTCGGTCGGGAAGAAGCTCTTCGGAAAGTGGGCGATGAAGTAGGCGGCCGCCATCTCGCCGCTGAGCACGAAGGCCACGACCCGTGTCTGGAAGCCGATCAGGAACAGGAAGCCGAGGATAAGCTCGATCAGCCCCGCGACCCATGGTAGCGAGCCCTCCGGCGGCATGAAGACGCCGGCGTGGAAATGGAATATCTTGGCAGTGCCGAACGAAAAGATGACCAGGCCAAAGACGATGCGCAGGAGGCTGAGCACGTAGGGCTGGGCGGAGGATAGTTGCTGTTTCATAATCTTCTCCGGTGGTTGGGCTTTGTCGGTTGATGAGCAGCGTCCGCCGATACTCTTGAAAAAAAACCCCATAGCGCGACACTCTGCCGCCGCCAAGCCGACCGGCGGCGACAGACTGTTCACAGGTTCGATCTTCCTCTTGCGAAGACAGCCAAGGCAACGCCGATCCGCCAGGTGTCATTCAGCCACCCTCCGCATCGTCATCCTCGGGCCCGAGGTACCCCTCCGGATCGTCATCCTCGGGCTAGACCCGAGGACTCACGCCACGGCCTGCAACTGAGCCTCGCCATTGTGCAGGAAGCATGCCTTGGTGAAGAGGCCGAGGTCGATGAGGTTGGGAAGGCGGATATCGGAGATATCCGGCAGGCGCCGGCTCTCGGCATCGAACGACCGGTCGATCTGCGAGATGAATCCGAGGACGATGCCTGTCTCCTTCGCAAAACTGCCCAGTGCGGCAATCTGCTCGGAGAGCACGGGTTTTTGGCGGTTCTGGTCGAGAATCTGCAGGTAGTCGATGATCGCGATCGTTCCAGGCTTGGACCCTGCCAGATGCCGGATGACGTAATCCGCGCTGATATCGTCGGACGTGACGACCTCCAGCCTGTCGCAATCGGTGCGATCGTCCTTTTCGAGCACGCCGATATGCTTGCGCACCTGCTGCTCCGTCATTTCGAGCGTGAAAAACACCGCCCTTCTGTCGTCGCCGATGGCATCCACCAGAAGCTGCAGCCCGAGGCTGGTTTTGCCGTGTCCCGGTCGCCCCGCCACCAGCAGCAGGTCACCGTTTTCGAGCCTGGACAATATCGTTTCCGACAACGACCGGACGGCCATGCGCGACGAGAGCATGCTCCATCGGGCAAACCCCTCGTCGCGGGCAATCTGGTCGAGCGCCTGGTTGAGCGGAACGCCAGAGCTCCGGGCCATCAGCTTTGCCCGCCGCTTCAGCTGGAATATGGGTGCAGAAAGTTTCATGCGTAACCTCCATTGCGAGCCAAAAACGCAAACCCTCCGCATGCGATGCCCGAACAGATGGTTCGATGAACGTTTGTCACCCTGCATGTATGATGCTTCCCCGAATGGAGGGGGGAGGCGCGGGCCTAGCCTTCCCCAAAGACTAGCCACCGTCGTGAGTCGCGGCAAGCGCAAATGCGGCTGATCTCAGGCTCGACCGACTCAGCGCCCCCATGGCTCGAACGTGTCGGGAAGATCGCGCCAGCTTTCGGGCGTGAAGGCATCGGCTTTTATCAGGCAGGCATCGAGTTGCTGCCTGATCCAGTCTTCGTCCATCGGATCGGCGCCGATAAAGACGATTTCCTGCCGGCGGTCGCCCCAGACCGGGTCGATATAGGTTTCCATCAGCCGCACGGTATCCGCATCCTGAGGCCAGCGCTCGCGTGGCACCGATGCCCACCAGAGACCCATGTTCGCGGTTCGAACCATGGCACCCGCCTGGCTGAGTTCGCCCACATGGTTCGCACGCGTCGCCAGCCAGAAGAAACCCTTCGAGCGCACCACACCCGGCCATGGTCGATCCAGAAATGCGCGCAGCCTTGCGGGGTCGAAGGGGCGCTTTTCACGATAGACAAAGGAGCGGATGCCATATTCCGCAGTTTCCGGAATATGGTCTTTGAAGCCATGAAGCTCCTTGAACCAGAGCGGGTTCGTCTCTGCCTTTTCGATGTTGAAGAGGCCGGTTCCGAGAACGTCGCCGGGAGCAACCGCACCAAAATCCGCTTCGATCAAGCGTGCGTCCGGATTGAGCCCGACGATGATCTTCCTCGCGGCATCGCGCTGCGCCTGCGTTGCACTGCCGACCTTGTTGAGGACGACCACGTCGGCAAATTCGATCTGCTCGACCAGCAGATCGACAATCGTCCGGTTGTCTTCCTCGCCCGCCGTTTCGCCTCGATCCGCAAGGAAAGCTGACGATCCATAGTCCTTGAGCAGGTTGGCGGCGTCGACGACGGTCACCATCGTGTCGAGCCTGGCAATATCGGAGAGGCTTTCGCCGGCCTCGTCGCGGAATTCAAAGGTGGTGGCAACCGGCAGCGGCTCGGCAATGCCGGTGGATTCTATGAGCAGATAGTCGAAGCAACCTTGCTCGGCGAGCTGGCGTACCTCTTTCAGCAGGTCGTCGCGCAGCGTGCAGCAGATGCAGCCGTTGGTCATCTCAACCAGCTGCTCGTCGGTACGCGAAAGATTGGCGCCTCCATCGCGCACCAGCGCCGCATCGATATTGACCTCGCTCATGTCGTTGACGATCACCGCAACCCGCATTCCCTCACGGTTTCCGAGGATATGATTGAGCAGCGTGGTCTTGCCGGCACCAAGGAAGCCGGACAGGACGGTAACGGGAAGTCTCGAATTCATCGCCAACCTCAATATACGTTATAACATTACAATAATTTTGCCTGGAATTTTGTCAAGCAGGTTCCGGTGGGAGAATAGGGCGCCCTGGGGTTTGGCGCCAATGACTGTCCGGCGGCAAGGTCAGTTGGTGTTCATGGTGGAGATCAAAATTCCGTCAGTTGACCCATCGCCATCGGGATGATCTGCCATAGATGGGCTGTTACCGACCAAGAGCGAAAGGACAGAAAAATGAGTGCTTATGTGGTTTTCGTGCGCGACCGGATTACCGATCCGGAAGAATTCGCCACCTATGGCAAGATGGCGCCGCGGGCGGCGGAGGGGCGTGAGATGAAGCCGCTGGCCTTCTACGGGGCCGTCAAGACGCTGGAGGGCGCCGCAGTCGACGGGTCCGTCATCCTCGAGTTTCCGACCATGGAAGCAGCGCAGGCCTGGTACGACAGCCCGCTTTACCAGGAAGCCGTCCAGCACCGCTTCAAGGGTGCCGATTATCGCGTCTTCATCGTCGAAGGAGTCGCTGGCTGAACGGCGACAAAGGGCGAGCGCCCTGGAAGGCTCCCGCCTGTTGAAATTTGCGGGGCAGGGCGGGTACTTGGGGAAACTACGCTCACCCACGCGCCACCTGCGCCAGACCCGCGCCATATTCCCTCGTTAGGTGGGGGAATACGAACCTTTCGGAGGAAAGCATGCCTGCATCCATCACCCGTCGCCTGCTTCTGGGCTCGGCCATTCTCGGCCCCATGGCGGCCCTGCTGCCGCAGCAATTGATGGCGCAAACAACCCCGCCGCCCGTCGTGCCGCAAGACCCGGCGCCCCCCGTGCCGGAACAGCCGGCGCCGCCGTCCGACAAGACCGAGGAGGATGCCGGCGCCCAGCTGGCAGCGCTCGAAAAGCGCACCGGCGGACGGCTTGGCGTCGCCGTTCTCGACACCGAAACCAATATTTCGCTCGGCAACCGCGAGACGGAACGCTTTCCGATGTTCAGCACCTGGAAGGCGCTGGCGGCAGGCTTCGTGCTTGCCCGTGTCGACCAGGGCAAGGAAAAGCTCGATCGCCGCGTCAGCTTCGGCAAGGAGGCGCTCGTTGCCTATTCGCCGGTCGCCGAAAAGCACGCGGCAACCGATGGCATGACCATTGCGGAGTTGTGCGAGGCGGCAGTCACCGTCAGCGACAACACTGCCGCCAATCTTCTCCTCGACAGCTTCGGCGGCCCGGCGGCGCTGACCGACTGGCTGCGCACGACCGGCGATACCGAAACCCGCCTGGACCGCCGCGAGCCGGAATTGAACGAGGCGAAGAAGGACGATCCGCGCGACACCACCACACCGGACGCCATGCTCGATACGCTTGGCCTCTTGACCCTCGGCAACACGCTGTCGGATGCCTCGAGTACGATGCTGACGGGCTGGCTGGTCGCCGCCACCACGGGCAAGGATCGCCTGCGCGCCGGCCTGCCTGCGGAATGGAAGGTGGGCGACAAGACCGGCACCGGGGCTCAAGGCATGGCCGCAGACATCGCCATCGTCTGGCCGCCCGAGCGCGGCCCCATCCTGGTGGCCGCCTACATCGCTGATGCAACGGCACCGACGGCCGAGATCAACGCCGTCTTTGCCGAGATCGGAAAAATGGTCGCCGGCATGGTCGGCAGTTCGGCCGAAGAGCAGTAAGTACTGTAAATTCAAAGCGCTACGGGAGAGATGCGAATCTTTCCCGTAGCGACTTCACCTGATGAATGCGGCAATCAGCCGAGTGAAACCGCAGCGCTTCCGCCGTCGCTTTCGTCCTCGCCTGTAGCGGACATGCTGGCGCCTGCCTGCTGCTTTATCTGGCTGGCGATCTGGTCGTTGATGGCCTTCTGCTGGTCGGCCGGCAGTTGCGAGAACTGCTCTTCCGTCATGTTCTGCTGTTCCAGATATTGCGAGCGGATCTTGTCCGCCGGCGTCATGTCCGCCCATCTGGAGAATTGCGACAGGATATCGTCGTCATCGTCAGAACCGGCGGCGCTGCCGCTGTCCGTCGCATCCGTGCCGTCGGCGGCTGCCGCAGTGGTCGCATCGGTGGTCGATCCGCCCGACTGGCTCTGCCAGAAGAAGGATGAAATCGAGTTGGCAACGCCGGCGCTGCTGATTGACGGTGCAGTCTTCTTCTCGCTGCTGTCTTCGTCGTCGGGCAACACGAAGGGCGTGTCGTCGTCGGAGTCCGTATAGGACTGGCTGAGGAGCGGCGCACTGTAACTGCTTTGGCTGCTGTGTACCTTCATGATCGTATCTCCTGAAATCTGATGCCCACCCTGCCACGGCAAACCTGTCCGGGCCTTGTGGCTCAGGGCGTCCCGCCACAAAAAACTCCCCGTCGTTGCCAACGGGGAGGAGATGATTTCTGGCGATAGCGACGCCTGCGTTATGGCAGCGTATAGGCCATGACGTAGTCGCCGGGCTTGGTGCCGATGGATCCGTGGCCCCCGGCGACGATCAGCACATACTGCTTGTTGTCGCCTGCCGTGTAGGTCATCGGCGTCGACTGGCCGCCGGCGGGAAGGCGGCCCTTCCAGAGCACCTTGCCGGTCGTCAGGTCGTAGCCGCGGATATAGTTGTCAACCGCTGCTCCCATGAACACGACGCCACCCTTGGTAATCATCGGGCCGCCGATGCCGGGAACGCCGACATTGAAGGCCAGCGGCAGTGGCGTCATGTCGCGCGTCGTACCGTTCTTGTGCTTGTAGACGGTCTTGCCGGTCTTCAGGTCGACGCCGGCGACATAGCCCCATGGCGGAGCCTGGCAGGGGATCTTCAGCGGACCGAGGAACGGTCCCATGAAGACGCCGTAAGGCGCGCCGTCATTGCGGTTGAGGCCCTGTTCGCTGCCTTTCTGGTCCTGACCCTTCGGCGGGATCTGGCTGGCCGGCACGAGCTGCGATGTGAAGGCGAGGTAGGTCGGCATGCCGAACATCACCTGGCGTTCCGGATCGACGGCAACGCTGCCCCAGTTAAAGGTACCGAAGTTACCGGGATAGATCAGCGATCCCTGCAGCGATGGCGGCGTATAGCGGCCTTCATAGCGCAGTTCGTGGAACTTGATGCGGCAGGCAAGCTGGTCGAACAGCGAGACGCCCCACATGTCCTTCTCCTGCAGTGGCGGCGGGCTGAAGGTCAGGTCGGAAATCGGCTGCGTCGGCGATGCATGATCCTCGGGGATGGTGCCGCCCGGAGCAGGAATTTCCTTGAACGGGATGACAGGCGCGCCGGTGCGCCGGTCGAGCACGTAGATATCGCCCTGCTTGGTCGCGCCGACGAGCGCCGGAACGGTGGTGCCATCCTTCTGGGTGATATCGATCAGCGACGGTTGAGCCGGCACGTCCATGTCCCAGAGGTCGTGGTGGACGAACTGCTGGACCCATTTGACCTGGCCGGTGGCGAGATCGAGGGCTGCGATCGACGACGAGAACTTCTCGACGCTCGGGCTGCGTCCCATGCCGAGCTGGTCCGGCACCTTGTTGCCGAGCGGCACGTAGATGAGGCCGAGGGCTTCGTCGGCGCTGGAGACCGACCAGCTGTTCGGAGAGTTCGTGGTGTAGGTCTGGCCGGCCGGCAGCGGCGTCGTCACGTCAGGATTGCCGCTGTCGAAATTCCACACCAGGGCGCCGGTGTTGATGTCGAATGCGCGGATGACGCCGGATGGCTCCTGCGTCGAGTAGTTATCGTTGACGGCACCACCGACGATGATCATGCCCTTGGCGACGACAGGCGGCGAGGTCGAGTAATAGTAGCCGGCCGGATTGTACTTCATGCCCTGGCCGAGATCGAGCGTACCCTTGTTGGCGAACGTCTCGCAGACCTTGCCGTTGGCGGCATCCAGCGCGATCAGGCGAGCGTCCGAGGTCGGCAGGTAGACGCGCTCGGCGCAGGCCGAGCCGGGCTGGGCGGCCACGTCGTGATAGTAGCTGACACCGCGGCAGGTCTGATGCTGTCGGTTCGGGTTCATGCCGGAATTGGGGTCGTAGCGCCATTTTTCCTTGCCCGAGGCCGCGTCCAGCGCAATCGCCAGATTGTGCGGCGTGCAGAGATAGAGGCTGTCTCCAACCTTCAGCGGCGTCACCTGATAGGTGGTTTCGCCGACGTCGTCCGGGCGCTTCACATCGCCGGTCTGGTACTGCCAGGCAAGCTTCAGGTCGGCGACATTGGCCGGCGTGATCTGGGCAAGGGGAGAGTAGCGCTGGCCGTATGGCGTGCGGCCATACTGGTGCCATTCGCCATCGGGCATGTCGCCGCCCATCGGGGCATTGGCGGCAACCTCGGTCGGCAGGGCGCCTGCTAGGTCATGCGGATCCGTTGTCATCGAATAGCCGGCAACAAGCACGGCGATGATCACCGGAATGGCGAGCGGCCAGGGGTTGGCGCCATAGGTATGGCCGGTCGGGCTGCGGAAGCCGAGCGGCTTGCGGATCCACGGTGTCAGCAGCCAGAGGCCAAGCACGATAATCAGACCGCCACGCGGCCCGAGCTGCCACCAGTCGAAGCCGACTTCCCAGACCGCCCAGCCAAGTGCTGCCAGAACGAGGACGGCATAGACCCAGAGAGCGGACGAACGGCGCATCCACAGCAGGACGCCGGTGACGATGAACATCACACCGGCAAACAGGTAGAAGGGACTGCCGCCAAGGGCAACCAGCCAGCCTCCGCCGCCGCCGAGCGCAAGCCCGATCAAAATGAAAAGAAGGGAGGTAATCGTGACCGCCATCGAGCAATCTCCGCTGAGAGGGAGCCGCGCCGCCGGAGAGCGCGCACGGCATGTGGGGCCGAAAGCCGGCCCTGTCAGCGACGCAGATAGCGTGTCATCCGTGCCTTTCAATAGCCACAATCAAAATAAGGTAGCCTGGCTATGTATTTTGCTGTCCACCTATTTGAAATGGGCACTTCATGTGCCACAGGTCTCGATGCGAAACCGTGTCGGAAATTGGCGCTTACAGAGAAAGAGAACCCGGAGATGCGATTAAGAACTGTTGGCCTATGGGTGGGTCTCGGGTTTTTGGCCGGTTGCGCTGGGACTCCCGACCCAGCCAAGGTTGCCGCCCAGCAACAGCAAGGATCGGCCCAGATTTTCGCAAAAAAGAAACAGAAGGGCTCTCTCCTTCTCGTCCGAATGATCGATTCCCCGTTGTTGGGCGATGTGAATTGTGGCGGTTACATCACTCTACGCAAGATCAAGGCGGGTAAGCCTGACGAAACGGAGCCGCCTGTGTCCGTCAGTTCTGCGGCCGCGTATCGGTTGCCAAATCCAAACAAACTGTCTCTCGGTCAGCTGTTCGCCGCGACCGCACAAAGATATGAGAGATGGTTCGTGGCCGTGGAGCCTGGTCGCTACGCCATTACGTACGCAAATTGCAGCTATGGAGACATGACCATCGAAGCGGGAGGTGACACCGATGGCGTCTTCGGTCGAGCATTGAGCTATGTCGCTCCTTTTGGAGGTGAGAGCACAATCACGATTGGCCAGGGTCAGATTGTTGACGCGGGGTATGTTCGGCTGACAGGAACGCGCAGCGATCCCCGTGTGGTGGGAATGGAAGCCACATCCGCCGAGCGCGACCTTATGAGAAGCGCCATGCCGGACGTCTATCCCGCAATTACTTTCACAAAATTCGGTATGTAGGCGCTCAAGCAAGCAGGGGGCCAGTGCGTTTGACGGTCCTCTGCCCCTACCTCAGGTCCCACAGAACGTCTGCATAACCCGCTCTGCCGGCTTCGGTGACTCGGCGTAGGCTGCGAAGGCAGGCTGGTCCTCGTAGGGCTTCGCGAGCACATCCAGCAGCGCATGAAACAAGGAGAGGTCGCTTTCCTCTACGGCAGCGACGATTGCCTGCTCTATTCGGTGGTTGCGCGGGATGAAGGCGGGATTGACCGAGCGCATGGCCTTGGCACGCTGTGCAGCCGTCTGCGGATCGCGTGAGAGGCGCTCCCGCCAGCGGTGGAGCCAGGGCAGGGCAGCATCCGGGTTCTCGAATGTTGCCGCAAACGCCGCCGTGGCGGCGTCGTCCTCGGCGACAGCAGCAAGCCGGCGGAAGGTGAGCGTGAAATCGGCTTTCTCCGCCTGCATCAGGGCCAGCAACGCCTGGATGAGATCCAGATCGCCATCCTCTTCGCCGCCAAGACCGATCTTGCGGCCCATGCCGGCGAGCCAATGGGCCTGGAAGCGCGGGCCAAACCCCTTGATCACCTCGTTGGCGAGCGACGCCGCCGTGTCGGGATCGTCGTCGAACAGCGGCAGCAGGGTTTCGCCGAGCCGCGCCAGGTTCCACTGGCCGATACCAGGCTGGTTGGCATAGGCATAGCGCCCCTGCCTGTCGATCGACGAGAACACGGTGGCCGGATCGTATTCGTCCATGAAGGCGCAGGGCCCGAAATCGATGGTCTCGCCCGAGACAGTCATATTGTCGGTGTTCATCACCCCATGGATGAAGCCGACCCACAGCCAGCCGGCAATCAGCGCCGCCTGCCGCTCGATGATCGCCTCGAACAGCGCCAGGTAGGGGCGGATACTGTCGCGCGCGTGCGGATAATGCCGTTCGATGACATAGTCGGCCAGCGCCCGCGTGCCCTCGACATCGCCGCGCGCGGCAAAGAACTGGAACGTGCCGACGCGGATATGGCTGCCAGCCACCCGGGTGAAAACAGCGCCCGGCAACGCCGTCTCGCGGTAGACCGGCTGGCCGGTGGATACCAGCGCCAGCGCCCTTGTGGTCGGCAGGCCCAGCGCATGCATGGCTTCGCTGACCACATATTCGCGCAGGGCCGGCCCAAGCGCCGCCCGCCCGTCGCCGCGCCGCGAAAACGGCGTCTGTCCGGCACCCTTCAGCTGTATGTCGCGGCGTCTGCCGTTGATATCGATGACCTCGCCGAGCAGGATTGCCCGCCCGTCGCCAAGTTGCGGCACGAACCCGCCGAACTGATGCGCGGCATATGCCATCGCCAGCGGATCGGCGCCATCAGGCACGATGTTGCCGGAGAAGATCTCGGCACCGTCCCGCTGCAACGCCGCCACATCGAGCCCGAGCTCGATCGCCAGCGGCTCGTTCAGCATCAGCAGCAAAGGCGCCGCCGCCGCTGACGGCAGCTGCCGGGCGAAAAAGTGCTCCGGCAACCGGGCATAGCTGTTGTCGAACGGAAATGTTGCAGCAGGCGCCGCGCTGTCTTGAATGGATGAGCTCATGAGGGAAAGGTAGGGCGCCGCCCGGGCGGCTGCAAGGCGCTTGTTCGGCCCGCTGTTTGGTCTTACGTTAACGTCTCAACCGGAAGGCGCTCCAGCCATGAACCAGAAACTCAGCATCACGCTCCCCGCCGAGATGGTCGAGGCCATCAATGCGCGGGTCGAGGCAGGGACCTATGGTTCGGCCAGCGAGGTGGTTCAAGCGGCGATAAGGGCGCTTGTCGAGCAGGACGAAGATTACGCCGCGCGCATCTCTTCCCTCCGCGCCCGGGTCCAGGCTTCGATAGACGATCCACGACCCGATTTAACGGGGGCGGAAGTCAAGGCGCACATCGAGGCGTTCTTCGAAAGTCGCCGGTGATTTATGGATCGCCTGATTGTCAGATACCGCCCTCAGGCCGATGAGGATTTGCTCGACATTGCCGCTTACATTCTCGATCGAAGCCAGAATATCGAGACGGCACGCGCATATATCGACCGTCTCTATGCCCGATGCGAACGGATAGGACACGCCCCGAACGCGGGAGTACTGCGCGAAGACCTCGGTGCCGGTATCCGGATGGCAGTCTTCGAGCGGCGGGTTGTCATCCTCTACCGCGTCGAGGCAGACATCGTCTGGATCACCAACATCGTCTCCGGGGGGCGCGACTACGAGACCTTGTTCACGGACCGCCGCCCGGACCCCGAGGGTCCCGCCTAATCGTTCACCAGCGCCAGGATCAGCTGCTGCATCTTGCCGCCCTGGCCCATTTCCACCTTGTCGAAATCGCGGTTGCGCTGGCGTTCGCGGGCGGAGATCTCTCGCAGGCGCTTCGTAAGCTCGACGCGGATCTTGCGGCAGTCGGGATCGTTGGCGACGGTAAAGCCGATGCTGGTCGCCTCGATCTCGTGCACCATGTCGCGAATGAAGCCGCCATGCACCTTTTCGTGCGCGGCGACGCCGGCAATGAAGGTCTGCCATTTGGCATTGACGTCGGGCGGCAGAGGCGAAGACGGTTTTGGCAACGTGTAGATGATCGTCAGCTTCGGTACGGCCGAGACCAGCACGCAGGACGACGCCTGTGGCTGGTAGTTGCGTGTCCAGGTCAGCTTGAACGTCGTATGCGCGATCACGCGGCTGCCGCCCAACTCCGGGCCTCGAGCGCCGATCGAGGCGTAAAGCTCGGGCGTCGTCTTGCCGGAGATCGCATAGGGCCTTGTCGTCTCGACGGCCTGCCAGTCCGCCATCGCGGCGATGGGTACCAGCGTCAGGGCCAGGGCCCAGATGCCCGTCAGAATGCCTGCTCTCACCAAACTTGCTCCGTCGCATTTCAAGGTCGGTGCCTACAGGCCGCAAATCCGGGCTTCGATCAAGCGGAATCGTGGATCGGGTCAACCACCCGATGCCATCGGCTAGTTTGTCGCCACGACGGTCGGCTGCTCTGCCGAGAATATCGGTTTCTGCTTCCACAGCTTGCCGGCGAGCATCTCGGAAGAGCCGAGTTCGAAGATCGACCGCATGTAGGTCGCGTTGAACGGGTCCGACATGCTGTAGGCATATTGCCTGTCGATCGAGGCGAGGTGAAAATTGATACCCGTCCGCATGGCGTATTCATAAAAAGCCATCACCGAGGCCCGCGTCTGCGATTTTATCAGCATCGCATAGGCGCGCGCCATGACCGGCAACGTGCTGTCGGCCGTATTTGAAAATTCCGGCATCAGTGCGTTGTTGATCAGCACATAGACGTTGAAATCACGGGGCTTTTTTGGCGGATGGCCGTCTGCTTCGGCAAGCACGGCATCGGGGATCGTCAGCACCTGCGATGCCGAGCCGCCATCCGAGTGCATTTCCTGAAACGAGCGGTTGCCGACATGGGTCTTGATCATCACGGCGGGATAGACACCCGGCACGCTGGCCGAGGCGATCAGCACATCCTGGAACAGCTTCAGCGCATCCGGCTGGCCACTGGCCGCAATCGCCCCCATGTTCCAGACCACCGGACGCTGCGAATCGAGGTTCGACGTCAGCACCAGCAGTCGCCGGCCGGCCTTATGCTCCGTGGCTACGGCCCGCATGACATCCGCCGTAATGTATTCCTCGACCATGCGTCGCAGTGGCTCCTGCTTCAGCAGGCTTTTGCCGAGTATGGCGTTGGGCAGCCAGCGCCGGTCCACCAGGTCGCTGGCGACACCGCTGGTATAGAGTTTGACCAGAGGCGGGTCGTAGGACGATCCGAGGAAAGCGAAAGGAGCGATCAGGGCGCCGGTGCTGACGCCGCTGACGATGTCGAATTTCGGCCGGGTCCCAAGTTTCGTCCAGGCATCTAGCACGCCGACGCTGAAGGCGCCGCCCGATCCGCCGCCTGAAATAACAAGGTAATCCAGCTTCTTTGCCGTCGCCGGCGGCTCCCAGCCTTTCACGCCGGCAAGCTCGGTCGGACTGGCATCGAGATAGGTCCGGATATTGTTGAACCCCGCCACCTGCGCCTGCACGGCGTCCTGCCTGACATAGGTGACGCGCGCGTTGCCGACGCAGCCGGTGAGCATCGCCAGGCAGGCGAGTGCAAGAATGCACGCCTGTCCGAACCTTATCCGGCGCCGTGCCGATTGCGATGCCAATCCTTGCAATCCCCTGCCTCCGCCGCAATCGACGTCAAGCTTGATGAATAGCGCGGCGAAGCGGCCCCGTTATGTTGGCGCGGTATCTCAACATTTCCGTAATAAACCGGGGATTTCCATAAACCGCCTTGGGAAAGGCGAAAAACGCATTCACCGCGCCGACGACGCAGGTTATGGTCCAGCCCGAAAACATTCACTGGACTGGATCCCATGACCGATACCGTCACCGACCGCTTCCTCCGATACGTCGTCATCGACACCCAGTCGGACGCAAGTTCCTCGACCCAGCCGACCACCGAAAAGCAGAAGACGCTCGGCCGGCTGCTGGTGACGGAACTGCTGGCCATGGGCATGGAGGATGCCCATCTCGACGAGCACGGCTATGTCTACGCGACGGTGCCTGCCAACACCGACAAGAATGTGCCGGTCATCTGCTTCTGCTCGCACATGGACACCGCACCGGATTTCACAGGCACCGACGTCAAGCCGCAGCTGATCGAGAACTACCAGGGCGGCGATATCACGCTCGTCGGCGATCCCGCGCGCGTTATCCGCGTCAGAGAGCACAAGGCGCTGGCCGACCAGATCGGCAACGACATCATCACCACAGACGGCACGACGCTGCTCGGCGCCGACGACAAGGCGGGGCTGGCCGAAATCATGACGGCGGCGCGGACGCTCATCGACAACCCCGACATCCGCCACGGCACGATCAAGCTGCTGTTCACGCCGGACGAGGAAGTCGGCCGGGGCGCCGACAAGGTCGATCTCGAAAAGCTCGGAGCCGCCTTCGCCTACACCGTGGATGGCGAGACCGCCGGCCATATCGAGGACGAGACCTTCTCCGCCGATGGCGTCGAGATCACCATTGCCGGCGTTGCCATCCATCCGGGCTTTGCAAAGGGGCGCATGGAAAACGCCATCAAAATCGCCAGCGCCATCGTGGCCGGCCTGCCAAAGGACCAGGCACCGGAAACAACATCGGGCAGGGATGGCTTCGTCCACCCCGTTGCCGTCACCGGTTCGATGGAAAAAGCGACCATCAGCCTGATCGTCCGCGATTTCGACGATGCCGGCCTTTCTGCCAAGGAAGAGATGCTGAAAACGCTGGTCGAAACCGTCCTGAAAGACTATCCGGGCTCGACCCACACGTTCACGGTCAAACAGCAATACCGCAACATGAAGCAGGTGCTTGATCGTCACCCCGAGATCATGGAAAACGCCGTCGAAGCGATCCGCCGGGCTGGCATGGAGCCGGTACGCGGCAGTATCCGCGGCGGCACCGACGGCTCTCGCCTGTCTTTCATGGGCCTGCCATGCCCCAACATCTTCGCCGGCGGCCATGCCTTCCACTCACCCTTGGAATGGGTGAGCCGGCAGGACATGGAAAAAGCGGTGAAGACGTTGGTGGAACTGGCCCGGGTCTGGGAGGAGCGGGCGTAGGGCAATACGGCGTGGGGCCAGAGGCGCTGAAATCTGCTGCCGTCGCTAAGCGAAAATCACCGGCGCCTTTCGCAGCCACCGATCCTCCGTCAATTGTGCCACCGCGAACGTTGCCACACTTTGCCGTGAAATCGATCCGCCGTGGAAACCGGACAGATCGGTCAGTGCCTGCACCGTCTGCGCTTCCTGCTTGTCGTTGAGCACGGCTGGCCGGAGGATCACCCAGTCGAGGCCGCTCTCGCGGATCACGGCTTCCTGCCGGTCCTTGTCCTGATAGACCTTTCTGAGCAGGATCGGCTGGATCAGCCGGTCATAGACGAAGCCGCCGTGACCCTTGCTGTCGCCGGCACCCATGCCGGTGATGCAGACAAGACGCCGCACGCCGCGGCGTTTCATCGCCGCGATCAGCGCTGCTGTCGATTGCGACAGCAGCGTGATTTCCTTGACCGGCCCGATGCCGGTGCCGAGTGCGCTGATCACCGCGTCGCAGCCGTCGAGTGCGGCAAAATGCGCGGCCTCGTCGCGGGCATCGCCGTCGAAGAGCACCGCTCCTTCAAGCTGCGCTGCCTTCTGTCTTGAGCGCACCAGGGCGACGACGCTGTGGCCCTGCGCTTGTGCGGTACGAACGATGGCCTGGCCGGTTCCCCCGGTGGCGCCGACGACGAGAATTTTCATGGGATCAACTCCTTGATGGGTGCTGCAGCTTGCTCAGGCCTTTGCCCAGACAGCGGCTGTCTCGGTTGCAAAGGCACGATAGGATGTCAGCGGCCGGCCGAGCATGGCCTCCAGCCGTTCGACGTCGCCGGCGTCAGGGATCATGCCGTCGCTTTGAAAGCGGCGGGCCATCAGGGCGAGATCGTAGGCGGCCCAGCTTGGCGAAAATTGCTTCAACATCGCTTCGAACGCTCCGGTATCGTCGCCACCATAGGCAATCGGCTTGCCAAGTACATCCGACCAGATCGCCGCGACCCGCTCGCCCGTCAGGCTGTCCGGGCCGACGACGTTGATCGTCGTGCGTGGTAGCGGGTCTGGGGCGCGCTCGCGGCGCAGCAGTTCGATGACCGCCAGATCGGCGATATCGCGGGTCGCCACCATCGACAGGCCACGACTGCCAATCGGCATGCCGTAGACGCCGTGCTCGATCAGCGCCGTCTTCTGTTGCCCGTCATTGTCGATGAAATAGGCCGGACGCAGGATGGTGGCCGCCATGTCGAATTGCTCGATCATTCGCTCGACGGTGAATTTGCCGGTGAAATGCGGCACGTTGGTGTAGAGGTCGCTGTGAATGACCGAGAGGTAGACGATCCGCTCGATGCCGGCATCGCGGGCAAGGTTGAGGGTGATCAGTGCCTGCGTGACTTCGTCCGGCGTCACTGCGTTGAGCAGAAACAGCGTCGAGACGCCTGCCAGCGCGGCGCGCATCGTATCGATATCCATCAGGTCGCCCTTGATGACAGTTACGCCGGCCGGGAATTTCGCCTTTGCCGGATCGCGGGCCAGCGCATGCACATCCGCGCCTCTGGCGGCCAGTCCAGCCACCACCTGCCTGCCGAGGTTTCCGGTGCTTCCAACAACAAAGATTGTCATGCTCATACTCCTTTTCGAGATCGCCACCGGTCGCGTGAGTGCGCCGCCGTGATGTCGACCTGAAGTTAATCGATCCATTGCCATGCAAGTAGTCCGAGAATATAGATGGGGTGTCTCACTGATGGAACGATGCCGATGGACCTGCTTGCGATTTCGGATTTTAATCTCGTCGCCACCCATGGCGGTTTCGGGCTTGCCAGCCGGGCCAGCGGCCGGCCGAAGGCGACGCTGTCGCGGCGGGTTGCCGAGCTGGAGCTGGCCCTTGGCGTGCGGCTGTTCGAACGGGGAGCAAAGACACTGCGGCTGACCGACGAGGGTCGTCGTCTGCACGAAAAGACCGGTGGGCTGCTTGCGGAAATATCCGAGGCTGCCGATGAGGTCAGCAACGGCTCGGCGCAGCCGCGCGGCCGCCTGCGGGTCAGCGCGCCGGTATTGTTTTCGCATATGGCGATGGGTCGGATCGCTGCCGGCTTTGCCAAGGCCTATCCGGAGGTGCGGCTGGAGGTAACGGCAGAAGACCGCGATGTCGACATGGTCGAAGAGGGGTATGACGTGGCGATCCGGGTCAATCCCGCGCCGGATGAATTGTTGGTAGGCCGCCGCTTCCTCCACGACGACCTGCTGCTTGCAGCCGTGCCGACGCTGTTGCCACCGATGGCTGACAAGGGCGAGCAGCCGCCACCGCTTGCCGCCGTCGTGCTGGAATCGTTCGGCCTACGAGCGGCCTGGACGACCGTAGATCCGGCCGGCGGCCGGACCTTTGCGCCCGATCCGGTCCTTCGCCTCGGGACTATGATCATGGTGCGCGATGCCGTGCTGGCCGGCGCCGGCGCCGGACTGCTGCCAAAGTCGCTGATTTCAGGCGACCTCGCCAGTGGCCGTCTTGTCTCCTGGGGCAGTGTCAGCCCGTCCGAAACCGCCATCTGGGTACTCTACAGCTCGCGTCGCCTGCTGAGCAGCAAGGTCTCCGCCTTCATCGCCCATCTCCATGCCACCTTCCCGAACGGCACGGCAGAAGAACTGGGAGCGATGTTTGCGGGCTGACATGCCGGCAATGGCGCCTGGGCCTGACGAGGGGTGAACCTTTTACGACCGCGCCACGTTATTGTGAGGGTAGCCGCCCCTCACATCCTCCCCACGACCTTCAGTGCAAACGCATACTCGAATGCGATTTCTTCCAGCCGCTGGAAGCGCCCCGAGGCGCCGCCGTGACCGGCGTCCATGTTGGTCTTGAGCAGGATAGGGGCGTCGCCGGTGGTCTTTTCGCGCAGGCGCGCGACCCATTTGGCGGGCTCCCAGTAGGTGACTCGGGGGTCGGTGAGGCCGCCCAGCGCCAGGATCGGCGGGTAGGGCTTCTCGCCGACATTGTCATAGGGCGAGTAGCTGGCGATGTGGTCGTAGTCGTCCTTTGAATCGATCGGATTGCCCCATTCCGGCCATTCCGGCGGGGTCAGCGGCAGCGTGTCGTCGAGCATGGTGTTGAGCACGTCGACGAAGGGCACGGCGGCGATGATGCCGGCGAATTTTTCCGGTGCCATGTTGGCGATGGCGCCCATCAGCATGCCGCCAGCAGAGCCACCTTCCGCGATGATCTTCGTGTAGGAGGTGAACTTCTTCTCGCTCAGATAATCCGCCGCCGAGATGAAGTCCTTGAAGGTGTTGGTCTTCTTGTCCATCTTGCCGTCTTCATACCAGGCAAAGCCTTTGTCCTTGCCGCCCCGGACATGGGCGATGGCATAGATGAAGCCCCGGTCGGCGAGCGACAGCGCATTGGTGCTGAAGCTGGCGGGAATGGCCATGCCGTAGGCGCCGTATCCATAGAGCAGGCAGGGGGCGGTGCCGTCGAGCAGCGTGTCTGCGCGGTAGAGCAGCGAGACCGGCACCTCGACGCCATCCCAGCCGGGCGCAAAGACGCGGCGCGTGATGTAGTCGTTGGCGTCGTGGCCGGACGGCACTTCCTGCGTCTTCAGCAGCGTGCGCTCGCGCGTCACCATGTTGTAGTCGTAGAGCTGGCTTGGCGTCGTCATCGACGAATAGGAAAAGCGGATGGTGTCGGTGTCGTATTCGGCAGCCCCCTGCAGGCCGAGCGAATAGGCCTCCTCGTCGAAGCCGATGGCGTGCTCTTCGCCGCTCTCGCGGTCGCGCACGATGATCTGTGGCAGGCCGTCCTTGCGCTCCAGCCAGATCAGGTGACGCGCATAGGCCATGTGCGAGAGGATCAGCGCGCCCGGCTTGTGGGCGACGACCTCCGTCCAGTGCTCCTTCTCGGGCGTTGCTGCCGGCGCCTTCATGATCTTGAAGTCGAGGGCATCGCCGTCGTTGGTGAGGATGTAGAACACGTCGCCGCCCTCGGCGATCTCGTATTCGATGCCTTCCTCGCGCGCTGCCACCAGCTTCGGCTCGGCCATCAGGTCCTTGGTCGAGAGGATGCGATATTCCGATGTCTCGTGGTCGTGGATGTCGATGAAGATGTAGTCGTCGAGCAGAGATCCGCCGACGCCCATGAAGAAGCCCGGATCGGTCTCCTCATAGACCAGCCGGTCGCTCGCCTGCGGTGTGCCGACGATGTGGTGGAAGACCTTCGACGGGCGGTGGTTCTCGTCGAGTGCCGAATAGAAGAAGCTTTTGCCGTCGGGCGCCCAGACGCCGCCGCCACCGGTATTCTCGACGACATCGGCCAAGTCCTCGCCGGTTGAGAGGTCGCGGACCTTGAGCGTGAAATACTCCGATCCCTTGTCGTCATAGCCCCAGATGCCGAAACTGTGATCGGAGGAATGGTCGAGCCCAGCCAGTCGGAAGTAACCCTTGCCTGATGCCTCCTTGTCGCCATCCAGCATCAGCTTGCGCTCGCCGCCATCGCGCGCCTCGCGGAAATAGCGCGGCTGCTCGCCGCCGGTGACGAACAGCGTGCCATAAGCAAACGGGCCGTCCTTCACCGGCACCGAGGAATCGTCCTCCTTGATGCGGCCCTTCATCTCGGCGAACAGTACCTTCTGGATATCCTTGGTGTCTTCCATCGCCGCGTTCATGTAGGCGTTTTCCGCCTCCAGATGCTTGCGAATGTCGGCATCGAGGATGGACGGATCCTTGAACATCGCCTGCCAGTTATCGGCTCTCAGCCAGGCATAATCGTCCGTCCGGGTGATGCCGTGGCGGGTGTCGGATACCGGACGCTTCGGCGCGACGGGGGCGGTCGGAAGAGGCTTGAATATCGACACGTATGTTCGCTTTCTGGTGATCTGAGGTGACAGAGAGATAGACACCGGCCGGTGTCGGATCAAGCGACTTGTCGCCGATAAGCGCAGCGGCGCGGTGCGAAGATCGGGCAGTTGGCTGCGGATGACGGCAAGGTTCAGCCGCACCCGCCATGATGTCACCACATTATTTCCGAAACTCACGAAGTGTTACAAACATCTGGATCGGCAGTCGACCGTGCGTTTGCGCGAACGCTTGTCAGTTCAGTCTGACTTGAACCAAGGAAGTGCTTTTCATGCTGAAATTCATCGGCGTCCTCGTCCCCGCCGTTTGCCTCGCCACGACCTCCTACGCCGTCGATGCCGCCATCAAGAAGCAGTTGGAAAAGCTCGATCCTGCCGAGCGCCTGGAACAGAGTTGCGATACCGAGGCGATGAAGCGCATCGCCGCCGAGAAGGACTACCATCCCGACAAGGTCATCGCTTACACCTTCGGCGACCCGGCGATGACCGCAGACACGATCAAGGCACCCGGCGCGGTCTTTCGCAGCAAGGGCGAATGGTACCACCTGACCTACGACTGCGTGACGGGCCCGGAGCAGATCGACGTGAAATCGCTGAGTTTCCAGATCGGCGAGAAAGTGCCAAGGGACGATTGGCAGAAGCATTATCTCTACGACTGAGGCATTTGAAGCCTGTTCGAAGCCGAAAGCTGTTGCTTCTGGCGGGTTTGGCGGTAAAGCAATGCCATCGCGCCACAGATCGGTCGCCTTGCCATGGGATTGCAGAGGCCGGTGCTCCGGCGCCCTTTGAAATCAGATGTCCCTGACACGGTGGCTGCCCCATGATCCGATTGCTCCTGACCTCCGCAGCCCTGCTTGTCGCCATCCCCGCGGCCATGTCCGCCAATTCCGCATTTCCGGCGGCCCCGGTGGCGCCTGTCCAAACCGCGCTGGTCTCCCCGCCGCTCGCCCCGAAGCCGAACCCCTCCACACCGGGCGTCAAACTCGTTGAACCGCATCTGCACGTGGCGCGCGCCGGCAAGCCGGCAACGCGCGTGGCGCTGACTTTCGACGCCTGCATGGGCAAGACCGACATGCGGATTCTGAACACGCTGATCGACCAGAATGTACCGGCGACGATCTTCGTCACTGCCCGCTGGCTGCGCACCAATCCGGATGCGTTGGCGCTGATGATGTCCCATTCGGACCTGTTCGAGCTTGAAAACCACGGCCTCAACCACATCCCGACGGTCGATCGCCCGACGCTGGTCTACGGCATTGCCGCTGCCGGTTCGCCGGCCGCCGTCGCCCAGGAAGTGCAAGGCGGCTCCGATGCGATGCTGGCCCATGGCATCCCGCAGGCCCACTGGTTTCGCGGCGCAACCGCCAAGTATGACCTGTCAGCCATCGCCCAGATCCGCGCGCTCGGCTTCGAGGTGGCAGGCTATTCGATCAACGGCGATGCCGGCGCCTCCCTGCCGGCCGCGGTGGTGGAGAAGCAGTATCTCAGCGCCAAAGATGGCGACGTGCTGATCTCGCACATCAACCAGCCGACCCATTCCTCCGGCGAAGGCGTCGTCAAGGGCATCCTCGACCTCAAGGCGCGCGGCGTCCAGTTCGTCCGGCTGCAGGACTTCGCCGTACAGGGCGACGACAACACCACCCAGCAGGCATCGCGCTAAAGCGGCAACCCGCGCTCCGGTATCGGGGTGCCATTTGCAAAGCCCCGATAGGTCGGGCCTTCGCGGTCCAGCGCGAAATCGTCGAACCAGTCGCGCCGTTCGTCTGCGACAAGCGCGCCGATCATCAGCGAGGCCATGAACGAAAAGGTGATGCCGTTGCCGCCGTAACCGTAGGCAGCGAGTACGTTCGGCATGTCGGGGACAGGGCCGATCAGCGGCAGGCCGTCCACCGTTTCTCCAAACGTGCCGCACCAGCGGTATTCGGCGGTGGTGTCTGCCTGTGGCCAGAGCCGCTTCAGCTTCTCGCTGAGGGTGTCGATCTTGTCGGCCATCTTGGCATCGCGCAGGGCAGGCAGCACTGTCGCATCGTCCTCGCCGCCGATGATGATGCGATTGTCCGCCGAGGTCCGCATGTAGAGGTAGGGGTGGCTGTCCTCCCAGATCAGCGCGCGGTCGCGCCACAGCCTGTTCGGGTCCTGCGGCACTGTCGCCATCGCCCAGCTCGAGGTGGCGCGATGCAGCTTCGGCATCGGAATGCCGGGCATCGCATAGCCGGTTGCGAGCACCACGTTCCGGGCTTCGATCACGTGGTTGCCATCGGTCTCGATGACGGCGGAGCGGCCTTCCGTGCGGATGCGCGTGGCGGATGCCTTGACCAGCTGTGCGCCGCGCTTGACGGCAACTGCGAGCAGTCCCCAGGCCAGCATCAGCGGATCGACTTCCGCAGCGCCGGAAGAGAGGATCGCACCGTCGCGTTCGATCTCGAATTCGGTCATCAGGTAGGGATGCGACAGATACTCGCCCGGCAACCCGGCACGCTTGCGGAGCGCCAGTTCCTGCTGCAGTTCACGCGCGCCGCCGATGCTGTTTGTGAGATAAAGGCTCGAGCGCTGTCGGTAGCCGCAGGGGATCTGCAGCCGCTCGATCAGCTTGCTGAGCCCCGAGACAGCAACGACGCTGCGCCGGTATATCGCGGCCGCCTTGTCATAGCCGTAGGAGAGCGAAAGATCGGAAAGCGATGTATCGAGCTCCCACATCAGCATCGCCGTGCTTGCCGATGTGCTGCCGAGCCCCGGTTCTTCGCGGTCGATCACACAGACGGAATAGCCACGCGCTGTGAGGTGTTCGGCGATCAGCGATCCCGTGATCCCGCCGCCGACGATGGCCACGTCGACCGAGAGGCTTTCGCGCAACGGGCTGTACCACGGGTGCAAAGCCAGCCGGCCCCAGGGGGCACGGCCGGTGACGAGGTCGGACTGTTCGGTGGCGTTCATCTGCAGGTCGGTCGGCATTTCGTCTCTTGCTCCAGGAAAAGGCGTGCGCGCAGAACAGTCAGGGAAGCTGCGGCTGCGGCTTTTCCTCGATGAACACTTCGTTGATGACGGTCATGACGATCAACGACAGGGGGAGGGCGAGCATCGCGCCGACAGCGCCCCACATCCATGTCCAGAAGATGATGGCGACGAACACGACGAAGGGATTGAGCTCGAGCTGGCGACCCATCACCGCCGGGAAGACGAGGTTTTCCATAGTCAGGTGGACCGAGAAGAAAATCGCTGCGGGTATAAGGCCGATAAGGATGCTGTCATGGGTGAGGACACCGGCAATGGCGACCGCGACGGTCATGAGCGTAATCCCGAGGAACGGTACGAAGCTCGACAGGAACGCGAACACGCCCCACAACGCTGGCATGCTGAGCCCGCCGAAATAGGCGATGGCCGTCATGATCACGCCGAGCCCCATATAGATCAGCGAGGCCGTGGCGAAATAATAGCCCAGCACCTGCTCGACAGCATTGATGACGCGGATCGCCGCCAGCCGTTCAGGCCGGCCCTTGAACGCCATGATGATCGCCTTGCGCAGAGTGACGCGGCCGACCAGAAAAAGCAGCAGCGCCGCAAAGAACACCAGCCCCTGGACGATGGCCGGGGTCAGGTTGGCGGTGACCACGTGCAGTATGCTTCCGGTATGCTCGATCAGGGCACCTGCCGACATCGGCCCGCTCTCGAATGTCTTCGGCGTGATGTGCAGCCAGTGGATTTTCTGCAGGAACGGCATGATGCGGTCGATCGAGTTCTGCACCATGTCCGGCCCTTGGCTCGCCAGCGCTGCCAGCGGCCCGGCAACGCTGTTGATGATCAGGAAGATGATCAGCGCCACGGAGCTCGAGAGAAGGACCGCATTGAGAATGCGCGGGACACCGAGCTTGCTGAGCTTTTCGGCGACCAGACCGAGGATCATGCCGACGACGATTGCCAGCGTCACCGGAATGAGGATGACCGACATGAAATAGATGCCGGCTCCCGCCATGATCAGGAAAATGCCGATGATGGCCCAGGCGGACGCGACGTCGAGCCCGTCTTTCTCGACCCGGCGCATGGGTGCCCCACCATCCATCTGCTCGGTCGCCTGTTTCAGCGAATTGGCCCAGCTGCTCAATCGCATCTCGCGTTCTATGGCAATCTTGCGTGTCTGCTTACGTATACCGTTGGCAATGCCCATTTTTGTGAACGTTCCGGAAGCCCCAGCGCCTCGCAGCCATAACGCGCAAACGCACTGCGGGTTCCCGAGAGCGGTAAGCTAAAGGTTGTAGCCGGCTCTGCGGCATCGGCAGCGATTTCTACAGCGCCGCCGACTGCCCGCCGGGAGGGCGGAACGCCCTATGCGGTGAGCGTCAGGCCGATACCCCAGGGGTCTCTCAGCGACACCCCGCCGTCGCGTTTTTCGTGGCGGATTTCGAGGCCGTCGAGCTTGCTGACGGCTGCATCCAAAGCGGCGCTGTCGTTGAAGCGAAGCGTGTAGTCGGACAGCCCGGTCATGTTCTCCGCGCGGACGCCGGCGCCACGGCTGTTCCAGATGTTGGCCGCGACATGATGGTGATAGCCGCCGCTGGCAAAGAAGCTGGCGCCGGGATAGCGCGCCATGATCTTCAGGCCGAGGACGTCGCGATAGAAAGCATCCGCTTCCGGGATATTGCCGACCTGCAGGTGGATATGGCCGATGGCCGAGCCGTCCGCCATGCCGTTCCAGCTGTCCTGTGGCGCACTTTCGTAGAGCTTCTGCAGGTCCAGCGCCAGTGTCGCCATTTCGATCATGCCGTCGGTCTGCAACTTCCAGAGGTCGTGGGCGCGGTCGGCATAGATCTCGATGCCGTTGCCTTCCGGATCGGCGAGATAGATGGCCTCGCTCACGAGATGGTCGGAAGCGCCCTGCAGCTGCACGTTGTTGTGGGCAGCATGGCGCAGCCAGCGGGCCAGCTCGGTCCTGTTGGGCAGCAGGAAGGCGGTGTGAAACAGGCCAGCGGTATTCTGCGGCGCGCGCCTGGCTGCTTTGTCGGTGGTGAGCGACAGCAGCGGCTTTCCGCCAACGCCGAGCAATTCGCCGCTGGCGCTTTTTTCCATCGATTTCAGGCCGAGCATAGACTGGTAGAAGCCGGAAACCAGTGGCAGGTCGCTGACGACCAGATGCGACCGGCCGACATAGGCTGGGCGCGTCAGCGCATAGGACGGTGCGGTCTCGGTCATGAAATCTCCTGCCCGGTGTCCGGGTATTATATCCGTCGCGCGAGGCGGCATCGATGGGACGGCTGGCAGGACCCGAGGTCCCGCCACCGCCTTCGCTATCTTATATGGCCGATAACCGTCGTTCGCAGAAGATGTGTTTTTGACGATGAAGCGTGCATTCCTTGTTGACGCTGGCCTTGTTGACGCTGGCAGCCTTTGACCTCGATCAAGGGATTGTCGGGTCAGCGCCGTTAGGGTGGTCATGGAAAGCAACGGGGCGTCCAAAGGGGCAGAAGCATGTACAAGAAGATCATCGTGGCCATCGATATCGGAACCCTTGCGAAGGGTGAGCCAGCGCTGCGGCGCGCGATGGAACTGCTCGATGCCGGCGGCGAGATCGTCGCGTTGAATGTCGTGGAGGATATACCGAGCTCTCTCATCCTCGACCTGCCGCAGGATTTCGTCACCGACGCTATCGGCGACGCCGACCTGAAGCTCCAGGATCTCTGCAAGCGCCTCGCTGTTCCGGCTCTCGTCGAAGTCCGCACCGGCTCGCCGGCAGCAGCGATCCTGAAAGCTGCCGAGGAACATGAGGCAGACCTCCTCATCGTCTCATCTCACATACCCGACCTGTCGAACTACTTTCTCGGCGCAACCGCCGACCGCGTCGTCCGCCACGCCAAATGCTCCGTCCTCGTCGAACGTGGATAGGGGAGCGAAGGAGGAAATACGGCTCTCTCTCTTCTCTGCCGGAGTATGCTATCGGCTACCGCCGGAAAGCACCGAGTGTAGGGGAAGGCGGAATGGAGTTTCGTGAGGCTGTAGCAGACGATGCCGCCAATCTGGCAGCGCTGACGACACAGGTTTTTCTCCATACCTATGCGAAGCGCGGCGTCCGGACCGCACTTTCGACCTATGTCCTATCGGAGTTCACGGCAGACAAGTTCCTTCAGGCCCTCGAGGACAAGCAGCAGATGTTCATCGTCTGCTGCGAGGACGTCCATCTCGTCGGCTACGTGCGCCTCGCCTTCAGCGCGCCGTGTCCGTCCGACGAACGGCTACAGTCGGAAATTGCCACGCTCTACGTCCAGGAACACTTCCTGCGGCGGGGCATCGGGACGCAACTGCTGAACCGGGCGCTCCAAACGTTGCAGCGCCGCGGTGCCGATGCCGCCTGGCTGTCCGTCAACCACGAAAACGCCGATGCCATCGCCTTCTACGAAAGCCATGGCTTCCGACGCGCCGGTTCCACAGACTTCGAACTGGACGGCGAGCGCCACGAAAACTTCATCCTCCGCCGCGCGCTTGACGGGAGTGACGATGGGGAGGGCGTGGCTGAGTCGGGGTGAGTTGGCCTCAGCCCGCGTCTTCGGGCATTTCGTCGCCCTTCTCCGGGGGCTGGCTTTCAAGCCGGTCGAGAATCGCCAGTGCCTGCGCCGGATCGCCACGCGCCGCTCTCCGCTTCAGACTTTTGAAAGCCCGGCGGTTTCCCATGCCCTCGGATATGAGCGACAAAAGCATCTGGTTCACCGAGACATTTTCCTCAGCGGCGGCTTCCTTGGCCTGCTCCATCAGATAGTCGGGCAGCCGCAACGGATATTGGCTCATGTGACTTTCCTTTCTCGTTTGTACAGGCGGACAAAATCTTTTGCCGAAAGAGCTGTCAGGCCGAATACCGAAACTGACGGATGTCGAAATGGCGATCATCCGTGACGATCAAATTCGCTCCAGCTGCCAAGGCGCATTCGACAATCAGGTCGTCCTTCGGATCATCCAGGAATGGCCGAAAGCGGAACCACGGCTGTATCAAAGTTGCCATGGCACACAGAGCGTCAAGAATGACATCGATCTCCACTGCCGATGTATACAATCCGGCTAGTCCGGGCCTTTTGAGAACATCCTCGTATTCCAGCACAACCGCGGGTGACATTGCAAACGGAATGGACCCCAAAAGCATCTCTCTGAGAACGAAGCCGGATGCTCCGTCCCGCGAACGAATTCCGCGTAGAATGACATTGGCATCCGCGACAATCATGGTTCAGAGTAATATCGTATATGATATCACGCAAGCCCGATGTCAGCGTATGCTGACCTTCTCTGCATCCCAACGCTTGCCCCGAAATCCATGAAATGGCACCATTCGGCATGGCAAATCGCGACGCACATTCACCGGTGGCGGAGTTCAAGGGTATCCGCTGGGCTTACGACAAATCCGAAATCATTGCAGACAGCATCGTCAACGGCGTCGGCGTCGTGCTGGCTCTGATCGGCGCCACGGTGCTGGTCGTCTATGCGACGCTGTGGCGATCTGAGGGCGAAATCGCCGCTGCCTGGATCTACGGCCTCGGCCTCGTGCTGACGCTGACCATGTCGTTTTCCTACAACATCTGGCCGGTCTCGCCGACCAAGTGGATCCTGCGGCGGTTCGATCATTCGGCAATCTTCGTGCTGATCGCCGCCACCTATACGCCGTTTCTCGAGCGCGGATCCGACGATCCACTGCTGCTGTCGACCTTGATCGCCCTGTGGGTGTTCGCTGCTATCGGTATCGTGCTGAAATGCGGATTTCCCGGCCGCTACGACAGGCTGGCGATCCTGCTGTATCTCGCCATGGGCTGGAGCGGCGTGCTGGTGGCGGGACCTGTGGCAGCCCGGATCCCGTCCGTCTCGATGCTGCTGATCGTCGTCGGCGGTGTCGTCTATTCGCTGGGCGTGATCTTTCACGTCTGGGAAAAGCTGCGGTTCCAGAACGCCATATGGCACGCTTTCGTGCTGACTGCCGCCGGCATCCACTATGCGGCGGTCATGACCTGCTTCACCCTGTCGCCGCCAGCGAGCCTTTGAAAGGCGGCTTCTGGCTGCCGGGGTTGCATTTTTCGGTTGCCTTGAGGCTGCGTACCAGCCGCATCAGCACGGCATCGTAGCGCTGCATTTCGGCCTTGGCATAGTCCATCTGGAAAAAGGCGGAAGCCCCGTTACAGAGCGCAACGCCGCGTCCGTAGACCAGCCTGTCGCGCTTGATGCCGGTGAAGCTGAAGCCCTGCGAGGTCGTCTTCGAAAACGACACCTGCCAGCCATCCTGCCTCGCCAGCACCAGACGCGTCTTCGCCTCGCTCTGAAAATCGCTGCTGAAGGCGGGGGTGGCAAATACCAGCAAGCGGGCGGATTTGTCGGCCGGCGCCAGGGAAAGTCCGTCGCCGTGATTGGCAAGAAGGGTAAGCCCGAAACCGGGCGGCAGTTCGATGCTGTAGCCGAAACGGCTGTTGTCGTAGGGCCACCATTCGCTTGCATGAGCCTGCGCGGTCGAGAGCGCAGACACTGCAGACAGGAGCAGACAGGCGGCAAGGCGCGACAACATGCGTTTTCCGGATGGCGAGAACGAAGGATGTCTATTGTTTAGCCTATTTCGAGCCAAGAATCTCGTAGTCTTGAAAAATTAATATGGCGAATTGCCCAAGGATAAGTCATCGCGGCGGCAGCCATGCAAGAGCGGCAGATTTACTTTGGTCATGGCGCGGCGTATGCCGTCGATCGTCCTAAAACGGAGTGTGCCGTGACAGCCCCCATCCTTTTGCGCGATGCCGTCGACGCCGATCTGGCCTCAATCCGCGACATCTACAACCACGCCGTCGAGCATAGCACGGCGATCTGGAACGAGGTGCTGGTCGATGTCGACAACCGCCGCCAGTGGTGGAACGCACGCATCGCCAAGGGCTATCCGGTGCTGGTCGCGGTTGTCGACGGCAAGGTCGCCGGCTACGCGTCATACGGCGACTGGCGCGCCTTCGATGGTTACCGCCACACCGTCGAGCATTCGGTCTATGTCGACCGGGAGGCGCGTGGCGCGGGGATCGGCGAGCAACTGATGCGAGCCCTGATCGAGCGAGCCGCTGCCGGCAATGTCCACGTCATGATCGCTGGCATCGAGGCCGAGAATGCAGCGTCTATCCGGCTGCACGAAAAACTCGGATTTCGCGTCGTCGGGACGTTTTCGGAAGTCGGCATCAAGTTCGGACGTTGGCTCGATCTGACCTGCATGGAGTTGCGGATACTGTCCTGACCGCTGGGCCATGCTCCGGCTTGCTGTCCATGCGCTTGCCTCCAGGCATTGGCAACAAGCCGGGGGCAGGGCGACAAGGTCCCGTCGCTACATCTGCTGTCCCGCGAGTGCAGGGAGAAGTGCACCCCGCAGTATCTGGCAGCTTAACTGCCGGTTGAATACGTCGCGAGACAACACTGGACCCTGCACCGGCGATTTCCGGGGCTCAAGCATTTACAACTTGACGCGGCGTTCTTTCAGGGATCATTTGTTCGTAAGCAAATAGGTAGGTATGCTTTGTTATTTTGGGTGTCTGTTCCTGCATAGAATAACGGATTCGACCGTCTGAAACATTGCAACCGAGATCCTATTTCATAATCTGTTAATTTTCCTTCAAGTTGAAAATTCGAAGTATAATTACATTTACATTTCCCAATGTGTCTGAATTTAGCACACGAATTGTTCCCTGTGGTGACTGGACTTTCACGCCGACAGTGATAATTCATTGCAAGTCGAATTTGACGTGCTTTTGAACTCTCAATTACGCCATTGATGCTTGAAGCTTATTGCAACGGGTTTTACCAAGGGGTCGTTGGTCCATCTTTGGGCGTTCAAAGTCGGCACGCCGATTCGTTGGTAGACAATTTGCTGTTCATGCGGGGACAAGACTTGGGGGTGTCTTGAAGTCACATGCAGTTGTGTCGCGAAAGACTATGTCGCCGCGACGCTGACCGGAACTGAGGCGAGCCAGAGCGGCTTGTCTCTAAAAAATGTGAATAGGAGAATTTGAATGACAGACGCGGTTCTTGGTGCCGGCGCTGACTTGCTGGTTGAACTGACGGCCGACATCGTGGCCGCCTACGTGAGCAATCACGTTGTTCCCGTAAGCGACCTCGCACACCTGATTTCCGACGTGCATTCCGCGCTCAGCGGTACCTCGGCACCGGTCGCCGCTGTGGCTGTTGTTGAAAAGCAGAAGCCTGCTGTCTCCGTACGCAAGTCCGTACAGGACGACCAGATCACCTGCCTGGAATGCGGCGGCAGCTTCAAGTCGCTGAAGCGCCACCTGATGACGCATCATTCCCTGTCGCCGGAAGATTATCGCGAAAAGTGGGACCTGCAGGCGGACTACCCCATGGTCGCGCCAGCCTATGCCGAAGCGCGTTCGCGCCTCGCCAAGGAAATGGGTCTCGGCCAGCGCCGCAAGCGCGCCCGCTGACCATCAAAGATACACAGCGACACGAAACCGGGCCTCGAGCCCGGTTTTTTTGTGGGAAAGTTTCGATATTTAAGGAAAATAATCCCATTAATATTGAGGGTGATTTCCAATTTAATCATTTAATTCAGCAAAAAATGCTGGCGTCTATCAGTTGTTGGTTCTTGCTATCTTCGTCGATGTGTGAATAAATTCCTAAAAAGGAGTTTGCGCATGTCCATCGATCCCCTTGTTCCCGTCTCTCTTCCTGCGATCATTCCGCTGCCAACGGTGCTGTCGGGCACGGCGCTCGTGCCCGTTCGCCGCGGCTTTCTCTCGGTCGACGCCACCTGCGGTATCGTCAACCGTATGGCCGGCGAGATGTCGGCGCTGGTCAGCGAGCGCACTCTGCACCGGCGAGACCGGCGCCGGACGATGTGGCATATCCGCCAGATCTCCATGTATGTCTGCCACGTCGCGCTGCAGATCTCCATCGCCGATATCGCCGACGCCTTCGGGCGCGATCGCAGCACGGTGGCCTATTCCCTGCGGATCGTGGAGGGCAGGCGCGACGACCAGGCCTATGACGCTTTCGTCGAGTCCGTCGAACGTCTGGCCGGCTCGGTGTTTGCAGCTTCGGAGGCGGCTGCAGATGAGCACTAGGACACCCCCATCCCGCAAGTCGCTGGTCAGATTGCTGCGTTTCATCGGCGCCGGTGCGGGTATGATCCCCGAGCCCGGCGGCGTGGTGCTCCAAAGTGTGGACGGACGACGTCAGTTCAGCGCCACCGGGCTGATCGAGTGGGCAATGGCTGCCGGCCTCGTCACCGACAGCCCCTCGACCCCGCCATTATCGGCGGCTGACGCGCCAGCCGAGTCGTCGGAGACGGCCAAGTACCTGATTTTGTTGCCGGCGGCACGCAGCTTCCTGCGTCGCGCAGCCGCCGACACGGAAGAGGAATTCCTGGCCCAGCACGCCGAAATCGTTTCCACGACTGCAGAGGTCGACGGCGCGAGGCAGAAAGTGCGGTTCGACCAGGCGGAATCGCCGCTTGCCGCGCTTTCCCGGTTGAAAGACCGCAATGGCGCGCCTTTCCTGCCGGAGGCGGCTCTCGCTGCCGGGGAAAAGCTGGCGTCCGATTTCAATCGTGGACAGTTGCAGCCGCGCGTCACTGCCTCGTGGGAGCCGCGCCTTGCGACTTCGGCCAAGGGCGGGCGCGGCGGCATGGCTGACGTCGCAGACAGCGCCATGGCGGCCCGTCTTGCCGTCAACCGCGCCATCGCCGCGATGGGGCCAGAACTCAGCGGTGTCGCGCTCGATGTCTGCTGTTTCACGAAAGGCCTGACGACCGTCGAGCGCGAAAGGCAATGGCCTGCGCGCTCTGCCAAGCTGATGTTGCGTACCGCGCTGCTGACGCTTTCGCGACACTATACGCCACCTCGATCTCAGAAGAATTCCACCACGCAGCACTGGGGAGCGGAAGGATATCGACCGGATCTACTCTAGCCGGCCCGCTCGTTGCGCCGGAAATCGGCCTTTCCGCTTCCGCTTTTCTGTCCGGGATTCGCAATGTCATGTCCAGTTTCAGGCGTTCGAGGAGATAGCGACTGTCTCCCGTTGACCTTTCGTTCAGTGAAATGACGTTTTTTTGGGGATGTTTTGAGCTCGAACGAGGGCGATGATGCGTTCGTAACGTTCGCGTCTAGGTTACATATTTATGCGTTCGCGCGTTGGGCTCGCTTGCGATCATTCATCCGTCCGATCTCAATCTATGGTTAAAGGCATGGTTAATCGTTTGAGCGAGGTGAAGCGCAGTGTTTTGCTGAAACGCAAGGGAGTGCCATCACGATTCTGATAGCTGGATAACGCAACCGGAAAGCAATCCCTGCGCGACTCGACGAATCGTCGGGCGAGGGATAGGCCAGATCCCGCAGCCCGCATTTTGCGCTTTGCTGCGGTCTCCATGACAGGTCAAGACATCGATGGATCACGACGAGGCCCGGCTGCGCATCATGGAGGATATCGCCACCGTCGGCGAGCTGACGCGGATGGTGACGCAGCGCTACGATGCGATGTTCGCGGAGTTTTACGCGGTCCTCCTTGAGACGCTCGACAGCGCCTCCGACATGGCCGATGCGGCGTTGACCGCCATGTCGGTGGCGGACGCTGCTGTCGACACCGTTCGGAGCAATTTCGCCGGCCAGCCGCACTTTGCCTGTTCGAAAGGATGCAGCCCCTGCTGTCACCTGTTCGTCGCGGTGCCGCCCGGCGTGGCCGAGGTGATCGCTGCTCATGTCGAGAGTAACTTCACGGTCATCGAGCGCGAAAAGCTGGTTTTGCGGCTGGAGGCGAAAGTTGCAGCCGATGCGGCCTCGCCGACACCGCAGCTGTTGCGGACGCCCTGTGCACTGCTCGACGACGGCGGCAGTTGCACGGTCTATGCGGTTCGCCCGCTTTCCTGTCGAAGCTTCACCTCGACCTCCCTGCCGCGCTGCCAGCAAGTAGTGTTCGGGGACAACCCGGATGGCGGCGGTGTCGATCAAAACCCGGCGCGCTACCGTCTCTATGAATTCGCGACAAGGGCGCTGGAAGAAACGGCCCGGCGCCGCGGATTGCCCGGCCAGCAACAGGGGCTCTCGGCAGCCCTGCTGCAGCAGCTGGCCGGCTGAAAGCGATCAGGCCATGCGATCGTACTATCCGGGACGGAAAACCTAGGCGGCGACCTTGTCGCGCGCTTCCTCGCGGATGCGCTTGACCATCGAGCGCAGGCCGTTGGCGCGTTGCGACGACAGGTGTTCGACCAGCCCGATCTTGCCGAACACCTCGATGGCATCGAGATCGGCGATATCGGAGGCGCGCTTGCCGGAATAGGTGGCGAGCACGATGGCGACCAGCCCCCGGACGATATGCGCGTCGGATTCGCCCTCGAACGTCATGACCGGATCCTTGGCCCCGTCTTCGGTGTGGCTGACGAGCCAGACCTGGCTGGCGCAGCCCTGCACCTTGTTGGCGGCCGTCCGCTGGTCTTCCGGCAGGTCCGGCAGCGCCTTGCCGAGCTCGATCACATAGCGGTAGCGATCCTCCCAGTCCTCGAGGAAGGTGAAATCGTCCATGATTTTGTCAAGGCTGGTCATCGCATACGTCCACTGTCTCTGAGACTGGCATATAGGCGAAAGCAACGGCGATTTGAACCCGCGCGGAAAAAAGAACGCCGTGCGGAGCAAGTCCACACGGCGCAGCAACATGCTGGGAGTTTAACAGGGCAGGCACGGCACGTCAGGGTAAAGGGGAGGCGGCACCGGAGACTTGCCCGGCGCTGCTGAATTCTTGTCGGCTCAGAGGACCGGGCGGCGCATCGGCACCGGAACGTGGATGATGGTGCCGGTGAAAACGCTGTCGTTGGCGTCGCTGCCGAGTTTCGGCGGCATCGGCTGCATATCGGGCTCTGCCTGCGGTGCGGCGACGGCGACCTGCTGGCGGGACGTATCGGTTGCACCGGCGTTGCTGGCAGTCTTGTCGGCCGACTTGCCGGAAAGCTGATGGTCGATCATCTCATAGGCGACCAGTGCGCCTTCGCGGGCTCTATAGCCGAGCGCCGTGAAGGTCTCGCCGCCCTTGACGCAAATCTCGGGCTTCTCGCTGCACAGCGACGTTACATATTGAAAGGCGCCCGTTGCTGCCGTAACGGCGTCGGACATCTGGACCTGCGGGTTGTTCTGGGTCCGGGTGGTGCTCTGCGAGGAGAAAACCGGCAGAAGCACCAGTACCAGCGAGAACCAGAAGGCTGTCTTGATCAGAAACCACATCGTGTTGCCCATCCTGTTTTTCGTTCGGTCTTGGAGCCGAATCGATCCGGTCTTCCCGGTTGAAACAAACCTAGTCCGCAGATGCTGACATCGCTTTTCAAAACTAGAAGGCATTTGAGGCCAATTTAGTTCAAATGCGAGCTATCGGTATTTTATGCACATTTAAGTCAAATTGTCGTGGCCGCCGTTAAGCATGTTGAAGGCCATCTCCAGAGAATGCCGGGGGTTGCGCTCCCGTCGCCTGCCACAAACCTTAACGAAAACACGAAAAAGCAGCGAAATCCATCGCTTACCCCCTGTTAACTACAAAAACCGATGCATCCTTTCGATGCGTCAAAACGGGATTTTCCGGCTTTTCAGCGGTGGATTGGACCTTTCGGCTTATCCTTTCCTTAAGCGCGCAACGCCTATTATCGGGACAGAAATAGACGCCTTTTGTGCGGATTTTGGTGTGCGCGTATTGAGTAAAATGGCTGATAAGGCGATCGCCCTCGTGGACAGGGCCGGCGGAAGCTGGCTCTCCCGGACGTCGGGAGACGGGCAGGTGCGCGGCGAAGAGCTGGCGATCCTGCGGCGCGTTGCGCTGCTGTCGTCGATGGCGCTTATTGTCGTGCCGTGCGGCCTGTCTTTCCTCACCACGCCAGCCGTCGCCTTGCCGGTCGGTGTCGCCACCGTCTGCGCAGCCTTCCTGTTTTCCGCCGTCGGCAGCATCGCCCTGTCGCGCCAAAGGCCGTTGCCAATTGAAGCCCCCGTCATTATCCAGCGCCAGGAGTTGATGCTCGAGGCCGCCGCCGGTCTTGTCCTGCTGCTCGACGCACAGGGTGTCGTCACCACTGTCGGCGGACGCGACCGTGCCGCGTTCCTCGGCTGGATGCGTCCGGCCCTTGGCCGCGGCTTCTTCGAGCAGGTCCATGTTTCCGACCGGATCGTCTTCCTACAGGCACTCGATGCCATCCGCCAGGGATCCGACGCCGTTGCCATCCGTCTTCGGCTCGACCGCCCGGCCGGCGCCATCGATGGCGACCAGTTCGCCCATATCAGCATGGACATGACAGCCCGTCGCGATGCCGATGGTCTGTTGACTGATATCGTCGCCCAGGCCCGCGACATCGGCCGCGAACAGCAGCAGCGCGACGCCGAGATCCGCAAGGCGGCAGAGGCGGAATCGGCCAATGACGCCAAGTCCCGCTTCCTTGCCGCCGTCAGCCACGAGTTGCGTACGCCGCTGAACGCCATCCTCGGCTTTTCCGACATGCTGGCCGGCGAATATGTCGGCCGGCTGGAAAACGACCGCCAGCGCGAATATGTCGGCCTGATCCGCGATTCCGGCGCCCATCTGCTCTCCGTCGTCAATGCCATGCTCGACATGAGCAAGATCGAGTCCGGCCGCTACGAGCTGATCGTGGAGCCGTTCCCGATTGCCTCCGCCATCAAGTCCTGCGAGGCGATGCTGTCGCTGCAGGCAAAGAACAAGGGCCTGAAACTGGCAAGTCGTATCCAGCGCGATCTCGGCGAGGTCGTCGCCGACCAGCGGGCCATCCAGCAGGTACTGATCAATCTGGTCGGCAATGCCATCAAGTTCACCGATGCCGGCGGCGCCGTTACCGTCGATGCGACGCGGGCCGGCGATATGCTGAAGATCTGCGTCAGCGACACCGGCATCGGCATTGCGCCCGAACGGCTCGCCTCGCTCGGCCAGCCTTTCGTGCAGATCGACAGCGAACATTCGCGCCGCTACGAGGGCACGGGCCTTGGCCTGTCGCTGGTCAAGGGACTGGTGGCGCTGCATGGCGGCAGCTTCGGTATCGCCAGTACGCCCGGTCATGGAACTGTGGTCACCGTGCTGGTACCGCTTGACGGCACGCTGGTGCAGACGGCAGAAGATCAGCAGCCGGTGGAATTCCCGCCGCGTCTCCGTTCCGTGGAGCATTTGGAAATACAGAGCAAGGAAGCAGTCTATGGCCACGCGAAAGCGAAAATCGCCTAAGGGAAAGGGCAAACGGCAGCAGTCCGGGCTCGCGTCCCGCAGTGCGGTGGCCGTTGGCAGCCTCGGTCTGCGCGGTGCCGGCCTCGTCGGTGGCGCAACCCTGCGCGGCGCAGGCCATCTCGGCGGTGTCATCGCCCGCTATCCCGCGACCGCAGGCGGCACCATGGCCTTCGCCGTGATCTTCAGCTTTATCGCCACCAACGCGCTCTGGTACCAGCCCGGCAACCACCCGTCGCCGTTCTTCCGCACCCGCGACGCGTCATCGCCCTACCAGCTGGCCGGACGCAAGCCGTTTAGCAGCGCCCGCCACGACCCCGCCGATACCACCACGTTCCGCATCGAACGCCCGGACGACACGGCGACATCCGCGCCGCCGGCACCAGCCGCGGCAGCACCTGTCGCAACGGCGCAGGCTCCCGTCGCCGAGCCGGGCAACGTTGTCTCGCAGGTGCAGGCCGAACTGGTCCGCCGTGGCCTCTATAACGGCGCGGCTGACGGCATCATCGGACCGCGCACCACGGCTGCGATCCTCTCCTTCGAGCAATCCGCCGGCCTGAAACAGACGGGCGAGGCGAGCGAGCAATTGCTGGCCGCGCTGAAGGCAGATGCCAAGCCTGGCGTCGCCGTGCCAGCCGAGAAGCCGCCGGCGGACATCTCCTCGAATGCCGCTGCCGCCGATCCGGTTGCCGCCGCCATCATGAGCTCGGAAAAGGACGTCAAGACCGCATCGGTCAGGACCGCCTCCGCGACGCCGGCCAAAAAGCCGGTGCCCGATCCGGTGGCCAACGCGACGATGGTGATGCAGATCCAGAAGGGCCTGAGCAACATCGCCTACAGCAATGTCAGCGTCGACGGCGTTGCCGGCGAGAGCACCCGCACCGCCATCCTCCACTTCCAGAAACACTACCGCCTGCCGGAAACCGGCGAACCCGACGGCGCCGTCTTGAAAAAACTCCGCGAGATCGGCGCCCTGTGATCGGGTTGCGGTGGTAACGTTGCTGCCGCTGAATGGATCAGCCTTGCAGAACCCCAATCAATGTCTTTTGGAGGATATGAGGTGGCTGTCGAAATCCGCCTGCTCGAAGCAAACGATCCTGCCGAAGCAGGTCTGGTCGCGCTCATGGAGGAAATGCAGGCGCACTACGGAGTCTTCTGCCCACCGACGCCGGACATTCTGCAGCAATTGCGCGTCCGCCCGGCAGGCTCCGAAATTCTGGTTGCCGAAGACGATGGCAAGGTTGGCGGCCTCTGCGCTTTCAGTTCGACCTATCCCGGAGCCGGCCTCAAGCCCGGCATATTCCTGAAGGAACTCTACGTCGGTGCCGCCTGTCGGGGGCAGGGCGTCGGACGCTCGCTGATGCGGACGCTGGCCATGCTCGCAGGCGAGAGGGGCCTCGTCCGCATAGACTGGACGGCAGACGCTGCCAACGAACGGCTTCTCGCCTTCTACGACGAAACAGGCGGCGCGCGCAAAACGGACAGGATTTACTACCGTCTGGATGGTGAGGCACTCGCGGCGCTCGGTAGCGATCCCGTTTCGTGACCCTGCCAAGCCGGCCGCCTGTTCCGCATGGAAGAAATGCCGGCCCTAAGCATTCAGGGTGACGGCGAAGTTCTGAACCTGGCGAATGCCCGAGAAGCCCCTGACCTTCGGAAACTCACCGGCGGCTTTGACGCCGGGAAAGCGCTCGGCGAGCACCGTGAGGGCTTCCTCCAGCTCAGCCCTCGCCAGCGCTTCCCCGAGACAACGATGCGCCCCTCCGCCGAAAACCGGATGCCATTTCAACTGCTCGCGGGAGATGTCGAAGCGTTCCGGCTCCGGATATAGCTTTTCATCCCTGAGGGCAGACATGGTGACCAGGGAACACGCTTTGTGGGCCGGAAGAACGTACCCGTCGAGTTGGATATCCATCGTGGTGACGCGGGGCACCGAGCCGATTGCCGGTTCGTAGCGAAGGCATTCCAGGACCGCGTTCGGCACCAGATCGCGATTTTCAACGACAGCGTTCCACTGATCTGGATGCTGGAGGAGCAGGGAGAGCTGAATGACCATCGCGGAGCGGGTCGTGTCGCTGCCGCCGACAATCAGGGTCATGATCTGGGTGATGGCTTCCTCGGCCGTCAGCGATCCCTCTTCTTCGACGTTGGACATAAACTCGCTGACGAAATCATCCGCCTTGTCACGGCTGCGCCTGGTCACGATCTCCCCGACATAGCGCCGAAGATCGCCCGCTGCCTGCTGCAATTCGGGCACGTCCTGCGCAAGCCAGGAGCCGCCCAGCAGCGGGCTGAAACGATAGACGATCTCTGAAAATTTGCTCACATCGTCTCGCGGCAGGCCGAGGATCGACGCAATTACCCTTGCCGGAATAACGGTCGCGAAATCGTCGAGCATGTCCATGCAGCCGTCGGGCGTTACGGCATCCGCAATCTCGGAAATTGTCTGCCTGATATGCGGGCGCAGCGCGGCAATCATCCTGAATGCGAATGTCTTTGCCATCGGCGACCGCCGCCGCGTGTGAGCATCGCCATTCGAGGTCAGCATGCCGTTTGTCATGAAATCCCAGATCGGCCCGTCCTTGACGCCTCGCAGATTGATCAACTCCGTTTCGACCTGGCGCGTCTTGGCATCGCTGTAGAGGTTGAGAACATCATCGGCGCGCAGGACCAGATAGACGCCGGCTTCGGACCGGATGAATGGCAGTTCGCCTCGAAAGTGGCGATAAACCTCGTGTGGATTGCTAGCGAGGGTCTCCATCGAAAGCGTCGGGACGTCGCTGGCATCGGATCCGCTGGATGATTTGAAACTGGCCATCGAATTCCTGCGATGTTGACTTCTGGCGATATGCTTCGGCCAATGTTTGCGTCAGGCGCGCCAAAACGGTAGCAAGCCGGAACGGCTGTGCAACAGGCGATCAGGTTCACGTACCGCATCAGCGGGCGGTGAAAAAGCTCATCCCATCGTTGATCTTGCAGGTGAAACTGCGGGGAGTGCCGACCTGCGTGTAGCCGGGAAGGCTGAACACCGTCATCGTGAATTCGGCATTTTTATCCGGGTGGACCCTGTATCGCAAAAGCTGGACGATGGGCTTTCCCTCGAGATCCAGCGTCATATGCTCATCTGCAAAAGCCAGCGTTCCGTCGTCCATAATCCGGAAGGCTTCAATCTTCAGTCCGCCGCGTGTCTTGCTTGGCTTTTCATCGCCGCTGCTGGAGGTGCAACGACCGAGGTCGAGAGACACAGCGACCGATCTGCCTTTGACCAGTGCATCTTCGACGGCCGGGAGAGACATGGAGTGGGCGCCCGATGGAGCAGCACTTGCTGCCAGTGGCTGGGCAGCCAGAAGCAGTACGGCAAGGAAACGTTTCATAATCAGACCCTTAACTAGCAATAGAGAAGGTCGGCGGTGCGCTGTCGATAAAGAACGCCCGCGTCCTTCATAACAGGTGCTGCGAAACCGAATTTCGTCGCACCAGGGTCAAATTTAGCACTGCGATATAACAGATCGATGATCGTGCACTGGTTGTATGTTAGGGATTTCTGAAGCACTACCTGGCACCGGCATGGCAATCGTGCCGTTGGCGGCCGTGCAAGACAAAGCCGGCCACCCTTGATGGGTGGCCGGCGACGGGGAGGGCATAGGGCTTGTGCAGGATGCCCGACGAAAGCCTTGTTGCTTACCTCAGCCGCCCCAGGGCCTTCGGCGCTTCGGTTTCCGCGTGGATGTTGGCGGCGGCTGGGTTCCCGATCATTGCCACGTCGATGAGGCAGGCTTCCAGCAGGGGGCCTTCCTTGACGCCAGCCCGTGCACAGGCGTTCTGTGCGTTCTTCGCCGTTTTCGGGTCCAGATCCCGGGAGGAGAAGGGCGCCTTCGGGATATCGGCCATGGTCCGTTCGCCGCAGACATTCAGCATCGATTCTCCCGATTTCAGGCGCCAGCTATTGGCATAGGAACTGTAGAGCTCCTTGAAAGAGAACGGGTTTTTCAGGACTTCACCTTCCCGCGTGGCGAGCACGTTCGGGTCTTCCTTGACGTTGGCAAGCAGGCCCTGAGCCTCGACCGGCCACTGGCCGAGACCGACCTTGACGTTGATGTAGTCGGTGCCATTGCCCGGATTGATGCCGGCCTGCAGCCAGTCGCCGGTGGCACCGCGAATAAGGTAGGTGTCGCCGCTCCGGGTAACCTGCGTTCCATCGGCCAGCGAAACCGGCGTCTTTTCACTGACATTGACGGACTTTCCGTCGATGAACACGGCCTGCGGCTTGGTGCAGACGGCAACCTGCGTCTTTCCGAACCGCGCGGCGACGGCCGAGCTGACAGCGGCATTTGGCCAGTTCGGAGCACCCGATACCTGCCTGTTCTGCACGTCGAAACCGGACCCCGTCTGCAGCAGCAGGAAATCGCCGGAAGCCTGGAAATCGTAGAGGAGGCCGCTGAGCGTCGTCAGGTGGGTATCGCCGACTGCAGTCGAGGCGGCACAATTCGACGGACTGCCGCCGGCTATGCTTTCGTTGAAGGCGATTGCCGGTCCCGGTCCGGAGCTTGCCGGCGCATTCGGCCCGAAACTCAGGTTGTTGGTCTCGGCGGTAAACCCTTGTGCGACGCAGTTCGGGGGCGCAGTGCCGCCATAGGTGATCCGCGTCCTCGTCTGCAGCGATGCTCCTGCATTGAAGGTCGCCTGGCTGCCGACGCCGACAGCGCTGCCGCCATCACCGAGCACATTGAATTCGGCAATCGTCCACCCGCCGGATGCATTGACGGCGTTGTCGCCAACCCGCAAAAATGCGGTGCCACTGATGGTCATGATCACGCTGTCGCCGCTTGGCCCCGCCATACCCGTGAGCGTTACCTGTCCAAGATTGGTCACCGGCACCGCCGGGGTGGAAACAGCGCCGCTGGAGTTGCTGATGATAACGCAATAGATTTCCGCACCGGCGGCAAACTGCGTCCAGCCGACCGGGCATGTCGTGTTGTAGCTGATCAGCCAGTATTGGATGAAGGCACGGTGCGAAACATTGTTGTTTTCAAAAACGAACTGTTCCCATCCGCGGCAGTTCGGGTTCGGAGACGGCGCACAGACGCCGGTCTTGAAGAAATCGGTGTTGATCTGCAGCGTGTAGGTGTTGGGGATCATCGGCCCGGCGGCGCCGATCTGGCCGCTTTCGCTGGTGACATTGGTCAGCGTATCGAACGATCCCGAGGCGCTGGTGATAAAGCCGCCGGGTGCCTGCGCCGCGATGTCGTTGCCGTTGCCCACAGTCTGCGGCACGATGCCGGAGCGCGGTGGCATCGGTTGTTTCGGCGCCGCCACGCACTGCACTTCCTGCCAGTGGGTCGAAGGATACTTGGCCGTAAAGCAGCCCTTCTTCGGCTGCGGAACGGTGGCGATGGTAGCGCGCCAGTCTTCCTGGCGGCGAAATTGCCTTGCGGAAAGCCTCGGGATCGGCCTCGCGGCGGCCGCGGCGCTGAGGGGCCGCCTGCTTTCGGCTGCAACGCCCGACGGCGCCAGCCCCGTCAGCCCCACCAGTATCGTCAGGGCAAGTCCAAGCCCCTGCAGGCTTCTGTAGACAACAGACATCGTCATATGCACGTCTCCTTTTCAAAGAAGGTTGCAATTTTAGAGGTAAATCTGAAATGAATGCTACTATAAGTACACACTGCGCCCATTGCTCGCGTCTTGCAAGGCGTATGTTCCGCGCAGTTTTTTAAGGGAGAATCGCAAGGGATGGGCGCATCGCGCCGCAACGCGAGCCCGACGCCGGTGGAGGCGTTACCGGACCGTCGCTCTTGTTCGTCGATGCGCCACCAGATACACCGGATCCATGAGGCTGCGCAGCGACATCTTTGTATCCGCCCTGATCCGCCGGCTGTTTGGCCGGGGGGATTTTGCCGCGGTCGAACGCAAGGGGGCGGAAGCTTCGGGGGCGATCTTCATACGCCAGCGGTTTCGCGACGGGCTGGAAACACTCTTCGGCCCGGCGCCGCAAAGCCTGTTCGACGAGGATGGTTCAAACGGCCGGATGTTCGAAGTCCGCCTCGAGCGTCAGGATGCCGAGACGGTGCGTCAGATGCTCGAGCGCGAACAGAAATTCGATGCCGATCTCTGGATACTCGAACTCGAGACCGACGACATCGCCGACATCGTGCCTGTCGCAGACCAGCGGCAAAATCCGCTCTGACACCTGGGGCCTTTAGCGCGCTCCGCCGCGCGCCCGGGCCGGTAAGACGTCGTTTTCCGCCTCGGGATTGCGCGCCTTGAATTGGCTGGCGGGCCTTGCCTGGTCCGGGGTGACGCAGGTGTAGCGGTCGGCGCGGCGCCAGGTTTCGACGCGCGCCTGGCTGTCCACCGGGTCGACCGAATCCATGATCCGCCAGGCGCGGCTGATGCTGCCGGTACCCTCGCTCAGATGCGGATAGAAGCGCTCCAGCACGAAGACCCCGTCGGCGAAGTTCATGCCGAGGCTGGTCAGCGTGACCGCCAGCTGTTGGCCGGAGAGATCGAGCAGGATGCGCTCGGCAAGCCAGCGGCTCGACGACAGTGCGTCGGCCAGCGCCGTTGCAAAATTCTGGGCCTCGCGCTCGCGGGCAAAGCGCACCAGCAGCGCTTCCTGGACATCTGTCAGGCTGCGCAGGCCGAGGCGATCGGTATCGTCGTGGGAGAGGTGGCGGGCAATCTGGCGCAATTGCTGGCGCAGTGCCTCCTCGCGGGCCAGTCTTTCGGCAATCGCGCTGTCGGGTGCCTCGAGCAAGGGGATACGCTCGGTCTGTGGCGTTTCCAGCGCCTTCGTCTTGCCGCGACCGGTGTCGGCATGGCGCAGGCCGACCAGCGCATCGACGACCGCAGGCGAGAGATTGTCGCGCTTGACGATGGCCTTGGCGTGTACCGTTCCTTGCGTGCGGGCTATGGTGATCAGCGTGTCGTCGTCGATTGTTGCGGCACCGGCGATGAACGGAGCGGCAATCGCGATCGGCTGGCAGCCGATGAACAGCGCCACGGCCGGCGGCACATGCGGGCATTGCGACAAAGCAGCGACCGCCTGTCGCTTGGCCTCGTCGCTGGAGGCGAGAAACAGCGGCATGAACAATTCGGCAAACTGCCGCAGTTCGGATTTTCCGGGATGGGGCCGTTCCTCGAAGCTGGTAACCGTCGCCATCAGGACCACATCCTTCTTGCGCTCGCCAAGCGGTCCTTCCAGGTCTCGAAACCGATCACGCACGCTACCACCCACACACAGAACAAAGAGGGGAGCCGGAGATCAGCACGCGGGGCAGCCGGGCAAACGCGCTCCGGCGAAAACGTCGCGCGGAAAACGATAGGACCCGGCGGACGCTCGCGTCCGGATCTGGCTATGCCGTGACGTTAGCGCGATCAGGGTTAATAGGCAGTGAAAACTTTAATGAAAATACGACGGAAATGTCACGAAAAGGTACGCTCGTGAAAAGCGGGGAAGCGATTGCGACAGCGAGGTTGCAGCAAGCATCCCGCCGGTTACTTTCAACAGGTCACGCGTAGGAAACGCCCTGGCGGGCACTGTGGCTGCGCAGGGCGACCAGCAGCCTGTCGCGGGTATCGTAGCCCGATTGAAACAGGTCGAGCGCGGCTGCAGCCGCAAACTGCGCCTCGGTGCTCTTCAGGTCGATGCGTTTTTCCGCATACCAGCAGTCGAGCGCGCCGCGAAGCACGTCTACATCGTCGGTTGTGAAGGCTGAGTTGAGCAGAAGCGTCATTGCACATCTCCCAAGCTGTGGGATGAAAACACTGTATGTCATGAACTGCCGGTGTTTGCAGGGCCGGCCAGTAGGGGAACCATACGCCAAACGGCCAAAGTCGCAAATAATATTTGCATGACGTTTTCGTGTCACACACGCTCGAAGCAGGGCTCGCCGGAAGGCGGGCAATGGCGCTAACAATATGAATCCATTCTATTTTAGAATTTTGCGCCTCAACCATTGGTGGTTTCTCATGCCAATCCGAAGCTCCAGTTCCAACCTGTTGGCACGGCGGCGGACCAAAACGCGGAGCAGGGCGTCCCGTGCCGTTAAGGTCTTGTTAACGATCCCCTGTCTCAATCCGCGCAAGCACACCGCGACCCGGCGTCTGTTCGAATCGCTACCGCCGCAAACCGTCCCTTCGGGCGCCCCGGCAAACCGTCAGACACGTACCGCACTGCTATTGGAAAGGCGCGAATGCCCTTCGGACATGCTCTTGCCAGCAAGACTTTTCCCGAGGGAGCGCCGGTCCGCCAAAAAGGCGGACAGGGTGAAATCGATCGCAAGTTCATCCGTCTCAAGATTGCAATGGAGACGAGACATGGCTGATATCATAAGACTGGAAGACCGACGAAACCACAAGCCGCCACCGCCGGCCCATGATGGCACGGCGGCCCGCATCCTGCTGTTTACCGGCGTACGCTACGAGCGGCTCGATCCGCCCAAGCGCCGCACGGGGCCTGGCGCCAAGCGGCCGAAAACGAAGACGAGAAAACAGGGCTGACAGGCCTTGTCCGGCTTTAGCCGATCTAGCCTGCGTCGAAGGCGTCGCATCGCGCCTTGGCGAGAAAATCACTGGCGCCCTCTTTGAAGCTCGGCTGCGGCGCCATGGTCCGCAACACCACGTAGCCCTGACCCTCTGTCATCTCCACGAGAATGGATTGCGCCAGCTCTGTGGGCAACGCCTTGCGGATCGCGGCAAGCTGCACCGGCGCTGCCACGAGCACGTCGAGCGCACCCCCGACCGAGGTCCGGTCGCTCATGCTGAAGACTTCGTTCGAAGCACTGTCGTAGATCCCCAGAGACCAGAATGGCACATGGCCCGCCGCCATCAGGTGCACCGGCATGTCGGCAAGGTCGAAGGCGCAGACGGCGGTATGCATGTAGGGATCGCCGTTCGAGAGACTGCCTGCACTGGTGGTGGGGTCCAGCACGTGAAATGCATCTTCCTCGCCGAGCGCCTCGACCCGCTGGAAGGCATCGCGATCGCTGTAGGCGGGCAGCGCCAGGATGATCACCAGATGCAGCAGGGCCGCACCGAGCACGCCGACGACGATGGCAAACAGCACCTTAAGCATGGTCGCAGCCGATCTTCTCGACCTTCGGCATCGAGAGGTCGATCAGCCCCGCGCTGCCGGCCGCCGGCGTGTCCAGCAGCGTCAGCACCAGCTTGAAATTGCCAGCCGGCGGCAGCGCCAGCCAGTTGCCGGCGGCTGCATCTTTCGAGACGACGATCGAAAAGCTGGAATCGCTGTCGCGCAGCACGTTCCAAGAGTTGATTGCGGCCGGGCGGCCGGGTTGGGCTGCCAGCTGCTTGCCGTCCGGGGCGACGGAGAACAGCGTCCAGAGCCGCGCCGGCGGCGTCTGGCCGCTGATGCGGTAGCGGCATCCGGCCGATAGCCGGTCATGTCCATCGTCGTCGCCAGCGGTGAATTCCAGCCCCTCAGCGGTGCCATAGAGCAGCCGTCCGTCGCGGGCACGGTGGGATTTGGCATAGGGGTCGGCGTCCGCGGTATGCAGCGCCGGAAAGGCCTGCCAGGCGCCAAGCCGGATCGCGCCGAAACCGGCACTGGCATCGAGCGCATAGAGCGTGAACAGGATGCCGCCGCCAAACGCAATGGCCAGCGACAGCGCGACCAGAAGAGGAACCCGAAACACAGCGGCGTCCTTGTGAGAACTCAAGCGTCAAGCTTATTCCTGATTCTGCCGGGAGGGGGAAGGGCGGGATGGTCCGTGGGCCGAGCGCGCCCCTGCCAAAGCTTCGGCGAATGTGGCACATTGCCGGAAATTTCGTTCTTGCAAAGGACACGCAATGATCCGGCTGCTGTCACCCGATGATGTAGATCTGTTTCGGTCAATTCGCCTCGAAGCCTTGCGAGCCTCGCCGGAAAGTTACGCCAGTAGTGTCGAGGATTGGCAGGACCTTCCAGATCAGGAATGGCGCCGCCGTCTGGTGGACAATGATGTCTTCATCGCAGTCGAAAACGACCTGCCGGTTGGAATCATGGCGCTTGCCCGGCAGGGCACCGCCAAGAAGGCGCACCGCGCCATGGTCCAGATGGTCTATCTGCGCGAGAATGCGCGCGGCAGGGGGCTTGCGGAAGCGCTTCTGGAAACACTGGTGGAATTTGCCCGTGGGCAAGGCGTTCGCCAGCTGGAGCTCGCGGTAAGTGCCGAAAATGATGTCGCGATCCGTTTTTACCGTCGCAGGGACTTTACGGAGATCGGGCGAATACCCTGCGCATTGTTGCACCAGGGCAGGGAGATCGACCAAATTCTCATGGCCAGACGGATCGTCGCCCTGGAAGACTGAAGGCGGGAATCGATTCGCCGGTATTGAGCCTCACCCGGACGGCAACCCGCGAGCTGTCTCGAACGCCTCTGCGCCGGGGCTTCCCGGATGCCGACGCGAAATACCGGTTTCGCTTATCAACACACGCGGGAGATTTACGAAACGGTTCGCAAAATCGAGGATTGCAACACCGGCAGCGGCTTTTCTGCATGGGTTGAACCGCGTAATTTCCGGTCAATGGCAACTAACGACCCGTCAGATAGCAGACTATTCCAGACGCTTGGGCGCTCCACATATTGCAGTGCACTATGAGCCCATCTCCGGGCTCGGTCGATCAGGCAAAAAGGAAAAGCCATGCAAAAGCTCCTCTCCGCTCTAGCCCTATCAACCGCAATCCTTCTCGGGCAGTCGGCTGCCCGGGCCGCTCCCGCCGACGATGCGATCGCCGGTTGGACCTCGCTTGGAACCTATGTCTTCGGCACCAGCGCCGTGGCCGGCACGGGCGAAACTGCCATCACCAACAAGGCGCAACTGGATGGCAAGTTCAACTATTTCCAGAACAATGCGGCAGAAGTAACGATCGGCTCGGAGGTCCAGCGCTATACCGCTGGCAACGCCCAGACCCACGTCTTTGCCAGCGACCGGCTTAACCTGACCGGCGTGCTTGGCGGCGGCGACGCCTCCTATTCCGGCGGCTTCACCAATGTCTTCGGCCAGATCAGCGGCTCGATCAACGTCAATAGTCCGATCGACCCCGCACAGTTCGGCTTTGCCAGCGGCACCAAGATCGAGGTCGGCAACATGATCGTGCTGCAGTCGCGCGGCATCTACAGGGTCGACTCGATAGGCACCGATGGGAAGATCACGCTTCTTGCCATGTTCAACTCCAACACCACCAATCCCGTCACCAACGCGCTTGCCGTCCTGACGCCGTTCTATGCCCTGAAACTCGCCCAGCCGACCGCCACCAATGCCGCCGGCACGGCCACCACCATGGTGTTCGATACCATTCCCGCCTCCATGCCGACAGGAATGGCCGTCGGTTATGTCAAGGACAACGCCTTCCAGCGAAACGACGACTACCGGGCTGTCACCGTCGACAAGACCACCAAGACGGTGACCACGCAGAAAAAATTCGTGTTCATCAGCCAGCCCTCGACCTATCAGAACCCGGCCGGCCAGCTGATGATCTTCGTGCCGCCGATCCGCTCTGCGCAAATCATCACCAAAGACACCTTCGACCTCAAGAATGGCGACTATGCCTTCGATGCAAACGTCAACTACCCTGAGGCCGTTGCCAGCCGCCAGGTCAACACGATTGCCGAACTGAACGCCTTGCCCGCCAACCAGCCTAACGGTTTCTGGGGTGCTGCATGGCTCTACGGCAAAAACACCACCGCCTCGACAACGAGCTCCGACGAGATCGACAGCGAGAGCTGGTTCGACTTCTACAAGGGGCCCGACATCTTCTCGGCCTTCACCCACGGCGAGACCGTGACCCAGGGCTTCCAGCTCAACAACGACGAATGGGCGCCTGCAACCGCGGATGTCGGCGCCGGCTATCTCAAGCGCCTCACCGGCCCGCTGGTCGGCGATATCAGGCTGACGAAAGTCGTGCGCACCAGCGTCGGCAAGGTCGACACCTACGTCAACGGCACACTGGTGGATACGAAGAACTACACCTGGACCAATGCCAATCCTGCAGAGTTCATCGTCAACCTCGCCATCGGCTCGATCAGCGGCAGCTACTCCGCCAACGTCCTGTTCCCGCTGAAGGCCTCCAACCTCAACAACATGAAGCTGGGTGTCAAGCGGCTGGCGTTTTACAAGAAGTAATCAGCTTTTGCTGAATGAAGGACTGCGGCCCTCTGGCCGCAGTCAGCTGAGGTTAAATGAGCCATTGATGAAATCCAGCGGCTTCCTGCTGCTGACTCACACCCGGCGACATGTGGCACCGACTGTCAGCAGCAGCGGTGAATGATCCGAGACTTCCGGCTCTGAGACAACCTCGAAAGCTTCTACGCCGACGGTATCGTTGACCAGCATATAGTCGGCGTAGCGTTCCCGCTTGGCGTAGAATGACGTTCTGGTGCCCCTAAAGCCCCGGCCGGTGACAAGGTCGGTGAGGCCTATATTCCTGAGAACATCGAATGTCTTGCTTTCAGGCAGCAAATTGAAATCGCCGCACGCCACGACAGGCTCTCCCGGTCGCGCAGTCGACATGATCAGCAACGCAAACCTATTGGCCTGCAGATGCCTTTCGGGAGTGTCGTGCTTGCCGCTCAATTCGCGCAAGCCATGCATCTGTGCAATGGTAATGCATTGCTGCAATTCCACATCGAACAGCCGAACGGCGTGCGCAGTCCGCGACCGCGGATGCAGTCCGTATCCGTCAGACGAATAATCTCCGTGAACGAAGCCCTGTGTCTGGCCAATGATGGGAATGGTGGCGCGAACGAATGTCGCTAGACCCCATTGCGACTTATATGGCTGCTCGCCATCAAACAGATCGCCCTCAGCGGCCGGGCAGAAGATCGACGTGTGATGGGGCAGGGCCACCGCAACGTCAGCCAGAAAATTGGCTCTTTGCGGTAGGGCGGTACCTTGGTCGCGGTAGGTGAGCCAACGCTGACCTGTACCCGGTGTCTTGACCACTTCCTGCAGGCAGAGAACATCGGGGTCGACTGCAGCCACGTAGGCAACGAGGCGCTCATAGAGGCGCCCGCCCCAGCCGTTCAGACACAGCACGCGCACATCTGCCTCCCGTACTCCAATGCATCAATCTCAAACGTGAAACCGGCGATGTGTCTAGTAATCCTTCACGACAACTGCTGGAACTGCCCTCAAAGCCCCATACTCGCCACCCGCTGTCCCTTCAGCGGTGGTGCGGTCTTCAACTGCTCCTCCAGATCCCGCAGCACCTTGGTCGATTCGGCCGACAGCGAGCGGGGCCGGACGGGTGGGGGTTCGGCGCTGGCGGCGGCGTCCGTGGCGGCTTTGCGGGCGGCTGTTGTCATCGGTTTCTGGGCCGGGAACGGGTCGGCGATGCCGGGGATGGCTTTGAGCGCGATGCCCTGGTGGGCGTAGTCCATGATCTTCTTGAAGGTCATCGCCGGCAGGGTGCCGCCGGTCATGTTGTTGGTCGAGGTGTAGTCGTCGTTGCCGAACCAGACGGCGCAGGTGTAGTTGCCGGAAAAGCCGATAAACCAGGCGTCGCGGTAGGCCTGCGTCGTGCCGGTCTTGCCGCCGACGACGATGCCGCGGTCAAGGGCTGCCTTGCGACCGGTGCCGATGACAGGGATCTGCGTCAGCATCTGGGTCATCGAGGCATTCGCCTGCTCCGACAGCACCCGCTTTGCCGCAGGTTCGTCGCGATTGAAATCATAGAGGATCTTGCCGTCGTAGCCGACAATCTCGCTGACGCCGTGGCGCCGCGATTGCAGCCCGTCCGAGGGAAAGACGGCATAGGCCGTCGCTTGGTCGAGCACGGTGACCTCGGAGGTGCCGATCGGAATGGTCTTGTCGTTGCGAACCGGGCTCTCGACGCCCATCCGCTTGGCCATCTCGCGGATCGGCTGGATGCCGAAATGCTCCTTGGCAAGCCGCACCGGGATGGTGTTGATCGACTTGGCGATGGCCTCGGTCAGCGTTACCCGCCCTTCATAGCGGTTCTCGTAGTTGTGCGGGCTCCAGTTGCCCCAGGAGATCGGCGCATCGACGATGGTTGTGGCCGGCGTCATGCCGTTCTCCATGGCGACTGCGTAGGTATAGATCTTGAAGGACGAGCCCGGCTGGCGCAGCGCCTTGGTGGCGCGGTTGAACTGGCTTTCGCCATAGTCCCGGCCGCCGACCATGGCCCTGACGGCGCCGCCGGTTTCGATCAGTACGGAAGCGCCCTGCTTGGCGTTGTAGTGCTCGCCATATTCAAGCAGGCTGGAGCCGATAGAATCCTCGGTTGCCTTCTGCAGGCTCATGTCGATGGTGGTGCGAACGATCAGCGAGCGCTCGGCAAAGCGTGCCGACAGCCGCTGCACCTCGTCGAACGCCCAGTCGAGGAAGAAATCCGGCGACACGACTTCGGCCCTGTCGACCACTGAGGCCGGGTTGCGGCGCGCGGCCACCACCTGGCCCTCGGTCATGAAGCCCGATTGCACGAGGTTCGACAGCACGTCGTTGGCACGGGCGCGTGCCGCCGGCAGGTTGACGCTGGGCGCATATTTGGTCGGCGCCTTGAACAGGCCAGCGAGCATCGCCGCCTCCGCCAGGTTGACGTCCGAGATATTCTTGCCGAAATAATATTGCGCCGCCGCCGCCGCCCCGAAGGTGCCGCCGCCCATATAGGTGCGGTCGAGATAGAGCGAGAGGATTTCCTTCTTCGACAGGTTGGCCTCCAGCCAGATCGCCAGAAACGCCTCCTTGATCTTGCGTTCGATGGATCTTTCGTTGGAAAGAAACAGGTTTTTGGCCAGCTGCTGTGTCAGCGTCGAGCCGCCCTGGACGACGCCGCCGGCTTGCGCATTGACGGTCAGCGCCCGGAACAGGCCGAATACGTCGATGCCGAAATGATCGAAGAAGCGCCGGTCCTCGGTCGCCAGTACCGCCTTGACGAAGTAATCCGGCAGCTCGTCGACCGGTACGGAGTTCTCATGGATGATGCCGCGGTGGCCGATGACATTGCCGTAGCGGTCCTCGAAGGTGACGGCGAAATTACCGCGGTTGCGCCAGTCGCCGACCGTCGATTCGAAGGCCGGCATGGCAAGCGCCAGCATCACCACCGAGGCCGCGACACCGAGCGTCATGCCTTCGCCGAGCAGCTCGAACAGGATCCGCTTCCAGCCATGCATGCGGAAGCGGCGGAAGAAGATGGTGATGTCTTCCCAGATTTCGGCGGCGCGAAAGCCGGCATTCCAGACGGTGGAATCGATCAGCGAATCCAGCCGCAGCAGCAGGAAGCGTTTTCGGCGCGGCCTCTTCGGCGAAGGCCCTTCGGGCTCGATCGGCTCCTGCATGCGTGATTTCCCGTATGATCTTCGAGCCTTCCGCCGAATGCGGCAGGCTCAGCCTTCCCCGGCAACCCGATATCCCCTATATCCGCCACAGGTTGAACAATTGGTTGCTTTCCGGCAAATCACAAAACAAAGCGGCGCGGCTTTCCTGAAACGGCCGGCGCGCAGGGATAGCAAGAGCATGGACGAAACCCCCTTCTGGCAGCGCAAGACCCTTGCCGACATGAGCCCGGGCGAGTGGGAGAGCATCTGCGACGGTTGCGGCCTCTGTTGTCTCAACAAGATCGAGGAGTGGGACAGTGGCGACATCTATTTCACCGATGTCCGCTGCAAGCTGATGGACAGCGACAGCTGCCGCTGCACCAGCTATCCCAACCGCTGGGATTTCGTACCCGACTGCGTCCAGCTGACACTCGAGAATGTCTCGGAAATCCAGTGGCTTCCACCCACCTGCGGCTACCGGCTGATCAACGAGAAGCGCGATCTCTACTGGTGGCACCCCCTCGTCTCCGGCGACCCCGAGACCGTCCACGCCGCCGGCATCTCGGCCAGGGGCCGCACCTTCAGCGAAGAAGATGTACCGGTCGACGACTACGAGGACCACGTGGTGGACTGGCCGCTGACGGTTGGCGACATGCCAAGGGATGGCGACGGCGATGCGGAAGAAGACGAGCGCCAGCGGATCACGGAAATAGGGAAATAATCCTCTATAGGCTAGTTTAGGTGTGATATCTGGCGATATAGGAAAATAGTCCTTGACGGCGTAACGGTTGTTTGTTAGTTTTAGGTATAGTCGGAGAGGTGCGGGCAAAAAGATCCCCAGCCTGATCCCTCACCCTTGTGGAGGGAGATGTCAGCGTCGCTGACAGGGAGCCTACCGAGACCGCTGCATGATCCCCTCTGCCCTGTCGGGCATTTCCCCCACAAGGGGGGAGATCGGCTGGGGCCGTATTGCCTGCATCCCTGGTAATTAGATGCCGCACATTCTGACACCTCATGGTCTGCCGCCAAAAGCGGGGACGTTGGTGAGGGAACGGCCAAGGCGACGCCAGCCTGATCTCCCCCGCTTGTGGGGGAGATGTCAGCGTAGCTGACAGAGGGGGGGCACCGTGATTTCTGGGGGTATAGGCAGGTTGTAAACGGCTGCCCTCGCGGGTATATAGAAATGATGTGTTTCTATAGGAGCTAGCAATGTCCTCCACAATCTCGGCGAATGTCGATGGCAAAACAGCCACGAAATTAAAGATGGTGGCTTCGATGGAAAACAGGTCCGTATCGAACGCGGTTTCCAGCGCAATTACTGTTTTCGTTGGGCTTCCCAAGGGCGTTCGCGATTTGCTGCTCGAGTTGAACGCACAGAACGACCAGGACACTATCATCAGGCTCGGCCGCGAAATGATGGCTGCGGCCGCAAGGGTCCGTCTTGAGAAGGCGACCTCCGATCTCGCATCCGAGCACCGTTTCGGAGGGCCTGAAGATGCGTCCAGCGAGATCGACATGTTGGAGGATGCCACGTCCCTTACCCGAGCTGTAGCGCACCGGAAGTAAGGCATGGATCGTCCGGTCCGGGTGGTGCTCGATGTCAATGTCTTCGTCGCCAACATAATGGCGCACGACCGTGGTCATGTGGGAACTGCAACACAGACCCTGGTGTCGATGGTGAGCAACCAGAAATGGGGCGTGGCCGACAGGGCTCAGCTGGTCATCTCGTTCGAGATGATCGAAACCCTTGAGACGGTTCTCCGCCGGCTGCAATTTTCGAACGACCGCATTGATGCCTATACCGGCTCTATTGTCGATATCATGAAATATGGGCCGGATGGGCTTGATCCCTATCTTATCTTGGGCGGAGAAGAGCGCTTCGCCATGTCCGACGTCGAGGATGCAGGCGTGTTGGCGACGGCCTTCGGGTCCGAAGCCGACATTCTTGTCACGGATAATTTGAAAGATTTCGCTTCCAACGATGCGTCTGTCGTCGACACTCAAGTGGTGAACACGACGTCTTCTGGCAAGCGAACCCTCCAGGCTCTCAGATACGAGATCAGCAGCGCGGATATCATTATCGCGCACCCGTTCGATGTCATGCAGTGGATACGCCTGGGCTATGATTTTACGCCCGGCACCCTCTGGAACACTATCCAGAAGCTGGGATATGCGCCTGGCCTGTGAGTAATTCCGCAACCACCGAACCTCCCGCATGACCCCCTCTGCCCTGTCGGGCATCTCCCCCCACAGGGCGGAGATCGGGTGTGGCGGCCTGACTGTGCTAATAGCATTCTGACAAATTCCATGTCCCGCCCGCTGACGCTCTCGTGTCCGGCGCGCCGAACCGTGAGAGTTGCCATGCATGAATTCGAGGGTTTCGATCCCGGTCTGTTCGGGTACTGGCCGAACGCGCCGGCCTATCGCGGCAGCGATTGCGGCTGGAGCGCGGAGCAATGCAGCAGGCAGGCGGAAGCCTGCCTGCTGGAAATCAAATCCGGCAGTGCCGAGGATGCACTTCGGACGTTGCTCAACGAGATGACGGTCGAGATGCGGGCCGAGTTCGACTACTTCAAGGGACTACGCTCTGCGGCGGAAAAGTCCGGCCAGGCCTTTGCCGAGGGGGCCGGCGACGAGGCTGCGGCAAAGCTTGCCCGTGCCGATGTCAAGCTGTCGGTCGATGCGATGTCGCTGATCGTCCGGACGCTGGAAAAGATCGATGGCCTGCAGCGCCAGATGGCGCGCGACCGGGAAACGGAGATCGAGCGCCATGCCGATGGGCCCGGATATGTGGAAAACAAGCGCCGGCTGCTGGCGATCATCGAGCAACGTGCCGAGGATCGGGCGCGGGCAATCGTTGCGAAACGCGATCTTCAGCGGGCTGCCCCCGGTCTGGACCCCGCCGCCACCGCCACCGGGCCGCCGCAAGGGGATCCGCCGGCTGCTGAAGCTGATGCGGTATTTTGACGACGTGTTGAAGACCCACAGTACGGAAATGGCGCAACTCAGGTGCACTAGCCGCGCCGCTGCGATTTCGGCGGACAACCGGGCCTTCAGGCAGACCAAACCTTCGCCGGCAAGTGTGACGGCGGTGTCCGAGCAACTCTCAGGCGTCACTGCGTCTGGGCTTGCTTCAGGCCAATCGGCTGGTGCCGGTCCGGCACTGGCGGCGAGGGGAGGCCGTATGGCGGGCAATACCGATTGCGATGCCGTCCTCGATGCGCTTGCGGCGGAATATCTCGCCGTCAAGGATTGGGAGATCGCCGGTCGCGATCATCAAAAGCCGCCGCCCGGGCGCTGGCGCAGCTGGTTGCTGCTCGGCGGTCGCGGCTCCGGCAAGACAAGGGCGGGTGCCGAATGGGTGCATGGGCTCGCCAGCGCCGGAGACCGATCCGATCTTCGTATTGCGCTGGTCGCCGAAACGCTTGGCGATGCCCGCGAGGTGATGATCGACGGCGTGTCCGGAATTTGCCGCATCGCCCGGCTGAAGCGGCCGGATTTCGAGATCTCCCGCCGCCGGCTAGTCTGGCCGAATGGTGCGGTGGCCCAGATATTCTCCTCCGAAGATCCGGAAAGCCTGCGCGGGCCGCAGTTTCATTTCGCATGGTGCGACGAGCTGGCCAAATGGAAGCATGGCCAGGAAACCTTTGACATGCTGCAGTTCGGGCTTCGCCTCGGCGAACATCCGCAGCAGCTGGTCACCACGACGCCGCGCCCCGCGCCCTTGCTCAAAAACTTGCTGGCCGATGACGGCACGGTCGTCACGCGTCTGTCGACGCTGTCCAATGCGGGCAACCTGTCGCCGGGTTTCATCTCGGCGCTTGCCGCCCGCTACGGCGGCACGCGGCTCGGGCGCCAGGAGCTGGATGGAGAACTGATAGAGGACCGCGAGGATGGTCTCTGGAAGCGCGACACGATTGCGGCGCTGGTGCAAAAACTGACTGGCCCGCTTCGGCGCATCGTCGTTGCCGTCGACCCACCGGCCTCGGCCGGGCCGAATGCCTGCTGCGGCATCGTCGTCGCAGGCCTCGAGGCCTCGGGAAGGGCGGTGGTACTGGCCGATTGCTCGGTGGAAGGCGCAAGTCCTGCCACATGGGCGGGGGCTGTCGTCAGGGCCTTCCGGCGTTTCGATGCTGACCGTATCGTTGCCGAGATCAACCAGGGCGGCGACATGGTGACGGCCATGCTGCGCAGCATCGACATCAACTTGCCGGTAACGACGGTACGTGCCACGCGCGGCAAATTTCTGCGGGCCGAGCCGGTGGCAGCCCTCTACGAACAAGGCCGCGTGGCTCACGCCGGGCGTTTCACGGCGCTGGAAGACCAGATGTGCGATTTCGGACCGGATGGATTGTCGCTCGGCCGGTCGCCCGACCGGCTCGATGCGCTGGTCTGGGCGTTGACGGCGCTGATGCTGGAAGGTGGCGGCGAGCCCCGTGTCCGCGGCATCTGAAAGCGTGGATAATGACGGGCAGCGCCGGGCTGCCCCCGGTCTCAGGCCTGGGCGGTATGGGTCGCCGGCTTCGGAGCCGTCTCGCGGCTCTGCATCTGGCGCCATTCGCTTTCATGGCGCTCGAAAACATGCTGTGGAACGGTTTTGGTGCTTTGGTCGGGCTTTGACATCGGAACCTCGCTGGACGTTGACTGGGCAGATAACGACTTTGTGACATCATAGTTCCACAGCTTAAAGCGGTTGTAAATCAGGGGTTTAAACATGTTAAACGATTGAATTTTTTTAAACCGATTGAAGTTGTGGAGATCATGCAATCCCCGGTCACGTTGCCGGATCAAAGCCTCGTCGGCATCGATGTCCGCTGTCCGAGTTCAATCCAGGATGCTTGCGGCCGCGGCCAATATACGCGTGGAGGGTTGTGTCGCTGAGCTATGAATCGCCTCACAAAGAAAGGACACGCAGCGCTCTCCGGAGCGCATTCGCGACGTGACGACCTCCGGTGCACAAGTCGATTCCGCTGCATAGACAATGGAGAGACAGATGAGCCTGAACCGCGACTTCTTCTTCGACCAGCTGCGCGAAAAACTCTATCCAAACGGCCTGAACATGGCGCAGGTCGAGGGCCACGAGGCCGTCCTCGATGCCTGGGAAAAGGACCACGCCAAAAGCGACGACCGGTGGCTCGCCTATATCCTGGCGACCGCCTACCACGAATCCGCCTTCACGATGCAGCCGGTCCGAGAGACGCTCGCCAACACCGACGAGCAGGCGGCCGCCCGGCTGGAGGCGGCCTGGGATGCAGGCAAGCTCTCCTGGGTGAAGACGCCGTACTGGCGCAAGGATGCCGATGGGAAATACTGGTTCGGCCGTGGACTGGTGCAGATCACCTTCAAGGCGAATTACCGGAAGCTCGGGGATGCCATCGGCGTGGATCTGGTCGCCGATCCCGATCTTGCGCTGGATCTGGACGTGGCCGTCCAGATCATCTTCTACGGCATGCTGAACGGCAGCTTCACCGGCCGCAAGCTGGCGGACTATTTTAACAAGACCAAGAGCGACTGGGTCAACGCCCGCCGGATCGTCAATGGCCTCGACCGCGCCGACACGATTGCCGGCTACGGCAAGATCTACTACGCAGCGCTCAGCTACACGGTTTAGAGGCAACCGGCCTCAGTCGGGCAGGAACCTGCGGACGAGGTCGCGTGCGACACGCTTGGGCTTGCGGGTGGCCGCATCGACGCAGCACCAGGAACTGATGACTTCTGCGGATACATCCTTGCCGCGCTTGAAGATAGTCTTGAACGACGCCCGCGAACCACGGGTCTCGGTCGCCGTCACCAGCGCCTCGACATTGTCGTCGAGGAAAAGCGGCGCACGGTAGGTTATGTCGTGCTTGAGCGCGACCCAGAGCAGGCCTGCCCGGGCCTCGATCGGAGCGACATGCTTCCAGTAGCTGACGATCGTCTCCTGCACCCACTGCAGATAGACGGCGTTGTTGACATGACCCATCTGGTCGATGTCGCCCGGCGATATCGTGATGCGGTGCTCGAACGTGGGTGTCGGGTGATGCGGCATGTCCTACAATTGGGAGCAGCGGGAGGGCTATTCAATACCGGGATGAGGGGAAGCTCAGATCCAGCCGGTCTTTTTGAAGCGCATGTAGAGCCCGCCGCAGAGAACGACGATTACGCCGAGCACGACATAATAGCCGTATTCGGTCTTCAGTTCGGGCATGTTTTCGAAATTCATGCCGTAGATGCCCGCAATCGCGGTCGGCACGGCAAGGATAGCCGCCCAGGCCGCCAGCTGCCGGGTAATCACCCCCTGGCGCTGCTGCTCGAGCAGGTTACTGGCCTCGAAAACGGAGGTGATGACGTCCCGGAGCCCGGCAACCATCGATTCCACCCGGTGGACATGGTCGAGCACGTCGCGGAAATAGGGCTTGGCCTCATAGTCGAGACAGGGCAGGTCGAGATGGACGAGCTTGCCGCACAGTTCCGACATCGGCCCGAGGACGCGCTGGAACAGGATGACCTGGCGGCGCAGCTGGAACAGGCGGGTGATCTGGGTTCGCTCGAGGAAGGATTCGAGCATGCGGCTTTCCATGCCGAGCACATGGTCCTCGATCGTCTGGACGACCGGCAGGTAGCCGTCGACGATAAAATCGATGATCGCATGCAGCACGTAGTCCGTGCCGTGGGCCAGCAGCTGCGGCGATTCCTCGAGCTGGCCGCGCAGCTGGCTGTGGCCCCGGTCCGATCCGTGCCGGACCGTAATGATATGGCGCTTGCCGACGAAGATCGCCGTCTCGCCATAGTCGATGTCGTCGCCGGTGAGGTGGGCGGTCTTTGCCAGCACGAAAAGCTGGTCGCCGTAGATATCGAGCTTGGGGACCTGCTTGGCATTCAGCGCATCCTCGACGGCCAGGCGGTGCAGCCCGAACGAGCGCTGCAGCACCTGCAGTTCGTCGAGGGTCGGATCATGCAGCCCGATCCAGACGAATTCGTTCTCCGCCACCGGCGCAACCGCCGCCGCAATCGGCACCTTCTCGGCCCGCACTCCATCGCGATACAGAAAGGAAGCAACAACACTCATGCAAAAGGACCCCGTCTCGGCCCCATGCAACACCCGCATGAACGCCATCTACCGCCGCTATCTAGGCACCCCGCCGCGCGATGTAAGGGCGGGTGCGAATTTTTGCGTGGTGCAAATCGCATCCGTTGAAAGTTGACAATCGTCTGTGGGTTTCAATGTATGAATCGGTCTTGCAACTGTCACGAAACTGTCAAGCAGCGCGGCTAGCGTCGGGCTCAGTCAAGAGATCGGAGACAGCCATGACATTGAAATTTCTATCCGCCGTGCTCGCAGCCGGAGTTGCAAGCCTTTGCGCCATCGGCACTGCCGGAGCCGCCGACCAGCCGCACAATGTCATCTTGTTTGTTGCCGACGGTCTCCGCAGCCCCATTGTCGACGACACCACGGCGCCCAACATGGCAGCGCTCGCCCGTAACGGCGTCTATCTGCGCAACAGCCACTCGCTGTTTCCGACCTTTACCACGGCCAATGCCTCCGCATTGGCAACCGGCCATATGCTTGGCGATACGGGCGATTTCTCGAACACCATCTACACCGGCTTCCAGGTTCCCGGCGCCGGCAAGAGCCTGACGCCGTTTCTCGAAAGCGATCCGGTGCTCGGCGATGTCGACGAGCATTTCTCCGGCAACTACCTGAACGAGGCGACTATCCTGCAGCTGGCCCGCGACAAGGGGTTCGGCACCGCCTCGATCGGCAAGCTCGGTCCCGCACTGATTTTCGACCACACCGAGCGTACCGGCGAAAAGACTATCCTGATCGACGATGCTACCGGCACCGAGAAGGGCATCCCGCTGTCTGCCGAAACGCAGGATCGCCTGAAGGCAGCCGGACTGCCACTGGCAGCGCCCAGCCGTGGGCCCAACAGCAAGTCGGGCGATTTCCAGACGGCCGGGACGAAATCGGCCAACACCATCCAGCAGGATTATTTCGCTGCCGCCACCACCCGCGCCGTGCTGCCCGAGCTTGCCGACAAGCATAAGCCCTTCGTCATGGTCTTTTGGTCCCGCGATCCGGATGGCAGCCAGCATAACCAGGGCGACAGCCTCGGCAAGCTGGTGCCTGGCATCAACGGCCCGACCTCCATGGCGGCCATCCGCAATGCCGACGACGATCTCGGCCGCCTGCGCGCTGCCCTGCAGGAACAGGGACTGGCCGACAGCACCGACATTGTCGTCACCGCCGACCATGGTTTCTCGACGATTTCGAAGCAAAGCCAGACCAGCGCTGCCGGTAAGGCGAGCTACTCCGACGTCACCCCCGGCCTTTTGCCCGTCGGCTTCCTTTCGCTCGACCTTGCAAAGGCGCTGAGCCTGCCGCTGATCGATCCGGACCAGGATTACAAGGCTATCGACGCCGGCCAGCACCCGAAGAGCGGCAACGGCCTGATCGGCGGGGACAAGGACCACCCGAAGGTGGTGGTGGCTGCCAACGGCGGATCTGACCTGATTTACCTGCCGGACGGCGACAAGGCGATGGCAAAGAACGTCGTCGATGCGCTCCTGAAGCAGGATTACGTCAGCGGCATCTTCGTCGCCAAATCGCTCGGTGCCTTCCCCGGTACGCTGTCGCTCGACGATATCGCGCTGGAAGGCACGGCGGTGACGCCGATGCCGGCCATCGCCGTCAACTTCCGCTCGTTCTCGACGATCTGCGGCCAGCCGGAGCGCTGCACCGCCGAGGTCGCCGACAGCGGGCTGCAGCAGGGCCAGGGCATGCACGGATCCTTCAGCCGCGCCGACACCTGGAACTTCCAGGCGATGATCGGCCCTGACTTCAAGTCCGGCTTCGTCGACGCCGCGCCGACCAGCAACGCCGACGTCGGCAAGACCATCGCCCGCATCCTCGACCTCAAGACCGAAGACAAGGGCAAGCTCGTCGGCCGCGTCATCACCGAAGCGATGAAGGACGGCACCATGCCCGAGGTCGCCACGAAGATGCTGGTGTCGCAACCGGCCGAAAACGGTCTGAAGACTATCATCGACATGCAGATGGTCGGCGACGTCAGATATTTCGACGCTGCCGGCTTCCCAGGCCGCACTGTCGGCCTCACCGTATCGGACGGCACATCGATGAACTGAGGCAGGCCGAGCGAGGTTCAAGACGGCGCGATCTCGGTGCCCTTGGGAAAAGATCCCTGCCGAGATCGCATTGGACCTTGCCGCTTGATGGACTGAGCCCGGGGCAGCATGCCCCGGTTGAACGCCGGCGGCACGCATGCTAACCGCTGCGACAGACAATGTCCTCGAGGAGTGCCACGCGTGATCCGTCATATCGTCTTCTTCAACGTCGCCGATCGGGCCAATCTGGAGGCGGTCCGGACAGGCCTGTCGATCCTCACCGAAATTCCTCACGCCCGGCTGCTGGAGATCGGCACCAACGTCAAGACCGACCAGCTCGGCACCGACGTCGACCTCGTCGTCTACGGCGAATTCGACGACGAGGCAGCCCTGGCCGCCTACAAGGCCCATCCGAACTACCAGATCTCGATTGAGCGTGTCCGGCCGCTGCGCGAGATGCGGATTGCCGCGGACTACGACAGCGAGACGGCGGTGCGGGAGACGCTGTAGGGGGCGGGGAGGTTGGCTGGAGGATTTCGATCGGCCGGGTTTGCGGAAAGCGGCGGTCGCTTGAGGGCGCGCGACAGGGATGTCCATTGCTACTGTAATGGCCTACGCCCTTTAAAGCTGCGGTATCTGGGAGCAGCACGTGAGTTTTCAAATGAATACCAAATCTAAACTGTGCCTCGCTCTTGTCCTTTCACTGGTGCTGCTGGTTGCCCGCGCAGAAGCCAGGCCGGCTATGCTGAAACAATCAACGATTGACGGCGTCATGCATGCGATCATAGCACGCTGGAATTTGCCGTCTGATTTGGCGATTCGCGGGCTACGCGCCGAAGTTCGGGTCAACCTGAACACGCGTGGTGAAATCAGCGGCAAACCCGCGCCACATATAACCGGTGGTACCGCCGCTCAGCAGCAAAGATTTGCAGAATTGGTCACTCGAACGATTTTGCAAGCCGCACCGTTTACCGGGTTGCCATTGGACAAGTACAAGTCGTGGAAGACACTGATCGTCAGGTTCGAAGCACAAGCATTTTGAGGACACGTCGCGTTTTCGGGACAGCGTGAACAGACGTTCAAAGCGTGGGGCAGATATCCTCCCAGGCGGGGGAGACATCAGCGTATATGCCAGCGAATTCTAACTTTGCGCAGAGCCCCCTCTGCCCTTTCGGGCATCTCCCCCACAAGAGGAGATCCGTCGAGCCTGCTCTGCCAGCCCCACAGGCTTAAGGCGACTTAATCGCAACTCAAAAGGACATCCCGATGAAACTCCCGTTCACCCTGCCGTGGCGTTCCACGGCGGGCCGCAGGGCTGTGGCCGAGCACAAGGCAAGCGGCTCGATGATGACGTTGACGTCCGAGGGTCGGGCGCACTGGACGGGGCGGTCCTATGGGGCGCTGGCGCGTGAGGGGTTCATGAAGAACCCTGTGGCGCATCGTTCGGTGCGGCTGGTGGCCGAGGCGGCGGCATCTGTCTCCTGGCTGCTCTACGAGGGTGACCGGGAAGTTGGCGAGCATCCGTTGCTGTCACTGATGCGACAGCCGAACGGGCGCAAGGCGGGCCCGGATTTCTTCGAAGCGCTGCACGGCCATTTGCTTCTGTCGGGCAATGCCTATGTCGAGCCGCTCATAGTCGGCGGCGCGTTGCGCGAGCTGCACCTGCTGCGGCCGGATCGTGTCGCCATCGTCGAGGGCCGCGATGGCTGGCCGGAAGCCTATGAATACCGCGTTGGCGGCCTCGTGCGCCGCTTTGCTGCCGAGAGCGATGGCCTGACGCTGCTGCACCTGAAACTGTTTCATCCGCTCGACGACCATCTTGGCTTTCCGCCGCTGGCAGCTGCCCAGGTGGCGCTCGATCTGCACAATGCCTCCTCCACCTGGAACAAGGCGCTGCTCGACAATTCGGCGCGGCCATCGGGGGCGCTCGTCTACCAGCCGAAGGAGGGCGGCAACCTGTCGCCGGACCAGTACGAACGGCTGAAACAGGAACTCGACGAAGGCTATTCCGGGCCGATGCGGGCCGGCCGGCCGCTGCTTCTCGAAGGCGGGCTGGACTGGAAGTCGATGGGCCTGTCGCCGAAGGACATGGATTTCGTCGAGGCCCGCAATGGCGCTGCCCGTGATATCGCGCTGGCTTTCGGGGTGCCGCCGATGTTGCTCGGCATCCCCGGCGACAACACCTATGCCAACTACCAGGAGGCCAATCGCGCCTTCTACCGGTTGACCGTCCTGCCGCTGCTAACCCGCACCGCCTCGGCGCTCTCCCTGTGGTTTGCCACGGCTTATGGCGAAGGCCTGCGGCTGGAGCCGGATCTCGACAAGATCGCCGGCCTTGCCGCCGAACGCAGCGAATTATGGGCCCGTGTCGGCCAGGCGGATTTCCTGACAGACGCCGAAAAGCGCCAGGCGGTGGGTTATTGAGGTGGCGCCCGAAATTTGTTATACATCGTATAACAAGATAAGGAGCTTCCCGATGACAAAGCCCGTCCTCTCAGACCCCATCGCCCTGCGTATTCCGGAAGACATCCTGAAGGACATCGAAACCATCGCCAAGGTCTCCGAGCGCAGCCGCAGCTGGGTGATTGTCAGGGCACTGAAATATTACCTGATGCAGGAAGGAAACGACATCCTGCAGATCATGGAAGGCGAGGAACAAATTCGCAATGGCGAGGTCATCGACGCTGAGGATCTGTTTGCAGAGTTACTATCTCCCGTGCAACATGATGCTGCATGAGAAAAATCATTCTTTCGGCAAATGCCGGAGACTATCTGCGGTGCGAGAAGGCCTATCTCGCAAGCTTCAATCCGCGAGCAGCAGACACCGCAATGAGACAGCTTCACTCGGCATTCCGACTGCTGGCCGGATACCCCCAGGCGGGCCTCGCGGATACAAAGCTGCCGGGTCGTCGGATTTACGTGGCCGGCAATTACATCATCGCTTACCGCGTCGAGCCGGACGCCATCAAGATTTCCTATATCCGGCATGGGCGCCAGCAGGCGCCTGATCTCGACAAAGACGAAGGCGCGGATATTCCCGACACGGATTAGTTCCGAGATTAAATCACGCCAGGTGGGGCCGGTAGCAGCAATTCAGCCGCCCGTCTTCCGCTCATTCAAAATATCAAGTTCCTCGCCAAGCCAGCGAAGTTCGGGCGCGAACAGATTCCAAAGATTCACTGAAATCAATCCCTGCCGTCCCATGCCGAGCATGGTCGACGCTGGCAGATGCATGCGACATCCCCTTCCTAAACCGGAGATCTTAACAATGGCGCACCTTCCGGGCGAGACTTCGCTGTGGGCAACGAGGCTCGTCGGCGCTTCGGCGGGAGCGGCGGTGTCGCTGATCTATCTGCTGCCGAAGACCCGTCGCGAGGCAGCCATGCGCTTCTTCACGGGCCTTGCCTGTGGCCTCATCTTCGGCGGTCCGACAGGCGTCTGGGCGTCCGAGCGGCTCAATGTCTCGCACGTGCTGGCGGCATCGGACATCATGCTCGCCGGCTCCGCCGCCGCCAGCCTCTGCGCCTGGTGGGCCCTCGGCATCCTGTCGCGGCTGGCCGACCGCTACGGCCAGAAAAACGACGCCTGACGGGAGCGGGCAAACCGCCCCCAGCGGGAGCGGCCGAACCGCCCCTGGCGGGAGCGGGTAAACGCCCCTGATGGGAGCGGATAAGCCGCCCCTGACGGGAGCGGGCCGAGGCCCGGCATCCTGACGCCACTCAACATCGCAATCCGGAGACTTTGCCATGACCGCACCCCGCGCGTCTGCTCGATCCCCCATGGGTATCGACAGCTGCAAATTTGCCAGTCTCGAACTCAGGGGCCTCACCCGCGACGGCAGCTTTTCCGGCTATGCCAGCGTCTTCGGCGAGGTCGATCTCGGCAGCGATCGCGTCGAGCGCGGCGCCTTTGCCCGGTCGCTTGCGACGCGCGGTGCGTCGGGCATCCGCATGCTATTCCAGCACGACCCGTCCGAGCCGATCGGCGCATGGAAGACCATCCGCGAGGATGAGCGCGGCCTCTATGTCGAGGGCCAGCTGGCCGATGGTGTGGCGCGCGCCCGTGAGGTGCATCAGCTCTTGAAAAATTCCGCCCTCGACGGGCTGTCCATCGGTTTCCGCACCGTGAGGGCCCGCACCGACGCAAAATCCGGCGTGCGGCGCATCCTGGAAGCCGACCTCTGGGAAATCTCGGTGGTCACCTTTCCGATGCTGCCGTCGGCCCGCGTCCAGAATGTCAAGAATGCGCGGTGGTTCCGCGACAGGGAGACCGAGCTTGTCCGCCACATCAGGCGGGCGGCGCGGCAATTGATGACCGAAACCTTCAAACAAGGATGATCGCATGAGCGAGCAGACAGCAACGGCACCGCGCGGTGGTGCCATGGAAATTAAGACCGTGCCGGAAACCGTGGGGGCAGCCTTCGAGGAATTCATGGAGGCGTTCGAAGCCTTCAAGGATGTCAACGACCGGCGCCTCGGCGAGATCGAGGGCAAGCTGACATCGGACGTGGTGACGCGCGAAAAGGTCGACCGCATCAACAAGGCGATGGACGATCACAAGAAAGTCCTCGACCAGCTGGTGCTGAAAAAGGCCCGCCCGCCGCTCGGTCGCAGCCTTTCCGGCTCCGTCGATGCCGCCGAACACAAGGCGGCCTTCGAGACCTACATTCGCCGTGGCGACGCGTCTGGGCTGCGCGAGATCGAAGCCAAGGCGCTGTCGGTTGGGTCCAACGGTGACGGCGGCTATCTGGTGCCCGACCAGACCGACACCGAGATCGGTCGTCGCCTGTCTGTGGTCTCGCCGATCCGTGCGCTGGCGACGGTTCGCCAGGTGTCCGGCTCCGTCCTGAAAAAGCCGTTCACCACACAGGGCCTCGCCTCCGGCTGGGTGTCGGAAACTGCCGCCCGGCCGCAGACCACCGCGCCGCAGCTGGCCGAGCTGACCTTTCCGACGATGGAACTCTATTCCATGCCGGCCGCCACCCAGGCGCTGCTCGACGATGCCGCCGTTGACATCGAGAGCTGGATTTCCAGCGAGGTCGACATTGTCTTTGCCGAGCAGGAAGGCACCGCCTTCGTCACCGGCGATGGCGTTGCCAAGCCGAAAGGGTTTCTGGCGTACCCATCGGTGGCGGATGCCGGTTGGAGCTGGGGTAATCTCGGCTATATCGCCACCGGTGCTGCCGGTGCCTTTCTCACCGCCGGGCCGACGGACGTGCTGATCGATGCCGTCTATGCGCTGAAGGCCGGCCATCGCCAGAACGGCAATTTCGTCATGAACCGCCGCAGCCAGGCAACCATCCGCAAGTTCAAGGATGCCGATGGCAACTATCTCTGGCGGGCGCCGTCTGCCGCCGGACAGTCGGCCTCGCTGATGGGCTTCCCGATTACCGAAGCGGAGGACATGCCGGATATCGCCGCCGATGCGCCGGCCATTGCCTTCGGCGATTTCCGCGCCGGCTACCTCGTCGTCGACCGCACCGGTATCCGCGTCCTGCGCGATCCCTATTCAGCGAAACCCTACGTGCTGTTCTACACCACCAAGCGCGTCGGCGGCGGCGTGCAGGATTTCGAGGCGATCAAGCTGATCAAGTTCTCTGTCAGCTGAAGCACCCCTTATCCGCCTGACGGCACCTTCTCCCCGGGGGGAGAAGGGAATGCAGCGCGGCTTCCCGCTCCATCGCCCTCTCCCCTCGGGGAGAGGGCAGGGTGAGGGCGCGGGCCGCCTACTCGATCTCATACGAAAGATGTCCCATGACCTATGCCCAGATCACTCCGCCCTCAGCGGAGGCATTGACGCTCGCCGGGGTGAAGGCCCATCTGCGGCTGGATACGTCCGACGAGGACGAGCTTGTTGCCGGCCTGATCGCGGTTGCCCGCGAGCATCTGGAGCGCAGCACCGGCCTTTGCCTGATGACCCAGCGCTGGCGTCTCTATCTTGATTCAATCTGTGAAGACGGCGTGATTCCGATTGCCAGGGGTCCGGTGCAAGCCATTGCTGCCATTACCGTTTATGACGAGCTCGGCCAGCCCTCGATAGTCCCGCTCGACGGTTATGTACTGGATGGCATCAGGCAACCGGCGCGGCTTATGCTCCGCCAGCGCCTGTCGTCCGGCCGCGCCGTCAACGGTATCGAAATCGATTTCGTCGCCGGTTTCGGCCCGACCGCCAACGATGTGCCGGACATGCTGAAGCGGGCTATGCTGACCCATGTGGCACAGATGTTTTCCTGCCGCGGCGTCGTCGGCATCGAGGACCAACCGGCACTGATCCCGCCCGGCTATGACCGGCTGGTCGCACCCTTCCTGCTCCGGAGCCTTTGACCATGCGCTCGACCTTCTTCGACCCCGGCCGCATGACCGCCCGGCTCAATCTCGAGGCGCCGCTCGAAACGCCTGACGGCCAGGGTGGCGTCACCCGGACCTTCGTCGAGACGGCATCGTGCTGGGCGCTGATCGAGCCGGTCAGCGGGTCGGTGGAAGAGGAAGCGTCGAGCGAGATATTCAGGCGCACGCACCTGATCTGGCTGCGCTGGCGCACCGATGTCGTGCCCGGCATGCGGCTGCGCAAGGGCAGCCGGCTGTTCTTTATCGGCGGCACCCAGGACCCCGACGATAACCGCCGTTATATGATCTGTCATTGCCAGGAGAAGTCGGTATGACCGCCCTTTCGACATATACCCTGCCAGACCTCGCGGCAGTGCTGGCAAAGCTCTTGGCTTCCGGCAATGCGCCTTTTCGGCACCCGGCAGGCAAGGAGACCGGACGATGAGATCCGCTGCCAACGAGTTGTTGCACGCCATCCACACCGCGCTTGCCGGCAGTGTATCCCTGACAGAGATGATCGGTATCGACGGCATTCGCGATCGGCTTGTCACCGGCCGGCAATTGCCGTGCATCGTCGTTTCCGAACTCACCAGCAACGATTATTCTACATCCACCGAGCCCGGAGAGGAGCATTTTCTGACGCTGCAGGTCTGGTCCGATGCTGCCGGCCAGCGACAGGCGCAGCAGATCGCCGCCATCGTCGGCAGCCTCCTGCAGGACGTGTCCCTGCCACTTGCCACCTATGCGCTGGTCAATTTCCGCCATCTCGCAACGAAGGCAAAGCGCGAACCGAAGACGCGGCTGTTTTGCGCCGAGATGCGGTTTCGGGCGGTGACCGAGTAGAGATGGCAGCGACCGGCTATGGCTCTTACGCTTGCGCCAGCACGGCACCCATCGCCGTTGCCCGCCGCACCAATAGTCCGAGCGCCAGGATCAGCATGAGTGCGCCCGACGACAGAACGACACACACTCCAAGCGCAGTCGGCGCTCCGGCGTAATCGAGGACGGCGGTGAAGACTACAGGGGCAGTGGCATTGGCGAGGTTCTGCGGCAGCGACAATCGGGCGGAATGCAGGCCGTATTCGCTTGGCGAAAACAGCGCCAGCGGCAGCAGCGCCCGTGCGACCGCCATGACGCCGGAGCCGAACCCGAACAGCAGCGTGAAGATGACAAGCTGCGCCGTGGACGCTCCGAAAAGCAGCAGGAGCAGGAAGCTGGCGACCATCAGGCCTATGCCGATAATGGCGCTCAGTACCGGGTTGCCCCGCCGGCCAAGCAGCATGTCCATCAGCCGCGCCGAAATACCGATGACACCGCGTGCCGAACCGAGTTGCAGCGCCAACGCAGGCGACGCGCCGTATTGCCGGAAGATCCCGAGCAGCGACGGGGCCAGCCCGAAGGTCACGAAGGTGGAGATCGTCGTCGCCGCCGCGATCAGCAGGAAAGCCTTGCGCCGGCCCGCCGGTGACAGCGGTACAGGCGGCGTCAGGTGTCCGGGCTCGCCTTTTTCGACGACGACAGGCTTCGGCAGGGCAAACAGATAAAGCGGCAGGCAGAGACAAAGGTGCAGGGCGGCGCAGGCGACATAAGTTCCCCGCCATCCGAGATGGGCATTGAGCAGGGTCAGGATAGGCCAGAAAAGCGTGGCCGAAAGGCCGGTAAACAGCATCATGATGGTGATGATGCGCTTGCCGTTCATCCCCTCGCGCTCGATGACGGCGGCATAGGCCGGTGCATTCAGCCCGAGCGCGCCGCCGAACCCGATGACAAGCCATGCGATCCCGTAGACGAGGATGCCGTTTGCCGCCGAAAGCAGCAGCAGGCCGAGGGCAAAAACGATCGAGGAGGCTGCAAGCACACGCGCCGCACCGTAGCGGCCAAGCCAGCGACCGGTGACCGGACTGCAGAGGCCGCTGACCACCATCATCAGCGTCAGGCCGGAGAAGACCACCTCGTTGGGAAGGCCTAGATCGGGCGCGACGATGCGCCCCATGACGCCGAGCATGTCGAAGCTGGTGCCCCAGCTGACAAGCTGCGTGATGCTGAGGACGGCAACGATCTGGGCCGAGCGCGGTGAGAAGGCTTTGGGCATGAAAAGCGGTGCTTTGTGACCTGTTTGTGACCTTGCGTAGCAGCTTGGCCGAGGCGTTGAAAGTGACATCTCGATGACGTCCGGACGCTGCCTTTTGCCGATGTCCGGCGCGCAGAAAATTCCGATTTTGCAAGCGCCGTTCCCGGCGCATTTTCCTTGAAAGGATATCCGAATGGTCGCGCAGAAGGGCAAGGACCTGCTGTTGAAGATCGACAATGGCGGGACTTACGAGACGGTGGCGGGACTGCGCAGCAAAAAGCTGTCGTTCAACGCCGAGACGGTGGATATCACCGATGCCGAGAGCGCCGGGCGGTGGCGCGAGCTTCTTGGTGGCGCCGGCGTCCAGCGCGCCGGGCTTTCCGGTTCAGGCCTGTTCAAGGATCATGCTTCGGACGCACTGATCCGAACCGCCTTTTTTAACGGATCGATCCTCTCCTGGCAGATCGTCATTCCCGATTTCGGCACCGTCAGCGGTGCGTTCCAGGTATCTGCGCTCGATTACGGCGGCGAGCATAATGGCGAGGTCACCTTCGATATCGCACTGGAATCGGCAGGCGTCATCACCTTCGGGGTGCTGTGATGCTGCGCCCGCGTACAGGTGCCCGCGCCAATCGCCGTCGCGGCGAGATCGAGGCGGAAATTGACGGCGAGCGCCGCATCCTCTGCCTGACGCTCGGCGCACTGGCCGAACTCGAAACCGCTTTCGCTGCCGACGATCTCGCCGGCCTGGCGGCAAGATTTTCGCAAGGCGGGCTCAAGGCCGCCGACCTCATCCGCATCCTCGGCGCCGGCCTGCGGGGAGGCGGCAACGTCTATTCCGACGACGACGTCGCGGCAGCCGGCATCGGCGGCGGCATCGCTGCCACGGCGGCTATCGTCGGTAATCTGCTGGCGGCAACGTTTCTCGGCGATCAGGAGCAGGCATCGCCGGGCCCTCGCTAGCCGCAGCAGGCGATTCAGTCGACGGGGCCGACAGGGCAGCGCCAACAGCCTTTCCCTGGCATCGTGCCTTGCATGTCGGCCTCTGCCTGCTGCGGCTTCCCCCCGCCATATTCTGGGCGATGACACCCATTGAATTCCACGCCATGGCCGGAGGCCTGTCGCCGCGCAGTTCGTCGCTCGACCGCGCCGGACTGGCCGCAATGATGGTGCTCTTTCCGGACTGATCCCACCAAACCTCGCAACGATCTGCAGGAACGCCATGACCGAAACAACCGATCTCTCAGACACCAACACCCAGGCGCAGGCCTTGAAACAGACCCTCGACGATCTCGACAGCCGCTCTCGTTCGTTCGGTTCGGCGCTCGGCAGCGCACTGACGTCTGCGACCACAGGCGGCAAAGGGCTCGACAGCGTGTTGCAGGGCCTTGCCAGCCGGCTGACCAATATCGCCCTGTCTGCCGGGTTGAAGCCGCTCGAAACGGCACTCGGCGGCGCTGCGGACAGCCTGAGCAGCGGCATCGGCAAGCTCTTCGGCTTTGCCAAGGGCGGCGTGCCCGGGCAGGTGACGGCCTTTGCCGACGGCGGTGTCGTCGCCTCGCCAACCTATTTTCCGATGGGCAGCGATCTCGGGCTTATGGGTGAGGCGGGCTCGGAGGCGATCCTGCCGCTGAAGCGCGGCTCGGATGGCTCGCTCGGAGTGGCGAGTTCGGGCGGCAGCGGTTCGTCCGTTGTCGTCAACATCACCACGCCGGATGTCCAGGGCTTCCAGAAAAGCCAGGCGCAGATTTCCGCCATGCTGGCGCGCACGGCACTGCGCGGCCAGCGCAATCTTTGAGGCTACCGATGACCCTCGCATTCCACGATATCCGTTTTCCGCTGCGCTTGTCGCTGGCCACCAGCGGCGGGCCGGTGCGGCGAACCGATATCGTCAACCTGTCGAACGGCCGCGAAAGCCGTAACAGCCGTTGGCGCGATGCCCGTCGCAGTTACGATGCCGGCTCGGGGGTCCGATCTGTCGCCGATCTCTATGCGGTACTGGCGTTCTTCGAGGCCCGTAGCGGCCAGCTTTGCGGCTTCAGGTTTCGCGATCCCATCGACTTCGCATCGACACCGCCCGGCGCACCGGTCACGGCCTTCGACCAGCCGATCGGCACGGGTGACGGCACGACGACCAGTTTCGCGCTTACGAAGACCTATGCCGATATGGCCGGGCAGTCCGTGCGCGGGATCGCAAAGCCGGTGGCCGGCTCCGTGCTGGTGGCCGTCGGAGGCATCGCCGTTCCGGCAGGCGACGTCTCCTGCGATCCGACGACAGGCCTTGTCGTCTTTGCAAGCCACGCCATTCCGGCGGCAGGTGTTTTAGTGACCGCCGGCTTTGCCTTCGATGTTCCCGTAAGGTTTGCCATTGACCGCATCGATATCAGCCTGTCCGCCTTTCAGGCGGGCCGCATCCCGTCCATTCCCCTGGTGGAGATCTTGCCATGAGAACGATCGATCCGGCGCTGGCGGCGCATCTCGCCGGCGACGCCACAACGCTGTGCCATTGCTGGCGCGTCGTCCGCCGCGACGGTATCGTTCTCGGCTTCACCGATCACGACCGCGACCTTGCTTTTCTCGCTACCCGCTTTCTCGCGGCAAGCGGTTTTGCAGCCAGCGACGGCGAGGAACAGGCCGGCTTGCCCGCGACCACCAGCGACGTCACAGGCGGCTTTTCCAGCGAGGCAATATCCGAGGCGGACCTCGCCGCCGGCCGCTACGACGCGGCTCGTGTTGAGGTCTATCTCGTCAACTGGTCCGCCCCCGACCAGCATCTGCTCTTGAAGGTGCAGGAGATCGGCGCTGTCACCCGCCAGATCGGCCAGTTTCAGGCGGAATTGCGCAGTCTTGCCGCCCGCCTCTCCGAGCCACAGGGCCGCATCTACAATCGCCGCTGCGACGCCATCGTCGGCGACCCCAGGTGCGGCATCGATCTCGCCTTGCCGCGATATCGCGCCGAAGGACTTGTTGCGTCCGTGGAAGATGCAACCAGGATGACGCTATCCGGCGTTGCCGGCTTCGCCGACGGCTATTTCGCCCGAGGCAGCCTGGTCTTTCTCGACGGGCCCAATAGCGGCACCGCGGTCGATGTCGATGGCCATTCCACCCGTGGCGCGGTGACGCAACTGACCCTCTGGCTGCCCCTGTCAGACGCGCCCGAGATCGGCACCCGCGTCGTGCTGACGGCCGGTTGCGACAAGGCATTCACCACCTGCCGCGCCAAGTTTGCCAATGCCGCCAACTTTCGCGGCTGCCCGCACATGCCGGGCGCCGACTTTGCCTATACCTATGCGGATGGCACGAGCCTGCACGACGGGAGCCCGTTGTTTCCATGAACGAAGATGTCGCACGACAGGTGCTGGAGATCGCCGAAAGCTGGATTGGCACGCCCTACAGGCACCAGGGCGCCAACAAGGGCGTCGGGTGCGATTGCCTCGGTCTCGTCAGGGGTATCTGGCGCGAACTATACGGCGAAGATCCGGAGTTGCCTCCTGCTTACGCGCAGGACTGGGCGGAGCGCAGCGGCGAAGACCGTCTGTTGAACGCAGCGCTTCGGCATTTCGGACCATCCGGGTGCCTCGAAGATGCAAAGCCGGGCGATCTCCTCCTGTTTCGCTGGCGACCGGAGCATGCTGCCAAGCATGCCGGTATTCTCGATCATGCCGGACATTTCATCCACGCCTACGAACAGGCAGCCGTGATCCGCTCGCCATTCGTACCGTCCTGGCGCAGACGGGTGGCCGCCACGTTCCGCTTCCCGCCGCGTTAGACAAGGGCGGTCACTTGCAAAAGGGCGCAACCTTCGGTATTTTGGAGTGGTGAGCGAGGCTGGAACCTCGCTCACCGTTTGCTTATACTATGATGCTGACCCGGACGGCGACAGACCAGCCCGTCCGGGTCTTTCTCATAGTAAGCGTGATGCTAAGTGGAAACCACCACATAACTTCACCTCCATGTTCGAGAGCAAGGCCTTTGCCAAGGTCGGCGCGGCCGATCCCGCCGACGCGCCGGCTGGTTCGGCGCATACTGCTTCTGCTTTCGACAACTTAATGATGCAATTTTTGTGGATTTTGCAAGCGCTCTCGGCCGCAATGCCTCTACGGCGTCCAGTGGTCCAATCACTTGCAAAAGTCCGCAACCTTTAGTATTTTGAAGTGGTGAGCGAGGGGCTAACCTCGCTCACCGTTTGCCTACGCTATGATGTGGACCCGGACGGTTACAAACCAGCCCGTCCGGGTTTTTCTCACAGTAAGCGTGATGCTAAGTGGAAACCACCACATAACCTCACCTCCATGTTCGAGAGCAAGGCCTTTGCCAATGCCGGCGTAGCCAATGCTCGCCGACGCGCCGGCTGGTACGACGCTTTCTGCTTCTGCTCCCGATCTTTGACGACAATACAATTTAAAAGAGTATTTTCAAGTGCGGGATTTCCCGGCGCTGACCTCCCTTGTCCAACTCAGCGAGATGTTCATGGCAACCATCCTCTTTCAGGCGGCGGGTGCTGCTCTCGGTAGTGTTTTCGGACCGGTCGGCGCGATGATCGGCAGGGCCGCAGGTGCGTTGGCGGGCAGCGTCGTCGATAAGGCGCTGATCAACGGCAGCCGCACCGTTTCGGGTGCGAGAATGGCGACGGCGCGCATTCCGGGTGCCGACGAAGGGGCGGCAATCATCCGGCTCTACGGCACTGCACGACTGGGAGGCACCTTGATATGGGCGACCCGTTTCGAGGAGGAGGTCTCCACCGAGCGCTCCGGCGACAAGTCGACCGGGTCGCGTGTCGAGACATTCCGCTATTTCGCCAACTTCGCCGTCGGCCTTTGCGAGGGACCCATCGCCTGCATCCGCCGCGTCTGGGCGGATGGCAAGGAGGTGGATCTGACCCAGATCGAGATGCGCGTCTACAGAGGCTCCGAAGACCAACTGGCGGATCCGCTGATCGAGGCCAAGCAGGGCGCAGGCCATGCACCGGCCTATCGGGGAATTGCCTACGTCGTCTTCGAACGACTGCCACTCGATACATTCGGTAATCGCATTCCGCTGTTCCAGTTCGAGGTGGTGCGGCCGATCGGGCGCCTGGAGCGGCAGATCCGCGCGGTAACGATCATTCCGGGCTCGACAGAGCACGGTTACAGCACGACCCGGGTAACCGAAAAAACCGGTGCCGGCAGCATGCGCGCCGTCAACCGCAACGTGTTGACAGCGACGACCGATTGGCAGGCCTCGCTCGACGAACTGACGGCACTATGTCCCAACCTGAAAAGCGTCGCACTCGTAGTTGCCTGGTTCGGCACCGATCTGCGCGCCGGGCACTGCCGCATCGTCCCCGGCGTGGAGACGCTGGCCCGTGACAGCGAGAGCAGTCGGTGGTCCGTGTCGGGTATCAACCGCGCGGACGCCCATCTGATCAGCCTCAGCGAGGGTACGCCTGCCTATGGCGGCACCCCGGATGACGCCAGCGTATTGCAGGCAATCGCCGATCTCAGGCAGCGCGGGTTGGGCGTTTTCATCTACCCGTTCCTGATGATAGATATTCCGCGGGGCAACGGGCTCCCGGATCCGGAAGGGGCAGGCGAGCAGGCGGCCTATCCTTGGCGCGGCCGGATCACCGCCTTCCCGGCGATCGGCAGGCCCGGCACGGTGGACCGGACAGCTGTGGCGGGCGCACAGGTTGCAGCTTTTTGCGGCGCGGCCTCCTCAGCCGATTTTTCCATGGACGGCGCGGCGGTCACCTATCACGGCACGGACGAAGGTTATCGCCGCATGCTGCTGCACTACGCCCATCTGGCTGTTGCAGGGGGTGGTGTCGACGGGTTCATCATCGGTTCGGAACTTCGTGGGTTGACGCAACTGCGCGATGCCGGGGGCAGCTTTCCTTTCGTGCAGGCTCTGGCGACGATGGCGACAGACATCCGTGCCATCGTCGGCCCCGCGACTAGGCTCACCTATGGCGCCGACTGGAGCGAATATTTCGGCTACCACCCGGACGATGGCTCCGGCGACGTCTATTTCCATCTCGACCCGCTGTGGGCCTCGCCGGATATCGACGCCGTCGGCATCGACAATTACATGCCGTTGTCCGACTGGCGCGACGATGACCTCGCAAAGGCCAATCCCGACGGCTTCCGCATCCAGGACGATCTTGCGGGCATGACGGCGGCAATCGACAGCGGCGAAGGCTTCGACTGGTACTACGCAAGCGCCGCTGACAGGATTGCGCGGGACCGGTCGGCGATTTCGGACGGCCTTGCGGCAAAGCCCTGGGTGTTTCGCTACAAGGACATCGGTAGCTGGTGGAGCAGCCTTCATTATGAGCGCGTCGGGGGTGTCGAGCGCACCACGCCGACAGCCTGGGCACCCCATGCAAAGCCGATCTGGCTGACGGAGCTTGGATGCCCGGCAATGGACAAGGGCGCCAACCAGCCGAACGTCTTTCTCGACCCGAAATCGGTGGAATCTGCGGCGCCGTATTTCTCCAACCGCATGCGCGCCGACAGTGTCCAGCGCCGCTTTCTCGAGGCCCACCACGATCACTGGGCCGGCTCCAACATCGTAGATCCCAATCGTGTCTTCGTCTGGACCTGGGATGCGCGGCCTTATCCTGCGTTCCCTGTCGATACCGGCCTTTGGAGCGACGGGAGTAACTGGCGGACGGGGCACTGGCTGAACGGACGACTCGGCGCCGGCACCCTAGCCGACGTTATCGCTGCCATCCTGACGGATCAGAATTTCACCGATTTCGATGTTTCCGAGGTGAGCGGAGACCTCTCCGGCTATGCCCAGGGAGATGTCACCTCCGCTCGCGACATGCTGACGCCGCTCCTTGAGATCTTCCAGATCGACGTCACCGAGGACGGCCCTGTGCTACGGTTTCGCTCGAGGGCCGCGGCCAGCCTGGCTCCCATTCTTATTTCCGCCGTGGTCGATGTCGAAGGCCAGCCGCTCTGGCAGGAAACGCGCGGCCACGACAGCGATTTCGCCGCCGAGGCCATCGTCACTTTCTACGACCCCCTGGCCGACTACGAGCAGGCCAGCGTCCGCTCGAGGCGGGCACCCTCTGCATCGAATCGCGTGCTCCGCAACGATCTCGGCGCCGTCGTACCGGAGGAAGCGGCGCTGCAGGCAGCCGAAAACCTGTTGCGCGACAACAGGGCCTCGCGCCGCTCGTTCACCCTGTCGCTTTCGCCGACAGCAAGTTACCTCCAGCCGGGCGATGTGATTTCCATGGCAGATGGCCCCGAAGGCCGCTTCCTGGTGACCCGCATCGAGGACGGTGCCGCGCGAAGTATCGAAGCGCGCGAGTTCGCATCGCTTGGCGGCGGCGCGATCTCAGCCTCGACGCCGGTTAAGGCGAGTGGCGGCGGGGCGGCCTCTGATGTCTTTGCTCCTGTCGTCGAACTGATGGACCTGCCGCAGTTCGAAAGCGGCTCGCCAAGCGATTTTGCATGCGCTGCCGTCTACGCCAGACCGTGGCGCACGACCGTCCTGTCCTCGTCACCATCCACCGAGGCGTTTGCCCGGCGCGTGATGCTCGACCGTCCGGCCAAGATAGGCTCGGTCGTGGCGCCACTATTTCCCGGCGTCAGCGGTCGGTTCGACTGGTCGCAGTCGCTCACCGTCGATCTTGCCTATGGCGGGCTGGAGTCGGCACTGAAGATCTCGGTGCTCAACGGCGCCAATCGCTTTGCGGTGCAGAGCGCCCCGGGGATGTGGGAAATCGGCGCGTTTATCGAGGCGGAGGAAATTGCGGCTAAACGCTGGCGGCTGTCAGGCCTGCTGCGCGGGCTGGCGGGAACGGAGGATGCTATGGCGGCAGGCATTGCCACACATGCTCCGTTCGTCATGCTCGACGCAGCCGTCAACCCGCTCGGCCTTGCCAGCGGCGAGATGGGCCTGCAACTCAACTGGATCGCCGAGGCGCCGGGATCGAGCGACCGGGCAGGACCCATCGTCTTTGCAGGCGGTATCCGCGCCGAGACGCCGCTGTCGCCGGTCCACATCGCCGGGAGCCGGAATGCGGAAGGGGCGGCTGTCTTCACCTGGATGCGCCGGGGGCGGATCGATGCGGACAACTGGATACCGTCCGACATTGCCCTCGACGAGCCGACCGAGCGCTACCGTGTCGATCTCATGCAGGGCGGCGTGCTGAAAAGGCGGGTCGAGGTCGTCACTGCCGGATGGACCTATTCGGCCAGCGACGAGATCGCCGATTTCGGCGCGACCCAGCCCCACCTTGAGATTGTCATTTCGCAGATGGGCCAGCGGGTGCCGATCGGCATTCCGGCCGCCGCCGTCGTGGCAGTTTAGTTTTCAACCAGAGGAGTAGAGCATGGAAGACGGGAAACACTGGTACTATTCGAAGACGATCTGGGGCGCGTTGCTGGCGATCGGGTCGTCCGTCCTGCAGATGAAGGGGCTTCAACTTGGCGAGGCGGACCAGGCGACGATCGTCAACTCCGCCGTTTCGATCGCCGGCGCGGTGGGCGGATTGCTGGCAGTCTATGGCCGCATCGCTGCCAACACTGCGATCAAAGCCAGCTAGCCAACGCTGCTTTCGGGGAATGCCGTTCCCCATACAGGATGGGCACAGGATATCTATGCCCATTCATTTGCCATTCAGACGGCTTTGAGTAACTATTCGCTCACGTTATTGTCCCCCATGGAAGTTAATGAGCATGGCATCATCCTTGAGCGTAGCAGCGGTACTCGCCATCATGGCGGGATCGGCTGTGTTGCCGGTGACGACGCCGACGCTTGTCGCGCGAGCGAAGTCGGATTGCAGCGATGCGGCGTCGCAGGTGGTCGAGAAGACCGGCGGTCAGCTTCTGTCCGTCCAGCCTTCCGGCGACAGCTGCGTCATAACAGTTCTCGTTCAGGGCAATGGGGAGCGCCCGCGTAAGGTGACTGTAAAGGTTCCGATGTAGGACGAGCCTCGTCAGGTATCGCGAATCGTTAGGAATTGGGCGGAAACATGCGCATTCTCGTAGTTGAAGACGACGTCACACTGAACCGGCAGCTTGCCGACGCGCTGAAAGAGGCCGGCTACGTCGTCGATGTCGCTTTCGATGGTGAAGAGGGACACTATCTCGGCGATACCGAGCCATACGACGCCATCATCCTCGACATCGGCCTGCCGGAAATGGACGGCATCACCATGCTGGAAAAGTGGCGTGCGTCCGGCAAGGGAATGCCGGTGCTGCTGCTGACGGCCCGCGACCGCTGGAGCGACAAGGTCGCCGGCATCGACGCCGGTGCCGACGACTACGTGGCCAAACCATTCCATGTGGAAGAAGTGCTCGCCCGCATCCGTGCGCTCATCCGGCGGGCAGCCGGCCATTCCTCCTCCGAAATCACCTGCGGCCCGGTGCGGCTCGACACCAAAAGCTCAAAGGCGAGCGTCGATGGCAAGCCGTTGAAACTCACCTCGCACGAGTATCGCCTGCTCGCCTATCTCATGCATCACAAGGGCGAGGTGGTCTCGCGCACCGAGCTCGTCGAGCACATGTACGATCAGGATTTCGACCGCGATTCCAACACCATAGAAGTATTTGTGGGCCGCTTGCGCAAGAAAATGGGAGTTGATCTCATCGAAACGGTCCGGGGGTTGGGCTATCGTATTCAAGCGCCGACCAATGATAATTAAGTCTCTCACCGCCCGCGTCCTGCTGCTGACCACGATCTGGTCTGCCATGGCGCTGGTGGTCATCGGCTTCGTGATCTCTACCCTATACCGAAATAGCGCGGAGCGCGGTTTCCAAGACCTCTTGCGGGCGCAGCTCTACAACGTCATCAATTCCGTCACCATCGGCGACCAGGGCACGCTGGCAGGCAACCCGCAGCTCGGCGACCTGCGTTATGCCCAGCCGAAGACAGGCTGGTACTGGATCGTGGAGCCGCTTGGAACCTTTAACTCAGCGCCCCTGGTGTCACCCTCGCTGGGTTCGGTCAACTTGCCGGTCCTGTCAGTGCTGGAAGCGCCTTTCAACAAGTCCTACGAACGCTATTACATCGTCACCGACAGCGTCGGCAACCGGGTGCAGGTGGCAGAGACGGAGATCGTTTTCGTTGAAGGGGATGGCCGTGCGGCACGGTTCCGGGTGACGGGCAATATCGGCGTCATCGAGGCCGATGTCGAAACCTTTTCCCACAGCCTCTATCTTGCGTTGGGCGTCTTCGGGATCGGCAGCCTGATTGTCAACGCGCTTGCCATTCTTTACGGCCTCAGGCCGCTCGACGAGGCGCGTGGTGCTCTCGAGCGCATCAGGGCTGGTGAAAGCGAGCGGCTGCAGGGCGATTTCCCACGCGAAATCCTGCCGCTTGCCAACGAAGTCAATGCGCTGATCGACAGCAATCGCCGCATCGTCGAGCGCGCCCGCATGCAGGTCGGCAATCTCGCCCACTCGCTGAAGACGCCGATCGCCGTGCTGCTGAACGAGTCGCGCGTGCTGGATCAGTCGCATGGCGATCTCGTCAAAGGTCAGGCCGAGGCCATGCAGGGCCAGGTGCAGTCCTACCTCAACCGCGCCCGCATCGCAGCCCAGCGGGAATCGGTGCTTGCCCGGACCGACGTAGAGCCGGCGCTTGAGCGCCTGGTTCGGGTGATGCGGCGGCTGAATACCGAGATCGAGTTCCAGCTTACTGTCTCCCCCGGTCTGGCGCTGGCGATGGAGCAGCAGGATCTGGAGGAAACGGTGGGCAATCTGCTCGAGAACGCTGCCCGTTTTGCGAAGACAAAGGTTATCGTCACAGCCAGCGAGGCCGGCCCGGACGTGAAGGGTCTCGATCCCGCCCGGCGCCACTGGGTCGCGCTCACCGTCGAGGACGACGGGCCGGGACTTGAGCCCGATCAAATCCGCGAGGCGATGAAACGCGGCCGCCGTCTCGACGAGACGAAGCCCGGCACAGGCCTCGGCCTGTCGATCGTCAGCGAGATCACCGCGGAGTATCAGGGGGTGCTGACCCTCTCGCGCGGCAGCGCGGGTGGATTGCAAGCAGCCTTAATTCTGCCGGGCATCGTAAAGGATGTTGCGTGAGCGACGGCATGATGACAGAAAGATCATACGCGCCATGGGGATGCCCTGTGGAGACCGCGGAACGATATTTTATTTTTTTGGCAGTTAATTCTGGTTCGGTTGCATGAAGCTTGGCATTTCCTCTTTGACCGCTGCCGCCCTCCTGGCCGCCCTGTCCCTATCCGGCTGCAGTACTACAGCAGGAAAAGGCGCTCTGGCGCGCCTGTCGCCGATCAAGAGCAACTCCTCGGCGACCTTCATTACTGCGCTCGACGGTGGTATAATCGGCAATACCGGGCTGACGATGAGCGACAGCGACAAGCAGCGCGCGCTGGAAGCGGAGTATCGCGCGCTGGAGGCAGCTCCGGGCGGCCAGCCGGTGGTCTGGAGCGGCCGTACGATGAGCGGCCAGGTGGTCGCCGCTGCACCCTATCAAGTCGGTTCGCAGAATTGCCGCCAGTACACCCATACCGTCACTGTCGACGGCAAACAGACCGTCGCACGAGGCTCCGCCTGCCGCAACGACAACGGCACCTGGACACCGCTGGAGTAGATTTTCGGTCTAGTCCGGAAACGAGAGCGTCAGGCTCTCCGTATCCAGCACAGCGTCGCGGCCGATCGGAACCACGAGCGGCGACATGCCGTGCCCGAGCGGCAGTCCGCCGAGAACCGGAACGCCGAGCGTTTCGAGATGCTCCCTTAGAATATCGATGGCTGACATTACACGCGGCGTCTCGAACCCGGTGAACTGGCCAAGCGCTATTCCGGCCACGCCCTGAAGGTGTCCCGCCTTGCGGAGCATTGTGAGTTGGCGGTCCAGTTGCCCACGCGTCATGTTGACTGCCTCTAGCAACAGGATGGCGCCAGCCAGCGGTGGCAGTGCCCAGCCCGCAGTCGTTGCCACCATATCGAGATTGCCGCCGATGAGGGGACCCCTGACATGGCCGGATGTGGTGAGCGCCGCAGTCAACTCGGCCGGTCGCGAGAAGATGGAGGCATGACCCGGCAGCATCAGCGCCTCGTGCATAGCCTCGCAATTTTCCGCATCGAAGGCTCCATCGGCATTTCGCATGACGGCACCGTGAAGCCCGACCAGGCCGCAGTGGCGATAAAGGCTGAGATGCAGCGCGGTGATGTCGCTGAAGCCGACCATGAATTTCGGATCCCTGCGGACGGCGTCGAAGTCGAGCCGGTCGGCGATGCGGTAGGAGCCCTTGCCACCCCGCGTCGCGAAAATGGCGCGAATCCCCGGATCCATGAATGCTGCGTTGACATCAGCCAGCCGGTCGTCGTCTTCGCCGGCAAGATATCCTTTTTTATCGAAGATGTGGTCGCCGAACTCGACCTGCAGCCCCCAGCGCTCGAGGATTGCGGTTTGGGCAAGCACGCTTTCTCGCTCGGGAGGGCTAGCTGGCGAAACGAGCCGGACCCTGTCGCCAACCGTCAGCTTCGGTGGGATGACAGCCATCGGTAGCTCCCGTCGCGTCGAATGATGCACAAGACTTAGCGGCGATGATACGGCCTCGCAAGCGACTACAAAATCCCGGCATGATTGCGCCTCACTGCGCCTCTAGGATGCTTGCGACCAATCGCCTCAAATCTCTGCGATTATCGCTTTGGTGATTGGAATGTCTTGGCCGTTCAAGTATTGGAAATCCATGTTGTTCTGGATCATCGTCGCCGTACTGACGGCCAGTGTCGGCGCTGTTTTGCTCAGGCCGTTGTTGCGCGGCGCGCAGGCGGTAGCGCTTGGCCGCGAGGGCGAAGCTGCCGTATACCGGGACCAGCTTGCAGAACTCGACCGCGATCTCGCAGGAGGGGCGATTACCGCCGAGCAGGCAGGTTACGCCCGGGCGGAAATCGGCCGCCGCCTGCTCGCAGTCTCGGCTGCTCCAGAGAGGACGCGGCCGGCACAGACCGCACGCAAGTCCTACCGGCTGGCGCAGGCTTTCATCATCGTTCTTCTGCCTGCCCTCGGGCTCTGTCTTTACTTGCGGACCGGCGACCCCGGTCTGCCGTCGCAGCCGCTCCAGGCGAGGCTCGACAATCCCGGCAACGACATGGCCGTTCTGGTCGCCAAGGCCGAGCGCCATCTGGCAGAACACCCGGATGACGGAAAAGGCTGGGATGTTCTGGCGCCGATCTATTTCAGGACGATGCGCCTGCTCGATGCCGAGGTTGCCTATCGCAACGCGATCAGGCTGCTGGGGCCGACACCCGATCGGCTTGGCAACCTTGCCGACACACTGATGGCGGCCTCCGACGGCATGGTCACTGCACAAGCCCGCGAAGTGCTGCAGCAATCGATACAGCTTCAGCCCGACAACCCGCGCGCCCAGTTTTACCTGGCGCTGGCTTTCGAGCAGGAAGGCAAGGCGGAAGAGGCGAGAAATGCCTTCACCGCCCTCGCCAGCCAATCTCCGGCGGATGCGCCCTGGATGCCTGTTGTCAACGAGCATATCGCCAAGAACGGCGGCACGCCTTCAGCCCCGAAGACTGCGGACGCGAAGAGTGCCGATCCGAAGGCGCCCGGCGGCCCCGATGCCGCGCAAGTTGCTGCTGCCCAGACCATGGACGCCGGCGACCGCCAACAGATGATCAGGGGTATGGTCGACACGCTCGATGCGAAGCTCCGGCAGAACCCGGACAATTTCGAAGGATGGATGCGGCTGATACGATCCTATGCCGTGCTGAACGACAGGGAGCGGGCGGCCGATGCGCTGAAACGCGGACTGGTGGCTTTCCCGGCCAGCGGCGAGAAGGGCCAGCAACTCGTGGCCCTCGCAAGCCAGCTGGGTCTTCCTCCTGAAGGTGCCACGCCATGACCCGCAAGCAGAAACGCCTGGCCGTCATCGGTGGCGGCATGAGCTTCATCATCGCGGCCGTGCTGCTGGTGATGTTCGCCTTCAGCCAGTCAGTCGCCTATTTCTACATGCCCGGCGACCTCGCCAAGAAGCCGGTCGGGCCCGGCACGTTGATCCGGCTCGGCGGCCTGGTCGGCGAGGGGTCGGTGGTGCGCGGCGAGGGGACGACGGTGCAGTTTGCCGTCACCGATGGCAGCGACGCCATCAAGGTCCGCTACACCGGCATCCTGCCCGATCTGTTCCGCGAGGGGCAGGGCGTCGTCACGGAGGGGCGTTTCGAGCCGGGCGACGATGTTTTCGTTGCCGACACGGTGCTCGCCAAGCATGACGAGCGCTACATGCCCAAGCAGGTTGCCGACCGCCTGAAGAAGGACGGCGTCTGGAAAGGCGAGGAAGCCAGCAAATGATCATCGAGCTCGGGCATTACGCACTGGTTCTGGCCTTGGCCACCGCCATCATTGTCGCGACACTGCCGATGGTCGGTGCGCGCAGGCTCGATCAGGCAATGATGGACGTGGCACGGCCGGGCTCGATCCTGCTGTTCGCGCTGGTGGCGTTTTCGTTCAGCGTGCTGACCTACGCCCATGTCGTCTCCGACTTTTCGGTCGCCAATGTCTGGGAAAATTCCCATTCGCTGGTGCCGATGGTCTTCAAGGTGTCCGGTGTCTGGGGCAATCACGAGGGATCGATGATGCTCTGGCTGCTGATCCTCGCCCTGTTCAGCGCGCTCGTCGCCCTGTTCGGCCGCAATTTGCCGGACACGCTGCGAGCCAACGTATTGTCCGTTCAGGCGTGGATTTCGGTGGCCTTCCTGTTCTTCATCCTTTTGACCTCCAATCCCTTTACCCGCCTCGACCCGGCGCCAGCGGAGGGCAAGGATCTCAACCCGGTGCTGCAGGACATCGGCCTCGCCATCCATCCGCCGCTGCTTTATCTCGGCTATGTCGGCTTCTCCGTCTGTTTTTCATTTGCCGTCGCCGCGCTGATCGAGGGCCGCATAGACGCGGCCTGGGCGCGCTGGGTGCGGCCGTGGACGCTGGCGGCCTGGACCTGCCTGACGGCAGGCATCGCCATGGGGTCCTACTGGGCCTACTACGAGCTCGGCTGGGGTGGCTGGTGGTTCTGGGATCCGGTCGAGAACGCCTCGTTCATGCCGTGGCTTGCCGGAACCGCGCTGCTGCATTCGGCGCTGGTCATGGAAAAGCGCGATGCGCTGAAGATCTGGACGGTGCTGCTGGCGATCCTGACCTTCTCCCTGTCGCTGCTCGGCACGTTCCTCGTGCGCTCAGGGGTTCTCACCTCCGTGCACGCCTTTGCCAGCGACCCGACGCGCGGCGTGTTCATTCTCTGCATCCTGCTGATCTTCATCGGCGGGGCGCTGTCGCTTTTCGCCTTCCGCGCGCCGCGCCTGACGTCCGGCGGGCTGTTCGCGCCGATCTCGCGTGAAGGGGCGCTGGTGCTGAACAACCTGATCCTCACAGTATCTTGCGGAACGGTGCTCACCGGCACGCTATATCCGCTGGCGCTGGAAACGCTGACCGACGACAAGATCTCCGTCGGCCCTCCCTTCTTCAACCTGACCTTCGGCCTATTGATGATCCCGCTGCTGCTGGCCGTCCCCTTCGGACCGCTGCTCGCCTGGAAGCGCGGCGACTTGCTGGGCGCCTTCCAGCGGCTCTATACGGCGGCGGGCCTTGCCTTCGTCGCGGCGCTGGTGCTCTTTTATGTGCAGCATGGCGGGCCGGTGATGGCCGTTCTCGGCCTTGCCGCCGGCCTGTTCCTGATTTTCGGCGCCGCCACGGACCTCTGGTTCCGGGCCGGCATAGGAAAGGTTGCAGCCGATGTCGCGTGGCGGCGCTTTGCCGGCTTGCCGCGATCGGCCTTTGGCTCTGCGCTCGCCCATGCCGGACTTGGCGTCACCGTTCTCGGCATCGTCGCCGTCAGCACCTTCCAGACTGAAAACATCCTCGACATGAAGCCCGGCTCAAGCACTGAACTCGGCGGCTACAGCCTGCATTTCGACGGCATGAAGCCCGGCATCGGTCCCAACTTTACCGAGGATCGCGGCACCTTCACCGTCAGTCGCGGCGGCGTTGCGGTCGCCACCGTCTCGTCGGCCAAACGCATCTTCACCGCCCGCAAGAGCGCCACCACCGAGGCTGGTATCCTGACCTTCGGCCTCAGCCAGCTCTATGTCTCGCTCGGCGACGCCGGCCCCAATGGCAGCATTGTAGTGCGCATCTGGTGGAAACCGCTGATCGTTTGCATCTGGGGCGGCGCCATCGTCATGGCGCTCGGTGGCATGGTCTCGCTTAGCGACCGCCGCCTGCGCATCGGCGCCCCCAGCCGCCGGGCCAAGCCTGTGCGCGTGGCGATGGAGCCGGCGGAATGAGAGTGTGGGGGCTATACCCCCCTCTGTCGGCTGCGCCGACATCTCCCCCACAGGGGGGGAGATCATTCTTTTCCCTATTTGGCTCTAACGTCTCGGCTAATCTCCCCCCTTGTGGGGGAGATGTTCCGAAGGGCCAGAGGGGGGCTCTCGCCGCAATCGCGATACTCCTGGTCCTCATGCTGTTCCCCGTGGCGGCCTTTGCCGTCAATCCGGACGAGGTATTGACCGATCCGGCGCTGGAGGCGCGGGCGCGGGCGATCTCGACCGAACTGCGCTGCATGGTCTGCCAGAACCAGTCGATCGACGATTCCAACGCGGATCTTGCCCGCGACCTTCGCCTGCTGGTGCGCAAGCGGCTGATGGATGGCGACAGCGACCGGCAAGTGCTGGATTACATCGTTTCCCGCTACGGCGAGTTCGTGCTGCTGAAGCCTCGGCTCAGTGAAAAGACCTATGTGCTGTGGGGTGCGCCGCTCGCGCTGCTTGTCATCGGTGGTATAGCGATGGCCGTATTCGCTAGCCGGCGGCGCGGAAAACCGACCGGTACGCATCTCACCCCCGAAGAGCAGGCGAGGCTGGATCGACTGCTCGGCGAGCATGGTCTCGATGCGCAGCCCGGAACCGAAAAGACGGGAACATCGGCTTAAGGTTTTTTCACCCTGCCGGAAACATTCTGCAACATTACCAACATTTCATGGGCCGGACAGTTCACCGTAACGTGCAAGATCCTATATCCTTTCCATCAACTGATCGCCGCTGACCCCACGGCGCCAGTCCAGACGAAAGAGAAGGTAACGCACATGTTCGAGACCATCAAAGGCCGCCTGACGCGCAGCACTGCCTTGAAGGCTTCCGCTGTCGCCGGCATCGCTGTTGCTGCCCTGGCGACCGGCGTCCCAGCCGTGATTTCCAATTCCTATGCAGACGCCGTGGTTGTCCAGGCGCCGCAGGTTCCAAGCTTCGCCAATGTCGTCGATGCCGTGTCTCCCGCCGTCGTGTCGGTGCGTGTCGAGTCCCGCGTCAACCCCGCTGCTGCCGATGAGGACGACAGCTTCGGCCTCGGTCGCGGCTTTGACGACCTCCCGGACGATCATCCGCTGAAGAAGTTCTTCAAGCAGTTCGGCCAGCAGCCGAACGGCAAGGGCATGCAGGGCGAGCAGCAGAAGCCGAACGCCGACAAGGGTCGCCTCCGTCCGGTTGCCCAGGGCTCGGGCTTCTTCATCTCCGATGACGGTTACCTCGTCACCAACAACCATGTCGTCTCCGACGGTGCCGCCTTCGTCGTCGTGCTCAGCGATGGCACCGAACTCGATGCCAAGCTGATCGGCAAGGATCCGCGTACCGATCTCGCCGTGCTCAAGGTCGACGACAAGCGCAAGTTCACCTACGTCAAATGGGCCGACGACGAGAAGGTCCGCGTTGGCGACTGGGTCGTCGCTGTCGGCAATCCCTTCGGTCTGGGCGGCACTGTCACCGCCGGTATCATTTCCGCCCGTGGCCGCGACATCGGCTCCGGCCCTTACGACGATTATCTCCAGGTCGATGCGGCCGTGAACAAGGGCAACTCCGGTGGCCCGACCTTCAACCTCAGCGGCGAAGTCGTCGGCATCAACACGGCCATCTTCTCGCCGTCCGGCGGCAGCGTCGGCATCGCCTTCGCGATCCCTTCGACGACCGCCAAGGACGTCGTCGCCGACCTGATCAAGACAGGCTCCGTCTCGCGTGGCTGGCTTGGCGTACAGATCCAGCCCGTCAGCAAGGACATTGCCGAATCGCTCGGACTTTCCGAGGCGGCCGGGGCGCTTGTCGTGTCGCCACAGGAGGGTTCGCCGGGCCAGAAGGCCGGTATCAAGAACGGCGACGTAGTCACCGCAGTCAACGGCGAGCCGATCAAGGACCCACGCGATCTTGCACGCCGCATCGGTGCCATGGCGCCGGGCAAGAAGGTCGAGGTCGCCATCTGGCGCAACGGCAAGTCGCAGTCGGTCACCGTCGATCTTGGAACCTTGCCTGCCGAGCAGAAGGCATCGGCCGACGGCAACAATGCGCCGCAGGCAGAACCGCAGCAGCCAGCCTCGGAAAAGGCGCTTACCGATCTCGGCCTCACCGTCGGTCCGTCCGACGATGGCAAGGGTGTCGCGATCACCGGCGTCAATCCGGACTCCGACGCTGCCGACAAGGGCGTGAAGGAAGGCGAGAAGATCACCTCGGTCAATAACCAGGAGGTCGCCAACGCCCAGGATATCGCCAAGGTCATTACCCAGGCGAAGAAGGACGGCCGCACCCGCGCGCTTTTCCAGATCCAGTCGGACAACGGCAGCCGCTTCGTGGCTCTGCCGCTCAGCCAGGGCTGATCGCGGACAAGTAACGTGGAGGAAGCCGTGCAAGCCCCCGCCTGCACGGCTTCCTTGTTTTCAAAGCAACCATGGGTGAAATCATGACCACCGGTAGCCAGCCAAAATCCAACGCCGCCGATTCCGGTTGTGCAGCAGTGCCGCCGGCGGGTAATGTCACGCACATGAAGATTTTGATCATCGAAGACGATCTCGAGGCCGCCGCTTACCTGACTAAGGCGTTCCGCGAGGCCGGTATACTTGCCGATCACGCCAGCGATGGCGAGAGCGGCCTCTTCATGGGCTCTGAAAACACCTACGACGTCATGGTCATCGACCGGATGCTGCCGCGACGCGACGGGCTTTCGGTCATTGCCGAACTGCGCCGCAAGGCGATCCACACGCCTGTGCTGATCCTTTCAGCGCTCGGCCAGGTCGACGACCGCGTCACCGGGCTTCGCGCCGGTGGTGATGACTACCTGCCGAAACCCTATGCCTTTAGTGAATTGCTCGCCCGTGTCGAAGTTCTGGGCCGTCGCAAGGGCACGCCGGATCAGGATGTGCTGTACCGCGTCGGCGATCTCGAACTCGATCGCCTGTCCCACGAGGTCCGCCGGGCCGGCAAGGAGATCGTCCTGCAGCCGCGCGAATTCCGCCTGCTGGAATACCTGATGAAAAATGCCGGGCAGGTGGTGACCCGCACCATGCTGCTGGAAAATGTCTGGGATTACCACTTCGATCCCCAGACCAACGTCATCGATGTCCACGTCTCGCGCCTGCGTGCCAAGATCGAGCGGGATTTCAACATGCCGCTGCTGAAGACCATTCGCGGGGCAGGGTACATGATCAAGGACGAGGGATGAGTCGCTTCCGCGTCCTCTTCAAGTCGACCGCCGTCCGCCTGTCCGCCCTCTACATCCTGCTTTTCGCGCTCTGCGCTGCGACGCTGGTGTTCTACGTGACATCCATGTCCGAGCGGCTGATGACGGGGCAGATCCGCGATGCCGTCAGCCAGGAAGTCAATCAGGTCAAGCACGCCTATGAGGGCGGCGGCCTCAACCTCCTGCTGCGCACGATGGAGCGCCGCGCCCGCCAGCCGGGAGCCAATCTCTACGTCATTGCGAGCCCTACGGGCGTCATACTTGCCGGCAACGTCGCCTCCGTCCAGCCCGGCACCTTCGACGACCAGGGCTGGACCGAAGTACCCTTCACCTACGAGCGATATGCCGATACCGGCGCCGAGCGTCGCCACCTCGCCATCGCCAACATCTTCACGCTCGACAACGGCCTGCGCATCCTGATCGGCCGCGATCTCGGCGAGCCCGAGCGATTTCGTCTGCTCGTACGCCAGGCGCTGATGCTGGCACTGGCAATCATGGGTGTCGGGGCACTGGTGATCTGGTTCGGCATCGGCCGCAATGCGCTCCGCCGCATCGACCGGATGACCGATGCAAGCCGCAAGATAATGGCCGGCGACCTGTCGCAACGCCTGCCGGTCGGCGGTTCCGGCGATGAGTTCGATCGGATGTCGGATTCGCTGAACACCATGTTGGAGCGCATCGAGAAGCTCAACGAAGGCCTGCGCCAGGTTTCCGATAATATCGCCCACGACCTGAAGACGCCGTTGACCCGTCTGCGCAACAAGGCGGTCGACGCGCTCGACATCGACAACGAGGAGCGTCGGCGCGGCGCGCTCGAAGGCATCATCGCTGAATCAGACCAGCTGATCCGCACCTTCAACGCCCTGCTGATGATCTCCCGTGTTGAGGCCGGTGCGGTTGCGGCCGAAATGACCACGGTCGATCTCTCCGCCATTGTCGCCGACACCGCCGAACTCTACGAGCCGGTCGCCGAAGATGCCGGGCTCGTCCTCACGGCCGAGATTGAGCCCGGCGTGGAAATCCAGGGCAACCGCGAACTGATCGGTCAGGCGCTGTTCAACCTCATCGACAACGCCCTGAAATACGCGCCTGGCGGTAATGGTCAGCCGGAGGTCATTCTCAAGCTCAGCCGTGGTGCGGATGGCGTCACGCTCTGTGTCGCTGACCGTGGTGCAGGTGTGCCGGTGGAAAGACGCGAAGACGTGGTGAAACGCTTCTTCCGGCTAGACGAAAGCCGCTCGAAGCCGGGCACCGGCCTTGGTCTGTCGCTGGTCGAAGCCGTGATGGAACTGCATGGCGGCAAGCTGCAGCTTTCCGATACCGACCCCGACAGCAGCGAGGCCCGCGGCCTGACCGCGACGATGGTGTTTGCGAACGCCGGCAAGGGATAGGGCGGCCTTCACAAATCGGACATCGACCCATATTACCGCTGTGAGCAACTTCAAAGAGGAGCTCACGCCATGGCGTCAGTCATTTCCGTCGCCCGTGATCAGGTGCACCAGTTCTCCAAGGCTGTGGTCGATCGCATCGAGATCGTAGAGAATTTGGGCGTTGAGGGCGATGCCCATGCGGGCGTCACAGTGCAGCATCGTTCGCGGGTGGCTGTCGATCCGAACCAGCCCAATCTCCGTCAAGTCCACCTCATCGAGTGTGAACTGCTTGATGAACTGGCAGGCAAGGGGTTCGAGCTGAAGCCAGGAGATCTGGGCGAAAACATCCTGACCGAAGGTATCTCGCTTCTGGAACTCCCGACCGATACGATTCTGAAGATCGGAGCCGACGTCCGACTTCAGGTGACCGGCCTGCGCAATCCCTGCGCCCAGATCGAAAACTTCCGGACCGGGCTTTTGAAGAATGTCGTCTATACCGGAGAGGACGGCAACATCGTCCGCAAGGCCGGGGTCATGACTATCGTGCTTGCTGGTGGGAGCGTGCAGCCCGGCGACCAGATCGAGGCCGACCTGCCACCCTTGCCGCACCGCCCTCTGGAACGTGTGTAAGAGAAAATCATTGCCATGCCCTTGTCGCGAATCGTCGCGATCAACGCTATTGGCGGGGAGTGCACTTCGTCCTAGATTGGCTGGCAATCAGCGTCGCGCCTGTTGGCCGGGGCGTTTGACCACGACCGCTTGAACAGGCCGGAGTGCTGTGTGACCCCATCGACAGATCGACTGGATACCGTGGCTCCTGGCCTTCTGCGACCGTTGAGCCAGGCCGAAGCCAAATCTGCCCTGGCCAGACTGAAGACCCTTGGCAAGACCGAGCCGACAATAGCGGCGTTGCTCGACGGCGATACGGCGTTGCGGGATTTTATCGTCGCGGTTTTCACGCTTTCACCCTACCTCCGCGATACCGCCGAGCTCGACCCGCCTCTGCTCGCATCCGCCATCGATCTGCCTTTGCTGTCGCAGATCGACCGGTTGGTTACTGATGCCCGGGAGGCGTGGCGGCCCGTCGACGGCGTCGTCGCTTCCGAAACCGAGCTGATGGCCCGGCTGCGGCGTATCAAGCGCAAGACGGCATTTCTTATAGCGCTCGCCGACCTAGGCCGGCTGTTCGATGCAAAGACGTCGGCCCGCCTGCTGAGCAGACTTGCCGAGGCCTCCATTTCCGCAGCAATCGACTTCCTGTTGCTGTCGGCCCACGAGGCCGGCAAGCTGACGCTGGTGAACGTCACGGCGCCCAGCCAGGGCTCCGGCCTGATCGTTCTCGGAATGGGCAAGCTCGGCGCAGAGGAGCTGAACTACTCCTCCGACGTCGATCTGGTGATCTTCTTCGACGAGGCGGCGGGCATCGTTGCCGATCCGGACGACGCCATAGAAATTTTCCCGCGACTGATGCGGCGCCTCGTCCGCATCCTGCAGGAGCGCACGGCCGACGGATATGTGTTTCGCACGGACCTGCGCCTGAGACCCGATCCCGGCGCCACCGCCCTTGCCATGCCTGTCGATGCGGCGATGATCTATTACGAGGGCAGGGGGCAGAACTGGGAGCGCGCCGCCTTCATCAAGGCCCGCCCGGTAGCCGGCGACCGCGAGGCGGGGGCAGCCTTCATCCGCGATCTCGTGCCCTTCGTCTTCCGCAAATATCTGGATTTTGCCGCCATCGCCGATATCCATTCGATCAAGCGGCAGATTCATGTCCACAAGGGTCACGGCGCGATCGCGGTAAAGGGCCACAACGTTAAGCTCGGGCGGGGCGGCATCCGCGAGATCGAATTCTTCGCCCAGACCCAGCAGTTGATTGCCGGCGGACGCATGCCGTCGCTGCGCAGCCGGGCAACGGAGGCAACGCTTGCCGAACTGACCAGGGCAGGCTGGATCGATGCCGAAACGCGCGACGAGCTGAGCGAGGGCTACTGGTTCCTCCGCGATGTCGAGCACCGCATCCAGATGGTGCGTGACGAGCAGACCCACCTGCTGCCCGAGACAGACCCCGAACTGAGGCGCATCGCGCTGATGATGGGCTTTGCGGACCTGCCGCGCTTTTCGGAGCGGCTTGTGTCCGTGCTGAAGACAGTCGAAAAGCGCTATTCCCAACTTTTCGAGTACGAGAAGGGATTATCCGGCGAGGCCGGCAATCTCGTCTTCACCGGCCAGGCTGATGATCCCGAGACACTCCAGACCCTGCAGCGTCTCGGCTTCGACCGGCCGGCCGATATCTCCCGCATCATCCGCACCTGGCATTACGGCCGCTATCGCGCGACCCAATCGGTCGAGGCGCGGGAGCGTCTCACGGAACTGATGCCGCAATTGCTGCGCGCCTTCGGGGAAAGTACGCGGGCCGACGAGGCGCTGCTGCGCTTCGATCAGTTTCTCGCCGGACTGCCGGCCGGCATCCAGCTCTTTTCCCTGCTCGGCAACAATCCCGTGCTGCTCGGCCTTCTCGTTACCATCATGTCGGCGGCGCCACGGCTGGCCGATATCATCGCCGCGCGTCCACATGTCTTCGATGGCATGCTGGATCCGGGCATCATGACCGAGCTGCCGACGCGTAACAACCTCTCCTCGCGCCTCGAAAGCTTCCTGCAGCCCGCCCGGCACTACGAAGACACGCTCGACCGACTCCGCATCTTTGCCGCAGAGCAGCGCTTCCTGATCGGCATCGGGCTGCTCACCGGTGCGATATCGGGGGAGATGGCGGGACGGGCATTCAGCCATCTGGCCGATCTCGTCATCGCGTCGGCGCTGGATGCGGTTCAGAGCGAAGTAGGCCTGGCGCATGGCAATTTCCCCGGCGGTCGCATCGCCGTCGTCGGCATGGGGAAGCTGGGCAGCTTCGAACTCACAGCCGGGTCCGATGTCGATATTATTTTGCTCTATGACTACGACGATGGCGCAACCAGCTCGGATGGTCAGAAGCCGCTCGACGCCACCCGCTATTTCACCCGCATCACCCAGCGCCTGATCGCCGCCCTGTCTGCGCCGACGGCCGAGGGCATTCTCTATCAGGTCGACATGCGGCTGCGGCCCTCGGGCAACAAGGGGCCGGTTGCAACCCGCATCAATGCTTTCGAGAAATATCAGCGCGAGGAAGCCTGGACCTGGGAGCATATGGCGCTTACCCGGGCCCGGCTGGTTTGCGGCGACCCGACACTGGTCTCGCATGCCGAACGGATCATCGCCGGCATTCTCGCCGCGCCTGCCCATACAGCAAAGATCGCCACTGACGTGGCGGACATGCGGGCACTCGTCGATAACGAGAAGCCGCCCGCCGGAGTGTGGGATCTCAAGCACATGCCGGGCGGCCAGATCGACATCGAGTTCCTCAGCCAGTATGCGCGGCTGGTGTCGCCGCTCGCCGTTACGGCGGAAGACCGGGGCTTCACTACCGCAGAGGCGCTTGCGCGCTTCGGCCCCGGTCTCATCCCCGAACAGGATCTCGCCACGTGCCGGCAGGCGCTGGCGCTCTATACCGAGCTGTCGCAGCTGATCCGCCTTTGCATCGATGGTGTCTTCGATCCCGCACAAGCGCCGGCAGGGTTGATCGATCTCGTGGCCCACGCCGGCGATTGCCCGGATGTGGTGACACTGGAGGCTGAACTCCGCCGCCTAGGCGACGCGACGCGCCGCATATTTCATGCGGTCCTCGCGCGGTAAGGCACCCGTCGAGGTTGGCTGGTCTGGAATATAGACGGAGATGACGGTGCCGACGCCTTCGCGAGAACGGATGTTCATGGTGCCCTGATGCAGCGTTGCCAGTGAGCGGGAGATGGCAAGTCCAAGACCGGAGCCACCTTTGCTCTTGGCGTATTGGTTCTGCACCTGCTCGAAGGGCTGGCCGATCTTGCCGAGTGCGGATTTCGGGATGCCGATACCGGTGTCAGCGATCGTCAGCATGACACCTTCGCTGACATCGCGCAGGCGCACGGCGATCCGCCCGCCATTGTTGGTGAACTTGACGGCATTGGAAAGCAGGTTGAGCAGGATCTGCTTCATGGCTCGACGGTCGGCCGTCAGCGTTCTGCCTGTCAAGAAGCGCTGCTCTACCTGGATATTCTTCGAAGCAGCCGGCACCGAGGTAAAGCGCAGGCATTCCTCGATCAACGGCACCAGGTCGATTGTCTCGCAGGACAGCTTGACGTGACCGGCCTCGATCTTCGACATGTCGAGAATATCGTTGATGACGTTGAGCAGATGCTTGCCGCTGTCGTGGATATCGCGCGCATACTCGTCGTATTTTTCCGATCCGAGCGGACCGAACATCTGGTTCTGCAGGATTTCCGAAAAACCGAGAATGGCGTTGAGCGGTGTGCGCAGCTCATGCGACATGTTGGCGAGGAATTCGGATTTGGCCTTGTTGGCCGCCTCGGCGCGGTCTTTTTCGGCCAGGTAATTTGTGTTGGCAATCGAGAGTTCCGCTTTCTGGCGCTCGAGAGTTTGCCGCGAGGCGGAGAGGTCGTCGATGGTCGCATTGTTGCGTCGCTCTGATTCGCGCAGGCGCTCCTGGTGGCGTTTCAGCAGCGTGATGTCCGTGCCGACGGAAACGGTGCCGCCATCGCGCGTCCGGCGCTCGTTGATCTGCAGCCAGCGCTCGTCGGCAAGTTGCACTTCGGTGGTAACCGAGTAGCCAGAGCGGTCCGCATCGGCTATCCGCCGCTCGATCACGGGACGGGCTGCGGCTGCAGCCACGGCCGAACGCTCGGTACCGGGCATCAGGACGCTGTCTGGAAGCCCGTAGGCCTGCTGATAGTGGGCGTTGCACATGACCAGGCGGTCGTTTTTGTCCCAGAGTACGAAGGCTTCCGACGTACATTCGATAGCATCCGCCAGCCGCTGGTCGGCTTCGGCGTAGCGCTGCGCCAGCCGGTGCTGTTCGGTGACATCCATGGCGATGCCGATCATGTGCTCCTGGCCGGAATTGGTGCGGATAACCTGGGCACGGACCCGCATCCAAACATAGTGACCGCCGGCATGGCGAATACGCAGGATCTGGTCGATCTGGCTGGCCTTGCCCTTGGCGACGGCGCGTGCCAGCTCATACAGGCTGTTGTCGTTCGGATGCATCAGGCGGGCCGCGTCGCCGAAAGACAGCGTCTTGTCCGAGGCGGGCAGGCCGAGCATGTCGTACATCGAGCGCGACCAGAAGAATTCGCGGTTGGCAAAATCGAAATCCCAAAGGCCACACCGTCCGCGCGACAAGGCAGTCTCGACGCGCAGGTTGGATTCCAGAAATGTCTCGTCTGCATCCCGGGCTCGCCGGACCTGCATGTAATAGGCGTAGAGGATGACCAGCAGGATCGATGAAATCCCGGCAAATAGCGTCACGTTCAGGGTGAGCTCGTCGCGCCACAGGCGGCCGATCTGTTCCAGGGACACGGCCGACACGATGAACCCGCCCTTATCGCCGATAAGGGCGATCGAGGCGTAGTAGGGCAGGCCGCCGATGGTGGTTTCGATCACGCCCCCGCCGTCCCCGAACCGGCGAATGGTCGAGACTTCAGGAAAGAAGTCCGAGATCGTCAGACCGACGTAGCGGACCCCGTCGATGGAAGAGGCAAAGACGCGGCCGCTTGCCTGCACAAGCAGCACGAAGTCGCCGCTGTCGAGCCTGTCCTGCGGCAGGAAGGTGCGAAGCCGCGCTTCGGCCGCATCCCTGTCGCCGACATCGAATAATGTCACGTCATGGGCAAAAGCGGCGGATGCGACAGAGGCGGAGAGAACCGTGGAATGACGAGCCGCTGTTTCCATGCGGCCGTGCTCCATCACCATCGCGACGATATGCGAGGCAGCCACCACGGAGAGAAAGGCGAGAATCAAGATCGGGATTGCCCGCTTGAGGATGTTTTCTGCCTTGGAAAAATTGCGTGAAACGTTGCCGACGCTTACCCCTGCGCGGTCGATAAGACCGTCATGCCAAGATTTAAGATCGTCAAAATTGACACGCAGCCGCCCCTCGGCCGCAGTCGCCCGCCGCACGTCCACCATATCTCGCCCTGAACCTCGTGTGATTCGCGGCGCCGCTCGCCCGAACCTGCGCCAATGAATCATTCGCGATTCGGCTTGTCCAGAGGGCGTGATAAAACTTTCTTAACTATTTGCTATTGCAGGTTTTTTAGACGTCGAGATTGCGCCGGTCGGACACAATGCCCAGTCTTTGTCGTACTTGTCGCGCAAATCACCTGTTGCGTCGCCGCAAATCACTCCTTCAAAATGCGGTCGACGATGTCGCGCACGTCGGTCGAAAGCTCGCCCGCCCGCTCGATCTGCATCAGCGCCGCGCGCGCATGATCGGCGCGCACAGGCTCCAGCGATCGCCAAGAGCGCATCGACGTCAGGATACGGGCGGCAAGCTGCGGGTTGCGCGGGTCGATGGTGAGGATTTCTTCGGCTAGGAAGCGGTAGCCTCCGCCATCGGCGCGGTTGAAGCCCGTCGGATTGTTGAAAGCGAGGGTTCCGACCAGCGCCCGCACCCGGTTGGGATTGGCGCGCGTGAACAGCGGATCCTGCATCAACGCCTGGACGCGCTGCAATGTTGCGGCGCCGGGCATCGAAGCTTGGATCGCAAGCCACTTGTCGACGACCAGCGCATTGTCTTCGAATCGGCTCTTGAAGGTCGCCAGTGCCTCGTTGGCTTCCGCCGTTTCCGGGAAGCGATGCGCCAGGATTGTCAGCGCGTGGCTCAGATCGGTCATGTTGTTGGCAGCGTCGAAGGCGGCCTTGGCGCGCGCGGGAGTGTTGTCGGACAGCGACAAAAAGCCGAGCGCGGCGTTGCGGAGCGCGCGTCGGCCGGCGCTGGCGGCATCGGGGCTAAAGTCGCCCGGTGTTGCCATGCCCTCGTGGAGCGCCGCAAAGATATCCCTTCCGGCGTCGGCGATCTGCGAAAGGATCGCCTGGCGGCCGGCGTGGATCGCGTCCGGGTCGTTGTTGGCACCAAGCTCGCGGGCGAGGTCGGCCTCGCTCGGCAGGTTCAGCACCTGAGCGCGGAAGGCCGGCTCCAGTGTTTCGTCTGCGGCAGCCGTCAAAAGGGCGTCGATCAGCGTCTGGTCGCAGACGACGGGCGCACGATTTCGGGTGTCCTGGACGGCCCGCAGCAGGATCGGCAGCGCCAGATCGGTGAGTGCCTGCCAGCGCGCAAAATGATCGGACTCGAAGCGCGCAATGAGTGCAAGATCGGTGGCGCTCTGGTCGAAGTGCAGATTGATCGGCGCCGAGAAACTGCGGTTCAGGGAGAGCACGGGACGTGACGGGATGTCGTGGAAGACGACAGTCTGGGCGCGTTCGACCAGATGCAGCACGTCCGTCGTGAACTCCGCACCCTCGACTTTCGCCGGTGTCATTGGCTGACCGTCTTCGGAAAGCAGGCCAAGCCGCAGCGGAATATGCATCGGCTCCTTGGCAGACTGGCCGGGCGTTGCCGGCACGATCTGCTCGAGCGACAGCGTGAAGGTCCTGGCGAAAGCATCGTAGGCGCAGGAGGCGGTGACCAGCGGCGTACCGGCCTGATGATACCACAACGAGAACTGCGTCAGGTCGCGGCCGCTGACCTCTGCAAAGCAGGCAACGAAATCCTCGACCGTCGCGGCGTCGCCGTCATGACGCTCAAAATAGAGATCCATGCCTTTCTTGAACAGATCGCTGCCGAGCAGCGTCGCGATCATGCGCGTGACTTCGCTGCCCTTCTCGTAGACCGTCGTCGTGTAAAAATTGTTGATCTCGCGATATTTCGTCGGGCGGACGGGATGCGCCAGCGGTCCGCCGTCTTCCGGAAACTGTTCGGATTTCAGATGCCGGACCTCGGCGATACGCTTGACCGGGCGCGAGCGCTGGTCGGCTGAAAACTCGTGGTCGCGGAAAACCGTCAGGCCTTCCTTCAGGCAGAGCTGGAACCAGTCGCGGCAGGTGATGCGGTTGCCAGTCCAGTTGTGGAAATACTCGTGGGCAATGATCGCTTCGATGTTGGCATAGTCGGCGTCGGTCGCCGTTTCCGGATCGGCCAAAACATACTTGTCGTTGAAGACGTTGAGCCCCTTGTTCTCCATTGCCCCCATGTTGAAGTCGGAGACGGCGACGATCATGAAGATGTCGAGATCGTATTCGCGGCCGAAAACCTCTTCGTCCCACTTCATCGAGCGCTTCAGGGCATCCATAGCGTAGGCAGCACGCGGCTCCTTGCCGTGCTCGACATAGATCTTCAGCGTCACTTCGCGCTCGGACATGGTGACGAACGTGTCTTCGATGACGCCGAGATCGCCGGCGACCAGCGCAAAGAGATAGCTCGGCTTTGGATGCGGATCGAACCACGCGGCAAAGTGCTTGCCTTCGCCATACCCGGCACCGCCGAGGAAGTTACCGTTCGACAGCAGCAGCGGATTGGCGGCCTTGTCGCCGATGATGTTGACGGTGTAGGGCGCCAGCACGTCGGGGCGGTCGGGAAAATAGGTGATGCGGCGAAAACCCTCGGCCTCGCACTGCGTGCAATAGATGCCGCCGGTGCGGTAAAGGCCCATCAACTGGGTATTGGCTTCCGGGTTGATGATCGTGGTGATCGTCAGTTCGAAAGGCAGCGTCGCAGGCAGATCGCGCACAGTCAGGCTTTTGTCGGTGACCGAATACTGCGACGCCGGAACTTCTTCCTGGTCAAGCAGCAGGCCGGAAAGGCTCAATTCGTCGCCGTCGAGGATCAGAGGCGCTGTTGCATCGACTCCTTCGCGGCGGTGAAAGATCAGCCTGGCTTCCACCTTGGTTGCGGTCGGATCGAGTTCGAAGGTGAGGTCTACGCGCTCCAGGACAAAATCTGTGGGACGGTAGTCCGCCAAATGGACGATCTGGCCGATATCAGTGCGCATGGGGGTTCCTAGGTAGACGTTAGGGACGGTGGCCGAGCGGGCGCGAGCGTCGATTTGAAACAGCTTTATTCAATATGATTACATTAAAATCTGAACCAAAGCTAAAGCCATGTATTTCTTCGACCGCAATTTGCAATTGCTGTCCGAAATTCTTTGATAACAGAAGAATTTACCGGCGATCAGGCAAGGCGGTCGTCTGGCGAAGCAGTACGGACGGATGTCTCCGTCCCGCGCACCGGGATCGGCATGGCCTTGAAATCAGTTTTGTCGATGCGCCCCTCACCAACTTTTCGCCGCGCAGTGCGCCAGCCCGCGTAACCAGCATAGAACGCAAAAACCAGCGCCAGAAACCAGAGCAGTCCCGACGTGCCGAAGACCTGCATCATTGCACCAGCAGCCAGCGGACCGACGACGGTGCCGAGGCCGTAGAGGATCATGATGCCGCTGGAGATCGTCACATATTCGTCCGGGGCCGCGCGGTCATTGGCATGCGCGACGTTGATCGCGTAAATCGGGTAAAGCACCGTGCCGACGAAGAAGGCGGCGATATAGAGCGAGACGATGGAACGGACATCGAATAGGGTCATGACCGCACAGGCGACGACGCCGACGATGCCGCAAACGATCATCACCATGCGACGGTCGATCAAGTCGGATACCCTGCCTATCGGCATTTGCGAGATCGCCCCACCTGCCAGCACGCAGGCGAGGAGTGTCGCCCCCTGCGCCGTATTCATGCCGACGATCTGGGTGTAGACGCCGCCAAGACTATTCCAGGTGCCGGACAGGGCGCCCGATAGCAGCGAGCCGACAAAGGCAACGGGAGATAGTTGATAGAGCTTGGGAAGGTTGAATTTGGCCTGGGCTATCGGTGTCGGAGAGGCGGCCGTCGACAGCGCCGTTGGTAGCATGGCCAGCGCGAAGATGATGCCGCAAAGGATGAACAGAGACGTCGATTTGGGATCGCCGAGCGGGACGAGATATTGCCCGCCGATCGACCCTACCAGGCAGGTGATCATATACACCGAGAAGATCGTTGCCCGGTTGGCATTGGTGACGCGCTCGTTCAGCCAGCTTTCGATGATCAGGTAGCTGCCGGCGATGGCAAAGCCGCTGATGAAGCGGAACGCCACCCAGGCCCGCCAGTCCACCAGCAGCGCGCAGAGCAGGATGCCGACGCCGAGCAGCGAGATCAGGGCGCCGAACACGCGTACATGGCCAACCCGCTTCACAAACAGCGGAGTGATGATGCAGGAGATGGTAAATCCGAGCGTATAGCCGGTTGCGATGAAAGAGATCGTGAATGTCGACCAACCCTCCGCAACCGAACGGATCGGCACGACGTAGTTCATCAACCCGAGCCCGACCATCATCAGGAGGGTCGACAGCATCAGGCTGGCGATAGAGATCAGGCTTGCCAGCATGGCACTGTTCCGCTCTTGGCAGGGGTGGATGGCAGAGAATGTATTGTCCTCTATCCCACCATCGGCGCGCAATCAATCGCGACACGTCGCGGCGCATAAAGCGCGTCACCGCAAGCGAAATCGTATTTCCGTTTGAATGTGAATTGGCGGCTGAGGTTCTCGTGGCGCTGAGGCTGTTGCCCGGCTTGCTCTTTCAAGACGCTCGCATCGCCACGTTCACCGAGCACTTCAGCTATGCGGCGCCTGCACGCTTTTCAGGAGGCGCGAAATTCCGCGAACATCGTGGTCGGGCGGACAAGGCGGGAAGATGTGCCGGTGCCACGAGCCGTTATCTGCTCGTTTGTCGCCTCGAGGCGGCGATAGCCGTGCGGCCCGCGCAAAGAAGCATTTACCTGACGGAGGGTTTCAAACCCGCAATGTATAGGACGCGAACGAATGGTCATTGCCTTGGATCCTGATCGTGGTTCCTCCCAAGACGCCCAATTAATATCGCAATGCAGCATCGATTCTACAACGCATGTTGCCGCCATGGCAGTCATGCGTAAATCACATGGCTAAATTCATAATTTCATTATAGTGCCAAAAAAATAGTCGCTTATCAGACTGCATCGATCCGGCGGCGAAAAGCCAGAAGATCCTGCCACGCCAATCGCTTGTTGATCGGCGCGGTCAGCAGGTCCTGGGGATGCAGCGTCGCAATCGCCGGGACGGAGCCGGCTCCGGCGCCGATTTCGCGCCAGTGTCCGCGGAGGGCATGAATGGTCTCGTTACCGCCGAAGAAGAAGCGCGCAGTGAAATTTCCGAGCAACAGCAGGACTTTCGGCTCTGCCAAAGCGATTTGCCGCTCGATGAAGGGGCGGCAGATATCCGTTTCCGGAATGGATGGCGCACGGTTGCCCGGCGGCCGCCACGGAATGACATTGGTGAGTAGTATGCCATCACGATCAAGGCCGATCGACGCCAGCATCCGGTCGAGAAGAAGGCCGGACCGTCCGGCGAACACAGCGCCCTCGCGGTCATCGTCGGCGCCCGGCATCGGGCCGATGACCATGATTCCGCTCTCCGGGTTGCCGCTCGCAAACAGTGTCGAGCGCGCGCTGTTCTTCAGATTGCAGCCGTTGAAGGCTTCCAGGGCGGCTTTCAGTTCCGGCAGCGAGCGAGCGCTTTCAGCAGCAAAGCGCGCCTGGTCGATAGCCTGTTCGTCTGGAATGGCCGGCGCGCGCGCTGCAGCGGGCGGCGCAGTCGCAACCGCCTTTGCCGAAGGCCGACGTTCGGCAGCGCTGGCGATCTGGCTTGCCGGCGTAGGCGAGGGTGCCGGCGCCGGACGCCCCGCCTGTCTCGCCGCTTTCAGCGCCTCGAATTCAGCAAAGCGGTCCACCGGATTCTCTTCCAGCATCCAACTGATGCCCGCGTCGGCATGGAAATGCAAAAGCGCGGCAAGTTCGGCCGAGGAGAGGTCTTGAACGGAGATCATGGCTGAACTCTACCGAAGCCGGTCGGGCAAGGGAAGGGCCAAAGCCCCCGCCATCCCCGGCTCAGGACGTCCACTGGGCGATATCGTCGCGCTCGCCGATCAGCGCCAGACCGTGCGCGATCGACAGCAATTCGCCACCGGTCTCGATCCGGCTCACGTCGAAGCGCTCGGTGAACAGCCGGCGCACGGCGGGCACGAACGACGTCCCGCCTGTCAGGAACACCTTGTCGATGCTGGAAGCCGGTGTGTTGGTCTTTTCCAGCACCTCGTCCAGGGCCGCCTCGATCCGCGCCAGTTCCGGCGCTATCCAGCCATCGAAATCGCTGCGCCGGATCGATGTCTTGCCGGCAGCGCCGAGAGGCGGAAAATTGAACTCCGCCTCTTCCGCGGATGACAATGCCATCTTGGTGGCGGAAACCGCCTGGTAGAGCGGATATCCCTCGTCATGCTCGATGAGCTCGATGAAGGTTTCGAGCTTGTCAGGCTCGATGGCCGTGCGGACCAGTTTTTGCAACTCCGGAAATTCGCGCGACGTCTTGAAGATCGACAGCTGGTTCCAGCGGCCGAAATTGGCGTAATAGGAGGAGGGCACCTCGAGCAGCTTGTCGAAGCTCTTGAAGTAGCTTCCCTTGCCGATCAGTGGCGAGACGACATTGTCGATAATGCGGAAGTCGAAATGGTCGCCGGCGACGCCGACGCCGGAATTGCCTATCGGCGTTGCGGTCAGCCGGCCAGCCGCAGTCTCGAACCGTATCAGCGAATAATCGGTCGTGCCGCCGCCGAAGTCGGCCACCAGCACCGTGGCGTCGCTCTTGAGGTTCTGCGCGAAGTAGAAAGCGGCCGCGACAGGCTCGTATACATAATGGATTTCCGGGAAACCCAGCCGCGTCAGCGCTTCGTTGTAACGCGCTGTCGCCAGCGCTGGATCCGGGTTGGCGCCGGCGAAATGCACAGGCCTTCCCGTGACGATACGGCCGATATCCGATGGCCAGTCGTCGCCGGCATAGGCCTTCAGGCGACGCATGAAAATTTCCATCAGGTCTTCGAAACTATGCCGCTTGGCGTGCACCAGCGTTCCCTGGAACAGCGCGCTGGCTGCAAAGGTCTTGATGGACTGGAGAAAACGGCAATCGCCGGGATTGTCGATGAACTGGCGGATCGCAGCGTTGCCCGCCTCGACCTTCAGCGCTGCAGCGCCGAGATGGCGATCCTTCATGAACGACAGGGCGGTGCGCATGCTGTCTGCGGAGCCGGCAGTGCTGGTGAACGAGACCGAGCGGGTGGTTGCTCCGTCCGCCAGCGCCATCACGCTGTTCGTCGTGCCAAAGTCGAAACCTAGCGCCTGAGCCATGCTCGCACTCCTGTCTGCCGAAAATGTCTGGATGGGGCGATGTCCCGCGTCAAAGCGAAACGCCCTCTGATCGAAGAGGGCGCGTCATCGCATAGGCCATCAGGCTGCGCAAGATGGTGAAGGCCCTGAAATCTCTCCGGACAGGCCAGAGGTCATTCCGCCGCAATCGCGGTTGGAGGGTTCTCCTGCTGCGGCTGCTCTTTCCTGCGGCCGAGGCGCCTGACGAAATTGTCGAGCCGGTTCATCTCCAGGAAGATGACGGGCGTGATGAACAACGTCAGGATCTGCGACACGACGAGGCCGCCGACGACTGCGACGCCAAGTGGCTGGCGGAGTTCCGAACTCGCGCCGCCACCGATGGCAATCGGCAGGGCACCGAGCAGGGCGCAGAATGTCGTCATCATGATCGGCCGGAAACGCCGGACGCACGCCTCATGAATAGCCTCGGCGGGCGACACCTTGTCCGACGATCGCAACGTCTCGAGCGCCACGTCGATCATCATGATCGCGTTTTTCTTGACGATCCCGATCAGCATCAATAGCCCGATCAGCGCGATGATCGACAGGTCGAAGCCAAACACTTTTAGCGCCAGCAAGGCCCCGAGAGCTGCTGCCGGCAAGCCGGAGAGAATTGTCAGGGGATGGATGAAGCTCTCATAGAGCACGCCGAGTACCACATAGATGGTGAGCACGGCGGCCAGGATCAGATAGGGCGTGCTGCCCTGCGATTGCTGGAAGATCTGGGCGGTGCCGCCATAGGACGTGAAGACGTCAGCCGGCATGTTGATCTGCTTCTTGATCTGGTCGATAAACGCCGTCGCATCGCCCAGCGCCTCCCCGGCCGGCAGGTTGAACGACACCGTCGTCGAAACCAGCTGTCCCGTCTGGTTGATCGTCACAGGTCCGGTATTGCGCTCGATATGGGCAAAATTGGATAGCGGGACCTGCGCGCCGGAGGAAGACGAGACGCGGATGCGCGAAAGCTTCTGGTCGTCCCAGGGCTGGTTGGCATCGTATTCGATGATGACGTCATAGCTGTCGCCGGTGGATTGGATCTGTGCGGCGGCATAGTCGCTGAACGCTTCCTGCAGCGTCGTGCGCAACGAGGCATTGTTGATGCCGTAGGCAGCAGCCTTCTCCGTGTCGATGACGATATTGGCCTGCAGCGCGTTGTTCTGCGCATCGGTCGTCACGTCGGTGAAGCGCGGATCCTTCTTCATCTCCACGAGCAGCTTGTTGGCCCAGGTGTTGGTCAGGTCGGCGCTTAGGGCCTGGACCACCAGCTGATACTGGCTGGCCGTCTGTCGTCCGCCGAAACGCAGGCTCTGCTGCGGATTGATGAACACCTGGATGCCCGGGATGGTCGCCACGGCGGCCCGCATTTCCCGGAGCGTCTGGTCGAGCGGCGGACGATCCTTCTTGTCCTTAAGCTGGGCATACATCGTGCCGTTGTTCAGAGTCTGGCGGGCACTGGCACCAACGATCGACATGACATGTTCGACAGCTGGGTTCTTTTCGATTAGTGCCGCAGCCTGGCTCTGGAGATCACGCATGGCATCATAGGAAATGTCCTGCCGGGTGCGAGTCGAAATCTGCAGGCGGCCAATGTCTTCGGTCGGGAAGAAGCTCGCCGGCAGGGTCATGAACAGGTAGATCGACAGCCCCACGGAGGCAAGGAAGCTGCCGAGCACCATGGCGCGGTTGCGCAGGCACCAGGCGACACCCTTGTCGTAGTTACGCTCAGTCCAGTTGAAGCCCCGGTTGAAAAGGCGAACGGGATACGGCGGATGACTGTGGCCGCTCGACAGGCGCGAACCTAGCATGGGCGTCACGGTCAGCGAGACGATTGCCGACGAGACGATGGCGATTGCCACCACCATGCCGAATTCGTTGAAAATACGCCCGACGACGCCGCCCATCAGCAGGATGGGTATGAACACCGCGATCAGCGAGATCGACATCGAGATGATGGTGTAGCTGACTTCCGCCGAGCCCTGGATGGCCGCTTGGCGCACCGGCATGCCGTTCTCGACATGTCTGAGGATATTTTCCAGCATGACGATGGCGTCGTCGACCACAAGCCCGACCGCTATCGTCAACCCGAGCAGTGAGATGTTGTCGACGCTGTAGCCGAGCACATACATCATGCCGAATGTTGCAACCAGCGACAGCGGAACCGCCAGCCCGGGGATGATCGTTGCCATCACGTGGCCGGTGAACAGGTAGATGACGAGGACCACGAGCCCGATTGTCAGTGCCAGCGTAAACTTGACGTCGCCGATCGCTTCCCGGATCGGTGCCGCCGAATCGTTCATGACAACCGTCTTCACCGATGCCGGCATCTCGGCATGCAGCTTCGGCAGCGTCTTGTTGATCTCGTCGACGACATCGACGGTATTGGCGTCGGGTTGGCGCTGGATCGACAGGATGATGGCCCGGCTGCCGTCATACCAGCTGCCGATATTCTGGTTTTCGACGCTGTCCTGAACGTTGGCAACATCGCTCAAATGAATAGGCGCACCGTTGGGATTGGCGATGACCAGGGTGCGGAATTGCGCGGCGTTGGTGCGCTGCGTATCCGCATTGATGGTCATGCTCTGGGCGGAGTTCTGCAATGTGCCGACGGGCACCTGGCTGTTGGCGTTGACGACCGCAGAGTTGACGGTGTCGATGCCGATGCCCCGGGCAAGCAGCTTGTCGGGGTCGACGCCGATCCGCACGGCATAAGTCTGAGCACCGTTGACCGTCACTTCAGCGACGCCCGGCAATGTCGACAGCGATGGGGAAATGATGTTCTCGGCGATATCGTCGAGCTTGCTGCGCGGCAGGGTGTCGCTCTGCACGGCGATCAGCATGACAGGTGCGTCTGCCGGGTTGGTCTTGCGATAGCTCGGCGGCGTCGTCAAATTGTTCGGCAGCTGCCGCGTTGCCGTGGAAATCGCCGCCTGAACGTCTGCGGCCGCAGCGTCGATGCTGCGGTTGAGATCGAACTGCAGGACGATGCTGGTGTTGCCGAGCGAATTGGTCGAGCTGATTTCGCTGATGCCCGGAATTGTCTCGAACTGCTTGATCAGCGGCGTCGCCACCGATGTCGCCATGGTCTGCGGCGAGGCGCCGGTCAGCTGGGCGGAAACGTTGATAGTCGGGAAATCGACCTGCGGCAGGGCTGCGACCGGTATCAGCTGGTACCCGGCAAGGCCGGCCAGAACCACGCCGATCGCGATAAGGGTAGTTGCGACCGGACGCTGAATACAAAAAAGCGGGATCATGGCTGGGCTCCGACCGCAAAGTTTTCGGTCTTGCCGTCAGCGGCGGATGCAACCTTCTGTGCCGCACCGTCGCTGAACTCTTCCTTGATTGTCTGGCCGTCCGTCACTTGCGACTGGCCCTCGATGATGACGTGATCGCCGACGGCGAGGCCCTTGGCGACGGCTGTGCGGTCGCCGTTGGCGCGCGCGACAGTTACCGGCGTGACGTGAACCTTGCTGTCCTTGCCGACCACGAACGCAATAAAGCCGTCCGGGCCTGGCGCCACAGCGACCGTCGGCACCACGATCAGCGGCTCCTTGTCAGAGAAGTGGACGGAGACGTTTTCCGATCTTCCGGGCCACAGTGCGCCATTGGCATTGTCGAATTTCGCCTTGACGATGATTGTGCCCGAGGCGGAATCAACCGTGTTGTCGAAGAAGCTGACTTCTCCCTGGCGAGGCTTGCCCTTGGCGGAGCGCGGAACGGTGCTGACGGGAACCGGACCAGCAGCGAGCGCCTCCTGCAACTGGCGCAGACTGGTTTCCTGCAGGTTGAATTTGACAAAAGCAGGATCGTACTTGGTGATCGTGACGATGGCGGTGCCGGGGCTCACATAGGCGCCGAGGCTGAGGGAGATGTCGCCGAGACGTCCGTCATAAGGCGCACGGATATCAGTGTGCTCCAGCAGCACCTCGTCCGACGCAAGCTGCGCCTTGTCGGCCGCAGCAGTCGCCACAGCTGCGTCGCGCGCCTCCTGCGCCTCGTCCGCCGTTGCCTGGGTGCCCGCCTTGCTGCTCAAAAGGTTCAGCGCGCGGGTCAGCGCTGATTCTGTCTGGGCCAGCGTTGCCTGGTCCTTCGCATACACCGCCTTGTCCTTGTCGACGGTGGCCTGCGCAGTGCGCGGATCGAGTTTGGCGATCAGGTCACCGGCCTTAACCGTTGCCCCATCCTGCGCAATGATCTGCGTGATCACGCCGCTTTCCTGCGCGGCTATGGTCGTCGAATCGACCGGCACCACCCATCCCGTGGCCGTCACATCCATAGGCAGGGTCGTCTCGACCGCAGCAACGGTTTTGACGACGACCGGCGCGCCTGACTTCTTACGATTGCCATTCTCGGCCGTGCTGGTGCTTGCGGGCGACGTGGAGCCCTTTCCAAGCAGGGCAGAAACATAAGGAAGACGTTCCCGGTAAGTCCAAAGCGCCGCACCTGCGACAATGACGAGACACAGCGTGATCCAGAATTTCTTCATATGTGCTACCGGTAAGGAACGACTTCGTAAGTAAGCGGCCTACAGATGTGCAATGAAACCAACGCAGAGATGACAGCGCCAGAGTAACACTTCACATTTCCGTTACCGCGCCATTAGAATACGTTCAGTTTATCTTGGCTGGCGAACCATTAGCGGGCAATCTATCACAGTTATTTCCGGGGAAAAATTAACACTTGGAAAGCTTCGGGCCGCCCGGCATGCCAAAAGGCGTTGAATCGCTCCGGAATTACATCCCAAGATTTCTCATTGCTTTCACATGCCTCCGCTGATTGCAGCAGGTGCGTTGTCGCCGCACCGGTCCTAACTTGCCTCACTCGTGGACAAGATGGAGAGCAGTCCGAACCCGGCGATCGATGTCGGGTTCGGCATCCGCGATCAGACGGAGCGCGCAGCGCCGCCGTCGCAACGGATCATCGAGCCGGTGATGTAGCTTGCCGGCTCGCTGCAGAGGAACGCCGCCGTCGCCGCGAATTCGTCGACCCTCCCATAGCGTCCGACCGGGATGCGTGCCTGCTTCTCGGCACGGATGTCTTCCATCGGGCGGCCCGTACGCTTTGCTGCCGCGCCGTCGAGGTCGTCGAGCCGGTCGGTTGCGATGCTGCCCGGCAGCAGCATGTTCGAGGTCACTCCGTAGCTTGCAACTTCGCTTGCCAGCGTCTTGCTCCACCCGGCAAGCGCCGGACGCATCGTGTTGGAAAGAGCCAAATTAGCCAGCGGCTCGATGACCCCGGAGGACGCAACGGTCAGGATGCGGCCCCAGCCCTGCGCCTTCATGGCTGGCAGCAGCGCGTTGGTGAGGGTGATGACGCGCGCCACCATGGTGATAAAGTAGCTCTCGAGATTTTCAGCGGTCATCTCTTCGGTGGTGCCGGGAGTAGGGCCGCCGCTGTTGTTGACGAGGATATCGAGGCCGCCAAGCTTTGACGCAACTCCCTCGGTGAGTGTTTTGACGAAGTCGGGATCGGCGAGATCGGCTTGCAGCCAGAAGGCCTTGCCGTTTCCCTCGGCATTGATGGCTGCGCAGTTCGCTGCCAGCCTTTCGCCGCTGCGACCGCAGAGGAGCACGTCAGCGCCTTCGCGCGCCAGCGCCACGGCAATACCGTGTCCCAGTCCCTTTGAGGACGCCAGGATGAGTGCGCGTTTTCCCTTGATGCCGAGATCCATTTTGGTCGTCCTTCATTCTCGATGGCCTGTGCCAATGCTCTTCATATAGAGCGGCCGCTGGCGGCGTAGAAGAAAAATGCGCTGTCTTTTCCGTCTGTCCTTTGCCCACGGCATGAAAACTCGGCTCACGGTCGATTGTGCGAATTGAGGGAGCCGGCGTCGCATCCCGGCTCGACAATCCTATTCCGTTTTGACAAGAGATAAGACAAAACGGGGACAGGGCCGCGCGCACGGCCAAGTGGAGACGACGCTATGACCGATGCAATGGAACTGCCGGAACGCGAAAGCATGGAATTCGACGTCGTCATCGTCGGCGCCGGTCCGGCCGGCCTGTCGGCCGCTATCCGTCTGAAGCAGGTCAATCCGGACCTCACCGTCGTCGTGCTGGAAAAAGGCGCCGAGGTTGGCGCGCATATCCTGTCCGGAGCTGTAGTCGATCCTGTCGGCATCGATCGCTTGCTTCCGGGCTGGCGTGAAGAGGAGGGGCATCCCTTCAAGACGGAAGTCAAGGCCGACCATTTCATGCTGCTTGGCCCTGCCGGCTCTGTCCGCCTGCCGAATTTCCTGATGCCGCCGCTGATGAGCAATCACGGCAACTACATTGTCTCCCTCGGCCTCGTCTGTCGATGGCTGGCCGAGAAGGCAGAGCGGCTCGGGGTCGAGATCTACCCCGGCTTTGCTGCGACAGAGGTACTCTATAATGGCGCCGGCGCCGTTATCGGCGTTGCCACCGGCGACATGGGCGTCGAGAAGAATGGCGAGCCCGGCCCGAATTTCACCCGCGGCATGGAGTTGCTCGGCAAATACGTGCTGATCGGCGAGGGCGTCCGCGGTTCGCTGGCGAAGCAACTGATCGCCAAGTTCGACCTGTCCAAGGATCGCCAGCCGCAGAAGTTCGGCATTGGTATCAAGGAACTGTGGCAGGTAAAGCCTGAGAACCACAAGCAGGGGCTGGTGCAGCATTCCTTCGGCTGGCCGCTCGACATGAAGACTGGCGGCGGCTCTTTCCTTTACCATCTCGAAGACAACACGGTGGCCGTCGGTTTTGTCGTCCACCTCAACTACAAGAACCCCTATCTCTATCCCTTCGAGGAGTTCCAGCGTTTCAAGACCCATCCCGCGATCCGCGGCACGTTCGAAGGCGGCAAGCGTCTTTCCTACGGCGCCCGCGCCATCACAGAAGGCGGCTGGCAGTCGGTGCCGAAGCTGACCTTTCCGGGCGGCGCGCTGATCGGCTGCTCGGCCGGTTTCGTCAACGTTCCGCGCATCAAGGGCAGCCACAATGCGGTGCTGTCCGGAATGATGGCGGCCGACAATATTGCCGCTGCGATTGCCGCCGGTCGCGCCAACGACGAAGTTGTCGAGATCGAAAACGAATGGCGCAGCAGCGACATCGGCAAGGATCTGAAGCGGGTGCGCAACGTCAAGCCGCTATGGTCGAAGTTCGGCACGGTGCTCGGCGTCGCGCTCGGCGGCCTCGACATGTGGACCAACTCGCTGTTCGGCTTCTCATTTTTCGGAACAGTCAGCCACGGCAAGACCGATGCCGCCTCGCTGGAACCTGCGGCAAAGCATAAGAAGATCGACTATCCGCGTCCGGACGGCGTACTGACCTTCGACCGCCTGTCGTCCGTTTTCCTGTCGAACACCAATCACGAGGAAAACGAACCGGTCCACCTGCAGGTCAAAGACATGGCGCTGCAGAAATCCTCCGAACACGACATCTACGCCGGCCCCTCGACGCGCTACTGTCCCGCCGGTGTCTATGAATGGGTGGAGAAGGACGGAGCCGAAACCTACGTCATCAACGCCCAGAACTGCGTCCACTGCAAGACTTGCGACATCAAGGACCCAAACCAGAACATCAACTGGGTGCCGCCGCAGGGTGGTGAGGGGCCTGTCTATCCGAACATGTGAGGAGCGCCGGGATGACGGGAGATCCAGCCGACAGCTTCATCATCCGGCTGGCCCGGCTTGAGGAGTTGCCACGGCTGACGGAGATCGAACTCGATGCCTTCGCGACGCTCGCCGATGCGCGCGGTGGAAGCCGCGAGGCCCATGCCTTGCCGGAGAGCCTGCTGCGGCAATCGCTGGATGACGATCTGCTGTTCGTTGCCGCAGACAAAGAGAACCAGCCGATAGCCTTTCTCGCTGGCACGCAAAGCGACGAAATGCTTTATATCCGGGAGATAGACGTTGCACGTGCCTGGCAACGCAAGGGCGTCGGCCGGCGTCTGATGGCAACTGCCATCGAAACCGCCCGCGCCAGTCGCCTGCGCGGCGTGACGCTGACGACGGATCGTTTTGTGTCCTTCAACGCGCCTTTTTATGCCCGGCTGGGATTTTCGGAAATCGTCGACAGCGACCTTGTCCCTGAACTGCGCAAGGCGCTGCACAACGAAGTCTCCGTCGGCATGGGTGCAGACCGGCGTGTGGCCATGATCCTGCGTTTTACCTGACGGTTTGCACGTCGAGCGCGATGCGCCGATGGTTGGCGGGCGACTGCCGCCCGCCCGCCTGAGAGGCATCAGAGCAAGGTGCCGCTGAGGATCGCCAGGGCCACGGTGAAATAGATCACCAGGCCGGTGACATCGACCAGCGTCGCCACGAACGGCGCCGAGGCGCTGGCGGGATCGAGCCGCATCTTCTGCAGGATGAACGGCAACATCGAGCCGCAAATCGAGCCAAAGGTGACGATACCGATCAGCGCTCCGAACACCGTCAGCCCCACCAGCTGCCAGTGCGGTCCATAGTCGAACAACCCCAGCTGCTGCCAGGCAACGATACGGATGAAGCCGACAAGCCCGAGGATTGCGCCAAGTGTCACGCCGGTCGGCAATTCGCGCACAAGCACTCTCCACCAGTCCGAAAGCTTCAGTTCGCCGAGCGCCAGCGCGCGGATGATCAGCGACGTCGCCTGCGATCCGGAATTGCCGCCGGAGCTCATGATCAGCGGTATGAACAGCGTCAGCACGACCGCCTTTTCCAGTTCGCCCTCGAAATGCTGCATGGCGCTTGCCGTCAGCATTTCGCCGAGGAACAGCGCCGCCAGCCAGCCGGCGCGCTTGCGGATCATGCCGGTGAAGCTGATCTGCATGTAAGGCTTGCCGAGCGCTTCCATGCCGCCGAATTTCTGGGCGTCCTCCGTGGTGTCGGCAATCATCGTGTCGATGACGTCATCGACGGTGACGATCCCCAGCATCTTCTGTTCATCGTTGACGATCGGTAGCGCCAGCAGGTTGTGCTTGCGGATCAGGCGCGCGACATCCTCCTGTCTCATCAGCGGATACGCCGTAACCGGTTCGCCCATCTGGGCAACCGTGAGGATCGACGCGTCGTTCTCACCATTGATCAGCCGGCGCAGCGTGACGACATGGGTCAACGCATGCGTCAGGCTGTCGAGCACGTAGATGGCGTAGACAGTCTCGCGAGAGCGCTCCACCTGGCGCACGTGCTGCAGCGCCTGGCCGACTGTCCAGTCGTCCGGTACGCTCACATACTCCGTCGTCATGATGGCGCCCGCCGTGCGTGGCGGATAGCCCATGAGAGCCTTGATCGCCTGTTGCGTCGCAATGTCCAGCCGCGCAACGAGGTCGCCGCGGACATCTTCGTCCATTTCGAGGATAATGTCGGCAACGCGGTCGTTGGCGGTGGCGTTCAGCAACTTTGCCGCATACTCAGGCGGCATCGCGGTTACGATATCGGCCGCGTTGTGCAGCTCCGGTTGGTTGAGGACATGCACCGCCTTCTGCAGCGACAATGTGGCCAGTGTCGCGGCTGCCTCTCTCACGTCGAGGGCATTGAGCCGTTCGACGCGCTCTGCTGTGGTGATGCCGCGCGTTTCGTGAAGGAGGTTAAGCGCGGCGTGGCCGGCCCGAACGGGTAAGCTGTTAAGGTTCATGAGCTCGCCTTTCTGTCGATCCGCCGCAGCGGCGGATCGTGGCGAGCCGACAGGAGTCGGTTACTGCACGAAGGCCGCTGACGGCATAGGCAATCGACTGCTACTGTCGCTAGGCATCGTGAGATGACTCCGGTTGATCGGCATGGATGTCACTGACCTCCATGCCGCGAGAAATCGCGCCAAATGCCCGAAAAGTCAAGCGCGATAGGGGCTTGCAGCCGTTGCCGCATCGCTTTTTTCACGATTGCAAAAAACTGCATCGGCGGGTTGAGATGCGATATCATAACTGCAATTTACGGCAGTGAGGCCGGGTGGTTCACCCGGCCTCACTGTCTTCATCATTCGCAAGAAAGCCCTGAAAAATTTAGAATCCTGCCAGGACGATCTTGCCCTTCGTCGCGCCACTTTCCAGCATCGCATGTGCCTTCTTGAGGTTGGCGGCGTTGATGGTGCCGAGCGTTTCGGTCAATGTCGTGCGCACCTTGCCGGTGTCCACGAGCCCTGCCACCTCGGTCAGAAGGTTGTGCTGCTCGATCATGTCGGCGGTCTGGAACAGCGAGCGCGTGAACATCAGCTCCCAGTGCACCGAGATCGACTTGCGCTTGAAAGCCATGATATCGAGCGTCTTGGGGTCATCGATCAGCGCAAAGCGACCCTGCGGAGCGATCGCTTCGGCGATGTCAGCAAGGTGCTTTCCGGTATTGGTCGTCGAGAACACGAAAGCCGGTGCTCCAAGGCCTAGTGCCTTGATCTGTGGCGCCAACGGCTTGGAATGGTCGATGACATGGTGAGCGCCGAGTTCCCGGACCCAGCTTTGCGTTTCCTGACGCGATGCGGTGGCAATGACGGTCAGGTCCGTCAGCATGCGCGCCAGCTGTATTGCAATCGAGCCGACGCCGCCGGCACCGCCGATGATCAGGATCGTCCGCGAAGCACCTGGAACCGTGTCCTGCACCTTAAGGCGGTCGAACAGTGTCTCATAAGCCGTGATGGAGGTGAGCGGCAGGGCCGCAGCGGCGGCGAAGTCGAGACTTTTTGGTTTCAGCGCGACGATGCGTTCGTCCACCAGATGGAATTCTGCATTCGAGCCACCGCGATCGATGGCGCCGGCGTAGTAGACCTCGTCTCCCGGCTTGAACATCGTGACCTCAGCACCCGTCGCCTCGACGATGCCGGCCGCATCCCATCCGAGAACCTTGTATTGCCCGGCATCGGGTATGACGCCGGCACGGACCTTGGTATCGACGGGGTTCACGGAAACGGCCTTGATCTCGACGAGCAGATCCCGCCCGCTGGCTTCCGGCATCGGCAGGTCGACGTCGATCAATGCGCTTTCGGCTGAGATCGGCAGTGGATTCTGATAGGCGACGGCGCGCATGGGGAACTCCTGTGTTTGTAGCGAGACACGTTAGATGCGCATCGTTAATCGGCAACGCAAGGAGCATCGCCCTAGTTCGGTTCTATCGAGACCGTCAAATTGCGCCGTGAATGTCCGGGGAGGATGGAGGCTAGGCGATCCCGCCCTTGCGCTCCAGCGCAACGGATATGCCGAATACCGCGAGGCCACCGACCGAAAGGATGGCGCCGACATAGCCGGTGGCGGCCGCAGTGTAGCCCCAGGCGATGGCAATGCCGCCCAGCCATGCGCCGAGCGCGTTGGCGACGTTGAAGGCCGAGTGATTGGAGGCGGCGGCCAGCGTCTGGGCATCGGCTGCCACATCCATCAACCGAGTCTGGACGGCAGGACAGGCAGCAAAGCCGCAGCCGATCAGGAATGTGCAGACGCACAGCATGACGGGATCGGCAGCAGTCATCGAAAACAGCGTCATAATGACCACATTGAAAGCCAGCATGCCGCCGATTGTGCCCTTCAGCGAGATATCGGCCAGCCGCGAGCCGACGACATTGCCGACATTCATGCCGATGCCGAACAGTGCCAGTACGACCGGGATCATTCCCACCGAGAGGTGGGCGACATCCGTTGTCGTCGAGGCGATGTAGGTAAAGATCGAGAACATGCCGCCGAAGCCGACGGCAGCGATGGCGAGCGTCAGCCAGACCTGGACGCGCACCAGAGCGCCGAGTTCACGCAAAACGCTGGCGCCCTCGGCAACCTTGTCTTTCGGTAGGAACAAGGCGATCAACAGAACCGTCAGGGCGCCGAGGCCGCCAACCATCATGAATGCCGCCCGCCAGTCGAGCAACTGCCCGAGGAATGTGGCGATCGGCGTGCCTATCAGCGTTGCGATGGTGAGCCCGAGCATGACGCGTCCGACAGCCCGTGCGCGGCGATGGATCGGCACCATCGAGGCAGCCACCAGTGCTGCAACCCCGAAATAGGCTCCATGCGGCAGACCGGTCAGGAAGCGCAGCAGTGTGAAGCTGGCAAAGGTGGGCGCGAAAGCGCTCATGATGTTGCCGGCGGCAAAGACCGTCATCAGCAGCAGCAATAATGTCCGCCGGGCAAGCTTGGCCGACAGCACGGCAATTACTGGCGCGCCTATGACGACGCCAAGCGCATAGGCGCTGATCACATGCCCTGCTTCCGGCGTCGTCACACGGAACGTATCGGCGACGTTGGGAAGCAACCCCATGATGACGAACTCGCCTGTCCCGATGCCGAAACCGCCCATGGCAAGTGCCAGCATGACAAGCGCGACGGCAGTGCTCGATGGAGCTTCGACTGCGGATGGCGGATCGAGGTTGTCGATGACAAGGTCGGTCACGGAAGCTCCAGATAGGCTGGCTGCAGGAGGCTTTTCGCAGCGCCAGTAAATTTGGCGCCAGCCCCGGTCACAGATCGGAAAAATTGGGATGGCGCGATGCACCTGCAGATCACTATGAATCAAAAGGATAGCCGCGTCCCCTGCGTTTTTCGCACCGCAGCATGGCCGGTTGTGCATACGTAGGTCTACGACCGGAGCTCACCTTTCTTCACGTTGCCGTGACAGGAATGTCTTGATTTCGCTCGACGACAGGCCATCTTAGCGAGAGAATTGCATGGGCTGTCCAATATCGACTGTCCGAACTGAGGAAACCGGGATCCTCTATGAAGCTTATCGGACTTTTCAACCAAGACGGTGGCACATTCCGGACAACGGACATGAATGCCTACCGTATCCATGCGGAAAAGGTTTTCCGCGACGCCGGCCATGACTTCGAGTGTCAGGTGGTGTCGGGGAAGGAAATCGTGCCCGCCATGGAACGGGCGGCGCGGCGCGATGACATCGAGGGCATCATTGCCGGCGGTGGCGACGGCACGATTTCGGCGGCCGCCTCCGTCGCCTGGAAAAACAAGATTGCACTCGGCGTTGTGCCGGCCGGTACCATGAACCTCTTTGCCCGCTCACTTCAGCTGCCGCTGGATATCTGGCAGGTGCTCGATGTGATTGCCAATGGCGAGGTCGATGCAGTCGATATCGGCAGCGCCAACGGTCGGCCCTTCATCCACCAGTATTCTGCCGGAATGCACGCACGCCTGGTGCGCTATCGCAATTCCTTCACCTTCAGCTCGCGGATAGGCAAGATGTCTGCCAGCGTGCGGGCGGCCCTCGGCGTTATCTTCAACCCACCGGAATTCGATGTCGAGTTCGATATCGACGGCAAGAAAGAGCGCCGTCACGTGTCCGCCGTGTCCGTATCGAACAACCCGTTCGGACAAAATGCATTGCTCTACGCCGACGAGCTGACGACCGGAACGCTTGGCTTCTATCTCGCCAAGCCTATGAAACCGTTGGGCGTAACTCGGCTGGCCTTCGATATGCTGCGCGGCAAGTTTCGCGATAATGTCGATGTCATGGTCATGCACACGCAGTCGCTGCACCTGCATTATCCGAAGATGAGGTCCAGGGCTCACTGCGTGATCGACGGTGAACTGTTGCGGCTCGAGCGCGACGTCGAGCTGAAACTCCACCCGCGCGAGCTCAAGGTAATGGTTGCCCATGGAACGGCGAACCGCGTTGCCGTCGAGCAGAGCAGCGAGCCGGCTCCGGTCTGAGCAAGCGCATTATATGCGCGGCAAATATGTCCGGTAGTCGAGATCCGAGACGCTGCGCAGGAAATGGATGGCTTCCTTTTCCTTCGTATCCGCAAACAGCGTCTGGTACCTCTCGCCAAAAATCTCCCTTGTGAAGGCCGAGGCGCGAAACCGCTCAACGGCTGTCAGAAAATCATGGGTCAGCTTCGGTGCGTCGATAGCGGGCGCATCGGCGGTGGTCTCGGGCCCCGGATCGAGATCCTCCGTCAGGCCGCGCAGCATGCCGCCGAGGATGGCGGCGATTGCGAGGTAGGGATTGGCATCCGCGCCGGCAACGCGGTGCTCGATGCGAGCGCCTGCACCGTTTTTTTCGGGAATACGCAGCGCCGTGCCGCGGTGATCGTAGCCCCAGTTCATGTCGACCGGTGCAAACGATCCTGGCTGGAAGCGGCGATAGGAATTGGCAAAGGGTGCAAACACCAGCTGCGTTTCCTGCATCGTCCGCAGCAATCCGGCACACACCGATTTCAGCTTGGCGGGGTCGCCGCCCTCCGCGTCAAGAATATTGCGGCCATCCTTGTCGAGAATGCTGACATGGACGTGAAGTCCGGAGCCGGCATGATCGGTGTAGGGTTTGGCCATGCAGGTCGATTTCAGCCCATGCTGTCGTGCCGCCTGGGCCGCGATTCTTTTCAGGCCGATGCAGTCATCGGCGGCAGCCAGAGCGTCGGGCCTGTGCAGCAGGTTCACTTCGAACTGGCCCGGCCCGAACTCTGCAGTCGTCGCATCGGCCGGCAGGCCCTGCGCCCGGGCGTAAGCGCGCAGCGTCTCGAGATAGTCGCCGAGCAGGTCGACAGCATCCATGTCGTAGAGCTGAAATCCGTCCGGCTCGCCGCCATAGGTGAGGGCAGCGGGCGGCGACGGGACGCCGGTCTCGCGCCAATCCGCAGCCAGGAGATAGAACTCCAGCTCCGTCGCGACCACCGGCGTCAGCCCCATCCGCCGATAGCGCTCGACAACGGCAGCAAGGATGGCGCGCGGATCCATGAAGCTCGGCCTGCCATCGAGTTCATGCATTGTCGCCAGCACCTGGCAGGATCCGGCCGGCGCCCAGGGCATCGGCGCCAGGGTGCGCGGATCGGCGATGCAGCTTCCGTCGGGATCGCCGATGGTCATCGACAAGCCGTTCAACTCATCATTGTCGTAACCCCAGATATCAAGTGTTTGCGTCGATAGGGGCAGCCGCACGTCGCCGGCCCAGACCTTTTTCTCAGCCGAAAGCGGGATCTGCTTGCCGCGCAGCCGACCGTTCATGTCAACGATCAGCACCTCGATGCGAGCCGCAGGGTCCGGCGTGTCGTCTTTTGCGGTCTCGACCGTCATGCTCTTGAAAATCCTCGAATGCCCGGCCATGGTCGTAGCCGATCAAGCCCGGCCTTTCAATTCCGAAGGATTTGCAGACGATGACGGAGACGAAACCCTTGTCCAATCTCGCCGCCATCGATGCAGCCCATCACCTGCATCCCTTCGCCGATACCGGGAAGCTGAACACTGAGGGCACGCGCATTATCCAGCGCGGCGAGGGCGTCCATATCTTCGACAGCCTCGGTAAGAAATACCTCGATGGATTCGCCGGTCTCTGGTGCGTCAACATCGGATATGGACGCAAGGAGATCGCCGAGGCGGTCGCAAGGCAGATGAACGAGCTGCCCTATTACAATACGTTCTTCGGCACGACCACCACGCCGGCAACCCTGCTTGCCGAGAAGGTCTGCTCCCACGCCGGGCCCAACTTCAACCACATCTTCTTCACCAACTCCGGTTCCGAGGCGAACGACACATGGTTTCGCATGGCGCGGGTTTACTGGAGCGCTGTCGGCAAACCTTCCAAGAAGATCGTCATCGCGCGCCGTAACGGCTACCACGGCTCGACTGTCGCCGGCGCCAGCCTCGGCGGCATGAAATACATGCATGAGCAAGGCGACCTGCCGATCCCGGGGATCGTCCATATCGGACAGCCCTATTGGTACGCCGACGGCGGCGATCTGACGCCCGAGGCTTTCGGGCTCAAGGTGGCAGGCGAGCTTGAGGAGAAGATCGACGAGCTCGGCGAGGATAACGTTGCCGCCTTCGTGGCCGAACCGATACAGGGGGCAGGCGGCGTCATCATACCGCCCTCGACCTACTGGCCGGAGATCGACCGCATCTGCAAGGCACGCAACATCCTGCTGGTTTCAGACGAGGTGATTTGCGGCTTCGGACGCCTTGGCGAATGGTTCGGCTTCCAGCACTACGGTTTCACGCCGGACCTTGCACCCATCGCCAAGGGCCTTTCATCAGGCTATCTGCCAATTGGCGGCGTGCTGGTCGGAGACCGTGTTGCCGATGTGCTGATCAACGACGTCGGCGAATTCAACCACGGCTTCACCTATTCCGGCCATCCGGTATGCGCGGCCGCCGCACTCGAAAACCTGCGCATCATCGAGGACGAGCATCTCGTCGAGCGCGTGCGCAATGACATCGGACCCTATTTCGCTGCAGAATGGAGCAACCTTGCCGATCACCCCATGGTCGGTGAAGCCGTCAGCGTCGGCTTGATGGGCGCCCTGCAGCTTGCCGCCGATAAGACTACGCGCCGCCGCTTCGACAAGCCGGATGCCGTCGGCGCCATGGTTCGCAATCACGCGCTGGCCAACGGCCTAGTCCTGCGCGCCACCGCCGACCGCATGCTAGCCTCGCCCTCCCTGATCATCAGCCGCGAGGAGGTCGACACGATGGTCCGCATTGCACGTCTGGCGCTGGACGCGGTCTGGGCGGGAACCACCGCCTAAACCGACCATCCAAGTCAGACGATCCATTTCCCTGCCTTGTTCAGAGCAAGGGTCAAGGCTGCGACATGAATGGCCTGGATCATCTCTCCAGCCAGCATCATCCTGATGGCTTCGCGAATAGGCACTCGAACAATCTCGGTCCGCTCTGTCGGATTGTCATCCGGAAGCGCGTTGCATTCAATTCCGAGCGCCAGAACGATATGGCAAAGATTGGTATGGGTTGCCGGGTTCGGGGACAAAGACGCCACCGGCAGCCACTCCGCCGCCGAAAATCCGGTTTCCTCCCGCAGTTCACGCTGCGCCGCCTGCACCGGGCTGCCATCTTTAGCATCAATAGCACCGCCAGGCAATTCCAGCGAGATACGGCCTAAGGCATGACGATATTGTCTGAGCAAAAGAATATTGTCCTCGGTATCGATCGCCACGACCTGAACCCAGTCGCTATACTCGAGGACATAATAGGGAGCGATTTCAACGCCTTCGGATGTGACGCAATCGTCGGCCCTGACCGTCAGCCAGCGATCGCGCAGCGGGTAGCTCGACCTCTTGATGTCCCACGGAGCAAGATTGACATGCGCGGGCTGGGTCTGATCGCTTGCAGCCATGGCTTGCCTCCGAGTTTTGAAGAACGGATAGCCGCAGTGGTTACTGCGGATAGATCCAGGCATAGGCAAAATGTGCCGTGTCACCGGGCTTGCCGTGGATGTAGCCGACATCCGCCTGGCGAACGACCGCGTTTACATATTGCGGTCCGAGCGAGGTGCTTACCCATTCGGTGAGAACGGGTGGCATGGCATCACGACCCTTCTTCGGCAGCCAGACGAGCAGCACCGGCCTCTCCGCCGTCCACTGATAGGGCAGCGTCAGGTTGCCGAAAAACCGCGACATGACGGGCACGCCAGGAAACTGGAGTTTGAGGTTGCCGGCCGGCAGCCAGTCATCCGTCATCACCAGCCCCGGCGTCTTGCCTTCTGTGCTGACAATCTGGCTGGCAAAATCGGCATAGGGAACATTGTAGGCTTCATAAGAGCCGAACAGGCCCGGCACGGTCACGCGGGTCAGCAGGGCCGTCGGGATGAGCAGCATAAGTGCAATCGGAATGTAAACGAAACGCTTGGAAAAATCTTCAGCACGCAGCCCGGCAATTTCCATCTTCAGGCAAAGGTAGATCGGCAGCAGGAATAGAAACGGCAGCAGCCAGCGGTCGCGCATTGCAGTCATGCCGATGCCGAAAATCAGAACCAGCACCAGAACCGCGATGGCAACGAAGATCGTCGCCAGGAAACGCGTCCATTCGTTCGACCTCTTCAGGCTGGCAAACAGGCCTTTCCCGAACACCAGCGCGTAGACGATGGCGGTCGGCAGGCAGATGACAATGGCGAGCTTGAAAAACTCGAGAGGTCCCTGGACGAGTTTTGCCCAATGGCTCTTCGGCGCGTCCTGCTCCATGATCCCGAGCGTGCGACCGGAGGCCAGATCGAAATTGTGGAGCAGCCACAGGCCGTGCGGCAGGAAGATGATCAGTGCTATCAGCACAGTCACAAGAAACCGCTTGTCGAAAATGCGGACGCGGCCTTGCGGGTGCAGGAACACGGCAACGACGGTGGCTGCGGCCAGCAGCGCGAAATTGTATTTCGACAACATGCCGAGGCCGAGTGCCACGCCGGTGATCAGGTATCCGGTCCACGACGGCGTCTTAAGCGTCCGGATGACGCCATAGAGAAACAGGTTGATGGTCACCATCTGGGCGACCGTATGGGTGAGATCGCGTTGCGCCTCCCAGAAGAGCTGCGGAATGGTCAGCAGTGACAGGGTGGCGATGACGGCAAACAGCTTGTCGGCCAGCACCAGACGGGCGAGCTTGTAATAAGTCACGTAGATCAGAAACAGCACGAGGTTCTTGACGACGGAAATGATCGCCAGCGACAGGCCAAAGACCGAAACGAACGCTGTCTGCAGCCAGTTATACAGAGGCGGTTGCGAATCGTAGCCGAGCGTCAGCCATTGCGAAAAGAACGCCTGCTGCGATTCGTCGTAGCGCATGCTGTGCGGCATGAGCATGCGGACGACAAACTCGAGGCAGAAGTAGGCTGCCAAAAGGAGGATCACGGCATCGGGCTTGCGGACCAGCAGCCTATGCATGGGGATGATCCCGATCGAAGATCGTCCGGACGATGTAGTTTGGCGACGTGTCGTCACGGTAATAGTTGCGGGCAATCATCTCGGCCAGAATGCCGGTCGTGACCATCTGTACGGAGGCTAGAAGCAGCACGACGCCGACCATCAGCATTGGCCGGGTGCCGATATCGTTGCCCATGATGAATTTGTCGACGAACAGATAGGCCATGATGACCAGCGCAAGCGCGCCGAAGCCGAGGCCAAGCGACCCGAAGAAGTGGCCGGGCCGGGCCTTGTAGCGCATGAAGAACATCACGGAAAGAAGGTCGAGGATGACCCGGAACGTCCGTGATATGCCGTATTTCGACTTGCCATGGGCGCGGGCATGGTGGCTGACGACCATTTCGCCGATCCGCGAACTCGGCACCACGCTGGCGACCCAGGCCGGGATAAAGCGGTGCATCTCGCCCATCAGCTTGACCTGCTTGATGATCGCGGCCCGGTAGATCTTCAGGCTGCAGCCATAGTCGTGTATCTTGACGCCCGTCGTCCGGCCGATCAGGTAATTGGCGCACCATGACGGGATCTTGCGCAAGAGCAGTCCGTCCTGGCGATCCTTACGCCAGCCGACGAGAAGATCGAGATCGCGGCGTTCCAGTTCGGCGACCATGGCAGGAATATCTTTCGGGTCGTTTTGCAAATCGCCGTCCATCGTCGCGATCAGCCGGCCGGTGGCCGCATCGATGCCGGCCTGCATCGCCGCCGTCTGGCCGAAATTCCGCTGCAGTTCCACAAGTCGCAGGATCAGGCCTTCCTGGCCAAGATAGCTCCGGGCGTTGACCAGGGTCGCATCCGTGCTGCCGTCATCGATCAGGATCAGTTCCCAGCGACCGGGGAAAATGGCCATCGACTGGGTGATACGCTCGATCAACGGGCCGACACTGTCTTCCTCGTTGAAAACAGGCACGACCAGCGAAAGCTCGACTGGATTGACGGTATCCGCGTGAAGCCGATTAGACTCTGCCGTTGTCTGCAACGCTACTTTCTCCTAAAAGCCGCTATGATCGGTGGCCGGGCGAGCAAAGTTCGTACCGTCAGCCAGAGCTCACACGGGTGCTTTCCTACATGAAGAGTCCAATGGTTGCCACCCGACAATCCTGGTTTATTCGAAACCGGATGACGCTGCTGACCCTGGGCGTCGTCTTGCTCTACGCTGCCTTCATAGAATGGTTCTGGGGCTGGAGCGTCATCCTTGCAGAATGGGCAAAAGTCGGCGCCTTGCCGATCGTCGTCGCCCTCGCATTGCTGACCGGCACCTACTTTCTGCGGACGTGGCGTATCTACGATTATTTCCCGGGCGAGACGAAGGGTCACTTCGCAGCCCTTTTCCGAGTTACGCAGATCCACAACCTGCTCAACATCATGATGCCGTTCCGCACCGGCGAAACCAGCTTTCCGCTTTTGATGCGCTCCGAATTCGGCATTCCGCTGGTCCGCAGCACCGCGGCGTTGCTGGTCATGCGGTTGCTCGACCTCCACGCGCTACTCGCCGCCGCCGGCATGGGCCTCGCCGTAACATCACCGCATAAAGCCGTTGCCTGGTTGCTCTGGTGCTTTTTCCTGCTCTTGCCGGTCGCAGCCTTTGCGGTGCGCCGCCCGCTGGTCCGGCTCGCCGCCAAGGCGCTGCCCGCAAAGGCGCAGTCCATTGTCCTCGAGATCGAAAGGGGACTGCCCATAAACGCATCCGCTTTTGCAAGGGCCTGGCTGATGACCATCGTCAACTGGCTGGTCAAGGTGCTCGTGCTCGCCTGGGCGCTCGGACTTATGCAGGTTGCCCCGCTGGCGGCCAGTTTTGGCGGCGCTCTCGGTGGTGAGCTGTCTTCCGTGCTGCCGGTGCATGCGCCAGGCGGCGTCGGCACCTATCCGGCAGGCATTACGGCCGGTGCGCTGGCCTTCGGTGCCCCCTCCGACACGGCGTCGCTCATCACGCTGGCGCAGGCAAGCATCAACGGCCATCTACTGGTTATCGTTTCCGCACTCATCGGTACGGCGCTGGGACTGGCGATGTCGAAAGGCCGGGTCCAAAAGTCGGCCTGATGCCACCGCCCTCTCAGCAGGTTGGCAAGAGGGCGGTGCGTGTGTTCCTACTGGAACGCCGTCTCGAAAAAGCTGCGCAGCTTGCGCGAATGCAGCGCCTCGGGCGGCATGGCAGCGAGCTTCTGGATGGCGCGGATGCCGATCTGCAGATGTTGGTTGACCTGCGTCCGATAGAAGGCGGTCGCCATTCCCGGTAGCTTCAATTCGCCATGCAGCGGCTTGTCCGAGACGCAGAGCAACGTGCCGTAGGGCACGCGGAAGCGAAATCCGTTGGCTGCAATCGTTGCCGATTCCATGTCGAGGGCGATGGCGCGGGCCTGCGACAGCCGCTTGACCGGCCCAGCCTGGTCGCGCAGTTCCCAGTTACGGTTGTCGATGGTGCCGACCGTGCCGGTGCGCATGATCCGCTTCAGCTCGAAACCCTCGTAGCCGGTAATCTCGGCCACCGCTGCCTCAAGCGCCACCTGCACTTCGGCCAGCGCCGGGATCGGCACCCAGATCGGAAGGTCGTCGTCGAGCACATGGTCTTCACGCATGTAGGCGTGGGCAAGCACGTAATCGCCGAGCCTCTGGCTGTTGCGCAGGCCGGCACAATGGCCGAGCATCAGCCAGGCATGTGGACGCAGCACTGCGACATGGTCGGTGATCGTCTTGGCGTTGGAGGGGCCGACGCCGATATTGATCATGGTGATCCCGGCATGACCCTTCTTCTTCAGATGGTAAGCCGGCATCTGCGGTAGTCGCGGCGAAGCGATATCAGTATCAGGCGAGCTCGATCCGGCGTTGGTGATGATATTTCCCGGTTCGACGAAAGCTGTGTAGCCTTCGCCGCCCTTGGCCATCAGGTCACGTGCCCAGGTGCAGAACTCGTCGATGTAGAACTGATAGTTGGTGAACAGCACGAAATTCTGGAAATGCGCCGCGCTGGTCGCCGTGTAGTGAGCGAGCCGCGCCAGCGAATAGTCGATGCGCTGGGCGGTGAACGGTGCCAGCGGCGAGGGCTGGCCCGGAGGCGGTATATATTCGCCATTGGCGATCTCGTCGTCGGTCGTGTTCAGATCCGGCGTATCGAAAAGATCGCGCATCGGAATGTCGGCAAATGTCGCAGCCGAAGCCTCGACGTGCGCTCCTTCGCCGAAAGCGAAATGCAACGGGATCGGCGTCGTCGATTCGGACACGACAATCGGTACGTTGTGGCTGCGCATCAAAAGCGCCAGCTGCTCCGTCAGATAATGCCGGAAAAGCACGGGCCTGGTGATCGTGGTGGTGTAGATGCCGGGCGCGGTGACGTGACCGTAGGACAGCCGCGAATCGACATGTCCGAAGCTGGTAGTCTCGATGCTCACCTGCGGATAGAAGGCCCGGAAGCGAGCAGAGATTGGCTCCCCCTCGGCAAGTTCGGCGAATTTGCCGATCAAGAAGGCCGTGTTCCTGTCGTAGAGCTCGGTCAGAGCATCGACAGCTTTGACCGGATCGTCAAAGGTAACGGGCGCGAAGGGTTCGGGTGAGGATACGTCCAGCGGAGAGAATTTGTTGCTCATGCGCCATTATAGAGTGCTGTCTCCAACAAGCAAATGACGGCAACAGTGGCAGCCGGGATTTCCGCAGGATTTTTTTCCCCATCTGCGGCTCCGGGAAGATGCCAGCCCGCGACCCTTTACTGTACCGTCGAGCAATAAGAGCTTGTCGATTGCAGGCAGGTGAAGTTTGCGCCGAAGTGCGATTGCGAACCGCTGCCCCCGCTGTGCAGGACGGCTGCCGAAAAGCTGATGGCGAAAACTGCGGAAACCAAAGTGATGATGGTGAAGCGCCGCGCCAGAATTGCCATGTCCATTTCCCCCGTTGTTGGAACGGATCGCCCTTGATCCTGAAGCCTTTCTGCCACGGTTCGTCTGAACGGCGGCTGATACGGCGGTTCATCCGGCATTCAGCTTGCCGGGTCGGCCTCAATTCGCATCGCCAAGACGGTGAATTCAGGCAAATACGAGCCGGGAAAAATCACGCGCCAACAACCGCGGCTCGATTCAGGGTTAGCAAAGGGTTGATTTGCAGATCCTAATTTTTCGTAAAATGCCAGGCAAAGTCCTTAATTCGCAAGGCCTGCGATGTTTAACAAAATCCCAAGTTTACCAAGCATTTGCACTTTGTTTGCATCAAATTAAGCAAGCATTTTAAGCGCTTTTTGAAGTCCTTATGCGATACTCAAATCATCAAACGAGCGGGGAAAACCCGCCACCCGGAAGGCCACCAAGCTGCGTTAGACGGCAAAGGCCCAACGGAAAACAGGGATTGCACTAACAGGTTGAAACAGGGACCGAACCGATGGCACGCTTTGAAATGACGACGTCTGAAATGGCCACCATGGGTGGCGAAAAAAATGCCGATATCTTTTGCGAAATGGGCCTGATGTACGCAACCGGCCGCGGTTGCGACATCGACCTGATCTCGGCCCACAAGTGGCTGAACATCGCTGCCATCAAGGGCTGCGACCGCGCCGCCGAGCTTCGCGCCGACGTCGCTGCCACGCTAACGAAGATGCAACTGGCAGCAGCCCTTCGCTCCGCTCGCGAGTGGATGACCATGCACTGAGGCAACGTCCTCAGACGATCAATACCAAGAACAATAACCTCGCAAAGAGGGGGAGCGTCAATGTCAAAAGGCAGACGCAACAGCGCTACCGCGACCGGCCGGGACAAGGCCGGCGCGGTTTTTGGCGCGATCATTACCGCAGCGTCTGGAGGACCTGCGGCAGTGCCTGCTCGAAAAGATCGAGATCGGCTTTCTGTCCGGCGCTGACGCGGACACACCGGTTGAGCGGCGCCACCCCGGGCATCCGGATGAAGACGCCGTGATCGAGCAGTCCGTCGACAATGGCCTTTGCGTAAACCGCGTCGCGGCCGCAGTCGATGGCTACGAAGTTGGTGGCCGATGCCAGCGGCATAACGTCGTTGTCGCGCGCGATCATGGCGATCCGTTCCCGGGCGTCGTGGATGTTGCCGATGACCTCTGTGAGATAGTCCTGATCGTCCAACGCGGCGAGCGCCCCGACGGTTGCCAGCCGGTTCATGCCGAAGTGGTTGCGCAGCTTGTCAAACGCTGCCACGGTTTGCGGAACGCCGATCGCATAGCCGACCCGCGCGCCGGCAAGCCCGTAGGCCTTGGAGAAGGTGCGGGTACGCAGGACATTGGGCATGTCGATGAGGGACGCGATCGGCGGCAAGGAAGATGCCGGCGCAGTCTCGCTGTAGGCCTCGTCCAACACCAGCATGCAGGTCTCCGGCAAGGCCCTTACAAAGGCAATGACGCTTTCCTGGTCCCACCAGCTTCCCATCGGATTGTCGGGGTTGGCAAGATAGACCAGCGGTGCATTCTCCCGCCTTACTGCGTCGAGCAGTCCCTCAAGGTTCTCGCGGTCGTCGAGGTACGGGACGGTGACGAGCCGACCGCCGAAACCGGCGACGTGGAAGTTGAAAGTCGGATAGCCGCCATGGGACGTCACCACCGGCGTGTTGGCGGAAACGATCATCCGGACGATCAGCCCGAGCAGCGAATCGACACCTTCGCCGATGGCAATGTTGGCGGGCCGTATCCCGAGGTGTGATGCCAGCGCCGTTTTCAGCTCAAAATTTTCCGGGTCGTTATATTTCCAGATCTCGCCAGTTTCCCGGCGCATCGCCTCGATGACCCGGGGTGAAGGACCGAAGCCGCTCTCATTGGCGCCGATCCGGGCCTTGACGGCAACGCCGCGTTGACGCTCCAGCGCTTCCGGTCCGACAAACGGCACGGTCGAGGGCAGGGCGCTGGTGAGCGGTGTAAAACGCGAAAAGACAGGCATGCTGGTGATTTCCCGGCGAAGCGATTGCAGTCGCCCGCACCATAAGCGCTTGTTGCCGGGTTTCAAGAGATGAGGCGGCTGGTGTCAGCGACGCATGGACCGCGCGGCATTGGCTTCGCGGTTACCGATCATGAAATCGGCACGCACCACAAGCCTCAATGTCTCAGGCGTCAGGAAGTTGATAAACCGCACGCCGATCCGGTCGCCATGCCGGTATGTCTCGGCGCAGCCGATGCGATAGGCGAGGCCGAGGATGTTGAGATAATAGTGTTGCGGCAGCCCCGCCGTGCTGCCGACAAGGAATGTCGCGCCGCCCTGCGAGATATCGATGATCTCGGCACTGCGCATCGAGACGCCGGTAAGGCAGGGTTTGACAGCGATAAGTCGTGCCGGACGCTGGACGAAAAAGCGCTCGAAGCTCCGCTCGTAGACCTCGGATTTGACGGACGCCAGATGCGTTGAGCGAAGCATGTTATTCCCCGGACGGTGGCTTACCGAAATCATCTCGGTTTAAGACACAAGCGTCGCACGAAGGCTTTGCGCATTCGTCAATCATATGGATGGCATTTTAGTGATCTGACATTTAGCTGCCAGATGGATCGATTTCAGGAAAAATACCGCGCAACCGCATATCCGCCGCCCGCGGTTGCAGCCGTAACAACGGTACCCCAGGCCATATCGACGACGCTGACCATGACGGGCCAGTTCTTCAGCGTCGAAAGGTTGGTGATATCGTAGGTCCCGTAAGCTGCAAGGCCAAGCACGGCACCAAATAGCAGAGCCCGCGTCAACGACCCGGCACCAACCGCAGGCATCACTGCGAGCATGACGACGGCAACGGTGAAAAACAGGTAGAAAAGTGCTGCGATCCCGAAATTCGGCTGTGGCAGCATCAGGTCGCCTAACTGGTCGCGATAGAAGGTGCGCGCCACAAGCCCGAGCCATGCGGCATCGAGAACAAGCAGCGTCACGAGACAACCTGCGTAGGCGGTAAGCGCTGTCTTGATCATGGGTAGAGCTCCTTTTTCAAAAAGTCCTACGCCGTTCGGCGACGGTCGGATTACCTTTCGTCAAATGATATTCGAACCGTGTGGGCAATTGGGCGTTGTATGTGGGACGATATTGCACGGATTCTTCGGGCGTAAGGTGCGCCCTGACGGAATGCTGCAGAAGTCAGGCGTAAAATTCAGTGACGGTTTCCCGGTCGGCAAAGCCTAGCGCCAAGTGGCTGCTGCTATGTCATCAGGGGGAAGGAGAAGCGCGGGGCGGCGGCCCCGCGCTTCTTTGATTCGGGCCGTCAGGTCGAGAGGCACTCAGTTGAGCCGCTTTCACGTCCTAGACGCCGACCTCGAAGTTCAAACGCAAGACATGATGTAGAAACTCAGCATTGATCAGCATGTTGAAGCTGACGGTGACCCGCGAACCCTCACGTTTGACGAGGGTGCAGCCGATCTCGTCGCGAATGCCGAGGATCTCGAGGAAAAAGTGATTAGGCAGATCGTGGCCGGTGCCCACCTCGAGCGTGGCGCCGGATTGCGACATGATCTTGATCATGCAGTCCGTTTGCACGCTCGTGCTGAGATGATGGCCCACAAAGATGATTTTGCCGGGTCTATCGACAACGAACTCCTGAAGCGCGGGCTGCTGGTCAGTGTTCGTCATGAGGTGCATCTGAAGGGGCATGTTGCCCTCCGCTGGTTGAATGATGTCAGAATAGAACGCTTCGCTTGATGAAGATTTAAGAGACTCCCTAAAAAACCAAGCATGTGTACAAATAAGCCGCAAATGCTCACTGCCTGGGCATTTTTGTGCCGGGACATACGCCGCGGCGCTGTCTCCCGGTATCCGCTACACTCAGGCCTTTACCAGCCAGGCATGTTCCGGGGCATTGTAGAACTTCCACACCCGTTTCGGCCCCGCCATCACATTCAGATAATAGAGATCGTAGCCGTGGCAGGCCGCACACGGGTGATAGCCCTTCGGCACCATCGTCACGTCGCCATCTTCCACAGCCATCACCTCGTCGAGCGACCTGTCGTCGGTATAGACGCGCTGGAAGGCAAAGCCCTGTGGAGGGTTGAGGCGATGATAATAGGTTTCCTCGAGAAAGCTCTCGTTTGGCAGATCGTCCTGGTCGTGTTTGTGCGGTGGGTAGGAAGAGGTATGGCCGCCGGGCGTGATCACCTCGACGACCAGCAGCGAGTGGGCGGCTCCATCGTCTTCCGGCATGATGTTGTTGACGTAGCGAACATTCGTCCCCTGGCCGCGCGTCAGCGCCGGGTGTGTGCCGGGCGGAAGGGCGCGGGCCGGGTGATCGCCGCCACCGGGTGCCGAGCAGACGGCCAGTTCGAGATCTGTTTCCGCCGTGACGGACCAGCTGGACCCGGCCGGGATGTAAAGCGCATGCGGAGCGCCGTCGAATGGGCTCATCCGTTCGCCCAGCAGCCCGAAATCCACATCTCCGGCTGTCGCCCGGCCTTTTCCGGTGACCCAGACAAGGCAGACCTCCCGCTCACCCGTATCACCCGCCGCTGTCTCGCCCGTCTTCAGGCGGTGCAGGTCAAACCCGACATAGGTCCAGCCGGCAGTTTCCGGGGTCACGTGATGGACTTTGCCAGTGGTGCCGCTTGGGCTGACATGCAGGTGGGACTTCGTCATTTTGCGATCTCCTGTAAACACCGGCAAAGGAATGAAAGCAGCTTCATCCTTTCGGAAAACCCTGCGTCTCAACCGTATAGCCGGCCGATGTCATGACGCGCATCAGTTCGGCGTGGCCAATTTCAGCCATTCGTTGCGGCGGCGCCTTGCGCGGATCCTGCTCGGCCTCGACCACGAACCAGCCCTCGTATCCGTAGTCGGCGAGCCGCTGGACGATGGCGCCGAAATCGAGCGAGCCGTCGCCCGGCACCGTGAAAGCGCCGAGTGCCACCGCGTCGAGGAACGACTGCTGGCTGCGATCCAGTCCGTCGACCACGGACTTGCGGATATCCTTGACGTGGACATGGTTGATCCGACCATGGTGGTTGTCGATGGTGCGCAGCACGTCTCCACCGGCAAAGGCCAAATGGCCTGCATCGAGCAACAGCGGAATGCCTTCGCCGGAATGCCGCATGAATGCGTCCAGCTCGGCCTCGGTCTCGACCACGGCCGCCATGTGGTGGTGGTAGGACAGCGGCATGCCCTTGTCGGCGCACCATTCCCCGAGCTCGGTCACACGATGTGCATAGGCCTTCATTTCGTCGTCGGACAGGCGTGGCTTGGTGGCCAGCGGCCTGGAGCGGTCGCCCTGGATGGAACGGCCGACTTCCCCATAGACAATGCAGGGTGCATCGACCGCCTTGAACAACTCGATCATCGGCGCGATGCGATCCTTGTTGGCGGCAAGCTCCTCGTCGACAAGCGTGCCCGAGAACCAGCCGCCGCAGAGCGTGACGTCGGCAGCCCGAAGGATCGGCAGCATCACGGCCGGATCGTCCGGAAAGCGGCGGCCCTTTTCCATGCCCGTAAATCCTGCACTGCGGGACTGCCTGAGGCATTCCTCCAGTGATACGTCGTCGCTCAGTTCCGGTAGATCGTCGTTCCACCAGGCGATGGGCGACATGCCGAGTTTGGCTTTCATCATGCTCTCCTCAAGATGTGATCCGGCGATTGTCCGCTATCCGATCCGCTGGGCGGCCCGCTTGGCGACGTAGTTCTTATGGGCCTCGTTGACTTCCGGGCGCAAACTCACCTCGGGAACGGCTACATCCCACCAGTGGCCACCTTCCTCGGTGGTAACCAGCGCATCGGTATCGATGACGAAGACAGACGTCCGGTCGTTCGTCCGGGAGGCTTCAATCGCCTGCTCGAGCTCGGTGATGGACGACACCTTCACGGCGATGGCACCCATGCTTTCCGCATGAGCACGGAAATCGATGGCCGGCATTACCTCGTGATAGGAGTCCTTCAGGAGATTGTTGAAGTTGGCTCCGCCGGTGGCCATCTGCAGCCGGTTGATACAGCCATAGCCCCGGTTGTCGAGCAGCACGACGGTTAGCTTCATGCCGAGCATGACGGACGTGGCGATCTCGGAATTCAGCATCATGTAGGAACCGTCGCCGACCATGACGACGACCTCCTTCTCCGGCCGCGCCAGCTTGGCGCCGAGCCCGCCGGCAAGCTCGTAACCCATGCACGAAAATCCGTATTCCATGTGGTAGCTGCCCGGCACCGTCGCCGGCCAGAGCTTGTGCAATTCGCCGGGCAGGCCGCCGGCAGCGCAGAGCACAATGCTGTTTTCGCCACCGATCGTCCGCGCAACTGCGCCGATAACCTGCGCGTCCGAGGGCAGGGCTGCGTTGGTGGTCGCCATCGCCTTGGCGGCAGCCTCCATCCAGCGCGCCTTTTCGTGCGATGCTCTCTCGGCGAGCGCTGCAGGGGCTTTCCATCCGGCAAGCCCGGCAGACAGCACCTTCAGTCCCTCGCGCGCATCGGCAACCAGCGTGTGGGAATCATGCTTGGCGGCGTCGAAGGCCGCGATGTTCAATCCCACCATCGAAAGCGCGTCGTTCTTGAACAGCGCCCAGGAGCCGGTGGTGAAATCCTGGCAGCGCGTGCCGACGGCGATGATCAGGTCGGCATCCTCGGCAATGGCATTGGCCGCCGACGTGCCGGTGACCCCGACCGAGCCGAGCGACATCGGATGGCTCTCGTTGATAGCCGATTTGCCGGCCTGGGTGACGACCACAGGAATGCCATGGGTTTCCGCGAATGAAGTCAGTTCGGCGGTCGCTTGCGAATAGAGGACACCGCCGCCGGCGATGATGACAGGCTTCTCCGCCTTGCGGATCAGGGCAATGGCGTTGGCCAGTTCGTCGGCATCCGGCCGTGGCCGGCGCTGCGTCCAGACATGTTCCTCGAACAGGCTGACGGGATAGTCGAAGGCTTCGGCCTGGACATCCTGGCAAAGCGCCAGCGTCACCGGACCGCAGTCCTGCGGATCGGTCAGCACCTGCATGGCGCGCTTCAGGGCCGAGATGATCTGCTCCGGCCGGGTGATCCGGTCGAAATAACGCGAGACCGGGCGGAACGCATCGTTGGCGGAAACCGTGCCATCGCCGAAATCCTCGATCTGCTGCAGCACGGGGTCGGGAGCGCGGTTGGCAAATACGTCGCCGGGCAGGAATAGCACCGGGATGCGGTTGACATGCGCCACGCCCGCCGCCGTCACCATGTTGAGTGCGCCGGGGCCGATCGAGGTGGTGCAGGCCATGAAGCGCTGTCGAAAGCTGGTCTTGGCGTAGGCAATCGCCGCATGCGCCATGCCCTGTTCGTTGTGGGCACGGTAGACCGGCAATTCGTCCCGGATCTGGTAGAGCGCTTCGCCAAGTCCGGCGACATTGCCGTGCCCGAAGATCGCCCATACGCCGCCGAAGATCTGGACCTTCTGGCCGTCGATGACGGTCATTTGCTTCGTCAGGAACTGCGCGACGGCCTGCGCCATCGTCAAACGGATCGTCTTGCCCATCGGGCGCCTCCCAATTTTCTTCTTTTCCAATCCGCGCGTCTACAGTCCGCGCGTCTTAAGCCAGGCCTCGGTCAGATGCCGGAAACGGCCGGCCATGTCGGCAATCGCCGCCTCGTCGTCGATCTCGCCAGCAAGCCAGCTGCGCGCTGCTTCGGCAAAGATCGTCCGGCCGACGGCAAAGCCCTTGACCGACGGTGCTGCGAGCGTCGCCTCGAAACCTTTCAGCAGTTCCTCGGCCGGCGCCTCCAGTCCCAAAAGCACGATGCCGCGGCAGAGCGGATCGTTGCCGGTCACCACCGCCTCGATGTTCTGCCAGGCGGCACGCGATGCCTGCGGCTCCAGCTTCCACCAGTCCGGCTTGATGCCGAGGTCGTATAGCTCCTGCATCGCCGTCGAGATTGTGTTGTCGTCGAGCGGTCCGTTCTTGCCGGCGATAATCTCGACCAGCAGTTCGCGCCCGACCTTCCGTGCCGCGTCGAACAGCGTGCGCAGCTTCTCCTGCTGCTCGGCTTTCAGCTCCGCCGGATCGTCCGGATGATAGAAGCAAAGGCACTTGATGCAATGGTCGACAGGCCATTCCACGAGTTGCGAGCCGATATCCTTGCTGAATTCGAATCGCAGCGGCTTCGACCCGGGCAATTCGACCGGCCGGCCAATCCACGAGAAGTTCTTGGTGGCAGCATCGAAGAAGGCATCGCGACCGAAACGTTCGTCGATCAGCATGCCGTAGCCCGGCCGTCCATCGGCAACGCGTGCCGCTGCCGAAACCGCCAGCCGCTTGAAGGCATTGATTTGCTCATAGGGGACGCCGAGTTCGTCGGCGACGCTGACCAGCTGCGAGCGGTGATCGATGGCCAGCGCCATCAGCAGCGGGATGTGACCCTTGCGGGTTGTCGCCCAGTGGATGTGGTTGAGGTCTTCGTCCTTGCGCAGTGCGCGCCGCCGGCTGCCGTGCTTGAGGAAGCTGTCGAGTTCGGCCCAGGTCGGATATTCCGGCGAGCAGAGCAGCCGCGATACGGCGAAGGCACCGCAGGCATTGGCCCAGGTGGCGCAGGTCTTGAGAGGCTCGTTCTTCAGCCAGCCGCGCAGAAAGCCGGACATGAAGGCATCGCCGGCGCCGAGCACATTATAAACCTCGATTGGAAAACCGTCGCCGACGATGCCAGCTTCGAGGTCGTCGGAAATTGCACCTTCATAGACAATGCAGCCCATCGCGCCGCGTTTTAGGACGATGGTGGCAGCGCTGAGTTCGCGGATCGTCTTCAATGCGCCGAGCACGTCATCGGCGCCGGACGCGATGAGGATCTCCTCCTCGGTGCCGACGATCAGGTCGCAGTCAGGGAGCGTCTGCTTCATCTTGGCCGTGACGCGGTCGGATTTCACGTAGCGCTCGAAACCTTCGGCATGGCCGGCAAGGCCCCAAAGATTGGGCCTGTAGTCGATATCGAAGACCACCTTGCGGCCATGCGCCTTGGCGACGCGGATCGCCTTGCGCTGGGCTGCTTCTGTATTGGGTTGAGAAAAATGCGTGCCGGAGACCAGCACGGCACTTGATGAAACGATGAAGTCTTCGTCGACATCGTCTTCGGTCAGCGCCATGTCGGCGCAGTCGGAGCGGTAGAAGATCATCGGCGAGACGCCTTCAGCCTCTACCGCCAGCAGCACCAGCGCTGTCAGCCGCTGCTTGTCGGTGACGATGCCATCGGTAGCGACACCCTCGCGGGCTGATTGCTCGCGGATGAAGCGTCCCATCTGCTCGTCGCCGACGCGCGTGATCAATCCTGATTTCAGCCCGAGCCTGGCCGTGCCGATGGCGATGTTGGCCGGGCAGCCGCCAACGGATTTCGCAAAGGACGCGATGTCTTCGAGCCTGGAACCGATCTGCTGGCCATAGAGATCGACAGAAGAACGGCCGATGGCGATGACGTCGAGCGTCGGCTCCGGCCGCGCGCCGTTGTTGAGATTTGCCATTGATATCCTCCGTCAAGATTTCCGCCGGCATCTCCCGTTGCCAACGCCGTGCACCGATAATGAAACATCGGTTCCGTAATTTTGTCAATTCGGAATGTTTATTCCATTTTATGTTTTCCGGATTTTGCCATGGCCCACTTTCTGCGCTGCTCGGCGATGGCGACGGGGAAAGCCATGATCAATGCCATGGACGCCGATAACGAACGAAAGCCGGCAAAATCCGATTCTGCCACTTCGAACCAGTGGGTGGCGCAGGCGGCGAGCGGCGAGAATGCCGAATCGGTGATGGCAATGAGTGGTACGCCGCGGTCGACCAGTAGCTGGCTTTGCACCAGGCTTTCTGCCGCATAGGGCGAAAAACTGGCGGCAATGGCTGCATCGCGTGGCGTGGCGAACTGCACAAGCTCCGTATCGACCCCGTTAGGCGAGGCAACGATCTGGTGGCGGATGTTTAGCTTGGAAAATGCGTAGGTCATGTGCGCCGTCAGCGGGTAGGAGCGTCGCTTGGCAATCAGGTAGATGGTTTCTGCTGCAGCAAGGATCTCGACCGACGTCGCAAAGGTGTCGGTCTGCACAGTTGCCGCCAGCCGGTTGATCGACTGGGTGGCGGAGGAGATAAAGCCGGCAAGGATCGCTGCATTCTCATCCTCGACGCGCGCCTCCTCCAGCGAGATCAGCCGCTCCTCGTAGCTGAGTGTCCGGTCACGCAGCCGTTCGCGGAAAATGCTCTGCAGATCGGAAAAGCCTTCATAGCCGAGATGGCGCGCCAGCCGCACCAGCGTCGAGGGCTGGACGTCGGACGCCGTGGCGATGCTGGCCGTCGTGCCAAAGGCGATTTCATCGGGGTTGTTGAGGGCAAAGACCGCAACCTGCGCCAGCCGTTTCGGCATGGAGGCCTTGCGCTCGATGATCGTGCTGCGAAGGCTTTCGAAATCGCGCGGCACCTTCGCCGGTATCGTCACGTCCTCACTCATTCCACGGCTTTCGTTTTTCCCGGTTTTCGGAACATATATTCCATCTGCAATGATACCGCATCTGCCGATTTCCGCCACAGGCAATTCAAGTAACTGAATTGCTTGCCGATTGTTGCAATCCTCTGGCATTTCACAAACGCTATGCTCGCAGCAAAACGATCCAGATGTTCCAAATCGTCCGGCATGACGCTTGATGGGCACCGCTGCGGTTGACGCTTTCCGGGCGAGGCGATACGCCTTGCCTTTGAAGCGCGATGCGAGGCCGCCACGGCTTCGTGTCCCCAATTTCTGGAGGGCTTGCGTGACGGGTAGATTGCTCATTGTCGGAGCAGGGCAGGCCGGCTTTGCTGTTGCTGCCAAGCTGAGGGCTCTCAAGGACACGCGGCCGATCACGCTGGTCGGCGCGGAAGAATCGCTGCCGTACCAGCGCCCGCCGCTGACGAAGAAATACCTGCTCGGCGAGATCAGCTTCGATCGCCTGATGTTCCGCCACGAGCACTGGTATGCCGAGCACGATATCGACATCCGTCGCGCGACCTGGGCAGAACAAATCCATCGCGACCGGAAGCAGGTCGTCATGCAGGACGGCAGCGCGCTCGACTACGAAACGCTGGTGCTGGCGACAGGCGCAACACCGCGCCGTCTTCCTGCGGCCATCGGCGGCGATCTCGAGGGCGTCTATGTCGCCCGGGACAAGCGCGACGCCGATCTCCTGTCAGGTGAAATGCGTGCCGGCCGCCGTGTCCTTATAATAGGGGGCGGCTATATCGGTCTCGAAGCGGCAGCCGTCGCCCGTCATCGCGGCCTCGAAGTCACACTCATCGAGATGGCCGATCGCATCCTGCAGCGGGTTGCCGCCAAAGAGACCGCCGACATCATGCGGGTCATCCACGCCGACCACGACGTCGTCATCCGCGAGAAGACCGGCCTCAAGCGGCTGGTGGGCAAGGACGGCCGTGTGGTTGCCGCAGAGCTTTCCGATGGCTCTACCCTCGACGTCGATTTCGTCGTCGTCGGTATCGGCGTCGCGCCGCTGGATCGTCTTGCCAAGGAAGCCGGCCTTATGGTTGCCAACGGCATCGTCGTCGACGAATACGTCCGCACCTCTGATCCCAGCATCTATGCCGTCGGCGACTGCGCCGCGCTGCCCTGGCAGGGCGAATTGATCCGTCTCGAATCGGTGCAGAATGCTGTCGACCAGGCAGAGGCTGCGGCCGCGATCATCGCCGGTGGCAAGGAACCCTACGTGCCGAAGCCGTGGTTCTGGTCCGATCAGTATGACGTCAAGCTGCAGATCGCAGGCTTCAACAAGGGCTACGACGATACGGTGCTGCGGCATGGCGCCCGCGAAGGATCGGCCTCCGTCTGGTATTTCAAGGCCGGTCGGCTGATTGCCGTCGATGCGATCAACGACGCCCGCGCCTATGTCACCGGCAAGAAGCTCATCGACGCCGGCCTGACGCCCGATCGCGACCTGCTGGCCGACGCCGACGCCGGCACCGACCTCAAGACCTTGCTCGGATAAGTGACGATGACCCTGCCACCCAATGCATTCAAGATCGCCCTGCGCGAGCGCCGCCCGCAGATCGGCCTCTGGGTGGCGATGGCCGATGCCTATGCCGCCGAGATCGCCGGCCATGCCGGTTTCGACTGGCTGGTCCTGGACGGTGAGCACGGCCCCAACGATCTTCGCAGTATAATGGCGCAGTTGCAGGCTCTTCAGGCCTCGCCGTCGGAACCGGTGGTTCGACTGCCGACTGGCGCAAGCTGGATGATCAAGCAGTTTCTCGACATTGGCGCCCGCACGCTGCTCATCCCGATGGTCGATTCGGCCGAGCAGGCAGCAGAACTCGTTCGCGCTGTCCGCTATCCGCCGGACGGCATCCGTGGCATGGGCGCCGGCATCGGCCGCGCCTCGCGGTTCAACACTGTTGCCGGCTACGTCGCCGATGCAGGCAAGGACATCTGCCTCCTTGTGCAAGCCGAAACCCGCGCGGCGCTTGCCGACCTCGAGCGGATTGCCGGTGTCGAGGGCATCGATGGCATCTTTATAGGGCCCGCCGACCTTGCTGCCGACCTGGGCCTTCCGGGCAATCTCGAGGCGCCCGAGGTGCAGGCGGCGATAGAGGCCGCCATAGCCACCATCGTCAAAGCGGGCAAACCGGCCGGAATCCTGACATTCAACGAGACCCTCAACCGCCGCTACCTGGGACTCGGCGCCACTTTCGTTGCGGTCGGCGCCGATGTCACCGAATTCTCCACAGCACTCCAGCGCCTTCGCCGACGCTACGGCCCCGAACCGGAAAATGCCGAAGCCGGCCCACGCGGCTACTAGCCCTCGCACTCTCAGGGTTTAGCGCACAGCAAGACACTTTTCTGACGGCATTGGAAAAAAAACCTTGCCTTTGGAGCCTTTGCCAAATAGTCACGGCCTCGGAGAGGTGGCCGAGTGGCCGAAGGCGCTCCCCTGCTAAGGGAGTATACGTCAAAAGCGTATCGAGGGTTCGAATCCCTTCCTCTCCGCCATTTACCCGGCAATATTGCCTCACCAGACTTACTGCATTCCCCGATTTAGATGTCGTCTCCATGCATCGTCACTGACGCGGGCATCAGTTCTGCGCTGCTTCATGATCGACCAGCCATCGCCCTGTCATCTTGCAACTACAGTCATCTGAGCAGGAGTGAGCAGAGGCAGCAGGTGATGCTTTGAATCGATCCATTCCCGTCCCGAGATGATCTCAATATGCTTTGGCTGGAGGCCTGGGGCTGCTGTGAGCTAAATGATTTCTCTCGTATCTTGTCCCGCCGCCCGGCGGGCATCGTGGCTTACGCCGATGGTCAGCTCGTCGGTTTCGTGAATGTTGCGTGGGATGGAGGTGTTCACGCCTTTATTCTCGACACCTGTGTCGACCCTCGAATGCGACGACAGGGGATTGCTACCGGCAGGATAAAAGAGGCCACCAGTATTGCACAGGAGCACGGTGCAAGGTGGTTGCGTGTCAACGTCGAGCCGCAGCTGGCCTCACTCTACCGTAGTTGCGACTTCTGGCCGACGGAGGCGGGGCTTATAGAGCTGCAGTAATGACGTCCGCCGGACCGGATGCCTACCCAATGTCTGCACCCAAGCTCGAATCGCAGACCGGCATCTGCACATACGATCCGAATCGACGTCCAGCGCATGTCCATTCCTCAATCGGGAATCGTTGCCGGGCTGTTTCCAAATGTTGCCGCCTGCCGTGGAAATGCCGTACATGTGGCAGGGTTTCCAGGGATTTTGTGCGTCGGCAGGTCTCCCGAAAGACTGTTATGGCTAAGCGCAGCGGAGTTAAGTCCGTGCGAGATAAGGCTTTTTCTTAATAAAGACTAAATAAACCACCCTTCACCTCACCTTTTTGTGTCCTTTCGGCAACATGAATTGGGGAAGGGTCTCCCCAAAACCCCCTTCCGGCAAGATGTCGATTGCGTGACGGCGCCCGTCGAGTATTTTCAACAACGGAAGCGAGGGCGTGATCGTCCACTTCTTGAAACATGGGGATGGGGCAGGGAATGCCTTCGGGTTAAAAATCCCAGACCCAATTGAAACTTTGAACTGGAGGTCAATCATGAACATCAAGAGCCTACTTCTCGGCTCCGCTGCTGCCCTCGCAGCAGTATCCGGTGCTCACGCTGCAGACGCTATCGTAGCTGCTGAGCCTGAGCCGCTTGAATACGTCCGCATCTGCGATGCATACGGCGCTGGCTACTTCTACATCCCAGGCACGGAAACCTGCCTCAAGATCGGCGGCATGGTTCGTACTGAAGCTCAGTGGCACAACCCATACGCTGTTGGCGATCGCTTCAAGCGCGGCACGGAATGGCACACTCGCGCTGAACTCAACGTCGACACGGCAACGGACACAGAATACGGTCCGCTGAAGACCAACATGGTCTACCGTTTCGACTCGACTGAAGGTGTCAACGACTCCAAGGTTCTGTTCGCAACGATCAGCCTCGGCGGCTTCATCGTTGGTAAGACGGACTCGCAGTACAATCAGTGGATTGGTTATGCTGGCAACGTCATCAACGACGACGTGATCGGCGATGGACCTTACGAGCTGAACCAGCTCTCCTACGTATACGACGGCGGCAACGGCTTCACTGGCGTTCTGTCGGTTGAAGACAGCCAGTCTGGCGCTGGTGCAATCGACCCGAACACGGGCCGTGATGTTTCTGACCACTACACACCTGACTTCGTTGCCGGCCTCGGCTACAAGACTGGCATGTTCGGTCTGAAGGTTGTCGGCGGCTACGACTCGGTCGTTGAAGAAGGCGCTGTCAAGGCTCGCCTCGACCTCGACTTCGGCACGTTCTCTGCCTTCTTGCTCGGCCAGTACAACACTGACGGCAACAAGATCAACCGCTACGCCAATGGCGATGCTAGCGGCGCTTCGACCGGCGATTGGCAGGTTTGGGGTGGCACGACTGTCAAGTTCAACGACAAGCTCGAGTGGAACACTCAGGTTTCGTATGCTGACAGCAAGACCTTCGAAGCTACGACAAACCTCAACGTTTTCGTTGCTAAGGGCTTCAAGATCCAGCCAGAAATCACCTACGTCAAGTACGACAACGCCGTTCTCGACGACAACACGTTCTCTGGTATCCTTCGCTTCCAGCGCACGTTCTAATTCAATCCGACTTCGGTCGATTGAAAGGAGCCCGGCTTTCGAGCCGGGCTTTTTCGTTTTTACTCTTTGTCTGTTCTCCAGGTCTTGTTTCCGCTGCCTTTTCCAGGCCGCGAGGTGATCAATCACCTTTCATGACGGAATTATCACAGTTTCGTGACGTGATTTTTGTGCAACGCACCAATCCAAAGCTTTGTCACAAACGGTGCCTGTTACGCATTGATATTTCATTGTTATATTCAATCGCTATGGTCTGCCCAGAACCGAAGCAGACGCGCTTTGGTTCTCCCCAAGGGGGGGTCACAAATACAGGGATGGGGTAGGGCACGCCGATTTTTCGGCGCGACGTCTCACGCCCAGTCGTCTTTTGATTGGAGCTAATTGCAATGAACATTAAAAGCCTTCTTCTCGGCTCGGCCGCTGCCTTCTCGGTAGTATCCGGTGCACATGCTGCCGACGCCATCGTCGCTGCTGAACCTGAGCCGCTGGAATACGTCCGCATCTGCGACGCTTACGGCGCTGGCTATTTCTACATCCCGGGCACGGAAACCTGCATCAAGATCGGCGGCAAGGTTCGCTCTGACGTCAGCTGGTACAACGCTTACAAGGCCGGCCAGGACGCTGCTGCTCGCGGCACATACTGGAAGACCCGTGCCGAACTTTCGATCGACACTGCAAGTGACACCGAATATGGCGCCCTGAAGACTGACGCCGTTTTCCGCTTCGAGTCGGCCGAAGGTAACAACACCAACAAGCTTCTCTGGGCCAACATCAGCCTGGGTGGTTTCCTCGTCGGTAAGAACGACTCGGTCTACTCGACCTTCCTCGGCTACGCTGGCGACGTCATCAACGACGACATCATCGAATACGGCATCAACGGCACCGACGAACTGAACCAGCTGACCTACGCCTACGACTCTGGCACCGGCTTCACGGCTGTTGCTTCGCTCGAAGACAGCACCAACGGCACTGCAGCTGGCGCCAATGGCGAGAACAGCTCGGATCACTACGCTCCGGACGGCGTTCTCGGTCTCGGCTACAAGGCCGGCGCTTTCAACTTCCGCGTTGTCGGCGGCTACGACTCCATCGTCGAAGAAGGCGCTGTCAAGGCTCGTGTTGATGCCAAGTTCGGCGGCTTCACCGCCTTCCTCATGGGTGGCTACAACACCGATGGCAACAAGCTCAACAAGTATGCTGGTGCCGGTGGTGCTGGTATCGGTTGGGGCGACTGGGCTGTCTGGGGCGGCATTGGTCAGCAGATCAACGACAAGCTGAAGGCCAACGTGCAGCTGGCCTACGACGACAAGAAGACGTTCGCAGCAACGGGCAACCTGAAGTTCAACCCGGTCAAGAACCTGCTCATCGAGCCGGAAGTCACCTACGTCAACTACGACAGCGTCAACAAGGACACCTGGTCTGGCATCATCCGCTTCCAGCGTTCGTTCTAATACTGAGTTGATCTAACCTCCTGTCAAAGAGATGGCCCGGTATCCCAGCCGGGCCATTTTCGTGCCGACAATTTCGAGCCGGTGAGCTTGGGAATTGGATCCCGAGCAGAAACTCTGTCCCCGTCAGTCCGCGGGGAGGGTGGCGAACTCAACGAATCAGCAGCCGCGACAGGCCCCTTCAGCCGCGTCCGTGGATGAGGTCCTGCTCGATATCGCTTTTCTGACCAAGCCGAGCCTTGTAGACCTCGTAATTTTCCATCACCCTCTGCACATAATTGCGGGTTTCCGGAAATGGAATGCGCTCGATCCAGTCAACGACTTCGTCCATCGACTTGCCGCGCGGGTCGCCGTAGCGGTTTATCCACTCGGGCACTTTTTTCGGACCGGCATTATAGGCGACGAAGGTCAGGATATAGGATCCGCCGAATGCATCTATCTGCTCGCCGAGATAATGCGAGCCGAGCGTCGCATTGTAGCCGGCATCTTTCGTCAGGCGGTCGGCGGAATAGACGATCCCGTGGCGACCGGCCACAGCCTTGGCGGTCTTCGGCAGCAGTTGAAGCAATCCACGGGCATCTGCGGACGACACGGCCTGCGGATTGAAGGCACTTTCCTGCCGGGCGATGGCGTAAGCCATGGCTTTTCCGGAGCCTGCGATATTGGCGTCGTCTGGAATGACGCCGATCGGAAAGGCAAGCGCTGCGACATCGACGCCGCGTCCATAGGCGATCTTGCCGACTTGCAGCGAAAGCTGGTGATTGCCGGACTGCTCGGCGCTGGCCGCAAGCAGCGCTATCTCGCCCGGGCTTTGCAGCTGTTGGGCTAGCGCGCGGTAAAGACTGTCGGCGCGCCAGCCATTGCCGGCTGCCTCTAGGCGCGCGATCGCCAGCACCGCTTCTCGCGATTGAAAGCGCTGCCGGTCTTCCGGCGATGGCGATGGGTAGGTCACGTCCAGCATCTGCCGTCCGAGCTTTTTCGCGGCAAGCTGACCGTAGAACGTGCTCGGAAGGGCGGCGGCCTTCGCGTAGAAATCACTGGCCTTTCCCGGGCCGCCGGCTTCCGCCGCGCGTCCGAGCCAATACCAAGCACGAGAGACGGAGATCGGTCCGTTCGACACGCCGAGGATCTTGCGAAAATGCGTTGCTGCCGTGGAGGGATCCTTCAGGCCGCGCAGCGCATACCAGCCTGCATGGAACTCCGCTTCGCCGACATCGACCGGGGTAACGGCGACGTTGTCGTCGGCAATTCTGTATGCGGCCTTGTAGTTACCTTGGTCGACAAGGCCGCGGCTGACGATTCGCTGCTCGTCCCACCACTGGCTCGCGTCGATCAGCAGGCTGCGATCGCGCGGCATTTGTGCCAACAGGGCTGCAGCCGTATCGTAGTTTTCCTTGCGCCGCTCAAATTCGATCCGCATGAAGAGGTAGGCGGGGTCGCTTTTCCACTGCGGTGAGATGTTGGCAAGCAGGCTCGCAGCCTTGGGGCTTCGATCGTTGACAGCTGCCCACGCAGTATAAAGCGATTGTGCCTTGCCGAGATCGCCGAAGCGCTTCGCCTGCGCCGTCTTGCTCCGGTAGAGCAGAAGATCCATGCGGGCCTTGTGGTCGGACGGGCTGAGCAGGCCGCCAAAAGCTGCCAGATATTTGTCCTCGAGCGATGCGTCCAGCGTCTGGTTTCGCCAGACGTTGCGGATATAGGCGGCGGCCTGGGCTGGCTTTCCAACGGCAATGAGGGCCTTTGACAACACGAATGCACCTTCTGGCGTCTCTGGTGCTGTCTCTCCAAAGGCAGCGAGCACCTCGGCCGTGGACGGGTTCTCGTTGTAGATCGCCCGCTCGGAAAAGCCACGCAGACTGGCGAGCCCCGGCCAGCCCGCAAGTTCTTGCGAGGCGGAGGCTATTTCTGCGGACGGTATTCCGGTCTGTCCCGACGTGGCAATGGCCCAGGTGAGGATGTGGCGGTCGAGGGTTCCGCGCGCCATGCCGTTGCGGACGGCGATGGCCTGCAACGGCTTCCGGTTCGACAGCGCGTCGAGGCCGGCCTTGAGATCGGCGCTCGCAGGCGCAATGTTGGAAGCGCGTGGAATAGAACCAGTCGTCAGTGGATCGTTCGGGATTGCCATGGCGACTGATGTCTGCGGCTGCCCGGCCGGATCAGGGGCGCTTTCAATCGGCAGCCCGGCCGCAAGACAGCCCCAGGCAATGGCAAGGCCTGTGGCGGACACGACCAGGATCGATTTGTTCATCCGGCTACTCACGCGAATTCAGATCCCCTCAATCTGCCGAAAGCCATCTTAACGAAACCTTAGCGCATGCACGAATTATCGATCTAACATGATACCGGAATTTGCAAACGAAGCCATAAAGCGCGCTTGTCGGAGCCAGATGGCCGCTTTATGGTGCGCAGATTCATAACCAAGGATTGCGGCCGAAGCGTGAAATGCCAGGCCTTGAGGAGTTTGCATGTTCAGGGGATCCATTCCCGCTCTCGTTACGCCCTTTACCGCTGCGGGCGCCGTCGATGAAGCTTCTTTTGCCTCGCACGTAGAATGGCAGATCACCGAGGGGAGCACCGGGCTTGTCCCTGTTGGCACCACCGGCGAATCGCCGACCCTGTCGCACGCCGAGCACAAGCGCGTCGTCGAGCTGTGCATCGAGGTCGCCGCCAAGCGCGTGCCCGTCATGGCAGGCGCGGGATCCAACAATACGCGCGAAGCGATAGAACTGGCACAGCATGCCGAAAAGGTTGGCGCGAATGCAGTCCTGGTCGTTACGCCCTATTACAACAAGCCGACGCAGAAGGGGCTCTATGCTCACTTTTCGGCGATTGCCGAGGCCGTTAAGCTGCCGATCTACATCTACAATATTCCAGGCCGCTCTGTCGTCGACATGACGCCTGAAACCATGGGTGCGCTGGCTAAGTCCTATGGGAATATTGTCGGCGTCAAGGATGCGACCGGCAAGATCGAGCGCGTTTCCGAGCAGCGCATCACCTGCGGCAATGATTTTCATCAGCTGTCGGGCGAGGATGCGACCGCTCTCGGCTTCAACGCCCATGGCGGGGTCGGATGTATTTCGGTGACGGCAAACGTCGCGCCGCGCCTCTGTGCCGAGTTACAGAAGGCGACCCTTGCCGGCGACTACAAGGCGGCGCTTTCGATCCAGGACCGGTTGATGCCGCTGCACAAGGCAATCTTTCTCGAGCCCGGTCTCTGCGGTGCAAAATATGGCCTGTCGCGTCTGGAGCGGATGAGCCGCCACGTTCGCTCGCCGCTGCTGTCTACGCTGGAACCGGGTACGGAAGCAGCGATCGATGCTGCGATGCGCCACGCCGGCCTGCTGAATTGATAGCTTGAGGCGAAGGCGGCGGCGTTCGTCGCCGTCGCGTCTTCACAATCCGGTCATACTCCCCTATCTAGGGCCCTGAACATCACTGCGGCCCGCATTTTCTCATGTTTGAGCGCCGCCGGTACCCGAGGGACGGAACAACAGATCATGGCACCCAAAGGCAGCCAACGCGTCGTCAAGAAGGTTGTCGCCGATAACCGCAAGGCTCGCTACAACTATGAGATCCTCGATACCTATGAAGCCGGCATCATGCTCATGGGCACCGAGGTGAAGGCGTTGCGCGACGGCAAGGCGAATATCGCGGATAGTTATGCCTCGGACGAAGGCGGCGAGATCTGGCTGATCAATTCCTATCTGCCGGAATATCTGCAGGCCAATCGCTTCAACCACGAGCCCCGCCGTCGCCGCAAGCTGCTGCTGACCGCCCGCGAAATCAACAGACTTCGCGTCGGCATCAATCGTGAGGGCATGACCCTCATTCCGCTGAAAATCTATTTCAACGATCAGGGCCGCGCCAAGCTCGAACTGGCTCTTGCCAAGGGCAAGAAGCTGCACGACAAGCGACAGACGGAAAAAGAACGCGACTGGAACCGCCAGAAGACCCGAATTCTGAAGGACAACGGCTGATGCAGATGGTGAGGCTGACCGTCGGCGACCTGGTCTTCGTCGCTCGTTTCGAGAACAAGAAGGCGCCTCGGACCTGCAAGGCATTCCAGGCTCTGCTGCCCTTCGTCAATCAGACGATCCACTCGCGCTGGAGCGGCGAAGCGGTCTGGGTACCTCTCGGCGATTTCGAGTTCGGCGTCGGTTTCGAAAACCACACCACCCATCCGTCACGCGGCGATATCCTGCTTTATCCCGGCGGCCACAGCGAAACGGAGCTGCTTTTCGCCTATGGCAGCTCGTCATTTGCCAGCAAGATGGGCAGTCTTGCCGGAAACCATTTCCTCACCGTCGTCGAAGGCGCTGAGCACCTGCCGGAGATGGGCCGCCGTGTTCTCTGGAACGGCGCGCAGCCAATCCGCTTCGAACCCATTGGCTGACCGTCTAACGCAGTTTCACTACTCAGGCGGATGTCGTCGACCGAACTATTCTTCCTGTTCGGCCGTCGGTGACGCGTCTACAAGCCGTGCGGGTCTTTCGGACGGGTCCCTGCCGATCTCGGATTTCAGCGAGACCAGGTCGATGAAGTGATCGGCCTGCCGACGAAGGTCGTCGGCGATCATCGGCGGCTGGGTCGCCATCGTCGAGATGACGGAAACCTTGCGTCCGCGGCGCTGCAGCGCTTCGACAAGCGTCGTGAAATCGCCGTCCCCGGAGAAGATCACCATGTGATCGACAGTCTCGGACTGCTCCATGGCATCGATGGCCAGCTCGATATCCATGTTGCCCTTTATCTTGCGGCGTCCCATGGAGTCGGTGAATTCCTTGGCGGGCTTCGTGACCACCTTGTAGCCGTTGTAGTCGAGCCAGTCGATCAGCGGCCGTATGGAGGAATATTCCTGGTCCTCGATCAGCGCAGTGTAATAGTACGCGCGCAACAGGTAGCCGCGTTTCTGGAACGCTTTCAGCAGCTTGCGGTAATCGATGTCGAAGCCGAGGCTTTTGGAGGCGGCGTACAGATTCGCGCCGTCAATGAAGAGTGCAATTTTCTCGCGAGGGTCAAACATGGCTGGTTTATCCATTGCTGCAAAAAGAAAACACTAAAAGGCAATCAAAACAAAGCCTTATCGCTAAAATATAGAAACAGGTCGCTTAATTCACGAATTGTTCATATAAGGAGATTTAGGGCAGGATTCCAGTTATTCCAAGCAACTCTGGATTGAAATGAAAAATTCAATTTCCGCTTCCTCGTCCAGCAGCGGTTGTTAATCTGTCGCCTTGCGAGGAAAAACTTGAATTTGCCGCCGTTTGATTGTATCCGGCATCCTAATTCCATACATGTCGACGACATCACGACCGTAAAGGACAGGCAATGGCCCGTGTCACCGTAGAAGATTGCATTGATAAGGTAGAGAACCGGTTCGAGCTTGTTTTGCTCGCCAGCCATCGCGCCCGGCTCGTCTCCCAGGGTGCAGCGATCACCATCGACCGCGACAATGACAAGAACCCCGTAGTTGCTCTTCGTGAAATCGCTGACGAGACCCTGTCTCCCGACGACCTGAAGGAAGACCTTATCCACTCGCTGCAGAAGCACGTCGAAATCGACGAGCCTGAGCCAGATCCGGCAACTCTTGCCGCCGCTGGTTCTTCCTCCGAGGAAGACGACGACAAGCCGGAAGCTGTGACTTTCGACCAGATGTCGGAAGAAGAGCTGCTGGCCGGCATCGAAGGCCTTGTACCGCCGGAAAAGAGCGACGATTACTGATCGTCAATCTTGATGCTCCGCATTGGAGCTATATGATGGTGAAATGTCTGTGCGCCAGTCATCCGATTGGCGCGCTTTTCTTTTTACCGGAGTAGCGTTGGATGATGCGGCAATACGAGCTTGTAGAGCGAGTTCAGAAGTACAAGCCCGATGCCAACGAAGCGCTTCTGAACAAGGCTTATGTCTATGCGATGCAAAAGCATGGACAGCAGAAGCGCGCCAGCGGCGATCCCTATATTTCTCATCCGCTGGAAGTCGCTGCGATCCTAACGGATATGCATCTCGACGAGTCGACGATTGCGGTCGCCCTCCTGCACGATACCATCGAAGACACGACGGCAACGCGGGCCGAGATCGACGAGCTTTTCGGTGAGGACATCGGCCGGCTGGTCGAGGGGCTGACGAAGATCAAGAAGCTCGATCTCGTCACCCGCAAGGCAAAGCAGGCTGAAAACCTCCGCAAGCTGCTGCTCGCCATCTCCGACGATGTGCGCGTATTGCTGGTGAAGCTCGCCGACCGCCTGCACAACATGCGCACGCTCGACCACATGCCGGCAGACAAGCGCGCCCGCATCTCGGAAGAGACGATGGACATCTACGCGCCGCTTGCCGGGCGCATGGGTATGCAGGACATGCGCGAGGAACTGGAGGAACTGTCCTTCCGCCATATCAATCCGGAAGCACACGACACAGTCACCAAGCGCCTTGAGGAGTTGTCGCAACGCAACGAGGGGCTGGTCAAGAAGATCGAAACCGAGTTGCGCGATCTCCTGGTCGCCAACGGCCTCGACAATGCCGTCGCCAAGGGCCGGCAGAAGAAACCCTATTCCGTCTTCAGAAAAATGCAGTCGAAGTCCCTGTCGTTCGAGCAACTGTCGGATGTCTATGGCTTTCGTATCATCGTTGACGACCTGCCTGCCTGCTACCGGGCGCTCGGCATCGTCCACACGCGCTGGCGCGTCGTTCCCGGTCGTTTCAAGGATTACATCTCCACGCCCAAGCAGAACGACTACCGTTCGCTGCACACCACCATCGTCGGCCCGTCGAGCCAGCGCATCGAGCTGCAGATACGCACCCGGCGCATGAACGAGATTGCCGAATACGGCATTGCAGCTCACGCGCTATACAAGGATCAGAACGCGGCGGAAGGCGATCTGCTGTCGCGCGAAAGCAACGCATACTCATGGCTGCGCCGCACTATCGAGGCATTGGCGGAGGGTGACAGTCCGGAGGAGTTTCTCGAGCATACCAAGCTCGAACTGTTCCAGGATCAGGTCTTCTGTTTCACGCCGAAGGGCAAGCTGATCGCGCTGCCGCGCGGCGCAACGCCGATCGACTTTGCCTATGCCGTGCATACAAACATCGGCGATACGACAGTCGGTGCCAAGATCAATGGTCGGATCATGCCGCTCGTCACACGGCTTGCAAACGGCGACGAGGTCGAGATCATTCGCTCCGGCGTGCAGGTACCGCCCGCCGCCTGGGAAGAGATCGTCGTTACCGGCAAGGCGCGCGCCGCCATCCGTCGCGCCACCCGCATGGCCATCCGCAAGCAATATGCCGGCCTCGGCTACCGCATACTCGAGCGTACCTTCGAGCGGGCCGGCAAGATCTTCACCCGAGACGCGCTGAAGCCGGCGCTGCACCGGCTCGGCCAGAAGGATGTCGAGGATGCCATTGCTGCTGTCGGGCGAGGGGAGATGTCGTCGCTGGACGTGCTGCGCGCGGTCTATCCCGATCACCAGGACGAACGGGTGACGGTTAAGCCTGCCGGCGACGAGGGCTGGTTCAATGTCCGCAGCGGCGCCGGTATGATTTTCAAGATACCTGGCCAGAGCAAGGTCGCCGATCTCGCCAATGCCGGCATTGACGACCTCGAAACCCTGCCGATCCGCGGACTGGCCGCCGACGTGGCCGTGCATTTCGCGCCGACGGGCGCAGTGCCCGGGGACCGTATTGTCGGCATCCTCGAGAAGGGCCGGGGAATCATCATCTATCCCATCCAGTCGCCTGCGCTGCAACGCTTCGACGACCAGCCGGAATGCTGGATCGACGTGCGCTGGGACCTCGACGAGGCCAACAAGTCGCGGTTCACCGCCCGCGTGCTGATCAATGCTCTCAACGAACCCGGCAGCCTTGCCAAGATCTCGCAGACCGTCGCCGACATCGACGTCAACATCCGCATCTTCAATACCGTGCGTGTTGCAGCCGATTTTACCGAGATGGCGCTCGATGTCGAAGTCTGGGATCTGCGCCAGCTGAACCAGATGTTGCTGCAGTTGAAGGACCTCGACTGCATTGCCACTGTTAAGCGTCTTTATGAATAATTAACCGGGCCGCAGGCACCGGAGGCGCCATGTGCATCTTTTATGATCGTTTCTTAGTCATTTTGTCGCAGGTAATAGCCTACGTATGCATAGAATGCATGGCTGCACTGGTAATCGGGCGTTGGTCATTAACGCCTGCACGAGCTATATTCACCTCATCGAAAGAACAACCAGATGAGGAAATGACAATGTTTGGTCCCTTCAAGAAATTCGCCCGCGCCCTTCGCGTTCCTAGTGTTGAAGAACGCGAAATGGCTTACCTCAACGGTTCTAACGACCGCTTTGACCTTGAGTATCGTCAGCGTCAGGTCGACCGTGGTGCATTCCGCAACCGTTAATCGACAGTAGACTTACGAAATGGGAAAGGCGGCGTGCAAATGCAACGCCGCTTGCGAGTGGTAAAACACTTGCATCACTCGGAAAAAGAAGCGCATGAGCGCTCTTGTCATCGCGGCTTCGCCTGCACTAGATATGCCGCATGTTATTTCGCCGAAGAAAACCACAGAAGCTAACTGAAAAGCTGCGCGACATGGTCTGGCCCCGCAAGGGCTTCATGCGTCCTGTCCGCTATTTCCAGAGACGCATCGTTCGCCTCAGTGCTTCCCCGCATGCCATTGCGGCTGGTTTTACTGCAGGCATCCTTGTTTCATGGACGCCCGTGATCGGTGTCCATATCGTCATCGCTTTCGTGCTGGCTTACATCGTTCGCGGCAACCTGCTCGCAGCGACCCTCGGCTGCCTTGCGGCCGGCAATCCTTTTACCTACCCCTTCATTTGGGCCATCACATGGGAGATCGGGCATCTGATCCTCGGGCGCGATAGCGGCAACCAGGGCGGATCCATCGACCTCCCGGCGCTGTTCCACCAGCTCGACGTCTGGCAATTGTGGGATGTCGTCCTGAAGCCGATGCTGATCGGCGCCATTCCCCCTGCCATCGTCTCTGGTGTCATCGTCTACAGCATCACGTTCTACGGTGTCCGGGGCTTTCAGCGCCGCCGCAAGGCACGGCTTATGGAGCGCGCCCGCGACCGCGTCACGCTTGCAGTCGAGAATGCATCCAGCGTCTAGGCGCAATGTATCGCGTCTACCAGGAGATCCGGCATGATCATCGGCATCGGCAGTGATTTGATCGACATCCGTCGGGTCGAAAAATCGATCGAGCGCTTCGGCGAGCGTTTCACCGGACGTTGCTTTACCGCCCTCGAGCGCCAGAAATCCGACAGCCGCAAGAACCGCGCGGCGTCGTACGCCAAACGTTTCGCGGCCAAGGAGGCCTGCTCGAAGGCTCTTGGCACGGGGCTTGCCCAGGGCGTCTTTTGGCGCGACATGGGCGTCGTCAATCTCCCGAGCGGCAAGCCGACCATGCAATTGACGGGTGGAGCTGCCGATCGCCTTGCCGCGATGATGCCGGCTGGCCACAAGCCCGTCATTCACCTGACCATTACCGACGACTTTCCGCTGGCTCAAGCCTTTGTGATCATCGAGGCTGTGCCCGCGACATCCTGATGCCTTGCTTCAGTCGCTTTTCATGCGGGTGGCATTGCAGCAGTGATATGAAGCGGCTAGAGAGTGCCTGACAGTCAATTGCGCCGGTGGGGTGCAAAAAAGGAATAAGACTTCGTGTCCGAGAAAGCCGTAAAGCAGCCGAATGCCCTGTGGGAAAACGTCAAAGTCATCGTTCAGGCATTGCTCCTGGCAATGGTGATCCGGACGGTGCTTTTCCAGCCCTTCACCATCCCGTCCGGCTCGATGATGCCGACGCTGCTGGTTGGCGATTATATCTTCGTCAACAAGTTCGCCTATGGCTATTCGAAGTACTCCTTGCCGTTCTCGCCCAACCTCTTCAGCGGGCGGATCTTTGCAAGCGAGCCGAAGCGCGGCGATGTCGTCGTCTTCCGGTTCCCGCCAAATCCCGAGATCGATTACATCAAGCGCCTTGTCGGCCTGCCGGGCGACCGCATCCAGGTCAAGGACGATCTTCTCTATATCAACGGCCAGGCCGTACCGCGCGCCCCGGACGGCAGCTTCACGTCGGATTACAAGCAGGATCCGGGCGAAGACGTCCCGGTGTTTCGCGAAACCTTCGAGAATGGCAAGACCTTCGACACGCTCGATCAGTCGCCTGTGTCGCGTGGCGACAACACGCAGGAGTTCGTCGTTCCGCCAGGCCACTATTTCATGATGGGCGACAACCGCGACAACTCGCTGGATAGCCGTTTCGACGTTGGATACGTGCCGGCTGAAAACCTTGTCGGTCGCGCAAGCGTCATCTTCTTCTCGCTGGGCAACGACACTTCGTTCCGCGAAATCTGGAAGTGGCCGAGCAACATGCGCTGGAACCGTATCTTCAAGGTCGTGCAATGACCAAGCTACAGGCACTTTCGTCGGCCGACCGTGCCAGACTTGAGGCAGCGATTGGCCACGAATTTGCCGAAAAGGAACGCCTCGACCGCGCGCTGACGCATGCCAGCGCGCGCACGGAAAAAGGTGCCAACTACGAGCGCCTCGAATTCCTCGGGGATCGCGTGCTCGGGCTTTGTATCGCAGAACTGCTGTTCAGCACCTTCGGCAAGGCGGACGAGGGGGAACTCTCGGTTCGCCTCAATCAGCTTGTCAGCGCCGAAACCTGTGCGCAGGTGGCCGACGAGATGGAGTTGCATCTCTTCATTCGCACCGGTGCCGACGTCAAGAAAACGACGGGCAAGCGGATGCTCAACGTCCGCGCCGACGTCGTCGAAAGCCTGATTGCCGCGCTCTATCTCGAGGGTGGCCTGGAGGTGGCGCGGAAGTTCATTTTGCGCTATTGGGAGGGGCGGGCCATTCGCGCCGATGGCTCCCGGCGCGATGCCAAGACAGAATTGCAGGAATGGGCCCACGCAAAGTTTGCCGTCAGTCCGGTTTACCGGATTGAAGACCGAAGCGGACCGGATCATGATCCCCGCTTCACGGTGACGGTGGAGGTGGCGGGAACAAAGCCTGAGACTGGGACAGATCGCTCCAAGCGCGCCGCCGAACAGGTGGCCGCGACCAAGATTCTGGAGCGCGAAGGCGTATGGCAGAGTTCGTCTGCCGGAAAATGACGGAAAAAATGACCGATACTGAAGACACAAGCGCTGTTGACGGCGTGGCCGTAGCCGATGAACGCCCGACACGCTCGGGCTTCGTCGCCCTGATCGGACCGACAAACGCCGGCAAGTCGACCCTCGTCAACCGCTTTGTCGGGGCGAAGGTGTCGATCGTCAGCCACAAGGTGCAGACGACGCGCGCCATCGTGCGCGGTATCGCAATCCACGACCGCACCCAGATTGTCTTCATGGACACGCCCGGCATCTTCAAGCCGCGCCGCCGGCTGGACCGCGCCATGGTGACGTCTGCCTGGGGCGGCGCCAAGGATGCCGACCTGATCATGCTGCTGATCGACAGCGAGCGCGGTCTTCGCGGCGATGGCGATGCCATCCTCGAAGGCCTGAAAAACGTCTATCAGCCGAAGATCCTGGTGCTGAACAAGATCGACCAGGTCAAGCATGAAGACCTGCTGGCGCTGGCGCTGGCTGCCAACGAAAAGATCCCCTTCACCCAGACCTTCATGATCTCGGCCGAAAAGGGCCACGGTTGCGAGGATGTCATGGACTATCTGGCAAAGACATTGCCGGAAGGTCCTTGGTACTATCCGGAAGACCAGATTTCCGATCTGCCGATCCGTCAGCTGGCCGCTGAAATTACCCGCGAAAAGCTGTTCCTTCGCCTGCACCAGGAGCTTCCCTATTCCTCGCATGTCGAGACGGAGAAGTGGGAAGAGCGCAAGGATGGTTCGGTGCGCATCGAGCAGGTGATCTACGTCGAGCGCGACAGCCAGAAGAAGATTGCACTCGGCAAGGGCGGCGAAACGATCAAGGCTATCTCGAGCGCATCCCGCAAGGAACTCGGCGAAATCCTGGAGCAGACGGTTCATCTCTTCCTGTTCGTCAAGGTCCGTGAAAACTGGGGCGACGATCCGGCCAGGTTCCGAGAAATGGGGCTGGATTTCCCGAAGTGACCCTCACTTTGGTACTCCACCCACAGGCTTCCTAACGGCGGGTCCGGACGGTCTCGCAGCAAGTTGCAAAGTCAGCTATGAGCAAGACCGCCAATACGAATGATACCCGGACCCCATGCGAGCTTTGCCCGCTGAGGGCGAAGCCGAGTTTTCGGGAGTTCGATGCCGACGAGCTCGATTTCGTCTCGCATTTCAAGCGTGGCGAACTCGCCGTCGATGCTGGCGCGACAATCCTCGTCGAGGGTTCGCACAGCGCCCACCTTTTCACCGTGCTTTCCGGCTGGGCCTTTCGCTACAAGGTCCTGGAAGACGGTCGCCGCCAAATCCTTAATTATGTCATGCCCGGTGACCTTCTAGGTCTGCAGGGAACGATCATGGGCGAGATGCAGCACTCTGTGGAGGCACTTTCGCCGGTGACGCTCTGTGTGTTCGAGCGCGACAAACTGATGACGCTGTATAACAGGCATCCATCACTGGCATACGACCTGACATGGATCGCGGCACAGGAGGAGCGCATCCTCGATGAGCACCTGCTCAGCATCGGCCGGCGTTCGGCGCTGGAAAGGGCGGCCTATTTGCTGGCCTATCTGCATCAGCGTGTAAGTGCCATCGAGCTGTTCAGCGGCAGGACTGTGCTGCCTGTCACCCAGCAGCATATTGCCGACACTCTGGGTCTTTCGATTGTTCACACCAACAAAACGCTGAAGAAACTCGCCGAGCGCAAATTGATTCGCTGGCAGGAGCGCGGTTGCGACGTGCTGGACGGGCAAGGATTGGCCGATCTGGCGGAATGGAGCGGGATAAGCGGAGGTAAACGCCCATTCATTTGATATCCGAATGAAAATACATGTCTTTTTTAAATGCTTAACCGCAGGAAACAGCATAGGTAGAGCGGGTCGTTAATTATAGGCGTTTGCACAACTATGGTAAGATGGCCCGAAACGACTACAATAGAGGGAAGGCAAATGCCTTCCATCGACATGGCTGCGCGGAACGCCGGAGACCAAGATGAGACTTCTACTGGCAGACTGCGCTTCGCACCGGCCTTCTTGGCAAGAAAGATGCCAATGATTCCGCAGCGCGTTCTCGTTCTCGAAGACAATCTTATCATTGCGATGGAAGCGGAGGAAATCCTTCGTGAAATTGGCTCGACCAAGGTCGAGCTGGCGTCGAACCTCGACGAAGCTTTGGCAGCGATTAACCTCGGCCAATATGATCTGGCTCTCCTCGACGTCAATCTTGGCGAAGCGATGAGTTTCAATTTTGCACGGCTCCTGACGGAGCGCGGCATCCCCTTCGGTTTCGTCAGCGGATACTCCGATACGCAGGAGTTCCCGGATGACCTGCAGGATGCGCCACTGCTGGTGAAGCCGTTCGACGAACGGGCCATGCTGCAGTTCCTGGCCAAGATGTTTCCGGCCACCGTCTGAAGCGGTTCTCGTGACAGCCTGCCTGCTTTCCACTAGACTTGCGTCTTCATAGGGACGAGTGCGTCGGATGCAGTGGCAGGACCAAGCCATCATTTTGGGTATCAAGCGCCTTGGCGAATCGAGTGTGATCGCCGAGATGATGACCCATGGCCATGGTCGACATCTGGGGCTCGTCCGCTCCGGCCGCTCGCGGTCGATGCAGCCTGTGCTGCAGGCCGGGAACCAGGTCGAAGTCACCTGGCGCGCGCGGCTGGACGAGCATCTCGGCGAATTCCGCGTCGAGCCAGTGCGTCTCCGCGCAGCCCGGCTGATGGAAACGGCGACGGCGGTCTACGGGGTCCAGGCAATGGCAGCACTTCTTCGGCTGCTGCCCGAGCGCGACCCCCATCCTCACCTCTACAACGCGCTCGACGTCATTCTGGAGAACCTGCATGATCCCGCCGATGCCGGCGAGCTTTTCGTGCGCTTTGAATTGGCCGTCCTCAACGACCTCGGCTTTGGCCTCGATCTGGCGGAATGCGCTGCGACCGGCGTGAGGGAAGACCTCGTCTACGTTTCTCCGAAGTCGGGCAGGGCCGTCAGCCGGGCTGCAGGTGCTCCCTGGGCAGACAAGATGCTGGCGCTTCCGGCCTTTCTGGCTGTCGGCAACGGCAAGGCGGCGGACGGGGAAAGTCTGGCCGCTGCGTTTCGCTTGAGCGGCTTCTTCCTCCATCGCCACGTCTACGAGCCGCGGGGCATCGATATCGGCGCAACCCGCCACGGTTTCGTCCAGTCGGCACTGAAGGCGCTGGACAGGGCAGCAGCAGCAGCTGAGCTTGAAGAATCCCCCCAAGCGGTGCCGCTTTAGACCGGTGCGCCACTCACCGTCATTTGAACGCCCAGCCTTCGCTGCGCTCTTCGATGATCTTCACGAGGTTGCCGACCTCGATCATGCCTTCGCCACGGGGCACGGTATTCCAGCCGAACAGCGGGCCGGGGACGCGCCGGTCTGCAGACATCCTGAGGCGTCCCATGGAAGGCATCGGGTTGGCGACGTCGCGAGAGCCGGTGAGTTGATCCTGGGTGGTCATGATGCAGCGGGCGCAGGGTTTGACGAGATCCATCCTAATGCCGTTGATCTCGATCGCCGCCCACCGATCCTCCTGCCACGGCTCTGGACAATCGATGACGATATTTGGGCGAAAGCGATCCATTCCGACGGGCGACGAGCCATGGGTGGCAAGGTCCTCGTTCAGAGCGGACAGCGAGCCGGTTGTCGTCACCAGGATCTGGAAGCCATCGGCAAAGGTCACAGGCGCTGCACTGCCGACCCAGGCTTCCTCCGCGAGGCGTTCCGATGCGTCGTCAAAAATCGCGAGTTGCACCTCTCGGCCGAGCCAGCCGGATAGTGCCCGGTTGGTTGCCTCGTCGGCGACAGCAGCACTGACGATCGATTTCCAGATGTCCACGTCGAGACGCGCGACCGGGCTGGGGCGCTGGACAACGATATCGCTCTTTCCCTCCATACGCAGGAGGAGTGATCCACTACTAATCTCTACGGTGATCCGGGCCAGCAGCGGCAGTTCGCGCTGGGTGATCGCTTTTCCGTCGGGAGCCACTACCATGGCGCGCCGGTCGCCGACGAGGCCGAAGGCATCGACCGCCGAGGCCTGCAACGCAATACCGCGTGCGCTCTTCACGGGGTAGATAAACAGGTCGCTGATACGCATGCTGCCTCTCAGATTTCATCGATGAACATGGAAAGCACTGTTTTCAGACGTTCGTGCCGCGCCTTGGCCATGGCCGCCCCGGTCTTCGTCTGGAACTGATCGGCCAGTTTGAACAGCTTTGTCTCGAAGTGGTCAATCGCAAAGCGCTTGTCGTCGAGCGGTCGCTGGGTGGCCAGAGGATCGAGGGGATCGTAGAGACCGGAGCCAAGACGTCCGGCGATGTAGAAGCACCGGGCCGCACCGACCATGCCGATTGCGTCCAGCCGGTCGGCATCCTGCAATATTCTCGCCTCCAGCGTCTGCGGCGGCAGGTTAGCGGAAAAGCTGTGGGTGGTGATGGCGTGCGCCACTGCTGCAATGTCGTCAGGTGACCATCCCATGCCCGCAAGGACGCCTGACGCCTTGTCTGCCGCAAGCGCCGAAGCCTGATGACGCATCGGCGAATCTTTCTCGACCGAGACACAATCGTGCAGCAGGACAGCCGCCGTCAGGATGCGCCCGTCACCGCCATCCACCGAGCGGATATGCATGGCGTTTTTGAACACCCGGAGGATATGAGCGATGTCATGGGAGCCATCGTCGCTATCCGTTGCATGGGCCACGAGAGAGGATGCCAGTGCACCGAAAGGAGAAAAGGCTTCCGACAGCAGGGTATCACGCATCGCCGTTCCTATCGTTCATGAAGAATCGGCCTCGTTGGACCGGGCCCGATCCTAGCTGATCGGGGGCGGGAGACGATACCCGTTATCCACGGGCGCCATTGTTTGCAATTGCCATCTCGCCTTCTTCCGATTGCAGAATCACACCGGTAGCGTCGCGTGGGTAGAAATCACTATGGTTAATGACCATTAACTTTTTGTTTTGACCCGGAGCGCAAATCGGTTTACTTCTTAATAAATGATTTAAATTGTACTGCGTCTAACCGACGTCGCATGAGGCGGCACCTTCCCTAGGAGGTCCCTATGTCCCATGTATCAGTATCAACATCTTCCTATCCCTACCGTGGAACTCTTCTCCGCCTCGATACCAATGGCGACGGGCTGTTGAGCCGTGAAGAAATTGCGGCAGATCAGCGCCCCGGCATCATGGCTGCCAATGTCGACGAGCAGCCGAGCGTTAGTACCAGCAGCAGCGCGCTGGTCAGTCTGGTCGCAAAGCTGATGCAGATCCCGACCGATGGAAATGGCGCTCCCCTGATGGGCGGTGCTGCGGATGTAGATTCCGAAAGCGATGCGCAACCAACCGATATCTATCGCAACACTTATGGCCAGTATGCCCTGGACGACATGGCGGCCTGACCAACTTTCCTGACGATGCCGCCGCGACTGGCAGGTGTCGCCACTTATTTAACGATTTCGATTTGCGTGTACCTACGCGTTTTATAGCCGGCAGACATTGTTGGCCCAATTTACATACCGGCGATGATCGCCTGGTTTTCCAGCCCCACCCGTCTTGAGCAGTTGTGATTGCGAAGGCTCTTCATACGCCGCAACCGAACCGACGTGCGCCAATGCGCCGAAGGAAGGGTCCATTTATGTCCGCTACGGAGACCACGGCAATGTTGAAAACAGTTCAGTTTCCGCAAGGAATACATATTCTTGGATCGCAGGCCGCTTCTGCGCCCGGCACGGAGATCGGGAGCAGGGTCAGGCACGACGCACTCGAGGACTATCTAGCCGAGATGCAGGCCGAAATGTCTGCCTACACGGACCTGGCCGCACCCTATGAGTTCGGCCGTTCTTTACCCGTCAATAGCGCCGTATAACTTGCGTCCCGATCGCGACAAGCGAGCATCAGGAAATCTCGATCTCCCTGGCATCGAGTGACGCCTTGGTTTTGCGCATCATCTCGCGCGTCGTGGTGCTCCAGCCGCCGGTGCTGACCCAGTATTGCAACGTCACACTGATCGTTCCGCCGAGGCTGTTGACATAGGCAGTCGGCGCGGGCGTTTTCTCCACGTTGGGATCGCTTTCCGCTATCTCCATCAGCGTCGCCAGCACCGCATCGATGTCGCCTTTCGAACTGACGCCGATGGTGATCTTGTGCTTGCGGCTGGGCTCGCGGCTGAAATTGGTGATCGGCGTGTTCCAGAGCGTCGAATTCGGGGCCAGTCGGTAAAGGCCTTCCGCCGTCCTTAGCTCCGTGGCGAACAGCCCGATTTCCTTGACCGTGCCGGTGACGCTTCCCGTCTCAATATACTCGCCGACCCGAAATGGCCGCAGCACCAGCAGCATGATGCCGGCAGCTATATTCTGAAGCGTACCCTGCAGCGCCAACCCGACGGCAAGCCCCGCAGCCCCGAGAGTGGCAATGATCGATGCCGTCTGCACGCCGAACTGGCCGAGCACGGTGACGAACACCAGAATGAGCAAGCCATAATAAAGGACATTGGTGAAAAAGCGCGCCAGTGTTTCATCGATGCCGTGGACGCGTGAAATGCCGGCGAATGCCCAGCGGCTGACGAAGCCGGCCAGGACCCAGCCGGAGATCAGCAGGATGAGCGCTCCCATGATCGAAAACGTATATTGAACGGCCAGCGCACTCGCCTGCGTCAACGCAGTCCGTGTAGCGACGATAAGGTTCGCTGCCTGATTTTCCATGATGATAGACCAGCCTTTTCTGCAATGTCGGGCGGTAGATGGAGCAATTGCCGGCCCGGTCAACCAGCCGGGTCGAGCGGCAAGACGAAAGGCATGTTGCCGTCGCTGTCCGCGCCACGCCCGGCAGCCTTGACCGCTGCGACCAGTCTGCCCTGCCGTCCCAGCAACTGATCGCCAAACGCCACTAGTCTTGAATTCGGCGTTGCCTGCGGTGATGCGCGGCGAAGGCGAGCGACGAGGGCGACATCGTCTACATCGGGATCGATTGCCAGTGCTGCGATCAGCGCTGCTGCCGGCGAACGGGAAACACCCATCCAGCAGTGGATCAGCAACGGGGCGGAGCGGTCCCAGCTTCGCGCAAAGGCGATGATCTGCTCGACATGGGCTTCCTGCGGTGCGACCAGCTTGTCATTGCCGGCAAAAGTGATGTCGTTCATGCCGAGCAGCAAATGGCGGTCGGCCGAGATCACAGCGGGCCGGTGAAAGCTGTGCTGCTCGGCCATCAGGCTTATCATCTCGCGGGCTGCGTGGCGCACAGCCATCTCGGCAATGCGCTCGAGCGGTGAAACGATAATGGCGCTCATCGTGCGAAACCTGCGGCTCTGCGTCTTTCCGCCTCCAGCGCCTCAAACCGGGCGAGGAACAGCGCTTGCGCCTCTATGGCGGGCAGGGGATCGATCGGCAGCATCTCCTGGACGATGTCGCGCGGCTGGCCGAAGAATTTCCTCGCCTCGACAGGTGTGAAACCGGCGAGAACGGTCGCTTCGAAATAGGCGGCGATGGTGTCCGCCTTCTTGATGTTGTCCTTGAGCAACCGCGACGGATGGGCGGGCAGGCCGAAGCGCAGGTGGATGGCGGCTTCGAGCCGCTTTTCCACGGCCTTGTAGCCGCCGCCGACCACTGCCTTGAACGGCGAAATCATGTCGCCGATGACATATTCCGGCGCGTCGTGCAGCAGGGCCACCAGCAGGTCATCAGCTGTACTCGGCACGATCCGCCGCAGAATATCCTCGACGACGAGACAATGCTGTGCGACCGAAAATGCGTTGCTGCCGGACGTCTGGCCGTTCCAGCGGGCGACGCGCGCCAGCCCGTGGGCAATATCTCCGATTTCGACATCGAGCGGCGAGGGATCGAGCAAATCGAGGCGACGCCCCGACAGCATGCGCTGCCACGCACGCGGTTCTTTCGTCGGTGTCACGCCGTGGCCTCGTCGGCCTTGCTTGGGAACGAAAGCCCGGACCAGGCGGGCAGGGCCAATGCCACAGGAAGTTCGCCGGCAAGGATCGGCGTGTCGCTCGCCATGGCTTCTCCCGCCCTGTCGATGCGAACTATGGCAAGGCCTCTGTTGGCAGAGACAGAACCCAATGTGCCGATCGGCTTCCCACCGGCAAGAAGGACGGTTCCGGTTTCCGGGAGATCAGAGTCGGCCGAGACCAGCACCAGCCGCTTGCGGGCGGTGCCGCGATGCTGCATGCGCGACACCACCTCCTGGCCGACGTAGCAACCCTTCCGGAAAGAGAGCCCGCCATTCAGATCCATCAGGACATCGTGGGGAAAGGCGTCCTGCAACGAAAAGTCGATACCGGAGGAGGGAACGCCCGCAGCAATCCGCGCGGCGTCGTAGATGGCGACGGGATCGTCGCCATGGGCGCCGGGAAGGCGTTGGAGTGCAACGCCGGCCTTCGCAAAGCGGCTGTCGGCATATCCGCCGTTGCCAGCGTCGCCCCAGCTGACGGTCACGCCCTGCTCGTCGGAAGCCGTAATCTCGACCGCCGCCCTAAGTCGGTACATCGAAAGCCGCTTCAGCAACGCTTCGCCCTGGACGCTGTCCGTCTCGACGACAAAGCCGTCACCGTCGCGCCAGATCATGAAATCGAACATGATCTTGCCCTGTGGTGTCAGCAACGCTCCCGGACGCGCTTCGTCTGCGGCAAGGGCGCCGAGATCGGTGGTAATCAGGTTTTGCAGGAATGATTCGGCGTCCGCGCCGATGATGCGCAGCAGTGAGCGGTCATTGAGAAATACGGCTGGCATGGGCAATCCGTCACGTTTGTGCTGAGGCCTGAAAGTAGGCGTGACGGGAGACGATCGCAAGTTCCCGCCGCTGGCAGGCTATTCGCTGGCCGAGAAGAACTTCCACTTGCCGTCTGGCGTAATGCCGACCCGGTAGAAATTGTAGCCACCGAATTCTAGCATGTCGGAGTAGTCGCCGGCCGTGACGATCCGCATCAGGTCGACCTTTTCAGGCGCCGTCAGCGTCTTGATGTCTTTTCCGGCGAAGTACGGCCAGACATACATTTCATTCGGCGTTCCCTGGCCGACATGCGCAAAGCCGGTCGACAGCAGGTCGAGAAGGATCGACATCACCTCGATACCGTCCTTGTCGCCGGAGAGGTCGTGAAGGGACTTGATCGGGTCTTCGCCCGGATCGTCAGCCGTTACCTGCGTCTGGTTAAGACCGCCGCCGACATTCATCAGCGGGCGCAGGCGTTCCGGATCGCCGGAGGCGGCGGCCTCGACGATGGCCTCGCGCAATTTGCGCACCGCGTCAGGCGCCTTGTTGATATCAAAGAGGAATTCGACAGATTTGGTTGGAGTGCCGCTCGCTGGCGCACTGTCGCCTGTGCTCGGCGCGGCCTGGCTGTTCACCAGCGGGTCAGGCATGGGGATGCCCTTGCTGGGTGCTTCCAATGCCTGCAGGACGGGATTATCGCGTGGTGTAGCAGGAGCTTGCTTCACAGCATCGTTAAGGAGCGAAAATGCAAAGGCGGGTGCGGCCGGCATGGCGCTTGCTGCCAGAAGCGTCGCAGCCATCACGGAGGTGACAGACTGTCGCAGAACATCGCCCATGGCACGCGGCATAAAAGATCTCTTGAGGTTATTGCAGGGAACGGATCGGCGAGAACTCGCCCGACAACATGCGTTCACGGAGCGATTCGAGCAAGGCCTCGGCACCCTGTTCGCCCTGAAGGCGTATGGTCTCGCGCAAGGCATGGGCGATGGCGGCGCCGGCAATGATTTCCGGTTCGATACCGTCGGCTACACCGTCCGCCCAGGCTTCGTTCTGATATTCCAGAGCCGCCTGCATCTTCTCATGGACGATCATGTCGTCGATGTCGTTGAGGCTTGGTTCCATCATTTTCTTTAATCCTCGAGAACGCCCGGTGTACTTACTGCCCGGTTAACAAGTTTAACAGCCTTTTCCTAAAACGACACGGGTCGCTATGGAAAGAGGTTAATAAAGCGTCAATTTCCGAACCGCGCAGTTATTTCGCCAGCGAGTGTTGCACCTTCGTTACGGTACTGCTGTTCGGCGGTCATAGCCTGTGGCGTGCAATCCGTATAGACGGAAGCGAAAGATCTATAGCCACGGTTGAATGCAGCGGTCATTCGTTCCTTCCTTTTCGGCTCGTGCTTCGTCTCCGTGTCCAACAGTTTTTGCATGGCTTCGCGCCAATCTTGCGGCTCTGTTGGCGCACACAGGTGACGGAGATAGGTCACCGAGCCCAGAATTTCACCCAGCCGAAGTAGCTTATCGTCGTAGGGCGCTGGGGTCCCCGCATCTGCCGGCGGCGGATCCGGTACAGGCTCTGCCTTGGGCGACGCCGCCTCAGCCTGGATGGCGCACAGCGATAGCAACAGCGAGATGACGATGACAGGCCGGGGAATCATCGTGCCAGTTGACAGGCTGCGGAGGGTGCGAGCAAGTGGTCTGGCCGCTTCTCCCGCAATTAATGCGTTTGCGACAGCTTCTCGACACATTCGAGAACGCTCTGTGGCACCGGCAATGCCCTGATCTCGTCGAGCGTGAACCAGCCGACTTCAGCCGCATCGTCGGCGGCAGTGGCAACCGCATCCTCGTCGGCGTCTACCAGAAATACGGACAGAATAAAGTGGCTGTCTGCACTGCCGTCCTTGCCAGGATGGCGAAGATCGTAGGTCGCAAAGGGCCGGGGATTGCTGACGGCAATACCGGTCTCCTCCTCGAACTCGCGCAAAGCCGTCTCGGCCGGTGTCTCGCCGGCCTCCGCCCGCCCACCCGGAAAGGCATACATGTCCTTGGACGGAGGATTGCGGCGCAGCACGAGCAAAAACCGTCCGTCGCGCTCGAGGATCGCGGAGGATGCAGGCTGTGGAGTTGGGGTCATGGGGCACCCTAAACTGTTGAAGCAATTGCTCTCAACATCGCATGCTGCAGATTATTCATCTAGCTTTGACGACACCTTCGCAGCAATGCCATATCCTAAACCAAAAGATAATTGGCGGCATGGGTTGCGAATGATCACGTACGGGCTTTACGCATTGGCAGCGCTAGCGGAGATTGCCGGCTGCTTTGCCTTCTGGGGCTGGATGCGGCTGGGCAAGACGCTCTGGTGGTTGGCTCCCGGCATGCTGTCGCTGGCGATGTTTGCCTGGCTTTTGACACTCGTGCCGAGCGAGGCGGCCGGTCGCACGTTTGCCGCCTATGGCGGCATCTATATCGTTGCGTCGGTGCTGTGGCTCTGGCTGGTCGAGGGCCGGGCGCCTGACCGTTGGGATATTTCCGGTGCCGTGGTTTGCCTGGCGGGAACGTTGCTGATCCTGTTTGGCCCGCGCGGCTAGCGTGGCCTTGACCGGACCTGCGGTGAATGCAAGACAGATCTCATGTGTGGCCGATTTGCGTTGAAAGCGACGCCCGAAGAGGTGCGGGAATTGCTCGGGCTCCTGGAACTCGAGAGCTTTCCCGCGCGCTTCAACATTGCCCCGACCCAGCCGATCCTCGTGGTCGTTTCCGGGGAACGCCAGGATGCGGGCAGCAACCTCCCGGATCGTCGTGCCCTGCTCGTGCGCTGGGGGCTGACGCCCTCCTGGGTCAAGGATCCCAAGGCTTTTCCCCTGCTGCTCAATGCCCGTGCCGAATCGGCAATCGAAAAGGCCTCGTTCCGCGCCGCCATGCGCCATCGCCGCGTGCTGATACCCGCCTCCGGCTTTTATGAGTGGCACAGGCCCGACAAGGAGAGTGGCGAGAAGTCGCAACCCTACTGGATACGCCCACGCAACGGCGGCGTCGTGGTCTTTGCCGGATTGATGGAAACCTGGTCGTCGGCCGATGGCTCCGAAGTCGATACCGGGGCCATCCTGACCACGACCGCCAACGGAACGATTTCGCCGATCCATGACCGCATGCCCGTCGTCATCAAGCCCGAGGATTTCGCGCGATGGCTGGATTGCCGGACGCAGGAGCCGCGCGAGGTCGCAGATCTGATGGTGCCGGCCGACGAAGACCTGTTCGAGGCCATCGCCGTCTCCGATCTCGTCAACAAGGTTTCCAACATGGGCCCGGAGTTGCAAACGCCGATTGAAGTGCAGCCGCGCCTGAAGCCGGCGCGCAAACATGACCCGGGAGACGACCAGTTGCGCCTGTTCTGACGTGCCCTTGTCATTTTGTGGAATTCCCGATGCCAATTCTCTCTGCCGCTTTCTCCGGCGCCCTGCTAGGTGCCTCGCTGATCATCGCCATCGGCTCCCAGAACGCCTTCATCCTGCGCCAGGGGCTGCTGCGGTCGCATGTCTTCGTGCTTTGCCTGATCTGCGCGCTGTCTGATGCGTTGCTGATTGCCGCCGGCGTGGCAGGGTTGGGGACCGTAGTGGCCCAGTCGCCGCGGTTGATAGCCTTCGTGACCATCGGTGGCGCCGTGTTCCTCGGCACCTATGGCGTGCTGGCCTTTCGCCGTGCATGGCGGCCGCAGGCGATGCGCGCCGCCGGTGGCAACGGGCTGACCCTGCCGGCAGCAGTTGCGACCTGCCTGGCATTCACCTTTCTCAATCCGCACGTCTATCTGGATACGGTGCTGCTGCTGGGAAGCCTTTCCGCGGCCTATGAGGGAACGTCGCGGTTCGCCTATGGCGCAGGTGCCGCTGCGGCTTCTTTCGTCTGGTTCTTTGGGCTGGGCTACGGCGCGCGCTTGCTGCAGCCGGTTTTTGCCAAACCCGCCGCCTGGCGGGTCCTCGATGCAATCATCGGTGTCGTGATGAGCCTGCTTGCCCTCAGCCTGCTCTATAAATTCTATGCCGGCGCTTAAGCGATCTTCTTGGAGGTAGCCGACTTGCCCTTCAGCATCAGATGGGCGGCAGTCACGGCCTTGAGGCCGATCGGGCGGTAGAGCGATGCGAGGTCTGTCTTGGCCGGTTGTGTCGTACTTGTGTTGACGGTGCTCATTAGGATCTCCTTCCCAGGTGGTTGTAATGCTTTCTCTTTCACGGCCAATCGTGACGAATCGGAGGCGGTGCCGATCAGCTTTTGTGAACGTGCAGCATAATCCGCGAGCCTGACGCGAGGCCTGATTCGCGAATGCCGCATCAATGAGGAGGGAGATGGCACGCCAATGCGGGCCGCCGGACAGGCTGAGCAGCCGTCAGTATCTTCAGGCGGCATGGCGAGAGGGGGCGCCGATGCTGTCAGCTGGAGGTGTCAGATATGCCGGCCGATATCGTCGTTGGCGTCATCGACATCGGGGTCTGCAGGGCCGTTGATGGTGTAGGTGCCATATTTGCGCTGCCAGGAGCGGGCGCCAAGCGGTAGAGACAGGAGGTAGCCGGCCACGGTTACCACCATCACCTCCCAGGTGTAGCTCATCAGCAGTGCCACATAGACGACGACTCCGAGCATGATCGGAAGCACCAAGTCGCGGCGGATACGGCTGCCTTCGCTCTTGCCCGACCAGACGGGCAGGCGGCTCACCAGGAGGAAGCCGATGATGACGGTATAGGCTGAGGCAATGTAGCCGAATGTCTTGTCGGGCATGATGCCGAGGAAGCCGAGATAGACGGGTGCAAGCACCAGCATCGCACCCGCCGGTGCCGGGACACCAACGAAGTATTCGGATTGCCACGGGGCCTTGTTGTCGCGCTCGGCCATCACATTGAAGCGCGCCAGCCGCAGCCCGGCAGCGATCGCATAGATGAGGGCCGCGATCCAGCCGAGAGAATGGGCCTGGTTCAGCACGTAGACATAAAGCACAAGAGCCGGCGCCACGCCGAAGTTGACGATATCGGCGAGCGAATCCATCTGCGCACCGAATTTGGACGTCGCCCGCATCATCCGCGCAACCCGGCCGTCGACCCCATCGAGAAACGCTGCAACCAGAACCATCGCGACAGACAGTTCGAAGCGCTCCTCGAAGGCGAGCCGCACCCCGGTCAGGCCGGCGCAGATCGCCAGCACGGTAATGAGGTTGGGCACCATCAGCCGCAGCGGGATCTCCCGCAGGCGCGGGCCGCGTGCTTCTTCGTTTTCGCCGAGCGGTTCCAGCTGAGGAAATGGCGTCTTCATGTCGCGATCTCCCGGTGACGCTTAATCGCGTCGGCTGGTGGTCGGGCCTTTCAGCGACCCGAATTCGGCAATGACTGTTTCGCCGGCAATCGCCGTCTGGCCGAGCGTCACGCGGGGCGAAAATCCGGCCGGCAGGAACACGTCGAGGCGCGAGCCGAAACGAATGAGGCCGATGCGCTCGCCAGCTTCGATAGGCTCGTTGGACTGGGCGAAGCAGAGGATACGACGCGCCACGAAGCCGGCAATTTGTACGACGCCGATCTGGCCGCGCACGGTATCGATGACCATGCCATTGCGTTCGTTCTCGTCGCTGGCCTTGTCGAGCTCGGCGTTGAGAAAGTTGCCCTTGCGATAGGCGATGTTGCTGATGCGGCCGCGCATCGGCGCGCGGTTCACATGGCAGTTGAAGACGTTCATGAAGATGGAGATGCGCAGCATCGGTTCGACACCGAGGTTCAACTCGGCCGGCGGCGTGATCATCACAACGCTCGATACCTTGCCGTCAGCCGGCGAGATCACGAGGTCCTCGTCCTGCGGCGTCAACCGCTCCGGATCGCGAAAGAAGTAGGCGCACCAGAGTGTCAGGATCAGGCCGATCCAGAAAAGCGGCTTGAAAAACCACCCGAGGACCAGCGATGCCACGAAGAAGGCGGCAACGAAGACGTAGCCCTCCTTGTGAACAGGGACGATCGTATTGCGGATGGTGTTGTACAAGCTCATCGATGGCGGCCTTCCGTTGTTAGCCCTGACGCTGACTACAGGCAAAACGGGCGGCAAGCAATGCCGCCGAGACCGCCGCCCCCAGCTGATCGCGCCGGCGGCTCGCTGCTGATCAGGTGGCTGGCGATAGACGCACCACGACGCCGAGGTCGTCGCTCTCGCGAACCTGCTTCAGATGTTCTTCCGCCTGTGTCGCTTCGCGCTGGCGGTTCCACATGGAGGCGTAGAGGCCGTTCTGCTCCAGCAGGCCGGCATGGGTGCCGCGCTCGGCAATCTCGCCGCTCTTGAGAACGATGATCTCGTCGGCACCGATGACGGTCGACAGGCGGTGGGCGATGACCAGCGTCGTGCGGTTTTTCGAAACGACGTCGAGCGCAGCCTGGATCTCCTGTTCGGTCGTCGTGTCGAGTGCCGAGGTCGCCTCGTCAAGGATCAGCACTGGCGGCGCCTTGAGAATGGTGCGTGCTATGGCCACACGCTGCTTCTCGCCGCCGGAGAGCTTCAGGCCGCGCTCGCCGACCTTGGTCTCGAAGCCATCGGGAAGCTGGTCGATGAAATGGCCGATCTGCGCCACTTCGGCAGCAGCCAGAACAGCAGCGTCGTCGGCGTCCGGGCGGCCGTAGCGGATGTTGTAGGCAATCGTGTCGTTGAAAAGCACCGTGTCCTGCGGCACCATGCCGATTGCCCTGCGCAGGCTTTTCTGGGTGACGCTGCGCACATCCTGGCCGTCGATGGTGATCGTGCCGCTCTGGACGTCGTAGAAGCGATACAGTAGCCGCGACAGCGTCGACTTGCCGGCGCCGGAGGGCCCGACCACCGCCACGGTCTTGCCGGCCGGCACCTCGAAGGAGATGCCTTTTAGGATAGGTCGCGCCGCGTCATAGGCGAAATGCACGTTGTTGAAGGCAATGGCGCCTTGGTGGATCGTCAGTTCGGTAGCCCCGGACGCGTCGGTGACCTCGGCCTGAACCTCGAGCAGATCGAACATCTCCTCGATGTCTGTCAGACCCTGGCGAATTTCGCGGTAGACGAAACCAATGAAATTGAGCGGCACCGAGAGCTGCAACAGCATCGAGTTGACGAACACGAAATCGCCGACCGTCTGCGTGTGGTTGAGCACGGCGAAGGCCGAAAAGATCAGCATTACGGTGGTGCCGAGACCGAAGATCACGCCTTGGCCGAAATTGAGCCAGCCAAGCGACGTCCAGACATCGGTCGCGGCCTTCTCGTAACGCGCCATCGACTTGTCGAAGCGCTTCGCCTCCATCTCCTCGTTGCCAAAATATTTGACTGTTTCGAAGTTCAGCAGAGAATCGATGGCCTTGGTGTTGGCGTCTGTGTCGCTGTCGTTCATCGTGCGGCGGATCGAGATGCGCCAGTCGCTGGCCCGCACTGTAAACCAGATGTAGATGGTAACGGTCACGGCTGTTATCGCGAGGTAGGAAAAGCCGTAGCCCCACCAGAAGATCGCAGCCGTCAGCAGGAACTCTACGAAAGTCGGGACCGTGTTGAGGATCGTAAAGCGAACGATCGTCTCGATGCCTTTGGTGCCGCGTTCGATGACCCGCGAAAGGCCGCCGGTCTTGCGCTCCAGGTGAAACCGCAGCGACAGCTGGTGCATGTGCACGAAGGTGCGGAACGCCAGCTGGCGCACGGCATGCTGGCCGACACTGGCAAAAAGCGCATCGCGCAGCTGGTTGAGGGCGAGCTGGATCAGCCGAGTGACATTGTAGGCAATGACGAGGGCAACGGCCCCCATCATGAAGTTCGGTACGATGCCGTTCAGGTCCATCTTGCCGTTCAGCGCGTCGATCGACCACTTGAAGAAATAGGGGACGAGCAGGAGCACGAACTTGGAGATCAGCAGGAAGACCGAAGCCCAGACGACGCGCATCTTGAGATCGGTGCGGCTGGCCGGCCACATGTAGGGCCACAGATTGAGGATAGTGCGGAACGGATTGCTGGCATCCGCCGAAATCGTCTTCTTGCCGTCTGCCATGCAACTCTCCCGCATCACCGGGGATCTGGAGTGCCGGTCAGATCCGGTCGATCACGCGGTGTAAAAATGCCGCTGGTCTGTATGGCTTCACAAGCCATGCCGGCCGGGGCATCCGGCGCACGCATATACTATTCGATAGCCGTTCGAAAAGTTTTATGATCACTTTAACGCGAAGGAGCGGGCGAAAATTCTACCCGGCCCATTCCCGACGCAAAACCAAGGCGATCAGCCTAGAGATGCTTGCCCGACATACGCTGGCGATGCAGCTCTTCCGAATTCGGCAAGGCGTCTTTTGGCAGCCCGAACACCTGGCCGGGCAGGATGCGGTCGGGATTGTGGATCTTGTCCTCGTTGGCAAGATAGATCGTCGTGTACCGCACGCCCAGTCCATAGGTTCGCCTGGAAATCTGCCAGAGCGTATCGCCCTGGCGGATGATGACGGCATTCTTGTTGACGGCAAGCGGTGCCTGTTCGTAGGTTTTGACGCCGGAAGTATCTGTTCCGGCGGTCGGAGCAGGTGCTGCAGCGACCGATCCTGCTGCAGGTTTCAGCAGCGGCGAGATCAGCTGGTCGAGACGGGCGATTACCGCGCCGACTGCCACGGGATCGCGCGGCAGCGGTTCCAGCAGGGCCAGTGCCTTGCCAGCGCCGTCGGATGCCATGGACGCGGCCTGTTTCAGGGCCGCGCTGGCATCGATGGCTGGGCGGAAATCGCGCAGCCCCTTCAGGGCAAACTCCGTGCCGGAGCGGGCAGCGGCTAGCTGTTCGTTGCCCGGCATCTGGCCACCCTGGAAAAGGCCCTTGAGCAGCGCAAAGGCACGTCCAAGATCGCTGCGCAGCTTGCCGAGCTGCCCCTCGTCGAGCGCTCCGGCAGGCGCCGGGTTAACAGCGGCGGCGGCCGGCGACTGGGCGGCAACTGTCAGCTGGCTTCCTTCCGGACGGTTGAAATTGACTGCCGTGCGCACGATGACCTTACCGTTGGCATCCAGGCCATCGACCCGGATCTTATGATCGCCGACCGCCAATGGCATGGCGCCGTCGATGACGAAATGGCCGTCGCCGCCGGCCGTGCTCTCGCCGATCTGCTTTTCGTCGGCATAGGCGCGGACCTTGAGATTTGCGCGCGTGGCACCGGCGACGAAAAGATGGTCGTTCTCGACCTCGACAGCGCTGATGACCAGTCCTGCATGATCGGTGGTCGCCGGTGGTGTGCCGGCATCGGCTGCCGTTGCGGCAGCATCGGCCTGCGCCGTTGCAGGTGCGGTGGTGGCATCAGGCGCTGCCGAAGGAGCCGGCGTCGCAGCCGACTTGGTGGCCGGTGCCGTGACACGCGGCTGCTTGGCTTCCGGAGCGGTCATGATGCGGCTTGCCTCGCCGGGCTTGGTGACCATCGCCAGCAGCTGCGAAGAGCCATCCTTCGGGATAGAGACCGTTGCTGTCTCCTCGGAGATGACGGATGTGCCGTCCTTGCCAGTCGATTTCAGGGTGATCTCGTGGTCGCCGGCGGGAAGTGGATTGTCGAGCACGGCAGCGAAATCGCCTCCCGGCCCGACTTCGGTCGAGTTGATCACCTTGTCGCCGTCGATGATGTCGAGCTTGGTGCCTGGCGCGGCACGGCCGGCGATGACAGTTGAGCCATCGGGCTCGACGCGCAACACGTCGAAGGCCGGCTTAATGGGGGCGGCCGGCGCCTGTGCCAGCGGTGTGGGATCGCCAAGCAGGACAGCGCGGGCACGGTCGATTGCGGCGACGGCATCGGCGATGTTTTCCGGAAGCGCCTTGATGACGGCCAGGGCCTTGCCGGCACCCTGATGCGACTTGTCGATCAGAGTTGCGGTCGCCGGATCTGCATTGTCGGGTTTCGCGACATCGACGATTGCCTGCAGGCTGTTGATTGTCTTGGTCTTTGCGGCATCGAATACGTCCTCCGTCGGGCCCTTGCCATCGGCAAACAGCGCCTTGAGTTCAGCAAGCGAGGTGGTAGCCTTGTCCTTGAGGGCGCCGATCATGACAGCGATGTCGACGGGCGCTGGCGAAGGTGCCGTTGCCGGTGCTGCCGACTTGGCAGCTCCCTCTGCAGCTGGCGCCGTCGCATCTGCGGTCTTTGCCGGTGTATCCGCCGGTTTCGCGGTATTGTCGGCAATGATGTTGCCCACCTGCGAGCTTGCCTGGTTGATGGCGTCGCCGATCGGCTTCTTGTCGCTGCCGATGCGCGGCAGCACGAAGAAGACCATCAGGATGGTCGCAATTACCAGCACCAACAAGGCCAGCAATCCGGCGCGGTTCTTCATCATCAAGGTCTCCAGGCGGCATCGTCGTCGCAGTTATAAAAATTGCTAACGATTTCCGCTGCTTTTACAAGCTTGCTCAGCTATTTCCGGGGAATGAGGCACAGGTTTTCCGTTAAATTTCTTGACTGGGCATCTGCTGCATTGTTGTTTGCAGGCATGAATCAAGAATCTTTGCCAATTCAATCCATCTGCGTCTATTGCGGCTCCCGCCCCGGACGTGACCCTGCCCACATGGAAGCCGGCCGCGCGCTGGGCAAGGCGATTGCCGAAAGCGGCCTTCGCCTCGTCTATGGTGGCGGCACAAAAGGCATCATGGGTGCCGTTGCCTCCGGCGTGCTGTCCAATGGCGGGCAGGTGACCGGGATCATCCCGGAATTCCTCGTCGACATGGAAGCGACGCGCCATTCGCTCGGCCAGCTCGACGAGCTGATCATCACCCCCGACATGCACACCCGCAAGCACCGGATGTTCGAGCGGGCAGATGCCTTCGTGGCATTGCCGGGCGGCATCGGGACACTCGAGGAAATCGTCGAGATCATGACCTGGGCGCAGCTTGGCCAGCACGAAAAGCCGATGGTCTTTGCCAATATCAACGGGTTCTGGGATCCGATGATGGAGCTGATCCGTCACATGACCGGCGAGGGTTTCGTCCACACCGCCCACAGGGTCCAGCCGATGGTCATCGATGCCGTCGCCGATATCGTCCCCGCGGTTCTCGCCCACGCCGCCGAGACGAAGGCCGGTCGGGCGGGCGACGAGAACGTGATTTCCAAGATGTAGACCGGTGGCGGGCTCAGCGCCCGCGGCTGGTTTTCAGCATCGACCACGTGTAGAGCACGAGCCCGGTCCAGATCAGCGGGAAAGCAATCATGCGGGCCGTGCCGAGCGGTTCATGGAAAACGAACACGGCCAGCAGGAAAACCATTGTCGGCACGATGTACTGCAGGATGCCGATCGTCGACAGGCGTAGCAACTTTGCGCCGTTGGCATAGATCATCAAGGGCAGGGCGGTGACGAGGCCGCAGCCGACCAGCAACATCGTATCGTTGGCGCCAGTGGCATAGAGATGGCCCTGGCCGATGCTTTCGAGATAGATGATGTAACCGAGCGCCGGCAGGCTGAGCAGCAGCACTTCAAGGAAAAATCCCTGGTTCGGCCCGACCGGCAGCGTCTTTCGGAAAAAGGCGTACAGCCCCCATGACAGCGTCAGCAGCAGCGCCACCCAGGGTGGGCGCCCGGCGTCCACCGCGAGGATGACTACCGCGATAGCGGCGAGCAGGATTGCGACCAGCTGCGGCACCGAGATCCTCTCCTTGAGCAGCAGCGCCCCGAGCGCGATGCTGAACAGCGGATTGATGAAATAGCCGAGTGCCGCATCCAGCGAGTGGCCATTGCCGATCGCCCAGACATAGGTCCCCCAGTTGATCGTCACAAGCAATGCCGTCATCGAGGCCAGCGCGATGGTCCGAGGGCTCCTGAGCGCCGCCTTCAGGTCGCCCGTCCGCCCGAGGAACAGCAGGACGGCGCCCGCCACAGGCACAGACCAGACGATGCGATGGGCGATGACCTCGGCTGCCGGGATATGGGCGAGCGCTTTCATGTAGAGCGGCAGTATTCCCCAGAACAGATAGGCCGCCAGCGCAAAGGCAAAACCGCGCGGACTGTCTTCGTTCTTCATCAGGGTAGCGGTTGCATCGGCAGACATCGGATGGTTCCATATTTTGTTGTTATGGTCCGATTAGCCGATGCGCCCGCACTTCACCAATTCATTTCCTTGACGGACCTATTCGTGGCGCTCACTCTGCGGCGATCTTGCCGGCCATATGGCGATTTTTCATCAGCTTGTAGACCACCGAATCCGTCAACGCTTCGAACGAGGCGTCGATGATGTTTTCGGATACGCCGACCGTCCACCAGCGCACCCCGTCGCTGTCGTTCGATTCGATCAGCACCCGGGTGATCGCCTCGGTGCCGCCATTGAGGATACGCACCTTGAAGTCGGCGAGCACGAGGTCCTCGATCTCGGCCTGGTATTTGCCGAAATCGCGGCGCAGCGCCAGGTCGAGCGCGTTGACCGGACCGTCTCCCTCCGCCACCGACATGATCGTCTTGCCGTCGATGATCAGCCGCACCACGGCTTCCGAGACGGTCTTCACCCGCCCGTGCGAATCGAAGCGACGTTCGACCATCACCCGAAAGCCGTCGATCGAGAAGAATTCCGGGATGGTTCCGAGTGTCCGGCGTGCCAGCAACTCGAAACTGGCGTCGGCCCCCTCATAGGCATAGCCGAAGGATTCCCGCTCCTTGACGATAGAAATCAGCCGATCGAGCTTCGGATCGTCCTTGGCGACGGTAATGCCGCGCCGCTTCAGCGCATTGATGAAATTGGCCTTTCCGCCCTGGTCGGAGACCATAACCTTGCGAAAATTGCCGACGCTTTCCGGCGGCACGTGCTCGTAGGTGCGCGGATCTTTCAGCAGCGCCGAGGCATGGATACCCGCTTTGGTCGCAAAGGCCGAACCGCCGACATAGGGTGCCTGGTGGTTCGGCGACCGGTTCAGCAGTTCGTCGAAGGCATGCGACAGGCCGGTCAGCCCAATCAGCCGCTCGCCGTCGATGGCGGTCTCGAAGCGGCTGTTGTAGGCGCTCTTCAGCGCCAATGTCGGGATCAGTGTCACCAGATCGGCATTGCCGCAGCGCTCGCCGAGGCCGTTGAGCGTCCCCTGTATCTGCCGCACGCCGGCCTCCACGGCCGCCAGCGAATTGGCGACCGCCTGGCCGGTGTCGTTATGGGCGTGGATGCCGAGCGCTTCGCCGGGCACGCCCTCGGCAATGACGGCTTCGATGATGGCACGGATTTCCGATGGCTGGGTGCCGCCGTTGGTGTCGCAGAGAACCACCCACCGGGCGCCTGCCGCATAGGCGGACCTGGCGCAGGCCAGCGCATAACCGGGGTTTGCCTTATAGCCGTCGAAGAAGTGTTCGCAATCGACCAGCGCTTCCTTGCCTGCGCCGACAGCCGCCTTGACGCTCTCGGTGATACAGTCGAGATTTTCCGCGTTCGAGATCCCGAGTGCGACTTCGACATGGTAGTCCCAGCTCTTGGCGACGAAACAGATGGCATCGCAGCTGGCCTGCAGCAGGCCTGCCAGCCCCGGATCGTTCGACGCCGAGACGCCGGCCCGCTTGGTCATGCCGAAAGCGACGAAGGATGCATTTTTCGTGCGCTTCTGGCCGAAAAAGGCCGTGTCGGTCGGATTGGCGCCGGGATAGCCGCCCTCGATATAGTCGAGCCCGAAATCGTCTAGCAGGCTCGCAATAGCGATCTTGTCCTCGACCGAGAAATCGACGCCGGGGGTCTGCTGGCCGTCGCGCAGCGTCGTGTCGAACAGATAGATGCGCTCTTTCATGGGAGTGGCCATTCGGTCGTATCGTGATCGGGATGTTGATGGGGGCGTCGATTGAGCATTTCCTCGGGCGAGGCGGTGCTGGAGATCGACGGCAGATGCGGCTGCGTATCGAACCAGGGCACCTTGCTGCTCGTCCAGTGCTGCCCCTTCGGCTCAACTTTGGCCGGATTATCCAGGCTGCCGATCGATATGTCGATCTGATCGCTGCCAACAGCCTTGAACGTCAAGGGAGTGCCGCATCGCGAGCAGAACCCGCGCTCCGCAGCCTCTGAACTTCTATAAGAAGCGGGCAGGCCTCTCGACCACTCGAGATCGTCGGTGGCGACGGTAAAAAACGGCCACGAGATCGATCCGACGGCCTTCTGGCACATCCGGCAGTGACAGATCGCCTGGTGGCTGATCGCCCCCAGTACCCTAAAGCGGATCGCGCCGCATTGGCAGCCGCCAGTTAGAATGTCTCGCATGCCTTCCTCCCTCGCGCCCGGTCAGCTGTCTATCTTACCCGCAAACCGGTCGGTCGCGCGGATCAGCTGGTCGAGAATGCCGGGTTCGGAATAGGCGTGTCCGGCCCCCTCGATCAGGTGAAACTCCGCCTTCGGCCAGGCCTTGTGGAGCGCCCACGCATATTTTGCCGGGCAGGGCATGTCATAGCGCCCGTGCACGATCACGCCGGGAATGTCCTTCAGGCGCACCGCGTCACGGATCAGCTGACCTTCCTCGAGCCAGCCGGCGTTGACGAAGAAATGGTTCTCGATGCGCGCAAAGGCATAGGCGAATTCATCACCCTCGAACGCTGTGCTCGTGGAAGGTTCCGGCAGCAGCGTGATCGTCTCGCCTTCCCAGATCGACCAGGCCTTGGCGGCGGCGAGGCGCACATGGCTGTCCTCATGGGTCAGGCGGCGGTGATAGGCGAGCATCATCTCGTGGCGCTCGTCAGCCGGAATATGGGCGACGAAGCGCTCCCACTTGTCGGGAAACATTTCGGAGACGCCGAACTGGTAGTACCAGTCGAGCTCGGCCTTGGTCAGCGTGTAGATGCCACGCACCACCAGCTCGCTCACCCGCTCCGGAAACTTTTCCGCATAGGCCAGCGCCAGCGTCGATCCCCAGGAACCGCCGAACACCAGCCATTTCTCCACGCCGGCCATTTCCCGCAGCCGTTCGATGTCATCGACCAGATGCCAGGTGGTGTTGGCATTCAGATCCGCCGCCGGCGTCGACTTGCCGCAACCGCGCTGGTCGAACAGCGTCACGTCATAGAGCGTCGGATCGAACAGCCGCCGATGGCTCGGCGATATCGTGCCCCCAGGGCCGCCGTGCAGGAAGACCGCTGGCTTTGCACCGGGCGTACCTATGCGCTCCCAGTAGACGACATGGCCATCTCCGACATCAAGGTGGCCGGAGGCATAGGGTTCGATCTCGGGGTAGAGGGTACGCAGGACTTCGGTCATAGGTTCAAACCTTTGGAGGGCCAGGTGTCGGTGTCGTGGTCGGGGTGCTGGAAGGAGATGATCGCTTCCTGGCGGGCGTAGAAATCCGGGTCCGTGTGAACGGGCTGCTCGAAGATCGTTTCTATCCATGGCAGGCGGGCGGTATGATTGACCTGGAGCTGCGGGGCCAGGTCGTCACGCTCGTCGAAGGCGCCGATGGCAATCTCGAGGCCACCGGGATGCCGGTAGGTGAGGGGCGTGCCGCACTCGCTGCAAAATCCGCGCTCGATGTTGACCGACGAGCGAAAATAGCTGGGTGCCCCGCGCGTCCATTCGGTAGCATCCGCGGGCGCTGTAACCAGCGCCGAAAACAGGCCGCCGAACTGCTTCTGGCACATGCGACAGTGACAGATCGACGGCCGCCCGAGCGCTCCCGTGATCCTGAACCGCACCGCACCGCATTGGCAGCCGCCGCTTCTGGTGAGTTGTGTCATGGCCTGTGGTCTCCCGTTGAGAGGACGATGTGAAGGCAGACGGCGCCGATGTCCTTGAGGATGTCGTCGTTCCAGAAGCGGAGAACTGTCCAGCCGTCTTGCTGCAGGCGGAGCGTTCGCTGCTTGTCGTAGGAAACCGCCTCTGAAGCGCCATGCTGGGAGCCATCGACTTCAACGATCAGCCGGTGGCTGGGACAGGCAAAATCGACGATGTAGCCGGCGATCGGCATCTGGCGGCGGAAACTGAGACCCATCAGGCGGTGGGCACGCATCTCGTTCCAGAGTTTCAGTTCTGCGTCGGTCAGCGCCTTGCGCATCTGGCGGGCGTTGGAACGCATTTTTGGAGGGATGGGCGTATGCGGCACGTTACCCCCCTCTGTCACTGCGTGACATCTCCCCCACAAGGGGGGAGATTGGCTGGCGGCACGGTCTTGCCCCGCTACGACCCGTGGAGTTTCTGGCAATATCTGCCTGAGATCAAGAGAGGATACCGTATCAGCATGGACATCGCCACACCCACCCAATCTCCCCCCTCGTGGGGGAGATGTCACCGAAGGTGACAGAGGGGGGTATGCCGCGGCAGCTGCAGGTATCACCGCTTGATCTCCCAGGTGGTGACCCGTTCGCCGGTCGAGGCGTCCTTGCCGTCCTTCAGCTGCACACCCTTGGCAGAGAGCTCGTCGCGAACCTTGTCGGCCTCGGCGAAATTCTTTGCCTTCAGCAGTTCAAGGCGCATCTGCACCAGCGCATCGATCGCCGCCGTCAGATCGGCGCCGACGTCCTTTTTGTCGGGCAGCACGCCGAGCAGCGCAGCGCTTGCGGCAAACACCGGCAGCACCGCCGGATCGGTATTGGCGGCCTGGGCAAGCGCATGCAATGCCTGAACGGCAACAACGGTGTTCAGATCGTCGGCCAACGCATCGACCACCGAGGGGGCCGGTGCCGCGTCCGAGGGGCCGGCAGCCGGCCATTTGGCGATCAGCCGTTCGGCTTCCTCCAGCCGTTTCACTGAAAAGTCGATCGGCTCGCGGTAATGCGTCATCAGCATCGCCAGCCGAAGGACTTCGCCGGGCCATGTCCGGCCGCCAAGCTTGTCGGTTTCCAGGAGCTCGGCGATGGTGACGAAGTTGCCGTCGGATTTCGACATCTTGCGGCCTTCGACCTGCAGGAAGCCGTTGTGCATCCAGACATTGGCCATCACAGCCGTGCCGTGAGCGCAACGGGACTGGGCGATCTCGTTCTCATGGTGCGGGAAGATCAGGTCGAGGCCGCCGCCGTGGATATCGAAGACGTCGCCGAGGTACCGGCGGCTCATCGCCGAGCATTCGATATGCCAGCCCGGCCGGCCACGGCCCCAGGGGCTGTCCCAGCCGGGTTCATCGGCATCGGACAGTTTCCACAGCACGAAGTCGCCGGGGTTCTTCTTGTGAACATCGACTGCGACCCGGGCGCCTGCCTGCTGCTCGTCGAGATTTCGCTTCGACAGCTGGCCGTAATCCGCCATCGACTTCGTGTCGAACAGCACCTCGCCCGCCGCCGCATAGGCATGGCCTTTCTCCACCAGCGCCTCGATGATCGAAATCATCTGGCCGATGTTGTCAGTGGCGCGCGGCTGCACGGTCGGCTCGAGGCAGCCGAACGCCATCACATCCTTCTGGTACTGGTTGTCGGTCTTTTCCGTGACCAGCCGGATGGCGGCATTGAGCGCCATGCCCGGATAGTCGCGAAGGGCGCGGGCGTTGATCTTGTCGTCGACGTCAGTGATGTTGCGCACATATGTGACGTGCTCCGACCCATAGACCTGCCTGAGAAGCCGGAACAGCACGTCGAAGACGATGGCCGGGCGGGCGTTGCCGATATGGGCGAAGTCGTAGACGGTCGGACCGCAGACATAGAGGCGGACATTGCTCGCATCGATCGGCACGAACACGCTCTTTTCGCGCGTCAGGGTATTGTAAAATTTCAGCTCAGGCGTCCCGCCCATGTCCACTCTCCCAGATGCACGATCGAAAAAAATCGTCGCGGCCGGCGGACCGGGCGTTTCTCATCTTTGCGCAATGGGGAGACGAAAACGGCCAGGCCAGCGGTGCGCTAGCGAATAATTTTCCGGCAGATGCTGCAAATAGCTGTTTTCATGGCTGGCTTTATGGCGCGGCACGGGATTTTGGTCAAGAGCAGCGGAGGCATCGCGGATGTAGTCTTGCGATTTATTGCCTCATGCCTGACGCTTCCACTCATGCATGGCCTCGATTACTTCGACAGTCGGATACTCCCTGATATCCTCCTCGGACGACCCGGCTGCGAGTTCGCGTTTCCAATACCATTCCTGAAAAGCCAGATATTCCCCGAGTATCTTGGAGGGGCTTACCCTTGCCGTTGAGGGTTGAGCGACGAGCCACGTTCGAACATGCCTGACGGCTTTTGCAAAGTCGCCCTGGTGTGCTTGGATGTCCCAGCCGGCGATGTCGGACAGCGACTTTTGATAGTCGAAGCGCTCCTGTTCGAGGATCAAAATGACCTTTTCCGACAACGGGGAATTTCCGAACCGCTTGCAGGCATGATCCATTCCGAGCTCGAACGGCATATTCATGCGAGAGTATTGCCCGATAGAGGTAGCCTGGCAACGGCTCAGATCATGGATTCCGTACTTCGAGCCCTTGATAAGTTCAACGATCTTTTCGAGGCGGCTTGCCGCATTGTCACGGTTTTCTGGGGCCAATCGAGGAAAGAATCCGAGAAAAACCACGCAGAATGCAATGGCTTGAAGGATCGGCGCAAAGGCTTCGTCAAACGGACAATTGATAAAAACCGAGCGTTCGAACGGAGGTTGCGCCACTCTAACGCTTCGATTGAGCGTGGTTTTCGCCAAACGTGTTCCGCTCGCGAATTCGTCCGTCTTCGCCGTGAATGTAAAGTTCGGTTCCGTAGTTTCGAGCGATTGCGGTCGCGGCCTTGATGGCTTCATCTTGGGTGGCGTGAACACTGGTAGAACGCGCCGAGCCTGCCTTTCTGACGCTCCACTTTCCCGCTTGGGGCACAACATGCTGGGCTTTGCTTGTCATCGCACGATCCTCAATTCCGTGGTCGACCACGTCGGGCCAGTGAAAGCGATGTCGCTTTATTCCCGGCAATGCAATGTTAGCATGCAACCCCGCTCGCGGCCACCTATTCCGGCAACCGGTAATCCACCAGCCTGTTCTCCCGCACCACGAACAGCTTGCCAGTCTCCGTTACATCGGGTCCAACCAGCCCCATGATGACCTCGGCTACATCGCGGGGATGCTGCACGGTCTCGGGGTCTTCTCCGGGCATCGCCAGTGCCCGCATGGCAGTGCGGGTGGCGCCCGGGTCGAGGCTGGTGATGCGCAGCGGTGTGCCGTGTGTTTCTCCGGCCCAGGTGCGGGCCAGGGCTTCGACGGCCGCCTTGGAGGCTGAGTAGGGCCCCCAGAACGCACGGCATTTATGAGCGGCGGAAGACGACAGGATGACGGCGCGACCGGCCTCGGAGCGCATCAGCAGTGGCTCTACTGACCGGATCAGTCGCCAGGTGGCGGTGACATTGATCGTCATGACCTTCTCGAAGACCTTCGCCTCGACATGGCCGATCGGCGAAATTGTCCCGAGCACACCGGCATTGGCAACGAGGATATCGAGCTTGCCCCAGCGCTCGAAGATCGAGCCGCCGAGCCTGTCGATGGCATCCATGTCGGCAAGGTCGAAGGGCACCAGCGTTGAACGTCCACCGACAGCCTTGATGGCGTCGTCCAGCTCCTCCAGTCCGCCGACCGTGCGGGCGCAGGCGATGACGTGCGCGCCTGCCTTGGCCAGTTCCAGAGCGGTGAAATATCCGATGCCGCGCGAGGCGCCGGTGACCAGGGCAATCTTGTCCTGCAGGTTGACGCTCATGATACCGAGTTCCGTTCGCAATTTTATGGGGCGATAATATGCCCCATAACAGACTATCGGTCAGTCCATCAAGCGCGGCTCTCGGCCTCAACCGTTGCCGGCAAGCACCGATAGCTTGCGGACATTGTTGATGCTTTCCCGATCGAGCAACCGGGTCGGATAGTCGCCGGTGAAATAGTGGTCGGTGAACTGGGGTGCAACGGGATCGCGCGGCTCACCGCCGACAGCCCTGTAGAGACCGTCGATGGACAGGAAGGCGAGGCTGTCGGCGCCGATGAAGGCACACATGGCTTCGAGGTTCTCATACTGGTTGGCCAGCAGCTTGTCGGCGTCAGGCGTATCGATGCCGTAGAAATCCGGGAAATAGATCATCGGGCTGGCAACGCGGATGTGCACCTCGCTGGCGCCGGCCTCGCGGATCATCTGGACGATCTTTACCGATGTCGTGCCGCGGACGATGGAATCGTCGACGAGCACGACGCGCTTGCCTTCGAGGATTGCGCGGTTGGCGGAGTGCTTCAGCTTGACGCCGAAGGCGCGGATCGACTGGGTCGGCTCGATGAAGGTTCGTCCGACATAGTGGTTGCGGATGATCCCAAGCTCGAACGGTATGCCGCTCGCCTGCGCGTAGCCGATTGCCGCCGGCGTGCCGCCATCCGGCACGGGAACGACGAGGTCAGCCTCGACCGGCGCTTCATTGGCCAGATTGATGCCCATGTTGCGACGGGCGACGTAGACGTTGCGGCCGCCGACAACAGAGTCCGGGCGCGCGAAGTAGACATATTCGAACAGGCACAGCCGCTCGGGCTTGGGCTGATCGGCCTTGCGCGAATCGATGGTGATCGAGCCGTCGCTCTGGATCTCGCAGATGATGACTTCGCCGTTCTCGACGTCGCGGATGTATTTTGCGCCGATGATGTCGAGCGCGCAGGTCTCGGAACAGAAGATCGGCTTGCCATCGAGTTCGCCCATGACCAGCGGCCGGATGCCGATCGGATCGCGGGCGGCAATGAGCTTGGTACGGGTCATCGCCAGCATCGAGTAACCGCCTTCCATCTGGCGGATAGCATCGATGAAGCGGTCGGAAGAGGAAGCATGCTTGGAGCGGGCGATCAAGTGCAGCACGACTTCGGTGTCCGACGTCGACTGGCAGATGGCGCCATCGGCAATCAGCATGCGGCGCATTGTCAGGCCGTTCGTGAAGTTGCCGTTATGGGCAATAGCGATGCCGCCGACTTCCAGTTCGGCAAACAGCGGCTGGACGTTGCGAAGGATCGTCTCGCCCGTGGTCGAGTAACGGACATGGCCGATGGCACGGTCGCCGGGCAGGCGGGCAAGGGTTGCCGGATCCGTGTAGTGGTCGCCGACCAGACCCATGCGGCGCTCCGAATGAAAGCGCTGGCCATCGAAGACGACCATGCCGGCTGCTTCCTGGCCGCGGTGCTGCAGGGCGTGCAGGCCGAGCGCCGTCAGCGTTGCCGCGTCGGAGTGGCCGAGAATACCGAATACGCCGCACTCTTCGTGCAGCGTATCTCCGTCGATGTCGTTATCGATTGCAGGGGATGGTGACAGGGTCATGGCTGAAGGCCTTTGCTCTCACGGGGTTCGGGCAGCGCTGGGGCTGGGATCCAAAATAACTGAAAATCCGGCCGGGCGATATGCCTGGCCGGATAGGGTCGTCGATGCCGATCAGATGGCGATGCCAGCCAAACGGGTCAAGCCTGGTGACGCAGCGTCAATTATTCGTCGCCGGAGCGGCAGGTGTCGTCGTCGGTGCCGCTGGCGAAGCCGGTGCGTCGTCCGATGGGGCTGCATCGCTCGGTGCGGCCGCGTCATCGTTCAACTGCTGCTTTTCCGGCTGGATCTTGTCGATAACGTTGGTCCGGATCATCTGCGCGAATTTCTCCGGCAATGCAGCCTCCAGCTTGACCACCATCGAATCGAGGAAAGGCTTGGACTTGGCATTGTTGACCCAATCGGGGCGGTGCGGCTCGTCGACGAGCCAGTTCCAGAAGGCAACGGCGACGACCAGCAGCAGCACGCCACGGGCGGCGCCGAAAAGGAAACCGAGTGTGCGGTCGAGCGCGCCGATGCGGCTGTCGATGATGAAATCGGCGATCTTCATGGTGATGAAGGAGATGATGATCAGCGCGATGAGGAAGACGACTGCGGCCGAGCCGACGATGGCGATGCGGTCGTCATCGGTGTAGTGCTTGGCGTATGGCACCAGCTTGGGGTAAAGATAGTAGGCCGCAACGGCCGAGCCGCCCCAGCTGACGATCGACAGAATTTCGCGGGAGAAGCCGCGTACCATGGCGAGAACGGCGGAAAACAGCACGACGCCGATAACAATACCGTCGAAAATCGTAATGGGCATCTATACTTTACTCCAAGACCTGCCATGGGCGCCATGGCTATCGTCTGCCTGAATGCGTCTTGCCTCGTCGCCAGAGCGAAAAGGTTCAGTCCTCGTCTTCCGTCGGCCGCAGTGCGCCCTTCGATCCGGCGACCCTGACCACCATGTCGGTCAGGCTGTCGATCTCGTTCCAGCGGCCGCCGCTGCCTTTCGGCAGTTCAGCCGAGCCGGATGGTAGGAGCGCTTGCGCAAAGCCCAGCTTCTCGGCTTCCTTCAGGCGTTGTGCCGTATGGCCCACGGGCCGCACGGCGCCAGAAAGACTGACTTCGCCGAAATAGACGCAATCGGCGGGAAGGGCAATACCGGCAAGGGATGAAACCAGTGCAGAGGCCACCGCAAGGTCGGCCGCCGGCTCCGAAATCCGGTAGCCGCCGGCGATGTTCAGGTAGACATCGTGGCTGCCGAGCCGCACGCCGCAGTGGGCCTCGAGCACCGCAAGGATCATCGATAGCCGCGACGAATCCCAGCCGACGACCGCGCGCCGTGCTGTTCCGAGCGACGTTGGCGCCACCAGCGCCTGCACCTCGACGAGGATCGGCCGCGTTCCCTCCATGCCGGCAAAGACGGCAGCACCCGGCGATTTGGAATTGCGCTCACCCAGAAAAAGCTCCGACGGGTTGGCGACTTCGCGAAGCCCGATATCGGACATCTCGAAAACGCCGATCTCGTCCGTCGGGCCGAAGCGGTTCTTGACGGTGCGCAGGATACGGTAGTGGTGACCACGGTCGCCCTCGAAATAGAGCACTGCATCGACCATGTGCTCGACGACCCGCGGCCCGGCGATCTGGCCATCCTTGGTGACATGGCCGACCAGCACCATGGCGGAGCCCGTCTGCTTGGCAAAGCGGATCATCGCCTGCACGCCGGTGCGCACCTGGGTGACGGTGCCGGGCGCCGATTCGGCAAGCTCGCTCCACAGGGTCTGGATGGAATCGATGATGACCAGATCCGGTCGCTTGCCATCGGCGAGCGTCGCCAGGATATCCTCGACATTCGTCTCGGCCGCCAGCATCACGTCGGTATCGGCGGCCTTCAGCCGCTGTGCCCGCAGTCGGATCTGGGCAACCGCCTCTTCGCCCGAGACGTAGACGATCTTGTGGCCTCGGCGCGCAAGGGCAGCTGCCGCCTGCATCAGCAGCGTCGACTTGCCGATGCCCGGATCGCCGCCGACGAGCACTGCCGAGCCACGCACAAAGCCGCCGCCCGTCGCCCGGTCGAGTTCGGAAATGCCGGTATAGATCCGCGGTGCTTCCTCGATTTCGCCGGACAGCGCCACCAGCGTCACCGCTCTGCCCTTCTTTGGCACGCGGCCAGGGCCGGAGCCGATGCCGCCCATCGGGTCTTCCTCGACGATGGTGTTCCACGCACCACAGGATTCGCATTTTCCGGCCCAGCGATTGTGGATGGTGCCGCAGTTCTGGCAGATGAATTGAGTTCTGGCCTTGGCCATCAGGGAATGCTTTCGGTAAAATCTTCGGCGGACGTATTTTGACGGCCATGCAATATGCGCATCACCGTCATCGCGTTTTCAGATACGAAAAAATAGATGCATCGCTCTCGGTAGGGGAAAGCTCGCAAACCTGGAATGAAAGGACGAGGCACCCCGGTAACGCCCGTTTGCGCCATCCACTTCAGCTGCCGGTTTATGTCGTTCAGCAACTGCAAGGCGGCAACGGGATTGGAATCCGCAATGTAATTATGAATGCCGAGTAGATCGTTTAGGGACCTGTGCGACATTACCAGGCGACGCGATCGCATTTTTCTGCTCCTCGGCCATCTGCCTGATATGGGCTGTTAGATCCTCGGCGGTCTCAAACTCCATCACGCGTCCTGCGTCCACGTCGTCGATGCCCTCCTGGATAAGACGGCGCAACTCTGCCAGCTTGCCTTCGTTGCTCCCAAGCAGACGGAGCCCGGCGGAAATAACAGCACCCGCATCAGGATGTACGCCGGCTTGAACCTGGTCTTCGATAAAGGCGCGGTCTTCGTCGCTGAGATGGATATCCGTCATCACGGTCTCCTTTTGTTCACGCTTAACACAGGCAGGCAAGCGGTGGAAGCCTCATGGCTCCTCGACCAGATACCGCCGCTGGTGGCGGAGGCCCATGCTGGTGAGCATTTCGTAGCCGATGGTGCCGGCGGCGCGGGCAGCATCGTCGACGCGGATATTGCTGCCGAAAAGTTCCACGTAGTCGCCGGCCCGAACGAGCCCGTCCGGCAGGTCGGTGATATCGAAGATCGTCAGGTCCATGGTGATGCGGCCGGCGACGGGCACGCGATAGCCGGCGATGAAGCCGTGGCCGGCGGCGATCCCTGTCTGGCGCAACGGCACGCCGCCGCTCGACTGGCTGCGCATGTACCCGTCCGCATAGCCGGCGCATACGACCGCCAATGTGCTGTCGCGGGTCAGCTGCATGGCGCGGCCATAGCTGACGGCTTCGCCGGCTTTCACTTGCCGCACCTGCAGGACCCGGGCTTCGGCGGTGGCGACCGGGCGCATGGGGTTGGCCACACCGGGCACAGCCTCGCCGCCATAGAGTGCGATACCGGGGCGGGTCACGTCGAAATGGTATTCCGGGCCGAGAAAAATGCCGGCCGATGCGGACAGGCTCGATTCGATGCCTTCGAAGGCGCGGCTGACTTGCCGGAATGAATCGAGCTGCTGCCGGTTCATCGGCGAGGCCGGATCGTCGCCGCAGGCAAGGTGGCTGACCACCAGTACTGGCGAAAAGCTGGCGGGACGGGACACGTCGTCGGCGAGCGCCATTGCCTCCGGAACTGTCAGGCCCAGCCGGTTGAAGCCGGTATCGACCTGCAACGCGCAAGGATATTCGCCATAGTCGGCCACAACGGCCATCCAGAAAGCCAATTGCTCCTCGGACGATATGATTGGAACCAGATCGTTTTCGAAAAACAGCCGCTGCATGCCAGGCCAGATCCCCGCAAGCACGAAGATGCGGGCATCGGGCGCATAGAGTCGCAGCGTGACGCCTTCCTCGACGGTGGCGACGAAAAAGTCGCGGGCTCCGGCGATGTAAAGGGTTTCGCCGACCTCCTCAATACCGAGGCCATAGGCATCTGCCTTGACGACAGCGGCGGTACGGGCGCGGCCGGATCGCCGGGCCATGTCCTGCCAGTTGGCGACCAATGCCCCCAGATCGACCGTCAGCCGCAGGCCGGCGGCGTCAAAGGCATCGAGTTCATCGTCGAAGTCTTCGGAAAGGTCGGTCATGAAACCTCAATGGAATTGGCAGGAGAGAACTGAGCCCAATCATGATAGAGCCGATTCAGGTTGAAATGAAGACGGCCCCGGCTGCCAATCCCGCGTAGCCTGGCATTAATGCTCCTCGTACGGCGTGAACGACGAATCCGCGAGATCTGCGAAGCGCGTGAACTCGGCCTGGAAGGCGAGCTTTACGGTGCCGGTCGGTCCATGGCGCTGCTTCGAGATGATAACGTCGGCGGTGCCCTTGACCTTCTCGAACAGCTGTTCCCACTCGTTATACTTCGGGTCGGCCGGATCGCGGGGCTCCTGGTTCTTGACGTAATATTCCTCGCGATACACGAACAGCACGACGTCAGCGTCCTGCTCGATCGAGCCCGATTCACGCAAGTCCGAAAGCTGCGGCCGCTTGTCGTCGCGATTTTCCACCTGACGCGACAGCTGCGACAGGGCAATGATCGGCACATTCAGTTCCTTGCCCAGCGCCTTCAGGCCGGTGGTGATCTGGGTCACTTCCTGCACACGGTTCTCACCCGATTTGCCCGAACCGGTCATCAGCTGGATATAGTCGATGACGAGCACGTCGAGGCCCCGCTGGCGCTTCAGGCGGCGGGCGCGGGCGGCGAGCTGGGCGATCGAGATACCACCGGTCTGGTCGATGAAAAGAGGCACCTTCTGCATCATCATCGAGCAGGCGACGAGCTTTTCGAAATCGGCGTCGTTGATGTCGCCTCGGCGGATCTTCGACGAGGAGACTTCCGTCTGCTCGGAGATGATACGCGTCGCCAGCTGTTCCGACGACATTTCCAGCGAGTAGAAGCCGACGACGCCGCCGTTCTTCGCCTTGGTCGAGCCGTCTGCCTGCACTTCGCCCTCGTAGGCGGCGGCGATGTTATAGGCGATGTTGGTGGCGAGGGACGTCTTGCCCATGCCGGGGCGTCCGGCCAGCACGATCAAGTCCGAGCGCTGCAGTCCGCCCATCTTGCTGTCGAGCGAATGGATACCGGTAGAGATGCCCGAAAGCCCGCCATCGCGCTCCTTGGCGACGGCAGCCATGTCGATTGCCATGGCGACAGCATCGTTGAAGGCCTGGAAACCGCCGTCGTAGCGACCGTTTTCAGCGAGTTCGAACAGCCGGCGCTCGGTATCCTCGATCTGGCTTTGCGGCGGCATGTCCAGCGGTGCGTCATAGGCGATGTTGACCACGTCCTCGCCGATTGTGATCAGCGCCCGACGCAGGGCGAGGTCGTAGATGGCTCGACCGTAGTCTTCGGCATTGATGATCGACACGGCCTCGGCGGCAAGGCGCGCCAGATACTGCGCCACCGTCATGTCGCCGACTTTCTCGTCGGCCTTCAGGAAGGTCTTGATGGTCACCGGGTTGGCGATCTTGCCCATGCGGATGATGTCGCCGGCAACCTCGAAAATCCTTCGATGAAGCGGCTCGTAGAGATGCACGGGCTTCAGGAAGTCCGAAACGCGGTAATAGGCGTCGTTGTTGACGAGAATTGCGCCCAGCAGCGCCTGCTCCGCCTCGATGTTGTTCGGGGCTTCACGGTAATGCTGTTCGGCGGGAGCAAGTGCTGCGCTCTTGCGACCTGCGTCGTTCATCACATCCATCTCGATCTCCTACCTTCACTTCGCGGTGGTGTTCGACCCTGGGGCCTTGGGCGTCAAGGCCGTTCGGCCGATAATGCACCCGGCATGGGTGATTCGTCCGCCCTATGCCCGTTGTCCACAGGGCCACAAAAAAGCGTGCAATCTTTGCATTTGCCGCTTGCTCCGCATGGAGTGCCCGACTCGCCCGTGCCGGAAGGCAAATTAGACTGTTTGACTGTTGTCTGTCTTTGAGCGCGAGACAGCCGTCGCTTGAAAAGATGATAGAAGCCGGTAATCTGACAGCCTTCAGAGCAAGATAAAGCGTGAAACATGCCCGACAAAGCGACGAGCCGTGAATTCTTCGATGAGCTTTCGGCTTTCAACAGAAAGTTGCGGGCGGGCTTCGATGCTCTTGTTCGCAAGCGCGGCATGACGCTTGCCCGCGCCCGCGTGTTTTTTGCGCTGGCCAAGAAGGACGGTATTAACCAGCGTGAATTGGCCGAGCTTCTGGAGCTCGAAACGCCGACGCTGGTGCGCATTCTCGACGCGATGGAAGGCCAGAAGTTTATCGAGCGTCGCGCCGTCGAGACCGACCGCCGCGCCAAGCAGATCCATACCACCGAGGCCGGAAAGGTCATCGCCATCGAGATCGACGCGCTGGCAGCGCGGGTCCGCGCCGATATCCTCGAAGGCATATCCGACGCAGATCGGGCGACCGCGCTCAAGGTGATCCGCACTATGGCGGCAAATCTGCCGAACATCGGCAAAGACGAGGTAGCTTGAGCGCCGTTGCCGCCACCGACGGAGAGGCTGCAGGTGGCGCTGCCGGCACCCCGGCACCGGCGCCTGCAATGGCTGATCCACCGGCGATGCCGGGATGGAAGGCACTCGGCTACATGCTGTCCTCGGTGATGTTCTTTCTGACGCAGGGGCTGGGGATGAACCTCGCGCTTGCAAACCTTACCCAGATCCAGGGCACCATTGCCGCGACGACAACGGAATCCGCCTGGCTGTCGGCTGCCTACATGGCGCCGAATGTCAGCCTGGCGATCTTTCTGGTCAAGATCCGCATGCAGTACGGCGTGCGCAATTTCGCCGAGATCAGCATCATCGGCTTCGTCGTCGCCTCGCTGCTCAATCTGTTCGTCTCTGATCTCCAATCGGCAGTCATCGTTCGTTTTCTCAGCGGCATTGCCGCAGCGCCATTGTCGACGCTCGGCTTCCTCTACATGCTCGAGGCATTCCCACCGGCCAAGAAACTGACCGTCGGGCTCAGCCTGGCGATGATGAATACGACGCTAGCAGCACCGATCACGCGGCTGGTGTCGCCGACACTCCTCGATTTCGGTGAGTGGCGGGGTCTCTACACGCTGGAAATGGGCCTCGCCCTTTTGGTGATGCCGATCATCTATCTCCTGCCGCTGACTGCCCCGCCGCGGGTCAAGATCATCAACTTCGGCGATATCGTCGTCTATCTCCTGGTCGCCATCGGTTTTGGCTGTCTCGCCGTCGTTCTGTCCGTCGGCCGGCTCTACTGGTGGCTGGAAGTGCCATGGCTCGGCGTTGTCCTCGCAGTCAGCATCGCGACGCTGACGGTGGCGGTGGTGATCGATCTCGACCGAACGACGCCGCTCATCGATATCCGCTGGCTTCTGACGTGGCCGAACGTGCGCCTGACCATCGTGCTGCTCGTCTTCCGCATGATCGCGGCGGAGCAGAATTCTATCCTGCTGATCTACTACCAGAATATCGGCCTGCTCTACGATCAGCTGCAGATGCTCTACACCATCATCCTGGTGTTCTCGCTCGTCGGGGGGCTGACCTGCGCAGCCCTGATGAATGTCGGCTACACTTGGCAGATCCAGATGATCGCGCTGCCGATGATGATAGCAGCCGCCTTCATGGATAGCCAGGTGACAAGCCTGACGCGTCCCGAGCAGATGTATCTCAGCCAGGCGCTGATGTCGGCCGGAATCACGCTGTTCCTGCCGCCGGCACTGTCGCCCGGTTTCCGCGCCGCGCTTTCGAAGGGACCGTTTTACCTGGTGACCTTCTTTGTGATTTTCCTGTTTACTCAGAGCATCGGCTCGCTGATGGGGACGGCCTTCTATGGCACCCTCATCACCATCCGTGAAAAATTCCACTCCAGCGTCCTGGTCGAGCACGTCCTGCTCACCGATCCGATCGTTGCCCAGCGGGCAGCGCAGCTTTCAGCCTCCTATGGCAAGGTGATTACCGATTCGCGCCTGCTGAACGGCGAGGGGCTTACGCTGCTTGGCGCCCAGGTCACGCGCGAGGCCTACAGCCTTGCCTTCGGCGACGCCTTCTTCGTGGCCGGGGTGATCGCAGCCTTGGCATTTGTCGTATTGATTGCAAACCGGCTGATCGCCGTCATCCGCACCAAACCGGCCGATGCGCCGGCCACCGCATCCGCGACCTGAGGAACGCTGCACCATGTCCAGGCTTGTCCGATCTCCCATCGAAGTGGTTGCCGTCCTCGCCGGCATCGGCGGCATCATGCTGGTGCTCTATGCCTGGCATCTGCCACCCTTCAGGACATCTGTGGAGACGACAGACGACGCTTACGTCAAGGGCTACGTCACGGTCATCAGCCCGCAAGTCAGCGGCTACGTCACGGACGTTCGCGTCAAGGACTACGAGAGCGTCAAGCAGGGCGAGGTACTGGCCAGGGTCGACGACCGCATCTACCAGCAGAAACTCGCCCAGGCGCGTGCCAACCGCGACGGCCAGAAGGCGGGCCTTGCCAATTCCCGCCAGCAGGAGCTGGTAGCTCGCGCCGAGATCGCCTCGAGCCAGGCGGCTGTCGATAGCGTGCAGGCGGGGCTGACGCGGGCGCAATTGGCCTGGGAACGCATCGAGACGCTCGTCCAGAAGGGCGTATCGACCACCAGCGATGCCGAGACCGCGCAAGCGACGCTCGAGCAGGCAAAGGCTGCCGTCAACCAGGCGCTGGCAGCCGTCGAGGTCTCGCGGCAGAACCTGACGACGATCATCGTCAACCGCGCCTCGCTCGAGGCAGGCATTGCCGGCGCCGAGGCGGCGATGCAGCAGGCGTCCATCGACCTGCAGAATGCCACCATCATTGCCCCGAGGTCGGGCAGGCTCGGTGAAATTGGCGTCCGGTTGGGCCAATACGTCACGGCCGGCACGCAATTGCTGGCGCTCGTGCCCGAAGACACCTGGGTGATCGCCAATTTCAAGGAAACGCAGCTCGACGGCATGCAGGTCGGCCAACCCGTGGCGATCTCCGTCGACGCCTTCGGTCACCGCCGGCTGAAGGGCCACATCCAGAGTTTCTCGCCTGCTGCCGGTTCCGAGTTCGCCGTGATCAAGCCCGACAACGCCACGGGCAATTTCACCAAGGTAGCCCAGCGCGTAGGCGTCCGCGTGACGATTGACCCCGGCCAGCCGGAAGCCGCCAATCTAGCCCCCGGCCTCTCCGTCGTCGTCTCCATAGACAAGGCTTCGAAGCCGGAGGCGAATTAGGCCTGAGGCCACAAAACGCAAAAAGCCCGGATCGTGAGATCCGGGCTCAAACGCCGCCGTGAAGCGAAAGTTGTGACTATTCGTCGTCGCGGTTGCCGTCGGCATCCGGATCGAAGAAGTCTTCCGGACGCAGTGCGTCTTCGTCGATGCCGTAGATGGCGTCGGCCGAAGTCAGGGTTTCGCCCTGCTTCTGGCGTTCGGCTTCTTCGGCGGAACGGGCAACGTTCAGTTCGATTGCGATTTCGACTTCGCCGTGCAGGGCCAGCGTAACGCTGTGCAGGCCGATGGTCTTGATCGGGGTGTTCAGCTCAACCTGGCTGCGGCCGATGTTGAAGCCTTCTGCAGCGAGGATGTCGACGACGTCGCGAGCAGCGACCGAGCCGTACAGCTGGCCGGTTTCGCCAGCCGAGCGGACAACGTTGAAGGACTTGCCTTCGAGAACGTCGGCAACCTTCTGGGCTTCGCTCTTGCGCTCCAGGTTACGGGCTTCGAGCGTTGCGCGTTCAGCTTCGAAACGGGTCTTGTTGGCGGCGTTGGCGCGAAGAGCCTTGCCGAGTGGCAGCAGGTAATTACGGGCAAAGCCGTCGCGGACTTTTACGGTCTCGCCCATCTGGCCGAGCTTGGGAACGCGTTCGAGAAGAATGACTTGCATCGTGGTATCCTTTCAATGTCAGGTTTTTGGATCGGGTTTGTTCGAGGCATTCGCATCCTTGTTCGGGGTCAGTGCGATCGCCTTGCGGGTATCGGACAGGCCGAGAACGAGGATGAAGAAGATTGGCAGCACCATGGTGGCCGCCAGGTAACAGAGGATAAGGACCGGCAGCTGCCAGTCCTTACCGCGTGTCTTGAAGTGGAGCGTCGAGAAGCCGGCGAGCACGAAGCCGGCGCCGAAGGCTCCGAACACGGTTGCGCCGACCATGGCAGGAATTCCGCCGGCAAAGCAGGCAACGAGGCCGGCCAGAAAGATGAAGATCGCATTGCGGTTCATCCTGAGCGCCGAAGGCACATCCTCCCGCGGCCGGAAATTGCGGCCCGAGGCGGTGACGATCCGGGTTGCAATGTAGTAGGCGGCAAACAGCATGATGACCCAGATTGCCGCCTGCAGGGCGGGCAGCATCAGGACGATCAGCGATTTTGTCTGGGCGGTGGCATCCGGGTCCGGCTGGAAAGACGGCTCCTGTGCCGAAAGCGCCGTCATCAGCGCATCCACCATCTTGTCGGTGAGCTCAGGTCCGTAGCCGATCATCACGCCGACGGCGATGACGCCGATGGTGACGAGCCCGCAGAGCTGCACCAGCATGTCGGAGAGAGGATACCAGGCCAACAGGTGGTCCGGTCCGCCGAGTTCGTTGGCGGGGCGGGCAAGATTTGCCAGATGGCTGATCCAGCCGGCCGGCACCAGCGTCACCAGCGCCATGACGAAAGCAAACGATGGCGATATGGCGACCGCGCCGAGCACGAAGGCGGTAAGGATCGAGACGATGGCGGCAATATTGCCCCAGCCGAGGCCGGCAATCAGAATTGGGAGGGCAGACGCAGCGTAAAGGACAGCACTGAATGACGGCTGCGCATTCGCGGCCAGCACAAGCAGGGTCGCGGTAATGCCGGCGAGCACGCCGGTCAGCATCAATCGTGAGTTCAAGGTCTTCAAGTCGCTGTCCTGCTTGTTCAAGCAGTTAGAGGTTCGTAACTGAATAAAATCTCAGCAGCGCAGCCCCAACATGGGTTTCAAACGGTTTCGATCCACGCCCACCGTGGAAGGAAGAAGGGAAGGCATCGCTGCCTTCCCTCATGTCTCGATCAGTCAGCCGCGATTAAGCGACGACGTAAGGCAGCAGGCCGAGGAAACGGGCGCGCTTGATGGCCTGGGCCAGTTCGCGCTGCTTCTTCTGGGAAACGGCCGTGATACGCGAAGGAACGATCTTGCCGCGCTCGGAAATGTAGCGCTGCAGAAGGCGAACGTCCTTGTAGTCGATCCGCGGTGCGTTGGCACCGGAGAACGGGCAGGTCTTGCGACGACGATGGAACGGACGACGGACCTGCGACGAGGAGGAAGCTTCAGACATATTCAGATCTCCTTAAACGCGGTCTTCGCGCGGACGGCGCGGACGGTCTTCGCGATCACCACGATCCGGGCGCGGGCCACGGTCGCCGAAGCCACCACGATCCGGACGGTCGCCATCACGACGCGGACGATCGTCACGGTCGCGCTTCTGCATCATGGCAGACGGGCCTTCCTCGTGCTTTTCGACGGCAATCGTCATGTAGCGCAGGACGTCTTCCGAGATGCGCATCTGGCGTTCCATTTCCTGCACGGCGGCAGGAGGAGCGTCGATGTCCATCAGGGCGTAGTGAGCCTTGCGGTTCTTGTTGATGCGATAAGTCAGGGACTTGAGGCCCCAGTTCTCGATACGCCCGACTTTGCCACCGTTAGCTTCGATGACACCCTTGTACTGTTCTACGAGGGCATCAACCTGCTGCGCGGAAACGTCCTGTCGGGCAAGGAATACATGTTCGTAAAGAGCCATGATGAGCTTTGCCTTTCTTGCGTTTGTGAAACCCGGTATCGGCGGCTAAGCCTCAACGACTGCTCCTGTAAGGGCGAACCCAAGCAAGAAAGCGTTAATCCGAGACGGTCGAGAGCGGAGACACGGGAGGCTGGAACGCTTCCGTTCCGAACGATTTCCATTTGGAAACCGGCCCTCCGTTCAGCCACCAGCCAGATGACCGGGTTTGCGAACAGGGCGGCTTATACGGGATTCTGGCGGAAAGGCAAGGGAGAGGTGAAGGAATATGAGGAAGTGGCTGTGTCTCCTTCTCCCCGCCGGGGAGAAGGTGGCCCCGAAGGGGTCGGATGAGGGGGCGCTCCTCACGCGGTACACGGTATGCCGCGCGTCCCCCTCATCTGCCCTGGCGGGCATCTTCTCCCCCGGTGGGGAGAAGAGAAATCTTCAGATCGGCATCGGGTATTGGCGATGAACCTTGGCTATCTCGGCCAACACCCCGGGCGACAGCGTCAGGTCTGCGGCGCTGATATTAATCTTCAGCTGCTCCATCGTGGTCGCCCCGATGATGGCTGCTGCCATGAACGGGCGGGTAAGGCAGAAGGCGATGGCCATCGCCGACGGATCGAGGCCGTGCTTGCTGGCGATTTCGAGATAGGCCTTGACGGCCGGCTCCTGGAGCGGCTGCAGGCGGCCGCCGAGATCGCCATTGATGGCCGCGCGGGAGCCCTCTGGCTTGGCCCCGCCGACATATTTGCCGGTGAGGAGCCCGGCTGCGAGCGGCGAGTAGGCCAGCAGCCCGACATCTTCGTGATGCGACAGTTCGGCAAGGTCGAGATCGAAATGGCGATAAAGGAGGCTGTATTCGTTCTGGATACTGGCGACGCGCGGCAGGCCCTTCTGTTCGGCCAGCGTCAAATATTTCTGCGTACCCCAGCTTGTCTCGTTGGAAAGGCCGATTGCGCGGATCTTGCCTTCCTTGACGCATTCGCCAAGCGTCTGGAGGATGTCCTCGATGTTGGTAATGACAGCGGCGCGGTCCTGGGTGAAGGGATTGTAGTTCCAGCTCTGGCGGAAGTGGAAATGGCCGCGGTTCGGCCAGTGGATCTGGTAGAGGTCTATATAGTCGGTTTTCAGGCGCTTCAGGCTGGCCTCGAGCGCCAGGCGGATATTGGCGGCGTCGGCGCCCTGGCCTCCGCGCAGATAGGAACGTCCGTTTCCGGCAACCTTGGTGGCGAGCACGATATCCGTGCGCTTGCCGGTCTTTTCGAACCAGGTGCCGATATGCTCCTCAGTGCGCCCCTGTGTCTCGGCAGACAGCGGGGTAACGGGGTACATTTCAGCAGTATCGAAGAAGTTGATGCCCTTCTCGACGGCGAAATCCATCTGCTCGTGGGCCTCGGCTTCGCTGTTCTGTGTGCCCCAGGTCATGGTGCCAAGGCAGATTTGCGAAATCGAAATGCCTGTGCGGCCTAAATTCTGATATTTCATGGGAAAACCTTGGATCTGGCGGGGATGCATGTCCGGGAGGACGGCGGGAATTTAGGTCTAATTCTCGCAAGTGCAAGAAAAATTCGTGAGCCTTAGCATCCGCAAAAGCCCGGTGCCGTCAGGCCTGCGCTCTTGACTCCGGGGGCAAGAATGCCGATTGGGAAGCCAAACAAGGACGCCAAACAATGACTGTTGCTTTCACATTCCCGGGTCAGGGAAGCCAAGCCGTCGGCATGGGCAAGGATCTGGCCGAGCAGTTTCCCGAAGCCCGCGCGGTCTTTGCCGAGGTCGATGACGCCCTTGGCGAGGCTCTTTCCGAGACGATATTCAACGGCCCCGAAGACAAGCTGACGCTGACGGCCAATGCCCAACCGGCGTTGATGGCCGTATCGATGGCCGCTTTTCGGGTTCTGCAAGCCCGGGGACTCGATCTCAAGGGTAAGGTCGGCTATGTCGCCGGCCATTCGCTCGGCGAATACTCGGCGCTCTGTGCTGCCGGCACCTTCACGCTCGCCGACACCGCCCGTCTTCTGCGCATCCGCGGCAACGCCATGCAGGCAGCTGTTCCCGTCGGCACCGGCGCGATGGCTGCCATCATCGGGCTCGAGCAGGCGGACGTTGTTGCCGTCTGTGAGGAAGCATCGGCGCTCGGCGCCTGCCAGATCGCCAATGACAATGGTGGCGGCCAGATCGTGATCTCGGGCGAGAAGGCAGCCATCGAGAAGGCGGCGGCACTGGCGACCGAAAAGGGCGCCAAGCGGGCGATCCTGCTGCCTGTCTCCGCACCCTTCCATTCCAGCCTGATGGCACCGGCCGCAGACGCGATGCGCGAAGCGCTCGCCAACGTCAAGATGTCCGATCCTATCGTACCTGTCATCGCCAATGTCCGTGCTGCTCCCGTCACCGATGCCGGCGAGATTGCCGCGCTCTTGGTCGAGCAGGTCACAGGCCAGGTTCGCTGGCGCGAGACGGTTCAGTGGTTTGCCGCAAACGATGTGACGACGCTCTATGAAATCGGTGCCGGCAAGGTGCTGACCGGGCTTGCCAAGCGCATCGACAAGTCTGTGACCGGCATCGCCGTCAATTCGCCCGCTGATATCCAAGCAGCGCTTGCCGGCCTCGTCGGCTGACCGAGTGCGCTACCAAGCACGCAACATCCAGGAATGAGGAAACTCACATGTTTGACCTGACTGGCCGCAAGGCCCTGATTACCGGCGCCACCGGCGGTATCGGCGAGGAAATCGCCCGCACGCTGCACGCCCAGGGTGCCATCGTCGGCCTGCACGGGACTCGTGTCGAAAAGCTCGAGGCACTGGCAGCCGAACTCGGCGATCGCGTCAAGATCTTCCCGGCCAACCTTTCCGACCGCGCCGAAGTCAAGGCGCTCGCCGCCAAGGCCGAGGCAGAACTCGAAGGCGTCGATATTCTCGTCAACAATGCCGGCATTACAAAGGACGGCCTGTTCGTGCGCATGAGCGACGAAGACTGGGATAATGTCATCGAGATCAACCTGACCTCGACATTCCGACTGACTCGCGAACTCACGCATCCGATGATGCGCCGCCGCTACGGCCGCATCATCAACATCACGTCGATCGTCGGTACGACCGGCAATCCGGGCCAGGCGAACTACTGCGCCTCAAAGGCCGGCATGATCGGCATGACAAAGTCGCTGGCCCAGGAAATCGCCACGCGCAACGTCACCGTCAACTGCGTCTCGCCGGGCTTCATCGCCAGCGCCATGACCGACAAGCTGAACGACAAGCAGAAGGACGGCATCATGGGCGCCATCCCGATGAAGCGCATGGGCACCGGTGCCGAGATCGCTGCGGCCGTCGCCTATCTCGCATCCAGCGAAGCTGCCTACGTGACGGGGCAGACGCTGCACGTCAACGGCGGCATGGCCATGATCTGAAATGGAAATTGCGGTTGGGGAGAGAATTTGTCCCCAACAGCTTGTCGGGCGGGCCCGTGGGGTTGATTTTCAGGCTTTGCGACAGAGATAAAGCATGTTAATCGGGCCATGACTGTGAACAGTCGTCCCGAATACGCAGATTCTACATGCCGTTATTGCGCGGTTTTGTGGTATCTCAAGCCGGGTTGAACGGGTTTGCCAACGGTGCTCCGATTGAGTGCTGCAGGTTGAAAACAGGGTAGGGGTGCCAGACGGCATTCTGATCAGGAAATAAGGTCGAGGAAACCGACATGAGCGATATCGCAGAACGCGTTAAGAAAATTGTTGTTGATCATCTTGGCGTCGACGCCGACAAGGTTGTTGAAGGCGCCAGCTTCATCGACGACCTGGGTGCGGACTCGCTCGACACTGTCGAACTGGTCATGGCATTCGAAGAAGAATTCGGCGTTGAAATCCCGGACGATGCTGCCGATTCCATTCTGACGGTTGGTGACGCTGTAAAGTTCATCGAAAAGGCCCAGGCTTAACAGCTTGGCAATATCAAAGGGCGGGCTCATGGAGTCCGCCCTTTTTCGTCCGGTCATGCCGGACTTTCCATATATTATGCATGGCATGCGCGAAGACAGGGGCTGAGGGCGATGAGACGTGTCGTTATCACGGGTACCGGCATGGTATCTCCTTTGGGGTGTGGCACGGAGGTGTCCTGGACACGCTTGCTCGCCGGCCATAACGGCGCCCGTCTGATCACCGAATTCGAAGTTTCCGACCTGCCTGCCAAGATTGCCTGCCGGGTTCCCGTCGGCGATGGTAGCGACGGCACGTTCAATGCCGACGACTGGATGGAGCCTAAGGAACAGCGCAAGGTCGATCCCTTCATCATCTACGGCATGGCCGCCGCCGAAATGGCGCTGAACGATGCCGGCTGGCACCCGAAGACCGACGAGGACCAGATCGCCACCGGCGTGATGATCGGCTCCGGCATCGGTGGTCTTGAGGGTATCGTCGAGGCCGGCTACACGTTGCGTGACAAGGGGCCACGGCGTATCTCACCGTTTTTCATTCCCGGCCGTCTGATCAACCTCGTGTCCGGTCAGGTGTCTATCCGCCACAAGCTGCGCGGCCCCAACCACGCCGTCGTCACAGCCTGTTCCACCGGGGCCCATGCCATCGGCGACGCCGCCCGTTTCATCGCCTTTGGCGATGCCGACGTGATGGTTGCCGGCGGTGCCGAGGCTCCTGTATGCCGCATTGCAATGGCTGGATTTGCCGCCTGCAAGGCGTTGTCGACCCAGCACAACGACGATCCACAGAAGGCTTCGCGCCCTTACGACAACGACCGTGACGGCTTTGTCATGGGCGAGGGTGCCGGCATCGTCGTGCTCGAGGAACTCGAACACGCCAAGGCGCGCGGCGCCAAGATCTATGCGGAAGTGGTCGGCTACGGCCTGTCCGGCGACGCCTACCACATCACCGCACCTTCCGAAAACGGCGAGGGCGCTTTCCGCTGCATGACATCTGCCCTGAAGCGTGCGGGCGTCACGGCAGCCGATGTCGACTACATCAACGCCCACGGCACATCGACCATGGCCGATACGATCGAGCTTGGCGCCGTCGAGCGACTGGTCGGCGCCTCCGCTTCTAAGATCTCGATGTCGTCCACCAAGTCGGCGACCGGACATCTTCTCGGAGCGGCCGGTGCAATCGAGGCGATTTTCTCGGCGCTGGCGATCCGCGACAATATCGTGCCGCCGACGCTGAACCTCGACAATCCGGAGCGGCCGACCGCGATCGATCTGGTACCGCACACCGCGCGCAAGCGCGATGTCAACATTGCGCTGTCGAACTCCTTCGGATTTGGCGGAACCAACGCGTCGCTCGTTCTGCGCCGCTATGAGGCATAGAGGCAGGTAACGGCTGATTTTTCGCGCGCGACGTGTGCGCGGAAGATCCTGAACCTGTTTTTGCCGCATTGCTTGGTCAAGAGCGGACAAAGACAAGAAGAAGGGACTGCCGGTGAACGACACGAACCAGAACGGGGATACGCCGGCGGGGCAGAAGGGACCGATCATTCCTAAATCGCCAAACGAGGCATTGCGTCCCGAACGCGTGCCGGAGCCACCGAAGCGGTCCCGCAAGGCCCGCAGCCAGATGGTCATATTCCTGAACTTCCTGATGACGCTAGTCGTATTCGTCATCGCGCTGGGCGTTATCGGCTTCTACTATGTCGTCTCGACCTACCAGTCTCCCGGACCGCTGACCACCAATGCCAACTTCATCGTCCGTAACGGAGCGGGTCCATCCGAAATCGCTTCTCGGCTGGAGGCCAGCAACATCATTTCTGATGCGCGGATATTCAAATATCTGGCGGCCCGTCAACTCCGCGACGGCGATACGCTGAAGGCCGGCGAATACGAGATCAAGGCCGGCGCGTCCATGAAGGACATCATGGAGTTGATGGAGTCCGGCAAGTCCATTCTCTATTCCGTCACGCTGCCGGAGGGCCTGACAACTCGCCAGATCTTCAACAAGCTTCAGGCCGATCCCATACTCGAGGGCGAACTGCCGTCTGCCCTGCCGCCGGAGGGAAGTCTCGAGCCGAACACCTACAAGTTTTCTCGCGGCGCGAAGCGTGCCGAGATTGTCGACCAGATGGCTGCGGCCCAGAAGAAGCTGGTCGACCAGATCTGGGAAAAGCGTGACGCCAACCTGCCATTCGCCAGCAAGCAGGAACTCGTCATACTGGCGTCGATCGTCGAAAAGGAAACCGGCCTTGCCGACGAGCGTGCACATGTAGCGTCGGTATTCATCAACCGCCTCGCCAAGAACATGCGCCTTCAGTCTGATCCAACCGTGATCTACGGTCTGTTTGGCGGGGACGGCAAGCCGACAGACCGGCCGATCTACCAATCGGACCTGAAGAAGGAAACGCCGTACAACACTTACATCATCAAGGGTTTGCCGCCGACGCCGATTGCCAATCCCGGACGCGATGCACTCGAAGCCACGGCCAACCCCTGGAAGTCGCAGGATCTCTACTTTGTAGCCGACGGCAGTGGCGGGCATGTCTTTTCCGCGACGCTGGAAGAGCATAACGCCAACGTCAAGCGCTGGCGCAAGATCCTGGCCGACAAGGGCGTAAACAGCACCGATATCGTTGTCGATGGCCAACCTGAAGAAAATGGTACTGTGACGCCGGCAAAGAAGAAGTAACCCGAAGCAAAGCACGGAGACGCTGATGGCACTGCAGTCCATGACAGGATTTGCCCGGCGTGAAGGCACCAGCGGTCGCTACCGCTGGGCCTGGGAACTGCGCTCGGTCAACGGCAAGGGGCTCGACTTGCGCCTGCGCCTGCCGCCCGGCTTAGAGCGTCTGGAACTCGACATCCGGCGCCTTGTTCCGCTGCAGTTTTCCCGTGGCAACATTCAGGCAAGCCTGTCGATCTCGGCCGACGAGAACCGCTTCGAGGCGGTCGTCAACCAGGCAGCGCTCGCCACCGTACTTGCCATGCGCGATCAGCTGGCCGGCATCATCGATCCCGCGCCGCTGAAGCTCGATACGCTGATGGCGATCCGCGGCATCATAGAGTTTCGCGAGACCCCCGAGGGTGACGATGCAGTCGCCAGCCGCGACGCCGATATCATGGCGGGGCTCGAGGGTGCGCTTTACGACCTCAAGGCCATGCGGGAACAGGAAGGGCAGGCGCTGGCCCGAGTCCTGCTAGATCAAGTGGCCACCATCGAGACGCTGACGGATACCATAGAGCGCGATCCCTCGCGGTCGCCGGCTGAAATCGCCACGAGGCTTGCAGCCCAGGTCGCCTTGTTGATGGATGCAGCCTCCGGGCTGGATCGCGACAGGCTTCACGCAGAAGCGGCGCTCATCGCCACAAGAGCGGATTTGCGCGAGGAGATCGACCGGCTGAAGGCCCATGTTGCCGCTTCTCGCGAATTGATGAGGAAAGGTGGCCCGATAGGGCGCAAGCTCGATTTTCTTGCACAGGAATTTAACCGCGAATCGAATACCGTCTGTTCGAAATCGAATGCCGCAGCCGTTACCAACGCCGGCATCGAATTGAAGGTGGTCATCGACCAGTTTCGCGAACAAGTTCAGAATTTGGAGTGAACGATGAATACGGCGACCTCGCCATCGTTGCCAATCGCCCGACGCGGTCTGATGCTGGTCATCTCCTCGCCATCGGGCGCCGGCAAATCGACGATTGCCCGCACGCTGCTGGCAGACGACAAGCAACTCAGCCTTTCCGTCAGCGTCACCACGCGCCAGCGTCGCCCGAGTGAAATCGCCGATGTCCACTATCACTTCGTCTCGCAGCGCGAGTTCGAGCGGATGCGGGATTCCGATGCACTTCTGGAATGGGCAGAGGTTCACGGCAATTTCTACGGCACGCCGCGCGAGCCTGTCGAGACTGCCATGGCCGAGGGCCGCGACATGCTGTTCGATATTGACTGGCAGGGCGCCCAGCAGTTGCAAGACAAGATGGCGGCAGACGTCGTCTCGGTCTTCATCCTGCCGCCAACCATGACGGAACTTCAGTCCCGCCTGCATCGCCGTGCCGAAGACTCGGAGGCGGTGATTGCGACGCGGCTGCAGAATTCCCGCGCCGAAATCGAGCACTGGCGCGAGTACGATTACGTTCTGGTCAACGAGGATCTGAACACAGCCTTCGATTCGGTGCAGTCGATCGTCAAGGCCGAGCGTCTGCGCCGCGACCGTCGCCACGGTATGTTCGATTTCATTCGGGGCTTGCTGGAAGAAGTGCCGAAACTTTAGAGGCAGTTCGCCAGCCGGCAGAACTCTTCCACGGACAACGTTTCAGCCCGCCTTGTCGGGTCGATGTCGGCGCGCGCCAGCAGCGCTTCCCCACCGAGCGATTTGACACTCTGGCGCAGCATCTTGCGGCGCTGGCCAAAAGCCGCCTCGGTAACACGCTCGAGCTTTGCGACGGAGCAGGGGATCGGGTTTTCGCGCGGTGTCAGGTGGATCACCGACGAGGTGACCTTGGGTGGCGGCGTGAAAGCCTGCGGCGAGATATCGAAAGCAGCATAGGCCTCCGTGCGCCAGCCACAGATCACGCCCAGTCGTCCGTAATGATTGTCGCCCTCGGCAGCGACGATCCGCTGGCCGACTTCCTTCTGGAACATCAGTGTCAGCGATTGCCAGAACGGGGGCCAAACGGCTGGCAGCAGCCAGTTCAGCAGCAACTGTGTGCCAACATTGTAGGGGAGGTTGGCGATGACGCGCACGGGGCCATCTGTCGCCAGCGCGGCAAAGTCGATCTTCAGCGCATCGCCTTCGATCACCTCCAGCCGGCCGGGATAATGGGCAGCAATCTCGGCTAGCGCCGGCAGGCAGCGCGGGTCGCGCTCGATGGCTATGACCTTCTTGGCACCGAGCGCTAAGATTGCCCGCGTCAGTCCCCCGGGACCGGGCCCGACCTCTATGACGGTAATGCCCTCGAGGTTACCGGCCGTCCGCGCCACGCGCTGCGTCAGGTTGAGGTCGAGAATGAAATTCTGTCCCAGCGCCTTGCGTGCATCCAGCCCAAACCGCTCGATGACGTCGCGAAGGGGAGGCAGCCCGTCGAGAGCGGCCATCAGGCAGATATCCTGTCGACACGGGCAAGGTCGGCAGCAAGCTTCAGGGCCGCCACGAGACTGTCCGCCTTGGCAATGCCCTTGCCGGCAATGCCGAAGGCGGTGCCGTGGTCCGGCGATGTGCGAACGAAGGGAAGGCCGAGCGTCACGTTGACGGAGTCGTCGAATCCGAGCGCCTTGGCCGGGATCAACGCCTGGTCATGATACATGCAGATAGCCACATCGTAGCGATGGCGTGCGTCGTCGTGGAACATTGTGTCGGCCGGCAGCGGCCCGAAGGCGTCGATACCCTCGGCGCGCAGCACCTCGATGGCGGGGTGGATGATGTCCTTGTCCTCGCTGCCGAGCGTCCCGTCCTCGCCGGCGTGAGGATTGAGGCCGGCCACCGCGAGCCGGGGGCGGGGAATGCCGAAACGGGCCTTGAGATCCGCGTGCGTGATCCGGCAGGTTTCGATGATGATGTCTGCTGTCAGCGCTGTCGGCACATCTTTCAGGGGAATGTGGATGGTCACAGGTATGGCCCGCAATTTCGGGCCGGCCAGCATCATCACGGGCATGAAGCGCTTGCCGCTGTGGCGGCCTGCAAGGTCCGCAAGAAATTCCGTATGACCGGGAAAGCCGAAGCCAGCCTCGTATAGCACGGACTTGGCAATCGGGTTGGTCACGACAGCCGCAGCCTCTCCGGCCATTGTCAGCTGTACGGCAGTCTCGATCGCAGCGATGGTGCCGCGCGCGGTCGAAACATGCGGCACGCCAGCAGCCACGTCCACACCCGAAGCCACCGGCAGAACCGGCAGCGCGGTGGCGAAGATCGAGAAGGCAGTCGCAGCATCGCATTCGCGAAGGGGAATGTCCCGTCCCAGCAACCGGGCGCGCACTGCAAGGGCAGCCGGGTCGCCGATGAACAGGAACGGCGCCAGCCCCAGCTCCGTGCGGCGCATCCACGCATCAAGCGTTATGTCGAGGCCTATGCCGGCAGGGTCGCCCTGGGTAAGCGCCAGTGGCCGGGTGTGGAGCGCTGTCATCCGCAGAGATCAGCGGTAGATGATCTGCGCCTTGGAGCGCAGTTCATCCACGTATTTCTTCTCGTTGCCGGTGGCCTCGCCCTGGGCGTTCTTGCCAAGATCTTCCTGGCGGAAGACGGCGGCGGCGGCGACATCGTCGCTGACCTGACGCTTGGAGCAAATGGCCAGATACTCGACGCCACGGTCCGTGACGATGGAGGACGTTGTGTTGCCGGTCGCGCCCTCGACCAGCGGCTTCCACTGGGTTGGCAGTTCCGGCGCAAGAACGCGGCCGAGGTCGCGCACCGAGACGTCATGCATCGTGGCGGCAAACACCTTGGCCTGCTCGCATCCCGGGAATTTCGCGCGCGAGGCATCCGCCTCCGCCTTGCGCTTGGCTTCCATCGTTCCCTTTTTAGCGGCGGGCACCACGAAGATGACCTGCTTGAGGAAATATTCCGTGGTCGACGTGTTGTTCTTGTTCTGCGTCATGCGAGTGATGAGCTCGTCGGGCGAGAGCTTGCCGCTGGCGCCGAAACGGGCATTGAGCACGCGCGGCCAGCTCATCTGGATGGCGATATAGGCTTTGAAATGCGCGGGCGTGACGCCGGTCTTTGTGAGGACCTCGTTCAGCTGTTCCGTCTTCATCTTGTTGCTTGCGGCAAAGCGGGCATAGGAAGCATCGACATCCGTGGTAGACACCGACATGCGAACGCGCTGGATTTCCTGGCGCTTCAGCAGTTCCGTGACCAGCTGCTCCTTGGCGAGCTTGGGCAAGTCGCCCGTCTGGTGCTGCAGGCGCATGAAGTTGATACGCTTGGCGATGTCGCCGCTGGTGATGACTTCATTATTGACGAGGACCTTGACCTCGCTGGTGCCCGATGCGACGGCCGGAGGAGCGCCCCGCTGTTGTGGCGCAGCCTGGCCCGAGATCGGCAGGGATGTGGCAATGGCCAAGGCGACAGCGCCGGTTAAAATGGCGCGTACCGGGTTCTGTCCAGCAAACATCGACTATCCCTCTCAAAGGTCCAAGCGGTTGGCCGCTCCTGTCCCGGACGTATCCGGACGGGCCAACATTTCCTGCCGACCATCTACAGCAAGGCTATGGAATTGCACAATCCTTGCGGCGAAACAATGACACGGATTTTGCACGGAATGGGATCTTTGGGCGGCGATATCACGGTGACCGGATGGAAATCCGGTCACCGTGCGCTTGCTGCTAGAAGGTGGTGTCCGACGCGCTGCCGACATTGATGTCGCCGAGGGTGCGGAAGGTGATCTTCGCACCGATAGACCAGTCGCTGGCAGTCTGGTCCACGCTGTCGCTTTTCGACAGGTAGGAGATGCTGAAGATCGTGCATTCGTCGCTGTAGGACAGTCCGACGCCGCGACGGGTCACATCGTTGTTGTTCAGGTCGTAGCTGACTGTCCCGAAGATCGCCCAGTAGTCCTTGAAGTTGATCTGGGCGCGTGTCTGGATTTCGTCGTTGTCGGAGGTGAAGCCGTATTCGGGCTGCGCCTTGATATGCGTGTAGGTTACCGAGGTCTGGAAGTCGGCATTCGCATACCCCAGCGTCGAGTCACCACGCTTGAACGACATGTCCTTGTGATCGAGGCGGTAGGAGCCCGTCAGCGACAAGCCCTGCGGTGTCGATAGAGACGCCATGGCGACATAGTCGGAAACACTGTCTTCGAGGCCAGACTCGGCGCCGGCGTTTACAAGATCCGCCGTGTCGAAAGAGTTCTGTCCTGCCAGCTGGTAGGACTGGCCGACAATGCTCGTCAGCTTGTAACCGCTGTCGAAGCTGCCGGTGTAGCGGATACCGAGATTGGCGCGCGTGCCGCCTTCGATCCGGTCAAAGCCCGAGAATTTGTCGCGATTGAAGAGGTTGCTGGCGTCGAAGACGAAGCTCTGCGCGTCTTCATTCGGCAACCGGCCTGCCAGCGTTTCGTTCGGACGAACGTAAAGCTGTGCAATCGGCTCGAACACGTGTGTGCTGTTCGCCGTCGAGACCATGATCGGATATTTCGCTTCGATCCCGGCCGTCAGCATGCCCTGTGCGGCCGTGCTGCTGTCGTCGTAGTTGCCGGAATAGCTGTAGTTGGTGCCGATCGAATTCGGCGAGTCCATGCCGAGGCCGTACGCATCGCCGCGTGCTGCCATCAACGGGGTGAGGAGGAGGCCACCCTGCGTCGCGAAAGTCCGCTGCCATTGCAATTCGGTCGTCAGGCGGCTGGTGTCGCCCTTCAGTCCCTCAAACCGATCCTTGGTCGTCAGGTCGCTGAGGTCGCGCGCAGCTACTTCCTGGCGTGAGATGTTGGTGAAGTTCATCGTCGCCGAAAGTTCACCGCCGTAGACAGGCTTGGGATCGACATAGTGGTAATCGATGACAGGGGCAGCGATCGCCTGCTGCTTCTCGCTGTCGCTGTTTTCGGTGGCGTCCTGCACGTCGTAATAGAAGCCGCGCATGTCGAAATAGTTGCGCTTGCCGAGGCCCGTCAAATAGACCTCGTTGGTGTGGGTGCTCTGGTTGAGACCCTCGATGCCGTAGGTACGGGCAAAGTTGTTGTCCGTCTGCGCCATCACATCCCAGCCGAACGTCCAGCGTGGATTGATCTGGAAGTCGCCCTTGGAGGCGATCAGCGCACGGGTCTTGGATTCCGCGTCGCTCGTGCCTGCAGTGAAGGCATCGGGCTTGTTCTGGTCGATGCCGGCAGCCCGGATGGTATAGGTGCCGTTTTCAAGCCGCTGGCGGAATTCGCCTTCGAGCAGGAAGCCCTGCGTGGTGTACCCCGTCGCACTGACGGTGGCGTCCATGCTCGGCGATATGACGTAGTAATAGGGAACCTTGGCGCCGAAACCGAGGTTTTGCGAGACGCTGAAGGTCGGGAACAGGAAGCCAGACTTGCGCTTGACCGTGTTGTCCGGAACTTCGATCCAGGGAATGTAGGCAATCGGCAGGCCGAACAGTTCGAACCGGGCGTGCTCCAGGCGAACCGTGTGCGTCACGCCATTCTGCACGACGCGCTGCGCCTTCACCTGCCACAGCGGTGCCTTGCCGAGCTTGGTGCAGGCGAGGCAGGCCGTGTAAATGCCTTTGGTCAGGATCATCTGCGTACCGCCAACCCGCTCGGCCTTTTCGGAGGCAAGGCGGGTGTTGTCCGGCATTTCGATGCGCAGCGAATCGACGAAGCCATCCGAGAAACTGTCGGTAACGTCCATCTTGTCGCCGTACATGCGATTGCCGTCGGGCGTGATGAGCTCGACATTGCCGAGCGCCATCATCCGGCCGGTCTTCTGGTTGTAGACGACCTGCTGGGCGACCATCTTGTAGCCGCCATAGTTAATCTGCACCGCGCCGTTAGCGGTGACGACCTGTGTGTCCTTGTTATAGATCAGCTCGTTCGAGGACAGCACCAGCTTCGAATCAGCCGGTACATTGACCTTCGCGGTTTTCATTGGCGAGCCGTCCTGGCCGAATACGGCAGGCGACGTCGCGACGTAGGCACTCAGTGCTGCCAAGACGACAGCCGAGAGCTTTCTGATCTGTTTGCGGTTAGTGACCGCCACTAGCCATCCTCCTGATGAAGCAGGATCGTTGCGCCCAAAGCCAAGGCGACGACCACGGGTATCCATGTCGCCACGAAGGGAGGCACAACGCCACTACTTCCGAATGCCTTTACAAGCACGTTGACGACATAAAGCACGAAGCCTGCGAGTATTCCACCCAGAATCACGGAACGTGACTGGTTGAAACGGCTGAATTTTAGAGACACGGTTGCGGCAATGAGAGTCATTGCCACCATGAGGAAGGGTTGTGAAAGCAGGGAGTTAAACTGCGTCTCCAACGCCTTGGTAGATATACCAAAGCTTCGTGCGATCTCAATTCGATTAGAAAGATCATAAAAAGCAATGGTTTCAGGCTGCGCCAGCCGTTGGGACACGAAATCCTGTTTCAAATTCGTACGGACGCGCACCGTAGCCTTGTGCGCAGGGATCTCCCCCGGAGCACGCTCCACAACGCCGGTAAGAAGCCAGTAACCATCTTCCAACTTAGCCGAGTTTGCGTCCTGCCGAAGCACCACGTCGCCCTGTGGATTGAAGTGGATGAAAACGGCGTTCATCAGCGTCATGCCGTTGTCGACAACGGTTTTCGCGCCAATGATGACATCGTCGTCGCGGGCGATCTGGCGCAGCCACGGCACGGAGAGCCGGTTGTGATAGGAGGGGTCGCCGCGCAGGTCCGCCTCGAGCGCATCCGCCTGTCGCTGGCCGGCCGCCGCTATCGGGTTGAGCACCAGCATTGTCAGCAGCCCGACGATAAACGCGCCGAAAATGAACGGCGCCATGAATTGCCAGACGGAAATGCCGGCGGCGCGGGCAATCACCAGTTCGTAGCGACGATTGAGCGCGATCAGCGTCGTCATGCCGACGAACAGCACGAGAAACGGCATCGTCTGCTGCAGGATGAGCGGCAGGCGAACGGCAGTCATCAGCAGCCCGATGGCGACGGTGTAGCCGGGAAGGCCGGACAGCCGGCCGGCATTTTCGCTGAAATCGGCGAGGAAGACGATGGCCGTCACACCGACGAAGAACCAGCCGGTGGTGATGGCATAACGGAGGAAGAAATAGCGGTTCAGGGTGCCGAAAATCATGCGTTGCCTCCGCTCGATTTCCCACCGGATGCCGGCATTTTCGCCTGCGCCCGCAGCCACCATCCGCTGATGCGATTGCGCAAGGTCGTTGGCATGGTCCGCTTCTTCGTGCGTGACAGCAGGAAGATGCAGATCAGGATCGAACCGATGTTGATTGCATAGAGAACGCCGATGAAATAGGGCGCGGCTTCGATCTGGTTGGCGGCATAGAAATCCGCCCAGCGCAGGCCGAACGAGATGGTGAGCGCAGACACCATCGGATGCAGGCGTGCCTCACGATGGGACCGGGCATCGCCGGCAATGACGAGGGAGATCAGCGCAAAGATCGCCGGCAGCATCCAGTCCGTCAGGCGGCGGTGAAGCTCGGCGCGGTAGCCTGTCGGCTTCGCCTTGTAGTCGGCATCGTTTGGATCTGGATGCAGCAGGAATGGCAGGCTTCTGTCGCCGGAGCGAAGATTGGCCTGGCCACGGCTCTGGCTAAGATCCGAGAGGTCGAATGAATAGCTGTCGAACTTGATGACCGAGACGTTGCCGTCGACGGTTTTGCGGTGCACTTCGCCGTCATGCATCAGCAGCGACTTGCCGCTCGGATCGACGGCGCCTTCCTTGGCGTAATAGATAAGGTCGAAGGCCGGGTCGCGGGAATCGGCGACGAACAGGCCCTTGAGGATACGCCCCGACATCCGCTGAGAGATCTCGACATAGAGACCGTCTTCGATGCGGCGGAAGTTCTTTTCCTCGATGACCGTGGACAGAAGGTCGGCATAAGCTGCAGCGACCATGTCGCGCGCCGCGACACGCGCCTTTGGCTCAACCATATTGTCGACGGCAAAGGAGAAAATGCTGACTGCGACGGCCAGAAGCATGATCGGGCGGATGATCACGATCCGGTTGGCACCCGCAGCCTCCATCACCGTCAATTCCGAATCGGTGTTCATGGCAGTTAGCGTCTGCGTGATGCCGATCACCAGGGCGAAAGGCAGCACGACGGGAATGATCGTTGGCAGGATGAGGGTGGCAAGCGTCGCGAACGACCCCATCGACTGGCCGCTGTCCGTCACCAGATTGATGCGCTGCAACACCTGAGTCGTCCAGATGATGGCAAGAACCGGCAGCAGCGCCACCAGAAACATCAAACCGACACGCCGGGTAATATAGGATTCAAGTAGTTTCATGCCGGCCCTTGATGCGACGCGTCTCCGAAAGCCCTCAGGCCTCGCAGTTCCAATTCCTCTACGCTGTTTGTTATTTTTTTGCGACAAGCGGCACGCGAAAATTTCGTTAATTTCTCGAAATATTTCCATGGTGTGTCGTTTGTGATCGGAGGTGGGCGACAGCCGCTTTGCAGACCCGGCAACCATCCCCTTCGCGCTGCCGATTTCCCATGGATATAAAGTGTAGGGGTATGGGGCGTGCTACGACTGGTACGCGCAGTTTGCTGCGAACTAATGCAGGCTTTGTGGCCCTTAAGCTTGTATTCAATGGGGAAACCCTAAATGATCCCACATCAAAGACCCGGCATCGGGCACATCGTGGAGCTGACATGTCTGTGAAATTCGAAATCTCCTTTGCACCCTCGGCACGGCCGACGACGGGACTGGCTGTCCTCCTCCAGGGTATCGGCAGCGAACGACCGGCCGGCGCGGAGCACGTCGATCCTGCTAACACCGTTGCCAAGGCAACCCGCATCGCCGGCTATTCTGCAAAGTCGCTGAAGACCCTCGATATCGTCGCGCCGGAAGGGTCACCCGTCGAGAGGATCCTGGTGATAGGGACGGGCAAGCCGGCCGATACCACGCCGCATGACTGGTTGAAGCTCGGCGGCGTCGCTGCAGCGCGCATGAAGAAGGTCGAGACCGTGACGGTTTTCGTCGACAGCCCGGGTGCCGACGTCACCCCGCAGAATGCTGCCGATTTCGCGCTGGGCATGCTGATGCGCGCCTACAGCTTCGATACCTACAAGACCCGCAAGGGCGAAGACGACGAGAAGACCAGCAAGGCAATCAAGGTGACCATCGTCACTGCCAAGGCTGCGCAAGCCGATGTCCTGTTCGGCGATTCGGAAGCGATTGCGGCCGGCGTCAACCTCGCCCGGGACCTGGTCAACGAGCCGCCAAACGTCCTCGGTCCCGTCGAATTCGCCGCCAAGGCCATGGAGTTGGAAAAGCTCGGCGTTAGTGTCGAAATCCTCACCGAGCGCGACATGCGGACCCTCGGCATGGGCGCGCTGCTCGGCGTAGCCCAGGGGTCCGTCCGCCCGCCGCGTCTGGCGATCATGCAGTGGAACGGCGGCACGCCCGGCGAGGCACCGATCGCCTTCATCGGCAAGGGCGTCGTCTTCGATACCGGCGGCATTTCCATCAAGCCATCGGCCGGGATGGAGGACATGAAGGGCGACATGGGCGGCGCCGCTGCCGTTATCGGCCTGATGCACACGCTGGCGGCACGCGGCGCCAAGGCCAATGTCGTCGGCGTCCTCGGCCTGGTCGAGAACATGCCCGACGGCAACGCCCAGCGCCCCGGCGACATCGTCACGTCCATGTCCGGCCAGACGATCGAGATCATCAACACCGATGCCGAAGGCCGCCTCGTTCTCGGCGACGCCATCTGGTACACAAACGACCGGTTCAAGCCGCAATTCATGGTCAACCTGGCGACGCTCACCGGCGCCATCGTCGTCGCTCTCGGCAGCCAGCATGCAGGCCTGTTCTCCAACGACGACACGCTTGCCGAACGCCTGACGGCCGCCGGTCTTGCCACCAACGAGCGCCTGTGGCGGATGCCGCTCGGCAAGGATTACGACAAGCTGATCGACAGCAAGTTCGCTGACATGAAGAACAGCGGCGGCCGCCAGGCCGGATCGATCAGCGCCGCCCAGTTCATAAAGCGCTTCGTCAAGGATACGCCTTGGGCCCATCTCGATATCGCAGCCACCGCCCTCGGTTCGCCGCTCGACGAGATCAACCAGTCCTGGGGTTCCGGCTTTGGCGTCCGCCTGCTCGACGAACTCGTGCGTCAGCACTACGAGCAGTGATCGGTAGAAACGGGATCGCCCGATGACCGAGGTGCTGTTCTATCATCTGACGGAATCAAAGCTGGAGGACGCCCTGCCGCCATTGCTCGACAAAAGCGTCGAGCGTGGCTGGCGGGTGGCGGTGCAAGGTCGGGACCCGGCGCGGCGCGACCTGCTCGACAGCCATTTGTGGACATTCCGCGAGGACAGTTTCCTGCCTCACGGCACCGATGCCGGCGAGGCGCCGGAACACCAGCCGGTGCTGCTGACGCTGTCGCCGGACAATGTCAACGATGCCAAGGTCCGCTTCTTCGTCGACGGTGCCGAAGCTGAAGAGATCGACACCTACGACCGCGTCGTATTCATGTTCGACGGCTACGACCAGTCACAACTGGAAGGTGCCCGGGCCCAGTGGAAAAAGCTGAAAGCCGAGGGCCACAAGCTCACCTACTGGCAGCAAACCCAGGAAGGTCGCTGGGAAAAGAAGGCCTGACCTGAAGATTTAGGTAGTCGAGGCGAGGGGTCACCCGTTCCCGACTACCTTGTCGATGAAAGCTTTCTTCGCGTCCGTATAGGCGGCGCGGTCCCCGGAAAATTTGGCTGCAAGAGAAATCTTAAGATCTTCATACTCAGACGCCAGGACGGCATTGGTGCGGAGTTTGTCGCGAAACAGCAGGTTTCGCCTCCAATGAAAACCTTGATGTTCTACAATATGCACGAGATGGGTGCGCGTCTGCTGCTTGATACCACGTCCGAAAATATGGTCATCCGGAACGATATCTGCACCGGCATAATCGTAGCCAATGGATTCCATCGGCTTGATACACTCACTACCGTCTTCGAAACGACGGATGCCGACGATGATATCGATAACGGGCTTCGCTCTGATGCCCGGTATCGAAGTGCTTCCGAAGTGTTGGATATCGATCGCCCGTACGCCCAGGACGAGCCGTATGCTTTCGGCTTCCTCGGCGTAGGCCTTAGGCCATCGGTCGTCGGGTTCCGCGAGCACGACGAGCTTATGTTTGACGCCAAGACCGTAGGCTGATTCTTCATTCCGCTGCATTTTCGACCCCGGAATTAATGCGAACACTACCTCTTATTCAAGCGCCTTCGCACGCATCTGGAACCCGCAGATCAATCGTGGAACGCTTCCACGAACTTGCGCTTGCCGAGCATGAAGGCGTCGGCGACGTGGCGGAGGGGGGCGAGATCGACGTCGGATGTTCCGGCCCTGACGATTTCGGCAAAGCGGCGGTACAGCGACGGGTATTCCGCCTCCGGTTCGGCGAGCTTCAGTTCTTCGTCGACGAAAAGCTTGGCGCCGCCATCGGCCAGCCGCATCGTGCCGGCCTCCGTCTCGACGATGATATCCCAGCTCTGCTTGCCGGTCTGGCGCCAGTCGAATTCAGCGTGGACGGGCACTCCGGTGGCATCCTTGAAGTGCAGGTCGGCAGCGATGGGTGCGTCGCGGTTTTCCGGGAACTCTAGGGTTGCGCCGGTGAGGAAGATGGCGCGAGGCAGGATGTGGGTGACGATCGACAGGGCGTTGATGCCGGGATCGAACACGCCGAGCCCGCCGGCCTGCCAGATCCAGTCCTGGTTCGGATGCCAGTGGCGCACGTCTTCCTTCCAGATGACATGCATGCTCTTGATGGTCGTCGCGGCAAGAAAGTCCTTTGCGGCCTCGACGCCCGGTGCGTAGCGCGAATGCCAGCTTGCAAACAACGACACGCCCTTGGCCTTCGCCAGCGCTTCGAGATCATGGACTTCGCTCAGTGTCGCGCCCGGTGGCTTCTCGAGAAACACGTGCTTGCCCGCCGTCAGCGCGTTGTGGGCGGCCTCATAGCGGTATTGCGGCGGCATGCACAGCGACACGGCGTTCATCGCAGGAACAGTGGCAATCATCTCGTCGATGGTCGTGAAACTCTGGATGCCGTCGACAGTGCCGTTGCGGCTGGCCGTGGCGATCAGGTTGTAGTCCGCATTGGCCGCGATCGACGGCAGATGCTGGTCGCGGACGATCTTGCCGACGCCGACGATGCCAAGCTGGATGGGGGCGGAGGGATTGGAAGACATGGGCTTGCTCGCGTTCCGGTGTTTCACTCAAAAGTATGATTATTTTTGAGGTGTTTGTATCAGAATGCGGGCCGCGAGCAAGGCCGGGCTTGGTGCGAGCGGCGCCTAACGGCTCATTTTCAGATCGGCCATGGCAATGACGTTGCTTGGTGCCGCGTCACGTCCGTAACGGAGCGTCACCACCTTGTAGCCCTCCTTCTCAAGTCTGTTGAGCAGGCCCGGCAGCATGATCGCAGTACGTTGGTGGATATCGTGCATCAGGATGATGCCGCGACCGCGCCGATGCAGCTCCTCCATGGTCCGCTCGAGGACGATAGCCGGCTTGACGGTGAAATAATCCTTGCTGTCGATATCGACATCCATGACGATCATGTCGCGCTGGGCAATCGCCGAGCGCAGGCTTTTCGTGTCGGCGAGATAGGGGAAGCGGAAGAAGTTGACATCGGTACCGATGGCCTTCGAGACGGCATTCTCGCCTTTGACGACCTCGGCTATGGCCATGTCGAAGCTCATCCTGGCGAGATCCGGATGGCGGTAGGTATGGCTGCCGATGGCATTGCCGTCGTCGAGAACCTTGCGGGCAATCGCCGGATGGGCGGCGGCCATTTCTCCGACCATCATAAAGGCACCCTTGACGCCGAACTGGTCGAGTGTCGCAAGAATTTTCTCGGTCTTTCCCGGCATCGGGCCGTCGTCGAAGGTGAGGATCACTTCCTTGTCGGCAAGCTTGAGGTCGTGCAGGGACGAGACCGTCAGTGTCCGACCGGCAAGATGGTGCCAGTAGCCTCCCCAGGCGGTCGGCTCCATGGCAATGGGATCGTGGGCCTTGAGCGGTGCAGTGACAGTAGCGCCCGGCGCGTAGGAGGTTTTCAGCGACATCTCTGTCGTCGGTTTTGTCGCGCAGCCGGCGAGCATCAGGCTGGCCAGAAGGCCGGCGACAACGGGACGTGAGAACATGGGAATCGCTCAATCAAGGGAGGAATATTGAGACGATATTTTCTGATTATGGTTAACGAGGTGTTGACGAAGGCGGTTCGCCCGCAGATGCCGTCGTGGTCCCGGCGCGCATGTTGGCGACTGTTGCCGATCGGCATCAACGTTGGGTTGATCGCGACCGTGAGCCGAGCAATCCGTCCTTTAGACAGGGGACGGAGGCGGGAAAGCAAACAGGCTACATCGAGGTTGCGCCTGCTTGCCTGGAGGAAATACGACGCTGGCGGTCAACCCGCCATCGCTGCCTCGTATTCGTCCGAGAGCAACATCCACTGCTCTTCGCTCTTGGCAATCTTGGCCATCAGGTCGGCGCGTTCCTTGACCTTGGCTGCGGCCTTCTCAGGAAACTTGTCGTAGATCTCCTGATCTTCCAGTTCGCGGTCGAGAGCCTGAATCTGCTTCTGCAGTTTCTGGGTCAAAGCCTCGACATCGTTGATCTTTTTCTTCAACGGTGCGTTTGCGGCGCGCTTGTCGGCATTGGCCTTGCGCTGTTCGGCCTTGTTGGCCTTGTCCTCGGGGCTGCTCTTGCCCTTGCCACCCTTGCCGCGCGATGCGGCGACGATGGTGTTGCGATAATCCTCGAGGTCGCCGTCATAATTCATGACGGTGCCGTCCTTGACCAGCCACAGCCTGTCGGCGGTGGCTTCGATCAGATGGCGGTCATGCGAGATCAGGATGACGGCGCCGGAATATTCGTTCAGCGCCTGGATCAGCGCGTTGCGGCTGTCGATATCCAGATGGTTGGTCGGTTCGTCGAGGATCAGCAGGTTCGGCGCGTCGAAGGCGGCAAGCCCCATCAGCAGGCGTGCCTTTTCGCCACCCGACAGATCCTTCGCGGCGGTTTCCATCTTGGCGGTGGCAAGCCCCATCTGCGCAACGCGCGCCCGCACCTTGCCTTCGGTGGCGCCCGGCATGCGGCGACGCACGTGCTCGACAGCCGTCTGCTCGGGAATGAGGTCGTCCAGCTGATGCTGGGCAAAAAAGCCGATCTTCAGGCCGGATGCGGTCTTTACCGAACCCGGCGAGCCAGGAAGGCGGCCGGAGATGAACTTGGCGAAGGTCGACTTGCCGTTGCCGTTCGAGCCGAGCAGCGCGATGCGGTCGTCGGTGTCGATGCGCAGGGTCAGGTGCTGCAGGATCGGCTTGCCCGGCGCATAGCCTACGGAGCCGCTCTCGATGGCGATGATGGGGGAGGCGGCTTCCTTCTCGGGATCGGGGAACTTGAAGCCCTGGACATTGTCCTCGATGACCGAGGAAACGGTGCCCATGCGCTCCAGCGCCTTGACGCGGCTCTGCGCCTGGCGGGCCTTGGAGGCCTTCGCCTTGAAGCGGTCGATGAAGGACTGCAGATGCTTGCGCGCCGCATCGTTCTTGACCTTGGCCTTCGTCTGCAACTCGTTGGCTTCGGCCCGCTGGCGCTCGAACTGGTCGTAGGAGCCGCGATAGAAGGTCAGCTTCTGCTGGTCGAGATGGACGATGGCGTTGACGGCCGTGTTGAGCAGGTCGCGGTCATGGCTGATGATGATCACGGTGTGCGGATAGCGGCTGATATAGTCTTCCAGCCACAGCGTGCCTTCAAGGTCGAGATAGTTGGTGGGTTCGTCCAGCAGCAGCAGGTCTGGCTCGGAAAACAGCACGGCGGCAAGCGCCACGCGCATCCGCCAGCCGCCCGAAAAACTCGAGGCCGGACGCATCTGCGCCTCGGCGTCGAAGCCGAGGCCGGCAAGGATGCTGGCAGCCCGCGATTCTGCCGAATGCGCGCCGATATCCGAGAGCCGCATGTGGATTTCGCCGATACGGTTGGGGTCGGTCGCGGTCTCGGCTTCGGCTAGCAGAGCTTCGCGCTCCTTGTCGGCCTTCAGCACGATTTCCAGCAGAGGCTCTTCCGTACCCGGCGCTTCCTGCGCGACCTGGCCGATGCGGGCATTCTTCGGAATGGAGACGTTGCCCGTCTCGCTTTCCATGTCACCGGTAATGATCTTGAAGAGCGTCGACTTGCCGGCACCGTTCTTGCCGACGAAGCCGGCCTTGATGCCGGCCGGCAGGGCGATGCTTGCCTGGTCGATGAGAAGGCGCCCGGCGATGCGGGCGGAAATGTTGTTGAGCGTGATCATGGGGCGGTTTTGACCGAACTTGCCCTTGAAGGCAAGAGTGTGCGCTGCAATACGGCTCGCGCGATGGCAAACAGTCGGTCGAGGGTTTAATGGCGCGCGTCGTGGCTGAACAGCTGTATCGGCTGGCGGCGGTTGCCCTGCGCGCGGGCGAGTGCTGCTTCTGCATGGGCCATCAGCTGGGCTGCCGAGGGAGCGTCGGTGCTGAGCGCAATGCCGGTAGAGACGCTGAGACGGCCCGGATCGCTCTTGTCGGAAGTCGCATAGACCAGCGTTTCCTCGACCGATGTCCGAAGCCTTGTAGCGATTGCCCGGGCGCCCTCGGTATTCACGTCTGTCACCAGGAAGCAGAAGTCGTCGCCTGTCATGCGAACGACGAGATCGTTCTTCTTGATGCTCTTGCGGAAAAGGCCCCCCAGCTTCTTCAGCAGGTGATTGGCGGCCTGCGGCCCGAACCTGGCGTTGAATGCACCGAAATCGTCGATGTCGACCATGATCAGCGCAATCCCCTGGGCGCTATCCTCGTCGTACAATTCTATCAGCCGGTTGATGAGGGCGATCTGGTTTGGCAGCCCGGTGATGCGGTCTGTGGCAACGGCGGTGCGCATTGCCGCGTTGCCCTTTTCCATTGTGTCGATCCTGTCCATCTGGTCGGTCAGCTTTTCCGTCAGCCCGGTCTCGTAGATCATCAGGTTGGTCAGCGAGGCGTTGAGGAAATCCATCTCGGCGGAAAATGCAGCAAGGCTCTGCATCGGGTCTTCGTTGACAGACTGTGTGATCGTTTCGACGGCTTGAACGAAACTCTGCTTGTGCCTCAGGCCCTCGGCCAGTTGCCCGGCGACGTCGCGCAGCATCCGTGCTGTCTCTGACTGGGTATTCTCGGCGACCAGTCCGCAATGGCTGACAAGGCGGTACCTGAGGCCGATCTCGTCGAGCATGGCCTGCGAAGGGTGGCTGCCGAGAAGAGCGATCTCGTTCGATAGGCTGCGGTCGGCGCCGAACAGTGCCTCATGGAAAAGCTGGTAGTTGCGCGGCAACCCGCGGACGTTGAGCTTGGCCATGGCGTGGCCGACCTTCTGGAGATCGACCGGGCCGAGCATCGAATTGGCCGGAGTAGCGACAGCGCCTGGCGTCGGGTGTTTCATCGCTCTGTCCTGTTCGAGGTCGCCCTGCGCCCGTCCGTTTGGGAAGTCGCCCTCGATTTGCGGCCTGCCGGGTTAAAACGGCTTTAAGGTAGCCCGGCATGGCGCCATTTTTCGAGGGTATCGGCTGGCGGGGTTAACGGGCGGTTGCAGCCAGGCGACTGCGACGGTCCCGTGAAATTGCCGCATCCCCCTTGTTTTCAGGCGGGCAGGCGGGTAAAGACCGCCAACTTTTGCCGTAAAACGAAGGATTTGAACCATGGCCACTGAACGCACCTTTTCGATGATCAAGCCTGATGCAACCAAGCGCAACCTGACCGGCGCGATCACCAAGATTCTCGAAGATGCCGGCCTCAAGGTCGTTGCTTCCAAGCGCGTCTGGATGAGCAAGCGCGAAGCCGAAGGCTTTTACGCCGTGCACAAGGATCGTCCTTTCTTCGGCGAACTCGTTGACTCCATGACATCTGGCCCGACGGTCGTTCAGGTTCTCGAAGGCGAAGGCGCCATCCTCAAGAACCGCGAAGTCATGGGCGCAACCAACCCGGCTAACGCTGCCGAAGGCACGATCCGCAAGCTGCACGCCCTGTCGATCGGCGAGAACTCGGTTCACGGTTCGGACGCTCCCGAAACCGCTGCCGAGGAAATCGCTTACTGGTTCTCCGGCACCGAAATCGTCGGCTGAATCAAGCTCTTGGCATCTTTGCCGAAGTCATTGAAGTAATTGTTGAAAGCCGGGTCGTTCGCGTCCCGGCTTTTTCGTGCCTGCGATCAGCCGGTGGGGCACTTTTCAGGTGAGAAGTCGATGCTGCCATCCGGTCTTACCAGGTCCGGATTGACGGTGTAGCCGGGCCCTACGACCAGCGGCCTTGCTGTCAGCACCGATTGGTCGACATCCGATATGACCTGCGTCTTGATGGTCTGGAATGTTTTGCCGTCGCCATCCACCAGCCGGATGTTGACGGCATAGGGCCGATCCTTGCGGACGCAGTGGACGGCGGGGCTTTGCAGCGTGATCTTGTCCCAGAGCGGAAAGATCTTCTCCCTCACCACCAGCGGATCGCCACCCATCGGGTTTTCGAATTCGGCAATGGCAAAGCTGCCATCCGGGATCGGCGCCTTCAGCGCAAGATTGACGAGGTAGGTCGCAGTCGAGACGCGGTAGTTGAAGACGAAGTGCCGGCCGTTCAATTCGGTCGGACCGTCGCTGTCCTGCCTCTGGCAGCCGCCCAGCGCCAAGAGGGCCATGGTGACTGCGAATATCTCTGTGGTTCTCATGACGGCACCTCCTGCTTCTTGCGCCTGTAGTGCCGGCTGGCCTTTGCCCGGTTGCCGCAGACGGCCATGTCGCACCAGCTGCGGCTACGGTTCTTGCTGCGGTCGACAAACAGCCAGCCGCAATTGCCGCAGATCTTCATGCGGTCCTGTTCCGGGTTCGCGAGCAGCCGCAGCGTCGAATGTACGGTCGCGCTGGCAAGACTGTCCGGCGTGGTGGCACCGCGCAAGCATGTTGCCATGGCCGCGAGCAGATCGGCCAGCAAAGCATCCGATGTCGCACCCAGCACCACCGCCCGGAAATAGTCGTCGATCGCTTCCCTCAGATTCAGGAATGCAGGCGCCTCCGAGGGTCTCAGCGGCTTGATATCGCCGAACAATGCCCGTTCGGCGCAGAACTGCATTGCCGCAGGCGCAAAGTCTTCGAGATGTTCCGGTGTCGCAAAACGGTCGATGCTGCGTGTTGCGTCGTGTCGCAGGATGACACTGTTGGCGACATCGAGCGCAAGGGCGCCACCGGAAAAGCGATGAGGGGTCCAGGAAAAGCTCATGCCGCAAATAATAACTGGTAAAAGCTATTTTGCCAGTTATTATTTTAGCCGTGGGGAGGGGTGGCATGGCCTATCTGTTGCAGCAACTGGCGAACGCTGTGCCGCTCGCGGCACTCTACGCCGCCCTGGCTTTCGGCTATGCCATTGCCTTCGGTGTCACCAGGCGGCCCGATATCACCTATGGCGCGCTGTTTGCCTTTGCTGGCCAGATGCTGCTGCTGTTCAGCGATATCGGCTACAACCGCCTCATCCTCGTGCTACCCGCAGCACTGGCATTCGGAGCGGTGCTTGCCTTCGTCTACACGCTCGGGGCGGGTCTGCTCATTGGTCGCTCCGTTATCCAGCCGCTGGCAAAGACATCGCCGAACACGGTGATCGTCGCTGCCTTCGGTGTCCTGATCGTGCTGATGGAAACCGCGTCGCTGGCGATGGGCGCCCGGCCGCGCTGGCTGCCGCCGTTCCTCAATGCACCGGTGGTGCTCTGGAACGACATCAGCTTCCCGGTGACGCTGACGGAAATCCAGCTGCTGGACACGGCCCTCATGTCAGCGATTGTCCTCAGCGGCGCGGCGGTGCTGCGCTACACCGCCTGGGGGCGCATCTGGCGCGCCGTCAGTGAGGAGCCGCTGGCCGCCCAACTTTGCGGCCTGTCGACCAGCCGGGTCTTTCTCACGGCCTATGGCAGCGCAACTCTGATTGCCACGGTCTGCGGGCTGCTGTCGACATCCTACTACGGCACCATGGATTTCGGCGCCGGGATGATGTTTGGATTGAAGGTGCTGCTGATTGCTTCGGTCGGCGGCTACGGCAATCCGCTGAAATCGGCGGGCGGCGCAGCGGCACTGGCGTTTGCGGAGACGCTGTGGAGCGCCTACGGGCCGCTCCTCTGGCGCGATCTCATGGTGTTCACACTGCTGGTCGTTTTGCTGGTCATCAGCCGGAGGGAGCGGGTCATTCCCTGAGCGTCACCTGTCTGCGGTCCATCTCGTCCGCGCCGCATCATCCGCATCGCGGGCCGCCACCCAGTCTCCGGCCTTGCCGTCGGCGGCATGGTCTTTTTTCCAGAAGGGGGCCGCCGTCTTCAGGAAATCCATAACAAAATTGGCGCCGTCGAAGGCGGCCTGCCGATGGCTCGAGGCGGCAATGACGAGCACGATGTTTTCGCCGGGGAGGATGCGGCCGAAGCGGTGGATGGCCGTCAGGCCGCGCAGTTGGAAGCGTTCAATGGCAGCGGTGGCGATTCTCTCCATCTCGGCCTCGGCCATGCCAGGATAATGTTCGAGTTCCAGCGCCGCGAGACTGGCACCTTCGTCCCGGCAGAGGCCAGAGAAGGTGACGACCGCGCCGATCTCGTGGCGTCCTCGCGACAGCTTCGCCACCTCCGCCTGCAGGTCGAAATCCTCACGCTGGACGCGGATCGTTGGCAGGATGGGAGGAACGTCGGCCATCTCCGTCAGCCGCCTGTCATCGGCGGAAACAACGCAATCTCCCGCGCGCCGACGATGCTCTCATCATGCTCGACATGTTCCATATTCACGGCAATTCGGATGGCATCCGGAAATTCCAATGCCATCTCGTACTCTTCGCCCAGCGTCTTCAAATGATTGAGGAGATCTGCACCGGTAATCACATCGGCGGGAAGAACCAGTTCGTCCTCGCCCCGGCCGATCCGTTCGCGCACCCAGGCGAAATAGACGAGTTTGGTCATCCCTCGTCGTCCACGATGTGCTTCAGCCCGACGCGGAAATAGTCGTAGCCGGAATAGATCGTCAGGATCGCCGAAATCCACAGGAGCGCAATGCCGATCTCGGTCGTGTGCGGCAGGATTTCCTCGCCGGCGGGGCCCGCGAGCAGGAAGGCGATGGCCACCATCTGCGCCGTCGTCTTCCATTTGGCGATACGCGTCACCGGCACGCTGATGCTGACCTTCAACTGCGCCAGATATTCACGCAGTCCCGACACCAGAATTTCGCGGCAGAGGATGATGATCGCCGCCCACAGCGACCAGCCGGCAATCGTCTGGTCAGCTGCGACCAGCAACAGGATCGAGGCGATCAGCAGCTTGTCGGCGATGGGATCGAGCATGCGGCCGATATTCGATGTCTGGTTCCATATCCGCGCCAGATAACCATCCAAGAAATCGGTGATCGAGGCGATGATGAAGATCCACAGCGCGACCCAGCGCGCCGTGTTGCTGATCGAAAGCTTTCCCTCGACGAAAAAGCAGATGACGATGAGCGGCACCGCCAGGATGCGTCCGTAGGTGAGGAGATTCGGAATGTTATATGCGCGCGATGCCATGAAAATCGTTTCGTTTGGAGCGTCCGGGTAGAATGACGGTCATTGTTCTATAGCGTCAATATTGTTTCAGTTTTTCCGCCGTCATTGCGTAGAATTTGCGACCTGCCGCTTTTATTTCGCGGCGTCGTCGTGAAAGTGATTGTAGACGAGCTTCGCCACGGTCTCGGAAATCCCCTCGACGGCGAGCAGGTCGGTGTATCCGGCCCGCGATACGGCCTTTGCGGTCCCGAAGTGCTGCAGCAGAGCGCGTTTGCGGGAAGGCCCGATGCCGCCGATCTCGTCGAGCGGGTTTTTGACGAACTCCTTCTTGCGTCGTGACCGGTGCGATCCGATCGCAAACCGGTGCGCCTCGTCGCGCAGGCGCTGGATGAAATAGAGAACCGGGTCGCGCGGTGGGAGGGTGAAGTTATCGCCGGACGGCGGAAAGAATCGCTCTCTGCCCGCCTCGCGGTCGACGCCCTTGGCGACGCCGATGGCAATGACGCTGTCCGTGATGCCGAGTTCGTCGAGGATGGCGCGCACCGCCGTCATCTGTCCCTGGCCGCCGTCGATCAGGATGACGTCGGGCCAGGCTGGGAAGGGCAGGTCGGCCGCATCTTCGCTGATCGCCTTGGTCCGGTCCGGCAGGCCTTCCTCTTTCAACAGGCGCGAAAAACGCCGCATCATCACTTCGCGCATCATGCCGAAATCGTCGCCGGGGGTGATCTCCGTCGATTTGATGTTGAACTTGCGGTACTGGCTTTTGACAAAACCTTCCGGTCCGGCAACGACCATGCCGCCGACGGCATTGGTGCCCATGATGTGCGAGTTATCGTAGATCTCGATGCGCTGCGGCACATAGGGCAGCTTGAATGTTTCCTTGAAGCCTTCGAGCAGCCGCGACTGCGAGGCGGTCTCGGCCAGCTTGCGACCGTGCGCCTCGCGGGCATTGCCGACGACATGGTCGACCAGGTCCTTCTTCTCGCCGCGCTGCGGCACCAGAATGGCGATCTTGTAACCGGCCTTTTCCGAAAGCGCGGCTGCCAGAAGCTCGATTTCCTCGACGGTCTCCGACAGCAGGATCTGGCGCGGCACCGGCTTGTCGTCGTAAAATTGCGCCAGGAACGAATTCAGTACCTCGGCGCCTGACAGCGACGGGTCGGCGCGCGGAAAATAGGCCCGGTTGCCCCAGTTCTGGCCGGTGCGGAAGAAGAACACCTGGATGCAGGATATGCCGCCCTCGTGGTGGATGGCGAAGATGTCCGCTTCTTCGACGCCGGCCGGGTTTATGCCCTGATGGCTCTGCACATGCGACAAAGCCGAAAGCCGGTCGCGATAGACGGCGGCACTTTCGAAATCGAGGTTCTCGGCCGCCAAGTTCATGGCATCGGCAATGTGCGATTTGACGTTCTGGCTTTTGCCCGAGAGAAAATCCTTGGCCTCCTGCACCAGCTCGCCATAGCCGTCGTCGCTGACTTCGTGGGTGCAGGGAGCGGAACAGCGCTTGATCTGGTGCAGCAGGCAGGGCCGTGTGCGCGTCTCGAAGACGCTGTCCGTACAGGTGCGGATCAGGAAGGCGCGCTGCAGGGAGTTGATCGTCCGCCCGACGGCGCTGGCCGAGGCAAAGGGGCCGAAATAGGCGCCCTTGCGGCTGCGCGCGCCACGATGCTTGAAAATCGCCGGCGCCCGGTGATCGCCGGTAATAAGGATATAGGGAAAGGATTTGTCGTCGCGTAGCAGCACGTTGTAGCGCGGCCGCAGCCGCTTGATGAGGTTGGCTTCCAGAAGCAGCGCTTCTGTTTCGGTGCGGGTCGTAACGAACTCCATGTTCGCCGTCTCGCGGATCATCTTGGCGATGCGGTTCGAGTGGCCACGACCGAGAGCGTAGTTGCTGACGCGCTTCTTCAGGCTGCGGGCCTTGCCGACATAGAGCACGTCGCCCGCCTCGTTGAACATGCGATAGACGCCCGGCGCATTCGGCAGCCGCTTGACGAACTCGCCGATAAGCTCGGCGCCCTTCAGCCCGGTCTCGTTCTTTCCGCCTTCGTTCCAGTCGACGGCCACCGTCAGGGCAGGGACGGCGATGCCGCCGCCCTCGACCTCGATGTCATCGTCGGTATCGTCCGATTCGTCGTAGAGAACGCCGCCCTCGGGCAGCTTTCTGGCATTCATTCAGCAGTCTCCGGTACGTCAGGCGTCTCCCAGGCCAGATGCTGGCCTCCATCCAGGGCAATCATTTGGCCCGTGATCGAAGGCGTGTCAAAAAGAAAGCGGACGGTCCGGCCGAATTCATCGAGCCCGGGGCCTGCCTTCAGCAGCAGCCCGTCGATCTGCGCCTGGAAATCCTCCGGCGCCTGCCGGCTGCTGGCAAGTGTCGGGCCAGGCCCGATCGCGTTTACCCTGATTCGCGGCGCAAAAGACTGGGCGAGGGTTTGAGTGGCCGTCCAGAGAGCCGCTTTGGAAAGCGTGTAGGAATAGAAACGCGGATTGAGAGCCCAGACCCGCTGGTCGATGATGTTGACAATCAAGCCGGGCACGCTGTCCGGGAGTTGTCGGGCAAATTCAGCCGCCAGAATGGAGGGTGCCCGCACATGGACGGCGAAATGCGCCTCAAATGCCTCCGCATCGAAAGCGTCTGCCGTGTCCGAGCGGAAGGTCGAGGCATTGTTGATCAGCAGATCCAGTGGCCCGAGAGCCGAAACCGTCCTTTCGACAAGGGTCGAGACCTCGAAATTATTTTGGAGGTCGGCCTTGACGGCAATTGCCTTGATGCCGCCAAGCCTCAATTCCGCCGCCAGGGCTTCCGCCTCGACCATCGATGTATCTGCGTGAATTGCAATATTGAATCCGTTAGACGCGAGATCCCGGGCCATTGCACTGCCTATCCGGCGGGATGCGCCGGTGATCAGCGCGGTTCGGAGTTTGTTATCGGTCAAAATGTCGCCTTTTCACTGCGTTGGTCGGATTAGCACTTATATAGGGAGCCGATAGACCATAGGAAGCCACTCCGATGCAGGGGCAGGGGCAACAAATGTTCTATGTAGATCTTGAGATATATTTGAGTAAAATTAAGTATAGTCTCTTTAATAATTTGTTATGGTTAACGATTGTCCTGTGGCGTTAAAGCAACATCGAATTTCAGCCATTCGGTTGCCACAATGATTTCACAATTTAGCTCTTCCAAATCCGCAATTGCATTCCAATTTACAGTCATCCGGGAGGGAATATCCAGGAATTGCTCGGACCGTTCGAACGCTAGGACAGTAGGCGACGGAACGAGATTATTAGGAGAATAAAAGTATGCGTAACATCATCACGACCCTCATGGCTTCGGCTTTCGTTATCGGTGGTTTCTCGGCTGCTATGGCTGCCGACGCTGTCGAACAGATTCCTCAGCCTCCCGTCGCTCAGGACGCTCCCCAGGTCAGCAACTGGGCCGGCTTCTACCTCGGCGCGGCTGGCACCTACAACATGGGCAAGATCAAGGGCCAGGGCGGCAGCGCTGACGCTTTTGGCGGCCAGGTCTACTCGGGCTACAACTGGCAGGACGGCCAGATCGTATACGGTATCGAAGGTGACGTAGGTTACTCCGGCGCCGACAGCACGAAGAACGGCATCACAGGCAAGAACGAAACCAACGGTTCGGTTCGCGCTCGCCTCGGCTACGACTTCAACCCCTTCATGCTGTACGGCACGGCCGGTGTCGCTGCTGGCCAGAACAAGATGTCTGACGACACTTCTTCTGACAAGAAGACGGCTGTTGGCTGGACGGTTGGTGCTGGTGCCGAAACGATGGTCACCAACAACATCTCTGCCCGCCTCGAATATCGCTACACCGACTACGGCAAGAAGAACTTCGATCTCGACTCCGGCAGCGTATCGCGCGGCTACGACGAAAATAGCGTCAAGGTCGGTATCGGCTACAAGTTCTAAGACTTGGTCTGATGTTACGGAAGAAGCCGGGTTCGTCCCGGCTTTTTTCGTTTCTAGGCCTGTAGAAAGGCGAGGTCGGCAACGAAACCCTGCCGTTTGCTATCGCGCCAGCCAATCTTGACCGGAGCGGCGGCGTCAAAGCCTTCTACTGCGGCTTCAGTTCCGGAAAGGCCGGGAATCGCTTTTCGAAGTCCCGCAGCCAATAGACCAGTGCCTTGTGATCGTCTTCCCACTCGCCGGCGAATCGCAGTTGCAGGTAACCCAGCATCGCCGCCATGGCAAAATGGCCGCCGTTCAGCTTGCGACCGATCTTCGGCGTGTCCTCGTTGAGGTAGGCAAGCGCTCGCTGGGCTTTTGCCCACTGGCGGTCGATCCAAGGCTGGAACACCTTTTCTTCCGTGCGGAAACGTCGCTCGTAGATGATCGACAGCAGGCAGTCGCATGTGCCGTCGCAAAGGGCCTCGAGGACATCGGCCTTGGTACGCTTGGCCTGGCTGCCGGGATAAAGCCGTTTGCCTTCCATGCGGCCGAAATAATGGTTGATGCCACGGCTGTCGAAGACGGAAAGGCCGTCGTCGGTAATCAGTGTGGGAATTTTACCGAGCGGGTTGTTGTCGAGGAGAATTGCAGGGCCGGCATTGGTGTCGACGCTGATTTCTGTAAGCTTGATATCGAGATAGCGTGCCGCCATCCTGACCTTGGACGAGTACGGCGATGTAGACGAGCAGAGAAGCTTCATGACTGTCTTTCCAAAACGGGAAGGTGAACTCTCAGATGTCTTCGTTGGCATCGGGCTTGCGGCTCGGCTGTTCGCCGCGCAGCCAGAAGGCCCGGTTTGAGGAGAAACGGTCCTGCGCCAGGATATCCTTCAACACCGGCAGCAGGGTGTGCAACTCGTCCTTGAGCGTGAAGGGCGGATTGACGATGATCAGGCCGGAGCCGGACAATCCGGTGAAATCGCGTTCGGTGCGCACGGCAAGTTCGGCACACAGCATCTTCGGGATCTCCAGCGCCTGAAGCGCCTCGTGAAACGCCTTGATCGGCGCATCCTTCTTCAGCGGATACCATAGGCAATAGGTGCCGCCCGGAAAGCGGCGATAGGCGCGCGCCAGACCGTCGACCAGCCGGTCATATTCGCCTTCGATTTCAAATGGCGGATCGACCAGCACGATGCCGCGCTTTTCTTTCGGCGGCAGGTGAGCGCCGAGCGATAGCCAGCCGTCGAGTTCCGTCACGCGCACCTGGTGGTCGCCCTCGAACAGCCGGTGCAGCCGGCTGGCGTCTTCCGGGTGCAGTTCCATCGCCGACAGGCGGTCCTGCGGCCGGAACAGCAGGCTCGCCAGCTTCGGCGAGCCGGGATAGAATTGCAGGCCACCGTCAGGATTGAGCGCATTGACGGCGGTGAGATAGGGCTCGAGCAGTTCGGCTGCCTGCGCTGGCAGGTCGGCGGCCATCACCCGGCCGATGCCATCCAGCCATTCGCCGGTCTTCTGGGCCTCATCCGACGACAAATCGTAAACGCCGATACCGGCGTGGGTGTCGAGCAGCCGGAAGGCCTTGTCTTTCGTCTGCATGTAGCGGACAAGCCGCGCCAGGACCGCGTGCTTTAAGACATCGGCGAAATTGCCCGCATGGTAGATGTGCCGATAATTCATTTTCGGTGATGCCTGCATGAAATGTTGCGATGCACCGGTTTTGCTCTTTTTGCCGGCCTCGCCTTGAAATATACAGTTGCGATGAACATTGCGACCCCCATTCCGGCAAAAGCGAGAATCGGCCACACGGCTTGTCCGCACGACTGTCCATCCACTTGTGCCCTCGACATCGAGATTTCCGAGGACGGCCGCATCGGCCGCGTTCGCGGGGCCGGCGATCACTCCTATACGGCCGGCGTCATCTGCGCCAAAGTCGCCCGCTATGCCGAGCGCCTCTACCATCCGGATCGCCTGATGAAGCCCGTCCGCCGTCTCGGTGCCAAGGGCGAGGGGCGCTGGGGGGATATCTCGTGGGACGACGCGCTGGACGAAATCGCCAACGCCTTCGTCAAGGCGGAAGCCAGGGACGGTAGCGAAGCTATCTGGCCCTATTTCTACGCCGGCACGATGGGCTGGGTGCAGCGCGACTCGATCGAACGCTTGCGCCACGCAAAGCGCTATTCCGGGTTCTTCTCGTCGATTTGCACCAACCCGGCCTGGACCGGTTTTACCATGGCGACCGGCGTGCTGCGCGGTCCCGATCCGCGCGAGATGGGGCGTACCGATTGCGTGGTCATCTGGGGCACCAATGCGGTCGTCACCCAGGTCAATGTCATGACCCACGCGATCAAGTCGCGCAAGGAACGTGGCGCAAAGATCGTGGTCATCGATATCTACGACAATCCGACGATGAAGCAGGCCGACCTTGCGCTGATCGTCAAGCCCGGCACCGACGCGGCGCTTGCCTGCGCAATCATGCATATCGCCTTCCGTGACGGCTATGCCGACCGCGCCTATATGGCGAAATACGCCGACGACCCGGCGGGCCTCGAGGCACATCTGAAGACCCGCACCCCGGCATGGGCCGCCGACATCACCGGTCTGACGGTCGAGGAGATCGAGGCTTTCGGGGCGCTCGTCGGCCGCACGAAGAAGTCCTATTTCCGCCTCGGCTACGGCTTCACCCGCCAGCGCAATGGCGCCATCGCCATGCATGCGGCAGCCTCGATCGCCACCGTGCTCGGCTCCTGGCAATACGAGGGCGGCGGCGCCTTTCATTCCAACAGCGATATCTTCCAGATGAGCAGCGCCGAGCTGACGGGCCGCTCCATGAAGGACGAGGATATCCGGATGATTGACCAGTCGCAGATCGGCCGGGCGCTGACGGGAGATGCCGAAGCCCTTCGCCATCGCGGCCCGGTGACCGCGATGCTGATCCAGAACACCAATCCGGTCAACATCGCGCCCGAGCAGCGGCTGGTGAAGCGCGGCTTTGCCCGCGACGACCTGTTTGTCGCCGTCCACGAGCAATTCATGACCGACACGGCATCGATGGCCGATATCGTACTGCCGGCGACGATGTTCGTCGAGCACGACGACATCTATCGCGCCGGCGGCCAGAACCACATCCTGCTCGGCCCAAAACTGGTTGAGCCGCCGGAAACGGTGCGCAGCAATCTGTTCGTGATCGAGGAGCTGGCCAAACGCCTCGGCGTTGCCGACCGCCCGGGTTTCGGCTTCACCGCTCGTGAAATGGTCGACCGCATCCTGGCCGACAGCCAACTTCCGGATTACGACTATTTTCTCGAGCACAAGTGGTTCGATCGCCAGCCGGATTTCGACAAGGCGCATTTCATCGACGGCTTTGCCCATCCCGACGGCAAGTTCCACTTCCGGCCGGACTGGAGCAATCAGCCGGCGCCGAATCGTCCGCCCAAGTCCATCGGCCTGCTCGGTCCACATGCGGAATTGCCGACCTTTCCCGATCAGGTCGACGTGATCGAGGTCGCTGACGCCGAGCATCCGTTCCGGCTGGCGACATCGCCGGCCCGAAACTTTCTGAATTCCAGCTTCGCCGAGACCAAGACCTCGCGAGAGAAGGAAGGTCGCCCGGAAGTCATGATCAATCCGAGAGATGCGGAAGCCCATGCGATCGCTCATGGCGACCTCGTGCGTATCGGCAATGTCAGGGGCGACATCCACCTTCATGCCCGCATAACCGCAGAGGTCAAACCGGGCGTGCTGATCGCCGAGGGGCTTTGGCCGAACACCGCGCATGTGGACGGCGAGGGCATCAATGTCCTGACCGGCGCCGATCCTGTCGCGCCCTATGGCGGCGCTGCCGTCCACGACAACAAGGTCTGGCTGCGCAGGGATGCCCAATGACGAAATTTGAGAAAGCCGGCGTGGCAATCGTCGCGCAGACCACGCTGTCGAAGGGCTGGACCGAGCTCAGCAGCTATGACATCGACTACACCGCCTCGGATGGCGCGACCCACCGCCTGAAGCGCGAGATTTACCATCGCACCCCTGCGGCGACGATCCTGCTCTACGATCCCCGCAAGGAGACTGTCGTGCTCGTTCGCCAGTTCCGCCTTGCTGCCCATCTGAACGGCGACCCCGGCTGGATGATAGAGACGCCGGCCGGCCTTCTCGACGGGGAGGAGCCGGAAGCAGCCATTCGCCGAGAAGCGATGGAAGAAACCGGATACCGCGTCCGCGACGTCAGATTCCTGTTCAAAGCCTATATGGCGCCGGGTGCCGTAACCGAGGTCGTCCACTTCTTCGCTGCAGTCATAGACACCGGCGATCGCCTGTCGGAAGGCGGTGGACTGGTCGAGGAGCACGAGGATATCGAGGTCATGGAAGTGCCGCTATCGGAGGCGCTGTCGATGATAGAGGCCGGCGCGATCATCGACGGCAAGACGATTATGATGCTGCAATGGGCCGGGTTGAACCGCGACCGTCTCGCCTGAGCGCTCCCGGTCATTCGGTCGCCAACGTTCATGCAACGGTCATCGACCACGGTTAAGGGCTGCGCCTTGACATGCCGGCATACGCCAAGGAGGTTCCCATGTGGCTCAACAATTTCAAGCTCGTCCTTGCCGATGAAGTGATCGACAACGGCGCCGTCCGGATCGACGACGGGGCGATTGCCGAGATCAGGGCGGAACCTGTGGCGGAGGCCACCTTCGAGGGCGGCGGGCGGTTGCTGATGCCCGGATTTGTCGACCTGCACGGCGACATGATCGAGCGCGAGATCGCGCCGCGGCCGAATGCGATGATGCCGATCGATTTCGGCATCCACGAACTCGACAAGAAACTGGCAGCCTCCGGCATCACCACGGCCTACGCCGCGCTGTCATTCGCGACCGAGAGCGTCTACGGCCATATCCGCTCGTTGGAAAATACCCGTACCATCATCGAAGGCATCCACCGGCTGAAGGCCGGCCTGCTGGTCGATCACCGCGTCCATGCCCGCTACGAGATCACCAACCTTGCAGCCTCACCGGTGCTTGAAAAGCTTATCGAGGACGATCTCATTGACATGGTATCGCTGACCGACCACACGCCGGGTCAGGGACAGTACAACGACGTCGAAGCCTATAAGGAGCGGATGTCGGCGCAGCGGGGAATTTCGGCAGAGGCAGCGGCCGAAGTCGTCGCCCTTCGCGTGGAACGCCGCAACAACCCCGAGGTTGACAAGCGGCTGCGCGAGATCACCGATCTATCACTGAAGCACCGCATCTCGCTCGCCTCCCATGATGACGACAGTGCTGCCAAAGTCGTCGAGATGAACGGTTTCGGCATCACCATCAGCGAGTTTCCGGTGACGCTAGAAGCTGCAGAGGAAGCCCGTCGGCTCGGGCTGTGGACGCTGATGGGTGCCCCGAATGCGCTGCGTGGCCTGTCGATGATCGGCAACCTCAGTGCGCTCGACGCCGCCCGCGCCGGGCTGCTGACCATCATCGCTGCCGATTATCATCCGGCCGCGTTCCTGTCGGCGACCTTCAAGATTGCCGATGCGCTGGATGGCGACCTTCCTGCAGCCGTCGCAATGGCAAGCCGCAATCCGGCGCGCGCAGCGGGTTTGATGGACCGGGGAGAGATCGCGGTCGGACAGAAGGCGGATCTGATTGCCGTTGAGCCCGGCGACGTGCCGCGCATCCGTGCAACATTCCGCAATGGCCGCGTGGTTTACAGCGACGGCACGCTGCATCCGCTCCATCTGCATCCGGCGCTGGTCGCCTGAAAGCGGGAAAAGCCGCCTGTCAGGCCTTGTCGGGATCGACCAGCAGGCCGATCAGCTTCTTCAGCGCGGGAGGGATCAGCGTTCCGCCGGCCTCGTTGGTGGTGACGGTGACGCCTTTTTCCATCCGCACCTTGCCCTCGGCAATCAGTCTGAGTGCGAGGGGATAGAGCTGGTGCTCGATGGTGAGCACCCTGGCAGCCAGTGTCTGGGCATTATCGTCGACCAGCACCGCGACTGAACCCTGGCCGATGACCGGGCCTTCATCCATGCCTTCGGTGACGAAATGCACGGTACAGCCGACGATCTTCATACCGGCGTCCAGCGCCCGCTGGTGGGTGTTCAGGCCGGGAAACAGTGGCAGGAGGGAGGGGTGGATATTGATGATCCGCCCCTTGTAGCGCTTGATGAAATCACCGGTCAGCAGCCGCATGTAGCCGGCAAGGCAGATGATGTCCGGTTGAAGCTCGTCGAGCCGCTTAAGAATGGCCGCTTCATGGGCTTCCTTGCTTTTGAAGTCGACACGCGGGATGGCGAAGGCCGGGATACCTTCCGCTTGCGCCTTGGCAAGGCCAGCGGCCTCGGCCCGGTCGGAAATGACGCCGACAATTTCGGCAGCATAGTCAGGCGCCTGTGCCGCCTTGATCAGCGACATCATGTTGGAACCGGTGCCGGAGATGAAGATGACGGCGCGTTTGCGCGTTTCGCTCATAGGGCGAGGGTTCCTTTGTACACGGTGCCTGCCGCGCCCTCGGCACGACCGATCATCCGGCCGAGAACGATGACGCTTTCACCTTCAGCCTCGAGGGCTTGCGTAACGCGATCGACATTCTCTTTGGCAACGACGACGATCATGCCGACACCGCAGTTGAAGGTGCGCAGCATCTCGTTCGCCTCGACGCCGCCGGTCTTGGCCAACCACGAGAAGACGGGCGGCACCCTGACGGCGGAAAGATCGATCTCGGCGGCAAGGTTCTTCGGCAGCACGCGCGGTATGTTTTCCGGAAAGCCGCCGCCGGTGATGTGAGCCAGCGCCTTCAGCGCACCGGTCTCGCGGATCGCCTTCAGCAGCGGCTTGACGTAGATGCGGGTCGGCGTCAGCAGCGCCTCGCCGAGAGCCTTTCCCTCTGCAAACGGGGCAGGCGCATCCCATGCTAGGCCGGACAGCGTGACGATCTTGCGCACTAGCGAGAAGCCGTTCGAATGGACGCCGGAGGAGGCAAGTCCGAGAATGACGTCGCCTTCGGTGATGTCGCGCGTCGGCAACAATTGGTGGCGCTCGGCAGCACCGACTGCAAAGCCCGCCAGATCGTAGTCACCGTCGGAATACATGCCCGGCATTTCCGCCGTCTCGCCGCCGAGCAGAGCGCAACCTGCTTCGCGGCAGCCGGCAGCGATACCTTCGACGATGGCGGCTCCCTGGTCGGTGTCGAGCTTGCCGGTCGCAAAATAATCGAGGAAGAACAAGGGCTCTGCGCCCTGAACGACCAGATCGTTGACGCACATGGCGACGAGATCGATGCCGACGGTGTCGTGATAATCGGCGTCGATGGCGATCTTCAACTTGGTGCCGACGCCGTCATTGGCAGCCACCAAAATGGGGTCGGTGAAGCCTGCGGCCTTCAGGTCGAACAGGCCGCCGAAACCGCCGATTTCGCCATCCGCGCCGGGCCGGCGCGTCGAGCGCACCGCGGGCTTGATTTTCTCGACGAGGAGGTTGCCGGCATCTATGTCGACGCCTGCGTCGCTATAAGTAAGGCCGTTTTTTCCCGACTGGCTCATGCTGCGGTCTCCGGTCGGCGCTCTTGCGCCCTGGCAATAGGGTTTTGACCGGGTCGCCATTGCATGGCAAGTCTCTTTATGCAAGGCGTTGGCGATCAAACCCCCGATTTTCACCGACCGTCGCTCGCTCGCGCCATTGCCCCTTATCATCTTGACGCTAGTTGAGCGGCTATCCTATGTGCTAATTCAACGTCACCAGCAGCAAAGATCAGGAATATCATGGAGCAACAACCATCGAGCGTCACCGATCTGAAGCGGCAGGTCTTTTTCTGGCTCGCGATCCTGGCTTTCTTCATTGCCTTCCTTTTCCTGTTCAGCTCGATCCTGCTGCCCTTCATCGCCGGCATGGCCATCGCCTATTTTCTCGATCCGGTCGCCGACTGGCTTGAGCGTCGCGGTCTCAGCCGAACCATGGCGACCCTCGTCATCCTCGTTGTTTTCGTGCTGATCTTTGCGCTGGCGCTGACGATCCTGATCCCCATCATCGTCAACCAGTTCAACGACTTTCTCCAGCATTTGCCCGGCTACGTGGAGCAGTTCCAGCAGTTCATCACCAACACCCAGAACTCGATCGTGCCGCAGTGGATCCGCAATCAGGCAGGCACGATCAAGGACAACATCTCGACGATCATGTCGGATGGCGTCAGCTTCGTTGCCGGACTTTTCGGACAGCTCTGGAGCTCCGGCAAGGCGCTGGTCAACATCGTCTCGCTGATGGTCGTCACGCCCGTCGTTGCCTTCTACATGCTGCTCGATTGGGATCGCATGATCGCCAAGGTCGATGCCTGGATCCCCCGCGAGCATGTCGGTTCCGTCCGCCAGATCGCCCGCGAGATCGACCAGGCAATCGCCGGCTTCATCCGTGGCCAGGGCTCGCTGTGCATCATTCTCGGCGTCTACTACGGCGTCGGCCTGTCGCTGGTCGGCCTGAACTTCGGCCTGCTGATCGGCATGTTCGCGGGGATGATCAGCTTCATTCCCTATGTCGGTTCCTTGGTGGGCCTGTTTCTCGCCGCCGGCGTCGCGCTGGTACAGTTCTGGCCCGACTATCCCTGGATCGCGCTGGTGCTTGCCGTCTTCTTCACGGGCCAGTTTCTCGAGGGGAATATCCTGCAGCCGAAGCTGGTGGGCTCGAGCGTCGGCCTGCATCCGGTCTGGCTGATGTTTGCGCTGTTTGCCTTCAGCATCATGTTCGGCTTTGTCGGACTGTTGATCGCCGTGCCGGCAGCGGCGGCCTGTGGCGTGCTTGTCCGCTTCGCCCTTTCACGGTATCTTGAGAGCGACCTTTACCATGGACGCACGCTGATCCTGCCGGCGCGCAAGGTTATCGACAGCAACATCGAGAAATAAAGCGACCATGAGCGATGTGAGGAAGGCTGATCCGAGGCGCCGCGGCGCCGAGCAGCTGCCGCTGGCATTCGTTCACGATGCCGCCAGCGGCCGCGACGACCTGCGCGTATCCGCACGGCTGCAGGCAGCCGTTGCCATCGTCGACAGCTGGCCCGCCTGGCCGTCGCCTGTGGTCATCCTCGCGGGTCCCGTCGGCTCCGGAAAATCCCACCTTGCAAGCATCTGGCGCGAGCAGAGCGGCGCCGTCGAGATTCACCCCGTCAAGGGGGGCAATGCCGCGCCTGCAGCGGCTTCGGGACCGGTGATCTTCGAGGATGCGGACAGAGTGGGCTTCGACGACACCGAACTCTTCCATGTTATCAACAGCGTCCGCGAAAACCGCACCAGCCTGATGATCACAAGCCGGTTGTGGCCGATCTCCTGGCCGGTAACGCTTCCAGACCTGATCTCGCGTCTCAAGGCGGCAACGACCGTCGAGATCGGCGAGCCCGATGAGGAGTTGCTGTCGCAGGTCATCGTCAAGCTGTTCGCCGACCGCCAGCTTTATATCGATGACAAATTGGTCCTGTATATTGTCGGCCGCATGGAGCGTTCGCTTGGCGCCGCCCAGACCATTGTCGATCGGCTGGATCGCCTGGCGTTGTCTCGCGGTACCCGCATCACGCGAGGACTCGCGTCTGAGGTATTGAATGAATTGGGCAATTTCGATTCAATGTGATTGACTGTGACAGTTTCTTCGTCAAATTGATGTCCAACGCAGATAAACAGGGGCAAGTGCATATGGAGTCTTCAGTCGCAGAACTTCCGGAGGAAGGCGAACCGGAGATCGTTGCGAAGCCGCCGATCAGCGATCTGATGAACAGCCCGGAGCGCTTTATCAACCGCGAGTTTTCGTGGCTGCAGTTCAATCGGCGCGTCCTTGAAGAAACCCTGAACACCGCCCATCCGCTGCTCGAACGCGTCCGCTTCCTGTCTATCTCGGCCGCCAACCTCGACGAATTCTTCATGGTCCGCGTCGCCGGCCTCGAAGGCCAGGTGCGCCAGAACATCGTCGTGCGCAGTCCCGACGGCAAGACCCCTGCCGAGCAGCTGAACGACATCCTGAGGGAGATCGACAACCTGCAGATGGAGCAGCAGGCCTCGCTCGCCGTCCTGCAGCAATACCTTGCCAAGGAAGACATCCTCATCGTCCGATCAGCGGCTCTGTCCGAGGCTGACCGCCAGTGGCTTGCCAACGAATTCGACCAGTCGATCTTTCCCGTTCTGACGCCCCTGTCGATCGACCCGGCCCATCCCTTTCCGTTTATCCCCAATCTCGGTTTCTCCATTGCCCTGCAATTGAACAGCATGCGCGGCCACGAGGCCATGACGGCGCTGCTGCGCCTGCCGCCGGCGCTTGATCGCTTTATCCGTCTGCCGGACGCCAATGGCGTCATTCGCTACATCACGCTCGAGGACGTGGTGAACATCTTCATCCATCGTCTTTATCCGGGCTACGAGGTGCAGGGATCCGGCACATTCCGGCTTATCCGTGACAGCGACATCGAGGTCGAGGAAGAGGCCGAAGACCTGGTGCGGTTTTTCGAAACGGCGCTGAAGCGCCGCCGTCGCGGTTCGGTCATCCGCATCGAAACCGATTCCGAAATGCCTGCCCCGCTGCGACACTTCGTCGTCACGGCGCTCGGTGTTCCGGACAATCGCGTTGCTGTCCTGCCCGGTCTACTGGCGCTGAACACGCTGTCCGAAATCACCAAGGCTCCGCGTGAAGATCTGCGCTACCAACCTTACAATGCCCGCTTCCCGGAGCGCGTGCGCGAGCATGCGGGCGACTGCTTTGCCGCCATCCGCGAGAAGGACATGGTGGTTCACCACCCTTACGAATCCTTCGACGTCGTCGTCCAGTTCCTGATTCAGGCGGCGCGCGACCCGGACGTGCTGGCGATCAAGCAGACGCTATACCGTACCTCCAACGACAGCCCTATCGTACGCGCCCTCATCGACGCTGCCGAAATGGGCAAGTCGGTGACGGCGCTGGTCGAATTGAAAGCCCGCTTCGACGAAGAGGCCAACATCCGCTGGGCGCGCGACCTGGAGCGTGCCGGCGTGCAGGTCGTCTTCGGCTTTATCGAATTGAAGACCCACTCCAAGATGTCGCTGGTCGTCCGTCGCGAGGAGGGCAGGCTGCGCAGCTACTGCCATCTCGGCACCGGCAACTACCATCCGATTACCGCCAAGATCTACACCGACCTGTCCTACTTCACCTGCAACCCGAAGATCGCCCACGACATGGCGAACATCTTCAATTTCATCACCGGCTATGGCGAGCCTGCCGAGAGCATGGAGATCGCGGTTTCGCCCTACACGCTGCGCTCGCGTATCCTCAAGCACATCGAGCAGGAGATCGTCCACGCAGGCGAAGGGCGTCCGGCTGCGATCTGGATGAAGATGAATTCGCTGGTCGATCCAGAGATCATCGATGCGCTCTATCGCGCCAGCTACGCCGGCGTCGAGATCGACCTCGTCATTCGCGGCATCTGCTGCCTCAGGCCCCAGGTGGCCGGGCTTTCCGAGAATATCCGCGTCAAGTCTATCGTCGGCCGCTTCCTCGAGCACAGCCGCATCTTCTGCTTCGGCAACGGCTATCGCCTGCCGTCGGACAAGGCGCTGGTCTACATCGGATCTGCCGATATGATGCAGCGAAATCTCGACCGGCGCGTCGAGACTCTCGTGCCTCTTCTTAACCCTACGGTACACGAGCAGGTTTTGTCGCAGATCATGCTCGGCAACCTGATTGACAACCAGCAGAGCTACGAGATATTGCCCGACGGTACCTCCAGGCGCATGGAAGTGCGCAAGGGGAAAGAGCCGTTCAACGCGCAGCAGTATTTCATGACCAATCCGAGCCTGTCCGGGCGCGGCGAGGCCCTGAAGTCCAGTGCGCCGAAACTCATTGCCGGCCTGTTGTCGCGCCGGAAGTCATAGCTGGAATCGCATGGTGGAATCAGAAGCTCAGGGGCGCCTTCCCGGAATTGCCCCCGTTTCCGTCGTCGACATCGGCTCAAACTCCGTGCGGCTTGTCGTCTATGAAGGCCTGTCGCGTTCGCCGACGATCCTGTTCAACGAAAAGGTCCTCTGCGGCCTCGGCAAGGGTCTTGCCCTGACCGGCAAGATGGACGAGCAGAGCGTGCTGCGCGCGCTGGCGGCGCTGCACCGGTTTCGGGCTCTCTCAGACCAGGCCCGCGCCCGTACAATGTATGTGCTGGCGACAGCGGCTGCTCGCGAGGCCAGCAACGGTCCCAACTTCATCCATCAGGCGGAAACAATTCTGGGCCGCAAGGTGCGCGTGCTGTCGGGCGAGGAAGAGGCGCTTTTCTCCGCCTATGGCATCATCAGCGGTTTCCACGCTGCGGACGGAATTGCCGGTGATCTCGGCGGCGGATCGCTGGAATTGATCGATATCAAGGGAAACAAGTTCGGCCAGGGGATCACCCTGCCGCTCGGCGGATTGCGACTGTCGGAATATGCCGACGGGTCGCTCGCCAAGGCGCATTCCTTTGCCCGCAAGCACGTCCGTACCGCAAAACTGCTGGGCGGTGGCGAAGGACGCACCTTCTATGCGGTCGGCGGCACCTGGCGTAACATTGCCAAGCTGCACATGCAGGTGCGCGATTATCCGCTTCACATGATGCAGGGCTATGAATTGCCGCTCGACGAGATGCTGCGCTTTCTCGATCAGGTGGCCGTCGCCAAGGACAGCAAGGACCCGATCTTCCAGTCCGTCTCGAAGTTTCGGCGCTCGCTGCTGCCCTATGGCGCCATTGCGCTGCAGGAAGTCCTGCTGGCAATGAAGCCGGCGCGCGTCTCCTTCTCGTCGCAGGGCGTGCGCGAGGGCTATCTCTATTCGCTGCTCAACGAGCACGAGCGCCACGCCGACCCTCTGCTGGCCGCTGCCGGAGAACTCGCCATCTTGCGCGCCCGTTCGCCGGAGCACGCGCGGGAGCTTGCGGACTGGACGGGTCGCATGATGCCTTTCTTCGGGGTCAATGAGACCGAGGAAGAAAACCGCTACCGCCAGGCTGCGTGCCTGGTGGCCGACATCAGCTGGCGTGCCCATCCCGACTATCGCGGCCTGCAGGCGCTCAACGTCATCGCCAACTCCTCCTTCGTCGGCATTACCCATGCCGGTCGTGCCTTTCTCGCCCTCACCAGCTATTACCGCTACGAGGGCCTGAGCGACGACAGCGCCACCGGCCCGCTGGCGACGATCGCTACGCCGCTCTTCATCGAGCGTGCCAAGCTGCTCGGCGGCCTTCTGCGCGTCGTTTATCTGTTCTCGGCCTCGATGCCCGGCGTCGTCAGGAACCTCACATTCCAGCGGTCCAAAGATCCGGATGTCGACCTCGACTTCGTCGTTCCCCCGGAATATCGCGATTTTGCCGGCGAGCGCCTCGACGGACGCCTGCAGCAACTGGGCAAACTCACCGGCAAGCGCCTGGCGTTCCGCTTCGAATAGCCCGAGCATCTAACTTCTGCCCTTGCGGGAGAAGTGCCGAGCGAATGCGAGGCGATGAGGGGACGACACTTCCGGACCGTCCCCTCATCTGTCCTTCGGACATCTTCTCCCCGGTGGGGAGAAGGCGGGTTCAACTTACTTCGCGTTCAGGAACTCGCCGACCTCGAGAAGTACGAACTCGTTGTCGTCAGCCTTGCCGAGTGTCCGGCCGGAAGAGAACGGCAGGTTGTTGTCGTTGCCAACGATGATATGGGTCGCATCGACGCGGTCGACATTCTCGATGGTCACGAACGGCATGTCGTAGAAACCTTCGCCGCCGCCCTGGCGCTTCTTGTTGTTTGGGTCGGCGATGTGCATCAAGTCGATATAGCCGATCTTGCGCACGGCCTTTCCGACGTTTTCTTCGGTCATTTCGATCTTGTAGACGCGCTTGTGCTTGGCGGCGACGGCAAAGCAATCGGGCTTTGGCGCCTTCGGATCGGCGCAGACCTTGTCGCCGGTGCCGGCACCGTTGTCGCGTTCGATCACCAGCCCGGTGCTGGCATCGAGCATGTTGAAATCGCCGATCGATTCGCCGCCGGGCGAGAACGGATAGAGCCAGGAACGTCCGGTCCAGTTTTTCGCAGCAACGTCGAGTTCGATGATCCGCAGTGCCGGCTGACCGTCGACCTTCTCCACAGACCCGTCGTCCTGATAGAGCGCGCCTTCCAGCAGAGCATAAAGCTTTGTGCCGTCCGGCGACTTCGCAAGCCCTTCAAAGCCACGCGAGCGAGCGAGATTGAAGGCTGGCAGCTTGAGTGTGGGGTTGGCCGGCAGCGAGATCGTCGGATTGTCGGGGGATTTGACCGGCTTGCCGTTGACGACGGTGGCTATCACGTTGGTCAGTCGGCCCTCGGTGTCGAAATGCAGCATGTAGGGACCGAATTCCTCGCCCGTCCAGAAACCGTCGGCCACGGGCTGGATCGATTCGACGTCGAAATCGGCACCGGTGAGGTAGCGCTTCTCTGCGCCTTCGAGAACGATCGGGAAGGGCGCCTTCTTGTCCGGGTCGGAGAGGAAGACTGTTTTCAGAACCTCGACCTTGCCGCTATGCCAGTCGAATTTGAGGTGGTGATACATTAGCGCTGCATCGCTGGAATTCGCCTTCGAGCCAAATCCGTTGTCGGAGAGGCTCCAGAAGGTGCCGTCCGGCATGGTCTTGATGCCGGAGAAACCCTGCACGGCCTGACCATCGAAGGGCAGCGCGAGATCGGTTTTCACCAAGCCGTCCATGCCGGGGACGCTGCCGAGAACGGTGGCGCGCTTACGGTCGGGAGTGGTGAATTTACCGGCCGTCTTCAGGAAGTCCGGCGCATCGGCAGGCGCTGCAATGATCGTGTTGGCAGGCAGAATGGCCTGTGCGGTCAGGGTTGCCGGAAAGGCCTTTTCCTCGGCGAAAGCCTGAGACGACATCAATAGGGAAAGCGCCACGGAGGCGTAAAGGATTTTGGTCATGATTCTCACCAGTTCCGGTCGGGATTGACGCCCGAGGAGTTACGGCGGGATCGTGTCTGTGAGATTATGCTCGGATTAAGTTTTGATGACAGCGAAGCACAACTTCAGGACGCTTTTCCGAGATTGAGCGAAAGCTGCGATGGCGGGCGCGCAATTCCGTCGCCAAGGTCGGTCAGAGCGACGACCCCGACCTCCCGGCCACGTCCCTTGACCGCGTGGTTGCCGAGATATTCCGCATGGATGCCTTTGGGCAATGTCATGAGGTCGGCAAGGTCGGACGAGATGAGGACATGCCTTTCCAATGTCTTCGAAAGACCCTCGAGGCGGGCAGTGGTGTTCACCGTGTCTCCGAAATAGGTGATCTTGTGACGATCGACGCCGATTTCCGCCGTGATCACCGACCCGCCGTGCAGGGCTGCGCGCAGACGCGGGACCTGGCCGTAGACCTTCAGCCAGACATCCTTGTTCTTCTCGATGTTTGCAAAGATATCGAAAATGCAACGGACGCAGCAGCCGTTCTTGATGCCGCGTTGCAGCGGCCACGTGACGATGGCGGCATCGCCGATGTAATCGTCTATGGCACCGTTATGGCGACGGATCTGTTCGGCGAATGTCCCGAACAGCGAGCCGAGATACTGCTGCGTCCTGAGGTCGCCGTGCTGCTCTGCAAATGCCGTGGAGCCGACCAGATCGATAAACAGAAAGACCCGTTCCTCCGGCACCGGATTACGGTAGCGGCCTGTCAGCAAGCTTATGAAGACATCGCGGCCCAGCAGCTCGCGGACACGCATGATGAAAACCATCAGGGCGGTAACCGACAGCGCATAGACCAGAACCTCGGCGGACAGGATGGTCGCCTCCGCCCAGCTCGTGTTGGTTATGCCCATGATTTTCAGCAGGCTGCCAGAAATCGCATAGCCGACGCTGATGAGCGCAAGGTCGATCAGCAGCGCGATGGGAATATAGGCCGGTGTCGGCAGCCGATGGACGCGATAGTAAAGACCGGGCAGCACCAGTCCACGCTCAAAGACCAGCACAGGCATGCCGGTCGTCAGGGCAAAGATGGCTCCGATATAGAAGTGCGATTCGGGATAGAAAGCCGCGCCGTAAAAAACACCGGACAACGCAACGACGGCAGCGATAGCAAGCCAGTTCAACGCCGTGGGCAGAGTTCGCATGGTTCGTTCCGACAGGCAGATGACAGACGTCTGCCGTTATTGATCCCGCCCAACTGCTGCGGTCAAGCCTTTTCGGTCCGAAGACGGTTCCCGCTAGATGGCGATCGTCTCCACCTTCTTGTCTACAAACCGCAGCGCGACCTCGCCCTTGATGAGTTTCAGCGCGGTATCGCCGAACAAGTCTCGACGCCAGCCGGAAAGGGCCGGTACGTCGGCCTTGTCGCCTTCTGCAGCGATCCGTTCGATGTCTTCGCTGTTGGCGATCACCTTAGGCGCCACGGCGTTCTTTTCCGCAATCAGCTTCAAAAGCACCTTGAGCAACTCGGCAGCGGCAGCGGTCCCTTCCGGGGCCTGCGTATGGCGCGGAACATGCGGCATGTCGGCCTTCGGCATGTCCAGAGCGGCGTTGATAGCCTCCAGCACTGCGCCGCCGGCCGATGAGCGTTCCCAGCCCTTCGGAACGGTGCGCAGGCGGCCGAATGCCTCCACGTCACGCGGCTGCTGCTGGGCGATCTCGTAGATCGCATCGTCCTTCAGCACCCGCGAGCGCGGCACATTGCGGCTGCGGGCCTCGCGCTCGCGCCAGGCGGCGACGTATTTCAGCACGGCCAGTTCCTGCGGCTTGCGCAGCCGCATCTTCAGCCGCTGCCACGCATCGTCCGGATGCAGGTCATAGGTGTCGCGCGATTCGAGGATCGCCATTTCCTCAGCAAGCCAGGAGGCGCGGCCTTCGCGTTCCAGTTCGTCACGCAGGAAAATATAGACGTCGCGCAGGTGGGTAACGTCGGCAAGCGCGTAGTCGAGCTGCTTTTCCGTCAACGGACGGTGTGTCCAGTCGGTAAAGCGCGAGGTCTTGTCGATCTGGATATTCTTGATACGGCTGACAAGCTGGTCATAGGAGACCGAGTCGCCGAAGCCGCAGACCATCGCAGCAATCTGCGTGTCGAACACCGGATGCGGGATCAGGTTTCCGCGATTGTAGATGATTTCGATGTCCTGGCGCGAGGCATGGAATACCTTCAGCACCGAGGTGTCGGCCATCAGCGCGAAAAACGGCGCAAGATCGATGCCGGGCGCCAACGGATCGACAATGACCTCGGTTGTCGGGCTCGCCATCTGTATCAGGCAAAGCACCGGCCAGAAGGTCGTCTCGCGAAGAAATTCGGTATCGATGGTGATGAATTCTGACTTGGCCAGCTCTTGGCAGGCCGCCTCTAATTCGGCGGAAGTTACGATCATTTGGACACATTCATACGAAATTAGTTCTTGAACCTTCCTTTCCCTTTCGCTTCGATATGTCAATAAGCTGACGAGCCCGAAGGCTAAACGACCCGCAGATAGCTGGTCATGCCAGTCTTTTGATGCTCGATGATGTGACAATGCAGCAGCCAGTCGCCGGGATTGTCTGCGACGAAGCCAAGCTGGACCTTTTCGTTCGGCTGAATGAGATAGGTGTCGGAGACGAATGGCTGGACAGCGCCGGTTGTCGAGGAAAGCACCGTGAAGCTCATCCCGTGAAGGTGTATGGGATGGGAGTGCGGCGTCAGGTTTTCCATGTCGAACACATAGCTCTTGCCAAGCTTCAGTTCCGCCAGCGGCGCCGTCGGGTCCGGCGTGTCGCCCGGCCATGGCACCTTGTTGATGGCCCAGAAACTGTAGCCGAGCGAGCCGCAGATGCTGTCGGTCGACGTATCCTCCGCCGTCGCGCTGAGGATGATCGGGATATGCTCCGCGGCCCCGACATCGGCCTTGGCCACCGGGTTTGCGGCCAGCGGCGCCAGATCGCCCATGTCGCGCTTGAGCGAGCTACCGACCGCCTTCAGCGTCGCCAGCGTCTTCGGGCTGGTACCATGGATATCCTCAAGCGTGACAAGCGCCCCTTCGCTGTCCGGCATGCGGATGGCCAGTTCCAGCCGCTGGCCCGGCCCGAGTTGCAGCACGTCGAGAGGAAAGCGCTTTGGCACCGGGTTGCCGTCGATGGCGATGACTGCAGCCTCTGCGCCAGCGATCTTGAAGGAAAATATCCGCGTCACGTCGGTAATCGCCAGCCGCAGCCTGACGAGGCCGCCGGCGGGCGCGTCGTATTGCGGTTCGATCTGCCAGTTGGCCGAACGTACCGTGCCGTAGGTTCCGGACCGTGCCGAGTCGCGCGGCTTGAACTGGGCGATGAACTGTCCGTCGCCACCAAGCCGCCAGTCGCGCAGGTTGACGACGATCTCGGCATCGAATTGCGGATCCTTCGGATTATCGACGACGATCACCCCGGTCATGCCGTGGCCCATCTGGATCAGAGTGTTGCAATGGGGATGATACCAGAAGGTGCCCGCATCCGGCGGCGTGAAGGCATATTCGAATTTTTCGCCGGTATAGACATAGGGCTGTGTCAGGAATGGCACCCCGTCCATCGCATTGGGGATACGCATGCCGTGCCAGTGGATGGTCGTCGGCTCGTCGATGCCGTTGATCAGTCTTGCGGCAAAGGGTTCGCCCTGGCGCATGCGCAACACCGGCGGCATGCCATCGGCGCCATAAGTCAGCACGTCCCTGGTCATCTCGGTGCCGGTGATGTTGGCCTGGATCTTGTTTGATTTCAAGATAACCGGTTCCGGCGCTGCCTGGGCACGTCCGAAGCGACCCGCCAGACCCATGCCGACACCGTAAACGCCGGCTACGGCTGAAGCCTTGATGAGATTGCGGCGGGTGAAAACGGCCATGCTATGCTCCGGACGGGGTCTAACCGGTCCTGTTTAAAGTTGAGCGCACTATTCAGCAATAGCACCTGTTTGGCCAAACTGCCGCAGTCACCTATTGTTTATCGCGCTCGGAAGGCGGCGTGGCGAGCTTGTTGAAATAGGTCGAGGTCCGCAGCAGATTGCGAAACCGCATGCCGCGCCGCTCCGTCGGCACGCCCTCGCGCACCGTCATCCGCTGCAGTGTGTAGAGCATGAAGAAAAATAGCACGGCGGCCATGTAAATAAACAGCACGCGCGGGCCGAACCTGTCGAGCATGAAGGCTGCAAACATCGGCCCGACGATGGCGCCTACCGACCAGAAAAACAGCGTGCCTGCCGAGACCAGGGCATGTTGGCCCTTGGCGGCGTGATCGTTGGCGTGGGCCGAGCAGAGCGAGTAAAGCGGCATGCAGAAGGCGCCGAACATGAAGATGCCGACGAAATTGCGCCATTCGCTGCTGCCCGCGACAAGCGCCAGGAACAGGCAGCCGATCAGCGCGCCAACGGACGAGACGAGGATGATGAGCCGCCGGTCGAGCCTGTCGGAATAGGCTCCGAGCGGATATTGCAGCACGATGCCGGCAAAGATCCCGACGCTCATGAAGGTTGCGATCCCCGTCACCGACAGGCCGATGCCCTGCGCATAGACCGGACCCAGCGAGCGGAACACCGAGTTCGTCAGCCCGACGACGACACAGCCGACAGTGGCGAGCGGCGATATCCGCCATAGCGTCTTGATATCGAAGCGGATGGCCTCAGGTGCGCCCGGGCTCGAGCGGTCGGCAAAGGAGATCGGTACGAGCGACAGGCTGAGCGCCATCGATATGATGGCAAACAGCTGGAACCCGTCGATGCCGACGGACGGGATCAGGTATTGCGCCAGCGTCACCGAGCCCAGGTCGACGAAACGGTAGACCGACAGCGTCCGAGCCCGGTTGGAGTTGGTCACGCGGGCGTTCAGCCAGCTTTCCACAACGGCAAAAAGCCCTGCAAAACACAGGCCCTGCACGAGCCGCATGCTGAACCAGAACCATGGCACGATCAGCAGCACCATGGCGATCGAGGCGGCCGATGCGATTGCGGCCAGCGCAGAGAAGGCGCGGATATGGCCGATAGAGCGGATGATGCGGGTGACATAGACGCAGCCGATGGCAAAGCCGATATTGTAGCCGGTGCCGACGAGCCCGATGGTCGAGGCCGAAAACCCCTCGTGCAGGGCGCGCAGCGAAATGAACGTCGCCTGCAGGCCGTTGCCACCGATCAGGATACCGGCCGTGACGAGCAAGGGAATAAGGGGTCGGATCTGGCTCATCGGGGAGGGCCTGCAAACGAATCGAACCATGACCGCGAGCGGCCCGGCAACATGGCTGTCTTTCTAGGCGGGGTTTGGCTATAAAGACAACCTCAAACGCGACGAGGCGTGGCAAGTCTTGACAAATGAGGCAGGCCATGCGCTTTTCCGCCCGATTTTCTCGACGGGGAGATCGCGGCATTTCGACCGCTTCTGCCACCGTCCGCCAAGCCCAGGAATGATAAAATGCATCGCTATCGCAGCCATACATGCGCCGCTCTCAGCAAGTCCGACGTCGGGTCGACCGTGCGCATCTCCGGCTGGGTCCACCGCGTCCGCGACCACGGCGGCCTGCTGTTCATCGACCTTCGCGACCACTATGGAATGACTCAGATCGTTGTCGATCCGGATTCACCTGCCTTCAAACAGGCTGAACTGGTCCGCGGCGAATGGGTCATCCGCGTCGATGGCCTCGTCAAGGCACGCACCGAGGACACCGTCAACAAGACGATGCCGACAGGCGAGATCGAGCTCTACGCACAGGAGATCGAGATCCTGTCCGTCGCCAAGGAACTGCCGCTGCCAGTGTTCGGCGAGCCCGATTATCCGGAAGACGTGCGTCTGAAGTACCGCTTCCTCGACCTTCGCCGCGAGACGCTGCACAAGAACATCGTCAAGCGCAGCCAGATCATCTCCGACATCCGCAACCGCATGACGTCGGCCGGCTTCGGCGAATACACGACGCCAATCCTGACGGCCTCGTCGCCGGAGGGCGCGCGCGACTTTCTGGTTCCGTCACGCATCCATCCCGGCACGTTCTTCGCGCTGCCGCAGGCGCCGCAGCAGTACAAGCAGCTGTTGATGGTGGCCGGCTTCGACCGCTACTTCCAGATCGCGCCCTGCTTCCGCGACGAAGACCCGCGCGCCGACCGCCTGCCGGGCGAATTCTACCAGCTCGACATGGAAATGAGCTTCGTCACCCAGGAAGATGTCTGGGACACGATGGCGCCGATCATGACATCCGTCTTCGAGCAGTTTGCTGAAGGCAAGCCCGTCACCAAGGACTGGCCGCGCATTCCCTACGATGTGTCTATCCGCAAGTATGGTTCCGACAAGCCCGACCTGCGCAACCCGATCGAGATGCAGGCCGTCACCGAGCATTTCGCCGGCTCCGGTTTCAAGGTTTTCGCTGGCATGATCGCGTCGAACCCCAAGGTTGAAGTCTGGGCGATCCCGGCCAAGACCGGTGGCTCGCGCGCATTCTGCGACCGCATGAACGTCTGGGCCCAGTCGCTCGGCCAACCGGGCCTCGGCTACATCTTCTGGAAGGAAGAAGACGGCAAGATCGTTGGATCCGGCCCGCTTGCCAAGAACATCGGCGAGGAGCGCACCGAAGCGTTGCGCATCCAGCTGGGCCTGGAAGCCGGCGACGCCAGCTTCTTCGTCGCCGGCGAACCGGCCAAGTTCTACAAGTTTGCAGGCGAGGCGCGTACCAAGGCTGGCGAAGACCTGAACCTCGTCGACCGCGACCGCTTCGAGCTGTGCTGGATCATCGACTTCCCGTTCTACGAATGGAGCGAGGAAGAAAAGAAGATCGACTTCGCGCACAACCCGTTCTCGATGCCGCAGGGTGGCCTCGAGGCGCTGCAGACGCAGGATCCGCTGTCGCTGAAGGCCTACCAGTACGACGCCGTCTGCAACGGTTTCGAGATCGCCTCGGGCTCGATCCGTAACCAGTCGCCGGAAGCCATGGTCAAGGCCTTCGAACTGGTCGGCCTCAGCCAGACCGATGTCGAGGAACGTTTCGGTGGCATGTACCGTGCATTCCAGTACGGCGCCCCTCCGCACGGCGGTTGCGCCTTCGGTATCGATCGCGTCGTGATGCTGCTGCTGGGTGCGAAGAACCTCCGCGAAATCACGCTGTTCCCGATGAACCAGCAGGCCCAGGACCTGCTGATGAACGCGCCTTCGTCGGCAGCACCGAAGCAGCTCATGGAGCTGTCCCTGCGCGTTATCCCGCCGATGAAGAAGGACTGATCTCGGTCTTCAGAGCGTTGCAAATTGGAACCCGGTGGCGAAAGCTGCCGGGTTTTTTGCAACAAAAAACCCGGCGATACAATCGCCGGGTTGCATTCAGGCAATCGACACTGACGATCAATCGTTCGCTGATACCTTCAGCCCGATGACCTTCGGGATGGTGTTCGGGGCCCCCATGGCGGCGCCGACGATCATCGGGAAGGGGACCGGCTTCTCCGGGGAGGCATTCAGCGTAAAGCTCTGCGGATTGTCGAGGTAGCTGTTGATCGCGGCGGATACCGAGTTCTGCAGTTCCGGGATGTTCAACTGCGCTAGCATGATTGGCGCCAGGCCCTTCAGCGTGTTGGCCATCTGGGCGCCAGAGACGTTTTGCGTCGAACCGGCATAATCCAGCAGGCGCTTGGTGATGGAGGCGTCCTTGAAGTGGATCTCGGCGCTGTCAAGCGTCAGCTGCTGCATCAGCCCCATCATGGCAAGGCCGGTGGCCTGCTGGGCTGCCTGCTTGTCAGGGTTTGCCTGCGCAGCCTTTGCGGCCTCCTGCAGCGATTTCATGAATTCCATCGTGTAGCCGGAGATCGCCAGCGACAGGTCGAGGCGGCCGATATTGTCGAGGTCGAGGCCGAGATCTTCCACTGTGACGGTGCCGGGCTTGATATCCCAGCTGCCCTTCATCGTCAGGGCGCCGGAAACGTGCTGCAGGGCAAGTTTGTTGATGGTGTCCTGCGATGCCGGGTCCTTGACGTCTGACAGGTCCGCCTTGATGGCGTTGACGTTGCCCGTAAATTCGAAACCGGAATCGTCATGGGTCGGCGTCAGCGCGAAATCCATGTCCTTAACCGACAAGACTTCCTTGCCTTCCTTGGTGACCGCCAGCGGACCCGTATGGGCTTTGGAATAGAGCAGCATTCCGTCGATGCCTTCGGCATTGGCGTCGCCCGGCACTGTTACTCCACCCAGGAACATGTCGCTTGCGGTGTAGGTCACGCCCTCGTTGGTCACCGAAATATCCGGAAACGTCACTTTGTCGATAGCGTAGCCGCCGTCACTTTCTTCCGTGACATCGCTCATCGTCACCTTGCCGAGGGGAACGCCCTGGCCGCCGGACAGCGGCTTGAACGAAGCGCCCTTGAGCGTCACCGTCGTGTCGTCGACATCGACGCTGTCAGCTGCAAGACTGACGCCCTGGATAGCGTAGGCAGCGTTCATCTTCTTCAGCAGATCGTTGCCATCGAGAGCGAAGGCCGAGCTTGCGAGCGAAAGAATGGCGGCGCTGGACAGCATCAGCCGGGTTGTCCGGTAAAAAGTCATGTCGGGCTTTTCCTCATTGGCCAAGTGACAAATAGATATGCAGTGTAGACGTATGAAGCCGGGTTTGTATCGCCCGTGTCTAAAATTCTGGTGAATTGCAATAGGGAAATGCGCTCCAAGTCTCTTCACTGTTGCATTGCGGTCAATCTAGGGCGCTGTGCGGCTTAATCCACAGGCTGATACCCCTGTATTCCTTGCCGGACATCAGCTTCTCCGCTAGGCAAAGCCTATGGGACAAGAGATTTTGCCGCCTTCTGGCGGGGGCGATGACAGTATTCTGCCGATTGATCTGAAGGCGGCGCTCGAGGAGCGTTACCTTGCCTATGCGCTGTCGACGATCATGCACCGGGCGCTGCCTGACGTGCGCGATGGCCTGAAGCCCGTCCATCGCCGCATCATCCACGCGATGAGCGAAATGGGCATCCGCGCCAACTCGTCGTTCAAGAAAAGCGCCCGCATCGTCGGTGACGTCATCGGTAAGTTCCACCCGCACGGCGACCAGTCTGTCTACGACGCTCTCGTCCGTCTGGCCCAGGATTTCTCGCAGCGCTATCCCATCGTCGATGGCCAGGGCAACTTCGGCAACATCGACGGCGATAGTGCCGCCGCCTATCGATACACCGAAGCCCGCATGACCGATGTTGCGACGCTGCTGCTCGAAGGCATCGACCAGGACGCAGTCGACTTCCGTCCGACCTACAACGAGGAAGACAGCGAGCCGGTCGTCATGCCCGGCGCCTTCCCGAACCTGCTCGCCAACGGCACGTCGGGCATTGCCGTCGGCATGGCGACATCCATCCCGCCGCACAACGCCCATGAGCTCTGCGACGCAGCATTGCACCTGATCAAGCATCCGGATGCCACGGTCGAAGACCTGATGGCCGATCCGAACAATCGCGAGAAGGGTGGCATAGAGGGTCCCGACCTTCCGACCGGCGGTATCATCATCGACAGCCGCGAAAGCATCGTCGAGGCCTACAAGACGGGGCGCGGCGGTTTTCGCGTTCGCGCCAAATGGGCGGTCGAGGATCTCGGTCGTGGCGGCTACCAGATCGTCGTCACCGAAATTCCGTTCCAGGTGCAGAAGTCGCGTCTGATCGAAAAGCTGGCCGAGCTGCTCAACGCCCGCCGCCTGCCGCTGCTGGAAGACGTGCGCGACGAATCCGCCGAGGATGTCCGGCTCATCCTGGTGCCGAAGAGCCGCACGGTCGACCCGACGATCCTGATGGAATCGATCTTCAAGCTTTCCGAGCTCGAAAATCGTATTCCGCTCAACATGAACGTCCTCTCCATGGGGCGCATTCCGCGCGTCATGGCGCTGAACGAAGTCCTGCTGGAATGGCTCGCCCACCGCAAGGACGTGCTGATCCGTCGCTCGAAGTTCCGGCTCGCAGCGATCGATCGCCGGCTCGAAATCCTCGGCGGCCTGCTGATTGCCTATCTCAACCTCGACGAGGTGATCCGGATCATCCGCGAGGAGGACGAACCGAAGCCAGCCTTGATCGCGCGCTTCGGCGTTACCGACATCCAGGCCGAAGCCATCCTCAACATGCGGCTGCGCAACTTGCGTAAGCTCGAGGAGTTCGAGATCCGCACGGAATTCGACGCCCTGTCTAAGGAGAAGGCTGAGATCGAGGCGCTGCTTGCCTCCGACGAAAAGCTCTGGGCGACTATTGCCTGGGAGATCGGCGAGGTCCGCAAGAAATACGCCAAGGCCACAAAGCTCGGCGCTCGTCGTACGGTTTTCGCCGATGCACCTGAAACAGATCTTGAAGTCATCCAGCAGGCGATGATCGAGAAAGAGCCCGTCACTGTCGTTATCTCGGAAAAGGGCTGGATCCGGGCGCTGAAGGGTCATATCTCCGACACGTCAACGCTGACCTTCAAGGAAGGCGATGCGCTGCGCCTGGCGTTCCCGGCCCAGACCACCGACAAGCTGCTGATCGTCACGACCGGCGGCAAGGCCTACACGCTCGGCGCCGACAAGCTGCCCGGCGGTCGCGGCCACGGCGAACCGCTGCGTCTCATCGTCGAGATGGAAAACGACCAGGACGTACTGACCGCCTTCATTCATGATCCACATCGCAAGCTGTTGATCGTCTCGACCGAGGGCAACGGCTTTATCGTTCCGGAAGCGGAGATGGCTGCCAACACCCGCAAGGGCAAGCAGATCATGAATGTATCGATGCCGGCAGAGGCCAAGCTGCTGGTGCCGGTCAAGGGCGATCATCTTGCAGTCGTCGGCGAAAACCGCAAGATGGTGGTCTTCCCGCTGGCGCAGATCCCCGAAATGTCGCGCGGCAAGGGCGTACGCCTGCAGCGCTACAAGGATGGCGGCATTTCCGATGTCCGTTGCTTCAGCCTTGCCGATGGGCTGACCTGGGCAGACAGTGCCGGCCGCAGCTTCATGAGATCGAAGGACGACCTGATCGAATGGCTCGGCGACCGCGGCGCTGCAGGCAGAGCCGTACCGAAGGGCTTCCCCCGTAGCGGTAAATTCTCGGGCTAGCGAGGCCACCTGCCGGGGTCACTTTGGCAGGGGCACGCTCATATCACGCAAAAAGCGCGTCGCGCCGTCCTCGTCGATCTCGCCGGCGGCGACGCCGAGGACGAATTCGATTACCATCACCTCTTCAGCTTCGATCAAGTGACCGTTGATGTAAAGAAATGTGAAGGCTGCGAGAAAGCCCGTCCGCTTGTTGCCGTCAGAGAACGGGTGGTTTCTTGTCAGGCCATAAAGGTAGGCGGCCGCCAGAGCGAAAATATCGTCTTCGCCATAAGCCGCCTTGTGAAGCGGACGGGCAAGCGCTGCCTCCAGCGCATTCTCGTCTTTTAAACCAGCAAGCCCGCCATGCTCGGCAAGTTGCTCATGATGCATGATTTCAATGGCTTTGCGGCTCAACCATTTGAGCTCGCTCACTTTGCCAGCTCACGAAGAGCAATACGATATTTCTGCATGCCGATGCGGGCCGCACGCAGTTGCTCAGCTAGATCGGGCTTCTGGTGGACCAACTGGAAGCCGTTTTCGACTTCCCGTAATTCGAGGCTGTCGCCGCTCTTCAGGCCGAGGCTCTGCAGCGCCTCCTTCGGCAGAATCACACCTTCAGAATTGCCGATCTTGCGAATGATGACGTTCATAGCTCTGGCTCCGATGTTGTAACTACGTTATAACACGAACTAAAGTCGGCCGCAACGCCGCGTCTTCATCCAGCCAGCGCTGCTTGACGACCCTTCGTTCGGGCCTGCCAGAGCGAGTGGCTCGCCAGCGCGACCATCATGATGGAGCCGCCGATCAATGTCATCGGGCGCGGTGTCTCCTCAAAGATCATCCAGATCCATACAGGTGCAAGGATGGTTTCGAGGAGGTAGAACATCGCCACCTCAGGACCGGACAGGTAGCGGGGGCCTGTGGCAAGGCACCAGAAGGCGAGCGGCATCATCAGGCCGCCGTCGAGAAGGATCCAGAACGGGTGATCGACAACCAGCCCTGCGGGCAGGGCATAGGATAGCCCGATGGCCGCCGGGATGACCGTCGCCAGCAGCGGCATGAAGCCCATTCCTCGCTTCGAGCCCCGGCCAATGGTGATGGCGCAGGCGGTGGTCAGCGCCGAAATGGCCGATAACAGGTCGCCGAGCCAATGTCCGCCGCCGATGCCATCGCCAACGATCAGCCCTACGCCCACCAGCATGGCCAGCATCGTGGCTATGGTGACGTTCGACGGTCGCTCGCCAATCACGAACCATGCAAGAAGGGCCGCGAGCATCGGATTGAAGGCGAGGATGAATACGACATTCGCGGCGCTGGTGTAATAGACCGCGAGGATGAAGGTGACAGTGCCGATACCATAGAACAGGCCAACCCAGAGGCCGGTTGCGCCCGGCAGCAGCAGGCGCCATGGCCGTCCGCCCGCCCTGAGGACCAGCAGCAGGATAATGCCGACAGAAAGGGTAACGATATTGCGCAGGCCGAGGATCGACCAGGCTTCACCGCTGGAAAGACGAATGAGCGGGATGTCCATCGATAGCGCGAGGCCGCCGATGGTCGTCAGCAGGAGGCCCTTGCCATGGTCGGATAAGGCTGAAAATCCCATTCAGACAGCGCTGGGGTCGAGGGAGGCCGGGTCGAACCGTTCCCATCCGCGCGGCGTCAGATGCTCCTGCGGCTGGTAGCGCGTCTTGTAGTCCATCTTGCGAGAGCCGTTGACCCAGTATCCGAGGTAGACATGCGGCAGGCCGAGCAGCTTGGCGCGGCGGATATGGTCGAGGATCATGAAGGTGCCGAGCGAGCGCTTGTCGAGCGCTGGATTGTAATAGGAGTAGACCATCGAAAGGCCGTCGCTCATCACGTCGGTGAGAGCTGCGGCCATGAGTTCGCCGGTCGGACGCTCCTGCAGGCCAGAACCTTCCTCGCGGCGGCGATACTCGATTATGCGTGTATTGACATGGGTATCCTCGACCATGATGGCGTAGTCGAGAACCGTCATGTCGGACATGCCACCCTGCTGGTGTCGGTCATCGAGATAGCGGCGAAACAGCGAATATTGCTCGCTCGAGGGCTGGGCCGGAAATTCCGTCGCGATGATGTCCTCGTTTGTCGCCACGACGCGGTTCATGGATCGTGTCGCTTGGAACTCCTGGGCGAGGATACGCACGGAGACGCACGCACGGCACGCCTCGCAAGCCGGGCGATAGGCAATGTTCTGCGAGCGCCTGAAGCCGCCCTGGGTGAGGATGTCGTTCATCTCCGTGGCGCGCGCGCCGACCAGATGCGTGAACACCTTCCGCTCCATTTCGTGCGGCAGGTAAGGGCAGGCAGCCGGAGCGGTCAGATAGAACTGCGGAGATGGCGTTGTCTGCGTGTTCATCAGCCGAAAATCGACCTCTCGTCAGTCGTCAAAAGTGTGCCCGTTCAAGCATGGCGAAAGAATGCGAAACGTCAACACCGGGAATTGCTCCCGGCTGACGTTTTGTCGCTTCTGCGAAACAAACTTCAATTCTGCAATGATATAGGCCCGATCTGTCTCAAATCGAGCGTACGGTCACCGTGCCGATCAGCAGGTCGTGCAGGAGCCTGCTGCGATCGGTGAACAAGCCGACGAGCAGCACCAGCGGCGTCAGTACCGAGTTGAGGATCCAGAACAGCACGAGATGGACGATCGCCGTCATGAAATCGATGCGCTGCCCGTCGATGCGGCGCATGCCGATGCCGACCGAGCGCATCCCGAGCGACGCCTGCGCTGGCCCGCCGACAGTCATGCCGAAGTACAAGCCTGCAACGATGACGAACAACGCCGGATACAGGAAGAACCCGAGCCCAAGCGTGGCTACCGAGACGATGAACAGAAGGATGCCGGCCGGAATGCACAGCAGGGCAACGATGAAATAATCGAGGATGAACGCGAACACGCGGCGGCTGAGAACGCCACTGTAGGTGCGCCAGTCGTCCTGTACGGCGGGAATTGGGCTAGGGTTCAACGACATCATCGTGCTCCGCGGTTACGTCGTCAGAGATATGGTATGGCCGCCGGGAAATCGCAAGAGCGCCAAGAAAACCGCCCCCGCAATAAGGGCGAGGATGAGGGGCATGCCCCTCTAGCGTCATCGCGACGCCACAGCAATCAGCGGCCCCTCCCGACAGTCAGACCGCGCTCACCTCTTGGCAAGCGCCTTGGCGACGTCGATGGCGAAATAGGTCAGGATGCCGTCGCATCCGGCGCGCTTGAAGGAGAGCAGGGTTTCCATCATGGCCCGGTCGCCGTCGATCCAGCCGTTCATCGCCGCCGCCTTGATCTGCGAGTATTCGCCAGACACCTGGTAGGCATAGGTCGGCAGGCCGAACGCCTCCTTCAGCCGCCAGCAGATATCGAGATAGGGCAGGCCGGGCTTGACCATCAGCATGTCGGCGCCTTCCTCGACGTCCATCGCCGCCTCGCGCAGCGCTTCTGTGCCGTTGGCCGAGTCGATGTAATAACTCTTCTTGTCGCCCTTCAGCAGGCTGCCCGTGTTGATCGCCTCGCGGTAGGGGCCATAGAACGCGGAGGAAAACTTCGTCGCATAGGACATGATGCCGACCATCTGGTGGCCGTGCGCGTCCAGCGCGCGACGGATCGCCCCGATGCGGCCGTCCATCATGTCTGACGGGGCGATAATGTCGGCGCCGGCATCGGCCTGGACGATGGCCGCCCGGACGATTTGGTCAACCGTCTCGTCATTGATGATCTCGCCATCGCGCAGGATGCCGTCATGGCCATGGCTGGTGAAAGGGTCGAGCGCCACGTCGGTGATGATACCGATGTTGGGAACTTCCCTCTTGATGGCCCTGGTTGCGAGATTGATCAGGTTGTTCGCCTCAAGGCTCTGTGAGCCCGTCTGGTCGCGCAGTGCCATCTCGACGTCTGGAAAGGTGGCAATCGCCGGAATGCCGAGATCGGCGGCCATCCTGGCGGCCTCGACCGCCTTGTCTATCGTCATGCGGTTGACCCCGGGCATGGCCGTGATCGGATCGACGATACCGGTACCTGGAATGAGAAAGATCGGCCAGATGAGATCGTCGACTGTCACCCGGTTTTCCTGCACCATGCGACGGGTCCAGTCGGCCTTGCGATTGCGGCGCATGCGCCGATGGCCGGTGATCTCGTCCACCAGGTGGGTCTTGTCCGACATGTCGGTCGTCCTTTATCTCTGTCCTTGTATAGGCCGCTCATTAGCATGGTGGCGATGCAAAATAAAACCAGACGAAAGGCCGCAGCCATCAAGCCGCTGGCGAGGTGCCGATTGCCTGCCTATGATTTGCCCATGAAACATGATTCTTCCGCCATTCCGAAACGCAGCGTCCTGGACATCCTGTTCATCGTCTTCCTGCGCCTGATCGCCGTGTCCTGCCTATGGTTCGGGCTGCAATACTGGTCGATGCTGGTGGGCTATTCTCTGGCTGGCCAGGGCCGCTTCGATTTGCTGAGTCTGCCCTGGAAGGTCGCCGGAGCAGGCCTTGCCGTCGTTTTTCCCGTTGCAGCCCTCGGCCTGTGGCTGACGGTGTCCTGGGGACCGGTAATCTGGCTCTGCGCTGCGGGCGGCCAAGCGCTGATGTACGGGGTATGGCCGCAGGTGTTCGGCAGCAATCCGCTGGTGATGATCCTGCATGCCGCAGTGGTCATTCTCTACTGCATTTTTCGCGTCATGCTCTACGTGGAGAAGCGGCAGCGCCGCAAAAGTGTAACCGTTGATTTACCCTGAGACACATCGGGCCTTTGGTAAGGTGCTGTTAAGCCTGCAGTTTAAGTAGAATTTTATGTGTATTCGATAGTGTCTGTCTCAAGGCGGGAAGAAAACCAACACCGCCAAACAAAACAGTGAGGCAGTCATCATGAACACGAAAATCAAGCCGCAGGCCGTGTCTCCCGTCCAGGACGTCAAGGTCGAAGCCATCCGCGATCTCTACATGGAATCGCTGCACCTGGTCGAGCGTCTCCACCGCCGTCTCCTCGATGTCATCAAGGACGAGTTCGACCGCCAGGGTCGCAGCGACGTCAACGCCATCCAGGCACTTCTGCTTTTCAACATCGGCAACTCGGAACTGACCGCCGGCGAACTTCGCTCACGCGGCTATTATCTGGGCTCGAACGTTTCCTATAACGTTAAGAAGCTCGTCGATCTCGGCTTCATCAATCACCAGCGCTCGCGTATCGACCGCCGCTCTGTCCGCATCAGCCTGACCGACAGCGGTCAGGACATTGCCGAGACTGTCGCCAAACTCTACGAGCGCCACATCGGCTCCATCGACAAGGTCGGCGGCATCGGCACCGACGAATTCACTCAGATGAACAAGCTCCTGCAGCGCCTCGACCGCTTCTGGAACGACTCGATCATGTACCGCCTGTAAAATCTGCCGGGCCGTTATCCCAGATGGCCCGACCGAGACCTCCAGTTGGTCATGAAGGCGCAATCATGCGGTGACGCACGATTGCGCCTGCTGGCGTTTGTGGGAAAGACGCGATCCCGATAGACTGAGGCCGATGGACTTCGCTGTCAGAGCGACAAGGTTTTCCGTGCCTCCGCGGGCATGGCTGCGAAGATTGCCGAAATGCTTTCTTCGACGGAGAGGCGGGCGGTGTCGAGGCTGAGGTGCGGACTATCCCATGGCTCGTACTGATGTTGCGCAACATCTTCCCAGGTCGGCAGCTTCAATCCTTCGACAGTTGACGGTCGGCTTTCCACACGATGCCGATGCATCTCCGGGTCGGAACATACGACCTCGACCTCGATGAAGCTCACTTTTACCTCTGCTGCGATGTCCCTGAATGCTGCACGGGTTATTTCGAAAGGATTGACAGAGTCGGCAATCACGAATTGGCCGAGGGCGAGATTGTCTGCAGCGAGGCGGTAGCTCGTCAAATAGCCGGCCGGACCCACATCCTTGCCTTGCGGTAAAATCTCGGCAGAACGAATTGCCTGCTCAATGGAGTCTATGCGCAGGTAAACCGCCTTGGTCCGGCTTGCCAAGGCTTGGGCGATGGTGCTTTTCCCGCTGCCGGGCAATCCGCCAAAGATAAAAAACATCCGACAATTCTCCGTCGTTCGCATACGACTCCAGTCGGCCACAGGTCTCCTGGTAGCATTGGCGATATTTACCGCTGCCACTGCGACAGATTTATATCGCCTCTCGATTGTTCGCGAATTCCAAATGCAGCGTTTTACCTTTCGCCGCCAGATCGTCACAGAAACGTAACGAAAACAATGCTATCTCGACGTCGGACTGATCACGTGCCATCTGCAAATTTTGACGGGCCGTTATCCCAGATGACCCGGCAGAGACCTCCAGTTGGTGCCTGAAGGGCGCGGCGGTGCAGGGATGTGCGGTCGCGCCCGCAGGTGTTGACCCGGCGCGACCATCTTTTCGCAAAATGTTATCGGGCAGTCTTGGTCATCAGGGCGCGACCGGCATTGCGGATGGTCAAAGCCGAATCCGCCATCGGTGCGACGAGGCCGGCGGCGATGGCAGACGTCAGGGCTTCTGCGTAATCTTCGCCTTCGAGGCCGTGCTTCTTGGAGTGATTGAGGACAGCGCCGCGGGTGGAGGTCGGCGAGGCGCCGAAACGGCTGTTCTGAAAGGCGTTTACGATGATCAGGTATTTTTCGTCCAGGGTCATGATAGCTCCGATGCGGTTCCGGTGGTGCTACCAGTAAGCGAGGCCAAGCGATACCTTCGTTCTGCACGGGTGGCAGAATTCTTGCATTATCTGGCTGTACGGCCGATTTTTTGTGCTTTTTTCGGCCGGCTCTGACACTGTTTGCCCCAATCTGCAGCTAGCCACGCCGGCGCGATTTCGGTCTGGATGCCAATTGGTCGAGGGCGCCGGAATGGGCTTTTCCCCAGTTATACAGCATCTCGATCGGCTCGACGAACTCGATGCCGAGAGGCGTCAGGCTGTATTCGACGCGGGGCGGGACAACGTCGAACACCTGCCGCGTCACCAGCCCGTCATGTTCCATCTCTCGCAGCGTCTGCGTCAGCATCTTCTTGCTGATGCCGGGCAGGCTGCGCTGCAGAACGCCTGTGCGGCAGGTTCCGCCGTGCAGCGTATGCAGTGCGTGCAGCACCATGCTCGTCCACTTGACGCTGAAGAGCTCCAGCACCCGGCGGGGCGCGCAGTCTTCCTCGTGGGTCGGTATATCGTCTTTCATGGGCACCTCCCGGTGGCTATGGCACTTAACGGTGCCTTCTAGCAGAGCCTGCGTAAATTGCCTATTTCCTCTTCAGCAAAAGGAGTTTGGAAACATGACGAAATCAGCCCTCATCATTGGCGCCACCGGCATTGTTGGCAATAACCTCGCCCGCCATCTCATCGACAAGGGTTTCGAGGTCGCAGGCCTCGCCCGCAATCCGGCAAGCGACATTGCCGGCCTGCGCCCGGTTGCAGCCAACCTGCTCGATCCCGAAAGTCTTGCCTCCGCCGTGCGCGACCTGAAGCCGAGCCATGTCTTCTTCAGCACCTGGTCGCGCCAGGCGACTGAACTCGAAAACATCCGCGTCAACGGCGCGATGGTGAAGAACCTGCTCGATGCGCTCCGGCCACACAAGTCGGTGGAGCATGTGGCGCTGGTCACCGGCCTGAAGCATTATCTCGGACCTTTCGAGGCCTACGGCAAAGGCGTGTTGCCGGCCACACCGTTCCGCGAGGAGCAGGGTCGTCTCGAAGTCGACAATTTCTACTATGCACAGGAAGACGAGGTTTTCGCCGCCGCCAAGACCGATGGCTTTAGCTGGAGCGTCCACCGCCCGCACACCATCATCGGCTACGCACTCGGCAACGCCATGAACATGGGCGTGACGCTTGCCGTCTACGCCTCGATCTGCAAGGCGACCGGCCGTCCCTTCATCTTCCCGGGCTCGCCGATGCAGTGGAACGGCTTGTCAGACATGACCGACGCCCGCCTGCTCGCCCGCCATCTGGAGTGGGCCTCGACCACGGACGCAGCCCGGAACAAGGATTTCAACGTCGTCAACGGCGATGTCTTCCGCTGGAGCTGGATGTGGCAGCGCATCGCCGCATGGTTCGACATCGAGCCACAGCCGCTGCCATCCGAAATGACGACGCTCGAATCGCAGCTCGCCGATGCTGGCCCGATCTGGGCGGACATCGCCGCCAAGAACGGTCTTGCGGAACATGACATCAACAAGCTCGCCTCCGCCTGGCACACGGACGCCGATCTCGGCCGCCCCATCGAGGTGATGACAGACATGAGCAAGAGCCGCAAACTCGGTTTCCTCGACTACCAGGCTACCGACGACAGCTTCACGGACCTCTTCACCCGCCTCCGGGAAGCCCGCATCATCCCCTGAGTGAGGACAGCACCGCCGGGGATGGGCATGGTTTCGCCCCCGGCAGTGCTCTATATCATCCCTGGCCAGGTAGCTTGTAATCCTTGGCCCCGTCGCTCGTCATCCTCGGGCTTGACCCGAGGACCACAACCTCCGAGCATCCTCGGGTCAAGCCCGGGGATGACGAACTCTGGAGGCTCTTCCACCACCATCACGCCACCCACCATCACCGCCCGCGATAGACGAACGGTGGCGGGACCGCCAGCGAATCGGCTTTTGCCTGCGCTGTCAGCTCACCGCGCAATGGAGAGAAGGTGCAGACGGGGTCTGTCGCTGCTGGGTCGCCAGCGAGCGCCATGGCCTGGCAGCGACAGCCGCCGAAATCGATGTGCTTGCGGTCGCATGAGCGGCAGGGTTCCTGCATCCAGTCGTCACCGCGATAGGCGTTGAAGGCGGCGCTGGCGTACCAGATTTCGGCAAGCGGCCGCTCCGTGGCGTTGTCGAAGGTGAGGCCGGCGATGGTCTCTGCCGCATGGCAGGGCAGCACCTTTCCTGAAGGCGTGACGTTGAGGCCGATGCGCGCCCAGCCGCCCATGCAGGCTTTGGGGAAACGCGCATGATGGTCGGCCGGCACATAGTCGATGACCAGCGTGCCTTCGAGCCGCTTGCGCGATGCATCGACGAAGGCGTTGGTCGCTTCCACCTGCTCCAGCGTCGGCATCAGGGCCTGCCGGTTGCGCTCCGCCCAGCCATGGAACTGCACCGTGGCAATCTCGATGCGCCGGGCGCCGAGCGCGATGGCGAGATCGAGCATGCCGCCAATCTCTTCCATATTCTGCTTGTGGCAGACGGCGTTGACCGTCAGCGGGATACCGGCTGCGCGCGTCCATTCCGCAACTGCCATCTTGCGCGCATAGCCACCCCTGTAGCCACCGACCTGATCGGCTTTTTCAGGCGTGATGCCCTGGATCGATAGTTGCAGGTGGTCGAGGCCGGCATCCGCCAGTTCGGCGATGCGAGCCTCGGTGAGGCCGACGCCCGATGTGATGAGATTGGTGTAGAGCCCGAAGCCGGCTGCAGCGCGGGTCAGCTCGACCAGATCGCGCCGCGACGCTGGCTCGCCGCCGGAGAGGTGCAAGTGCAGCACGCCCATCGCCGCCGCCTGGCGAAAGATCTCGATCCATTGTTCGGTGTTGAGCTCCGCATTGGCCCGCACCAGCTCCAGCGGGTTGGAGCAATAGGGACAGGCGAGCGGACAGCGGTGCGTAAGCTCGGCCAGCAGCGCCATCGGCGGTGGAGCTGCAATGCGGCGTGCCTCCGACATCGATTTGTCCGCTGAGAAGACGACGGTCATTGGACGATCTCCAGCATCCGGCGATTGGCGAACTCCTGCGCAAAGGCGATGATGTCGGCCAGAACCTGGTCCTTCGGAGCACCGAAATCGCGGGCAAAGCCGTCAGCGATCTGATCGAGGCTCTTCACGCCATCGAGTGCGCGGACGATGGCGACAGCGATCTCGTCGAGCGCCAGCGCCCGCTCCGGCGCAAGCAGTACCATCTGCTTGCGCACAGGATCTTCATGCAGACGCACGCCGCGTGGGAGCTTGATGACGGTTTCGGCGGTGATGGTGACTGTCTGTCGGTCGCTCACAGGCGCGGTCCTTTCGGGAGGTCGTCATCCGGCGAAAAGGCAATGACCGCCTCGCGGCCATCCCATCCGCCGGGCGGTATGCGGCCGGGCGTTACATAGGCGGAATAAAGCGCGTCGAGTTGAGACCAGAGCACATCGGTCTTGAAGGTCAGTGCCGCTGCGGCCGCATCCTGCTTTTCCAGCGTATCGGCATGGTCGAGTACATAGCCGAGCCCGAAGGCTACCTCCTCTGGTGCTTCGTTGAGACGCTGGCGAAAATAGGCGAGTGCCCGATCGTCGGCAAAGGCATAGTGCTTCAGCAATCCGGCAATGCGGTCGGCGTGGATTTTCGGTGCAAACATCTCTGTCAGCGACGAGGCGACGGCTTCCAGCATCGGCTTTTCGCGCACGAAATGCAGATAGGCGTCGACGGCGAAGCGGGTTCCGGCCAGCACACCCCTCGTCGATGCAACATAATCCGGATCGAGACCGACGGCTTCGGCAAGCTTCAGCCAACGGCGGATACCACCGCCTTCCTCGATGCCGCCATCATGATCCTCGATCCGCCGGCGCCAGGCGCGGCGCAGATCGGGGTTGTCCGAGCGAGACATGAAAGCGGCATCCTTCATGGGGATGCGGCTCTGATAGTAGAACCGGTTGATCACCCAGGCGCGCACCTGTGTCAGGCTACATTCGCCGCCGTGCAGCATGATGTGGAAAGGGTGTTTGTCATGGTATCGCTCCGCGCCGATGGCCCGCAGGCGATCTTCGAAACTGTGTCGGTCAGGTGTTTGTTGCAAGATTGATCTCCATGCCGTCATGGCCGACCTCGAAACCCGCATCATAGACTTTGTCGCGGGCAGGGCCTTGTCGCCAGATCGGATTGGTATTGTTGATATGGACGTAAATCGTTCGTCCGATGGTGACGCTCGAGAGCGCCTCCAGGCTGCCGCCGACGCCATAAATCGGCATATGACCCATGCGCCGGCCGGTCTTCTGGCCTGTACCGCTGACGAGCATCTCGTCGTCGGTAAACAGCGTGCCGTCGAAAAGCAGCAGATCGGCGCCATCGATACGGGACATGAGCTTTTCCGTGAGCGCAGCGCAGCCGGGGATGTAATAGGCGCGCTGGTTTCCTGACTTAAGTTCGATGCCGACGGTCTGTTCGCCTTCGAGGCCGACCTCCGGATTGTCGTCCTCCAGGAATAGCGGCACCTTGCCCGGCACGGGGAACAACTCCGCCGTCAATCCCGGGAGAAGCTGGAAAGGGGTGTCGAGAGCGATCGTTTGCCGCTGGACGAAAGCGGGATCGAGTGCCGAAAAAACCGGATTGCCAGACAGGATGTCGGCCAGGGCTTCCGTCATGAAGAGCCCGAATGCCTGCTTTTCCCGCAGGACAAGCAGCCCTGCGATGTGGTCGATATCGCCATTGGTGACGACAACGCTGCGGATGGGGGAGTGCCGGAGTTCGCGGGGGTGCAGGGCGCGGTTGTCCGCTATCTGCTGACGGATATCCGGCGAGGCATTGAGTATAGCCCAGTTTTCACCGTCGACGCTGACGGCAACGGAAGACTGGGTCTGCGGGCTCAGTCCGGATCCCTTGACCCGGGCCAGCCTGCAGTTTTCGCAGCCGCAATTCCATTGCGGCAGTCCGCCGCCGGCTGCGGTCCCGAGCACGAGAAAGCGCATATCTGTCAAACCCGTGCTCCGGTTGCTTCAGTCCTAGAACAGGACGGGTTCGCTGCCGTCGGCCGGAGCGTAACGGTTGATTTCCATGCCGCAGCTAACTTCGATGAATTTTGGTGCATGCCATTTCATGATGGAATCTCCTGTTCGTGAATGTGAGGGCAGGGCAATCTGCTCCCAACCTTAAACTTCGCCCGGCCCGTTTCCGTTCCGAGCGACCGTGTCGAAAAAGGCAGGTCTTTCACCATCTTGGTTCACTTACCCGTGACAGGATTCCAAGTGTCCGGCTGATATAGCGTGACGCCAACGCGCCTGTCGGGTTCTGAACCAGAACCAAAAGACGACTGCCGGTGACAACTCTGACGGCAAGCGATCAAAAAGTAAATTCAAATCGATAGGGAGGCTAATAATGTCACCGCGACGCCTCCGACTTTGCCGGCAGTCCGCTGGCTACTGGAGTATCAACCGTTCTATTCCAGCGCACCGTCCGGCAGTGGGGCAGGCGTTGCCTTCTTCGGCGCGACCTTCTTGCGCACGGTCTTTGCCTTGCTGGCCTTGCTGACTTTCAGCACCCGGCCGGCTGCCTTTGCTTGTTCCAGCATCATCTCGATCTGGATTTGCTGGATCTCGGTCAGCCGCTCCCACTGGCGATTGAGCAGGTGGTCGACTTTTTCATGCAGGTGGCGGATTTCGAGCTCGGCCTTGAGGTTGACCTTGTAGTCGTTGAGCGCCCGCAAGCGGTCTTTTGCCTCCTGCCGACGCTGGCTCATCATGATGACCGGAGCCTGCAGGGCCGCGATTGTCGAGAGAATGAGGTTGAGCAGAATGAATGGATAGGCGTCAAAGGCCTGGGTGGCGCCCATGACGACATTGATGAGCATCCAGATGGCGAGAAACGCGCAGAAGGAGATGATGAAGGTCCAGCTGCCGCCGAAGGAGGCGACGACGTCGGACATGCGATCGCCGATGGACCGGTGGTCCTCGTAGTCCTCTTCGATATTCTCGGCCAGCGTGTCGTGTGTCTTCAGGCTCTCGACGACTTCGTCTTCCAGCGTCGACAATTCGCCGCGCTCGTCCTTCAGCAGTTCGGCGATGTACTGGCCGCGGTATTCGTCCATCGCCTTGCGGCTGAGATAGTCGTCGGAGCGAATGCCCGGATGCTTCTGGCGGACGAAATCGGCGAGCGACGGGCGCAGGTCGTCGAAATGCACGGCGTCCTTCTTCTTCAGGGCCGCGCCGGTAATCGCGTCGATCAGCTTGACGGATTTCGCCTTGGCCTGCGCGAGGCTCCGCGTGTAGTCGTCCATCTCGACGGTCGCGGCTTCACCCTGACCGGCGTCGAAATCAACCATGCCTTCTTCCGTCTCGATCGCATTCTCTTCAGCCATGGCGAATCCTTTCTTCGATTGTTTGTCCGTCTAGACAGGCTTCTGAACAGGATTGTGACCGAAGTCCCTCGTGCGTCAGCTCTTGATACGAGTGATGAGCACGATTTCCAGGCGACGACAAGAGGCGATGCCAACCATTGCCTGCTGTGGATTTTCTGCCACGCCGGCGACCTTGTTTCGAATGCAACCATGAGGGCCGCGCGTCGCTGATTGACGCCTGTGCCGGATGCACTATGAGCATGCGGACCGTCTTGTTTCAGCAACACTGAATGATCATTTTTCGCCGTCGGACCATGCAAGCAAGTTCCGTGCCTGACGACACGAATCGGCCATATTGGTATGACAGCGAAACGGGATGGCAGACGTGCGCCTCCGGCCCGAATGCCTTGTTTGCCAAGGCTTTGACCTCTCAAAATTGTGATGGTCAAAAATGAGGTTCGGACCGGTGTGGACGCAACAGATCGCTGCGTGCCGCGTTATGCAGTGCGAGTGTTTCCAGAATTTCGCTTTTGGCCGCAGACGATCATCGTCGCCGGCGTGGAATGGTAGGGTTATGTCGAAGAAAAACGGAATTGTAGACTTCTCACGCCGCGCCTTTTTGCGGTCGGCAGCAACCGTCGGCGCCGTCGCTATGGCAGGCCCGGTATTCGCTCAGTCGGCAATGGACGATATCATCAATGCGCCGCGGCGCGGCTCTTGGGATGATCAGTTCGACGCCAAGTCCGCCTCCCGCACGGCCGCCGCAATGGTATCGAACACCCCGATCCTGAGTCCGGACTCGGTTTCCAACATCCAGCAGGCGATTGCCCAGTATCAGGCGATTGCCGCAAACGGCGGATGGCCGCAGATCGACGTCGGCGATAACAAGCTGCAACTCGGCGTTTCCGACCCCATCGTCGAAACGCTGCGGCAGCGCCTTGCCATCACCGGCGACCTGCCGCGCGAGGCCGGCATGTCGCCGGCGTTCGACTCCTATGTCGACGGCGCAGTGAAGCGTTTCCAGGCCCGTCACGGCCTGCCGCCAGATGGCCGTCTCGGCGAATACACCGTCAAGGCACTCAACGTGACGGCAAACGTCCGCCTTCAGCAGCTGAACACCAACCTGATCCGCCTCCAGACCTTCCCGGCAGACCTCGGTCGCCGCCACGTGATGGTCAATATTCCGGCGACCTATGTCGAGGCCGTGCAGGACGGCCAGGTGGCGCTCCGTCACATGGCGATCGTCGGCCGTATGGCGCGCCCGACCCACATCATCAACTCGAAGATCTTCGAGGTGATCCTCAATCCCTATTGGACCTCGCCGCGCTCGATCGTCGAAAAAGACATCATGCCGATCATGCGCAAGGATCCGACATACCTGGCGAAGAACAACATCCGCCTGTTCGACCCCAAGGGCACCGAAGTCGCGCCGGAATCGGTGGACTGGAATGCCGACAAGGCGCCGAACCTGATGTTCCGTCAGGATCCGGGCAAGAACAACGCCATGGCGTCTGCCAAGATCAACTTCTACAACCCGAACAACGAATATATGCACGACACGCCGGAGCAGGGCCTGTTCAACAAGCTGATGCGCTTCGACAGTTCGGGCTGTGTGCGCGTTCAGAACGTCCGCGATCTCGTCGTCTGGCTGCTTGCCGAGACGCCGGGATGGCCGCGCCAGCATATTGAAAGTGTGATCGCCAGCCGTATCAACACGCCTATCAAGCTACCCGAGGAAATTCCGGTTTATTTCGCCTATATTTCCGCCTGGGGTGCGGGCAATGGCGTGGTGCAGTTCCGCGACGACATCTATCAGCTGGACGGCAATTCCCAGCTGGCCCTGGATACGACGCAGGGCATGGAAAAGCCGGTTCAGTAAGCTCCACGATGCAATATCCGACGAAAGCCGCGCTCTCTAGCGCGGCTTTCGTGTTTCTGCGGGCAGGACACCGCGGTTTGCCCAGCAAATGTCGCGGATCGTCTTGTGCTCGCAAGGCCGCGACGCTAAGACGTCATGCATTCCAGATCCGGAGATTTGACGATGACCCATCCTTCCACCGAACCGTTCTTCAATCGCCCGCTGTCCGAGGCCGATCCTGAAATCTTCGGCGCGATCACAAAGGAACTGGGTCGTCAGCGACACGAGATCGAACTGATTGCATCCGAAAACATCGTGTCGCGCGCCGTGCTGGAAGCGCAGGGCTCGATCATGACCAACAAGTATGCCGAGGGATATCCGGGCAAGCGCTACTACGGCGGCTGCCAGTTCGTCGACATCGCCGAAGAACTGGCCATCTCGCGCGCCAAGCAGCTGTTCGGCGTCGAGTTCGCCAACGTCCAGCCGAACTCCGGCAGCCAGATGAACCAGGCTGTCTTTCTGGCGCTGCTGCAGCCGGGAGACACCTTCATGGGCCTAGACCTCAATTCGGGCGGTCACCTGACGCACGGTTCGCCGGTCAACATGTCAGGCAAGTGGTTCAACGTCGTTTCCTACGGCGTGCGCGAAGGCGACAACCTGCTCGACATGGAAGAGGTCGCCCGCAAGGCCGAAGAAACCAAGCCGAAGCTGATCATTGCCGGCGGCACGGCCTATTCCCGCACATGGGACTGGAAGCGTTTCCGCGAGATCGCAGACTCTGTCGGTGCCTACCTGATGGTCGACATGGCCCACATTGCCGGCCTCGTAGCCGGTGGCCAGCATCCGTCGCCGTTCCCTCATTGCCACGTGGCGACGACCACGACCCACAAGTCTCTTCGCGGCCCGCGTGGTGGCATGATCCTCACCAATGACGAGGGTCTGGCAAAGAAGTTCAACTCGGCCGTATTCCCGGGCCTGCAGGGCGGGCCGCTGATGCACGTCATTGCCGCCAAGGCCGTCGCATTCGGCGAAGCGCTGAAGCCGGAATTCAAGGAATACGCCGCCCAGGTGGTGAAGAACGCCAAGACGCTCGCTGAAACGCTGATGGCAGGCGGTGTCGACGTCGTCTCCGGCGGCACAGACAACCACCTGCTGCTGGTGGACCTGCGCAAGAAGAATGCCACCGGCAAGCGCGCCGAGGCAGCCCTTGGCCGCGCCTACATCACCTGCAACAAGAACGGCATCCCTTTCGATCCCGAAAAGCCTTTCGTCACCTCCGGTGTCCGTCTCGGAACGCCAGCCGGCACGACGCGCGGTTTCAAGGAAGCCGAATTCAAGGAAATCGGCAATGTCATCATCGAGGTGCTCGACGGCCTGAAGGTCGCCAACTCCGACGAAGGCAATGCCGTAGTCGAAGCTGCCGTCCGTGAGAAGGTCCTGGCCCTCACCAATCGCTTCCCGATGTACGACTACATCGGCTGAGGGATTTAAATGCGCTGCCCATATTGCGGGACCGAAGACACCCAGGTGAAGGATTCGCGTCCGGCGGAGGATAACACCTCCATCCGCCGGCGGCGCATCTGCCCGGAATGCGGCGGTCGCTTCACGACCTTCGAGCGCGTGCAGTTGCGCGAGCTGATGGTCACCAAGAAGACCGGCCGCAAGGTTCTGTTCGACCGCAACAAGCTGGTTCGTTCCTTCGAGATCGCGCTGCGGAAGCGCCCGGTCGATCGGGACCGCATCGAGCGCGCAGTCTCCGGCATCGTCCGTCGTCTGGAAAGTTCCGGCGAGACCGAGATCTCGTCCGAGCAGATCGGCCTGCAGGTTCTGGAAGCCCTGAAGACGCTCGACGATGTCGCTTTCGTCCGCTACGCGTCTGTCTATCGGGACTTTTCCCATGCCGAGGATTTCGAAAAGGTCATCGCCGAGATCAACGCGAAGATCGCCCGCGATCCACTGGACGGCTGAGCGATGACTGGCCCAAAGTCGGCAACCGATGAATTCTTCATGGCCGAGGCCATCGCCCTCGGGCGTCAGCATCTCGGCCAGACCAGCACCAACCCTTCCGTCGGCTGTGTCATCGTCAAGGATGGCAGTGTTGTCGGCAGCGCGGTGACTGCTCTCGGCGGCCGACCGCATGCAGAGCCGCAGGCTCTGGCCGCAGCAGGCGAGGCGGCCCAGGGCGCTACGGCCTACGTCACGCTCGAACCCTGTTCCCATTACGGTCGCACGCCCCCCTGTGCCAATGCGCTGATTGCAGCAGGCGTTTCGCGCGTTGTCGTCAGCGTCGGTGATCCCGATGCCCGCGTCGCGGGTCGCGGTCTCCAGATGCTGCGGGCCGCCGGCATTACTGTCGAGACCGGCGTATTGGAGACGGAGGGCCGCCGGTCGATGGCTGGCTACCTCATGCGGCAGACTCAAGGCCGACCCTATGTCACTGTCAAGCTTGCAGTTTCCGCCGATGGCATGATCGGCAAGGCAGGCGCGGGACAGGTTGCGATCACAGGCCCGCAAGCCCGCGCCGCAGTCCAGCTTCTGCGCGCCGAGAGCGATGCCATCCTTGTCGGCATCGGCACCGCCATTGCAGACGATCCGCTGCTGACCTGCCGGGCGCCGGGTCTCGAACACCGCTCTCCTATTCGGGTGGTGCTTGATCGGAGGCTTGAACTGCCGCTGTCCTCGAACCTGGCAAAGACTGCCGGGGAGGTACCTGTGATTTCGGTTGGGCTCGTCAATGACGAGGACCGGCGCGCGGCTCTCCGGGATGCAGGGATCGAGATCCTCGATCAGGATCCGACAGATCTGGCGATGCTGCTGACGACGCTCGGCGGTCGCGGCATATCCTCGCTGCTGGTGGAGGGCGGCGCTAAGACCATCCGCAGTTTTCTCGCGGCCAGCCTCGTCGACCGCATCCTGCTATTTCAAGCACCCATCACCATCGGTAAGGGCGGCCTTGCATCGCCGGTTCAAAGCACCGATATCCCTGCAGGCTTCACCCATGTCGGCACCGAAGTCTACGGCGACGATCGCTGCGAAACCTATGAGAGAGACATCTGATGTTTACCGGAATTGTCACCGATATCGGCACCGTCGAAGAAGTTTCCCCCATGCAAGAGGGCATCAAGCTTCGCATCGCCACCATCTACGATCCGCAGACCATCGCCATGGGCGCATCGATCTCCCATTCGGGCATCTGCCTGACGGTGACCGGTCTTCCCGAAGGCGGAAGCAACGATCGCTGGTTCGAGGTGGAAGCCTGGGAAGAGGCCCTTCGCCTGACAACGGTTGGCACCTGGACGGCAGGCACCCGCATCAATCTCGAGCGCTCCCTGAAGATCGGTGATGAGCTCGGCGGCCACATCGTCTCCGGCCATATCGACGGCAAGGCCGAGATCTTGTGGGTTACAGAGGAGGGCGAGGCCACCCGTTATCGCCTGCGCGCACCAGAGCACCTCGCCAAATTCGTGGCGCCGAAGGGCTCGATTGCCCTAGACGGCACATCGCTCACCGTCAACGCCGTCGATGGCACCGATTTCGATGTTCTGCTCATCCGCCACACGCTCGAGGTCACCACCTGGGGCGAGCGCAAGGCCGGCGATTTCGTCAATTTCGAAGTCGACACCATGGCGCGATACGCCGCGCGACTGGCCGAGTTTCCGGCAGCGCAAGCGGGTTGAGGCCTGCGGCCATCATCAAACCGCTACCTTTTCGCTGCATTTTCGTAATCTTGGCGTAAGAAAGCTGCGTTAGGCGCTGCGGGTGCGCGAGATCAACGCGCACTTTTGAAAACTGCGGCATCGATGGGATCCGACCTTTTGCATCCATGTCTGCCTCATCTGCGTCGTAGCGTCGACGCCGTGTAACGGAAAAGCAGGAAATTCAATGTCCATCGAATCCTTGTCACCAGTCCGAGCCGGTCGCGCTATGCGATACGACAGCTGGACCATCGCCCTGCACTGGTTCTCGGCATTGCTCGTCATCGCCCTGTTCGCCTCGGCCATCACCTGGGATTACCTGCCGAGGGGCACGCCGCTTCGTAAATCGCTGCAGTCCCTGCATATTTCGATGGGCATCCTGCTCAGCGTCATCTTCATCGCGCGCGTCTTCTGGCGTTCGACCGGTGGCCGCAAGCTCGCCGCGCTGGAAACCGGTATCCAGCGCATCCTGTCGAAGAGTGTCCACCATCTGCTCTACCTCCTGCTGGCGGCGCAGATTGTGCTCGGCTATCTCTTCCGGTGGGCGCAGGGCGAGCCGTTCATGTTCTTCGGCCTGTTTTCGATCCCCAATCCTATCGGGGAGAACAAGGAACTGGGCCACTGGTATTCCTCGACACATTATTACGTGGGCTGGACGATTATCATCCTTGCATGTGGACACGCCGTTGCTGCTCTCGCGCACCATTACCTGATGCGCGACGGTGTGCTGAGACGGATGTTGCCGGCACGTGTCTGAGCCTTAAAGGCGGCGCGCACGTTCCAGCAGCGTGACCTCGGAGCCGAGGTAGGAAGTGGTGGTGACCTTTTCGAAACCGAGCTTCTCGGCCACCCGCAGGGAAGCACCGTGCTCCAAAGCGATGATGCAGGTCATGCGCTGCTCGGGGAAACGCTCCCGGCCCCAGGCCATCATCGCCGAGACCGCCTCGGTCGCATAGCCCTTGCCATGAAAGGCGGAGTTCAGCACCCAACCTGTCTCCAGCGTTCCCGCGATCGACGGTGTCATGTCACGCATTGCCTCCAGGAACCCGGCTTCGCCGATAAACACGCCGCTTTCTTTTTCTTCGATGGCCCAGAAGCCGAAACCCAGCATCTGCCAACTCCCCGCATAGCGAAGCAGCCGCGCCCAGCTTTGCTCACGCGAAAACGGCACCCCGCCGATGAAGCGGACCACGGCAGGGTCGGCCCACAGTGCGGTACAGGCCTCGAGATCGTCGAGCCGGTGCGCCCGCAGGACCAGACGCTCGGTGACCATCACCGGCACATTGCCATCAGCGGCCGCCATGCTCATGCGCCGGGGTCCCCGTCCCAGTAATCCACATGGCTCTCCTCCCGGCCGACGAAGCGGAAGCTCTTCGTTATGGCGTCGCCGGCCCGCGTCTTTGCCATGAACTTTCCGGAATCGGGATACTCGCAGATCTCGGTCCTCGCCATCGTCGACACAGCGATGAAGACGAGGGGCACGTCGCCGGTGTTGATCAACTGGTGCGCCGTTTCCGGGCCGCCCGCTGGAGCTCCAAGCACGTCGCCGGCCTTGACCGTAATCCGCCGCGCACCGAACCGGTAGTCGCCCTGACCGGACAGGATGATGAACGCCTCGTCCTCGACATGGTGGTTGTGGAACGGGCAGCCGGACTTGCCGGGCGGGACGATGTTGTAACTCATGCCCAGTTGCTTCAGCCCGATTATTGCCCCGAAGGAAGCGTCGCTGCCGCCGTAATATTCGCCCTGTTGCCAGTCTTCCAGCGGCAGCGCGTCGAGGCTGACGGCAACCTTGTCTGTGTCTGTCATACATAACTCCCTGTGGTGGACCAGATTAGCTGAACCCGTTAAGAGCGGGAAGGGCAGTCTTGCGCGGTTCCGGGCGCTCTATTGCCTGTCTGAGACCGAAAAACACTTGCCAACCGCGATACGGCATGGTTTGACGCCCGCCATGTCAGGCGTTCGCGCCACTCAAGATCCAGGTGCCGTATGTCCAGCTCATCCAATGCTCATATTCTGATTATCGAAGCCCGCTTCTATGACGATATGGCCGATGCGCTTCTCGACGGCGCCAAGCATGCGCTCGAAGAAGCCGGCGCAACCTACGACATCATCACCGTGCCCGGCGCGCTGGAAATTCCGGCGACCATCGCCATGGCGCTTGACGGCGCCGACAATGGCGGCACGGCCTATGACGGTTTCGTTGCGCTCGGCATGGTCATTCGTGGCGAAACCTACCATTTCGATATCGTTTCCAACGAGTCGTCGCGCGCATTGATGGATCTGTCCGTCAGCGAGTCGCTCGCCATCGGCAACGGCATCCTCACCGTCGAAAACGACGAACAGGCCTGGAGCCGCGCTCGCCGCAGCGACAAGGACAAGGGTGGCTTTGCCGCCCGCGCCGCCTTGACGATGATTTCCGTCAAGCAAAAGCTGGGTGCCTGAGCGATGAGCAACGAGGAAGTCGAGCGCCCGGTCAAGACCGCCAACCAGCGTGGCGCCGCGCGTCTTGCCGCAGTACAGGCGCTCTACCAGATGGATATAGGCGGCAGCGGCGTGCTCGAGGTCGTTGCCGAATACGAGGCGCATCGCCTCGGACAGGAAGTCGACGGCGAAACCTACCTCAAGGCCGATGCCTCCTGGTTCCGCTCGATCGTATCGGGTGTGGTACGCGAGCAGACGCATCTCGATCCACTGATCGGCCAGGCGCTGCAGGACGACTGGGCCTTGTCGCGTCTCGACAGCACGGTGCGTGCCATCCTGCGTGCAGGCACATTCGAAATCGTCGATCGCAAGGATGTACCGGTGGCCGTCATCGTCACCGAATACGTCGAGATCGCCCAGGCATTCTTCGGCGACGACGAGCCCAAGCTCGTCAACGCGGTGCTCGACCGCATCGCCAAGCAAGTCCGGGTCGAGACGAAGAAGTGATTCTCGCCTGAGTCGCCGTAGTAGTTCGAAAATCTACCCCTGCGCGCCGCTTCTTCGTCATCCCATCCGGCTTTTTCAGCCCTGATTTGGCTCGCTTTGCAGGATCGTCGGCGCTCCCGTGCATAACGACGGCTGTTTTTGCCACCCATGGCTTTTTGCCTACCGCCCGTCTTGACGCGCGGTTGTCCCGCACGCAATCTCGCCTTCCGCAAAGGCCGCTATCCTTGGAGGAGGTGGCGACCGATGCCTTTTGCGGCCGGGGGAGACAAGCGCCGGCTTTTTGGGAGGGAAGATCGAATGCTTATACTTTTTGGCGTCATTGCATGTGGGGTGCTGTCGCTGCTCTATGCGGGATGGGCGACCCGCTCGGTGCTTGCCGCCGACCAGGGCAATGCGCGAATGCAGGAAATTGCCGGCTATATTCGCGAAGGCGCGCAGGCCTATCTGACGCGCCAATATAAAACCATTGCCATCGTAGGCCTCGTCGTCTTCTTCGCCGCCTGGTGGCTGCTTTCGGGCGAGGCGGCGATCGGCTTCCTAATCGGCGCAGTGCTCTCCGGCGCCGCCGGCTTCATCGGTATGCACGTCTCGGTGCGCGCCAATGTCCGCACCGCACAGGCGTCGTCTGTCAGCTTGTCGGCAGGCCTCGATATCGCTTTCAAATCCGGCGCGATCACCGGCATGCTGGTGGCCGGTCTCGCTCTGCTCGGCGTCTCCGTCTACTATGGCGTCCTCACCGGCATTCTCGGTCACGATCCCGGCTCGCGAGATGTCGTCGATGCGCTGGTCGCACTCGGCTTCGGCGCCTCGCTGATCTCGATCTTTGCCCGCCTCGGCGGCGGTATCTTCACGAAGGGCGCCGATGTCGGTGGCGATCTTGTCGGCAAGGTGGAGGCCGGCATTCCGGAGGATGACCCGCGCAATCCCGCGACCATCGCTGATAACGTAGGCGATAATGTCGGCGATTGCGCCGGCATGGCGGCCGACCTGTTCGAGACCTATGCCGTCTCCGTCGTCGCCACCATGGTGCTGGCTTCGATCTTCTTTGCAGGCAGCGCCATCCTGCCGGTCGCCATGGTCTATCCGCTCGCCATCTGCGGCACCTGCATCATCACCTCGATCATCGGCACTTTCTTCGTCAAGCTCGGCCCCAACGGTTCTATCATGGGCGCGCTCTACAAGGGCCTGGTTGCCACCGGGCTGCTGTCGATCGCAGGGCTCGCCGTCGCGACATCGGTCACCATCGGCTGGGGCTCGATCGGAACAGTCGGCGGCGTCGATGTCTCCGGCCTCAACCTCTTCTACTGCGGTCTCGTCGGTCTGCTTGTTACGGCCCTCATCGTCGTCATCACCGAATACTACACCGCGACAGGCAAGCGCCCGGTGGTCTCCATCGCCCAGGCGTCGGTGACTGGTCACGGAACCAACGTCATCCAGGGACTGGCTGTTTCGCTCGAATCGACGGCGCTGCCGGCCATCGTCATCATCGGCGGCATCGTTGCCACCTACCAGCTCGGTGGCCTTTTCGGCACCGGCATCGCCGTCACGGCAATGCTGGGCCTCGCCGGAATGATCGTCGCGCTCGACGCTTTCGGTCCGGTCACCGACAATGCCGGCGGCATTGCCGAAATGGCCCATCTGCCGCCTGAGGTCCGCAAATCTACCGATGCGCTGGATGCGGTCGGCAATACGACCAAGGCCGTCACCAAGGGCTATGCCATCGGATCTGCCGGCCTCGGCGCCCTCGTGCTGTTTGCCGCCTATTCCAACGACCTGAAATATTTCGCCGCCCATGGCGACCTGTTTCCCTACTTCGCCAACATGGGGGCGATTTCCTTCGATCTCGCCAATCCCTACGTTGTCGCCGGACTGCTCTTCGGCGGCATGATTCCCTACCTGTTCGGCGGCATCGCCATGACAGCGGTCGGCCGCGCCGCCGGTGCCATCGTCGAGGAAGTACGCCGGCAATTTCGCGAAAAGCCCGGCATCATGCTCGGCACCGAGCGCCCGGATTACGGTCGGGCCGTGGATATCCTGACGAAGGCGGCCATCCGCGAGATGATCGTCCCTTCGCTGCTGCCGGTGCTGGCGCCAGTCGTGGTCTATTTCGGAGTGCTGCTGATATCGGGGTCGAAGGCCTCGGCCTTTGCGGCGTTGGGTGCCTCGCTGCTCGGCGTCATCATCAACGGCCTGTTCGTCGCCATCTCGATGACATCGGGCGGCGGGGCATGGGACAATGCCAAGAAGTCGTTCGAGGATGGTTTCGTCGACAAGGACGGTGTGCGGCACATGAAGGGGTCGGAGGCACACATGGCCTCTGTGACTGGCGATACCGTTGGCGATCCCTACAAGGATACGGCCGGTCCCGCCGTCAACCCGGCGATCAAGATCACCAACATCGTCGCCCTGCTGCTGCTGGCGGTGCTGGCTCGGTCAGCCTGATACAACAAAAAGCCCGCGGCGCATGAGTGCGTCGCGGGCTTCGTCTTGTTTGGTGGGCTTATTGGCCCGGGTTGACGGTGTTCAGCAGGTTCTTGGCGCCATTGGCACCCGTGCCGCTGCCCATCAGGACCTGCTGCAGGAAGGTCATGTCCTTGCCGCCTGTTGGCGTCGTGCGCGAAATCATGTCGAACGGCTTGCCGTCCTTCAGCGAGTAGTTCGCCCGCTGCTTCACGACACCGTCCGTGTCGAAGTAGATCGCCAGGATCGACTGGGCGACCAGGTGCGGCTTCATGAAGGCCACCGGGCGCGTACGCTTCTGGGAGATGTAATAAAACACCTCGCCGTCGAACGTCGCCGTCGTCGATGGCGTGCCCAGCGACAGCAGCACCTGCTCGCGGCTGGAACCGACCGGCACCAGATCGAGCGACTGCTGGTCGAAGATGTAGCCGCCATTCATGACGTCACCGGTCTGGCAGCCTGCAATCCCTGCGGTGGCAATCAGCAGGGCGATGGTGGCGCCCCGGATGAAAGTTCTGTCCGACTTGAAATCCCGTCGCGTCAACGACATCTCCCTATCTATCAATCCTGCGGCCGACCGCCCGGAACACTTGCTGCGCACATCATTATGGCGTTTCCGCGATATGCGGAAAATCCGGTGATGGACGAATGGCCCTGAAGCGACTGTCGTGGCACCAGGGCCGGACAGATCGGGCGGTTCCCGCAAGGGCACCAACGGCATTGCAATTCGCGCCTGCTTCGGTAAACCAGCTTTTTGACGGATGCAACAAGGGCCGGCGCCATGCGGCGCGCCGAATGGGCCAATTCTGGGAAATTCGATGATCTTCGGGCTCTTTGCCAAAAAGAATCACAATCGGACGATCGTCGAGCGGCAATATGCGGCCCTGACCGCTGCAGCCCGCCAGCCCGGCTTTTATGCCGTGCTGGACGTCCCGGACACGGTGATGGGCCGTTTCGAAATGCTGTCGGCCGTCATGATCCTGTTTTTTCGCCGCACCCGGTCGTCTCGGACCAGCGGCCAGGAGATTGCCCAGGAAATTGTCGATGCATTCTTCCAGGATATCGACTATTCGATCCGGGAACTCGGCGTCGGCGACAACGGCGTGCCGAAGCGGATGAAGAAACTGGCCGGCATGTTTTACGGTCGTCTCGAATCCTACGCTGCGGCGATGGACAGCAACGATCGTGAGGCACTCGCGCAGGCGCTACGCCGCAACATATATCCCGAACCGCGCGACGATGCGCCTGACATGCTGGGATTGGCCGACTGGATGATGTCGGCGGAAAACCATCTGTCGGGCATTTCGGAAGCGGAAATTGCCACAGGCTCGGCGTCACTGCCGGTGCCGGCATAGGAGGCAAAGATGAAGAACAAGACGGCGACAGCCGAAAACCCGTTTTCCTACAACGTCAAGGTTGGGCATATTTCGCTCAATCCGATCGAGGTGCGTCTCGAAGCCGACGAGGCTGAACGCACGGGCCTGGCTGCTCTGTGGAATGTCGTCTCGGTCGACGATCTCAAGGCCGAGCTGAAGATCTCCCGCTGGAAGCGCGATGGCGTCAGGGTGAGGGGCACTGTCAAGGCGCGGATCGTTCAGGAGTGCGTCGTGTCGCTCGACCCGGTCGCATCCGAGATCGACGAGGAGTTCGACCAGCTGTTCGTTCCAGAGGGATCGAAGCTCGCCCGCGTCCCGGTTCAGCCCTCAGGCGAATTGGTGCTCAACCCCGACGGTGACGACCTGCCCGAGACCTTTGTCGGCGATGTCATCGATGCCGGCTCTATCGTCACGGAATTTGCTGCAATGGGCATCGAACCCTATCCGCGCAAGCCCGGTCTGGACTTCGAGGACCATATCGAGGATACCGCCGACAATGACGTCAAACCGTCAGCATTTGCTGCTCTAAAGAACTGGAAGAAGGAATAGGCTTCCGCGGCCCCTTCGGCACAATTCAGTTGTAAGGCAAATGAAAAACGGTATTTTGGCCGAAATTTCGCCAAATGTGGCGGAAAAAAAGGATCAGTCAGGCGTGATCAGAATTTCTCTCGACCTTATGGGTGGCGACTTCGGCCCTGGAGTTGTCATCCCCGGTGCTGCCAAGGCGCTGGAAAGGCACCCGGAAATCTCCTTCCTGCTCTATGGCCGGAAAGACCTTTGCCAACCGCTGATCGACAAGTTTCCCAAGCTCAAGGCAAAGTCCGTATTCTACGATTGCGAAGTCGCAGTCGCCATGGACGAGAAGCCCAGCCAGGCGCTGCGTCGCGGTCGCAATGTCTCGAGCATGTGGCGCTCGATCGAAGCGGTGAAGCTCGGCGAGGCCGACGTTATCGTGTCCGCCGGCAACACCGGCGCGCTGATGGCGATGTCGAAGTTCTGCCTGCGCACCATGGCCAACATCGAACGGCCCGCTATTGCTGCGATCTGGCCGACGCTGCGCGGCGAGAGCATCGTACTCGACGTCGGCGCGACCATCGGTGCCGATTCGCAGCAGTTGCTGGATTTTGCCCTGATGGGCGGCGCCATGGCGCGTGCGCTGTTCGAGGTGGAACGACCGACGGTCGGGCTGCTGAACGTCGGTGTCGAGGAGATGAAGGGACAGGAAGAGGTCAAGGATGCCGGCCGCCTGATCCGCGAGGCCAATCTCGAATCGCTGGAATATTTCGGCTTCGTCGAAGGCGATGACATCGGCAAGGGCACCGTCGACGTCGTTGTGACCGAGGGCTTTTCCGGCAACATCGCCCTGAAGACGGCGGAAGGAACAGCCAAGCAGATCGCCGGCTATTTGCGCTCGGCGATGAACCGGACCCTGATGGCCCGCATCGGCTATCTTTTCGCCAAGGGTGCTTTCGACATGCTGCGTGAAAAGCTCGATCCGAGCAAGGTCAATGGCGGCGTGTTCCTCGGCCTCAACGGCATCGTCATCAAGAGCCATGGCGGCGCCACCGCTGACGCCTTCGCAGCAGCTATCGACGTCGGCTACGATATGGCCAAAAACGGCCTCACTCAGAAAATAGAAAACGATCTCAAGAGATATCATGCCATGCGTCTGCCGCCCATCGGGCCGGAAGCTGTCATGAGCGACGAGGTATAATCAGCATGATCCGTTCAGTAGTCCGCGGCTTCGGGGCAGCGCTTCCGAAGCGCGTGATGACCAATCGCGAAATGGAAACCGTCGTCGATACGTCCGATGACTGGATTGTCCAACGCACCGGCATCCGCCAGCGATACATCGCCGGAGATGGTGAGACCACCGCATCGCTCGGCGAAGCCGCTGCCCGTGCTGCGCTCGACAATGCCGGCCTGACGGTCGCTGACATCGACCTGATCATCCTTGCCACCTCGACGCCGGACAACACCTTTCCAGCGACTGCGGTCAATATCCAGAACCGTCTGGGCATGCACCACGGCTTCGCATTCGACCTTCAGGCGGTCTGCAGCGGTTTCGTCTATGCCGTCACCACTGCCGATGCTTACATACGCGGCGGCCTTGCCAACCGTGTGCTGGTGATCGGTGCAGAGACCTTCTCGCGCATCCTCGACTGGAACGACCGCACCACCTGCGTGCTGTTCGGAGACGGGGCAGGCGCGCTGATTCTGGAAAAGGCTGAAGGCGAGGGCACTGTTGCGGATCGCGGCGTGCTGACTGCCAGTCTGCGCTCTGATGGGGCACACAAGGACAAGCTCTTCGTCGACGGCGGGCCATCCTCGACGGGCTCCGTCGGCAAGCTGCGCATGGAAGGCCGCGAGGTCTTCAAATATGCGGTCGGAATGATCACCGATGTCATCGTTGCCGCTTTCGAGGCCACCGGCACCACTGCCGACGATCTCGACTGGCTGGTGCCGCACCAGGCCAACCGCCGCATCATCGACGGTTCCGCGAGGAAGCTCGGCATTCCGCCGGAGAAGGTCGTCATCACCGTCGATCTTCACGGAAATACCTCGGCTGCCTCCATTCCGCTGGCGCTTGCGACTGCTGCCGGAGACGGGCGGATCAAGAAGGGCGATCTGGTGATGCTGGAAGCCATGGGCGGCGGGTTTACCTGGGGTGCGGTGTTGCTGCGTTGGTAGCGGCCAAACCCAAATTCCGATTCCGAACAAGAGCTTGACCGTTCGGCGCAAGGGCAATACTCTCTCGCGGCGACCACAATTCCAGAACACGATGGGCGGGGAACCATGACCGGTAAGACAGTCACGCGGGCAGACTTGGCAGAGTCGGTGTTCCGGAAGGTCGGCCTGTCCCGTACCGAATCCGCGGAACTGGTCGAAACCGTGATCGACGAGATCTGCAACGCCATCGTGCGGGGCGAAATCGTCAAGCTTTCGTCGTTTGCGACGTTCCAGGTGCGCGACAAGAACGAGCGCATCGGCCGCAATCCGAAGACGGGCGAGGAAGTGCCGATATCGCCGCGCCGGGTGATGACATTCAAAGCATCCAACGTGCTGAAGACCCGCATCCTCAAGGCCCATACGAGCCGCAAGACCAAGGTCAAGCCCGCAGCGCCCGTGGCCTGAACGGGCTAACCGCTTTTGCAGCGGGCATCTTCGATCAATTTTCCAACACATATTTTCGCATAATGCTGGTGTTCATTGTGTAACACCCGCAGACTGCACTTGAAATGCGTGTCGCAAACCTTTGAAATATAGCGATTCGTTACAGATGGCGAGAATGGTCGTGCAGGGAGAGTGACGTTGGACAAAAGCCCGGATGCTTTCCGCACCATCAGCGAAGTCGCTGACGATCTCGATCTCCCCCAGCACGTTCTTCGCTTCTGGGAAACCCGCTTCCTGCAGATCAAGCCGATGAAGCGGGGCGGCGGCCGCCGCTATTACCGGCCGGAAGACGTCGATCTGCTAAAGGGCATCCGCCATCTTCTCTACGACCACGGCTACACGATCAAGGGCGTCCAGAAGCTTCTGAAGACGAATGGCAACAAGTTCGTGATCGCGGTCGGCAGTGGCGACCTTGCCAGCGTCGAGGCGCTTGCTGCTGCGGTACAGGAGCCGGCTCCGTCCGAACCACGGGTCAGCACCGCCGAGGAAGACCAGATCGTCGGCCGCGCCAAGACTCCGACCAGCCGTCGGTTCTTCAATTTCGGAGGCGGCGAAGAGGGCGCTCCGGAGATTTCACTGGGCGGGTCGACTGTGGGCAAGGAAGATCGTGCGCTGTTGCAGGAAGCGCTGTACGATCTGCTGGAATGCAAGCGTCTACTCGATCAGGTTCGCTGACCGGAGGCCTCAGCCGATGTTGAGGCTGGTAAGGGCGGCTTCCAGCTGGTGTAGCTGGTAGGGCTTGTTGAGCAGCTGACGACCGCTGCCTTCCATGCCCTCGGGCAGGACGCCGTAGCCGGTGGCAAAGATATAGGGCTTGTTCTTCTCATCGAGCAGACGTGCAACCGGCAGCGAGCTCTTACCTGCCAGAGACACGTCGAGAATAGCTGCATCGAAGGCGCCACCCTTCGCCATTTCAAGCGCGTCTTCCAAATCCGCTGCCGTACCGGCAACCGCGTAGTCGAGTTCCGAAAGCATATCTTCCAAAAGCATGGCGATGAGCGCATCGTCTTCTACGACCAGAATTCTGCGGTGTGTCACGAATATGTGTTCCCCTGTTCAACCCTACCAGCAGCTTATTTGGCTTGAAACGACGGGGTGTCAAGGTCCGTTAGCGGACCGTCTGCTTTTTCGGTGGCACACATCTATGTCATGTAGCGGAGCTATGCCCCGCCTGGAACGAAATGCTGAGCCGGAATACCGCCTCGAAAACAAAACGGACGCCTTAGGCGCCCGTCGCAAACTGTCGCGGATTTCACTCTACCGGAAAACCGGGCGCCGCTGGGCGTTCATCAGCAGTTCGTGTTCGAGCGCGAAGGGCCCTAGAAGCGCCAACAACTTGTCTTCCTCAGTCTTGTCCAGCCGGTAGCGCCGGGCAAATTCGGAAACGCTCCACACGCGCCTGTTGGCAGCGTTCTCGATTGTCTTGCTGTCGATATAAGTGCTCATGGTACCAGTCCTCCTGTAGCCCACCTCGCTAACGTCGAATCCTGGGGAATGTTCCTGACGGGAGGCGACGAATTCCCCCGTTGCCGCCGGGCTTGCACCCCGTGGAGGCCTATGGCATCCGTGGACCATGACACTGGAAACTGTAAGACGCTTTTTCGAAGCCAATGCGCCAGACCTGACGATTATCGAAACGGCCGAAAGCTCCGCTACCGTTGCCATGGCCGCTGCTGCTCACGGCGTGGAACCTGGCCAGATCGCCAAGACGATTTGCCTGAGGGTCGGCGACAAGGTCATCCTTGTCGTCATGAGCGGTACTGCGAGGCTGGACAACAAGAAGAGCCGCGAGGCGCTCGGCGCCAAGCCCCGGATGCTGGATTTGGAAGATGTGGCAACACTGACGGGACATCCCGTCGGTGGCGTCTGCCCGTTTGGTCTCGCAACGGACTTGCCCATTTACTGCGATGTATCGTTGCAGGCCTACGCGGAAGTTCTTCCGGCGGCCGGGGCGACAAACTCGGCAGTGAGATTGTCGCCGCAGCGAATGGTAGATCTCACCGGTGCTCAGTGGGTCGACGTCTGCCAGTAATTTGGTTGTTGCCTAGTTAGCGCCAGAAGCGCTGGCGGCTGTTAACGCCGGAAGAGTGTCCGAGCGCGTAGCCGAGACCGAATGCGATGGCACCGATGGTCACCAGCAGCGCAGTCGCCGTGTGCGGGTGTTCGACCGCCGCTGCTGATACGGCGCTTGCCTCGTCCTTCAGGCCAGAAACGACAGCCTTTGCCTTTTCGGCGACGCTGTCGGAAGGCTCTACGGGCGTGCCGGTAAAGCCGGCGTGGAGGTCTTCGTCGTTCTTTGCCATCTTCTTCTCCTGTGTTGCAGAAAAACAGCCAAGTGGCTGCGAAGTTCCGATAGCAACGTCATTCGGCAACGTCATTCGATGGACTGCCCGCGCGAACGCGGGCAGTCCGGGCGATTAACGGCAAACGCGCGTCTTGCGGACTACTAGCTGGCCATGGTGACGCACTTTTGTCACCTTGACGTAGCAGTGACGGCGTGGGGGATGATGCCAGCCGCGGTGCATCGGCCGTTCGCGCGTCGTCACGGTGGTGACCGTGTCGGCATATGAGGCCGGTGCGAATGACACGATGGAAGTCACTGCGATTGCAGCAGCTATGATCAGGTTTTTCATGGGATTTCCTCCATTTGGATTGGCGACGGGAAACGCGGGCCTGGCCTCGTTCGTTCCCCCTCGCGAGTGGATTTTATGCGACGATCTCAGTAGTCGTCGTAGTGGCGGTGGTGGTGCCATCTCCGGTCACCCCAATAGGGTGGCGGCGGGCGATGGTGACCGTAGAAACGCGGTGGCGGTGGCGGCAAACGGCGCCAGCCGTTGCGTCGGCAATCGCCCCACGGCGTCTGGTGGAAGCCGGGACCGCAGACGTAATCCACCTGCACGACGACGGTCGGGGCCTTGGCGATCGAGACCGCAGGCATTGCGCTCGCGCCTGTCGCGAACAAACCGCCGACCAGAATTGCAGAGGCAATAATCATGTTCTTCATCAAACTTCCTCCTATTGGACGGCTTATTTAGCGACCGCAGGTCTGAACGGCTGATGAACCGAGTTAGGCCATTTCCGGGCAAAAATCGGGCATTCTGGGAGCGCCCTGATACGGCTGCCGACAGGAATCTCGCCCCCCTCACAAATTCATTCGGCACCCGGCATTTTTTCGCTTGCGTCCAGAAAGTCGAAAGACTAATCAGACCAAGCCTTTTAGGCAGGTCGGGGCGTAGCGCAGCCCGGTAGCGCACTTGACTGGGGGTCAAGGGGTCGCAGGTTCAAATCCTGTCGCCCCGACCAATTATCTCCTTGATATCCCTGGTAAAATCACAAAAAAACCTCAGGCTGGCTGCTTCACCGTAGCGCGGTCCATGCCATGCCGGCGAGCGCGCAGGCTATCATCGTCGTGACAACGGAAGCTTTGAAGCGGAAAATCGCGATGGCCGCTGCCAGCGACAAAGTCATGGCGGGAATGGCTGCCGAGGCTAAAATCGGGATTTCGAGGCTGACAGGGCCGATGCCTGCCGTACGGACTGCTCCGAAAAGCGTATGGACGGCAAACCAGATCGCCAGGTTGAGGATGACGCCGACCACTGCAGCTGTTATCGCCGACATGGCGGCGGAAAGAGCGACATTGCTGCGCATGCGCTCGATGAACGGCGCACCGAGGAAGATCCAGAGAAAGCACGGCACAAAGGTTACCCACGTCGTCAGAATGGCGGCCAGCGTTGCCGCGAGCATTGGGTTCAGGCTCCCCGGATTGCGCAGGGCGCCCATGAAGCCGACGAACTGTGTCACCATGATCAGCGGGCCTGGGGTCGTTTCGGCCATGCCGAGCCCGTCGAGCATTTCCCCGGGTTTCAGCCATCCGTAGTGCTGCACGGCCTCCTGTGCCACATAGGCAAGCACCGCATAGGCGCCACCGAAGGTGACGACCGCCATCTTGCTGAAGAAGACGCCAATCTGGGTAAAGACATTGTCCGCGCCCAAGAGGACATGAAGAAGGATCACCGGTCCGAGCCACAGGGTGAGAAAGACGATGGCTATTCGCAAGGACCAGCCGACGTCAGGACGTGCGTGCTCTGGGGTGTCCTCCCCAAGCGCGGAGTCTGCATCCGGCATAACCCGCCCGGAGCCCGATCGGTGGCCGCTATCGATCCGGAACCAGCCAAGTCCCGCCCGTGATCCGGCATAGCCAGCGAGGCCGGCCGCAACGATGATCAGCGGGAACGGCACATGGAAGGCTGCGATCGCCACGAACGCCGTGGCAGCAATGGCGATCATTGCGGGGTTTTTCAGCGCCCGTCCGCCAATCCGCAGGACTGCCTGGACGACGACCGCAAGAACCGCCGCCTTCAGGCCGAAAAACAGGCCGGCCACCATGCCGGCATCCCCGAAGGCGGCGTAGAGATAGCTGAGGCCAAGGATTGCCACGAAACCGGGAAGTACGAACAGCGTGCCTGCGACAAGCCCGCCAGCCGTGCGGTGGAGGAGCCAGCCTAGATAGATCGCCAATTGCTGTGCTTCCGGGCCAGGCAGCAGCATGCAGTAGTTCAAGGCATGCAGGAAGCGCGCTTCACCGACCCAGCGTTTCTCCTCGACGATAATCCGGTGCATCAGCGCAATCTGTCCGGCCGGGCCCCCGAAGCTCAGGGCGGCGATCCGAGCCCACACCAGCAGCGCCTCGCCAAAGGCAATGCCGTGCGCTGGGGGACTGTCGGGAGCCACGACTATGACGCGATCTGCCAAGGTTCAACTCTTCCGGCAGCGTATGGCGATAGAGGTGCCGGCAAGGTGGGACCCTTGTCTCCGCCCAATGATCCAGATCTGCAGGGGTAACGGCATGACGCGTCCTGACGGGATGTGTTTGCCGTGGACATCGCTCCAGAGCACGCCGCGTTGCGTTACGCAGCCCGCACATCAGTGGCAGCGGCACAGGGCGGCTGTCAAGCGGGTGAGGCGTTGCCGGCTCCGGGAGGCTGCCGCTTGCGTGTCACAGGCGACGGTGCGCCGCCTGTAACTTCAGTTCGAGGCACACAAATGCGCCTGAAAGCCTAGACCGTCATGATGACGCGACCGATGCGGCCGCGTTCTTCTGCCCGTCGGTGCGCGGCGGCTGTCTCGGAGAGGGGGAACGTGGCATCGATCGGGACATTGAGGGAACCGTCCTTGGCCATCGGGAACAGTTCCTCGATCAGCCTGCGTGCCTGGGGATCGGTCATTGCCGTACCGAGGAGACAACCGATGATGACGTGGCGGTGCATCAGGATCTGGCCCGCATCGATCATCGTGCTGCGGCCGCCGAAGACGCCGATCAACACAGCCTTGCCGCCGTCCTTCAACACCTTGAGAGAATCGACCAGTGCGTCGCCGCCGACATTGTCGATGATGAGATCGACCTCGTTGCCCCCGAGAAGCGCACGGACGTGTTCGCTCGCCGGCTGGTCAGCGGTGACGATTGCGTCCGTGAGGCCATAGGCCTTGAGCTTTGCGAGGCTCTCTGCCTTGGTGCCGGTGCCGATTACCCGTGCGCCGGCCTTGGCGGCAAGCTGGACGGCGGCAAGACCGACGCCGCCGCTGGCACCGAGGACGAGGACGGTCTGGCCGCTCTGCAAATCACCGAGCTTGAGCGCATAGGCGGCCGTGCCGGGGCCGACCGGAATGGCGGACGCTACTCCTATGTCGAGGCCGTCTGGAACGATGAAGCAATTTGCCGCCGTAACCGCGCGAAGAGTGGCATGCGATCCCTTCCATTGGAAAGTTGCAACGCGCTGCCCGACGGATAGCCCTGTCACAGCCTCGCCAACCTGCAGGATCGTGCCTGCGGCCGCATAGCCGACCACTTCGTCGGCACCCTGGCGCGTCAGCGCCCGGTTGATCAGGTCGCCGCCCTCGATGCTGATAGCCTCGACGCGGATGAGCACTTCGTCGTCGGCTGGAACAGGATCGGCAACCTCACCATAATGAAAAACATCCGGCGTGCCTGGTTCGCTGTAGATTGCAGCTTTCACTGGCTTTTCTCCTTGTGGGATAAGCCGCCATGGGGCGACAGACCGCGCAGATGTAGTGTGCCCTACGCCGCAGACAAGCGCATGAGGACGTCATTGCGTAGCAGGCCTAATGATTTTGGTGGCTTTGTATCGACTGTAGAGGTGGGTGAAGAGGGGAGCGACTGAACTTGAGCGCTGTCTCAGACAGTTGCTGATACTGTACAGCCTGAATTCAGGGTGGAGGCAACTGTGGGTCATCCAAGAGGGGAACGTTATCATAACGGAGTGCGGGGTCGGCAGCGTCGAGAGAAGCGACCGACCCCCGCCGGTCATTTCTGTTCGACTGAAACGCCGTTCTTGCCGATGGTGAGTTCGACACCCTCGGGTTTCTGCTTTTCGTGATAAACATAGGCGCCGAGGCCGATGACGGCGACGATCAGTGCGCCGATAATGAGATAGAGCCCGTTGCTGCGATTCAAGATGTCCCCCTGAGCGTAATGCGGGAGCAGAATGCGCGACTGCCGCTTTTGTTCCGTGCGTTGCAGGAATTGTTGCGCTGCCGTGGAAATTGTGTCGAAAGGAGAAATTCAGTCGTCGTTGGTGGAATTGAGGTTTTCGGGGCGTGTGCCTTCGTCGCCGTGGGTGTGTTTCAGTCTAAGGCCGGCGCCGCCGCCATCCTGGCTACCATCGGCGAGAAACTGTATGCCGCTGGCCTCGAGCGCGGCGCGGATGGCCGAGACAGCGTGGCTGTTGGCGGGTTCAGTGCCGGTTTCGATGGCTTCGACCTCGGCTGAGCTGAGCCTGGCGGCGTCCGCCAGCTGTTGCAGTGAAAGGCCGGTCATGGCGCGGGCGGCGCGGATTTGTGCTGCTGTGATCATGCCTTCAACTCTAGGGCATTCTCCGGCGTTCTCAAGAGGGTGGGCAACTGATGGCCGAGCAATTCGAAATAGATTTCCTCGGTTTCGTCGGCCATCCCTGACAGCGTGTATCGGTTGCGGCGCCGCTGCGCCTCGGCCGTGAAGATCGTTCTGGTCTCCGGCTCTGCAGCGCTGACCATCGCGGCCGCCAACTCTGCCGGATCGTCGCTGTTGGCAATCCTGATGCCGTTGCGGCCGTCTTCGAGCACCGTGCTGACGCCGCCGACGTCGGTCAGGATCAGTGGCTTGGCACCCGATGCTGCCTCCAGCATGACGTAGGACATGGCCTCGTAGCGGCTCGGCATGACGACGATATCGAAAGCGTCGATGGCGACAGGGCCGTGGATGCTGCTGTCGAGATGCGCACGGTTTCCGAGGCCGGCCGCAGCCATACGCTGCCTGACCTCGTCTTCGAGCTCGCCGCTGCCGATCATCAGCAGCTTGGCGGAAGGCAGCTGTTCGGCCACGCGCGCAAAGGCGGCGACAAGCCGTTCCGGCGCCTTCTGGGCCGAAAGCCTGCCGACGAAGCCGAAGAGGATGTCGTCCGGAGCAATGCCGAAGCGGGTACGAATTGCCTGGCGTTCGCCGACCGGCGGTCGGGCGACGCCGTTGTAGACGACCCGTAGCCGGCGTCTCGGAATGCCGATGGAGACGGCATGGTCGTATTCGTCGCGCGAGACGCAGATCACCCGGTCGGAAAAGAACGCGCCGAGAAGCCGCTCGATGCTGCCGAAGACGAAGCGCGGCTTTGCTCCGAGCGAGGGGTCCATCGTCCGGAAGGCGTGCGGCGTGTAGAGCACCGGCGTCTTCGACCACGGGAACCGAAGCCGCGCGAGAGCCCCGGCCTTCGAACTGTGGCCATGGATCAGGTCGAATGGACCATGCGCGGCGATGAGCCGGCGGATTTCCAGCCAGGCGGTGAGGTCGGCCGGGCCGAGAGCCCGCTTCATGCCGACGGAATGCACGGCGGTGAGGCCCATGCCCTCAAGCTCGTCGACGAATTTTTGTTCGGCGCGCACCGGTGAATAGATCGCCGTCACGGCATGGCCACGGTGCTGCATGGCCCGGCAGAGGTCGAGGAAATGCCGGCCGGAGCCGCCGCCGCCGGGCTCGAGGATCTGCAGCATCGACAGGTGCGTAATCGCGGTGCTGACGTTCATGCCGCGATTTCTCCCCGGGCAAGCCGATGCTGGTGGCGAACTTCGAGCGCACCGCAGCCCCATACGATCCCGATCAGCATGTAGAGATGGCGCCAGTGATCCGTGTCGATGACGTTACCGATGCCGACATGGCCGAGGACGACGATCCAGGCAATCATCAGGAACGGCTGCCAGGGCCGTTCCTTCAAAACGTTCTTGAAGCCGATATAGATGGTCCAGCAGATCATGCTCACCCAGCAGAAGAAACCGATCCAGCCGTAGGTCGTCAAAGTCTTCAGCCAGATATTATGTTCGTCCTCGCGGAACATCGTCGCAAACACAAGCGGCCCGATGCCGAGCGGGCGCTGCATCGACAGCAGGAAGCCGATCCGATGGCGCTCGAAGCGCCCGAGGTGCCCTCCATCGTAGTCCTGCACCAGCTGGGTGCGGGTCGAGAACAGGTCGCTGACCTGGTGGAACTGCAGGGCGACCAGGAGGGCTGCGCCAAGCAGCAGGATTGCCGTCAGCGTCATGACCAGGATGCGCAGGCGAAACGTATTGCTGCGGTGCTTGAGCAGCATGAAGAACACCAGCGCCACCGACGAGAAGGCGAACAGGCCCCAGGCGGCGCGCGAAAACGACAGGAAAATGCCGAGTGCAAGGATCGTCAGTCCGATTGCCTTCAGGGGCGCCTTGCGGAGGTCGCCGATGATGACGCCATGGATGAGATAGAGCGTCGGCGCCACCAGATAGGGGCCGAAGACGTTCGGATCCTGGAAGGCACCCATCGCCCGGTCGTAGCGAGTGAACATGCCGGCGCCGGGGAAGGCATGGAAATAGCCGAGAATGCCGAGCAAGGCCGTGATGATGGCGGCAGCCACCCAGACCTTGAACATGAGCTTCAGCACGTTCCCGTTGTGCTCGATGATGGCCGCATAGAACACCGCGCTGAGGGCAAGAAAGGTGGAGACGGCGATATAGATCGGTGCGTCCATTTCTGCGCTGCCGAGATCGCGCATCTGCGTCATCGACAGCATCCCGCCGATGTTGAATGTCAGAAACAGCACGAGCAACGGCGCCACGCTGCGCGAGATGCGCAGGCCGAGCATGAACCAGAGGCCGATCAGCATCGCCATCCACAGTTCGTACGGCGCCGGTTCTGCGACGACGAAGCCGGAGAGGAAGACGCCGAACGCAACGCAGCCGGTGCCGATCAGCCGCAGCGCGGCGAGCTGCGGTTGGGTGACCTGCGGTGATGGGGTGGCGAACGTGCTCATCGGGCTCAATAGGCGTTTTCGGTGTTGAACAGGCGGATCGGCGTCAGGAATAGGATCTTGAGATCGAATAGCAGCGACCAGTTCTCGATGTAATAGAGGTCGTAGGCCGTGCGGAATTTGATCTTGTCGTCATTGTCGATCTCGCCGCGCCAGCCGTTGATCTGCGCCCAGCCGGTAACGCCCGGCTTGACGCGGTGGCGGGCAAAATAGCCCTCGACAACATCGCCATAGGATCGGTCATGGCTGGCGGCGGCAACCGCATGGGGGCGTGGGCCGACCAGCGACAGTGTGCCCAGCAGAACGTTGAACAACTGCGGCAGTTCGTCGATGGACGACTTGCGGATGAAGCGGCCGACGCTGGTAACGCGCGGATCGCCCTTGGTGACGGCATTGCGGGCGGTGGGGTCGCTCATGTCGGTATACATGGAGCGGAACTTGAAGATCTTGATGATCTCGTTGTTGAAGCCGTGGCGCTTCTGCATGAAGAACACCGGGCCCTTGGAATTGAGCTTGATGGCAATCGCCGCGCCGACCATCACCGGCCAGAGCAACAGCAGTGCCAGCACGCTGAAAAACACGTCGAACACCCGTTTTGCGACAGAATCCCAGTCCGGGATCGGCTTGTTGAAGATGTCCAGCATCGGCACAGAGCCGACATGCGAATAGGCGCGCGGCCGGAAGCGCAGCTTGTTTGCATGGGCGGCGAGCCGGATATCGACCGGAAGCACCCACACCTTCTTGAGAAGCTGCAGGATACGCTCCTCCGCAGATATCGGCAGGGCGATGATCAGCATGTCGATACGGGTGACGCGGGCAAATTCCACGAGCTCGGCGACTGTGCCGAGTTTCGGATAGCCGGCGACGACGACGGGCGATCGTCTTTCTCCCCGGTCATCGAAAATGCCGCAGATGCGGATATCGTTGTCGACCTGATCCTCCAGCGCCCGGATCAATTCCTTGGCAGGTTGACCGCCGCCGACGATGACCGCGCGACGTTCCATGATGCCGTTGCGCGCCCAGCGGCGAATGCCCCAGGCAAACAGCAGCCGCTCCGCAAACAGGAACGCCATGCCGATCAGGCACCAGCTCATGATCAGCCGCGGCGGGAAGGTCGGCAGCATCTTCAGGGCAATCGCAAACAGCGGCATTGCGACGAACGGCAGTGCCCAACCGAGAACAATGCGGCGGAGGTGGCGCGTCGGCGCGCGCAGCACCGGTATCTGGTAGGTGTCGAAAACTTGCAGCGAGAGAATATTGATCCCGGCGACAAGCACCGTGATTGGGACCTGGATCAGCGCTTCATAGGTCGGACTGCCGAAACGCAGGTAAAGCAGCAGCAGTCCCAGCGCCAGTAACGACACGAACTCGAACAGCATGAACTGGCCGATGATGATCGACGGCGTGTAATTGCCTTCGCGAAACTGCTCGGCGATCTGCCGCGCAAACGGATTGAGCTTGACGGTGCCCTCGGCCTCGACCTTTTCGTCGGGACTGCGGGCACGGATTTCCGAGACGCTCTTGCGAATTTTGTCGAGGTCGAAGTCATCAGGCTTTTCGATATTCGTCATCGCTCTCGATCCGTCTCACTGACGTATCAATTTCTATCGAAAGGCCCCTAAGGATGGCTTAGTAAGGTAGGTTAAATTTTAGGAACTGGCCTGTAGATCCAGTATGTCTGTATACAGCTTCAGAACTTCGCCGGCCATAACGGGCGCCGAAAATCTTTTGTGTATCATTTCAAGACCGGGCATGGCGCGGATACGCCAGTCCGGTTCCGTGATCGAGGCGGCCATGATGCGCGCAAGGTCGGCGACGTTGCCGGCCTTGGCGAGACCCTCGCTGGTTGCGCCCAGTACTTCGGGAATTCCACCGACTGCCGATGCGATGACGCCCTTGCTGGCCGCCAGTGCCTCGAGCACGATATAGGGCATGGATTCGGCGCGGGAGGGAACGACGACGGTCTGCGACATCGACAGGGCGTCCTCGATGCGCATGGCGGGGAGAATGCCGACGCGCGGATAAAGTCCGCCCGCGACTATCATCCTCATGTATTTTTCCCGGTCCTGCCCATCGCCGATCAACAGCGCCGACAATGGCCGACCGACCAGCCTCTCGGTCCGCCCAAAGGCCTCTATAAACAGATCGGGACCCTTGAGGTCCCGAAGCATGCCGATATAGACGAAGTCGACGGAGTCTGATCGGGTTGGAACAGTCCTGAAATCCCGCTCGTTGATGCCGTTGTAGACGAGCCTCGACATGGGGGAGGGAGGGCCGACCTTCGCCTCGTAGGCGTGTCTCTCGAAATCGCAGATGAAAATCAGCGCGTCCGTCAGGCGTTCCTGCAGGCGTTCCATCGTGAACACCGCGCGTCCCTTGAGAGACGCCTTTGAAAAATGCAGGCTGCCTCCATGGGCGGTATAGACGCGGGCAACGCGATACTTGTTCACCCGCAACACTGTGCCGATGACGCGCGCCAGCATGCCGCCCTTGGCGCCATGTCCGTGCAGCACGTCCGGCCGCAAACTCTTGATCGTCCTGTAGCCCCGCCAAATCGCCGGCATGTCCGCGAAGCTCACCGAACGGCGGATCGGCATGCGCGTCAGGCCGAGTGTCAAGAACGGCTTTATTTCGTCAAACAGCGCATCCTCATGCGCTCCGCCTGTCAGGCTGTCGCAGACGATCCCGACGTGATGGCCGGCCCGGCTGTGCTGCTCGGCCAGATCGCGCACATGCCTGAAGATCCCGCCAACGGGCGACCTGAAGCAATGGATAATGCGCAAAGGCTTCGCCATTGATAATCAGAACAGCCTTTCGCGGACGTAGATTGTGTCGCCTGCAAGCACCGCATCGGAAATTCCGACGCGCCCTGTCATCACGTGGCCGTTGATCTTGCGGGTAACGTCCGTATTGCCCTGATAGGCGCGCGGCGTAAAGCCGCCGGCGGCTGCCACCGCGTTCTGGATCGTCATGCCGGGGACATAGGAGTATTGGCCTGGCTGGCCGACTTCGCCCATGACATAGATCGAGCGATAACGGTCGACGTCGATGGAGACGTCCGGGTCGCGCAGGTAGCCCTGCTTCAGCTTCGACGCGATCTCGCCGGACAGTTGCTGCATCGTCTTGCCACGAGCGGTCACCTGGCCGATCAGTGGCACCGAGATATAACCGGCCTGATCTACCGTATAGGTATTCGTGAGAGCCTGCTGCTCGAAGACGGTCACACGCAGGCGGTCGCCGCTATCGAGCCGGTAAGGCTGGATAGTCGCGGCGCTGAACGCCTCCGGCGCTGGCTGATAGCTCACGCAGCCGCTCAGGGCGGTGCCGAGGACAACCATGCTCAGGACGAAGACGATGTTACGCTTAGCGAAAGACATCCGCGTGCTCACAAAGGAATAAAATCATGAACCCGTTATCAGTCTGTTAGGGTTAACAGACGGTAAATCGGGACGACAAATTGCGCATAATGGGCCGGTTCAGCAGAAGAGGGGCCTTAACCCTTGCGTTACCATAGTCGTTTACGGTTGCCGCCAAACGAGTATCGGAGTGCGGTATGCCCGGCGTAAACAGCAGCCAGCAGGATGTCGACATTGATTTGAGCCAGCTTTTCCGGGCCGTATGGCGTCGGCGGCTGCGCGTGGTGCTGATCGTCACTGCCGCTGCTCTTGTCGCCTTCGTAATCGCCAAGGTCGTCTCGCCCGAATATCGCAGCGAGACGAGGGTGCTGATCGAGCCGCGCGCTGCGGCTTTTGCCACCACGAGCAACCAGGCAAGCGCCGGCAGCAACGATGCGTCTCTGCTCGATGAACTCAATATCGCCAGCCAGGTGCAGATCCTGCAGTCGGCCGACCTTATCAAGCAGGTGATTACCCAGCTGAAGCTCTACGACCTGCCGGAGTTCGAGGACAGTGCGCGGTCGTCGGCGCTGTCCGGTCTGCTGGTCACCCTGCATCTGAAAAAGCCTTCATCCGACAAGGCACCGGAGGAGCGCATCCTCGATGCCTTTACCGAGCGGCTGCAGGTCTACCAGATCAACACGTCGCGCGTCATCGGCATCCAGTTCACCTCGCGGGATCCGAAGCTCGCCGAAAGCGTTCCGAACGCCATGGCTTCGGTCTATCTCTCGATGCAGAGCGGCGCCAAGCTCGATTCCAATGCCGAGGCAACCCGCTGGCTGGAGCCGGAGATCGCCAACCTGCGCATCAAGGTGGCGGAAGCGGAAAAGAAGGTTGCAGATTACCGCAGTGCCAATGGCCTGCTGCAGACCAACGACACCACCAGCTTTTCCAACCAGCAACTGACCGACATCTCGACGCAGCTTGCCCAGGTGCGCGGCGAAAAGGCGAATGCCGATGCCCGTGCCCAGGCCGTACGTAACGCCCTGGCCTCCGGCGGCCCCACCGACACGCTGAACGACGTCAGCGGCTCGCAGACAATGCAGCGTCTGAAGACGACCGAGTCCAGCCTCGAATCGCAGATTTCGGACCTTTCGACGACGCTGATGGACGGTCACCCGCGGCTGAAGAGCCTGCGCGCCCAGCTGGCCGACATCCGCTCGCAGATCACCCGCGAGACCCGCAAGATCCTGACCGGCATCGACAACGAGGCAAAGATCGCCGCGATGCGCGAGCAGCAGCTGTTGGCGCAGTCGAAGCTCCTGAAGGCGGACAGCGCCCGTGCCGGCGAAGACACCGTCGGCCTCAATGCGCTTGAGCGTGAGGCAACCGCCGAGCGGCAGCTGCTCGAGACCTATCTCGCCCGCTACCGCGAAGCTGCCTCCCGTTCCGACAAGAATTCCAGCCCTGCCGATGCCCGGATCGTGTCGAGTGCGGTCGAGCCGGTTGACCCCTACTTCCCCAAGGTCGGGCCGATCGTGGTCATCGCCGCCGTTGCAGCCTTCGTGCTCAGTGCCATTGTCATCATGCTTATGGAGCTGTTCAGCGGTCGCGCCCTGCGGCCGGTGGGCTTGCCCAATGACGGTGCGCGCCGTGCGACCATGTTCGAAGACGATGGCCTGCCGAGTGCGACAGCCGCGCCGCTCCGCCGTGCGGTAGTGCCCGCAAGCCTGCTGTCGGCAACACGCAGAGTGCAGGCGCCCGAACGGGCTGCCGTTCAGCCGGAGACAATTATGCAGCCCCCGGCAGCGGCTGTCGTCGCTGAGCCTGAAGCGCTGCCTGCCGCCACTGTCGAGGCGGTGGAGGACTTCTCGATCCCATCGGTCGCCGAATACTTCATCGATGCCAAGGTGCCGATGGCAATCGCAGTCTCGCCGGATGGTGACGCGGGTTCGACTGCCACCGTCATGCTGGCCCGCACCATCGCCGACAGCGGCCGCCGCGTGGTCCTGGTCGACATGACCGGCACAGCCTGCCCGACGCGCCTGATGGCCGACAAGCCGGGACTTCCCGGCGTGACCGACCTTTTGTGCGGTGAAGCAGCGTTTGCCGACACCATCCATCCCGACCGCCTGTCGGACGCCCATCTGGTGCCGCTCGGAGCAAGCGATCTTGCAAGCGCCATGCGCGGAGCCGACCGGCTTTCGCTGATCCTCGAAGCACTCGTGTCGGCCTATGATCTGGTGCTGGTCGAATGCGGTGCGGTCAACGTCGACGGGATTGCGAAATTGACGCGCAGCAAGGATATCGAGATCATCCTCTCCATGCCCGTGCCGGATGAGGCGAAGTTCGTCGCCGTCATGCATGATTTCCAGCAGGCCGGCTACGAGCATCTCGTGCTGATGTCCGGCATCAGCAGCGACGGTGACGAGGACCGGCACCGCACCGCCGCCTGAGGCTTGCTTCAGGCTCCGTCCAGCGTTGCCGCCTGCTGGCGGCGAGCCCTCAGTTTCTGGATGGCACTGTACAGGCGCGGGTTACCCTTGATCAGCGCCTTTGCCCGCGTCAGACTTCTCTGCCCGAAGGCGGCGACCCTCCCGAGTGGCGAGACCGGCAGCAGGATATCGTGCTGCACCGTCTGCACCGGGCACCACGAGCGCTTGTAGAGCTGGTCGCCGATGCCGAAGTCGAACAGCGCGATGCCGGATTCCTGGCACTTCTCGATCATCACCCAGAACAGCAGTTCGCCGGGGCTGGCCTCCGGGACCACGCTCTCGTCGATTGAGGCAAACTGGCAGATGACGTGGTCTCCCTTGCGCGAAAGGGCTGCAATGGCCGGCAGATGACCGTCATGCCGTCCCTTGAGCCTGATGGCGTGCAATTCGAGCGCGATGCTGTCGCCCTCGATATTTTTCGTCGCGAGCAAGCGTAGCAGGAAGTCGCGGGCGTCGCTCCCCTGGAAGACATCTGGCAGCCCGGCCGCTCTGAACCGTTCTGCCTTCTGCTGCAGGAAAAGATCGAGCATCTGTCGCTTTTCCTCCGGCGTCGTGGCGACGACATGCTCGAAGCCACCGATTTCGTTGAGAAACTTGGTCTGGGACCGATACTTCTTGCGACGCCGTTTCGCATTGACTTGGCTGAGCGTTTCCTCGAATGAGCCCAGCAGAGGCAACTGGAAGGCACGGTTCTGGTTTTCGACGGAGGGCAGGGACGCGAGCGGGCTGACACGACCGCGCCATGCCAGCGGCAGGTTCGACAGCAACAGCAGATCGGCATGCCCGCGCAACGCGGCAGCGATGGCCGCCCGAACATCTGCCGAAAGGGTTGTGACGTCGGCAAGAAATTTCGCGGAGAACAAGCCGGTATTAATGTTGCTGCGAGGAGCGCCGATGAAGCGTGCGGTTCTGACGCCATGGCTGCGGACGATCTCTAGCGGCAGAATGAAAGCCACTTCGGAGCCGATGCTTGCGCGCAGGATGGCAAGCGTCGGCCGATAAGTCTCGACCCAGGCCGTGCACCACCCGAAACTCTGGTGCAGGGATGTCAGCCTGTCTCGCTCTAGCCCACGCCATTCCGCTTCCAGAGGCGCCATGCTGTCGCTGACGGTGATCGTCAGCGAGCCGCTGCCGGCCTGCAGCGGCGCTGCTGGTCGAGGCTGCACCACGACGCCGGTTTCGCCATCGGCTGATGTTCCGGTTTCGCCTGTCGCCGTCCGCACTTTTGGCCTCCGCGCCTGTTCTGCAGGCGCACGCTAGGGGCGAGGCCGTCTATTTTCGGTTTAAGTGCAGGTTTGGCCGGTGTCTTCCGGCGATCATGCTTATCCGGCGGTTAACTCCGGCAGGCAGCTATCCCTGCTTCGGTCCAGACATCCATTTGATCAGCCCCATCGCCGGCAGGATCCATAACAGGCCGGTGAGGAAAAAGTAGGTGAGGTGCACCCACCAGGGGGAGGCTCCGAGCGCATTGACTGCCACCGTCGTAGCCAGCAGAGCGTAGCCGAGCACCAGCACGACCAACAGAATGGTGCCGATGAATTTGCGCAGGCGTATGGGCATGGTGGCACTCTCCTCGGCAGTCGATTGCGGGGATGGGGAGTTGCGACCCCATGCCGCAAAGGCGCAGCCCTTGTTTTGCACCGCTCGCTGGGGCAAATCAACAGGCAGATTGAAGGAGCCCACCATGGCTGTTGCACATTTTTCCACCGAACAGGTCGTTCGCGGCGAGGTCGCCCGGCAGGAGCGCAATCGCCGTGCCGTCCGCATCTGGCTCGGCTTCGTGCTGCTGTCACTGTTCTGTCTGGTTCTGGTCGGCGGCGCGACGCGGTTGACCCAATCCGGACTGTCGATCACCGAGTGGAAGCCGATCCACGGCGTGATCCCGCCTTTGAACGCCGCCGAGTGGCAGGATGAGTTCGATCGCTACAAGCAGATCCCGCAATTCAAGCTGCTGAACAGCGACATCACGGTCGATGATTTCAAGAGCATCTTCTGGTGGGAGTGGGCGCACCGGTTGCTCGCGCGCGCAATGGGCGTCATCTTCGCCGTGCCGCTGATCTTCTTCTGGGCGACCGGCCGGATCGAGAAAAGCCTGCGGCTGCCGCTGGTGGGTATCTTTGCTCTCGGCGGACTGCAGGGCGCAATCGGCTGGTGGATGGTGTCGTCGGGCCTTGAAGCCCGCACCGACGTCAGCCAGTACCGGCTTGCCACGCATCTTGTCACCGCCTGCCTGATCTTTGCCGCCTGTATGTGGGTGATGCGGGCGCTGACCCCGCATTCGGACGACGCGCCTCCGAGTAGCCATTCCGGCCGGATTGCCGGTCTGATCGCCCTGATGGCCTTGTTCCAGATCTACCTCGGTGCGCTGGTCGCAGGCTTGCATGCCGGCCTCAGCTACAACACCTGGCCGTTGATGGACGGCGCCGTCGTTCCCGGCGATCTGTTCGTCCAGAACCCGTGGTGGATCAATTTCTTCGAGAACCCGAAGCTCGTGCAATATGTCCATCGTCTCGGGGCCTACGCGCTGACTGCCGTGGTGCTGGTCAACATGATCGTCTGCCTGCGTGTTACACCCGGCAGCACCCATACCCGCCGCGCCGTGGTGCTGGCGTTTCTGGTGCTTTGCCAGGCCGGGCTCGGCATCGCCACGCTGCTGATGCAGGTGCCTCTGCATCTGGCTCTCGCGCACCAGGGCGGTGCCCTTGTCGTGTTCGGGTTTGCTGTGGCCAACTGGCGGGGTTTCTACGGCGAATATCCGCGCGACACCACGGTGGTCGTTGGCGCCTGACGCTGCCGGCGATCATGCCACGCGAAGTCATTGGCCGAATCGGCAAATAGTTGCATTCTGCGCAAAAGCGATGGGATGCAGATGAACTGGCAGCTACAAGACGAAAACAGCGGCGGCAAAATGCCTCTGCTGTCGCTGGCGGTGCCTTTCTACAATGAGGAAGAGATGGTTGCGGCTTTCTTTGCCGCCGTTGTCCCGGCTCTGGAGGACATTCCTGCGCTGCGCTTCGAGATCGTTTGTGTCAACGATGGTAGCCGCGACGACACCCTGCGCCTGCTCTTGGCTGCTGCCCGAAGCGACCCTCGCATTCGCGTCATCGATCTCACCCGAAATTTCGGCAAGGAGGCCGCCCTCTCAGCTGCCATCGACGAAAGCCGCGGCGATGCTGTCGTTCCTTTCGATGCCGACCTGCAGGATCCGCCCGAACTGATCGCAAGGCTGGTAGAGCGCTGGCGTGAGGGATATGACGTCGTGCTCGCCCGTCGCACGGATCGCCGCTCGGACGGCGCTGCCAAGCGGCTGACGGCATCCTGGTTCTATCGTCTTCACAACGCCGTCTCGGATGTGCAGATTCCGGAAAACGTCGGCGACTTCCGGCTGATGACGCGTGCGGTCGTTGAAGCTGTCAAGCAATTGCCGGAATCCCATCGCTTCATGAAGGGCCTGTTCGCCTGGGTCGGCTATGAGACGGCAATCGTCGATTACACCCGCGAGGCGCGCGTCGCCGGTCAGAGCAAATTCGCCGGCTGGCGCCTGTGGAATTTCGCCCTCGAGGGCATTACCAGCTTCAGCACGCTGCCGATGCGTATCTGGACCTATCTTGGGGTCGCCGTAGCGCTGGTCGCCATCGGCCGCGCCGCTTTCCTCATTCTGCGAACCTTGATCGAGGGCGTCGATGTGCCAGGCTACGCGTCGCTGGCGACAGCAATCCTCCTCCTCGGCGGCATACAACTGATCGGCATCGGAACGCTCGGGGAATATATCGGCCGCATCTATCTCGAGTCGAAGCGCCGGCCCATCTACCTCGTCAAGCGTCGCCATGAGGTCGTACCCTCGGAACTGCCGCTTGCTACGGTGCACCAGCACCATGTCTGAGGGACGCGCGGATGCCGGCCGGGCGCGGGGTAGGATTGGGATGTCGCCGATGGGATTGCTCGACAGGGATGCGCCCCTCGGCACCCGCATATTCTGGATTGCCTGCGTCGCGATAACCCTGCTCGGCCTTGCGTTGCGGCTGCCCAACCTGGCTACCCGGTCGCTGTGGCTGGATGAGGCCTATACTGCATGGTTTGCCGCCCAGCCGCTGCGTGCGCTGTGGACCGACGTGCCGCTCTACGAAACCCATCCGCCGATGTACTATACCCTCCTCAAGGGCTGGACGATGCTGTTCGGCAACTCGGAGGCCGCCCTTCGCATGCCGTCGGTGCTGGCAAGCGTCGCCACCATCCTGCTGGTGGCGGGAGCCGGTCGCATCCTCAATGCCGGTCCACGTGGCGACCGGATTGCACTGCTGGCGGCGCTGCTTCTGGCGATCAACGCGGGCAGCATATACTATGCGCAGCAGGCGCGGCCCTATGCGCTGGAAACCTTTGCCGCATCCATTGCCATTCTCTCGGCGCTGGTGCTGCTGCAGCGGCTGCGGGCCGGGGCTGAACAGTCTTTTCTCCTGCGCCCTCTCGTGTCACCGATTGCAGCGCTGGGTCTCTCTACGGCCGCAACCATGTGGCTGCACGACACCGGTATCCTGGTCGCCCTCGGGATATGGGTCGGGCTGATAACGTCGCTGCTTGTCTTCATTCCCGGTTGCCGGGCAGGGCAGGCACTGGCTGTCGCCTTGCCGGGCGTCCTGGCGCTCCTGCTGTGGTCGCCCTTCCTGCCGATGTTCATCCGGCAAAATTCCGGCATGGCATCGCTTGCCTTCTGGATCACCTTCTCACCCTGGGATCTCTTGACCGCCTGGTTCCTGATCGCAGGCGGTTATCTGCCCTTCATTCCCGCCGTGCTGCTGTTCTTCGCCGGTATGGCGTCGGTCTGGCGCAATCAGCGGCCACTGGCAGCGCTCATCTTGGTCGTGGTGCTCCTGCCCTGGGCGACAATGCTGGCGATCAGCTATTTCATAAAGCCTGTCTACATCGACCGCCTGTTCGAATGGATGGCGCCGACCGTGCTCGGATTGATCGCCATCGGCATGCTGACCAGAAGCCGCTGGTCAAGCCTGCGACTGGTGACGGCCGTGCTGTTCATCGGCATGTGCCTGATGTCGACCAACGCAGTCTATCACCTCGATACAGAGGACTGGCGCGGCCTCGTCGCATCCATCGCGGCAGATGCCGAGCCCGGCGATCTGGTCATAGCCTCCCCGAACGAACTCGATGCTCCCATGCGGTATTACATTGCCCGCACGCAGCCATTCCCGGATCTGATGGTGCTGCCGGCGCCGTTTCCAGCGCTCGGTATGCCACGCGTCTACGTCAGCAATCGCGGCGCGCCGAAAATCATGCCCGAGGATCGTCAAAAGGTTAGGGCAGCTCTGGAGACGCACCGACGCGTCTGGCTGATCGAGCGGGCAACCGATCTATACGATCCGCAGGGCCTGATCCGCGCCGAGATCATGGCCAGCCGCCACAAGATATCGTCGCGCATCAGCGACAGCATCTCGCTCGATCTGTTCGAATGAGCGATGCAATCTGCTTCCCCTACCGGGATGTCCAATTAATGAAGCTAGAAACCGTCGGCTCACGAAGGATTGACTCGCCTGTTTACGAAATATGCTCCGAATCGCTCTATCGACTGTGTTTGACGGCTCGCTGCATGCTAGGGGCGAGCCCTGATTCTCTAGGAGTGCTTAGTACGTGCGGTTGCCTTCGACCTTTCGGACCATCGGCCAGACCATTGGCGTCTTCAGCATTGCGGCGCTCCTCGGCAGCGCCGTGCCAGCCTCTGCCGTCCAGCAGTCGGGCTCCTTCCCGTCCTGGCTCGATGCCCATGTCGGGCTCGGGCCGGGCCAGATTGCGCGACCTGTCCTGAAGCGCGCCCGTGCTCTCTACCAGCAGCGCGTCAGCGAAGGCAGGGTCCGGAACCCATGCTATTTTGCGATGGATGCCACCAAGCCGAACGATCCCGGCAGCGAAACTTCCGGTGGCCGCTTCTACATCATCTGCGAGGCCAGCCAGTCGTTTCGCGCGATCGCAGCCGGCCACGGCAGCGGTACGAAGCTTCCAGGCGTCGTCGATTTCTCCAACGGCCGGGAATGTGCCCGCAATTTCGGCAACGCCATGGACTCCAACCTGACGACGGGTGGCTCCTATGTCACCAGCGAGGTGAAGACGTCCTTCAAAGGATATTACAAGTCATCGGGCGTCAAGGACGCTGTCTTCATGCGGTCCTTCCTCCAGTTCGACGGCGAGGGGGATACGGCGAATGCGCGCGCCCGCGTTATCGGCGGTCACGCAGCCGCGAAGGTGGCCGCCATGTGCATGATGAAGGCCCCGGCGAGTCCCTACGCCAACAAGGACGGCTATGTGCCGTTCGGCAATCTGGTCAACTACGCCGGCGGCCGCAGCAATGGCTGCACCAGCTGGTCGCCGACGGATGCCAACCAGGTCATCTCCATGGTTAAGGACAACCCGACGACGCTTTATATCTATCCGGAATCATCGGATATATCAGCCGTTGCCAAGGCTGCTGCGTCCCATGCATCGCTGTCGCAAGCGGGGCTGTACTGGAACGATCAATGCCTGCAGAAGATCGGCACCCCGAAATTCTGGTCGAAGACAACTCTCGAGCCAGTTATCGCCAAGTACAAGGCCGATAATCCCCCGAAGCCCGGAAAGCCGCTTCCCGTCTGCGCACCGCAATAAACGGTTACAGGAAACGGTGGACCTGAGGTCCGTGGGGCTTCCAGTCTAGCGGAAGATGCCATCCAGCGCCGGCATGCCGAGCACGGCGGAGGTGCCGATCAGCGCATAGCAGATCCATCGGAAGGTGCTTTCGCGGGCGAGGCCGAAGAGCCTCGTTCCACCGTAAAGCCCGAGCACATAGCTCGGCAGGATCACAACCGTCAGCGCGAACACCTGCGCCACGAACAGGCCGCTGGTATAGTAGCTGACGACGCTGAGAATGGTCGAGATCGAGAAGTACAGGATGATGTTGGAACGGACGCGGGTAAAGTTGCTCTTGCCACCGAGCCAGAAGGCGACGACCGGCGGCCCGCCAAGCTGGGCCGCACCACTGAACAACCCGGCAATGAAACCGACCGCCGCCGTCAACGGCCGCGTAGGCTCGCCATGGTAGCGCCAGCCGGATACCAGCAGCGTCAGCAGGCAGGCAGCGATTGCAGTGATCAGCCAGCGCAGCAGGAGAGGATCCATCAGCGCGAGAACGGCAGTGCCGAGCGGTACCCCGATGATAGCCCCGACCGCCATCGTCACGACCTCGCGCCGGTTTGCCAGATGAAAGGCCGGACGTACCATGCCAAGCGTCGCCAGCCCGTCGACCACCAGCAGCACCGGTGAGATCAATCTTGGGCCAATCAGTGCACCACCGAGCGGAATGAGGATCAGCGCCGCGCCAAAGCCCGAAAATCCGCGCGCAAGACCGGCAACGAGGGCGATGGCGACAAGCGCCACCAGACCATGTGCAGGCAGGGATGCGATAAACCAGGCGTCAACGGCAGCCCGCAGCGCATCCAGAGACATTGCTTGGCTTACTCCCGGGATTTCAGGCGGACAGCATCAGGTCCATGTTCTGCACGGCAGCACCTGAAGCGCCCTTGCCGAGATTGTCGAGCAGCGCCACCAGATTGACCTGGCTGCCACCCGGCGTCCCGAACACAAATAGCTTCATCGTATCCTTGCCGGCCAGTTCGACCGCATCGACGCGGGGCTGGGCGCGGCTGGCATCAAGCGACACCACCTCGACGATATCCTGTCCGGCGTAGTAATCCGTGAGCGCCGCGTGGATGGTTTCCAGCGTCGTTCCTTGCGCCAAGGCATCCAGATGCAACGGGACCTGGACGATCATGCCCTGCGGAAACTTGCCGACCGACGGCGAGAAGAGCGGTGCGCGGTCGAGCAGTCCATGGGTGGTCATTTCAGGCACATGCTTGTGATTGAGCGGCAGGCCATACAGGAAGTGCGGCGAGGAGATCGAGTCAGGCCGGCTCGGGTCTTCCATCTGGGCGATCATCTGCTTGCCACCGCCGGTATAGCCGGAGACCGCATTGACGGTAACGGGATAGCCATCAGGCAGCATGCCGGCAGCCCTCAGCGGCCTTATCAGCGCGATGGCACCGGTAGGGTAGCAGCCAGGATTGGCGACGAGACGCGCCGCCGCGATCTTGGCGTCCTGGCCCTTGGCCATCTCGGCAAAGCCGTAGGCCCAGTTCGGGTCTATACGGTGAGCCGTCGAGGTGTCGATGATGCGGACATTGTTGTTGCCGGACACCATGGCCACCGCTTCGCTGGAAGCATCGTCCGGCAGGCAGAGAATAGCGATGTCGGCGCTGTTCAGCATATCTTCGCGAATTGCCGCATCGCGCCTCTGTGCTTCCGGGATCGACAGCAATTCGACATCGCGACGATCGGCCATGCGCGTGCGGATCTGCAGGCCCGTGGTGCCGTGTTCGCCATCGATGAAGATTTTCGGTGCCATGATCGTCCTGCACTTTCAAAGGGTTCGCGTGATTTACGGAATCAATATGCCATCAACTTGATTCAGAATGATAACAACCGCCTCAGCGGCCTGTCGCCAGTCGCCCGGCATACGATCCGAGCATATACATTGCCACCGTGGCGCCCGCAATGGCGGTGATATCGGCGTGGTCGTAGGCTGGCGCCACCTCGACGACATCCGCGCCCCGGATATCGAGCGATGACAACCGCTGCAACACCGATAGTATTTTGGCGCTCGACGGGCCCCCGGCGACAGGCGTTCCGGTGCCGGGTGCATAGGCAGGATCGAGGCAGTCGATGTCGAAGGTTAGATAGGCCGGCGCACCGGCGGTGCGGGCGAGGATCCGGGCGGCGATGTCGGATGCTGTCATGTCCTCTACTTCGTAGCCATGGATCATCTCTATGCCGCAATCCTCCGGCGCCTGGGTGCGGATGCCGATCTGGATCGAGCGGGAGGCATCGATCAACCCGTCGCGTACCGCCCGCCCGACAAAGGAACCATGATCGATGCGCCCGGCCTCGTCAGTCCAGGTGTCCTGATGGGCGTCGAACTGCACCATTGCCAGCGGCCCGTGCCGCGCGACATGGGCTTTCAAGAGCGGCCAGGTAATGAAGTGATCGCCGCCGAGTGTCAGCAGGAAGGCACCGCTGTCGAGCAGCGTGTTGGCCTGGCGTTCGATGGCAGCAGGCGTGGCTGCGTGGTTGCCATAGTCGAGCAGGCAGTCGCCGTAGTCGATGACAGACATTTCGGCAAAAAGGTCGCGGGCGAACGGATACTGTGGATCGTTGTCAAAAATCGCCGAAGCTCGCCGGATCGCCTGCGGCCCAAAGCGGGCGCCGGGGCGATTGGAGGTGGCCGCATCGAAGGGGATGCCCCAGACGACGGCATCAGCGCCCGTCGGGTCCTTGCTGAAACGCCGGCGCATGAAGGAAAGGGCGCCGGCGAAGGTCGGGTCGCTGGCGGCCGAGGTGGGGGAGGTTGCGGTGAAAGCATGGTCGATGGATTTATTGGCCAAGCTAAGCCCCTGAAGTTCTTGTCTTGATTGTGGCGGTTGGATTTAAACAGCTTCGGTGCTGTTTTCACGTCAAGTTCGGACTGTAAATCAGCAACAGGGCAGCGACCAGTCATCGCTTCGGTGTTAGGCGGCGTTCTGATCTGCGGAGACGGATACTTTCAACCCGAGCGCCTTGATAACGCCGAAGAAGGTCGACAAACGCGGATCACCGGCTTCGCTGAGTGACTTGTAGAGCGCTTCCCGGCTCACGCCTGCGTCTTTGGCAACAGCTGTCATGCCGACGGCCCGCGCGACATCTCCGAGCGCATGCGCAATCACCGCTGGATCGCCATCTTCAAAAGCTGCCTCCAGATACATCATGCGGTCGTCAGCTGTTTTCAGATGGTCGAGGACATCGAAACGAGTGGTTTCCAAGGGCATTCAGATCTCCTTTGCCAGTTGCTGGGCGAGGGCTATGTCACGGCTTTGCGATGATTTGTCGCCGCCGCAGAGAAGAATGACCAGTGTCTCGCCGGACCTTGCGAAATATATGCGATAGCCGGGACCATGGGGTACTCGCATTTCGCTGACACCATAGCCGACAGGCTTGACATCCCCCGGATTTCCAAGCTCGAGTCGTCAGATGCGGACGACGATACGCTTGCGGGCCTGGTCGTCGCGGAGCGCATCCAGCCATTTCGCGAACATCAGGGTCTGACGCACCTCGATCATGCGTGAACTATAGTTCACGAAATTATTTTGTCAAAATGCCATTCACTGCCGATACAAGCTCACCACAACGAAAAAAGGCGGCGCCGAAGCACCGCCTTTCCGAAGTCCGAAGACCACAAGCGATTAACGCTTGGAGAACTGGAACGAACGACGGGCCTTCGCCTTGCCGTACTTCTTACGTTCAACAACGCGGCTGTCGCGTGTCAGGAAGCCACCCTTCTTCAGAACGCCGCGCAGGCCGGGTTCGAAGTAGGTGAGGGCCTTGGAGATGCCGTGACGTACGGCACCGGCCTGGCCGGAGAGACCGCCGCCAGCAACCGTGGCGATGATGTCGAACTGGCCGTCGCGGGCAGCAGCGACGATCGGCTGGCGCAGGATCATCTGCAGAACCGGACGTGCGAAATATGTTGCGAATTCGCGGCCGTTGATGATGATCTTGCCGGAGCCTGGCTTGATCCAGACGCGGGCAACGGCGTTCTTGCGCTTGCCGGTGGCGTAGGAACGGCCGAGCGAGTCGACCTTGCGAACGTGAACCGGAGCAGAAGGCTGTTCCGAAACCGTGCCGAGATCCTTCAGGGAAGAGAGGTCAGCCATACTCAGGCGCTCCTTGTGTTCTTGCTGTTCAGCGCGGCGACGTCGAGAACGGTCGGCTGCTGCGCTTCATGGGGATGGTTGGAGCCGGTGTAGACGCGCAGGTTCTTCATCTGGCGACGGCCGAGCGGGCCGCGGGGAACCATGCGTTCGACAGCCTTTTCGAGAACGCGCTCAGGAAAGCGGCCTTCGATCAGCTGGCGAGCGGTACGCTCCTTGATGCCGCCGGCATAACCGGTGTGCCAGTAGTAAACCTTGTCTTCGTACTTCTTGCCGGTGAAGACGACCTTCTCGGCATTGATGACGATGACGTTGTCGCCGTCGTCGACGTGCGGAGTGAAGGTAGCCTTATGCTTGCCACGCAGACGCATTGCGATAACAGAAGCGAGACGACCAACGACGAGCCCTTCGGCGTCGATGATGATCCACTTCTTCTCCACCTCTGCAGGCTTCTGGGAGAAGGTTGCCATGTTGTATACTCTCTTTTAGGACCCAGAACCCGAAGGTCAGGGCGTTTCTTGTTGCTTGAATTGGAAAGGCTTGGCCCGGCCAAAAAGAAAGCAGCCCGGAAAGGCTGCGTTTCTGCTGCGGCTTTTAGGGGAAAGCCCATCTCAGGTCAAGATTGGCATTTCGAGAGGGGGTTAAAAATAGTCAATGATATCAACGCTCTAGAGATGTGGTATATCAATACCACAAAATTCTCTGCGTCTGATATTTTCTGTGACTGAAGGTAAAGGCAATCATTTCATCAAAAGTAAGCTTGAAAAGCTTCCACCTCGCGACAACAAGCGTCTACCAAAGAGGGTAAGCTCGAGTGCTCTTGTCGCTAGGCGAGCAACAAAGAAACCTACGTTCGTCCACTGTCACAATGTTGCAATGCACCAAAGGCGGTAGCGGAATATCTGTGGCAACTATAAGATGTTACTGATGGATACCAGAACAAAAGTAGTCCGAAACGGGACAATTGATAGAACCTTGTCCCGCTCCAATTTGGCTCGCTCTTTATCACTCTCAGCTGCGCTCGCTGGCGGTTTCGGAGCTCAAGATAGGCGGCGTACCAAAATCAACGGTCGGGTATGATCTCGTCGTCGTCCAGTTCGCTTGTCGAGTGACAGGTGTAGACCGGACAGTTTTTCGTGTCCTTCGTCGGCAGCGTGTCTTCGAAAGCATATTCGCCAAAATTGCAGGCCCCGCGGTCGCTGACGTAGCGGTCGTAAAGCGTCAGGTTTTTCGTTCGTTCCGCAGGGTGACGGAAAATCACGGCGCGTTCGCGGCCGATCAGCGCCTGCGCTGCCGAGCAACTGTATGACATGGAGTTGTAGCGATTGATCGCCAGTGCGGGCGTGGCCATAGATGCTGCCAAAACGCCGAGTAGGATGATTTTTTGCATGAGACTGTCCTCACAGGTTCGGTTCATGCCTATATACGCACAAGCGGCGGGCTAGTTTCCGCTGGATACGACAAAAACGTAACTGTGATCGAAGCTGGAGATGTCAGCAATGAACCACGACCGTTATGACGATTCCTATATCGCCGACATTCTGCACAGCGTGAAGACCATCGCACTGGTCGGCGCGTCCCCGAATGCTGCACGCCCGAGCAATGGGGTGATGGGCTATCTGCTGGCCAAGGGCTATCACGTGATCCCGGTCAATCCCGGCCTGGTCGGCAAGGAAATCCTCGGCCAGCCGGTGTTCGGCAAGCTTGCCGACATTCCAGAGCCTGTCGATATGGTCGATGTGTTTCGCGCGCCTGAATACCTGGATGCCGTTGTCGAGGACGCGTTGGCGCTTCCGGCCAAGCCGCAGGTTATCTGGTCGCAGCTCGACATCCGCGACGACGCCGCCGCAGAAAAGGCCGAGGCGGCCGGCGTCAAGGTGGTCATGAACCGCTGCCCGGCAATCGAGATCCCTAGGCTTGCTGCCGCCTGATTGATTGCGCCTCGAGTGGTAGGATTTTCTCCGCTTCAGGCGGGATTGAGAAAAGATCGCGATGAATTTGCATCGCTGTCGCGCTATGGTCGCCCTTGAGATTTGAGGGAGGACTACCATGGCGACCATCAACCCAGGCTTCGATACGCTGGCAATCCATGCCGGTGCACAGCCCGACCCGACGACCGGCGCGCGCGCGACGCCGATCTACCAGACGACGGCCTACGTCTTCAGCGACGCGGATGCCGCAGCTGCCTTGTTCGGGCTGCAGCAGTTCGGCAACATCTACACCCGCATCATGAACCCCACCCAGGCCGTGCTCGAGGAACGCGTCGCCGCGCTTGAGGGTGGCACGGCGGCGCTGGCGGTGGCATCCGGCCATGCGGCTCAGCTTCTGGTGTTCCACACCATCATGCAGCCGGGCGACAATTTCGTTGCGGCAAACAAGCTTTACGGCGGTTCGATCAACCAGTTCGGCCATGCCTTCAAGAACTACGGCTGGCAGGCGCGTTGGGCCGATCCGCTGGAGCCCGAGAGTTTCGAGAGCCAGATCGATGATCGCACCCGCGCAATCTTCATCGAGAGCCTTGCCAATCCGGCCGGAACCTTCATCGACATTGCAGCCATCGCCGCCGTCGCCCATCGCCACGGCCTGCCGCTGATCGTCGATAATACGCTGGCCAGCCCCTATCTGATCCGGCCGCTCGAACACGGCGGCGATATCGTCGTGCACTCGCTGACAAAATTCATGGGCGGGCATGGCAATTCGATGGGCGGCGTCATCGTCGATGGCGGCACCTTCGACTGGTCCGCATCCGGCAACTATCCGATGCTGTCGGCGCCGCGCCCGGAATATAACGGCATGGTGCTGCATGCGACCTTCGGTAATTTTGCCTTCGCCATAGCCTGCCGCGTTCTTGGCCTGCGCGATCTCGGTCCGTCCATCGCCCCGTTCAATGCCTTCCTGATCCTCACCGGCATCGAGACGCTGCCGCTCCGCATGCAGCGCCATTGCGACAACGCGCTTGAAGTCGCCAACTGGCTGAAGCGACACCCCAAGGTCGCATGGGTCAAGTATGCCGGTCTTGCCGACGATCCCAACCATGCCTTGCAGCAACGCTATTCGCCTAAGGGTGCCGGCGCCGTCTTCACCTTCGGCCTGAAGAACGGCTACGAGGCGGGAAAGACCTTCGTCGAAAGCCTGACGCTGTTCTCGCATCTCGCCAATGTCGGCGACACGCGCTCGCTTGTCATCCACCCCGCGTCTACCACCCACAAGCAACTGACCGACGAGCAGAAGATCGCCGCCGGTGCCGGTCCCGATGTGGTCCGGCTGTCGGTGGGTATCGAGGATGTGAAGGACATCATCGCCGATCTCGATCAGGCGCTGGGGAAGGTGTAGTGGGGAAGAAGGTATAGTCACCCAATTGTTTGCGACTATTCTTTTATCACGACCGTTGCAATCAAGTGGTTTAGTTGAGAACAGTTTCCAAAATACTTAATTGCATGATTTCGGCTGCCTGCCTTAAGAACCCTACTACCAACGGCAGCCGACCAGCCAAGCCAGTCCGATTGCCCCGTGGACAGTACATTATGTCTCAATTCAGTTAAGCCATATCGAGAATCTGGAATTTCTAAAATTTTTGCTCGCGATATTGGGGTTGCAGATAAATGATTGTATAGAAGATCAATCAACGCCGACGCCCTACTTGTATTCATGAGGTGGTCCTCAAGTATAGATGCGAACCAAAACAGCTGGAACTCCAAAAGTCTAGGTGAGGAGTGGGTGATTTCTTCAATGGATTTGGCAAGAAATTCTTTATCGGCAACTCCGGAGCAAAAACTATAAACACTTTTCGTCAAGTTAGGAAAGTTTCTAATTATATCAGGCAATCTGCCTTCGACTTTTTCTGCGTGGTCGCGCATAATGGTGAGAATAAGCTCGGCATCTTCTTCCTCAATATCTGGTTGAGCGAGTATGTCATTTACATATGCGAGTTCCGCGTCGGTCAGCGAGAATTTTAAAGTAAAAGAATCCTCTTCGCCCTCGCCATCGTAGCCGGTGGCAATTGCTATTCTTCGACGTTTAAGCAATTTTTCCTTCACGGCATCAATTTTATCTTCACGATTTAGATGTTGTGCAGATTTTCGGCTTGTTTTTTGCGGATTTACTGACAAACCCTTGTCTCCCAGCAAATTTTGAACCATTATAAAGTCATTCGTTATTGTATTCTCATTGTCTGAAAATAAATATATGTCGTCCATAAATCTTATTATTTTACTCGATATAAGCCCATGGTAATTTTCTACAAATCGCAGAAAGTCGTTTCCTATCATTTTGGCCGGATAAAGCCCCTGTGGAAGGCAATCAACTGATCGTCCTGAGTTGATTTCGCGGAGCATCTGTCCGAAGCCATTGACCTCGTTCTCTGGCGCTTGCAACTCCCTGAACCAATTTACGACGTCATGGTGATAGATATTGTTAAAATAGGAAGCTACGTCGATGCTGATAAAGTGCTTGTAGCTTTTTGAGTACTCAGAAATGGCGCCTTTGAAAGCTTTATATGCCACTGTAGCGCTAATAGGCGCTCCCTCGTCGAACCTATAGCCGAAATGCTCTCTATCTTTTGAAAAAGGCTTTCGAAAGCGCGATCTGTTTTTGTAGACAGTGTCGTATAGAAAGTATTCGCTTACGGCATCGAGCTTTACAGTTCGGCGGAGATGGTGACCCGGTTTTGCGGCGTAAACTCGACGTTGTGGGAGAAATGAAAAAGCTTTCTCTTTGTCATCGAGGCATTTTTCGATAAACTCTGATAGTTCCTGTTGCCCGTTCTCTATTAAAAAGAGATTTGTCTTCAATGGAAACAGTGTTTTAGGAAAATCATTTCTATAGAAGTCCGCCGTGGAATTCACCGTCGTGGCCGAAGTAGTTGTTGGTTTTGGCATTGTTTTCGACGGCGGAAAAAAAGACGGTCTTGTTGGTAATTTGGGCATTTAGCGCCTTCCAGACTGATCCTGATAAGGTTCCAGCAATACAGGTTTTCCTGCTTTATTCAATCATAAAGAGAATAATAGTTGCGTTGGCTACTTGAGGTGGCCAGTGGGCGTGGGTTGCGCGCGTGTCAATGGCACTGCTTGGGCACAGATTTCGGGAAGTGCAGTTACGATCATTTCGGACTACGCTATAGTAACGAGGCGACCCATCCATTTGCGAGATGCCCATGCCCAACGCCCTCCGCTTCGATCCCGAAACCGTCGCTCCCGAAGAGGGGGCGCCCGCCGCAGACCGCGTGCTTTCCGGCAACCCCCAGTTTCGGACATGGAGCCTCGACGAGGCCGAGGGTGGCATTTACGCCGGCATATGGGAGGCGACTCCCGGATCGTGGCGCATCGTCTACGAGGAGTGGGAATACTTTTCCATTCTGTCGGGGTACTCCATCGTGACAGAGGATGGCGGCGAGGCGCATCATCTTCGCGCCGGCGACCGCATGGTCTTGAAACCCGGCTTCAGCGGAAGCTGGGAAGTGATTGAAACGACTCGCAAGGATTATGTCGTGCGGCTTTAGGATAGGGCGCAGGCTCCCGCCTGGCCGTTGCACTCGACGACGATGGCCTAGCTTCCGTGACGAGCGGCAGTCGCTGTCTGCCCAGCCCCATTGGCGCGGTCTGCATTCTCGATCCACGCGGCCGCACACGCCCTGAAAACCGTGTCATTTGGCCATCATCAAACTGTCATCAAACTGAAACATTGCAACTATAGAGCCATCCATGTCGCCGGAAGTGGCGGCCGTGATGGATCGATGGACGGTCCGTTTGTGGCTCCCTTCCGCCCGCCATCCGATCATCACTCAAGGAAGTGAGACCCTTATGTTGAATTTGAAAATCCGCACCCTCTGCCTGAGCGCAGGCCTGGTCGTCACCATGACGGCTTCGGCCATGGCTGCCGACATCACCGGCGCTGGTTCGAGCTTCATCGCTCCGGTTCTGTCCAAGTGGGCCGAGGGTTACAAGGCTGCAACCAACAACTCCGTCAACTACCAGTCGGTTGGTTCGGGCGCCGGCATCAAGCAGCTCCTCGACAAGACCATCATCTTCGGCGCTTCGGACAAGCCGATGAGCGACGCCGATCTCGAGAAGAACGGCATTGCCCAGTTCCCGATGATCTCCGGCGGCATCGTCGTTTCCTATAACGTCGAAGGCGTAAAGCCGGGCGAACTCATTCTCGACGGCACGACGCTCGCCGACATCTTCCTCGGCAAGATTGCCAAGTGGGACGATGCTGCGATCAAGGCTCTCAACCCCAACGTAAAGCTACCTTCCACGGCGATCTCCGTCGTTTACCGCGCTGACAGCTCTGGCACGACCTTCAACTTCACTGACTACCTCTCGAAGGTTTCGCCGGATTGGAAGTCGAAAGTTGGTTCCAACACGGCTGTTGAATGGCCGGTCGGTTTCGGCGCCAAGGGTTCGGAAGGCGTTTCCACAACCGTCAACCAGACGGCTGGTTCGATCTCCTACGTTGAATACTCTTACGTCGTCGCCAACCACATCGGTTTCGCGAAGATGAAGAATTCCGCCGGCAAGGTTATCGAGCCTAGCCTCGAAACCTTCAAGGCTGCTGCTTCGAACGCCGATTGGGCACATGCCAAGAACTTCAACCTGATCCTCACAAACCAGCCGGGCGAAAACAGCTGGCCGATTGCAGCGTCTACCTGGGTCATGCTTTACAAGAAGCCTGCCGATCCTGCCGCAAACGCAGAAGCCCTGAAGTTCTTCAAGTGGGCCTACGAGAAGGGCCAGAAGTCGGCGACCGACATGTCCTACCTTGCTGTTCCGGAATCAGTCGCCAAGGTCGTGGAAGAGTCCTGGAAGAAAGACTTCGGCACCAAGTAATCTGTGCTGACTGAAAAACGAGCGGCGGACAGGGTATTGCCCTGTCCGCCTTTAATGACAGGACAAGGAGAAAGCGATGGCTGATGCGACTCAGACGGCTGGATTCCAGACCATGGAAACCTCCGCCGTCACCAGAAAATTCCGGACGCAGGATCGGATTTTCTATTTCATGACGCTCAGCTCGGCTTCTTTTGTCGTGCTTCTGCTGCTGGCAATCCTGACCGTTCTGGTCGTGGATGCCTTGCCAACATTCCAGGCCTTCGGTTTCTCGTTCCTCTGGGGCACAAGGTGGAGCGCTCCCCTGGAGATTTACGGAGCGGTGCCCGCCCTGGTCGGCACGCTGGTGAGTTCGCTCATCGCGATGCTGATTGCAGTTCCGCTGGGCATTGGTATCGCCATCTTCCTGACCGAGCTTTGCCCCGGCAGCCTGCGGCGCCCGATCAGCACCGCCATTGAGCTCTTGGCCGGCGTTCCCTCGATCATCTACGGCATCGTCGGTCTGTTCATGATCGTGCCGCTGATGCAGACTTATGTCCTCCCATTCCTCATGAACACCGTTGGCCAGGTGCCGCTGATCGGGTCGCTCTTCCAGCCACCTGCACCGGGCGTCGGCCTTTTGACGGCAAGCCTCGTGCTGGCCATCATGATCCTGCCGTTCATCACGGCGATTGCCCGCGACGTCTTCACCACCGTGCCGCCGATGCTGCGTGAATCCGCGTACGGCATGGGCATGAGCACCTGGGAAGTGGCGCGCAACATCCTGATACCCTACACACGCCGCGGTCTCGTCGGCGGCATCATGCTCGGCCTTGGGCGTGCGCTCGGCGAAACCATGGCCGTCACCTTCGTTGTCGGCTCCGTCAGCCGCCTGCAGTCGTCGATCATCGCGCCGTCGACCACCATTTCCGCCCAGATCGCCAATAATTTCGGCGACGCCGACGGTCTGCAATTTTCGAGCCTGATGGCACTCGGTCTGCTCCTGTTCGTCCTTTCCTTCTGCGTGCTTGCAGTGGCGAGATGGATGATCGGCCGCGTCGACTCGTTTTGAGGAAGAAAGCCATGGAAAACGCAATTCGTCAGAGGATCATCTCGCGCCGCCATATGACGAACCAGGTCATGATGGCCTTGTCGTTTCTCGCTGCCATCCTCGGCATACTGTTCCTGAGCGTCATCCTCGTGACCTTGGTTTATCGAGGTGTCACGGCACTCAGCCTCGACGTGTTTACGATGTCGATCCCGGCCCAGGGCTCGCGCGGCGGCCTGCTGAACGCCATATACGGTACCTTCATCGTGACCGGTCTGGCGACCCTGCTGGCAGCACCGATCGGCATTCTTGCCGGCACCTACCTGGTAGAATTCGCCAACGGCAGCAAGCTTGCCGAGGTCGCCAAGTTCATCAACGACATCCTGCTCTCCGCACCCTCGATCATCATCGGCGTGTTCGTCTACGGTGTCGTGGTCGTGCCCATGCATGGGAACTCCGCCATCGCCGGCATCCTTGCATTGGCGCTCATCGCCCTCCCGGTCATCAACCGCACGACGCAGGACATGCTTCTCCTGGTGCCGAACTCGCTTCGTGAAGCAACGGCTGCCCTTGGCGCGCCGCGCTGGAAAGCGATGACGACTGTGATATACAAGTCTGCCTGGTCGGGCATCCTGACGGGTATCCTGCTGGCCGTTGCCCGTATCAGTGGCGAGACCGCGCCGTTGCTGTTTACGGCCGGCTATAGCAAGTTCATGCAGGGGGGGCTAACCGGTCCGATCGCCACGCTGCCGGTTGCCATCAACACGCTGGCCGCTGATGCCGGTGAGGATCTGAAGCAATTGGCCTGGGCAGGCGCGCTGATCATCACTGTCGCCATTCTGGCCCTCAATATCATTGCCCGTTTTCTGAGTGGGCGCCGCCAGTGACGCAGCCGCCGAACGATAGGAATAAGACCATGAACATGAGCGACAACAATTTCCTGAGCGTTAACGCACAGTCGGGCAAGGGCGCAGTCTCCGCTTCGGATATTGGTGACCTTCCGAAGCTCGATGTGAAGAACCTCGATTTCACCTATCAGAACGGCCATCGCGTTCTGAAGGGTGTGAACATGAGCATCAGTAAGAATGCCGTGACGGCGTTCATCGGTCCTTCCGGCTGCGGAAAGTCCACGCTGCTGCGCACCTTCAACCGCATGTATGATCTTTATCCGGGCCAGACGGCTTCTGGGGAGATCCTGCTGGACGGTCGCAACATCCTCAGCAAGGACGTCGATCTGAACGATCTGCGTGCCAAGGTTGGCATGGTGTTCCAGAAGCCGACGCCGTTCCCGATGTCGATCTATGAAAACGTCGCTTTTGGCATTCGTCTCTATGAGAAGATTTCCAAGGCGGAGATGGATGCGCGCGTCGAACAGGCGCTGACCGTCACGGCGCTGTGGGGCGAAGTGAAGGACAAGCTGCACCAGAGCGGCCTCGGACTCTCCGGCGGCCAGCAGCAGCGTCTCTGCATCGCCCGCGCCATCGCTGTGAAACCATCCGTCCTGCTGTTGGACGAACCCACATCGGCACTCGACCCGATCTCGACCGCCAAGATCGAGGAACTGGTTGCGCAATTGAAGGGCGATTTCACCATCGTCATCGTCACGCACAACATGCAGCAGGCCAGCCGTATCTCCGACAAGACCGCCTTCATGTATCTCGGCGACCTGATCGAATACGGCGCCACCGACCAGATCTTCCAGGCGCCGAAGAACAAGCGTACCGAAGACTACATCACCGGCCGCTACGGCTGATATCTGCCTGTATCGTATTGCAGATGGCGCTCCGCAAGGGGCGCCATTTTTGTTTGCGGCTTGATAGCGGACAGTTAGGAGTGTGTTCGGAGGGGTCGGAAGGTGGAGTTTACCAGCGCGTTACAACGCCAAACAACGGGATTTTCTCGTCGAGGGTGATCAGCGCCATGTTTTCAAGAATCGCTTGGGCACTGAGAATGCGATCGAAAGGATCGCGATGCGCGCCCGGAAGAAGGGCGCTTCTGACCATGTGTGTACTGGTGATCGGCAAGTTGATAAAGCCGCCGTCTTCGACAGATTTTGAGAAATCCGGCAGCAAACTCAACGCAGTGTCCAGCTGGCCCTTTTGATATTTTGTGACTATCTCCCACGCGGAAGCTGCGCTGACGAAGATGTCGTTTTGCCCGTCAGTGATAAGTTCTCGGGCAGTAACTGAGAGCTTTTTGCTTCCGTTCAGCCACCAAATGAGCGTGTGCGTGTCGAGGAGATACCTCATCCGCCGGTTAACTCGTCAATCTCCTGGTCTGAAAGCGGATGGAAAAATTCCGGGCCGATCTTTAGTTTCCCTTTAAACCGACCTGGCTTGCGCTTCTTCGCACGTTCTGCCCGGGCTATTTCCTCGGATATCTGAGAGCGCTTCAAGAGAGCATTGAGCGTTTCTGTTTCTTGTGCGGTAAGTCTGAGACTGAAATCGTCGGTCATAGTCTCCTCCTCAAACGTCCAAGATTCAGGTCAACTTCTCAAAAATTATAGCTTGTTTTACTACCAGCGCAAATCCAGCCGCTCCAGCCCATGGAAATGGTAGACGTCCTTGACCACCGGCGTCTTTGCCAGCCGCAATCCCGGCAGCCGCTCGAACAGTATCGGCAGTGCGATATTAAGCTCGAGGCGGGCAAGCGGTGCACCGATGCAGAAATGGATACCGGCGCCGAAGGAGAGGTTGGGCGCTTCGCGGCGGTCGGGCTTGAATGTCAGCGGGTCGGAGAACTTTTTCGGGTCAAGGTTGGCGGCAGCAAGGATCATTGCCACCTTCTCGCCGCGCTGGAAGGTGACGCCATCGATGTCGACAGTCTCCAGTGCCCAGCGCTGGAAGATGTGCACCGGCGCGCAGAGCCTGAGTGTTTCCTCGACCGTGCGCTCGGTCGCGGCTTCGTCGGCAAACAGCGTCTTCGGGGACAGCCCGCTTTCGAGGATGACGCGAACCGAATTGCCGATCTGGTGGACGGTTGCCTCGTGGCCGGCGTTGAGCAACACGATCGTCGTCGACACCAGTTCCTCGTCGGTGAGATACTGGCCTTTATGCTCGGTGGTGATCATGTGGCTCAGCAGGTCGTCGCGAGGCTCCACGCGCCGCTCCCGGATCACCGATCTGACATAGTCGGCAAATTCCTTTGCGGCCGTGTCTGCGGCATCCTCGTCGGCACGCGTCCTGCCGAACATGTACATCCGCACATAGGCATGCGACCACTTCAGCAGCTGCGGCCCCATCTCGTCGGGAATGCCGATCATCCGGGCGATCATCGTCACCGGAATGATATCGGCAAAAGCCGTGAGCAACTCGACTTCGCCGTTCCTTGCAAAATTGTCGATCAGCCGGTTTGCCAGTTCTGCAATTTCCGGCTTCATCTTCTCGACGTGGCGCGACACGAAGGCCCGGTTGATCAGCGTCCGCAGTCGCGTGTGCTCCGGCGGCTCTATCTCCAGCAGCGAATGCAGCTCGGCGGCATCGAAGTTGCGCAGATGGGGCAGCGGTTCGGCAAGGCCAATCTCGGCCCGGCTGGCGACGTGCAGGATCTGGCGGCCGAAGCGACGGTCCCGCAAAAGAGCGTTCACGTGGTCGTACCCGGTGACCGTCCAGAGCTTCTGCTCCTCCCAGTAGAAGGTCGGACACTGCTCGTGCAGCGCCGCGTAGACGGCATTCGGGTTGCCGTAGAATGCGGGATCTTTGCCATCGAGGGAAACGTGGCGGGTGGCAGGATCGATATGGAGCATGGGAGGGATCTTCATGATACTGGCATTAGCCCAAACCGGCCGGCCCGGGAAGCGTGTCGGAGCCCCTTTTATACTAGCTTCGCGCCAGCGTGCCGATCCGTTGCAGCGCCTGGATCTGGTCGTCGACCGTCGGCACCAGTTCGCCGGCTTCCTGTTCGCTGGACGCATTATTTGCGCTTTCGGTAGCAGCCTCGCTGAATACCACCGTGCAATTGCGTCCTGCTCGCTTGGCAGCGTAAAGCGCCCGGTCCGCAGCCCCGGTGAGCTTGTCCCAGTCTGCAGCCTCGGCAGTCGCAAGTGCCACGCCGACGCTGACGCTGGCACTGACGGCAGCACCCTCGATCTGCAATGGCGCACGGCAAAATTCGCTGCGGATCGTTTCCGCCACTGCTTCGGCTTCCGTCTGATCTGTCACGGTGATGAAAGCCATGAATTCCTCGCCGCCCATTCGACCCAGGGCACCGCCGCGTGGAAGGCACTTTCGCGTGATGGTGACGAATTCGCAAAGCACCTGGTCGCCTGTCTGGTGGCCATAGCGATCGTTGATGCTCTTGAAGTGATCGAGATCGAACAGAAGGGCGGCAATCCGCCGAGACGGCGATGTCGTCTCGCGTCTCAGAAGCCCGAAGAATTCAAGCAACCCGCGCCGGTTGAAGGCCGAGGTCAGCGAATCGTTCAGCGACAATGCGCGCCAGCGGCGCTGCGACCGCTGGACCAGCACATGGCCGGTCAGCACGACACCGATCGTGATCAGCAAAGCATTCACGAGTACCGTGACGGTGCGGTAGGTGAGGGCGGCCTCTGGCGAGGGGCGGAAAATGACTGCCGAGAGTGCGATGACGAAGCAAAGGGAGGCGAGTGTCATCAGGACGAAAGCCAGCGGCATGCGGGCCGCCTCGGGACGGCTGGTTGCTGGACGGACGGCCGCCGCAAGGAGGGTTGCGCTGGCAGCACTTGCCAGCAGGAAAAGGACAACGCGGTTGGCGAGATCGTCATGCACCCAGGGAAGACTGATGCCGATCAGCCAGATGGCCGGCGGCAACAGCGCAGTCCACTCCGGCCGGCGTTTGTCGAACAGGCTGAAGCCGGCGATCCAGGCGCTCTGGCCGAGGAAGGTGAGTACGTTGCCGAGATCGATTGTGAGAATATTAGGCATCAGGCCCTGGAGGCTGATCAGCACATAGCCGACGGCGCGCAAGGCGAAGCCCACCGACCAGAGCAGGTAGAAGGACGATCTGCGGTCGCTGCGCCAGGCGAAGAACAAGACGACGGCAAGCGTCGTCGCTTCCGAACACCAGATCGTCAATCCCGTCGTGATATTGAACACAGGCTGCGCAACTCCATCTCGCGCAGCACCATGCCGCAAGAAACTGGCCAGCCGGTTAACGTGGACCTCAAATAACGCCCATCGCTCGTCAAATCGCGGCACGGTTGCGTCAATACGGAGGGCCGCGATCAAACATTCATCGTTTCTTCACTCTGCCATGTCGAAAAGCTGTGAGCGCCCTCTGGCGTAACGCCGCATTAATAGCCATCTGTGACAAACAGCCGTAACTGCAGCGTGAACTTCATTCGCATCCGCTTCTTGACGTTATCCTCTGGCGCGTCTTGAAGTACAGGGCGGTGACACTCTATGTAGGGGTGACGATTTTATTCGATTCCCGGTATTTCGCCGCCGGGCAAGTTTGACAGAGGACGCACATGAGAAATCCAGTCGATACCGCAATGGCTCTGGTCCCCATGGTTGTGGAGCAGACCAATCGGGGCGAACGGTCCTACGACATTTATTCGCGCCTTCTGAAAGAGCGCATCATCTTCATGACGGGTCAGGTCGAAGATCACATGGCGACGCTTGTCTGCGCGCAGCTGTTGTTCCTTGAGGCTGAGAACCCGAAGAAGGAGATTGCGATCTATATCAATTCTCCGGGCGGCGTCGTGACTGCCGGCATGGCCATCTATGACACCATGCAGTTCATCAAGCCGGCCGTATCGACCCTGTGCATCGGTCAGGCGGCCTCGATGGGCTCGCTGCTGCTGGCGGCCGGGCATAAGGACATGCGCTTCACCACGCCGAATTCCCGCATCATGGTTCACCAGCCCTCCGGCGGTTTCCAAGGGCAGGCATCGGACATCGAGCGCCACGCCCGCGACATCATCAAGATGAAGCGCCGCCTGAACGAGATCTATGAAAAGCATTGCGGCCGCACCTATGAGGAAGTCGAGCAGACACTCGATCGCGACCACTTCATGACCGCCGAAGAGGCAAAGGACTGGGGTCTGGTCGACAAAGTCCTGACGTCGCGCGCCGAAATGGAATCAGACGCCGAAGCGTGATTATTCGCGGGGCGGTGTCTTCTAAGCCACAGTTCTATCCCATTTGTGATCAACGAGGGGGTTTCAACTGCGGTAGAAGAAGCTAATAGTAGGCTTTAACGCTATGTTTTGATTTTATGACATAGCGTTCGGATTCGACGGGGAATTCGTTGCCGCCGTGGCCCGTGCAGTGTGCGGACCACGTTCAGTACCCCTAGGAGCGCCTGAACCGGCTAAGCTCCAGTCCATGGAGTGGCGCAGGCGAGCGCAGAGAGTGGACCGCCATTTCGATTTGGAAATGCGGCGTGCTGGAAGGAAAGTGATATGAGCAAAGTCAGCGGCAGCAACGGCGGTGACTCCAAGAACACCCTGTATTGTTCTTTCTGCGGCAAGAGCCAGCACGAAGTCCGGAAGCTTATCGCCGGACCGACCGTCTTCATCTGCGATGAATGCGTCGAGTTGTGCATGGACATCATCCGCGAGGAAAACAAATCCTCGATGGTCAAGTCCCGCGACGGCGTTCCCACGCCCCAGGACATCATCAAGGTCCTCGATGAATACGTGATCGGCCAGCGCCAGGCAAAGAAGATCCTTTCGGTCGCCGTCCACAACCATTACAAGCGTCTGGCGCATTCTTCGAAGAATGGCGACATCGAATTGGCGAAGTCGAACATCCTGCTCGTTGGCCCGACCGGTTGCGGCAAGACCTACCTTGCCCAGACGCTCGCCCGGATCATCGACGTGCCCTTCACCATGGCCGATGCCACGACGCTGACGGAAGCCGGCTATGTCGGTGAAGACGTCGAAAACATCATCCTGAAGCTTCTGCAGGCTGCCGACTACAACGTCGAGCGCGCCCAGCGCGGCATCGTCTATATCGACGAAGTCGACAAGATCTCGCGCAAGTCCGACAACCCCTCGATCACCCGCGATGTCTCAGGCGAGGGCGTGCAGCAGGCGCTGCTGAAGATCATGGAAGGCACAGTCGCTTCCGTGCCTCCCCAGGGCGGTCGCAAGCATCCCCAGCAGGAGTTCCTGCAGGTCGACACGACCAACATCCTGTTCATCTGCGGCGGTGCGTTTGCCGGTCTCGACAAGATCATCTCTGCGCGTGGCGAGAAGACGTCTATCGGCTTCGGTGCTTCCGTCAAGTCGCAGGACGATCGTCGCGTCGGTGAAGTGCTCCGCGAACTCGAGCCGGAAGACCTGGTCAAGTTCGGCCTGATCCCGGAATTCATCGGCCGCCTGCCTGTCTTGGCGACGCTGGAAGACCTAGACGCCGATGCCCTGATCCAGATCCTGTCCGAGCCTAAGAACGCGCTGGTGAAGCAGTATCAGCGGCTGTTCGAGATGGAAGACGTGGAACTCAACTTCCACGAGGACGCTCTTCGCGAAATCGCCCGCCGGGCAATCACGCGAAAGACCGGCGCTCGTGGCCTGCGGTCGATCATGGAGAAGATCCTTCTCGACACGATGTTCGATCTGCCGGCACTCGAAGGTGTTCGCGAAGTTGTGATTTCGGACGAAGTCGTGCGAGGCTCCGCTCGGCCGTTGTACATCTATGCTGATCGGCCCGATGAGAAGGCCAATGTGTCGGCCTGATGTCTGACGCAATAGTGTAGCAATCTTGAGGGGCTCGTCGATGACGAGCCTCTTTCTGTTTGAAATACCATGCAGTTTGCTGTTAGACTTTCGAATATGGTGGTCACTGATCCGGCGTAGCCGTTGCACTTGAGATCACCGGCGGCCATGATGGCGTGATTCTTCGAGCGTTCTCGCATCAGCCATTCCGTTCCGTACCGGTGGACATGGCAGGGAGGCGAGGCGCCGGACGAGCCCGATTTGTTTTGCGTTGATCGTTGTAATAAGCCTGTCACATCTGCCACGGCCGGCAGGCGGCATGGCTTGAAATTGCCAAGGTGAAACTCCACTTCTACATCAAGTGAGAGAGGCCGGCGCACTGAATACTGCCGGCGCTTATCCCGGAAACGGGACGATGGAAAGGAATTGAAATGTCGAAGAAAACGTCTGCTGCACACGAGAGCACCGCCTATCCGGTACTTCCGTTGCGCGATATCGTGGTCTTCCCGCACATGATCGTGCCGCTGTTCGTCGGTCGCGAAAAGTCGATCCGCGCTCTGGAAGAAGTCATGGGTTCCGACAAGCAGATCATGCTCGTCACCCAGATCAATGCCAGCGACGACGACCCCGCGCCGGAAGCCATTCATAAGATCGGTACGATCGCCAACGTGCTGCAGCTGCTGAAGTTGCCAGACGGAACCGTCAAGGTTCTCGTCGAAGGCCGCTCGCGCGCCGAGATTGATAACTACACCAATCGCGAAGACTTCTACGAGGCCATGGGCCACGCTCTCGAAGAGCCGGTCGAAGATCAGGTAGAGCTTGAAGCGCTGAGCCGCTCGGTCGTTTCCGAGTTCGAAAGCTACGTGAAGCTCAACAAGAAGATCTCCCCGGAAGTCGTTGGCGCGGCTAGCCAGATCGAGGATTACTCGAAGCTGGCCGACACCGTTGCCTCGCATCTTTCGATCAAGATCACCGAAAAGCAGGAGATGCTGGAAACCACCAGCGTCAAAGGTCGCCTCGAAAAGGCGCTCGGCTTCATGGAAGGCGAGATTTCGGTCCTGCAGGTCGAAAAGCGTATCCGCTCGCGCGTCAAGCGCCAGATGGAGAAGACCCAGCGCGAGTACTATCTGAACGAACAGATGAAGGCGATCCAGAAGGAACTCGGCGACGGCGAGGAAGGCCGCGACGAGATGGCCGAGCTGGAAGAGCGCATCAACAAGACCAAGCTTTCCAAGGAAGGCAGGGAAAAGGCCGATGCCGAGCTGAAGAAGCTGCGGCAGATGAGCCCGATGTCGGCGGAAGCCACCGTCGTGCGCAACTATCTCGACTGGCTGCTTGGTATTCCGTGGAACAAGAAGTCCAAGGTCAAGACCGATCTCGCCGCTGCCGAGAAGATCCTTGAGGACGACCACTTCGGTCTCGACAAGGTCAAGGAGCGCATCGTCGAATATCTCGCCGTGCAAGCGCGTTCGTCGAAGCTGAAGGGCCCGATCCTGTGCCTCGTCGGTCCTCCCGGCGTCGGCAAGACATCGCTTGCCCAGTCGATCGCCAAGGCGACCGGCCGCGAGTATGTCCGTATGGCACTCGGCGGCGTGCGCGACGAGGCCGAGATCCGCGGTCACCGCCGCACCTACATCGGCTCGATGCCCGGCAAGGTCATCCAGTCGATGAAGAAGGCCAAGAAGTCCAACCCGCTCTTCCTGCTCGACGAAATCGACAAGATGGGCCAGGATTTCCGTGGCGATCCCTCTTCCGCCCTGCTGGAGGTGCTCGATCCGGCGCAGAACGGCACATTCCAGGACCACTATCTGGAAGTCGAATACGATCTTTCGGACGTGATGTTCATCACCACGGCCAATACGCTGAACATCCCTGCACCTTTGATGGACCGCATGGAAGTGATCCGTATTGCCGGCTACACCGAGGATGAAAAGCGCGAAATTGCCAAGCGGCACCTGCTGCCGAAGGCTATCAAGGAACATGCGTTGCAGCCGCACGAATTCTCGGTCAGCGACGATGCCCTGATGGCGATCAGCCAGCAGTACACCCGCGAGGCCGGCGTCCGCAGCTTCGAGCGTGAATTGATGAAGCTCGCCCGCAAGGCGGTCACCGAGATCATCAAGGGCAAGGCAACCTCTGTTGCCGTGACCGCAGACAATATCGACCAGTATCTGGGCGTTCCCCGGTTCCGCCATGGTGAAGCCGAGCGCGAGGATCAGGTTGGCGTTGTGACCGGTCTGGCATGGACGGAAGTCGGTGGCGAGTTGCTGACGATTGAAGGCGTGATGATGCCGGGCAAGGGCCGCATGACGGTCACCGGCAATCTGAAGGAAGTGATGAAGGAATCGATCTCGGCAGCGGCGTCCTACGTCCGTTCGCGAGCCGTCGATTTCGGTATCGAGCCGCCGCGCTTCGACAAGTCGGACATCCACGTCCACGTTCCGGAAGCGGCAACGCCGAAGGACGGTCCGTCTGCAGGCGTCGCTATGGCCACCGCCATCGTGTCGATCATGACCGGCATCCCCGTCAACAAGGATGTGGCCATGACCGGTGAGATCACGCTGCGCGGTCGCGTTCTGCCGATTGGCGGCCTGAAGGAAAAGCTGCTCGCTGCCCTTCGCGGCGGTATCAAGACGGTGCTTATCCCGGAAGAAAACGCCAAGGACCTGGCGGAGATCCCGGACAACGTCAAGAACGGCATGGAGATCATTCCGGTGTCGCGCATGGGCGAGGTGATCAAGCATGCGCTGATCCGCCAGCCTGTGGCTATCGAGTGGGATGGATCGATCGAAACGCCGCTAATTGCGACCGTCGAAGGCGTCGATGACTTCGGCAATGCGATTGCGCATTGATGTTGGCTTTTGCCATACTTGTGCCGAATTGACATAATTCACCAAAAAGGCCGGCTTAATCGCCGGCCTTTTCTGTGAAAACAACGCAGGAATGCTTGCTTTTCCTTGCTTTGCAGGGCTTTTGGGTTGCGACGGGCCAGAGCTTACGTATTCTGCGCCCGGCTTAAACGATTGAGTCGTTTCATACCGAAGAAAGGGTTGGAAACATGAACAAGAATGAACTCGTGTCTGCTGTGTCCGAGAAAGCCGGCATCACCAAGGCTGATGCAGCATCCGCTGTTGACGCTGTTTTTGAGGTTGTGCAGGGCGCACTGAAGAGCGGTGGCGACGTTCGTCTCGCCGGTTTCGGTAGCTTCACCGTTTCTCACCGTGCAGCGTCCAAGGGTCGTAACCCGTCGACCGGCGCTGAAGTCGACATTCCGGCTCGCAACGTGCCGAAGTTCACGCCCGGCAAGGGCCTGAAGGAATCCGTTAACAGCTGATTTCGCTTTGCCGGCCGGATCACGGCGATCCATGCTGGCGGCGCTTATAAGAGGGTCCGGTTTTTGCCGGACCCTTTTTCGTTTACCAGCGCTGATGCACGTGCGGTGCGACGAGCCTGTCGTAGACGTCGCGCGTGGCCGCCATGACATCGGCCGATAGCGGCGCCAGATCGGCTGCGGCGGCATTTGCCTTCGCCTGCTCGCCGTTTCTAGCCCCCGGAATGACCACCGTCACGGCGTCGCTCATGAGGATCCAGCGCAGTGCGAAGGCCGCCATGGTCGTCCCCTCCGGCACCAGCTTGCGGACCTCCTCTACGGCCTGCAGCCCGACTTCGAACGGCACGCCGGCAAAGGTCTCGCCGACATCGAAGGCCTCGCCGTTGCGGTTGAACTTGCGGTGGTCGTCGTCAGCGAATGCCGTGGCGGAGTTGATCTTGCCGGAGAGCAGGCCGCTTGCCAGCGGCACGCGGGCGATGACGGCAACATTCCGGCGTCGTGCCTCTGCGAAAAACAGGTCGGACGGACGCTGGCGGAAAATGTTGTAGATGATCTGGATGCTGACGACGCCCGGGAATTCGATAGCCTTCAGCGCTTCTTCGACCTTTTCGACGCTGACGCCATATCCCTTGATCTTGCCCGCCGTCTGCATCTCGCTCAGAGCCTCGAAAACCTCAGGCCGATAGAGGACTTCCGTCGGCGGGCAATGGAGTTGCACCAGATCGAGGCTGTCGACGCCAAGGTTCTTCAGGCTCCGGTCGACAAAGGCCTCGATGTTGGCCTTGGTGTAGCCGTCTGCGACATGTGGATCGAGCCGCCGGCCGGCCTTGGTGGCGACCATCGGCCGCTCGCCGCCACGTGTCTTCAGCACTTCGGCGATGATTTTTTCCGAGCGACCGTCGCCATAGACGTCGGCAGTATCGATGAAGCTCATGCCGGCATCGAGCGCTGCGTTTAATGCGGCCCGCCCATCGGCCTCGCTGACGTCGCCCCAGGCGCCGCCGATCTGCCAGGCGCCGAAACCGACGTCGCTGACGATGAATGGTGTGCGTCCAAATGGATGGTATCTCATGGTATTCCTCCTCCGGTGGATGGGTGTCGGCGTAGCAGGCGGCTTCGTGTGCAGCAAGCGGATCTCGTGTACGACCGAGACGCAGATAGAGGCGGGGTGCGGCGCGGCAACCAACGTCGTGGTCGGCGCCGGTAAATTCGTCTCCTCGCTGGAAATCCCGAGGTCGCCCCGGTAAGCTCCATCTCGACTCGAAGTCATGAGTATCCGCCATGCCGACGCCCATTCGCCTCTCCAACGAATTCCTCACCGTCGACATTTCGTCTCTCGGCGCTGAAATGCAGGCACTGACATCAGACGATGGGCGTTCCTATCTCTGGAATGGCGATGCCGCGTTCTGGACCGGTCGCTCGCCGATCCTGTTTCCCATCGTCGGCAGGGCTCCTGACGACCAGCTGACGATCGATGGCAAGACCTATCCCATGGGGCAGCACGGCTTTGCCCGGCGCAGCGAGTTTGTCCTCGCAGCATCGACCGCGACCATGAGCCGGCACGAACTTGCAGCCTCGGCAGAAACGCGGGCGGTATACCCCTTTGAATTCCGGCTCGCCGTCGAGCATCGGATCGCGGGGCGGGCGGTGACGGTTTCTGCCGAAGTCAGTAATCTCGGCAACACGCCGATGCCGTTCGGCCTTGGCTTCCACTCAGCCTTCGTCTGGCCGCTGCCGGGATGCGAAGGGCAGCCACACGGCGTTACCCTCGATAATGGCGCCGAACCGGCGCTGGTGAGGCTCCAGGGCGGTCTCGTAAAGCCCGGCACCCTTCCATCGCCGTTCAAGGCCGGCCATCTGCAGCTCGATCATGCAATGTTCGATGCGGATGCGATGATCTTTCCGGAGGGTGCAGGGCAGGGGCTTACCTATGGCGCGGAGGGCGGGCCACATCTTCGTTTCGCTTTCGAAAATCTCCCGAACCTCGCGCTGTGGTCCAAACCCGGTGCCCCGTTCCTGTGCGTCGAACCCTGGCATGGCACGGCAGCGAAGATCGATGGCTCGAAGGAACTGGCCGACAGGCCATACTCAGAGATCCTCGCCCCTGCGGCAACCGCACGCTTTTCGTTGACTGTCGAAATCCCGGCATAGGCAGCGTGCCGGCGGCAAGCCGTTAACGCTGGATAACCCCGGGACGAGCGACCTGTCGCCATAGCATTCGCTGCCGAAGACGCTTAAAAAAGGTGCTCGACGCCTTTGCTGTCTGGAGAGCATGTCCTCATTCACCTTTATCCACGCCGCCGACCTCCATCTTGGCAGTCCCTTCCAGGGGCTGGCACTGAAGGATGCCGACATTGCAGCTGTGTTCGTCGATGCCAGCCGCAAGGCCTTCTCGACGCTGGTCGATCGAGCGGTCGAGCGCAGGGTGGATTTCTTCGTCATCGCCGGTGACGTCTACGACGGCGACTGGAAGGACAACAAGATCGGGTTGTTCTTCAACCGCGAGATGGCGCGGCTGGAGCGGGCTGGTATCCCCGTCTATCTGCTGAAGGGCAACCACGACGCCGAAAGTGTCATCACCCGGACGATCACGCTGCCCGATAACGTCCACCAGTTTCCGACTGGCAAACCCGGCACGTTCAAGCTGGAGGCCCTGAAAGTCGCGCTGCACGGGCAGGGCTTTGCCGACCGCTCGGCGACCGACAACCTGGCGCTCGGCTATCCGGCCGCGGTCCCCGGCTGGTTCAACATCGGCGTGCTGCACACCTCGCTGACCGGCCGCGAGCCGCATGCCAACTATGCCCCCTGTTCGCTCGACGACCTGCGCTCGCGCGGTTACGACTACTGGGCGCTCGGCCATGTTCACGAATACGAGTTGCTGGCTGAAAACCCGGCGATCCTGTTTCCCGGCAACCTGCAGGGACGAAGCATCCGCGAATGCGGCCCAAAGGGCGCGCTGCTGGTGAGTGTCGAGGATGGTATCGTCACCCACACCCGGATCATCGTCGACGAGGCACGCTTCGGCGAACTCGCCGTCCTTGTCGATGTCGATGACGATCAGCAGGCGATCCTGCGTCGTATCCAGCAGGCAGTCGAGCCGCTGGTCGAGGCTATGGAGGAACGCATCCTGGCTCTACGCATCCGGCTTTCCGGCGAAAGCCACGTCCGCAAGGCGATCATTGCCCGCCGCCGGGATTTTCACGATGAAGTACAGGCAGCCTGCCATCGTGCGCACGCCGACATCTGGCTGGAGAAGCTTGAGATCAGGCTTGAGGATCCGGCAGGTCGCGCTGTCACCGCCAGCGCGACTGCCGGGCTGGACCTGGACGCCTTGATCCCGCCGGCGTCAGACTTGCCGCCGGCCGTGATCTCGGAGGCTGAGGCCCGTCTATCGGAAATCGTCGCCAAGCTGCCGGGCGGTCTCGGCGCCCAGGAACAGCCGCTGGACGTCGATCTGCAATCGCTGCTGGCCGAAGCCCGCGACCTGCTGGTTGCCCGGTCCGGAGGGGCGGTCTAGCCGATGCGTTTCAAGAGCCTGGAAATCCTGCGTTACGGCGCACTCACAGACCGCACCCTGAAATTCCGGCCGGACGCGCGGCTGCACATCATCTACGGGCCCAATGAGGCCGGAAAGTCGTCGGCTCTGGCTGCGATTTCCGATTTGATGTTCGGTTTCCCGACGGCTGCCGAGTACAGTTTCCTGCACGAGGCCAACACATTGCGGGTCGGCGCCGAAATTGTCAGCCAAGGCGGCCAGAGCCTTGCCTTCCGCCGCCGTCGTGGCCGCAAGAACACGCTGCTGTCGGCAGACGCCGCGGAAACCGCATTGCCGGAGGATGCGCTTGCAGCCTTTATCGGGAGTCTCAACCGCGATGTTTTCGAGCGTGCCTTCGGGCTGAATTCCGATCGCCTGCGCCTTGGTGCTGCCGCGATGCTGAAAGGTGGCGGCGAGATCGGCAGCCTGCTGTTTTCGGCGGCCTCCGGTCTGCTCGGCCTGACGCAGCTGAAGCAGTCGCTGGAGAATGAGGCCGATCTCATCTTCGGGCCGCGAAAATCCAAGGATCGGTCGTTCTACCAAGTGCTCGAGCGCCATGACGAGGCCAAGCGCGCCGAGCGGGACAGCGAGCTGAAATCCGGCGACTGGAAACGGCTTTTGGCCGATGCTGCCGATATCGAGGCCCAGCTGGCAGCGCTTCAGGCGGAGCGACAGGAGACCAGGCACACCCTCGATCGCCTCACCATGCTGAAAACGCTGGAGCCGGTGCTGGCGGAAATCGATGCGGAGCAGGATCGGCTAGCCGAGTTCGTCGACCTTGCCGCCCTGCCGCAGGCTTTTGCAACGGAGCTGGCGCAAGCGCTGGCGCGTCGTCAGGCGGTAGAGGCTGCGATCCGCGTTGCCGATGCCGAGATGGGCCGCATTGCCGACGACATCAGCGCCACCCCTGTAGATGAGGCGATACGGGCAGCGGCGCCGGCGATCATGGCCCGCTACGCCGAGACAGCCGATTATCGTTCCAAGACCAAGGACATGCAGCGCGTATCGGGCGAGATCGATGAGTTCGACGCCCGTCTGGTGCAGTTCGCCCGCAGGCTTGGCCTCAGCGATGTGGCCGAGGTCGAACGCGTTCAGCCAAGCGACGCGGAACTCGCGCGCATCCGCAGGCTCACCAGCGAGGGCATGGCCCTGCAGCGCGATCATTCGGATGTCGGCCAGAGACTGGCCGAGGCGCGTGACCAGTTGCGGCGCCTTGAGGAGACGGCGGCGAGCGGCAGGCTCATCGACCCCAAGCCCTATCAGGAGCAGATGACCGTTCTGCAGCCCGATCTGTCTGAACTGTCGCGTCTGGATGCCGTTGCTGTTCAGGTGGAGCGTCTGGAGAGAGACCTCGAGGCGGCCACCGCCCGAATGTCGCCTGCGATAGACGACCTCGAGCGGCTGCTGTCCGTTCCCCTGCCGGATATCGCAGCACTCGCCAAGCAGGGCGACACCCTGGCAGAGGCCGAGGCCGATAGCCGCGATGCTGCCAACCGACTGGCGGCGCTGGAGAACGAGGCCAGCGAGATCGTCGCAAAGATCGCCGGTATGCAGCACGAGGGCTCGATCGTCACCCGCGAAGAGATCGCCGAGGCGCGCATCCTGAGAGACGGGGTTTGGCAATCCTTCGCTGCCGCACCGAAATCTACCAAGGATAATGCAGAAGTGGTGTCGCAAGCCATCCGCGAAGCCGACAGGTTGGCCGACCTGGCGCTGGCCAACGCCGACCGTGTCTCGCGTCACACGCAGCTCCGTCTGCGGCAGGCCGAACTCGACCCGCAACTGGAGGCCGCACGGTCCGAGAGCTTTACCAAAGACAAGGCGCTCGAGGCTGCGCGTAAAACATACCGGCAGCTGTTCGAGCCGGCCGGTGTCAAACCGTTGTCGCCGGACCGCATGATCGACTGGCGCCGCGCCGTCGACGCTCTCTCCAGGCAGCGTGAAACCCTCGACGACATCAGGGACGAACTGGCTGAACTGAAACGCAAGGAAGCGCGGCTCGGACCGGTGCTTGCAGACCTCGCCGATGCGACCGGATACAGCGCCGCCGCCTCCCTTGCGCCATCGGCGCTGGCTCGTGGCCTGTCGCGACACATCGAGACGATAGCCGAGCGCTGGACCGATAGCCGGTCGCTCGAGGGCAAGCGCGCTGCGGCGCGGGAAAACATCGCCAGTCTCGAACAGCGCCAGTCGGATATCAACGTCTCCATCGCCAAATTCGAGGCAGCCTTTGCCAACGCCGCGCTGGCGATAGGGCTACCGGAAGGCACCACCGTCGATATGGCGGAGGCGGCGATCGAGATATGGAAGTCGCTGCCGGAAACGCTGACGGAGCGGGAAAACCGCCGCCGCCGCGTCCGTGGCATGCAGCGCGATACGACAGCCTTCGAGCACGCCGTACGGGATCTCGTGAACGCCATCGCGCCGGACCTGAAGCCGCTGGCGCCCGATGCCGCCGCAGAAGCGCTGCACGAGCGGGCCGTGTCGGCCAATGCCGGCGACCAGCGCCGCGCGGCTCTGGAAAAGGCCCGCCAGCAGGCCGGGTTACGGCTGGCACGATGCCGGTCGGATCTGGAGGAGGTCGAGGCCGAACTCGCCGCACTTTCAATACAGGTGCCGGGTGAGCATGACCTCGATGCGCTTCTGGCGCGGCTTGAGGAGCGCCGCCGCCTGCAAAGCCGGCTCGCTGAAAGCCGGGCGCGATTTGCACTGCAGGCAAACGGACAGGATGAGGCACATGTCCGGGCCGGCCTATCGGGTTTCGACCGGGTTGTAGCGGAGCTCGAAATCGAGCAGCTGGCTGCCCGAGACCAGACCCAGCTGAGCCGGTTTGCGGACTTGAACGTGCGGCTCGCGGAAAACCAGCGGCAACGCCAGCTGCTCGAGAACGGTGCGGGCGCGGAATTGGCCGTCTTCCAGAAAAACGCGGCGGAGGCGGAGGCCAAGGCGCTCGCCCGCGAATGGCTGGTCCTCAAGCTGGCATCGAGCCTGCTGGCGTCATCCATGGAAACCTACCGAGAGCGGCAGGCAGATCCTGTGATGCGCCGGGCAGGGGAGTTGTTCTCTGTGCTGACCGGTGGCCGTTTTTCGCGCCTGGTGCAGCTGTACGACGACAGGGACGAGCTGCAGCTGCAGGCGGAGCGGACGGGTGGCGAGAAAGTGCCGCTCGACGGCCTCAGCGAAGGCACCGGCGACCAGCTGTACCTTGCTCTGCGGCTTGCCTTCCTCGAGGACTATTCAGCGCGCAACGAGCCAGCGCCGCTGATTGTCGACGACATTTTCCAGACGTTCGACGATGATCGCACCGCATCGGGCCTCAAAGCTCTCTGCGGTACGGCTGATCGGTTCCAGACGATTCTCTTCACCCATGAAATGAGTGTCGTCGATATCGCCACCCGCGAGATCGGCAAGGAGCTCGATCTCATCAGGCTTTAGGCTCAGGGGCGCGTGAAGACCACATGCGTGCGCGCAACGGGGAAGCCATATTTCGTTACCCAGGCGTTGTTGATCATGCTGCCATCCGGTTGGACGACCATCGAATCATGGAACCGGACGATGTTGGGTTTGCCCTTCGGTTCGAGGTTGACCAGGTACGTGAATCTCGCGGTCTGGCCGGTAATCTTCACCTCGGTGTCGCCGACCACATCCTCTCGCGTACCGCGATAAGTGTTGGGTCCGGTGCGCGTGAAGCGCCAGGTCTTGCGGTCGGTCTCGCCGTCCGCATAGCGAAAGTCCTCGCGCAGGGAAAAATGCTTGCCCGACGATGTGCCCGTAAGCTTGACCTTGAAATCGCGGCTGACGCCGTTGATTGCGCCAAAATGCCCGGTCGCCACGGTGTGCCCCGCAAAGTACTGTTCAAGCCGCAGATCGGCGGCGGATGCTCCGGCCACGCCCACCAGCTGCAGCAGGGCGGCGGCGATAAGGGTTCGTCCAAAACGCATCTATTCTCTCCCGTGATTGCCGGCGTCACCCGTTGGCACGCCGTTGCAAGACATACGCCGGCATCCCGGGCATGGATCATAGCAAGGGCTCCGCACACGAGGTGCCGCGAGCCTGCGGGGAGGGCTGTATTCGAACCAACCAATGCGGCGAGCACGAATCGGCTCCGGATTTCGGCCGAGGGCAAAGGCAACGCTGCTTCGGGCTCGATGGTTTTGGCGGCAAACGGCGGCTCCAACGTGCTTTGCGGGAAGCCCCGGATGGTCATCCAAAACAAATCACCGGCGGTCATGGAATTGTCTTCAAAGCTGCTTGACACCAAAAGGCGAACCTCGTAGTTAGCCGCTCATCGAACGGCGAGCCGCTCGGTTGGATACGCAAGTGTCCGGAATGCTTGAAATGAATTGCGGGTGTAGCTCAGTTGGTTAGAGTGCCGGCCTGTCACGCCGGAGGTCGCGGGTTCGAGCCCCGTCACTCGCGCCATTTCAAGTTAAGCAGATCTTCTGAAGATCGCCTTTCCGGTTGTTTGGGGTCACGGCTTTAGGGCCACATAATATGCGCGGGTGTAGCTCAGTTGGTTAGAGTGCCGGCCTGTCACGCCGGAGGTCGCGGGTTCGAGCCCCGTCACTCGCGCCATTAGCCAACGCTGATGACCCCTCCCAGAAAACCTTCGAAAGTGCGGCATAGTGGCATCGAAGCCATGCGGTTTCTCCTGCTACGTGATCCGATGTCTGGTCGCGCAAGACATTGCAGCTTCCGATAAGTCGTTATTTTCAATGATAATTCAGTAGCCTGCCGACCTGTGCTGCCCCGTCGTTTGCTCTGTCTGCGCGCATAGGTATTATGCTTTGCAGCCGACGTGTCCTGACGCGCGTCCAAATCCCCCGTCAAAGCTCTTGCACCGGCGCGTCGCCTGCGCTAACCACGGCGTGTTGCAATGCTCTTTCGCTTGCTGGGCAATCGCCCCGAGGTGCCGCCCCGGCGCTTCCCCCCGCAGGCAGGGATGGACACCATGACTGGACTTCTGAGCGCCTATATTCCGATCGCAATCTTCATCGGAATTGCCCTGATCATCGGCCTTGCGCTGCTGGTCACGCCTTTTGCCGTCGCCTTCAAGGCACCGGATCCGGAAAAGCTTTCGGCCTTCGAATGCGGCTTCAACGCCTTCGACGATGCCCGCATGAAATTCGACATTCGCTTCTACCTTGTGTCGATTCTCTTTATCATCTTCGATCTGGAAGTTGCCTTCCTGTTTCCGTGGGCAGTGTCGTTCTCATCGATCGGCTGGTTCGGGCTGTGGTCCATGATGGTATTTCTCGGCGTGCTGACCATCGGATTCGTCTATGAATGGAAAAAGGGAGCCCTGGAATGGGAGTAGGCAATAGCAACGCGACGCTGATCGCGCCGCAGCCGAAGGGCCTTGTCGATCCGTCGACCGGCCGTCCCATCGGCAGCAACGATCCGTTTTTCGGCGAAGTTAACAACGAGCTGGCCGACAAGGGCTTCTTGACGACAACCACCGACAACCTCATCACCTGGGCTCGTACCGGCTCGCTGATGTGGATGCAGTTCGGGCTCGCCTGCTGCGCCGTGGAAGGCCTGATGCAGGTCTCCGGTCCACGCTACGACATGGAGCGCTTCGGTGTTGCACCGCGCGCCTCTCCGCGCCAGTCCGACGTGATGATCGTGGCGGGCACGCTCACCAACAAGATGGCCCCGGCGCTCCGCAAGGTCTACGACCAGATGCCTGAGCCGCGCTATGTGATCTCGATGGGATCCTGCGCCAATGGTGGCGGCTACTACCACTATTCCTACTCGGTCGTGCGCGGCTGCGACCGCGTCGTGCCTGTCGATATCTACGTCCCGGGCTGTCCTCCCACGGCAGAAGCGCTCCTCTACGGCGTGCTCCTGCTGCAGAAAAAGATCCGCCGCACCGGCACGATCGAACGCTAGATCGAGGGACAAAGTATAATGACTGAAGCCCTGAGCGAACTTGCAGCCTACATCGGCGAAGCGCGCGGTACGCTGGTTTCCTCGTCGGAGATCAAGTTCGGCGAACTGACGCTCGTAACCGATGCAGACAACATCGTTGCGCTCCTGACATTTCTGCGCGACGATCCGAAATGTGCGTTCATCGCGCTCACCGATATCTGCGGCGTAGACTGGCCACAGAGGCCGGAGCGTTTCGACGTGGTTTACCACCTTATGTCGCCGACGAAGAACCTGCGCATCCGCATCAAGCTCGTCACGACGGAAGACCGTGCCGTTCCGTCCGCCGGCGGTGTATTTCGCGGTGCAGACTGGTTCGAGCGCGAGGCATGGGACCTGTTCGGGATCACCTTCTCCGGCCACACGGACCTTCGCCGTATCCTGACCGACTACGGTTTCGAGGGCCATCCGCTGCGCAAGGATTTCCCGACAACCGGCTTCGTCGAAGTACGCTACGATGATCTGGCCAAGCGGGTCGTCTACGAGTCGGTGGAACTGAAACAGGAATTTCGCAATTTCGACTTCCTCAGCCCCTGGGAAGGCACGGACTACGTCCTCCCGCCCGTGGTGCTGCCGGGTGACGAGAAGGCGAAGCAGTAGGCAGTAGGTTAGGCTTTGGGGAATAGGCAGTAGGCAATAGTGGGGGAGACTGCGACGGCGATTAACTCTTATCAGGATCTGATAGTGTGGAAGCGCTCGATGGATATTGCAGTTGACTGCTACAGCCTGACCAAGACTTTTCCCAAAGACGAAATCTACGGCCTCGTTTCGCAGATAAGACGTTCCGCGGCCTCTGTTGCGGCGAATATTGCCGAAGGTTACGGACGAGAAACGACGGGCGCGTACGTTCATCATCTGAAGATCGCGCAGGGTTCGCTGAAGGAATTGGAAACGCATCTCATACTGTGTTCACGCGTGGGATTGATTGAGGCGCATCAACTTGAAACGGCGCTTTCCACAAGTGAAGAAATCGGAAAAATGCTTCGCTCTCTCGTGCGGCGCCTGCAGGAGGTACGGAGCAAATGAAGGCTAAGACTGAACCGACTGCCTATTGCCTAATGGCTAATGCCTGCAGGAGCGGAGCGACGAGCAATGACTGAACACAACGTCCGTAATTTCACGATCAACTTCGGTCCGGAGCATCCGTCTGCGCATGGCGTGCTGCGTCTGGTGCTGGAGCTGGATGGGGAGATTGTCGAGCGCGTCGATCCGCATATCGGCCTGCTGCATCGTGGCACCGAGAAATTGATCGAGACCAAGACCTATCTGCAGGCTGTGCCCTATTTCGATCGGCTGGACTACGTTGCGCCGATGAACCAGGAGCACGCCTTTGCGCTCGGCGTCGAAAAGCTGCTTGGCCTCGAGATACCCATTCGCGGGCAGTTGATTCGTGTGCTCTATTCGGAAATCGGCCGCATCCTGTCGCACATCATGAACGTCACGACACAGGCGATGGACGTGGGTGCCATGACGCCGCCGGTCTGGGGCTTCGAAGAGCGCGAAAAGCTGATGATCTTCTACGAGCGCGCTTGCGGCGCTCGGTTACACGCAGCCTATTTCCGTCCGGGCGGCGTCCATCAGGACATTCCACCGGAGCTCGTCGAAGACATAGGCAAGTGGTGCGATCCCTTCCTGAAGATCCTCGATGACATCGAAGGTCTGCTCACCGGCAACCGCATTTTCAAGCAGCGCAACGTCGATATCGGCGTAGTGAAGCTGGAAGACGCCTGGAACATGGGCTTTTCCGGCGTCATGATCCGTGGCTCCGGTGCCAAGTGGGACCTGCGTCGCTCGCAGCCCTACGAATGCTATTCCGATCTCGAATTCGACATCGCCATCGGCAAGAACGGCGATTGCTTCGACCGCTACCTGATACGCATGGAAGAGATGCGCCAGTCGGTGCGGATCATGAAGCAGTGCGTCGACCGTCTTCTCGGCGTCGCCAAGACCGGTCCTGTGTCGTCGCTGGACGGCAAGGTCGTGCCGCCGAAGCGCGGCGACATGAAGCGCTCGATGGAAGGCCTCATCCACCATTTCAAGCTCTACACCGAGGGCTACCACGTGCCGGCCGGCGAAGTTTATGCGGCCGTCGAGGCGCCGAAGGGCGAGTTCGGCGTCTACCTGGTGGCTGATGGATCTAACAAGCCATACCGCTGCAAGATCCGTGCTCCGGGCTTCGTTCACTTGCAGGCAATGGATTTCCTCTGCCGTGGGCACCAGCTGGCCGACGTCACCGCAGTTCTCGGGTCGCTCGACATCGTCTTCGGCGAGGTCGACCGCTGATGCAGCGTCTTCCCCTCGTCATTGCCGCTTTGATGTTTGCGTCGGCTGCCTCTGCGCAGCAGACGACGACCAAGCTTGGCTCGATGGGGCAGGTGGTGGGCAAGCCGATTACCGGCGACAGCACCGGCTCGGGAGCAGCCTCTGGCGAGCAGACCATGGCAGAGCTTCTGAACAAGGGTTATGATATCAAGGCCGCCGTGCCGAATGGCGGCAAGTTCATCGTATTTATGCAGAAAGACCAGTCGGCCTATGCCTGCGAGTTCCAGTCCCTGACGGGCGCGCGGTGTGGTTCCATAAACTGAGATAAGGCGTGAAAGTATGTCCGTTCGTCGACTAGCAGAAAATCAGTTCCAGCCTGCCGGCTTCGCGTTCAGCGACGAGAATTCCGCATGGGTGGACCGGACTATCCAGAAATATCCGGAAGGTCGCCAGCAATCGGCGGTGATCCCGGTGCTGATGCGCGCGCAGGATCAGGAAGGCTGGGTGTCCAAGGCTGCGATCGAAAAGGTCGCCGATATCCTCGGCATGGCCTATATCCGCGTCCTGGAAATCGCTACCTTCTACACCCAGTTCCAGCTGCAACCGGTCGGCACCCGCGCCCATGTGCAGGTATGCGGCACGACCCCTTGCATGCTGCGCGGCTCGCAGAAGCTGATGGATGTCTGCAAGAGCAAGATCCACGAGCACACCTTCGCCCGCAATGCCGAGGGCACGTTGTCCTGGGAAGAGGTCGAATGTCTCGGGGCCTGCGTCAATGCACCGATGGTGATGATCGGCCGCGATACCTACGAAGACCTGACACCGGAACGGCTTAGCGAGATCATCGACACGTTCGAGGCCGGCAAGGGCGCCGAGATCAAGCCGGGTCCGCAGATCGACCGCTGGTTCTCCTCCCCCGAAGGTGGCCCGACGGCTCTTCTCGGCGAATACCAGCCCTACACCAAGGCAGAGGACAAGCCGCCGGAGCCTGCTGCCCCTGCCGCTGAAGGCGCGACAACGCCGCCGTCTGAGGCAGCAAAGCCGAAAAGCACGGATGCCGAGACCAACGCTGCGCTGAAGAGCCCGGCCGATGGCAAGTCGGCAGCGCCAGCGGGTACTCCGAACGCACAGCCGGCAAAGGCGGACAACACAGCGTCCGGTCCGGCCAAGGCCGGCGCCACAGAGCCGGCTGAAGCGCCTGCAGCGCCAACGCCCAAGAAGCCGCAGTGATGATGACAGGAATGGCCAACGTCACGAATGATCGTCTCCAGATGAGCATGAAGCCTATTCTGGCCGACATGGTTCTCGGAAACGCCGAAGCGTATGAATGCGTCGCGTCGACCCGTGGTCGGCTTACAGTCCACACGCTAAACGCAAACGCTGCTCGCGGCGACGTTGCCAATCTGTATAGATCTGTTGGACGTATGAACATGCGACTGTCATGCATCGAAACACGTCTCGAAATAATCGACGAACCGGCGGAATAAGCACATGCTGAACGATCAGGATCGCATCTTCACAAACATCTACGGCCTTCGCGACAAGTCGCTGAAGGGCGCCATGAGCCGTGGCCACTGGGACGGCACCAAACAGATCCTCGAAAAGGGTCGCGACTGGATCATCAACGAGATGAAAGCCTCCGGCCTGCGCGGTCGTGGCGGCGCCGGCTTCCCGACCGGCCTTAAATGGTCGTTCATGCCGAAGGAAAACGACGGACGCCCGCACTACCTCGTCGTCAACGCCGACGAATCGGAGCCGGGCACCTGCAAGGACCGCGACATCCTGCGCCACGATCCGCACACGCTGATCGAAGGCTGCGTCATAGCCTCCTTCGCCATGGGCGCCAACCACGCCTACATCTACGTGCGCGGCGAATACATCCGCGAGCGCGAGGCGCTTCAGGCGGCGATCGACGAATGCTATGATGCCGGCCTGCTCGGCAAGAATAACAAGCTCGGCTACGACATCGACATCATCGTCCATCACGGCGCCGGCGCCTACATCTGCGGCGAGGAAACCGCGCTGCTCGAAAGCCTCGAGGGCAAGAAGGGCCAGCCGCGCCTGAAGCCGCCGTTCCCGGCCAATATGGGCCTCTACGGCTGCCCGACGACGGTCAACAACGTCGAGTCAATCGCCGTTGCGCCGACCATCCTGCGCCGTGGCGCTGCATGGTTCTCCGGCATAGGTCGCCCGAACAACGTCGGCACCAAGCTTTTCATGCTGTCCGGTCACGTCAATAAGCCGGTCACCGTTGAAGAAAGCATGGGGATCACCTTCCGCGAGCTCGTAGAAAAGCATGCCGGTGGCATCCGCGGCGGCTGGGACAATCTGCTGGCGGTCATTCCCGGCGGCGCATCCTGCCCGATCGTTCCTGCCAAGGACATGATCGACGGCATTATGGATTTCGACGGCATGCGGGCCGCAGGTTCGTCCTTCGGTACCGGCGCCTCTATCGTCATGGACAAGTCCACCGACGTCATCAGGGCGATTGCCCGCATCTCGGCCTTCTTCAAGCACGAGAGCTGCGGCCAGTGCACGCCGTGCCGCGAAGGTACCGGCTGGATGTGGCGGGTGCTCGAGCGCATGGCGAAGGGCAATGCCCAGAAGCGCGAGATCGACATGCTTCTGCAGGTCACCAAGCAGATCGAAGGCCACACGATCTGCGCACTTGGCGACGCGGCATCATGGCCAGTGCAGGGCCTGATCCGGCATTTCCGTCCCGAGATCGAAAAGCGTATCGACCAGTACAGTGCCAACGCGCTGGACCACGGCGCCGTACTCGAGGCGGCGGAATAGGAATAACGGTAATGGCGACGCACGAATAGGCGCCGCCCTCCGACTGTTGCGGGGCAGCGAAAGCGGTGACCCGACGAGATGGCGACAGATACGCGGTTGACCCGGGCAACTGTCGGTAGAATGAAGGAAGCAGCCGTGTTGCGGATCGTCTCCGTTGATTCGGGTGCTTGGGGGCAGCGGGCGACCGGGTGGTGGTCTCTGTAGGCGGAATGCTAGGCAATTGCATCGCGCGCGGCTTCTCGGCCGTTTGACGGCGAGGCTGTTGCGGTCATGAATTTGTTGCAGCCGGGTCCGGCGGCAAATGCGAAACAGGACTGAGTGGACGATGGCAAAACTGAAGATTGACGGCAAAGAGATCGAAGTCCCGGATCACTACACGCTCATCCAGGCGTGCGAGGAAGCCGGCGCCGAAGTTCCGCGCTTCTGTTTCCACGAACGCTTGTCAGTCGCCGGCAACTGCCGCATGTGCTTGATCGAGGTCAAGGGCGGACCGCCGAAGCCGCAGGCTTCCTGCGCTATGGGCGTGCGCGATATCAGAGGCGGCCCGAACGGCGAACTCCCGGAAATCTTCACCAACACGCCTATGGTCAAGAAGGCCCGCGAGGGCGTGATGGAATTCCTGCTCATCAACCATCCGCTGGATTGCCCGATCTGCGACCAGGGTGGCGAATGCGACCTGCAGGACCAGGCGATGGCCTTCGGCATCGACTCGTCGCGCTACCGCGAAGACAAGCGTGCGGTCGAGGACAAATATATCGGCCCGTTGGTCAAGACCGTGATGAACCGTTGCATCCACTGCACGCGCTGCGTCCGCTTCACCACCGAAGTCGGCGGCATCTCCGAGCTAGGCCTCATCGGCCGTGGCGAGGATGCAGAAATCACCACCTATCTCGAGCAGGCAATGACCTCCGAGCTGCAGGGCAATGTCGTGGACCTCTGCCCGGTCGGCGCGCTGACATCAAAGCCATTCGCCTTCACGGCCCGTCCGTGGGAACTCAACAAGACCGAATCGATCGACGTCATGGACGCGCTCGGTTCCGCCATCCGCGTCGATACCCGTGGTCGCGAAGTCATGCGCATCCTGCCGCGCACCAACGATGCTATCAACGAGGAATGGATCTCCGACAAGAGCCGGTACATCTGGGACGGCCTGAAGACGCAGCGTCTCGACAAGCCCTATGTCCGTCGCGACGGTCGCCTGCAGGTCGCTACCTGGGCGGAAGCCTTTGCCGCGATCAAGTCGGCAGTCGCCTCCACGTCGGGCGACAAGATCGGCGCAATCGCCGGCGATCTCGCCTCGGTCGAGGAAATGTACGCCCTTTCCGAACTGATGAAGGCGCTCGGGTCTGAAAACCTCGACTGTCGCCAGGATGGGGCGGCATTCGATCCGTCGCTTGGTCGCGCCAGCTATGTCTTCAATCCGACCATCGAGGGCATCGAGGCGGCAGACGCGCTGCTCATCGTCGGCGCCAACCCGCGTTATGAGGCTGCTGTCCTCAACGCGCGTATCCGCAAGCGCTGGCGTCGAGGCAAGTTCCCGATCGGCGTGATCGGTGAAGGCGGCGAGATGCGTTACAAGTACGATTATCTCGGTGCAGGTCCGGATACGCTGCTGGACGTCGTCAACGGCGGCCACGCTTTTGCAGAGATCCTGAAGAATGCCGAACGCCCGATGATCATCGTCGGATCCGGCGCGTTCATCCGCGAAGATGCAGCTGACATCGTTGCAAACGTCGCTAAGCTTGCCGTCGGAGTTGGTGCAGTCACCGAGGGCTGGAACGGGCTTGCCGTTCTGCACACGGTTGCCTCCCGCGTCGGTGGCCTCGATCTCGGCTTTGTGCCGGGTGAGAAGGGCGTCAACGCGGCCGCCATGCTGACGGCGATGGATGTTCTGTTCCTACTCGGCGCCGACGAGATGGATTTCTCGGCCAAGACCGCCAAGTTCACCGTCTACATCGGGTCGCATGGCGACCAGGGTGCCCACACCGCCGACGTCATCCTGCCCGGCGCGACCTATACCGAGAAGTCGGGTATCTGGGTCAATACCGAGGGCCGTGTCCAGATGGGCAACCGCGCCGGCTTCGCACCGGGCGATGCGCGCGAGGATTGGGCGATCCTCCGGGCTCTCTCCGACGTCCTCGGAAAGAAGCTGCCATTTGATTCGCTGAGCCAGTTGCGGTCGAAACTCTACGCTGCATTCCCGCATTTCGCTGAGATCGACGAGATCGCCGTGGCTGACAGTGCCAGAATTGTCGCTTTGTCGAAGAAAGCCGGGAAGATGGGCAAATCCGCGTTTGCGTCGCCGATCAAAGACTTCTATTTGACGAACCCGATAGCCCGCGCCTCCGCTGTTATGGCGGAGTGCTCGGCATTGGCCCGCAACAACTTCCAGGCTGCGGCAGAGTAAGGGTAGGGGACGATGGATTCATTCTTCATGGCCTACGTCTGGCCGACGATCATCATGGTTGGACAGTCGCTCCTGCTGCTCGTCTGCCTGCTGGTCTTCATCGCCTTCATCCTGCTTGCCGACCGCAAGATCTGGGCCGCAGTGCAACTGCGTCGCGGCCCCAACGTCGTCGGTCCTTTCGGCCTGTTTCAGTCGTTTGCCGACCTTTTGAAGTTCATTTTCAAGGAGCCGCTGATCCCGGCGGGCGCCAACAAGGGCGTCTTCCTGCTGGCGCCTCTGGTTTCGGTGACGCTGGCGCTGATGACCTGGGCGGTTATTCCGCTGGCCAACGGCTGGGTCATCGCCAACATCAATGTCGGCATCCTCTACATCCTGGCGATCTCGTCTCTCGAGGTCTACGCCATCATCATGGCCGGCTGGGGATCGAACTCGAAATATCCGTTCCTCGGCGCGCTGCGTTCTGCGGCACAGATGGTCTCCTACGAAGTCTCGATCGGCCTCGTGATCGTTACCGTGCTGCTCTGCGTTGGCTCTCTCAATCTCTCCGACATCGTGCTGTCTCAGAAGATCGGCCTTGGCACCAAGATCGGCTTGCCCTCGTCCTTCCTCGACTGGCATTGGCTGTCGCTGTTCCCGATGTTCATCATCTTCTTCATCTCGGCGCTGGCCGAGACGAACCGTCCTCCCTTCGATCTTCCTGAAGCGGAGTCCGAGCTGGTGGCCGGCTACATGGTCGAGTACGGCTCGTCGATGTACATGATGTTCATGCTCGGCGAATATTGCGCCATCGTCATGATGTGCTCGCTGACGACGATCCTGTTCCTCGGCGGCTGGTTGCCTCCGCTGGATGTCTGGTTCCTGAACTGGGTTCCCGGCGTCATCTGGTTCCTGATCAAGTCGTGCCTGGTGTTCTTCATGTTCGCCATGGTCAAGGCCTTCGTTCCGCGCTACCGCTACGACCAGCTCATGCGCCTCGGCTGGAAGGTATTCCTGCCGCTGTCGCTCGCCATGGTCGTCATCGTCGCATTCGTCCTGAAGCTGACGGGATGGGCATGATCATGTCCGTCTCGCTTTCATGCAGATTTGGAGTTTAAAATGGCCGGATTATCCAACGCCATCGGCTCGCTGTTTCTGAAGGAATTCGCCGGCGCCTTCCTGCTGACGATGCGCTATTTCTTCAAGCAGAAAGCGACCATCAACTATCCCTTCGAAAAGGGACCGGTCAGCCCGCGCTTCCGGGGCGAGCATGCGTTGCGCCGCTATCCGAACGGCGAAGAGCGCTGCATCGCCTGCAAGCTGTGCGAAGCGATCTGTCCGGCGCAGGCGATCACCATCGAGGCTGGCCCGCGCCGCAACGACGGAACCCGCCGCACCGTTCGTTATGACATTGACATGGTGAAGTGCATTTATTGCGGCTTCTGCCAGGAAGCCTGCCCGGTCGACGCCATCGTCGAGGGGCCGAATTTCGAGTTTGCCACGGAAACCCGCGAAGAACTGTATTTCGACAAGCAGCGGCTTCTGGATAACGGCGATCGCTGGGAGCGCGAAATCGCTCGCAACATCGCAATCGACTCGCCCTATCGCTGAGCCGTTGCGCCTGAATATGCCATGACGGCCGGCGGCACTTTTCGCCATCGCCATGGTTCAAGATAGACCGGGGCTTCGCGTCATTGTTGCGAAGCCGGATCGGGCCGGGGGTTTTCTCCCGATTGCCCGGGGGAAGATGAAAAAGGCACCAACATGGGTCTGCAGGCTCTATTTTTCTATCTGTTCGCCTTCATCGCGGTAGCGTCGGCGTTCATGGTCATTTCGGCGCGGAACCCGGTTCACTCGGTCCTGTTCCTCATCCTGACATTCTTCAACGCGGCCGGCCTGTTCTTGCTTCTGGGTGCCGAGTTCCTGGCGATGATCCTGCTGGTCGTTTATGTCGGCGCCGTGGCGGTGTTGTTCCTTTTCGTCGTCATGATGCTCGACGTCGACTTTGCCGAACTGCGCTCCGGGCTTTTGAGCTACGCGCCGATCGGGGCGATAATCGGGATCATCCTCGCTGCCGAACTGATCGTCGTGGTCGGCGGCAGCGTCATTTCGCCTGAGATCGCCAAGACCGTGGCGATGCCCATCCCCGATCTTGCCACCCGCACGAACACCGCAGCGCTCGGCGACGTCCTCTATACAAACTACGTCTTCTTCTTCGAGATCGCCGGCCTCGTGCTGCTGGTGTCGATGATCGGCGCCATCGTGCTGACGCTGCGCCATCGGGTGAACATCAAGCGCCAGGATATTTCCAAACAGGTTGCCCGTACGCCGGCGACTGCCGTCGAGGTAGTTTCCGTCAAGCCCGGGCAGGGCATCTGAGCTGAGACGCGGGGATAAAGGAACAACACTATGGTCATCGGTCTTTCCCACTACCTGACGGTCAGCGCCATCCTCTTCGTGCTCGGCGTCTTCGGCATCTTCCTGAACCGCAAGAACGTCATCATCATCCTGATGTCGATCGAGCTGATCCTGCTTGCGGTCAACATCAACATGGTTGCCTTCTCGTCTTTCCTGAACGACATCGTCGGCCAGGTCTTCGCGCTGTTCATCCTGACCGTCGCTGCTGCTGAAGCTGCCATCGGCCTTGCAATTCTGGTGGTCTTCTACCGAAACCGCGGCTCCATCGCCGTGGAAGACGTCAATGTGATGAAGGGCTGATCGCGCTATGTTGTTGTATAAGGCAATCGTCTTTCTTCCCCTGATCGGTGCCCTGATCGTCGGCTATTTCGGCAGGCAGATGGGCGCCAAGGCGTCGGAATATCTCACATCCGGCCTGATGATCATCGTCGCCGTGCTGTCGTGGATCGTCTTCTTCCAGGTTGCCCTCGGCACCCAGGAAACGCTCGTCGTAGACCTGTTCCGCTGGATGCAGTCCGGCCGCTTCGATGTCTCCTGGCAGCTCCGCATCGACACGCTGACTGCCGTCATGTTCGTCGTGGTCAACACGGTCTCGACACTCGTGCACATATACTCGATCGGCTACATGCACGACGATCCCAACCGTCCGCGCTTCTTCGCCTATTTGTCGCTGTTCACCTTCATGATGCTCATGCTGGTGACTGCCAACAACCTGCTGCAGCTGTTCTTCGGCTGGGAAGGCGTCGGCCTGGCATCCTACCTGCTGATCGGCTTCTGGTTCCAGAAGCCTTCGGCGAACGCCGCCGCCATCAAGGCTTTCGTCGTCAACCGCATCGGCGACTTCGGCTTCCTGCTCGGCATCGCCGGCGTCTTCGTGCTGTTCGGCTCGGTCAGCTTCGACGTGATCTTCTCGAACGCCCAGTCCTTTGCTGCAAATAGCCGCGCCGATCAGGTCGTGCTCAGCTTCCTCGGCATGCACCTCAATCACACCAATGCCCTGACCGCCGTCTGCCTGCTGCTGTTCATGGGTGCCATGGGCAAGTCGGCGCAGTTCCTGCTGCACACCTGGCTGCCGGATGCCATGGAAGGCCCGACACCGGTGTCGGCGCTGATCCATGCCGCGACCATGGTGACGGCCGGTGTCTTCCTCGTCGCCCGCATGTCTCCGTTGTTCGAACTGTCGCCGGATGCGCTGGTCGTCGTCACCACCATCGGCGCCATCACCGCGTTCTTCGCGGCAACCGTCGGCCTGGTCCAGAACGACATCAAGCGCGTCATCGCCTATTCAACCTGTTCGCAGCTCGGCTACATGTTCGTGGCGCTGGGCGTCGGCGCCTATGGCCCGGCGATCTTTCACCTCTTCACCCACGCCTTCTTCAAGGCGCTGCTGTTCCTCTGCGCCGGCTCTGTCATCCACTCCGTCGGCGGCGAGCAGGACATGCGCAAGATGGGCGGCCTGCGTCCGCATATCCAGAAGACCTTCTGGATGATGATCGTCGGCACGCTGGCAATCACCGGCTTCGGCATTCCGTTCACCTCGATCGGCTTTGCCGGCTTCTTCTCCAAGGATGCCATAATCGAGGCCTCCTTCGCCTCGAACAGCCCGGTCGCAGGCTTCGCCTTCACGCTGCTGGTCATTGCCGCGCTGTTCACCAGCTTCTACTCCTGGCGCCTGATCTTCCTCACCTTCTTCGGCAAGCCACGCGCCTCGCACGAGGTCATGCACCATGTGCATGAATCTCCGAACGTCATGCTGGTGCCGCTCTACGTGCTGGGCCTTGGCGCACTTGCCGCCGGTTTCCTGTTCCATACGGAGTTCGTCGGCGAAGGTTTCGAACATTTCTGGAAGGGTGCCCTGTTCATGGCGCCGTCCAACCATATCCTGGAAGAAATGGAGCACCTGCCCACCTGGGTCGAGCTCAGCCCGTTCATCGCCATGGTCATCGGCTTCGTGCTGGCCTGGTACATGTATATCAAGTCGCCCGAGACCCCGAAGGCGCTGGCGCGCCAGCAGCGCGTGCTCTACCAGTTCCTGCTCAACAAGTGGTACTTCGACGAACTCTACGACTTTCTGTTCGTCCGGTCCTCCAAGGCGCTCGGCCGCTTCCTGTGGCACGGCGTCGATGAAGGCACGATCGATCGGTTCGGCCCGAACGGTGTTGCCGCCCGTGTCGTCGACCTTGCCAACCAGGTCGTTCGCCTGCAGACCGGCTACCTCTACCACTATGCCTTCGCGATGCTGCTCGGCGTTGCAGCCCTCGTTACCTGGATGATGCTCGGGAGTTCTATCTGATGACCGATTGGCCAATTCTTTCCACGGTCATTTTCCTGCCGCTGGTCGGCTGCCTGCTGTTGTTGTTCATGCGTGACGACACACCCGCCGGCCGCCAGAACATCATGATCATCTCGCTCGTGACGACGCTCGTCACCTTCGTGGTCTCACTCTTCGTCTGGATCGGCTTCGACAACGGCAACGCCGGCTTCCAGATGGTCGAGAAATACAACTGGCTTGCCCGCGGCATCTCCTATCATGTCGGTGTCGATGGCATTTCCATGCTGTTCATCGTGCTGTCGACCTTCCTGATGCCGTTCGGCGTGCTGACCTCATGGAATGCGATCACCTACCGCGTCCGCGACTACATGATCGCCTTTCTGGTGCTCGAAACGGTCATCCTCGGCGTGTTCGCGTCGCTCGATATCGTGCTGTTCTACGTATTCTTCGAGGCCAGCCTGATCCCGATGTTCCTGATCATCGGCGTATGGGGTGGCCCACGGCGCATCTATGCCTCGTTCAAGTTCTTCCTTTATACGCTGCTCGGCTCGATCTTCATGCTGGTCGCGATCATCGTCGTCTACAACGAGGTCGGCTCGACGGCGATTCCGGACATCCTGGCGCATCACTATACGGAGCGAATGCAGTTCTGGTTGTGGCTGGCGTTCTTTGTTTCCTTCGCGGTGAAAGTGCCGATGTGGCCGTTCCACACGTGGCTCCCCGACGCCCACGTCGAGGCGCCGACGGCAGGCTCGGTCGACCTTGCGGCGCTGCTTCTGAAGTTCGGCGGCTACGGCTTCCTGCGCTTCTCGCTGCCGATGTTCCCGGATGCCTCTGCCTATTTCGCGCCGATGATGATGGTGCTCTCGGTCATCGCCATCATTTACGCGTCCTACGTGGCCCTGATGCAGACGGACATCAAGAAGATGATCGCCTACTCCTCGGTCGCCCACATGGGCTACGTGACGATGGGTATCTTCGCGGTCAATCAGCAGGGCATCCACGGCGCCCTGTTCCAGATGCTGTCGCACGGTCTTATCTCTGGCGCGCTGTTCCTTTGCGTCGGCGTTATCTATGAGCGCATGCACACCCGCGACATCACCGCCTATGGCGGTATCGTCAGCACCATGCCGAAATACGCAGTGGCGTTCATGTTCTTCACCATGGCCAATGTCGGTCTGCCCGGCACGTCCGGTTTCGTCGGCGAGTTGCTGACTACGATCGGCGTCTTCCGCATCAGCACCTGGACAGCGTTCTTTGCCGCTACCGGCGTTATCCTGTCGGCTGCCTATATGCTCTGGCTCTATCGCCGAATGATCTTCGGCGCGGTCACCAACCCGAAGATCAAGGACCTCCTCGACATCTCGATCCGGGAAAAGTTCATCGTCTATCCGATGATCCTGGTGACGCTGTTCTTCGGGATTTATCCGCAGCCTGTTTTCGACGTCTCCGCTGCGTCTGTCGACTTGCTGATACATAACTACAATGCTGCGCTGCACGTCACGCCGCTTGCACCACAGCCGAAGTAAGAACGGGACGTATTGACATGATCGCGGAAACAATTTCAGCTAGTCTTTATCTCTCCGTCCCGGAGATCATCCTTGCTATCGGCGCGCTGGTGCTGCTGATGGTCGGCGTGTTCGCAGGTGAACGCTCGGGGCGGCTGGTCACTGGACTTGCCATTCTGGTGCTCACCGCCGCAGCGCTGTGGATCCTGTTCGTCCAGGGCACCGGCTCAGCCTATGGCGGTGCCTACGTCGCCGATGGCTACGCGCGCTTCATGAAGATCACGGCGCTGGTGGGCTCTGGCGTCGCCATGTTCATGGTGATGGGCGAGGGCAGCGACGAGCAGCTCGACCGCTTCGAATATCCGGTCCTGCTGCTGCTGGCGACGCTGGGCATAGTCCTGATGATCTCGGCCCACGACCTGATTTCGCTCTACCTTTCGTTGGAACTGCAGTCGCTGGCACTTTACGTGGTCTGCGCCATCAATCGAGACAGCCTGCGCTCGACGGAAGCCGGCCTCAAATATTTCGTCCTCGGCGCCCTTTCGTCCGGCATGCTGCTTTACGGCATGTCTTTGGTCTACGGCTTCACCGGCCACACGACGTTCGATGGCATCGCCACGGCGTTGGCCGGCGGACGCTCGCTCGGTCTGGTGTTCGGCCTGGTCTTCGTGATCGCCGGTCTCGCCTTCAAGATCTCGGCCGTGCCGTTCCATATGTGGACGCCCGATGTATACGAAGGTGCACCCACCGGCGTAACCGCATTTCTGTCAGGCGCACCCAAGGTTGCCGCCATGGCGCTGCTGGTGCGTATCACCACCACTGCTTTCCACCCTGTCATCGGCGACTGGCAGCAGATCATCATCTTCGTCGCAATCGCCTCGATGCTGCTCGGTTCCTTTGCCGCTGTCGGCCAGCCAAACATCAAGCGGCTGATGGCCTATTCGTCGATCGCCAACATGGGCTATGCACTGGTCGGCCTTGCCGCCGCAAATGCACACGGCGTGTCGAGCGTGATGATGTATATGCTGATATACATGATCATGACGCTTGGCGCTTTCGCTTGCATCATGGCCATGCGCCTTAAGGACGGAACACGCGTCGAGAAGGTTAGCGATCTCGCCGGCCTGTCGGTGACCAATCCTTTCATGGCATTCGTGCTCACGATCCAGATGTTTTCCATGGCCGGCATTCCGCCCATGGCTGGCTTCTTTGCTAAGTATTTCGTCTTCACGGCGGCCGTCGAAGCAAAGCTCTATGCCCTGTCGGTCATCGGCCTGATGGCCTCGGTCGTCGGTGCCTACTACTATCTGCGCGTCGTCCGCGTCATGTGGTTCGACAAGGCGACTGTCGAGTTTGCGCGGGTTCCCGGCACGCTGCGCATCGTCTTCGGCGCTTCATGCATCTTCGTGCTCGCCTATGCCTTCTTCGGCGGCGCGCTTGGCACGGCGGCAGACGTCGCGGCCACGACGCTGTTTTGACGGCGGCGGATACAGGACGTCGGCGGGAGGTCGACTATCGGCACGTGGCGCTTGGCGAGACGATCTCTACCAACAGCGAGTGCTTGTCGCGGGCACGGGCCGGCGACAGCGGCAATCTCTGGGTCACGGCTTCAAGGCAGACAGGTGGGCGCGGGCGTCGTGGCCGTGCCTGGGCGTCCGAGCCCGGCAATCTCTATTCTTCCCTTCTGCTCATAGATCTCGCGCCGATGGAGCGGATTGGGTCGCTTCCTCTGGCAGTCGCGGTTGCGGTCCAGGAGGCAGTGCGATCGGTGATGCCAGCCGGCGGTAACCCGGTCGAAGTCAAATGGCCGAACGATCTCCTCATCGGCCGCAAAAAGACCAGCGGCATCCTGATCGAGGGCGAGGCGCTGTCTGACGGCCGCTACGCACTTGTCATAGGCATCGGCATAAATGTTGCGGTCATGCCCGACAACCCGCTATACCCGGTGACTTCGCTTGCCGAGCAAGGTGCTGCAGTTTCACCGGAAGAGTTGTTTGCGCACCTCTATGCGGCGATGGCAGAGGCTTTGAAGGAATGGAACGGCGGCCACGGTGTGGCGGAAACGGTGGCGCGTTGGCGAAGGGTCGCCTGCGGCATCGGTGAGAAGATAACGGTAAACCTGCCTGACCGGTCGATTTCCGGCCATTTCGCAGGGATAGATGATAGTGGCTTGCTCAAGCTCGATACCGGCGATGGCCGGCTGATGACGATCGCCGCAGGCGACGTCTTTTTCGGATAATGGATTAAAGAACAGAATGGCTAATCAAGACGAACTGGTGTTCCTGCCGCTGGGCGGCGTTGGCGAGATCGGTATGAATCTCGCGCTCTACGGCTACGGCCCCAAGGACCATCGTCAATGGATCATGGTCGATTGCGGCGTGACTTTCCCCGGTCCGGACCTGCCGGGCGTCGATCTCGTGCTGCCTGACATCCGTTTCCTCGCCAAGGAACGCAAGAACCTCAAGGCGATCATCATCACCCACGCCCACGAGGACCACTACGGCGCCCTCAACGATCTGTGGCCCGGCCTGAATGTCCCGGTCTACGCCTCCGGGTTCACCGCCGGCCTGCTGGAAGCCAAGCGCAACTATGAGCGCAACACAATGGGCCAGATCCCGATCACGCCGTTCAAGGCCGGCGACCGGGTGAATATCGGTCCGTTCGAAGTCGAGGCTATCGGCGTGAACCATTCCATTCCCGAGCCGATGTCGCTGGTCATCCGTACGCCGCTCGGCAATGTCGTCCACACCGGCGACTGGAAGATTGACCACGAGCCGTCGCTTGGACCTTTCACCGATGAAGCCCGCTTCCGCCAGGTTGGCGACGAGGGCGTTCTGGCGCTGCTCTGCGATTCTACCAACGCCATGCGCGACGGCGTTTCCCCTTCCGAAAGATCCGTGTCCGAAAGTCTCGGCAGGATCATCGCCAGCGCCGAAGGCCGCGTGGCGATCACCACCTTCTCCTCGAACGTCGGTCGTATCCGCACCGTCGCCCAGGCTGCGGAAGCAGCCGGACGCGAGATCCTGCTGCTTGGTTCGTCGCTGAAGCGCGTCGTCGAGGTTGCCCGCGACAATGGCCTGATGGAGGGCATTAAGCCATTCATCGCCGAAGACGAGTATGGCTACATCCCGCGCGACAAGGTCGTCATCATCCTGACCGGTAGTCAGGGCGAGCAGCGCGCGGCACTCGCCAAGCTCTCCCGCGACGAGATGCGCAACGTCGCGCTGTCGTCCGGCGACATCGTCGTGTTTTCGTCGCGCGCCATTCCCGGCAACGAAAAGGCCATTGGCGATATCAAGAACGGCCTGATCGAGCAGGGCATCCAGATCATCACCGACAACGATGCCCTCGTGCACGTCTCCGGCCATCCCCGCCGCAACGAATTGCAGCAGATGTACCAGTGGGTTCGCCCACAGGTGCTCGTGCCTGTGCACGGCGAGGCCGCCCATCTCGTCGCCCAGAAACTGCTCGGCGAGCAGTCCGGTATTCCGCTCGTGCCGAAGGTTCGCAACGGCGACATTCTGCGCCTGGCGCCAGGTCCCGTCGAAGTCATCGGCGAAGCGCCGCACGGCCGTATTTTCAAGGACGGCACGCTGATCGGCGACTACGATGAAATGGGCATCGGCGACCGCAAGAAGCTCTCCTTCGTTGGCCATGTCACCATCAACGTTCTGCTCGACAGCAAACTGGACATCGTCGGAGACCCCGACCTCGTTGCGATCGGCCTGCCGCAGTTCGACGTCGAGGGCGAAGAGATGGAGGACACGCTGTTCCACGCGGTCGTCAGCGCCATCGAAAGCATTCCGCGCGCTCGCCGCAAGGATATCGCCATGCTGCAGGAAGCGGTACGCCGCGCCGTTCGCTCGACAGCCAATGCCGTCTGGGGGAAGAAGCCGATCGTCACCGTCTTCATGAACAAGATCTGAGGCATCACACACGGAGGCAGCCATGCTCGGGCGGGTCAATCATATTGCCATTGCCGTTCCCGACCTGGCTGCCGCTGCCGCTGTCTACCGGGACACACTGGGGGCGGCGGTGTCTCAGCCGCAGGCGCTCGCTGACCACGGCGTGACAGTCGTCTTCGTCGAACTTCCCAATACCAAGATCGAATTGCTGGAGCCGCTCGGCACCGGTTCGCCGCTTTCGGCATTCCTTACCCGAAATCCGGATGGCGGCATGCACCATGTCTGCTACGAGGTGGACGACATCATCGCGGCCCGCGACCGGATGCTTGCCGGCGGGGCGAGGGTGCTTGGCGACGGTCAGCCGAAGATAGGCGCCCATGGCAGGCCGGTGCTCTTTCTTCATCCAAAGGATTTCATGGGCACGCTGATCGAGCTCGAACAGATCTGACAAGACGCACGCGGCAGTGCTTGGCGCCGCCCCGCGTTGCCCTTATAGTCGGAGCGGGAGAGTGTGCAGTCCGGCTTTGATTTCCGCTGGCTGCCATCTGTGGTGAGGAGCGCAGCATGATACAGCCTGTTCTATCGGCAATGGCAGTCTATTTTGTAGTGTGGTGGATCACGCTCTTCGCCATTCTGCCAATCGGCCTCCGGACGCAGGAGGAAGATAACCATGTTGTGCTCGGCACCGTGGCAAGCGCCCCAACGAAATTCAGGGCTGCAAGGGTGGTGATGCTGACGACGCTGACATCCGGTATTCTCTACGGCACGTGGTATATCTGTTCCACCTATCTGGGCCTCAGCATCGACGCCATTCCGCAGATCGTTCCGCGCTTCGAATAGTGGAATTGGATATCGCAGCGCTTTGCGCGCGATAATCGGCAGGGTTGCTGTCATCGCTGCAACCCATCCCGTGTGTCATACGCCCGTCATCTATCGGATGCATAGACGGCACTGCGCGAAGTGTAATCCGCCGCCTTGCTGTTAATATTTCGGGCTTCGTGAAAGGCCAAAAAAAAACAAGGCCAGAAGCCTTGTTTTCAAAGTATCGCGTGATCCGTAACCGTTACCGGGGCTGCGACTAAGCGCGCCTAAGATCTAATCCTCCCAAGACTTGACCGCGAGATCGACAGGAATTTAATCATCCTGCCTCTTTTGTGAGCTGAAACTAGCCCAAGGAGGGGGCTTTGTCATCTGTTTTTTTGCATATTTGTTACACCCGCGCAAATTTTTTCTGTTGACAAGTTTTTACTAAAGTCGTCAATCGTGCGTCATTTTGGCGCGGTCCGCCGAAAGGTGGGGATGGTGCATGCCGCTCCCCCGATGCGCCGTGAAGGCGGGCAAATGCGGGTTTCTTTCCGTCCGCGAAGCAGCTATGAACGCCCCCAGCGTTAACTTTTTTGCGATTCCGCCAGTAGTGGATTCGTACAACCTCTGGAATATGCGATGCGCCTGTCCCGATACTTCATGCCTATCCTCAAGGAAAATCCCAAGGAAGCGGAAATCGTCTCGCATCGACTGATGCTGCGCGCCGGCATGATCCGCCAGCAGAGCCAGGGCATCTACTCGTGGCTGCCGCTCGGCAAGCGTGTTCTCGACAAGGTCAACAACATCATTCGCGAGGAGCAAAACCGCTCCGGCGCCATCGAGCTGTCGATGCCGACGCTTCAGTCGGCCGAACTCTGGCAGGAAAGCGGACGTTACGAAGCGTATGGCAAGGAAATGCTGCGCATCAAGGACCGTCAGGACCGGCCCATGCTCTACGGCCCGACCAACGAGGAAATGATCACGGACATTTTCCGTTCGTCAGTCAAATCCTACAAGGATTTGCCCCTCAACCTCTATCACATCCAGCTGAAATTCCGCGATGAGATCCGTCCGCGCTTCGGCACCATGCGCTCGCGCGAGTTCATGATGAAGGACGCCTATTCCTTCGACCTGACCAAGGAGGGTGCCGAACATTCGTACAAGAAGATGTTCGCGGCCTACCTGCGGACGTTCGAGCGGCTTGGCCTGCGCGCCATCCCGATGCGCGCCGACACCGGCCCCATCGGCGGCGACCTCAGCCATGAGTTTATCATTCTGGCCGACACCGGCGAGTCGGAAGTCTTCAGCCACCGCGACTTTGTGAAATTCGACATCCCTGCCGAGGACACTGACTTCGACGATATCGCCGGCATCAACGCGATCTTCGAAAAGTGGACATCGGTCTACGCCGCCACTTCCGAAATGCACGATGAGGCGGCCTTCGATGCCATCCCCGATAGCGAGCGCCTGTCCGCGCGCGGTATCGAAGTTGGCCACATCTTCTATTTCGGCACCAAATACTCCGAGCCGATGAACGCCAAGGTACAGGGTCCCGATGGCAAGGAGCACCTCGTTCACATGGGCTCCTACGGCATCGGACCGACACGTCTGGTGCCTGCCATCATCGAAGCGTCGCACGATGAAAACGGAATCATCTGGCCAGCATCCGTATCTCCCTTCGATGCCATCATCATCAACATGAAGGCGGGTGACGAAGCCTGTGATTCTGCCTGCGAAAAGCTTTATTCGACGCTTACCAAGGCGGGCAGGGACATCCTCCTCGATGACCGCGACGACCGGGCCGGCACGAAATTCGCGACGGCAGACCTGATCGGCGTGCCGCTGCAGATCATCGTCGGTCCACGCTCCGTTGCGTCGGGCGAGGTGGAGGTCAAGGATCGCAAGACCGGTGCGCGCGAGACCATGACCATGGACGCTGCAATCAACCGGCTTCTGGGCTGAGCGAAGGACGACAGGGTATGGCGGTAAGCGGCGCAGCAGTGGCCAAACAGGAAAAGACGTCTGGCGCTCGCTCGCCGTCGCGTGCATTTTCTGCATTCGAACGGCTCGTTGCCTGGCGCTACCTGCGCGCCCGGCGCAAGGAAGCCTATATCTCGGTGATTGCGGGCTTTTCCTTCATTGGCATCATGCTCGGCGTCGCGACGCTGATCATCGTGATGGCGGTCATGAACGGTTTCCGCACCGAACTGATTTCCCGTATCCTCGGCCTTAACGGCCATGTCATCGTCCAGCCTATCGACACTCCGTTGAACGACTACGCGGCACTTGCCAAGAAGTTTGCGGCCGTTCCCGGCGTGACCATGGCCCTGCCGCTGGTGGAGGGCGAAACGCTCGCCTCCGGCCGGGGTGGCGTCGGTAGCGGCGCGCTGATCCGCGGTATTCGTGCCGAGGATCTTGAGAAGCTGAAGACCGTCTCCGGCAACATAAAGAACGGTGACATGGTGGGCTTTGCCGCCGGCACCGGTGTGCTGATCGGCTCGCGCATGGCGCAGCAGCTGGGTCTGGCCGCCGGCGACCAGATCACTCTCATTGCCCCCGACGGCGACGTCACGCCATTCGGCGTCAACCCGCGCGTCAAATCCTACACGGTGTCCGGTATCTTCGAGATCGGCATGTCCGAATACGATTCCTCTATCGTCTTCATGCCGCTCGAAGAGGCGCAGCTTTATTTCAACTCGCCCGGCATCGTCCAATCCATCGAGATCTTCGTCACCAAGCCCGACGATGTCGATACCATCAAGCCTTTGATTGAGGCTGCAGCCGGACGGCAGGTCTATCTCACCGACTGGCGCGCCCGCAACGAGACTTTCTTCTCGGCACTCCAGGTCGAGCGCAACGTCATGTTCATGATCCTGACGATGATCGTGCTGGTCGCGGCGCTGAACATCATCTCCGGCCTGATCATGCTAGTGAAAGACAAGGGCAGCGACATCGCCATTCTCAGGACGATGGGGGCGACATCCGGCTCCATCATGCGGATATTCTTCATGACCGGGGCAGCCATCGGTATCGTCGGCACTTTTGGTGGCGTCGCGCTCGGCGTTCTCGTTTGCATCAATATCGAATCCATTCGCAAATTTTTCTCCTGGGTATCCGGTACCGTCCTGTTCGATCCGCAGCTGTATTTCCTGAGCAAGCTGCCGGCGGAGATGAACCTCAGCGAAACTGTCACCGTCGTCGTCATGGCGCTTGGTCTGTCTTTCCTCGCCACGATCTTCCCCGCCTGGCGAGCCTCGCGGCTCGATCCGGTCCAGGCGCTGCGCTATGAATAAGGATGCCAGCATCTCCATGAAATCCAACGTCGTGCTTCAGCTGACCGGCATCGATCGCCACTATGGCGAGGGCGAGACCATGCTCTCTATCCTGAAGGACGCAGATTTCGCGCTCCATCGCGGCGAAATCGTTGCGCTCGTCGCCCCGTCCGGCACCGGCAAGTCAACGCTGCTGCACGTCGCCGGCCTGCTCGAGCAGCCGGATGCTGGCGATGTGACGATCAACGGCAATCCCTGCAACAACCTCACCGACGAGAAGCGCACGGCCATCCGTCGCAACGACATTGGCTTCGTCTACCAGTTCCACCACCTGCTGCCTGAATTCTCGGCCATCGAGAACGTCATGATGCCGCAGATGATCGCCGGACTGACGCAGAAGGAAGCCCGGGTCAGGGCAAGCCAACTGCTCGATTACATGCGCGTCGGCCATCGCGGCGAGCACCGCCCAGCCGAACTCTCCGGCGGCGAACAGCAGCGCGTCGCCATCGCCCGTGCCGTCGCCAATGCGCCACTGGTGCTTCTCGCCGACGAACCGACGGGCAATCTCGACCCCGGCACCGCCCACTACGTCTTCGATGCCCTGGAGGCGCTGGTGCGCCAATCTGGTCTGGCGGCGATGATTGCCACCCACAATCACGATCTCGCTGCCCGCATGGACCGTCGCGTTACAATCTCGGGCGGCAAGGTCGTCGAATTCTGATCGTCGTGCCGGTCAAGGCACGATGAGGCCGCCGCGATAATCGAGTTCATAGGCGGTGCGGCCGTCTACGATGATATGCTCGCGCCCGCTGAAATGGGTGCAATCACCGCTACTCTCGTCCGTGTAGCGACCGAAGTCATGGTCGAACTGCAACCCACCGAGGAACCGCTTCTCCTCGACATACAGATGCCGCAACGCTGCCTTGATGACGCAGCCTGCCTTCACTGCATCGATCAGTGCGGGCTCGATGATCTTCCCGAAATAATTCATTGCCCAGACGGGCTTGCCTGATAACCACGCCACCTCCTGGCCGGCAAAATCGGAGCCTCCAAAATAGCTGTCGAGATAACGCCACCGACCGCGCTCATAGCCGATGTCGTGAGACCCCGGACGACAGGAAGATAGTTTCGCCGCATCGGCCACATAAGTCTGCGATTTCGCCACGACGATAAAGTCATTCAGCAGCGCCGGATCCATAACTTCTCCCCCAGGATGCATTCTCAGGGTTGCATTTTCACGCGGCCATGTAAAGAACAAAATAAGAACAAAGGCATCTGACTGCAGGCGCTGTAATTGTCCCGACGCTCATTCATCGCGGATGCCACACGCGTCCATGGCGGTTTGATCCGCCCAGTCGGCAACTGCGGCTGTCCTCGCGTCGACTTTGCGTTCCTTGCCACCGCTGCTGACCTTGCCGCTGAGCACATTATAGTCGCAAGTGCCGCTGCTTTCGGGATCCAGCGTGTCGTGATGCGTGTAGGTGAAGCCGGCGACGACGAATGTCGCGTTGCGATAGGCGATCGTCAGCGTCTGCTCCCAGCGGTCGCGTCCGCCACCGCTGTTTTCCGAATGGACGGAGATCGATCCGTTGGGCAGCGCTGATATGCCCGGGTCCCGGCCGAACATACCGTCGAGACTGGTATTGCCGGATACCTTGTTCGGTGCTGCTGCGGCGAGATGTAGAAGAAGATGCTCCTTGTCGCGCAGGTAGATGTAGATGCCGATGTCGTCGCCGTCTTCCTCAGGGGCGATGAGCAGGGCGAGGTCAGCATTGCCGTCCCTGTTCCAGTCGCCGATCGCAGCTCCGATGATCTTTCCCGGCCCGATATCGCCGGCAAACGCACTCGACACGCATAAGGCGGCACTGAGCAGCGCCAAGGCCAAATTTTTCATAATCATCTCCTCCACGCACGCTCATAGCATGGCGTCGGTGCGCGTCCCAGTCATGGGGCCTAGCATGGCGGCATTTGAATCAAGCTCGCAGAAAATACTGTTGACAGGTGAATATAAAGGGAACATATAAGGAACATAACAACACCGGAGAGGCCCAATGACCGATATTATTCGAGACGTCGCCGCTTTCGCCTCCATCGTCATGTTCGTCACCAGCCTGTCGATCATCGTCATGGCGATGTAAGTTTTCGGGTACGACCACCGCCACGTGGTCTTGCCGACCTGAGTTGTTCTGGACTTTGCCAGCCGCTATGCCGACAATAGGACCGATTCATTCGGGCATGCGGAAGGGCTTATCATGGCAGAGGCAACTGACAGGCAGGGCGGACATTCTGGATCGTCGCCGGAGTTCGTGCACCTGCGTGTGCATTCGGCATATTCGCTTCTAGAAGGCGCTTTGCCGCTTAAGAAGATCCTCGCCAAGGCTTCAAGCGACAGCCAGCCGGCTCTGGCGATCACCGATACCAATAACCTGTTTATCGCGCTCGAGTTCTCCCAGAAGGCAATGGACGAGGGTCTGCAGCCGATCATCGGCTGCCAGGTTTCGATCGACATGGAAGATGCCGTCGAGGGCGAGAAGCGCAACGGCCAGCAGGGGCTCGCCAAGCTGCCTGCCATCGTGCTTCTTGCGGCTAGCGACGCCGGCTACGAGCGCATGGTCGATCTCGTCAGCCGCGCCTATCTCGGCGGCGACAATAGTCAAGCTGTGCACGTCAAGGCGTCCTGGCTGGAGGAGATCGGTACCGACGGCCTGATCGCGCTGTCCGGCTCCGTTGGTGGGCCCGTCGATATCGAAATCAAGGAAGGCCATCCGCAGAAGGCGGTGGCGAGGCTGCTGCGCCTGAAGGCGCTTTTCGGCGACCGGCTCTATGTCGAGTTGCAGCGCCACGGCACCTATGATCGCCGCCACGAACAACGCATGATTTCACTCGCCTACGAGCACGAATTGCCGCTGGTCGCCACCAACGAGGCCTTCTTTCCGACCCGCGACGACTATGATGCCCATGATGCGCTGATGGCCGTCGCCCATAATGCGATCGTCTCGGACGACAGCCGGTTTCGCCTGACACCGGACCACTATCTGAAAAGCCGCGCCGAGATGGCGAAGCTGTTTGCCGATCTGCCGGAGGCGCTGGCTAACACCGTCGAGATCGCCGAGCGCTGTGCCTTCGTACTGCAGACCCGCAAGCCGATCCTGCCGCGCTTTACCGGTGCCAGCGATGATCCGAAGGAGGCCGAACGCGCCGAGGCGCTTGAATTGCGGGCCCAGGCTGTCGAAGGGCTCGACATGCGGCTGGCGACGCTCGGCACGGCGCCGGGCTATGACGAACAGGTCTATCGCGACCGGCTGGAATTCGAACTCGGCGTTATCGAGCGCATGGGTTTTCCGGGCTACTTCCTGATCGTTGCCGACTTCATCAAGTGGGCGAAGAACGAGGATATCCCGGTCGGTCCCGGGCGCGGATCGGGTGCGGGCTCGCTGGTGGCCTATGCCCTGACCATCACCGACGTCGATCCTTTGCGTTTCTCGCTGCTGTTCGAACGCTTTCTCAATCCCGATCGTGTGTCGATGCCAGACTTCGACATCGACTTCTGCCAGGACCGGCGCGAAGAAGTCATCCGCTACGTCCAGAAGAAATACGGCCGCGAGCAGGTGGCGCAGATCATCACCTTCGGATCCCTGCAGGCCCGCGCTGCCCTGCGCGACGTCGGCCGCGTGCTGGAAATGCCCTATGGCCAGGTCGACAAGATCTCGAAGCTGGTGCCGAACAACCCGGCCAATCCGGTGACGCTCGCACAGGCGATCAAGGACGAGCCGCGATTTCAGGAGGAGGCCGAGAAGGAGCCGGTGGTCGCCCGCCTGCTTGACATCGCGCAGAAGCTGGAGGGTCTCTATCGCCACGCCTCGACCCATGCCGCCGGTATCGTCATTGGCGACCGGCCGCTGTCGAAGCTGGTGCCGATGTACCGCGATCCGCGCTCCGACATGCCGGTCACCCAGTTCAACATGAAGTGGGTCGAACAGGCTGGCCTCGTCAAGTTCGACTTTCTCGGCCTCAAGACCCTGACGGTGCTGAAGACGGCAGTCGATTTTGTGAAGCTACGCGGCATCTCGGTCGACCTCGCCACCATTCCGCTTGATGACGCGGTGACCTACGAGAAGCTGGCGCGCGGCGAAACGGTCGGTATCTTCCAGGTGGAAAGCCAGGGGATGCGCAAGGCGCTGCTCGGCATGCGGCCGGACTGCATCGAGGACATCATCGCGCTTGTGGCGCTTTATCGTCCCGGCCCGATGGAAAATATCCCGACCTACAATGCCCGCAAGCACGGCGAGGAGGAGATCGAGTCGATCCACCCGATGATCGATCACCTTGTCAAGGAAACGCAGGGCGTCATCGTCTACCAGGAACAGGTGATGCAGATCGCCCAGGTCCTGTCAGGCTATTCGCTTGGCGAGGCGGATCTTTTGCGCCGCGCCATGGGCAAGAAGATCAAGGCGGAGATGGACCAGCAGCGCGTTCGCTTCGTCGAAGGTTCGATGAAGAACGGCGTCTCGAAGGTGCAGTCCGACAACATCTTCGAACTCTTGGCCAAATTCGCCAATTACGGCTTCAACAAGTCGCATGCCGCCGCCTACGCCATCGTCTCCTACCAGACGGCCTATATGAAGGCCCATTACCCGGTTGAGTTCCTAGCCGCGTCGATGACGCTGGACATGGCCAACACTGAAAAGGTCAACGATTTCCGTCAGGATGCCAAGCGCCTCGGCATCGAGGTCGTGGCGCCGTCGGTGCAGACCTCGTTCCGCCATTTCCAGACCGGGGACAGGACGATCTTCTATTCGCTGGCTGCCATCAAGGGCGTTGGCGATGCCGCCGTCGAGCACATCGTCGAGGTGCGTGGCGACAAGCCCTTTGCCAGTATTGAAGATTTCTGCCTGCGTATCGACCCGAAACAGGTCAATCGCCGCGTTCTGGAAAGCCTGCTGTATGCCGGCGCCTTCGATTGCTTCGGCATCGACCGGGCCCAGCTTCTGGCAGGCATGGAACGGCTGATCGGCTATGCCCAGCTCGCGCAGGAAAACCGCCGCAGCGGCCAGCATGACATGTTCGGCTCGAGCTCCGCCTCCGGGCCTGAAAAGATTTCCTTCCCGGCCTTCACGCCGTGGCTTGCGTCTGAACGGCTGCTGAAGGAGTTCCAGGTGCTCGGCTTCTACCTCACCGCCCATCCGCTCGATGCCTACAGCGGGGTCCTCGACAAATTACGAGTGCAGAGCTTTGCCGACTTCTCTGCCGGCATCAAGCACGGCGCCGGCAATGCGCGGCTGGCCGGCACCGTCATCGCCAAGCAGGAGCGCAAGACGCGCACCGGCAACAAGATGGGTATCTACACATTCTCGGACGCCACCGGCCAGTTCGAGGCTGTCATGTTTTCCGAACTGCTGGCCCAGTACCGCGCAATCCTTGAGGTGGGCAAATCCTTCGTGCTGACCGCCGCCGCCGAGGAGAGGCCGGAAGGTATCAGCCTGCGGCTGAATTCCGTGCAATCGCTGGAGGAAAAATCGTTGCAGATGCAGAAGGCCATGCGCGTCTTCGTGCGTGATTCAGGCCCGCTGAAGATGGTGGCCGCCCATCTGAACGCCAGGGGCGACGGCCTGGTATCCTTCATCGTCATCAAGGAAGACGGCAAGCGCGAGGTCGAAGTCGCACTGCCCAACAAATACCGCATATCTCCCGAAATCGCGGCCGCCATGCGAAGTGCACCGGGGGTCATCGACGTCGAGCTGGTTTGACAGGGTTACCCCTTCGTTGCCAGACCGCCACGCCGCGTGATGGTGATGAAATCGGTGCCGTCGCCGGTCTCCGGGCCGACGCCGGTGTCCGATATGGTCAGCGACGACCCCGTTGTCAGAAGGCCCTCGATCTTTTGCCTGACGTCGTCGGGGATGGAGATTCGGTCGAGGGCCCGGTCGGCGGCATCCAAGGCCTCCGATTGTCGCTCACTGGTAATGCCGAAGCGCTTTTTCGTATCCTTGGACAGGTCGCCCTCCAGCGTCATGCCATACCACTGCGCCTGGCCAATGGCGCGTTCCACGTCGTGGGCGGTAAAGAAATGCGTTCCGAGCGCTTCCTGTGGCTCCGCAATGGTGGCCGCTGCCTCGAGCACCGGCTTGAAGCCCTGTCGTACCATGATCGCACCGTTCGGTGGCTCGCCCTTGCCGGCTGCGGCATAGACGGCCTTCATCAGTTCCGGTCCGATCAGCCCACCTGTCGCGGGTAGGCCATGGGCACTGCGAAAATCGCGGATGGCCCGGACGGTGGCAGGACCGAGATAGCCGTCAGGAAGGCCTGCATCGAAACCGAGGGTGGATAGAAGCTGCTGCAGGTCGAGGACGTTTTCACGCAAGCCCCGCCGGGTGATCAGGATGCTCAGCGGCGCCTCGTTGCGCGGGGCAGTGAGCGCCGGTGGCGGAGGCAGCGCGGCGGTGTCGTTCATGGCCACTTCCACCGGCTCGGCGCGCAACAGAAAGCCTGACGTCGTCGGACGCAGAGACAGCTCGGAAAACATCGGGCCGCTGACCGTCGGGGCCAACGGATGAAACAGCGTCGCATGCTCGATCGGCTGGGGGACGACGGCGGCGTCATTGATGACCACGTGCACGCCGGGCTGCGTCATCGCGTAGAGCTTCTTGGCGAAGGCTTTTGGCATGCGCACGCAGCCGTGAGAGGCAGGATAGTTCGGCACAGAGCTGGATTCGTGAAGGGCGATGCCCGACCATGTCAGTCTTTGCATGAACGGCATCGGCGAATTCGAATAGATGTTGGAGCGGTGGTAGACCTCCTTTTCCAGCACCGAAAAGATGCCCGATGGCGTCGAATGTCCGGATTTTCCGGTCGACACTTTCGAGGTCGCGACCACGGTGTCGCCGTCATAGACCGATAACTGCTGCCGGTTCGTCGACACGACGATCTGAAGCACCCGAGCATCGGCCGCCTCGGCCGGATGGGTCAGTGCGGTGGCCGAAAGCAGGCCGATACCAAGAACCAGACGCGTAAACATGATGTCCACCAAAAACGCAATACTCGTGACTATGACCATAGCAAGGGAAGTTTAAGGAAGACTTGAGACCTCATCGAGTACAATTTTAGATTGTGTCGAGCGGTGATACCACTTTCATAATGGTTTAATAATAAACCTCTTGGCAACAACTCAAGAGATTGGTATTGCATCGAAAAAGCGGTATAGGTTGCTGTATGTTTCTGTCATGCGATGCACTTATACGTCTGCATGAATGACAGGTTATCGTAAATACTAATGAACCTTAAGGTAGATTAAGTGTCGTCTGCCGCCGTATATTCGGAAGGTGTCTCGGTATTAACCCGCAGTGACTTAGCCAGTTTGGAATATCTATGTCTGATAGTGATGTCGAAATGAAAATGCCGCACCAAGAGACTGCGTCGCGGATAGAAACTGTTGCTGTTATAATACCCTATTATAATGGTTCGAAATATATTCGTAGGTCGGCCGAGAGTGTGTTGGCGCAGACCGTTCCTGCGACGGAATTTGTAGTCGTCGATGACGGATCTTCACCAGAAGAAGCGGCGTTGCTTGACGAAATAGCCCAGTCCATGGGCTTTCGTGTCTTGAGAAAAGAGAATGGCGGCCAAGGGACTGCAAGAAATTACGGTGTTGCACATACGTCTTCGAGGTTCATCTGCTTTCTTGATCAGGATGACTTCTACCTGAAAACGCATATAGCAACGCTCCTCGACGCAGTTCCTCTTGACGATCCGCATTTTGGTTGGGTTTATGGCGACCTGATGGAGGCGGATGGCGAGGGCAATATCGTGCGCTCGGACATGGTCAAGCAGCATGCGTTGCACCCTAAGCGGTTCATCAATGACCTGCTTGCGAACGACATGTTCGTACTGCCGTCAGCGTCGTTGATCGAGCGCACAGCTTTCGAGGCAGTCGGCGGCTTTGATCCGCAATTTACCGGCTACGAAGATGACGACCTTTTCCTGCGTATCTTCCGTCGCGGGTACACGAATTACTTTGTCGATAAAGCCGTCACCGTCTGGTGCATCAACAGTGAGAGCACGTCGTACAGCATCAAGATGAGCCGAAGCCGGCTTCGTTATGTGAAAAAGCTCTGCTCGCAGTTTCCCGATGATGTCGACAAGAGGCGCAACTATGTGAGGGACCTCATCGCGCCGCGTTTTACGCATATGATAATTTCGGATGCCTTTACGGCCGTGGCATTTTCCAAGACGCCGCAACAGAAAAAGATGGCGGCTTACAAGGACGAACTGGTCGAAATCATGAATGGTTATGTAGAAACCATATTCGGATGTACGAAACTGAGTATCAAAAATCGTATTGCGATATGGGTGCAGTCAAAGATCATCAATCTGAAGTCGAAAAATCTTTCGTTGGCGGCGTTGTATCTTTTCCGGACGTCTAGACGGGCGAGAAATTTCATTCGTTGAAAATTGAGTGTGTCCACATCAGGCCTATCTCTATTCGCCACCAAGGCTCCCGACAATGTCTTTCGTGACCTCGACGATAAGGGATCTTAGCCAGCGGTGAGCCGGGTCTTGGCGATAGCGCACGTGCCAGGCCATTTCGACGGGAAATGTGCCGAGGTCCACGGGCGCAGGCAGGACCCGCAATCGCGGGTCCGCAGCAAGGTGGTGGCAAATGAGGCCGGGCAGGGTGGCGCAGTAGTCCGTCACGGCGATCATCTCCGGCACGGCCAGAAAGTGCGTGACGGACACGGCGACCTCGCGGTTCAAGCCCTTCTGTCCAAGCGCCTGGAAAAGACCGGCCCGCAGCCGTCCAGGCGGGATGACGTTGACATGCTTGAGGGTCTCGTACTGTTCCCTTGAGATACCGTCGCGGATGTCAGGATGTCCGGCTCTCACTACACAGGCCAGCCCATCGTCCATCAGGTGCTGGACGACCAGATTATCCGGCGGATCCACGATCCGGCCCATCACCATGTCCGTCGCACCGGATACCGCGCCGGCTTCCGTGGCATCGTTGTTGAACGGTATGAGACGCAGCCTGATGCCGGGTGCGCGTTCGCGTAGTTTCGAAACGATCGAGGGCATCAGGACAAATTCGACATAGCTGTTCGGTGCGATAGTGAAGAGCCGCTCGGCGTGCTGCGGATCGAAATCCTGCTGCCCGACGATTGCCTCGTCGATCTTGGCGAGAGCGTCGATGATGACAGGCGCTAGCTCTTCTGCCATCTGGGTCGGCCTCATGCCGTAGCGCTCCCGGATAAACAGCGGGTCGCGCAGTGTCTCGCGCAGTCGGTTAAGGGCGTTCGACAGGGCTGGCTGGGTTATGCCCAACCGCTCGGCTGCACGGGTGACATTGCGCTCCTCCATCATGACGATGAAGACCGGTAGCAGATTGAGATCATATTTCATCCAGTCATAATCGTTCATGAATATCTGAAATACAAATAATAAATTTCATAAATTCCTTGCCGGGGCGCATAGTCGCCTCATCGGAAACGACGGCGCCGCCACAAGCGGCTCGTCGAACCCGGAAGGAGGGCGTGGCGTGGTGCCGGGCCCGATTTCAAAACCCTCGATGGGATCTGTAAAATGAAAATTCTGATGGTTCTGACCTCGCATGACGAACTTGGCAACACCGGCCGCAAGACCGGTTTCTGGCTGGAGGAGTTCGCCGCTCCCTATTATGCATTCCTTGAAGCGGGTGCTGATATCACCGTCGCTTCGCCGGCTGGCGGCCAGCCGCCTCTCGATCCGAAAAGCGACGAGGAGGGCTCCCAGACGGAGCAGACCCGCCGTTTCCATAACGACCAGAAGGCCCAGGCGGTTCTCGCCTCTACCGTTAAGCTTGACTCCGTGTCGCACGAAGACTTTGACGGCGTCTTTTATCCAGGCGGCCATGGCCCCCTGTGGGATCTTGCGGAAGACAAGACCTCGATCGCGCTGATTGAAAACACTTACCGGGCCGGCAAGCCCGTCGCCCTCGTCTGCCACGCACCGGGTGTGCTGCGCCATGTGAAGGCTGCCGACGGAACACCGCTGGTGAGCGGCAAGAAGGTCACGGGCTTCAAGAACTCGGAAGAAGATGGCGTCGGCCTCACGGATGTCGTGCCTTTCCTGGTCGAGGATATGCTGAAGCAGAACGGCGGCGTCTATTCCAGCGGCGATGACTGGGCGTCCTACACGATCAAGGACGGTCTCCTGATCACCGGCCAGAATCCAGGCTCTTCCGTTGAGACGGCAGGCATCCTTGTCGCGGCACTGACTGCCGCCAAGGATGCGTAAGCGCGGTTAACAGCGTTTCCTGCAGATATTCTTCGACCAGTGGCCTGGCCTTAAAGCCCGGCCATTTTTATGGGGCAAGGAAGTCGCGGCAGTTGTGTCGTCTCCGAATTCGGCACTGCGGACCACTTCAGTCGCCTTCACTTTTCGCGTGCCGGTTCGATTTCCCATTGAGGTTGGAGACGTGAACTGCTGGTATGCCATTCATTAGTCCAGAGTTTTCGCTTTCCGATGATCACCGGAGCGGCTTATGTCGATTTCAGATGCGATCTATCGTCCCTTCGAAACCTTGATCCGGCCGCTCGATATCCCTTATCGGCCATTACCCACCAAAGGCCCCATCGCAGTTCTGCTCCACCTGATTAAGATGTTCCGCGGCGTGCTGATTGCCATGGCGCTGTGTTCGATGGTGGTCGAGGCGATCAACCTGACGATCATCTGGGGGCTCTCTGTGATTGTCGATGGCATCACTACACAGGGCGTCGCGAGCTTTGTTGATAGCCGGTCGGGGCTGCTGGTGCTGCTCGCCTTGATGATCTTCCCGGTCATGCCGATATTTTTCTACGTCACCAATATCCTGAATTCCCATACCGTCGGCATCAGCCTCCCCATCGCCATCCAGTGGCAGGGGCACATGGCGGTGGAGCGGCAGGACCTTGCTTTCTTCCACGACCTGTTTGCAGGCCAGGTCGCGTCGCGGCTCAACCAGGTTGCCTATGCCGTCCAGCAACAGATGCTGATCACCTTCCAGACCGCGCCGCGCTTCGTGTTGCAGATCTTCGGCTCCGTATTCCTGCTGCTGGCATTGTCGTGGCAACTGGCGCTTCCCGTCATTGTCTGGATTGCGCTGAACGTTGCCTTCACCATCAAGGTCGTCCCCGATTTCACGGAGCGTGCACGTCGCTCCGCCAAGCAGAACAGCCTTATCTCCGGTGCGCTGACCGACCTCTACAGCAATATCCAGATGGTCAAGCAGTTTGCCGCCGAAGACAGCGAGGCGGGCACGCTGAGGAAGATCATGTCCGAGGCGGTGCGTACGCTCCATCATGAGCAACGCATCTACCGGACGACCGAACTGGTCGTCATCAGTTTCAATATGCTGCTCTGGCTAGTGATGCTGGGGATCGGGTTTGTCGGCCTCTACGACCGCTTTGTCACCGTCGGCGATTTCGTGGCGACGGTCTATATCCTGCAGCGTCTGTCGGCGGGATCCTTCACCTTCCTGCAGATGGGCCAGCAAATCTTCAAGGCGCTCGGCACCATCAAGGACGCGATGCCTGTGATGACGACGCCGCCGACGATCACGGATATGCCCGGTGCGAAGAACCTCTCCGTGTCGCATGGGGAGATCCGCTTCGAGGGCGTCGGCTTCTCCTATGCATCCGGCAAGGCCATCATCACCGATCTCTCGCTCACGATAAGACCCGGCGAAAAGATCGGACTTGTCGGCTTCTCCGGCGCCGGCAAGACGACGTTGGTGAACCTGCTGCTTCGATTTTATGATATCACTGCCGGCACGATCCGCATCGATGGACAGGATATCCGGGAGGTCACCCAGGCGAGCCTGCGCAAGGGGATCGGCGTCATTGCCCAGGATGTAGCGCTCCTCCACCGCTCGGTTGCCGACAATATCCGCTACGGACGCCCCGACGCAGATCAAGCGGAGATCGAGGCAGCAGCACAGGCTGCACGGGCCAACGATTTCATTTCCGAGCTTGCCGATGGTGAGGGGCGCAAGGGATTGGATGCCTTTGTCGGAGATCGCGGCATCAAGCTCTCCGGCGGCCAGCGACAGCGGATTGCGATTGCACGCGTCATTCTGAAGGATGCGCCTATCCTGGTGCTCGACGAGGCGACCTCCGCCCTGGACAGCGAGTCGGAGGCGGCCATCGAGGAAAGGCTGAGCGCAGTGATGGAAGGGAAAACGGTGATTGCCATAGCCCACAGGCTCTCGACAATTGCAAGAATGGACAGGATCGTGGTGCTCGATCAGGGAAGGATCGTCGAGGAGGGCACGCCGGACGCGCTGATCGAACAGGACGGTCTGTTTGCTCGTCTGTGGAAACGCCAGACAGGTGGCTTTATGCCGGAGGAGATCGGCTAGAGAATCTCAGGCATTTCCAGACGCAACCAGCCTCGTAGTTTTGCTGGCGGCTCTGGTAAGCATCACTGAACGGGGCAGCCAGTCAGTCCTTCACGACCGCTCCCGCCTGCCGGCACCGAACGTGTACCCCGTTTCCACCGATGCATCCCCGAACTTGGCTCTGAGCTTGTCCATTGCTGCCTCGGCTGCGGCCCGCCGGGCGGCGGGTTCGTCCACAAGATCTGGCGGATCGGCGCGGCCGGCGTCGCAGAGGTCGCCAACGCCGATGCCGAGAAGGCGGAATTTCGTGCCGTCGGTCTCGGCCTCCAGCAGCCTGAGCCCGGTCCGGAAAATCCGGTCGGCCAGTTGTGTCGGGTCTTCGAGCTTGCGGTTGCGGGTGCGGCTCTTGAAATCCGCCGTCTTCAGCTTCAGCACCACGGTATGGCCGGCGATGTCGCCCTTCTTCAGGCGTCTCGACACTTTTTCGGAGAGGTTGCGCAGAACAGGCACTAGGTCGTCATATCGGGAGATATCTTCGAAAAAGGTCGTCTCTGCAGACACGCTCTTGGCGGGGTCGTTAAGATGCACCTCGCGATCGTCTATGCCGCGCGCCAGCCGGAACAGCCGCTGCCCCATGACGCCGTAGCGGCGCATCAAGGCTCCTTCGTCCATTGCCTGCAGCTGGCCGATGGTGCGGATGCCGTCGCCCTCCAGCGTCGCGGCAAATGCCTTGCCGACGCCCCAGATGGTGGTGACGGGACGTGGCGCCAGGAACTCGACTGCCTCCTGTCGGCCAATGACCGAAAAGCCGCGTGGTTTGTTGAGGTCGGAGGCGACCTTGGCGAGGAATTTGCAATAGGACAGCCCGACCGACACCGTGATGCCGATCTCGGACTGCACCCGCCTGGCAAACTTCGCCAGGATACGGGCAGGGCGATCCTGGTGCAGAAGCTGCGTGCCGGCAAGTTCGAGAAAGGCCTCATCGATGGAAAGCGGCTGCACCAGAGGCGTCAGTTCCTCCATCATCGCCCTGACCTCGCGCCCGACCCGGACATATTTCTCCATGTCCGGGCGAATGACGACCGCGTTGGGACAGGCCTCGAGCGCTTTGTACATCGGCATGGCCGAACGAACGCCGTGAATGCGGGCGACGTAGCAGCAGGTCGAGACGACGCCGCGCTTGCCGCCGCCGATGATCACAGGCTTGTCTGCAAGCTCCGGATTGTCGCGCTTTTCGACCGACGCGTAGAAGGCGTCGCAGTCGATATGCGCGAGCGTCAGGTCGTTGAGTTCGCGGTGGTAGACAAGCCTTGGACTGCCGCACGCACCGCAACGCTTCACGACCGCCGGCTGTTCGCTCAGGCAATCGCGGCAGAAGCCGGGCGTGGTATCAGGCAAGTTGGTCATGATGAGAACAAATGTTGAACATCATCACTCTATGCATTATGGTCTAGCCACTCAAGGATGAAAATCGGCGCAAGAGGTGGAGCATGTATAAGTGCCTGCAGTCCAGGACCTCAAAGCCCGATATGCGCCCGGATCAACATGTCCGCCGCAGACCAGTCCTCGACGCTGACGATCCCGGGCGACGGCACTGGAAGGAACGGCCGGAAATCGGCATTGGCCATGAGGTTGACCAGCAGGCAATCCGGCACGGCCTGTCCGACGGAGAGCAGATTTCTCTCGATGTCGTCCAGAAACACAACCGGCTGCGGCCTGTCGCCATGCAACTGCGCGAGCACCGGCCCCTTTGGCTGCTCGGTAGCGATCATCGGGAAGTGAAGCCCGAACCTGTCGAGCACGGCGCGGCGGGTTTGCTGGTGGCGCGGCGGCATGGCCGTCAGGAAGACGATATCGGCATCTCCGGCAAGGCCGGTGAGCGTTTCGACGACGCGCTCGGCCGGCGTCTGCCACTGGTCCTGCGTCAGGAAGAAATCCTCGAGGAAGGCCGAAACGGTTTCGTCGTCCGGCACCGTCCCATCCTGGTTCGAGACGACGTTGCCGTGAATACGGAAGGAGCGCGCCAGAAGGTCGTGATCCCTGGCGCGCAAAAAGCGGGTGAACGGCGTCAGAAACTCGAGAACAACCTCGTCGATGTCGCAAACCACGAGAGGTCTGTCCCGAAGCGGCACATGTCCTATGTCAGTTGTCTCGTCCAAGATCAGTATTCCCCCGAGCCGAGGCCTGGAGCTGAGAAGTGTGCGGAAGCCGCCATGACCGCCTCTGGCGCAGTGCCTGTCGCCGCACAGAAGGCCATAAGCGATGGCTCGTGGTTCATCAGGAAATCCAAGAGACCGCCGAGAAAGCTTGGCTCGTTGACAGCATTGCGCAACTGGGCGGCCTCCATTCCGGTCAGTGCCAGGAAGCGGCCGAACATATCCGGCTCGTTCGCCAGCCATCCGAGTACAGCGATAGCGATTTCCTGCGGATCTGCGTCAGATCCTTTCGGCTTCTTGAAGTTGCTTTGCATTTCGCGGGGCAAATTACCTTTTTCTCAACCAAATGCCGCTAGCGTCACCCTAACGGATTTATCGAATCGGCTGCCGCGCGACCTTATATTTTCGCTGAGTGGATTCAAGGCCGGTGGCGAGGACACTGTATTATGCCCAAGCAAGTGATGATTGTCGAAGACAATGAGCTGAACATGAAGCTCTTTCGCGATCTCATCGAGGCGTGCGGTTACTCGACGATCCAGACCCGCAACGGCATGGAGGCGCTCGAACTCGCCCGCAAGCACCGTCCCGACCTGATCCTGATGGACATTCAGCTGCCAGAGGTTTCCGGGCTGGAAGTGACGAAATGGCTGAAGGAAGACGACGAGCTGCACGTCATTCCCGTGATTGCCGTCACTGCTTTCGCGATGAAGGGCGACGAGGAGCGTATCCGCCAGGGCGGCTGCGAAGCCTATGTCTCCAAGCCGATTTCCGTGCCGAAATTCATTGAAACAATAAAGACCTATCTGGGCGACGCCTGAGCGTTGAAAAAGACCATATGACCGCGCGAATTCTGGTTGTTGACGATATTCCGGCGAATGTGAAGCTTCTCGAAGCCAGGCTTCTGGCCGAGTATTTCGAAGTGCTGACCGCCGATAATGGCAGGGATGCGCTGGCCATCTGCGACACCACCCAGGTGGATCTCATTCTGCTCGATATCATGATGCCTGGCATGGATGGCTTTGAGGTCTGTGAGCGGCTGAAGGCAGATCCGAAGGTTGCCCATATCCCTGTTGTCATGGTGACGGCGCTCGACCAGCCGGCAGACCGTGTTCGCGGCCTCAAGGCCGGTGCCGACGACTTCCTGACAAAGCCGGTCAATGACCTCCAGCTGATTTCACGCGTCAAGAGCCTGCTGAGATTGAAGACCCTAAGTGACGAGCTGCGCTCGCGTGCCGAGACCGCACGCACGCTCGGCTTCGAGGATGGCAGGATCGGCGAGGGCAAGGGCGAGGAGATTGCGCAGGTCCTGCTGGTCGACGGCCGCGCCAATTCGCAGGAGCGCATCGTGCGCGCCTTGAAGCCGATTGCCAATGTCGTGGCCATGTCCGACGCCCAGGCAGCCTTGTTCGAAGCAGCGGAAAGCTCCTTCGAGCTGGTGATCGTCAACTCCAATTTCGACGACTATGATCCGCTGCGCCTTTGCTCGCAGTTGCGCTCGCTGGAGCGGACGCGATTTCTTCCGGTCCTGCTGATCACCGATCAGGGTGCCGACGAGATGATCGTCCGGGCACTCGAGCTCGGTGTCAACGATTACATCGTGCGTCCGGTGGATACCAACGAGCTCGTGGCGCGCTGCCTGACGCAGATCAAGCGCAAGCGCTACAATGATCGTCTGCGCGCCAGCGTCCAGGAGACCATCGAGCTTGCAGTCACTGACGCGCTGACCGGGCTGCACAACCGACGTTATCTCGACAACCACCTGGCCATTCTCTTCAAGCGATCCGTCCAGCGCGCCAGGCCGCTTTCGATCCTCATCAGTGATATCGACCGCTTCAAGGCCGTCAATGACCTCTACGGTCACGATGCCGGCGATCAGGTCCTGCGGGAATTTGCCGCCCGCGTACGCTCCACCGTCCGCGGCGCCGATCTCGCCTGCCGTTTCGGCGGTGAGGAATTCGTGGTCGTCATGCCGGATACATCGGCACCGGTCGCAGCCGCTATTGCGGAACGACTGCGTTCAGCCGTCGAAAGTACACCATTCACCCTGCGCGGCACCGGCCAGACCATCGCCATCACGGCTTCCTTCGGGATCTCATCCCGCGAGACATCGCTCGATGGGCCAGATGAACTATTGAAGCAAGCCGACCGCGCCCTCTATGAGGCGAAAAACGGTGGACGAAACCGCGTGGTCGCTGCGGCCGCCTAGGCCTGCAGCGCGTCCGGCGGTGCGAGAGGAAGTCACTGCAAGCTGTTTTGTGCGGCCATTACAAAAGTTTAATATCTGAAAAGTAGCGCTTCCGGGATTGGTTCGCAGAAGATTGATAAGTAATTATGCGTCATTTTATTTCCAAAATTGCGAGATTTCGCAATTTCAGTCAATAAGAATTTAAGATATATTGAGTTTACGACAGTAGTGCAGGATGATTTATGTCGTAATGCTGACATGCATCCATATCCATGCTGATGTCTTCGGACACAGATTTTGCAAGCAACGCCTGCTCAGTATAAAAAGATTGAGTCGTAACTGAAGGTATACTGACGTTTTGCAGTATTTTTGAGTTTAAGCCAAAAAGCGTCGCATCCCAAGCTAGTTTCAACCGCACCCTATTTAACCATAGAGTCAGTCTGACCTCTTTTGACACTGAAGACTTCTTGATTTTAACCGACTTTTAAGCGAGTTTGCCGAGGTCGAACATCGTCCAGCCGGACGGAAATACCCCATGATGCTCAGGTCCGCCGCATCACCTGGTTCGTGGGGTCGGTCGGTCGGATGCATGCCCTGCGGTTCCTCGTACCGCTTTGCATCCGTCCGACCCCTAGTGAGCGCCGCTCTTTCCCGCCGGAAGAGCGGCGTTTTCTATAATGACAGGCCACGCGAACCGCTACCGCCGATCGGAGTTCGATACATCATATTAGTGATGTATGATTTATCATGCCGCGATTTTGCGTGCAATATCGGCCAGGAAATCGGTAGATATTAAACAAACGATCGGCAGACATTAAAAAAGGCGCAACCCCTGCAGGTGCGCCTTTTAAAACCTGAAAACCATAATGATCTTACTTGATCTTGGTTTCCTTGAACTCGACGTGCTTCTTGGCAATCGGGTCGTACTTCGTCTTGTTCATCTTGTCGGTCATCGTGCGGCTGTTCTTGGTGGTGACGTAGAAGAAGCCGGTGTCGGCCGTCGACAGAAGCTTGATCTTGATTGTTGTTGCCTTGGCCATGGTCGTCCTGCCTTTAAGAAAAATGATGCCGTGGACGGCCGGTTGCGGTCCACGGCAAATTATGGCGCGAAATTACAAATCGCGCCCGAAAAGTCAACCCCTCTTCCCCAGGAAGAGCAGTCTGGCCCCGGAAAGCAACACATAAAGCCCGAAGAAACCAGCAATCGCCCAGGCAAATCCATCGGTTCCTGCTGCGTCAATAGCTGTGCCGATCGCCTGCGGGCCGGCGACCGTGCCGATTGCATAGCAAAACACGAACGCCGCATTGGCAGCGGCAAGATCGGGCCCTGTCAGCTGGGATCCGAGGTGGCTGAGGCCTACCGTATAGAGCCCGGAGACGCATCCTCCGAAGAAAAGAAGCAGGCCTGCGGTTATCATCCAGTTGCCTACCACCCATGGCAGCGCGAGCGCGCCCACCAGGCCCATGCAGGCCATGATGACCAGCAGCGGGCGCTTGTCCGTCAGTTTGTCCGATAGCAGTCCGAGCGGGATCTGGAAGACGACGTTGCCTATACCCATCATCGTCAGCAGCAAGGCGGCATGCGATTCGGTAAAGCCGGAGCGCGTCGCATAGATCGGAAACAGCGACAGGCCTCCTGCCTCGACTGCGCCAAACACGAACACCGCGGCGGTAGCCGTCGGCACCAGGAAGACATAGCGCATGAAATGCATCTCGGGCTTTTCTTCCAGCACCGGGCTTTCGTTGCGGGCAATGAAGATCGGGATGGCGGCAACGAGAATGGCGACCGCGCCGATCAGGAAGGGCAAAATACCCTCGCTGCCGACCATGGAGAAAATCAGCGGTCCCGCAGCAAATCCCAAAGAAAGAACCGTGGCGTAGAGCCCGAGCACGAAGCCGCGCCTTGCCGGGGGCGAGGCGGCGTTGATCCAGAATTCCGAAAGGATGAACAACGTGGTCGTCGCGCCGTGGAAGACCAGCCGCAGCGGGAACCACATCCAGAAGGCCGTCGCATAGTAGAAGCCGACAGCGCTGACGGCCGAGAGAAATACCGCCCACATCATTGTCGAGGCAACGCCGAAGCGGTGCGCCAGCCGTGTGGTGATGGGCGCGGCGATCATTGCCGCGATCCCTGCCATCGCTGTGTTGAGGCCGATCAGCGACGACGAGATACCGCGCTTTTCAAGGATGATGCTGAAAAGGGGCAGGCCGAGACCGATGGCAATGCCAACGGCCGAAATCGACGAGATCGCGGCGAAAAGCGAGGGCCAGTGAATTTCTTCGACATGGCCGACCTTGCCGTTCGTCGGTTCAGTCATGGTTGATCCTTAGCATGGAGCGAACGAAACGTCCGCGTCGCAGAATTGAGAAAGGCATCTTGCCGGCTAATCCAGAGCGCCACATTCCGGGGCGTCCGGTCGATCGCAGCGGCCGGAGCATGCCCGACAATGCCGGCAATGTTCAGACAAGAATTAGCCTCCATGTCAACCCATGGCCGGTGATGATGTCAGGTCCCGTGGGGAAAACACTGCCGTTTCGGCTTGTCTCGGCGTCCTGCAGCCTTACCCGGTGCCGCTGCCTTCATCGAATTCGTCCGGGCGGTCTTCGTGTCCACCGAAGCCGTGCATGCGCAGAGCCCATTGCAGCCCGATCACGCCACCCTTGATCGGCTGGATGACGGCAAGCGCCGTCAGCACGGTGATCGGCGCCCAGATGGAAAGCGTCGCCCACATCGGCAGATGGTGCATCGTGTCCGATATCATGTAGCCGCCGACGACAACGTGGCCGAGCACGAGGATGACGAGATAAGGTGGCAGGTCGTCGGAGCGGTGGTGAAACATCTCCTCGCCGCAGACAGCGCAGTTGTCCACCGGTTTCAGAAACGCCCGGAAAAGCTTTCCACGGCCGCAGTTGGGGCAACGGCTGCAGGCGCCCCGCAGGATAGCCTGGCCGAGCGGGCGCTCGGTTTTTTCAGGTCCGCCATAGCGAATGACGGGTGTCGAACCGCTTGCTGTCATTACTCCTCCTCCGGCCGCCCTCCAGCAGCTATTTCCGTCCGCGCGGTGGCCTCGTCCCCGGCTTCTTGCGCACCGGCGTGCCGCCACGTCCAGACTTGTGGAACGAACGCATGCCACGCGGCAGTTCGCGTCCCTCGCTCAGCATCTCGAAGCGCAGCGCGCCTGCCAGCGGAACCGCTTCCACAAGCTTCACCTTGACGCTGTCGCCAAGCCGGTAGCCGAGCCCGGTCCGGTCGCCGACCAGTGCCTGGTGCGCCTCGTCATAGATGTAATAGTCGTTGCCGAGCGTCGAGATCGGAATGAAACCATCGGCGCCGAATTCCGGCAGCCCGATGAAAAGGCCCGACTTGGTAACACCGCCGACGCGGCCGTCGAACTCTTCGCCCACCCTGTTGCTGAGGTGATGGGCAATCAGGCGGTCGACGGTCTCGCGCTCGGCCGCCATGGCGCGCCGCTCGAAGGTCGAGATTTCCGCTGCGATGTCGTCGAGACCGGCTTCCTGCTCCGGCGTGATGCCGCCTTCGCCAAACCCGAGCGAACCTACCAGCGCACGGTGGACGATAAGGTCGGCGTAGCGGCGGATCGGCGAGGTGAAGTGGGCGTACTTCATCAGGTTGAGGCCGAAATGGCCGATATTCTCCGGGCTATAGATCGCCTGGCTCTGGGAGCGCAGCACCATCTCGCTGACCATCGTCTGGTGCGGCGTGCCTTCTGCCTTGGCAAGGATACCGTTAAAATTGTTGGCCCGCATGTTGCCGCCCTTGGCGAGCGGAATGTCGAGCGTCGCCAGAAATGTTCTCAGGATCTCCTGCTTGGCAAGCGACGGGCCGTCATGGATGCGGAACACCAGCGGCTGCCGCTGCTTTTCCAGCGTCTCGGCAGCTGCGACGTTCGCCTGGATCATCATCTCTTCGATCAGTTTGTGCGCATCCAGCCGTGGTGGAACGACCACGCGGTCGACTGTCCCGTCCGGCTTCAGCTGGATCTTGCGTTCGGGCATGTCGAGTTCCAGCGGCTGCCTGCGGTCGCGGCCGCGTTTCATCACCCCATAGGCATGGTAGAGCGGCTTCAGGATCGGTTCCAGCAGCGGTCCTGTCTGATCGTCAGGTGTTCCGTCGATCGCTGCCTGCGCCTGCTGGTAGGAGAGCTTGGCGGCACTCTTCATCATGATGCGGTGGAAGGTGTGGCCGATCTTGCGACCCTCGCGCGAAAACACCATGCGCACGGCAATCGCCGGCCTGTCGACGCCTTCCTTCAGCGAGCAAAGATCGTTGGAGATCCGCTCCGGCAGCATCGGCACCACCCGGTCGGGGAAATAGACCGAGTTGCCGCGCTTCTGCGCCTCGCGGTCGAGCATGGAATTCGGCCTGACATACCAGGAGACGTCGGCGATTGCGACGTTGACGATGACGCCTTCGACATTGTCGGGAGAAGGGTCCAGCTCGGCATATACGGCGTCGTCGTGGTCCTTGGCGTCGGCCGGATCGATGGTGATCAATGGCACGTTGCGCCAGTCTTCGCGGCTTTTCATCGTCGCTGGCTTGGCATCGTCAGCCTCCGCCAGCACCGGCAGCGGGAATATGTAGGGGATGCCGTGAGCATGGATGGCAATCATCGAGATTGCTTTTTCCGAGCCGACGGAGCCAAGCACCGACAGGACCTTGGCGCGCGGCAGGCCAAAGCGGCCGAGACGCGCAACTTCGATCTCGACAAGGTCGCCATCCTTCGCGGTGCCGATATCCTCGGGATCGATGACCATTTCCTCGCCGCGCCGCTCCACCGGCATCAGCCGTCCGCCACCACCGGGCATCTCTCGGAAAACGCCAAGTGCAGCACTGCGGCGGCGGTCTAGAACCTTGATGATCCGTGCCGTATAGGCCGGTCCGCCGCGGTCTCCGGCCGGAAAGATCTTGGCCAGAACCCGGTCGCCCATGCCGGCCACGGGTGCCTTGCCCTTGCCGTTGCGGCCGGCGGGCGAAGACGTCTGGCGGATGGCAACGGCAGGCGCGACGCCGGCATCTTCCGGCCATTCGGCCGGGCGGCCGATCAGCTCGCCGTCCTTGTCGCGGGTGGTGATGTCGAGCACGGTCACGGGGGGAAGGGCACCGGGCCGCATCAGCGACTTGCGGTTCTTCTGCACCATGCCGTCTTCTTCGAGGTCGCGCAGCAGGTTTTTAAGCTCGACGCGCTGCTCGCCCTTCAGCCCGAAGGCTTTGGCCAGTTCGCGCTTGGAGGCTTGCTGTGGATGGTCGGCAATGAAGCGCAGAATGACTTCGCGCGGCGGCAACACACCCTGGACGATAGTGTCCCTGGCTGGCGCCGTAACATCACCCTTGACCGCGCCAGCCTTGGCGGCGCGCACGGGCTTGCCGAGACGACGTTCGACTGGCGACGGTCTGCTGCGCGGTTCTCTGCTCACTCTGCTGCCTTCTTCACTGTCTTCTTGGCGGCTAGCTTGGCCTTGGCCTTGGCTGCCGGCTTGGCGGCGGTCTTGGTCGTCTTTGCCGATGCGGCAGCGGTCTTCGTCTTCGCTGCTGCCTTCGCCTTCGGTGCGGCCTTGGCCTTGGCGGCAGCCTTCGGCTTGGCAGGCTTGCCGGCCTTTTCGACGATCAGGGCAAGCGCTTCCTCGACACTGACGCTCTGCGGATCCTTGCCCTTCGGCAACGTCGCATTGACCTTGCCCCAATTGACATAGGGCCCATACTTGCCGTCGCGCACGGTGATCTTGCCGCCACCGTCCGGATGGTCGCCAAGGTCCTTCAGCGCTGCCGGCGTGCCGCGACCGCTTGGGCCTTTGGCCTGCTTGTCGGCGAGCACCGTGACGGCGCGGTTGAGACCGACGGTGAATACGTCCTCGATGGTCTCGAGGTTGGCGTAGGAGCCGTCGTGCAGCAGGAACGGCCCGTAGCGGCCGAGACCGGACGAGATCATCTTGCCGCTTTCGGGATGCTTGCCGATATCTCGCGGCAGCGCGATCAGTGCCATCGCCTTCTCATAATCGATATCCTCGGGCTTCCAACCCTTCGGCAGCGACGAGCGCTTGGCTTCCTTGCCTTCGCCGCGTTGGATATAAGGACCGAAGCGACCGGAGCGCAGTGTCAGCTCTTCCTCGGTCACGGGATCCTTGCCGAGCGCCTTCGGCTCGCTGAGGCCGGTCGATTCCGCATCCGTGCCGCCTTCAGACGAGAGCTGGCGGGTGAAATTACAGTCCGGGTAGTTCGAGCAGCCGACGAAGGCGCCATACTTGCCGAGCTTCAGCGACAGGTTGCCGGTGCCGCAGACCTGGCAGATGCGCGGATCGCTGCCGTCTTCGCGGGTCGGGAACACCAGCGGCGCCAGCGCCTCGTTCAGCGCGTCGAGGACGTTGGTGACGCGCAGTTCCTTGGTGTCGTTGATCTGCGCGAAGAAGGCCGTCCAGAATTCGCGCAGCACGTCCTTCCAGTTCAGTTCGCCGGCGGAAATCCGGTCGAGCTTCTCTTCGAGATCGGCGGTGAAGTCGTATTCTACATAGCGGGTGAAGAAGTTTTCGAGGAAGGCGGTGACCAGCCGGCCCTTGGCCTGCGGCACCAGCTTGCGCTTGTCGATCGTCACATAGTCGCGGTCGCGCAAGGTCGCCAGCGTCGCCGCATAGGTGGACGGGCGGCCTATGCCGAGCTCTTCCATCTTCTTGATGAGGGTCGCTTCCGAATAGCGCGGTGGCGGTTCCGTGAAATGCTGCGTCGAGTTGATCTTCTGCTTGGCGAGGTTTTCGCGGGCATTGATCTCCGGCAGGCGGCCGTCTTCTTCGCCGTCGTCGCTCTGCTCGCCGTCTTCCTTCTGGTCGGTATAGGCGGCGATGAAGCCATCGAAGCGGATAACGGAGCCTACGGCACGCAGGCCGGCCTTGTCGCCGCCATTGGTCGCCAGGATCTCCACGGTCGTCCGCTCGATCTCGGCAGACGCCATCTGGCTGGCAATCGCCCGCTTCCAGATCAGGTCGTAGAGACGCAGCTGGTCGGCATCGAGCGCGCTGCGCAAGTGATCGGGAATGCGTTCGAAGTCGGTAGGACGCACGGCCTCGTGCGCTTCCTGGGCGTTCTTCGCCTTGCTCGAATAGAAACGAGCCTTTTCCGGCAGGTAGCGATTGCCGAACTGGCTGCCGATGGCGCTGCGCGCCGCATCGATAGCCTCCGGCGCCATCTGCACGCCATCGGTACGCATATAAGTAATGAGACCCACGGTCTCGCCGCCGATGTCGATGCCCTCATAAAGCCGCTGCGCGACCTGCATGGTGCGCGACGCGGAAAATCCGAGCTTGGACGAAGCGGCCTGCTGCAGCGTCGAGGTGGTGAACGGTGGCGACGGGTTGCGCTTGACTGGCTTCGCCTCGACGGTGTCGACGACATAGCTGGCGCCTTCGAGCAATGTCTTGAGATTGCCGGCCTGTTCGCCATTGGCAATCGAGCGGGCCTGCAGACGCTTGCCGTCGGCAACCGTCAGACGGGCTTCGAATTCATCGCCGCGAGGCGTTTTCAACAGCGCCGAGAGGTTCCAGTATTCTTCGGAGACAAAGCGCTCGATCTCGGATTCGCGGTCGCAGACAAGCCGCAGGGACACTGATTGGACGCGGCCGGCCGAGCGGGCGCCCGGCAGCTTGCGCCACAGCACCGGCGACAGGTTGAAGCCGACGAGATAGTCGAGAGCCCGGCGCGCCAGATAGGCGTCGACCAGCGGTCCGTCGATATCGCGCGGATTGGCCATGGCGTCGAGAACGGATTTCTTGGTGATGGCGTTGAAGACGACGCGCTGCACCTTCTTGGTGCCGATCACCTTCTTCTTGTTGAGAAGGTCGAGCACGTGCCAGGAGATCGCTTCACCTTCGCGATCAGGGTCGGTCGCGAGGATCAGGCCATCGGCCGTCTTCATGGCGTCCGTGATATCCTTCATGCGCTTGGCCGAGGCAGCATCGACTTCCCAGAGCATCTCGAAGTCCTGGTCGGGCAGAACTGAACCATCCTTGGCGGGCAGATCGCGCACGTGACCGAAAGACGCCAGGACCTTGTAGTTGGGTCCCAGATATTTGTTGATCGTCTTGGCCTTGGCAGGCGATTCTACCACTACAACATTCATGATCATTCTCTAATTAGGAGGTCGCGCTGAGGAGAAACAGGCGGGTGTCCGGGCAATCTTCACTTCCCGGCCCCTCGACATGGACAGTGAAATCGCTGCGGTCAAGAGGGACGGTGCATTTTTGCCGTCTGCAACGTGACGCAACTTTTACGAGATATTAAACGTATTGCAATTATAGATAAATGCTTTATCGTCTTTGTTATGCAGAGATAACGACAGTCCATGCAGTGATACACCCTTGCAACGGGAAGACGAAATGACGTCCAAACCTTTGAAAAATAAGGGAGGGCAGACCTCCATGGAAAGCTTTGCATTCATCCGCCAGATGTTGGGCGAGTTGCGGCAGGTGGCAGAAAGGGAACGTGCCGATCTTCTGTGCTACCTTCTGGAGATGGCCTACGTCGAGGCCGGCGACCTCCAGGCCGGCCATCGACCCCTCGCATCAATCCACCATGGCGAGCGACACTAGCCCGCCGGGGTGTCGATGCAACCGTCCGGCGAGATCGAGTTCGATCAGGACGAGATAGACCGACGCCGCCGCCAGCACCGTGTGGCGGATGATGTCGTCGATCTCGACCGGTGTCGGCCCGAGCGAATCGACGATGCGGGCGCGGTCGTTGTCATCGGGCGGCAGCAGCATCGGCTTGCCGGGATCCTCGCCAGGCTCCTCCGCCATCGGAGTCGCGAACAGGTCGATCTCCGACAGCGGCGCCAGCGCCTCGATGATATCGCCGGGGCTGGTGGCGATCATTGCGCCATCCTTCAGCAAGCCGTTCGTTCCCTGGCAGCGCGGATCGAGCGGCGAGCCGGGCACGGCAAACACCAGCCGCCCGAATTCCCCGGCTAGCCGCGCCGTGATCAGCGAGCCGGAGCGCGTTGCGGCCTCGACGACTACCAGACCCAGCGCGGCCCCAGCGATCAGTCGATTGCGACGGGGGAAGTCGCGGGCCCTCGGCTCCCAGCCGAATGGCATCTCGCTCAGCGCCATGCCATCGCCGTTCCAGATTTCATTGAGCAATCCGACGTTTTCGGGCGGGTAGGGCTGGTCCAGTCCTCCGGCCAGTGCCGCGATGGTGCCGGTCTCGATGCTGGCCCGATGGGCTGCCGTATCGATGCCGCGCGCTAGCCCCGAGATCACCGCATATCCGGCACGACCGCAGTCCCGCGCGATCATCGCAGCGAACTTGGCGCCGCTGATCGAGGCGTTGCGCGAGCCGACGACACCGACCGCGGGCTTCGTGCCGGTGGCAAGATTGCCCTTGGCCGCCAGCAATGGCGGAGCACCGTCGATCTGCCGCAGCGCCGGAGGATAGTCGGGTTCGCCGATGCCGATGAAGCGCGCTCCGAAGCGCTCGGCAATTTCCAGTTCGCGCAGGGCATCGCTTTCGCTGCAGATGCGGATAGCCCGCGTTGCGCCGCCGCGCTGCGACAATTCCGGCAGCATCGCGAGCGCGGTTTCAGCCGAGCCGAAGTGGTTGATGAGGTCGCGGAAGGTGGCAGGCCCGACATTGTCGGAGCGGATCAGCCTGAGCCAGGCAATCCGTTGTTTTTCCGTCAGCGCAATCCCAGACCGTCTTGCGCTGTCCGTGGCCATGAACCTACCCCTTGGATCCGATCTTGCTTTCCGTCCCTGCAGTCAGCCTGGCGATGTTGGCCTTGTGTTTCCACCAGCAGATGAGGCTCATCAGCGTCATCGCCGCAGCAATCTTGTCGGGTCCCACTATCCACAGCGCAACCGGAATAACAAGTGTTGCAACCAGTGCGGACAGCGACGAGTACCGGCTGAGGAAGGCGCAAGTGAGCCAGACGACCGCAAACAGCAGCACCATAACCGGCGCCAGCGCCAGCAGGATGCCGATATAGGTTGCCACACCCTTGCCGCCCCTGAAGCCGATCCAGACCGGAAAGATATGGCCGATGAACGCAGCAAAGCCCGCAAGCAGGCCGGCCTCTGCGCCAAAAAGCCGCGTGCAGACAAATGCGGCGAGGGTGCCTTTGAGGGCATCGAGCAGCATCGTTGCGACTGCGAGCTTTTTGCTGCCGGTGCGCAGCACATTGGTTGCCCCGATGCTGCCGGAGCCGATTGACCTCACATCGCCGAGCCCGGCCATGCGGGTCAACACCAGTCCAAAGGGGATGGAGCCCAGCAGATAGCCGATAGCAAGGGCTGCCAGCGCTAGCGGCACGGTGATCTGCCAGTTCATGATGTCGTTCAAATCGTCCCCCTATAGTCCGGCTTTTGCGTCCGTTTTCAGTTCAGCGAATAGACCAATGCGCCCCCCACATAGGTCGCTACCGCCCGGCCGCTGAACCGGGCATCCTCGAACGGTGTATTCTTCGAGCGCGACAGAAGCATGTCCTTGGCGACAAGCCAAGGCTCGTCGATATCGATCAGCGTGATATCGGCTTTCGCGCCCGGCTGGAGCGTGCCGGCATCGAGCCCGAAGATCTGGGCCGGTCGCGTCGACAGGGCATCGATCAGCCGCATCAGGCTGACCTGGCCGCTGTGGTGGAGGCGCAGGGCCGCGGCCAGCATGGTTTCCAGCCCGATGGCGCCGTCGGCCGCTTCAGCGAAAGGCAGCCGCTTGGTGTCGACATCCTGCGGATCGTGCGAGGAGACGATGATGTCGATCGTGCCATCGGCGAGCGCTTCGATCATCGCCATCCGGTCGTCTTCGGGTCTCAGCGGCGGATAGAGCTTGAAGAAGGTACGGTATTCGCCGATGTCGTTCTCGTTCAGCGCCAGATTGTTGATCGAGATGCCGCAGGTGACCTTGGCGCCGCGTTTCCGGGCGTTCCTGATCGCCTCGGCCGACTCAGGCACCGAAATCATCGCGGCGTGGTAGTTGCTGCGGGTCAGTGCCGCGATCCGGAGGTCGCGCTCGAGCGGGATGAGCTCTGCTTCCTTCGGAATACCCGATAGGCCGAGCCAGCTGGCAAACAGGCCTTCGTTCATGACGCCCTCTACGCCGAGATGTTCGTCGCGCGGCACGGAAGCAATGACGGCGCCGAACTCGCGGCCGTAGGTCATAACCCGGCGCAGCACCTGTGCGTCGTGGATGCTAGCATGGCCATCGGTAAAGGCCACGGCGCCGGCTTCTCGCAACAGGCCGATCTCGGTCATTTCAGTGCCGGCCAGCCCCTTGGTAAGGGCAGCGGCGGGATAGACATTCACGACCGCCTTGTCGCGCGCCGTTTTCTTGACGAATTCGACCAGCGCGATGTCGTCGATGACAGGGTCGGTGTCCGGCATCATGATGAAGGAGGTGATGCCGCCGGCTGCTGCAGCGCGGCTGGCCGAGGCGATCGTCTCGCGGTACTCGCTGCCGGGTTCGCCGACATGCACGCGGGCATCCACAAGGCCGGGCACCGCTATCAGCCCGGCGCAATCGCGCACGGTGGCGCCGGCTGGAAACGGCAGGCCATCGGCTTGCCTGCCGGATGCAACGATGACGCCGTTCTCGACGATAACGGTGCCGGTCTCGTCGAGTTGGCGCGAGGGGTCGATGATGCGGACGTTGGTGAGGACGATGGTGTTCATGCGCGCGGCCCCTGGTTCTGCGAGACAAGCAGCGTTTCCATCACGGCCATCCTCACGGCGACCCCCATTTCCACCTGTTCGGCGATGACGCTCTGCGGGCCGTCGGCCACTTCGGAGGCGATTTCGACGCCACGGTTCATCGGCCCCGGATGCATCACGAGCGCATCCTCCTTGGCGGCTTTCAGCGTCTCGGCATCGAGCCCGTAGAAATGGAAATATTCGCGCACCGAAGGCACGAAGGCGCCGGACATGCGCTCGCGCTGCAAGCGCAGCATCATCACCACGTCTGCATCCTTCAAGCCTTCCTTCATCGAGTGGCAGATTTCCACGCCCATCTCGGCCATCCCGGTCGGCAGCAGCGTCGCCGGCGCCACGACGCGCACCCGCGCGCCCATGGCATTGAGCAGGAGAATATTGGAGCGGGCGACGCGCGAATGCAGCACGTCGCCGCAGATGGCAACGATGATGCGCGACAGCTTGCCCTTGGCGCGGCGGATGGTCAGCGCGTCCAGCAGAGCCTGGGTCGGATGCTCGTGCTGGCCATCGCCAGCATTGACGACGGCACAAGATACCTTTTGCGCCAGCAGCGCTGCCGCCCCGGCGCTGGAGTGGCGGATGATCAGGACATCAGGGCGCATCGCATTCAGCGTCATCGCCGTGTCGATCAGCGTCTCGCCCTTCTTCACCGACGAATTGCCCACCGACATGTTCATCACGTCGGCGCCGAGCCGCTTGCCGGCGAGTTCGAACGACGCCTGCGTCCGCGTCGAGGCTTCAAAGAAAAGGTTGATCTGCGTCAGCCCGCGCAGCGTCGACGTCTTCTTCTCGCGCTGCCGGCTGATCTTCACCGCCTCGTCCGCCTTGTCGAGTAGATAGGTGATATCCTGCTCGGTGAGACCTTTGATGCCGATAAGGTGGCGGTGGGGGAAAAAGACCATGCGGGCGCCCTCGGATGTCGTCAGGGGCTCTATAATGAGCGCGCGGCGAGGGGGCAAGGCGGTTCGAAACGTTCAGGCCGGGCGAGGGGGCTTCGGCAACATGTTTATGGTGTTGGCTCGAACACTTTGAGCAACGGTGGATGCCCTACACAAGCGCCATCAAAATGCTGTCGCGGTAGACATTCCCGAGTTTCCAGTCCCGGCGACGGCGGCCCTCTATGACGAACCCCATCCGCTTGTAAAGGCCGATCGCAGCGTCGTTGTCATGCAGTACCGAAAGCTCGATTCGTTCTAGCTCTCTTTCTCGTGCCTTAGCCAGAGCCAGCGCAATCAGCCGCGTCCCCAGACCCAAGCCGCGGTATCCGGGAACAATTCCGATCCCGAGGCTGCCGATATGGGCATGCAGAGGGCCATCGCGCGGAGAGATGTCGCACCAACCGATCACCCTGCCATCAACGGTGGCGACCGCCTGCGGAGCTTGCCGTATGCGCATTGACTCCCACCACGATGCGTACCGATCGATGGGTGGGGCGTTCAACCGTGACAGCCAGAGACCTTCCTCCGCCACGACGGCTAGGCATCCGTGGCACGCTTCCATATCCTCATCGACGGCGCCTCGAACGTCAAGAAACATGGCGCACTCTCCCTCCTAAGTCAGATTTTCCAGATGCGGCGCTGGCGGACCAAAGCCGCGAACAGCAACTTTAGGTTCGCCAGGACGCGAAATTTAGAAGCTCGCCCTATAGGTCAACATTTTAGCCCCACTGTGTACATCGCCATGAATCTTTTCCATGGACGTTTCCACCATAGGTGACTTCGGCTAGAAGCGAATCATGACCCAAGCGCCCCGGAACGAAGACCCGTTGACCGATCTGAACCAGCCGAGCCTTTGGTCCGGCATCAATGCCTATCGTTCCGATCCGCTGATCGTCGACCTGACGGCCAATCTGCCGCGCAGCATTCGCGAAGATCTCGAGCAGATGGGGCGTTTCGTGACGTCGCATGAGGCGCAGGAACTGGCCCGGATGGCAAACCAGGGCGTGCCGCAGTTGAAGACCCATGGTCCGCGCGGCGAGCGGCTGGATATCGTCGAGTTCCATCCGGCCTGGCATGCGCTGATGCGCCGCTCGATGTCGGCGGGGCTGCATTCGTCGATCTGGGATCCGCAGGCGGATGTCGAGGCCAAGGACCAGGCGCACAAGGTACGAGCCGCGCGCTTTTACCTGACGGCGCAGCTCGAATGCGGCCATCTCTGCCCGCTGACAATGACCAGCGCCTCGGTGGCGGCGATGATGGCAGCCCCTGCGGTCCAGAAGGACTGGGCGCCAAAAATCCTGTCGCGGAAATATGATTCCACCAACAAGCCGGCCATGCAGAAATCCGCCGTCACCATCGGCATGGGCATGACGGAAAAGCAGGGCGGCACGGATGTGCGCGCCAATGTCACGTCGGCCGAGCGGGTGGGCGAGGGCATCTATCGGCTCTCCGGCCACAAATGGTTCCTGTCGGCGCCGATGAGCGACGCCTTCGTCATGCTCGCCCAGACAGGCGACGGGCTTGGCTGCTTCCTGGTGCCACGGCTGCTCGAGGACGGCTCGGCCAACGGGCTGCATTTCCAGCGCCTGAAGGACAAGATCGGCAACCGCTCGAATGCGTCCGCCGAAGTTGAATTCACCGACACGTTCGGCTTCCTGCTCGGCACTCCCGATGGCGGCGTCCGGACGATTCTCGACATGGTGACCCTGACGCGGCTCGATTGTGCGCTGGCGTCGTCGGGCATCATGCGCGCGTCGCTCGCCGAAGCGGTGCACCACGCGCGCGGTCGCAGCGTGTTCGGCAAGCCGCTGGTGAGCCAACCGATCATGACACGCGTGCTCGCAGACATGGCGCTCGACGTCGCCGGTGCGACTGCCCTTTCGTTCCGTCTGGCCGAAGCCTTCGACAAGGCCCGCGACAGCGCCGACGACGCAGCCTACGCCCGGGTGATGACCCCGGTTGCCAAATACTGGTGCTGCAAGATCGCCCCGGCGCTGATCTACGAGGCGATGGAATGCATCGGCGGCAGCGGCTATATCGAGGAACGCCCCATTGCCCGCCACTACCGCGAGGCGCCGGTCAACGCCATCTGGGAAGGCTCCGGCAATGTCATGGCGCTCGATCTTCTGCGCGTCCTCAACCGTGGTCGAGACCTGTTCGAAACGGTATTCGCCGGACTTGCCCGCGATCTCGGTCCGGCCGGCAAGAAGACCATCGCCGTGCTGCGTGCCGCCATGGCGCTCTGCGAGCGCGACGAGGGCGCTGCCCGGCTGCTGATCGAGCAGCTCGCCTTGGCTACCGCCGCCGCCGAACTCTACCGGCTCGGTGCCGGCAAAGTCGCCGATGCCTTCATCGAAACGCGTCTGGCCGGCGGCTGGCGCTCGACCTACGGCATGCTCGACAGCCGTTTCGACGCCAGCTACATCGTCGATCTGCTCTATCCACCCGCGACCTGACGGAGAGTTCGGCTCGCATCGAAACGCAAGGGGGACGTGTGGTTACGCTTCGCAGCTTTCGTCCCTCCGATATCGACAGCCTTTACGCCATCTCGCTCGCGACAGGCCATGCCGGCGGCGATGCCTGGCACCTCTACATCGATGGTCGGTTGATGGGGCATATCTACGTCGGCCCCTATGCGAAATTCAGTCCGGAAACCATGCTCGTCGCCGAGGACGAGGAGGGTGTCGGTGGCTATATCCTCGGCGTGTTCGACACGGCGGCCTTCGAGGACAGGCTTGAAGAGGACTGGTGGCCTGGTCTTCGCGCGATCTATCCGGAGCCGAGCGGCCCATCGTCGCAATGGAACGCCGACGAGCGCCGCTGCTTCATGATCCACCACCTCCGCCATACGCCCGAAAGCCTCATCCAACCCTATCCGGCGCATGTGCACATGAACCTTCTCCCACGCCTGCAGCAGCAGGGAATTGGCACAGCGCTTCTTGACCGCTGGATCACGATGGCCCGACAGGCCGGCGTCAGCGGCATCCACTTGGGAACCAACACTGCCAACCACGGTGCCTCGCGCTTCTGGCCGAAGCGCGGCTTTGCGCAATTGTCCCCGCCCGTAGCGCCGCTCTCCGAAACCACTGTGTGGTTCGGGCGTAGGCTTTGATTGCACGAAAATTAGTGTGTGACGACTTTCAGGCCGAGATGGTCCCGCATGGGATCGAAATCGCGATCGTGATGCAGAAGGCTATGGCCCTCTTCTATGCAGAACGTGCCTATGATGAGATCGATTGACTTGCGGATGGTGATGCCCTTTTCGCGCAACAGCCTTTAGTTCATCCAACGCTTTACTATGGCGGTGTTCCTTGGTGCAGCGCTATCCACAACCTTTGAAAAGCCCTGCGTTGTCGGCGAAATGACCGGCTGATAGTCACTGGCGATGACCACAGACAAAAACGATATGGCAGATTCGGTCCTTCTTCTGGAGAAGAACTCCGTTGCGCTTCTCTCCGAGCCGGTAAAGCCGCTGCGCAACCGCCTTGCAACCGAACACAATATCCTCGAATCCGCCAAGGCACTTCTTGCTGAACACGGCTTCCAGGCGTTCGGCATCAATGCCGTGGCCCGTCGCGCCGGCTGCGACAAGCAACTGATCTACCGCTATTATGGCGGGCTCGACGGTCTGGTCGAGGCCATCGGCGCCGATCTCGGTAGCTGGGTGAGGGACCGTATCCCAGACGATAGCGGTGGCATGTTCATGCTGACCTACGGCGACCTGATGGAGCGGCTGGCGCTGCTTTTCCTGGATGCACTGCGCGCCGATCCGCTGATGCGTCGCATCGTCGCCTGGGAGGTGTCGGAACAGACGGAACAGGTACGAAAACTGTCCGAGGCACGCTCCAAGGCGCTGGCCGCCTGGATCGACCGGATGCGCGGGTCGCTTGTGCCTCCCAAAGGTGTCGATGCGGTTGCCGTCAACGCCATCATTCTCGCGGCTATCCAGCATCTGGTACTCTCGGCCGCCATCGGCGGCCAATGTGCGGGATTGTCGCTGAGAAGCGAGAAGGATTGGGACAAGGCAGCGACCGGCCTGAAGCGCATCGTCCGTGCCGTCTACGGCTGAGGCAAGTTCTCCACAGGCCGTTAACCTTAACGAATGGTTTACGTTGCGGGAGGCCGGCTGACGGCACAAGGTGGCGAGATCATCAATTGTTAACCAGTGTGGCCATGACAGCAAAACCGGCTAAAGCCGCTCTATTCCTGATTTCAATGATGTTTTTCGCCGTCCTGGCTCTCAATATTGCAGTGCCTGCGGTGATTTTGGGCTCATTGGCGCTGGTGAGCGAGCTGGTCCTTTGCAGCGGAGATGGCGTCGCATATCGGGGAGAGGCCGCATGAAATGGTTTCTGCTGTTCTGGGGCGGGCCGATCTTCTTCCTCGGCAGCTGGTACTGGCTGTCCTACTACGACATCAGTTTCGGCATATTCATGTACACCCGCGAGGTTCACGACCTGACATTTCAGGTCTACGGTAAAGTCCTCGGGCTACCCCCGGAATCGATCCCACCGCTGGTGCTGCGCGCTATCATCGTCGATAGTCTCGTGGTCTTCGCGCTGATCGGCTTTCGCAAGCGCAAGCTGATTGCAGCCTGGTGGCAGGCGCGTCAGGCCTCGAGATCCGGCGATCGATTGCGGGACAGCGAAGACAGCCTGTCGAGCGCGCCCTGAAGAATAAAGCTGGCCGCTGCGGAATCGATGCGCTCGGCACGTTTTGCCCTTGAAACATCCATGGCGATCAGCTGACGTTCTGCCGCGACAGTCGACAGGCGCTCGTCCCAGAAGACGAAGGGCAGGGCGGTTTTGTCCGACATGGCCCGCACGAAAGACCGGGTCGCCTGGACCCGCGGCCCCTCCGAGCCGTCCATGTTGACCGGCAGGCCGATGATGAACGCCGCTACTTTTTCCTTCTCCGCGAACGCCAGCAGTGCTGCAGCATCGGGCGTAAACTTCACCCGCCGCAGCACCGGACGTGGCGTCGCCAGTCGTCGCCCGATATCCGACATCGACAGCCCAATGGTCTTCGTGCCGAGGTCGAGGCCTGCAATCGCCTGATTCGGCAGCAGGGTTTCCGCCAGTTCTTCGATGGTGAGGACTGTCATCGGGATATTGTCTCGTCAAAAGAAATTGAGCGGCGGATCACTGTCATTTTTTGCCTTTTGGGCTATGTCGCTAGTGTCCTTAGCATCAAGGTTCGAATTTGCATCCCTCAATTCACGGAGTTATCCCATGAAAGTCACCTGGCTCGGCCATGCCGCATTCCGCATCGAGACTTCCAAGGCAACGATCCTGATCGACCCGTTCCTGAGCTATAACCAGTCCTTCTCCGCAGCCGGCCTGACGGTTGCCGACGTGTCCAAGGGTGTCACCCATATCCTGTTGACACACGGCCACGCCGACCACGTGGGCGACACGGCAGCGATTGCCAAGGAGACCGGCGCGATCGTTCTCGCCAATGCCGATCTCGCAGCCTGGCTCGGCGGCAAAGGCGTCGAGAAGATCGAATCCGGCAACACCGGCGGCACGATCCACTTCGACGGCTTCACCGTCACCTTCACTAACGCCCTGCATTCGTCGGCCCAGCAAACGGAAGACGGCGTTTCGCACGCGCTCGGCAATCCGAACGGCCTCGTCCTGCATTTCGATGACGCGCCGACCCTCTACCACATGGGCGATACCGATATCTTCGGCGACATGGCGCTGATCAACGAATTGCACCAGCCTGAAATCGGCCTGGTGCCGATCGGCGACCGCTACACCATGGGCGGTGCTGTGGCTGCGCTTGCCTGCCAGCGCTTCTTCAACTTCAAGTCGGTGATCCCCTGCCACTACGGCACCTTCCCGATCATCGATGCGACGGCCGAAAAGTTCGTCACCGCCATGGAAGGCGCAGCCGCCAAGGTCGTCGTGCCGAAGGTCGGTGAGGCAATTTCGTTCTAAGGCGTTTAGTCGAGGATAAAGCTGCAAGACATGCCGGCACCTAGATATGCCGGCATGTCGGAATATTCATTCGTGATCGCGACCGTTAAGCCAGCGTTGGCTCGACGCGTCTGCTGGACGGGCCGGTTTGAGATGCCGAGACCGTGCCAGTACCCTGTGCCCACTGGCCCAATGCTTCGACCCGCCGCGTGAGGCGTGGATAATGCGAAAAGATATGCAGGAAGAATCCGGCCACGGATGGCACCATCCGCTCCTGCGCCTCAAACGCTGCCGTATTCAACTGGGCGTTCAAACGGGCGCTGCCGCATGCCAGCATCTGCAATGCGGTCCGGGATGCTTGAATATTATTCGCGACGACCAGGCCGACGCGGTCGCACGTCAACTCGCGTGCACGCGAATATGCCGCGCCGAGAAATGGCACGATATGAGCTGGCAGATGAAGCAGCATAGGAATTGTGTTGAGATGGCCGGCTGCGTGATGACCGAGTTCATGGCCGATCACGAAACGAACCTGCTCGTCATTGTCCGCATCGATGAGCTGCGACGTTAGCCAGATATATTTGGTCCGCCCGACGAGCGTAAGCGCCATGGCATTCATGACACCGCTGGAATTATAGACGAAGGCCGTTGGCGCTTCCATCCCGAGTTGCCTGGCACCGTCTTCGACCATCTTTTGAAGTTGTGGAAATTGCTGCTGGCTGACCATTACGTAATGGCCAATCATGTAGGCGCGCAGCAAGGCCCGGGCGACAAAGCTGACGAACCATAAAATGCCGATGTAGAACACGAAAATCAAAGCCATTCCGATATTCTTCGATGCCGCTATTAGCAGGGCTGCTGCCAACAGGAACCAGATCAGGCTGCCGATGAGCAGCATCAGCGAACCATAAAACTTCTCTTTGGGATGGCGGATTTTAGAAATTTCAAACGTCATGAGTTTTTCTCCCCACAGTGCACTATGGGAAAAAACCGTAGATTGCAGATATTGGGAAGCGATAATAAAATCTGCAAAGGCCAAAAGGTCTATGTTGTTAACACTCTTTTAATTTCCGCCACTCGTCCGGTTGATGCCGCCTTGGCAGTTGCACCCGACGGACATGGCCTTTATAGCGTGGGAAACACATCCCAGCCGGAGAATTTCATGTCCGTCGATCTTGCCATCGTCAAGCGCGTTGCGCGCCTTGCCCGCATCGCCGTTACCGAGGACGAAGCCAACCGCATGGTCGGCGAGCTCAACGGTATACTCGGTTTTGTCGAGCAGCTCTCCGAGGTTGATGTGACGGGTATCGTGCCGATGACCTCGGTCACGCCGATGGCCATGAAGAAGCGCGAAGACGCCGTAACTGACGGCAGCAAGGCTGATGACGTCGTCGCCAATGCGCCGCTCACCGACCGCAATTTCTTCCTCGTTCCGAAGGTCGTCGAATAGGCATTCGAGCCGTTCCGATCCATCCGACCGCAGCCTTTCCAGACCTGAAGTGAACCGATCATGAGCGAACTGACCAGCCTGACCATTGCCGAAGCCCGCGATAAGCTGCGTGGCAAGGAGATCACCGCGACCGAGCTTGCGACCGCCTACGTTGCGGCCATCGACGCGGCCAATGGCGCGCTGAATGCCTATATCAAGGTGACGCCCGACAAGGCTCTGGAGATGGCCAAGGCCTCGGACGCTCGTATCGCCGCTGGTTCGGCCGGTGCGCTCGAAGGCATTCCGCTCGGTATCAAGGACCTGTTCGGCACGGAAGGCGTCCACACCCAGGCCTGCAGCCACATCCTCGACGGTTTCGAGCCTCGCTACGAATCGACCGTCACCCAGAACCTCTGGAACGACGGCGCCGTCATGCTCGGCAAATTGAACATGGACGAATTCGCCATGGGCTCGTCGAACGAAAGCTCCTATTACGGCCCGGTCATCAACCCCTGGCGCGCCACGGGCTCGGACCAGCAGCTGGTTCCCGGCGGTTCCTCCGGCGGGTCTGCTGCAGCGGTTGCGGCCCATCTCTGCGCCGGCGCCACAGCCACAGACACCGGCGGGTCGATCCGCCAGCCAGCCGCCTTCACGGGCACCGTCGGCATCAAGCCGACCTATGGCCGCTGCTCGCGCTGGGGCATCGTCGCCTTCGCCTCGTCGCTCGACCAGGCCGGCCCGATTGCCCGGGACGTGCGCGATGCCGCCATCCTCCTGAAGTCGATGGCATCTGTCGACGCCAAGGACACCACATCGGTCGATCTTCCCGTCCCCGACTATGAGGCAGCGCTCGGCCAGTCGCTGAAGGGCATGAAGATCGGCATTCCACGCGAATACCGAGTCGAGGGTATGCCCGGCGAAATCGAGACCCTTTGGCAGAAGGGCATTGCCTGGCTGAAGGATGCCGGCGCCGAGATCGTCGATATCTCGCTGCCGCACACCAAATATGCGCTGCCGGCCTACTATATCGTCGCTCCGGCTGAAGCCTCGTCGAACCTTGCCCGCTATGACGGCGTACGCTACGGCCTGCGCATCGACGGCAAGGACATCCTCGACATGTACGAGAAGACCCGCGCTGCGGGCTTCGGCACCGAGGTCAAGCGCCGCATCATGATCGGCACCTATGTGTTGTCGGCCGGCTATTACGATGCCTATTACCTGCAGGCGCAAAAAGTCCGTACGCTGATCAAGCGCGACTTCGAACTTGCCTTCCATGCCGGTGTCGATGCCATCCTCACGCCAGCCACGCCGTCCTCCGCCTTCGGCATTGCCGACGAGGAACTGGCCGCTGACCCGGTCAAGATGTACCTCAACGACATCTTCACGGTGACCGTCAACATGGCTGGCCTGCCAGGCATCGCCGTCCCCGCCGGTCTTGACGCGAAGGGCCTGCCGCTTGGACTGCAGCTCATCGGCAAGCCGTTCGACGAGGAAACTCTGTTCAAGACCGCTCATGTCATCGAGCAGGCAGCCGGCAAGTTCACGCCTGCCAAGTGGTGGTAAGAGCCTGAATTGGGGTTCGCGGTCGGAGATCGCGGGCTCGATGTAACATTCGTCCGCAATGGATGAATTGAAACCCCGTCGGTATGGTGCGCTCAGCACGTGCCGGAGCTTATGGACGCCCTCGAGCATCCTGGCAAAGTGCCTTCATGTACACGCGCGCTACGACCCGTTTGACTTCCTCGGAGATCGTTATGGGCGTCGATCAATAGCCAGGAAATATTCAAACCATGGATTGGGTCCCTATATTATTCATTACGTTCAAAGTTCTGGCGCTAGGAACGGGCATGTTCTTCGCCATTAAGTGGCATCACGACCAACGGACCTCGTCCAAGCCGACCGATATGATCAAAGTCGCGCTGGAGGTCGGTTGCTATCTGCTGATGGTGGTGATCGTCTTCGCGCTTGTCTACGTCCTGTTGGGCTATCTCGATTTACTTCCTGCCGGTTTGGGTTCTGATTGAGCGGACGTAGAAGCCCGGAACCAAAGTCATCAATCCGGGCCTTGCCTCGTTGGCGGCACCAAAGGCTCTCCCGCTCAATAAGGTCTCGCTGACCAGCGGTTGTGTACAGCCACGGAAACCGTGACTGTCTCTTAGCCAGCTTCGCTGAGCATCTGGCAAAAGCTGTCATCAAATGTTTTACTGGGTCAGTAACGCGTGGGGTGCTCATGATTCACATTCGCAATGCCCATGAAGGCGAGACGGAGATCCTGACCAACATCGGGCTTCGCGCCTGGCAGAAGGCCATGGCGGCGATTGGGGACAGCGACGTCATGATGGACGGCGCGAGGGACTCCTTCTCGAATTTTACCCGCGACTCCTGGCTGACGATCACCGTTGTCGAAAATCACGGGGTTGCCTGCGGCTGGGCGGCGCGTGAAAAGCTGGACGAGAACATCACGGATTTCTGGATCGACCCTGACGAACTCAGGCAGGGACTGGGTTCGGCCCTGCTGGCGCAGATCGAGAGCGATATTGCTGCCCAGGGCTTCGACACCGCAGCGCTGCAGACCCACTCCGGCAATGCCGAGGCTATCGGCTTCTTCAAGGCGCATGGTTATACCGTCCACTGGCTGTCCGTCGTCTATTCGCCCTCCCTCGACCGGGATCTGCCGACCGTCGGCCTGTCTAAATCGCTGCTTCCGCCGGACGACGACCTTTACGGCAGCAGCTTCTGAAAGGGGTCGAGGTCTCCGCTTCCTATGAGGGCCAGCGTCCGGTCGTCGGGGATCCCGTCGAAGAAGCGATCGAGTGCCCGCTGGAAAAGCGAATCGCGCCCGCTGACAGCTGCAAAGAGCGTCATGCTCGATCGGAATTTCAGATCGTCGGGAGAACCGAGGATGGCGTGGGCAGAGCGCCCGCCGTTTGCCGTACCTCCGGCAGAGAGCATTACCTGCGCGCAGGCCGTCAGCCGCTTCCCGAGCAGCGGGTGGGAGATATAAGCCAAGGCTTCCTCCTTGGAGCGGATCGCATATCGCTGCGCCATCGAAGATGTACCAAGCCCGGCGATCTGCGGAAAGACGAACCACATCCAGTGCGAGCGCTTAGCGCCGGCCAGGAGTTCCGCCAGCGCCTGTTCGTATATGCTAGCCTGCGCCTCGACAAACCTGTCGAGGTCATGGGGGTCGGTCGAAGCGGCCATCGTCATTCTCCTGCGTGCGCGTCATCTATATTTTGGGCGCGCCGCCATTCCGGCAAGGCAATGGCCGGCGACGGGGCGCCGGCGTCGATCAATTGCCGTCTGCAGCACCCGAAAGCCTTGCACGCCAAAGCCATTTCCTTTACCTCACAGACAAGAAATCCAGCCTTTGAAGAGCATCCCATGACCCTTGTCGACGTCCGCACGCCCGATCCGAAACGCTTCATTCCCGGCGCCACAGGCGACTGGGAAGTGGTCATCGGCATGGAGGTGCATGCGCAGGTTCTCTCCAAGTCGAAGTTGTTCTCCGGCGCCTCCACCGAGTTCGGCAAACCGGCCAATTCCAACGTCTCGCTGGTCGATGCCGCCATGCCCGGGATGCTCCCCGTGATCAACGAGGAATGCGTCAAGCAGGCGGTGCGCACCGGCCTCGGCCTGAAGGCGCAGATCAACAAGCGCTCGCTGTTCGACCGCAAGAACTATTTCTATCCCGACCTGCCGCAGGGCTACCAGATCTCGCAGTTCAAGGACCCGATCGTCGGCGAAGGCCAGATCGTCATCTCGCTCGGCCCTGATCGCCAGGGCCAGTTCGAGGACATCGAGATCGGTATCGAGCGCCTTCACCTCGAGCAGGACGCCGGCAAGTCGATGCACGACCAGCACGCCACCATGTCCTATGTCGACCTCAACCGCTCCGGCGTGGCGCTGATGGAGATCGTCTCCAAGCCCGACATGCGCTCGTCCGACGAAGCCAAGGCCTACATGACCAAGCTGCGCTCGATCGTACGCTATCTCGGTACCTGCGACGGCAACATGGACGAGGGCTCGATGCGCGCCGACGTGAACGTTTCCGTGCGCAAGCCCGGCGGCGATTTCGGCACGCGCTGCGAGATCAAGAACGTCAACTCCATCCGCTTCATCGGCCAGGCCATCGAATACGAAGCCCGCCGCCAGATCGCCATTCTGGAAGATGGCGGCTCCATCGACCAGGAAACCCGGCTGTTCGATCCGGCCAAGGGTGAGACCCGCTCGATGCGCTCCAAGGAAGACGCGCACGACTACCGCTATTTCCCCGATCCGGACCTTTTGCCTCTGGAATTCGACGATGCCTTCATCGCCGAACTCGCCAAGGATCTGCCGGAGTTGCCGGATGCCAAGAAGGAGCGCTTCGTGCGCGAACTCGGCCTCTCCGTCTACGACGCGTCGGTGTTGGTCTCCGAGAAGGCGATTGCCGATTATTACGAGGCACTGGCCGCCGGCCGCGATGGCAAGATGGCCGCAAACTGGGTCATCAACGACTTGTTGGGCGCCTTGAACAGAACCGGTAAAAGCATTGAAGAGACTCCGGTTTCCGCAATCCAGCTCGGCGGTATTCTCGACCTGATCAAGTCCGAGGCCATCTCCGGCAAGATTGCCAAGGATGTCTTCGAGATCGTCCTTACCGAGGGTGGCAATCCGGCCGAGATCGTCGAGAGCCGCGGCATGCGCCAGGTGACGGATACCGGCGCCATCGAAAAGGCGGTCGATGAGATCATCGCTGCCAACCCGGATCAGGTCGCCAAAGTGCTGGCCAAGCCGACACTCGCCGGCTGGTTCGTCGGCCAGGTGATGAAGTCGACCGGCGGCAAGGCAAACCCGCAGGCCGTGCAGGCTCTGGTCAAGGCCAAGCTCGGCATCGTTGAGGAGTAGGGATGTACTTCGTGCGCACCGCCAGCGCCCGCGACCTCGACAAAGTCCGCGCGCTGCTGAACGAGACCTGGCATGCGACCTACGACAATCTCTACGGCGCAGCCAAGGTCGAGGAGATCCATGCGTCGTGGCATTCGGCTGCAGCGCTGAAAACGCGCCTGGAGAAGAAGGATTCGGAGTTTGTCGTCGCCGATGACGGCAAGGAGCTCGGCGGCATGGGTTACGCGGCCCTGTCCGAGGAGACGGCCAAGGTCGCCGTGTTGCACATGCTCTACGTCCGGCCGTCGGCGCAGCGGCAGGGTATCGGTCGCGATCTCTTCGCGGAGCTCGAGACCTGTTTTCCAGATGCCGACCGGATGCGTGTCGAGGTGGAGCCGGAAAATGCACCGGCCATTGCTTTCTACCAGAGCCTCGGCTTCGATGAAGTCGGTCGGAACAAGAATGATGGGCCGAAGCAATCCGGCTTGCCGACACTGGTGTTCGAGCGCGCGCTGACGAACCACTGATCGACAGAATGTCTCTCCGCTTTCCATCGCGTTGCTGGCTGACCCGGCATCATTTCATCCGGCGCAAGCTCGCCCCCCTCTGTCACTTCGTGACATCTCCCCCACAAGGGGGGAGATTGGCTGGAGATGCATCGCCTGTCCCAAAGGCAGTGAAGTTTCTTTTCCCTTTGGTCAGGCGACCCGGCGGTTGCGGCTGATCTCCCCCTCGTGGGGGAGATGTCGGCGTAGCCGACAGAGGGGGGGTACTCGCTGCAGTCTCGGCGAGATGAATACGATGCAGACGGTGCCATGAACCAGCCACCAGATGGCCAGCCACGAAGGTAGAACTCCATGACCAGCCTGACCATCCGCGAAGCCCGCGAGGCAGACCTGCCCGCCCTGATCGCGCTGTTTGCGGCCGACCCGCTCGGCGGCCATGGCGACACGCTGGATGCGGAAGCGTTCCCCGCTTATCTCGAAGCCTTCCGCACAATCGCAGCCTCGCCCGACCAGACCCTTTATGTCGCGGCGCGCAACGGCGAAGTCGTCGGCGCCTTCCAGACCATGTTCACCACCTCGCTCACGGGCCGGGGCGGGTCGGCAATGATCATCGAGGCGGTGCAGACGCGCGACGACATGCGCGGGCAGGGGATCGGTGCCGCGATGATCGACCACTGTATCGCGGACGCAAAGCGTCGTGGCGCAAGACTGGTGCAACTGACATCCAACGCGACCCGCAAGGATGCCCATCGCTTCTACGAGCGGCTGGGCTTCAAGCCGAGCCATCTGGGCTTCAAGATGGCGCTGAAATGACAGCCGGAGCGGCTGGAATCGCTGGACAATAACTTCTTCCGGCGGCATAAGCTTTGGATCGAATTCTGCTCCCGCCCGCGCCGTTTCGCCGGGCCTCGAGGAAAAGACAATGATGAAATTCCTGCTGCTGACCTTCACTTGGTGGAACGGTGCGACTGTCGGCACCCGGCTGGCGATCTGGCGCTTCGGCAAGCGCGTCGGCGAGGATGAGGCCGGCAACGTCTACTATGAAGGCGGCATGTCGTCCTACGGCCTGCGTAAGCGCTACGTCGTCTACAACGGCTATGCCGAAGCCTCGGCCATCCCGCCGGGCTGGCACGGCTGGATGCACCATCGCACAGACGTTCCGCCCTCGGAGGAGACCTATGTCCCCAAGGAATGGCAGAAGGCTCACAAGCAGAACCTGACGGGCACGCCGCAGGCCTATCGTCCGCCGGGTTCGCTTGCCGTTGCCGGCGAGCGCCCGCGCGTCACCGGCGATTACGATGCGTGGACGCCCGGCAACTGATCGGATCGTCCAACCCGCGCTTTGGCCACATTTGGCGTTTACGCGCTGTAAACCGGCTGCTCATCGCATGAGCTCTGCCGACCGATACCACGCTGGAGACTGGCGGATATGACGTTTTTCACGCGAGGCGCTTCTTTGCGTGCGGCGACCGCAGCGATGTTTGCCCTTGGCGCCATTGCAGTATCCGCCCCGGCCGAAGCCGCCCGTATCTCCAATCCTGTCGCAGTGTTTTCAGGCCTCGACAAGATCACAGGCCGCATCACCACATTCGACGTATACCTGAACGAAACCGTCCAATTCGGCGCCCTTCAGGTGACGCCAAAAGCCTGCTATTCGCGCGACGATGCCGAGCAGCAAAAGGTCGACGGCTTCGTCGAGGTCGACGAAATCACGCTCGACCGCCGCATCCGCCGCATCTTCACCGGCTGGATGTTCGCCGACAGCCCCGGCCTCAACGCCGTCGAACACCCGATCTACGACGTCTGGCTGAAAGAGTGCAAACAAAAGTCCGACGTCCCGCCACCGGATGCTGCGAAGACGAATTAGGGTGTGGTGTGGGTTTTTGGACAGTGTTGTTCCGCGCAGTTCGACCTATCTCCGCTCGCCTCAAGTGCACTTCCAACTACAGCCAGCCTCATTCCTGTGCTTGTCACAGGAATCCAGCCACGGCGCGTCTGCGCCGTGAGAGGAGGCTGCGTCGTGGAAGTAGTCTTTGGCCCAAGGACTTGGGCGGCTGGATTCCTGTGACAAGCACAGGAATGAGGGAGGCCGGGGATCGCGCTTTCCATCCCATTCATAGGACGGAAAAGTAAACCGCGCTGAAGTCCTCTACCAACGGCGTCTTCAGAATTTCAGATTGCGGCTTTCCATCGCCGCCTTCAACAGCACCGCATACTCGTCCTTTGGCACATCGATGGCGCCGAAGTTCTTGAGGTGCTCGGTCGTGAACTGGGTGTCCAGCAGCGTGAACCGCTTTTCCCGCAGGCGCTCCACGAGATGCACCAGGCAGATCTTCGAGGCATCCGTTCTGCGCGAAAACATGCTTTCGCCAAAAAACGCCGAGCCGAGCGAGACGCCGTACAGGCCGCCGACGAGCTGGTTGCCTTCCCAGGCTTCGACCGAATGGGTGTGGCCGACGCGGTGGAGGGCAGAGTAGAGGCTGCGGATGGTGGAGTTGATCCAGGTGGATGGCCGGCCGGTCGTGGCCTCGCCGCAGGCTGATATGACGGCGTCGAAATCGTAATCGAAGCGGATGTCGAAGGGGGATTTGCGGACCGTCTTGGCGAGACTTTTGGAGATGTGGAACCCGTCGAGCGGCAGGATACCACGCATCTCAGGCTCGACCCAGAAAATCTCCGGATCGTCTGCCGATTCGGCCATCGGAAAAAGGCCGATGGAATAGGCCCGCAGAAGGATCTCGGGGGTAAGCCCTTGCGATCTTCTGCGGGAGCCTACCATTGCTTACTCTACCGGCTTTTCAAGGTAGTGCTCCAGCCAGTGGATATCGTAATCGCCATTGGCGATATCCTGGTTGGAGACAAGATCCTGGAATAGCGGCAGGGTGGTTTTGATGCCGTCGACGACGAATTCGTCGAGTGCACGACGAAGCCGCATCATGCATTCGACGCGGGTGCGGCCGTGAACGATCAGCTTGCCGATCAGGCTGTCGTAGTAGGGCGGGATCTTGTAGCCCTGATACACCCCAGAATCGATGCGCACGCCAAGACCGCCCGGTGCATGGAAATGCGTGATCGTGCCGGGCGAGGGCACGAAGGTGCGCGCATCCTCGGCGTTGATACGGCATTCGATGGCGTGGCCCTGGAAATGCACTTCGTCCTGCGTCACCGAAAGACCGCCGCCGGAGGCGACGCGGATCTGCTCGTGGACGAGGTCGATGCCGGTGATTGCTTCCGTTACGGGATGCTCGACCTGCAGGCGGGTGTTCATTTCGATGAAATAGAACTCGCCATTTTCATAGAGAAACTCGATGGTGCCGGCGCCGCGATATTTCAGCTTCTTCATGGCATCGGCGCAGATCTGGCCGATCTTCATCCGCTGCTCGACATTGAGCGCCGGCGAATTGGCTTCTTCCCAGACCTTCTGGTGACGGCGCTGCAGCGAGCAGTCGCGCTCGCCGAGGTGGATGGCGTTGCCTTCGCCGTCGCCGAACACCTGGACTTCGATATGGCGCGGCGTCGTCAGATATTTTTCCATGTAGACGGCGTCGTTGCCAAAGGCAGCAAGCGATTCCGAGCGCGCCGTCGACCAGGCCTCGAGCACATCGTCCGGCGAGTGCGCCAGCTTCATGCCGCGTCCGCCGCCGCCGGCCGTCGCCTTGATCAGCACGGGATAGCCGATTTCGGCAGCCGTCTTGATGGCTTCGGCTTCGGTCTTCACTTCGCCGTCGGAGCCCGGCACGACCGGAATGCCGAGTTCGACAGCCGTCAGCTTGGCGGTGATCTTGTCGCCCATCAGCCGGATATGTTCGGCCGTCGGGCCGATGAAGGTGATGCCGTGGGCCTCGAGTATATCGGCGAACTTGGCGTTCTCGGACAGGAAACCGTAGCCGGGATGCACGGCATCTGCGCCGGTGATCTCGCAGGCAGCAACGATCTGGTGAATGTTGAGATAGCTATCGCGTGCCTGCGGGGGGCCGATGCAGACGCTCTCGTCAGCAAGCCGCACATGCATCGCATCGGCATCGGCCGTCGAGTGAACGGCCACGCACGGAATGCCGAGCTCCTTGCAGGCGCGCAGCACGCGAAGGGCGATCTCGCCGCGATTGGCTATGAGGATCTTGGAAATCATGGGCATGGGCCTACTACTCGATGATGACGAGAGCTTCGCCATATTCGACCGGCCGCCCGTCTTCGATGAGGATTTCTGTCACCTTGCCGGACTTCGGCGCAGGGATCTGGTTCATCGTCTTCATGGCTTCGATGATCAGCAGCGTCTGGCCTTCCTTGACCATGGCGCCGACTTCGATGAAGGCGCGGGCGCCGGGAGCGGACGCCATGTAGACCGTACCGACCATCGGCGCCAGAACGACGTTGTCGGGGTTGCGCGCAGGGGCTGCCGGAGCGGCGGCAACGGCTGCGGCAGGTGCTGCCATCTGCTGCTGCGGCGCTGTCATCATCGGCGCCTGGACATACTGAGTCGTGCCGGCGCGGGAAACGCGGATGCGCAGATCGTCCTGTTCGACCTCGATCTCCGTCAGATCGGTCTCGTTGAGGATGTTTGCGAGATTGCGGATCAGTGCCTCGTCGATACCCGGTTTGTTGTCAGCCATGGAATTTGCCCTGTGTCATTCTTGTTATTGCGTCAATTTGGTTTGGCGCGATGCGCCTCTGTCGTCTGCTAGGCGGGCCGCCGCCGCGCACCGCTTCCTTCGTGAGCCGCTTCCCGTAGCATCGGGATCCCGCTGTCGCCAGCGTCTGGCTCAGGCACGACTGACGCTGGGAGCGCCGGGCCGTTGAGGAGAAGAATGGTGTGCGTCATCATCGGTTCCGTCAAAGTCCAGGGCAACCTATAGACTCCCGAGCCTCCGGAGGAAAGCCCCCAAGGCACGGGACGCACGCGCTGCTGCGGCAGCCAGCCCTTGTCCACATCTAACAGGGGGCGATTGCGGCAATATGATGGGGGATGGGTACGTAGACCAGCCGATCAGCAGCTGGTCTTGCCGCAGGCCCGCACGCTGGCGACCTTTTCCTTCAGTGCATCGAGGCCGATGGCGCCGGAGACAGCCTCGTTGCCTATGACATAGGCCGGCGTGCCGGTAACGCCGAGGTCCGTCGCCAGCTGGTATGTGGCCTTGACGCTGTCGGTGTTCGGGTTGGCGGCCATCTCCTTGCGCAGCGCATCTTCCTTGATGCCCAGCGTGCCGGCGACCTCGATGGCGCTGTCCTCGGTGGCGCGACCTTCGCTGGAGAGCAGCGTATGGCTGAATTCGGCATATTTTGCCGGTGCTAGGCGACGGAAAGCATCGGAAACGCGCGAGGCTGCCACTGAATCCGGCCCGAGAATCGGGAATTCCTTGAGGACATAGCGGATATTCTTGTCGGCCTTCAGAAGCGCGTCGGTGTCGGCAAGCGCGTGGCGGCAATAGCCGCAATTATAGTCGAAGAACTCGACGATGGTGACATCGCCCTTATCATTGCCGATGTTGACATCGGACTTGCTGTTGAAGATTTCGTCCTTGTTGTCCGAAATCGCCTTGTTCGACTGGCTGAGGCGCTGCTCTTCCTGCTTCTTTTCGAGCGCCGCCTGCACATCCAGCATCACTTCGGGATGGCTGACGAGGTATTCCTTGATGAAGTCGCCCATCTCCTTCTTCTGCGCCTCGTCCATCGCCAGCGCTGGCTGGGAGAAGGCAAGCGACGAGAACAGGGCAACCGCCGAAAGGCTCATCAGGGTTTTCGAAAGCAGGGCCATAAAATCCTCGTCATCTGGTAACTGGGCAGGGTGTCCGGGTTCAGCTATCACCGCGTGGTTAACATCTGCCGACACAAAGCGGCAAGGTAAGGTGCTGCGGTAAAAGGTCAAACAGCTAATTTCATCAGTGCCGCACAATCGCGCCATTGTGAACACGCAAGCTTTGCGGCAATTGTCTGGCCACGCAAACAGTCGAGAAGGTGCCGAATTTGTTTTCCCTATCCAAGCGCAGCGACGTCGAGCCGTTTCACGCCATGGACGTCCTGGCCGAGGCGACGCGGCGTCGTCAGGCCGGCCATCCCGTCATTTCCATGGCTGTCGGCCAGCCATCGCACCCGACGCCAAAGGCAGCATTGGAGGCGGCCCGCAGCGCCCTGGAGCATGGCCGCATCGGTTACACCGATGCACTCGGCATGGCTGCCCTGAAGCAGGCGATATCCGGCCACTACAAGTCGCGCCACGGTCTTTCCATCGACCCCGCGCGCATCGCCATCACCACGGGCTCGTCGGCCGGCTTCAATCTGGCCTTCCTCGCGCTGTTCGACCCCGGCGATTGCGTGGCCATCGCACGCCCCGGCTATCCCGCCTACCGCAATATCCTGTCTGCCCTCGGGCTTCAGGTGATCGAGGTGCCGGTCAGCGCCGAGACAGCGTTCACGCTGACGCCCGAGAGCCTCGAGGCGGCGGCGGTCGAAAGCGGCAAGCGGCTGAAGGGCGTGCTGCTTGCCAGCCCCGCCAACCCGACAGGCACCGTCACCAGCCGGGAAGGGCTGGCGGTGCTCGCAGCCTATTGCGCTGACAACGCCATCGCCCTCATCTCGGACGAGATCTACCACGGCCTGACATTCGTCGGAGAAGAGACCAGCGCACTTGAAATCACCAATGACGCCATCGTCATCAACTCGTTCTCGAAATATTACTGCATGACCGGCTGGCGCATCGGCTGGATGGTGCTGCCGGAGCGCCTGGTGCGGCCGATCGAGCGTGTCGCCCAGAGCCTCTACATCTCGGCCCCGGAACTGTCGCAGATCGCCGCCACTGCCGCTCTCGGTGCCTCCGCCGAACTCGATGTCTACAAGGCAAGCTACGCCAGAAACCGCGACCTGCTCGCCCGCCGCCTGCCGGAGATCGGCTTTTCCATAGCCTCGCCCATGGACGGCGCCTTCTACGCCTATGTCGATGTCAGCCGCTTCACCAACGACAGCATGGGCTTTGCGCGCAAGATGCTCGCCGAGATCAACGTCGCCGCCACCCCCGGCCTGGATTTCGATCCGCTGGAAGGTTTCCGAGCGCTGCGGTTTTCCTATGCAGGCTCGAATGCCGAGATCGAGGAAGCCGTCGAGCGGCTCGCAGATTGGTTGAGATAGGCCTAGTTTTCAGAGGGTTGGCAGCATCCGCGGAATCAATCAAGCAAGCCGTTGATTCGAAGTATGAGGCAAGAACCATGTCAGCCCCGGCGTGATCTCCCCCTTGTGGGGGAGATGTCGGCTCGGCCGACAGAGGGGGTTGGATACCAACACCTCCAAATTTGCCGCGCCACCCCCCTCTGTCACCTCCGGTGACATCTCCCCCACAAGGGGGGAGATCCGGCTGCAGTGCCCCAGATCGATCCTGTGTATTCGCCATGCGCATTTGCTCAAGCGATGAAAACCATAGTGATAAAGTAAAAACAAACGGCTGGGGTCGCGCGGGCCAACACATGTGGCCAAGCTGCCGAACCGTGCGTTGAAAGGTGCTATTTATCTCGGAACTTGCGAGGCAGCTTTCTAATTTCCTGGGAGAAAGTTTGTCGGGCCTGCGTTACTCGTGTGTCAGCAAATGTCAGCATGAAAACTCACGGTGAAGGAGTGAAAGTTGGAGGCTTTAAACGGGGGCAGAGCCGGGAAGATATGGCTTGAGGGAAATACGGTCCTACGTCCGGCTGGACCATGGACCCCGACGGTTCACAGGTTCTTGCGGCATCTGCAATCGAAAGGCTTCTTGAGGGCACCAACGCCTATAGTAATCAACGACACTTACGAGGTCGTGAGCTACGTCGAGGGGCGCGTATGCGAGCATCTCGGTGATCCGGATGTCGGCTCAGAGCAGATGTTGGCCTCGGCAGGACAGCTTCTCCGGTACTTCCATTCCGCATCAGAGGGGTTCCTTGAAACTGATCGCGCGGTGCAGACGTGGTTTCTGCAGGCACAAGAGCCGGAGGAGATCGTGTGTCACGGTGACTTCGCGCCCTACAACGTGACAGCCATCGACGGAATTGCGACAGGAATCATAGATTTTGATACTGCACATCCGGGACCCGCTCTATGGGACTTGGCGTATGCAGTTTACCGGTGGGCGCCACTGTCCGATCCATCCAATCACGGCGTGGTATTTGAACTCGAAGAACAGTTTCAGCGAGCGACAATTTTCTGCGATGCTTATGGCGCGACACATGAACAAAGAGTTCAGCTTCCGGAAGTCATATGCAGACGCCTGACGGCGCTGGTAAACTTCATTCGTGCAAGCGCTGAGGCAGGCGACGGGACATTTGTGCAGAACGTTGAAGCCGGACATGCAGACTTATATCTGCGCGATATTGTTCACATCCAGAGGCGGGTGGATCAATTGATATTAGCCCTTACCCGTTAAGCGCGCTGGCAAGTTGGCGGAAGCAGAAGTACTGCGTCTGCAGCTAATTCGGTTCAAACCCCAACCAAACACACCATAAAAAAATCCGGCTGCATTGCTGCAGCCGGATTTTATTCATTGGCCTCCGAAAATCTTTCAGAAGAAGCCGCGGCGTTGCCACCAGCCGGCTTTTTTCGGCTTGCCGTCGCCGTCGGTTGCCTTGTCCGTGGCCTGGGTCGATTTGACCGCAGGCTCGGAGGAGGCGAGGTTGGACTGGCGGTTGGCGCGGGCCGGCTTCTCAGCTTCTGTCGCCGGGGATTCTGCAGGCTGGGCGTTGGAAGCTGTGGCAACCGGAGCCTCTGGCTCGATAGCCACAGGCTGAGACAGCACAGGTTCGGCGGCAACTGCAGGCTCGGCACCGGCTTCAGTTGCAGGTGCCTCGGCAGCTTCGGCCTTCGGTTTGCGACGGCTGCGGCCCTTCGGCTTGACCTGTTCCTCGGTCGCAACTTCGGCGTCGATCGCGGCAGGCTGCTCGAGAGCAGGGGCTTCGGTCGGCGCGCTGGTTGCGGCGGTCTCGTCGCCTTCGTCGGCAGACGTTGCTTCTTCGCTGTCCGTACCTTCGCCGTCGGCGATCAGGTTGCCGTTCTCGTCGCGATTGCGGCGACCGCCACGCTTGCCACGACGGCGACGCTTGCGCTTGCCCTGCTCGTCGCTCGACAGTGCCGAGACTTCGCCTTCACCCTCGACTGCGGCCTTGCCGTCTTCGCTGTCGTCCTCATCTTCGCCATCTGCGTCGTCGCTGTCGTCGCCGACAATGTCATTGCCGTCGGCATCCTGCATGACCTGGCCGTCGGCTCCGCCGTTCTTGCCCCGACGTCTGCGGCGACGCTTGCGCTTGCGGTTCGGGTCGCCCTCGGAGCGGGCCACGGCCTGTTCGACAGGAGCTGCCTTTTCCTCGATCTCTTCTTCTTCGTCCTCGTCGATCTCGACGGGAACGTCGTCGTCCTCGTCTTCCTCGATGGCAGCGAAGTTGAAAAGGGTTTCGATCTTTACCGGGTTTTCGACGGCTTCGCCGCGATCGATGGCAAAGTGCTGCGCACCGACGCTCGGGTCGCTGTCGATGATGATCGACACGCCGAAGCGGTTTTCATAATCGATGATCGTCGCCCGCTTGTGGTTGAGCAGGTAGAGCGCCGTTTCCGGCGTGCAGCGCACGGTGATGTCGTGCGTCGTGTTCTTCAGCAGGTATTCCTCGATGCCGCGCAGCACATGCAGGGCAACCGACGACTGCGAACGCACCAATCCGGTGCCGCCGCAATGCGAGCAGACCTGCGTGGTCGATTCCAGCACGGAAGCGCGGATACGCTGGCGCGACATTTCGAGAAGGCCGAAATGCGAGATGCGACCGACCTGGATGCGGGCGCGGTCGTCCTTCAGGCATTCCTTCAGCTTCTTCTCGACAGCGCGGTTGTTGCGCTTTTCTTCCATGTCGATGAAGTCGATGACGATCAGGCCGGCAAGGTCGCGCAGGCGCAGCTGGCGGGCGACTTCCTCGGCCGCTTCCAGGTTTGTCTGCAGCGCCGTTTCTTCGATCGAGTGCTCGCGGGTAGAGCGGCCCGAGTTTACGTCGATAGCGACCAGCGCTTCTGTCTGGTTGAGGATCAGGTAGCCGCCGGACTTCAGCGTCACCTGTGGCTGCAACATGCGGTCAAGCTGCGCCTCTATGCCGGAGCGCGAGAAGATCGGGTGGATATCGCGGTAAGGCTGAACCACCTTGGCGTGGCTCGGCATCAGCATCTTCATGAAGTCTTTGGCTTCACGATAGCCTTCTTCGCCGGCGACGATGACTTCCGAAATGTCCTTGTTGTAGAGATCGCGGATCGAGCGCTTGATCAACGAGCCTTCTTCATAGACTAGCGTCGGCGCAGTGGAGGCGAGGGTGAGCGTCCGGACGTTCTCCCAAAGGCGCATCAGGTATTCGAAGTCGCGCTTGACTTCGACCTTGGTACGGTTGGCACCAGCCGTGCGCAGGATGACGCCCATGCCCAAAGGCACTTCGAGCATCCGGGCGATTTCCTTCAAGCGCTTGCGATCCTGCGGGTTGGTGATCTTGCGCGAGATGCCGCCACCGCGCGCGGTGTTTGGCATGAGCACCGAATAACGGCCGGCGAGCGACAGATAGGTGGTGAGTGCTGCACCCTTGTTGCCACGTTCTTCCTTGGCCACCTGCACCAGCAGGATCTGCCGACGCTTGATGACTTCCTGGATGCGGTACTGCTTGCGCGGACGGCGCGCGGCACGCTCGGGAACCTCTTCCATGGCGTCTTCGGCGCCAACGGATTCGATGATCTCTTCTTCGTGGTCGTCATCGTCGTCGTCGTCGTTGTTACGACGGCTGGACGGACGAACGTCTTCCGAAACCTCGTCGGTTTCGACCATGGCAGCCATAGAGCCGGACGAACCTTCGTCGCTGCCGTCGGATGCCGGCGCTTCGACGTCGGATGGCGTCGCATCTTCGGCGACGACCTTCTTGGCGCGGCTGCGGCGTGGCTTTGCCACCTTCTTCACAGGCGTTTCGGCTTCAGCTTCTGCAGCTGGCGCTTCAGCGCTTGCAGGCTCGGCATCGGCAACCGGCTTGGCGGAAACCTCGACAGGTGCCGGCTCGGCAGCAGCGGCGCCGGCTTCTGCAGCGACGGGCTCCTGTGCAACCACGGCATCTTCGGCAACGGGAGCGACAGGCTCCGGCGCAGCGACGATGCCGACATCCGGCTGCTCCTGCTCGGCCAGATCGAAGGCGGTCTCGACGTGTTCGACGTCGTTGTCGCGGCGATGCTCTTCAGCCTCGGCGCGCAGCAGCGCCTGACGGTCGGCAAGCGGGATCTGGTAGTAATCGGGGTGGATTTCGGCAAAGGCCAGGAAGCCGTGCCGGTTACCGCCGTAATCGACGAATGCAGCCTGCAGGGACGGCTCGACGCGGGTGACTTTGGCCAGGTAGATGTTGCCGCGAATTTGCTTCTTGTGCTCTGACTCGAAGTCGAATTCTTCTATGCGGTTCCCTCGAACCACGACAACGCGCGTCTCTTCCTCGTGAGACGCGTCGATAAGCATTTTGTCTGCCATGAAAGCTGTGCTCCTCGGCGCAGCCCCTGGGGATATGACCGGACTGTCGTTAAGACAGGCTGGATGCACTCCGCCACTGCGGCGCCGGATAATGATAGTCGCGATGGGTCTCTGCGATTGCGCAACAGCCAGACAACAGCCGGGAGAACCCGGGGCCTGTACACTTTAGAAAAAAGCTGCTGCGACAACATCCGTAACCAAGCGAGATCGACAATGCCCTAAACCCAGTTGGGTCCGATGAATTTGCCCTTCTTGAAGGGCGTTTGGTGGCTTTTCCACCGATGAAATTCCTGCACGAAGCCGGAAATTCGGGATCCAGTATCAGGATGGAAGCACTCAGACGGCGGACGATGGCCGGTTGTGGCGCCATAGATTTGGGCGGCTGCCTTTGCGGCGACTCTATCCCGTCAACACTTCTACCCTATTGTTCGTTGTATGATCTAACCGTCACAATAGCAAGGACAAAGCCAAGTGTGCCATAATAATGATGGATTCCTCGGATGAACCCATAGCTGGCGATCATTGTACGATTCGGAGCCCGGTTTGACGCTGGACGAGAGCTGCAATCAGCTGTTTTCGGCGTCTTCTCCCGCGTGGTTCATAGTGCTGCCGGATGGGCGTGTCGATCGATTTAAGGAACTGAAGCATGGCGGGGTGTATCTGGTGAGCGCAAGGCAAGGCGGCAGAATTCTGGCGGCGCTCGGCGTCATGCTGCTAACGACGATGGCGACTGTTCACGCCGCTCCGGCTACTGTGCCATCAGCTGCATCGCCGGTCACCGCTGCCTCCGCCGATCCCATCCTCGCCTATGGTGCCCGCATTGCCGGCGACGACGCCCGCACACGCGTCGTCATCGAACTCGACCGCGAGCCGTCCGTCGCCGTGCATTACCTCGCCGATCCGCCACGTGTCGTTGTCGACCTGCCTGCCACCGCTTTCGGTTTTCCGGCCAAGGATCTCGATGCCCGCGGGCTTTTCAAGGATATTCGATACGGGACGATGGACAAGGACAGTGCCCGCATCGTTCTGACCGCCATCAAGCCGGTCAAGCTGGTGGTCGCGCGGGTGCAGTCGAACGAAACCGGCAGGGGATACCGTCTGGTGCTCGACGCTGAGATGGTACCGCCGGAACAGTACGCCGAACTCGTGCGCAAGCAGACATGGACCGACGAGGATACCGCCGCCGATGTCGGCCCGGTGGTCCCCGTCGAAAACGTCAAGCCGAACGATTTCCTGATTGCGGTGGATGCCGGCCACGGTGGCATCGATGCCGGCGCCATGGCGAGCGACGGCCTGACACCCGAAAAGCAGATCACGCTCGCCTTCGCCAAGGCGCTGACAGAAAAGTTGAACGCCCAACCCGGCATCAAGGCCTTCCTCACCCGTGACAGCGATTCCTATCTCTCGCTGTCGCAGCGCGTGACGATCGCCCGACAGAACCACGCCGCCCTGTTCATATCGCTGCACGCCGACACGTTGAAGCAGAAGGATATCCGTGGCTCGACGGTCTACACCATATCAGACAAGGCGTCGGATCGGCTGGCCGCAGACGTCGCGGACCGTGAAAATTCTTCCGACAAGCTGGCTGGCAGCGAGGTCAAGGCGCCGCCGCCGGGCGTGGCCGACATCCTGACTGACCTTACCCGACGCGAGACGCAGGCCTTCTCCGTATCGCTCGCGCAGGATGTCCTGAATTCCTTCAAGGGCCAGATCGCGATGATCAACAATCCCCACCGGTATGCCGGCTTCCAGGTGCTGACGGCGCCCGACGTGCCCTCCATCCTGGTCGAACTCGGCTTCCTGTCCAACAAGGAAGACGAAAAGCTGCTGCTCGACGAAGAGTGGAGGGGCAAGCTGGTGGACCGGCTGACCGAGGCAGTTCGGCAATACAGGGCAGTGACGGTCGCAAACGGCGGTTGACTGGGATATAGTGGCTTGTCTGCCACAGGCCGGCCAGAAGGTCCGCCGCCGACTGGAGAATGAGGCGACAGAGCCCTATTTCGCTCACATTGCCGCCGTCGAACGGAACTATGGTGGAGGAGGCGGAGCAAAGGGCTTTTGTCGCCTCTGATCTCTTGCTAATAGGCTTCGCGCGTGCAAGACGCCCGGGTATGCGGATATTTTGCCCGTGCGCCGAATTTTTCTACACACACTGGTAGCGACGATATGGTCAGACTTATTGGATATTTCTTTGGCTTGGCCTGCATCGTCTTCGTCGGCGCTGCTGCGGCTGCCGCCGTCTATCTGGGCGTCGTCTCCAAGGATCTGCCGAATTACGAAGTGCTGGCCAACTACGCGCCGCCGGTGACCACCCGCATCCATGCCGGCAACGGCGCGCTGATGGCCGAATATGCCCGCGAACGCCGGCTCTTCCTGCCCATTCAGGCTATTCCCGATCGCGTCAAAGCCGCCTTCCTCTCCGCGGAAGACAAGAATTTTTACAACCACGCTGGCGTCGACATCACCGGTCTCGGCCGCGCCGTACTCGTCAACCTGCAGAATTTCGGTTCCGGTCGTCGTCCGGTGGGCGCCTCGACGATCACCCAGCAGGTGGCCAAGAACTTCCTGCTGTCGGCCGACCAGACCTTCGACCGCAAGCTGAAGGAAGCGATCCTGTCCTTCCGTATCGAGCAGGCCTACAGCAAGGACAAGATCCTCGAACTCTATCTCAACGAGATCTACTTCGGCCTCAACGCCTATGGCATCGCCTCTGCGTCGCTGACCTATTTCGACAAGCCGGTAACGGACCTGACGATTGCCGAGACTGCCTATATGGCGTCGCTCCCGAAAGGTCCTGCCAACTACAATCCTTTCCGTCATGCCGACGCCGCCATCGCCCGCCGCAACTGGGTCATCGACCGCATGGTCGAGAATGGCTATGTCAGCCAGGCCGACGGCGAGGATGCCAAGAAGCAGCCGCTGGGCGTCGTGACCCGCAGATCCGGCGGCACGGTCGTCGCGGCCGACTTCTTCTCCGAAGAAGTGCGCCGGCAGATCATCGATAAGTATGGCGACAAGCAGCTCTATGAAGGCGGTCTTTCAGTCCGCACCTCGCTCGATCCGCAGTTGCAGATCGAGGCACGCAAGGCGCTGCAGGACGGTCTGGTCGGTTATGACGAGCGTCGCGGTTATCACGGTCCGCTGAAGCAGATCTCGACAGCGACAGACTGGGGCATCGAGCTCTCCAAAATCCCAGCCTTGTCGGATGTTCCCGAATGGAAGATTGCCGTCGTGTTGGCGGTCTCGAGCGATGGTGTCGATATCGGCCTGCAGCCGGACGTCGATCCATCCGGCAAGCTGTCGACAGAGCGCAAGCGCGCCTCGATTGCAGCCGCCGATATGCGCTGGGCTTATCGTTCCGCCGAAGCCAATGGCAAGACGGCGAAAACACCGGCCGGCGTCCTGTCGCCCGGCGACGTCATCTATGTCGAGAAGCTGGCTGATTCTGCCGGCTACCGCCTCCGTCAGCCGCCGAAGGTACAGGGCGGCCTGGTGGCGATGGACCCGCATACCGGTCGCGTTCTCGCTATGGTCGGCGGCTTCTCCTACGGTCAGTCGCAGTTCAACCGCGCCACCCAGGCCATGCGCCAGCCCGGCTCGTCCTTCAAGCCGTTCGTCTACGCTGCTGCCATGGACAACGGCTATACACCGGCCTCGGTCGCGCTCGACGATCCTATTGAAATCCAGCTGTCGAACGGTACGGTCTGGCGGCCGGAAAACTACGAAGGCGAGGGCGGCGGCGCCCACACGCTCCGCTTCGGCATCGAGCACTCGCGCAACCTGATGACAGTGCGGCTGGCAAACGACATGGGCATGAACCTCGTTGCCGAATATGCCGAACGGTTCGGCATCTACGACAAGATGGCGCCTGTGCTCGCCATGTCGCTCGGCGCTGGCGAAACGACTGTGCTGCGCATGGTCTCGGCCTATTCGGTCATTGCCAACGGCGGCAAGCAGATCAAGCCGACGCTGATCGACCGTATCCAGGATCGCTACGGCAAGACCATCTTCAAGCATGAGGAGCGCGTCTGCGACGGCTGCAATGCCACGGACTGGCAGAACCAGCAGGAGCCGACCGTTGTCGATAACCGCGAACAGGTTCTCGACCCGATGACCGCCTATCAGGTGACGTCGATGCTGCAGGGCGTCATCATCCGCGGCACCGCTGCCGGAAAGATCAAGCTCAACACCGAAGTTGCCGGGAAGACTGGGACGACCAACGACCAGAAGGATGCCTGGTTCGTCGGCTACACCCCGAACCTCGTGGCTGGTCTGTATGTCGGTTACGACACACCGACCGATCTCGGTCGCGGCGTGCAGGGCGCCTCTCTGGCGGCCCCGATCTTCAACGACTTCATGCAGGCTGCCACCAAGGGCGAGCCGCCGGAGAAATTCGTCGTGCCAACCGGCATGACCATGGCATCCGTCGATCGCAAGACCGGCATGGCCGCCCAGCCCGGCGATCCCGATTCGATCGTCGAGGCATTCAAGCCCGGCACCGGACCTGCGACCTCCTACACCGTGATCGGTGCCGGAAATGCCGGTGGCGAGGTGCAGCTGGCGCCGGAAGAGATCCTGAAGACATCACCGCAGGCCAACCAGGCCGTGACATCAGGCAGTGGCGGACTTTATTAGGCGGAAATTGCTGGATTAAGCGGAAATGGCTGGCGAGGCCGGCTCCGATATACCGCCACTACGACTTGGCGGCTGCCGGCGTCTCGAACAGACCGGTCGGAAAACCGTCGAGACTGACCTGGTTCTTTTCGCGCCAGTAGTCCTCGATCCCATCCACGCCTTTGGCCTTTGCCCAGGCGTCCATCTGGGTGCGCTCTTCCCGGTATTCAAACAGTGGAACGCCATAGCCGCAGGATGTCTGGACGATATCGAAATCGAGCCACACCATCTGGCGTGCCCCAAGCGGCGCCTTGTTTTCGTATTTTTCCTGCAGAAGCTCGGCAAATTTGTCGCTATCGCGGTGAATGACGCGTCCCTTGCCGTAGAGCCTGAGGATGAGCGGCGGTCCCTCGACGGAACAGAACATCATCGTCAGCCGGTCGTTTATCCTCAGGTGGGCGGCAGTCTCGTTGCCGCTGCCGCTGCGATCGAGATACATCGCAGCATTGTTGCCGAGAATGCGGAACAGGTCTGTGCTGCGCGGCGACATGTTGACGTGGCCCGTTGGAGCGGCCGTCGCCGTGAAAAACATGTGCTGCGCTTCAATGAAGCGATGGTGATGGGGTTCTAGCGTTTCGAAAAATTTGGCCATGCCGAACTTTAGAGTTCTAATTCCAGCATGCCAAGACGATGTTTTGCGAAGAATTCATGACCAGGGCCGGTTTGACGACCGAGGTCTGGCACAGTCTATGAAATCGCCTTGATCTCGAGTTCGCCATCTCCAATGACGACGACGTCGCCGACAGCCTTGCCGAGCAGAAGGCGCGCGACAGGAGAGACGAAGGATATCGATCCGGCCTTTGGGTCCGCCTCGTCCTCGCCAACGATTCGGTATGTCTGAACCCGGCCATCGTCACGGCTGAAAGTGACGGTATTGCCAAAACCGACGGTATCGGCGTTTTCGGGGGCAGGGATCACCTGTGCCGTCCGAAGCCTGGCCGCAAGATAGCGCGTATCGCGCAGCGGGTTCGCAGTCTGCCGACGCCGTTCGTTGACCTCGTCGATCTTGCTTGCCACCTCATAAGCGGTGCGCGCCTGCTGCATCTGCAGTTCGAGCGCCTTGAGGCCCGCTTCAGTCACAAGGTTCGGGTGTGTGGAAATCGGACGATCCGGCAAAAGGGTCTCGGACGCCGTCTCGAAACTCTCTTCCTTGGTGAAGGCAACGGCCAATCTCTAACTCCATTTCAGACTTTGCGAGCACAACGCTATACGCGGAAGACAACGACCTCCACGATACGCTGTTCCACGCAAAGGCGCCAATCTTCGTGCAAGGCGGCGTCAGGCGGTGGCGGGTTCCGTGTATATTGCCGGTTTCAGGCCGATGGCGATAGCCTCGTCGACGGCGAGTGCCGCCATGGCAAGGGCAGCCTCCCGCGTTCTCGCTGCTGCGATAAAGCGACCATTATGGCAGAAGCTGGCACCTTCGACACCGGACGCCGCCTCCAGTTCGCCATTGGTGAGTCCCGCCCATGCGGCGGGCAGGTCGGCTCTCAGTTCGAAACCTTCTGCAGCGCGGCGAATGCCGGTCACGCACCAGTCCTTGTCGCGCGGGTGAACCACGAACAGCAGCTGATCGGCCCCGGCCTTGACGATAGCCGGGCGGAACGGCATGCCCATGGGCAGTTCGAGAATACGTCCATCCCCGGCATTGACGATAGCCTTGTGGACCAATGCCTCCGCACGCAATTTTGCGGCGCTGCGGGCAATCCGTGCCTCGACGAAGCTGCGGGCGATTGCCAGAGCGGCGTGAAAACAACGATCGTCGGCTTCAGGGTCTGTCTCGTCGAACACCGGTTTCAACGTTTCCAGCAGCGCCGGCAGAGTCAGCCCGGCCAGCGGCCCCGTTGGACTAAGAGCGCCATTGTCCATGAGGTCGATCGGCAGGACGAAGCTGCTGTCGAAGGAAGCATGGATAGGGTCGATGTCCGCGTCTGCAATAGCCGACGCGGCGAGGTAGTCGCGACCGTAATGCTTCCAGACCAGCCCGAACGAGCTATACGGCTGCCCATCGTCGCGCAGGGGCGCGCCGCGCTGGTGGTGATCGAAGATCTGCTGGTCCGCGTCATAGCTGCCGCCGACATCGTAAATGATCCGATCCGGATTCGGCTTGATCCACTCTGGTGACCGGCTGCGGACGATTCGCGCGGCGGGGTACAATTTGGTGAGGATGACGCTCGACAGAAGCTCGTCGGCATGAAAGCCACCGGAATGGGTGACGAGAAAATCTGGATTCATGCCGTATGTGCCCCGTGCCTGGCGGAATGCCAGCCTGTTGAACGCACCAGATAACCAATGCCGCCGGCGATCTCAACCCCGTGAAATTGCGAATAGGGCGCGATCGGTTGCGAGGAACGGCATCGCCTCCGATCCCGGGGAGCGGCTTCGACTTGACGACATCGACATATCCGTTATTCTGGATATATGGAAAATGACAATGCGATTCTGGCTTTTGCAGCCTTGGCCCAGTCGACGCGGCTCGCGACATTCCGCCTGCTCGTAAGCCACGAGCCGCACGGAGTGCCTGCTGGCGAACTGGCGCGGATGCTGGACATCCCGCAGAACACCATGTCGGCGCATTTGGCGACGCTGTCTCGCGCAGGCCTGGTGAGGAGCGAGCGCCGCAGCCGATCGATCATTTACCGCGCGGATCTGGAAGGCTTCGAGCGCCTGACCCTTTTCATGATCAAGGACTGCTGCGGCGGAGATCCCGCCCTTTGCGCGCCCCTGGTGTCCAGACTGATTCCGCGCTGTGGACAGGAAAACCCGACATGAGCGACGTTATAGTGAAGCTGCTCGATGCAATAGAGTTTTCGCTGCCGGCTGCAAAACGATCCATTCCTTCCCGTGAAATCGCCCGATGATGTCAAATTTCGAGCGCTACCTCACTGTTTGGGTTTTCCTATGCATCATCGTTGGCATCGCCCTCGGCCATCTGATGCCCGGCATCTTCCATGCCGTCGGCGCGGCTGAGATTGCAAAGGTTAATATCCCCGTCGCCATCCTCATCTGGCTGATGATTATTCCCATGCTTCCCAAGATCGACTTCGGCTCGCTGTCCAAGGTCGGCAGGTACTGGCGTGGGATCGGGGTCACCCTGTTCATCAACTGGGCTGTGAAGCCGTTTTCGATGGCGCTGCTGGGATGGCTTTTCATCGGCTGGCTTTTCCGCCCGTTTTTGCCTGCAACCCAGATCGATTCCTACATCGCAGGCCTCATCATACTGGCGGCTGCCCCATGCACTGCAATGGTCTTCGTCTGGTCCAATCTGACCAAGGGCGAACCTCACTTCACGCTGTCTCAGGTCGCTCTCAACGATGCCATCATGATCGTCGCCTTCGCGCCTATCGTCGGACTGCTCCTCGGATTATCGGCGATTACGGTACCGTGGGACACGCTGATGATATCGGTGGCGCTCTATATCCTCATCCCTGTTGCAATCGCCCAGATACTGCGCCGCAGTTTCCTTTCCAGCGGCCGGACGGCTGTCTTTGAAACCTTGATGGCGAAGCTCCAGCCGCTGTCGCTGGTCGCTCTTCTGGCGACGCTCGTGTTGCTCTTCGGCTTTCAGGGCGAGCAGATCATCGCCCAGCCTACGATCATAGCCCTGCTGGCGGTGCCGATCCTGATCCAGGTCTATTTCAATTCCGGCCTGGCTTATATCCTGAACCGCATCTCGGGAGAGCAGCATTGCGTGGCCGGCCCGTCGGCGCTGATCGGCGCCAGCAATTTCTTCGAACTTGCGGTGGCCGCTGCGATCAGCCTGTTCGGGTTCCAGTCGGGCGCGGCGCTTGCCACCGTCGTCGGCGTGCTGATCGAAGTGCCCGTGATGTTGTCCGTCGTCTGGATCGTGAACCACTCGAAGGCCTGGTACGAGCGCGGCCCTTCGGTCTCCCGCAACACCTCCACAGAGGAGCCATGACCATGGATGTCACTATCTATCATAATCCTGCCTGCGGGACCTCCCGCAATACTCTGGCGCTGATCAGGAACGCGGGTATCGAACCGACGGTGATCGAGTACCTGCAGACGCCTCCCTCGCGGACTGAACTCGTGGGGCTGCTGACCGGCGCAGGCCTGTCGCCGCGCAACGCACTGAGGGAAAAGGGCACGCCTTACGATGAACGCGGCCTCGGCAATCTGTCGCTGACGGACGAGCAGATCATCGACGCCATGTTGCAGCACCCGATCCTGATCAACCGTCCATTCGTTGTCACGCCGCTCGGAACGCGCCTCTGCCGCCCCTCGGAAGCGGTGCTGGATATCCTTCCCCATAGGCAGGTCGGCGCCTTTTCGAAGGAAGATGGTCAGCAGGTCATAGACGAAAAGGGCAATCGTCTTGTCTGAATTGCCCGCCGCAGATCTGCGCCACATCCGGATGCCCGACCTCGATGCGCTGCGGACAGACATCTCGCATCACAAGCCCCGTATTCTGTTTCTCTATGGCTCGCTTCGTGAGGTTTCCTATAGTCGGCTCCTCGCGGACGAGGCCCGTCGCCTGCTCGAGCATTTCGATTGCGAAGTCCGTATGTTCGATCCGCGCGGTCTGCCGCTTCCCGATGCGGAGCCGGCCGACCACCCGAAGGTCGTAGAACTCCGCGAACTTTCCGAATGGTCCGAGGGCCAGGTCTGGGTAAGCCCGGAGCGCCACGGCGCGATGACCGGCATCATGAAGGCTCAGATCGACTGGATCCCGATGTCCATCGGTTCGGTTCGCCCGACGCAGGGCAAGACGCTCGCCGTCATGGAAGTCTCCGGTGGCAGCCAGTCGTTCAACGCTGTCAACCAGATGCGAATCCTCGGCAGGTGGATGCGGATGATCACCATTCCGAACCAGTCCTCCGTACCGCAAGCGTTCCAGCAGTTCGACGCCGATGGCAGGATGAAGCCGTCTCCGCTTTACGATCGCGTGGTCGATGTCTGCGAGGAACTGGTCAAATTCACGCTGCTGACACGCGACGCGTCTTCCTACCTGACGGACCGCTACAGCGAGAGGCGCGAGGATGCCGGTCGACTGGAGGCGCGGACCACGTTGAAGTCGATATGAAGCGCTTCGACCTGCCGGTGGCTGCCATTCTCGGCCTGGGGGTCACGCAGATTGTCGGCTACGGCACGCTCTATTACTCGTTCGGCATTCTGGCGCCTGACATGGCAAGGGATCTCGGCGCCTCGGTGGAATGGATGTTTGGTGCCCTGTCGGCAGCGCTGCTGATCGGCGGGTTCGTCGCACCCTGGCTCGGACGATGGATAGACCGCTTCGGAGCAGGCAGGATCATGGCGATCGGTTCGTTGATAGCAGCCCTGGCGCTCGCCGCCTGCGCTCTGGCTCCCAACCGTTTCGCCTTCGCGGTGATACTGGTGTTCATCGAGGCGGCCGCTAATTTCGTCCAGTACGGAGCGGCCTTCGCGCTGCTGGTGCAGATCAACCCCAAAGTTGCACAGCGGAGCATTACTACCCTGACGCTGATCGCCGGCTTTGCCTCGACGATCTTCTGGCCCATCACCACGGCCCTGCATGCCCATCTGCCGTGGCGGGAGGTCTACGTCGTCTTTTCGCTTCTCAATCTGGCCATCTGCCTGCCGATCCACGCATGGCTTGCACTGTCTACTGCCAAGGTGCGCCGAAACGGCGCCGCCACCGCGCCAGCCCCTGTCGAAGGCGCACTCGCCGAGGGGCAGAGACGCGTCGGTTTCGCGCTGATGGTCGTTGGCTTTGCATTTCTGTCGCTGGTGAGCTCGGCCATTCTTGTGCATATGGTGCCGCTCATGGCGTCGCTGGGGCTCGGAACCATGGCCGCTCTCGTCGGCACCGTGTTCGGTCCGGCGCAGGTCGCCAGCCGCGTGATCAACATGGTCTTCGGTCGCAACCTTCATCCTTTGCGACTGGCGGCGTTGTCCGGGCTTCTCGTCTCTGTCGCCATCGTGGTGCTCGATGCGACTGCGCCTTCGACATCAGGCGCAATCGCATTTGCTGTGCTGTTTGGTTTCGGCAATGGCATATTCAGCATCGCGGCTGGGACGCTGCCGCTGTACCTGTTTGGCAGCGAAGGTTATGGCAGGCTGCAGGGAAAACTTATGTCCGCACGGCTGATTGTCGGAGCGACGGCGCCGTTCGCCTTTGCCGTATCGCTGGCATCTGCAGGGGCGGCGATCTCGCTCGGTGTTGTCGCAGCCTTTGGTGCCATTGCCACCTTCAGCTTTCTCCGGATCGGCCGGATTGCCGCAACGCCACATCGCGTTTCCGGAAAAATCGGGTGATCGTGCGCGAGCAGGTCGAACCATGAGATCGCCAAAGAGCGCTCCGGATGCAGATACCTTTCGACGGGGAAAGCAAAGTCGGCTAGAGTTCGCGAAGCACGAACTGCGTGGCGGACGCAAACTTCACGGACTATTGCGATGACGGTGACTGGTATTCTTCTGATCGTGGTGATGCTGGTCGCCGCTGTTCTCGTGTGGCTGAAGCGCGGCAAGGGCGCACAGCGCTCTGCCGTGTTCGAAACCTCGGGCCTTTCCTATTTCAAGGTATTGCTCCGGCAGCGCGGCGTCGACTTATCGCGGATCCCGGATGCGGCGCTCGCCGACATCATTCGTGCCAAGATCGCCGCAGCCAAGACCCAGGCGACCGTCGCCGGCATGACCGACGCGACGCGGTCCCGCAAGAACTGGCGGATCAATCTGGTCAAGTCGCTGGAAGCGGAAGCCACCCTGATGGTCTCGCTGATGGCGTCGGGAGCCGAGGTCGATCCTACGTCCGATGCCGCGATTGCGCTGACACGGCACGGTGTATTCAAGCCAAGAAAGCCAACCGGCCTCACCGGCATGACGCCCGAGCAGTTCCTCGACGCCACGAGACGCGGTACGCTTTACTCGGAGCTGGGCGAGCGCCGCGCCAAGCGCGAGACATCCTGAGGCGCCTCATATCGTCGAGCGTCCGGTGTGACGTCTGCCGCTGCCGACGCATACATCTCAAAAAAATCGAAAGTTACTCACGACTATGACGGCTGCCTTTTTTGCGGACTATGCGAAGGACCTGAAAGTCCTGCTCGACGAGATCGACACCGCGCCGGAGAACTTCCGCTCGTTCGATCTGCATATCGATCTCGCTCACAGGGGCCTGTTGTTCGTCTACGAGACGCGCCGCAAAATGGGGCAGACCGACAGCATCTATTACGCCCGGATGGCGAAGACCGGTGCAAGCAAACAGATATCGCAAAAGACCGCTAACGACGCAGTCAGCGGCTTCTTTCGCCACGGACAATTCCTCGCTCTGACCGGAGAATTTGCCGGTGCCGATGGCGCCGAGGGCACGACTGTCGAGGGTGATCACCCCACCTGCGCCATCGCCTTCACCTATCGCCGTACCGGCATGGAAAAAGCCATGTCGATGCGTCTGATCTTCCTCGGTTTCTCCACCGACGACGGGGCGATGGCCTATGCGACGACGGTAGCGGATACGCCGACGCTCGCCGTCTCCCGCCCGTTCCGGTCTGCTCGCGTCTGGGAATGGAAGTAGGCGCCGTCGTCCGAAGCGCCTCCGATCTCTTTTACCAGGGCACAGTCTGCCCGTCGAAATAGAAGCCGGCATTAGGGCCGGTCGCATCCTGGCTTGCCAGCCAGACGATCCCGGCCGCAGCCTGCTCCACCGTGCGATAGCCGGAGTGCCCGTTGAAATCCGTCGCGGTGTAGCCGGGATCGACTGCGTTGACATGGATGCCGCTGGCCAAAAGTTCCTTAGCGAAGGCCACGGTGACCGCGTTGAGCGCCGACTTCGAGCTGTTGTAGCCCATCGGATTGACGGCATAAAAGGGATGGGCCGGATTGGAAACCCAGCCGATCGAGCCAAGACCGCTGCTGACCATGACGATGTTGGCGCCTCCCGCCGCTGTCAGCAAGGGTATGAAGGCTTGCGTCACCCTGATCGCACCGAACACATTGGTCTCGTAGACGTCGCGGATTGCAGCGAGGGGCTGTTGGCTCGGAGGCACCGGCGGGCCACCCGAAATGCCGGCATTGTTGATCAGCACGTCGAGCTTGCGATCGGCTGCAGAGACCGTGGCGACAGCGGCAGCCACGCTCTCGTCGCTGGTAACGTCGATGGAGAGCAGCCTGACGTCATGACCCTCCGCCTGCAATTGCCGGACAGCCATCCCGCCGCGCTCAGCGTCCCTGCTGCCAAGCCAGATCCGGTAGCCGAGACGGCCGAGTTGGCGTGCCGTCTCGAAGCCTATGCTCTTGTTGGCGCCGGTGATGAGAACTGTTTTTCCACTCATGGTTCGTTTCTCCTATAACCGAGGCCCGGCCTATCGCCTGGTTCGGCATTTCTAAATACTGCGCTGTCCCGAAGCAGCTTCGGCCACCGCAACGGCATCGAACTGCGGCTCGAAAGCCTTTGGCGAATTTATAGTTTCGTTCTGTGGTGTTTGATAATCCGCCCTAATCCGGATAAGCTGATCGCCATGGCGAACAGTAGCGAACAACTATTCCTTGACGATCTTTCCATCTTTCTCGCGGTTTGCGAGACCGGCGGTTTCCGGGCTGCGGCAAAGCGGCTGGCGATGTCGCCGTCAAGCGTCAGTGAGAAGATCGCCCAGCTCGAGGCTCGCTTGGGTGTGCCTCTGCTGATCCGCACAACCCGAAGCGTGATGCCGACAGAGGCCGGGCGCGGGCTTGCCGCACGGATCACGCCGCTTTTGAGCGAGACACGTGCAGCGCTCAACGATGCAGCCAGTACGCATGGGCAAGTGAGAGGGCTGCTCAGGCTGAATGTCACCGGCGCCGTCATGGTCGATATCCTGCCGCCGCTGATCGACCGGTTTCTCGATCTGAATCCGCATGTGAGGGTCGAGATGGTGGTGGAGGACAGGCTCGTTGACGCGACGGCAGCTGGCTGCGATGCCGGCATTCGCTATGGTGAGCATCTGGCGCAGGATATGATCGCGGTGCCGATTGGCCCGCGCATCCAACGGCTCGCAGCAGCAGCCTCGCCTGACTATCTCGAGGCACGCGGCAATCCCCGGCATCCCCGCGATCTGCTCGATCACGACTGCATCCGCCTCAGGTTTTCCAGCGGGGCGCTCGTCGAGTGGGAGTTCCAGAAGGGCGAGGAAACCGTCACCGTCGATCCGCCGGGTCGGTTGATCGTCGGGGTCGAGGCTGCCGCAACCGCGATCGACTGGGCCTGCCGTGGCCGTGGTTTTATTGCGACATTCGAGAATTTCATCGATCCCTACCTCAGGTCCGGCGCTCTGGTGCCGGTGCTGCCTGAATGGTGGATGCCGTTCGAGGGGCCATGGCTCTATTTTTCCAGCCGTTTCATGCCCGCTCCCTTGCGCGCCTTCGTCGATCTAGTCGCTGCGGAACGGGCATCGCCCAGTGTTGGAGGGTTGGTGCCTCCTGGAGCCTGAAACGCATAAGTCCCGATGACGCAAGCATAACCTCTGTATCGCACGCACAATCCGAGTTGCGGAGATCGCCTCTATCGGTTCTAGTGCGGCACCTAATCCGTTCACGCGTCACGAGGTCGTCGTCATGAAGTCTCCGTTCCAGCTTGCCGCCTGTGCCGAAATGCTCTGGCGCGACCGGCCGATCGAGTGGCGGGCGAGCCGGCTGAAGGAGCTCGGCTTTGGCGTCGGTCTCTGGAACTGGCCGGAGCACGATATTGGCAAGCTGGAGGCGACGGGCGCCACCTTTACCATCATGAATGGTTACCTCGAGGGACGCCTGACCGATGACGAAGGTGCCGCCCAACTGCTGAAGACGGCGCGAGTAGCGGCCAGGGTCGGCAAGCGGCTGGGCGTCCAGCGTCTTAATCTGCATGGAACGGGGCTGGGCGAGGGTGGCCTGCCGATCCGTCCTGTCGAGGTCGTCACCGGCGCCATGTGGCTGAAGGCCCGCGCCACGCTATGCCGTGTCGTCGAATTGGCTGAGGAGGAAGACGTCACCTTCAGCCTGGAAAACCTCAACCTGCTCGTCGATCACCCCGGGGTGCCCTTCGGCCGGGCAGAGGATACGTTGGCGCTTGTGGCCAGCGTCGACCATCCGCGCCTGACACTCAATCTCGACCTGTATCACGCCCAGATCGGTGAAGGTAACCTGATAGAACTTTGTCGCAAGTGCCTTCCATGGATAGGTGAAATACAGGTTGCCGATGTTCCCGGACGTCTGGAGCCTGGAACTGGCGAGGTCAACTGGAAGGGCGTCGCGCGGGCGCTGAAGGCGATGGGCTATACCGGGCCGGTCGCCATGGAAGCCTATGCATCCGGCGATCCCGAGGAAGCACTCGTGGCGTTTCGAGAGGCCTTCACCGTCTGAACCGGCGGTCTCGTACGCCGCTGTTCCAAGGCGCCTTGCCAGCCTTGTGCGGTAACCGCCGACTGCGGGCTTTACATCCGCGGCATGCCTAACTATGTCACGGGCAACATCAATCGAACCGAGAAGCGAGACCATGCGCGCCGAAATCGAGAATATTGTCGACGAAATCAAGCAGGCCATAAGCCTGCTGAGGAGGCATCTTTGACTGGGATCAGGCCGTAAGGCGACTGGACTGGTTGAATAACAAGGCAGAGGATCCAAACCTCTGGAACGATGCATCCGAGGCACAAAAGCTGATGCGCGAGCGTCAGAATCTCGAAGACAGCATCAATGGCGTCCGGCTGCTGGAACGTCAGGTCGATGACAACATCGAGATGATTGCGCTCGGCGATGAAGAGGGCGATGCCGATATCGTCAGGGAAGCCGAGGAAGGCCTGAAGGTCCTGCGCACCGAAGCGGCTCGCCGCCAGGTCGAGGCGATGCTGTCCGGCGAGGCCGACAGCAACGACACCTTCCTCGAAGTCCATTCGGGCGCCGGAGGTACCGAAAGCCAGGACTGGGCCAACATGCTCCTGCGCATGTACACCCGCTGGGCCGAACGTCAGCGCTTCAAGGTCGAATTGCTGGAAGTCCATGACGGTGAAGAAGCCGGCATCAAGTCGGCGACGCTGCTGATCAAGGGCCACAACGCCTATGGCTGGCTGAAGACCGAGTCGGGCGTCCATCGCCTGGTGCGCATTTCGCCCTACGACAGCAACGCCCGTCGGCACACCTCGTTTTCGTCGATCTGGGTCTATCCCGTCGTCGACGATTCGATCCAGATCGACATCAACGAAGGCGATTGCCGCATCGACACCTACCGCTCGTCCGGTGCCGGCGGTCAGCACGTCAACACGACGGATTCCGCCGTGCGCATCACGCACATCCCGTCCGGCATCGTGGTGCAGTGCCAGCAGGAGCGCTCGCAGCACAAGAACCGGGCGACAGCCTGGGAAATGTTGCGCGCACGCCTTTACGAAGCCGAGTTGAAGAAGCGCGAGGATGCCGCCAATGCTGAAGCGGCATCGAAATCGGATATCGGCTGGGGTCACCAGATCCGTTCCTACGTGCTGCAGCCCTACCAGCAGGTGAAAGACCTGCGCACCGGCGTTGTCAGTACCGCGCCGGACGACGTGCTCGACGGCGAGATCAGTCCGTTCATGGAAGCCGCTCTGGCGCACCGCATCAGCGGCGCAGCAGATGCCGCAGTGGACGATATTGACTGATCGTCGCTGCCGCTTCTGCCAAACAAAGACCCCCTCGCGGCTGCCTGCCTCGAGGGGGTCTTCTTTTATGGCCAGCGCTTACTCCGGCGCCTTCTCGACGACGATTTCCCCGAGTTCGTCGAGCATGACATTCCAGACATCCGCGTAGGCATCGGCATCAGCCTTGATATAGAGCGTGGCAAACAGGCCGGGTTCGCGGATGATGCCCCCGGAGTTTTCGGGCCGGATATCCGTAACGATGGCCTTCAGCGCGGTAATTTCCGGCAGTTCCGTCGTGGAGACGATCTGCGGCCCATCGTCGGTCGTGGCGACCTGCTGCAGGTAGACCTTCGATGTGCGATCTGCCTGGCGCACGGCATAGAGCTTGTAAAACCCGTGGCGCGATGGTGGCGTGATTGCGGTGGACGCATCGGTGCTTGGCAAAGTCGCGGCTGGTGCCGGCTGCACCGTGCTGGTATCCTGCCAAAAGCCTGTCGTCGTCGAGGCAATGATGCTGGCTGGCAGTACGCCGTCGTCGGCCCGCGCCTCGGAAGTCGAAACGACGCTTGCCAGCAGTGCGGCCAACAGTGGGGCGTGGAGTGCGTTTCTCAAGAGTTAGCTGCCATCAGATGTCGTCAGGGGAGTGGGCCGGTTAATCGGAAAATTGCTCGGCGAGGATACGGTCGGACCACGAGCGGTCGGGGTCGGAAAGGATGCGGGCGGTGGTGTCCTGGGTCTGGGCGATGCGGACGCTCAACACCGATTTGACCTCCGTGTTGTCGGCCACCGCATTGACGGGGCGCTTGACCGGCTCGAGGACGGTAATGTCCACCGTCACCTTGTTGGGCAGCAGCGCCCCGCGCCAGCGACGCGGACGGAAGGCGCTGACCGGCGTGATGGCGAGCAACGGCGCTTCCAGCGGCAGGATCGGGCCGTGGGCGGAGAGGTTGTAGGCGGTGGAGCCGGCCGGTGTGGTGACCATCAGGCCGTCGCAGATCAGTTCTTCCAGCCGCACATGGCCGTCGATCTCGACGCGCAGCTTGGCCGCCTGATAGGACTGACGGAACAGCGAGACCTCGTTGATAGCGAGCGCCACCGATTCGCTGCCGTCGGCATTGACTGTACGCATCTCCAGCGGATGGAAAGCATTCTCAACCGCTGCATCGATGCGTTCGTCGAGGTTCTCGACACGGTAGTCGTTCATCAGAAAGCCGACGGAGCCGCGGTTCATTCCGTAGACGCGTTTGCCGGAGTTCATTGTGTTGTGCAGCATCTGCAGCATGAAGCCATCGCCGCCGAGCGCTACCATGACATCGGCGTCCTCCTGGGGCGCCTGGCCATAGATGGCGATCAATTCTTCGCGCGCCGCCAGCGCCTCCGGTGAAGTCGAGGCCAGAAAGCAGAGGGACTGAAATGAGCGCGGCATGCAATATCCTTCGACAATCTCCGTCTACGTAAAGGATAACACCCCTGTGCGACAAGCCGTATTCGCCCACCGGCGATATCGCGGCATAGTCGAATAGCGGGCACGGCTCCGGATACAATCTTCCGGCGAGGCTGCTGGAACAGGCTCGCCATGTCGCAGCCAAGCCGTTACAGACGAACGGGCAATTGTCCTTTCAGAGACCAAAGTGCCGATGTTTTCCCTCAGGCAGCCGAGTTCGTACGAGCAATCCATCAAGAAGAGCCGGTTTCGCGCGCTCTCCGCCGCGATAGCCGATGAGGACGAGGCGAGGGCACAGCTGTCTGCTCTTGCCGATGCCGGCGCGAACCACAATTGCTGGGCCTGGCGCATCGGCCAGACCTATCGCTTCAATGACGATGGCGAGCCGGGCGGCACCGCCGGCAAGCCCATCCTGCAGGCGATAGACGGCCAGTCGTTCGACCGTGTGCTGGTCGTCGTCTCCCGCTGGTTCGGCGGCGTGCTGCTCGGAACAGGCGGGCTGATGCGCGCCTATGGCGGCACGGCCGCAGCCTGCCTCAGGGCCGCCGATCGGGTCGAGATGGTGCCAATGGTGGCTGCAACCGCATCTATCGGATTTTCCGATCTGGCTCTGGCCAAGGCGCGGCTTCTATCAATCGCCGGCCTCTCCGTCGTCGCCGAAATGTTTACTGAAGACGGTGCAGTGCTTTCCCTCAGTATTCCGGAAGGTCAGGCAGATCGGGCCGCAGCCCTCGTCGCCGACATTACGAACGGCCGCGTCCTGCTCGATTTCGGCTCTGCGGGCAATCCGGACGCTCTAGCGGGACCGGCGCCGTAGCCACGGATAGCTTGGCCATCGAGAACCTATCTGCGGCAACCGCGCCTGAACGCGCTGAAACGCATGGGCGGCGGCTTCCGTTTGCCGTCCTTATTGACTATCAGTCTGCCATCAATTGTGAGGAGTTCCCCCGTGCCGACCACTGACGATCTGCGCATTCTCGAGATCACCCCCCTGAGCCCGCCGTCCCGTGTCGTTGCGGACGTGCCATGTTCGCCTCATGCGGCCGAGACGGTCTCGGCTGCCCGCGCCGCCGTGCACCGTATCCTCACCGGCGAGGACGACCGGCTGGTGGTGGTCGTCGGCCCGTGTTCGATCCACGATCCCGTTGCCGCGCTTGATTATGCACGGCGCCTGGTCGAGGAGCGCAAGCGGCATCAGGGCGAACTCGAAATCGTCATGCGCGTCTATTTCGAAAAGCCGCGCACCACGGTAGGCTGGAAGGGCTTGATCAACGATCCCCGTCTCGACGGTAGCTTCAAGATCGAGGAGGGCCTGCGGCTTGCCCGCCAGCTGCTGGTGGATATCAACGACCTCGGCCTGCCCGCCGGCTGCGAGCTTCTCGATACCATCACGCCGCAATATATCGCCGACCTCGTCAGCTGGGGTGCTATTGGCGCGCGCACCACGGAGAGCCAGGTGCACCGCGAGCTCGCCTCCGGCATGTCCTGCCCGATCGGCTTCAAGAACGGCACCACCGGCGACATCAGGATTGCGCTGGACGCGGTGACCGCCGCCTCGCAGCCGCACCATTTTCCGGCCGTCACCAAGGATGGCCGCGCCGCCATCGCCTCGACATCCGGCAACGAGGATTGCCACCTTATCCTGCGCGGCGGCAAGGCGCCGAATTTCGACGCCGAAAGCGTTGCCGCAGCCGCAGCCGAATCGCTGAAGGCCGGCCTGCCGCCGCGCATCATGATTGATGCCAGCCACGCCAACAGCGGCAAGAACCCCGACAACCAGCCTCACGTCATCGACGCCATCGCCAGCCAGGTTGCAGCCGACGACCGGCGGATCATCGGCACGATGCTGGAAAGCAATCTCGTCGGCGGACGCCAGGAACTGGTGCCTGGAGGCAAGCTGACCTATGGCCAGAGCATCACCGACGGCTGCATAGACTGGGAAACTACTGTCTCGGTGCTGGACGTGCTGGCAAAATCGGTGATCGCCCGGCGGGGCTAGGGGCGCAGGGTTGACGCGCTTCATGAAAAAGGCGTTCAAGGCGAACGAATGCCTCAGCTAGAAGACTTTTTCCGGAAGGCTATTTCGTAGCCGCGCGTCGCGCCGGCATCGCTGGCGATCTTCTCAACCTTCCTGGCAGCGGCCTTCTCCTTGGCGGCTGCCTTTTCCATCATCTGGCCAAGGCCGGCCAGGGACTTCTTTTTCGGCGGTTCGTCGGTCATTTCCTACCTCGCTGTTGCACCCGATAGTGCTGCCAGTTCGGCAGGCGGCAGGCAATGGAAAAAAGCCATTACCGGAGCGCACAGTCGTGGGTGTCAATCCGGGAGCTTTTCCGGCTGATCGACTGCGGCATCGGCAGACGCTGCATTGTCGTTTGTCGAAACCGCACGTTCGAGCTCGGCCGCGCGCAGCCTGGCAGCACTCTGCAGAAGCTGCGCAAACGCTCCCGGTGGCACACCATCGGCCTTTAGGACCTGACCGATCAAAGGATCTGCCGCTGCTTCATGGATCGTCATATCTTCGCCCATAGTCGCGCTCCTGGTTAATATGAACTGAATCGTACCGTCCATCGGTGTCGAGATTGAGTCTGGAATTCGGGTCATCGATGCATTTAATTGAGATAACGTGCCTGGCTCAGCCAATTGAACCGCAAGTTTTTTCGAACGCCGAAGGTGCACCCAACGCCTTGGGGATGAGCCGGAACTGATCAAACACGAACGGTCGTCAACTATGATCGAAGGTCTTAGGCCAGACCCCGAACCTCACTGGCTGCTCTGCGCTTGTGCAGGTTGTGACACCGCACCGCTGGTGCCGGCACCGCCGTTGGGCGCGGGGTTGGTGTGGGAAACCTCCCGGGTCATCGCGAAGGCAGCCAGACCGACAACGAAGACCACTGCCACCGCCAGACCCCAGAATGACAGGCTTTTTCCACGTCCAGACATTGCCCGCTCCCGGCCCTGGTACGCCGTTTCGGGCACGGCAGCGGCATCGTTGTCGTTATCTACCGGCTTGGACATGACGATCGTTCCCCCAAATATTTGCCTGACAACCCGTCAAGCGCGCGCTTGTTCCGCGCAGCAGCGCCTTTGAGGAGGGATCCGTGGCCGATTGTTATTCCTGCTGGCCGTCAGGCGTTCAGGTCGAGCTGAACGGCAGCTTCCGCCACTGCCGACTTTGTCTTCTGCTTGCGCCCCAAACGCGATTTTGTCGACTTCGCAGATGTGTCGCCGCCAGCATCTTCCAGGTCAGGAATGAGCATTGCGTCGTCGGTTGGCACGAAAGCGCCGTTTCCGGCTTCGTCGGCGGCAAGGGCTGGCTTCAGCGCACGCGCCTGACGGTCTGGGGAAGGGGCGGCTGTCTGGGGGGCAAATCGAATCATCAACATGGTACTCCGCAATGTTCTCTTTATGTTCACATGCGGGAAAGCCCGAGTCAATGGACACACTCAAGATCGCGCCGATCGCGCCAAGATCGTGCCAAGATCGCGGTTGTCCGCCCGCGTCCGGCGCGATAGGTATCCACCCCCAAACTTAGGAGGGCCGTACCGGAATGGACGACAAAGTGGTAAAATTCAAACCGAAGCGCCCGGAAAAAGCGCCACGCAGACTGTCCCGCTGGCAGCGGAAGATCGTCATCACTGTCTTCATCTGCGCCGTTTTCGGCATCATCTATCTGAAGAACTGGCTGATGGGGCAGGCGTAAGGGCTGGGCAACCCCAAGACCCGACCACATGCTGTCGCACGCGGAGAAGTCGGATCTACGGAACATATCAAGAAAAAGTGGTGCCCCCGACAAGGTTCGAACTCGTGACCCCCTGATTACAAATCAGGTGCTCTACCAACTGAGCTACAAGGGCGGCAGAGGGGCAAATAGCAGATTCTCAGCGCCTGTAAAGTCAAAATCATTGCCGCCATTGATGTTTTCGCATCTGTCCCCAATCCCCCGCACTATTCACAGGGGATAGCGAACATGGACGCGGTGGATTACAGCGGAGCCAGTCTTGTCGAGGATGACAATGTCACGGTGATCAACAATCTCAAACATGGAGGGCATCCAGCTGACGAGCGAACCGGACGAGATCTAATACCTCCATGCAAAGATCAAACGGCTGGTGTTGCGCACCGAGTTTTTGAAGAAGGCCTAAGCGTCGCATTACTTTAATGGCCGGTCGCAGCGATGCGACCGTTTTCACCTCGCCTCAGCGAGTATCCCAGCGGTCAGGGCTGGCGTACGAGTTTCAGCGGCTTGCCACCATCCTCAAGCGATTTGTCGAAACTCCCGTCCGCCTTCATGTCGAAGGAGATCGACGTGCCGTCGTCGCTCATCAGTACCAGGCCGAAGCCCTCCAGCGCCCAGAGCGTCAGCTTCATATCCTTGAACTCTGCAGCGCAGTCACCGTTCGGTGACACCTTGGTTGTGCCGTCGCCGTCCTTGTCGCCCGTCAGCTTGAGCGCGCAGATAGGCTGTGTTCCCTCCGGTTTCTGGATAGCCCAGTTGCCGGCGATGCTTTCGATTGTCGGGACATGATCGATGGTACCCAGCGCGGGCAGCAGCCACATCGGTTCGCCGTCCTCGGTTTCCCAGGGTGATCCCTCGTCCTGGATGAAGTTGACCAGCGTCTTGTGGGCGGCATCGACGATCGACAGCGTGCCGTCCTCGGAAAGCGTCCATGCCGTCGCCTTGGAAAGTGCCGGTGCCGCCGTTGCGCAGGCTTCGGCGCCGGCAAGCGCGTAGCCGCCGGCAGCAGGCGTGGTAGCGAATGTCAGCAGGCATCCCTTGCTGCCGTTCTGCGGCGCTGCCAGCCAGTTGCCGGCCTGGGCCTTCAACTGGTCGGCATCCGCAGCCTCGACTGCGCTGGCAAATGTCAGCAGTGAAGCGGCACAGACCGCCAGGGCAAGGATAGGGCGCACGGCATTCTCCATCGGCTGCAGACCGTCGGGCCTGCCGATCAGGGTTTCAGGTAGGACCGCGCCGCATAGAGCGCGATGGCGGCGGCATTGGAGACGTTGAGCGACTTGATGGCGCCCGGCATGTCGAGGCGTGCGAGCACATTGACTGTCTCGCGCGTCTTCTGCCGCAGGCCCTTACCCTCGGCGCCCAACACCAGCGCAACCTTGTCGCCGGAGAACGTGCCCTCGAGCGGTGCCGGCCCGTCCGAATCAAGGCCTATCGTCGTGAAGCCGAGTTTGTGCAGTTCGCCAAGCGTGTCGGAAAGGTTCGTCACCTGGATATAGGGAATAAGCTCGAGCGCACCGGATGCGGATTTGGCAAGGACGCCCGATTCGGTCGGGCTGTGGCGCATTGTGGTGATGACGGCACCGGCGGCGAAGGCAACGGCGGAGCGCATGACGGCGCCGACATTGTGCGGATCGGTGACCTGATCCAGCACCAGCAGCAGCGGACTGTCTGTCAGCGCCGAGAGCTTACGCACAGGCAGCGGCCGGGTTTCCAGCATGACGCCCTGATGGATGGCATCCGGGCCGAGGATCTTGTCGAGGTCCTGCGGCGTGATCATCTCGACGGGGTAGGGCAACTGGTCGACGGGGCCGATATCGAGGCGCACCAGCGCGTTCTGGGTAACCGAAAGCTTCAGCAACTTGCGTTCGGGATTGTCGAGTGCAGCGCGCACGGTGTGCAGCCCGTAGAGCTGGACGAGATCGGGGGCGATCGGCGCAGGCTTCCAGTCGTCGCCGCCGGCGCGTTTGCGCTTCTGCGGCTGGGGCGTTGGAATTTCACCGCGTTCACGCTTGGCATCGCGATGGGCGCGGCGCAGCGTGGCGTAATGGGTATCCTTTTGCGAATGATCGCCGGACGTGGTTTCTGGGCCGGTAGGGCCGGGGGCTTTATCTTTGCTCATGCGGCTTTATACCCAGCGCTGCGATAAGCGCATAGTCCTTCTTTCATGTCTTGCTTTGATCGCGGGCCTTTCCGTTGGAGAGGAAATAATTTCGTCATTTTTGCACATTCCTCGTGTTGACAGACCGGAGCCGGGCGGTCATATACGCGGCGCAGTCACGGCGGCAACGTCGGGTCTGACAGACTTGGTCGCCAAGATCCGGATGGAATCTGGAGGGATGCCCGAGTGGTTAAAGGGGACGGACTGTAAATCCGTTGGCTCAGCCTACGTTGGTTCAAATCCAACTCCCTCCACCATTCCGTCATTGGATCTTGCACCCGCGGGTATAGCTCAGTGGTAGAGCAGCAGCCTTCCAAGCTGAATATGCGGGTTCGATTCCCGCTACCCGCTCCAGGGCCTTGGAAATCTAAATCACAATTCCCATCTAACGAGTTGAACCGACAAGCGCTTATCGCCCTGTCCGGAACATCCGCTGCATTCCGTCAAACGCACTGCTGTGTAGCTGGCGGCGCGCGACAATCGCCGGTCGCGGGCGAAAATCCGGCTGTGCAATTAAGTCTTGCGCTCCCGCATCGAAAGCCTTAAACGGCGGCACTAAACCGGTTCGCCGGGGTCACCAATCCTACGTTCATCAGGAAGCATTCAAATGGCAAAGAGTAAGTTTGAGCGCAACAAGCCGCACGTTAACATCGGCACGATTGGCCACGTTGACCACGGCAAGACGTCTCTGACGGCAGCGATCACCAAGTATTTCGGCGAATACAAGCGTTACGACCAGATCGACGCTGCCCCGGAAGAAAAGGCCCGCGGCATCACGATCTCGACGGCTCACGTCGAATACGAAACGCCTGCCCGTCACTATGCACACGTCGACTGCCCCGGCCACGCCGACTACGTCAAGAACATGATCACCGGTGCTGCCCAGATGGACGGCGCGATCCTGGTTTGCTCGGCTGCCGACGGCCCGATGCCCCAGACCCGCGAGCACATCCTGCTTGCCCGTCAGGTTGGCGTTCCCGCCATCGTCGTGTTCCTGAACAAGGTCGACCAGGTCGACGACGAAGAGCTGCTCGAACTCGTTGAGCTCGAAGTGCGCGAACTTCTGTCGTCCTATGACTTCCCGGGCGACGATATCCCGATCATCAAGGGTTCGGCTCTGGCCGCTCTCGAAGATTCGGACAAGAAGATCGGCGAAGACGCCATCCGCGCGCTGATGGAAGCCGTCGACTCCTACATCCCGACGCCTGAGCGTCCGATCAACCTGCCGTTCCTGCTGCCGATCGAAGACGTGTTCTCGATCTCCGGCCGTGGTACGGTTGTTACCGGTCGCGTCGAGCGCGGCATCGTCAAGGTCGGCGAAGAAGTCGAAATCGTTGGCATCCGTGCAACGACCAAGACGACGGTTACCGGCGTTGAAATGTTCCGCAAGCTGCTCGATCAGGGCCAGGCTGGCGACAACATCGGCGCGCTGATCCGCGGCGTCACCCGTGACGGCGTCGAGCGTGGCCAGATTCTCTGCAAGCCAGGTTCGGTCAAGCCACACAAGAAGTTCATGGCTGAAGCCTACATCCTGACGAAGGAAGAAGGCGGTCGTCATACTCCGTTCTTCACCAACTATCGTCCGCAGTTCTACTTCCGCACGACGGACGTGACCGGCATCGTCTCCCTGCCGGAAGGCACGGAAATGGTCATGCCTGGCGACAACGTCACCGTTGCTGTCGAACTGATCGTGCCGATCGCCATGGAAGAAAAGCTGCGCTTCGCTATCCGCGAAGGCGGCCGTACCGTCGGCGCCGGCATCGTAGCCTCGATCGTCGAGTAATAACGACCGGTCTATCGAATTGAACAAGGCCTCGCTGGCGACAGCGGGGCCTTTTCACGTCTGGAGTTTGCTGGACGTTCATGAGGAAGCCAGAGACGGTTACTGGCAGTCGATCCGGGTGACGATGCCGCCGTCCAGCGCGAATATCGCGTCCTGGGGCACATCCAGGCCCAGCGCATCCGCCTGCTCCAGGTCAGCGTAGATTCCCCGGATGACGCGTCCGGCGACGCCGTGCGAGACGATGATCTTGTTCGCGGCCGGGTGGCGTTTGACTTCCGCAAGCGCCTCCAGCAGGCGTTCCGCAAAGCCCGCGAAGCGCTCTCCGTCGGGCGAGTGGAAGAACCATTCGAAACGGCTGAGCCCGTCGAGGGCACCTGGCCATTCCATCTCGATTTCGTATGTTGTCAGTCCGTCCCAGCAGCCCATGCCGATTTCCATCAGGCGCGGATCGAATACGATCTCGTCACCAAAGCCGGCGGCGCCTGCGATGATGGCGGCCGTGTCTGCGGCGCGCCCGAGCGGGCTTGAGAAGATGGCCGTGCTGTCGGGATCGATAAGACCCCGAAGCGTCGCGCCGACACGCTCGGCCTGCTGTCTGCCGGCGCGGTGAGGCCGGAATCGACCTGGCCTGCCAGCGGCCTGCAGCATTGAATTCGGTCTGGCCGTGTCTGACGAGATAAATCATTAGAGGTTATTGGCGAGGTAGTCCGGCCGCTGTCAAGGGCGACATTGGAGCGAAGGCGCGAAGCTCATCATGCCGCTCAACAGCGCGAATGCGAATCGCATGCGCCGCCGACTTGTCCTGCCACGAAGCAGGGGGCTCAATCCTGATCGCACTCAGCTCTGTATGCGGCTGCTATCGCTTGCATCTCGTACCGCGCGTCTGAAAAATATCCGGCAAGTTTCTCGCTTCCACAGGAGGCGTAGCTGGCGTCGCTCCTTGACGTCCCACGGCAAGGCGTCGTGGTGACGGAAAAATCCAAAATCGGACTTGCCAATTTATGCCGCGCGCCGTAAAGGGAGCGCCATGCTTCCGAAGGGCATCCGGCGATATGCTGGCAGTGCCCGGAAAAAGCCTCTAGGGGTATAGCTCAGTTGGTAGAGCGGCGGTCTCCAAAACCGCAGGTCGTAGGTTCGAGCCCTGCTGCCCCTGCCATATTTTCCAAAATCATATCGACCCTTAATAGTGTCTGGCAAATTCCGGACCAGCATCGGCACATTACCCTGACATCTCGATCTCGACACTGCCGCCAGCATCCGGCGGCGCAAATATTCCGTGGGCATCTTGATCGCTATTCGATCGATCCACATCTGCTCGTCAGTATCCGCGTCAGGCATTGACCGCGACGGTCCACGCCCAATCTGCATTTCCATCGATGCGTAGGGGGTGAGGCTGTATTCTCATCTTGGAGCCAAGACCGCCGCTGTGGCGCATCCGTGTCATCAACTCATAACCGTCAGGAAAATTGGATTGAAAACGGACTATGCCTTGCCAACTGCCGGTTCCCGTATTCGGGTCATAGATCTCGAAACCGGCGGCAACGGCCCCAATGATGTCTGCGAGATCGGCTGGCAGGATGTAAGGCTCGGGGCGGATGGTCTCTGGCATGTTGGAGAAGAGCGCGGCGGCCTGATGGTCAATCCCGGCCGCCCGATCTCAGCCGCGACGATGGCAATCCATCATATCATCGACGAGGACGTCTCGGACGCGCCATTGTGGAGGGATGTCGCCGGGCGTGTGCTGAGGCCGGAGGGCGGCGTGCTGGCCTTGGCGGCCCACCGTGCGTCTTTCGAGCAGCGCTACTGCACACCGCGCCATAGCGGCGGCGCAGCATGGATATGCACCTGGAAATGCGCTCTCCGCGTCTGGCCCCACCTCGCGAGCTTCTCGAACCAGATGCTGCGCTACCAGAGGATGTCGGAGGGCCTTGTCCGCGAGCTCGGCCTGCCAGCCCATCGGGCGACACCCGATGCCTATGTTACCGCTCACCATTTGCGCGACCTGTTGAACGCAGCCCCGCTTGAGCAGCTTCTTGCCTGGAGCGTGGAGCCAGGGCTTTTGCCTCGGGTTCGCTCAGGACCCGACCGCGGCAAGGGCTGGGACCGTCTGAGCCCGGAAGCGCTGCGGGAATTTGCCAAAGACCGCGATGTCGATATCCGCTTCAGCGCCGAAACCGAATTGCGCCGCAGGGAAGGGACAGGTCCTCTGCCTATTGTTCCTCCAATAGGGCAGGGAAGGCTGTTTTGACGTACGGAGACGGTGATGATTCAAGGAGCGGAACCGCCGCAAATGGGCTGGACAAGCTTTCTTCGGGCGCATGCATCTTTTTCGCGGGAATTGCGTTGTTAGGCTTTAGATTAAACCGAAAGGCAACGACCATGGATCCGATTACCAAAACCGCCGGCGCCAAAGACAAGCTGGAGTCGCATTTGGCCGAGATGGAAGCCCGGGCGATGGATGGCGGCCCAGCGCTGCTCGATGCTCCCCGCATCGACCGCCAGGCTCGCCTGCAGGCGCTCAGGGACGAGGTTGCCGATCTGCAGGAGACGGTGGCCGGCATAAAGGCGAGGGTGGCCCGCACGCGGCAGCAAGCGGTATCCGTGGTCAAGTCGGGAGCGGAATGGGCGGATGCCAGCGCGCATGCTCAGCTCGGTTCCTACCCTTGGGCAAAGCTGGCTGGCGCCTCGGTCGCCACATTTGTCGGCACCAGGATTTTGCGCATGCTTCCCCTCGGCGGCATTCTCTCGATTGCAGCACCACTGATCATCTCCCAGATCAAGGCAAGGAACGCCAAGCGCTAAAATTAATTGCAGCGATTTCCCGCACTGCGATCCCGTTTGAAATCGTAGTGCGGGCGCGCCTCGGGCTAGGGGCTTTCACCTACAGTGGTCGCCCATGCAGACATAAAACGTTAATTATTACTCTTTGACGTTGACATCCCCGGTGGTTACGCCTATCTAGACTTCATCGATCTTTTGCTTGCTGAACTTTGGTTGCCGCGCGATTAGCACCGCGCCTGACGAACTTCCCTTTCAAAATACATCGTTATCACCGCCTGCAGTGCTTCTGGCATTGCGGTATTCTAAAAATGCTTTGAAAAGGGTTCATCATCATGACCACAGGCACAGTAAAATGGTTCAATTCCACTAAGGGCTTCGGCTTCATCCAGCCTGACAACGGCGGCGACGATGCTTTCGTCCATATCTCCGCTGTAGAGCGTGCTGGTATGCGCGAAATCGTTGAAGGCCAGAAGGTCAGCTACGACCTCGAGCGCGACAACAAGTCGGGCAAGATGTCTGCTTGCAACCTCCAGGCTGCATAATTTAAAGCTTTCTTCTTCGCCTTGACCACGGATGTACTGGCACTGCGACGAAAGAAATCTCTTTAAGGCCGGGTTTTCCCGGCCTTTTTCACGTTTTTCTAATATTGCGATAGGACCCCGTCATGGCAAATGAAACATCGAAATCCCGCGAAGAAGCCGAAATCGCGTTCGCAGGGACGCAGACCCATTTCTATGCGCGCGGCCAAGCCGCTGAAGAACTCGACGCCATGGTCGCCGACCGCGAATCCAAGACCGCGCGCTTGCGCGAAGCCCGTCTCGCCAAGGATCGCCGCGATATGATTGCCGCGACCGCAGCAAGGCTTCAGAAGCGCTCTGCGAAAGCCTGAGCTCCCCAGTATAGCAATCTGCCGTCAACGTTATCTAGAGGCTGCGAAACCGTCGCAGCCTTTTTGCGTGAGACGGAATGCGTTGCGAGCGCGGCAGTTTCGCTGTGACGATAGTTGCCGCGATCCCGTCAGCTGCAACACTCAATCGCTGACAAAAGCTTCACTCAGCATTTCATTGAAATCTGTTCTACCGCTCTGAAAATCGGTGTGATCACAAGCAAACGCCGATATCTGAATTGACAGATACCGGCGCCGATAAGGCTGACTGATTGTAGTCGGTCGGTGGCTCCGACTAGCGGGTGGCGCCCCAGATAAACGCCAATGCCGCGACGATCGAGACCGCCGTCAATGGATTGTCAGTGACTGTGGTCTTCACATCGTCAAGGATACGGTTGAAGCTGAAACCGGTTGCAACGCTGCTTGGTTCGTCCTTCCAGTCGCGGACCCTTTCGGCCTCGCGCGAATCCGCCCGTCCCTGAGGGATCCCGCTGATGGACTGCGAGACCGGGTCGGACGCCGGAAACGTGTCTTCAAGTCCCTGTTCGAGAGAATCCTTGCCGAGCACGCGCTGGACATTCTGCTCCTTGAGCAGGGACGCGACGGCTGGCGAGATAGGATCGTTCGGCATGATATTCCTCCTGGATTGTAAAAACTCCCGCACTTATTGCAGGAGCTGAGCAAAGCTCTTTTCGTCTGGTACCTTGCCGTCTGGCGTCAGGTCATTGACAGCCTTGGGGAGATCCTGTGACAGGCGGCTCAGCAGTTCCTGCTCGCTCAATCCCGTCTTTTCAGTCAGTTCCTTGATGACATCCGGTCCGAGCGCCTGCGACAGCTGCTGGTTATCGATCGGCGCGTTATCGCCGGGCGATACCCATGAGTTTGCAGCATCGCCGTGACCGTTCTGCTGGAATTGCTCCAGCAATCCGCCAAGCCCACCGCTGAGGATGCCGCCCGCAGATCCACCGCCGAGCAAGCCTCCAAGGCCGCCTTGCGTCAGACTGCCGAGCAAGCCACCGAGCCCGCCGGCCTGATCCTCGCTTTGTTGCGTGCCGGGCTGCTGGGGCGAGGGAGCCTGTCCGCTCTTGGTGAGGTTGCGCAGCACCTCCGCAATCTGGTCACGATGCTGATATCCTGCGACAGCGAGGACACCGAGGAGTGCTTTCATGGGGCCAAGGTTCATCATTCATCTCCCAATATTGATCGTAGTGAAGAATGCCGGCGACGTCGGATTGTTCCGCCTGCCAGCTGCGCCGTCGCCGCAATCTCTAGTGCGGCAACGGGCATCTCGGTTGTATCCCTGAGAGGAGCGGTCAGAACATTTCATTGCGCACGCCTTTACACGCAGTTCGCGTCCTGCCGTCGCTGCTCTAAAGCCTGTCCTCCCGGACCCAGACACTGACGTTTCCGCCGTGCGTCGGAAACTGGCCCTTTCCGTCCTCGCCGACTTCTATCCTGTCGTCTCGGTGGCCAAGGAAATCCACGAACACGCCGCCGGCATGACCGGTGCCGAGCTCCACAGTCTTTTCGCCGGCCTCGCCATTCGAGAGGACCACCACGCAGCCCGGCGCATCGGCGGTACCGTGGCGCACAAAGCCGATGCAGTTGGGATCGTCGAACAGGTCGGTCTGGCCACCGTTGGCAAAGCGCTTCCTGGCTTCCACCAGTCGCGGCAGGCATTCGATCGCCGGCATGTCGACAGACCGCTCATCGCCGTCCTTGTCATCCGTGTAGCTCGCGCCGTAGAGATCCGGATAGAAGACGCATGGTGTTCCCTGCTCACGAAGCAGGATGAGCGCGTAGGCGAGCGGCTTGAACCACGGCTCGACGGCCGCCTCGAGTGATTGCAGCGGCTGTGTATCGTGGTTGTCGACAAGAGTGACGGCGTGCTGGGGAAGGGCCGACACCAGCGATCCATCGAAGATCGTTCGCATGTCGAAATCGCCGCCCTGCTTCGACGCTTCGTGGAAGCGGTGGTGGAGTGCCACGTCGAACACCTGCAGTTGGTGATCGACTAGCTCGAGATAGCTCTTCAGGACTTCCATGTCCGGGTGCCAGTATTCGGCGACGACGAAGAGGTCGCGGCCGGCCGTCTCCCTCATGTGCCCGACCCAGTCCCGGAAGAACCAGGCCGGAATGTGCTTCGCCGCATCCAGGCGGAACCCGTCGAGCGGTAGCTGCTCGGAGACCCAGCGGCCCCAGTATTTCAGCTCCTCGTAGACGGCGTTGTTGCGAAATTCGACATTGGCACCCATCAGGTAGTCGAAGTTGCCATTTTCTTCGTCGACCTGATCGTTCCATTCGCCGTCGCCATAGTCGTTGACGAGCCGGAAGATGCCTTTTTCGTCGGGCTCCTCGATGACATCGACGCCGCTGAAGCACTTCATATCCCAGATGAACTTGGAGTGCTCTCCATTGCGGCCGGGGAAGGTGAACCGCGTGTAGGCCAGAGCCTGGAATGCCTCGTCGTCGATCTGCGTCCTGTCTTCCGCATTGACGCGGCGTACCTTGACGCTTTCCTTTTCGTCGGCGCCCATCTTGTGGTTCAGGACGACGTCGAGAATGACGCCGACACCTTTGGCTTTCAGGCTGGCAGCTGCATGTTCGAGGGCTGCCCGGTCACCGTATTTTGTGGCGACGGTGCCTTTTTGCTCGAACTCTCCGAGATCGAACAGATCGTAGGTATCGTACCCGACGGAATATCCGCCGGCGGAGCCCTTGTAGGCTGGCGGCAACCAGACGTCGGTAATGCCGATATTGGCAAGACTTTCGGCCTTTTCAGCCACCTCGTTCCAGAGCCGGCCTCCATCCGGATAATACCAGTGAAAGAACTGCATCAAGGTGCGACCGGCCATGTCTATTTATTCCTCATGAATCGACGTGCCCATAACGGTCGGTCTTCAGATCTGTTCCGCGTCCTGCCGATACAACACGCATGCCCCGTGCGGGATGCGCCCTCAGCGAGGAACCGTCTCGACATTCTTGCGATCACCGGTCAGTGACAGCGCCAACGCGGTGCAGACGGCACCCGACAGCAGGTAGGCGCCGATTGCCCATATGCCGACATGGGTCGCCAGCGCGAGCACGATCAGGGGCGCAAATGCAGCGCCCAGGAGCCAGGCTATATCGGAGGTGAATGCCGAGGCCGTGTAGCGAAACTGCGGTGCAAATCGGGTCGCAACGGCGCCAGACGATTGGCCGAAGGAAATGCCAAGCACGAAGAAACCGATGAGCAGGAAGACATTCTGGCCGGCCTGCCCGAGTGTCAGCAGGAAGGGTGCTGCAAAGGCAAATATCGCGATTAGCAGCGCTCCCAGCAGCAGCTCGCGCGGCCGGCCGATCCGGTCGGCCAGCAAGCCGGAGAGAATGATGCCGACGACGGCAAACACCGATGCGCCGACCTGCCAGAGCAGCATATCGGCAGCACCGCGCCTGTCGGTGGCCACGCTCCAGCTCAGCGGAAAGATGGTGACGAGGTAGATGGTCGCAAAAGCCGCGAGTGGCACGAAAGATCCGATCAGGATCTCGCGTCCTTGCGTGCGGATCGTCTCCAGAACCAGACGCGGCTGCAATTCGCGTTCCAGCAGCGCCTGCTCGAAGGCCGGCGTCGCAACTATGCGAAGACGCGCAAACAAGGCGACGACGTTGATGGCGAAGGCGACAAACAGCGGATAGCGCCATCCCCATGACAGGAAGTCATCGTCAGACAGGTTACCGACGAAATAGGCGAAGAGGACGGCGGCAAGAGCAAAGCCGATGGGCGCGCCGAGTTGCGGGATCATAGCGTACCATCCCCGCTGGTCTGCCGGTGCGTTCAATGCGGAGAGCGAAGCCAGGCCGTCCCATGCTCCGCCGAGTGCGATCCCCTGGATAATGCGGAACGCCGCAAGCATGACGATGACCGGCATGCCGATCTCATCGTAGCTTGGCAGGAAGGCAACAGCTGCCGTCGATCCGCCAAGCAGGAATAGAGCAATGGTGAGCTTGGTGCCGCGACCATAGTTCCTGTCCACCCACATGAAGATGAGCGATCCGAACGGGCGGGCGATGAAGGCGAGCGAAAAGACGGCGAACGAGCAGAGGATCCTGTTCGTCTCGCCGTCGATGAAGGGGAACATCAGGCGGGGAAATACCAGAACCGAGGCGATGCCGTAGACAAAGAAGTCGAAGAACTCCGACGTTCGCCCGATGATGACGCCGATGGAGACATTTGCCGGAGCGCTCGTCTCGCCGCGATGGAGGTCGCGGGCGTCTTCCTCCAATGTCGATGACTTGGGGTTGGCATGATCTTGGCTCATCGTCGTCCCTCGCTCTTGCAGTCCGATATCAAGCCGCAACGCAGGCGGGCAAAATTGGTTGCGCACCATATTGAACAATATCTCTGCTTTTCACGCCAGCGCATCATTCGGTTCTACGAATGGAAGGCATCGTCGAGTAGAGGGCTTACGTGGGCGATCTGCAACCCAGGCTCTATTTCAGAGGGAAAGCACTTGAATGTCCGCAAGGTGGCGTGCTAAAGCACCGCAGCCGAAGCCGGCAGAGAATTCTCGGGGGCAATTTTAGCCGCGCCGGGGAGATCCTGTTGTTTAGGCCTTATAGATGCCGATCTGACCAGCGCGAAGGTTTCGCTGCTTCTCGGGTCGGTTTGCTGCATCTGCGGCAAAATTCGTGAGCGACTGATTCATCTCTTGTTAAAAAGGGAATCGGTCGTTATGTAAGGGTTCAACAGACACGCGGTGCGTGGGGCTGACTCGTTCAGCTTTACGCGCCGTAATTGCGTGGGCAGTCAATGGCATCCAAATCGAATCCGCTCGTGTTTCTCCGGCAGGTCCGCTCGGAGACGGCGAAAGTTACGTGGCCTTCGCGTCGTGAAACGGTGATCTCCACCGTCATGGTGCTTGTCATGGTGGTATTCGCGGCAATGTTTTTCTTTGCTGCCGACCAGCTTATTGGCTGGATTCTTGGTTACGTGCTGCAGGCCGGCAATTAATATCGAGTGGAGATGAAGATGGCGGCACGTTGGTACATCGTCCACGCTTATTCTAATTTTGAAAAGAAGGTTGCCGAGGACATCGAGAACAAGGCGCGTCAGAAGGGTCTGTCGCACTTGTTCGAGAAGATCCTCGTGCCGACCGAAAAGGTGGTTGAAGTGCGCCGCGGCCGCAAGGTCGATGCAGAGCGCAAGTTCTTTCCGGGCTACGTCATGGTTCGAGCTAACCTGACCGACGAAGCCTATCACCTGATCAAGAATACGCCGAAGGTCACTGGCTTCCTCGGTTCCGACAACAAGCCGGTTCCGATCCCCGACAGCGAGGCTGATCGCATTCTCGGTCAGGTCCAGGAAGGTGTCGAGCGTCCAAAGGCCTCCATCTCGTTCGAGATCGGCGAGCAGGTTCGCGTCTCCGACGGTCCGTTCGCCTCTTTCAACGGCACGGTACAGGATGTCGACGAAGAGCGTTCGCGCCTCAAGGTGGAAGTCTCCATCTTCGGCCGCGCCACGCCGGTCGAACTCGAATACGCACAGGTCGAGAAGGTCTGAGTTTTCTTGAATTCACCATCCGTCATTTGCGTGACGGATGGTGTGCGGCGTTTGCCGCAAGCGCGTGGAAGGGCAGGGCTCTAGCCGAACCTGACGTCCGTACCACGCAACCGCAGCCGCCGGAGCGATCCGGCATCAACGGCCGGGCAACCGGCCAACAGTGAAAGGCAGAGAGATATGGCTAAGAAAGTTGCAGGCCAGCTCAAGCTTCAGGTCAAGGCAGGATCGGCTAACCCGTCCCCGCCAATCGGCCCGGCGCTTGGTCAGCGTGGCGTAAACATCATGGAATTCTGCAAGGCGTTCAATGCCGCCACGCAGGAAATGGAAAAGGGCATGCCGATCCCGGTCGTCATCACCTATTACCAGGACAAGTCCTTCACCTTCATCATGAAGCAGCCGCCAGTCAGCTACTTCCTGAAGAAGGAAGCAAAGATCACTTCGGGATCGAAGCTGCCAGGCAAGACCAAGGCAGGCGAAATCTCCCGTGACCAGGTTCGCAGCATCGCTACGGCGAAGATGAAGGACTTGAACGCCGCGGATATCGAAGGTGCAATGGCCATGATCGAGGGCTCCGCCCGCGCTATGGGCCTGGAAGTGGTAGGTTAAACCGATGGTTGCGAAGCGCATCAAGAAAATCCGCGTCGGCGTCGATCCGACCCAGCTCTACGCTCTCGACCTCGCCATCGGCATGGTCAAGGAACGGGCTATCGCCAAGTTCGACGAAACCGTCGAAGTCTCCATGAACCTCGGCGTCGACCCGCGTCACGCCGACCAGATGGTCCGTGGCGTCGTCAACCTGCCGAACGGCACCGGCCGTGACGTTCGCGTCGCCGTCTTCGCTCGTGGCGCAAAGGCTGACGAAGCCCGCGCTGCTGGCGCCGATGTCGTTGGCGCCGACGACCTGGTCGAAATCGTCCAGGGCGGCAAGATCGACTTCGACCGTTGCATCGCAACGCCTGACATGATGCCGCTGGTCGGTCGTCTCGGCAAGGTCCTCGGCCCACGCGGCATGATGCCTAACCCGAAGGTCGGCACCGTGACCATGGACGTCGCTGGCGCTGTCAAGGCATCCAAGGGTGGCGCAGTCGAGTTCCGCGTCGAGAAGGCTGGCATCGTCCACGCCGGCATCGGCAAGGCCTCGTTCGAGCCGAAGGCGCTGGAAGAAAACATCCGCGCATTCGCCGACGCCGTCATCAAGGCAAAGCCGGCTGGCGCCAAGGGCATTTATGTCAAGCGCGTCGCCATCTCTTCGACCATGGGCCCAGGCGTCCGTATCGAAGTTGCTTCGGTCACCGCACCGGTCTGATAATTCGGCCGGGCGCAAGTCCGGCCATCAACAATTCCCGACCTCTCCGGAGGTTGGGATTTCCGGAGAAATCCGGAATTCCTGTCCGAGATTGCAGGTGGTTATCCCTTAATCACTGATGCCTGCATGAGACGGGTAAGACCCGAATTTGGATGAAGTTTTTGACTTCGATGAACTCGGTTCGAGCCTTGGATGCCTTGTGTTCTGCGATCCCCCGGGGTCCAGGCGCGAGGGGACAGGATCCTCAAGCGTCGCTTGGGATCTCATCGATCCCTTGAGGCAAAAGGCAACCCGGCAGGGCCGTCCTACACGGACCTGTCAACTGGAGAAAAGCAGTGGAAAAAGCGGAAAAGCGCGAATTCGTCACGGAACTGAACGGGGTCTTCCAGGCCGCCGGCTCAGTCGTCGTGGCCCACTATGCTGGTGTCACAGTCGCACAGATGAACGACTTCCGTTCGAAGATGCGCGCTGCTGGCGGCACCGTCAAAGTCGCGAAGAACCGCCTGGCCAAGATTGCTCTTCAGGGCACTGAGTCGGAAGGGATGTCTGATCTCTTCAAGGGTCAAACGCTGATCGCTTACAGCGCAGACCCGATTACGGCTCCTAAGGTACTCGTGGATTTTGCCAAGACCAATGACAAGATCATTGTTCTCGGTGGTTCCATGGGATCGACCACACTCAACGCGGACGCTGTCCGGTCGCTTGCGACCCTGCCTTCGCTTGATGAACTGCGTTCGAAGCTGCTGGCCATGATCCAGACCCCAGCTACCCGTATCGCAGGCGTCGTTGCAGCACCGGCAGCTCAGCTTGCTCGCGTGTTTGCCGCCTATGCCAAGAAGGACGAAGAAGCCGCTTGAGGCGGTTTTTCGCTGTTACATTAAACCAGATCGAACCGAATAAAAAAGGAACTATACCATGGCTGATCTCGCAAAGATCGTAGACGACCTTTCTGCTCTGACCGTTCTCGAAGCCGCTGAACTGTCGAAGCTCCTCGAAGAAAAGTGGGGCGTTTCCGCTGCTGCTCCGGTTGCTGCTGCAGCCGCTGCTGGCGGTGGCGCTGCTGCTGTCGTCGAAGAAGAAAAGACTGAGTTCGACGTCGTCCTCACGGACGTTGGCGCGAACAAGATCAACGTCATCAAGGAAGTCCGCGCAATCACAGGTCTCGGCCTGAAGGAAGCTAAGGACCTCGTTGAAGCCGCTCCTAAGGCTGTCAAGGAAGGCGTCAACAAGGCTGAAGCCGCTGACATCAAGAAGAAGCTCGAAGACGCCGGCGCTAAGGTCGACGTTAAGTAATCTTCAAACTGCGTTTGGGGGGTGGCTTCGTGCCGCCTCCCATTTGCCGTTTTTTCTGAACGCCTTACCTAAGGGCCGCATCTTCGGCTTTTCGGTAATGAGTTCTTCAAGAGGATAGTCTCCAGGCGAATACGACACGGCATCCGCGCCTGCGCATTCGAATGTGAGACGAGATTGAACCACTCATTGATAGACGGGATCGCCTGGCCAGCGGTTCCCGTCAGTTGCAGGCCCGGATGCAAGATTTTGAAGGAGCGACGATGGCTCAGACCCTTTCGTTCAACGGTCGTAGGCGCGTACGCAGATTTTTTGGTAAGATTCCTGAAGTTGCAGAGATGCCGAACCTCATTGAGGTCCAGAAGGCATCCTACGACCAGTTTTTGCTTGTTGATGAGCCCAAGGGCGGTCGCCCCGACGAGGGCCTTCAGTCGGTTTTCAAGTCGGTGTTCCCGATCACCGATTTTTCCGGCACCTCGATGCTTGAATTCGTCTCGTACGAATTCGAACCGCCGAAGTTCGACGTCGACGAATGCCGTCAGCGCGACCTGACCTACGCAGCGCCGCTCAAGGTGACGCTGCGCCTCATCGTGTTCGATATTGACGAAGATACGGGCGCGAAGTCCATCAAGGACATCAAGGAACAGTCGGTCTACATGGGCGACATGCCCCTGATGACCAATAACGGCACCTTTGTCGTCAACGGCACCGAGCGCGTCATCGTCTCGCAGATGCACCGTTCGCCAGGCGTGTTCTTCGACCATGACAAGGGCAAGAGCCATTCGTCCGGCAAGTTGCTGTTTGCTGCCCGCGTCATCCCTTACCGTGGTTCCTGGCTCGACATCGAGTTCGACGCCAAGGACATCGTCTACGCCCGTATCGACCGTCGCCGCAAGATCCCGGTAACGTCGCTGCTGATGGCGCTCGGCATGGACGGCGAAGAAATCCTCGAGACCTTCTACACCAAGTCGACCTATGAGCGCTCCGGCGACGGCTGGCGCATTCCGTTCATCGCCGAGACGCTGAAAGGCGCCAAGACGATCACCGACATGATCGACGCCGACACCGGCGAAGTCGTCGTCGAAGGCGGAAAGAAGCTGACCCCGCGCCTGCTCAAGCAGTTGACCGAGAAGGGCCTCAAGGCCCTCAAGGCGACCGACGAAGAGCTGTACGGCAACTTCCTCGCCGAAGACATCGTAAACTTCGAGACCGGCGAGATCTATCTCGAAGCCGGCGACGAACTCGACGAAAAGACGCTGCCGATCATCCTCAAGGCCGGTTTCAACGAGATCCCTGTTCTCGGTATCGACCACATCAACATCGGCGCCTACATCCGCAACACGCTCTCGGTCGACAAGAACGAGAACCGTCAGGATGCACTGTTCGATATCTACCGCGTCATGCGTCCGGGCGAGCCGCCGACAATGGACTCGGCCGAAGCCATGTTCAACTCGCTGTTCTTCGACAGCGAGCGTTACGACCTGTCGGCTGTCGGCCGCGTCAAGATGAACATGCGTCTTGACCTCGAAGTCGAGGACACTGTCCGCACGCTGCGCAAGGAAGACATCCTCGCAGTCGTCAAGATGCTGGTCGAACTGCGCGACGGCAAGGGCGAAATCGACGACATCGACAACCTCGGTAACCGCCGTGTACGTTCGGTCGGCGAATTGATGGAAAATCAGTACCGCCTCGGCCTGCTTCGCATGGAGCGCGCTATCAAGGAACGCATGTCGTCGATCGAGATCGACACCGTCATGCCGCAGGACCTGATCAACGCCAAGCCAGCCGCTGCTGCCGTCCGCGAATTCTTCGGCTCCTCGCAGCTGTCGCAGTTCATGGACCAGGTGAACCCGCTCTCGGAAATCACCCACAAGCGCCGTCTCTCGGCTCTTGGACCGGGCGGTCTGACCCGCGAGCGCGCCGGCTTCGAAGTCCGCGACGTGCATCCGACCCACTACGGTCGTATTTGCCCGATCGAGACTCCGGAAGGCCCGAACATCGGTCTGATCAACTCGCTGGCCACCTTTGCCCGCGTCAACAAGTACGGCTTCATCGAAAGCCCTTACCGTAAGATCATCGACGGCAAGGTCACCTTCGAAGTGCTTTATCTCTCCGCCATGGAAGAGGCCAAGTACTACGTTGCCCAGGCCAACGCCGAAATGAACCCCGATGGCTCGTTTGCCGAAGAGTTCGTGGTTTGCCGTCATGCCGGCGAAGTCATGCTTGCTCCGCGCGACAACATCAACTTGATGGACGTCTCGCCGAAGCAGCTGGTTTCGGTCGCTGCCGCGCTGATCCCGTTCCTGGAAAACGACGACGCCAATCGCGCTCTGATGGGCTCGAACATGCAGCGTCAGGCCGTGCCTCTGCTGCGTGCCGAAGCTCCGTTCGTCGGCACCGGCATGGAGCCGATCGTTGCCCGTGACTCCGGCGCTGCCATCGGCGCCCGTCGTGGCGGCGTGGTCGACCAGGTGGATGCGACACGTATCGTTATCCGCGCTACGGAAGGCCTCGATGCTTCGAAGTCCGGCGTAGATATCTACCGCCTGATGAAGTTCCAGCGTTCGAACCAGAACACCTGCGTCAACCAGCGTCCGCTGGTCACCGTTGGTGACGTCGTCAACCGCGGCGACATCCTGGCCGACGGTCCTTCGACCGATCTCGGCGATCTGGCGCTCGGCCGGAACGTGCTCGTCGCGTTCATGCCATGGAACGGCTACAACTACGAAGACTCGATCCTGCTTTCCGAGCGTATCGTTGCTGACGACGTGTTCACCTCCATCCACATCGAAGAATTCGAAGTGATGGCGCGCGACACCAAGCTTGGTCCGGAAGAAATCACGCGCGACATTCCTAACGTATCGGAAGAAGCGCTGAAGAACCTCGACGAAGCCGGTATCGTCTACATCGGTGCCGAAGTGACGCCGGGCGACATTCTGGTCGGCAAGATCACACCGAAGGGCGAGAGCCCGATGACGCCGGAAGAAAAGCTTCTGCGCGCCATCTTCGGCGAGAAGGCCTCCGACGTTCGCGACACATCCATGCGGATGCCTCCGGGCACCTACGGTACCGTCGTTGAAGTTCGCGTTTTCAACCGCCACGGCGTTGAAAAGGATGAACGTGCGATGGCGATCGAGCGGGAAGAAATCGAACGTCTCGCCAAGGACCGCGACGACGAACAGGCGATCCTCGACCGTAACGTCTACGGCCGCCTGATAGAAAACCTGCGCGGTCAGGTATCGGTTGCCGGTCCAAAGGGCTTCAAGAAGGGCGTCGAGCTCTCCAACGCCGTCATCTCCGAATATCCCCGCTCGCAGTGGTGGATGTTTGCAGTCGAGGACGAGCGGATCCAGGGCGAAGTCGAAGCGCTCCGTGGCCAGTACGACGAATCCAAGTCGCGCCTTGAACAGCGCTTCATGGACAAGGTCGAAAAGGTCCAGCGCGGCGACGAAATGCCTCCGGGCGTCATGAAGATGGTCAAGGTCTTCGTCGCTGTTAAGCGCAAGATCCAGCCAGGCGACAAGATGGCTGGCCGTCACGGCAACAAGGGCGTTGTTTCGCGCATCCTGCCGGTTGAGGACATGCCTTTCCTCGAAGACGGTACGCATGTCGACATCGTGCTGAACCCGCTCGGCGTTCCGTCGCGCATGAACGTTGGCCAGATCCTCGAAACACATCTGGGTTGGGCCTGCGCCGGCATGGGTCGCCAGATCGGCGATCTTCTGGAAGCCTACAAGGCAGGTGGCGATATCGCGCCGCTGCGCAAGACGATCGACGACGTCGTCGGCTCTGGTCCGAAGGGCGATGAAGTCAGGGAGTACGACGACGAGTCCGTCGTTCGCCTGGCCGATCAGTGGAAGCGCGGCGTATCGATTGCAACGCCTGTATTCGACGGTGCCCATGAAGCCGACGTCAACGACATGCTGCGTCTTGCCGGTCTCAAGGAAAGCGGCCAGTCGACGCTCTACGACGGACGTACAGGTGAACAGTTCGACCGTCAGGTGACAGTCGGCTACATCTATATGTTGAAGCTGAACCACTTGGTCGACGACAAGATCCATGCCCGTTCGATCGGTCCTTACTCGCTCGTGACCCAGCAGCCGCTGGGTGGCAAGGCGCAGTTCGGCGGTCAGCGCTTCGGGGAAATGGAAGTCTGGGCACTGGAAGCATACGGTGCGGCATACACGCTGCAGGAAATGCTGACGGTGAAGTCGGACGACGTGGCCGGGCGTACCAAGGTTTACGAAGCGATCGTCCGTGGCGACGATACCTTCGAGGCCGGTATTCCGGAAAGCTTCAACGTTCTCGTCAAGGAAATGCGTTCGCTGGGTCTGAGCGTCGAGCTGGAGAATTCCAAGCTCGAGGATCTGCAGCCAGTGCAGTTGCCGGACGCGGCCGAATAACAATCGATAAGATGCGCGCTGCCTTAGGCAGCGCGCATCGTCCCTCCGCCATCACGTTTTCGTTTGGCCTGGCAGGGACGATTCCGCCGCAATCTGCGGTTATTGTCGTTTTAAGGCGTCAGTCCGGTTCCCGGGAATTTGCCGGTACTGATCGCATTTGGGGGCGTTTCGCCCAAGAAGGAGACAGGCATGAACCAAGAGGTCATGAATCTTTTCAATCCGCAGGTGCCTGCACAGAACTTCGATTCAATTCGAATTTCCATCGCATCGCCGGAGAAGATCCTCTCCTGGTCGTACGGTGAGATCAAGAAGCCAGAAACCATCAACTATCGTACGTTCAAGCCTGAACGCGATGGTCTTTTCTGCGCGCGGATCTTCGGACCGATCAAGGACTACGAATGCTTGTGCGGCAAGTACAAGCGCATGAAGTACAAGGGCATCATCTGCGAAAAGTGCGGCGTGGAAGTGACGCTGTCGCGCGTTCGGCGCGAGCGCATGGGCCATATCGAACTGGCAGCACCCGTTGCGCACATCTGGTTCCTGAAGTCGCTGCCTTCGCGCATCTCGACGTTGCTCGACATGACGTTGAAAGACGTTGAACGCGTCCTGTACTTCGAAAACTATATCGTCACCGAGCCAGGCCTGACTGCTCTGAAAGAGCATCACATGCTCTCGGAAGAAGAGTACATGCTTGCCGTTGACGAATACGGCGAAGACCAGTTCACTGCGATGATCGGCGCCGAAGCCATCTTCGAATTGCTGGCCTCCATGGATCTCGAAAAGATCGCCGGCGATCTGCGCCAGGATCTCGCCGACACCACGTCGGACCTGAAGCAGAAGAAGCTGATGAAGCGTCTCAAGATCGTTGAGAACTTCATGGAATCCGGCAATCGTCCGGAATGGATGATCATGAAGATCGTTCCAGTGATCCCGCCGGACCTGCGTCCGCTGGTACCGCTGGACGGCGGTCGCTTTGCGACCTCCGACCTGAACGATCTGTATCGCCGCGTCATCAACCGCAACAACCGCCTGAAGCGCCTGATCGAGCTTCGTGCGCCTGGCATCATCATCCGCAACGAAAAGCGCATGCTGCAGGAATCCGTCGATGCGCTGTTCGACAACGGCCGTCGCGGTCGCGTCATCACGGGTGCAAACAAGCGTCCGTTGAAGTCGCTCTCCGACATGCTGAAGGGCAAGCAGGGCCGCTTCCGCCAGAACCTGCTCGGCAAGCGCGTCGACTATTCCGGCCGTTCGGTTATCGTTACCGGTCCGGAATTGAAGCTGCACCAGTGCGGCCTGCCGAAGAAGATGGCGCTCGAACTGTTCAAGCCATTCATCTACGCCCGTCTCGACGCCAAGGGTTACTCCTCGACCGTCAAGCAGGCGAAGAAGCTGGTCGAGAAGGAAAAGCCGGAAGTCTGGGATATCCTCGACGAGGTCATCCGCGAGCATCCGGTTCTCTTGAACCGTGCGCCGACGCTTCACCGCCTTGGCATCCAGGCATTCGAACCCATGCTGGTCGAAGGCAAGGCCATCCAGCTGCATCCGCTCGTCTGCACGGCCTTCAATGCCGACTTCGACGGCGACCAGATGGCTGTCCACGTGCCGCTCTCGCTGGAAGCCCAGCTTGAAGCACGCGTCCTGATGATGTCGACCAACAACATCCTGCACCCTGCAAACGGCGCACCGATCATCGTGCCGTCGCAGGACATGGTTCTCGGCCTCTACTATCTGTCGATCATGAACCAGAACGAGCCGGGCGAAGGCATGGCCTTCTCGGATCTCGGCGAGCTGCATCACGCCCTTGAAAACAAGGTTGTGACGCTGCACTCCAAGGTGCGTGGCCGCTTCAAGTCGATCGACGAAGAGGGCAAGCCTTACTCGAAGATCTATGAAACGACGCCTGGCCGCATGCTCATCGGCGAACTTCTGCCGAAGGCATTCAAGGTTCCTTACGAAACCTGCAACCAGGAAATGACCAAGAAGAACATCTCCAAGATGATCGACACGGTCTATCGTCACTGCGGCCAGAAGGACACGGTCATTTTCTGCGACCGTATCATGCAGCTCGGCTTCGCTCACGCCTGCCGCGCCGGCATCTCGTTCGGCAAGGACGACATGGTCATTCCGGAAACCAAGGCCAAGATCGTCGGTGACACCGAAAGCCTGGTGAAGGAATACGAACAGCAGTACAATGACGGCCTGATCACTCAGGGCGAAAAGTACAACAAGGTCGTAGACGCATGGGGCAAGGCTACCGAAAAGGTCGCTGAAGACATGATGGCCCGGATCAAGGCCGTCGAGTTCGATGAGGCTACCGGTCGCCAGAAGCCGATGAACGCGATTTACATGATGTCCCACTCCGGTGCCCGCGGTTCTCCGAACCAGATGCGCCAGCTGGGCGGCATGCGCGGCCTGATGGCCAAGCCTTCGGGCGAAATCATCGAGACGCCGATCATCTCGAACTTCAAGGAAGGCCTGACCGTTAACGAGTACTTCAACTCGACCCACGGCGCCCGCAAGGGTCTTGCAGACACCGCCCTGAAGACAGCCAACTCCGGTTACCTGACGCGCCGTCTCGTTGACGTTGCGCAGGATTGCATCGTCACGCACGTCGATTGCGGTACAGAATCGGGCCTCACCATGACCGCCATCGTCGATGCCGGTCAGGTGGTTGCTTCCATCGGTGCCCGTATCCTCGGCCGCACGGCGCTGGACGATATCGATCACCCGGTCACGGGCGAGCGCATCGTCGATGCCGGCAAGATGATCCTCGAGCCAGATGTCATCGAGATCGAAAAGGCCGGCATCCAGTCGATCCGCATTCGTTCTGCCCTGACCTGCGAAATCCAGACGGGCGTTTGCGGCGTCTGCTACGGCCGAGATCTCGCCCGTGGTACGCCGGTCAACATCGGTGAAGCTGTTGGCGTTATCGCCGCGCAGTCGATCGGTGAACCTGGCACCCAGCTGACCATGCGTACCTTCCACTTGGGCGGCACGGCTACCGTGGTCGACCAGTCGTTCCTCGAAGCGTCGTACGAAGGTACGGCGCAGCTGAAGAACCGCAACATGCTGCGCAACTCGGACGGCGTTCTCGTCGCCATGGGCCGCAACATGACGATCCAGATCCTCGACGAACGCGGTGTCGAGCGCTCCTCGCAGCGCGTCGCCTACGGTTCCAAGATCTATGTGGATGACGGTGACAAGGTTCGTCGTGGACAGCGCCTTGCAGAGTGGGACCCCTACACACGTCCGATCATGACGGAACTGGCCGGTACGGTTCAGTTCGAAGACGTCGTCGACGGTCTGTCTGTTCTGGAAGCCACCGACGAAGCGACCGGTATCACCAAGCGTCAGGTCATCGACTGGCGTTCGACCCCACGTGGTTCGGACCTCAAGCCGGCGATCGTCATCAAGGACGCCAGCGGCAATGTTGCAAAACTGCCCCGCGGTACCGATGCCCGCTTCTTCCTCTCCGTCGATGCGATCCTTTCGGTCGAGCCCGGCCAGAAAGTATCTCAAGGGGACGTTCTTGCCCGCTCGCCGCTGGAAAGCGCCAAGACCAAGGACATCACCGGCGGTCTGCCACGCGTCGCCGAATTGTTCGAAGCCCGTCGTCCGAAGGACCACGCTGTCATCGCCGAAATCGATGGCACGATCCGTCTCGGCCGCGACTACAAGAACAAGCGTCGCGTTATCATCGAGCCTGCGGAAGACGGCGTCGAGCCAGTCGAATACCTGATCCCGAAGGGCAAGCCCTTCCATCTTCAGGACGGCGACTACATCGAAAAGGGTGATTACATCCTCGACGGTAACCCGGCACCGCACGACATCCTGGCGATCAAGGGCGTCGAGGCACTTGCCTCGTACCTGGTCAACGAAATCCAGGAAGTCTATCGTCTGCAGGGCGTTGTCATCAACGACAAGCACATCGAAGTGATTGTTCGTCAGATGCTACAGAAGGTGGAAATCACCGATGCGGGCGACAGCCACTATATCGTCGGCGACAACGTCGACCGTATCGAGCTGGAAGACAACAACGACCGCTTGATCGAGGAAGGCAAGAAGCCTGCTTACGGCGATCCGGTTCTGCTCGGCATCACCAAGGCGTCGCTGCAGACGCCGTCCTTCATCTCCGCCGCGTCCTTCCAGGAAACGACGAAGGTGCTGACGGAAGCTGCAATCGCCGGCAAGACCGATGGCCTGCAGGGCCTGAAGGAAAACGTCATCGTCGGCCGCCTCATCCCGGCCGGTACCGGTGGTACCATGACGCAGATCCGCCGCATCGCCACGGCGCGCGACGAACTGATCCTCGAAGAGCGCCGCAAGGGCTCCGGATCGGCTGTCGCCACGCCGATGCTGCAGAACCTCAATGAAAAGGCCCCAGCCGCCGAGTAATCGGCGACAAGGTCCAGAAACAAAAACGCCGCCCGGAGCGATCCGGGCGGTGTTTTGCGTTTTCGTGTTCGCTTGATGACGCGGCAGAGATTGGTAGCGTTGGGGTATCAGGCCAACTCCGCCGTCATCCTCGGGCTTGTCCCGAGGATCTGCAATGACTTGAAATCGCCGGTAGATTGGATCCTCGGGACAAGCCCGAGGATGACGGACGGTGTTGATGATAAAAGAAAGGGCTGCCGGTTTGCCGGCGGCCCAATCACATAAACTTCGGCTATCTCACATGCCGAGCGCGGTACGCAACTCGGCCTTGGCCGCTTCGAATTCCGTCTTGTAGTCGTCATGGGACATGATCGTCGATGCGATGACCGTGCCGGAGATGCGGCCGGCTTCGATATCGGTGGCGTAGTGGATACCGCCAACCATGCGGTTATGGCCATATTCCCAGGCGCGGGCCATCAGCGCGGCTTTCTTTTCCGGCAGCATGTTGGAAAGCACGATCCCCATCAGGGTTCCGACCGTCGTATGGCCGGATGGGTAGGAGCCGGACTTCGACAGCGGCACGACCGGGTGCACGAGATCGCTATAGAGATGCGGGCGAGGGCGGTTCCAGACCTTCTTGGCGGGATCGGTGACAGCGCCTTCGGTTTCGACGATGCGATCGAAGAAGGCCGTGAACTTCGGCAGGTTTTCCTTGGTGAACTTCGGGCTGTCGACGACATCGGCAAAGCGCCAGACATTTTCCTCCGCGTCGGCAACGGCGCGAGCCGACTGCTCCGGTGTGCGGGTAACCTGAAGGGTCAGGATCTCGCCGAGCTCGGCCTTCATCTGGGCAGAGTCATTAGCCGGTGGCGGTGGCAGCAGCACCAGGAGGTTGACCTCAGTGGCGTCGGTAAACGGCTTGGCCTTGGCATCCCCGGCAAACGAGGGCAGGGCGATACCGATAGTGAAGGCGAGGCTGATGGCGCAGATCTTGGCAAAGTGTTGCATGGTGGCTCCCCTGATGCAGTGACACACTGCGCAGGTATCAAGGGAGTGTTTTAGCTGTGTGACAGCTTTGTTGGGGATGGTGATGGCAAGCTATCTCGATTGCGCAAGCTCATCCCCGCCAATAAGCGTTAGGTAGTTAAGCTTGTAAGAAGCGGCAGCTTGGCTTCCATGCCATATCCAAGTTTTGCAACCGCTTCCGGGATGTCGAGCCATAGGAAGCGAAAGAGAATGGGAGGCCCGCCTCCGAATGGAGATTGCTCGTAGTGCGTCCAAGTTTCGGGAAGTTCGCCGCCAAGTTCAGCATGAAAGAAGTGCCTACGATGTATGACACATTGCCCATTTTTCCAAAACTTATAGTCGTCCATTCCTAGCAACTTGAACGGATCGGCAGCCCGCAGGCCGGTTTCCTCATAGAACTCGCGTGAGGCGGCAACATCAGCCTGTTCACCATATTCTATAGTGCCGCCGGGGACCTGCAGTTCTACTTCGGGGAAATCGGGTTCGTCAAATACGAGAACCTTGCTACCCCACGTGCCGTAAATCAAGACCTTCAGGGCATTTGGCTCCATTGCATTCACCTGAACCGGATAATCGCCACTTCGCCTTCAAGCGCGCCGTTGTAGGCCGATGCGTGGGGCTCCTCGGTGGGGACCTCCGTGAGCATGCCGATCTGATCGAGATCGGCTTCGATGAAGCCTTCTTCGGAAAGGGCGTTGAGCGCCTCGCGCACGGCGGTGTCGTCGTCTGCGGCCCGCAGCATGACATGCAGTTCGACACCTTCGCCGCCATCGGTCTCGTAGCCCTTGCCGATGATGATGAAAACCATCGGGCCATCATAGTTGTTGTCGTTGTCCGGATTGGTGATCATCGGGAAGTTCCTCAGGCGAGTCGATTCGATCTTGCGAATCTAGGGTTGCTGTAGCCCTGACGTGCACGGCTGGTTGTCGATTCCTTATAGGCTTTCGATGCCATGCCAAAGTCTATCTTGTCACGGGAACCGCATTTCCCCTATAATTGGCCTCTAAAGTGCTGCTTTCCAGGGGTTTGGTGAGCGGAGCGCCAAGATAATTTTGTGTCCGGCCTTGACGAAAGGCCTTGAAGCCAGTAGTACCCGCCCCATCAGAACAGATGTGAGGCATGGCTGTTCGGAGCGACACGCTCTGGAGATCACCTCAAACAAGGTTCTAAACGCACGTTGAATACAGGTTTTCCGCACGCATGACGCCATAAAATGGCGTCCTCTGCTTTGATGTGGTCCATCCGTGAAAGCGGGTCGGGCCACGCTTTGTGCATTACCGATACGTGTGGTGCTGCCGGAAACGGCGAATGTTATGCCCGCAAGGGTGTTGAGACAAGATTTTAAGGGATGGTTGAATGCCTACCGTAAACCAGCTGATCCGCAAGCCTCGCCAGGCACAGGTAAAGCGCAATAAGGTTCCTGCACTCCAGGAAAACCCGCAGAAGCGTGGCGTTTGCACACGCGTTTACACGACGACCCCGAAGAAGCCTAACTCGGCTCTGCGTAAGGTTGCCAAGATCCGCCTGACCAATGGCTTCGAAGTCATCGGCTACATTCCTGGTGAAGGCCATAACCTTCAGGAACACTCTGTCGTCATGATCCGTGGCGGCCGCGTAAAGGATTTGCCGGGCGTTCGTTACCACATCATCCGCGGCGTTCTCGATACCCAGGGTGTCAAGAACCGCAAGCAGCGCCGTTCCAAGTATGGCGCAAAGCGTCCGAAGTAATTTCGGGTTCAGAATTTAAGGTGCTGCGCGAGGTTCTCCGCGTGATAAGGCGCCGGCAACATTTGAAGAGACAAAACTATGTCAAGACGTCACAAGGCTGAAAAGCGCGAGATCAACCCCGACCCTAAGTTCGGCGATCTGATCGTTACGAAGTTCATGAATGCGATCATGCTGCACGGCAAGAAGTCGGTCGCTGAGACGATCGTTTACGGCGCGTTCGAAAACGTACAGGGCAAGTCCAAGCAGGACCCGCTCGTCGTGTTCCACTCTGCGCTCGACAACATCGCTCCGCACGTTGAAGTCCGTTCGCGCCGCGTCGGTGGTGCGACATACCAGGTTCCTGTTGACGTGCGCCCAGAGCGCCGCCAGGCACTTGCTATCCGGTGGCTGATCACTGCTGCCCGCAAGCGTAACGAAACCACCATGGTCGACCGTCTCTCGGGCGAACTGCTGGACGCCTCCAACAACCGTGGCAGCGCCGTCAAGAAGCGCGAAGACACGCACAAGATGGCTGATGCCAACCGTGCGTTCTCGCACTATCGCTGGTAACCCCGAACGGTATCCGAAAGGCAGTCCATTATGGCTCGCGAATATAAAATCGAAGACTACCGCAATTTCGGTATCATGGCGCATATCGACGCCGGCAAGACCACGACCACCGAGCGTATCCTCTATTACACCGGTAAGTCGCACAAGATCGGCGAAGTTCACGACGGCGCAGCCACGATGGACTGGATGGAGCAGGAGCAGGAGCGTGGCATCACGATCACCTCTGCTGCTACCACGACCTACTGGAAGGGTCGCGACGGCAAGACCCGCCGCTTCAACATCATCGACACCCCCGGCCACGTCGACTTCACGATTGAAGTCGAGCGTTCGCTGCGCGTACTCGACGGTGCGATTGCTCTTCTCGATGCCAACGCCGGTGTAGAGCCGCAGACGGAGACCGTCTGGCGTCAGGCTGAGAAGTACAATGTTCCGCGGATGATCTTCTGCAACAAGATGGACAAGACCGGCGCTGATTTCTATCGCTCGGTCGAGATGATCAAGACCCGCCTGGGCGCGATCGCCGTCGTCATGCAGCTGCCAATCGGCGCCGAAAGCGATTTCATCGGTGTTATCGACCTGGTCGAGATGAACGCCCTGATCTGGCGCGACGAGTCGCTCGGCGCCCAGTGGGATGTCACCGAGATTCCGGAAGACATGAAGGCCAAGGCGCAGGAATATCGCGAAAAGATGATCGAACAGGTCGTCGATATCGATGAAGCTGCTACGGAAGCCTATCTCGAAGGCATCATGCCTGACAACGAGAAGATCCGCGAACTCGTTCGTCGCGGCACCATCGACGTCAAGTTCCATCCGATGTTCTGCGGCACGGCCTTCAAGAACAAGGGCGTTCAGCCTTTGCTCGACGCCGTTGTCGACTACCTGCCTTCGCCGCTCGACATTCCGTCGATCGCCGGCATCGACGTGAAGACCGAAGCCGAAATCGCCCGTCATCCTTCGGATGAAGAGCCGCTTTCGATGCTCGCCTTCAAGATCATGAACGACCCCTTCGTCGGTTCGCTCACCTTCGCCCGTATCTACTCCGGCAAGCTCACTAAGGGCACCGCGGTCATGAACACGGTCAAGGAAAAGCGCGAGCGCATCGGCCGCATGCTGCAGATGCACTCGAATTCCCGTGAAGACATCGAAGAAGCTTTCGCTGGCGACATCGTTGCTCTCGCCGGCCTCAAGGAAACCACGACCGGCGACACGCTCTGCGATCCGCTGCACCAGGTTATCCTCGAGCGCATGGAATTCCCCGAGCCGGTCATCCAGATCGCCATCGAGCCGAAGACCAAGGGCGACCAGGAAAAGATGGGCCTCGCGCTCAACCGCCTGGCTGCTGAAGATCCTTCTTTCCGCGTCAAGACGGATGAGGAATCGGGCCAGACGATCATTGCCGGCATGGGCGAATTGCACCTCGACATCCTCGTCGACCGCATGCGCCGCGAATTCAAGGTAGAAGCCACCGTCGGCGCGCCGCAGGTTGCCTACCGCGAAACCATCACGAAGAAGCACGAAGAAGACTACACGCACAAAAAGCAGTCCGGTGGTACCGGTCAGTTCGCGCGCGTCAAGATCGTCTTCGAACCGAACCCTGATGGCGACGAATTCAAGTTCGAATCCAAGATCGTTGGTGGCTCTATTCCGAAGGAATACATCCCAGGCGTTCAGAAGGGCATCGAAAGCGTCATGTCGTCCGGTCCGCTGGCTGGCTTCCCGATGCTGGGCGTCAAGGCAACCCTCATCGACGGTGCCTTCCATGATGTCGACTCCTCGGTCCTCGCCTTCGAAATCGCCTCCCGCGCGTGCTTCCGTGAAGCTGCAAAGAAGGCCGGTGCTCAGCTTCTCGAGCCGATGATGAAGGTCGAAGTTGTTACGCCTGAAGATTATGTCGGCGACGTTATCGGCGACTTGAACTCGCGTCGTGGCCAGATCCAGGGCCAGGAAAGCCGCGGTATCGCCGTTGTCATCAACGCCAATGTGCCGCTCGCGAACATGTTCAAGTACGTCGACAACCTGCGCTCCATGTCCCAGGGCCGTGCACAGTACACGATGACATTCGACCATTATTCGCCGGTTCCGTCGAACGTAGCCACTGAAATCCAGGCAAAGTATTCCGGTCAGAAATAACCGGAATACCAATTGACCGAAACAAGAATAATCCCGGTACGGGAAGAGATAACGGAGAGCCGAAATGGCAAAGAGTAAGTTTGAGCGCAACAAGCCGCACGTTAACATCGGCACGATTGGCCACGTTGACCACGGCAAGACGTCTCTGACGGCAGCGATCACCAAGTATTTCGGCGAATACAAGCGTTACGACCAGATCGACGCTGCACCGGAAGAAAAGGCCCGCGGCATCACGATCTCGACGGCTCACGTCGAATACGAAACGCCTGCCCGTCACTATGCCCACGTCGACTGCCCCGGCCACGCCGACTACGTCAAGAACATGATCACCGGTGCTGCCCAGATGGACGGCGCGATCCTGGTCTGCTCTGCAGCCGACGGCCCGATGCCCCAGACCCGCGAGCACATCCTGCTTGCCCGTCAGGTTGGCGTTCCCGCCATCGTCGTGTTCCTGAACAAGGTCGACCAGGTCGACGACGAAGAGCTGCTCGAACTCGTTGAGCTCGAAGTGCGCGAACTTCTGTCGTCCTACGATTTCCCGGGCGACGATATCCCGATCATCAAGGGCTCGGCTCTGGCCGCTCTCGAAGATTCGGACAAGAAGATCGGCGAAGACGCCATCCGCGCTCTGATGGAAGCTGTCGACTCCTACATCCCGACGCCTGAGCGTCCGATCAACCTGCCGTTCCTGCTGCCGATCGAAGACGTGTTCTCGATCTCCGGCCGTGGTACGGTTGTTACCGGTCGCGTCGAGCGCGGCATCGTCAAGGTTGGTGAAGAAGTCGAAATCGTCGGCATCCGCGCAACGACCAAGACGACGGTTACCGGCGTTGAAATGTTCCGCAAGCTGCTCGATCAGGGCCAGGCTGGCGACAACATCGGCGCGCTGATCCGCGGCGTAACCCGTGACGGCGTCGAGCGTGGCCAGATTCTATGCAAGCCAGGTTCGGTCAAGCCACACAAGAAGTTCATGGCTGAAGCCTACATCCTGACGAAGGAAGAAGGTGGCCGCCATACCCCTTTCTTCACCAACTATCGTCCGCAGTTCTACTTCCGCACGACGGACGTGACGGGCATCGTTTCCCTGCCTGAAGGCACGGAAATGGTCATGCCTGGCGACAACGTCACTGTTGCTGTCGAACTGATCGTGCCGATCGCCATGGAAGAAAAGCTGCGCTTCGCTATCCGCGAAGGCGGCCGTACCGTCGGCGCCGGCATCGTAGCCTCGATCGTCGAATAATAACGGACGGCTGCCGCGCAAGCGGCAGCCGATACCGTGACAATAATATGAAGCAGGGGGCCTTGGCCGCTTGCTTATGACACGGAAATGTAGCAAATGGCGCGCAGGCGCGATTTGCGCGGCGCTTCGCATGTCGAAGCGGCTTTTAAATAGAACAATAAGGTGGGCTAGGTAGCCCAAAGGCTGGATAGGGATGCCAAATGCTGGTGTCCCTCTCGATCTTTGAAACCGGTGATCCGCCTTACGTCATAAGACAAACCGCATTCTCTCGGGGGCGCGGCGATAACAGACAACAAGGATAATGTCGAATGAACGGCCAGAATATCCGCATTCGCCTTAAGGCGTTCGATCATCGGATTCTCGACGCTTCTACGCGTGAGATCGTATCGACGGCTAAGCGCACCGGTGCAAGCGTCCGGGGCCCCGTTCCACTTCCGACCCGTATCGAGAAGTTTACGGTTAACCGCTCCCCGCACATCGACAAGAAGAGCCGCGAACAGTTCGAGATGCGCACGCATAAGCGCCTGCTCGACATCGTTGACCCGACCCCCCAGACAGTAGACGCGCTGATGAAGCTCGATCTCGCTGCTGGTGTCGATGTTGAGATCAAGCTCTGAGACTTACAGTCTTCGAGCTGAGTGAGAAGGATTGAACCGATGCGTTCAGGTGTGATTGCACAGAAGGTGGGAATGACGCGCGTCTATAATGACGCAGGCGAGCATGTCCCTGTTACGGTACTGCGTATGGAGAGCTGCCAGGTGGTGGCCCAGCGTACGGTCGAAAAGAATGGCTACGTCGCTGTCCAGGTTGGTTCTGGTGTGGCCAAGGTCAAGAATACCTCGAAGTCCCTGCGTGGCCACTTTGCCGCTGCAAACGTCGAGCCGAAGACCAAGCTGCAGGAATTCCGGGTTTCGGAAGACAACCTGCTCGAAATCGGCGCCGAAATCACGGCTTCCCATTTCGCCGCTGGTCAGCTGGTCGATGTTACCGGCACCACGGTCGGTAAGGGCTTTGCCGGCGCTATCAAGCGTCACGGCTTCGGCGGTCTGCGCGCCACCCACGGCGTGTCCGTATCGCACCGTTCGCACGGTTCGACCGGTTCGCGCCAGGATCCGGGCAAGGTATTCAAGAACAAAAAGATGGCTGGCCACATGGGCCAGACGCGCGTCACGACGCAGAACCTTGTAGTGGTTTCGACCGATGAAGATCGCGGTCTTATCCTTATCAAGGGTGCCGTCCCGGGCTCCAAGGGTGCCTGGATCATCGTTCGCGACGCCGTCAAGTCAGCCGCGAAGTAAGGGAGCCGAACCAATGGAATTTAACGTCAAGACCCTCGAGGGGAAAGACGCCGGGAAGGTCTCCCTTTCTGATGCGATTTTCGGCCTCCAGCCGCGCGAGGACATCCTCGCTCGCGTCATCCGCTGGCAGCTGGCAAAGAAGCGCGCTGGCACGCACAAGTCCAAGGGCCGTGCTGAAATCTGGCGCACCGGTGCCAAGATGTACAAGCAGAAGGGTACGGGCCGCGCTCGTCACCACTCCGCACGTGCGCCTCAGTTCCGTGGCGGTGGTAAGGCTCACGGTCCGGTTGTTCGCAGCCACGAACATGATCTGCCGAAGAAGGTTCGCGCCCTCGGCCTGCGTCATGCTCTGTCGACGAAGTTCAAGGCTGAAGACATCATCGTTATCGATGACTTCATCGCAACGGAAGCCAAGACGAAGGTCCTGGCAAATACGTTCAATGCAATGGGCCTGACCAACGCGTTGCTCATCGGCGGTGCCGAGCTCGACGCCAACTTCAAGCTTGCAGCCGCAAACATCCCGAACATCGACTTTCTGCCGATCCAGGGCATCAACGTTTACGACATTCTGCGTCGCGGTAAGCTCGTGCTTTCCAAGGCCGCTGTCGAGGCTCTAGAGGAGCGCTTCAAGTGACCGATATTCGCCATTACGACGTGATCGTCTCGCCGTCGATCACCGAAAAGTCCACCATGGTTTCCGAGTATAACCAGGTTGTCTTCAACGTTGCCCTGACGGCTACCAAGCCGCAGATTAAGGCAGCCGTAGAAGCCCTGTTCGGCGTCAAGGTGACTGCTGTTAACACTCTGCGCCGCCTCGGCAAGACCAAGCGTTTTCGCGGTTTTGTCGGCAAGCAGAAAGACGTGAAGAAGGCGATCGTGACGCTGGCCGAAGGCCAGACCATCGACGTCTCCACAGGTCTGTGAGGAATTAGAAAATGGCATTGAAATCATTCAATCCGACGACCCCGAGCCAGCGTCAGCTGGTAATCGTCGACCGCTCGGCCCTCTACAAGGGCAAGCCGGTCAAGGCGCTGACGGAAGGTCTGTCGAAGAAGGGCGGCCGTAACAACACCGGTCGTATCACCGTTCGATTCCAGGGCGGCGGTCACAAGCGGACCTACCGCCTCATCGACTTCAAGCGTCGCAAGTTCGACATCGAAGGCACGGTTGAACGGATCGAATACGACCCGAACCGCTCTGCCTTCATCGCCCTCATCAACTATGCCGATGGCGAGCAGCGCTACATCATCGCACCGCAGCGCCTGGCGCCCGGTGACAAGGTCATCGCTTCCGACAAGGTCGTGGACATCAAGCCTGGCAACGCCATGCCGCTGCAGTTCATCCCGGTCGGCTCGATCATCCACAACGTTGAGATGAAGCCGGGCAAGGGCGGCCAGATCGCTCGCTCCGCCGGTGCCTATGCGCAGCTGGTCGGCCGCGATGCAGGCCTCGCTATCCTTCGCCTCAACTCCGGCGAACAGCGCCTCGTACCGGGCACCTGCCTGGCTTCGATCGGTGCCGTTTCCAACCCGGACCACGGCAACACCAACGACGGCAAGGCCGGTCGTTCCGTTTGGCGCGGCAAGCGTCCGCATGTTCGCGGCGTCGTCATGAACCCGGTCGACCATCCGCACGGCGGTGGTGAAGGCCGGACCTCCGGTGGTCGCCATCCGGTGACACCTTGGGGCAAGCCGACGAAGGGTGCGCGTACGCGCTCCAACAAGTCGACCGATAAGATGATCATGCGCTCGCGCCATCAGCGCAAGAAGTAAGAGAGGAAGTCTCCAATGGCTCGTTCAGTATGGAAAGGTCCGTTTGTTGACGGCTATCTTCTCAAGAAGGCTGAGAAGGTTCGCGAAGGTGGACGCAACGAAGTGATCAAGATGTGGAGCCGTCGCTCCACCATCATGCCGCAGTTCGTCGGTCTGGTCTTTGGTGTCTACAACGGCAGCAAGCATATCCCGGTCAATGTCAACGAAGACATGGTCGGTCACAAGTTCGGTGAGTTCGCACCCACCCGTACCTATTACGGTCACGGCGCGGACAAGAAGGCGAAGAGGAAGTAACGATGGGCAAGGCAAAAACAGAACGCCGGCTCAAGGACAACGAAGCGCAGGCAGTCGCCCGCACGCTTCGTGTCAGCCCGCAGAAACTCAACCTCGTTGCTGCGCTTATCCGCGGCATGAAGGTCGAGCGCGCCTTGGCCGAGCTTGAATTCTCGCGCAAGCGGATCTCCGGAGCGGTCAAGAAGACCCTCGAATCGGCGATCGCGAACGCTGAAAACAATCACGATCTCGACGTCGACGCTCTCGTCGTCGCCGAGGCCTACGTCGGCAAGTCGATTGTCATGAAGCGCTTCCACGCTCGTGGTCGTGGTCGTGCATCGCGCGTCGAAAAGCCCTTCGCGCATTTGACGATCGTCGTTCGCGAAGTGCAGCCAGCACAAGAGGAGGCCGCATAATGGGTCAGAAGATCAATCCAATCGGTTTCCGCCTTGGCATTAACCGCACTTGGGACAGCCGTTGGTTTGCAGACAATGCCGAATACGGCCAGTTGCTGCATGAAGACATCAAGATGCGCAAATTCGTCATGACCGAGCTGAAGCAGGCCGGCATTTCGAAGGTGGTTATCGAGCGTCCGCACAAGAAGTGCCGCGTCACGATCCACTCGGCGCGTCCGGGCCTGATCATCGGCAAGAAGGGTGCAGACATCGACAAGCTTCGCAAGAAGCTGGCCGACATGACGAACTCCGAAACGCACCTGAACATCGTCGAAGTCCGCAAGCCGGAAATCGATGCTGTCCTGGTCGCCCAGGGCATCGCTCAGCAGCTGGAACGCCGTATCGCTTTCCGCCGCGCCATGAAGCGCGCCGTTCAGTCGGCAATGCGTCTCGGTGCCGAAGGCATCAAGATCACTTGCGCCGGCCGTCTCGGTGGTGCTGAAATCGCCCGTACGGAATGGTATCGCGAAGGTCGCGTGCCGTTGCACACGCTGCGCGCCGACATCGACTACGGTACGGCTGAAGCCACCACCGCTTTCGGTATCTGCGGCATCAAGGTCTGGATCTTCAAGGGCGAAATCCTTGAGCACGACCCGATGGCATCTGAACGCCGTCAGGCCGAAGGCGACAGCCAGGGCCCAGCCAGCAGAGAAAACCGTCGCCGCGATCACGCCTAAGGGCGCTCGAGGTAGTTAATTCGGAGAATAGATTATGTTGCAGCCAAAGCGTACGAAGTACCGCAAGCAATTCAAGGGCCGCATCAAGGGCGTAGCCAAGGGCGGTTCTGATCTCGCATTCGGTGAATTCGGCCTGAAGGCCCAGGAACCGAATCGTGTCAACGCTCGTGAGATCGAGGCGGCTCGCCGCGCGATCACGCGTTTCATGAAGCGTGCCGGCCGTGTATGGATCCGGGTTTTCCCGGACGTGCCGGTCACCAAGAAGCCGACCGAAGTCCGCATGGGTAAGGGCAAGGGCGGCGTCGAATACTGGGCATGCAAGGTCAAGCCCGGTCGTATGATGTTCGAGATCGACGGTGTCAGCGAAGAAATCGCCCGTGAGGCGCTTCGTCTGGGTTCTGCCAAGCTCTCGGTCAAGACGCGCTTCGTGCAGCGCATTGCAGAGTAAGGAAGAACAGCTATGAAAGCCGCAGATGTTCGCGCGTTCACCGCCGACCAACTCAAGGAAGAGCTAGCCAAGCTGAAGAAGGAGCAGTTCAACCTGCGCTTTCAGAAGGCCACTGGCCAGCTTGAAAAAGCCTCTCGTGTGAACGAGGTCCGCAAGGACATCGCCCGCGTGAAAACCATTGCCCGCCAGAAGGCGGCAGAAGCCAAGGCCTAAAGGAAAAATAAGATGCCGAAACGCATTCTGCAGGGCGTCGTGGTCAGCGACAAGAACGAAAAGACCGTCGTGGTTCGGGTCGAGCGCCGCTTTGCGCATCCGCTCCTCCAGAAGACGGTTCGTCGTTCTAAGAAGTACAAGGCCCACGACGAGAACAACGCATACAAGACCGGCGACATGGTTTCCATCGAGGAATGCGCGCCGATCTCCAAGGACAAGACCTGGACGGTCGTTTCCGGTCAGGTTAAGTAAGAATTTGCGGCGAGGCCTTGCGTCTTGCCGTAATTTCTATATGAAGCAGCGACGGAACGCCTGAGACTCGGGCGTTCTTTTGCTTTTAGCGCACGGAAGGTCCCATTGGGGAAACCACCCTGGCAAGATCGATCCCGCGCTGGCTGAAGCTACTGCCTTGTTTTCACTCTTCCTTTTTGGAGGGGCGCAAGCGGGTAAACAATTCCATAAGCCGGGATAGGGGGCTCCGCCCAACCATTCCGGTATAACAAGAAGGCGACCTGATATGATTCAGATGCAAACAAACCTCGACGTCGCGGATAATTCCGGCGCACGTCGTGTCATGTGCATCAAGGTGCTGGGCGGTTCGAAGCGCAAGTATGCCTCGATTGGCGACATTATCGTCGTCTCGATCAAGGAAGCTATTCCGCGCGGCCGCGTTAAGAAGGGTGACGTGATGAAGGCTGTGGTCGTTCGCACAGCTGCCTCGATCCGCCGTGCGGATGGAAGCGTCATTCGTTTCGATACCAATGCAGCAGTACTTATCGACAACAAGAAAGAGCCGATCGGCACACGTATCTTCGGACCGGTTCCGCGCGAACTTCGCGCTAAGAACCACATGAAGATCATCTCGCTCGCTCCTGAAGTTCTGTAAGGGGAGCGGTTAAAGATGCAAAAGATCCGCAAGGGCGACAAGGTCGTCATTCTGGCTGGTAAGGACAAGGGTCGTACCGGCGAAGTCATTCAAGTGATGCCGAAGGAAGACCGCGCAGTCGTTCGCGGCGTGAACATGGTCAAGCGCCATACACGCCAGTCGCAGTCGCAGGAAGCCGGCATCATCAACAAGGAAGCCTCGCTTCACCTGTCCAACATCGCGATTGTCGACAAGGACGGCAAGCCGACCCGCGTCGGTTTCCAGGTCGTTGATGGTAAGAAGGTCCGCGTGGCCAAGCGTTCGGGAGATGTGATCGATGGCTGAGGCTAAATACGAACCGCGCCTGAAGACGGAATACGTAACCCGTATCCGCGCAGCGCTGCAGGAACAGTTCTCCTACACCAACGAAATGATGATCCCCAAGCTGGACAAGATCGTCATCAACATGGGTGTGGGCGAGGCGACGGCTGACTCCAAGAAGCCGACGATTGCTGCTGCCGACCTGGCCGCAATCGCTGGCCAGAAGCCGGTCATCACTTTCGCGCGCAATTCCATCGCTGGCTTCAAGGTCCGCGAAAATATGCCAATCGGTGCCAAGGTCACGCTCCGTGGCGCCCGCATGTATGAGTTCGTGGATCGCCTGATCAACATCGCGCTCCCGCGCGTTCGCGACTTTCGCGGCCTGAACCCGAAGAGCTTTGACGGTCGTGGCAACTTCGCCATGGGCATCAAGGAACACATTGTGTTCCCAGAGATCAACTACGACAAGGTTGATCAGATGTGGGGCATGGACATCATCGTTTGCACGACGGCGACCAAGGACGACGAAGCGCGGGCTCTGCTCACAGAGTTCAACTTCCCGTTCCGCACGTAACCGTAACGACGAGCGTAGAAAAGGAAATCAAATATGGCGAAGACAAGCGCAGTTGAAAAGAACAAGCGCCGCCGCAATACGGTTGCTAACAGTGCCGCAAAGCGTGCCGCGCTGAAGGCAACCATCATGAACCAGTCCCTTCCGATCGAAGAGCGGTTCAAGGCTACCCTGAAGCTCGCATCGCTGCCGCGCGATGGATCCAAGACTCGCGTCCGTAACCGTTGCGAGATCACCGGTCGTCCGCGCGCCTACTACCGCAAGCTGCGCATGTCGCGTATCGCACTGCGTGAATTTGGCAATTTCGGCAAGGTGCCGGGCATTGTCAAGTCGAGCTGGTAAGGAGTAGCCCACATGACAATGACAGATCCATTGGGCGATATGCTCACACGCATCCGTAACGGTGCCTCGCGTCGCAAGTCGTCGGTTTCGACACCTGCTTCCAAGCTCCGTGCACGTGTTCTCGATGTCCTTCAGTCCGAAGGTTACATTCGTGGCTATTCCGTCGTCGATTTCGGCAACGGCAAGTCCGAGCTCAGCATCGAGCTGAAATATTATGAAGGCGCATCGGTCATCCGTGAGATCGGCCGTGTGTCTAAGCCGGGCCGCCGGGTTTATGTCTCGGTCAAGTCCATTCCGCAGGTCGCGAACGGTCTCGGCATCACTATCCTTTCTACTCCGAAGGGCGTGATGGCCGACCACCAGGCTCGTGAACAGAATGTTGGTGGCGAGGTTCTTTGCTCGGTCTTCTAAGGCTGGTCTAAAGAATTTCCCTCGAAACAGACAGGTTTGAAAAAATGTCTCGTATCGGCAAGAAGCCCGTTCAGGTGCCTGCAGGAATCACGGCCACGATTGATGGCCAAAAAGTGACTGCTAAGGGCCCCAAGGGTGAACTGTTTTTCGTCGCGAATGACGATATCGGTCTCAAGCTCGAAGATAATGCGATTGTTGTGACTCCGCTCAACGACAGCAAGAATGCTCGCTCAAAGTGGGGCATGTCCCGCACGATGGTCGAAAACATCCTGGTTGGCGTCAAGGACGGTTACGAGCGCAAGCTCGAAATCAACGGCGTTGGTTACCGCGCGGCCCTGCAGGGCAAGAACCTGCAGTTGGCGCTTGGTTTCTCCCACGACGTGATTTATGAACCGCCAGTCGGAATCACAATTGCTGTGCCGAAGCCGACGGAAATCGTCGTCACCGGTATCAACAAGCAGCAGGTCGGCCAGGTGGCCGCAGAAATCCGCGAATACCGTGGCCCCGAGCCTTACAAGGGCAAGGGCGTCAAGTATGCCGGTGAGCGGATCATCCGCAAAGAAGGCAAGAAGAAGTAAGGATCACGCGAAATGGCTAGCAGGAAAGAAGCACTTGCACGTCGTGCCAACCGCGTGCGTCGTCATCTTAAGTCGGTGGCTAACGGCCGTCCGCGCCTGTCGGTTCATCGCTCTTCGAAGAACATCTACGCCCAGGTCATCGACGATGTGGCCGGCAAGACGCTTGCGTCTGCCTCCACTCTCGACAAGGATCTGCGCGGTTCTCTGAAGACCGGTGCTGACACAGCAGCGGCAACGCTCGTCGGCAAGCTCGTTGCAGAGCGCGCCTCCAAGGCGGGCGTCAACGAGGTCGTGTTCGACCGCGGCGCCTTCATCTATCACGGTCGCATCAAGGCTCTGGCCGAAGCTGCCCGTGAAGGCGGTCTCACCTTCTAATATAAATTTCCGGCCGGTGGCGTAAAGCTCCCGGCCGGATTTCGGTCTTTTCAGACCATCACCGGACCACAGGGCAGCGAAAAGCCCGATGTGGTCTTGTTGCAGTTGCCGATTGCACCCGGAAAAGAAAAAGGAAAAGGACAATGGCACAAGAAAAAAGAGGTTCTCGCGACGATCGCCAGAACCGTGACGAGCGCGATAGCGAATTCGTCGACAAGCTGGTCGCGATCAATCGCGTTGCCAAGGTCGTCAAGGGCGGCCGTCGTTTCGGCTTTGCAGCTCTCGTCGTCGTCGGCGACCAGAAGGGCCGCGTTGGCTTCGGTCACGGCAAGGCGCGCGAAGTGCCTGAAGCTATCCGCAAGGCAACGGAAGCCGCCAAGCGCGAGCTGATCTTCGTTCCCCTGCGTGACGGCCGTACGCTGCATCACGACATCCACGGCCGTCATGGCGCCGGCAAGGTTCTGCTGCGCTCTGCCAAGGCTGGTACCGGCATCATCGCCGGTGGTCCGATGCGCGCCGTATTCGAAACGCTCGGCGTTCACGACGTCGTCGCCAAGTCGACCGGTTCGTCGAACCCATACAACATGGTTCGCGCAACGTTCGACGCTCTGAAGCAACAGATCCATCCGAAGGACATCGCAGCTCAGCGCGGCATCAAGTATGCCACTCTGCAGGCTCGTCGTATTGCCTCCGGTAATGCGTCTGAAGAATAAGGGAGTTTGACCTATGGCCAAAACGACCAAGAAGACCGAAGCAAAGACCGTAACGGTCGAGCAGATCGGTAGCCCTATTCGCCGTCCGGACGTTCAGGAAAAGACCCTGATCGGCCTCGGATTGAACAAGATGCACCGTCGCCGCACTCTGGAGGATACTCCTTCGGTTCGTGGAATGATCCGTGCTGTCCAGCATCTCGTTCGCGTCGTCGACGAGAAGTAAGCCGGAGGATTCGTTATGAAACTGAATGAAATCACCGACAACGAAGGTTCGACCCACTCCCGCAAGCGCCTCGGCCGCGGTATTGGTTCGGGCAAGGGCAAGACCGGTGGTCGCGGCGTCAAGGGGCAGAAGTCCCGTTCGGGCGTGGCGATCAACGGCTTCGAAGGCGGTCAGATGCCAATCTACCGTCGTCTGCCTAAGCGCGGCTTCAACAACATCTTCAAGTCCGACTACGTCGTCGTATCGGTTGCTCGCCTCCAGGCAGCAGTTGACGCCGGCAAGCTGGACGCGAAGACGACGATCGATGCTGTAGCTCTCAAGGCTGCCGGCGTTATCCGTCGTGTCAAGGACGGCGTCCGGATCCTGTCCGACGGCGAAATCTCGGCAAAGCTGACCCTCGAAGTCGCAGGCGCTTCCAAGTCTGCTGTCGAGAAGATCGAAAAGGCTGGCGGCTCCGTTAAGCTTTTAACTGCCGCACCTGTCGCAGCTTCGGAATAATACAGACGAATTAATCGCCCGGGGTGCTTCACACCGGGCGATTTTGCTCCCATATGTGAGCTTCGGATCCTGAGTCGTGCGTTCGCGCGGGGAGGGCGATGACGGGACCTTCGGCTGGCATGCGCTCTTGCATCGCAGTCCACCCAATGCTCGACTTTTTAAACAATTTGATTACACATTCCGGACTCGGCCGATTTAGCCGGAATTGGTAGTGCGGAGATTTGCATGGCGTCTGCAGCGGAACAATTGGCATCCAATCTCAACTTTTCAACCTTTGCCAAGGCAGAGGATCTGAAAAAGCGGCTTTGGTTCACGCTCGGTGCGTTGCTTGTCTATCGCCTCGGCACCCATATCCCCCTTCCAGGCCTTAATCCTGCTGCCTATGCCCAGGCTTTTCAGGGCCAGGCGGGCGGCATCCTCGGCCTTTTCAACATGTTTTCCGGTGGCGCTGTCCAGCGCATGGCGATCTTCGCTCTCGGCATCATGCCCTACATTTCCGCCTCGATTATCGTACAGCTGATGACTTCGGTCGTTCCCGCGCTCGAAAACCTGAAGAAGGAAGGCGAGCAGGGCCGCAAGATCATCAACCAGTATACGCGCTACGGCACGGTGCTGCTCGGCACGCTGCAGGCCTATGGCATCGCGGTGGGGCTTGAGAGCGGTAACGGACTTGTCGTCCAGCCCGGCGTCTTCTTTATCGTCTCCACGGTCATCACGCTGCTCGGCGGCACGATGTTTCTCATGTGGCTCGGTGAACAGATCACCTCGCGCGGTATCGGCAACGGCATTTCGCTGATCATCTTCGCTGGCATCGCAGCTGGCCTGCCATCGGCCCTGGCCGGCACGCTGGAACTCGGACGCACCGGCGCACTTTCGACCGCGCTCATCCTGCTCGTCCTCGTTGTCGCCGTTGCGGTCATCGCCCTCATCGTCTTTGTCGAGCGCGCCCAGCGGCGTCTGCTGATCCAGTATCCGAAACGCCAGGTCGGCAACCGCATGTTCCAGGGCGATACCTCGCACCTGCCGCTGAAGCTCAATACATCGGGCGTCATCCCGGCGATTTTTGCCTCGTCGCTATTGCTTCTGCCAGCGACGCTCGCGGGCTTTGCCAACACCGCCGGAATGCCTGCCTGGGCAACGTCGATCGTCGCAGCACTCGGCCACGGTCGTCCGCTCTACATGGTGCTCTATGCGCTGATGATCGCCTTCTTCGCGTTCTTCTATACGGCCATCGTCTTCAATCCGAAGGACACGGCCGATAATCTCAAGAAGCACGGCGGGTTCATTCCCGGCATCCGCCCGGGTGAGCGCACGGCTGAATACATTGACTATGTGTTGACCCGCATCACTGTGGTCGGCGCCATCTACCTCGTGGTTGTCTGCATTCTGCCGGAAATCCTCGTTTCGCAGACAGGCATTCCGCTCGCCCTCGGCGGCACTTCACTCTTGATCGTCGTCAGTGTGACGCTTGACACGGTAGCGCAGATCCAGGGTCACCTGATCGCGCAGCAGTATGAAGGTCTGATCAAGAAGTCGAAGTTGCGCGGAGGAAAGCGGGGGAGATGAGACTTATCCTTTTGGGACCACCGGGCGCCGGCAAGGGTACCCAGGCTCAGCGTATAGTCGAAAAGTACGGTATCCCGCAGCTCTCCACCGGCGACATGCTGCGTGCGGCAGTCTCTGCGGGCACTGAGGTCGGCAAGCGTGCCAAGGCTGTCATGGATGCCGGCAAGCTGGTGTCCGACGAGATCGTCAACGCGATCATTTCGGAGCGTATCGACGCCGAAGACTGTGCCAAGGGTTTCATCCTGGACGGCTTTCCGCGCACTCTGGTGCAGGCCGATGCCACCGAGAAGATGCTCGCTGCCAAGGGCATGCAGCTCTCGGGTGTCGTCGAGATCAAGGTCGATGACGTCGTGCTCGCGGACCGGGTTTCCGGACGCTATACCTGCGCCAACTGCGGTGCGGGTTATCACGATACCAACCTGAAGCCGAAGGTCGAGGGTGTCTGCGATCGATGCGGTTCGACGCACTTCAAGCGCCGCCCTGACGATACGCGCGAAACCGTGGTGACGCGCATGCAGGCCTACTACAAGGAAACGGCGCCTTTGATTGGCTACTACTATGCCAAGAAAATGCTTCATTCGGTTGACGGCATGGCGGATATCGATCATGTCACAGCAGAAGTCGAAAAGATTCTCTCCAGCCTTTGAGCTTCGGAGAGTTGTTGTCGGGCAATTGCACTGCCTGACGGCGATTTCGCAAAACAATTGCGGCGCGTGATTCGGTCGGACCGGTTGGTCGGGGCGGGGATAAGCCAAAATAAACTTAGCGGAACAGTTGCCTTTTGGCAGTGATTCCGCTAAACACCGCGCCAACTCGCGACATAGCTGCGATCGGCGCGGACTTCCCTCGGGAATTCCGGGTTCGGTCGTTTTGACATGTTATCGACCTCGAATTGAACAGGCGGCCTCTACGGTCGCGTAACAGAGACCTTTGCCTGATGGCAAACGGAACGCAAGGAGAATAGGCGTGGCACGTATCGCTGGCGTCAACATCCCGACGGCAAAGCGCGTAGTAATTGCGCTGACCTATATTCACGGGATTGGACAGAAATTTGCGCAGGAAATCGTTACCAAGGTTGGTATCCCGGCTGAGCGCCGCGTTCACCAGCTGACGGATGCCGAAGTCCTGCAGATCCGCGAAACCATCGACCGCGATTACCAGGTCGAAGGCGACCTGCGTCGCGAGACGTCGATGAATATCAAGCGTCTGATGGACCTCGGCTGCTACCGCGGCCTTCGTCATCGTCGCGGCCTGCCGGTTCGCGGTCAGCGCACGCACACCAATGCCCGCACCCGCAAGGGTCCGGCAAAGGCGATTGCTGGCAAGAAGAAGTAATCACCGGGAAACCGTGTGAGGGAGGCTGGCGGTTCCGCCGGCCTCTTTTGAGTTTGGCGAAGGGCCTCAGCGCCCTGCGCCGGTGTAGCCGCTGGCATTACGGCGGTGCAGAGATCCACGAAAGGGACTATTATGGGCAAGGAAGCCGTCCGCATTCGCCGTCGCGAACGCAAGAACATCTCGTCGGGCGTTGCGCACGTCAACTCGACGTTCAACAACACGATGATCACCATCACGGATGCGCAGGGCAATGCGATTGCCTGGTCGTCTGCTGGCGCCAAGGGCTTCAAGGGCTCGCGCAAGTCGACACCGTTCGCAGCGCAGATCGCCGCTGAAGATGCTGCCAAGAAGGCGCAGGAACATGGCATGAAGTCGCTTGAAGTCGAAGTTTGCGGTCCAGGTTCGGGTCGTGAGTCGGCTCTGCGCGCGCTCCAGGCTGCCGGTTTCATGATCACGTCGATCCGCGATGTGACGCCGATCCCGCACAACGGTTGCCGCCCACGCAAGAAGCGTCGCGTATAATCATCGCCAATCACACACCGGTGAGCGCCCAAAAGGCGATTGCCGGTGCTTCTCAAGCTCGGTTGCCACGATTGGATGGTGGTAACGAACGGAAGGCAGGAATATGATTCAGAAGAATTGGCAGGAACTGATCAAGCCGAACAAGGTCGAGTTTTCCTCGGGCGGCCGCACAAAGGTCAACCTTGTCGCTGAACCGCTTGAGCGTGGCTTTGGCCTGACGCTCGGCAACGCGCTCCGTCGCGTGCTTCTGTCCTCGCTGCGCGGCGCCGCCGTCACGGCAGTACAGATCGACGGCGTACTGCATGAGTTCTCATCGATCCCGGGCGTTCGCGAAGACGTTACGGATATCGTTCTGAACATCAAGGAAATCGCCATCAAGATGGACGGCGACGATGCCAAGCGCATGGTCGTTCGCAAGCAGGGTCCAGGCGTTGTCACCGCCGGCGACATCCAGACGGTCGGCGACATCGAGATCCTCAACCCGGATCACGTCATCTGCACGCTCGACGAAGGCGCTGAAATCCGCATGGAATTCACCGTCAACAACGGCAAGGGCTATGTTCCGGCAGAGCGCAATCGTGCGGAAGACGCACCGATTGGTCTCATCCCGGTAGACAGCCTCTACTCGCCGGTCAAGAAAGTGTCCTACAAGGTGGAAAACACCCGCGAAGGCCAGGTTCTCGATTACGACAAGTTGCTGATGGCCATCGAAACGGACGGCTCGATCTCCGGTGAAGATGCAGTCGCTTTCGCGGCCCGCATCCTGCAGGACCAGCTCGGCGTTTTCGTCAACTTCGACGAACCGCAGAAGGATGTCGAAGAAGAGACAGTCACCGAACTGGCCTTCAACCCGGCTCTCCTCAAGAAGGTGGACGAACTGGAACTGTCTGTCCGCTCGGCAAACTGCCTGAAGAACGACAACATCGTCTATATCGGCGACCTCATTCAGAAGACCGAAGCCGAAATGCTTCGCACTCCGAATTTCGGCCGCAAGTCGCTGAACGAAATCAAGGAAGTTCTCGCTTCCATGGGCCTGCATCTCGGCATGGAAGTGCCTGCGTGGCCCCCAGAGAACATCGAAGATCTCGCCAAGCGCTACGAAGATCAGTACTGAGCGGCGTGAGGCAACGTGTGTCGCGGATTTCCGCCGGCACGCCGATCGCAGAGAACAATAAGTAAAGGCAGGATGACTGCCTTTCCCCGTCAAACAGCAGGCATATCGCCTGCATGTGCCAGGAAACGGCAGGCCCAAAATCAAAGGGCACCTGCGATTTAAGGAGAATAGCAATGCGCCATGGTATGGTAGGCCGCAAGCTGAATAGAACTGCAAGTCACCGCAAGGCAATGTTTGCCAACATGGCGGCTTCGCTCATCCTGCATGAGCAGATCACCACGACCTTGCCGAAGGCAAAGGAAATCCGCCCGATCGTTGAAAAGCTGGTCACGCTCGGCAAGCGCGGCGACCTGCACGCTCGTCGTCAGGCTATTTCGCAGATCCGCGACGTCGCTGTCGTATCGAAGCTCTTCGATGCCATCGCTACCCGTTACGCCACCCGCAACGGCGGCTACCTTCGCATCATGAAGGCTGGCTTCCGCATGGGTGACAACGCCGCCATGGCCGTCGTCGAGTTCGTCGACCGCGACATCGCTGCCAAGGGCGCCGGCGACAAGGCTCGCGTTGCAGCCGAAGAAGCTGCCGAAGCTGCTGCCGCTTAAGCGGTAAAAGCCTCACCAATCAACAGGCCGGACGAGCAATCGTCCGGCTTTTTTGATTTCTTGCGGGTGTATGATGAGAAGGGAGGGCTATTCCGGTATGTGGATATCTTCCCTGATATGCCTGAGATAGACAACGATGGTGAACGTCATGATGACGACGAGCGACCATGAACTCCATATGCCAATGTTGACAGCGGACCACTCGCCGAGTTGGCTCGGATAACGCCATATCCCGAAGAAGGTGCTGAAATTTTCGAAAAGCCAGATGAAGAAGCCGATCAGGGCAAAAGCCAACAGCAGGGGCATCCGCCGGTCCCGATCATACGGGCGGAACGTGACTGAAGTCCGCGAATAAAGTCCAATCGTACACGCGGCAATGTACCAGCGATAGTCGGCGATGTAGTGGTGTGTGAAGAAGTTCAGGTAAATTGCCAGCGAGAGCACCGCTGCCATCCAGTATGGCGGATGATGCCTGACGCGTAGGGCGAGGAGGCGCCACGCCTGTATTACGTAACTGCCTACGGCAGCGTACATGAATCCGGAAAACAATGGCACGCCGAACAGCTTGCTATAGGCAAAGTCCGGATATGCCCATGAATGGATGCTGCTCGATGTTTTGAAGACCTCGAGAGCGAAACCGATAACGTGAAAGAAGCAGATCGCCTTCAACTCATCGATGCTTTCCAGTTTGGTAGCGACCATCCAGAACTGGATGGACAAGGCAACCAGCAGCAGCACGTCATATCGGGGAATATGAAAAATGCCGCCGCGCGGGACTGTGAAGATGGCGAGGAAAAAGAGGCCAGCAAAGAGACATGCACGTGCTTCCTTAATACCAAAATAGACGAGTTCTATGAGAAAGCGCTTGGTTCCCGTCAGATGCGGCGCTGCACGTATTTCGATTAGATGCCTGTCGATGGCCGGAAGCAGTCTTCGGAGGGGCAAGGCGTTTGAATTCCTGAAATTAACTCGATGGCTGTGAGCTGTTTCCGCAAATACGGTGACCGGCAGACCAGCATGCGGCTGGGCTGTCGGCTTGCCAAATCGAAATGTGAGCTATAGGTGCGACGAACCCATTAACATCGCGGTGGAGCGGCCGAAGTGCTCGCATTTTTTCGAGGTCGCTCACCAGGGAGCAGGGCAGCCCGTCTTGCAATGGCAATTGCCATCATTGCTGCAGGTCTGGCGTTGCGGCGATATGGCTATGGGCTTAACCTTCCGTTCGTGGTCGTGAAGTATGGCGGCTCGGCACTGTGGGGCGCGATGGTCTATTTCCTAATCGCAGTGCTTGCACCAAACTCGAGACGGGCAAGCATTGCCTGCGCGGCGATGGTGATCTCCGCCGCCGTCGAGTTGTTCAGACTCTACCATACGCCGCCTATTGATGCGTTCAGGTTGACTGCTGGCGGTGCCCTGCTTCTCGGACGCGTGTTTTCCCTAAGCAATATAATTGCCTACGGCATCGGCATCGTCGCCGCATCTGCGTTCGACAGATTTCTGGCAGCCCGCAGTCCTATCTTGCCAAAGTAGAGAAGCCTCTGCTGCCTCAGGCAGCCACCGCCCTTTGCCGCGTTCCGCGTCTTCGTTGCATCATGATTGGCCGGTAGGACCTGTAGAGGATCATTGCGATCAGGAGGCCGATATAGATGTACTGCTCGAGCGACAGCACCTTGGTGGATAGTGCGAAGTGGAGAGCGCCACAGACGGCGATGATGTAGACGAGCCGGTGCAGCCAGATCCAGTTCTTGCCCATCTGCCGTATCGAGTACCTGTTCGAGGTCACGGCCAGCGCGGTCAGCATCACCAGCCCTGCCATGCCGAACATGATGAAGGGTCGCTTCAGAATGTCGCCGACGATGGCATCGAGCATCAGCGCTTGGTCGAGGATGGTGTAGACCAGAAAATGCATCACGACATAATAGAAGCAGAGCAGCCCCAGGGCGCGGCGGTAGCGCAGCCAGTTCCAGCCGACGAGGTCGCGGAGCGGGGTAATCGCGAGCGTTAGGATCAGGAAGCGGATAGCCCAGAGGCCGAGGAAAAGCTCGAAGGTCTTGGTTGGATCGGCGCCAAGATTGCCGGTGGCGCCGAGGTAGAATGCGTAGGCGGCGGGAAGAAGTCCGACGACGTAAAGCAGCCAGACGGAGGCTGGCTGGAAGCGTTTCGGAAGCGCGAGCGACAGGGCCATTAGTAGTTCGCCTTCAGATCCATGCCGGTGTAGAGGCTCGCCACCTGGTCGGCATAGCCGTTGAAGGGCAGGGTGGGGTGGCGGCTGGAGGAGAAGAAGCCGCCTTCGCCAATCCTGCGCTCGGTCGCCTGGCTCCAGCGGGGGTGATCGACCGCCGGGTTGACGTTGGCATAAAAACCGTATTCGCCGGGGTTGGAGACCTGCCAGGTATTCATCGGCTGATTATCGGTGAGCGTGATACGGACGATCGACTTGATGCCCTTGAAGCCATATTTCCACGGAACCACCAGGCGTATCGGCGCACCGTTCTGGTTGGGCAGCGTCTCGCCATAGAGCCCGACGGCAAGCAGCGCCAGCGGGTTGCGCGCTTCGTCCAGCCGCAGTCCTTCGACATAGGGCCAGTTCAGGGACTGGAAGCTGCCGGATTGGCCGGGCATCTCGGACGGCCGGACGATGGTCTCGAAGGCGACATATTTCGCGCTGCCCAGCGGCTCCACCATGTCGAGCAGCTTGGATAGCTGGAAGCCGTCCCATGGGATGACCATGGACCATGCCTCGACGCAGCGCATCCGGTACACACGCTCTTCTGGAGGAAAGGCCTTGATCAGCGCGTCGATATCGAAGGTCTGCGGCTTGCCCACCATGCCATCGACGGTGATCGTCCACGGGCGCGGCTTGAATTTGCCGGAGTTGGCGGCGGGATCGGCCTTGTCCGTGCCGAATTCGTAGAAGTTGTTGTAGGTCGTGACATCCTTCTTCGGCGTCAGCTTTTCATCGACCTTGTAGTCGGTCTTCGACGCTGCCAGCGCTTCCGCCATGGCTGTTGTGCCACCGGCAATCGACAGGCCGGCGCCTGCTGCTGTCGCCAGGAAGGCGCGGCGGCCTAGATAAGTCTGGCGAGGCGTGATCTCGGAGGCGGCAATCTTGGGCGGTTGGTAGGTGGCCATGGGTAAAATCCTCGATGAGATGACGGTATCGATGGTGATACGCAGAAATACCGACGTAAGTTACAAATAGGCCCGCATTTTTTTGTGAAAAGAAGCCAATTTATTGTGTTCGGCCTAAATGTTGAGGTGTCATCGGCAAACGTCATGCATCTGTTCGATATTTTGGTCGCGGCCTCGTCCGGGAATGATCGGGATCGTCGATGGCGAGGATATTGCGCGGGGGCCATACCCTTGCAGCGTACCGGATTCGGCTTACCTGATAGTGACAGTCCGCACCGATTGATTTACGACAATTCTAAAAAGCAGGGGCTTGCCGGTCCGTCTGGCGGAATAGGTCTGCCGCAAGCAATGCCCGTAACTGCAGGACGTCGAGGATAACACCATGCCAGCCTACCGTTCGAGAACCACCACCCACGGCCGCAACATGGCCGGTGCCCGCGGCCTGTGGCGCGCAACAGGTATGAAGGATAGCGATTTCGGCAAGCCGATCATTGCCGTCGTCAACTCCTTCACGCAGTTCGTGCCCGGCCACGTGCACCTGAAGGATCTTGGCCAGCTGGTGGCGCGCGAGATCGAGGCGGCCGGCGGCGTCGCCAAGGAATTCAACACCATTGCCGTCGACGACGGCATCGCCATGGGCCATGACGGCATGCTTTATTCGCTGCCATCGCGTGAGCTGATCGCCGACAGCGTCGAATACATGGTCAACGCCCATTGCGCCGATGCCATGGTCTGCATTTCGAATTGCGACAAGATCACCCCGGGCATGCTGATGGCTTCGCTCCGCCTCAACATCCCGACCGTCTTCGTCTCCGGCGGCCCGATGGAAGCCGGCAAGGTCACCATGCACGGCAAGACCTTGTCGCTCGACCTCGTCGATGCGATGGTGGCTGCAGCCGACGACAAGATCAGCGACGAAGACGTCGCCGTCATCGAGCGCTCGGCCTGTCCGACCTGCGGCTCGTGCTCGGGCATGTTCACCGCCAACTCGATGAACTGCCTGACGGAAGCGCTCGGTCTCTCGTTGCCGGGCAATGGCTCGACGTTGGCCACCCATTCAGACCGCAAGGAGCTGTTTCTGGAAGCCGGCCGTCGTATCGTCGATCTCGCCAAGCGCTACTACGAGAAGGACGATGTCACGGCACTGCCGCGCACCATCGCCTCCAAGGGCGCCTTCGAGAACGCCATGGCGCTCGACATCGCCATGGGCGGATCTACCAACACGGTCCTTCACATCCTGGCCGCAGCCCACGAGGGCGAGGTCGACTTCACGATGGACGACATCGACCGCCTGTCTCGCAGGGTGCCTTGCCTGTCGAAGGTGGCACCGGCCAAATCCGACGTCCACATGGAAGATGTCCATCGTGCCGGCGGCATCATGGCAATCCTCGGCGAGCTGGAACGCGCCGGCCTGCTGAATTCCGACCTGCCGACCATCCACGCGCCGACGCTCGGCGATGCGATCGCACAATGGGATATCGCCGTCACCGCCAACCCGGCAGCACTGAAGCTGTTCAGTGCGGCTCCGGGTGGCGTGCCGACGCAGGTAGCCTTCAGCCAGAGTTCGCGCTGGGACGACCTCGACGTCGACCGTGAAAAGGGTGTCATCCGCAGCGCCGAGCATCCGTTCTCCAAGGATGGCGGACTGGCTGTTCTCAAGGGCAATCTCGCCGTAGACGGATGCATCGTCAAAACGGCAGGCGTCGATGAAAGCATTCTGAAGTTCTCCGGCCCGGCCCGCGTCTTCGAAAGCCAGGATTCGTCGGTCAAGGCGATCCTTGCCAACGAGGTCAAGGCCGGCGATGTCGTTGTCATCCGTTACGAAGGTCCGAAGGGCGGTCCTGGCATGCAAGAGATGCTCTACCCAACCAGCTATCTGAAGTCGAAAGGTCTGGGCAAAGCCTGCGCTCTCATCACCGATGGTCGTTTTTCGGGCGGCACGTCCGGCCTGTCTATCGGTCATGCGTCGCCGGAAGCTGCCAATGGCGGTACGATTGGCCTGGTGCGCGAAGGCGACATGATCGACATCGATATCCCGAACCGCTCCATCAGCCTGCGCGTCAGCGACGAGGAGCTCGCAGCCCGCCGCGCCCAGCAGGATGCACAGGGCTGGTTCCCGGTCGAGAAGCGCAAGCGCAACGTCACGACGGCGCTCAAGGCCTATGCCGCCTTTGCCACAAGCGCCGACAAGGGCGCGGTGCGCGATCTCAGCGGCCGTTAGATAAACAATTGGCCGCAGTTTTCACCGCGGCCGACATTCTTCTAGAGAAGCCCTTGCCATCGAAAACCTGGTAGGGGCTTTTTTATTCAAGGTGTTACCGCAGCAGTGACCGTGCCGGTCAGTTCGGACGGGCGAGGTTCTTGTAGGCGACATCCAGCTGCTTCAGGCGGTCCTCGTAAGAGGTCTTCAAGCATGCCGCATCTGCGCCGCAGGCCTGGCGCTTCTTCAGCCAGGCGCTCTGTTCGTCCTGCAGCGTGCCGCGCGATCCCATGGCGAGAAGGCCGGAGATCAGCTCGAAGGTCGTGGCCATCTTGACGTCGGCATCGTTCAGGCTGCGGGTGTCGCAGATCATTTTCTCGTCCGGCTGAAGCGTCTTGCCGTCGCAATCGAAGCTGGCGGCCTTTGCCGAGCCTAGCGGCGACAGGATCGGCAGCAAGCCGACAAGGGCTGCGCAAACTAGGTTGGCAGACCGGCGGCGGGTGGTGAATGTCAGAGGCGAATGATCCATCTTTTGATTCCGATTTCAGAAAGTTATGGCGCTTGGTTGATGATGCACTTCCGCTCGAGAATCAGCCAGATTTGCACACTGCTGTACTCCTAACCCATTCCGGACCGTTTTGTTCAAACCGCGTACGCGCAAAGCCTCCGGCTGGCTTGAAGTTCCATGATTGCGCCCTCTTTCCTTTCTAGCGTTCGCGGTTACAACGTTGCTTCCACAGACACTTTATAAAGGGTTCCCCATGCAAGGTTTGCTCAAACGCGCTGCGATCCCTATGCTCGCGCTCGTCGTCACGCTTCCCGCCCCGGTCTACGCCGAGACGGCCAAGGCCGTGCCGGAAAACAAGATGGAAATGCAGCTTTCCTTCTCGCCGCTGGTCAAGCAGACGGCTGGCTCGGTCGTCAATGTCTACGCGGAACGCGTCGTGCACCAGCAGTCTCCTTTCGCCGGGGATCCCTTCTTCCAGCAGTTCTTCGGCCAGCGCATGCCGAACCGCACGGAAAAGCAGACCTCGCTGGGCTCCGGCGTCATCGTCGAGGCGAACGGCACGATCATCACCAACAACCACGTGGTCGATGGCGCCGACGACATCAAGATAGCGCTTTCAGATGGCCGCGAATTCCCCTGCAAGGTGGTCCTAAAGGATGACCGGGTCGATCTCGCCGTGCTGAAGATCGACACGAAAGAGCAGTTGCCGATGCTGCCGATCGGCAATTCCGATACGCTCGAGGTCGGCGACCTCGTGCTTGCCATCGGCAACCCCTTCGGCGTGGGCCAGACGGTAACCAGCGGTATCGTTTCGGCGCTTGCCCGCAACCAGGTGAAGAACGAGGTCGGGTTTTTCATCCAGACTGACGCTGCGATCAACCCCGGCAATTCCGGTGGGGCGCTGATGAACATGAAAGGCGAACTCATCGGCCTCAACACGGCGATCTTCTCGCAGAGCGGCGGGTCGAACGGCATTGGCTTCGCCATTCCCGCCAATCTCGTGCGCGTCTTCCTCGCCGCCGCCGATCGCGGTGACAAGAGTTTCGAGCGTCCTTACATCGGTGCCACCTTTGAGCCGGTGACCTCAGAAGTTGCCGATGCGCTTGGCCTGAAGCGGGTTCGCGGAGCCCTGATCACCAAGGTCACCGACAACGGTCCCGCCGCCAAGGCCGGTCTCAAGGCTGGCGAAGTCGTCACCGCCCTCAACGGCGTATCCGTCGAGCATCCCGATGCTCTTGGCTACCGTCTGACAACCGCCGGCCTCGGCGCGACGGTATCGCTGACCGTGCTCGACAACGGCAATGAGCGGGAAGCGAAAATGACGCTGGCAAGCGCTCCCGAAACGCAGCCGCGCGAGGAGAAGCTGATTACCGGCAGCAATCCATTCTCCGGTGCGACAGTGGCCAACCTGTCGCCGCGCGTGGCGGATGAGTTGCACATGCCGACCGATACGGCCGCAGGCGTCGTTGTCGAAAAGCTGAAGGATGATTCCGCCGCTGCGCGTCTCGGCTTCCAGCCGAAGGACATCATTATCTCCGTCAATGGCACGCCCATTACCAATACCAAGAGCCTCGCAGCAATTGCTGCCAGCGAACCCGATATCTGGCGCGTGGAAATCGAGCGGGACGGTCAGCGCATCCGGCAATTCTTCCGATGAGCAACGACCTGTTTGCGCCGCAGATCCCGGCATCGGTCGCCAGCAAGCGACCGTTGGCGGACCGTCTGCGGCCGCAGACGCTGGCAGACGTCACGGGCCAGCAGCACCTCACTGGCGAGGACGGCGTGCTGCGGCGGATGATCGAGAGCGGTTCGCTCGGATCGATGATTTTCTGGGGCCCGCCCGGTACCGGCAAGACCACCGTGGCGCGGCTGCTGTCAGGCGAGGCAGGTCTCGCATTCGAGCAGATCTCGGCGATCTTCTCCGGCGTTGCAGACCTCAAGAAGATGTTCGAGACCGCCCGTATGCGGCGCATGGACGGCCGCCAGACATTGCTGTTCGTCGACGAAATTCACCGCTTCAATCGCGCCCAGCAGGACAGCTTTCTGCCCGTCATGGAGGACGGCACCGTCATTCTGGTCGGTGCGACGACAGAAAACCCGTCCTTCGAACTGAACGCCGCTCTGCTGTCTCGCGCCCGCGTGTTGACGTTCCGCGCCCATGACGAGGACAGTCTGCGTGAACTGCTGCAGCGTGCCGAGCGGGTGGAGGCAAAGCCGCTGCCGTTGACCGACGACGCTCGTGACAGTTTGCTCCGGATGGCAGATGGCGACGGTCGTGCGGTGCTGACGCTTGCCGAGGAGGTCTGGCGGGCGGCGCGGGCGGATGAGGTATTCGACACCGCGGCCCTGACAGAAATCGTCCAGCGGAGGGCGCCTGTCTACGACAAGGCGCAGGATGGGCACTACAATCTGATTTCAGCGCTGCACAAGTCGGTGCGTGGGTCGGACCCGGATGCGGCGCTCTATTACCTGGCACGGATGTTCGATGCCGGTGAGGATCCGCTCTATCTCGGACGACGCCTCGTGCGCATGGCGGTCGAGGATATCGGGCTTGCCGATCCGCAGGCTCTGGTCATCTGCAACGCAGCCAAGGACGCCTACGACTATCTGGGCTCGCCCGAGGGCGAACTGGCTTTCGCGCAGGCCTGCGTCTATCTGGCAACCGCACCGAAATCGAACGCGGTCTATACGGCTTTCAAGGCGGCGACGCGGGCAGCCAAGGAGAATGGTTCGCTGCTGCCGCCCAAGCATATCCTCAACGCCCCCACCAAGCTGATGCGCGGCGAGGGATATGGCGACGGCTATCGCTACGATCACGACGAGCCGGATGCTTTTTCAGGCCAGGATTACTTTCCCGAGAAACTCGGACGTCAGAAATTCTACGATCCACCCGAGCGGGGTTTTGAGCGCGATATCAAGAAGCGTCTGGAATGGTGGGCAAAGCTTCGCAAGGAGCGGGCCGGCGAGTGAACCGGGCGCCGTCCTCTACCCCGCTGCAGCCCTCTGAATGCGCGGCGCTAACGCCTTCTCGATGAGCTTGACGCTCGATTCGGCGAGGCCTTTGTGGCCCTCCATATCGACCACCAGATGCCAGTGGCCGGTCTCGGGAACGGTGAGGCGGATCGGTGACTTCTTGGCGACGCCACCGACGAACTGATGCTTGAGCGTCTCCTTGAAACGCTGGAAATTTCCACCCGTCATCAGCCTGACATTGGCGACCGCAGAGAGGGTGATTTCAATCGTTGTCTCTGCGCGCTGGTCGCCCAGATCGTAATGGGTGTAACGGAAGGCTGGCTTTGGCATCTCGGTCATCTCATGTCGCGTCCGACACCAAAATATCCACCAGGTGGTTAAGGAAGAATGGAGTCGGACGCGTTTCGGACCTATCAACGCAACTTAGTGGCTAGTGAAGGACTTGATTTCCAACCCGTCGAAGCCGAGCACGATATTTTCGGGCAACTGGCAGACTTCGGCAGGATTGCGGTCACATTCCTCGCGGGCAAAGTGAAGCGCTGCAGTCTCGTTGGCGAAGAGACCGCCGATACGTCCGAGGCGGTCCTGCACGATCCAGCCGCCGTGACCGTCGCGCCCGACCAGGAAGCGGGCAGCGGACGAAGCGGCAAGCGAGCCGGTCGAGCGATGTTGGAGCGGTTCGGCTTCGTCGCGTTGGGTATTGGAGCGGGGCATTGATATTCCTTTCAGGCAGTTTTGTCTGGCATCGGCCGGTATTCTACCGGCGCTGCGTCACGGTTATGAATGTATGCCGGCAGGCATAGGGTTTCCATTTCGGGCGACAGCTCGGAATATTAAAATCTCATATCCTCATGGACCGGCCCTGGAGGTCGGGGACGACAGTGCAGGGCTTGTGCTCCAGGCCATGGAGCAGGGTCAACGCGTCGCGGATGGCAGTCTCCGTCTCGGGCTCGACCGAGACCAGCGGCAAGCGTACCGCCGTGCTGACAGGCCTGCCGTCCAGCTGCATCGCCTGTTTGACCGTCGCGGGGATACTTTCGGCAGCAAGCGCCCGCCACAGCGGCAGCAAGCGCTGCTGCAGGCTGAGAGAGGCCGCGAGGTTACCGGCGGCGGCTTGGTGCTGGAGAGCCGCGCTCATCTGCGGCGCGACGTTGGCAGCGTCAGAAAAGCAACCGGCACCGCCTGTCATTGCAAACGCGAGGGCTACAGCGTCATTGCTGGTATAGAGACCTACACGTCGCGGCAGCAACTCCGTCCACGCGCCGAGGCGGCCGATGTCTCCGCCACCGTCGCAGATGCCTATGACGCTGCCGATTTCGCCGAGCCTTTCGATCGTAACCGGCGCGAGGTCGATCCCTGCATGGGCTGGCCTGTTATCGATGATCAAAGGCAGATCGATGGCGTCGGCAATGCTTTCGAAATGGGCAAGGATGCCCCGCTGCGTGGGCTTGGAATAATAGGGGACGGTTATCAGCGCGGCAGACGCACCGGCGTTGCGGGCCTGCCGGGTCGCGGCGATCGTCTTGGCGGTACAGTTGCTGCCTGTCGCTGCAATGACCGGCACCTTGGCCGCTGCCGTCTCCACGCAGATCGCAATAACGGTCTGCCGTTCGTGATCCGACAGCACGGGACCTTCTCCGGCGAGGCCACAAACAGCAAGACCGTCGATGCCGCTGGCGATCTGCCAGGACACATGGTCCATCAACGCGTTGCTGTCGATGGCATCATCGCGAAAGGGGGTGATGAGCGATGTGATCGCGCCACCGATGCTCCGCTTGCGGGCGGCGCTGTCGAGGTAAATCGTTCTCATGGGAATGGCTGCTCACAGATAGGAAAACAGGATAGCGATCTCGACGCTGCCGAGCACGATGCCGAAGACAAGCATGATCATTGCCGTGCGGCGCGCCCGCAGGCGACGGCGGTTGGTCTGGCTCATGAGCAGGCAAGCCGATCTGGTTCGGCAGGGTCAGGCCGCTTGGGCCAGGTGGCGTAGGGCATGGTTCACCTCTGCAATCGATGCAGTGATGGTAATGCCGGGCTTCATAGGAAAGCCATACGAGCCCGAGCGGCCGAGAATAAAGACTTCATAAAAATAGAGGTCGTGCGTGGCGACTGAGCTCAGACTAAAGCGCGGCGATTTTCGCGGTCGAGCTGTGTGACCAGAGCGAGGATCGCCTCGGATGTCGGCGTCGGCACGCCTGAAAGGCGACCGCACGATACGACCATGCCGACGAGCGGCGTGATCTCCAGCGGCTTGCCGGCCAGCAGGTCCTGCAGCATGGATGTGCGGACATCGCCGATCCTCTTCGACTGCTCGAGCCGTTGCTCGACCGACATCGTGAAACTCGCGCCGAGCGCTTCGCCCACCGCCTTGACCTCCGTCATCACCTGCGAAACCATGTTGGCGAGCGCCGGGTCGGCCATGATGTCCGACATCCTCGCCCTCGTCAGTGCGCTGATCGGGTTGAAGGCCGCATTGCCCATCAGCTTGCTCCAGATCTCGTTGCGGATCAGGGGCGTCGTGCTGACATTGAGGCCGCCGGATGTCAGGAGGTGGGTAATCGCCTCGAGGTCGGCGGTGTTTTCGCCTGAGGGTTCGCCAAGCACGAAGCGACCGTCGTTGCTCAGATGGATTTCTCCGCGCGCTGTGACTTCGGCGCCCTGGTAGGCAACGCAGCCAATCACCCGGTCGGGGCCAATCGAGCGCCACAGGACACCGCCGATGTCCAGTTCCTCGAACTGAGTCTCCGCATGCTTGCTCTGGGTGTCCCGATGAAAATACCACCAGGGTATCCCGTTCAGAACCATGACAACGCGGGTGGTGGCGTGCAGGAGGGAACTGATGCCAGTTGCTGCCGCGCCGAGTTGATGACCCTTCAGGCCGGTGATGATCAGATCCTGCGGGGGTAATGTGCTGGTATCGTCCGTGGCAGTCACGTGGACTGTCAGCGGTTCCGTTGCTCCCGCCGTCCAGAGCTTGAGCCCGTGCTGCCGGATGGCGTCGAGATGAGCGCCGCGCGCTACGACGGATACAGTGACGTCCGCAAGGGCTCCGCTGGCCAGCCGCGTAGCGATGGCGCCTCCGAGCGCGCCGGCGCCAAAAATGCAGATTGTCTTGATCGATGACGAGGGCATTGCAATCTCCGCGATCTCAGATGGACGTTTCGTATTGACAGCGCTCGCCGTGGCACCGATGCGCCAGACCCCGGACCTTTCGGCAAGGAGCCTGGCGCAACAATCAGGTTCAGACTGCGCCGCCGTGCAGGCCGCCAAGCAGCCACAAGACGATCAGGACGAGCAACACCAGGCCCAGCACGCCGCCGAGGCCACGTCCGCCGTAACGACCATGGGCATAATAACCGCCACCGCCACCCAACAACAAAACCAGAATTACGATGATCAGAATCGTTCCCACGGTGATCACTCCCTTGCTTAGCATCCCGACAAATCACAACAAAGCCAATGCTTTGAGAGGTCCGGTATGATCGGCCATATAGAACTGCAAAGCCGTTAGTCCATGGAGCCCTGCGACAATTCGACAATCTTGACATGCCGGCTTGGCCAGAGACGAACGTTGCTGTTGCATGGTTTGTCTACGGCTGGATGGCGATGCCGGCCTCGATAGCGGCCTCGATAAATGCCTTGCGGGCGTCCTCGTCGGTGCGTTTGCCTTGCCGCACCTCGGCGCATATCAGTAGCGCCCGGTCGAGCGCTGGACCGTCCTCCTGTGGCCAATCCTCGATCATTGCCCAGGATGCTGCCTGTGTTGTGGCGATAGTCACAAAGGTTTCCGGACCTTCGAGCGCCAGGGTAACCGGCTGTTTCCAGGGGGTGTCCATATTGCCGACCTTTTTTCATGATAGTTGCCGAAGGATCCCTCATAGGCGGTTTTGGGAGCCTATGCGAGCGCCTGATGGCAAATCTGAAGAATACAGCAGGTGCCGATGGTTAGTCGACTTTGCGGATTCAGACTGAGAGGCAGGTGATAGAGGACTTGAACGCGCTAATGAGGTCAGCGGTGTGCCACCAGGACCAATCCGGTCTCACGGGGTCTGGTCGGGTGACAACGGCGCAGGCACGCCCTCCCGGATGTGCGCGGAGAACCCGGGCGACAGTCCGTCGGCCTTGGCCTTTTCGTCAATATGAGACAATCGTTTCAGCTCTTCGAGCGGCAAACGCGTATCGAGCGCCTTCTGGTCGTAGGCATAATCCGGGACATAACCGTTGACGACAAGACGCCAGTCGAAGGGCAGGGCGTCGCCCACAGCCCGCACCATCTGGATGACTGCCGTGGTGCAGTTGGTCGTCAGCGAGTTGTAGAATTTCGGCTTTTCGGCAAGCGCGTTGGCGTCGGCCACATAGGCCAGCAGCAGTGCCCGTGCTCCGGCCGGGGAGATATTCATCCGATAGAGCTGCACATCCTCGCCGCGCACGTTCGAGCGCACGCCGACCACGTCGCGCTCGTCGGCGGCGATGATCACCAGCGGATTGCTCTTGAACAGGTCGGCGACGGGGGAGAAAGCTCCACCCTTTCGGCGCCTGACCTCGATCGACCAAGCCAGCTGCCGCCCATCGGCAAACCCGAAGCTGACAATCATGTGGGCCATCACCGGCCCCGACCAGTAGGACATGAACAGGTCGACCGTCCTGACCGTACCGAGATCGTAGCTTCTGCTCTCCCAGTGCGGGGTGAAATCCGTGTCGCTCCGCCAGTCGAACGCCCGCACGTCGCTGAGTGTTAGCTGGTTACCCTCGATCCTGCCCGTCACCTGACGCGCCACATCAGGCGCCCAGTCTACTGTGGACGGGGGCGTGATCGTTGTCCACCAGGCAATAACAAGCACGGAGGCTACCGCGAATGCCGAAAGACATGAGGCTCGTCTGCGGCCGAACAGGCCAACGACCGTAGCAAGCCCGCCCAAGGCAAAGATACCGGCACAGACGGCGCGCCATACCTCTGGCAAGGGCAGGCGATACCAGAGGGCCAGCGACGCCCATGCTGCGACGGCGACGACGAGCAGGATAAGCCCGAACAAAAGCAGGGCGCGGCCGATAGTCTTCAACGGTTTATTCCTCGCTACCGACGGGGTTTTCGCTGAGGAAAGTGGCGCCGATGTGGAGTTCGGCAACAGGGTGCGCAGGAAGATATCGCCGCCGGCCATATTAATCCGGCCACTTGGTTCCGACCGGGCGAATTCGATGGGCGCCGGAGGTCGCTATTGCAAGCTTGCTGCGGATTGCGCCCATTGCATCGCGGCATTGGCCATCGTCGCCATATGTTCTGCAGCGGAAGGGCCGGAAATCGTCTTGCGCGGCTTCAGGTCATGATCGCCGTCATCGAGCCAGAGTAACGCGATGCTGTCCGACAGGTCATAGTGCAAAACCTCGTCGCGGCTACCCAGAAGATCGCGCGTCCCCTGGCAGATCAGCGTCGGCGTACGCAACTGCCGCAGATGAGCCGTCCGCAGGTTTTCCGGCTTGCCCGGCGGGTGGAAGGGGTAGCCCAGGCAAAGGAGGCCGATGATTGCCTTGTCGTCATGGAGTTCGTCGGCGATCATGCTGGCGACCCGTCCACCCATCGATTTTCCGCCGATGATCAGCCGACCGTGAGCCCCGAGTGCCGTCACCGCCGCGCGATATTCCTCCATCAGCATCTCCGCCTTAGGCGGCGGCCTGCGCACGCCTGAAATGCGTCGTGCTGCCATGTAGGCGAACTCGAAGCGGGCGACCCGGAAGCCAGCTGTCGCCAACGCATCCGATGCCGCCGACATCGAGCCCGAATCCATCGGTCCGCTGGCACCGTGGGCGAGAAGTATGGTGTAGGGAGCGTCGGCAGCGCCGGATAACAGGAATTCCGGGATGAAAACTGACGTCATGAGGCACCTCGGCTGGTTACAGGGACGATATGCCTTACGGTAGACAGAAGTTTTATGTCCACCACCACGAAAAAAGGCCCTCGCTCGAACGAGCGAAGGCCTTCTTGAACCAACGGTTCGAAGCCGTGCCTCGGCTCCGGCCAGCGCGTTGATATTACTTGGCGAGACGCAGGTTGAGCTGTGCAACGCCGGCTGCAACGTTCAGGCCGGTGCTAGTTTCGCCGCTGAGTGGCTGCAGGCCGAAGTTCTTGGAAGAACCGCCGACCAAAGCGTTTGCGCCAAGACCGATGCCGACCGAGGCGCCGGCGGAAGCGCCGACATAGTTGCCTGCCAGCGCGCCTTCACCGGTGCGGGTCGGGTTGACGTTGTAGACGAGCCAGCTCAGGTAGGCCTTGCCGGTGACACCGATATCGATGCCGAGCTTGCCGATCGAGCCGACATAATGTTCGGCCTTGCCGTTGCGCTGCTTGAATTCGCAGCTGACAGCCTTGCTCGATCCGAGAATCATGCCGACGCCACCGGCGACCGTGCAGGAAAGCGTGCCAAGCCGCTCCTTCGGCTGGGTGGCGACAACGCCGGTGCCCTTGTGCCTTGGCGCAGCGTCCGCAACGGAGGCGAATGCAACGGCGGCAGTGGCGGCGATGATGACAAGATTTTTCATGGGTAGGTCCTCAGTGATTGATGCCCCAAGAACGCAGCAGATCGAAGAAGGTTCAATCGTTTGCGTGGCGAGATGCTGGCGTTGCCGATCTAGCCGGTCAGTTCGCCCGTCACGAACTGCGCCCGCCCCATGCCGAACGACCAGTCTTCGTCGCTGTTTTCGATGATTGAGATCATGACATCAGATGAGGCGATGCCACAGCTATCGTGAAGCGCCTTTGCCATAAGTTCGTAGAAATTGAGTTTTTCCTCCCGGCTTCGAGGACGCGTGACCACCTCGATCAGGATAAACTTCTCCGACCTTTGAATATCGAGCCCCGTATCGAGTGCCTTCAGATGCGATGGTTCGTATTCGTTCAACAATTGATAGCGATCCCGCTCCGGCACGTTGAACGCCGTTACCACCGTATGGTGGATCGTATCGAGAAGTTGGCTCGTCTCTGCGGGGGAACGGCCTCTGACGACGTTGATTTTAATGAGTGGCATCGTTTCAATCCATTTTCTGTAGCGGGTTGGCTGCCGCTATAGATGCGCTCGAGGTCAGAGACTTCCAGACCGCCTCTCATCCGATTTTGCCCCACTCGATATTTTGGATACGCGTCCAGCGAGAACGCGCCGGCCCTCATGAACCCGGAGCGCCCAGCCGCAGGGGGCGTGTTCCGAGCCTTGCGCCGGTGACGGCATCGATGGCGATTGGCTCGATTTCATGGCCTGACTCGACGTCGATGTAGCGTGCGAGTTCTCCGTCGCAATGTCGGTGTGCCCATGCGCCGATCATCATCAGGACGGGCAGGAAGTCGCGACCGGCTTCGGTGAGGACGTATTCCTCCCGGGGTGGGCGCTCGGAGTAGAGCCGTTTCTCAAGCAGCCCGTCTTCGGTCAGCGCCTTCAGGCGCTTGGTCAACATGGTCGGAACGATGCCGAGGCTTTTACGAAACTGGTCGAAACGCGTCAAACCGGCGTGGGCGTCCCGCAGGACGAGAATACTCCAGGCATCTCCGATTGCCTCAAGGCTTCGAGCGACCGGGCATTGCAGCGGTGTAGGACTTTGCAGCGGTGTAGGACTTTTCATTTCGTATCTTTTCGATAGTGACAGAGTATCAAAAAGATAGTAACATGCTTCCAGACCTTTATCCACTCCCTTGGAAAGCTGATGAGATGACAAACAGAAATAACAGCGTCGCGCTGGTGACAGGCGCTTCCTCAGGCATCGGTCTGGTGACGGCACAGGCGTTGGCAAAGGCCGGCTACCGGGTCTTCGGAACCAGCCGCAAGCCTGTCGCGAGCACTGCGGTCATCACCATGCTTGTCTGCGACGTCACGGATGAGGCGTCCGTGCAGGCCGCCATCGCTGCCGTTCTGGATCAGGCAGGCCGTATCGATCTGGTCGTCAACAATGCGGGCGTCGGTCTTCTCGGTGGCGCAGAAGAATCGTCCATTGCGCAGGCCCAGCGGCTGTTCGATGTGAATGTCTTCGGCGTCGCCCGTGTCGTCAACGCCGTGTTGCCAGTGATGCGCCAGCAGAAGAGCGGCCGGATCATCAACATGAGCTCGATCCTCGGCCTCATTCCATCGCCCTTCAATGCCTTTTACGCCTCGACCAAGCACGCGATCGAAGGCTATTCGGAATCGCTCGACCATGAAGTGCGCACATTTGGTATCCGCGTCGTCCTCGTCCAGCCCGGCGTGACGCGCACCTCGTTCGAGGAAAACCTGACGCGCGCCGACCGTCCGCTTTCAGCCTATGCCTCCGAGCGCGATCGAAGCGAAAAGCTCATGCGCAGATGGGTGGAAACCGGCGATGCACCTGAGGTGGTTGCAGACGTCGTCGTCAAGGCAGCCATGGCAGAAAGGCCGAAGCTGCGCTACTCCGCCGGCAAGCAGTCCACCCAGGCCCGCTCGCTCCGCCGTTTCATGCCCGAGCGCCTGGTCGACCGCATCCTGCGCAAAGTCAACGGACTGCCTGCTTGAGGGCAGGTCGGTACGGAATGGGGCGCATCGGCAGTGACGCCGACATGTATCAATAAGGCATCCTGCCAAAGGACGTTTTAGACCTCCAATTGAAAATGGGCGGCTGTTGCCAGCGCGCCCATTTTTATTGTCAGCTCGGTTTATTGCCGAGTGGGAAGACTACTCCTCCGATCAAGAGCAACCGCTGGTCGCGCCGCAGGTGTCGCACTTTTCGCAGGTGCCGTTGCGGACCATCGTGAAGTTCTGGCATTCGCCGCACATGCTGCCGGTGTAGCCCTGCATGATCGAGCGGGTGCGGCGTTCGGCTTCCAGCTTCTTGGCATCGGCCTTCGCGGTTGCCGCTGCATCGGCTGCTTCGTCCGAGAACAATGCAGTGTTTTCTTCCGCCATTTCTTCAGCCAGCTCCTTGGCGCGTTCGTCGTATTCGCGCTTGAAGGAGACGACTTCCGATGTCGAGATCGCGGCGATCGTTTCGAGCTTGCGCACCGCGCTGCCTGAGAATGCCGTGATCGTGGCGCCGCCGGACGATGCCTTGGCAGGGGCCGCGGTGGCAGCCCCCTTCGGCTCGTTGGTCTTGCCGACCAGCGTCGGCTTGTAACCACGCGTCAAACCCTTCGAGACGACATCGGCCTTGCCTTCCGAAACACCGCGACCGAGCGAGGTGTTGTTGAAGTCCGAAGTGTCGACATGGGCAAGGTCATGACGGCCGAGGTAGGAGACGGCAAGTTCGCGGAACACATAGTCGAGGATCGACGTGGCGTTCTTGATGGCGTCGTTGCCCTGGACGATGCCGGCCGGCTCGAACTTGGTGAAGGTGAAGGCGTCGACATACTCTTCCAGAGGTACGCCGTACTGCAGGCCGAGCGACACCGAGATGGCGAAGTTGTTGATCAGCGCGCGCAGTGCCGAGCCTTCCTTGTTCATGTCGAGGAAGATTTCGCCAAGGCGGCCGTCGTCGTATTCACCGGTGCGCAGGAACAGCGTATGACCGCCGATCTTGGCCTTCTGTGTGTAGCCCTTGCGGCGGCCGGGCAGCTTTTCCTGCTCGCGGCTGACGCGCTCGATCACCCGTTCGATGATCTTCTCCGTGATGGTGACGGCTTGGGCCGCCGCCGGCTGCTGCAGCAGTTCCTCCAGCGCATCTTCGTTGTCGTCGTCGTCGATCAGCGATGCATTCAGCGGCTGCGAAAGCTTGGAGCCGTCGCGATAGAGCGCGTTGGCCTTCAGGCCGAGCTTCCAGGACAGCATGTAGGCGTTCTTGCAATCCTCGACGGTCGCGTCGTTGGCCATGTTGATGGTCTTCGAGATGGCGCCCGAGATGAAGGGTTGTGCGGCCGCCATCATCCGGATGTGGCTGTCGACCGACAGGTAGCGCTTGCCGATCTTGCCGCAGGCATTGGCGCAATCGAACACGGCCAGGTGCTGGTCCTTGAGGAAGGGTGCGCCTTCCAGCGTCATCGCCCCGCAGATGTGGATGTTGGCAGCCTCGATCTCCTTCTTGGAGTAGCCGAGGTGGTCGAGCAGGTTGAAGCCCATGTCGGCCATCTGCGCGTCTGTGACGCCCAGCGTGTCGCGCATGAAGTCGGCACCCAGCGTCCACTGGTTGAACACGAACTTGATGTCGAACGCAGATTTCAGCGCGCCGTTGACGGCTTCGATCTTGTCGTCGGTAAAGCCCTTGGCGCGCAAGCTACCGGGGTTGACGGCCGGTGCCTGATTCAGGTTGCCATGGCCGACGGCATAGGCTTCCATCTCGGCCAGCTGGCTCTCGGAATAGCCGAGCGCCCGCAGCGCTTCCGGTACGGCACGGTTGATGATCTTGAAGTAGCCGCCACCGGCGAGCTTCTTGAATTTCACCAGCGCGAAGTCCGGCTCGATGCCGGTCGTATCGCAATCCATGACGAGGCCGATGGTGCCTGTCGGCGCGATGACGGTGGCCTGGGCGTTGCGGTAACCGTGCTGTTCGCCGAGCGCCAGTGCCTTGTCCCAGGCAGCCTTGGCATGGACGACCAGATCCTGATCAGGGTTTTCGGAGTGGATGAGGGCGACCGGGTTGATCGACAGCCCCTCATAGCCCGTTGTCTCGCCATAGGCAGCGCGGCGATGGTTGCGGATGACGCGCAGCATCGATTCGCGGTTCGGCTTGAACATCGGGAACGGCCCGAGCTCGGAAGCCATTTCCGCCGAGGTGGCATAGGAGACGCCGGTCATGATAGCCGTCAGCGAGCCGGCAATGGCACGCGCGTCGTCGCTGTCATAGGGAATGCCCGACGACATCAGCAGGCCGCCGATGTTGGCGTAGCCGAGACCGATAGTGCGGTACTGATAGGAGCGCTCGGCGATCTGGCGGGACGGGAACTGCGCCATCATTACCGAGATTTCGAGAACCACGGTCCACAGGCGGACAGCATGTTCGTAATCGGCGATGTTGATGCGCTTGGTGGTGGCATCCTTGAACTGCAGCAGGTTCAGCGAGGCGAGGTTGCAGGCGGTGTCGTCGAGGAACATGTATTCCGAGCACGGATTGGAGGCGCGGATCGGGCCTTCAGCCGGCGAGGTGTGCCAGTCGTTCATCGTCGTGTTGAAATGCAGGCCCGGATCGGCAGACGCCCAGGCGGCGTAGGAAATCGTTTCCCACAGGTCGCGGGCCTTCAGCGTCTTCATCACGCGGCCGTCCTTGCGGGCAGTCAGGTTCCAGTCGCCATCCTGTTCGACAGCGCGCAGGAAGTCGTCCTTGATGGAGACCGAGTTGTTGGAATTCTGGCCGGACACCGTGAGGTAGGCTTCCGAATCCCAGTCGGTGTCGTAGGTCTTGAACTTGAGGTCGGTATAGCCCTGGCGGGCAAACTGGATGACGCGCTGGACATAGTTTTCCGGCACCTGGTCCTGCTTGGCAGCACGGATCTGGCGCTTCAGCGCGACGTTCTTCATCGGGTCGAACGGGTCGTCCTTGCCGCCTTCGAGGCAGGCCTTCATGATCGCTGTCAGGTGACGGGCAACGACCTTGGAGCCGGTGACGAGGGCCGCAACCTTCTGCTCCTCCTTGACCTTCCAGTTGATGTATTCCTCGATATCCGGATGGTCGATGTCGACCACCACCATCTTGGCAGCCCGGCGCGTCGTGCCGCCAGACTTGATGGCGCCGGCAGCCCGGTCACCGATCTTGAGGAACGACATCAGGCCCGACGAACGTCCGCCGCCCGACAGCTTTTCGCCTTCGCCGCGCAGATAGGAGAAGTTGGAGCCGGTGCCGGAGCCGTACTTGAAGAGACGGGCTTCGCGAACCCAGAGGTCCATGATGCCGCCTTCGTTGACGAGATCGTCCTCGACCGACTGGATGAAGCAGGCATGCGGCTGCGGATGCTCATAGGCCGACTTCGACTTGGTGAGCTTGGCGGTGAAGGGGTCGACGTAATAGTGACCCTGGCCGGGGCCGTCGATGCCATAGGCCCAGTGCATGCCGGTGTTGAACCACTGTGGCGAATTCGGTGCGACGCGCTGAGTGGCGAGCATGTAGGCGAGCTCGTCGCGGAAGGCGAGCGCATCGTCTTCCGACGAGAAATAGCCGCCCTTCCAGCCCCAGTAGGTCCAGGTGCCGGCAAGGCGATCGAAGACCTGGCGGGCATCGATTTCGGAACCGGTCTGTTCGTCCTTCGGCAGACCCTTCAGAGCAGCCTCATCGGGAACAGAGCGCCAGAGAAAGGAAGGAACATCGTTTTCCTCGACCTTCTTCAGGCGCGTGGGCACGCCCGCCTTGCGGAAATACTTCTGTGCCAGGATATCGGCAGCGACCTGGCTGAACTGGGCAGGCACATCGATGTTCTCGAGGCGGAAGACGATCGACCCGTCCGGATTCTTGATCTCGCTGATTGCCTTGCGGAATTCGACCTCCGCGTAAGCACTCTGACCGGGCTTGGTGAAACGTCTTTCGATGCGCATCTGGGTCTACCTCTTTTGGGGTGCGCCCAACCTTGAAAGGGGGCGCGAATATGGTCTTCCGGCATCGCGTTTCATCGCGCCGCCAGTGTTCATCCCGTATCGTACAGGAGTCGTCATCCGGAGATGCGCTTCTGTATCTTGTGGAGATTGTGGCTGCAAACACTAAATATAGTATTAAACAGACAATTTATCCAGTCCCGTGTGTTGCCCGGCAGCGCTTTTCGCAATCATCGGAACTGCCCTCGAGAAGACGCCTGTCATGGGCGTCCAGCGCGATTTGAAACTCGATTTTTGAAAAGGAACCGGCCTCGTTACAATATCCGGTCCGTCACCGCCTTAACGTGGTCTCATTAAGTTTGAAACGTGCCGGATCGTCAAGGGCTGGTTTTTAATGTTCGGCTAACCACAATATCTTGTGGGTGAGCCTGTGGAAACTGGGGGAAACGAGAAAGCCCCGTAAAGTCAGACGCTTGCGCGGCGACCTTGCTATCCGGCTATCGATAACGGCTTGCGCCGCCTGCCATATGGGCCGAAAAAACGACAAGATTTCCATCGTTGCAGAAAGGTCACTCGGTAACGTGCCAAGGGCCGGTAACGGCAGCGATTCGCGTGCCAAAATGCCAACAATTGCCGAGGCTTGGAGGCATAGGGATAATCGGTCGTGTGAAGAGTGGGCGGCGGCAGGGCCACTCTGGGCATGCAGCCACCGGGCAGTCATTCCGGTGGCTTGATTCGTGGGAGACGGCCTTGCCAGATCAGCCGCGCGTGCCCTTGGCGATCGGCTCCTGGTAGCTGAACCCCATGTCCCAGGGAAAATAGATCCAGGTGTCCTGGCTGACCTCGGTGATGAAGGTGTCGATCACCGGAACGCCCTTGGGCTTGGCATAGACGCAGGCGAAATGCGCGTTCGGCAGCATGGCGCGGACCTCGGCGGCCGTCTTGCCGGTATCGGTCAGGTCGTCGACGACAAGCACGCCTTCGCCGCCTTTTTCCAGCAGCGCTGGCGTGATGCCCTTCAGCACGGCCATTTCACCCTGGGTGACGTAATCGTGGTACGAGGCGATGCAGACCGTCTCGATCAACCGGATGTTGAGTTCGCGTGAAATGATGGCCGCCGGCACGAGGCCGCCGCGCGTAATGCAGACGATAGCGTGGAACTCACGGTCGAGACCGGCAAGCCGCCAGGCGAGCGCCCTTGCATCGCGGTGAAACTGGTCCCAGGAAACGGGAAAGGCTTTATCGGGGAGGGACATGGATCTTGGCTCCGGCAGGCACGGGGATGACGACGCGCCGGGGATCACCGACGACCGCAGGCAGAGTTTCCGTCACCGCCGGGCTAGGCCCGGTCCCGAAACGCAATTCGCGCAGCGAAAGCGACTGCGCGAAAAAGGTCCCGGAGAGGATTTCTGCTTTTGGTCGTCGTTATTAGCGGGATTTGCCGCCAAAACGCAAGAGCAGGCGGTATCGGCCTCAGCGCGACAGCAGGGTCAGCGCCGTCATCGATTTCAGCATGGTCTTGGTCGTCCCGCCGAACAGCATCTCCCACAGCCGCGATTGGGTGTATGCGCCCATCACCAGCAGGTCGATGCTATCTTCCGCCAGCCGCTTCTCGATGATCTGCGAAGCAGACTTGTCGCCGCTTTCGGTGGTCGTCAGCGTCGCCTTTACGCCCCGCCGCACAAGCGCTGCCGAAATATCGGCGCCGGTTGCCGGCGCCTTGCTGCGGTTGTCGGCCGGATCGATGGAGAGGATCTCGACAGAGTCCGCAGCTTCCAGGAAGGGCATCGCATCGAAGGTGGCGCGGGCTGCTTCCTTCGAGCCGTTCCACGCGATCAGCACGCGCCTGATCGGGTTCGGAGCCTTGAGGATATAGGGTACCATCAGCACCGGGCGGCCGCTTTCGAACAGGAAGCTTTCCACATCTACATGTCCGTCGGAAGGATGGGCCGGGTCCGGCTGGACCGCGATGATCAGGTCGGCGCTGCGGGCCGTTTCGATGATGGGCTGTGAATCATAGCCTGCCGAACTGGCAAAGCTGCGCCATTCGAACGACCCGCCGCTGGCCGTTGCCTTGGCATGAAACAGCTGCTCGATAGTCACTGCCTCGGTACGGGCCATGTCCTGCAGCGCCTGTACTGCAATCGGGTCCGGGATCTCCATCGGCGCCACCATCGGTACCGGCGAAACGATCTCGGCGTGGAGGCCAATGACATGGCTGTTGTTGCCAGCCGCCAGCGAGAACGCAATATCGGAAGCGATGCCGGCATTTTGCGGCACGTCCAGAATAGTGACGATGGTTCTAAAGGCCATGGGATCTCCTTGGGTCATGAATGGACGTTGCCGTCATGTGGCGGTTTCCGCCGCATGACGAAATTGCGCCCTAAGCCTCTGCCGAATGGTTTTCCTCGACCTTTGCCTTGCGGATGGTCTCGATCATCTGTCTTACTTCTTCGGCAGCAGCCTGCATCGCCGCCTCGGTGCGCGCCCGCACAACGATCTCCGTCGAAAAACTCTGCCCGAGATAGCGGGGGTATGAGCCTATGCTGGTTTCCGGATGAGCCTTCTGGATAGCGCCGAGCGGTGTGCCGATATCGCCTTCTCCGAACGGGCAGGCAACTGCCGTCGACAGCATCGGCGTGCCCGTGCGCAGGGTCGGAATGACATTGTCCAGCATGGCCTGGAACACCTGCGGCACGCCGGCCATCACATGCACGTTGCCAATGGTAAAGCCGGGTGCGGTCGAGACCGGGTTGGCGATATGAGTTGCGCCGACGGGCATGCGCGCCATGCGCTGGCGGGCCTCGGTGAAAGGCATGTCACGGCGCTCGTACATGTCAGCCATCAACTTCATGGCTTCGGCATCATGCTCGCAGGGAACGCCAAAAGCCTTGGATATAGCATCGGCGGTGATGTCGTCGTGGGTCGGGCCGATGCCGCCGGAGGTGAAAACGTAGTCGTAGGTGCCGCGCAGCGCATTCAATGCCGCAACGATCGCGTCTTCCTCGTCGGAGACGATGCGAACCTCCTTGAGGTCGATGCCCGAGAGCAGCAGGATGTCGGCGAGGTGGCCGATATTCTTGTCTTTTGTCCGGCCGGACAAAAGCTCGTCGCCGATGGCGAGCATCGCGGCGGTGATGATCTGGTCTGTCATAGCAGTCTTTGCCTTCTCTCAACGGTTCCGGCGAAACTTACAGCAAAACGCGCCGTCGGGAAGACCCGGATTCGATCGCAAAAAATGAACGCCAAGGAAAATCGTTCAATATAAATGAACAGTCCGTATCTGGGACCCTATCTGGAACGGAGCCCGCCGTTGGGCTAACTGTCGATCATCAGCACAGGGATGCTGCGAGGCACGATATATGCTGTTGGAATTCATCAAACGCATTCTCTCCGGTTCGCCGTCTGCGGCGCCGTCAACACTCCCAGCAAAGGAAGAGAAGAAAATGGCCAAGGTCCTGGTTCTATATCATTCCACATATGGTCACATCGAAGCGATGGCTTACGCAGTCGCCGAAGGCGCAAAGTCGGCCGGTGCCGAAGTTGTCGTCAAGCGCGTGCCGGAGCTGGTGTCCGACGAAGTCGCCAAGGCATCGCACTACAAGATGGACCAGGCAGCGCCGATCGCCACCGCCGATGAACTTGCCGAATACGACGCAATCATCGTTGGCGCCGGCACCCGCTTCGGCACCGTCGCTTCGCAGATGCGCAACTTCTGGGATCAGACCGGCGGCCTGTGGTTTGGCGGCAAGCTGGTCGGCAAGGTCGGCTCGGCCTTCACGTCGTCCGCCAGCCAGCACGGCGGACAGGAGTCCACCATTCTCGGCTTCCTGCCGACCTTCCTGCATCACGGCATGGCTGTCGTCGGTCTTCCCTACAGCTTCGCCGGCCAGCTCGGCACCGAAGAAGTCAAGGGCGGCTCGCCTTACGGCGCAACGACGATCACCAACGGCGACGGCTCGCGCATGCCTTCTGAAATCGAACTCGAAGGTGCAAGGTTCCAGGGCGCCCACGTGGCAAAGATTGCCGCCAAGCTCGCCTGATTTTCGCTCGTGAATAACTGGAAAGCGCGGCCGTGAGGTCGCGCTTTTTGCATGAAATACAGATGCGTTAAGAAGATCAGATGGTGCGGACGACGGGGGTCGAACCCGTACAGCCAAGGCCGAGGGATTTTAAGTCCCTTGCGTCTACCAGTTTCGCCACGTCCGCCTGCCTTTCAAATCAACGAGTTTGACGATTCCGTCAACCCGGCGATCTCAGATATCGCTACGCAGGAGGAGCTACTGGCTCGTCTTCTGCTCCCGGACGGCTCATCAGCCGGCGACCAGAAGGTCCGGCGTCCATCGCGCCCGGATGCGGTTGAAGGCGTAGCCCATCGCCACGCCGGCAATCGCTCCACCACCCTTGACGATGGCGTCGTGCAACCGAGCATGGCGGGTTGGCGAAAACTCCTGCAGGAACTCGAAGCCGAGTGCGCCTGCGACCAGAAGAACTCCGATCGATTTCCAGTGGCGTGGGTAGGCCAGCACGAAAACAAGACCGGCAAGCGCATAGGCGCCGGCTCGGTCGATATTGACCGTCGTCAGCGTATGCGGCCTGAGGTCAATCGGCGAAACAGTGGAGAAGAGAATAAAGGCGAGCACGAACCATGCCGCGCCCTTCAGGAGGATTCGTGTCATCATACCGTCATAATAGGCAGGCTCACGGCGGAATAAAGGCTTGGCATCCACACGCCAAAAGGGGCGGTCTAAAAAAGACGAAGCCCGCCAACCCGGATACACCAGGCGCGTAGCGGGCCTCTAACCATCATCATGATGGCTTGCCGTATAGAGTGCACCGCGCGAGTAGATGTCAATCCAAAGAAATGAGGGGTTGAGCCTTGTCGTCTGCGACGATTCTTTCGCAAGAGACACTATGAAGCGGTTCATTACCGAAAAATCGGAGTTTGCCTAGCCTCAGACAAACAAGAGACTTTATCTCGACAGCCGGCCTGTGTCATAGCCAGACGCTTGAAACAACGAAGGACGTTCAGATTTTGAACACACGGGATGTCGACAGCGCACAGGAAGCCATGCGGGAGATTTTCCCCGCGACGCCGCTGCAATTCAACGAGCATCTCTCCGCCCGCTACGGTGCCGATATCTGGCTGAAGCGCGAAGACCTGACGCCGGTGCGATCCTACAAGATCCGCGGCGCGTTCAACTTCTTCCGCAAGCAGATGGCAGCCGGCGGTACCGGGAAAGTCTTCGTCTGCGCATCGGCCGGTAACCACGCGCAAGGGTTTGCCTTCGTGTGCCGCCATTTCGGCGTGCCCGGCGTGGTTTTCATGCCGGTGACAACGCCGCAGCAGAAGATCGAGAAGACCCGCATATTCGGCGGCGAATTCATCACCATCAAACTCTTCGGCGACTTCTTCGACCAGTGCTACCAGGCTGCCCGCGATTACGTCTCGGCCAATGACGGCTTCATGGTGCCGCCATTCGACCATGCTGATATCATCGAAGGTCAGGCGACGGTGGCGGCCGAAATCGCGGCGCAATTGCCGGAGGACGTGCTGCCGGATCTGGTCGTCATGCCGGTCGGCGGCGGCGGACTGGCTGCCGGTATTACCGGCTATTTCAGCGATGTCCTGCCACCGTCGGCGTTCCGCTTTGTAGAGCCGGCGGGCGCTCCCAGCCTGCGTCGCTCGATAGAGGCTGGAAGCCTGCTGACATTGCCGAAGGTCGATAATTTCGTCGACGGGGCGGCGGTTGCCCGCATTGGCGATCTGAATTTTGAAGCATTGCGAGCTTTCCCCGCCGATCAGGTGATGCTGATGCCGGAGAATGCCATCTGCGTGACGATCATCGATATGCTGAATGTCGAAGGCGTCGTGCTCGAACCGGCGGGCGCGCTGGCAATCACCGCACTCGAGGCGATGGATCGCGACGCCATCCGTGGCAAGACCATCGTTGCCGTCGTGTCCGGTGGCAACTTCGATTTCGAGCGGCTGCCCGACGTCAAGGAGCGCGCCATGCGCCATGCGGGCCTAAAGAAGTACTTCATTCTGCGGCTGGCCCAGCGGCCGGGCGCGCTGCGCGATTTTCTCAATCTCCTCGGCCCTGACGACGACATCGCCCGCTTCGAATACCTGAAGAAGAGCGCCCGTAATTTCGGCTCTATCCTGATCGGTATAGAGGTGAAGAATGCGGACAGTTTCGGGGTGCTGCGGCAGAATTTCGAGAATGCCGGACTTGGCTACGAAGACATCACCGACAATGAGATCCTTGCAAACCTGATCATATGACTATCTGCGCTTTCAGGCTGCGGTCAACCAAGAGGCAAACAATGGCGTCCTTCTTCTCATCCATCCTGTCGATGTTCACCGGTGCCGGCGGGCCCAAGGCCGACGCCACAAAGGCGGGGGCGCCAGCCGCCACGCAGACTTATCAGGACTGCCAGATTTTCGCAGTGCCCCAGCGGGAAGGTAGCCAGTTTCGTCTGGCCGGTCGCATCGAAAAGCAGGTGAACGGCGAAATCCTGGTGCGCAACTTCATCCGCGCGGACGTCTTCAGTTCGGTCGATGACGCGGTCGAGACCACCTTCCGCAAGGCACAGCAGATCATCGATCAGCATGGCCCATCATTGTTTGCCGATGGCGACCCAAACCGGCAAGTCTGAGTCGCTAGGCTATTTCACCAGTGGCGGATGTGAAGCTTGCTCGTACGCGATCTGCTAAAACAATATTTTACGTTATTGACAAGAAGGCGCGGGACCCGGCGCGAATCGGCTCCCTCAGCAGCATTTCTGCGAGTTTTGCACTTAAGCACCGCGTGTCGCTACTCTCTCTCCTTGCTTAGCACCGCGCAGCGTTAACATCGTTGCGTCAAAATACCGGATTCGACTGTAATAGACTTGGCGGAACCTCAGTCGTCCTATATTTCAAACTTAAACGGTCGTTGTGCAAAAGCACGTTTAAGAGGCGAAAGCGGACAATGCGATGAGGGAGCTTAACCTGGCTTTGTTCGTGCTCGAGGCCGTCGCCTATTTTACGATCATGGTGACGCTCCTGCATTTGCGGCACCGCATCGGGCTCGGCGTCTTCTTGACGGCGCTCGGCGTCATGCACTTCATGGAAACCTACCTGGCAGCCGTCTTCTATGTCGAACTGCCTTTCGGCGTTGTCTCTCCCGGCTCCTCGGTGTTTTTCGCCGGCAAGCTGATGATGATCCTGATGCTCTATATGCAGGAGGATGCGGCGATCGTTCGCCAGCCGATCTACGGGCTCTTCCTCGGCAATTTGCTCACGGTGACGATAGCCTGGGCGGTGCAATTTCAGATTCCCGCCGTACTATCGCCGGGCCGCGGCACGGATTTCGCTTTTCTTCGGGAGATGGGCTGGCTGATGATCTGGGGCACGGCGCTGCTCTACATCGACGCCATCGGCATCATCCTGCTCTATGAGAAGCTGGGCCGTTTCATACAGCGCTGGGTCGTGCTGCGCTTCATGATCGCGGGCTTCGTGCTGCTGACGTTCGACCAGATCGGCTTCTTTGCGGCCCTGCATTATTTTGCCGGCGTGCCGATGACTGCCTTCTGGAGCGGCTGGATCGGCAAGCTTCTCGCGGTCCTGATCTATTCGGGGCTTTTCGCGCTTTATCAGCGCGGCATACGACGACATCTGGCGACCACCGCGCATCGCTCGGTACTCGACGTGTTCCACGACCTGACGTTTCGCGAGCGCTACGACGATCTCGTCTCTCGCAGCGGCCGCGATCTGCTGACGGGTACGTTCGATCGCAACCGCATGGAGGTCGAAGGGCCGCAGATACTGCGCGATAGCCAGAAACGTAACGAAACCATGACGCTGCTGCTGATCGACGCCGACGAATTCAAGGCGGTCAACGACCAGTTCGGCCATCTCGAGGGCGATGGCGTTCTGAAGGCGGTCGCCGCCGCAATCTCGAACGCATTGCGCCCGACCGACCGGCTGTTCCGGTTCGGCGGCGAGGAATTCGTGGTGCTCTGCACGCGGACCAACCACGCCGAAGCACTGCTTCTGGCCGAGCATCTGCGATGGCAGGTGGCGGAAACCATCCGCAACCCAGGGGGCAAGCCCATCACCATCAGCATCGGCGTTGCAACGTCCGGGGACGATGCCGCAAGCTTCAACGGTCTGCTGGCAATCGCCGACGACCGGCTTTACATGGCCAAGAACGACGGCCGCAATCGGGTCGTCGGCCGCGCCGGCTGGAAGCCGCTGGGCTGACGCCGGCGTTGCGCTGGGTGTTCCGACGGGCACCATCGGTACCCGTCGCATAAGCTGGCCGCGATCAGAGAATCAAACGGAACGTATGGAAACCGTCGGCGCCGTCGCCGACATCCTCGACGTGGACGCTTTTGAGGTCGGCGATATAGGTCTTCGCCTTCGGCGCGCTGTCGAACACGACGGTGGTGCCCGGCATCGGCTTGAAGGTCCAGTTGCCATCGGCGCTCGGGTTGATGGTACCCTGATCGTGGATATAGCGGACGATGACGTCGCGATTTGTATCAGGAGCCTGATAGACCACCTTGTCCGTGGCAATATCCGGAAACTTGCCGCCGCCGCCAGCCCTGTAGTTGTTTGTGACCACCAGGAATTTCATCGCAGGATCAATCGGTTTTCCGTCGAACTGCAGGTTTTGGATGCGATTGGAATCGGCATTCACCAGCTTGCCGTCGTCATCGAACCGACGCTTCTGCGAAAGGTCGATCTGATAGGTGACGCCGTCTATGACGTCGAAATTGAACGACGGGAAGGACTGGTTCAGCAGCGGTGCATCTTTTGCGCCGGGTGTGATCTGGTTGAACATCGATGCCGACATCTCCAGCCAGTTCTTGACCTGCGCTCCGTTGATGACCACGGCCTGCACTGTGTTCGGATAGAGGTAGAGGTCGGCGACGTTCTTGATGGCGATCGGACCTGCGGCAACGTCGGTGTAGTAGTCCGGGCCGTTGCGGCCACCGCATTTGAACGGCGCCGCGGCAGAGAGAACAGGCAGATCCTTGTACTGCGTCTCCTTCAGCATGTCCTTGATGTACCAGCTTTGCGCCTTGGAGACGATCTGGACCGAGGGGTCGTCGGCCACCAGCGCGAAATAGGAATAGAGCGGTGCTGCCGTCTTGCCGACCGGCGTGCGGACATAGGCGAGGGTTGCCTCGTGCTCGGCTTTCGCTGCCTCGACCACTTCCTTCTTGTCGCCGACATCGGCGATAACCTTCTTCTTTTCGTCGCGGTGATAGATCGGCCGGGCTTCGCATGTGAAGTCGACGATCTTCCAGTCCTTGCCGTCCTTTTCCAGCAACAGGTCGATAAGGCCGAGGTGGGAACCCCAGAAGCCCCCCATGACTGCAGGCTTGCCTTGCAGCGTGCCCTTGACGGGGTCGGCGCCCTTGATCCCATCCCACGTTTTCGGGCCGGGGAAGACCAGATGCTGGTGGCCCGTGAAGACCGCATCGATGCCTTCGACTGCCGCGACATAGAGCGATGCATTTTCCATCCGGTCGGTTGGTGCAGCGCCATCGATGCCGGAATGCGACAGGGCGATGATGATATCGGCGCCCTGTTCCTTCATGACGGGTACCCATGCCCTCGCGGCCTCGACGATATCGCGGGTCTGCGCCTTGCCCTCGAGGTTCTTGATATCCCAGAGCATGATCTGTGGCGGCACGAAACCGATGAAGCCGATCTTGATCGGCGTCTCCTTGCCGGCGCCATCCTTGATGGTCTTGTCGAGGATCAGGTAGGGCTTGAAGAACAGGTCGTCCTTCTTCGGGTCGCTGGCCAGTTGCCCCCTGGTGAGGTTGGCGCAGACGAAGGGGAAGTTGGCGCCGCCCAGAACCTTGAACATGAAGTCGAGGCCGTAGTTGAATTCGTGGTTGCCGAGCGTGCCGACATCGTAATTGAGCGTGTTCATCGCCTTGATGACGGGGTGGACGTCGCCGTCCTTCATGCCGTGCTGATAGGCCATGTAGTCGCCCATCGGATTGCCCTGCAGAACGTCGCCATTATCCACGAGAATTGAATTGGTCGCTTCGGCGCGTATGGAATCGATGATCGTTGCCGTCCGCGTCAGCCCCATCGTCTCGTTCGGCTTGTCGGCGTAGTAGTCATAGGGGAAGACGTTGACGTGAATATCCGTGGTTTCCATCAGCCGCAGATGGGCCTGATTGCCGGCTGCGCGCGCCGAAAAGGGGTGCAGCATCACAAGTGCTGCAGACGCACCGAGACCGCCCAGCAACGAGCGGCGGGACATGGAAAAATCGAAACTCGCAGGCATGGCTTTCTCCTCAGCATTCATCGACGTCCCCCGACGCCGGGCGAGACTAGGATGATTTATCGAGGAGTGCACCCGTTAAGTGACAGGTAGATGGCACCAGTCCGGCAAGCGGTCAGCGTTTCAGAACCGGGGTGATATCCTTGTGGAAAAATCGGAAATAGGAGCTGACCTGCGCCGCCGCATTGGAACTGCGGTTGAATTCGACGCCAATGCGGCCATTGCGCATCCAGCGGACCGTCCCCTCGATGGTGCCGATTTCTTCGCAGTCGATGCGGACCTTGCTGCCGGCCGCTCCGAGGAAGGCGCCGCTCAGATCGAGAGCCAGGCCCGTGGGCGAAAGATCGACGATGCGTCCTTCGGTTTCACGATTGAGATATCTGACGCTGCCGACCAGGCGCGCATGGCGCCGAACCTGGCTGCGCACCTTCATACCGAGCATATTGGGTTCGTTCTGCATTGTCATCCTGCCTCCAGTTAAGGATTAGCCGACAGACGTTGATAATGAGTCTATGCCAAGCTTAAGTTTCGAAGCGTGGTAATCCGGTTAAAGACCGACATTCGGCCTGTCGATTACCTCTCGCAGTGCGAAGCTCGAATTGATCTTGACCACGTGCGGCAAGGCGGAAATCCAGTCGCGGTGGATGCGCTCGTAGTCCTCCAGATCGCGTGCTGCGACCCGCAGGATATAGTCGTACTCGCCCGACATCAGATAGCAAACAAGCACGTTGGGACAGAGTTTCACCGCCGTTTCGAACTCGGTCAGTGTTTTGGCGAACTGGCCGGACAACGAGATATGGACAACGGCGATCATCCGGTAGTCCAGCGCCTTGTGCGACAGGCGCGTGTGGTAGCCGCCGATGGTGCCGTTCTTTTCGAGAATATCGACGCGGCGCGAACAGGCTGATGGCGAAAGACCAGCCTTGACGGCAAGCTCGGCATTGGTGATCCGAGCATTCTGCTGCAGAGCTCTCAAAATGGCACGATCGATGGCATCGAGCTCGGACATTCGAATTTCCTTCGATATTTGACCATAAAACGCAATTATCGTCGAAAAGCGGCAGTTATGCAAACCGTCTTTGCAAGGACATTGCGTCGCCGAAATGGTTCACTCAAGCATCACGATCCGCAAAAGCGGACGGCTATTAAGAGGAACGAACATGCGCATCGGCTGCCCGAAGGAAATCAAGAACCACGAATACCGCGTAGGCCTGACGCCTGCCGCCGTGCGCGATTACGTCGCCCACGGCCACCAGGTCTGGATCGAGACCAAGGCGGGGGCCGGCATCGGTGCCGACGACCACGCCTATGCAGCGGCCGGTGCCAAGATTGTCGGCTCGGCCAAGGAAATTTTCGAGGGCTGCGACATGATCGTCAAGGTCAAGGAGCCGCAGCCGCAGGAATGGGCGCAGCTGCGCGAAGGCCAGATCCTCTATACCTATCTCCATCTTGCTCCGGATCCGGAGCAGACAAAGGGCCTGCTGGCTTCCGGCGTCACCGCCATTGCCTATGAGACTGTGACCGACGACCGTGGCGGCCTGCCATTGCTTGCACCGATGTCGGAAGTCGCCGGACGCCTGTCGATCCAGGCTGGAGCGACGGCATTGCAGAAGGCCAATGGCGGTCTCGGCGTCCTCCTCGGCGGCGTCCCGGGCGTGCTGCCGGGCAAGGTCACCGTTATCGGCGGCGGTGTCGTCGGGCTGCACGCTGCCCGCATGGCCGTCGGCCTAGGTGCAGACGTCACCATCCTCGATCGCTCCCTGCCGCGCCTGCGCCAGCTCGATGACCTCTTTGCCGGTCGCGTCCATACCCGCTATTCCAGCATCCAGGCGCTGGAGGACGAAGTCTTCTCCGCCGACCTGGTCATCGGTGCCGTGCTTATCCCTGGTGCTGCTGCGCCAAAACTCGTGACCCGGGACATGCTGACCGGCATGAAGAAGGGTGCCGTCATCGTCGATGTCGCCATCGACCAGGGCGGTTGCTTCGAGACCTCCCATGCAACGACGCATTCCGATCCGACCTACGTCGTCGAAGGCGTCGTGCATTATTGCGTCGCCAACATGCCCGGCGCCGTGCCCGTGACATCCGCCCATGCGCTGAACAACGCCACGCTTCACCATGGCCTAGCGCTTGCCGATCGTGGCCTCCGCGCCATCGCCGAAGATCGCCATCTGCGCAACGGTCTCAACGTCCACAAGGGCCGCATCGTCAATGCAGCGGTGGCCGAAGCACTCGGCTATGAAGCCGTTGCGCCGGACAGCATCCTGAACGTCGCCTGACCGCAGGGCTAACTGTCAGATGAAGGCGCCGGGCTCCCCGTGGACCGGCGCCTTTTGCTTGTCTATGCGGCACTGGTAGCAGTTGTTGCGCGCCGATCGGACGTGGACATAAGCTATTTCCGGCCGCTCCAGCAGTGTTTCGGCATAGGCGGGAATGTCGCCGGTGGCCGTGACGGCGCCGGTGCCGTAGACGATGCGATTGCTGTCGTTGTATCCCCGCACGATGAAGTCGCGGGTGCCGGACAGAACGGGCGGCAGGACCTCCTCTGCCGCATAGCGCTGGCAAGGTACCTTGTGCAGAAAGACCGGGCCGGTTTCGGCGTACGGCTGCAGCGCCGGAAAGGGCCGATAGGCAAAGACCAGCAATTCATCCCCGGCGTTGATATTGCGAAGGCAATGCCGGCAGGGATTGCCTGGGCCATCGGAGACCGTGGTTTCCGGCAGCCTCCCGTAGGCATCGGTGGCTCCGTTCCAGAGAGCTTCGGCATCGGTGTGGGGCATGGCGGCGAAACGAATGTTGGACATGACAGATCTCCCTTTGAGGTCGTCATGACATGCGGCTCCCATCAGCGCGAAACCACCCGTTTCTTGCCGTTCGTTTTCATAGCGCTATTTTTCGACTAAAAGGGAGTTTCAGCATGCCGAACATCGATCTCGACTATCTCGCCAGGCAGAATGACAAGATACTCGAAGAACTTAGCGCATTGCGGCGAGAGGTTGCCGACCTCAGGGCCACAGCCGGACAATCGCTCGAAATAGACCGGCGCACAGATCCGCGCCGGCCAAGCGGCCTGTCACGCTAGCCTCAGCCGCGCTTGATGATCTCGAGCAACTCGTCGTCCGTCAGCGGCGTGACGGTGCCCTGCGCCGTCGATACCGGTGAGAAACCGAACATCTGGTAAAGCTGCAGTGCGCGCGGATGGTCGAGATTGTTGGTGGTTACCACGATCTTCTGCGGGTTCGAAAGCCACAGGGCATAGAGAGCCTGCAGCAGAAACCACTTGCCGATGCCGAGCCCCAGCGCGTGCTCTATCAGCCCGAAGTGACTAAGCTCGATCGTGTCCTCGTCGACGCGAAAATGTTCGAAGAAGCCGGCCGGCGCGCCGTTGACGTAGAGGACGCTGACGTCGTTGCGCTCGTCGTGGAGCACGGTTGTCAGTTCCTCGTCGCTCATTCTCATCCGGTCCACCCACTGCCATCGGGCACCGACCTGCCGGTAGAGATAGCGGTAGAACGGCAGCGGGATCTTCGGCGCCCGCATGACGGCAGCCTGGATATTGATCGGGATCGCCAGGCTGGTCTTCGGCGGCGCAGTCATTTCCAGTCGGGTGATCTGGACCGGTATCTGTGCGAGGGATGTTTCAGTCATGTTCAAGCCTTGCCGGTGGCGATGGGTGTGTCCTGCCGGCTTCCCCATTCCGTCCAGGAGCCGTCATAGAGCCGGTTGTCGCTGTGATCGAGTGATTCCAGCGCCAGCGTGATGATTGCCGCAGTGATACCCGAACCGCAACTGGTGACGACCGGCTTGGAAAGATCGATGCCGGCAGCTTCGATGGTCTGCTTCAGTTCGGACAGCGTCTTCAGCTTGCCGCCGGTCGAAAAGGAGCCGGAAGGCAGGCTCCGGGCACCCGGCATGTGGCCGGAGCGCATGCCGGCGCGGGGTTCGGGTTCCTCGGCTGCGAACCGGCCGGCGCTGCGCGCATCGGCAATCTGCATGGCGCCGCTGGAGACGATATCGCGCATGTCCTCGAAGCCGACCACGCGCTTGTCGTCGAATACATGGATGAAGGTTGCGGGCTGCGGATCCGGCGCCGTCGTTTCCAGGGGACGGCCCTCGGCCTTCCAGCCATCGAGGCCGCCATCCAGAACTACGACGTTGCTAGCGCCCATGATGCGGAACAACCACCAGACGCGCGGTGCCGAAAAGATACCGGGACCGTCATAGACGACGATCCGGTCGGTTGCCGATATCCCGAGCTTGCCGACCTGTTCGGCGAAATAGTCCGGGGAGGGCACCATGTGCGGCAGGTCTGTGGAGTGATCGGCGATCTTGTCATGGTCGAAACGAACGGCGCCCGGAATATGGCCGGCGGCGTATTCGGCCTCCGCGTCCCGCTTCTGCGCCGGAAGATAGAACGCGGCGTCGACCACCTTCAGGTCCGGAGCGCCAAGCTGCTGTTGCAGCCAGTCGGCCGATACGACAAAACGGCTTTGGTCGACACTCATGCTGATCTCCATGCTGTTCAGGCTTCTTGCCCGGGCGTTCCGAAGCGGATGCGAAAGCGCCGGTTTTCCTTGCCCTTTTTTTCGATCTTGGCGATGAAGATCGCGCCGACCTCCTGCGTCTCCGACACATGTGTGCCGCCGCAGGGCTGGCTGTCAACGGACGAACTTTCGCCGATGCAGACGAGACTGACCCGGCCAAGTCCTATCGGAGGCCGAACGTTCTTGGACTTGACGATGCCCGGATTGGCTGCAAGCTCTTCGTCGGTAATCCATTGCAGGGTGATTGGGTGATTTTCGTTGACGAGCGTCATGAGCTTCGCCGTCACATCGTCCTTGTCGATGGCCTCGCTCATGTCGAAGTCGACGCGGCTCTCGTCTTCGCCGACGGCAGCGCCTGTGATCGGGTAGGGGCAGACGACGGACAGGAGATGGCAGGCGGTGTGCATCCGCATCAGCCGGTAGCGGCGCGGCCAGTCGATGTGCAGAACCACTGTCTCGCCGACGGAAGGCACGGCCTCGCCTTTGAGCGGTGTGTGCAGGATAATGTCCTTGGTCGCGCCATGGCGGGCCTGGCCAAGCATGATCCTTGAGCCGTCGCTGCGTTCCAGAAATCCGGTATCGCCGGGCTGACCGCCCGATGTTGCATAAAAGCAGGTCCGGTCGACCTCGATGCTGCCGTCCTCGTGCACTGCAGTCACCGTCGCCTCGACGGTCGACAGATAGAAATCGTCACGGAAGAGCGCCTCGACTGTCATCGGCAATCACGCGACCCGTTCATAGGGAACGGAAATCTGCGGGGACGCCGTCAGCCAATCCGGCACAGGCAGGCCCTTTGATTTCAGGAAGTCCGGGTTGAAGAGCTTGGACTGGTAGCGGTTGCCATAGTCGCAGAGGATGGTGACGATGGTGTGCCCGGGGCCGAGATCCTTCGCCATCCGCATCGCGCCGGCTATGTTGATCGCTGAGGAGCCGCCGAGGCATAGCCCCTCATGTGCTGCAAGGTCGAAGACAATCGGCAATGCGTCGGCATCAGAGATCCGGTAGGCAAAATCAGGCTTGAAGCCCTCGAGATTGGCTGTGATGCGCCCCTGGCCGATACCTTCGGTGATCGACGATCCCTCGGATTTCAGCGTACCATGGGCATAGAACTCATAGAGCGATGCACCTTCGGGATCGGCAAGCCCGATCTTGATGCCCTTGTTGAAGCCATGCAGCCCCATCGCCGTTCCGGCCAGCGTGCCGCCGGAACCGACCGCGCAGATGAAGCCGTCGACCTTGCCATGCGTATCATCCCAGATTTCGCGCGCCGTCGTCTCGATGTGCGCCTGGCGGTTGGCGAGGTTGTCGAACTGGTTCGCCCAGATGGCGCCGTTCGGCTCGGTCTTTGCCAGTTGTTCTGCGAGCCGGCCGGAAACTTTGACGTAATTATTGGGGTTTTTGTAAGGGGCGGCTGGCACCTCGACCAGTTCCGCACCGAGCAGCCTCAGCGCGTCCTTCTTCTCCTGGCTCTGCGTTTCCGGGATGACGATGACGGTGCGATAGCCCAGCGCCTTGGCGACGAGCGTGAGGCCGATGCCGGTGTTGCCGGCCGTGCCCTCGACGATGACGCCTCCAGGCCGCAGTAGTCCCTTTTTCTCGGCATCGCGGATGATGTAGAGCGCCGCACGATCCTTGACGGACTGGCCAGGGTTCAGGAATTCCGCCTTGCCATAGATCGTCGAGCCGGTCGCCTCTGAGGCGCCCTTCAGCTTGATAAGAGGTGTGTGGCCGATCGCTTCGAGGACGGAGGGGTAAACGCTCATGGGATCTGCCTTCTGTTTGATCCTATTGTAAGAACGGTCTTTTCTCTCCACAAGGCGGCATTGGCAAGAAATACCGTTCTCATAGGGCGGCCGGTGCGATAAAATTCATTGGCTCCAAGCAATAAGTCTGCCTTGGTGATCTGTCGATTGACTTTTGGCGTAAGCGTCAGCAGAAAAGTTCGAGCGGGTGAACGGTCTTGGTCGGAACGAATATGGTGGGCAATCAGATCGATACTTTCGACGCGCTTATGGCGCATTATGTTGCCGGCTCGCTTCCGGAACCTGCCCGCATTCTTGTTGCTGCCCATCTCGAGATGCAGCCCATCAATCGTTTAATCGTCCATGATCTGGAAGCACTTGCAGGCGAGGCTCTGGAACAAATGCCTGCCGCAGATCCCGGTGACAGGAACGCCCGGCTTGCTGCAATTTTCGCGTCGCCGGCCTCGTCGGAACCGGCGCCACGACCGGTCGAAAGATCAGGTGACGGCGGGTTGCCACAGACGCTGCGCGATTTCATCGGTTACGATCTTGCGGATATCCCGTGGCGCAGCAAGTTGCCGGGCTTCAAGAAATACGGCCTTGGCGAAATCGATGGCTGCAAGGTGAACCTGATGTGGATCCGAGCCGGCAGGAAGCTGCCGACCCACACCCATGAGGGCGCCGAGTTGACGCTGGTGCTGGAGGGTGCATTCTCGGATGCGCGCGGCCGCTACGGGCCGGGCGAGATATCGATCGCCGACGACAGCATCGTACACCGGCCGGTCGCCGAAAACGACCGGCCCTGCATTGCCTTTTCGGTGCTCGAGGCGCCGATAAAATTCAAGGGGCCGCTGACGCGTCTCGTTGGCGACCTGCTCGGCTGAAAGCAGCCACAATAGCGTGCTATCGGCAGCGACAAACTGCTGGACAGGAACTTTCTGACATCGCCTGGTGTTGAACCGGACCCGCCGAGGAGCAAACGAGATGCGTGACTATGTCGCCCGACCCGATCATGGGATCGTCTGGATTTCCGGAGCCAGCTCGGGCATTGGACGGGCGCTCGCGCTCAAGCTGGCGGGTGAGGGGTACCGGGTCGCCGTGACCGCCCGCAACCATGACAAGCTGCTCGAACTCCAGTTGGAGGCGGCAGGACTTGCCGGCAGCATCATCGTTCTCGATGGCGACGTTACCAGTGCCGAGGACATGGAACACACAGTCGCCGCCATAGAGTACCAGCACGGCACCCTGGCCATGGCGATCTTCAATGCCGGCGTCTATCTGCCCGTGGACGGTGCGCATCTGAAACACGAGGACTTCGAGCGAAGCTTCGCCGTTAATTTGTCCGGCGTGGTCAATTGTTTGATCCCCGCAGTCCGTCACATGAAGACGAAGGGGCAGGGCCAGATTGCTATCGTCTCCTCTGTGACCGGCTACGGAGGGCTGCCGACAAGTGCTGCCTATGGAGCCACCAAAGCGGCGCTCATCAACATGGCTGAAAGCCTGAAATTCGATCTCGATAAACTCGGCATCCGAATCCAGGTCATCAATCCGGGCTTCGTCGATACCGAAGCCACAAAGAACAACCAGTTCCCTATGCCGTCGCTGGTGACCGCCCAGGTCGCTGCGGATGAGATCGCCGCAGGCCTGAAGTCGCTCTCCTTCGAGATCAGCTTTCCGAAGAGTTTTACGCTAAGGCTGAAGCTGCTGAAATTCCTGCCCTACAATCTCTATTTCAAGGCCATCAACCGGTTTACCGGATGGCCCGAGCGGGCGGTGGAGTCTCCGCGCGATCCCTCTCCGCATCCAGCCGAGTAGCGGCTGGCCTGCTGCCATCGATACGGGAGCGCAATATCTTGTGCGCTGCCTCGTCGAGCGGAAAATTCCACATCAGCGCCACCGCGACGAGTTTCAGCACGATGGGTATCCACGCATAGGCGATGGCCAGCGTCCAGAGAGCCTGCGGCCGGTTGCCGGCACCGGCCGCTGCATCGAAGCCGAAGGCGGACAGCAGTGGAAAGATCAGCCCCACACCCGCCGCCAGCGACAGCTTGGTGGCCAGACCCCAGGCGGCAAAATAGAGGCCGCCGCGCTGCGAGCCGGATTGGGCAGTGTCGACATCGATGACATCGGCCTGGATCGCCGGCGGCAGCGACAGGTCGAAGCCCAGCATGAGGCCGGTGACGACGCAGATGGCTCCAAAACCATAGAGCGAACCGGAAGGCAGCAGCGGCGCTGCGACGAAGGCGGCACAGGCAACGATCATCGCAATGCACCAGGCGCGATGCTTGCCGAAGCGTCTGGCAGCCAGCGTCGCCAGCGGAACACCGGCGATGCCGAACAGGAAATAGATAAACAGCAGCGGCCCGCGCGATTGCGGCAGCCCAAGCCGGTCCGATACAAAATAGAGAAAGAGTGTCGCGGGGATCCCGTTGGCAAAGCCGTTGATGAAATAGGCGATCAGCAGGCGGACGAACGGCTTGTTTGCCGCCAGAAATCCGAGGCTCTGCCGAAGCGCCACCCTGGCAACGCTATGCTCGCGCGGTTCCGGCACGAAAATCACGGCCATCAGGCCCGAGACCGGCAAGCTGATCGCGACGATGATGCCGAGCACGGCCAGTCCGGAAATCGCAGCGCCGCGCTCCATGCCGATGGCGAATGGCACGACGATGGCAATCAGCACCCCGATCAGGGAGATGCCCTCGCGAAGGCTGGTGAGCGATGTGCGCCCACTGTAGTCGTCGATCAGCTCCGCGCCCCATGCCGAATAGGGCACCATCGCCATCGTATAGCCGAGAGACAGCACTACGCCCCAGACGCTAAGCCACAGAAGCGTCACACCCGGTGGCGGCGAATAGAGCATCAGCGCGGCAAGCGAGGCGATGGGTACCGAAAGCGAAAAAAGCAGGCGACGTCGGCCGAAGCGAGGTCGGAAGCGATCCGCGACCACGCCGACCAGCGGATCGGATACGGCATCGAATATCCTCACCAGCAGCAGCACGAAGCCGACGCCGGCAAGGGGGAGGCCTATGGTTTCGGTGTAGTAGGTTGGCACCACCGCATAGAGCGGCAGGCCGAGCGCTGCGAGTGGCGCTGCCGGCAGCGCGTATGCCAGAAGCCGCCACCAGCCGATCGGTCGCTCACCGCTCGACTGAGGTGAACGAAGTCCGTCCGCGTCACGCCCTGGCAAAAACCACCTGGCGCACGTCGATATTGCGCGAGAGGAAGCCCGCCTCGCAGTAGAACAGGTAGAAGTCCCAGAGCCGCTTGAAACGGTCATCGAACCCAAGCGGCTTCACCCGCTCCCAGGCGGCCCAGAAGCGGTCGCGCCATTCAGCCAGCGTCCGGGCGTAGTCGAGCCCGAAACCGAAATCCTTGACCATCGACAGGTCTACCTTCCGGCTCAGCGCCAGGAGATGTTCCGGCGTCGGGAGCATGCCGCCGGGAAAGACGTATTTCTGGATGAAGTCCGGATTGGCCTTGTACTTCGCAAAGGCCTCCGGCTTGATCGTGATGATCTGCAGGCCAGCCTGGCCACCTGGCTTCAGGCAGTCCTTCAGCTTGGTGAAATAGGTCGACCAGTATTTCTCGCCGACCGCCTCGAACATTTCGATCGAGATAATCTTGTCGTAGACACCGGTTTCGTCGCGATAGTCCTGGAAGCGGAAATCGACGCGGTCGCTGAGGCCAGCCTTGCGGATACGCTCTTCGGCGAAGACCAGCTGTTCGCGGCTGATGGTCAGGCCAGTAACGCGGCACCCCATTTCCCGCGCGGCGAATTCGGCAAACCCGCCCCAGCCGCAGCCGATCTCCAGCACATGGTCGCCCGGCTTGATGCCGGTGGCCTCTGCCAAGGCCCGGTATTTCGCATTCTGGGCCGACTGCAGGTCGTTGGCGCCGGTCGAATAGAGCGCGGAGGAATAGGTCATGCTCGGATCGAGCCACGCTTTGTAGAAGTCGTTGCCGAGATCGTAATGCGCCGAAATATTGCGCTTGGATCCGGCCTTGCTGTTGCCGCGCATCCAGTGGCGGATCTTTTCGACGACCTGCATGATGCCGCCGGTGCCGTTGGCATACTGGTCGGCTGCTTCGCCGTTGATCAGGAAAAGCTGCAGGAAGGACACGATGTCGGGGCTGTCCCAATCGCCGTCCATATAAGTCTCCGCGACGCCAATCGTGCCCGTAAGCAGCGCCCGGTAGGCAAGCTTCCAGTTGCGCAGCGTCACGGCAGCCTTGGGACCCTCCATCTTGCCGACAACGACCACCTTGCGGCCGTCCGGCATCTGGATGGCGAGCGAACCGGTCTGCATCTGCAGTAGCCCGCGAAGGGCAAGTCGCGCCTTAAACGGCAATCCCTTGGAGACGCGCGCGATGTTGTCGTGCGTCAGAATCTCGGCGCCCTCGGCGAATTTCGTCCAGTCCTGCCTGTCAGTCATCGATGCTCCGGTAGCAATTGGCTTGGCTCCTGCACCTATATGATGTGCGACCGGGACTTGCCAGTCCTTGGCATCTATTGTCGGGGAATCCCAAGTCATTCTGCGGCCTCCAGGGTTATGCGCTGCGGCTTGATGCTGACGGGAGGCGGAGCCTTTGGCTTGGGGATGTATTTAGCCCCCTTGAGCCATAGCTTCAGTGCCTCCCAGTGAATGCCGGCGACGATCTTCATGGTCAGGAACGGGATGCGGACGGTCAGCGCGAGAAGCGTCGCTGTTGCCATTGTCTGCCGACGTCCGGTGAATGTGGCCGCCAGCAACGGACCCTCGGCATCGGTTTCGAGGATACGCCAGCGAATTTCATCGCCCGGCGGGAGCATGCGGAAATGATAGCGCATCTCCATCGGGATGAAGGGCGAAACGTGAAAAATCTTGTCGCAGCTCTGGCGCAGTCCACTCTCGGTCATCTCGCCGTCGCTGACCGGGCACACATAGGTGTGCCGCTCGCCGAACGTGTTGCGGACCTCGTAGATGGCAGCCATCAGGCGCTCGTCGGCGTCGTAGGCGTAATAGACGGAAATTGGATTGAAGACGTAGCCAAGGATGCGCGGGTAGCAGACGAGCACGATGCGGGCGGCCCGTTCTGCAAGACCAGCGTCAGCCAGCAGTCCGTCGGCATAGGCGCGTAGCGTGGCACTGTCCCCGCAGTGGTCTTTCTCATGGAAAGCCACCAGGTTTCTCTTGTTCACGGAAAACAGCGCTGACAATCTGTCCGCCTCGATAAGGCGGTCGAGGTCGACGAACAGCGAGAACACCCGGTACTGGAAGCGGTGTCCGAACGGCTTCATGCGCTGGTGCATCACCTCGCCGGTATAGAGCGCAGCGGGCGCAAGAGGCACGGGACCGTTGCGCTCGAGGTTGACACCGCCCTTTTGCAAAGGCTTCCTCATACCAGGACTTCAAGTTCTTGCTTGGCACGGACGGCAGTCTGCCTCGGGGCGCGCCACGGGATGACGCCGCCGAGCGCCTCGGCTGCCGCGAGACCGGAGGTCAGGCCGTCTTCATGGAAGCCGTATCCAGTCCAAGCGCCGGCGAAATGGCTGTGGTTCCGCCCTTGGATGCTGGCAAGCCGCAGTTGTGCGTCCATGCTGCCGCCGTTGAATTGCGGGTGGTCGTAGGAATACTCGGCAAACACCTTCGACGGATCGAGTTCGCGGTCCGGGTTGAGGGTGACGAACAGCGGATGGTCGTCACGGATGCCTTGCAGCCGGTTCATCCAGTAGCTGACAGCGCAGCCATTTTCGCCTTCGCCTGCGCTGGAACGGAGATAGTTCCAGGATGCCCAGACCTTCCGACGCTTCGGCATCAGGGCGAGGTCGCGGTGGAGCACGACACGGTTAGGGCCGTAGGGGATAGCGCCGAGCAAGCGTCGTTCTTCGGGTGTTGCGTCCTTCAGCATCGCCAGGGTCTGGTTGCTGTGGGCGGCAAAAATCACCTTGTCGTAGATCGCCTCGCGACCATGCTCGTCGGTGATCAACACGTGATCGTCGCGGCGCTGGACGGCGCGGATGCCGCATGACAGCTTCAGTCGGTCGCCGAGCGGTGACAGAAGCTTTTCCAGATAGTTGCGGCTTCCCCCGGTGACCGTGCGCCACTGGTGCTGCTTGAGGTAGATCAGGCGGTGATTGTCGAAGAAATTGACGAAATGCTCGGCGGGGAAGTCGAGCATCTGCGCTGCCGGTGTCGACCAGATGGCGGCCGCCATGGGGATCAGGTAGTTGTTGGTGAAGCCCGGCGAAAAACCGCGCCAGTCGAGATAGTCGCCGATCGACCGTTCGGCCAGATGGCCGGCAGCGCGGTCCGTAAGGCAGGTCTTGTTGAAGCGCATGATCTCGCGCACCATCCACAGAAAGGAGGGACGCAGCAGGTTGCGTTTCTGGGCGAACAGCGTCCCCAGATTATCGCCACTCCATTCCATCCTGCCGCGGTCGAGCGACAGCGCAAAGCTCATGTTGCTGGCATGGGTTTTGACACCCAGTTCGGAAAATAACGCCGTCAGGTTCGGATAGTTCTGCTCGTTGTAGACGATGAACCCGGTGTCGACGGAAATCGGCGTGCCGTCATAGTCGATGTCGACCGTTGCTGTGTGCCCGCCCGCCCGATCCGCCTTCTCGTAGAGCGTGACATCGTGCACCGGGTGAAGCGCCCAGGCGGCGGAGGTGCCGGAAACGCCGGAGCCGATTACCGCGATTTTCATGCGGTGGGCGCCGTTGTGTCCGGGGTCTGCAAACAGGGCGTTCATGCGGCGTCCTTTACTGCACTATAGGCTTTCAGCGCCCGGTCACGGGCCTTTGCGTGGTCGACGATCGGGTTGGGGTAGGTCTTGCCGAGAGCGATGCCCGCCTTGTCGAGCACCGATGCCGGTGCCTCGAACGGCCGGTGAATGTACTTGTTGCCGAGTTCGGCCAGTTCCGGAACGAACTCGCGGACATACGTCCCATCGGGATCGAATTTCTCGCCCTGCAGAATGGGGTTGAAAATACGAAAGAACGGCGAGGCGTCAGCCCCGGACCCTGCGACCCACTGCCAGCTGGCAGCATTGCTGGCGGGATCGGCGTCGACGAGCGTGTCGCGGAACCACTCCTCGCCCTGACGCCAGTCGATCAGCAGGTCCTTGATCAGGAACGAGGCGACGATCATACGGACGCGATTGTGCATCCAGCCATGCTTCCACAACTGGCGCATGCCGGCGTCGACGATGGGATAACCCGTGCGCCCTTGCGTCCAGTCCTCGAACAGATCCGTTTCCGTCCTCCATTCGAAGGCGTCGAAACGCTTGTTCCAGTTGGCGGAGGGAAGGGCCGGGAAGTGGAACAGGAGATGATAGGAAAAGTCGCGCCAGGCCAGTTCCTTGCGGAAATGGATGACGTCGTCCTGCGGCGTGCTCTTCGGCAGGTTGCGCGTCGCATACCAGATGCGGGCCGGCGATATCTCGCCGAGTGCCAGATGCGGAGAAAGCATCGAGGTCGCGGGCTTGGCCGGGAAATCACGATCCGCTTTGTAACCGGTCAGCGCCTCGTCGACGAAGTCGTCGAGCCGCGCGCGCGCCGACGCCTCGCCTGGCACCCAGACGTCGGAGAACGAGAGCGCCCAGTTCGGCTTTGTCGGCAGCAGCTTCCAGTCCGACAATGGCTCGCTGTCCGGCCACGCTTCAGGGGCTGTGATTTTCTTCGGTGCATCCAGCGGCTCCGGCGGCTCGCCACGGCCCTCGAGCGCCCGCCAGAACGGCGTATAAACGCGGTAGGGTGTGCCTCCGCCGGTCATCAGCTTCGAAGGCTCATGCAGCAGCTGGCCGGCGAAGCTGGTGGCCTCGATGCCGCGCTCGTTAAGTTGCCGCTTGATCTCGGTATCGACGGCGATACCGGCAGGGTCGTAGCGGCGGTTCCAGACTACGCCGGTCGCGCCCGAGGTTTCGATAAGCCTGGAGAGCACGGAAAGCGCCTCGCCGCTTGCAAATATCAGGTCGCTGCCAAGGTTGCGGAGAGACGCCTGAAGCGCGGTCAGCGAGTGGTGGAGCCACCAGCGCTGTGCGGCGCCGAGCGGTCCCGTGCCTTCTTTATCGGGTTCGCGTATATAAAGGGGAATGATCGGCCGGCCTTTTTCGCGGGCGGCATGCAGCGCGAGGTTGTCGTCGAGCCGGAGGTCCTTTCGGAACCAAAGGATGGTGCATCCGCTCGCCTTCGTCACTGCTGTCATCCCCCTTTTTCCTTCTGATTGAAGTCTGTTACGCATCTACGTTGTTGTCGGATCAAAGGTTTCAAGGCTTGCGGCGAAAACCCGCGCAGCCCTGTCCTCGGCGCCGGATGCCGCCGTGAAAGCAAGCGAAATGCATTGACGCATCAGATTCTCCGAGGGCTGTCACCGTTCTGTTATGCAACGTGGTTAGCTCTCCGGCCATATCGGCAAGGAGTGTAGCATGGCAGAAATCCGCATCGAACAGGTCCGCAAGGCCTATGGCAGCAACAAGGTTGTTCACGGCGTGGATCTGAATTTTCGTTCCGGTGAGTTTGTCGTCATCCTCGGGCCGTCCGGTTGCGGCAAGTCGACCCTGCTCAGGATGATCGCAGGCCTTGAGGATATCACCAGCGGCGAGATCGTCATCGACGACGTCGTGGTCAATCAGCTGGAGCCCCGCGAGCGCGGCTGCGCCATGGTGTTCCAGAACTATGCGCTCTATCCGCACATGAATGTCGCAGCCAACATGGGCTACGCGCTCAAGGTTTCCGGCGTGCCGAAAGAGGAACGCGACCGCCGCATCAAGGAGACGGCGCGCATCGTCGGCCTCGAGGATTTTCTCGACCGCAAGCCGGGCGAACTATCCGGCGGCCAGCGCCAGCGCGTCGCCATGGGTCGCGCCATCATCCGCGAGCCGAAAGTCTTCCTGTTCGACGAACCGCTGTCCAACCTCGATGCCAAGCTGCGCGTCCAGATGCGCGTCGAGATCCGCCGCCTGCACAAGCGCCTGTCGGCCACCTCCGTGTTCGTCACCCATGACCAGGTCGAGGCGATGACGCTCGCCGACAAGCTGGTGGTGATGTACAAAGGCAAGGTCGAGCAGGTCGGCACGCCCCTGGAAGTCTATAACAAGCCGCGCACCCGTTTCGTCGGCTCCTTCATCGGTTCACCCGCGATGAACTTTCTCGAGGGCTCGTTCGCCGCAGACGGCACGCACTTCATCTTCGACGGCATTCCGATCCCGGTCGATCCGGCCATCGGCAGGGCCAATGCCGGGCGCGCTGCAGCACTCGGCATTCGTCCTGAGCACGCCTACATGGTTCCGGTGGGGACGCCAGGCAGCATCCCGGCGACTGTCGATTTCGTCGAGGAGCTCGGCGCCGGTCGCGTCATCCACTCCGACATCAACGGCTCGAACTTCGCGCTCAGCATTTCCGACCATATCACCAGCGAAACCGGCCAGGAGATTGCACTCCACCTGCCTGCCGAGCACATCCACCTGTTCTCCAACGAAACCGACCTGCGCCTCGACCTGCCGGAAACGGCACCGGTGCGGAAGCTGGAACTGGTCTCCTAAACAGTCCTCGAAATTCGATCCTCCCCCAATGCCGCCGGTTCCCCCCGGCGGCATTTTTGCGCCTGGCCCCATGGCCAAACGAAAATGGCGGGCCGAGGCCCGCCATGAGATGAATGCGAATGGTGGACCTCGGCTATTTTTCTGTCGAGACCAGCCCGCGCACGAACCAGCGCTGCATGAGCACCACAACGACCAGCGGCGGTAGCATGACGATCAGCGTGCCGGCCATGGCAATATGCCATTCCGGAATACCCCCGATATTGGGAATCAGCTGCTTCAACTCGGTGACCGCGGTCTGGTAGCCCGGATCCGTTGTGACCAGCAATGGCCACAGATACTGGTTCCATGCGTAGAGGAACATGATCGTGCCGAGCGCTGCCATGTTCGTGCGAGATAGCGGCAACAGGATATCGATGAAGAATCGCAACGGCCCCGCACCGTCCATACGGGCAGCCTCCGTCAGTTCGTCGGGCATCGTCAGGAAGAACTGGCGATAGAGGAACGTCCCAGTGGCCGTGGCGATTAATGGAAGGATAAGGCCCGGGTAGGTATTCAGAAGCCCGAAGTTCATCGACAGTTGCACGCCTGAAAAACGCTCTATCAGCCAGCTGATGCCGGTGACGTCTAGTATTGCCTGGTAAGGCGCCAGCACGTTGGCAGCGACCGCGTAGGTCGGCACGATGCGCACTTCGAGCGGCAGCATCAGGGTGATGAAGATCGCCCAGAAAATCAGGTTGCGACCGGGGTAGCGGAAGTAGACCAGCGAGAAGGCCGTCAGTGCCGAGATGATCACCTTGCCGGCCGCAACGCCAACGGCAAGGATCAGGCTGTTCAGGAGCTTCGGTCCGAGATTTGCTGTGACCCAGGCTGTTTTCAGATTGAGGAAGAGGTCAGAACCCGGGATCAGCGACATCGGCACCTGGTTGACGTCATGCAGATTGTGCGAAGCGGCAATGATGATGATCACGAAGGGAAGGGCGGCAATCAGAAAGCCGATGAAAAGGACCACATGGTTGAATATGTCCAGAAGGGGGGTACGTTCGACCATGATCGCCTCAACGGTAATGTACGCGCCGCTCGATGAAGCGGAACTGGAAAATGGTAAGCAGAACGATCAGGACCATCAGGATGATGCTCTGGGCAGCTGCACCGGAGAAGTCGAGGCCTTTGAAGCCGTCGGAGTAGATCTTGTAGACCATGAGATTTGTCGCATTGGCGGGTCCGCCGGATGTCATGATATCGACGATGCCGAATGAATCCTGGAAGCTCTCGGTAATATTGATGACCAGCAGGAAGAAGATCGTCGGCGTGATCAGCGGGAACTGTATGTCCTTGAACCTCCGCAGCACACTCGATCCGTCCATCGCCGCAGCTTCGATCAGCGAGCGCGGAATGCCCTGGAATGCGGCCAGGAAGAAGATGAAGTTATAGCCGATATATTTCCACGAAAATGCGATGATGACCGAAGCCATCGCATCGGCGCCGTTGAGGCCCGGGTCCCAGATCCCTGGCCACCATTGGTTGACGACGGCGACGATGCCGGCCTGTGGTGCCAGAATGAACCGGAAGCCGAGCGCAAGCGCCGGGGCTGCGATGCCATAGGGCCAGATCAGCACGACGCGATAGAAGTTCGAGCCTCGAAGCTGGCGATCGGTGAGCGCTGCCAGAAGCAGGCCGATCGACATCGCGGCTGTCGTGCTGATCGCCGCAAAGACCATGCTGCGGGTGACGGAGTTCCAGTAGTCGGCATTGCTGAGAAGCGCTTTGAAATTATCGAAGCCGACCCACGTATTGCCGCCGCCCCAGGGTTGCTGGAGGGTGAGGGACCAGAACACGGCCTGTCCGGCTGGCCAGTAGAAAAAGGTAAAGATCAGGAGGATCTGCGGCACGGCAAACATGATGCCGATGGTGTTTCTGTTGAATGTCGTGCGTTTTTCCATTGCTTCTTCCGGCAGGCGGCTATCGGACGAGGACGTCCGTTGCAAATGACGAGACGCCGCCCAACCGGTTTCGGATGGACGGCGCTGTTGCTTTCAGGGTCGATCAGGGAAGGGTCTTGCCCTTGTAGGTCTGTTCGAAGCGCTCGAGATTGGCGTTGCCGTTCTTCACAAGCGTATCGATACCCTCCTGGACGCCGATCTTGTTGGAAAAGATCGCCTGCATCTGGTTGCCGAATTCAGCGCGGATCTGCGTGAAGTTGCCGAGGCGGATGCCGCGGGTGATCGGTGTGGGCGTCGATGCCGTCAGGCTGGCGATAGCGACTTCGCGACCCTTGTAGGGAGCCTTTTCGTAGAAGCCGGTCGACTTCATGTAATCGAAGCCCGACTTGGTGACGGGGATATAGCCGGTGTTGGTCGACCAGAAGAGAGCGGTCTTCGGATCGTGGACGAAGTTGAGGAAGGCGGCAGCGGCCTTGTACTCATCCTTCGACTTGCCCTGCAGAACCCAGAGCGAAGCGCCGCCGACGAGCGAATTCTTGCGCTCGGTACCGGCGTAGACCGGAAGCTCGGCCACATCCCAGGCCATCCCGGCCTTCTGTGTCTTGCCGACCGTACCGTGGTCGCCGACAGAGGTCATGATCATCTGGCAATCGCCGGAAGCGAAGGCCTGGACCATGTCCTGGCCCTGTTCCTTGGCTTTGATCTTCACGAGGCCCTGATCGTACCAGCTCTTGAGGTCGGTCACGTACTTTACGAACTTCGTCTTGTTCACCATCAGACGGGCGTTGAGACCGTCATAACCGTTGTTTTCGGTGGCGATCGGCTGGTTGTGGATAGCAGAGAACTGCTCCATCAGCTGCCAGCTCTCGTTGTTCGAGATGTTGATAGCCATCGGGCATTCATAGCCTGCGGTCTTCAGCGCCTTCATGTCGTCGGCGGCTTCTTCCCAGGTCTTCGGCGCTTCCGTCTTGCCGATTTTGGCAAAGGAGTCCTTGTTCCAGTAGAGGAGGGCAGTCGAGGAGTTGAACGGGAAGGACAGCAACTCGCCCTTGGACGTCGCGTAGTAGTCGGCGATGCCCGGGAAATAGTCTTTCCAGTCGATCTTGTAGCCGTTTTCTTCCATCAGCTTGCCGGCCGGGTAATAGGCACCGGACAGCATCATCGTTGCCGTGCCGGCATCGTAAACCTGGACGATGGCTGGCTGCTTTCCGGCGCGGAAGGCAGCAATGGTGTTCTGCAGCGTGGCGTCGTAGTTGCCCTGGCTGGTGCAGGCGACTTCGTAGTCCTTCTGCGACTCGTTGAAGTTCTTGCACATCTGCTGGACGACGCGTTCTAAGTCGCCCGACAGGCCGAACCAGAAGTCGAACTTGACCGGCGCAGCGGCAGCCGGCAGAGCGAGCGACAGGCTGATCGCCGCAGCGCCAGCAGCCGTCAGGCAGCGCTTCACGCCCGGCAGACCCATATAATGATTGAGTTTGAACATAATCCCTATTTCCTTTTGATCGACAAGGCTGCAGGCCCCACGCAGCCCTTGGCAGCGGCTTTATAGACACGCTGTGTGACAGTTTATTGCGGGCAGATGTTGCGGCGCGAAATGGTTCTGGACAGGCTGTGACGCACCGTCGGAGAGATGATCGAAGGCGACCGGCAAGCACCGAAAATGACAAGACATGATCGGGTGCGCGGCCTCCGCTGCCAGCCACTGACCCTCAGCGCTCTGTCACGCACGTTTTCGTGATCCCTTGAATAAGAAGGAACCCTTTGTAACTCTTTGCCGTTATGGGGTTGTGAATTCCAAATGAGGTCCAAAATGCGCAATTTTATTCTTGCTTCCGCAGTTGCACTGGCTGCAACCCTTTCGGCGGGCGTAGCTGCTCGTGCTGACAACATGTCCATGCGTCACAACATGCACGGCATGCACCAGAAGCATTGCATGATGAAGACGGTAAAGCACCGCGACCGCCACGGTCACATGGTCGTCAAGAAGATGCGCGTTTGCCGCTAAACGGCCGGCCAGTCGTTTTGATGGAAACCCGGTTGACGAAGTCAGCCGGGTTTTTTTACGGGATGGGATGTGGTCCGTGACAGGATGCACGATCCGCATTAGGATAGCCCACTAGCATTTTAGGGAAAACCGACATGATGAATGTCCGCCAGATCGCCACCGCCGCAGTCTTTGGGGCGTCCACTTTATTCATGACCGTCTCGCCTGCGGCTTCCATGCCGCTTTCGCATGTCGCATCGGTGCAGACCGGCACCGCTGAGGTCATTGAGGTCAGGAACCGAAGTCATCATCATGATCACCACCGGCGCGACCACCGCTTCCACGGCCGTGACGATTACTATGACAATAACGACCAGAGCGGCGTCCTCTTCAAATCGTTCGTAACCGGGACATTGTTTCACGCCCGCTAGTCAAAAGCGTAGTGCTATTTGATAAGCCTAAGGGCCTAGATCTTCGATCTTGCCCCGCCTGTTTCCGTACCGACGCCAACCTTTCGGAAAGGGTTGGCTGGGATAATGCCGCTCGCTAGTGAAGGAGCGGACAATGGCACAAAGGCGCAGCACGCGAAAACCAGCCCGCAGGACGGCCAAAAAGAAAAGCGGCGGCGGCGGAAGCATTCTGCCATGGTTGGCCGTTGCGACAGTGCTGGCGATTGTCGGATACGATCACTGGCAGTCCATCAAGCCTGAATTGACGACCCTGGCAAAGGGCACCGTTGCTGCACCCGTGATAGCCGCCCTCCCGTCACCGGCTGCCAGGCCGCAGGCCCCGACTGTTCGTGCCGTGGACAACAGCCCGGTTCCGCCAGCGCCCATTCCCGTCGCCATGCCCGTTCCGACACCGAGCCCGCAGCCGGCCTCCGCCTTGACTGCGACATCCGTCTCGGAAAGCTTCGGTCTTTGCGGCCAGGGCACGCATATCAACTGCGTCTTCGACGGCAGCACGTTCTGGGTCCGCGGCACGAGGATCCGGATCGCCGATATCGACACACCGACGCTCGGCCCCTCGCGTTGCGTCGAGGAAGAGCGGCGCGCCAATATCGCCAAGCTGCGTCTTCTCTCCTTGCTCAACGCCGGCCCGTTTACGCTCCAGCCGGCATCGTCGACAACTGAGCCTGCGGGCACAACGCAGCGTCGCGTCCTGCGCGCCGGCCAGTCCTTCGGGGATACTTTGGTGCGCGAGGGCCTCGCCCACCGTCGGATGGACCGCCCTGTTTCCTTGTGCGCCTGACCTCCATCTGGTGGGCACACATTATCCACAGAGATCGCGCGGGCCCTCTATTCCTGTGCACGTCCTGCCTGTTCAGGTAGCTGTCAGGAAACTCACCTAAGTGCCGCCGCTTTTGTGGGGTCTAGGGCAGTACCGATTCCGGGCGGCTTGCAGAAGTCGTCCCTGTCTTTCCATCTGGAGAAGATTTATTGACCGATCATGCCGGCGGGGGCGGGCGCCATTCATTCCGTCCACGAATAGGCAGCGTCACGCTTTGCCTGTTGACGAGCCTCTACATCGTCCTTTTCACCAACTACACATTCTGGACGCGGGCTCACACCTACCTCTCGAGCGATCCTATCGCCTTCGTGGCTTTCGTCGTCGGCGTCTGCGCGCTGATATCGGCCGTGATGATCATTCCCTCGGCAAAGTACCTGATCAAGCCGGCGCTGGTCTTCTTCGTCCTGATAGCATCGGTATCGTCCTGGTTCACCGACCAGTTCGGAACGATCATTGATCGCGAGATGATCCGCAATGCGGCGGTGACGACCACAGCCGAGGCGGGGCACCTGATCACGGTAGGCTTTGCCACCCACGTGATCCTGACCGGCATCCTGCCGTCGCTTTTCATCATCTGGGTGCGGGTCCTTCATCGCCCGTTTCTCAGCAAGCTCGGCTATAATCTCGCAGTCATTGCCCCATGCCTTGCCATATTCGTGGTAGCCGGCCTTAGCTTTTCGCGCACCTACGCCGCCGTCGGCCGCAAGAACCCGGATCTCGTCCTGACGCTCAACCCCTTCGTGCCGATCGTCAGCGCCGTCAAATATCTAGTCGGCACGGAACGAGACCGTAACATTGTTGCCGCCCCCATCGGCACGGACGCGCACCGGACTGCGCCGGGCCAGAAGCCACGGGTCACGATCATCGTCGCCGGCGAGACGGCGAGGGCGCAGAATTTCTCGCTCGGAGGCTACGGACGCGATACCAATCCGGAATTGAAGAAGCAGGATATCGTCTATTTCCCCAACACGACGAGTTGCGGCACCGCGACGGCGACCTCGATCCCGTGCATGTTTTCCATCTACTCCCGCGCCGAGTACAGCCACCGCAAGGGACTGGAAACCCAGAACCTGCTGGATGTGCTTTCCTATGCCAAGGTCAACGTCACTTGGCTGGACAACGACACCGGCGCTTATGGCGTCGCTGACCGCGTGCCCTACACCTTCCTGCCGAAGGCGGCCGATCCGCGCTTCTGCAAGGACGGCGAATGCCTCGATGCCATCCTCCTCGACAAGCTCGACGACTACCTCGCCAACGCCAAGCAGGACAGCGTTCTGGTTCTCCACCAGCTGGGAAGCCATGGCCCGGCCTACTACCTGCGCTACCCTGAGAATTTCAGGCGCTTCACTCCGGATTGCCGCGCTGCCGAGTTCGGAAGCTGCAAGCCCGAAGAGATCGTCAACGCCTATGACAATTCCATCCTCTATACCGACCACATCGTCTCGGAGGTCATCAACAGGCTGAAGGCGCATCAAGGCAACGTGGCGGGCGCGATGATCTACATCTCCGACCATGGGGAATCACTTGGCGAAAACGGCCTCTATCTCCATGGCGCACCCTATGTCATCGCCCCGGCGGAGCAGACGCGTGTGCCATTTCTTGTCTGGCTGGCCGGCGACCTGCAGGCGTCTGCCGGCTTCGACATGGCCTGCCTTTCGGCCAGGGCAGGGGCGTCCTACTCCCACGACAACTTTTTTCACAGCGTGCTCGGCCTGATGGACATCGGCACCAAGGTCTATGACCCCGCCCTCGACATCTTCGCTAGCTGCCGGAAAAAGGTGGCTGGGGCTTCAAGTCCGGGATAGCGGCGGCGCAGCCACAAAGGGCCAGCGCGGGCGCGTCGCAGCCTTCGCCTTTTTGCTTGAAAACAGAGGGATTCGCGGTTAAGCAAAAGCCCAATGCTCCAGCCGCCGGCAGTGTTTGCGATTTCGTCTGCGGAACATGGACAGCAACGGCGGGAAATCCGCTCTTTCGGAGGCGAGCAGCGATGTCTGCAAAGATCTATCGTCCGGCGAAGACCGCCATGCAATCCGGCAAGGCCAAGACCCACAGCTGGGTCCTGGAGTTTGACCAGGAGAGCCCGCGAAAGATCGATCCGATCATGGGCTACACCTCGTCTGACGACATGCGCCAGCAACTGAAGCTTTCATTTGAAAGCCAGGAGCAGGCCGAGGCCTACGCAACCCGCAACGGCATCGAGTATCGGGTAATCCCGCCGAAGGAAACCGTCCGCCAGACCGTTTCCTACACCGACAACTTTCGCTTCAATCGCAACCAGCCCTGGACACACTGATCCATCAGGCTCCGTTCGCCACGCTGCCAACTCAATGCAGCAAAAACATCCGGCCCCTTAGCTCAGCTGGATAGAGCACCTGCCTTCTAAGCAGGTGGTCGCTGGTTCGAATCCAGCAGGGGTCACCACTTTTTTCAGAATATCAGAATCCTAATGCCGCGTGACAGCCGCCGTAATCGGAGCCGCCTCTGGCAACGTCAGGCTGGCGACGGCGAGTTGCAGCAGTTGGCTGACGGGGTGGTTGTTGGCGCTTTCAGCGGCGTTCCGGGCGGTCTGGCACAGCCGCAAAAGTGCGGTGGACGGACAGTCGGGTGTTGCATTGCTCACTGGGAATATCATGCCGGCGTATTGGGATGGGGTGCCCGCGGGATCGCGGAAGCATTGGCCGTATGCAATCACCCGCGTCGTTTTCCCGTCGCCGTCGATGACCCGGTAGGTTTGCTGATAGGGGCTGCCGCTGATGATTGCCTCGTGGATCGCTCTCGCGACGGCACCTCGATCCTCCACGTGCACCTTTTCGATGAACCGCTCTATCGGCAGGCCACGTCTGACGCGATCGGCTGGCAGGTCGAATAGTTGAGCGACGCTGGCGCTGGCCATGACTGTATTCGTCGCGAGGTTCCAGGAGTAAGTTCCCGCTTCGCGGGTAGTCGGTCCCCTGGATGGTTCGAAATACAGTCTGCTCATCATGCCCCCGATACTGCAGCTCCAAGAATCAATATCCTGGGTACAATTTATGGGCGAAGTTTCGCGATATACAAGACGTTCGAATATTCTAATTTAAATAATGTCAAATTTAGCATTTTGTAGGAGGGCATTCGAACGTCGTGGGCAGCGGTGGTCCGCCTTCGAACACTGGAATGCTAGGGCGCCAATCCTCAGATAACGATGACGCCTTTGTGCTTGGCCTTGTCTTCCGGCTCGACGTGGATGGTCGTGATGGCGCCCGACACGGCTTGCTTCAGGGCGGCCTCGATCCTGTCGCAAATCGTATGGGCGTCGCCGACGGTCATTGCGGTCGGGACGACAAGGTGGAAGTCGATGAATGTGACGCGGCCGGCATGCCGTGTCCGCAGAGCGTGCGCCTCGAGAGCATCGCTGGCATTGGCGGAAATCACCCCGCGGATCAGCGCAAGTTCTTCGGGCGGGGCGGCTTCGTCAAGCAGGCCGCTGGCGCTTTCGCGGATGACGCCCCATCCGCTCCACAGCACGTGCAGCGCCACCAGCGCGGCAATGATCGCATCGAGCTGGATGATGCCGGTGAAGATTACCAGCGCCACGCCGATGAGCACGCCGAGCGAGGTGACGACATCGGCCATCAGATGCTTGCCATCGGCGACCAGGGAGGCCGACCGGTGGAGCTTTCCCTGGTTTATGAGGACGGTGCTCCAGCCGATGTTGAGGATCGTGGCGGCGGTGCTGACGATCATGCCGGTCCAGGGTGCATCTATCGGCTTCGGGGCGATGAAGCCATGATAGGCTTCGTTGAGAATGGCAATGGCGGCGCCGACAATCATTGTGCCGACTACTACGGCAGAGAGATATTCAGCCTTGTGGTGACCGTAGGGATGCTGCTCGTCCGGCGGCACCGCGGCTGCCTTGATAGCGAAGATGACGGCCATCGCGGTGACGACGTTGATGATGCTCTCCAGCGCGTCGGAGAACAGCGCGACGCTGCCAGTGATCCAGAACGCAGCATATTTAATGGCCAGCACGACGATGCTGACAACGAAACTGCCGAGTGCGATTTTCAGTGACCGGTCCATCAATTCCTACTCCGCCGGCAGCGCAATCCGGTCGTTGAGGTGACCGGTGCCCTGACAAAAGACGGAAAGCTCTATGAAAAACAACGGAAGATGCACTGCGCGCTGATGCGCGAGCGTCATACTGTGTTCCTGAAAAGCAATCCCCTAAGCCGAGAGATAAGAAAAGCGCCATCGGCTGTCAAGCCGCTAAAATGGCTTTTATCTAGTAATAAGAATGACTTGCAGGTAGATTGTGCGAATGGGAATGAGTTGCATTAAGCATACGGCAACTCATGCCCCCTCTGGGGTGCGTGGCGTCATACTCTATCGAGGCTTTGTCGGGACGGGCGCTGCTTCCAGCGCCCTCCACATTCAGAACGAGATCATGTCGATCGTCGTCAATGTCGTCTTGGCGGCGACGCCCGGGGCGTGTGTCATGTGCCACGCGACATATTGCTCGGCGTAGAGTTCGGTCGACGACATAGCGTCGACAGGCAGGATGATGTTCATGCCGTGAAATGCAGCGTCGCTCGCGGTCGCAAGCACGGCTCCCTCGGATGCCGTACCGGTGACGATGACGCTCTTTATCCCCTTGGCTGCCAGGATCTTATCGAGGTCGGTATTGACGAACTTGTCCGGGCCGGATTTGACGATTGCCTCGCCATCCCGAGGCGCGAGAACGGTGGCAATGTCGGCTTTGGTGCCGGCGCCTGCGAGACTGTAGACCACAAGCATCCCCTTGGCGCGCGCCTCGGACAACAGCTTGGCAACTTTTGGAAGCGACTCCAGGCACCGGGGCTTGGTCTTGCTGTTGCATGGCCCCTTGGTCGGATCCTGCGCGCCATTGAAATCGAGAAGCAGCAACGCTGTCGTTGGCAGATCGACCTTGACCGGCTTGAGTTCGGGTGGAGCCGGTACCTTCACCTCTTTCCAGGTATCGATGATGGTCTGCGCCGACGCTGCACCGGATAGGGCGACGTTACAGGCCAGCGCCGCAGCGATCATGGCAAGGGTTGCGGTTTTACGTAATGTCTTCGATTTCGTCATTTACTTCTCCCGGAGCGGTTATCGCCGCTACTTTGACCAAGGATGAGGGGAATGTAACGAAAACTATACGTGAACGGGCTATCTGTGGACTTTATCGAGTGGCATAAGAGACCAGCTTGCTGCAAAGTTGAACGGTAATGTTAGGCTCGGGCGTTCGAAAGAATCGCCGGCAGTAAAACATCAGTTGTCTTCGGCACATTTGATCGCCATATGCGTTGCCTCACCATCAACTTCGATGAATAGGGCTCTGAAGGGCCGGAGATACGATGACAGCCGTGCCGCGCGATACTTCCGCACCTGCCAAGGGCCTGCCGAGCATCCTGTTTCCGATGATCGGTTCCATCGGTGTCGTCTATGGTGATATCGGCACCAGCCCGCTCTACGCCTTCCGTGAGGCACTGCGCCCCTTTGTCGACGACGGCGTGACACGCGGCGAGATCCTCGGCCTCGTGTCGCTGATGCTCTGGACGCTGACCGTCATCGTGACGTTCAAATATGTTCTTTTCTTGCTGCGCGCCGACAATGACGGCGAGGGCGGCACGCTCTCCCTGCTTGCTCTGCTCGCGAAGAAATCGAGCCGCTACAAGAATGGCCTGCTGTTTGCAGCGCTAATCGGCACCGCCCTGTTCATCGGCGACGCGATGATTACGCCAGCTCTGTCGGTGCTGTCTGCCGTCGAGGGGCTGAAGCTTGTGACGCCGGTTTTCTCGACCTATGTGGTACCGATCGCCGTCGTCATCATGATCTTGCTGTTTGCCATCCAGTCGCGCGGCACGGCCACAGTCTCGCGCTTTTTCGGTCCCATCACTCTTCTCTGGTTCCTGGTGATAGCCCTCGGTGGCCTGTCGCATATCATCGAGTCCCCCTCCATTCTGACCGCGCTCAACCCGATCCATGCCGTCCGCTTCATCGCCCATGCCGGGACGGTGGGGCTTGTCGTGCTCGGCGCCGTGTTCCTTACGGTGACGGGTGCTGAAGCGCTCTACGCCGATCTCGGACATTTCGGCCGCAAGCCGATCCAGGCTGCCTGGTTTTTCGTGGTCTTTCCGTCGCTGGCATTGAATTATCTCGGGCAGGGCGCATTGGTTCTGCATGACCGCGCTGCGGCCGCCAATCCGTTCTTCCTGATGTTTCCGGACTGGGCGCTGCTGCCGGTCGTCATCCTCGCCACCTGCGCAACAATCATTGCCAGCCAGGCTGTCATCACCGGCGCTTTCTCGCTAGCCCGCCAGGCAATCCACCTGGGCCTGCTTCCGCGCCTTGAAATCTGCTTTACATCGGAAACCAACACCGGGCAGATCTACCTGCCGACCGTCAACGCCATCCTGCTGATCGGCGTGCTCGGGTTGATCTTCCTGTTCAGGAGTTCGGATTCTCTCGCCACCGCCTACGGCATCTCGGTGACCGGCGCCATGGTGGTGACGACCATCCTCTCCATCCAGTTCGTGCGTCTTTTTTGGAAATGGTCGCTGGCAACGGCACTTGCCGTCCTGCTGCCGCTGCTGGCGCTCGAATGCATCTTCCTCGCCGCAAACCTGCTGAAGATCACCGAAGGCGGCTACATTCCCGTGCTGATCGCCGGTGCACTCATCGTGATGATGTGGACCTGGCGAAAGGGCACCGGCCTGTTGAAGCTGAAGGCCGCCCGCAACGACGTGCCGCTGATGCAATTCATCGGGTCTATCGAGCGCAAGAGCAACCACGCGCCCGTCTCCGTGCCCGGCACCGCCGTGTTTCTCACCAGCTTTCCGGATCTGACACCGAACGTGCTGCTCCATAACCTGAAGCACAACCACGCACTTCACAACCAGAACATCATCCTGACGATCAAGACCATCCCTCGACCGATGGTCCCGGAAGGCGAGCGCTACATCATTGAATCGCTGTCGAAGCGGTTCATGAAGATGGAATTGCGCTTCGGTTTCATGGAGACGCAGGATGTGTCGAAGGCCCTTAGCCTCTGTCGCAAGGATGGCTTCAAGTTCGACATCATGACGACCTCTTTCTACATTGGTCGCCGCAAGCTGGTGGGCAGCCCGACCTCCGGCATGCCGCTGTGGCAGGACCGGTTGTTCATTCGCATGGCGGGCCTCGCTATCGATCCTTCCGATCACTTTCACCTGCCCAATAACCGCGTGGTCGAGATCGGCGAGCAGGTCATCATCTAGGACCTGCCCGTCAGATAATGTGGCATATCGAGGAAGCAGAAATTGCTGCTTCTTTCGCTCCCGAAACGGTGACATGGTTGTATTGACACAATGCAACTTCGCTCGACCCCGGGAGGATCTTCTGCCCATGCCGTTTGCCAAAATGTTTTACCGTCTTTGGAAAATGGCAGTGGTGGTCGCCATGCTGTTGCTGGCGGGTACGCTGGCGCATGCCCAGCAGGCCGCCCCGTGGCTGCTGGCCAGCAGAAGATCGACCAGCTGATCAAGTTACTCGACGATCCCGAGGTTCGCGCTCTGCTCGCGCAGAGACCCTCCGCCACTGCGACTGCGATGATGCCCAACATGTCTGCCTCCGCACTGACGACGCTGCTCAACGGCGTCCAGGGCCACCTTCTCGCGGTCAGGGAGGCAATTCCGCTGGTTCCCGGCGAATTCTCCCGGGCCGGGACGACGATCATGGCGGGGATCGACAACCGGAGCGCAACGCACGTCTTTTTGCTGTTCCTGCTGCTGGTGGCGCTTGGACTTGCTGCCGAGTTCGGTTTCAGTCTTCTGGTCGGCCACCTCCACGCCGGACGTTCCGCCATCCCCGGAAATGCGACACCTGTACGGAGCATCCACACGCTCGGCCGCCACCTGTTTGGCGAACTGGCGCCTCTGGTGATCTTCGCCATCGCCAGCGTGGGCATGTTCCTGATGGTGACCTGGCCGCCACTGCTGCTGGACCTGATCGTGCCGACCCTGCTGGGATTGATCGCCGCCCGTCTGGTGATACGTCTCTGCCGAGTAGTGTTGGTGCCCTCAGCCGCGAAGTCCGAGACGCCACAGGCCCGCCTTATCCCGATGGACGACGCAGCGGCGCGGTTCTGGTTCTCGCGCGTCGTCGTGTTCACACTGACATTCTTCGTGGGGTGGGCGGCGGAAGGCATCATGGGCGCGCTCGGCTTTCTTCCACCGGTGCGGGCTGCCGTCGGATATGCTATTGGCGTCGGGCTGCTGGCCATTGCCATCGAGATCGTCTGGCGCCGGCCGCGACCGATCGATCGTCCGCGCCACCAAGGGATATTCCACTGGCTGGCGACATTCTGGCTTTGCGTCATCTGGGCGCTATGGGTGGCAGGGCTGGATGTGATGATGCTGCTCTGTACCTACGTTATCGTGATCCCTGCAGCGCTGCGGATATCGTCCGGGGTCGTTCGAAGCGCCTTTGCGGCGCAAGGAGGACCGGGAGGGGCGGATAGCCCCGTCTATCAGGTCTTGGTCGAGCGCGGCCTGCGGGCCACGATCATCGCAGTAGCCATTCTGTGGCTCACCATGATCGTCAGCCTGCAAACAAGCGCGATGGTGGAAAATGCGCAAGTCGCGGGCATCATTCGCGGCGCCCTGACGGGCATCGTCATCCTTTTGGCGGCCGATATCGTCTGGCAGATCGCCAAGGCGCTGATCAACCACCGTCTCGCCCTTGCGCGTGCCCACGAAGGCAATGACGCCGAAGTTGCCCGCAGTGGCCGGCTGCTAACGCTACTTCCCATCTTTCGAAACTTCCTCGCGATGCTCATCATCGCCATTTCCGCCATGATGGTTCTCTCGGCACTCGGCATCGAGGTCGGGCCGCTCATCGCTGGCGCCGGTATCTTCGGGGTTGCAATCGGCTTTGGATCGCAGACACTGGTGAAGGATATCATCAGCGGCATTTTCTACATGACGGACGACGCATTCCGGGTCGGAGAATACATCCAGAGCGGCACCTTCAAGGGTACAGTCGAATCATTCAGCCTGCGGTCGGTCAGGCTACGCCATCACCGCGGCCCGATCTTCACGGTGCCGTTCGGTGTGCTCGGGGCGGTCGAAAACATGTCGCGCGACTGGGTCATCGACAAATTCCTTATCTCGGTCAGCTACGAGACCGATGTCGTCTTGGTGAAAAAGCTGGTGAAAGGTATAGGCGCGGAACTGCTGGAAGATCCGGAACTGGGGCCGAAGATCATCGAAACCCTCAAGATGAAGGGTGTCGAGCAGTTCGGGGACTACGGTATTAACCTGAGCTTCGCGGTCATGGCAAAGCCCGGCGAGCAGTCGATGATCCGGCGTCGTGCATTGGCGCTGATCCGCGAGGCCTTTACTGCCAACGGCATCGAATTTGCCTCGCCGACAGTCCGTGTCGGCAATGACGAGCGAGCAGCTGAGGCGGTTGCCGCACTGACCTCGAACAACAATGCTCTCGCCCAGAAGAAGCTTGCGGGCGAGGCGGCGCAGTAGGCGGACGTGCGTCAAAACAGCATCCACCCGATATGAAAAAGGCCCGGCGTCGCACAGAACGACACCGGGCCTTTTAATTGGGACGTGTGGACGATCAGTGCAGGATCTGGCTGAGGAACAGCTTGGTGCGCTCATGCTGCGGATTGTCGAAGAATTCGGCGGGCGAGTTCTGCTCGACGATCTGTCCCTGGTCCATGAAGATGACCCGGTTCGCAACCTGGCGGGCAAAGCCCATTTCGTGGGTGACGCAAAGCATCGTCATGCCTTCTTCGGCAAGACCGACCATGGTGTCAAGCACCTCCTTGATCATTTCCGGATCGAGTGCCGACGTCGGTTCGTCGAACAGCATGATTTTCGGGTTCATGCAGAGCGAACGGGCGATGGCGACGCGTTGCTGCTGTCCACCCGAGAGCTGGCCCGGATACTTGTTGGCCTGGTCAGGGATCTTGACGCGGGTGAGGAAGTGCATCGCAACTTCCTCGGCCTGCTTCTTCGGCATCTTGCGCACCCAGATCGGCGCCAGCGTGCAGTTCTCGAGGATCGTCAGGTGCGGGAACAGGTTGAAGTGCTGGAACACCATGCCGACTTCGCGGCGCACTTCATCGATCTTCTTCAGGTCGTTGGTAAGCTCGACGCCATCGACCAGGATATTGCCCTTCTGGTGCTCTTCCAGCCGGTTGATGCAACGGATCATCGTCGACTTGCCGGAGCCAGACGGGCCGGCGATGACGATGCGTTCGCCTCGCATGACCTTCAGGTTGATATCGCGCAGCACGTGGAAATCGCCGTACCACTTGTTCATGTTGATGATTTCGACCGCGACGTCGGTCGTCGAGACTTCCAGTTTTTTCAATTGAGCTTCAGCCATGATCTATTCCCTCGATCTTATTTCCTGTGGCCAGTGTCTAGGTGGCGTTCCATGAAGTACGAATATCGCGACATGCCGAAGCAGAACAGCCAGAAAACGAAGCCGGCAAATATCAGCCCCGTCAGCGGTGTCACCGGTGTCAGCCATCGGGAGTCGCCGAAGCTGGCTTTGACGATGCCCAGAAGGTCGTACATGTTGATGATCGACACCAGCGAGGTGTCCTTGAACATCCCGATGAATGTGTTGACGATGCCCGGAACGACCAGCTTGATCGCCTGCGGCATGATGATGAAGGTCATCTTCTGGAAGTAGTTCAGGCCTAACGAGTCCGCACCTTCATACTGTCCTCTGGGGATAGCCTGCAGGCCCCCACGAATGACTTCCGCCATGTACGCCGAAGCAAAGATCGACACGCCGACGAGCGCCCGCAGGAATTTGTCGATATTCGTACCGGGAGTCAGGAACAGAGGCAGCAGCACGCTGGCCATGAACAGCACGGTAATCAGCGGTACGCCACGCACCAGTTCGATGAAGCCGATGCAGGCACCCCGAAGGATCGGCATGTCCGATCGCCGCCCGAGGGCAAGCACGATCCCGAAAGGCAGCGATACGACGATGCCGACGAAGGACAGGATCAGCGTCACCATCAGGCCGCCCCAGAGGGACGTCTCGACATGGGTCAGGCCGAACGAACCGCCGAGAAGCAGGATATACGCGAGGATCGGCAAGCCCACCAGCAGAAGAGCCGCATTCCAGCCCTTGCGCGGTGCAGACGGTATCAGGAATGGGACCAGCAGTGCCACGAACAGCACGGCGATCAGGATCGGCCGCCAAATCTGGTCACGGGGATAGGAGCCGACCATGAAGGCCGTGAACCAGTCGCCGACATAGGCCCAGCAGGCGCCGCTCCAGCCATCCGGCTGGATGCCGCCCTGGCTGACGGTGGCGCAAAATGTCCTGTCTTTACCGACCCACACGGCGTTGATGAACAGGAATTCCACGACCGAAAGCAGGAACCAGACGGCAATGACTGCGACCACGACGCTGAGGATGGCGTCCTTGGGCGTAGCGAAGAGATTGTGCTTGGCCCAGCCACGAACGGTCTTGTCACTCAGCGGTGCCGCTTCCGGGGCAATGAGTTTCTCTCGAAGAAAAGCGATCTGAACGGCCATCTTAGCGCTCCACCAATGCCATACGGGCGTTGAACCAGTTCATGAACAGCGACGTGATCAGGCTCAGCGAAACATAGATCGCCATCCAGATGCCGATGATCTCGATCGAGTGGCCGGACTGGTTGAGGATCGTCCCTCCCACGGCCACCAAGTCCGCATACCCGATGGCGACGGCCAGCGACGAGTTCTTCGTCAGGTTCAGGTATTGCGATGTCAGCGGTGGAATGATGATCCGCAATGCCTGTGGCAGGACGACAAGCCGCGTCGTCAGGCCGGGGCGGATCCCCAGCGCATGTGCTGCTTCCGATTGCCCCTTTGAAACGCCGCGGATGCCGGAGCGTACGATTTCGGCGATGAATGCGGCGGTGTAGAACGACAGGGCCATGTAGAGCGACAGGAATTCGGGTCCGACCACCGTGCCGCCGTTCATGTTGAACTTGCCGAGCACTGGGATATCGAACGTCACGGGGAAACCTGCGATGGCGAAGGCCAGTAGCGGAAGGCCGATGATCAAGGCGAGATTGACGAGAAGAACCGGCGGACGCTTCCCAGTTGCCAGCTGACGCTTGTTGGCCCAGCGGGTGTAGATGATGGCGCCGATAATGCCCACGGCACAGGCGACCGGGACAGTCCATATGCCGGCGCCGAAGATCGGCGCGGGCATGTATACGCCGCGATTGCTGACATAGACGGACAACGGCAGAGACATGGCCTTCTTGACATCCGGCAGCAGAGACAGCACGCCCTTGTACCAGAAGAAGATGACCAGAAGCGGCGGAATGTTGCGGAAGATCTCGACGTAGACCGTCGATAGTTTGGCGATCAGCCAGTTGTGCGACAGGCGACCCATGCCGACCAGCAATCCGATGATCGTTGCGGTCACGATCCCGCAGGCGGCCACGATGAGCGTGTTGATCAGGCCGAGGGTGAGGGCACGCAGATAGGTCGAGTCACTCGAATACTGGATCGGCGTCTGCGCGATATCGAAGCCGGCACGGCCGTTCAGGAAGGTGAGGCTCGCCCTCATGTTAGCTTTTTCAAGGTTCTGCGCGGCATTCGAGCTCGCGTACCAGACCAGCCAGACAATGAAGATTACGGTCAGCGCCTGGTAGATAAATTGGCGCAGTTTCGGGTTGTAAAGCAAAGAGTGCCACGAACGACGGCTGCCGTTCCCCTCTGCGGCTGCAACGGCCATGCATTATCCCCTTATATCCACTCGCCCTTTCTGGGCGTTATAGTTCAACTGCGGGAACCAAGCATGGGCTCCCGCAGCGTGGTCAGTCGGTTATTAGCGGATCGGCGGCGAGTACTGCAGGCCGCCCTTGTTCCAGAGAGCGTTGAGGCCACGCTTGATCTTCAGCGGGCTGCCTTCGCCGACGTTGCGCTCGAACACTTCGCCGTAGTTGCCGACGAGCTTGACGATGTTGTAGGCCCACTTCTCGTCAAGTCCGAGATCCTTGCCGATCGTCTCGTCCTTCTCCTGGCCGAGGAAACGCTTGATGTCCGGATTTTCGGACTTCGTCATTTCATCGACATTTGCCTGCGTGATGCCGAACTCTTCAGCCGAAACCATGGCGTAGTGGGCAAAGGAAACCACGTCGAACCACTTGGAGTCGTTCTGGCGAACGGCCGGGCCGAGCGGCTCCTTAGAGATGATTTCCGGAAGGACGATGTTGTCGTCGGGATTGGCGAGCGACAGGCGGATCGAGTACAGGCCCGACTGGTCGGTCGTGTAGACGTCGCAACGGCCGGACGAGTAGGCGGCGTCGACTTCTTCCTGCTTTTCGAACACGACAGGCTTGTATTCGAGCTTGTTGGCCTTGAAGTAGTCGGCGAGGTTGAGTTCGGTCGTCGTGCCGGACTGGACGCAGACGGCAGCGCCGGAAAGTTCCAGAGCAGATTTCACGCCGATTGCCTTGTGGACCATAAAGCCCTGGCCGTCATAGTAGTTGACCGCACGGAAATCGAAGCCGAGCTGGCTGTCACGGCTGGCGCTCCAGGTCGTGTTGCGGGCAAGAATGTCGATTTCGCCTGACTGAAGCGCCGGGAAACGATCCTTCGCCGAAAGCGGGGTGTACTTGACCTTGGAAACGTCGCCGAAGACGGCGGCTGCAACTGCCTTGCAGAGGTCGACGTCGAGACCGGACCATTTGCCAGACGAATCCTGCGCGCCGAAGCCAGCCAGGTTCGAGCCGTTGACACCGCACTGCACAAAGCCCTTCTTCTTGACATCGTCAAGCGTGCCAGCGTGCGAATAGGATGCACCAAGGACGAAGATCGCCGCGCCGACCGCACCTGTCAGAATCTTGCTGCTCATTGTTTTCCCAACCTTTGTTGTTCTCTTGTTATATTTGAACCTCTTCACGCGTTGGCACAACTTTTCGTTGGTGACGTTGGTTTGCCCCCCGGCGTGAGTGCCGACATCACAATCGCAAATTCGGTCACGGTCAACCCTCGGTCACGATAAACATGATTTCCGAAAGTGTTTTCTCGGTTTTTGACCGGACAATGAGCGCATGCATAATGAATGGGCTTGGGCTGCAAATTAAATAGTCAGGTCTTCGCTGCGATTACAAAGGGCAGGTTGCGTTGGCCTGCCGGACCGGCTTGCCCGCGAGGCTTGACGACACCGTGTTCGCCAGCCACAAGTCAAGCTTTCCGATAGGCCCGAGGCAGTTATTAAGATGATCGAAAACAAGAGTTTCCTGCAAAACGCCGGCATCAATACCCGCTTGTCGCATGCTGGGCCGAAGCCTTCCGACTACTATGGTTTCGTCAACCCGCCGGTTGTCCACGCATCGACCGTCCTGTTTCCCAACGCCCGTGCGATGGAGACCCGCGAGCAGAAGTATACCTATGGCACGCGCGGCACGCCGACGACGGATGCGCTCTGCGAGGCAATCAATGAGCTCGAGGGCTCTGCAGGGACCATTATCGTGCCCTCCGGTCTTGCTGCCATTACTGTGCCGTTTCTGGCGTTCCTTTCGGCCGGAGACCACGCCCTGATCGTCGATTCCGTCTATACCCCAACCCGCAACTTCTGCGAGACGATGCTGAAGCGCCTGGGCGTGGCGGTCGATTACTACGACCCGCTCGTCGGCGCCGGTATCGAGCAGTTGATCAAGCCGAATACCAGGCTGGTGCACACGGAAGCGCCGGGCTCAAACACCTTCGAGATGCAGGATATCTCGGCGATTGCAGCCGTTGCCCACAAGCATGGTTGCGTCGTGACGATGGACAATACCTGGGCCACGCCACTCTATTTCAAGCCCCTCGACCATGGCGTCGATATCTCGATCCACGCCGCGACCAAGTATCCCGCTGGGCATTCGGATGTGCTCATGGGCACCGTCTCGGCGAATGCAGCCCATTGGCAGCAGCTACACGACGCCCGGATCGCGCTTGGCATCTGCGGCGCCCCTGACGATGCCTACCAGGTGCTGCGCGGGCTTAGAACGATGGGCATCCGCCTCGAGCGGCACCAGCAGAGCGCGCTGGCGCTCGCAGAATGGCTGGAGAGCCGTGACGATGTCGCGCGCGTGCTGCATCCAGCGCTGCCGAGCTTTCCGGGCCACGATCTCTGGAAGCGCGACTTTACGGGTTCGAGCGGCATCTTCTCGATCGTGCTTGCCGTCGACACGCCGGACATGTTCCGGGCCAAGGCGCATGCCTTCCTCGACGCCCTGTCGATCTTCGGGCTCGGCTATTCCTGGGGCGGGTTCGAAAGCCTTGCCGTTCACGTCAATCTCAGTGACCGGCGGATCTGCAAGGCACCCAAGGAGGGTCCGGTGCTGCGTCTGCAGATCGGGCTCGAGGATGTTGCCGACGTCAAGGCCGACATCGAGAGAGGCCTTGCTGCGGCAGCGGCCGTCTGATCAGCCGATGGCGCGGTAGTCGAAGATCCAGTCGAGGTCCGCCGCAAGGGTTTGCGGCGGGCGCAGCGACAGTACAAGGTCACGTCCAAGCCGGATCGGTCCTCGCGCATGGTAGGCAAAGCGGTTGAAGGCGGCGCGTTTGCGCAGCCGGGCAATCCGCGGCTCGCGTCTGGCCTCGAAGGCGACCAGCGCTTCCGGCAACGGCTGACGGCTGACTGCACCGGCAAGCTCGAAGGCATCCTCGATCGCCATGGCAGCCCCCTGCGCTGCAAACGGCATCATTGCATGCGCGGCATCGCCGATCAGCACCGTGTCGAGGCCGTTGTGCCAGCGTCCCGCGCCAACCTCGTAGAGCGGCCAGACGGTGGGATCCGCCTGCCGATCGAGCAGATCAGACAGCTCGGTGTTCCAGCCGGAAAAATGCTGGCGCAGCAGCGTGCGCTGGGCAGCGCTTGCCGAATGGCTCCAGTCGTGGCCGACGCTGCCGCCGGCGCAGATCGCCACGAAGTTGAAGGCTGACGCCTCCTTCAGCGGATAGCAGACGAGATGTGCGGCGGGGCCCAGATAGGCGGTCACGCTGCTACGATCGAGAATCGCCGGCGCGTCGGCCTCGGGGACCATGAAGCGCCAGGCGATGTTGCCGGAAAACTTCGGGTTGCCGCTGCCAGCCACGCTGCTGCGCACCTTGGACCAGACACCATCGGCGCCAACGATCAGCTCCGGCTTCCGTCCGCCTGGCCACAGGGCATCCGGTGTTGAGGCATCGAAGCCTGCGCCGAAATGCAGACGACAGAGCGGACTGGCTTGCACGGCCCGCAACAGGACGCCTTGCAGGGTCGCGCGGTGCAGGGCGCCGTAGGGTGCATCCCAGCGGACGCGCGCAAAGGCACCGCTGGGCACGGCAGCGATCTGGCGTAGCGAGCGTCCGGAAACGAGGCGGATGGCCTCCGGCTCAAGCCACAAGTCGGCGAGCTCGTCGAGCAGGCCGAGTTCATCGAGGATCCGCGATGCGTTCGGCGATATCTGCAGGCCGGCGCCGACTTCTGTCAGCGTCTCGGCCCTTTCGAAAATTTCTGATTCGATCCCGTGCCGGGCAAAAGATAGGGCTGTGGTCAGCCCTGCGATACCGGCACCGATGATCGCGACAGTCTTCAAGAGCATTGGAGCGTCCGCTCCCGGCGGTTCAAGCGGCCCTGAACTCGAAGACACAGCCGGTCGGATTGGTCTGATCGGCTTTCAGCGAGGGGTTAAAGCGATAGAGGGTCGAGCAATAGGAGCAGACTTTTTCGTTATCGTCGCCCATGTCGATGAAGATATGCGGATGGTCGAAGGGGGAGGAAGCGCCGGTGCACATGAACTCCTTGACGCCGATCTCGATCACCCGATGGCCGCCGTCGTTCTGGAAATGCGGAATATTATGGCCGGCCATGCGGATCTCCAAAAGCTTCTGATAAGTGGCGCGACCTTATAATCGTTCGACCGGGTTGTGTAGTGCGAAACGCAAGGCGACGTGACAGATTTTGTGCCTCACCAGATTTTGTGCAGGGCAGGGTTCACCGGGCGGCGTCGATAATTTAGGAAGGGCGTCGACACAGGAACGATACGATGAACCTCAACGCCCCCGATTTCTCCACTTTCCGCCATGATGACCTGGAGTTGGCCTATTTTGACGAGGGTGACCGCCAGGCTCCCCCGGTCCTGCTGATACACGGCTTCGCTTCGACTGCCGCAGTCAACTGGGTTTATCCCGGCTGGCTAAAGACGCTGGGCGAGGCGGGCTACCGGGTCATTGCTCTCGACAATCGCGGCCATGGCGCCAGCGGCAAGCCACATGAGCCGGACGCCTATCGCCCTTGGGTGATGGCGGAAGATGCATCGGCACTTCTCGATCATCTCGACATCGCGCGTGCCCATGTGATGGGCTATTCGATGGGCGCCCGTATTTCCAGCTTCCTGGCGCTCGCCCGGCCTGAGAGGGTTCGCTCGCTGGTGCTCGGCGGCCTCGGGATCGGCATGACGGATGGCGTCGGCGACTGGGATCCGATTGCCCATGCGCTTCTGGCACCGTCGCTGGAGACCGTGGAGCATGCCCGAGGCCGCATGTTCCGCAGCTTTGCCGACCAGACGAAAAGCGACCGCGTTGCGCTGGCCGCATGCATTCGCGGTTCCCGAGATCTCATCAGCCGGGACGACATGGGAACGATTGCCGCACCGACCCTGATCGGTGTCGGCACCAAGGACGACATCGCCGGTTCGCCGCAGGAACTCGCAGCGCTGATGCAGCATGCGCAAGCCCTCGATATACCGGGTCGCGACCATATGCTTGCCGTCGGCGACCGCGTCTTCAAGGCGGCGGTCCTGGAATTCTACCAGCGCGTGGCGCTGGAAGATGGCGGCAGCCGGCCGGGTGGCGAGGTCTCGGCCTAGGTCCAGCAAATCCATTCCAAAGATAGAGCCTGCCTCACCCATTTATATTGCTCTGATCTTGCTCTATATAACGATCTTCCAATACGGAAAGAGGACGCGACCCATGGTAGCGACATCGGATATTCGCCATATCGACAGCGTCAAGACGGTCGACCCCATCTGGGACAGCATGCGTGACGAAGCGCGGGCTGCGGCTGAACGGGATCCTGTGCTGGCCGCTTTCCTCTATTCGACCGTGGTCAATCACCGGTCGCTCGAGGAATGCGTGATCTACCGGATCTGCGAGCGCCTCGATCATCCTGATATCCAGGCGATCCTCTTGCGCCAGACGTTCGACGAGATGCTGACGGATTGGCCGGAATGGGGAGCAATCCTGCGCGTTGATATCCAGGCGTTCTACGACCGCGATCCGGCCTGCCTCCGCTTCATGGAGCCGGTGCTCTATTTCAAGGGGTTCCAGGCGATCCAGACACATCGGCTCGCCCACTGGCTGCTCAATCGCGGCCGACGGGATTTTGCGCTCTACCTCCAGAGCCGTGCGTCGAGCGTTTTCCAGACCGACATCAATCCGGCCGCGCGTCTCGGCAAGGGCATCTTCCTCGACCATGCCACGGGCCTCGTCGTCGGCGAGACGGCGGTCATCGGCGATAACGTCTCCATCCTCCACGGCGTCACCCTTGGCGGCACGGGCAAGGAAGGCAGCGATCGTCACCCGAAGATCGGCAACGGCGTGCTCATCGGCGCCGGCGCGAAGATCCTCGGCAATATCGCCATCGGCCATTGCTCGCGGATCGCGGCAGGCTCCGTGGTGCTGAAGGCAGTACCGCCGAACACCACCGTCGCCGGTGTGCCGGCCAAGGTCGTTGGAACCGCCGGTTGCTCCGAGCCATCGCGCATTATGGACCAGATTATCGGCGCCGGAATCTGACCGAGCCGCCATGCTCGCGGCGGTAAGGCGGCTGAGGGCCGCCTTTGTCTTTACATCGCCGCTTTTCCCATGCAACAACCCGCCCCCAATCTACGGTTACGGAGATCAATCGTGAAGCCAGACGAAATCAAGAAGCTCGACGCCTATTTCAAACGCAGCCTCAACCCGCTGATGGCGGTCAAGGCGCGTCCTCGCAAGGACGATTCGGCCGAAGTCTACCTGGGCGATGAATTCCTGGGTCTCGTCTATGTCGACGACGAAGATGGCGATCGTTCCTACAATTTCTCGATGGCCATCCTCGAGGTCGATCTTTGATCTAAGATGCCAACCGGCCGCTTCGGCGGCTGGTACAGGACCCTGAGGGATCAAGTGGAGCGGGCGTCAGCGCCGCGATCATTGACCCGTCGTACAACTCAAGGTGATGCGCAAAATCGTCGAAACGGTTGACTATTTGTGCAGTGCACCTAAATTTTCTTCAATCGACTACGGTTGGAGGACCCTATGCTGAACGACAACCAGAACGCTGCGCCCGACACCGACGCCATCGACGAGGCGCTTAAGAACTACACCCAGGCCGCCTTGAGCGTGCAGGCCATTGCCGCAGAGGCGGCGGGCTATTCCAAGAAATCATTCGAGGACGCAGTGTCGCATGTTGGCACGCTGTCGAGTGTGACAAGCCTCGATGCTGCCTTGGAGCTTCAGAGCAATTTCGCGAAATCCTACTACGAGGGCTTTGTCGCCGAGGCGGCGAAGATCGGTGAGATGTACGCCGGTCTTGCCAAGTCGGTATACGACCCCGCCCGGAAAGCTGCTGCCAGATCAAGTGGTAACGCCGGGGATTCGGCCAATGGAGCCGCCTGATTGCGGCGACGTAAGACGGCCGCCAAGCCTATTCAGAAGACCGGTCGTGCAACGCGCGCCGGTCTCTTGCATTTTTGTTCGGGCGCCATCGCTGTTTTCGGGCGATTTTTAGGGTGTGGCCCTGTTTGAAGACGAATTGTGATTGCAGTGTTGAGTGGGGGGCTTAAAATCCCGCCAATATGAACTAAGTTAGGGTTTCGGATATTCGGCCGGTGATTTGCAATTGAACGATGCCCGCCGAGTGCTTTGAGGAATGAACGACTATGATCGCCAAGCCGATCCGGATGCAGAAGGATAGCGAAAGGAACGGGGGCAACGGTAATCGCGAGACCTCGGTCATTACGCGGACGAAAGCCAAGACGAAGAAGCCCAATCTATACCGCGTGCTGATACTGAATGACGACTACACACCAATGGAATTCGTGATCCACATTCTGGAGCGTTTCTTCCAGAAGGACCGCGAGGGAGCCACCCGTATTATGCTGCTCGTTCATAATCACGGTGTGGGCGAATGTGGAATATTTACATATGAAGTGGCGGAGACCAAGGTAAGCCAAGTGATGGACTTCGCTCGGCAGCACCAGCACCCGCTACAATGTGTTATGGAAAAGAAGTGAGGATCTGACGTGCCAACATTTTCGCCTAGTCTCGAGAAGGCACTGCATCAGGCACTGACATACGCGAACGAGCGGCATCATGAATATGCCACACTCGAACATCTGCTGTTGGCGTTGGTAGACGACGCAGATGCAGCGGCAGTCATGGGCGCCTGTAATGTCGACCTCGATTCGCTTCGCAAGACGCTGATCGAATATGTGGACAACGAACTATCGAACCTGATCACCGGATATGACGAGGACTCCAAGCCGACATCCGGCTTCCAGCGCGTCATCCAGCGGGCCGTGATCCATGTGCAGTCTTCGGGCCGCGAAGAAGTGACGGGCGCCAATGTTCTCGTCGCCATCTTCGCCGAGCGCGAAAGCCATGCCGCATACTTCCTGCAGGAGCAGGAGATGACCCGCTACGACGCGGTGAACTACATCTCGCACGGTATCGGCAAGCGCCCGGGCTCCTCCCAGGTCCGGTCTCCGCGCGGCGTCGACGATGGCGATGCCGAAAGCAAGCCGACATCGCGCGGCGAGCAGGAAGAAGGCGGACCCAAGAAGGCGCAGGACGCCCTCAAGGCCTATTGCGTCAACCTCAACGAGAAGGCCAAGACCGGCAAGATCGATCCGCTGATCGGCCGCCACTCCGAGGTCAACCGGACCATCCAGGTCCTGTGCCGCCGCTCCAAGAATAACCCGCTCTATGTGGGCGACCCTGGCGTCGGCAAGACCGCCATCGCCGAAGGTCTGGCCAAGCGCATCGTCGAGGGCAAGGTTCCCGAAGCGCTGCAGGATGCGACGATCTTCTCGCTCGACATGGGCACGCTGCTCGCCGGCACCCGCTATCGCGGTGACTTCGAAGAGCGCCTCAAGCAGGTCGTCAAGGAACTCGAGGAATATCCGGGCTCCGTGCTGTTCATCGACGAGATCCATACCGTCATCGGCGCCGGTGCCACGTCCGGCGGCGCGATGGATGCATCGAACCTGCTGAAGCCGGCCTTGTCTTCCGGTGCGATCCGTTGCATCGGCTCGACGACCTACAAGGAATACCGTCAGTTCTTCGAAAAGGACCGGGCACTCGTGCGCCGCTTCCAGAAGATCGACGTCGTCGAACCGTCGATCGAGGATGCCATCGAAATCATGAAGGGCCTGAAGCCCTATTTCGAAGAGTACCACCATCTGCGTTACTCCAACGAGGCGATCAAGTCGGCCGTCGAACTGTCGGCCCGCTACCTGTCCGACCGCAAGCTGCCGGACAAGGCGATCGACGTCATCGACGAAACGGGTGCAGCCCAGATGCTGCTGCCGCCGTCCAAGCGTCGCAAGCTGATCACCGAGAAAGAAATCGAAGCGACGATCGCGACGATGGCGCGCATTCCGCCGAAGTCGGTCTCCAAGGACGACGAGATGGTTCTCGCCAACCTGGAAAAGGAACTGCGCTCGGTCGTCTACGGTCAGGATCCGGCCATCGAGGCCCTGTCGACGGCAATCAAGCTCGCCCGTGCAGGTCTGCGGGAACCCGACAAGCCAATCGGCTCCTACGTCTTCTCGGGCCCGACAGGCGTCGGCAAGACCGAGGTCGCCAAGCAACTTGCCTCGTCGCTCGGCGTCGAACTGCTGCGCTTCGATATGTCGGAGTACATGGAGCGTCACACGGTCTCGCGGCTGCTCGGCGCACCTCCCGGCTATGTCGGCTTTGACCAGGGCGGTCTGTTGACCGATGGCGTCGACCAGCATCCGCATTGCGTCGTGCTGCTCGATGAAATCGAGAAGGCCCATCCGGACATCTTCAACATCCTGTTGCAGGTCATGGATCACGGCTCTCTGACGGACCACAACGGCAAGAAGATCGACTTCCGCAACGTCATCCTGATCATGACGACGAATGCGGGTGCGTCTGAAATGGCCAAGGCTGCCATGGGCTTCGGCTCGGCAAAGCGGACGGGCGAAGACGAGGAAGCGCTGAACAGGCTCTTCACGCCGGAATTCCGCAACCGCCTCGATGCGATCATTCCGTTCGCAGCGCTGCCGAACAAGGTCATCTACAAGGTGGTTCAGAAGTTCATCATGCAGCTGGAAGCCCAGCTGTCCGAACGCAACATCACCTTCGACCTGCACGACGATGCCACCAATTGGCTGGCTGAAAACGGCTATGATGAGAAAATGGGTGCCCGTCCGCTCGGACGCGTCATCCAGGAGAACATCAAGAAGCCATTGGCCAACGAGATCCTCTTCGGCAAGCTGAAGAAGGGTGGCGTGGTCAATGTCACGGTCGGCCCGAAGGAAGACGGCAAGCCAGGCATCCTGCTCGAATGCATCGCCGAGACGGCCCGTATCAAGCCGAAGCCTGAAGCCGAGGTCGTCGATCCTACGATCGAGGTCGAAGACGGCGATGTAGTGATTGCCGAAAACGTCGAGAATGCCGACATCGCAACCGGCCCCAAGCCTGCACCCAAAAAGGTGAAGGCCACAGTTGGCGGCGACGAAGACGCCAAACCGGCCCGCAAGAGCTCGACGGTGCCGAAGGTGCCACGCAAGAAGTAACGACTATCCAAGAAAATGCCGGGTCAAAAGCCCGGCATTTTTTATGGTGGGAGAGCGGTCGATGCATGCCCCTTGTTGAACTGCGACAGCAGAACATGCACAGGCGTCCACGCGTCAGCTACCTACGTGCCACTCGTCCTACCACATTGACACACCGACAGCCATTAACTCGCATTGATCAACGGTCCGCACCAATCGTCAGGACATCGCCTCAATTATCTTGCGCGCGTTTTCGGCCAGCACTGCGCCATCCTCCATCTTGCCGGAATGCGGCTTGAGTGCTGCTCCCTCGTGGCGCGGGACGATGTGGAAGTGGAGGTGAAAGACGGTCTGCCCGGCGGATGGCTCGTTGAACTGGAGGACGGAGACGCCGTCGGCGTCGAACGCCTGCCTGACGGCATTTGCGACCTTTTGAACCACCACAATCAGATGCGACAGCGCCTCGGGCGAGGCGTCGAGCAGGTTGCGGGACGGCTGCTTGGGGATAACCAGCGTGTGGCCGGGCGCCTGCGGCATGACATCCATCAGCGCCAGACTGAAATCGTCCTCGTACACCTTGTGACACGGGATCTCGCCACGCAGGATTTTTGCAAAGATGTTGCTGCTGTCGTAGATTGCGGCCATCGAAAGTTCCTCCTTGAATTCGGGGCGATCTTTGCTTCGCTATGCGCAACAGCCACGAAAATGTGTCCGGATTTTTATTTGGTGATCACAGTCAACGCAACCTTGTAGGGCGGTTAAATCAGTGAAATGTCCCTGAGAGTGGCGATCGCCGAGGACGTTTCCCATCTTGAAACAGTGGCTATCGTCGCTATTGCTGGATCGTTGGTCGGGGCTGTGCCAAGGCGTCGGGTGATCTCGTCCGTTAGCGCAGCGACGTCCGCCGACCCAACGTAGAGGCAGGCATGGCCTCCAGGCAAAAAAGATTTCAGCATCGCCGTGAACGACCCGTCACTGGCGAGAGCATCATAGGCATAGGCGATCATTTCGGAGCCCAGCGCGTCGCCGCCTTCCCAGCCCTGAATGATCTTGGTTCCGCCGCCAAGCGGCTCAAGCAGAGGTCGCAGTGTGTCGATGGTGCTGGCGGGGACGTGCTGCCAGCCGAGTTTTTCGGCCTTTCTTCCCGCATCGGTAGGAAGGGGCGCGGTGCAGAGGTCGAGCACATCGCTGGCGGCGGCTTTGATCGGTTCTTCCGCCAACGCCGGCAGTGCCAGAAGGAGGATCAGCGGCGGAACTGCGCGCCACCCAAGCGATCGTCTGCTGACCATGCTGATGCCTCCAAAGACCTAGCTAATCCTGCCGCTCGCCCTTTCGGAAGGGGCTGTGCTCGGCGAGGATCTCGCCCATTTGCTCCACTTCCTGCCGCTCGCGCTCGAGATAGTCGCCGACGGCCCGACGGAGGCCGGGATGGGCGATGAAATGTGCCGAGTGGGTGGTGACGGGCAGGTAGCCGCGCGCCAGCTTGTGCTCTCCCTGTGCTCCCGCTTCGACCCGCTGCAGCCCCTTGGCAAGCGCGAAATCGATGGCCTGGTGGTAGCAGACCTCGAAATGCAGGAAGGGGTGATCCTCGATGCAGCCCCAATGGCGGCCGTAGAGCGCATCGCCGCCGATGAAGTTGATGGCGCCGGCAACATAACGGCCGTCGCGCTTGGCCATGATCAGCAGGATGTCGTCGGCCATCCGTTCGCCGATCAGCGAGTAGAATTTGCGGGTGAGGTAGGGTCGGCCCCATTTGCGGCTGCCGGTGTCCATGTAGAAGGTAAAGAACTGATCCCAGATATCCTCTGTGAGGTCCTTGCCGGTCAGCCAGTCGATGGTGATGCCGCCTTCGAGCGCCGCCCGCCGTTCTTTCTTCAGCCCCTTGCGCTTGCGCGAGGCGAGCGTTTCGAGAAACGCATCGTGGTTTGCATAGCCATTGTTGATGAAGTGAAACTGCTGGTCGGTGCGGTGAAGGTAGCCATCCGTCTCGAACAGTTCCACCTCGGCTTTCGGCAGGAACGTGATGTGTGCCGACGAAATACCGATCTGCCGCGTGACTTCCTTGAGGCCTTCGGCCAATGCCGGCTGCAGCATGTCGCGATCATGGCCTTCGGCCACCAGCAGCCGTGGCCCGGTTGCCGGCGTAAAGGGCACCGCGCATTGCAGCTTGGGATAATATGAACCGCCGGCCCGCTCAAAAGCGTCGGCCCAACCCTGGTCGAAGACGTATTCGCCCTGGCTATGGTTTTTCAGATATCCGGCGACGGCGCCGAGCAAGGTGCCATCGGGTTTTTCCAGCAAAAGATGGTGCCCGAGCCAGCCCGTCCTCTCGGTCGCCGACCCGGATTCCTCCAGTGACGATAGATAGGCATGCGATACGAAGGGATTGTAGGGCAGGATGCTGCCGGACCGCGCGGCCCCGGCAAGCCGGGACCAACTCTCCGGAGAGATGGATTTGAACGACTGTTCGGCGCGAAAGATCAGTTCATCTGTCATGGATGAGGATAGGGCTTTCCCTGGGGTCGAAACCTTCGAATGTCATCTGGTCGGCGTTGGCGAGCGTCCGCTTGATTCCCGCCTCGTCGCGCACGGTCCAGGTGATGACCGGTATGCCGCGCTGGCGCTGCGCCGTCACGAAATCGTTTGGCAGGTCGCCGTGAAAATACGAGATGAAGTCTAGACCCAGTTGCATGGCTTCGTCATGGGCAAAAAACGTCTCAGGCTTGAAACCGTCGGCGGTGAGGCCAACCGGGTAGGGCGGCTTCAGCGCCTTCAGATCCTTGAGCAGCCAGTGATCGAAGCTCATCAGCGCGACATGGCCCTTGTAACCTTCGAGAACCTCGAGCACGGTCTCGGCGAAGCCTGCATCTTCGCCCGCCTTGCCTTTCAGTTCGAGTACCAGCGGCACCTTTCCGTCGCAGAGCTGCAGCAGCTGTTTGAGCGTTGGGATGCGGTCTTTGGTGCCTCCGACCGAAAGCAGGCCGAGTTCCTGCGAACTGCGGTCGCGCAGTGCGCCCGGCAGGTTGCAGAGCCGCTGCAGGTCGTCGTCGTGGAAGACCACCGGGACGCCGTCGGCGGCGTAGTGCAGGTCGCACTCGATCGCAAACCCGGCCTCGATAGCACGGGAGAATGCCGAAAGCGTATTCTCCCAGACAGTCTTGTTCATGTCGTGATAGCCGCGATGGGCAACCGGTTGCGCGGTGAGCCAGGCGATCTCGCTCATTCGCCGATTTCCATGATGGCATCGATCTCGACGGCGGCGTTGAACGGCAAGGCAGCCATGCCGACGGCTGCGCGGGCATGCTTGCCGGCATCGCCTAGGACGGTTGCCAGCAGGTTGGAGGCGCCATTGATGACCAGGTGCTGCTCGCCGAACTCAGGCACCGAGGCGACAAAGCCGTTGAGCTTGATCAGCCGCTTGATACGGCCGAGATCGCCGCCGAGGGCAGCACTCGCCTGCGACAGGATATTGATGGCGCAAAGCTCCGCCGCCCGCTGACCGGTGGCGACATCGACGTTTCGGCCGAGATGACCGGTGATGGCGACCTTGCCGTTTTCCATCGGCAACTGGCCCGATATCGTAAGCATGTTGCCGCTGATGACGTAGGGAACATAGTTGGCGGCTGGCGCTGCCGCCTGGGGCAGGGTGATGCCCAGCTGGCTCAGGCGGGCATTGATCTCGTCGGACATTTTCGTCTCCCGTTTGTTGTAACTTCGTCAAAAATCCGTCATCAAGGCTCAATCCGCGCAATGTGGGGGCGCTTGCCTTTGTTTAACCGAAAGCGTTCTTATAACATCGTGTGCGAGTCCAACAGGAGATAATGCATGTTCCGTTCGAGTCTTGCCGCGGTTCTCCTTGGCAGTACAGGCGCTCTTTGCCTGTCTTTTGCAACGGCGCAGGCAGCCGGTCCGAGCGGGCTGGTGGCCCATCGTGCGATCTACGATCTCGAACTCAAGGATGCCACGGATCGCTCCGGTATCGCCGGCATGTACGGTCGCATGGTCTATGAATTCACCGGTTCTGACTGCTCCGGCTTCACCACCAATTTCCGGTTCGTGACCCAGATCGATACCGGCGACGCGACCCGCATGAGCGACCAGCAGACGACGACCTTCGAGGACCTGACCAAGCGGATTTTCAAGTTCGAGACCAAGTCGTTTACCGACGACGCACTGGACAAGGATGTCCGTGGCGCTGCTGCCGACAGCGCCAAAGGCGTCAAGGTCGATCTGGCGCAGCCGTCTGCCAAGCAGATCGATCTGGCCGAGAGCCGCTTCCCGACCGAGCATATGCTGGACATCATCCACAACGCCAAGCTCGGCAAGACCTTCTTTGAGGCCCACGTGTTCGACGGGTCGGACGATGGCGATCGATCGCTGGCCGCAACCACCGTGGTCGGCAAGGCGGAAACGCCAAAGGCTGGCGATACCACGGACGCCGACAAGGCGGGTGCCTTTGCCAAGACGCCGTTCTGGCCTGTGACGGTCGCATACTTCAACGAGAAGGCCCATGGAGACGCCACGCCCGTCTACCGCATGTCATTCAAGCTCTACGAAAACGGCATCACCCGCGACCTGACGATGGACTATGGCGATTTCGTTTTGACGGGAAAGCTGACCAAGCTCGAAATGCTGGACGCCAAAGCCTGCAAGTAGGCCTTTGGCATGCGAGGTCCTGGGCTAGCGTAATTTTAACGACACTGCTTGCCTTTCTGCTCTGGGAAGAGTATGGGCAACTCATTCCACACGTGAGGCAAGGGATTGTCCGGGAGAAATCCGGACCGTTCCACCCGGTGGTATCTTCCTAGAAGATGCTGTTCGCCTTGCGGAGGTTCAACCGGATAAGGAGTAACCCAGGCATGGCATTGCCCGATTTTTCTATGCGCCAGCTTCTCGAAGCCGGCGTTCACTTCGGCCACCAGACACACCGCTGGAACCCGAAGATGAAGCCATATATCTTTGGCGACCGCAGCAACATCCACATCATCGACCTTCAGCAGACCGTTCCTTTGCTCAGCCGCGCCCTGCAGGTTGTCAGCGACACCGTTGCCCGTGGCGGCCGCGTCCTGTTCGTCGGCACCAAGCGCCAGGCGTCTGAAATCATCGCTGACAGCGCGAAGCGTTCTGCTCAGTATTACGTTAACTCGCGTTGGCTCGGCGGCATGATGACGAACTGGAAGACCATCTCCAATTCGATCCAGCGCCTTCGCAAGCTCGACGAAATCCTCAACGGCGACGCCCAGGGCTTCACCAAGAAGGAACGCCTCAACCTTGAGCGTGAACGCGAAAAGCTGGACAAGGCTCTCGGCGGTATCCGCGACATGGGCGGCACACCTGACCTGATGTTCATCATCGACACCAACAAGGAAAAGATTGCCATCGACGAAGCAAAGCGTCTCGGCATCCCGGTTGTTGCGATCATCGACTCGAACTGCGATCCGGATCAGATCGATTATCCGATCCCGGGCAACGACGACGCCTCGCGCGCCATCTCGCTCTATTGCGAACTGATCTCGCGCGCTGCCATCGACGGCATCGCCCGTCAGCAGGGCTCGTCCGGCCGCGATCTCGGCGCTGCTTTCGAAGCACCGCTCGAGCCGACCCTGGAAGAAGAAGTTGCTCCTGCTCCGCAGGCTTGATTGACCGAGCGGCAGGCGGATGAAAATCTGCCTGGCCGCGACTGAAATTCAGATAAGGCCGTTGGTGACTTGAGCAAGTTTCAGCGGCCTTACCTGTTTCAGGCGAAGGCATTCGGCGTAGATCCACCGATATGCTATCGTTTGAAAATCATTCCGTGTGGCGCGCTTTCATAACGCTGTCATGCATAGGGGTACATTTCGTCCCTCAAACCGGGTGCCGCGCCGGCTGATGCCGTCAGCGCACCATACCAACCGACAAGAGGCAAATAATGGCTGAAATCACGGCTGCACTGGTAAAGGAACTGCGCGAAAAGAGCGGCGCAGGCATGATGGACTGCAAGAAGGCACTCACCGAGACCGCCGGCGACATGGAAGCCGCGATCGACTGGCTGCGCGCCAAGGGCATCTCCAAGGCTGACAAGAAGTCTGGCCGCACGGCTGCCGAAGGCCTCATCGGCGTTGCCAGCGCCGGCACATCGGCCGTTGTCGTCGAAGTCAACTCCGAAACCGACTTCGTTGCTCGTAACGATGCCTTCCAGGGTATCGTCCGCAACATCGCCAAGGTTGCCCTGACGACCGACGGTTCGGTCGAAGCCGTTGCCGCTGCGACCTATCCGGATTCTGAGAAGTCCGTCGCCGACACCATCAAGGATGCTATCGGCACGATCGGCGAGAACATGAACCTGCGTCGCACGGTTCTGCTGTCGGTCAAGTCGGGCGTCGTCTCGACCTACATCCACAATGCAGTCTCCGACGGCCTCGGCAAGCTCGGCGTTCTCGTTGCGCTGGAATCGACCGGTGACAAGGATGCGCTGAATGCCATCGGTCGCCAGGTTGCCATGCACATCGCTGCCACGGCACCGCTCGCCCTGCGTCCTGAAGACGTCGATACTGCTGTTGCCGAACGCGAACGCAACGTGTTCATCGAACAGGCTCGCGAATCCGGCAAGCCGGAAGCCATCATCGAAAAGATGGTCGATGGCCGCATGCGCAAGTTCTTCGAGGAAGTCGCTCTTCTGTCGCAGGCTTTCGTCATCAACCCTGACCTGACGGTCGGCGCTGCCATCAAGGAAGCCGAAAAGGCAGTCGGCGCGCCGATCGAGATCACCGGCATGGCACGCCTGCTGCTCGGCGATGGCGTCGAGAAGGAAGAGACTGACTTCGCAGCTGAAGTCGCTGCCGTCGCCAAGGGCTGATCGTCGGTCTGCTTACTGCGGGAAAACCAGAGGGCATCGCGTGACAACGCGATGCCCTTCGTGTATCCGGCTTTTTACGATCAATCTTAGGAGCAACCATGTCCGAGCCGATTTACAAGCGCGTCTTGCTGAAGGCGTCTGGTGAAGCTCTGATGGGGACCCAGGGCTTTGGCATCGATGTCGAAGTTGCCGACCGGATTGCCTCAGACATTGCCGAAGCCCGCCACATGGGCGTCGAAGTCGGCGTGGTTGTAGGCGGCGGAAACATCTTTCGCGGCGTCGCGGTGGCCTCCAAAGGCGGCGACCGCGTCACCGGCGACCACATGGGTATGCTGGGAACCGTCATCAACGCGCTGGCGCTGGCGACTTCCTTGCGCAAGCTTGGAATCGACACGGTGGTGCTGTCGGCCATCGCCATGCCTGAAATCTGCGAGAGCTTTTCGCAGCGCGCCACGCTCTATCATCTGTCGCTCGGCCGCGTCGTGATTTTTGCTGGCGGCACCGGCAACCCGTTCTTCACCACCGATTCGGCTGCTGCCTTGCGCGCCGCGGAAATGGGCGCCCAGGCCATCTTCAAGGGCACGCAGGTCGACGGCATCTATTCGGCCGATCCGAAGAAGGTGCCGGACGCTACCCGTTTCGAACATCTGACCCACAGCCAGGTGCTGGAAAAGGGTCTGGCCGTGATGGATGTCGCCGCCGTCGCACTGGCGCGCGAGAATTCCATCCCGATCATCGTATTTTCTATCCATGAAAAGGGCGGTTTCGCCCAGATCCTGACCGGCGGCGGCTACAAGACCGTCGTATCCGACAACTGACAATCTCATGGCGTCGTGGATCGACGCCGCATTGACGACGGGAGTAAAGACATGAGTGGCAACACCGACCTCAACGAAATCAAGCGCCGCATGGACGGCGCGATTTCCGCCTTCAAGGGCGACATCGCCTCGCTGCGCACCGGCCGTGCGTCGGCAAACATCCTCGATCCGGTAACGGTCGATGCCTACGGTTCGCGCGTGCCGCTGAACCAGGTCGCCAACATCACCATTCCGGAACCCCGCATGCTCTCAGTCTCTGTCTGGGACAAGTCCATGGTGAGCGCCGTCGATCGCGCCATTCGCGAATCCAACCTCGGCCTGAACCCGATCATGGATGGCCAGAACCTGCGCATTCCGCTGCCGGAACTCAACGAGGAGCGTCGCCGCTCGCTGGTCAAGGTTGCCCACGAATATGCCGAGAAGGCCAAGGTTGCGATTCGCAACGTCCGCCGCGATGGCATGGATGGCCTGAAGAAGGCCGAAAAGGACGGGGCTCTCGGCCAGGACGAAACCCGCGCCAAATCGGACCGCGTGCAGAAGATGACGGATGACTCGATTTCCGACATCGACCGCTTGCTCATCGATAAGGAAAAGGAAATCATGCAGGTTTAGGTCTGCACGAACCAGCGTCCTGCCGTCGAACGAACTGGATACCCATGTCAGAGTCTAGCCTTATGATAGTCCCCGAGCACGTCGCCATCATCATGGACGGCAACGGCCGCTGGGCCAGTGCGCGCGGCCTGCCGCGCACCATGGGGCATCGCAAGGGCGTCGATGCAGTCCGCGAGACCGTTCGCGCTGCTGGCGATGTTGGTATCAAGTACCTGACGCTGTTCGCGTTTTCTTCGGAAAACTGGCGCCGTCCAGAGGCCGAAGTCACCGACCTGCTTGGGCTTCTGAAGGCATTCATCCGTCGCGACCTCAGCGAGTTGCACCGGCAGAATGTCCGCATCCGCGTCATCGGCGATCGCCAGAACCTGCGGGGCGACATCCTGCCGCTGTTGATCGAAGCCGAAGAGACAACCAAGAACAACACAGCGCTGACGCTGGTCATCGCCTTCAATTACGGCTCCCGCGACGAAATCGCCCGCGCCATTGTCAGTCTTGCCAAGGATGTCGAGGCGGGACGCTTGCGGCCGCAGGATATTACGCCGGCACTGATCGACGGGCGGCTGGATACGGCCGGAATTCCCGACCCGGACCTCATCATCCGCACCAGCGGCGAGGAGCGGCTCTCCAACTTCCTGCTCTGGCAGGCTGCCTATTCTGAGTTCATGTTTGTGCCGGACTACTGGCCGGATTTCAGCCGCGCCCTGTTCCTGTCCGCACTCGAGCGCTATGCCGCTCGTGATCGCCGCTTCGGGGCCCTGTCGGCCAAGCCGACCGCCGCCGTGGGTCTCTAAATGAGCCGCGAACTCAGGCTTCGAATTATATCGGGCGTCGTCATGGCAGTCGTGGTCCTGTTGGCCACCTGGCACGGCGGCTCGGTGTTCCGGCTGCTGGCATCGGTCATAGGGCTCCTCATCTACTACGAGTGGTCGACCATCACCGGCCTGCGGGATCGCGACTTTCCGGGAGCTGCCCTAGGCTGGCTCGCGGTCGTCGTCATTGTCATCGCCACGCTGGCGCGAGAATCGGTCTATGCGGTCGGCGCGCTGCTGCTTTTCACGGTCCTCGGCATGGGCCTCGTTGCGGCCCGAAAAAAAAGCTGGTGGTTGCCGGTCGGCATCGTCTACGCGGGCCTGACGGTCATCGCCATGTCGGAAATCCGCGACGACGACTTCCTCGGCTTCGTATTGATGCTGTTCATTTTTGCGACTGTCTGGGCAACCGACATCCTTGCCTACTTCGTCGGCCGCGCGCTGCGTGGGCCGAAGCTTGCGCCGCGCATTTCCCCCGGCAAGACGTGGTCCGGAGCCGCAGGCGGCACTCTTGCGGCTGTGATCATAGGCCCGGCAGTCGTCTGGTGCTTCTTCCCCGGCACAGGGCTCCGGGTGGTACTGGTGGCTCTCCTGCTGTCGGTCTGCAGCCAGGCTGGCGACCTCTTCGAGTCCTTCATCAAGCGTCGTTTCGGCGTCAAGGACTCCGGCCATCTCATTCCCGGACATGGTGGCGTGATGGATCGTGCCGACGGCCTCGTTTTCGCTTGTTTTGCAGGCTTCTTGTTGGCTATCGTGCTGTCGTTGATGGCGGGAGGCGAGATGTCGTCCTTGGGCGGCGTATTGCTGGGTGTCTGAAATCAAAACATACAGGATCCGTTCATGGGCAGCATAATGAGCATCGTCAGCTTCCTCGTAGGCTACATCCTGCCCTTCGTGCTGGTGCTATCGCTGCTGGTGTTCGTCCATGAGATGGGCCACTACCTTGTCGGCCGATGGTCCGGCATCCGCATCCTGGCATTCTCCGTCGGGTTCGGCCCGGAGATTGCGGGCTACACGGACAGCCACGGCACCCGCTGGAAACTCTCGGCAATCCCGCTCGGCGGCTATGTGAAATTCTTCGGTGACCAGGACGCCTCCAGCAAGCCGGACATCGATGCGGTCTACGCCATGAGCGAGGCCGAACGTGCCCAGTCATTCGTCGGTGCCGCGCTCTGGAAGCGTGCCGCCACGGTGGCAGCGGGTCCCATTGCCAATTTTATTCTGGCGATTGCCATCTTCTCCGTCCTGTTTGCCATATACGGCCGCCAGGTTGCCGACCCTGTGGTAGCGGAGGTCAAGCCGGATAGCGCGGCCGCCCAGGCGGGGATCGAACCAGGCGACCTCCTTGTGGCAATTGACGGCGACAAGGTGACGACATTCGACGACGTTCGCCGCTACGTCAGCATCCGCCCGGGCCGCAACATTGTCGTGACCGTCGAGCGGCGTGGCGAAAAACGCGATTTTCCGATGGTTCCGCTTTCGACCGTCATGACCGACCAGTTCGGCAACAAGATGGAAGTCGGCATCATCGGCATCGTCACCAACCAGGAGATGGGCCATTTCCGCAAGGAAAGCTTCACACCGCTCGGCGCAGTGGCCGAAGGTGTCAGGCAGACCGGGCACATCGTCACCGGAACGTTCGAATATATCGGCAATCTTCTTGGCGGCTACATGAAGGCGGATCAGCTCGGTGGCCCCATCCGTGTCGCCCAGGCCTCCGGCCAGATGGCGTCGCTGGGTATTGCAGCCGTGCTACAGTTGGCTGCCGTTCTGTCGGTTTCCATTGGGTTGTTGAACCTAATGCCTGTACCGGTACTTGATGGCGGCCACCTGATGTTCTATGCGATTGAGGCGGTAAGGGGAAAACCGCTTGGGGCCGGCGCGCAGGATGTCGCTTTCCGCATCGGTTTGTTCATGGTGTTGTCGTTGATGGTTTTCGCAACCTGGAACGATATAAGCGCCCTGATTGGATGAGGGCAGGACAGCGGAAATAATGCTTTATTTACGATGTTTCAAAGCTGTAGTGGCGAATGAGACACGTTTCCAAATGAAGTAAACAGAAATTAACCCGCGCGCTTGCTTGTAGGCTAAAAGCGGGTAAAACGACACACGTGGCCGGAATCGAGTTTGCTCGACATCAGGAACGACTGAGAAAAGGTAAGAAGTACATGAAGGCTGGTTCAAAGTTTTTGAACGCAGTATCGGCGGTTGCGCTGTCTGCTGGTATTGTTGCTTCGGGCGCAGGTGTCCTTACCCTTGCATCCGCCTCTGTCGCGGAAGCAGCTGTCATCCAGAAGGTCGACGTTCGCGGGGCATCCCGCTCTGGCGCGGACGCTGTTCGCGACAACATAACGATCAAGCCCGGTGTTAGTTTCACCAGTTCCGACGTCGATGACTCCGTAAAGCAGCTTTACGCAACGGGTTACTTCTCCGACGTCCACATCAATGTTTCCGGCGGCACGCTCGTCGTTTCCGTCAAGGAAAACCAGATCGTCAACGCGGTGGTTTTCAACGGCAATCGCAAGATCAAGGATGACAAGCTGCAGGGCGTCGTCAAGACGCATGCTTCGGGTCCTTTCGATCAGAACATCGTCAATGACGATATCAAGACCATCAAAGAAGCCTACGCAGTCATCGGCCGCAACGAAGTGACCGTGACGACGCAGGTCGTCAACGTTGCTCCCGGCCGCGTCAACATCGCTTTTGTGGTCAACGAAGGCGACCGTACGAAGATCGACAAGATCAACTTCACGGGTAACCAGGCCTATGGTGATGGTCGCCTTGCGTCAGTTATCGCGACGAAGAAGACCAACTTCTTGTCGTTCCTGACCCGCAAGGACGTCTACAGCGCCGACAAGCAGCATGCCGACGAAGACACGCTGCGCCAGTTCTATTACAATCACGGCTATGCCGACTTCCGCATCGTTTCCTCGGACGCGACGCTGGACGAGCAGACAAACGCCTACACCATGAACTTTGCCGTCGAGGAAGGTCCACGTTACACCTTCGGCGACATCTCAGTCGTGTCGACGGTCGACGGCGTGAATGCGGATGAACTCAAGGGCCTGATCTCCACCTCTACCGGCGAAGTCTACAACGCCAAGAACATCCAGAAGTCGATCGAGGCGATCTCCAAGCGCGTTGCTGCTGCTGGATATCCCTTTGCCCGTGTTACGCCGCGTGGTACGCGCAACTTCCAGAACAACACGATCGCTGTCGAATATCTGGTTGACCAGGGCGAACGCGCCTATGTCGAGCGCATCGAAATCCGCGGCAACACCCGCACCCGCGACTACGTCATCCGTCGCGAATTCGACCTGAACGAAGGCGATGCGTTCAATCAGGAAATGATCACCCGCGCCAAGCGTCGCCTCGATGCTCTCGGTTACTTCACGAGCGTCAACATCACGACGGCACCGGGCAGCGCGCCTGACCGCGTCGTTATCGTCGTCAACGTGATCGACCAGTCGACCGGTTCGTTCGGCGTCGGTGCAGGCTACTCTGTCGGCAACAACGGCGGGATCCTGCTCGAAGCCTCCGTCGAGGAAAAGAACTTCCTCGGTCGCGGCCAGTACATCCGCATCGCTGCGGGCGCCGGCACAGAAGGCTCGCGCACCTACAACATCTCGTTCACCGAGCCCTATTTCCTCGGCTACCGTCTGGCCGCTGGTTTCGACATCTTCAAGAACCAGACGTCGAGCGACGATTACTACGACTACAGCGAAGCCGGCTTCTCGCTCCGCGTGACCGCGCCGATCACCGAAGACCTGGCCACGACCCTTCGCTACAACTACAAGCACATCGATTACAAGGGTACCAACGACTGGGAAGATCACCTGTCGAACACCTACCAGAACCTCATCAACGACGGTCCGTGGACCCAGTCGTCGGTGTCGCAGACATTCACCTACAACACGCTCGACGATCAGAACCTTCCTCGCGACGGTATCATCGCCAAGCTGACGCATGAGTTTGCAGGCCTCGGCGGCGACTCGAACTTCTACAAGATCAGCGGCAAGGCGCGCTTCGTGAAGACGCTGAGCGACGAAGCCGACATCATCGGATCTCTGACGCTCGGTGCCGGCTACGTGCTGCCTACGAACGGCAAGCTGAACGTATTCGACCAGTTCCAAATCGGCGGTCGTGAAATTCGCGGCTTCGAGAACACGGGTATCGGCCCACGTACTTCGAATGGCGACAAGGACCCGTTGGGCGGCACGACATACTTCACGGCTTCTGCTGAAGCCAGCGTTCCAATGCCCGGCGTCCCACAGGACATCGGCCTGCGCGCTGCAGCCTTTGCCGACGCTGGTACCCTCACGGGTAACAAGGTCGATACCTCTGGCGATAGCGTCAACAGCGATAGCTCGATCCGTGCATCGCTCGGCCTCGGCATCATCTGGGCCTCGCCCTTCGGTGTGCTGCGCGTCGACTATGCGCAGCCTGTCATGAAGCAGAGTTACGACAAGGTTCAGCAGTTCCGGTTTGGCATTGCCAACCAGTTCTGATATCGGCAGGCCCAGACCCACGGGTTAGAATACCGTCCTGGAGCTGTTGTTTATGGAACATAACCGTTTTTTCCCGCCCCATGCTGGGGTCAGCCTTCGGGAGCTGGCCAATCATCTTGGGGCGGTTGTTGCCGATGAGAAGTTTTCAGACCGTGTCGTTCGTTCTGTAGCCCCCGTATACCGGGCAGCTGAAGGCGACGTTTGCTATATTCTTTCCCGCAAGAATATGGATGAATTGAAGACCTGCAAAGCCTCCGCCATCATCTGCGATGCGTCGATGCAGTCGATAATTCCGCCACACGTGCCGATCATACTATCCTCAAAGCCCCATGCTGCCTTCGCGATTGCCGGCGCCTTGCTGCATCCTGCCGCAATGCGCGCTGTAACCGTCGGAACAGCTAAGAGCGGCATATCACCTGCCGCGTTTGTCGACCCCACGGCACGGCTCGAGGCCGACGTGCTGGTCGAACCGATGGCGGTTATCGGGGCAGATGCCGAGATCGGCGCGGGGACGCAGATTGGCGCAGGTGCCATTATCGGCGCTGGCGTCAAGATTGGCCGGAATTGCTCGATCAGTGCTGGGGCCAGCGTTCTTTGTGCCTATGTCGGCAACAACGTCATCATTCATAACGGTGCGCGCATCGGGCAGGATGGTTTCGGCTATGCGCCAGGTCCGGCGGGCATGCTGAAGATCGTCCAGGTCGGACGCGTCATCATCCAGGATCACGTCGAGATCGGCGCCAACACGACGATCGACCGGGGCACGATGGACGACACCGTCATCGGCGAAGGAACGAAGATCGACAATCAGGCGCAGATCGGCCACAACGTCCGCATAGGGCGCCACACAGCGATTGTCAGCCAAGTCGGCATCGCAGGCAGCGCTCGCATCGGCGACGGCGTACAGATTGGCGGACAGGCCGGGGTTGCCGGTCACATCCATGTCGGAGACGGTGCGCAACTTGCTGCAGGTAGCGGCGTTATATTCGATCTGGCGCCTGGTGGTCGCTACGGCGGCGTTCCGGCGCGGCCGATCAAGGATTTTCTAAGGGAGATGGCGGAGACCATGGCTAAGATTGGAAGCCGCAAGAAGGCACGGGATGGCAAGGATGACTGATCACCCCGGGACCGAGCTCGGATCGGCCGATATCCTCGAGATCATGAAATTGTTGCCGCACCGCTATCCGTTTCTCCTCGTTGACAAGATCATCGAGATCGATGGCGACAACTCCGCAATTGGGATCAAGAACGTCACCGCCAACGAACCGCATTTCACTGGGCATTTTCCGGATCAGCCGATCATGCCTGGCGTCCTGCTGATCGAAGGCATGGCGCAGACAGCCGGCGCTATCTGCGCCCGTAAGGAAGGCCAGAGCGGTAGCCTCGTCTACTTCATGACCATCGATAATGCGCGCTTCCGCAAGCCGGTCGTGCCTGGCGACCGCGTTGAGTTTCACGTTGCGAAACAGCGCCAGCGTGGCAATATCTGGAAGTTTCATTGTGATGCAAAAGTTGACGGCACCAAGGTTGCTGAGGCCGATATCGGCGCGATGATCGTGCGCAAGGAAGAATCATGAGCGGCATAGCAAAGAGCGCCACTATCCACCCGATGGCCATCGTCGAAGATGGCGCCGTGCTGGGCGAGGGCGTCTCTATCGGGCCTTTCTGCTTCGTCGGACACAAGGTCGTGCTGGGTGACAATGTCCAGCTTTTGAACAATGCTGTTGTCACCGGCCGCACGACCCTCGGCAAAGGCTGCAAAATTTTTCCCATGGCGGTCGTCGGCGGTGATCCGCAGAGTGTCCATCACGGCGGCGAGGACACCAGCCTGACGGTTGGCGACAACTGCACGATCCGCGAGGGCGTGACGATGAATGCCGGCACCGCTGAATTTGGCGGCGAGACGATCGTCGGCAACAACAACCTGTTTCTCGCCAACTCGCACGTCGCCCATGATTGCCGGGTCGGCAACAACGTGATCATGTCCAACAACGTCATGCTTGCCGGCCATGTGGTGATCGGCGACCGCGCCATCCTGGGCGGAGGCTGTGCCGTGCACCAGTTTACCCGCATCGGCCGCCAGGCGTTCATCGGTGGTCTCTCGGCGGTCAATTACGATGTCATCCCCTACGGCATGCTGAACGGAAACCCGGGGATATTGGGCGGCCTTAACGTTGTCGGCATGACGCGTGCGGGTATCGAGCGGCCGATCATTCATATGGTCCGTCGCGCCTTCAAGGCGGTGTTCGAGGGCGAAGGTTCGATCCGCGAAAATGCGGCTGCAATCCGCACCGAGTTTGCCGACTGCGCCGAGGTGATGGAAATTCTCGACTTTATCGCCGCTGATAGCGATCGCGCCCTTTCGTCGCCGCATCGCGGCAACAAGAACTGACGTGAACGATAGCGGGAACGACGACAAGGGCCGCCTGGCGATCATCGCCGGCAGCGGCTTTCTGCCAGCCTACCTCGCCGAGGCCGCCCGACAGGCAGGCGAAAACCCGGTCATCGTCGTATTGAAGGACGAGGTTCTCCGCGACTGGAGCGACTACGACCACGCGCTGCTCGGCGTCGGTGACTTCAAGGGATTCGAGGCGCTTTTCGATCGTTACGATGTGCGCCGTATCGTGATGTCGGGCAGCGTTGCCCGACGCCCGGAATGGCGCGAGATACGGCCAACCTGGCAATCGTTGGTCAGAATGCCGGGCGTCGTCAAAACGCTGCTGTCCGGCGGCGACGATACCGTGCTGAAGATGGTGATCGGCCTGCTCGAGGTCAAAGGTCGCAAGGTCATCGGCGCGCACGACATCGCACCGGATCTGCTTGCGACAACCGGCACGCTCGGCAGCCACGCGCCGTCCGAGGATGACATGCGAGACATCAAACAAGCAGCCAGGGCCGCCGATGCACTCGGCATGCTGGACGTCGGACAGGGCGCCGTCAGCGTCGGCGGACGCATCGTCGCGCTCGAAGGCGTCGAGGGGACGGACCAGATGATCGAGCGCGTCGCAGGCCTTCGGGCAGCCGGCCGCATATCGCACCGGCGCCGGGGCGTGCTGGTGAAGCTCTGTAAGCCGCAGCAGGACCTGCGCGCCGATCTGCCCTCCATCGGCGTATCGACCATCCTCAACGCCAAGGCAGCTGGCCTCGGTGGCGTTGCTGTCGAGGCCGGGCGTGCGCTGATACTGGAGCGTAAGGCGACGATCGACGCTGCCAATGAGGCCGGCCTGTTTTTGTTCGGTATCGATCGCGGCCTGACTGCCGGAGGCATCCAGTGAACACTTCGCCCCTGAAGGTCGCCATCATTGCCGGGGAAGTCTCCGGCGATCTGCTGGGCGCCGATCTCGTTGCCGCCCTGCGCCTGCAGACGACGCGACAGCTCGAGCTCGTAGGCGTCGGTGGCGATGGACTGGAGGCGCAAGGACTAAAGTCGCTTTACGATTTCTCCGAACTGTCGCTGATGGGGTTCACCCAGGTGATCGCCAAGTTGCCGCGGCTGATTGCCCTTATCGGCGAAACGGCAAAGGCCGTCATCGCCGCAAGGCCGGATATCCTCGTCATCATCGACAGCCCGGATTTTACCCACCGGGTGGCCAAGCGGGTCCGCAAGGCGCTGCCCGACCTGCCGATCGTCCAATATGTTTGCCCGAGCGTCTGGGCCTGGAAAGAATATCGTGCCACAGCGATGCTCGCTTACGTCGATCACGTCCTGGCTGTCCTGCCGTTCGAGCCGGAAGTCATGAAACGTCTCGGCGGCCCGCCGACGACCTACGTCGGTCACCGCCTGGTGACAGATACCGGTCTGGTCTACGCGCGCCGGCAGCGCGCCGCCCGTCCGCCGCTCGACGCGAACGACACGCGGACCATAATATTATTACCCGGCTCAAGGTCTTCCGAAATAAATAACCTGATGCCGTTCTTTCGCCAGACTGTTGATGAACTTAGCCGGCGTAATAAAAGCATGCGATTCGTCATGCCGACAGTTGCCCGGCGCGAAGATTTGGTTCGTAAGCTGGTCGCCGACTGGGAGATCAAGCCCGAGATCGTCATCGGTACTGCCGCCAAGTGGCAGGCCTTCGCGTCAGCCGACGCAGCGATGGCAGCGTCGGGGACGGTGATTCTGGAACTCGGCTTGACCGGTGTGCCGGTCATTTCGACGTACAGCACGGATTTTATCGTCAAGCTGCTGCACAAGCGGATAAAGACCTGGACCGCTGCGCTGCCCAACCTGGTTGCCGATTATGTCATCGTGCCGGAGCAGATCAACGAGATGTTGCTGCCGGGCCTGTTGGCCCGCTGGCTCGAGCGCCTGTCGAGCGACACCCAGCAGCGGCGCGCGATGATCGAGGGTTTCGACCTCGTTTGGGACCGGATGCAGACGGAGACACCGCCCGGAGAAAAGGCAGCATCCATTGTGCTCGAACTTCTGGACAACAAAAAACCCGCCCATTCCTGAGCGGGTTTTTTTATAAAGTCTAAGGCGTTTAGCGGCCGTCGACCGGTGTGTAATCGCGCTTCGGTTCGCCGGTGTAGAGCTGGCGAGGACGGCCGATGCGCTGCTGCGGATCTTCGATCATCTCGTTCCACTGGGCAATCCAGCCGACGGTACGCGCGAGTGCGAACAGCACGGTGAACATTTCCGTGGGGAAACCGAGTGCCCGCAGGGTGATGCCCGAATAGAAGTCGACGTTGGGATACAGCTTCTTTTCGATGAAGTAAGGGTCGTTCAGAGCAATCTTTTCGAGCTCCAAAGCAACCTGCATTAGCGGATCGCCGGCATTGCCGGTTGCTTCCAGCACTTCGTACATCGTCTTCTGCATGATCTTGGCGCGCGGATCGTAGTTCTTGTAGACGCGGTGACCAAAACCCATGAGGCGGAAAGGATCGTTCTTGTCCTTGGCGCGGGCGATGTACTCAGGGATGCGATCGACGGTGCCGATTTCCTGCAGCATCATCAGTGCAGCTTCGTTGGCGCCGCCATGGGCCGGGCCCCAGAGGCAGGCGATGCCGGCCGCGATACAGGCAAATGGGTTTGCGCCCGAAGAGCCGGCAAGACGGACCGTCGATGTCGAGGCGTTCTGCTCGTGATCGGCGTGCAGGATGAAGATGCGGTCCATCGCACGGGCAAGAACCGGATTGACTTCGAATTCTTCGCAAGGAACCGCAAAACACATGCGCAAAAAATTCGACGCATAGTCGAGATCGTTCTTCGGATACACGAAAGGCTGGCCGATATGATACTTGTACGCCATCGCGGCAAGCGTCGGCATCTTTGCAATCATCCGGAGGCTCGCCACCATGCGCTGGTGCGGATCCGTGATATCGGTTGAATCATGATAGAAGGCCGACAGCGCACCAACGCAACCGCACATCACAGCCATGGGATGTGCATCGCGGCGGAAGCCTGTGAAGAAGCGCGTCATCTGTTCATGCACCATGGTGTGGTGAACGACGCGGTCGTCGAAATCCTTCTTCTGCGCAGCCGTCGGCAGTTCGCCGTAGAGAAGCAGGTAGCAGACTTCCAGGAAGTCACCCTTTTCGGCCAGCTGCTCGATAGGGTAGCCGCGATGCAGCAGAACGCCTTCGTCACCATCGATATAGGTGATCTTGGATTCGCACGATGCGGTCGAGGTGAAGCCGGGGTCGTAAGTGAAGGAAGCGGTATTCTTGTAGAGTGCGCCAATGTCGAGGACGCTCGGACCGATGGTACCGGCCTTCACCGGCAGATCGACAGTCTTATCACCCCAGGTCAGTTTCGCGCTTTGTTCCGTCATGAGAGCCTCCAAGATTTGGCGGGTTGGTGCCTTAAAAAAGCACCAAAGGGTTAAGCGTCTAAAGATTAGCTATATGATCCAGAGGCTAATGCCAAGTTACCCTGACCGGTATTTGTGCATCGCGGTATCAACTTTTGGGCAGCGCCTCCGCCATGACTGCGATGCCTTTAAAGCCCGATCTGCGGCATTCCAGAAGCGACGTTCCCGCGGGACGCATTTCAATCGATTTCAGTTGAATTGTTCGAGCAAAGGTTGCAAAAATACCCTGGGCTTGAAGATTGCGAGCGGGGCTGACTGGCGAATGGCAGAGTTGGACGCGCGCGAGAGGCAAGGTCATCGCCAGGTATTTCTCGGCCTCGCCGAGCGTTCGCGCGCTACTGTCAACGCCGTTGCCAAGCTTGGACGGATGCCTGCCCGCACGCAACACGCCGTGCCGTGGCCGAAGCGCGCTGCCCTTTCGCTCAACGGGTGGCGAATCGCAACCGCGGGGATGATTGCCGAAGAGGCCGCCCACGGTCGCGCAATGCTGTTTGCGCCCGTCTACATCGGCTGCGGAGCCATAATCTGGTTCGAGCTTCCGGGCAATCCGCCGGTGACGGGCATTGCGGCGGTCTTCCTGGTGCTCGCCGCCGTCTGCCTCCTGAAACACAATCTGAGCCCAACGTTGCGGCATCTGGCGTTCGCAGCGGCGCTGGGCCTGCTCGGCATGCTTCTCGCTGAATGGGAGACATGGCGAGCGTCGACGATCATGCTGGACTCGCCCGTGACTACCACCATCACCGGTCAGGTTCAGCGCCGCGAAGTGGACGACAAAGGGCGGTGGCGCTACGTGCTGGATCTGCTGGCGACAGACGCGCCTGTCGTTCGGCGGCCACCGGAGCAGATATCCCTTCTCGTGCGCGGCCAGGATGTACCGTTCGAACTCGGAGATGTGGTTGAGGGCAGGGCCCGGTTGAGCCCGCCAGCCGGCCCGGCGCTGCCCGGCCTCCACGATTTTGCCTTCACTGCCTATTTCGAAGGCACCGGTGCCAACGGTTTCTTCTACGGTACGCCGCAACTGATGATGGCCAGCGTCGATGACACCAGCGAGCGAACGACGCTCCAAAGGACCGACCGCTGGCTGACTGGGCTGCGCGGCCATATCGGCGACCGAATCCGCTCGATCCTGCCCGGCGACACCGGCGCCTTCGCGGCTTCGCTGGTCAACGACGAACGTCGGGCGATTTCGCCTGAAACGACGGATGCCCTAAGAGTGTCCGGCCTCGCTCATATCATTGCCATCTCGGGACTGAATATGGCTTTGTCGGCCGGTATCTTCTATGTCGGCCTCCGGCATGCACTGAGCCTGTTTCCCGGATTGGCGCAGGCTTTTCCGACCAAGAAAATTGCAGCCATCGGTGCGCTGATCACCGTCACCGCCTATTATTTCATTTCCGGCTTCGGTGTATCGGCCGAACGGGCCTTCATCATGATGGCGATCATGCTGGTCGCGGTGCTGTTCGACAGACCATCCTTCAGCCTGCGCAATGTCGCCCTTTCGGCTATCGCCATTCTAGTGCTCTCGCCGTCGCAGATCCTCGGCCCGAGTTTCCAGATGTCCTATGCGGCGACCATCGCCCTTGTATCCGGCTATTCGCTATGGAAGCGACGTCCGCCCCGCGAGCGGCGGTTTGCTGCTTTCCGGGCACCGATGCCGGTGCTGGCGGTCAGCCGCTTCTTCACCGGCATCGCCATGACGTCGTTCATCGGCGGCGCGTCGACGGCAATCTTCTCGATCGAACACTTTCACCGGCTGGCGACCTATGGCCTCGTTGCCAATCTCGCCGCCATGCCGGTGGTGTCATTCATCGTCATGCCGGTCGGCATGCTTGCCATGCTGATGATGCCCTTCGGCCTCGACGGCGTGTTCTGGCTTGTCACCGGTTGGGGACTTGATATCGTCATGGTCATCGCAAAGACGGTGGCTGCATGGGGCGGCAATGTGCCCTTCGCGCGCCTGCCTAGCGGACTTTTCCCGACCATCATTGCCGGCTTCATGCTGATGACGGTGCTGCGAACGCCCATGCGCCATGCCGGCGCGTTGCTGATTGCGGCCTCGGTGACTTTTGCCGCCTTCCAACCGTCTCTCCAGAAATCGGAACTGCTGATTTCGGAGGATGGCGAACTGGTCGCCATGTTCCGGCAGGGGAGACTCGAGCGCAATCGTGAGCGCCCCCCGGATTTCATCTATCAGCAATGGCAGCGAGCCCTGCCGGTGTCAGAGGATACGCCGCCGCAAATGCTGCCGCCGGACAACTCGACCCCGCCCCATTCCGTTCGTGGCCGCCCCTCGACCCGTATGGATGCGGAGCATCAGGCCACATTGCGATCAGCAATGGAAACTGCTCTGGACAATGCGGTCGACGGCGGGTTTGCCTGCCATGGTCGCGATTGGTGCGTTGCCATGCTCGAGACGGGCGCGATGCTGGTGACTATCTCCGATGCGGCTTATCTGGGGCCGGCCTGCGATACCGCCGACATTGTCATCACGCCGGTCAAACTTCGCCTTGATCTCTGTCGGTCCGGTGCAGTGCTCTACACCGGCGCATCGCTACGCAAAACAGGTTCCATCGAGGTCAACTTGATATCTCCTGAGCCAAAGTTCATCACCGCGTTCAGCGCCCTTGACCGTCCATGGGAGAGGCATCGAGCCTATGACTGGCGAAAGCCGGCCTTCACCGGTACCGATGCCACGTCACCGGTCAGTGATACCGGCGGATAAGTCCGACAAGTCGCCCCTGGATCTTTACCCTGTCCGGGCCGAAGATGCGGGTCTCGTAAGCCGGATTGGCTGCCTCGAGTGCAATGGAGGCACCCTTGCGCCTAAAGCGCTTGAGCGTTGCTTCCTCGTCATCGACGAGGGCGACAATAATGTCGCCGGGGCTCGCCGTACTGGCATTGCGGATGATGACCGTATCGCCGTCGAAGATGCCGGCCTCGATCATCGAATCGCCTCGCACTTCGAGCGCGTAATGCTCGCCGGCGCCGACCATATCGGCGGGGACCATGATGTCGTGGGTGTTGTTCTGGATCGCGGCGATGGGAACACCGGCGGCGATGCGGCCCATGACCGGCAGCGAGACGGAGCCGCTGCGGTCGTCGACTGCGGGCTTTGTCGGCGCTGCGGCGACCGCCGGCGTCTTGCCAAGGCTGCCTTCGATGACGCTCGGCGAAAAGCCGCGCCGTGGCTGCGCATTCGGGTTATAGGCCTCGGGAAGCTTGATGACCTCGATGGCACGCGCCCGGTTCGGCAGGCGGCGAATGAAGCCGCGTTCCTCCAGTGCCGTGATCAGCCTATGGATACCCGATTTCGACGCCAGATCCAGCGCGTCCTTCATTTCATCGAAAGAAGGCGGCACGCCGGACTCTTTCATTCGTTCGTGAATGAAGAGAAGCAGTTCCTGTTGCTTGCGCGTCAACATCGTTTTTCGTGCTCCAAGTGCGAAACAAAGCCAGAACGGACACTATATGTTCCATATGTGTTCCGCAAGTGACTAAATCTTTGTGAACGCCGTTGGAATAATCGCATTTTTGGAAGATCATGTCGCGCTGCCGTCGCTGACGGCTTCGCAGGGTGGAGACAAACCATGACAGCAGCCTATCCAATCGACCATCTGGTCCTGCCGACCTGCGATATAGCCTCTGCGCGCCAGCGGCTGAGCAAGCTTGGCTTCACTGTCGCTGCCGATGCACGGCATCCCTTTGGTACTGAAAATGCTTGCGTTTTCTTCGCCGACAAGACCTATCTCGAGCCACTCGGCATTGCCAGTCTCTCGGAGTGCGAGGCGTCGGCGCTGGCCGGCAATGTCTTCGTCGCGCGCGACCAGGCTTTCCGGTTTCGCGTCGGCGACGATGGTTTTTCCTCCATTGCCTTCGCAACCGGCAATGCTGAAAGCGACCAGCAGCGCTTTCGCGACCGCGGGGTCTCGGCCGGCAAGATCCTCGAGTTCGAAAGGCCGATGCGCATGCCGGACGGGTCCGAATCGATTGCCGGCTTTCGCCTTGCTTTCGCCGCAGATTTGCGTGCCCCGGATTTCTTCGTTTTCACCTGCGAGCGCATTAATGCGATGCCGACGGATCGCAGCGCGCTGGAGAGGCATCCGAACGGCGTTCTCGGCATTTCGCGCATTGTGCTGTCCTGCGCCAGCCCGGAGGCGTTTTCCGGGCTCATCAGCCAAGTTGGCAATGGTGCCGCAATCGCTCCGCATTCCTTTGGCATCACAGCATCGGCAGCCAATGTGGAAATCGACATCTTGAGCGGCGAGGGGATGGAGGCCTTCTATGAGGCGGCGCCATCCGGTGAAGATGCGGGCCTGCGGGGGCGGGCAATCGTCTTTGCGGTTCGCGATCTTTCCGTGACAGAAGCGCATTTGGCTGGTAACGGCGTGACCTACACACGCAAGAGCAACACTATTCTGGTGAAGGCCGCTCCCGGGCAGGGGGCATTGTTTGCCTTCGAGGAGACAGCATGAGCCATTCGACAAATTCGGACGTGGTCGCCGGCGAAGGCCCCGGCAAGGTCACTTTCTCCAACAGCAAGCGCCTCTCGCTGATTGCCGGTCCCTGCCAGATGGAGAGCCGCGATCATGCCTTCACGATAGCCGGCAAGCTCAAGGAACTCTGCGCCTCGCTTGGCATCGGGCTCGTCTACAAGTCGTCCTTCGACAAGGCCAACCGCACATCCCTGTCCGCCCAGCGTGGCCTTGGGCTGGAAGCGGCTCTGGAGATCTTCGGCGAGCTGAAGAAGGAATACGGTTTCCCGGTGCTCACCGACATCCACACGGAGGAGCAGTGCGCCCTTGTCGCCAAGACCGTGGATGTCCTGCAGATCCCGGCCTTCCTGTCACGCCAGACCGATCTTCTGGTCGCTGCCGCCAGGACCGGCCGCATCATCAACGTCAAGAAGGGTCAGTTCCTCGCCCCCTGGGACATGAAGAACGTGCTGGCCAAGCTTAACGACAGCGGTAACCCGAACATCCTGCTCTGTGAACGCGGCGCATCCTTCGGCTACAACACGCTGGTCTCCGACATGCGCTCGCTGCCGATCATGGCGGCGATGGGCGCTCCGGTGATCTTCGATGCTACCCACTCCGTGCAGCAGCCCGGCGGCCAGGGCGGGTCCTCCGGGGGCCAGCGCGAATTCGTGGAAACCCTTGCCCGCGCGGCCGTTGCCGTCGGCGTCGCCGGCGTGTTTATCGAAACCCACGAGGACCCCGACCATGCGCCGTCCGATGGCCCCAACATGGTGCATCTGAAAGATATGCCGAAGCTGCTCGAAAAGCTGCTGGCATTCGACGCCATCGCCAAGGCCTAGCATCTGCGGGAGCGTTCAACAGGCTGACATGATCTTGGTTTAGTCGGCTATGACGTTCCCTCATTCGAAGCGCGTGATGGCATTGTAATTGTCACGCCTTCGATTTAGAGATTTCAATCGATTATAACCAGCGAGCAGGAACCAGCCATGACCGCAATCACCGACATTATCGCCCGCGAGATTCTCGACAGCCGCGGCAACCCGACTGTCGAAGTCGACGTATATCTGGAAGACGGCAGCATGGGTCGCGCCGCAGTCCCGTCGGGCGCCTCGACAGGTGCCCACGAGGCAGTCGAATTGCGCGATGGTGGCTCGCGTTACCACGGCAAGGGCGTCGAAAAGGCTGTAGAAGCCGTCGATACCGAGATTTTTGAGGCCATCGGCGGTCTCGATGCTGAAAACCAGATCCAGATCGACAACCTGATGATCGAGCTGGATGGCACGGCCAACAAGTCCCGCCTCGGCGCCAACGCCATCCTCGGCGTATCGCTCGCCGTCGCCAAGGCCGCCGCCCAGAGCGCCGACCTGCCGCTCTATCGCTATGTCGGCGGCGCCTATGCCAGCCTTCTGCCTGTGCCGATGATGAACATCATCAACGGCGGTGCCCATGCCGACAACCCGATCGACTTCCAGGAATTCATGATTCTCCCCGTCGGTGCAGAAACCTTCTCCGATGCCGTCCGCATGGGCTCCGAAGTTTTTCACGTGCTGAAGAAGGAACTGTCGGCCCAGGGTCACAACACCAATGTCGGCGACGAAGGCGGTTTCGCACCGGGCCTGAAAAGCGCGCCGGAAGCCCTGGACTTCATCATGAAGTCGATCGAGAAGGCCGGCTATCGTCCCGGCGAAGACATCTACCTCGGCCTCGATTGTGCTGCGACAGAGTTCTTCAAGGACGGCAAGTACGTTCTCGAAGGCGAAGGTCGCACGCTGGAGCCGGGCGCCATGGCTGAATACCTTGCCGAACTCGCTGCCAAGTACCCGATCCTGTCGATCGAAGACGGCATGTCCGAAGACGATTGGGAAGGCTGGAAGACGCTGACAGAGCTGGCCGGCAAGACCACCCAGCTGGTCGGCGACGATCTGTTCGTTACCAATTCCTCGCGCCTTCGCGACGGTATCAAGATGGGCGTTGCCAACTCGATCCTCGTCAAGGTCAACCAGATCGGCACGCTGACCGAAACGCTCGACGCCGTCGAAACGGCCCACAAGGCCGGCTATACAGCCGTCATGTCGCACCGCTCTGGCGAAACCGAGGATTCGACGATTGCCGATCTCGCGGTCGCCACCAACTGCGGTCAGATCAAGACCGGCTCGCTGTCGCGCTCGGACCGTCTTGCCAAGTACAACCAGCTGATCCGCATCGAGGAAATGCTCGGTCCGCAGGCCCGCTACGCCGGCACGTCCATCCTGCGCGGCTGATACCAGACGCATTCGCTTTTCTACCAACCGCGCCTTCGGGCGCGGTTTTTTAGTCGATCTCGCAACACGGTCAACGGACGGTTAATCTCTGCCGTCTAGTGTCGCTCACACGGGTACAGCGTATGGGCAAACGGCATGTGGACAAAATATCATAAGAAGAAGCGGCTTGGTCACCTGGTGCTTCCAGCCATCACCGTCGCCTTCGTATCCTATTTCGGCTACCACTGCGTCCATGGCGATTACGGCCTGCGGGCGACCGAAGTATTCGAGCAACAGCGACTGGCCCGCTCCAAGGATCTGGCCGATCTCGTTGCCAAGCGACAGCACCTCGAAAAGGAGGTTGCCCTGCTCAGCGACGGATCGCTCGACAAGGACATGCTTGATGAAAAGGCCCGTTACCAGCTCGATTATTCCAAGGCCGACGAAATCGTCATCTTCAACAAATAGCGCGATTAACTGAATTTCAGTTAATCGGAGATTTTATTTATTTTTCAGTGACTTATATCGAATACTAGCCATGCGTTTATGGCATTGCTGCATCTGTTAATCTTCCCTATGTTACGCGTCACCATTGATCGATGCTTATCACACAGGGGAGGGTTGAATGGCGCCGAAAATCGCGTCCGTTTCCAACCGGAAAACGTCCAAGTCAGCACGTGTTGAAACCAACGGCGGTCCTATAGCCGATTTCGATCGCGACGAAGAGCTGAAAGCCTACCGCGAAATGCTGCTCATCCGGCGCTTCGAGGAAAAGGCCGGACAGTTGTACGGCATGGGGTTCATCGGCGGATTCTGTCACCTCTACATCGGCCAGGAAGCTGTCGTCGTCGGCATGCAGATGGCCCAGAAGGAAGGCGATCAGGTCATTACGGCCTATCGCGACCACGGCCACATGCTCGCTTGCGGCATGGAAGCGCGTGGTGTCATGGCCGAGCTGACTGGTCGCAGCAGCGGCTATTCGCACGGCAAGGGCGGCTCGATGCACATGTTCTCGAAAGAGAAGCATTTCTACGGCGGTCACGGTATCGTCGGTGCGCAGGTTTCGCTCGGCACCGGGCTCGCTTTCGCCAACAAATACCGTGGTAATGACAGCGTCTCGGTCGCCTATTTCGGCGACGGTGCGGCCAACCAGGGCCAGGTCTACGAGAGCTTCAACATGGCTGCTCTCTGGAAGCTGCCGATCGTCTATATCATCGAGAACAACCACTACGCCATGGGCACGTCCTCTGCCCGCGCGACGGCGCAGTCCAACTACTCGCTGCGCGGTTCGGGCTTCGGCATTCCCGGCATGCAGGTCGATGGCATGGATGTGCGCGCTGTCAAGGCGGCAGCCGACGAGGCGCTCCAGCATTGCCGTTCCGGCAAGGGCCCGATCATTCTCGAAATGCTGACCTACCGCTATCGCGGCCATTCGATGTCCGACCCGGCGAAGTATCGCTCCAAGGACGAAGTGCAGAAGATGCGCTCAGAACATGATCCGATCGAGCAGGTGCGCTTGCGCCTGGTCGGAAAAGGCTGGGCATCCGAAGACGATCTGAAGGCGATCGACAAGGATGTTCGCGATATCGTTGCCGACAGTGCCGATTTCGCCCAGTCCGAGCCGGAGCCGGATGCATCCGCGCTCTACACAGACATTCTGCTCTGATCGGGGAGGGAACACATGCCTATCGATATCCTGATGCCCGCCCTCTCTCCGACGATGGAAGAAGGCACACTGTCCAAATGGCTGAAGAAGGAAGGTGACAAGGTCACTTCCGGCGACGTCATTGCCGAAATCGAAACCGACAAGGCGACGATGGAAGTCGAAGCCGTCGACGAAGGCACGATCGGCAAGCTCCTGGTCGCCGAAGGCACCCAGGGCGTGAAGGTCAACGCCAAAATCGCGATCCTGCTTGCCGAGGGCGAAAGCGCCGACGCCATGAACGCTGGTGCGGACACCGAAAAGGCTGCAGCCCCCAAGGCCGATGCCGATACGCCGGCTGCGGCCAGCAACGACGCCGGCGGCAAGGCCCGCCAATCCGCCGATGAGCCGACGGCCCGCGCCGACAGCAAGGTGCCGGCCCAGCCAAAGGCTCATATCGCTGCCGATCCGGACATCCCGGCCGGCACCGAAATGGTCTCGACGACCGTACGCGACGCACTCCGCGACGCCATGGCCGAAGAAATGCGCGCTGACGATAACGTCTTTGTCATGGGCGAGGAAGTGGCCGAGTACCAGGGCGCGTACAAGGTGACGCAAGGGCTGCTGCAGGAATTCGGCGCCCGCCGCGTTATCGATACCCCGATCACCGAGCACGGCTTTGCCGGTATCGGCGTCGGTGCCGCCATGTCCGGTCTGAAGCCGATCGTCGAGTTCATGACGTTCAACTTCGCCATGCAGGCCATCGACCAGATCATCAACTCGGCTGCCAAGACGCTCTATATGTCCGGCGGCCAGATGGGTGCGCCGATCGTCTTCCGTGGCCCGAATGGTGCGGCTGCCCGCGTCGGTGCCCAGCATAGCCAGGATTATTCTGCCTGGTACAGCCAGATCCCTGGCCTCAAGGTCGTCATGCCGTACACGGCAGCCGACGCCAAGGGCCTGCTGAAGGCTGCGATTCGCGATCCGAACCCGGTGGTCTTCCTCGAGAACGAAATCCTCTATGGCCAGCATTTCGACGTGCCGAAGATGGATAACTTCGTTCTGCCGATCGGCAAGGCCCGTATCCACCGCACCGGCAAGGATGTGACGATCGTCTCGTTCGGCATCGGCATGACCTACGCGGTCAAGGCTGTCGCCGAACTCGAACAGCTCGGCATCGACGTCGAGCTGATCGATCTGCGCACGCTGCGTCCCATGGACCTGCCGACCGTCATCGAATCGGTGAAGAAGACCGGTCGCCTGGTCACCGTCGAGGAAGGCTATCCGCAGAACTCGGTCGGCACCGAAATCGCCACCCGCGTCATGCAGCAGGCTTTCGACTATCTCGATGCGCCGATCCTGACGATCGCCGGCAAGGACGTTCCGATGCCCTACGCCGCCAATCTCGAAAAGCTGGCCCTTCCGAACGTCGGCGAAGTCGTCGATGCGGTGAAAGCCGTCTGCTACAAATAAGGGGAAGGTCTTTCGATGCCTATCAACATCACCATGCCCGCCCTGTCGCCGACCATGGAAGAGGGTACGCTCTCCAAGTGGCTGGTCAAGGAAGGCGATCAGGTCAAGTCCGGCGACGTGCTGGCCGAGATTGAAACCGACAAGGCCACCATGGAAGTCGAGGCAATCGACGAGGGCACCGTTGCCAAGCTCGTCGTTGCCGCCGGTACCCAGGGCGTCAAGGTCAACGCGCTGATCGCCGTACTGGCCGCCGATGGCGAGGACGTCGGTGCTGCTGCGAGCGGTGCGGGGTCCGCAGCCCCGGCTGCAGCGTCCGCGCCGAAGTCGGAAGCTGCACCTGCCGCCAAGCCTGAGGAAGCCGTCAAGGCGGATGCGCCGGCCGTCGCGGCCGCAGCACCTGCTGCGCCGAAGGCCGCTCCTGCAGCTGCCAGCGGCGCCCGGACCTTCTCGTCGCCGCTTGCCCGTCGCCTGGCGAAGGAAGCCGGAATCGATGTGTCGGCAGTGGCCGGTTCCGGCCCGCATGGTCGCGTCGTCAAGAGCGATGTCGAAGCTGCGGTTGCCGGTGGTGGCGCCAAGGCGGCCTCCGCAACACCTGCATCGGCCCCAGCAGCAAGCACACCGAAGGGTGCGTCGGACGAAGCCGTCATGAAGCTGTTCGAAGCCGGCTCCTACGAGCTTGTGCCGCATGACAACATGCGCAAGATCATCGCCAAGCGTCTGGTTGAATCCAAGCAGACCATCCCGCATTTCTATGTCACGGTGGATTGCAATCTCGATGCCCTGATGGCGTTGCGCGCGCAGCTCAACGATGCCGCACCGCGCAAGGACAGCGCGCCGGCCTACAAGCTGTCGGTCAACGACATGATCATCAAGGCGATGGCACTTGCGCTCCGCGATGTCCCGGATGCCAACGTGTCGTGGACCGAGAACGCCATGGTCAAGCACAAGCACGTGGACGTCGGCGTCGCCGTCTCCATCCCGGGCGGCCTGATCACGCCGATCATCCGCAAGGCCGAGCTGAAGACGTTGTCTGCCATCTCCAACGAGATGAAGGACCTCGGCAAGCGGGCCAAGGAACGCAAGCTGAAGCCGGAAGAATTCCAGGGCGGCACGACGTCGGTCTCGAACATGGGCATGATGGGCGTCAAGGAATTTGCCGCCGTCATCAACCCGCCGCACTCGACCATCCTGGCCGTGGGCGCAGGCGAGCAGCGCGTCATCGTCAAGAAGGGCGAAATGGCGATCGCTACCGTGATGAGCGTCACGCTGTCGACCGATCATCGCAGCGTTGACGGTGCCCTCGGCGCCCAGCTTCTCGCCGCCTTCAAGGGCTACGTCGAGAACCCGATGGGCATGCTGGTTTAGCGAATTTCCGGCCGCAACATCGTTGCGGCCGTCTGCCGACCACGTCACAACAGGCCGTGACATTTGGCGCACTCATCTCCATATTTTGTCGAGGCGGCTTTGGCGCCAAGGAGACACGCGATGGCAGATGATCCGAAAGACATGGTTATGCCGATGCTGCGCGAGATCCGCGCTGAGATCCGAGATCAGTTTCAGGAAGTGAAAGAGCGGCTGGACAAGTTGGAGAGTGGACAAAAGACCGTTCGCCACGCTTTGAAGGCGGACACCATGATGTCGTGACTAGTCACTGGTGACTTTGAAGATCGGATATTCGAGCTCGAGCGCAAGGTCGAAGCTCTTACGAAGGGCAAGTGAAAATGGTTTTCGCATGGCCCGGACTGACATTGGGGAATGAAGCTCGATGAGCGCCATGAAAACTGTTCTTTGCTACGGCGACTCCCTGACCTGGGGCTACGATGCCGACACGCTCGGCCGTCATGAATTCGAAAACCGCTGGCCGAGCGTGCTGCAGGAAGCACTCGGCGGCAAGGTTCGCGTCATCGCGGAAGGTCTGAATGGCCGCACAACGGCCTTCGACGATCATTTGGCCGACGGCGATCGCAACGGAGCGCGAATCCTGCCGACCGTGCTCGAGACGCATGCGCCTATCGACCTCGTTGTTATCCTGCTCGGCACCAACGATATGAAGCCGGTGCTCGCCGGTTCGGCGTTTGCTGCCTGCCAGGGGATGGCGCGGCTCGTCGGGCTGATCCGGCACCATGACTGGGCGTTTGACTACGACGCCCCTGAAATACTGATCGTTGCGCCGCCGATCATCTGCGAAACGGCGAATGCCCCATTTGCCGCGATGTTTGCCGGCGGTGTGGAAGAATCGCCGAAGCTGGCGACGCTCTATCGCGACCTGGCGGACGAGATGGGCTGCGGCTTCTTCGACGGTGCCTCGGTTGCCGTCACGACACCGCTCGACGGTGTTCACCTCGACGTTGAAAATACCCGGGCACTCGGCCGCGGCCTTGAGCCGATGGTGCGGATGATGCTCGGGCTTTGATTGATCTCTGGCTGGCCCTGGTTTTCGTGCGGCCGGTAACGACAAGAAACGACAAGACAGGAATTAAAATGGCAGAGAACTACGACGTCATTATCATCGGCTCCGGCCCCGGCGGTTACGTGGCGGCGATACGCGCGGCCCAGCTCGGCCTCAAGACGGCGATCGTCGAGCGCGAGCATCTCGGCGGAATCTGCCTCAACTGGGGCTGTATCCCGACCAAGGCGCTGCTTCGCTCGGCCGAGGTGATGGACCACGCCAACCATTTCAAGGATTACGGCCTGGTGCTCGAAGGCACCGTCAAGCCGGACGTGACCGCAGTCGTCGCCCGTTCGCGCGGCGTTTCCGCGCGGCTGACCGGCGGCGTTGCCTTCCTCATGAAGAAGAACAAGATCGACGTCATCTGGGGTGAAGCGAAGATCACCAAGCCCGGCGAGATCGTCGTCACCAAGTCGAAGAAGCCTGCCGTGCAGCCGCAGAACCCGCTGCCGAAAAATATCAAGAGCGAAGACGGCACCTACAACGCCAAGCACATCATCGTCGCCACCGGCGCTCGTCCGCGTGCGTTGCCGGGCATCGAGCCGGACGGCAAGCTCATCTGGACCTATTTCGAGGCGATGAAGCCCCAGGCTCTGCCGAAGACGCTGCTCGTCATGGGCTCCGGCGCTATCGGCATCGAGTTCGCCAGCTTCTATCGTTCCATGGGCGTCGACGTCACCGTCGTCGAGGTCATGTCGTCGATCATGCCGGTCGAAGATGTCGAGATTTCCGCCATCGCCAAGAAGCAGCTCGAGAAGCGCGGCCTGAAGTTCATCCTCGACGCGAAGGTGACCAAGGTCGACAAAGCGGCAGACAGCATCACGGCCACCATCGAGACCAGGGATGGCAAGAGCCAGCAGATCACTGCCGACCGGATGATTTCGGCCGTCGGCGTCGTCGGCAATATCGACAATCTCGGCCTCGAAGCGCTCGGCGTGAAGACCGATCGCGGCTGTGTCGTCATCGACGGCTACGGCAAGACCAACGTCCCCGGCATCTATGCGATCGGCGATGTCGCGGGTCCTCCGATGCTTGCCCATAAGGCCGAGCATGAAGGCGTCGTCTGCGTCGAGAAGATCGCCGGACTGCCGAATGTCCACGCCACCGACAAGAGCAAGGTTCCCGGCTGCACCTACTGCAATCCGCAGGTGGCATCGGTCGGCCTTACAGAAGCCAAGGCCAAGGAACTCGGCCGCGACATCCGCGTCGGCCGCTTTCCTTTCGCTGCCAACGGCAAGGCCATTGCGCTCGGCGAAGACCAGGGGCTTTGCAAGGTCATCTTCGACAACAAGACGGGCGAATTGCTTGGGGCGCACATGGTCGGCGCCGAGGTCACCGAACTTATCCAGGGCTTCGTCATCGCAATGAACCTGGAGACGACGGAAGAAGAGCTCATGCACACCATCTTCCCGCATCCGACGGTATCGGAGACGATGAAGGAAGCATCGTTGGACGCCTACGGCCGCGCGCTGAACGCTTAATAGACCGCTAAGCCGCCCTCTATTGTAGCGGACCAATGCAAAGGAGATTATCATGTCAATTCTATCGCAGCCTTGGGTCGTATTCCTGCTGATCGGCCTCGTGGCCGGCTTCCTCGCCAGCCTCGTAGTCGGCGGCGGCGGTCTGCTCAGCTGCCTGCTGAGCGGCGTCATCGGTGCGTTCGTCGGTGGTTTTCTGTTTCACGCGCTGGGCATCTCGCTCGGCATCCAAAATCTGCTGGTTGTGCAGATCATTCATGCGACTGTCGGCGCCATCATTGTGGTGTTGCTGGCGCGAGCGATAGCCTGAGGCTAAGGGCAAATCATGGGCGTAGGTTGGATTGGCGCTATCATCATCGGCGGACTTGCCGGCTGGCTGGCCGGCAAGCTGATGGAAGCGCGTTATGGCATCCTCTTGAATATCGTGCTCGGCATCGTCGGATCGGTGGTGGCGAACGCCATCCTGACCCAGTTCCACATCGCCGTGGCAGACACACGCATGGGCTTTTTCATCACCGGTTTCCTCGGTGCCTGCATTCTGATATTTCTCGCCCGGCTCGTCCAGCGATAGGTTTGTCGCTATAGCGGCAGAAAGAACGTTATGGTCACGATTCTCGACACCATCAATCCATCGGCCTTGCGCATCCGCCACCCGGAGAAGGCCCACAAGCCCGATACCGAAGTGCTGCGCAAGCCGGACTGGATCCGCGTCAAGGCCCCGACCTCAAAGGGCTACGCGGAAACGCGCGCTATCGTCAAGGAACACAAGCTCGTCACCGTCTGCGAAGAGGCGGGCTGCCCCAACATTGGCGAGTGCTGGGACAAGAAGCACGCGACCTTCATGATCATGGGCGAGATTTGCACCCGCGCTTGTGCCTTCTGCAACGTCTCGACCGGCAAGCCGAATGCCCTCGACATGGCGGAGCCTGAAAACGTCGCCAAGGCCGTCAAGGAAATGGGCCTCAGCCACGTGGTCATCACGTCAGTCGACCGTGACGACCTCGCGGATGGCGGCGCCGAGCATTTCGAGAAGGTGATCTGGGCGATCCGCGCCTCGTCTCCGCTGACCACCATCGAGATCCTGACGCCTGACTTCCTGAAGAAGCCCGGTGCGTTGGAGCGGGTCGTCGCTGCCAAGCCCGACGTCTTCAACCACAACATGGAAACGGTGCCCGGCAATTACCTGACGGTCCGTCCTGGTGCACGCTATTTCCACTCCATCCGCCTGCTGCAGCGCGTCAAGGAGCTCGACCCGACGATGTTCACCAAGTCCGGCATCATGGTCGGCCTCGGCGAAGAGCGCAACGAAGTGCTGCAGTTGATGGACGACCTGCGCACTGCCGATGTCGACTTCCTGACCATCGGCCAGTATCTGCAGCCGACCCGCAAGCACCATGCCGTCATCAGCTTCGTCACGCCGGACGAGTTCAAGTCCTACGAGACAGTTGCCTACACCAAGGGCTTCCTGATGGTGGCGTCCAGCCCCCTGACACGATCCTCCCACCACGCCGGAGACGATTTCGCGCGACTTCGTGCGGCGCGCGAAAAAAAGGTCCTGATGGCGGCTGAGTAGGCGGCATTTCTGGAGTGAGCCTGTTCTTTCCGACCAACTGGGGTTCGGAATGGTGATCTCCCGCTGTCATCCGCCGGTCATCGAAGCGGTTTAGGGCGTCGTCCGCGAATAGCATCCCCGGTCTCTGAGGTTCGATGAGGGCAGGGCGATTAACGCGGAGGCAGGCGATGACTGCATTAACGAAGCCCGAGGCCCCGAACTACCTCACTGATATCACAGACGTGGCCGAGCGCATTGGAAAAGCCAGTCGCATCATGGTGATCGGTTGCTCCGGCGGCGGTAAATCGACCTTGTCGCAATATCTGGCCGTACGCTTCGGCCTCACCTATGTCTCGATCGATCGTGATATTCTCTGGCTCCCCGGCTGGGCTCAGCGCGACAAGCAGGAACAGCGGCGGCTGATGGCCGAAAAGGTGCAGGAGGACAGATGGGTCTTCGACGGTACCGGTCCCACCAGTTTTGACATCCGCCTGCCGCGCACCGATATCGTCATCTGGGTGCGCATGCCACGCCTTCTCTGCATCTGGGGGGTAACGTCGCGATGGCTGCGATGGCTTGGCCGGACGCGACCAGAGATGGCGCCTGGTTGTCCCGAGAAGCTCGATTGGGAGTTCCTGCGCTATGTCTGGACGTTCGACAATCGCTTTGCGCCCCTGGTGGTCGCTTCACTCGTCAAGAACGGACCCGATGTTCCCGTTTTCCAACTAAATTCGCGCCGCCAGATGCGCAGGCTTCTTGATCTTCTGGGTCCGCCCGCTTAATTGCCGCTCATGCCAAAGTTCGAAACCCACCGTCCCGTTCCCCATACGCCCGATCAGATGTTCGACCTCGTCGCCGATGTTGAGCGCTATCCGGAATTTCTGCCGCTCTGCAATGGCCTCGTGGTGCGCAGCCGCAAGGAGCGCGACGGCAAGACCTTGCTGGTTGCCGACATGACTGTGGGCTACAAGGCCATCCGCGAGACCTTCACCACACAGGTGCTGCTCAACCGGGCGGAGCACGCCATCGACGTCCAGTACATCGACGGTCCCTTCAAATATCTCGACAACCGCTGGCGCTTCCAGCCCGACGGAAACGGTGGCTGCACCATCGACTTCTTCATCGACTACGAATTCAAGAGCCGTATTCTCGGCGCGCTGATGGGGTCGATGTTCGACCGCGCCTTCCGCATGTTCACGGAGGCCTTCGAGACCCGGGCCGGCAAGATCTACGCCTGAGCCAGATCCAGCAGCATTTCCAGCGCAGTCGCCACCGTCGCAAGCCGTACGGCATCCCGACCGAGATCGCCATAGCGCATCTCACGATGAACGATCGCGCCGCTGCGGGCACGAGCGGCGAGGTGCACAAGCCCGATCGGCTTTTCGGCGGAGCCGCCGCCCGGACCGGCAATACCGGTGACGGCAACGGCAAGCGCTGCATGCGAGCGGAACAGGGCGCCCTGAACCATCTGTAGCGCGGTCTCTGCAGACACCGCGCCATAGGCCACAAGCGTCGCTTCCTGCACCCCGAGCATCTCCATCTTCGCGGTGTTGGTATATGTGACGAAGCCACGGTCTACCACTGCCGACGAACCGGCGACATCCGTGAGCGAGCCGGCAATCAGGCCGCCCGTACAGGATTCCGCAGTGGCCACCATGAAGCCACGCGACTTGCAAAGCGTGACAAGCCGGGCCGCGAGTGTTGCGACCGGATCGGTAAAGGTGCTCATGGCTTGTTGCTCCTGTAGACCACTGTCGCCGTTGCAATCGCCGCAATGCCCTCGCGGCGGCCGATAAAGCCGATTTCCTCGTTCGTGGTCGCCTTGACCGAGCAGCGGTCGAGACTGATGCCGAGGCATTCCGAGAGCTTCTGGCGCATTTCGAGCCGGTGCGGGCCGATCTTTGGCGCTTCGGCAATCAGCGTCACATCGGCGTTCATGATGGTCCCGCCCGCATCGCGGACGATCCTTGCCGCATGCTCGATGAAGATCCGCGACGCGGCTCCCCGCCACTGCGGGTCGCTTGGCGGGAAGTGATCGCCGATATCGCCGGCACCGCAGGTCGCTAGCAGGGCGTCTGTGAGGGCATGCAGCGCCACGTCGGCGTCCGAATGGCCTTTCAGCCGCTGGTCGTGGGGCAGGAATATGCCACAGAGAGTGACACCGTCGCCGGGCTCCAGTTGATGAACGTCGTAGCCGTTGCCGGTCCGCACGTCGGGAAGGTTTGCCGACATTCTCTCATCTGCCATGCTGATATCCCTTGCGATCGTCAGTTTGATGTTGTCCGGGCTGCCGGCCACGAGTTGGACCGGCAGGCCTGCCCATTCGGCAATCGATGCGTCGTCGGTGAAGTCCGATCTGCCGTCGAGAGCGGCCTTTTCATGGGCGGCAAGGATAGCGGTAAGCTCGAAGGCCTGCGGCGTCTGGGCAGCGTAGAGCCCGGCACGCGCAACGGTTTCAACCACCAGACCGACAGAGCCGAGCCGCTTCAGTGTATCGGCGACCTGTATCGCAGGCAGCACGGCCGAGGCGCCGTTTTCGAGCGCGGTCATGATCTCGTCGAGGAGGGTATGGTTAAAAAACGGGCGGACCGCATCGTGGATCAGCACATGGGTTACGTCGGCAGCCTTGAGCGACCTCAAACCCTCCAGCACGGATTGCTGGCGCGTCTCGCCGCCAAATACGGTTGAGACCGATGCCGCTTCGCTGATTCCCCCAAGCGCCTTCGCCAGCAGCCGTTCGTCATCGCGATGAATAACCACGACTATTTGCAAAGCCTGGCGCCACGTCATAAAGCCTTCAAGCGTATGGGCGATAATCGCCTTGCCGCCGATCGGACGATACTGCTTCGGCCCGTCTTCCGGTGAACCTGCCCGCTCGCCCCGCCCGGCCGCAACGACGATAATTCCGATCTTGATCGGTTGCTTTGCGTGCATTTGCGTCCTAAACCCCGGATTGTCAGTCAAGTTCTGAAAGCGGGTCTATCGTCTCCCCCCGGGCTTTTCCAGCATTTGCCCAAAAAATATCGAGCACCTCCGAAAGCGCTTGGCAAGCATCGTAATTGTGGCTAAAAATAGTGCAAATTCCTCGCGTGCCCGAAAGATAACCGATTGTCAGCCATCGACATTGCATCCCCTTTGTCCATCGGGCCTGTCCAGATTAGAAACCGGGTGGTGCTTGCGCCCATGTCCGGGGTCACGGATCTACCCTTTCGCCAACTGGCAATGCGCTTCGGTGCGGGCCTTGTCGTCACTGAAATGGTGGCGAGCCGCGAGCTCGTTCAGGACACGGCAGAATCCTGGTCGCGCCTCAGGCATGCAGGTCTAAAGCCCCATATGGTGCAACTGGCCGGTCGCGATGCCTACTGGCTGGCGGAGGCCGCAAAGATCGCTGCCGGAAACGGCGCAGATATCATCGACATCAACATGGGTTGCCCTGCCAAGAAGGTTATCGGCGGTTATGCAGGTTCGGCTTTGATGCGCGAGCCCGATCATGCTCTTGCGCTGATCGAGGCAACGGTCAACGCCGTCGACGTGCCGGTAACGCTGAAGATGCGCCTTGGATGGGACGAGAATTCCATCAATGCTCCCGATATCGCAAGGCGCGCCGAGCAGGCCGGCATCAAGCTCGTCACGATCCACGGTAGAACGCGCATGCAGTTCTATCAGGGACGCGCCGATTGGGATGCGATCCGCGCAGTGCGCGACGCTGTCTCCATTCCGCTGGTTGCAAACGGCGATGTCGAGACATCCGAGGACGTTGCCGAGATCCTCCGTCGCTCTGGCGCCGATGCCGTCATGGTGGGACGCGGATGCCAAGGGCGACCCTGGCACGCCGGTTTCCTTGCCGGCCATGCAGCCCCTTCGGCAAGCGAGATCGCCGACATCGCTGTAGACCATTATCACGCCATGCTCGAATTCCATGGTGCTCAGGTCGGCTTGCGTCATGCGCGCAAGCACCTGGGCTGGTATCTCGATCGCCATGCGCCGGCCTTCGACAAGTCGGCCATCATGACATCGACCGATGCAGGGCAGGTGGCATCGCTTTTACACGAGGCGCTGTCCGGTCAATCGGGCGGCTCCCAAATGACGCAGGAGGCAGCATGACTTCCGGGTCAAAACACGAGCCAGCCGGCCACACCGTTGCCATGGCGGTGCTCAACGCCATCCAGAACCCCGTCGTCATGGTTGACGAAGCCGGCCTGATGGTGTTTGCCAACTGGGAGGCCGAGGCATTCTTCGGCGCCAGTGCCTCGCATCTGGCGCGCTACAATATCTCGACCTTCATTCCTTTCGGCAGCCCGTTGATCGGACTGATCGACCAGGTGCGCGAACGCCGCGCGCCGGTCAGCGAATACCGCGTCGACCTGAGCTCGCCGCGCCTCGGCCAGGACAAGCTTGTCGACATCTACGTGGCGCCGGTGGTGAGCGAGCCCGGCTGCGTCGTGATTGTCTTCCAGGAACGCTCCATGGCCGACAAGATCGATCGTCAGCTGACGCACCGGGCTGCGGCCCGTTCCGTCACGGGTCTCGCCTCGATGCTCGCCCATGAAATCAAGAACCCGCTTTCCGGCATTCGCGGCGCCGCGCAGTTGCTCGAGCAATCGGCTGCGGATGACGACCGCGCCCTGACCCGGCTGATCTGCGACGAGACCGACCGGATCGTATCGCTCGTCGACCGCATGGAAGTGTTCTCCGACGAGCGACCGGTCGACCGGACGCCGGTCAATATCCACTCCGTGCTCGACCGGGTGAAGGCCGTCGCCAAGGCGGGCTTCGGGCGCAACATCAAGATCACCGAGAACTACGATCCGTCGTTGCCGGCCGTCTACGCCAACCGGGACCAGCTTGTGCAGGTCTTTCTCAACCTCATCAAGAACGCCGCTGAGGCCGTTGCCGACCGCCCCGATGGCGAGATCGTGCTGACCACCGCCTATCGACCGGGCATCCGGCTGTCGGTTGCCGGCTCGCGTGAAAAGATTTCGCTGCCACTGGAGTTCTGCGTCATCGACAATGGACCGGGCGTGCCGGCCGATCTGCTGCCGCACCTGTTCGATCCGTTCATCACCACCAAAACCAACGGCACCGGCCTCGGCCTTGCGCTGGTCGCCAAGATCATCGGCGATCACGGCGGCATCGTCGAATGCGACAGCCAGAACCACAAGACCACCTTCCGCGTTTTGATGCCGGCTTCCAAGGGTACCACTCCCGAAGACTCCCTTCCCGCGAACACCACAGGATCTTCCAGATGACTGCTACGATACTTGTCGCTGACGACGATGCGGCCATTCGCACAGTTCTCAACCAGGCCCTCAGCCGGGCAGGGTACGATGTGCGCATCACGTCCAATGCCGCCACGCTCTGGCGCTGGATTTCCGCCGGCGAGGGCGATCTTGTGGTCACCGACGTGGTGATGCCCGACGAGAACGCCTTCGACCTGCTGCCGCGCATTAAGAAGGCAAGGCCTGAGCTGCCTGTTCTGGTGATGAGCGCCCAGAATACGTTCATGACGGCGATCAAGGCCTCGGAGAAGGGGGCCTACGACTACCTGCCGAAGCCTTTCGACCTTACCGAACTGATCGCCATCATCGGCCGCGCGCTCGCCGAGCCGAAGCGTCGCCCGATGAAGATCGAGGACGACATGCAGGACGGAATGCCACTCGTCGGCCGTTCGGCGGCGATGCAGGAAATCTACCGGGTGCTCGCCCGCCTGATGCAGACCGACCTGACGCTGATGATCACCGGCGAATCGGGCACCGGCAAGGAACTCGTGGCCCGCGCGTTACACGACTACGGCAAGCGCCGAAACGGTCCCTTCGTCGCCATCAACATGGCGGCTATTCCGCGGGACCTGATCGAATCGGAACTGTTCGGCCATGAAAAGGGAGCCTTCACCGGCGCACAGAATCGCTCGACAGGTCGTTTCGAGCAGGCCGAAGGCGGCACGCTGTTCCTGGACGAAATCGGCGACATGCCGATGGATGCCCAGACCCGATTGCTGCGCGTTCTGCAGCAGGGCGAGTACACCACAGTCGGTGGTCGTACGCCGATCCGCACCGATGTTCGCATTGTCGCGGCCACCAACAAGGATCTGAAGCAGGCGATCAACCAGGGCGTTTTCCGCGAAGACCTGTATTACCGCCTCAACGTCGTGCCGCTGCGCCTGCCGCCGCTGCGCGACCGCGCCGAGGACATCCCCGATCTGGTCCGTCATTTCATCCAGCAGGCCGAAAAAGAAGGTCTCGGTACCAAGCGATTCGACACCGAAGCGCTGGAGCTGATGAAAGCCTATCCGTGGCCCGGCAACGTCCGCGAGCTGGAAAACCTCATACGACGCCTGATGGCGCTCTACCCGCAGGAAGTCATCACCCGCGAGATCATCGATTCGGAACTCCGCGCCGATGTCGCCGACAGCCCGATCGACAAGGGCCCGGTACGCACGGGAACGATGACCATCGCCCAGGCGGTGGAAGAAAACATGCGCGCCTATTTCACCAGCTTCGGCGATAACCTGCCACCGCCCGGCCTTTACGATCGCGTTCTCACGGAGCTCGAATATCCGCTGATTCTGGCCGCGCTGACGGCCACACGGGGTAACCAGATCAAGGCGGCCGATCTCCTTGGTCTCAACCGCAATACTTTGCGCAAGAAGATCCGGGAACTGGGCGTCTCCGTGTACCGCAGTTCGCGCACGGCTTGACAACCGCCTCGCAACCGTTGCATTTTCGCCACAATGCGTTGCTTAAAGGTCACGCAGCCGGTGGAGGATTTTCCGAGGCGGTCTTGCGACAATCGCAATGCATCGAAGCTGTCTGAAGGTTGATGCACTCACAGTGTGCCGACTCTTGGCGAACTCGACGTTGTGACGGGTGGGTTACCCTCCTGGTCGCAGATTGCCGAATGCTGTGTCCTGCAAACCCGGTTTATCCAGTGGGCCAAGCGCTTCCCAGCGCCGGTGCCGGGAGACGAATGTATGAACGAGGACGCTGTAGCGCCGTCTGCCAGCGGCCAGGCGATCGTCAAGGTCACCGACCGCCGTGCGAGCTTCGCCTTGCCCGGCCTGATACTGGCAGGCGGAGCCTTGCTCTGCGCCGGCGTGACGCTTTTCATATTGCTCGGCCTGACACCCGTTCCGCCCACCTCCCATGTCGTCGTCGCCTCCGTTATCGTCAATTCGCTTTTCGTCGCGGCGCTGATCATCCTGATCGGTCGCGAGGTCTTCCGGCTTTTCAAGGCGCGCAGCCGTGGTCGTGCCGCAGCCCGCCTGCATATCCGCATCGTCGTGCTATTCTCCATCGTCGCCATAACGCCCGCCATCCTCGTGGCGATATTTGCCAGCTTGACGCTGAATGTCGGCCTTGATCGTTGGTTCGCGTTACGAACCCAGCAGATCATCCGCTCGTCGCAGAACGTTGCGCAGGCTTATCTCATGGAAAATGCTAGCTACCTGCAGGGGCAGACCGCGTCGATGGGCAACGACCTCGAGCGCAACCACACGCTCTACAGCCTGGACAGGACGGGTTTTGCCGACCTGATGACCCGTCAGGCCAAAGGGCGCGGTCTCCTGGGCGCCTTCCTCGTCCGTGGCGACGGTTCGGCCATCGTCCAGGCAGACATCAAGACGGAGCGGCCGCTGCCGGCCATTCCCAAGGATGCGCTGGAAGCATCGGCCGGCGGACAGCCGACACTCATCCCCCCGGGTGTAACCAACCTCGTCGGTGCCATCATCAAACTGGACGAAATTCCGGGCGCGTTCCTCTACACCGTTCGCGCCGTCGATCCGCGCGTGATGAATGCCATGCGCATGGTCGAGGAAAATACGGCCGAATACAAAGGCATGGAAGAGGGCCGCATGTCCCTCCAGATTGCCTTTGCGGTCCTCTATATCGGCTTTGCCCTGATCGTCCTGCTGGCGGCAATCTGGACAGCAATCGCGGTCGCCGACCGTATCGTCCGGCCGATACGGCTGCTGATCAGCGCCGCCGACAACGTCGCCTCCGGCAACATGAACGTGCTCGTGCCGGTGCGCGCCGCCGATGGCGACGTCGGCAGCCTGTCGCGGACGTTCAACAAGATGATTTCCGAGATCCGCACCCAGCGTGACGAGATCCTCGAGGCAAAGGACGAGGTCGACGACCGTCGCCGCTTTATCGAGGCCGTGCTGTCGGGCGTTACCGCAGCCGTCATCGGCGTCGAGCACGATCGCCGCATTACCATCGTCAACCTTTCCGCAGAAGTGCTGCTGACGCTTTCGAGCAACGAACTGCTGGGCAAGAGCCTTGCCGAGATTGCCCCCGAGGTCGATCAGGTCGTGACGGAAGCGACCGCTCGCCATCGCAATGACTTCCGCAAGCAGATCAGCCTGGTGCGCGGTGGAACCGTCCGCACGTTGAGCGTCCAGGTGACGCGCGAGGAAACGCGCGACATGAAGGAGTCCTATGTCATCACGCTCGATGACATCACCGACCTCGTCATCGCCCAGCGATCGACGGCTTGGGCGGATGTCGCCCGCCGCATTGCCCACGAGATCAAGAACCCGCTGACGCCGATCCAGCTTTCCGCCGAGCGTATCCGCCGGCGCTACGGCAAGCAGATCGACGAGAACGACCGGGCGGTGTTCGACCAGTGCACAGATACGATCATTCGCCAGGTCGGCGACATCGGACGTATGGTCGACGAATTCTCCTCCTTTGCCCGCATGCCGAAGCCTACCATGGAGCCCACGGACCTGCGCAGCATCATCCGCGATGCAGCCTTCCTGCGGGAAATGGGCAACAACCATGTCAAGTTCAAACGCGAACTCGGCAGCGAGCCGCTGGTCGGCATGTTCGATACCCGGATGCTCGGACAGGCGTTCGGCAATATCATCAAGAATGCCGTCGAGGCGATCGATGCGGTTGGGGCCGGGGAAGAACGGGGCGAGCCGACCATCCTCGTCAGGGCGTCGCTGGATCGGGAGCGCGACCGCTTCACCGTCGATGTCATCGACAACGGCCGCGGCCTGCCGGTGGAAAACCGCCACAGCATCCTTGAGCCCTATATGACGATGCGGGAAAAGGGCACGGGCCTCGGCCTGGCAATCGTCAAGAAGATTATAGAAGACCATGGCGGGCAGCTCGAACTGCACGATGCTCCCGCCGAATTCGACCAGGGAAGGGGAGCCATGATCCGCGTGCATCTGCCACGCCGCGAACTGGCGACCATTGCTCCCGAGGCAAACGACAAGGAAGCAGCTTATGGCATCTGATATTCTGGTGGTGGACGACGAGGAAGACATTCGCGAGATTGTCTCCGGTATTCTCTCCGACGAGGGCCACGAGACCCGAACGGCGCATGACAGCGACAGTGCGCTTGCGACCATTGCCGAACGCGTGCCGCGGCTGATATTTCTCGATATCTGGATGCAGGGCAGCAAGCTCGACGGGCTGGCGCTGCTGGACGAGATCAAGATACGTCACCCGGATCTGCCGGTGGTGATGATCTCTGGTCACGGCAACGTCGAGACAGCCGTTTCCGCCATCAAGCGCGGTGCCTTCGACTTTATCGAGAAGCCCTTCAAGGCCGACCGTCTTATCCTGATCGCCGAGCGGGCGCTCGAAAACTCCAAGCTCAAGAAGGAAGTGGTCGACCTGAAGCGGCGCACAGGCGACACGATCGAGCTGATCGGTACTTCGGTCGCTGTGTCGCAGTTGCGCCAGACCATCGACAAGGTGGCGCCGACCAACAGCCGCGTCATGATCTTCGGCCCGTCCGGCTCCGGCAAGGAACTTGTCGCGCGCATGGTGCACAAGAAATCGACCCGTGCCAACGGCCCGTTCGTCGCCCTCAACGCGGCCAATATTACCCCGGACCGGATGGAAGTGGCGCTGTTCGGCACCGAAGGTTCGCCCGGGCAGGCGCGCAAGATCGGCGCCCTCGAGGAAGCCCATCGCGGCATGCTCTATCTGGACGAAGTCGGAGAAATGCCGCGCGAGACGCAGAACAAGATCCTCCGGGTTCTGGTCGATCAGCAGTTCGAGCGCGTCGGCGGCTCCAAGCGCGTCAAGGTCGATGTCCGTATCATTTCGTCGACGGCCTATAATCTCGAAAGCCGGATCGCCGAAAACCTGTTCCGCGAGGACCTCTATCACCGGCTGGCCGTGGTGCCCGTCCGCGTTCCGGCGCTTGCCGAGCGTCGCGAGGACATTCCGTTCCTGGTAGACCAGCTGATGCGGCAGATCTCCGAGCAGGCCGGCATCCGCCAGCGCCGCATCGGCGACGACGCCATGGCAGTGCTGCAGGCTCATGACTGGCCAGGCAATATTCGCCAGCTGCGCAACAACATCGAGCGGCTGATGATTCTCGCCCGCACCGACGGACCGGACACACCGATCACCGCCGAGATGCTGCCGACCGATCTGGGCGATATGCTGCCGAAGGTGTCGGCGCAGAACGACTATCACATCATGACGTTGCCACTGCGCGAGGCCCGCGAAATGTTCGAACGCGATTACCTGATCGCCCAGATCAACCGTTTTGGCGGCAACATCTCGCGGACTGCCGAGTTCGTCGGCATGGAGCGATCGGCGCTGCATCGCAAGCTGAAGTCGCTGGGCGTGTGAGTCGCCGGGCAGGCAGACGGTAGCCGGCTGGGCCACATGCTTCGAGGGAGAGATGTCTTTTTATCGGTCTCTGGCGGGATATATAAGCAATTGCCAGCGGTTAGGGAGGTGACATTGGCCGAAATTCCGGCATAGCCTTTTCGACATTGCGGAAAAGACTGCGATTTGATACCAAGATTTGCTGGAGGAGAGGCGAGGGTATCTCCTGCCGCATCCCATAGTCTATGATGATATTGCACCGGCCGAAATGGTCGGCAAGAAAGAAAGAAGCGGCGCCATGGCGGAACGTTCTCAGAATTTGCAGGACTTATTTCTCAATACGGTTCGCAAGCAAAAGATTTCACTGACGATTTTTTTGATTAACGGTGTAAAACTCACGGGCGTTGTTACGTCCTTCGACAATTTCTGCGTCCTGTTGCGTCGTGACGGCCATTCTCAGCTTGTCTACAAGCACGCTATCTCTACGATTATGCCAGGCCAGCCCATGCAGATGTTCGAAAGCGAAGAAGCCGCTTCCTGACTGCATCCCCGATAGGATTTCTGACATCACAACACGCGATACCAAAAATGACAGCATCATCCCGGAAGCGGAAAAGCACAGGGATGACATGCGGGCCGTCGTCATCGTTCCTGTTCTGAAGCAGGCGCGCGGCAGGGCTTCCAAACCCGATGGCACCGTTACCACGACACGGACGCCGGAAAGCCGGCTGGAGGAAGGCAGGGGTCTGGCCCATGCCATCGACCTCGAAGTCATGTACGGCGCCATCGTCCCCGTAAACGAACCCCGTCCCGGGACGTTGCTCGGCAGCGGCAAGATCGAGGAGATCGGCGCGCTGCTTGACGAGTTCAATGCGGGCCTGGTCATCGTCGACCATCCGCTGACGCCGGTGCAGCAGCGCAATCTCGAGAAGGAATGGGGCGCCAAGGTCATCGACCGGACGGGCCTGATCCTGGAAATCTTCGGCCGCCGCGCCTCCACCAAGGAAGGTACGCTGCAGGTCGATCTTGCCCATCTCAATTACCAGAAAGGCCGCCTGGTCCGCAGCTGGACCCACCTTGAACGGCAGCGCGGCGGCGCGGGCTTCATGGGCGGTCCGGGTGAAACCCAGATCGAGGCCGACCGTCGGCAGTTGCAGGACCGGATCATCAAGCTCGAGAAAGAACTCGAGCAGGTGGTGCGGACGCGCCAGCTGCACAGAGCAAAGCGCCGCAAGGTGCCGCATCCGATCGTGGCACTGGTTGGCTATACCAATGCCGGCAAGTCGACGCTGTTCAACCGCATCACCGGCGCCGGCGTGCTGGCTGAGGATATGCTGTTTGCGACGCTTGACCCGACTTTGCGCCGCATGAAGCTGCCGCAGGGCCGCACCGTCATCATGTCCGACACCGTCGGCTTCATCTCCGACCTGCCCACCCATCTCGTGGCAGCCTTCCGCGCCACGCTGGAAGAGGTGCTCGAGGCAGACCTGATCCTGCACGTGCGCGACATGGCGGATGAGGACAATGCTGCCCAGAGCGTCGACGTCATGCGCATCCTGGCCGACCTCGGCATCGACGAGGCCGAGGGCGAAAAGCGTATCATCGAGGTCTGGAACAAGATCGACCGGCTCGAGCCCGAAGCCCATGACGCGATGATGCAGAAGGCCTCGACGGCGAAAAACGTCATCGCCGTATCGGCAATCACCGGCGAGGGTGTGGACACGCTGATGGACGAAATCAGCGGCCGGCTCTCGGGCGTGCTGGTCGAGGCAACGATCACGCTGCCTCTCGACAAGCTGGCCCTTCTGCCCTGGCTCTACAGCCACGGCATCGTCGATGGTCGCGAAGATCACGAGGACGGCACGGTGTCGCTCGACGTCCGACTTTCGGAAGCCGAAACCGCCGAACTGGAACGGCGCATGGGCAACGGCCAGAAGGCGCAAAACGCCGACTGGTGAACTATTCGGGACGGCAGCTCAAGTCAGCTGCCGCTCGATTGCCTTCGCCGCTTCCCAGAGTTCTTCCATTCTCTCCAGTGTCGCTGCTTCCAGCGTTTCGCCTTCTGCCTGAAGCGTGCGCTCGATATGGCCGAAGCGGCGGCGGAATTTGGCGTTGGTGCCGCGCAGCGCCTGCTCCGGATCGGCATCGACATGCCGACCGACATTGACGACGGCAAAGATGAGATCGCCGAGCTCGTCGCGGACCTTGGCCCGGTCGCCCTCTCTTAGCGCCTCGCGCAATTCAGCAATTTCCTCCTCGATCTTGTCGAGGATAGGTTCTGCCGTGGACCAGTCGAAGCCGACCTTGGCGGAGCGCTCCTGCAGCTTGAGGGCTTCCGTCAGTGCCGGAAAGCTGCGCTGCACTGAACCGAGATAGCCGGCGTCCGGATCGGCCTTCGATCCGCGCTTGGCGCGCCGTTCTGCCCGGAGCCGCTTTTCCTCAGTCTTGATCTGATCCCACTGCAGCTTTACGGCGCCGGGCGTGGATGCGTCGGACACGGCAAAGACATGCGGATGGCGCCGCACCATCTTGGCCGTAATGGCCTCAACCACGTCGCCGAATGAAAACTCCCCGGCTTCTTCCGCCATGCGGGCGTGAAACACAACCTGCAGCAGGAGGTCGCCGAGCTCGTCACAGAGATCGTCCATGTCGTTGCGCTCGATAGCGTCCGAAACTTCGTAAGCCTCTTCGATTGTATATGGTTTGATGCTTTCGAACGTCTGGACGATATCCCAGGGGCAGCCGGTTTGCGGATCGCGCAGTGCTGCCATGATCTCGATCAGGCGCGAAATGTCCTTGGAAGCTTCCATCACGATTTCTCGGTCACTTTTCGATCGTCAGTTGAGGGGGATGGCGTTGTCGTCTTTCGTCGCCTGATAGCTGTCCGAAAGTTGATCGTAGACGGCTTTGATCCGCGCTGTCTGTGCCTCGAGCGCCGCCTTGACTGGCTCCGGTTCGATGGCGACGAGGTCGGCGATGGCAAAGGAATTCCAGAAGGCGTTCTGCTTGCGGTAACCGCCGGGCTCGAGACCGAAAACTTCGCTCAGGATCTTCAGGTCGTGGGGTATGGCGAAGGCATCGCGCGAGTCCTCGTGGCTGAAGAAATAGTAGAAATTGTCGAACCCCGCCCAGGTGATTGCCGACATGCACATGCTGCAGGGTTCGTGAGTCGACAGGAAGATCAGCTCCTTGGTATCGGGCGTTTCGCCCATCTCGTAGAACCGCTTCAGCGTGTGAACTTCTCCGTGCCAGAGCGGGTTTTCCATCTCGTTGTTGGTGGCGGCAACGACGAGCGAGAGGTCAGACTTGCGCAGGATGGCCGCGCCAAAGACCTTGTTGCCGTCGGCAACGCCTTTTTCCGTCAGGGGAAGGATGCTCTGCTCGATGACATCGAGGAGACGGGCGACGATATTGGATGGCACGCGGGGATCTCCTTGGACGAGGTTTCCTGACCTTAGCCGCACAAAACCCCCGGATGAAAGCGAAAATGGCGAATGGACATTCTTTGTCACAGAGAATAAAAATCGCCGATCTGGTCAAGACGGCCGGTGAGTTTTACTCCAAGGCGGTGATTGTCTGGTAAAAGAATACGCAGGGCTTCCGCTATTGGAATTTCTGTTTCTTCAATTTCCCGCTGACAAGAGCCATATTCGGGCACTCTCGAAGTGGATTGATAATGCTTTCCTGGAATAAGCAGCTTTCAGTGTTTCCGGCTTTCATGCGCGTGGAAGGACGGATTGCAGCCGTATTCGGCAACGGTGACGAGGCTTTCGCCAAGGCGAGGCTTCTATCGAACACCCGTGCCAAGATCGTCGCCTATGCCGACGATCCTGCAGATGACTACGCCGCCTTTCTCGAATCGAACGGCATCGAAACCCATCGGAAGCCCTTTGCGCCAGAATTGATGGAGGGGGCCGTGCTCGTCTTTGCGGCAACCGGCGACGGCGCACTCGACCGGCGCATCGCGGAAGCCGCGCGCGCGGCAAGAATTGTGGTCAACGCCGTCGACCAACCGGATCAATGCGACTTCTATACGCCTGCCATCGTCAATCGCGCTCCGCTTGCCGTTGCCATAGGCACGGAAGGGGCGGGTCCGGTGCTGGCGCAGATGGTCCGTGCCCAGGTCGATCAATTGCTCTCTCCATCTCTCGGCCGGCTCGCGCAACTGGCAATCAGCTATCGCAAGGCTGTGGAGGAACGCATACCGAAGGGTGTGGCACGCCGCATCTTCTGGAGGCGCTTCTTCTCAGGCGGCGTCGCCGATGCCATGGCCACCGGCGATGTCACGCAGGCACAGCATGTTGCAGACGGGCTGCTCGCACAATCCGGGCGCGCCGAGGGGCACGTCTGGCTGGTTGGCGCAGGACCCGGTGCCGAAGACTTGCTGACGCTGCGCGCCCAGCGGGTGATGATGGAAGCCGATGTGCTGGTCTATGATGCGCTTGTGCCGCAGGCGATCGTCGACATGGGCCGCCGCGATGCAGAGCGCCTGTCGGTGGGCAAGCGCAAGGGCTGCCATTCAAAGTCGCAAGCCGAAATCAACGACCTGCTGGTACAGCTCGGTCGCGATGGCAAGCGGGTCGTGCGCCTGAAATCGGGCGATCCGCTGATCTACGGGCGTGCTGCCGAGGAAATGGCCGCACTTCGGGCAGCTGGCATATCCTATGAAATTGTTCCCGGCATAACCTCTGCCCTGGCTGCGGCCGCGGATTTCCAGCTGCCGCTGACATTGCGCGGCGTCGCCTCGTCGCTGGTTTTCACGACAGGCCACGACCTTACCGGCGACGCCTTGCCGGATTGGGCAAGCCTGGCGATATCGGGCGCCACCATCGCCGTCTACATGGGACGTACTGTGGCCGCCTCGGTCGCCGGCCGGCTGATGGAGGCCGGACTTCCGGCGGAGACGACGGTCGCTGTCATCGAGAACGCCAGCCGTGCCGATCGCCGCCTGTTGCACGGCACGCTGAAGGATCTTCCGGATCTGGAGTTCCGCGATGAACTCACCGGTCCGGTCATGGTCATCATCGGCGAAGCCGTGGCGGGCGCCAATTTCGATCACTCCGAGCCGCTGGTGCACCAGCAGTCCGTGGCTCAAGAACGTGCAAGGAACTGAGATGGCAGACAAGGTCCTGACCGCTAACCGCCTGACGGACGGCATTTCCGTCTGGCTTGACGCCAACGGCCAGTGGGCCACGTCTTTGCAGGAAGCGCTTGTCGCGCGCCATGCCGAGGCTGTGGCTGCCCTCGAGGCGATTGGCAAACAGTCCTATGCGGATAACAAGGTCGTTGACGTCAATCTCATCGACGTTCAAGAAACGGACGGTGTCCTGTGGCCGTTGCGTCTTCGCGAGCGCATCCGCGCCGAGGGCCCGACCATGGAATACGCACCGGGCTATCCGGTCGCCGATCCCAAATTCATTGATGCCTGAGGAAGACGATGTATCGCTACGACGAATTTGACCATGCCTTTGTCGCCGAACGCGTCGCCCAGTTTCGCGATCAGGTCGAGCGCCGGCTCTCCGGCGAACTGTCCGAGGATGCCTTCAAGCCGCTGCGCCTGATGAACGGCGTATATCTGCAGCTCCACGCGTACATGCTGCGCATCGCCATTCCCTACGGCACGCTTAGCTCCAAGCAGATGCGTATGCTGGCGCATGTGGCGCGCACCTATGACCGCGGTTACGGCCACTTTACCACGCGCCAGAACCTGCAGTTCAACTGGCCGAAGCTTTCCGACATGCCGGCGGTTCTCGACGACCTGTCGAAGGTCGAGATGCATGCCATCCAGACATCTGGCAACTGTATTCGCAACGTCACCGCAGACCATTTTGCCGGTGCCGCGGCCGACGAAGTTGCCGATCCGCGCCCCTATGCCGAAATCCTGCGCCAGTGGTCTTCGGTTCATCCCGAATTCTCGCTGCTGCCCCGCAAGTTCAAGATTGCCGTCACCGGCGCCGAGCGCGACCGTGCCGCTATCCAGGTGCACGACATCGGCCTGCACCTGAAGAAGAACGAAAAGGGTGAGATCGGTTTTGCCGTCTATGTCGGCGGTGGCCAGGGCCGCACGCCGATGATCGCCAAGCTGATCCGCGAATTCCTGCCGGAAGAGGACCTGCTGTCCTACACGACGGCCATCATGCGCGTGTACAATCTGCACGGCCGCCGCGACAACAAGTACAAGGCGCGCATCAAGATCCTGGTGCACGAGACCGGTGCCGAGGAGCTCGCCCGCCAGGTGGAGGTCGAGTTCGCGCAGCTGAAGGACACGGAACTGAGACTTCCGGAGGCCGACGTCCAGGCAATAACATCCTATTTCGCACTGCCTGACATGCCGGAGCGTCCCGAAGGCTGGGAAAGCCTGGCGCGCTGGAAGAAGGCCGATCCAGATTTTGCCCGCTGGGTCCAGCAGAACGTCCAGCCGCACAAGAACCCCGACTATGGCATGGTGACGATCTCCCTGAAGCCGATCGGCGGCATACCGGGCGATGCGACCGATGCGCAGATGGAAATCGTCGCCGACATCGCCGAGGAATTCGCCTTCGACGAGATCCGCGTCAGCCATGAGCAGAACCTGATCCTGCCGCACGTGGCGCTGGCCGATCTGGAATCGGTCTATCGCCGACTGCAGGGCACCGGTCTCGAGACAGCGAATGCCGGTCTGATCACCGATATCATTGCCTGTCCCGGGCTGGACTATTGCGCGCTGGCAAATGCCCGCTCCATCCCGCTGGCGCAGGAGATTTCGACGCGCTTCGGCTCGTTCGAGCGTCAGGCGGAAATCGGTGAATTGAAGATCAAGATTTCCGGCTGCATCAACGCCTGCGGCCATCATCATGTCGGTCACATCGGACTGCTCGGCGTCGAGAAAAAGGGCGCGGAGCTTTACCAGATCACGCTCGGCGGCTCCGGCGACGAAAACACATCCATCGGAGAAATCATCGGTCGCGGTTTCGATCCGGACAAGGTGACCGACGCCATCGAGACGCTGGTCAACACCTATCTCGGCCTGAGGCTGGATCCATCCGAGATTTTCCTCGCCGCCTACAGGCGCGTCGGACCGCAGCCCTTCAAGGATGCGCTCTACGGCTCGGCAGCGGAAGCGGCATAGGGGATGACCATGACACGTATCTGGAGAGAGACCGGTTTTGTCGACACCGATCCTTGGGTCGCCGAAACCGAAGAAGTCCAAGCGACGGAAAGCCAGACCCGGCTGCTCGACATCGACACGTTGGTGGCACGGGCCGAGGAAAGCAATGACGTCGGTCTCGGTGTGCTGCTGAAGCCTGCCGACGACGTCATGCGGCTGGAGCCCTATCTCGATCGTCTGGCCATCGTCGCGGTATCGTTTCCGGCGTTCAACGATGGCCGTGGCTTCAGTCAGGCCTCGCTGCTTCGCCAGCGACTGGGCTACGCCGGCGAGGTTCGCGCCATGGGAGACGTGCTGATCGACCAGGTGCCGCTGATGCTGCGCTGCGGTTTCGACAGCTTTTCCGTGACCAATGCGACGGCCTTGAAGCGCCTCTCGGAAAACAGGCTGCCCGGGATCCAGTACCACTACCAGCCGACGGCCCAGCCGGCAGAGGCAGGGCAGGGTTACAGCTGGCGCCGGATCTCGCCGAAGACGGCCTGATATTGGTTGTCGCTTCACCGCATGGCGGTGTCCTGCAGGCTTGAAACTTGACAAGTAGGTGCATATTTCCGTTCCTCGCTGCATTGCGGAACGGCATGCCTTCAAATTGCGGGCATTGTGGAATATCAGCCTGCGATCGATAGAAGTCGCACACGCATTATGGGATCTGAAATCGCATGAACGCCCCCACGACGACAGATGATTTTGCATCGACCGTACCCGCCGGCGTTTTCGCCGAGACGGTTTTGAGTGTCACCCACTATACCGATCGCCTTTTCCGTTTCACCATGACGAGGCCGCAGGGTTTTCGTTTTCGCTCCGGCGAGTTCGCGATGATCGGTCTGATGGTCGACGGCAAGCCGATTTACCGGGCCTATTCGATCGCCAGCCCGGCCTGGGCCGACGAACTCGAATTCTTCTCCATCAAGGTACTGGACGGTCCCCTGACGTCGCACCTGCAGGGCATCAAGCCTGGCGATCAGGTGCTCATGCGCAAGAAGCCCACGGGTACGCTGGTGCTTGATGCGCTCACCCCCGGAAAACGCCTCTATATGTTTTCCACCGGTACCGGCATCGCGCCGTTCGCCAGCCTTATCCGCGATCCAGAGACCTACGAGAAGTTCGACGAAGTCATCCTGACGCACACCTGCCGCGAAATCTCCGAGCTGAAATATGGATTCGATCTCGTCCACGAGATTCAGCACGACGAGTTGCTGAGCGAGATCGTCGGGTCGAAGCTTCGCCACTACGCGACTGTTACACGCGAGGATTTCGAGTATCGCGGCCGGATCACGGATCTCATCTCCTCCGGCAAGCTGTTCACCGATCTTGGCGTCCCGTCCATCGATCCCGCAATCGACCGCGGAATGATTTGCGGGTCTTCAGAGATGCTGAAAGAGACGAAGGAAATCCTGGAGAAGGCCGGTCTCGACGAAGGCGCCAACAACAAGCCGGGCGAGTTCGTCATCGAACGGGCATTCGTCGGGTGATCGTGGTCTAACCGCACAGCAAAAGGGCCGTGCGACGAACACACGGCCCTTTCTAGGACGCAAAACGTTATACGTTCAATCCCTTAGCGATCTACCGTCGTATCGGTAGCCGGCGGCCGTCTCTTGGCCGCCATGAGCAGGTCCAGTTCTGTCGAAGAAGGACCGAACTTCGTGAAGAGGCGCTCAGCCTCTTCTGCTTCGAGACTGTACTTTTCCGCAAACTCGGCGACGCTGTAAGGACGACCCCGGCTGACTTTGCGATTGGTTGAAGCGATCGATATTTCCGTCATTTCGTTCTCCCCACAAAACGAAGTGCGTCAGGTTAGCGGCGAATAAGACGTCCGACGGCGATCAGGATGCAAGCGCCGATGAAGCCGGCGATCAAGTATGCAATCCAGCCCGTGCCGAGGCTGATGTGAAGTGCGCCGAGGATAAAGTTGGCGACGATAGCGCCGACGATACCGAGAATGATGTTCATGATGATGCCGGTATTGCTCTTCATGAACATTTCGGCCAGCCAGCCTGCGAGGCCACCGATAACAATTGCTGCGATCCAACCAATTTGTGCGTCTTGCATAATATTCTCTCCGGTTAAGTAAAATCCCACGTAAAATGCACTTCACGCAGATTTGTTCCACGAGCGGCGTGAATTAAATGCGCCGATTCAACTCGGTAGCCGAAGATATTTGCTGCAGCGCAAACGCCGATGCGGTCAACGCTTTGTTTGGTTGACTTGGCAATCGATATTGAGGTGATCAATTTGGATCGGGAGATCGCTTCTTCACCTGCCTCGGCGGTCAAGCGATTTGCTTTATCTCGGGTCGGACAATTGTTGAAGTGGTGGGCGGGATGGGACTCGAACCCATGACCATTCGATTAAAAGTCGAATGCTCTACCAGCTGAGCTACCCGCCCCACCGTTGGCCTTGGGTCTCTGAACCGACCCTGCCTGAAGTGCGCGGAACATAGGCAGACGTCCCGATGCGGTCAACCCGGAAAATCGTGCTTTTTCGTCGCACAAACCGGTTTTCTTCTGCCTTCCTCAAAAGGTGATTGGCTTTGGCGGAATGCCGGCGATAGGTAGGCGATCTCGCTGGATCTGGAGTGTTTCGTGTCGATTGCCGATATTTCGCTGCTCAGTGCTCTGCTGGCCGGTGCGTTGTCCTTCCTGTCGCCTTGCGTCCTGCCGCTGGTGCCGCCTTACCTCTGCTACATGGCGGGTATCTCGGTGGAGCAGTTTCGTGGCGGTAACGCAGTGGTCACGGATCGATCGCAGGTGCGCGGCGGCGTGCTGCTTTCGGCGCTGTTCTTCACGCTGGGTTTTTCCACCGTCTTCGTGGCGCTCGGGGCCGGGGCCTCGACTATCGGCCTTATGTTGCGCCAGCATCTCGATCTGCTGGCACAGGTCGGCGGCTTCATCATCATCGTCATGGGGCTGAATTTCCTCGGCATCTTGCGGTTCGGCCTGCTGTCGCGGGAGGCGCGGTTCCAGGGTGGCGGCAAGCCTGCGACCTGGACCGGCGCCTATATCATGGGTCTGGCCTTTGCCTTCGGCTGGACGCCGTGTATCGGCCCGGTGCTTGGCGCCATCCTCGGAGTTGCCGCCTCGCGTGAAACCGTCGGTGCCGGAGCAGGGCTGTTGGCCGTCTATTCGCTGGGCCTTGCCGTGCCGTTTTGGATTGCCGCCGGATTTTCGGGCGCCTTCATGGGCTTTCTGGCACGCTTCCGCCGCCATCTCGGTCTGGTCGAAAAGGTGATGGGGGCGTTCCTGGTGCTGACCGGGCTGGCCTTCATTTTCGGCTTCGTCAGTCAAGCCGCGATCTGGTTCCAGCAGACCTTTCCCATCCTCATGCAAATCGGGTAGCAAGGCGAACTAATATTCTCCTGCTTTTCGAATCGGAAATGCCTGATGGCTGACATTGTCGGTCTGCTCCTACCGTTTTTCGGCCTGATCCTGATCGGTGCCGTCGCGGCGCGCATCACGAAGCAACCGGCCGAGGCTCTTGGCTGGCTCAACACCTTTATCGTCTACGCCGCGCTGCCTGCGCTTTTCTTCAAATTGGTGTCGCAGACGCCGATCGAGCAATTGACGCGCCTCGGCTTCATCGGCACCGATCTGGCTGCGACCTATTCCATCTTTGTCCTGCTGCTGCTGGTCGGGCGGTTCGTGCGACGAAACTCGCTGCCGGAAAGTACGATGCAGGCCTTCGCCGGGGCCTATGGCAATATCGGCTATATGGGGCCGGCCCTGGCGCTGCTGGCGCTTGGCGAGAAGGCTGCAGTGCCAGTGGCATTGATCGTCTGCCTGGAGAATGCGTTGCATTTCATCGTTGCGCCGGCGCTGATGGCAATCGATGGAAATGACAAAAGGACGAAGTCGCGTCTTGCTTTCGACGTCGCGCGAAAGGTCTTGTTTCACCCCTTCATCCTGTCCACGGCGCTGGGATCTGTCGCCGCCGCAACCGCTGTGGATCAGCCATTGGCGTTCCGCCGGTTCGTCGACTATCTCGCGCAGGCTGCAGCGCCTTGCGCCCTGTTTGCGATGGGTGTCACCCTTGCGTTGCGGCCACTGCGACGTATTCCGGCAGAGATCGGCTACATCGTGCCAGCCAAGCTCATTCTTCACCCGCTTGTCGTCTACCTGGCACTGGAGGCCGTCGGCGGCATAGAGCCAATCTGGATCTATTCCGCCGTACTGCTCGCCGCGTTGCCGACTGCCACGAATGTCTTCGTAATGAGCCAGCAATACGGTGTCTGGCAGGAGCGTGCGTCGGCGACCATCCTTATCAGCACGGCGGCCTCGATCGTCACGGTGTCGGCGATCCTCTATTTGATCCGCTCAGGAAGCCTGCCGGCGCAGCTTTTCCATTAGGAACGTGGGGATAAAGCGCAAACCTTTACCGGGCTCGATGCCTTCGCGCATGACGATGTTGCGCAGTGGCGTCAGCGAGGCGAGCACGTGCAATCCGGCTGCGCGAAGCATTTGGACCGGCAGGAAATCCGACAGAAGAGAACGGTTGAGCAAATCGACGCTTGCTGTCCGGCTGAGGATATCGGCACGCCGCTTGCGGTCGAAGCGATCGCCTGAAAGCGGTGAAACTGCCTCCTGCGGATTATCGCAAAGAATGTCGGTGAGCGCCATGATATCGCGCAGGCTGAGGTTGAGGCCTTGCGCACCGATGGGCGGGAACACATGGGCGGCCTCGCCGATCAGCGCCGCGCGACCCTTGCCGAAATGCGCAGCGGTCATCCCGGAAAGTGGCCACACCTGCACGCCATCCGCGACCGTCACCTTGCCCAGCAGCGACTGCATCCGTTCCTCGACGAGGACGCTGAGATCTTCAGGCGTCCTGGCTGCATTGCGCGCAGCCTCGTCCGGCTTCTGGACCCAGACCAGGCTCGATCGGTTGCCGGGAAGGGGCACTTGCGTGAATGGCCCGCTCTCGGTGTGGAATTCGGTAGAGACGTTACGATGGGGAAGGGAATGCTCGAAATTCAGCACCATCGCGGACTGTGGGTAGGACCAGGTCTTTACCGAGATGTCGGCAGCGTCTCTCACCATCGAACTCCGACCATCGGCGCCGACGACGAAATCGGATCGCACGGTCTCACCGGTGTCGAGCGTCACGATGACACCCTCGTCGCGGATGTCGATGCCAGCAGCTGTCGCCTCTATCGACGTAATGTTGCGTTCCTCACTGACAGCTTTGGCAAGTGCGGCCAGCAGCACCGAGTTCGGCATGTTGTACCCAAATGCCTCGAGGCCGATCTCGGCTGAATGGAAGGCAACGGTGGGCGAGCGCAGGAGGCGGGTGGTGCCGTCGATGATCTGCATGGTCGTCAAGGCAGCGGTGGACGGTGCAATCTCCTGCCACACGCCAAGCCTCTCGAGAAAGCGAATCGACTGGTCCATCAAAGCCGTGGTGCGCCGGTCGGTTTTAGCCGGCGCCGGCGCGACGAAGGCAACTTGCCTGCCACCGCGGGCAAGCGCAATGGCGGCAATCATGCCAGCAGGGCCACCGCCGACAATCGTGATATCCATCTGCTCCATAGGTCCCGTCCTGTTGTTTCAGGCATCAGAGGTAGTCTCTCGCACCGGCGAAATCCATGGGATGAAATGGCGCAGGCAGCGAAAATCGGCGGGCACAACGGTTATAAATTGTGCTTTTGCGCTGGCAGCGTTGAACAAAGGATGCATATTGGGCAAAACATGCCTGCCGGGACGGGCTGATAGGGTGGCGATACGGGGACGCATGAAAATCTTTAAGTACAGGCGGGTGCCTTATGCGGAGATCCGTGCGTTCTCCGTCCACATCCTGACAGCCTCCGGCTCGTTCCAGGCGTTCCTCGGCGTCGTGGCGGCGGCCGAGCATCGTTTCGTGGTGATGTTCTGGTGGCTCGGGCTGGCACTGCTGGTGGACGGGATAGACGGTCCCATCGCCAGAAAGGTGCGCGTCAAGGAGGTCCTGCCGAACTGGTCGGGCGATACGCTCGACAACATCATCGACTATGTGACCTATGTCCTGCTGCCGGCCTTTGCGCTTTACGAGAGCGGCATGATCGGCGAGCCGCTTTCCTTTGCCGCCGCCGGCATGATCGTCGTCTCGAGCGCGATCTACTACGCCGACACCGGCATGAAGACGGAAGAGTATTTCTTCTCCGGCTTCCCCGTCGTCTGGAACATGGTGGTATTCACGCTTTTCGTCATCCAGCCCGGAGCGACGACCGCCATGGTCATCGTCAGTTTCTCGGTCGTGCTGACATTCCTGCCGATCAATTTTCTTCATCCGGTGCGCGTCAAGCGGCTGCGACCGCTCAATCTCTTCGTTTTCCTGCTGTGGTCGGCGCTCGGCATCTTTTCGTTGCTGAGGGACTTCGTGATGCCCCAGTGGGCCCTCGTCCTGTTCATCCTGAGCGGCATCTATCTCTATTGCATCGGTGCCGTTCTGCAGTTCTTCCCGTCACTCGGTCGTCGCTGACGGGAAGTTCATCCACAGGATGAGCTTCGACCCATTATTTGCTGTTGTGCAAAGCAACAAAGTCGGTATCAATATCAACCAGACGTCGCCGTAGCCCGTGCTTGCGGTTGCATGAGAACAGAGTGGAACGAGACTGCTGAGGCCTAGAAGATCCTGAGAGGACGAGGGCTGCAGGGAAAATGAGGAATCCGTGTCGTCATCCGATGCGTCGCCGAACGGCGCGTTACTGTCGGTCCGAAAGCTGACGAAACTGTTTGGCAGTTTCGCTGCCTGCAACGAAATAGATATCGACATCCAGCCTGGCGAAATTCACGCGCTGCTCGGTGAAAACGGCGCCGGCAAGTCGACTCTCGTCAAGATGCTGTTCGGCGTCCTGGAGCCTAGCGACGGCGATATCGTCTGGCAGGGCAACGCTGTGTCGATCCCTTCACCCGGCGACGCCCGCAGGCTCGGCATCGGCATGGTATTCCAGCATTTCTCACTGTTCGAGGCGCTGACGGTGGCCGAGAACATCGCGCTTTCGCTGGACGACAATATCCCGATTGCCAAGATCGCCGAGGAAGCCGCCGCCCTGTCAGAGGCGTACGGACTGCCGCTCGATCCCTATGCCCACGTTGCCGATCTCTCCGTTGGCGAACGCCAGAGGATCGAGATCGTCCGGGCACTGCTGCAGAATCCGAAACTGATCATTCTCGATGAACCGACCTCCGTGCTGACACCGCAGGAGGCCGATCGCCTGTTCGAAACGCTGTTCAAGCTGCGTGCGGAAGGTCGCTCGGTACTTTACATTAGTCATCGCCTCGAAGAAGTGCAGCGTATCTGCGACCGCGCCACCGTGCTGCGCCACGGGCGCGTCACCGGCGCCTGCGATCCGAAGCAGGAGACGACCGGCTCGCTGGCGCGCATGATGGTCGGCAGCGACGTTGCCAGCATCAAGCACGGCGATCGCGGCGAAAAGGGCGAGATCCAGCTCGAGATTGCCGGTCTTTCCGTGCCCGCGCGCACGCCGTTCGCCATTTCGCTGAGCCAGGTGTCGCTCCGCGTCCGCGCCGGCGAAATCCTTGCAATCGCCGGGGTTGCCGGCAACGGCCAGGGCGAACTTTTCGACGTCATCTCCGGCGAGTTCCCGGTGGTCTCCGACGACCTTATTTTCATCCGCGGCGAGCCGGTGGGGACAAGGGGCATAACCGCCCGCCGCCTGCTTGGCGCCGGTTTCGTGCCCGAGGAGCGCCACGGCCACGCTGCCGTCACGACCCTAAGCCTTTCCGACAATCTGGTGCTGGCCCGCAGCCAGTCCGACCGCAAGGCGTTTCTCGGCGGAGGCGCGTTGCAGATCATTCGCCGCGCTGCGGTGACGCTGGCGACAAAGCGGATTTCCGCGGCCATGGACGTGCGCAAAAGCGGTGAGGACCCGATGGCCGGCTCGCTCTCCGGCGGCAACTTGCAGAAATTCATCGTCGGCCGCGAACTCGACCGCCAGCCGGACGTGCTGGTTGTCAACCAGCCCACCTGGGGCGTCGACGCCGGCGCTGCGAGCCGTATCCGCCAGGCCCTGGTCGACCTTGCCAAGGCCGGTTCGGCAGTGCTGGTCATCAGCCAGGACCTCGACGAAATCTTCGAGGTTGCCACCGAGATTGCCGTCATATCGGACGGGCACCTGTCCCCGTCTTATCCGGCAGGCGAGATGACACGTGAAAAGATCGGACTGTTGATGGGTGGCACCCACGGCGTGTCGACAGAGGCGGAGCCGGCCCATGCGCATTGAACTCGAAAAGCGCGGCGAAGTCTCCAGGCTGTTCGGCCTGCTGTCGCCGCTTCTGGCCCTGCTGCTCACCCTGATTGCCGGGGGCATCATGTTCCTGCTCCTCGGCAAGGATCCGCTCGGTTCGCTCTATGCCTTGCTGGTGGAACCGCTGTTCGATCCCTGGTCGCTGAACGAGCTTGCCAAGAAGGCCGCACCGCTGATCCTGATCGCCGTTGGCCTGTCTGTCTGCTACCGCTCGAACAACTGGAACATTGGCGCGGAAGGCCAGTACAGCGTCGGTGCCATCGTTGGCTCGATGATCCCCGTCTATTTCTACGACTGGCAGTCGCCGCTGGTCCTGCCGCTGATGCTGGTCATGGGCGCGCTCGGCGGCGCCCTGTTTGCGACGATCCCGGCACTGCTGAAGACGCATTTCAACACCAACGAAATTCTCACCAGCCTGATGCTCACCTATATCGCCCAGCTGTTTCTCGACTGGCTGACGCGCGGTCCCTGGCGCAATCCCGATGGGCACGGCTTTTACGGGACGCGCGACTTCACGCCAGACCAGGTGCTGCCGCCGATCTGGGACGATATCGTCACGGCCCATTGGGGACTGATATTCGCCATCGTTGCGGCGGTGCTCATCTGGTTCATGATGCGCTTTACCCTGAAGGGCTTCGAGGTCGTGGTACTCGGCCAATCCGAACGGGCAGGGCGGTTTGCCGGCTTTTCGCCCCGTAAGATGGTTTGGTTCAGCTTCATCCTCTCGGGTGCGCTGGCGGGCCTTGCAGGGATCTCCGAAGTTTCAGGCTCCATCGGCCATCTGCAGCCCGATATCTCGCCCAGCTACGGCTTCACGGCCATCATCGTCGCCTTTCTCGGCAGGCTCAATCCGCTCGGCATCATTGCATCGGGCTTCGTCCTGGCGCTCACCTACATCGGCGGCGAGGCGGCACAGTTGTCGATCGGTGTTTCGGACAAGGTGACGCGCGTCTTCCAAGGCTTCCTGCTGTTCTTCGTGCTCTCCTGCGATACGCTGATCTACTACAAGGTGCGCATCGTCTGGTCGCGCATCCGGGCCCGGACAGGAGCCGCATCATGACCTTTTTCGAAGCCGTCCTGCTGACCATCATCACCGCATCGACTCCGCTCGTCATTGCCGCCATCGGCGAACTGGTGACGGAGCGGGCCGGCGTCCTCAATCTCGGCGTCGAGGGCATGGTGGTCATCGGCTCCGTCAGCGCCTTCGCCGCAGCACAACTGAGCGGCTCCGCCTATATCGGCCTGCTGGCAGGGATTGCCGGCGGCGCATTTTTCTCGCTACTGTTCAGCTTCCTGACCCTGACGCTGGTGGCAAACCAGGTGGCGACGGGGCTGGCGCTGACGATTATGGGGCTCGGCGCCTCCGGCATGATCGGCGAGTCCTATGTCAGCGTTCCCGGCATCCGGCTGCTTCCGATCGAGATCCCGCTGCTGTCGCAGATACCCTACATCGGCACCGTGCTGTTCAAGCAGGACATCGTCTTTTACGTATCCATCTTGCTCGTCATCGCCGTCAACTGGTTCCTGTTCCGCAGCCGGGCGGGGCTTAAACTCCGAGCCATCGGCGACAGCCACGGATCGGCCCATGCCCTCGGCATTCCTGTCATCAGGACGCGCTATCTGGCCGTGATGTTCGGCGGTGCCTGCGCCGGGCTGGCTGGCGCGCAGCTGTCGCTGATCTATACGCCGCAATGGACGGAGAACATGTCCGGCGGCCGTGGCTGGATCGCCCTGGCGCTCGTGGTGTTCTCGTCCTGGCGTCCGTGGCGCATATTGGCGGGCGGCTACCTGTTCGGGGCGGTGACGATCCTGCAGCTGCATGCACAGGCGTTCGGCATCGGCATTCCAGCCCAGTTTCTGTCGATGCTTCCCTATGCGGCGACAGTGATCGTGCTTATCATCATTTCTCAAAATCGGCGTATGACTCTCATCAATACGCCGGCATCGCTCGGCAAATCCTTCGTGCCGGACCGGTGATAAAATGCCAGAAGACGGGCTCTCGCCAACTTTACAAACAACAGGGGTTCTTATGAAAAAAATTGCAATTGCACTGGCAGCAACCGCCGCCGTGATCATCGGTTTCGGCTCGTCGGCCGAAGCGGCTGGCAAGACCAAGGTCTGCTTCGTCTATGTCGGTTCCCACACCGACGGCGGCTGGTCGCAGGCCCACGACATGGGCCGCCTTGCGGTCGAAAAGGAATTCGGCAGCAAAGTCGAAACCGCCTACCTCGAAAACGTTGCCGAAGGCCCGGACTCCGAGCGCGCCATCGAGCGCATGGCCCGTTCGAATTGCTCGATCGTCTTCACGACGTCGTTCGGTTTCATGGATTCGACGGTTGCAGTTGCCAAGAAGTTCCCGAAGGTCAAGTTTGAACACGCGACCGGATTCAAGACTGCCGACAACCTTGCCACCTACAATTCGCGCTTCTACGAAGGCCGCTACATTAACGGCCAGATCGCCGGCAAGATGTCGAAGAAGGGTATCGCCGGATACATCGCGACCTTCCCGGTTCCGGAAGTCGTCATGGGCATCAACGCCTTCGAGCAGGGCGCCAAGTCGGTCAACCCGAACTTCAAGATGAAGGTCATCTGGATCAACACCTGGTTCGACCCGGGCAAGGAAGCCGATGCGGCGAAGGCGCTGATCGACCAGGGCGTCGACGTGCTGACCCAGCATACCGATACCACGGCACCAATGCAGGTCGCCGAACAGCGCGGCGTCTATGCTTTCGGTCAGTCCTCGGACATGATCAAGGCCGGCCCCAAGGTACAGCTGACGGCGATCGAAGACACCTGGGGTCCGTACTACATCAAGCGCGTCAAGGCGCTGATGGACGGCACCTGGAAGTCCGAGCAGTCCTTCGACGGACTGAAGGCCGGCAACCTCACCATGGCGCCCTACACCAACATGCCGGATGACGTGAAGAAGATGGCCGAAGACACCGAAGCCAAGATCAAGTCCGGCGAGCTTGCACCGTTCACCGGCCCGATCAACAAGCAGGACGGTACGCCTTGGCTCAAGGCTGGCGAGAAGGCCGACGACGGCACACTGCTGGGCATGAACTTTTACGTCGAAGGCGTTGATGATAAACTGCCGAAGTGAACAGTATATTCCAATGAACTAACAGAAAGGGCGCCGATTTGGCGCCCTTTTTGCTGCAGTGCGTCACACTATCCGCATTTACAAAAGTATTACTATATGATTTTTTGACGTTGGCCGCGTGGAGGCGGCCCAATGGGAGGAAATCATGAGATTGAAGACCGCACTCGCGAGTGCAACGATTCTTGCTGCCTGCATGTTTAATTCGGCCTACGCCAAGCCATTGGTTGTGGGCTTCTCGCAGATCGGCTCCGAATCGGGCTGGCGCGCCGCCGAGACGACGCTGACGAAGAACGAAGCCAAGAAGCGCGGCATCGATCTGAAGTTCGCCGATGCGCAGCAGAAGCAGGAAAACCAGATCAAGGCCATCCGTTCCTTCATCGCCCAGGGCGTCGATGCCATCCTGATCGCACCGATCGTTGCAACAGGCTGGGACGCTGTCCTGAAGGAAGCCAAGGAAGCCAAGATCCCGGTCATCCTGCTCGACCGCGACATTGACGCACCGAAGGACCTTTACCTGACTGCCGTTACCTCCGACCAGGTCTACGAAGGCAAGGTTGCCGGCGACTGGCTGGTAAAGACGGTCGGCACGAAGAAGTGCGATATCGTCGAGCTTCAGGGCACCACAGGTTCATCGCCTGCCATCGCCCGCAAGAAGGGCTTCGAGCAAGCCATTGCCGGCCATGACAACCTCAAGATCGTTCGCAGCCAGACTGGCGACTTTACCCGTTCCAAGGGCAAGGAAGTCATGGAAAGCTTCCTGAAGGCCGAAAATGGCGGCAAGGACATCTGCGCCGTCTACGCACATAACGACGACATGGCTGTCGGCGCTATCCAGGCCATCAAGGAAGCCGGCCTGAAGCCAGGCAAGGACATCCTCACAGTTTCGATCGACTCGGTGCCGGATCTGTTCAAGGCAATGGCAGCCGGCGAAGCCAATGCCACGGTCGAGCTGACGCCGAACATGGCGGGACCAGCCTTCGACGCTCTCGAAGCCTACCTGAAGGACAAGAAAGAGCCTAAGAAGTGGATCCAGACGGACTCCAAGCTCTACACGCAGGCTGACGACCCGCAGAAGGTCTACGAAGCCAAAAAGGGCCTCGGCTACTGATTTGAACTATAGAACCGCACCGGCCCATCATGGGCCGGTGCGGAACAGCCTTGGCATCGTATCGGACATCATGTCCGCCGCCGTGGCCTGAACGCTCAATATCAGGAAACATATCCTTCCATGGCTCACGATTTCGAGAACATTCTCGCGGCCACCGATTTCTGCAAATATTTCCCTGGCTCAACCGCCCTCGATCACGTCAATTTCACATTACGACGCGGCGAAGTGCATGCGCTGCTTGGCGAAAACGGCGCAGGCAAATCGACGTTGATCAAATGCATGACCGGCGCTTACCGTCCCGATGCCGGCACCCTCGTTCTCGATGGCGCTGAAATTCAGCCGCACGACACGCTGTCGGCGCAAATGCTCGGGATCGGAACCGTTTATCAGGAAGTCAACCTGCTGCCCAACCTGAGCGTCGCCGAGAACCTGTTTTTAGGGCGTCAACCGCGCAAGTTCGGCATGGTCAGCACCCGCAAGATGAACGAGCAGGCCCGTACGCTGCTGGCGCAATACGGCATCGATCTCGATGTCGGCCGCCAGCTCGACCGCTTCTCCGTCGCCATCCAGCAGGTCATCGCCATCGCCCGTGCCGTCGATCTCTCCGGCAAGGTGCTGATCCTCGACGAGCCGACCGCCAGCCTCGACGCGCAGGAAGTCGCGATGCTTTTTGGCATCATCAAGAACCTGAGGGCTCGCGGCCTAGGCATTATATTCATTACGCATTTTCTCGAGCAGGTTTTCGAGATCAGCGACCGTATCACTGTTCTTCGCAACGGCAAGCTGGTCGGAACGCGCGACCGCGAGGGACTGGAGCGGCAGGCGCTGATCGAGATGATGCTTGGCCGTGAGCTGGCCGCAGCCGAGGCTACCGTCCGGGTGGATCAGGACGCTGCCGGGCCGGTCAAGTTCCAGTTCAGGAATTTCGGCAAGCGCGGCAAAATCATGCCGTTCGATCTCGATGTTCGCGCCGGCGAAGTGGTCGGCGTTGCCGGCCTGCTCGGCTCTGGCCGGACGGAGACGGCGGAGGTCATGTTCGGCGTCGTCCGAGCCGACAGCGGCGAGGCGAAGGCAGACGGCAAGCCCCTGGCACTGTCCACACCACGCGCTGCCATCAAGAGCGGCTTCGGCTTTTGCCCGGAAGACCGCAAGACCGACGGCATCATCGGCGACCTGTCGATCCGCGAAAATATCGTCGTGGCGCTGCAGGCACGCCGCGGCTGGGCGCGGCCGCTTGCACGGAGCGAACAGAACGCCATCGCCGACCGCTACATCAAGGCCCTCGATATCCGCACGACCGACCGCGAAAAACCGATCCGGCTTTTGTCCGGCGGCAACCAGCAGAAGGCCATCCTTGCCCGCTGGCTGGCGACCAACCCGAGCTTCCTCATACTCGACGAGCCGACGCGCGGCATCGATGTGGGCGCGCATGCCGAGATCATCCATCTCATCGAGGATCTCTGCGCCCAGGGCATGTCGCTGATCGTCATCTCGTCCGAACTCGACGAACTCGTCGCATATAGCTCGCGCGTCGTCGTCTTGCGCGACCGCGAACACATCGCCGAACTGACCGGCGCCGAAATTTCGGCCAACCGCATCGTCGAGGCAATTGCCGGCACATCCAGCAAAAAGGTGGATGCATGACTTCCGCATTCAAGCCACTGCTGATCAGGCTGGCTCCGCAGCTGATCGCACTCGCTCTCATTCTTCTTTTGAATTTCATCATGTTCCCGCAGTTCTTTCATCTGGAAATTCAGAATGAGAGACTTTACGGGAGCCTGATCGACGTCCTCAATCGCGGCGCGCCGGTGGCGCTGCTGGCAATTGGAATGACGCTGGTGATCGCCACCAAGGGAATCGATTTGTCGGTCGGTGCTGTCATCGCCATCTGCGGCGCTGTTGCGGCATCCTCGATCGTCTCGGGCAATTCGGTCGGCTACACCCTGGTGCTGGCGCTGGGTACAGGCCTGCTCTGCGGCGTCTGGAACGGCTTCCTCGTCGCAGTCCTCGACATACAGCCGATCATCGCTACCCTGGTGCTGATGGTGGCAGGTCGCGGCATCGCCCAGTTGGTGACCGAAGGCGTCATAATGACCTTCAACAATGACGGGCTGATCTTTTTTGGCAGCGGCTCGATTGCAGCCCTGCCGATGCCGGTCGTCATCTGGATCGTCGCCGGCATCGCCATCACGCTGTTGGTGCGACGGACCGCGCTCGGCATGCTGGTCGAAGCCATCGGCATCAACAGGCGGGCGAGCACGCTGTCGGGCATCCAGACACCGGTGCTGCTGATGGCTGTCTATGCACTGAGCGGCCTATGCGCCTCGGTCGCAGGCGTCGTCGTCGCTGCGGACATCAAAGGCGCCGATGCGAATAATGCGGGCCTCTGGCTGGAGCTCGATGCGATCCTTGCTGTGGTCGTCGGTGGAAACTCGCTGCTCGGCGGCCGGTTCAGTATCGTCGGCTCGTTGCTGGGCGCGATGATCATCCAGTCCGTCAATACCGGCATCCTGCTGTCGGGTTTTCCGCCGGAGTTCAATCTGGTGATCAAGGCGGTCATCGTGATCGTCATCCTCGTCATCCAGTCGCCAGCCCTGAAATCCGTCGGTATTTTCTTCAGCCGTCGCCCGGAGCGACAGGTCGAAATGCCCAAGCCCGATAGCCAGAGGGAGCCGGCCAAGTGAACTCCAAATACCTGCCCTTACTGGCCACCATCATCATCTTCATCCTCGCCTACGCGCTGTGCGCGGTCCAGTATCCGACCATCCTCTCGACCCGGGTCGTCGGCAACCTGTTCACCGACAACGCCTTCCTCGGTATCGCGGCCGTCGGCATGACCTTCGTCATTCTCTCCGGCGGCATCGATCTGTCGATCGGCTCGGTGATCGCCTTTACCGGCGTGTTTCTGGCGGTCGTGTTGCGCGATACGTCGATCCATCCGCTCGTCGCATTCGCAATTGTGCTCGTCATCACCAGCACCTTCGGCGCTGCGATGGGGGCGACCATCCACTATCTGCAAATGCCGCCCTTCATCGTCACGCTTGCCGGCATGTTTCTTGCCCGCGGCATCGCCTTCGTGGTTTCGATCGACAGCATTCCGATCAACAACGACTTCTACACCCAGCTCAGCGATTTCTATCTGCTTCTGCCCGGCGGCGGCAGGTTGACATGCATCGGTTTCATTATGCTCGTCGTCTTTGCCGTCGGCATGCTGCTTGCCCACCGCACGCGTTTCGGCGCAAACGTCTATGCGCTTGGCGGCGGAGTGCAGACGGCAGCGCTGATGGGCGTTCCGGTGGCACGCACGACCATCCTGATCTACGCGCTTTCCGGTTTCCTGGCAGGTCTCTCCGGGATAGTCTTCTCGCTCTACACCTCAGCCGGCTATTCTCTGGCAACGGTCGGGGTGGAGCTCGATGCTATTGCGGCCGTGGTGATCGGCGGCACGCTGCTCACGGGCGGCGCCGGCTTTGTCGGAGGCACGCTGATCGGCATCCTGATACAGGGCCTCATCCAGACCTACATCACCTTCGACGGTACGCTGTCGAGCTGGTGGACCAAGATCCTTATCGGCTTTCTGCTTTTTGCCTTCATCCTGCTGCAAAAGGGCCTGCTCCTGCTGTCACGCTATAACCGGCGTTTTGCTTGAGAGGATAACAAGTTGCGCAGCCGTTTGATCGACAGACAACAGCCGAACGGCAAATCGCGGAACAGCCATTCCCAGGTCGTCGACGATCTCGGCAAGGCCATCGTCAGCGGCTCCTTTGCCGTCGGCGAGATCCTGCCCGGCGATGGCGATCTGCTCCAGCGCTTCAAGGTATCGCGCACCGTGCTGCGAGAGAGCATGAAGACCCTGGCGGCCAAGGGGCTGGTCGTGCCGCGTGCCCGCGTGGGCACGAAGGTCACCGAAAAAATCCACTGGAACATGTTCGACAGCGAGGTGCTGACCTGGCATTTCGACAGCGGCGTCAATCGTGAATTTCTGTTGCATCTCTATGACATACGGCTTGCTTTTGAACCTTTTGCTGCAGGTCTGGTTGCCGAGCGCGCCATCGAGTCGGAGATCGAGGATCTGCGGCTGCTGGCAACCGAGATGGCGGCCACGAACCACACGAGAGACAGTCTCGCCGTCGCCGACCTCAAGTTCCACATGGCCATCGCCGATATCTCTCACAACCCCTTCATGCGGACGCTCGGAAGCCTGATCGAGGCGGCGCTGGTCGGAATGTTCCGCATGAGCACGCCGCCTTCGAGCGAGGGCTTCAGCAACATTTCAGTCACCCACATGCAGATCGTCGACGCCATCGGCGCCCGCGATGTGAAGGCTGCCCGCGCGGCTATGGAATATGTGATTCTCGATGGTCGCGGCCATGTGCTGGAGGCTTTCGAGGCACTGAGCAAACCATGATCGGCCATCGCTTTTTGCTCTTGGTGCCGCTCCGGTCTAGCTGCTATGAGACGCCCAAGCGGTGTTGACCGCACAAGATCCAGTCGCCGGAGCTCGCCATGGAACGCACTTGCCTTGCCGTCATTCTCGCTGCCGGCGACAGCACCCGTATGAAGTCGTCGATGTCGAAGGTGCTGCATCCCATCGCTGGTCGCCCGATGATCGCGCATGTGATGGAGGCCATCGCCAGAACCGATATTGCAGCGACAGCGCTGGTCGTAGGGCGTGATGCCGAGGCTGTCACCCGGGCAGCCCGGCGCGACGGCATGGAGATCCAGGCTTTCCTCCAGAAGGAGCGACGCGGAACCGGCCACGCCGTGTTGGCCGCGAAGGAGGCGATTGCATCCGGCTACGACGATATCCTGATTGCCTATGGCGACGTTCCGCTGATCACCGATGGACCGCTCCGGGCAGCGCGGGCAGGGCTTGCTGCCGGCAACGATGTCGTCGTGATCGGCTTTCACACGGACAAGCCGAGCGGTTACGGACGGCTTCTGGTCAGGGACGACGAACTGATCGCGATCCGCGAGGAGAAGGACGCAACCGATGAAGAGCGCGCCGTGACCTGGTGCAACAGCGGCTTGATGGCGATCAACGGTGCCAAGGCGCTGGACCTGTTGTCGCGTATCACCAACGAAAATGCCAAGGGCGAATATTATCTGACCGACCTCGTCGAGATCGCCCGCTCCGAGGGCGGCCGCGTGGTTGTTGTCGATGCGCCCGAGTCAGAGGTCATCGGTTGCAACAATCGCGCTGAACTGGCCGTCATCGAGCGCCTCTGGCAACAGCGACGCCGATACGAGGTCATGCTGTCGGGTGTGACGATGATCGCCCCGGAGACCGTTTATCTCTCCTACGACACTATCATCGGCCCCGATGCGCTGATCGAGCCGAATGTCGTTTTCGGCCCCGGCGCTGTGGTCGAGGGTGGCGCGGTGATCCACGCCTTTTCCCATGTCGAGGGTGCTCGCATCAGCGAGGGCGCGACTGTTGGCCCGTTTGCGCGCCTCCGTCCCGGCGCCGACCTGGCCACAGGCGCCAAGGTCGGCAATTTCGTCGAGATCAAGAACGCGAAGATCGGCGAGGGCGCCAAGGTCAGCCATCTCACCTATATCGGGGATGCCACCATCGGGGCCGACAGCAACATCGGCGCCGGCACCGTGACCTGCAATTACGATGGCATCAACAAGCACCACACGACCATCGGCGCCGGCAGCTTCATCGGCTCGAACTCGTCCCTCGTCGCCCCGGTCACCATCGGCGACGGCGCCTATGTGGCATCCGGCAGCGTGATCACTGCCGACGTGCCGGCCGACGCCCTGGCGCTTGGACGTGCGCGGCAGGAGATCAAGCCGGAACGTGCCCGGCTGATCCGCGAACGGGCGCGCGCGCTGAAGGCGGCAAGGTCGGCAAAATCCTGAAAATCGGCTGCGTAACGGTCGGAAATTCAATGTGACCGCTGGCCCGATTGAGTAACGCCGAAGAACCGCTAGAAGTCGTTGCATCGAAGAGTTGAGACGGAGAAGTTCATGTGCGGCATTGTCGGTATCGTAGGAGCCAAGCCTGTGGCCGGCCGTTTGGTCGATGCGCTGAAGCGTCTCGAATATCGCGGCTACGATTCGGCCGGCGTCGCCACCATCCATGACGATATTCTCGAGCGCCGCCGCGCCGAAGGAAAGCTGTTCAATCTCGAAAGCCTGCTCGACCGCGAGCCGCTGGACGGATCGATCGGCATTGCCCATACGCGGTGGGCGACCCACGGCGTTCCGAACGAAACCAATGCCCATCCGCATTTCGTCGATGGCGTCGCTGTTGTCCACAACGGCATCATCGAGAACTTTTCCGAGTTGCGCGAAGAGCTGAAAGGCGAGGGCGCAGTCTTTACCACCCAGACCGACACCGAGGTCGTTGCCCATCTGCTGGCAAAGTCGATCCGCGAGGGCCTTGAGCCGCAGGCAGCGATGCTCCGCATGCTCAACCGCGTCACCGGCGCATACGCGCTGGTGGTGATGTTCAAGGATCATCCCGATGTGCTGATGGCTGCCCGCTCGGGCCCGCCGCTGGCCATCGGCTACGGTCGTGGCGAGATGTTCCTCGGCTCGGACGCCATCGCGCTGTCGCCGTTCACCAACGATATCGCCTATCTCGTCGACGGCGACTTCGCCATCGTGACGCGCGAGGCTGCCGAGATATTCGATTTTGCCGGCAAGCCGGTCCAGCGTGCCCGGCAGATCTCTCAGGCAACTGCCTTCGTTGTCGACAAGGGAAATCACCGGCATTTCATGGAAAAGGAAATCTATGAACAGCCGGAAGTCATCTCCCATGCGCTAGGCCATTATGTCGACTTTGCCAGCAACCGCATCAATGCCAATGCGTCGGCGATCGATTTCAGCGGTGTGACCGGGCTTGCGGTATCTGCCTGCGGCACTGCATTTCTTGCGGGTCTGATCGGCAAATACTGGTTCGAGCGCTATGCGCGCCTGCCAGTCGAAATCGATGTCGCATCCGAGTTCCGATACCGCGAGATGCCAATTTTGCCAAGCCAGGCAGCGCTGTTCATCTCGCAGTCCGGGGAGACGGCAGATACGCTGGCGTCGCTCCGCTACTGCAAGGAAAACGGCCTGAAGATCGGCGCCATCGTCAACGTTCGCGAATCGACCATTGCCCGTGAATCCGATGCCGTCTTTCCGATCATGGCAGGCCCAGAGATCGGCGTCGCTTCGACGAAGGCCTTCACCTGCCAGCTGGCCGTCCTGGCAGCGCTCGCAATCGGAGCCGGTCGCGCGCGCGGGACTGTCAGCGCCGACGAGGAGGTGACCCTTGTCCGCCACCTGGCCGAGATGCCGCGTATCATGAGCCGGGTGCTTAACCTGATCCAGCCGCAGATGGAAAGCCTTGCCCGCGAGATCGCCAAGTTCAAGGACGTGCTCTATCTCGGTCGCGGCACCAGCTACCCGCTGGCGATGGAAGGCGCGCTGAAGCTGAAAGAAATTTCCTACATTCACGCCGAAGGCTATGCGGCAGGCGAGCTCAAGCACGGACCGATCGCATTGATCGACGAAAACATGCCGGTCATCGTCATCGCGCCCTATGACCGCTTCTTCGAGAAGACCATTTCGAACATGCAGGAGGTTGCGGCACGCGGCGGGCGCATCATCTTCATCACCGACGAGGCCGGTGCTGCCGCCTCCAACCTGCCGACCATGGCGACTATCGTGCTGCCGGTCGTCGACGAAATCATTGCGCCGATGATCTTCTCCATGCCGATCCAGCTGCTTGCCTACCACACGGCAGTCTTCATGGGCACCGACGTCGACCAGCCCCGCAATCTGGCGAAATCGGTCACGGTTGAGTGATTTGAGGCGCTACGCTGTCGATTGCTGCGTCCTGATGCATTAACGGGTTGGTGGCAAGCGTTGCTGCGGGTTGTGCGTCGCAGCAACTTCTGGCAATTTCAACTCTGTCGGCAATGGGGATTTTGCTGACGACGCGGCAGGCTGAACGGAGTTCAGAAACGACAAATGGCGGAAAATCCCGAAAAGACGACGACGAGACTGTCGGTCGCGGCACGCATCCGCAACAATTTTCTGACGGGGCTCATCATCTGCGCGCCGATCGCCATTACGCTGTGGCTGACCTGGTCCGTCGTCCACTGGGCTGACAGTTGGGTTGAACCCTACATTCCCGCCCGCTACGACCCCGAGAGCTACCTTAACTTCGCCGTGCCCGGAACCGGGCTTGTCATGGCGATGATCTTCATCACTATCATCGGCTTTCTCGGCAAGAACCTCATCGGCCAAAGCATCGTCCAGTTTGGTGAATCCTTGGTGCGTCGGGTGCCGCTGGTCCGCACCATCTACAAGAGCCTCAAGCAAATCTTCGAAACGGTGCTGAAGGAGAAGAGCAATTCTTTCAAGCAGGTGGGGCTGATCGAATATCCGAGCCCCGGCCTCTGGTCGCTTGTCTTCGTCGCAACCGATGCAAAGGGCGAGATCGCATCCAAGTTCAACGCCATGGGCGTGGATATGGTTAGTGTCTTCCTGCCGCCGACGCCAGTTCCGACCGCAGGCTTCCTGGTGTTCGTGCCGCGCGAAAAAATCGTCATTCTCGACATGAGCCCGGAAGACGGGGCGAGGCTGCTCATTTCGGGTGGACTGGTGACGCCGGATCACGTCGATGCTTTGCCCACCTCGGAACTCCACACGGCGTACAAGGCAAAGCGCCTAGCCCGCGCGGAGAAAGCGGATCGCCTCATCACGCCGGAATAGATATAGCAGCGTCCTGACGGCCTGGCCGCGATCACTGACGAGATCTGCGTCCCGTTCAATGAGATAGGCGGCGTCTTTCCGGGCAATTTCCAGAAGATCGGCATGGGCTTCGATGCTGGCGATGCGAAAGCCCGGGGTGCCCGACTGACGGGTGCCGAGAAGCTCGCCTTCGCCGCGCAATTTCAGGTCTTCCTCGGCGATGCGAAAACCGTCCTCGGTGTCGCGCATGATCGATAGCCGCGCATGGCCGGTTTCGCTGAGCGGTCCCTTGTAGAGAAGGATGCAGCTCGACGCCTCGTCACCGCGTCCGACACGACCGCGCAACTGGTGCAACTGCGCCAGCCCGAAGCGCTCGGCGCGCTCGATGACCATGATCGTCGCATCCGGTACGTCGACGCCGACTTCCACGACAGTGGTCGCCACCAGCAGCCTGGTTTCGCCGTTCTTGAAAGCCTGCATCGTGGCATCCTTTTCCGGCCCGCTCATCCGCCCGTGGATGAGCCCGACCTTGGGCCCGAAGAACTGGGCGAGCGTCTCGAAGCGCTCCTCGACGGACATCAGGTCGGATTGCTCGGACTCTTCCACCAGCGGGCAGATCCAGTAGGCCTTCTTGCCATCGGCAAGGGCGCTGCGCAGCCGCTGGACGATATCGCCGACGCGTTCCGTGGGAACGGTCACGGTATGGATCGGCTTGCGGCCGGCCGGCTTTTCCGTCAGCTTCGAGACATCCATGTCGCCGAACGCGGCCAGCACCAGCGTTCTGGGGATCGGCGTCGCCGTCATCACCAGCATATGCGGTGAGATCCCCTTGGCCGTCAGGCGCAGCCGCTGGTGGACGCCGAACCGGTGCTGCTCATCGACGACAGCCAGCATCAGGTTTGCATAGGAGACGCTGTCCTGAAACAGCGCATGGGTGCCGATGACGATCTGGGCCTGACCGGACGCAATGCGCTCAAGGATTCCGTCACGCTCCTTGCCCTTCGTGCGGCCTGTGAGGACTTCGATAGAAAGTCCTGCAACGGCAGCGAATTTTGAGATCGTGCTGTAGTGCTGGCGGGCGAGGATTTCCGTTGGCGCCATCAGCACCGCCTGTCCGCCGTTCTCGATCACGGCGGCAATCGCCATCAACGCTACCAGCGTCTTGCCGGCACCTACATCCCCCTGCAGCAGGCGCAGCATGCGCTCGCTGCCCGCCATGTCCTTCAGGACATCGGCGATTGCCGCCGTCTGGCTGCCGGTCAGCGAGAAAGGCAGCGCGCCAAGAATCCGGCTGCTGATCTTACCAGTCGCATGAACGGGCTGGCCCGGCACGCGACGCAGCCGCTGGCGGACAAGTGCCAGAGACAACTGGCCGGCCAGGAACTCGTCATAGGCAAGGCGACGGCGGGCAGGTGCCTGCGGGTCGATGTCTTTCGCATCGCGCGGATCGTGCAGCATTCGGAAGCTCGTCGCGAAATCGGAAAAGCCCTGCTTCGTCACCAACGCTGCGTCGTCCCATTCCGGCATATCCGGCATGCGCGTCAGCGCCGCCTCGATCGCCTTGCGGACGGTGCGCAACGTCAGGCCGGCGGTCAGCGGGTAGACGGGCTCCACCAGGGGCAGAGTCTCGCCTTCGCTTTCGCGGACGATGTAATCCGGATGCACCATTGACGGACGGCCGTTGAACCAGTCGACCTTGCCGCTGACGGTGACGGTCTCGCCGAGCGGTAGCTGCTTTTCCAGCCACTGTGCCTTGCCTCGGAAGAAGACGAGGCCGAGTTCGCCGGTCTCGTCGTGCAGGAACACGCGGTACGGCTGGCTGGTGCGCGGCGGCGGCGCCTGATGGCGGTCGACCCGGCCGGTGATGGTGACGATGGTCCCCTGCGGCGCCCGTGCGATTCCCGGCTGTTCGCGCCGGTCGACGATTGATGAGGGGGCATGGAACAGCAGGTCGACGACCCTGGTGTCCTCAAGATTTTCGCGGCCAAGCAGCTTTACCAGCAGGTCGGCCACTTTTGGCCCGACGCCCGGCAGCGAGGAAATGGAAGCAAACAGCGGATCGAGAATGGCAGGGCGCATGATGGCGGCAAAATGCGACGGCGGACCCCGCTTTGGCAAGGCCGGATGACGCGATCCGCCGAGAGTTCTCGACATGCCCCCGGAAAAATCCCCGGCAGCGTCTTTTTTCCGAAAAACCGGTTCCCACATTTCGAAGCGATGCTTTATAGAGACGCAGCAACAAGAAGGTGTGTGAGATGACAGGCGTAACACTGAGCAGCGCGCTCCTCGATCCACGCCGCAAGCGGATTCTGTTTCGTTGCTGGCATCGCGGTCTCCGGGAAATGGATCTGGTGTTCGGCCAGTTCGCGGACGCAGAGCTGCCGACACTGTCGGAGGCCGAGCTCGACGAGTTCGAGATCATCATGGATGAGGAAGACAATGATCTGAACCGCTGGATCCTCGGCACGCTTCCCGTACCCGAGCGGTTCCAGACGCCGCTGTTTACCCGCATTGCCGCCTACGCGCCGGATTTCGAACAGATGACCGCCGACCTGCGCAGGGTCGCGGAATGATTGCAGGTATCGACGTCAGGAAACTTGCAGCGGCGCCCGTGCCGCTGACGATCGGCAACGTTCCGGCCGGCCTCGATCCCTTTATCATCGCGGAATTGGCGCGGTCCGGCGAACCGGTTGCCTACGTGCTTTCCGACGGACAGCGCATGGCTGACATCGAGCAGATGCTGTCGTTCATTGCGCCTGAAATTCCGGTGCTGACCCTGCCGGCCTGGGACTGCCTTCCCTATGACCGCGTTTCCCCGAGTTCCGACACGTCGGCACGCCGGCTGGCGGCGCTTGGCGGGCTGATCGCCTACCACAAGAAGCCACATTCGGCGATCGTCCTCGTCACCGTCAATGCCCTGTTGCAGAAGGTCGCCCCGCAGGACGTGATCGAAAGCCTGGCCTTCTCGGCAAAGCCCGGCAGCCAGTTGCGCATGGACGATATCGCCGGCCGCCTGGAGCGCAACGGTTTCGACCGGGTCGCGACCGTGCGCGAGGTCGGTGAATTCGCGGTGCGCGGCGGTATTCTCGATGTCTTCGTGCCCGGGTCGGAAGAGCCCGTGCGCCTCGATTTCTTCGGCGATACGCTGGAGAGCATCCGCAGCTTCGACCCGGCAAGCCAGCGGACGACCGGGCAGGTGCGCTCGCTCGATCTCAATCCGATGAGCGAAGTGACGCTGACGCCGGATACGATCAGCCGCTTCCGTACCAATTACCTGGCGACCTTCGGCGCTGCCACCCGCGACGACGCCCTGTATGTCGCCGTCTCCGAAGGCCGGCGGTATCCCGGCATGGAGCACTGGTTGCCGCTTTTCTATGAAAAGCTCGATACGATCTTCGACTACCTGAAGGGCTTCCGCTTCATCACCGACCATACGGTGCGCGAAGCAGCAGAGGAGCGCTCGAAGCTCGTCCGCGACTATTACGAGGCGCGCCAGCAGTCCGGCGAGCAACGCAAGGGCGCGATGACGCAGGGCACCCCCTACAAGCCTGTGGCCCCCGGCGAGCTTTACCTCGACGGCAAGATGTTTGGCGCGACGCTCGATGCCTTCAACGCCATCCGGATGTCGCCGTTCAACGAGCACGAGGGCGCGACCCGGATGGTGGTCAATGTCGATGCGCGCCAGGGGCCGCGCTGGGCCCGCGGTGCCACCGAGCAGGTCGATGCCGAGCGCGTCAACGTCTTCGATGCCGTCGTCAAGCATATCGCAGATCGTCGTGCGGCCGGTGGCAAGGTACTCGTCACCGCCTGGACGGAAGGCTCGCTGGAGCGCCTGCTACAGGTGCTCGCCGAGCATGGCCTGCAACGCGTCAAGACCATCGAGGCGATGAAGGATGTCGATGCGCTGGCCAAGGGCGAGGCGGCAGCGGCCGTGCTCAACCTCGAAAGCGGTTTCGAAACCGGCAATCTGGTCGTCATCGGTGAACAGGACATTCTCGGCGACCGCATGGTCCGCCGCTCCAAGCGCAGCAAGCGCGGCGCCAACTTCATTTCCGAAGTCGCAGGCCTCGACGAAGGCTCCATCGTCGTCCACGCCGAACACGGCATAGGCCGCTTCGTCGGCCTCCGGACCATCGAGGCTGCCGGCGCGCCGCATGCCTGTCTCGAGCTGCTCTATGCCGACGACGCAAAGCTGTTCCTGCCGGTCGAAAACATCGACCTCCTGTCGCGCTACGGCTCGGAAACCAGCGACGCGCAGCTGGACAGGCTCGGCGGCGGTGCATGGCAGATGCGCAAGGCCAAGCTGAAGAAGCGGCTGCTGGATATGGCCGGATCCCTGATCCGTATCGCGGCCGAACGCCTGACGCGCCATGCGCCGGCGCTGATCGCACCCGATGGCATCTACGACGAGTTCGCCGCTCGCTTCCCTTACGACGAGACCGAGGATCAGGCGAACGCCATCGACGCCGTGCGTGACGATCTCGCCGCCGGCCGGCCGATGGATCGCCTCGTCTGCGGCGACGTCGGGTTCGGCAAGACGGAAGTTGCGTTGCGCGCCGCCTTCGTCGCGGCGATGAACGGCGCCCAGGTGGCGATCGTGGTGCCGACGACGCTGCTGGCTCGCCAGCATTTCAAGACGTTTTCCGAGCGTTTCCGTGGTCTGCCGATCCGGGTTCAGCAGGCTTCGCGCCTGGTTGGCGCAAAGGAACTGGCACTGACCAAGAAGGAAGTCGCCGAAGGCAAGACCGACATCGTCGTCGGTACGCACGCGCTGCTCGGCAACGGTATCAAGTTCGCCAATCTTGGCCTGCTGGTCATCGACGAAGAGCAGCATTTCGGCGTCAAGCACAAGGAGCGGCTGAAGGAGCTGAAGAGCGACGTCCACGTCCTCACCCTCTCGGCGACGCCGATCCCGCGCACCCTGCAGCTGGCGATGACGGGTGTGCGCGAGCTCTCCCTGATCAAGACGCCACCGGTCGACCGCATGGCGGTGCGCACCTTCATCTCGCCCTTCGATTCGCTGGTGATCCGCGAAACGCTGATGCGCGAGCATTATCGGGGGGGCCAGAGTTTCTATGTCTGCCCACGGCTCGCCGACCTTTCCGATATCCACGCTTTCCTGCAATCGGATCTGCCGGAACTGAAAGTCGCCGTTGCCCACGGCCAGATGCCGGCGAGCGAGCTCGAAGACATCATGAATGCCTTCTACGAGGGCCGCTACGATGTGCTGCTGTCGACCACCATCGTCGAATCTGGCCTCGACGTGCCGACTGCCAACACCCTGATCGTCCACCGCGCCGACATGTTCGGGCTTGCCCAGCTTTACCAGCTGCGCGGTCGTGTCGGACGTTCCAAGGTGCGGGCTTTCGCGCTGTTCACGCTGCCCGTCAACAAGGTGCTCACCTCGACGGCAGAGCGCCGCCTGAAGGTGCTGCAGTCGCTGGATACCCTCGGCGCCGGCTTCCAGCTCGCCAGCCACGATCTGGACATCCGAGGCGCCGGCAATCTGCTGGGCGAGGAACAGTCTGGCCATATCAAGGAGGTTGGCTTCGAACTCTACCAGCAGATGCTGGAAGAGGCCGTGGTCGAAGTGAAGGGCGTCGACGAGATCCAGGACACCGGTTGGTCGCCGCAGATTTCGGTGGGCACGCCGGTGATGATCCCCGACGACTATGTGCCCGACCTGCACCTGCGCATGGCGCTCTACCGCCGGCTCGGCGAGATCACCGATCTCAAGGAAATCGACGGTTTCGGCGCCGAGATGATCGACCGCTTCGGACCCATGCCGATCGAGGTGCAGCACCTGCTGAAGATCGTCTACATCAAGTCTCTCTGCCGCATTGCCCATGTGGAGAAGCTCGATGCCGGGCCGAAGGGTGTCGTCGTGCAGTTCCGCCACAAGGAATTCCCGAATCCGGCAGCCCTCGTCGGCTATATCGCCAGGCAGGGCTCAATGGCGAAGATCAGGCCAGACCACAGCGTCTTCCTCACCCGCGACCTCCCAACACCAGCCAAGCGCTTGGCGGGCGCCGCCGTAGTCATGACGCAGCTGGCGGAACTGGCAAAATAAAAGGCTGCGTGCCCTGACGGAGCGCGCAGCCTGATTTACAGGGTAAATGTGAGAAATGCTGCGCTAGTTGAGCGCCGCGCGGGCCTCGCCCTTCGTCTTGGCGATGTCGCGGAGCGCGTTGGCAATCACATCCGGCGTCTGGGCGCCGCTGACTGCATATTGCTGGTCGAAGATGAAGAACGGCACGCCGTTGACGCCCATCTGCCGTGCCGACTCGATTTCCGCGACGATCAGGTCGCTGTCGGCATCGGAGGCGAGGAGGGCCTCGATGACCGCGCGATCCAGTCCGGCGGCTTCGGCGATGTCGAGAAGTACGGCGTGGTTGCCGACATTTCTGCCTTCTTCGAAATTCGCCTTGAAGAGGCCTTCGACCACCCGGTTCTGGAGTTCGCGATCTTCGGTCACAGCCCAGTGGATCAGTCTGTGGGCATCGAGCGTGTTCGGGCCGATGGTGATGGCATCGAAATTGAATGCAATTCCGACCTCGCGGCCAAGACCTGTGAGCATCGCGTGAGCGCTGGCCACCTTGTCTGCACCGCCAAGCTTTTCAGCCAGCTTTTGCTTCTGGTCGACGCCTTCAGGCGGATAATCCGGATTGAGACGGTAAGGGCGCCAGTTGATGTCGACACCGACTTCGTCCTGCACTTCGGCAATCGCCAGTTCGAGCCGCGCCTTGCCGAGGTAGCACCACGGGCAGACGACGTCCGAGACGATATCGATTGTGATGCGTTCCATGGTCGTTGCCCTTTCCTGTTTATCGGACCGAAATAGTCTCTTTGCCGCCTGGCTTCAACCAGGCACCAAAAAGGAACTACCTCACTGCACCGACGCATCCCACCACACAGGCAGCTGATAGCCGTATAGGGGCGTGACAGCCGGATGCCCTATCCGTTTGTGCCGAGCCACATATTGCTGGTCGATATGATAGAGCGGCACGAAGTAATGGCCGGAAAGCAACAGCCGGTCGAAGGAACGGACGGCATCGCGAAAATCCTCAACGCCGCGCGCCGAGAGAATGTGGCCGATCAACGTATCCACATCGGGATCGGCAACGCCCGCAAAGTTCTCGCTGCCCTGTCGATCACGCGCCACCGAACCCCATCGCCCGACCTGCTCGATGCCCGGCGAGAGGGAAGATGTGAACGATTTGATGATGATGTCGTAGTCGAAGCTGATTGTCCGGCGCTGGTACTGCGAATCGTCGACGGTGCGGATCGCCACCTCGATCCCCAGCAGGTTCAGCGTTCTCCGGTAGGCGATTGCCAGTCTCTCCTGGTCGGCATTCTGTGTCATGATCTCGAACGCCAGCTGATGCCCGCCGGCATCGACCATCTTGTCATCCTTGATCGTGTATCCACCTGCCTTTAGCAGATCCACGGCCCGGCGCAGCACGGTGCGGTCGCGGCCGGAACCGTTGGTGACGGGCAGCTTGTAGGTACCGTCGAGCACGGCCGGATCGATGCGCTTGCTGATCGGACCCAGCATTTCGAGCTCGCGGGCATCGGCGGGTACGCCGAAGGAAGACAGGTCTGAGCCCTGCCAGTAGCTCTCCGTTCGCGTATAGGCGCCTGACGATAGGTTCTTGTTGACCCACTCGAAATCGAAAGCCAGCGAAAGGCCTTCGCGCACCTTGGCGTTGGCGAAGATCGGCCGCCGCGTGTTGAAGACAAATCCGAACATGCCGCTGGGAAGCTTGGGATTGAAGACATCCTTTACAACCTCGCCGGAGCGCGCCGCCGGAAAGTCGTAGGCATTTGCCCAGTGGCCGGGGCTACCATCCGCATAGATATCGACATCGCCTTTCTTGAAGGCCTCGAACAGCGTGTTTTCCTGCAGGAAATAGTGAACGGTCAGCAGGTCGTAATTGTCGACCCCGACCTTGGCCGGAATATCCTTGCCCCAGTAATCCGGGTTCCGCGCAAAGACGATGCTGTCGCCGGGGTTCACCGTTTTCACCCGGTAAGGCCCGGACCCGATGGGTGCCACCAGCGTCGTCTGGTCGAATTTATCCGGATCGATCGCATGCTGCGGCAGGATCGGCGTCGAGCTGGCGATGATCATCGGCGTCTCGCGGTCGGCCTTGTCGTTGAAGGTGAAGCGGACACTGTGCTCGCCGACTTTCTCCATCTTGGCAACGGCATTCAGCCGGTTCGAGTAGGGCACGCGGCCCTTGTCACGCAAAAGGTTGAAGCTGAAGATCACATCATCCGGTGTCACCGGCTGGCCATCCGACCACTTGGCGGCGGGATTGAGATTGAACTGTATATAGGACCGCTTGTCGTCCCATTCGGCGGTCTGGGCGAGCAAGCCGTAGAGGGTAAACGGCTCGTCGCGCGAGCGCTGCATCAGCGTTTCGTAGACGATGTTGCCGTAGTCCGGATCCCACATGCCGCGCGCCGTCGTCCGCATGCTTTTGAGGATGAAAGGGTTGAGATTATCGAAGGTACCGACCACCCCGTAGCTGATGTGGCCGCCCTTCTTGACGGTCGGATTGACGTAAGGGAGGGCCTTGAAGTCGGCGGCAAGCGCCGGATCGCCGTGCATGGCAAGGCCGTGCACGGGGTCCGCCTGGGCGGTCTTGCAAAGCATTGCCGCAGCTAGATAAATCGCGACCCGGAGCGCTCGCATGGCATCCTTTCCCATAAGGGCATGATTCGTGACGGCGACCTTATCATGGCCTCCTCGATCCAAGACATAGGCATCGGATTTGTCCATCCTGCGGCCGAAACATGCAAAGAAAAGCTGGATATCCGAAGCAACGCCATGTAACAGGTGATCCACAGTTCGGAGTCATGCATTTGCCTTATTCTTTCGACAGGTGGACAGCAGTTTGACCCGAAAGGCATGAGGTGGCAGAAGGCTGCTTTGCATCGGATTTCAGGAGGCGGATTTCGCTATGACGTTCAAAACTGACAAAACAATTCGCGCGGCTCTGTCTGCACTGGCACTCGTGATGGGCGCTGCTGCGCCGGCTTTTGCGCAGGATGCACCGGCTGCTCCGGCCGATGGCGCCGCTCAGACCCCACGTCTCGGCTGGTACAAGACATGCGCAAAGCAGGATGACAACGACATCTGCATCGTCCAGAACCTGATCATGGCCAACAGCGGCCAGCTGGTGACGGCAATTGGTCTGATCTCTATCGACGGCAAGGTCAACCGCAAGATCCTGCAGATCTCCGTCCCGACAGCGCGCCTGATCGGGCCCGGCATCACCATGCAGATCGATGGCGGCAAGGGCCAGAAGGTCGATTACGCCGTCTGCCTGCCGGACAAGTGCACAGCCGAAATTCCTCTGACGGATGCGACGATCGCATCGCTGAAGAAGGGCACGGACGTGACCTTCACATCGATCAACTTCCGCCGCGCTCCGAACCCGATCAAGGTTTCGCTGACCGGCTTCGGCGCCGCCTATGACGGCCCGGCGATCTCCGATACCAAGCTCGCAGAAAGCCAGCGCAGCCTGCAGGACAGCATGCAGAAGAAGGCTGAAGAAGCCCGCAAGAAGCTTGAAGACGCCCAGAAGGCAGCGAAGTCCCAGTAAGCACCACACGCGTATGATCTAAAAAGCCCGGTTCAGCCGGGCTTTTTTTATGGCTCATCGTCAGACGACAAAAAAAGCAAGCCGGTTTGTCGGCTTCCTTTCATAGGCGCGTATCTGTTGAGGGATCAGTGGGCGAAGCTCATCTTGGGCTTGAGCTCGCCGGTCGTCTTGCGGTCGAAGATTTGGTAGACCTGCGGGTTGCGGAGAGGTTCTCCGCTGTCGTCGCTGACGAGGTTCTGCTCTGAGACATAAGCGACATATTCCGTCTCCTCGTTTTCAGCCAGCAGGTGATAGAACGGCTGGTCCTTGCTGGGACGAACCTCGGTCGGAATGGCATTCCACCATTCTTCCGTGTTGGCGAACTCCGGATCTACGTCGAACACGACGCCTCGGAATGGAAACACCCGATGCCGGACCACTTCGCCGATATTGAATTTTGCATCTTTTTGTTTCATGGCGCGACTTCCTTTCACGCAATTATGTGGGACGATGCGCCACATTTTTCAAGCCTTTTGCCGCCGTTGTCCCACAGCGCTGCCATAGTCAGGCGGCCGACAAGACCAGTAAAGCACGCCGCGCTGGCTCGGCGCAGAAAAAAAGTCCCGGCGATGACCGGGACTTTCTGGTTGATGACTAGGCCGAGTAGTACATGTCGAATTCGACCGGATGGGGTGTCATTTCGTAGCGCATGACCTCCACCATTTTCAGTTCGATGAACGAATCGATCTGGTCGTCGTCGAACACGCCGCCGGCGGTCAGGAACTTGCGGTCCCGATCAAGGTTTTCCAGCGCTTCACGCAGCGATGCGCAGACGGTCGGGATCTTCTTCAGTTCCTTCGGCGGCAGGTCGTACAGGTCCTTGTCCATCGGCTTGCCGGGATGGATCTTGTTCTTGATGCCGTCAAGGCCGGCCATCAGCATGGCGGCAAACGCCAGGTATGGGTTGGCAGTCGGATCCGGGAAGCGAACTTCTACGCGCTTCGCCTTCGGGTTGGAGCCGAAGGGAATACGGCAGGAAGCCGAACGATTGCGAGCCGAATAGGCAAGCAGCACCGGAGCCTCATAGCCCGGGACGAGACGCTTGTAGGAGTTCGTCGACGGGTTTGTGAAAGCGTTGATGGCCTTCGCGTGCTTGATGATGCCGCCGATGTAATAGAGGCAGGATTCCGACAGGCCGGCATACTCGTCGCCGGCGAAGGTCGGCTTGCCGCCCTTCCAGATCGACTGGTGCACATGCATGCCCGAGCCGTTATCGCCGAAGATCGGCTTGGGCATGAAGGTCGCCGTCTTGCCATAGGCGTTGGCGACCTGATGAACGACGTACTTGTAGATCTGGATCTTGTCGGCGTTGCGCACCAGCGTGTCGAACTTGACGCCGAGTTCGTGCTGTCCCGCAGCCACTTCGTGATGGTGCTTTTCAACCACGACGCCCATTTCGCCGAGAACCGTCAGCATCTCGGAGCGCATGTCCTGGCAACTGTCGATCGGCGGAACTGGAAAATAGCCGCCCTTGACGCGAGGACGGTGACCGAGGTTGCCGGTCTCGTAGTCGGTGTCGTCGTTCGACGGCAGTTCGCTGGAATCGAGCTTGAAGCCGGTGTTGTAGGGATCGGCTTTGTACTTGACGTCGTCGAATACGAAGAACTCAGGCTCCGGGCCTACGAAGATCGTGTCGCCGATGCCGGAAGCCTTCAGGTAGGCTTCTGCCTTCTTGGCGGTACCGCGCGGATCGCGATTGTAGGATTCGCCGGAAACCGGGTCCAGGATGTCGCAGAGGATGACCATGGTCGACTGCGCGAAGAACGGGTCCATGTGAACCGTTTCCGTGTCGGGCATCAGCACCATGTCGGATTCGTTGATGGCCTTCCATCCTCCGATAGAGGAGCCGTCGAACATGACGCCATCGGCGAACATGTCTTCATCGACGCAGGCAACGTCCATCGTCACGTGCTGCAGCTTGCCCTTCGGGTCCGTAAAGCGCAGGTCGACGAACTTGACGTCGTTGTCCTTGATCTGTTTCAGAATTTCGTTTGCGGTCGTCATGGGATGCTTCCTCGGTTTTTTATGACGATTTTGCCCTGGCCACCGGCGAGGGCTTAGATGGCATCTATACCCGTCTCTCCCGTACGGATTCGGATGACCTCTTCGATATTGGAAACGAAGATCTTTCCGTCGCCAATTCGTCCGGTCTGCGCCGCCTTGCGGATCGCGTCAATAACCGCTTCGGCATTTTCGTCTGCCAACACAACTTCGACCTTCACTTTCGGAAGGAAATCGACGACATATTCGGCACCACGGTAGAGTTCCGTGTGACCTTTCTGGCGACCGAAGCCCTTGGCTTCCGTGACAGTGATACCCTGCAAGCCGACTTCCTGAAGGGCTTCCTTCACTTCGTCCAGCTTGAATGGCTTTATGATCGCTTCGATCTTTTTCATGAGAAAATGTCTCTCCGCTTCTCCCGTTAGAGCGGACATTGCCCGCTCGCCCTTGTTGATGCACGTATCATGCCAGATTATCCAGAGATGTTTCGGTAAATGTTGCAGTTTTGAGCAATTTTGAGGCTGATACAGGGTTGTTTGACATATCGTGCCCCGAATTGAATATGCGCAGACACGTTTCGGACGATATCCGGAATGGAGGGCGGACCGCAGCGGTTGGAACGGCCTACACGCCCTGAATTCGACTGATTAAAAAGCGTGCTTTTGCTCAAATTTAAGTCGGCGGCACGCGGGATTTTTTGATTGTTTTTCAGGCGTCGTTGCGATCATTATCGTCCATGACACACACCCTAGCTGAACTCCTCCTGACACCCCAATCGATGGCGGCGGTCGACAAGGCCGCTGCGGCTTCAGGAATTGACTCTTTCGGACTGATGCAGAAAGCCGGCCGGGCGGTGGCGGCTGCGGCCTTGCGGGATTGTCCGGAGGCGCTGCGATACGCGGTCCTGTGCGGCCCCGGCAACAATGGCGGAGATGGCTACGTGGCCGCTTTGGCGTTGCACGAATGCGGTGCCGAGGTCGACGTATATCACCTCGGAGATGCAGCCGTGCTGAAGGGCGATGCGGCGCGCGCCTTTTCCGCCTGTCCGATTGCCGGCTCGCCGCTCGGTGCCTATCTGCCCCGGGCCGGCGACCTCATCATCGATGCGATTTTCGGTGCCGGCCTCGCGCGGGATGTGCCTGACGCCGTCGCAGCCGTGATCGAACGAACACGTGCCGCTTCCATCCCGGTTATCGCCGTCGATTTGCCGTCGGGCGTCAACGGCGCTACCGGCCGAGTGCTGGGCGCCGCCTTTCGCGCTTCCCATACGGTGAGCTTCATGACGCGCAAACCCGGGCATCTGCTGATGCCGGGCAGGGAGCTGTGCGGCACGCTCGAGATCGTCGATATCGGCATCCCGGCCCGCATCGTCCGGGAAAACGCCAACGGGCTCATCGCCGAGAACACGCCGGAACAGTGGCGGTCTTCCGTGCCTGAGGCTTTGGTGGAAACCCACAAATACAAACGCGGGCATCTTGTCGTCTTTTCCGGCAGCGAGACGGCGACGGGTGCGGCACGCATGTCGGCCATGGCGGGTCTGAAGGCTGGGGCGGGGCTGGTGACGATCGCCTCTTCCAGAGCCGCGCTCAAAGTCAATGCGGGGGCGCTGACGGCGATCATGCTGCGCGAAATCGATGACAGAGCCGCTCTTGAGGAGTGGCTCAACGATGCACGGCTATCGACTTTCGTTCTCGGCCCGGGTTTTGGCACAGGCGAAAAAGCACGGCAGTTCGTGGCAGCGCTGGTGGATCGACATCTCGTGCTCGATGCGGACGGCATCACCTCATTCAAGGACGATCCCGACGCACTCTTCGATGCTTTTGCCACCGGGCCGACTCATCTTGTGCTGACGCCACATGAAGGCGAGTTCGGCCGTCTTTTCCCGGATATCGCCAAGGATGAGGCTCTCGGCAAGGTCGAGAAGGCAATCGCAGCCGCAAGGCGCTCGCATGCGGCAATCGTCTATAAAGGCGCTGACACGGTGATCGCCGCGCCAGACGGGCGGGCACTGATCAACTGCAATGCGCCGCCATGGTTGGCAACTGCCGGCTCCGGCGATGTGCTGGCGGGGATCATCGGCGGACTTCTGGCGCAGGGCATGCCGGCCTTCGAGGCCGCGGCTGCCGGTGTCTGGCTGCACGGCGAAGCGGGAAACCGGGCCGGCAAGGGCCTGACGGCCGAAGAACTGGTCGGCCACGTGAGGCCGCTCTGACCCGTACTAGGATTTGGCAAGCACGCCCTGCAGGGCAATGGCGCCCTGCGGTGCGTTGACTTTTCCATCGTGGATCATAAAGGCGAAGACATCCCGCGGCTGGACTTTCACCTTGCGCGCAGAATCGATCAGCGGCAGGTCGGCGGGCAACTTGCCTTCTGCCCAGGTCTGAAGGCGCTCCGCCCACTCTTTCAGTTCCTTCGGCGGATAGCAGGTCTTGATTTCATCGGAGCCCTTCTGCAGGCGGCTGTAGACGAAATCGGCGGTCACATCGGCGATCATCGGATAGTCATGATGGTCGGCACAAACCGGGGCCACCTGGTATTTCTCCAGCAGCGCGACGAACTCCGGCACCTTGAACGAATCGTGGCGTACCTCAACGACGTGCCGCAGCGACAGTCCGTCCTGCTTCAGCGGCAGGAGCTTCAGAAAGCCTTCGAAGTCTTCAGCATCGAATTTCTTCGTTGGTGCGAACTGCCAGAGCAGCGGACCCAGCCGGTCGCCGAGCTCGCTGATGCCGGACTTCAGAAACCGCTCCATCGATTCCCCGGCTTCCGCCAGTATCTTGCGATTGGTGACGTAACGCGTCGCCTTCAGGCTGAATATGAAGCCATCCGGCACCTCGGAGGCCCATTTTGCAAAGGTCGCCGGCTTCTGCGTCGCATAGTAGGTCCCGTTGACCTCGATCACCTTCAGCTTGCTGCTGGCGTAGCGCAACTCGTCCTTCTGCTTGAGATCGTCGGGGAAGAACGTCCCGCGCCAGGGCTCGAACGTCCAGCCGCCGATGCCGGTGCGAATGGTGCCTGCCGCTGTCATATGGTTCCCCCGTCTATTTATCGTACCGGTATCCGGCGCTTCGAGTGTCTGTTCGCCGGGAGATCACTCTGCCGCAGCCACGGCCTTCTTGACGGGCCGCCGCTCCAGCAATTCCTTGAGGAAGTGTCCGGTATAGGACCGCTTCTCCTTGACGATTGTCTCAGGCGTGCCAACTGCCACGATCTCGCCGCCGCCGTCGCCACCTTCGGGGCCGAAGTCGAGCACCCAGTCGGCGGTCTTGATGACCTCGAGATTGTGCTCGATGACGACAACCGAATTGCCTTGGTTGACCAATTCGTGCAGCATTTCCAGCAGCTTGGCAACATCGTGGAAATGAAGCCCTGTCGTCGGCTCGTCGAGGATATAAAGCGTGCGCCCGGTCGAGCGCTTCGACAATTCCTTGGCCAGCTTGACACGCTGCGCCTCGCCGCCGGAGAGCGTGTTGGCCTGCTGTCCGACCTTGATATAGCCGAGACCGACGTCCTTCAGCGATTGTAGCTTGTCACGCACCGCAGGCACCGCAGCAAAGAAATCGACGCCTTCTTCGACGGTCATGTCGAGCACGTCGGCAATCGACTTGCTCTTGAAGGTGACGTCGAGCGTCTCGCGGTTATAGCGCTTGCCGTGGCAGACGTCGCAGGTGACGTAGACGTCGGGCAGGAAGTGCATCTCGATCTTGATGACGCCATCGCCCTGGCAGGCCTCGCAGCGTCCGCCCTTGACGTTGAACGAGAACCGGCCCGGCTGGTAGCCGCGCGCCTTGGCTTCCGGTAATCCGGAAAACCAGTCGCGGATCGGCGTGAAGGCGCCGGTATAGGTGGCCGGGTTGGATCGTGGCGTCCGGCCAATCGGCGACTGGTCGATGTCGATGACCTTGTCGATATGCTCGAAGCCATCGATGCGGTCGTGCTCGGCCGGCGTTTCGCGGGCGCCCATGACGCGGCGGGCCGCAGACTTGTAGAGCGTCTCGATCAGGAAGGTGGACTTGCCGCCGCCCGAGACGCCGCTGACGGCGGTGAAGACGCCGAGCGGGATCGCAGCCGTAACGTTCTTCAGATTGTTGCCGCGGGCGCCAAAAATCTTGATTTCCTTGCCCTTCTTCGGCTTGCGTCGCTCTGCAGGCACGGGCACGCCGAGATCGCCGGACAGATAGCGGCCTGTCAGCGAATTCGGGTTCGCCATGATCTGCTGCGGCGTGCCATGCGCAATGACCTCGCCCCCATGGATACCGGCTGCAGGGCCGATATCGACGACATCGTCTGCCTGCATGATCGCATCCTCGTCGTGCTCGACGACGATGACCGTGTTGCCGATGTCACGCAGATGCTTCAGTGTCTCCAGCAGGCGCGCATTGTCGCGCTGGTGGAGGCCGATGGAAGGCTCGTCAAGGACGTAGAGCACGCCCGTAAGGCCGGAGCCGATCTGGGAGGCGAGCCGGATGCGCTGGCTCTCGCCGCCCGAGAGCGTTCCTGAATTGCGGGAAAGGCTCAGATATTCCAGCCCGACATCGTTGAGAAACCGCAACCGGTCGCGGATTTCCTTGAGGATGCGGACCGCGATTTCGTTCTGCTTGGACGTGAATATCGCCGGCAGCGTCTCGAACCAGTCGCGGGCGTTGCGGATCGACATCTCCGAGACCTGGCCGATATGCAGCGTGGCGATCTTCACCGCCAGCGCTTCCGGCTTCAGCCGGTAGCCGGCGCAGACGGGACACGGAGCCGCTGACATATAGCGCTCGATCTCCTCGCGCGCCCAGGCGCTGTCTGTTTCCTTCCAGCGGCGCTCTAGGTTGGGCACGATGCCTTCGAAATTCTTGTGCGTCGTGTAGGCACGCGCACCGTCGGCGTACTGGAACTCGATCTTGTCTTCCGTGCCGTGCACGATCACTTCCTTGGCCTTAGCAGGCAGGTCGCTCCAGCGGCTCGAGAGCTTGAAGCCATAATGCTTGCCGAGCGCCTCCAGCGTCTGATTGTAATAGGGAGACGTCGATTTGGCCCACGGGGCAATCGCGCCATCGCGAAGGGTGCGCTCATGCTCGGGGACGATCATCTCGGGATCGATCTTCTGCAGCGAGCCGAGACCGTCGCAGGAGGGGCAGGCGCCGGCTGGATTGTTGAACGAGAACAGGCGGGGTTCAATCTCTGGAATGGTAAAGCCGGACACCGGGCAGGCAAACTTCTCTGAAAACAGCACCCGTTCGTGGGTCTCGTTCAGCGACTTGTTGGCGGAACCGCCGGCAGAGGTTTCCTCGGGCGGCAATGGCTTGTCGGCAAACTCCGCCACGGCCAGTCCGTCCGCCAGCCGCAGAGACGTCTCGAAGCTGTCAGCCAGACGCGCCGCGACATCAGCGCGCACGACAATGCGATCGACGACCACGTCGATGTCGTGCTTGTACTTCTTGTCGAGGGCAGGCGCATCGGCGATCTCGTAGAACTGTCCGTCGATCTTGACGCGCTGGAAGCCCTTTTTCATGAGCTCGGCAAGCTCTTTCTTGTATTCGCCCTTACGCCCGCGCACCATCGGCGCCAAAATATAAAGGCGGGTGCCGTCGCCAAAGGCGAGCACGCGGTCGACCATCTGGCTGACGGTCTGGCTCTCGATCGGCAGTCCGGTGGCTGGCGAATAGGGCACGCCGACGCGGGCAAACAGCAGGCGCATGTAGTCGTAGATTTCCGTAACGGTGCCGACCGTCGAGCGTGGGTTGCGCGACGTCGTCTTCTGCTCGATGGAGATCGCCGGGGACAGGCCCTCGATCAGGTCGACATCGGGCTTCTGCATCATCTCGAGGAACTGACGCGCATAGGCCGACAGGCTCTCGACATAGCGGCGCTGGCCTTCCGCATAGATCGTATCGAAGGCGAGCGACGACTTTCCCGAGCCCGACAGGCCGGTCATGACGATCAGCTTGTTGCGCGGCAGATCGATGTCGATACCCTTGAGATTGTGCTCGCGCGCACCCCGGATGGAGATGGTCTTCAGTTCGCTCATCGTTTTCCGCTAAATCCCTGTTCAGCCCTTATCTAGTGATGAAGGCCGGCGAGTCGAGGTTGAAATGCGACTCTCCGCCCGCTTTTCGATTCGGTTGACAAAATCATAGCCGCTGACTAGAACAAAGAAAGAACAAAATTCCTTGTGGATGACCGCCGCTTAGATCGCACCGGGCGGGGCCGATGGTTTAAGGTGCGTGCAATTATGTTCCAGGGCCGCCGGTGGGCGCGGCGAGCAGGGTGATTGGTATGGCGGGCAGCGTAAACAAGGTAATTCTGATTGGGAACCTCGGGGCTGATCCGGAAATCCGCCGGACCCAGGATGGTCGCCCGATCGCCAATCTCAACATTGCCACCTCCGAAACGTGGCGGGACAAGTCGTCCGGCGAGCGCAAGGAAAAGACCGAGTGGCACCGCGTGGTGATCTTCAACGAGGGTCTGTGCAAGGTTGCCGAGCAGTATCTGAAGAAGGGTGCCAAGGTTTACATCGAGGGCGCCCTGCAGACCCGTAAGTGGACTGACCAGGCCGGTATCGAGAAATACTCGACCGAAATCGTCCTTCAGGGCTTCAACTCCACTTTGACCATGCTCGACGGACGCGGTGACGGCGCTGGCGAAGGCGGCGGTCGCGGCATGCAGCGCAGCGGCGGTGGTGGCAATGATTTCGGCGGCGGCGGTTCGGGCTACGGCGACGACTACAACCAGTCTTCGCCATCGTCGTCATCCGGTCGCGGCAATGCCGGTAACGCCGGCAATAGCGGCGGTGGCGGAAACTTCTCGCGCGAACTTGATGACGACATTCCGTTCTGAGATTGGACTATCCGATGCACCCTGCGGGGTGCATCTTTCGTTTTGCGGCCGGAATAACAGGGACTTCAGCAATGTCAGACGCACTCGTGCCAAGAAATCCGTCGACATGGAGACGCGTGCTGGCGCTTATCCTCGACCTGATCACCGCTTTTTTCGGCCTGGGTTACCTCGTGGCGCTGCTGACGGGCGGCATGACTGAAGATGGTTTCCAGCTGAACGGCTGGCCGGCAATGCTGCTGTTCGCGCTGGTCATCGCCTATTTCGTCATTGCCAATCGATTTTTCGGCGGCACGATCTGGAAATACATATTGAAGGCGCGCACCTAACCCGCGCACACCCGGTCAGATCGCAAAGGCCGATCGGATGCCATCGACGACGAACTGTGTGGCAAGCGCTGCCAGGATAACGCCGAGGAGGCGCGTCAGGATCGCACGTCCCGTCATGCCCAGGAAGCGGTCGAGACGCTCGGCAATCAGCAGGGCTGCAAATGTCAGTACCAGGCAGGCCGCGATCACGACGATCAACTGCGAGCGATCGACGGAGCTCTGCAGCGATCCAGAAAGCAGGATCGTCGCAGAGATGGCGCCGGGCCCCGCGATCAGCGGCAATGCCAGCGGGAAAACCGAGATGTTATGGATATGATCCCGGGTGATTGCCACCTCGGCCGTCTTTTCCTTGCGGTCCTGGCGTTTCTCGAAGACCATCTCGAAGGCGATCCAGAATAGCAGCAGTCCGCCAGCAATTCTGAATGCACCGATCGATATGCCGAGTACGCCAAGCACGCTTGAGCCGAACAGCGCGAAGGCGGCGAGGATACCAAAGGCAATCAGCGAACCGCGCAAAGCGACCTGCGTCCGCTGGCTGCGGTTCATGCCTGTCGTCAGCGCCAGGAACAGCGGTGCCAGCCCGGGTGGATCGATGGTCACCATCAATGTGGTGAAGGCATTGATGAGACTGTCTACGCTCGCCATAATTTCCCCCGGATCGTCAACTTCACTTATGAAACTGACCCTTAAGCGCTGATCGCCGTTTGGCAAAGCGTTCGCAGCGACGAGCTTTTCCCACATGTCGCAAAAATGTGCTATTGAAACGTTCCAGAGGCTAAAAGCCTGTTCAAAACCGTTGGCGAAATTAGCGCCTTTGTCCGCTTTCCGCTATAAATTCCACAGTGATTCTTAAAGAGATCGTGATCTGTTTTGACTGAGCAATCCACACCCGGTGGCGGGAAGCTCCCGCCTGGTATCGAGCCAATTTCCATCATCGAGGAAATGCAGCGGTCCTATCTCGACTACGCCATGAGCGTTATCGTCAGCCGCGCCCTTCCGGATGTCAGGGACGGTCTCAAGCCTGTTCATAGACGCATCCTTTTCGGCATGTCCGAACTCGGGATCGACTGGAACAAGAAATACGTAAAATGCGCCCGCGTGACCGGGGATGTGATGGGTAAATTCCACCCGCACGGCAACTCGGCCATTTACGATGCGCTGGCCCGCATGGCGCAGGACTGGTCGCTTCGGTTGCCGCTCATCGACGGCCAGGGCAATTTCGGTTCCGTCGACGGTGATCCGCCGGCAGCCGAACGCTACACAGAGTGCCGGCTGCAGAAAGCTGCTCACGCGCTGCTCGACGACCTCGACAAGGATACGGTCGACTTTCGCGAGAACTATGATGGCACGCTCAGCGAGCCGGTCGTGGTGCCCGCAAAATTCCCCAACCTGCTGGTCAACGGCGCTGGCGGCATCGCCGTCGGCATGGCCACCAATATTCCGCCGCATAATCTGATCGAAGTGATCAATGCCTGCATCGCGCTGATCGACGACCCGGCCATCGAGCTCGCCGATCTGATGCAGATCATTCCGGGCCCCGATTTCCCGACCGGTGCCAAGATCCTCGGTCGTGCCGGCATCCGCTCGGCTTATGAGACCGGTCGCGGTTCGGTCATCATGCGCGGCGTTGCAGCCATCGAGCCGATGCGCGGCGATCGCGAACAGATCATCATCACCGAAATTCCCTTCCAGGTGAACAAGTCGACGATGATCGAGAAGATGGCCGAACTGGTGCGCGAAAAGCGCATCGAGGGCATCTCCGACCTGCGCGACGAATCCGACCGACAGGGCTACCGCGTCGTCGTCGAGCTGAAGCGCGACGCCAATGCAGAGGTCATCCTCAACCAGCTCTATCGCTACACGCCGCTGCAGACGTCCTTCGGCTGCAACATGGTGGCACTGAACGGCGGCAAGCCGGAACAGATGACGCTGCTCGACATGCTGCGCGCCTTCGTTTCGTTCCGCGAGGAAGTCGTTAGCCGGCGTACGAAGTACCTGCTGCGCAAGGCCCGCGACCGCGCCCATGTCTTGGTCGGTCTCGCTATTGCAGTTGCCAACATCGACGAAGTCATCCGTGTAATCCGCCAGGCGCCGGATCCGCAGTCTGCCCGCGAAGAGCTGATGACGCGCCGCTGGCCTGCATCGGATGTCGAAAGCCTGATCCGGCTGATCGACGATCCGCGCCACCGCATCAATGAAGACCTGACCTACAATCTGTCAGAAGAACAGTCCCGCGCCATTCTCGAATTGCGCCTTGCCCGCCTGACAGCCCTCGGCCGCGATGAAATCGGCGACGAACTGAACAAGATCGGCGACGAGATCAAGGATTACCTCGACATCCTGTCTTCCCGCGTTCGCGTCCAGACCATCGTCAAGGACGAACTGACGTCTGTGCGCGACGAATTCGGCACAACGCGCCGCACCGAGATTATCGATGGCGGCCTCGAGATGGATGACGAGGATCTCATCTCCCGTGAGGACATGGTCGTAACCGTCTCGCATCTCGGCTACATCAAGCGCGTCCCGCTGACCACCTATCGCGCCCAGCGCCGCGGCGGCAAGGGCCGCTCCGGCATGGCCACCCGCGACGAGGATTTCGTCAACCGGCTTTTCGTTGCCAACACCCACACGCCGGTGCTGTTCTTCTCCTCGCGCGGCATCGTCTACAAGGAGAAGGTCTGGCGTCTCCCCATCGGCACGCCACAGTCTCGCGGCAAGGCGCTGATCAACATGCTGCCGCTCGAAAAGGGCGAACGCATCACCACGATCATGCCGTTGCCCGAGGACGAGGCGAGCTGGGAAAACCTGGACGTCATGTTCTCGACAACGCGCGGTACGGTTCGCCGCAACAAGCTGTCGGACTTCATCCAGGTGAACCGCAATGGCAAGATCGCCATGAAGCTGGACGAGGACGGCGATGAAATCCTGTCCGTCGAGACCTGCTCGGAACATCAGGACGTTCTGATGACCACGGCGCTTGGCCAGTGCATACGCTTCTCCGTATCCGACGTCCGCGTCTTTGCAGGCCGCAACTCCATCGGCGTCCGCGGCATCACCATGGCCGAAGGCGACCGCATCATCTCGATGACGATCGTCAGCCATGTCGACGCCGAGCCGTGGGAGCGGGCTGCCTATCTGAAACGGGCCGCCAATGAGCGGCGCCTGACAACGGGCGAAGCCGAAGATATCGCACTTGTCGGCGAGGAAGTCGTGGAGGAAGGCCAGTTGAGCGACGAGCGCTACGAGGAACTGAAGGCGCGCGAACAGTTCGTGCTGACGGTTTCCGAAAAGGGCTTCGGAAAACGCTCGTCTTCCTACGATTTCCGCATATCTGGCAGAGGCGGCAAGGGCATCCGTGCCACCGACACGTCAAAGACCGGCGAGATCGGCGAACTTGTTGCGGCCTTCCCTGTCGATGACGGCGATCAGATCATGCTTGTCTCCGACGGCGGCCAGCTCATCCGAGTTCCCGTCGGCGGCATCCGCTTCGCCAGCCGCGCTACCAAGGGCGTGACGATCTTCTCCACCGCCAAGAACGAGAAGGTCGTGTCGGTCGAGCGCATCAACGAGCCGGAAGACGATGAGGAAATCGTCGATGTCGCGGAAGATGGCACCGTAGCGCCTCTCGATGCTGAAACTTCAGACAGCGAGACGCCGCCAGCCGGTTCGCCGGATGAAGGCAGTCCCGAATAGCAGCCGACAAGATATGCCACCGATACCAAAAAACCGGGCGCAGCTTTTGCGCCCGGTTTTTCGTTGAGGAAGGGTAATAAAACAATGAAGCCGAACGATGGGAGGATCGTTCGGCTTCATTGTTTGATAATTATTGATGATGAGAGCGTGTGAGAAATCTACTGCAGACTTCCAGATGCAGCAGGCGTTCAGAACGCCTTGTGCTGCTTGGTGATCTGCTTCATCTCTTCGCTTTCGCGACGCAGTGCCGAAACGGTTGACGCCACGGACACGACGAACATGACGCTGATAACGGCAGTGAGCAATGTCAAAATCGTGAACATGGTTGTTTTCCTTCTTCGCAACTCCGTGCGATCAGATCCTTAATATTGGCTCGCCACGTAGGAGTGAGCCGATGCATATGGACCATAGACAGGAGACTGATCGGTCTTCTGACCGTAGAGAGCAACTGTGAAAGCCAGCATGCCGGTAATGACTGTCATCCAGACGACGTTGATGAGGATGACTTTGTCCGGCATGGCTTTTTTCCTTCGTGTTACTGTGTTCATGTCTGTGTTCCGATCTGATAACGTGTCCTTTGGAAATTGGTTCCGCCGGATGTTGACAACTATTTAACGAAGGTTCGCTGAAGCAACTTTGAATAGGTCGTTCATTTACCGTTCATGTTTGCGGCCGCCCGCCGAAGTGTCGCCACGACGTCCAAAGCGAGTGCATTTTCGGGGACTGGAGTGGCCGTCGGCCATTCGATTTCGTAGGTCGAGTTGAACCGGCGAACGAGCATCTCGACGATCAGCGAGCCGATGATGGTGGCGGTAGCGAGAAGGATCAGCATGATCGTCAGCCTCGAAACGGAGCGTTGAACTCACCGTCCTCGTTGCTTTCGACGGTATGGCCCTTTTAATCACGGCCTGCCTGAAACGGCCTTGAACGCCGCATTCATCTTCCATTCAGCCGCCGGTTGCCGTGCCGCAAATGACTTGCGATAGCGCCCCATCCATGACAAAAGGCCAGCGAAACAACCGGCCGGTAGAGAATGACGATAGCTTTCTATCCCGGATCCTTCGATCCGATGACAAACGGACATCTCGACGTTCTCGCCCAGGCGTTGAACGTCGCGTCGACTGTTATCGTCGCGATCGGGGTGCACCCGGGAAAGACACCGATGTTCTCCTTCGAGGAGCGCGCCGAACTGGTCCGGCAGTCGCTGGCCGCCGCTCTTCCCGGCAAGACTGACGCCATTTCGGTGGTCTCGTTCGACAATCTGGTGATCGACGCCGCTCGCAGTCATGGTGCATCGCTGCTGGTGCGCGGCCTGCGCGATGGTACCGATCTCGATTACGAAATGCAGATGGCCGGCATGAACCGCCAGATGGCGCCCGAGCTGCAGACCATCTTTCTGCCGGCCGGCACCGCCTTCCGGCCGATAACGGCCACATTGGTTCGCCAGATTGCAGCCATGGGCGGCGATGTCAGCGCGTTCGTGCCCGCACCGGTTCTTGTCGCCCTGAAGGCCAAGGCGAAACGCTAGGCCCTAACGATTTTCCCAACGGAGCATTCCATGAAGTTCATCCACATCGCTTTCGCCGGACTTATGTACCTGGCATCCCTGACAGGCGCTGCTTCCGCTGCCGACGATAACGACATCACGATCCAGCTGAAGGACGGCCCGGTCGTCATCCAGCTCATGCCGGAAATCGCCCCGAAGCACGTCGCCCAGATCAAGGCGCTGGTCGCCAAGGGTGCCTATGACAACGTCGCCTTCCACCGCGTCATCGACGGCTTCATGGCCCAGACCGGCGACGTCAAGTTCGGCAACATGGCCAAGGGCTATAATGCCCAGCAGGCCGGCATGGGCGGCTCCGACATGCCCGACATCAAGGCCGAGTTTTCCAAGACGCCTTTCGTGCGCGGCACCGTCGGCATGGCCCGCTCGCAGGATCCCAATTCGGCAAACTCGCAGTTCTTTATCATGTTCAAGGACGGACCTTTCCTCAACGGCCAGTACACGGTCGTCGGCAAAGTCGTGTCCGGCATGGAATTCGTCGACAAGATCAAGAAGGGCGAGGGCGACAGTGGTTCCGTTACCGACCCTGACCGGATGATCAAGGTCACCCTGGGCAAGAAGTAAGAAGTTCAAAAGAGGAAAACACAATGGCTGAGATCAAAGATCCGGAAAACACCATCATCCTGGAAACCACCAAGGGCAAAGTCGTCATCCAGCTGCTGCCGGAAGTGGCACCAGAGCACGTTGCGCGCATCAAGGAACTGGCCCGCGAAAAGGCCTATGACGGCGTGGTCTTCCACCGCGTCATCAACGACTTCATGGCCCAGACCGGCGACGTCAAGTTCGGCAAGACCGGCGGCGCAGACTTCAACCCGGCCCGCGCCGGCATGGGCGGCTCGTCCAAGCCAGACCTGAAGGCTGAATTCTCTGCGACCAACCACACCCGGGGCATCTGCTCGATGGCCCGCTCACAGGCTCCGAACTCGGCCAATTCGCAGTTCTTCATCTGCCTTGCCGATTCACCGTGGCTCAACAAGCAGTACTCGGTCTGGGGTCAGGTCATCGAAGGCATGGATAACGTCGACAAGATCAAGAAGGGCGAGCCCGTCAAGGATCCGGATTCGATCGTCACCATGCGGGTTGCCGCCGACGTCTGATCGTGATTACTCCTGAAGCCCGCCCTTCGCGCTCCCGGCGCGGGGGCGGGTTTCACTTTGTCTGGAATTGCCCATGCGCGTAGACCTATTCGATTTCGACCTCCCGGATGAGCGCATTGCGCTGCGTCCCGCCGAGCCGCGTGACAGCGCCCGGCTGCTGATTGTCGATCCCCACGCAACACCCGAATTGTCCGACCATCTCGTCCGTGACCTGCCTTCGTTCCTGCGGGCTGGAGACGCTGTGGTGTTCAACGACACCCGGGTCATTCCGGCCCAGCTCGAGGGCATTCGTCACCGCGACGGCGCGACCAGCCAGCAGGTTTCCGCCACGCTCCACATGCGGATGTCGCCCGGCAGCTGGAAAGCCTTTGCCAAACCGGGCAAGCGCATCAAGACCGGTGACCGCATCCAGTTCGGCAGCGAAACCGCCGAGATCGCCCTTGAGGCAACTGTCGGCGAGAAAGGCGAGGGCGGTGAAATCACCCTGCATTTCGATTTCTCCGGTCCAGAGCTGGATGCAGCGATAGCGGCCGTCGGCCACATCCCGCTTCCTCCCTATATTGCCGCCAAGCGTCACGAGGACGAGCGCGACAGTACCGACTACCAGACGATCTATGCCCGGGAAAAAGGAGCCGTCGCGGCACCCACGGCCGGGCTGCATTTCACCCCGGAACTGTTCTATGCCCTGGACCGGATCGGCGTCGAGCGGCATTTCGTGACGCTGCACGTCGGCGCCGGAACGTTCCTCCCGGTCAAGGCCGATGATACCGACGACCACAAGATGCATCAGGAGATCGGCCATGTCAGCGCAGCGACGGCTGAAGCGCTGAATGCGGTCAAGGCGCGCGGCGGCCGGATCGTCTGCGTCGGTACGACATCGTTGCGACTGATCGAGAGTGCGGCCGCAGACGACGGCACCATCGATCCGTGGTCCGGGCCGACCGGCATTTTTATCACCCCAGGCTACCGCTTCAAGGCGGTCGATATCCTGATGACCAATTTTCACCTGCCGCGCTCGACGCTGTTCATGCTGGTTTCTGCTTTCGCCGGCTTCGAAACGATGCACGCGGCCTACGCCCATGCTATCGGCACCGGCTACCGTTTCTATTCCTATGGCGATGCCAGCCTCCTGTTCCGGAAAGACTAGATGAGCCAGACCTTTCAGTTCCAGTTGAAGAAGACCGATGCAGGCGCCCGTCTCGGTGAAGTCTCGATGCCACGCGGTTCGATACGCACACCGGCCTTCATGCCGGTTGGCACCGTCGGCACCGTCAAGGCGATGTATCTCGACCAGGTGCGCGACAGCGGCGCCGACATCATCCTCGGCAACACCTACCACCTGATGCTGCGTCCGGGCGCGGAGCGCGTCGCCCGCCTTGGCGGCCTGCACGAATTGATCCGCTGGCCTTATCCAATCCTTACCGATTCCGGCGGCTTCCAGGTGATGTCGCTGTCGGGGCTGCGCAAGCTCGACGAGCAGGGGGTCACCTTTAAGTCCCACGTTGACGGCAGTACGCATTACATGTCGCCAGAGCGCTCGATCGAGATCCAGGGCCTGCTGGACAGCGACATCCAGATGCAGCTCGATGAGTGCGTGGCGCTGCCGTGCGAGCCGAAAGAGATCCAGCGCGCCATGGAAATGTCGCTGCGCTGGGCGGAACGCTGCAGGGTGGCGTTCGGCGAACAGCCCGGCAAGGCAATGTTCGGCATCGTACAGGGCGGTGACATTCCCGATCTTCGCATCCGCTCGGCGCAAGGGCTGACCCAGCTGGACCTGAAGGGTTATGCCATCGGCGGCCTCGCCGTCGGCGAGCCTCAGGACGTCATGCTCAAGATGCTGGAGACGACCTTGCCGGTGTTGCCGACGGACCGGCCACGCTATCTGATGGGTGTCGGTACGCCTGACGATATCCTGAAGTCGGTGGCACGCGGCATCGACATGTTCGACTGCGTCATGCCGACCCGCTCCGGTCGCCACGGCCTCGCCTTTACCCGGCGCGGCAAGGTGAACCTGCGCAACGCACGCCATGCGGAAGATATGCGCCCGCTCGACGAACAATCGAATTGCCCGGCATCGCGCGACTATTCCCGCGCCTACCTTCACCACCTGACGCGCACCGGCGAAGCGTTGGGCGGCATGCTGCTGTCATGGCACAATCTCGCCTACTACCAGGAACTGATGCAGGGCATCCGGCAGTCGATCGAGGAGGGCCGCTTTGCCGATTTCATGGCGGAAACGCAGGAGAACTGGGCAAAGGGCGACCTCGAGCGGATCTGAGTATTAGATGCCCTTGCTCGTCGTGTTCGGCACGATCTGCACGCCGTTGATCTTGTAGCCGCCGTCAGGCTGACGAGCCAGCTGGTAGATCGCCGACCAGTCCTGACCGTCGCGGCCGGTGATCAGCACTTCCTGGTAGAGAACGGCATCGTCGCTTTCCGATTTGCTGCGACCGAAGGCATAGTTTCCGGGATGATAGACCGGCTGGTAGCTCTTCTTCACCATCGCGAAGAAGGCGTCCTTGTCCGGAAATTTAGCGGCAATGCCCGGCGCTGCAAAAGAGTAGGCCGCGTCCGCATCGTCGTGAAGAAAGGCCTGTATCTGCTTCTCGATGACCTGCTGGGCCGCCAGCGCAGCATCCGCCGCCGCAGCAGGCGTAAGACCCAAGCAGAAAAGGAAGGCTAGGAAAGCGTAAGGCAGCGTGCGCATGCAAGGACCTCCTGTAGCGGAAGCCCATAGAATAGCGCGTTCAGCGAATTTTAAAAGGGAACATACGTCGTCGCTTATTTAGCTCGTTCGAGCAAAGTACAAACAAGCGATGGTGCTGTACTTTAACATATTGATAGTAGTGAGAGTGACGGCTGACGCGAATGCAGGCCGTCACTCTTCAGTGACGTTTCAGGCTTGGGCGCCTTAGTTCTGGCAGTCCGAAACGATAACTCGGCAATTCGGGCAATCTTGCAGCGCCTTCTTTTCGGCTTCGCGCTTGGTGTCGCCGTAGCCTATGCCGTAGTTGACCTTGTCGCCGACATAGGCGCCGCACGTCTCGAACCAGACGGCAATTTCACAGCTGTCGTTGCCGGCTTCCTTGCAGGACTTCATCGCATCCCGCTCGGCTTCCTTGCGGGTCGAGCCCCAGCCCGTGCCATAGCCGACGTCGCTCGCCGATGTACCCTTGCTGTCGTTGACGGCGAAAGCGCCGAACGCGAATGCAGTGCTTGCCTGAACCGAAAGCAGAAGTGCGATCGACATGCCAAGTGCAGCTTTATAACTCATGATGAACCCCTACAAAAATGGTAACCGCCCTCTCGCGGCGGGGTATCATAGCATCTCACGGGTCATGAAGAACCGAGCCTATACTTCCAGCGCAGCCCATTTTTGGTAGGATTTATTAACCTTATATAGTTTGGAAAAAAACATTTTCCAAAAGTTCTTCAGAAAACTGGAGCAATATCTGGTTTTTCCTGTTCTGTTTGCCGTGAGAAGTAATTGGCAATCAATGCTCCGGAAATATTGTGCCACACGCTGAAGATCGCGCTCGGAACTGCGGCGATCGGCGAAAAATACGCATTGGCAAGTGCTGCACCCAATCCGCTGTTCTGCATGCCGACCTCGATGGCCAATGCCTTGCGTTTCGGCAGCGAAAGTCCGAACGCCTTGGCCGCGAAGAAGCCGAAAAGATAGCCGAGCCCGTTGTGGAGGACGACGACGGCAAAGATCAGCAGCCCGGATTGCGCAATTGCGCCCTTGCTGGCGCCAACGACGGCACTGACGATCAGGACGATGCCGACGACGCTGACCAGCGGCAGCACCGGAATGGCCGCCCGTACGAGCGACGGGACAAACTTCTGGAACAGCAGTCCCAATGCCAGCGGCAGCAATATGACCTGGACGATGCTAAGAAACATCGCGACGGGATCGACCGGCAGGTATTGGCTGGCAAACATCCAGACCAGGAACGGCGTGACAATCGGTGCGGCCAGCGTTGTCACGCTTGTGCAGGCGACGCTGAGGGCGACATCGCCTTTCGCAAGATAGGTCATGACATTGCTGGACGTGCCGCCCGGGCAGCAGCCGACGAGGATCACGCCTGCTGCGACCTCCGGCGGCATCGGGATGATGCGTGTCAGCAGAACTGCAAGTGCCGGCATGATGATGAAGTGCGCGAGGACACCGATTGCGACCTCCAGCGGACGCCTGACGAGCGCCTGGAAGTCATCGAGCGAAAGCGTCAGGCCCATGCCGAACATGATGATGCCGAGCAGGATGACGATGTAGGGCGCAATCAGCTTGAACGTGTTTGGAAACAGAAATCCAAGGACCGCAAACAGGATGACCCAGAGGGCAAACGTCCTGCCGACGAATGCAGACAGCGATACGAGTGTTTTCACGAGAAGCCTCCCAAATAGCAGGGTCTGGCTTGATCGGCATGCCTCCGCCTGTCAAGGTCAGGCCTGGACGGGTTGGTTCTGAAGCAGCACCAGCGACAAATTATGGGCCAAGCAAAAGCTTCACTAACAAAGCGTGGGCAGCGCTCAGATCCGGAAGTCAGTCGGGGACGTATTTGTGCTCGTAGCGGACGCGGAAATTACGCCGGTGAAAATCCTCGCGGAAACAGATGAAGACCAGCTCAAGATCGCCATCGTCATGATTGTGGCCGAGCAGGCTAAGGGCGATGACGATCGTGCCGCTGTAGCCCCGCGTCAAGCGGATGGCGGCATTGCGGATCTCGTTGGCTGTTACCGGGTCGTTCTCGGTGCGGCGATAGACGAGCCAGAAAGGAGCGGTTTGTTTGGCTTCCGCAAGCGCGACGTCCACTTGGTCGCGGAATTCGCCGGTATGCCGACCTCTTTCCGAAGCTGCTGCCCGTTCCATATCCTCGGTCATGACGTTCAGGTAGCCATCCCGGCCGCTGCCGTCGAGGATCGTGGCCTCGACTTTTTCCAACGCCTTGTCTTCACTTAACGCGGTCTTGAACAGGATCGCCATCGAATCGCCTATACTGCATATACGGGGTCAAATTAGCCAGTCTTATGGACCCGGGCCACCGCGAAGCACGAGGTCAGCCGCTCCGTGGACCTTATAAGGAATACAATGGTTCTCGCAATGCAAGGTGTGAGCAAGTCCTACCAGACGGTCGAGGGACCACTGGAAGTGTTGCATTCCATAGATCTCGGTCTGGACGCTGGCCGGAGCCTGGCACTCACGGGCGAATCGGGCAGCGGCAAGAGCACTTTGCTGCATCTCGCAGCCGGTCTCGACAGCATCGATGCCGGTAGCATTGCTATCGCCGGCAACGATGTGACGCATCTGCGCGATGTCGGCCGCGCCGCGCTGCGCCGCAGCGTGGTCGGTCTCGTGTTCCAGCAGTTCAATCTCATTCCCTCGCTCGACGTCGAAGCCAATCTTGCCTTCCACGCCCGTCTTGCCGGACGGCACGACACCGGCTGGCAGAAAGAGCTGACGGAGAGGCTGGGGCTGGCGGGCTTGCTGAAACGCTACCCGGAGCAACTCTCCGGCGGCCAGCAGCAGCGTGTTGCCATAGGTCGCACGTTGGCGGCACGACCAAAGCTGGTGCTGGCCGACGAGCCGACCGGTAATCTCGACGAGGCGACTGGCGACGCGGTGCTCGACCTTATGCTGTCGCTGGTGGCCGAGACGGGAGCCGCGTTGCTGATGGTCACGCATTCGCTGCGCCTCGCCGAACGCCTCGATGCACGCATCCATCTGCGCTCGGGGCGGATCGCCTGATGCTGGCAGTCAGCCTCTCCGCGCTGCTGTCCCACTGGCGCCGCCGACCGATGCAACTGGCCATGCTGCTGCTCGGCCTGTCCCTGGCCACGGCTTTGTGGTCAGGCGTGCAAGCGATCAACGCCGAAGCCCGTGCCAGCTACGACCGCGCGGCAGCCATGCTCGGCCAGGACCGGTTGCAGCAGATTGTCTCCGCCGATGGCGAACTGATGCCGCAGTCCGATTTCGTCGCTCTCCGGCGTGCCGGCTGGCTGGTGTCTCCCGTCATCGAAGGCGACATAAGGTTCGGCACCGTCAGGATACACGTCATAGGCCTCGATCCGGTCAGCCTTCCCGCAGAGGCGCAACAGGTGAACGTCAGCGCAGGCAATGACCTCCTGAGCTTCATCACGCCGCCGGGCCGCATGTATGTCGCGCCGGCAACTGCCACGCAACTGGCCGGCCAGCCGGCGCCGCCGCTGGAGACGGCTAGTGGCCTGCCGCCGGGAACGGCGCTTGTCGACATCGGCATCGCCCAATCCCTTCTGGATAAACACGGACAGATCAGCCGCCTGATCCTCGACCCCCACCAGCCAGCCGGTCTCGCACCGCTGTCGTCGATCGCACCAGGTCTCGTCGTTCACGCGCCGGACCCGCAGGGCGACCTCGTCCGGCTGACTGACAGCTTCCATCTCAACCTGACTGCTTTCGGGCTGCTGGCCTTCGCCGTCGGGCTGTTCATCGTCTATTCGGCCATCGGTCTTGCCTTCGAGCAGCGTCGCCAGACATTCCGGACGCTCCGGTCTCTGGGCCTGTCGGCCCGGGCCTTGATCGCCCTGTTGCTGGCCGAATTGCTCATCCTCGCGCTCGTTGCCGGCCTTGGCGGCGTGGTGCTTGGCTATTTCGTCGCATCGGCCCTGCTGCCTGACGTGGCGGCCACATTGCAGGGGCTCTATGGCGCCGCCGTGCCGGGCACGCTGACGTTGCGGCCGGAGTGGTGGGCAACGGGTATGGCCATTGCCGTCCTCGGCACGCTGGTGTCGTCGGCACAGAGCCTCTGGCAGGTCTGGAGATTACCGCTGCTGGCGCCCGCCCAGCCGCGTGCGTGGGCGAGGGCGTCGGAGGCAGCACTCAAGGTCCAATCGGGCCTGGCGCTCGGCTTTTTTGCGGTCGGCCTGACGCTGGCGCTCTGGGGCTCCGGTCTGGTGGCCGGGTTTGCGGTTCTGGCCGGGCTGCTGCTGGGCTCGGCACTGCTTTTGCCTGTGGTCATGACCTTGATGCTGGCGATCATGCAGCGCCTGGCACGCGGTCCCCTGACACAATGGTTCTGGGCCGATACCCGCCAGCAACTGCCCGGCCTGTCGCTGGCGCTGATGGCGCTGCTGCTGGCCCTGTCGGCGAATGTCGGCGTCGGCACCATGGTCGCGAGTTTTCGCCTGACCTTCATCGGCTGGCTCGATCAGCGTCTGGCAGCCGAACTCTACGTCACCGCGCGCAACGAGGGCGAGGCATCGGCCTTGCGCACATGGCTCGCCCCCCGCGTCGATGCCGTGCTGCCGATCTGGAATGTCGAAGGTACCGTCGCCGGTCGCCCGGCGCAGGTCTTCGGCGTCGCTAATGACCGTATATACCGGGACAACTGGCCGATGCTGCAGGCCGTCCCCGACGTCTGGGACCGGATCGCTGCAGGAAATACCGCGCTGATCAACGAGCAGATGTCGCGCCGCGAGAAACTCAGGGTCGGCGACCCCCTGGTTCTGCCGGGAAACTGGAAGACCACCATCGTCGGCGTCTACTCCGACTATGGTAATCCCATCGGTCAGGCCATTGTCGGTATCGATGGCTTGACGACCCACTACCCCAACGTTTCGCGGCTACGCTACGGCCTGCGTCTCGATCCGGCCAAGACCCCGGCGCTTGTGGATGCGCTTGAGGCGCAGTTTCACCTGCCGTCGCAGAATGTCGTCGACCAGGCGAGCATCAAGGCCAAGTCGCTGGAGATCTTCGAAAAGACATTCGCCGTCACCGGCGCCCTCAATGTGCTGACACTGGGCGTCGCCGGACTGGCGATGTTTGCCAGTCTCATGACCCTGTCAGGCATGCGGCTGTCGCAGATTGCCCCGGTCTGGGCGATGGGGCTGACGCGTCGGCATCTGGTGGCGCTCGAAGTGGCGCGCACCATGGTGCTGGCGGTCCTCACCCTCGTTGCGGCGCTGCCGGTCGGCATCGGTCTCGCCTGGGTGTTGCTTGCCATCGTCAACGTCGAGGCATTCGGCTGGCGCCTGCCGATGCACCTTTTTCCTTCGGACTGGCTGCGGCTGGCCGGGTTTGCGCTGGTTGCAGCGTTGCTGGCAGCGCTCATCCCACTCCGCCGACTGGCGACGCTGTCGCCGTCCGATCTGCTGAAGGTTTTCGCCAATGAGCGTTAGAGCATCGCTGTTTTGCATCGCACTCGCCGTCGGTTCTCAAGGCGGGATGGTCAACGCCCAGGGGTTCGCCGGTCTCGGCACCAGTGCCGATGGCTTCGCCGTCCCCAAGCCAGGTGTGCCCTTCAGCTTTCCGGCAGACCATGGCCCGCATCCGGACTACCGCATCGAGTGGTGGTACCTGACCGCGGATCTCAAGGGGGCGGATGGAAAGGACTACGGGGTGCAGTGGACGCTGTTCCGTTCGGCGCTGTCGCCCGGCGCGAAGGCGAACTGGTCCAGTCCGCAGATCTGGATGGGCAACGCCGCCGTGACCACGCCGACGCAGCATTTCGTCGCCGAAAAGTTTTCGCGCGATGGTTCAGGCGCTGCCGGGGTCACGGCGACGCCTTTTGCGGCGTGGATCGACGACTGGCAGATGAAGACGCGTCCGGATAAACCGGCAGGTGGCGACGCGCTGTCCCACATCGATCTCACCGCCACCGGTGCAAGCTTTCGCTACGATCTCACTCTCGACGCGAAGGGGCCCATCGTTGCGCAGGGCGATGGCGGCTATTCCGTGAAATCGGCCGGCGGTCAGGCAAGCGAATACTATTCGCAGCCGTTCTACGCGGCAAAGGGCACGCTGAAACTGCCGGGTGGCGATGTCGCCGTGACCGGGGATGCGTGGCTCGATCGGGAGTGGTCGTCGCAGCCGCTTTCGGCCGACCAGAAGGGCTGGGACTGGTTTTCGCTGCATCTCGAAAACGGTGAAAAGCTGATGGGTTTCAGGCTGCGCGACAGCGGCGCGGGTTTCACCTCGGCCACCTGGATTGCCGCCGATGGCAAGCCGACGCCGTTACCCAAAGGCGCCCTGACCATGACGCCGCTCAAGACAACGAACGTCTCAGGCCACACCGTGCCGATCGAATGGCGCCTGGATATCCCGGTCCGCAATTTCAGTGTCACGACCAGCCCGCTGAATGCGCAGGCCTGGATGGCAACGCGCTTTCCATACTGGGAAGGGCCGATCAGCTTCCAGGGAACGCAAAAGGGCCGCGGTTATCTCGAAATGACCGGTTACGACTAGCGGACAGCGCTGGCATCCAGATCGGCCTTGGGAACGTCGCGGTGAATGCGTAGCGGCTGTTCGGCGTCGTTGTATTCCTGCTCATCCTCCGCAAGCTCGACTTCGCGGATCCATTCGCGCCAGATCGCAACGATGATCGCCATCAGCACCGGACCGATAAACAGCCCGAGAAAGCCCATCGTCTTGACGCCGCCGACGAGGCCGAAAAACGTCGGCAGGAACGGCAGCTTGATGGGGCCGCCGACCAGTCTCGGTCGCAGCGTCTTGTCGACGATGAAAAGCTCGACCGTGCCCCAGACGAGCAGCGCGACGCCGGCGACCTGGGCACCGCTGCCGAGCAGATAGAGGGAGACCAGCGTGAACGACAGGGGCGCGCCGCCGGGAATGAGCGCCATCACGCCGGTGAGCACGCCGAGCGTCACGGGCGAGGGGACGCCGGCGATCCAGTAGGCGACGCCGAGGACGATGCCTTCACCGATGGCGATGACCGTCATGCCCATGACCGTCGAACTGATGGTGATCGGCACGACCCGCGAGATCCGCGCCCAGCGATTGGGAAAGATGCGCTCGCCGATCAGATCCAGCTGCCGCACGAAACCGATCCCGTCACGATAGACGAAAAACAGCGCGATCATCATGAACAGCAACGTCAGGATCACGTGGAATGCGCCACCGCCTGCCGCAAGGACCGCGCGGTAGATGTTGCCGATGTTGGCGCCGCTGACAACCTGCGCCATTTCGCCGATGGCACCGGGAACGCCGACATAATGCGTCCATTGCTCATTAAGCCACGGCCCGGCGATCGGCAGGTCCATGATCCACAGCGGCGTCGGAGCGCCGAAGCGATTGACGTGCAGCGCCCAGGTGAACCATTCCTTCACCTCGCCCGAGGTGTAGATCACAGCGAAGACGATCGGAAGCACGAGGAAGGCGATGATCAGAATTATGGCGATGGAGGCAGCGATCGTGCGGCGATTGCCGGTGCGGCGCAGGATATCGCGATAGATCGGCCAGGTCGCAAAGCCGATGACGAGTGCTGCCAGCACCGGAACGATGAAGCCGTAAAAGAAGTAGATAGCGGCCAGCGCGATAAGCAGCAGCAACCAGCGCGCGGCCGAGATCGACGGGATCAGCGCCATCCGTGCCTGTGTCGCTGGTCCCAGCCAGCTCGGTTCCCCCGGCTTTTGACGTTCGAACATACCCACCCGGACTTCTGTCTTCATTTCAGTTCAATTGGTTATGGGGCATGAACCAGGCTGATTCAAGGGTAAGGCCCGCAATGGCCTATATTACACCGCCGTGACAGCGATGCGACCGCAAGTGGTTGTGGAGGAGAAAAAGTCTACCTCGCGTCGCTCCCCGATATCGACCCTAGATATCGAGATTTTCCGCAAAGGCTGCGCGCTCCTGGATAAAGCGGAAGCGAGCATCTGGCTTGGTGCCCATCAAGGCATCCACCGCATCCCGGGTCCCCTCGAAGTCGACATCGTCGATCGCCACCTTCAGCAGCGTCCGCCGCGCAGGGTCCATCGTCGTTTCCTTGAGCTGTGCCGGCATCATCTCCCCGAGGCCCTTGAAGCGTCCGATTTCGACCTTCTTGCCCTTGAACACCGTGTTCATGATCTCGGCACGATGCGCGTCGTCGCGGGCATAAAGGGTTTTTGCACCCTGGGTCAGCCGGTAGAGCGGCGGTACGGCAAGGAACAGATGGCCGCCCCGGATCAGGTCCGGCATTTCCTGGTAGAAGAAGGTGATCAGCAGCGACGCAATGTGGGCGCCATCGACATCGGCGTCGGTCATGATGATGATGCGCTCGTAGCGCAGATCCTCGTCGCGATATTTCGCACGCGTTGCGCAGCCGAGGGCCTGGATCAGGTCGGAGATCTGCTGGTTGGCCGAGAGCTTTTCGCGGGTGGCGCTGCCGACGTTCAGGATCTTGCCGCGCAACGGAAGAATCGCCTGGTTGGAGCGGTTGCGGGCCTGCTTTGCCGAACCGCCGGCCGAATCGCCTTCGACGATGAAGAGTTCGGCACCGGCAGCCGTATTCTGCGAGCAGTCGGACAGCTTGCCCGGCAGGCGCAGCTTGCGGACCGCGGTCTTGCGGTTGACCTCTTTTTCCTTGCGGCGACGCAGCCGCTCTTCGGCGCGTTCGATCACCCAGTCGAGCAGCTTTTCGGATTCGGCCGGATTGTCGGCGAGATAGTGGTCGAAGGGGTCGCGCAAGGCATTTTCGACAATGCGCTGGGCTTCGGCACTGGCCAGCCGATCCTTGGTCTGGCCGACGAATTCGGGCTCGCGAATGAACACCGACAGCATGCCGACGGCTGAAATCATCACGTCGTCGGTGGTGATCGCGGCAGCGCGCTTGTTCTGCGTCAACTCCGCATAGTTCTTGAGCCCCTTCAGCAGCGCAATGCGAAGGCCGGCCTCATGGGTGCCGCCTTCGGCGGTCGGAATGGTGTTGCAATAGGAATGTACCTGCGGATCGCCGCCGTACCAGCTGATAGCCCATTCCAGAGAGCCGTGGCCGCTGGCCTTCTCCGACTTGCCGGCGAAGATCTCGCGGGTGACGGTGAACTCCTTGCCCATCGTCGCCTGCAGATAGTCTTTCAGGCCGCCCGGAAAATGGAAGACTGCCTTGTCGGGAATATCGGAACCTTCCGGCAGCATCCCGGCATCGCAGCTCCAGCGGATCTCGACGCCACCGAATAGGTAGGCCTTGGAGCGGGCCATGCGGAAAACACGCGCCGGATCGAACTTGGCGTGATCGCCAAAGATCTGCGGATCGGGATGGAAGCGCACGCGCGTGCCGCGACGATTGTGGATATCGCCGAGTTCCTCGAGACCGCCCTGCGGAATGCCGCGTGAAAAGCGCTGGCGATAGAGCTTCTTGTTGCGGGCAACTTCGACTTCCATGTCGTCCGAAAGCGCATTGACCACGGAGACGCCGACCCCGTGCAGACCGCCTGAGGTCTCGTAGGCCTTGCCATCGAACTTGCCGCCCGCATGCAGCTTGGTCATGATCACTTCGAGTGTCGACTTGCCCGGCACCTGCGGATGGTTTTCTACCGGTATGCCGCGGCCGTTGTCGCTGACGGTCAGGTAGCCCTCGACGTCGAGATGGACCTCGATGAAATTGGCATGGCCGGCGACAGCTTCGTCCATCGAATTGTCGATGACTTCGGCAAACAGATGGTGAAGCGCCTTTTCGTCAGTACCACCGATATACATGCCGGGACGCATGCGGACGGGTTCGAGGCCTTCGAGCACCCGGATCGCCGAGGCATCATAGCCGTCGGATGACGATTGCGTCGGCGGCGCCGGGCGAGGGGCGGCTGCGACTTCCGGCTTCTTTGGGGCATCTGCCTTCTTGGCGACTTCCGGGGCTGCGGCGATCGTCGAGACTGCGGAAAAGAGATCGTTGCTGTCATCCATAAGCGTGTTCAAATCTTAAAGTGAGAGTAATCCCCGCGAGCGGTGGCAGGCCAGAGCGAATCGATGGCGTAGCACGCTCGACTGATCCGGATTCTGGCAGAAATCTTGCAAAAAAGCGACGCAGGCAGATTCCGGGACCAATTGGAAAAAAGATTTGCGTCGGCCATCGCCGAATGGCAAGCCACAGTTCTTCAAAGGGTCCCATCGGCATGCCAATGTCCACAGTTCATTTCTTCAAGATCGCTGCCACCGTCGCGTTTATCGCCTTCCTGTCCACGAATGCGTCTGCCGTGCAATTGAAGCCGTTCAAGGACGAGCTGTTTTCCAGCCAGACCATTGTCGAGAGCCATGATAACGGTGCGTTCGAAACCATCGACTACCAGGAGATGCGCGACATCAACGGCCGGGACATCGTTCCAGAGCGCCGCGTCAAGCCGGCCTATCTCGGGCTCGGCGTCCGCTGGAAGCAGACGGACGAGACGCTTGCTCTCGGTGCACGCAAACTCGATGTCACCAGGGTGGGACCTGCGACCGGCCAGGCCTTCACAGTGATCTTCGTCCACGGTCGAGCCGGCGACCGGCGGCTGGGCTCGAACGACTATATGTTCGGCGGCAACTTCAACCGGCTGAAAAACCTCGTGGTCGACAATGGCGGCAGCTACTATGCGCCGACCATCGGGACGTTCGATGCCGAAGGTGTGGCCGATGTCGCCGCGCTGATCCGGGCAGTCTCCGAACAATCAGGCGGAAAGCCTGTCATCCTCTCCTGCGCCTCGATGGGCAGCATCGTCTGCTGGGGGATCACGCGGGATGTCGAGAGCGTCAAGCGGCTTTCCGGGATGGTGATGATGTCAGCCGTGACTGACCCGACCTTCGCCAAGAGCCCGTTCTACAAGGCCCGGCTGCCGATCTGGTTTGCCCATGGCAGCGCCGACAATGTCTATGCGGCTGCAGACCAGCAGGCGCAGTTCGAAAAGCTTATCAAGGCAAAGTATCCGGCCCGCTTCACGCTCTATACGAACGGCACCCATGGAACGCCATTGCGCATGCTGGACTGGCGGAAGACCCTCAACTGGCTGTTTTTACCCTCGCCATGATCGCAGTTTTTGCTTTCGGTCGGAGCGACGGCTGGCAATCGGGATGGCGTAATGGCGCGCAACTTTCATTTTGCCGATTCTTTTGCTAGGTCCGCATGCAAAGCGACGGGAGGAGAGGCGCCATGACACAGAAGATACGTCCGCTATTGGCGGGCAACTGGAAAATGAACGGCACGCGGGACAGCCTGACGGAGATAAAGGCTATTGGCGATGCGATCGATCAGGCCCAGGCGGAGAAGGTCGAGGCACTGCTCTGCCCACCGGCAACGCTGCTCTATGTGGCGACCGCACTCTGCGACGACAGCCCGCTGGCGATCGGCGCCCAGGATTGCCACCAGCACCGCATTGGCGCCCACACCGGGGATATTTCCGCTGAAATGATTGCGGATTGCTTCGGCACCTATGTGATCGTCGGTCACTCCGAGCGGCGCCGGGACCATGGCGACAGCAGCGAACTCGTGCGTGCCAAAGCGGAGGCCGCACATGCGGCGGGACTGACCGCCATCATCTGCGTCGGCGAGACTGCCGAAGAGCGTCAATCCGGCCATACCATCGATGTTCTGAAGCGGCAGATCGAAGCATCGGTCCCGCGCGGCTCGACGGCGGACGATACCGTCATCGCCTATGAGCCGGTCTGGGCCATCGGAACCGGTCTGGTGCCGCAGGAAGAAGAGATTGCCGCCGCCCATGCTTTCATGCGCGCCGATCTCGTGGCGCGGCTGGGACGGACTGGCAAGAGCATGCGGCTCCTCTACGGCGGCTCCGCGAACCCTGCCAACGCAGCTGTCCTCATCGGCATAGATAACGTCAATGGCTTGCTGGTCGGCGGAGCGAGCTTGAAATCGGTCGATTTCATCGCGATATACAACGCATATCTGAAACACACGGCCTGACGCTGGCCGCCTCCTGCCGTTTTTGGGCTGCAGGGGCGGGCCACGATGAAAAGGCTTGGAATAGGCGAGAGGCTCATGTAAAGAGCCGCGAGCTTTTCTTCTTATGCCCGTATACGCGGGCGGGACTGGACCTATGCAGACCGTATTGATTGTCATTCATCTCATGATCGTGCTTGCGCTGGTCGGAGTGGTTCTTATTCAACGCTCCGAAGGCGGCGGCCTTGGCGTCGGCGGCGGGTCGGGCTTCATGTCCGCCCGTGGCGCTGCCAATGCGCTGACCCGGACAACGGCGATCCTTGCGACGCTGTTCTTCATCACGTCGCTCGGTCTCGGCGTCCTGTCGCGCTATGAAGGTCGCCCGACCGACATTCTCGACCGGATCACGCCGGCTGGACAGACGAAGAGCGGCGGCATTCTCGACTCGCTCGGCGGCGCAAAGCCCGCGACAGGCACCGCGCCTGCTGGTACTGCACCGGCAGGAACCGCGCCAGCAGGAACGGCACCCGCTTCGCCTTCCGGCCAGGCTGCCCCGGCAACGCCAGCACCGGCGCCGACCGGCGTACCCACGGGTCAATAACAGACCCTGAAACAATCCTCCGGCAGGTATCAAAACCTGCCGGTTTTATTTTGTCCATCCTCCGCCTCGTCTTCAAAAGTTCTGGAAAAGAATTTTGGGGCTGGCGGAATCATTTGTTAAAAGGTAACCGGTGGCTCCCATGGCGCGATATGTATTCATCACCGGCGGCGTGGTTTCCTCTCTAGGCAAGGGAATTGCGGCCGCTGCTCTCGGAGCACTCCTGCAGGCCCGCGGTTATAGATGCCGCCTGCGCAAGCTCGACCCCTATCTCAACGTCGATCCGGGCACGATGAGCCCGACACAACACGGCGAAGTCTTCGTGACGGATGACGGCGCAGAGACCGACCTCGACCTCGGGCACTACGAGCGCTTTACAGGCCGCTCCGCCACCAAGACCGACAACATCACAACCGGTCGCATATACAAGAACATCATCGACAAGGAACGGCGCGGCGACTACCTCGGCGCCACCGTCCAGGTCATTCCGCACGTTACCAACGAGATCAAGGATTTCGTTACCGAAGGCAACGACGACTACGACTTCGTCATCTGCGAAATCGGCGGTACTGTCGGCGATATCGAGGCGATGCCGTTCATGGAGGCCATCCGCCAGCTCGGCAACGACCTGCCGCGCGGCACGGCCGTCTACGTCCACCTGACGCTGATGCCGTACATTCCGGCTGCCGGCGAGCTGAAGACCAAGCCGACCCAGCATTCCGTCAAGGAACTGCAGGCGCTGGGTATTCACCCCGACATCCTGCTCGTACGCGCCGATCGCGAGATTCCGGAAGCCGAGCGCAAGAAGCTTTCGCTGTTTTGCAACGTCCGCCAGTCCGCTGTTATCCAGGCGCTGGACGTTGCCAATATCTATGATGTGCCGACGGCCTACCACAAGGAAGGTCTCGACAACGAAGTGCTGGCCGCCTTCGGTATCGAACCGGCACCGAAGCCGCGTCTCGAAGCGTGGGAAGAAGTCTGCAATCGCATCCATACGCCCGAAGGCGAGGTGACCATTGCCATCGTCGGCAAGTACACCGGCCTCAAGGATGCCTACAAGTCGCTGATCGAAGCGTTGCATCACGGCGGCATCGCCAACCACGTCAAGGTCAAGCTCGAGTGGATCGAATCGGAAGTCTTCGAAAAGGAAGACCCGGCTCCCTATCTCGAAAAGGTGCACGGCATTCTCGTGCCCGGCGGCTTCGGCGAGCGCGGATCGGAAGGCAAGATCCACGCGGCCCGATTCGCCCGCGAGCGTGCAGTTCCCTATTTCGGTATCTGCTTCGGCATGCAGATGGCGGTCATCGAGGCGGCCCGCAACCTGGCCGGCATCGAGCACGCCTCGTCGACGGAGTTTGGCGCGACCAGCGAACCGGTCGTGGGCCTGATGACCGAATGGATCAAGGGAAACCAGCTGGAGAAGCGCGCGGCCTCAGGTGACCTCGGTGGCACAATGCGCCTCGGCGCCTACAAGGCGGCGCTCAAGAAAGGCACGAAGATCGCGGAGATCTATGGATCTTCGGATATTTCCGAACGCCATCGCCATCGCTACGAGGTCAATGTCGATTACAAGGACCGGCTGGAAAGCTGCGGCCTGGTATTTTCGGGCATGTCACCGGACGGCGTGCTGCCGGAGACAATCGAGTACCCCGATCATCCATGGTTCATCGGTGTCCAGTATCATCCTGAGCTGAAGTCCCGTCCTCTCGACCCGCATCCGCTGTTCGCAAGCTTCATCGAGGCAGCACTCGAACAGAGCCGCCTGGTCTGAGGCGACAAGGACATTACGGACAACATTCGAAGCCCGGCGAAAGCCGGGTTTCTTTTTGAGCCGCATCAGATTTTTCGCGGGGCTTACGTCATTTGCCTCTCGTCTCGCTTTTCTTTCCATGGCAGTTTGCGGTGCAGTGCCAGAGGAAAGTGAAGTTTGATGCCCAATCCGTTTGACGACCGGAAAGACCGTGCCCGGACGAAGATCACCATGACCTACATCCTGCTGATCGGCTTCAATATCGGTGCGTGGGTTTGGGCATGGTCGGCCTTTTCGGACCGCCCAGCCTTGCTCGGCACGGCGTTCCTTGCCTACATGCTTGGCTTGCGGCATGCCTTCGATGCCGATCATATTGCGGCCATCGACAATGTCGTGCGCAAGCTGGTGCAGGACAACAAGTCACCGGTTTCCGTCGGCTTCTTCTTTTCGCTCGGTCATTCCAGCATCGTCGTGCTGGCATCGATCGCCATCGCGGCAACTGCTTCGATGATGCCGCTCGGCGCTTTCCGCGATGTCGGCGGCATTATCGGCACATCCGTTTCAGCGCTGTTCCTGGTCGTTATCGGCGTTGCCAATTTCTTCGTGCTGCGCGGCATCTGGGCAGCTTTCCGTCGTGCAAGGCGCGGCGAAACGATCGTCGAGGAAGACTTGGATGCGCTGTTGTCGAACAGCGGCTTCCTCGCGCGCATCTTCCGGCCGATGTTCAAGATCGTCACGCGCTCATGGCACATGTATCCCATCGGCTTCCTCTTCGGCCTCGGCTTCGACACGGCTACGGAAATCGGCTTGCTCGGGATATCGGCGACGCAAGCCGCGCAGGGCATGTCGTTCTGGACGATCCTCGTTTTCCCCGCGCTTTTCACGGCTGGCATGTCGCTGCTCGACACCACCGACAGCGTCCTGATGACACGCGCCTACGGCTGGGCCTTCATCAATCCGATCCGCAAGCTCTGGTACAATCTGACAATCACCGCCGCCTCGGTCGCCGTGGCGATCTTCATCGGTGGCATGGAAGCACTTGGCCTTATTGTCGATAAGCTCGGGCTCGAGGGTGGCATCTGGCGCACCATTGCCGACCTCAACGATAATCTCGCCAATTTCGGCTATGCCGTCGTCGGTATCTTCGCCGCCAGTTGGTTGATTTCCACCTTGGTCTACAAGGCGCGTGGTTACGACGACGTGACACTGAACCTTGCCACTGGGCAATCCACCACGAACTGACGAATCCGCCTCATTCGTGAGTGCCTTCCGGGGCGGCTCCGGATCCACCAATATGGCAGACCCGGATATGACTGACCGACCGTCAGGCGGCCTTCGGCAATGGTCCTGTATAGCGCGACTGCGGGCGGATGAGCCGGCCGTCAAGCACCTGCTCGCGGGCATGGGCAATCCAGCCGACCATGCGGCCGATGGCGAATACGCCGGTGAATGCCTCCCTCGGGAAACCGAGCGAATCGAGCAGCATTGCCGTGTAGAATTCGACGTTGGTCTCGATAGGCCGGTCCGGCTTGCGTTCGCGCAATAACGCCAGTGCGGTCTGCTCCACCGCCTCCGCCAGCTCCATCCGCCGTCCATCCACCTGTCCGGCCGCAACGATCGGCTTAAGCGCCGCCTTCAGCGCATCGGCGCGCGGATCGCCCACCCGGTAGATGCGATGGCCGAACCCCATCAGCCGCTCGCCCTTGTCGAGTTCGGCAGCGATCCACGCACGGGCGTTGGCAGGCTCGCCGATGGCGTCCAGCATGTCGAGCACCGGCCCCGGCGCGCCGCCATGCAGCGGTCCCGTCAAGGCTCCGAGCGCACCGAGCACGGAGGAAGTGAGCCCGGCCTGGGTCGAGGCGATCACACGGGCTGCAAAGGTCGAGGCGTTCAATCCGTGGTCGGCGATTGTGACCAGATAGGCATCGAGTCCCGCCGTCTGTTCTGCGCTGGGCGTGATGCCGGTGAGCATTCTCAGAATATCCTCGGCCTGCGAAAGGCTGGGATCCGGGCGTATCGGCGGCTTGCCGTCCCGAAGTCGCAGCACTGCCGGCAGGAATACAGCGGGTGCTGCCATCAGCCTCACCGCCGTGGCATGGTCCGCGCCATCCGGTACGCGGGCAAGCAGCGCCCGGATAGCCTCGACCGGCGGCAACCTGAACAGGCCCGGTTCGCTCTCGGTTACGATATTGAACATTGACACCCGCGCGTCACCGATAAGTGACCTTCGTCCATCGACATCGGTCGTTTCCGGAAAAAGCCCCGAAAGCAACAGCTGGGCAACGTCCTCGTAGCGGCTCGTTGCCACGAGGTCGTCCAGCGACACGCCACGTATCACCAGTCGACCGGCGAGCCCGTCGACATCCGACAACCGGGTTTCTGCGGCAATGACATCGTCCAATCCACTTTTCATCGTCTTCTCCTTTGACTATGCGAGATGATCGGCGCCATTTGTATTGACGTCAATCTTGATGCTTTCGATCAATATGAGGATGCCATGTCGTGGCTGACTGCAGAGCAGGCGTTGCAACTGCTCGGAACGAAACAGCAGACCTTGTACGCCAATGTCAGCCGGGGTCGCATCCGTGCCAAGCCCGATCCGGCCGAGGGCCGCCGCAGCCTTTATTTTCGCGATGACGTGCTCCAGCTCGCCAACCGCCAGGCCGGTCGCCGCAAGAGCGAAACTGTCGCTGCCGAAGCAATCCAATGGGGCGATCCCATGCTGCCCTCGGCGGTCTCGACCGTTTCCGATGGCCGGCTGTTTTACAGGGGCAGGGATGTTGCAGCGCTGTCGGAGAATGCGACGCTTGAGGAAGTAGCAGCCTTGCTCTGGGATATGCGCCGTCCGCTGTCTTCCCTGGCACAGAATGGCGTCTCGAAAGACGGCGCGACAATCGCATCGGCTTTGGTTGCACTGGCAGGTCGGGCGACGCGGGATCTACCGTCCATGGAGAGATCCCAGTCCGCGCTGCAGGCCGACGCGCAGAGCGTGCTTGCCACGGTCGCAAATGTGCTCGCTCCCTGGTCCGCCGACCAGCCCCTGCATAGACGTCTGGCGGAAAGCTGGGGCCGCCCTGCCGCAGCGTCGATCCTTCGCCGCGCGCTGGTGCTGTTTGCCGATCACGAACTGAATGCCTCGACCTTTGCCGCCCGCGTCACAGCCTCGACAGGCTCCTCCCTGTCTGCGGCGGTCTTGTCTGGCCTGGCGACGCTGACTGGGCCGCTGCATGGCGGCGCCTGGCAGGCTGTGAAGGTACTCGTCGGCAACGCCGAAGAGCTCGGTGCCCACGAGGCGGTCAGCCGCTATCTGGCTCAGGGGCGCAAGCTGCCGGCCTTCGGGCATCGCCTTTATCCGCACGGCGATATCAGGGCCACCACTCTGCTCCGACATTTCGAGCTCCCTACTGCCTTCGCCGACCTGCAGGAGGCGGCCGAGAAAATCGTCGGCGAGCGCGTCAATGCCGATTTCGCCCTCACGGCGCTTGCCGTCGCCTACGACCTGCCACGCGATGCCCCGATGACCATATTTGCGCTGGCGCGGACGGTCGGGTGGCTGGCACATGCGATGGAGCAGGCTGTCGGTGGGCGGCTTATCCGACCACGCGCTCGTTACATCGGCCCCACATTGGAGGCTTGAGCCCGCGCCCCAATGGCAGTAGGAAGATGTAATTCAAACGATTAGGGTTGCTCACGTATTCTTGATGTTTCGCAGCTACGCTTGCCTGCTAACCCTCGACGCCGTAATTTGCGAGCACTAAGGCCTGTCGCAAAATCACCCTATACACTTGACCGGAGCGACCGCTCCAAAACCGTCCCAAGGAGACGTGACTATGCAGATTGGTATGATTGGCCTCGGCCGCATGGGCAGCAACATGGTGCAGCGGCTTATGAAGAGCGGCCACACGGCCGTCGTCTTCGACGCGCGCGCCCAGAGCGTCGAGGACCTCAAGGGCATGGGCGCCACCGGCAGCTCCAGCCTTGAGGACTTTGTCGCCAAGCTGGATAAGCCACGCGCCATCTGGATGATGCTGCCGGCAGCCATCGTCGACAACGAACTGACCAAGCTGGTGCCGTTGCTCGAAGAGGGCGACATCATCATCGATGGCGGCAACTCCTACTATCATGACGACATCCGTCGTGCGGCGATGCTGAAGCAGAAGGGCATCCACTATGTCGACGTCGGCACCAGCGGCGGCGTGTTCGGCCTGCAGCGCGGCTATTGCCTGATGATCGGCGGCGAAACGCCGACCGTCCAGCACCTGTCGCCAATCTTTGCAACGCTTGCGCCTGGCATGGGCGACGTGAAGTCGTCCGCCCAGCGCAGCGAAGTCGCTGCTGCCAAGAGCACGGCGGAGCAGGGCTTCCTGCATTGCGGTCCGCATGGCGCCGGTCACTTCGTCAAGATGGTCCACAACGGCATCGAATATGGCCTGATGGCTGCCTACGCAGAAGGCTTCAACATCCTGCGCCACGCCAATATCGGCATGCAGCAGGCCGAGGCCGACGCCGAGACAGCGCCGATGTCGAACCCGGAATTCTACCAGTACAATCTCGACATCCCGGAAATCGCCGAAGTCTGGCGTCGTGGCAGCGTCATCACCTCTTGGCTGCTCGATCTGACGGCAGATGCGCTGCACGAAGATCCGGCCCTGTCGCAGTATGCCGGCCGCGTTTCGGACTCCGGCGAAGGCCGCTGGACGATTTCCGCGGCTATCGACGAAGGCGTTCCGACACCGGTCCTGAGTGCGGCCTTGTTCAGCCGCTTCTCTTCGCGCGGCAATGACGGCTTTGCCAACCAGGTGCTGTCAGCCATGCGCGCCGGCTTCGGCGGCCACCACGAAAAGCCACCCGTCAAGTAAGCGGGCCGGCAACAGACGCACTTCCATCGGGCGGCGAAAGTCGCCCGATGTGATTCTGGCAGTTCGCTCGCGAGGGCGTCAGCCCTGCAGGTCCGGCCGCAGCAGGAGAATGGGGCAGGGCATGCCGGCCGGCATCGCCGGAGCATTTGGGGGCCGTACGATCAGGCAGTCTGCCTGGGCGAAGATCTTCATCATCGAGGAATCCTGCTTGCCGAAAGGCTCCGTAAGCCAGCTGCCATCGCTCGATTTGGAAAGCGTTGCGCGTAGATAGTCCTGACGCTGATTGTTCGCCGCAAGTGGTTTCGCCGTCAGCGAAGCTGCCGCGCGCTGGATCGGCGGCAGACTGGCAAGTTTGCGGATCAGCGGCTCCAGGAACAGGATGCCGCAGACAAGGCTCGACACCGGATTTCCGGGCAGGCCGAGCACATGTGCCGCTCCGAGGCTGCCGACCATCAGCGGCTTGCCCGGCCGCATGGCGATGCGCCAGAAGTCGAGTTGCATGCCGGATGCCACAAGCGTTGCCTGCACGAGGTCATGGTCTCCCACGGAGGCACCGCCAAGCGTGACGATAACGTCGGCACCGGCGTCGCGCGCACGTTCCACAGCCGCCGTGATTGCCGCGCTGTCATCCGGCGCAATGCCGAGGTCGAGGATATCGGCTCCGGCTTGTCGAGCGAGAGCTGCGATGCCGAACGTGCTTGAGGCCAGGATCTGCGATGGACCGGGGATTGCGCCGGGCGGCAGCAGTTCATCGCCGGTGGCAAGGATCGCCACCAGCGGTTTGCGGAAGACGGTCAGCGTCGCATGGTTCATGGCTGCTGCCACAGTCAGCCGGGTGAAGTCCATGACGGTGCCGTGCGGCAGCACGATCTCGCCATCGACGAAGTCCTGACCGCGTGGGCGCACATGCTGGCCGGAGCGTACCGGATAGGTCGAGCGTATGCTGCCGTCGGTCGCCTCGACATCCTCCTGCAGAAGTACGCTGTCGGCCCCCTCAGGCAGTGGCGCGCCGGTGAAGATGCGCACCGCCTCGCCACTGGCGACTGTGCCTTCGAACGCGTGGCCGGCGGCCGAGATGCCGATGACTTTCAGACTGGTATTCGGTGCAGAGAGATCGGCCTGCCGGATCGCGTATCCGTCCATCGCGGAGGCGTTGAAAGGCGGCTGGGTGAGGCGGGCGGGAAGGTCTGTCGCCAGTACACGGCCGGAGGCATCACTGAGGGTCACAGTCTCGTGCTCGGCGACAGGCCGCACCTTGTCCAGCAAGCGCGCCTGCGCTTCGGCAACAGGCAGCAAGCTCATGGGGATGGGCCTGCAAGCCGGAAGTCGCCGGATTTGCCGCCGGACTTTTCCTCGAGCCGGATGCCGCCGATTTCCATCAGCCGGTCGGCCGCCTTGGCCATGTCGTAGATTGTCAGGCAGGCAACAGAGACGGCGGTCAATGCTTCCATTTCGACGCCGGTGCGTCCCGTAAGCTTGGCAGTTGCCATCACACGCAGTCCGGGAAGGCTGTCGTCGGGCGTGATCTCCACACCGATCTTCGTCAGCATGAGCGGATGACAAAGAGGAATAAGGCTCGATGTCTGCTTGGCGCCCATGATCCCTGCCAGGCGCGCCGTGCCGATGACGTCGCCTTTCTTGGCGTTACCCTCGAGAATCAGCCGGAGTGTCTCAGGCTGCATCTTCACATGGCCCGAAGCCGTTGCACTGCGCATGGTCTCCGCCTTGTCGCCGACATCGACCATGTGGGCTTCGCCGGACGCATCGATGTGCGTGAGGCTGCCGTGCTCTGCCGCCATGCTATTCGGCCGCCAGCGCGGCGGGTTCGCCTGTCAGGAGGGTTCGCGTTGCCGCTGCCACATCGTCCTTGCGCATCAGGCTTTCGCCGACCAGGAAGGTATCGATCCGGCATGCCTGCAGCCTGAGGCAGTCGGCGTGGGTGAAGATGCCGCTTTCGCCGACGATTATCCGATCCGCGGGCACCATCGGTGCCAGTCTTTCGCTGGTGGCAAGGCTGACCTCGAAAGTGCGCAGGTCGCGGTTGTTGATGCCGATGAGCGGCGACGACAGTTTCAGCGCACGCTCCATTTCCGGCTCGTTATGCACTTCCACAAGCACATCCATCCCGAGTCCGAAGGCTTCGTCCTGAAGGCGCTCCGCATCCTCATCCGAAAGCGATGCCATGATCAGAAGAATGCAGTCGGCACCCCAGGCGCGAGCTTCCTGCACCTGGTAGGTCTCAAACATGAAATCCTTGCGCAAGGCGGGCAGGCTGCAGGCGGCGCGTGCGGCGGTCAGGAACGCCGGGGAGCCCTGGAAGCTGGGGGCATCGGTCAGCACGGAAAGGCAGGCAGCTCCGCCCGCGTCGTAGGCCGCAGCCAATGCCGGCGGATCGAAGTCGGCACGGATCAGACCCTTGGACGGGCTTGCCTTCTTGATTTCGGCGATGAGGCCGAACAGGCCAGCCTCATGCTTTGCCACGAGAGCCCGGTGGAAGCCGCGCGGCGGCGTCTGGTCCGCCTGCATGGCCTTGAGGTCGGCAAGCGAAACCGATGCCTTTGCGGTCTCGATTTCCTGGCGCTTGTAGATTTCGATTTTTTTGAGAATGTCGGTCATGGCGAGCGCCCTTCCTTCAGTCGCCGTCGTTCGAGACGGCAATCAGCCTGTCGAGAGCGGCAGCCGTAGCGCCACTGTCGAGCGATTTTGTGGCAAGCCGCATGCCGTCGATGACGGTCCCGGCCTTGCCGGCCACGACCAGAGACGCGGCGGCGTTGATCAGCGAGATATCGCGATAGGCATTTTTTTCGCCGGAGAGCACGGCACGCAAGGCGGCCGCATTGGCAACGCCGTCGCCGCCCTTGAGGTCGGCCAAGACGGCAGGCTGCACGCCAAAATCACCGGGGCGGAGTTCGAACGTCCTGATCTTGCCGTCTTCGAGTGCCGCAACCTGCGTCATCCCCGTCGTGGTGATCTCGTCAAGGCCGTCGCCATGGACCACCCACACATTTTCTGCACCGAGATCGCGCAGCACTTCGGCCAACGGCACCACCCATTGCGGTGCGTAGACGCCGAGCAATTGCCGGCGAGCGCCAGCGGGGTTCGACAGGGGGCCGAGAAGATTGAAGATCGTCCGGGTGCCGAGTTCCACCCTGGTCGGGCCTACGTGGCGCATCGCCGAATGGTGTATCTGGGCAAACATGAAGCCGATACCGGCGTCGCGGATGCAACGGCCTATATGCTCCGGCGAGATGTCGAGCTTCACACCCAGCGCCGAAAGGCTGTCGGCTGTGCCGGCTTTCGAGCTTTGCGCGCGGTTGCCATGCTTGGCAACCGTTACGCCGCAGCCTGCGACGATCAAGGCGGCAAGGGTGGAAATATTGTAGGTGCCCATGCCGTCGCCGCCGGTGCCGACGATGTCGATGGCATCGGCCGGAGCTTCCACAGGCAGCATCTTGGCGCGCATCGTGGTGACGGCGCCGACGATCTCGTCGACGGTTTCGCCTTTCATCCGCAGCGCCATCAGGAAGCCGCCGATCTGCGACGGCGTCGCCTCGCCGGACATCAGGATCTCGAAGGCCTGCCGCGCCTCGTCGCGCGTCAGACTTTCATGGCCGGCGACTTTGGCAAGCAGTGGCTTCAGATCGGCCATCGAGGTCGGTTCCCTAGCTTAGCGCTGCACGGCCTGAGCCGCGGCCTCGCGGTTTACGGTCACGCCGTATTTCGTCTGCAACTCGGCAACCATCTGGTCGAGGATATCGTCACCGGCAGCGTCTGCAATCCTGGAAATCTGCTGGTCCTGGTTGGCAAGGACATCCGTGGCTGGCGGCGTCGTGTTGACGTCGGTTACCTTCAGCAGGATCTGCGTCGTGTCGTCGCCGCCGACGGCGCTGGCAACCGTATCGACAGGTCCGGAGAATGCTGCCGACACACCGGCGCTGCCAAGGACGCTGTCGTCCATGTTGCGCGTCACGTTGGTCTTGTTTTCGACGGCAATGCCAAGCGGCGCGGCAATATCGGCGAGCGACTTGCCCTTCTTGGCCTCATCCTTCAGGGCGGTGGCCTTGGCGGCGAGGGCGACCTTCTGCTGTTCCGCGGTCCAGTCGGCAGCGGCCTTGTCATGCACCTCGGCAAGCGGACGATCGTGCTCAGGGGTCACGTCCAGTACGTCGAACCAGACATAGCCGTCGCTGCCGATGGGAACGGGAAGTGCCTGGACGCCGACATCGGTCTTGAAGGCTTCCGTGAGCAGCTTCTGGCGCTCGGGAATATCCTTGACCTCGTTGCCGGCCTTGTCGAGGCCGGTGGCGTCGACGGAATCGACCGTCACGGGCTTCAGTTTCAGTTGCTGCGCTGCCTCGACCAGTGTCGCGCCGGAGCCGCGTGCATCTTCGAACTTGTCGTGCAGGTCGGCGATCTGCGAGGATGCTGCAGCAATCGCCATCTGCTTGCGGAGGTCTTCCTTGACGTCCTCGAACGACTTGGCGCTTTCCACCTTGATGTTGGTGACGCGCAGGATAACCGGTCCGAACGATCCCTCGATGACGCCGGTCGTGCCGCCGTCCTTGGTGACAGCGAAAGCCGGTTCCGCGATGGCAGAATCCGGAACGCTCGCCTTGTTGAATGTACCGAGCATGACGTCGCTGGCGGTCTTGCCCTGATCGGTTACCAGCTGGTCGAAGGTCGTGCCGGTTTTAAGGGCGACGGAAGCCGCGTCCGCCAGGTCCTTGTTGGCAAAGCTCAGCTGTTCGATCGTCCGGGTCGCCGGGATCGTGAAGCTTTCCTTGCGCTTTTCGAATTCGGCGCGCACGGCATCGTCCGTGATGGCGGCGGTATCAGCAATGTCGGCTGCCTGCAGCTTCACGTAGGAGAGTTTGCGATACTCCGGCGCGCGGTACCGCGACTTTACGCCTTCGAACCACTTCGCCAGCACGTCGTCAGCCGGGGCCTTGACCGGATCGATGTTCGCATTTGTGAGGATCAGGTAGTCGATGCTGCGGCTCTCGTCGTGGAACTCCTTAAGGCCGGCAACCAGCGTTTGCGGTGCCTTGAAGCCGTTGGATATGGAATCGACGATCTGGCCGCGAACCGCGACCTTGCTGCGCTCATTGATATAGTCGTCCTGGCTGATGCCGGCATTGGCGAGGCGGCTTGTGAACAGGCCGCGGTCGAATTGACCTGTGTTCGACTTGAATGCCGGGTCTTCGCCGATCAGTTTGGCGAGCCGGTCCTGCGACAGTCCGAGGTTCATGTCGGCTGCCAGCTGGTCCAGCGAGGCGCCAGCGACGAGCTGGGAGTTGGTCTGCTGTTCAAGCCCGAAGGCGCGGGCCTGCTCCGGCGACAGCTGCGTTCCGAACTGCTGGCTCAGCGCCGAGAGCTGGCGTCGATAGGCGAGGCGGTATTCCGCAGCCCCGATCTGCTGGTCGCCGACACTGATGACGGTCGATCCGGTGCTGCCGCCGATCAAGGACCGCGACACGCCCCAGATCCCGAAGGATGCCACTAGCAACAGCATCAGGCCCTTGGCGACCCAGGTGCGGGCCAATTTTCTCAGCAGTTCAAACATCGGAATGCTAACCTCAATACGGAACGGCCTCGCAAATCAGGCGAAGCATTGGCTGTTCCTTAGAGCAATCCGCACGGGAATTGAAGAGCATCCGCCGAAATCGCAAAATGCGCGGAACCAATGCCGATACTCGGCGTTTATCGGGCACAAACAAAGGAGCTGAAAAATGGCTGAACTGAAAACCGCTTCCATCCAATCCGCAGCAGCACGTGTCGAAACAGAAGCAGCAGCGCAAGACCTTTCCGCGCAGATCACCGCCCTCAAGGAAGATCTGGCCAAGCTGTCCGAAAGCGTTGTGGCGATCAGCCAGGGTGCCAAGACGGTTGTGACAGAAGAAGCCGCTCTGGTGACCTCTCGCGTCCGCGACAAGGTCCGCGAAGAGCCGCTTTTCGCTCTCGCCGTGACCGCAGGTGTCGCCTACGTCGTCGGCCTTCTCAGCCGCCGCTAAAACAATCAAATCTAAGCTAACCAGAAAGCCGGCGGTAATCGCCGGCTTTCTTGCGTTTATGGCTTTTTTGAATACAGCTATAGCGATATAGAACGTTTGACTTATTATGTATCAGGGTATAGTAAGCATGCTACCGAATAGCAGGCTTTGCGCCCATGACAATCTTCTCTTTCCACGCTTTACCTGAATACGTTTCAGCCCGCCGCCAACTGTGCGAACCGGCTGTCGTCCTGAAATCCTGCTCCGACAGGCTGCCTGGCCATAACAGACCGGCGTCGAGGGGCAGTTGCAGGCATTTCCGCATCGTCCCGACTTCTTGACCAATCCCCGCACCAACCACGTTGCCAGCGGCCCTTCGGCCCTGTGCCAGCAAGAGACTTCCCATGGCTGAACGACTGCCTCTCCCCAGATCCGCCAAATTCGAAAAGACCATCCGTGTCGTCACGACGGACGAGATTGCCGAAGGACCCTCCGGCAATCCGACAGCGGCGCCGACAGCTATCGCTCCGCCTGCAGCAGCGCCCGTTGCGACGCGCCGACGCCGTGGTGCAACGCGGCTGATCCTGTTTGCGGCGCTCCCCATCGTGCTCGTCATCGGCGGCTATTTCTACGTCACCGGCGGGCAGGTGATGTCCACCGACAACGCCTACATCGGCGCCGACATGGTCGGGGTTTCCACCGATGTCAGCGGCTTCGTCGCTGCCATAGAGGTGCATGAAAATGAACAGGTGAAGAAGGGCCAGGTGCTGTTCAGGCTGAAGCCCGATTCCTTCCAGATTGCGCTGGAGGGTGCCAAGGCCCAGCTCGGCGTTGCCCGCAACCAGATCCTGAACCTGCAGGCCAGCTACCAGCAGACCCTGGCGGAGATTGCCCAGGCCGAGGCCGACCTGCCGTTTTACCAGACCTCTTTCGATCGCCAGCAGAGCCTGATCAACAGTTCCGCAGCCTCCAAGGCCGCCTTTGATTCGGCCAAGCACGACCTAGACGCCGCCAAGCAGAAAGTAGCGGTCGCCAAAGCCCAGGCCGCCACAACACTGGCTCAGATCGGCGGTGACCTTAATCAGCCACTCGAGCAGAACCCCACCTATCTTCAGGCAAAAGCCGCCGTCGACGACGCGCAGCGGCAACTCGACGACACCGTGGTTCGGGCTTCCTTCGATGGCACCGTCACCAATGTCGACAGCCTCCAAGTCGGTGGCTACCTCGCGGCTGCTCAGCAGGGCTTTTCCCTGGTGTCGTCGAACGACATGTGGATCGCCGCCAGCCCGAAGGAAACAGAACTGACCTACGTCAAGCCGGGCCAGAAAGTCTCCATCTCCGTTGATTCCTATCCGGGCACGGTCTGGACGGGCACTGTCGCCAGCATCAGCCCCGCCTCGGGCTCCAGCTTTTCGTTGCTGCCGGCGCAAAACACCACCGGCAACTGGGTTAAGGTGGTCCAGCGCATCCCGATGCGGGTGAACATCGACGATGCCGCCGGCAAACCGCCGCTTCGGGTCGGCATGAGCACGGAAGTGGACGTCGACACGGGCCACGCTCGTGGCTTGCCGGATTTTGTCGCAAAACTGCTGGGCCGTTCCGATGGCAAGGGTCATGAGTAACCCATCCGACGGCGCCGCGCCCGTCATCGCCAACCGCGGCGCAATCACCGCCTGTGTCATTCTCGCGGTCATCATGCAGGCGCTGGATACGACGATCGCCAATGTGGCATTGCCGTATATCCAGGGCAGTGTCGCAGCCAGTTCCGACCAGATCAACTGGGTGCTGACCTCCTACATCGTCGCTGCCGCCATCATGACGCCGCCATCGGGCTTCCTGTCCGCCAAGTTCGGCCGCAAGCGTGTGCTGCTGACGGCAATCGCCGGCTTCGTGGCCGCCTCTGTGCTCTGTGGCTTTGCCCAGTCTCTGGTGCAGATTGTTGGCTTCCGCCTGTTGCAAGGTCTTTTCGGCGCGGCTCTCGTGCCGTTGTCGCAGGGTATCCTGCTGGACATCTACTCCGTCGAGGAGCGCGGCAAGGCCATGGCGCTGTTTGGTGTCTCGGTGATGGTTGGTCCGGTGCTCGGCCCCGTCATCGGCGGCTGGCTGACAGACCATATCAGCTGGCGCTGGGTGTTCTACATCAACGTGCCGATCGGCCTTGTCGCCTTTATGGGCATCGTCGTCTTCGTCAAAGAGACGAAGGTCGACGCGCTGGCTAAGCTCGACGTTTTCGGCTTCAGCATGCTGAGCCTCGGCATAGCTTCGTTGCAGCTCTTCCTCGACAGGGGCGAGCAACTGGACTGGTTTTCATCCGGCGAGATCATCGTCGAAGCGCTGGTCTGCTTCTGCGCCTTCTACCTGTTCGTGGTCCACACATTCACCACAGAGAAATCCTTCGTCAACCCGCGTCTCTTTCTCGATCAGAATTTTTCCGTCAGCATGTTTTTCATCTTTATCGTCGGTGTCACTTATCTGGCATCGCTGGCGCTGATGACGCCCTATTTGCAGACCCTGATGGGCTATCCTGTCGTCACGGCGGGCATCGTCATGGGACCGCGTGGCCTCGGCACCATGGTCTGCATGTTTCTTGTCGGGCGCCTCATCGGCAAGGTGGATACGCGCTGGCTCTTGCTGCTGGGGCTCGGCCTCACGGCCTGGGCGATGTACGAGATGACCGGCTGGACACCCGATGTCTCGCAAACGACGATCATCGTTGTCGGCTTTGTCCAAGGCGCCGGTTTGGGCTTCCTGTTCGTACCGCTGACCACCGTCGCATTCGCGACCCTGCCGGCGCACATGCGCGGCGAGGGGACAGGGCTGTACAATCTATCGCGCAATATCGGCTCCAGCGTCGGCATCTCCATCGTCTCGGCGCTGATCATCCGCAATACCCAGAGCAACCACGAATCGATTGCTGCCTACGTGACGCCGTTCAACCACGCGTTCGACGCACCAGCCGCCCAGGGCCTAAGCCCGCTGACCGCGATTGGCCGCGCCAGCTTGGACAATATCGTTACCCTGCAGGCGACGATCATCGCCTATATCGACGACTTCAAGCTGCTGATGCTGATGTCGCTGTTTGCCATGCCGCTGGTCATCCTGCTGCGCAAGCCGGCTGCACCGCCGAAGGTCGACCACAGCATTGCCATGGAATAGCAAATGCCGGAGCCTGCCGATGCGGCATCAGCCAAATTTACGGCTGACAAAGCGCGATCCCGCCGCGCCGAACCGCCAGGGAGCCGCGACATTGCGCGTGATGCCGATCCGCGGCCCAGAAACGATGGGCGTCTCGGAACCCGCAGCGAGTGTGAACGGCGGCTGGTCAAGAGGCGCTCCGTTGTGTGCAAGTTCGATGCCCAGCGCCTGGCTGAGCTTGCCGGGACCGCTGCACAGTTGCGCAAGATTATCCGTGCCGCGTCGCCCTGCCATCCTGTCAAGACCGGTGTTCGGTTCCAGCGCACGGATCAGCACCGCGCTACCGGGCAGGCAGACGAAGTTGATGCACCAGTGAATTCCATAGGAGCGGTAGACATAGGCATGCCCGGCCGGGCCGAACATCACGGCGTTGCGCAATCCCGGTCCGCGGAAGCTATGGGAGGCTTCGTCGTCCAGCCGATAAGCCTCCGTTTCGACTATCAAGCCGCCGACGCCGTTGGCGCAAAATTGCCAGCCGATGAGATCGCGCGCGACCTCCACGACATCCCGCCCGAAAAAGGCAGCCAGGCTGTTGCTGAGCATAAGACACAAACCTTTGATCGATGGAGGTCACCCTGCAACTGCAGACGTTGAGCACGTGCGTGTATAGTAACCCGCTCCAATCGAAGTCAACGAACCCCGGGCCCTGCGAGCTCAGGTTCAACTTGCCGAGTTGCTGCTCAAACTGGGAACATATTAGCGTTTTGCGTCTTTCCACGCAGGAGGCTGCGGATGGCTAAGTTCTATTTCAACATAAGCGATAACGAGGGCTTTTCCGCCGGTGACGCGCCCTTCGAATATCCGACGCTGACTGCGGCCATCGACCAGGCTAAGAGCGTGCTGGCAGAGATGGCGATCGATGGGATCCCAGAGGGCAACGGCCGTCGCCTCTCCGTGGAAGTCGCCAATGACCGCCGCCAGCCCGTTGTCCGGTTCACGATTGTGCTGATGGTCGACTATTCGCCCAGCGATAGCGCCTGACGGGTTTTGCGGACGTAGACATTGCAGCCCGATATGACAATCGATGACGCTCTGACATCAAAATTGTGAATATGAACGCACGATGAACAAAATTGGCGTTCATACGTTACAACTGATAGAAAAAGGAGCGTGTCGCCATGTTCATGTCTATTCTTCCAACGAGCGGTTTTGTCGGCGCCCAGATGGCTGGCCTTTGTGCAGCAGTTTCCTCAGCTTTGGCCTACGCATCCGGCCTTGACGGAGCCCGTATTGAAGTCACCCAGGATCGAGGCGTCATCTATCTCGACGGCTCCGCACCGAGCCTTACGGCACTCGAAGCCGCAGTCAACGTTGCGCGCGAGATCGCCGGCAATTCAGTCTGCAACCGCATCGAGCCAGCCTACTGAGCCTCACCACCGGCGACAGGCTCCTGATATTCGCGTAGACCGATCTACTGCCGCCTGGCCGCACCCTTGTCAACGACCTCGAAGATTGCCCTGAGCCGATCCAGGTCGTTGGCCTTCAGCGTTTCCATATCCCCGGTCGGATTGAGGGGCTTGAACCATTCTATCGCCTCCCGCAGCACTGTCGCGTAGGGCTCGCGGTATTCGCTAAGCCCTAGCACCCATTCTCGGACGGTTTCGCGCTCCATACGGGACGCGGCATAGCGAGCATGGACGGTCTTGGCTGAACTGATGAGGTCGTCGACGTTTTTCATGGGCACTCCTCGGCTGACCGTCAATGGACCGGCGGGTCCTGGTCGTCAAGGAAAGTCCGTATTCCCTCGCGCTCTATAGTCGCCAGGAATTCATCGAAGGCATCGCGGTCGGTGGAGAAACCCTCTTCCCACATGGTTCGTCCATCCGCAGCATCGGTCACCTCCATCTTCCAGTCGAGCGTGGTGCCAGCTGCACGGAATATGTCGACGCGCACCGTGGTGCCGCTTTCCGAAAACTCACCGGAAAGCTCCGAGTGCTCAAGTCTATCTTCGTTCCGAATCATCCGATCTTATCCTCCTGCTTTTCGCTTCCTAACATGCCCGAAAGGCGAATTCTCGACGGTTGGGAATCGCCAAAAGAAGAGCCCGATGCGCTGGGCGCATCGGGCTCTTACATTTGATAACGGCCGCCTTTTATTCATCACCTTGTGCAGAATTAGGGCTGTTCGCGGGTGCCGTTTGCATTGGTGCGCTGATCGTCATCTTCCAGATCCGTTGAGACCATATACGTGTCCGAATGCTCGCGGGCCGCCTCGCGCATCGCGCGCGGGCTCGCGAGATCGTCACCCTCGATGGTCTCGGAACCGGCCTTGCCGCCGGTTCCGGCTTCAGCGTCGTAGTCGCGCTCGGCTTCCGCCCAGTGCTCCGAGTGAGCGCCGTCCGGCTGTCCGTTGCGTTCCCAGATTGCGTGTGCGCGGCGTTGGATTTCTGTTTCGCGGTTATCACTCATCATCATTCTCCCGTTGATGCGTATAAAACATGCACGGCGTCAAAGCGTTCCAAAGAAACGGAAGTGTGAATATATACAGTACGGATAAAGCGGTGTTTGCAGGCGCAACGCAACATCAAAGTTCCGCGTTAAAACTATCGCCTGTATAGCCAGCGAGCGCGTCAAAAAAAGGATCGATGGCATGGCACTCGAGGTCTGCGCGCATTGCGACTGGAGCAAGCACAGCGGAAAGCGCTGGATGTCGGCCGCCATTCGGGCGGATGGCAAATGGATTGTCGCCGCTCCGGAGCTTGTCGGCGATACCGCCACCTTGTTTCAGAGACTGGCAGGACGTTCCCACCAGTCCGGCTCGCTGCTGGTAGGGTTCGACTTCCCGATTGGGCTCCCCAAAGCCTACGCCGCAGATGCCGGCATTGCCTCGTTTCGCGAAGCGATCGCACAGTTCGGGAAGGGTGATTGGTCCGATTGGTATGACGTCGCCGATCAGCGCCACCAGATATCCCATCGACGGCCGTTCTACCCGATGCGGCCAGGCGGAACGGAGAGAGCCCATCTCTACGACGGACTTGGTATCCTCAAGAGCGATGATTTGTTGCGAGAATGCGAACGGGCGACGCCCTACAGGCCAGCCGGCTGCTCATTATTCTGGACACTGGGCGGCAATCAGGTTGGCAAGGGTGCGATATCGGGATGGCAGGAGATCATTGCGCCGGCGCTCGACGACGTTGGCATCTGGCCATTCGATGGAACGCTCGCAGAGCTTACCTCCTCCAGGTCTGTGGTGATCTGCGAGACCTACCCGGCCGACGTATACAGCCTGCTTGGAATTGCGAAAAATTGGGGAAGCAAGAGGCGTCGGGAGGATCGACGGCGCGTCGGTCCCGGCATTCTGGAGTGGGCGAAAGCGCGTCAGGATATCGACACGACGGCAATCGTCGACTGCCTGCGTGACGGCTTCGGAGACGACAGTTCCGGAGACGATCGCTTCGATGCGGTTGTCGGGCTGCTCGGAATGCTCGAAGTCGTCACCGGCCGCCGCCTGGAAGGCTCACCGGACAGCGATAGCGTAACGCGGGTCGAAGGCTGGATACTCGGACATCTTCGTTGACATTTGTCGGCGCAGTGGCCGCTGCGGATCGCTAAAGATCCGCACCGGTTTCCTGGTCGATCTCGCTTGTTGACGCTGCCTATTCGGCGGCGACGGCGGTGGTGGATGCTGCCGCTTCGATCTCGCGCACAAGCGGGATCACATGGCGGCCGAAATACTCGACCTCTTCCTGGAAATGCAGAAAACCCAGCAGGATGAGATCGGCACCGGCGCGCTTCAGGTCGACGATTCGCTCGGCCACCTGCCGTGGCGTGCCGATCAGGTTTGAGCGAAAGCCGTCATTATACTGAACGAGGTCCTCGAACGTCGATTTCGCCCAGTTGCCTTCGCCCTCGGGGGAGGCCTTGCCGGCATTCTTGACCTCATGGGCGAATGCCTTGACGGCGTCGATGTTGGCTTTGTCGATGATCTCGGCAAGCACTACCTTCGCCTCTTCCTCCGTCTCGCGGACGATGGCAAACGCATTGACGCCGACGCGAACGGAATGGCCATTGGCCTTCGCTTTCCTCTGGATATCGTCGACCTGCTTGCCGATTTCCTCCGGCGTATTGCCGTTGGTGAAATACCAGTCGGAGACACGCGCGGCCATGTCGCGCGCTGCCCGAGACGAACCGCCCTGAAAGATTTCCGGCTGCGGGTCGAGTGGTTTCGGCTTCAGCGAATAGTCGTTGAAACGATAGAAGTCGCCGCTGAATGTGAACTTGTCCTCGGTCCAGATGCCGCGCAGTGCGCGAATGAATTCTTCCGAACGGCGATAACGCTCGTCGTGGTCGAGCCAGTGTTCGCCGATGGCATGAAACTCTCCGCGAAACCAGCCGCTGACGACATTGACCGCGACGCGACCGTTGGTCAGGTGGTTGATCGTAGCGATCTGCTTGGCCGCAAGCGCCGGGTTCCAAGGCCCCGGCAGCAGTGCTGCAATGACCTTCAACGTCGTCGTTGCTGCGAGCAGGGCATGGCTGAATGCCACAGATTCATGCTGGAATTCCGCGCCGTATCCAGCCGTGAAGCGGATCTGGCTGAGCCCATATTCAAAACCCGCCGCTTCTGCGATCTGCGCCAGCTTCCTGTTATAATCGATCGTCCAGGACGTTCGCTGTTCGATATCGGACGTCACCAGCCCGCCCGAGACATTCGGCACCCAATAAGCAAACTTGACGGGGTCGGAGTTGTGAAAAGTCATCGCATTATCCTCCTTCATGCAAATCAGGCTCGGGCGCGTCGCGAAGGCCTTTGGGTGGAGTTTCCTCCTGAACCCGGCGGTGCACGGAACGCCACAATCGCAACGTCCACCCTTGGAGACTTGCATAATCTACCAAATCGATAGAACTAAAAGGAGGCCGAGTACCAATAAACGAAGTCTTCAGAGAAAATTGCCCGGCTCGCATCGCTTTCCAGGAGAATATCAATCTCGAATCCGTCAGACGCCACCTCTGGATGATCGCCAGGACTGAATACGGCACAAATATCGCATCGTCTCTGCCCGGCCATCCCGAAGCGTCCTCTTATTGCCCGCAAAGCCGCGTGATCAAGGTGAGGGCGACTGAGCCAAATCCGGCCAATTTCGTGTGAGGAGATACGATTCTCCGCGCAAGCCACCAACCAATGGCAAGCCAAGAACGTGCCGCCACCAGACTATTGCAACGCACTGATATTTGGACGCGAACGAAAGACCAACGCTGCAGGAGTGGTGGCGTTAGTTTGTTTGACGAGGTGGAAACGGACAAAATAAGAGATTGGCGCACCCGACAGGATTCGAACCTGTGACCTTTGGAATCGGAATCCAACACTCTATCCAGCTGAGCTACGGGTGCATGCCGTGGGCGGAGCTTACCGCCTGTCCGATGGCAGGTTCATAGCCCAGGTCGCGTCAGGCATCAATGCGGAAAATGCGGAAAAGCTGTCAACGACGCCAACAGTTTTTCGCAAAAGACAAGGCCGCGACGTTTTGGTTCGCGGCCTTGTGCTTTCAAGCCTGGCGATCACGCCGTCTTCATGGCGCCGGGGCCTGGAGTGGCCTTGGGCGGCACCTTGCCGAGGATGATCATGCCGAGCACTTCGTCCTTGGTGACATCCTCAGTACGGGCATGGCCCACCACCTGGCCGTTCTTCATGACGGAGACGCGGTCGGCGAGATCGAAGACATCGTGGATGTCGTGGCTGATAAGGAAGATACCGATGCCTTCCTTTTTCAGTTGCTTGATGAGTTCGCCAACTTGCGCCGTCTCTTGCGGTCCGAGCGCCGCCGTCGGTTCGTCCATGATCAGGATGCGGGCGTTGAAGAGGATAGCCCGGGCAATCGCCACAGACTGCCGCTGGCCGCCGGACAGCGCCTTTACCGGCTCCTTGAAGCGTTTGAAGTTCGGGTTCAGCCGGCCCATCACTTCGCGGGCGGACGCTTCCATTGCCACGTCGTCAAGGGTTCCCCAGCGCGTCTGCAGTTCGCGGCCGAGATAGAGATTGGCAGCGGCATCGACGTTGTCGGCGACGGCGAGCGTCTGGTAGATCGTCTCGATGCCGAATTTCTTGGCATCGCGGGGCGTGCGGATGTCGACGGGCTCGCCGTTGATGAAGATATCGCCGCTGTCGCGCTTGTAGGCGCCGGACAGGATCTTGATCAGGGTCGACTTGCCGGCGCCGTTGTGGCCGAGCAGGGCGACGACTTCGCCCGGATAGAGGTCGATCGAGGCGTTGTCGACCGCGTGGATGCCGCCGAAGGAAATGGAAATGTTCTTCAGTTCCACAAGCGGAGTGTTGTGATCCGTCATAGCTGGAATTCCTCTTACTTGGCCCGCGAGCGATAGACGGTGTCGAGCCAGACGGCGATCACCAGCACGACGCCGACGACGACGTTCTGGATGGGCGTATCGACATTGGCGAGCCCCATGCCCGACTGCAGAGACTGCATGACGAGGGCGCCGAGCATGGCGCCTGCCACCGTGCCGGTACCGCCGGCGAGCGACGTGCCGCCGATGACGGCCGCAGCGATGGTGTAGAGCTCATAGGTCGTGCCCTGCGAGTTGGCGGCGGCATTCAGCCGAGCGGTCGAGATCGCGGCGGCGACGGCGGCGAGAAAGCCCATCAGCGTGAATATCTTCACCGTGACCCAGCGCGTCTTGATGCCGGCGAGTTCGGCTGCTTCCGGATTGCCGCCGATGGCAAACACATAACGACCGAAACGCAGCCGCGTGGCGATGAACGTCATGATGATCCCGGCGGCGACGGCAATCAGGACGGGAACAGCAATACCGTAGGGGATATCGAGGCCGCCGTCAGGCCAGGCGATGCCGTGGTCGTTGGCGTACTTCTTGGCGATGCCGACCGGCCAGTAATAGATGGTGAAGACATAGATCGTGCCCAGCACCATGGCCGAGCCGAGGATGGCGAGGAAATATTCGGCCCAGACGGGGCGCCGGGGAAAGTTGAAGCGCTTGCGCTGGCGCCGCGAGCCGGCAATGCCGACCACGATCATCAGGCAGGCGACGATGCCGATGACCCAGCTCCAGGTGGCGCCGATGGAGCCTTCCGCGCCGCCGCCCATGATCCGGAAAGTGGCGTCGAGCGGCGCAACGGTCTGGCCCGACGTGACATACCAGGCAAGCCCGCGCCAGGCGAGAAAGCCGCCGAGCGTGACAATGAACGAGGGAACGCCGAGGAAGGCGATAATGATACCCTGCAGGAGCCCGATCAGGGCGCCGGCAGCCAGTCCGCAGATCAGCGCGATGACCCATGTCCAGTGGCTGTCGAAGCCGAGATAGGTCGGCAACCATTTTGCCTGGACGACACCCATGATCATGGCGACGAAGCCGAGCAGGGAGCCGACGGAAAGGTCGATATTGCGGGTGACGATGACCAGAACCATGCCGGTCGCCAGGACGGCGATCTCGCAGGTCTGTACAGAGAGGTTCCAGAGGTTGCGCGGCGTCAGGAACAGGTGCCCGGTATAGAGGTCGAAGCCGACCCAGATGATCAGCAGTGCGCCGACCATGCCGAGCATGCGGGTATCGATCTCGGTGGCACGCAGGAAGCGCGTGAGCGCATTGGTCTCCGTGGCGCGCGCACCGCCCGATGTTGTGGACTGGGTCATGTCGGCCATTGCTCTGCCGTTCTCCACTGTTGAGCGCAGACCGTCGACACTTTGCGTTTCACTGGCATAAGTCTGGCGCTGTTCTCGAATATGCGTCCCGGCCGATGGATGGACAATCTCTCGGCATAGGTGCCGGCACGCGCGGTGACGACCTCAGTGACGCAAGGGTTGCGGCAGTGGCCATAGCGTCCTTGCAGACATGGCCGCGCCGGTGGCGATCGGCGCCGCACCGGTTATCGGGCGGCGCCTCACTTGCAGTTTGGGTCAGCGGTTACTTGCAGGCAGCAACGGCGCCGGCCTTGACGCCCTGGCAGGCTTCGGCCTTGGAAATCCAGCCAGCGTCAATGACGACGTTGAGGTTATCCTTGGTGATGGCGACAGGCGTCAGGAAGACCGACTGCATTTCGACATGCTTAGGACCGCCGTTGAAGCTCTGGACGCCCTTGATTTCGGTCATCTTCTTGCCACCGGCAAGATCGAGAGCGATTTCAGCGGCGCGCTTGCCGAGTTCGCGGGAGTCTTTCCAGACGGATACGGTCTGGGTGCCGAGCGCGATGCGGTTGAGGGCCGCCTTGTCGGCATCCTGGCCGGATACAGGCACGGAACCGGCAAGGCCCTGTGCGTCGAGCGCGGCAACGGCGCCACCGGCAGTTCCGTCGTTGGAGGCAACGACCGCGTCAACCTTGTTGTTGTTGGCGGTCAGGATCTGCTCCATGTTGCGCTGTGCATTCTGCGGCAGCCAGCCATCGGTATAGGCTTCGCCGACATTTTTGATCTTGCCGGCATCCATGGCAGCCTTGAGGACTTCCTTCTGGCCTGCAAACAGGAAGTCTGCGTTCGGATCGGAAGACGAGCCCTTGATGAAGACATAGTTGCCTTCAGGCTTGACCTTCAGCACGTCGCGGGCCTGCATGCGGCCGACTTCCTTGTTGTCGAAGGTGATGTAGAAAGCAGCCGGATTTTCGATGAGTCGGTCGTAGCCGACGACCGGAATACCTTCGTCTGCGGCTTTCTCGATTGCCGGGCCGATGGCGTCGCTGTCCTGGGCAAGCACGATCAATGCCGTGGCACCCTGCGAGATCAGCGATTCGACGTCGGTCAGCTGCTTGGAAGCAGAGGACTGGGCATCTGCGGAAATGTACTTGGCGCCCGCTGCGGCCAGTGCCTTCTTAATTGCGGCTTCGTCGGTCTTCCAGCGTTCTTCCTGAAAGTTCGACCAGGAAACGCCGACGACGAGATCCTTGGCGAAGGCGGTCGTCTGCATCGTCAAAACAAGGGCTGCGCCAGCGGCGAGCCTAACAAAAGTTTTCATAATACCCTCCCGAGTGAAACGCGACCGCACGCACCTGTAGAGCTCCCGCCCGGCCGCCGCGAATGTGCTGTCGAAAAAACTCCTTTTTTCTCGACAGTCGAGAAATTAAGTGTCAGAGAATTTTAAGGCTGTCAACACTGCACGACCAGGTTTTGTCGGCGATCAAGATCCAACCGCAGGTTCGTTATGCGCGACTGACAGGGAGAGGGGAGAGACACCTGATGCAAGGCAAGTCCAGTGCCGAGTGGGTGCGCCGGCGCAACAGCGTCATGGTGCTCAGGGCACTGCGCCGCCACGGGCCGCTGGCTCACACGGAGCTCTCGGATCACACGACTTTGTCGTCCGGCACGATCTCGGCAATCACCGCCGATCTCGAGCGTGCCCAGATCATCGTCAAGACCGAGCAGCAACTGGCAGGCGGCCGCGGCCGGCCGCGCGTGGCCTTTGCCCAGCGCCGCGACTGCGGCTATCTGGTGGTGCTCATCATCTCGTCGGATGCGGTTCAATATTCGTTGGTGGATTATGCCGGCACCTTGCTCGATCGATTTTCCGAAGGCCGGTCGCAGGACGGAACGGGCATTGCCCGATTCGTCGAATCCATAAGGGCAGGGTTATCCAGAATTGTCGCCCGCTCGAAGATTGCGCCGCAGGACGTGCTCGTCATCTCGATCAGCAGCAAGGGCCTGGTAGACGGTCTTGAGCCGGTGCTGCGCTGGTCGCCAATCTTCGGGGAGGAACAGATCGACTTTGCCGCAGTTCTCGGAAACGATTGGCCGGCGAAGATCATTCTCGGTAACGAGACGCTGCTGGTGGCCGATGCCGCCGGACAGCGCGAGGAGCAGGGCCGGGGTTTCGAGACGCTGGCAGCCCTGTCGCTTGGCCACAGCATCGGGCTCGGCATCGTCAGGCGCACCGCCAATGGCGACCGCGAGGTCGCGGCACCTAATTTCGGCCATATGCTGCATGAGCCGAATGGCGGCCTCTGTCGCTGCGGGTCGCGCGGCTGCATCGAGGCCTATGCGGGTTTCTACGCCATCCTGCGCAATGCCTTTGCCGTGCCGCTCGACACCATTCCGGCCAAGTTCGTACCGGTCGCCGAACTCGACAAGATCGCAGCCAGCGCCCGGCAGGGAAATCGTCGCAACCGCTTTGCCTTTCACCAGGCAGGCCTGGTGCTCGGCAATGGCCTGTCGCGGGTGCTCAGCCTTTACGAGCAGATGCCTATCGTGCTGACGGGTCCGGGAACGCGATACGTCGATCTATTGCAGGAGGGTATGGAGGAGGGTTTGCGGCAGTCGCAGATCGTTCGCATGGGAGGCCTGCCGGAAATGAGGATCATGGCAGACGAACAGGCGCTGGTCTTCGAGGGCCATCTGCGCCGGGCGCTGGATGCGATAGACGGCGACATCGTTGCATTGCGGGCGATTGCCGATGTCGAGATCAAGGATCGGGCAGGGTAGGCACCCCAATATATCGACGCCGGATAGTGGCCCGGCGTCGATCGATAGCTTGAGCGGATAATCTCAGGCGACGGAAATCAATTTGCCTTCCTTGACCGAGCGCACTGCCGCGTCGGCAAGTTTCAGCGCGGCGAGGCCATCGGCGCCGGACGGGCTGATGTCGGTGCCTTTCTCGACGGCGCTGATGAAGGCGGCAATCTCGTTGGCATAGGCTTCCGTATAGCGCGTCATGAAGAAATCATGCAGAGGCGGACGGGTGTACCCGTCGCCATTGGCAACCTCGATGGAGAAGGGGCGCTGGTTCTCAGCGGCCACCATGCCCTTCGAGCCGTGGATCTCTATGCGCTGGTCATAGCCGTATGTGGCACGGCGCGAGTTCGAGATCATCGCCTGCTTGCCGGATGCCGTCTGCAGCAGCACCGAGACGCTGTCGTAATCTCCGGCCACGCCGATTGCCTTGTCGATCAGCACCGCTGCCGTCGCGCTGACGGATACCGGCTCTTCGCCGAGCAGGAACCGCGCCATGTCGAAATCATGAATGGTCATGTCGCGGAAAATGCCGCCAGAGCGCTTGATGTAGTCGACGGGCGGCGCACCGGGATCGCGGGAGGTGATCGTCACCATCTCGACGTCGCCGATCTTCCCATCGTCGATCGCCTTGCGCACGGCCATGAAATGCGGATCGAAGCGGCGATTGAAGCCGACCATCAGCTTTCCCTTGGTCTTTGCGACGACGTCGATGCACGCCTCGACCCGGGCGGTATCGAGGTCGATTGGCTTCTCGCAGAAGACAGCCTTGCCAGCGCGGGCAAAACGTTCGATCAGGTCTGCGTGTGTATCTGTCGGGGTGCAGATGACCACTGCGTCGATATCTGCTGACGATTCGATCGTGTCGATGGTGCGAACCTCGCAGCCATAGGCCGAAGCTATCGCATTGGCTGCGGCCGCAAAGGGATCCGCTACCGCCACCAGTTTCGCATCACCGTTGGCGCTGACTGCCTTGGCGTGAACCTTGCCGATGCGGCCGGCGCCGAGCAGTCCAAATCTTACCGTCATTTTCCATCCTCCCAGATTCGGAACAAATAAACCGTCTTGGTCTCATTCTGGAATTTTCATTCCATCTTCCTGTGCCGTCGTCAAGCGCCCGGGGTTTCACAATCGCGAAATTCAGCTTATGGACGGTGCCGAACAAACAAGCGGACAACAGCCTCATGAAAATGATCGACCCGAGCCATCGATTCTACCGCCCAATCTATGTGCGTATCGGCATCGTTGCCCTCTGCCTTGGCTGGGCAATCATCGAGGCAACCTTCGGCGAGCCGATCTGGAGCATGGCCATCGGTGCCGTAGGCGCCTATGCGGCGTGGGTTCTGCTGTTGAACTATACGCCAACGCCGGAAGAAATCGCACCGCCGCCGCCGCCGCGTGACGATGCAGGTCCAGAAGCCTGATCTGTCTAATAGCCTGATCTATTTGAAAAGTCTGGCGCGGATCTCGATGCGGCGCAGCGCCTCGTCGATCAGCAGGTTGGCGATTTTCATGCGCGTCGTCGCCTGTTCCTTGAACAGCGGGTTGACGCTGTCGGGATGGTTGGCCTTGGCAAAACTGCGGCGCTTGTCGTTGAGCGTCTGCAGCGTGTCCGCAGCCGAAATTCCAAGTTCCGCAGCAACCTCCTGCGGCAGGATACGCGCCAGGTGGACCGGCATCACCGGTGCGGCGCATTCCTCCGGCTCTATGTCTTCCGTCGCGGTGGACGGCGCCTCAGGCGCGGGCGGTTCTCGTTCGGGCCCGAGGTTGTCGAGATAGGCCTGGTCAGGTCGCGCCTCGGATACGGACACGCCATCCCGCACATCAGCCGCGAAGCTGGAATTCAGGCCTTGAATTCGGTGCGCCGAAGCCGGCTGAGCGAAAACTGCTTCTTCATCCTCGGCGTCGAGACGGTCGAGAACGGATTGAAATATGGATTGTCCAAACAGCATGATGTCTCCCAATCCGCAAAGCCTACGAAACGAAAGTGGTGTCTGGCTGGTCGGTCAGATTGCAGCGCGCCGGCTTTCCTGCAGGATCATGTCATAGAGTAGTAGGGCGCTGGGTGGCAGGGCGCGTTCGCGCGCCGTGATCAGGCTGTAGGGCTTTACATCGATGGCGAAATCGATCGGCAGGATACAGGCCTCGCCTGCCTGTGAACTCTGGCCGCAGATGAAATCGGCCATGTCGCGAGCGATCGGCGAAATCGCATCTGTCTTGCAGACGACGGCAAGTGTCAGGACCACCGAAGACGTGTTGACGATATTCTCCGGCAACGCCACGCCGGCGGATATGAAAATATCCTCGAGCCTGCGGCGCAGCAGCGTACCCGGCGGCTGGAACACCCAGTCCTGGCCGGTGAGATCCGCAAGCCCGACGACGCCCTTTTTGAGCAATGGATGCCCCTTGCGCACGATCAGGCAGGCTTTTTCGATGCCGATCTGATGGGCGGTGAACAGCCGCGGGTTCAGCTCGTCCGGAATGCGGCTGATGATGAAGTCGTGCCGGGCCGCCAGCAATTCGCGGGCGAGAACGTTGCTGTTGTCGACCTGGATATTGATTTCGATGCCCGGATAGGCCTCTGTCACCCGCTGTATCGCCGGGACCACCAGGCTGATGGCCGGAGCTGCCACGGCACCGAGATGCACGGACCCACCCTTGCCGGTACGCAACTCGGCGATCTCGCGGCTGGCCTCCCGCAGTTCCAGCAGGATCTTGCGGGCCCGCTTGGCAAGCGCCAGGCCGAACGGCGTCAGTTCCACGCCACGGGCGACGCGCTGGTAGAGAGATGTCTTGGCGATCGCTTCCATCTCCGACAACATGCGCGAAGCTGCAGGTTGAGAGATATTCATGGATTCGGCTGCGGCGGATATCTGTCCGTGATCCTCGATCATGACGATCATCCGCAGATGATTCATCTTCAATCCGTTGCGCAGGAGGCTGTCGTCACGAAAATTATCTGTGTGGATTTCTATACCATCACGAGAATAATCGTTGTGTATGTTCTCCATGGTGGCATTTTTCCTGCTTACGGGGCCAAAAAGTAGTACTTTTTACCATTATACCAAAATCATCATATTGTACGCCAGTTATTCTATTTGACAGTTATACGAATTGATTCCAGTTTGCCGCCGTGCTGGGAGCAGCATGACACGTGTGGGATCGTGGAGGAGACGTACTTCGTATTGATATTGAAGTAATATCCAATCAACGGAACCTGCCACAGTTTCGGGGTGGGCGCTTTTGCGTACGCCAAATCTTTAAAAAAACGGGAGAGAGCAATGAAATCCATTATCTCATTGATGGCCGCAGCGGCCTTCGGTGTTGCAACATTTGTCATGCCAGCCATGGCTGCCGACAAGGGTCTGGTTGGTATCGCTATGCCAACGAAGTCTTCGGCGCGCTGGATCGATGACGGCAACAACATCGTCAAGCAGCTTCAGGCTGCTGGTTTCACGACCGACCTGCAGTATGCTGACGACGATATTCCTAACCAGCTTTCGCAGATCGAGAACATGGTCACCAAGGGTGCCAAGGTTCTCGTCGTCGCTTCGATCGACGGCACGACACTGTCTGACGTGCTGCAGAAGGCCCATGACGCCGGTATCAAGGTCATCGCCTATGACCGCCTGATCCGCGATTCGGCCAACGTCGACTACTACGCTACCTTCGACAACTTCCAGGTCGGCGTTCTCCAGGCTGGCACCATCGTTGACGGCCTCGGCCTCAAGGACGGCAAGGGCCCGTTCAACATCGAGCTTTTCGGCGGTTCGCCGGACGACAACAACGCCTTCTTCTTCTATGATGGCGCAATGTCGGTTCTTCAGCCTTACATCGACAGCGGCAAGCTCGTCGTGAAGTCCGGCCAGGTTGGCATGGACAAGGTCGGTACGCTGCGTTGGGATCCGGCAACGGCTCAGGCCCGCATGGATAACCTCCTGTCGGCCTACTACACGGATGCTCACGTCGATGCAGTCCTGTCGCCTTACGACGGCCTTTCGATCGGCATCATCTCGTCGCTCAAGGGCGTCGGCTACGGCTCGGGCACCCTGAAGCTGCCAATCGTCAGCGGCCAGGATTGCGAAATTCCTTCGATCAAGTCGATCATTGCTGGCGAACAGTATTCTTCGATCTTCAAGGACACCCGTGACCTCGCCAAGGTCACCGTTGCCATGGTCACCGCAGTTGCTACCGGCGGCACACCTGAAGTCAACGACACCAAGACCTACGACAACGGCGTCAAGGTCGTTCCTTCCTACCTGCTGAAGCCAGTCGTCGTCACCAAGGACACCTACCAGAAGGTCCTCATCGACAGCGGCTACTACAAGGCTGAACAGCTTAAGTAAGCACTGAAAACCACCGGAACCCGCAGATTGCGGGTTCCGGACTTCGCATTTATGATCGTCGCGTCAGTCACGACTCCCGGCGTTGGATTTTGATTATGGACAATATTATCCTAGAGATGCGGGACATCACCAAGACGTTCCCGGGCGTCAAGGCGCTTGAGAATGTGAACCTCAAGGTTCGGCAAGGTGAGATCCACGCACTGGTGGGCGAAAACGGGGCCGGCAAGTCGACCCTCATGAAAGTTCTATCCGGCGTCTATCCGGCCGGCACTTACGATGGCGATATCGTATACGAAGGCGATGTGCGTAACTTCAAAGTCATCAAGGACAGTGAAGCCATCGGCATCATCATCATTCACCAGGAGCTGGCACTGGTGCCGCTTCTGTCGATCGCCGAAAACATTTTCCTCGGCAACGAGGTTGCGACCAACGGCGTCATTCGCTGGCAGGAAGCTTTTTCGCGCACCCGCAAGCTGCTCGACAAGGTTGGATTGAAAGAGTCGCCGGAAACTCTGGTGACCAACATCGGCGTCGGCAAGCAGCAACTGGTCGAAATCGCCAAGGCGCTGTCGAAGAGTGTGAAGCTGCTTATCCTCGACGAGCCGACGGCCTCGCTCAACGAAAAAGATTCCGACGCCCTGCTCAATCTGCTGATCGAGTTCCGCAACCAGGGCATCACCTCGATCATCATCACGCACAAGCTCAACGAAGTGCGCAAGGTGGCCGACCAGATCACCGTCCTGCGCGACGGGATGACCGTGAAGACGCTGAACTGTCACGAGGAAGAGATCAGCGAAGACATCATCATCAAGAACATGGTGGGCCGCGAACTGGCTGACCGCTATCCGCCGCGCTCCGTGCCGATCGGCGAGACGGTTCTGGAAGTCAAGAACTGGAACGCCTTCCACCAGCACCACCGCGACCGGCAGGTTCTCCACGACATCAACGTCAACGTCCGCAGGGGCGAAGTTGTCGGTATTGCCGGCCTGATGGGGGCAGGGCGCACCGAGTTCGCCATGAGCGTCTTTGGCAAATCCTACGGCCACAAGATTACCGGCGAAGTGCTGATGGACGGCAAGCCCGTCGATGTCAGCACTGTGCGCAAGGCGATCGACGCCGGTCTCGCCTACGTGACGGAAGACCGCAAGCATCTGGGCCTGGTGCTGAACGACAGCATCATGCACAACACCTCGCTGGCCAACCTTGCCGGCATCTCCAAAGCGACCGTCATCGACAACCACAAGGAATCGGATGTCGCCACCGACTTCCGCTCCAAGCTGCGCATCCGCAGCTCCGGGATTTTCCAGGAGGCCGTCAATCTTTCGGGCGGCAACCAGCAGAAGGTCGTCCTGTCCAAGTGGCTGTTCTCGGATCCTGAAGTCCTGATCCTCGACGAGCCGACGCGTGGTATCGACGTCGGCGCCAAATACGAAATCTACAGCATCATCAACCAGCTGGCTGCCGACGGGAAGGGCGTTCTGATGATTTCATCGGAAATGCCCGAACTGCTTGGGACTTGCGACCGCATCTACGTCATGAACGAAGGACGCATCGTCGCTGAATTGTCCAAGGAAGAGGCAAGCCAGGAAACCATCATGCGCGCTATCATGCGCTCTGGGGAGAAGAAATAATGACTCCTGTTAACCCCCCCGCCGCTGAGGAAAGCCACGTGATTTCCGCCGTCGATTACATCCGCGGCAATATTCGTGAATATGGCATGCTGATCGTTCTCGTAGCGATTATGGTGTTCTTCCAGTTCTACACAGGCGGTATCCTGTTCAAGCCGGTCAACCTGACGAACCTCGTGCTGCAGAACTCGTTCATCGTCATCATGGCACTGGGCATGCTTCTCGTCATCGTTGCCGGTCATATCGACCTTTCCGTCGGCTCGATCGTCGGCTTCGTCGGCGCCATCGCCGGTATCCTGACCGTGCAATACCAGATGAACTTCATCCTTGCGGCCCTGCTTTGCCTGGTCGTCGGCGGTGTCATCGGGGCGGCCCAGGGCTACTTCATCGCCTATCACAAGATACCGTCGTTCATCGTCACGCTGGCCGGCATGCTTGTCTTCCGCGGCCTGACGCTGTTCGTCCTCGGCGGCAAGAACATCGGGCCTTTCCCGAAGGACTTCCAGCTGATCAGCACCGGCTTCATCCCCGATTTCATCGACATCAGCGGTCTCGTCTCCGGTCTGCACTCGACCTCGATCATCCTGTCGATCGTTATGCCGCTGCTCCTCTTCATCATGGCGTGGCGTCGCCGGAAGACCAACGAGAACCACGGCATCGACGTCGAGCCGATGAGCTTCTTCCTCATCCAGAACCTGATCATCTGCGGCGCCCTGCTGTTCCTCGGTTACCAGCTGTCGTCTGACAAGGGCCTGCCGAACGTCCTGATCATCATGGTCATCCTGATTGCGGCCTACGCCTTCATCACCCGCCAGACGACCATCGGTCGTCGCGTCTATGCCATGGGCGGAAACGAGAAGGCGACGAAGCTTTCGGGCATCAACACCGAGCGCCTGAGCTTCTTCACATTTGTCAACATGGGTGCGCTTGCAGGTCTCGCCGGCATGATCGTCGCCACCCGCCTCAATTCGGCAACACCGAAGGCCGGCGTCGGCAACGAGCTTGACGTCATCGCGGCCTGCTTCATCGGCGGTGCCTCGGCATCCGGTGGCGTCGGCAAGATCACCGGCGCTGTCATCGGTGCGTTCATCATGGGCGTCATGAACAACGGCATGTCGATCGTCGGTCTCGGCATCGACTTCCAGCAGATGGTCAAGGGACTGGTGCTTCTCGCTGCCGTCTTCTTCGACGTCTACAACAAGAACAAGGGCTGATCGCCTCTGGCGATCGGTTCCCATTTGCAGTCAGGCGAGCGATTTTCGCGGGCTCTTTCCTTAAGGGCGTGCCACGCGGGCTAGTCGCTTCCGCCTTCCAGATAGAAGGACAAGGTCCGTGCTCATTTCCCAGATCAAAGGTGCAGACGGCGCGATAACAGTCGCCGTCCGCAACGAACCGGGCGAAACCGCCAAGGCCGTCAAGGGTGCCGCCAGCGTCTATGCGCTCGCGATCGAGGCTGCCGATGGTGGAAAATCACTCTCCGAAGTCATCGCCGCCCACGGGCTGGGTGAGACTGTCGACCTCGACAAGGCCTATGCCGAAGGCAGGTTCCTGCCGCCAATCACCCATCCGGACGCTGCCCACCTGCACCTGACAGGCACGGGCCTTACCCATCTGGGTTCGGCCGCCACCCGCGATTCCATGCACAAGAAGACATCCGAAGAGGCTGAGGAAACCCTCACCGATTCCATGAAGATGTTCCGCATGGGCCTTGAGAACGGCAAGCCGAAGAATGGCGAAAAGGGTGTCCAGCCCGAGTGGTTCTACAAGGGCAACGGCAACGAGACTGCAGCCCCCGGCGCACCCTTGGTGTCGCCCTCTTTCGCGCTCGACGGCGGTGAAGAGCCTGAAATGGCCGGCATCTATGTCATCGGCAAGGACGGCACTCCGTTCCGCATCGGCTTTGCGCTGTCGAACGAATTCTCCGATCACGTGACAGAGCGGATCAACTATCTCTACCTCGCGCATTCCAAGCTGCGGCCTGCTAGTTTCGGCCCGGAAATCCGCATCGGCGCTGCGCCCGACGACATCAGGGGTACGTCGAAAATCACCCGCGACGGCAAGGTCATTTTCGAAAAGCCTTTCCTGTCGGGCGAAGCGAACATGTCGCACACCTTTGCCAATCTCGAATATCATCACTTCAAGTACGGCCTGTTCCGCGCTCCCGGCGACGTTCACGTCCACATGTTCGGCACGGCGACGCTGTCGTTTGCGGACGGTATCAAGCCACAGGCCGGCGATGTGTTCGAGATCGAAGTTGCCGATTTCGGCCTGCCGCTGCGCAATCCGCTCGCCGTAGCCGCGGAAACAGACGTGACGGTTCGCCAGCTCTAGAGACTTATGCTCCGGCCCGAGAGGGATGATCCGGAGCGCCCCCAAGGACGATGTGACATGCACAAGAAAGCAGAATGGCCGCGCCGGTTGAGATCGCAGGAGTGGTACGGCGGCACCAGCCGTGACGTGATCTACCACCGTGGCTGGATGAAGAACCAGGGCTATCCGCACGACCTGTTCGACGGACGGCCGGTCATCGGCATCCTCAACACCTGGTCGGACATGACCCCGTGCAACGGCCACCTTCGCGAGCTCGCGGAGAAGGTCAAAGCCGGCGTCTGGGAGGCCGGCGGCTTCCCGATGGAAGTGCCGGTATTCTCGGCCTCCGAAAACACCTTCCGCCCGACCGCAATGATGTACCGCAACCTCGCGGCACTGGCGATCGAGGAAACCATCCGTGGCCAGCCGATGGACGGCTGCGTGCTGCTCGTCGGCTGCGACAAGACCACGCCGTCGCTGATCATGGCAGCTGCTTCCGTCGACCTGCCGTCGATCGTCGTCACCGGAGGCCCGATGCTGAACGGCTATTTCCGTGGCGAGCGCGTCGGCTCCGGCACCCATCTCTGGAAGTTCTCCGAGATGGTGAAGGCCGGCGAGATGACGCAGGAGGAGTTCCTCGAGGCAGAAGCGTCGATGAGCCGTTCTTCCGGAACCTGCAACACCATGGGCACCGCCTCGACCATGGCGTCGATGGCCGAAGCCCTCGGCATGGCGCTGTCGGGTAACGCCGCGATCCCCGGCGTAGACAGCCGCCGCAAGGTCATGGCGCAGCTGACAGGCCGCCGCATCGTCGAGATGGTCAAGGACGACCTGAAGCCATCCGACATCATGACCAAGGAAGCCTTCGAGAACGCCATCCGCACCAATGCGGCCATCGGCGGCTCAACCAATGCCGTCATCCACCTGCTTGCCATGGCCGGTCGCGTCGGTATCGATCTTTCGCTGGACGACTGGGACCGTTGCGGCCGCGACGTACCGACCATCGTCAACCTGATGCCGTCGGGCAAGTATCTGATGGAGGAGTTCTTCTACGCCGGCGGTCTGCCTGTCGTTCTGAAGCGCCTCGGCGAAGCGGGCCTGCTGCACAAGGACGCGCTGACCGTCTCGGGCGAGACGATCTGGAACGAGGTCAAGGACGTCGTCAACTGGAACGAGGACGTCATCCTGCCGGCCGACAAGGCGCTGACCCAGTCTGGCGGTATCGTCGTCGTGCGCGGCAACCTGGCTCCCAAGGGTGCGGTATTGAAGCCATCCGCTGCTTCGCCGCATCTGCTCGTCCACAGGGGTCGGGCAGTCGTGTTCGAGGATATCGACGACTACAAGGCGAAGATTAACGACGATGCGCTCGATATCGACGAGACCTGCGTCATGGTCATGAAGAACTGCGGCCCGAAGGGCTATCCCGGCATGGCCGAGGTCGGCAACATGGGCCTGCCGCCAAAGGTGCTGAAAAAGGGCATCACCGACATGGTCCGCATCTCGGACGCTCGCATGTCCGGCACTGCCTACGGTACCGTCGTGCTTCACACGTCGCCGGAAGCCGCTGTCGGCGGTCCGCTGGCTGTCGTGAAGAACGGCGATATGATCGAGCTCGACGTGCCGAACCGGCGCCTGCATCTCGACATTTCCGACGCGGAACTGGCAGAGCGGCTGGCCGCATGGCAGCCGAACCACGACCTGCCGACGTCCGGCTACGCCTTCCTGCACCAGCAGCATGTCGAAGGTGCCGATACCGGCGCCGACCTCGACTTCCTCAAGGGCTGTCGCGGCAATGCGGTCGGCAAAGACAGCCACTAAAAGCCATCCACATATGATATCGACGAAAGGCGGGGCTATAACCCCGCCTTTTCCTTATCTGCAATTAGCCAAGACTTTGCCGGCGGGCGAGGCGGCTTCCGGCGAACTACGCTTTACCCGACAGCGCTCCAGAAACCGTGCTTCTTGCCATGCCTTCGCTTCAGCTCCGCAACATAGACAGCATGATCCGGGAACGCCCCGAAATCGGCGATATGGCTTGCGAGAATTGCGCAGGTGGCAAGGTGTCGGGCGGCGTGGCGATAGCGGCTGGAGCGGCCGCCCTCCAGCGAGAAGTCGATCATCGCCCGCAGCAGGATGGTGGCCGCCAGCGGTTGTTTTTCCTGCAGCCATTCGGCAGCTTTGGCCAGGATCTCGTAGAGGTCGCCATCGATCTCCCCAGCGCGGGCAAGCACCAGCTTTGCCGCTTCCGCCGGCGCCGGCCATCCCTCATAGAACATCAACGCCATATGGACATCCTCGAAGTCGGCCGCGTAGGCGAAGGCCTTTTCCTCGGCCTCGATATCGTCGAAATCCGGCAGGCGCTTGATGAACGCCTTCAGGTGTTCGACGCTCAGGTCCCGCTCGAAACACTGCCAGCGAAAAGCTTGCGCCTCCGCCTCGCGGCCGAGCACCTCCAGCGTCTCGACGCGCAAATGCTGCCACTCGATATCCAGCGCCGGGCGTCCCGTCGGCGGCGCCTTGTCGAGGGCCGCGAGCGCTTCCGCCGCCCGCCCGGCCGCAAGCAGCCGTGTGGCGATCTGGGCGGCAATGGAAGGCACGGTCTGCGACTTTTCACTGTGCTGACGGACGAATGCATCGACGTCCCCCTCGGCATCGGCGATCTGCTGCAGCGCGATGCGGACGGCGGAGTCCCGATGGCGGGCCTCGATCTCGTCGGCATAAATCGGCCCGCTCATGCCCCAGCCGATGGCGACGCGGTCTTTGGGCACCTCGAGCTTCTCCTGCTGCCATCCGGCCAGCAGCTTTTTCAGCTGTGCCAGCCCGCTCTGTCCGAGGGCCGCTGCAAGCGCCGGGATCAGCGGGTCACATTCGCCATACTCATTGCGCCTGATCGCGCCAAATACCTGTTCCGCCAGCCTCTTGTGGTGGGACGCCCGTGGGGCGATGGTGCCGAGATCGACGCAAGCAGCATGAAAACTGCCGATGATCACCCCATTGCTGTCGTCGCATCGTGCGAAGATCGAACCGGCCAGCTCGAGAAAGCGCCACAAAAGGTCCATCGCCTCGTCAGGATCGCCATCGGCGATGGTGCCTGAAATCATCGTACGCTGCGTTTCGAGGTCGCTCTTCAGGGCCTTGATCTTGCGCCAGTCGATGTAGGTTTTCGCCCGGTCGATGGACGACAGCCGCTTGCGCACCTCGCGCGCCACCTCGGCCGTGCTCTGCGCACCTGCCAGCTCCAGCCGAAGCCGCCGTTTGTGCGCCGCGTTGCCCATGCTGATCTCGATCAGCAATTCGGACAGCCGCCCGGCGCCGAGCGTCTCGAGGTTCTTCGCATTCAACGTCGTCTTGGCGGCCATGAAACATCTGCTTCTTTGGTTTAAATCCGGGTGTCCGGAGCCGGCAGATTAACGGCGCCAAGGGCAGGGGGCAATCGCGTTCGCCACCCAGATGCAGCCCAAGCGCATCCCGTCAGAGCGGTTTTTGCAAGAAGAAACAATAGCCTCGCCGCGCCAGCCGATAAAAATGCGCACTAAGCCAAAACACCCGCCGGCAGGGGGTTGCATCGCCAAGAGAATCCTTTATATGACGACGCACCGGCGAAGACCTGAGGCATGCCACAGGGATCTCTATTGGGGAATAGTTCAACGGTAGAACGACGGACTCTGACTCCGTTAATCTTGGTTCGAATCCAGGTTCCCCAGCCAAATCTAATTCATAGAATTAATTTAGATAATTACAGAAAATTACGTTTTGTGGCCGATATTTTCTCGGGGACGAATTTATCGGATCGTGAAAGCACTGAAACCGCCAAATCCGAAGAATGCACAACTCAAAGTTCCTTACGTTTCAGCTCCAGTCTCATTCAGTAAATTTTTGACCAGCGCTTGAAGGCTGAGATGTCAGCTCTCAACAGCTTGAACCACTCCCCACGCGTTCGCTTTGAAGCGAAGCGTTTATGCCAGTATGCTTCGACACCAGCGGGGTCATCAGTGAGGATCGAATGAACGAGTTCGATTTCCTGAGGTAATTCAATCTGGATTTGTCGCCCGCGCTTGTTTAAGGTAGTTGTGCACCCGATCTTATAATCGGAACCATGGCGTTGCATGTAGACGAAACCGAGCGCTACCGCGGCATCTTGGTCGCTCGCAGCTGTTCTGCGGCGCGGGACGTAGCTTCGAGCGAACGCTGCCACTTCTAACTCTTGAGCACGATCAGCGTAGTCAGCTAAGGCTGCGGCTAACTCCACCATGTTCCAATGCGAAGCAATTGTTTTTGCGTCTGGGCTACCAGGACGCTGGTGAAATTCGTATTTAAGATCGGTCGTGGACGGGAATCGGCCGAGCGACCTTGAGATCTCCATCACTATTTGAAGCAGGGCATCTTTCCCCCAAGCTCCCTGAAGTTGGTTTGGTGTAAGTCCTGCTTCGGCGACAGCATCACTCCAGTTTCGCCAAATCTTACCAATCCACTCGTGGCGTTTAACACCTGTTGCTGTTTCAAATCTGGCGATCCCAGGCGCCTTACCTCCACTGCTAGCGGCCAACTGCTGTATCTTGCGAAGAATATCCTGCTTCAGATGTGCATTCATAACTCTGATCCTAGGGTTAACACTTGGCAATAGACCAGCAGCCACATGCGAGGTTGTTCAACACGCTGCGGCGTTGTCATCCAGGAGAATCAAAGAAAATTACGGCGCACAAAGAGTGCCGTCTCTCGAAAATTAAATTGCATTAGCCTTGCCCCGGTTACATGAGTAATTGCGAGTAGATCTTCTACGATAAATTTCCAACAAGAAACTTTGCTTTCACTAGTCACACTCTCCCTACCCGTCCCACACCCCATCCCGACAGCCCCAGGCAAGCTCATCCTCCCATAACCGCCTCAGGTCGGGGAGCGTGGCGAGTCTTTGTGCGCGTCCTGTAAGCGACCTAGCTGTGAGGGCGTTCGGGGTCCCCTGTGATTTCGGGCGTGCATTGTTCGCGGGGGCGCGGGCAGGGCTTCGCGGCTGTGAAGATATCAAAGGGGTTCCACATGATTTCGCCGATTTCCTCGCTGAGCGCCACGCAGATCAGGGCGCTTGCGACCACGACTATCGCGGCCTGGACGACCAACGACATTTCGGCGTTGTCGACGACGCAGATCAAGGCGCTCTCGGCAGCGCAGGTCGCGGCGCTTGAAACGGAAGACCTTGCTTCCTTCTCGACAGCCCAGCTCTCCGCCATCTCGGCAACCTCGATCACCAGCCTCAGCCTCGACCAGCTGGCCATACTCACCACCGACAAGATCGGCGGCCTCGCGGCGACGCAGATCGCGGCGCTGAAGACCGCACAGATCGGCGCGCTCGACGCGCAGCAGATCGAGGCGCTGACGCCCGCTCAGGTGGCATCCCTTAGTGCCGGCCAGATCGCAGCACTGTCGACAGACGATATCGCCGGCTTCTCGACGGCCGACATCGCCGCAATCAGCGCCAGCGCCATTACCGGGCTGTCGTCCGCCAATATCTCCGTGCTCAGCTCCGGCCAGACTGCGGCCCTCAAAACCAGCCAGATCGTCGTGCTGAGGACCAGCCAGGTCGCGGCGCTGACGACGGACCAGATCCCCGCACTCTCGACCGCGCAGATTGCCGCCCTCAGCGCGACGCAGGTCAAGGCCTTGCCGACCGGAGATGTCGGCGCCCTATCCAGCGCCCAGATCGCCGCCCTCGGCACGAGGGCGATTGCAGGGCTGACGTCGGCCCAGATTTCGTCGTTGTCGACGGGGCAAATCGATGCCTTCACGTCTGTGCAGATCGCCAGCCTCACCTCGCTGCAGGTCTCGGCCGTCAGCGTGGCCGGCCTCGCCACATTTTCCTCCGGCGACATGGCGGCGATCAGCACCGTGGCGCTGGCAGGGCTGTCCACCGCCAGCATCGCAGCACTCACCTCCGATCAAGCCGCAGCGCTGAAGACAACCCAGATCGCGGCGCTGAGAACGGGCCAGATCGCAGCGCTCACTTCCGACCAGATCCCGGGCCTGTCGACCTTGCAGATCGCCGCCTTGACCGCATCGCAGGTGAGGATGCTGAACGGCGCAAGTATCGCCGCGTTGTCCACCGATCAGGTCGCGGCCATCAGCACCAAGGCCGTCTCGGGCCTCACCACGCAGCAGATCTCGTCGCTCTCGACAGGGCAGGCGCAGGCTCTCACCCCGGCGCTGGTCGGCGTCATGACGGCAGCCCAGATCGGCGCGCTCAATACTGCTGATCTCGCTACCTTCTCGACGGCCGATATCGCCGCAATCAGCGTTGCCGCATTGCCGGGCCTTTCCACCGCCAATGTCGCCGTTCTCAGTTCCGACCAGCTATCCGCCCTGAAGCCAACCCAGATCGCCGCCCTGAAGACAACCCAGATCGCTGCGCTCGACGCAACCCAGACACCGGCGCTGACGACGGCGCAGGTCACCGCGCTGACCTCGCTGCAGATCAAGGCTTTGGCGAGCACCAGCGTCAGTGCCCTGTCCGCCGACCAGATCGGCGCGCTCAATGCCAAGGCCGTCGCCGGCATGACGACCGCCCAGATCGCGGCCCTCTCCACGGATCAGGCTGCAGCGCTGACATCCAGCCAGATCGCAAGCCTCAACTCCGGCCAGATTGCAGCACTCAGCACTGCCGATATCGCGACGTTCTCGCCCGACGAAATCGCGGCCATCAACGCGGTCGCCCTGACAGGGCTGTCCACCGACGGTATCGCGGCGCTCACTCCGGATCAGGCGGCGGCGCTGAAATCGACCCAGATCGCAGCCCTGAAGTCCGGCCAGATCGCGGCCCTTTCGTCCGACCAGATTGCTGCGCTTACGACATCGCAGGTCGGCGCGCTGGTCTCGGCGCAGGTCAAGGCCTTGTCCAGCGGCGGCCTCGCGGCCCTTTCCGGCGACCAGATTACCGCGTTGAACAGCAAGGCTATCGCAGGCTTTACCTCGCTGCAGATCTCCTCCCTGTCGACGCTGCAGATCGAGGGCTTCACATCCGCCCAGGTCGCCAGCCTCAGTTCCGCGCAACTGGCAGCGCTGAGCACGGCAGACCTCGGTGTCCTGTCTACGGACGAGGTCGCCGCCATCAGCAACGCGGCGCTCTCAGGCCTTTCGAGCGCCGGCATCGCCGCCCTTTCGCCGGAACAGACGGCAGCGCTGAAGGCAACCCAGATTGCCGCCCTGAAGACGGCGCAAATCGCAGCCTTGAGTGCCGCCCAGATTGCCGAACTCGGCACCTCGCAGGTAGCCGTGCTGACGGCAGCGCAGACCGGCGCACTGTCCAGCACCACCATCGCCGCGCTGTCGAACGAACAGATCGGAGCCCTCAGTGCCAAGGCCGTGGCAGGTCTCACGTCGGCACAGATCGCTGCCCTGTCGGTCGATCAGGTGGAATCTCTGACCTTGGCGCAGGTCGCAGGCCTCGGCTCCGCCCAGATCGCCGCCATGAGTTCAGCGGATCTCGCGGCCTTCTCGGCCGATGAAGTGGCAGCTGTCAGCACCGCAGCGCTTTCCGGCCTTTCCAGCGATGTCCTGTCGTCCCTCAGCGCCGACCAGATCGCAGCGTTGAAGACAAGCCAGATCGCAGCCCTTAAAACCGCACAGATCGCCGGCCTTGCATCCGGGCAGATCGGCACCCTGAGCACCACGCAGGTTGCCGCCCTCAGCGCCGCGCAGGTCACGGCTCTCTCCTCCGGCAGCGTCACGGCCCTCTCCGACGACCAGATAGCGGCGTTGAGCGTCAAGGCGGTCGCCGGCCTGACGTCGACGCAGATCACCCTGCTATCCAGCGACCAGATCCAGTCGCTGACCTCGGCACAGGTGGCAGGCCTTGGCTCCTCCCAGATTGCCGCCCTGAGCACGGCAGGTCTCCAGGCCTTCTCGACCGACGATATCGCGGCGATCGGGACGGGAGCTCTTGCAGGCCTCTCGACCACTGCCATCGCCGCCCTCAGCCCGGATCAGGCCGCAGCGCTGAAGACGACGCAGATTGCGGCGCTGAAAAGCGCACAGATCGCGGCACTGACCACGGCACAGATTGCCAGCCTCACGACCCAGCAGATCGGGGCGCTCAGTTCATCAGCCATCTCCGGCATTTCGACAGCTGACATCGCAGCCTTTTCCGCAGACCAGATCGCCTCGCTGACGGCAACGGCGATGAAGGGCCTGACCTCCTCGCAGATCGCTGCCCTGACGACCGACCAGGTCAGCGGCCTCTCGGCATCGCAGATCGGGGCGCTGAATTCCTCGCAAATTGCAGCCCTCAGCACCGCCGACCTCGCGACCTTCTCTGCAGCCGATCTGGCCGCGATCAGCGCGGCCGGCATGTCGGGCCTCTCCAGCGACAATATCTCCAGCCTTTCGCCTGACCAGGTTGCTAGCCTGACCGCGGTCCAAGTGGCCGGGCTGACATCCTCACAGATAGCCGCCCTAACCGGGGCGCAGGTCGCAGCGCTGACAACCACGCAGGTAGCTGCCCTCGTCTCGACCGCGATACCCGGCCTCTCGACTGCAGGGATCGCATCCCTCTCGGGCGAGCAGGTTGCGGCGCTCACCACCAAGGCCGTCGCCAGCCTCACCACGGCGCAGGTCGGCGCCTTGTCCAGCGACCAGATCAACGCGTTGACGGCAACGCAGATTGCCAGCCTCGCCTCGAGCCAGGTCGCCGCCCTGACTGCGGGCGATGTTGCGGTCCTTAGCGCCGACGATATCGCAGCGATCACCGCCTCGGCGCTTTCCGGCCTGTCATCCAGCAACATCGCTGCCCTCAGCGCCGACCAGATTGCAGCCCTGAGTGCCAGTCAGCTGGCTGCACTGCAGACAGCCCAGGTTGCGGCGCTGACTTCAGCGCAGCTTCCGGGCCTCACATCGTCGCAGATCGGCGCGCTCACCTCTCTCCAGATCGCGGCTCTCTCCAGCGACAGCATTGCAGCCCTGTCGCCGGACCAGGTGGCTGGCCTCAGTGCCAAGGCCGTTGCCGGCCTTACGGCAGCCCAGGTTGCCGCGTTGTCGACCAGCCAGGTCGAAGCGCTGACTCCGACCCAGTTTGCAGGCTTCAGCGCCGCGCAGGTCGGTGGCCTCAACAGCGCGGATGTGGCTGTTCTCTCGACGGACGATATCGCAGCTATCGGAGCGGCTGCGCTGCCGGGGCTGGCGAGCGCCAATATCCCATCGCTCACGCCGGACCAGATGGCGGCCCTGAAGACAAGCCAGATCGCCGCACTGACCTTCGCCCAGACCCGGGCCCTGAGTTCGGCACAGGCCGCAAGCCTCAGTACCGATCAGGTGGCGGCGCTGAACGCGGTACAGATAGCTGCGCTCGGAACGGCCAGCGTCGCAGCGCTCTCGACCGATCAGGTCGCGGCCCTGAATGCAAGGTCTCTGGTCGGCCTGACCACGGCTCAGATCGGTGCCATGTCGACGGCGCAGGTCGAAGCCCTGACGCCGGCCCAGGTGGGGGCACTCAATTCCCTGCAGATCGCGGCATTGAGCACGGACGGGCTGTCGGCCTTCTCGCTGGCAGACATCTCCTCGATCTCTACGGCGGCGATTGCCGGCCTCTCCACGGGTGATATCTTCGGATTGTCGAGCGCCCAGTTGCAGGCAATCACCGCATCACAGGCCGAGGCACTGGATCCAACCCAGATGGCGGCGGTCATCACAGCCTACCAGTCTTTCTGATAGGATTGGACCATGCCTTTACCCACGTCGCGCAAAGCGTCGTGGGCTTTCCGGCTCAGAGAAATTCGCGCAGCGTGTCGCGCGATTGCAGCGACAGGAATTCGATTGCAACGCCTTCGCGGAAATGGCGAACGATCCTGCCGCGCATGTTGCCGAGGCGGACGGCCATGCCGAGGGCAGGGCGCGCTTCGACATCGACGGCAGCACCGGAGAGCGACAGATCCATGAGGCGGCAGTTATAGACGGAGCCATCCTCGAGGGTCAGTTCCACCGTCGCACTCTTCGGCGTCAGCCGATCATGGCGGCGATCCTCGGGCAGGCCGAGTTCGTGCTTGTTGGCAAGCCAGGTCAGCTGTGCTGCGAGCTTCTCGCGTTTGCGATCGGTGGCGTTGATCGACATGTTGAAGCCGCGATTGTCGACCGAGATGACAAGACCCTCAATCCGGCCTAGATGGTCGATATAGGCAATAACCCGCTCATTCGCGCGCGGCCTGCCTTCGCATATAACGTAAAGGTCGCCCGGCGACATATCGACGACCATGCACTCGAATTCATCGTAATTTGCCAGCATCAGGCGACCCTGCATGTTGATCGGCACCCTTTGAAAGGTCCGTTGATCCACGCGCGGCGCACTCCGCGTTGTCAGTGCTGGCTGGAATGAGTGCATAAAGCGACTTCTTGATCCTGTGAGGCTCCAAGCATTGGTAGCAGAAATTTGTTAATAGATGATTGGCCGCCGTACGCCAGTTGCATTCGATGCACGTCATGCACTCATTCGCCACGCCCCAAAAGAGCGCAGGTTGTATCGTGGCTACCGGAGCATCTGCGACAGTTCGAAGGTCAGAGGTTGAGCGCCCGGCGAACGGCGAGGGATAGCCCCAACCCCTTGCTGGCCAAAGCCGATGCTTGAGATTGCGGCGCAGGCGTTTCGGGTTCGCGCAAGCCCGTCTGGCCATCGATCTTACGGCCACGATCGAGACGAAGACCGGCGAGGGGCTGCATTCCAAGCCAGGCGCTTTTGCTCGTCGCCACCAGGCAACCCAGCACCCGATCGCAGCGATCCGGCGAGGAGCGCATCGGCAGCAGGATGACCTCGAATGTCATCGAGCGGCCATAGCCGCCATTGCCCGTTGCATTGAGCAAGGCCGGCGAAACCCCGTCCATGACCCCCTTGGCAAAAGTGACGGCCTCGTCACCTTGGCTGCTCCAAAGCGACGAAAATGGCATGTCGCGAAGTTCCCGGGCGAAAAGACTGCAAATCATCGTCCCCGCCAGGCGAAAGCGGGGACCGCCGGCATCAGCGGCTTCCAGGATGAAGACCTGCGGCAGCATGTGACGGATGGCACCCGGATCGATCTCGGACCGCAACGGAGCGTCGGCGATCCCTCGGGTGCTGTTCCAATAGGTAAACAGTTCAAAGCTCGTATCCAGGCGCATGGTCGGTCCGTGTGTCAATTCGGTGCAGGATGGCGAATATTTCCGCCCTCTGGACCATCCCATGCTTATTCCGTGCCACGGCAACCGGGTTAGGGTTAACGAAGCCTTTCAATTGACCGCCGGTGCTTTCCTGTGAGATCGAGGATCATGACAGTCCGAAGGCTGACAGCACCAACTTCCAGCCGCCCGGCTCAATTGGGCGGCTTCTTTTTTGGCAACCGCTCCTGTATGCCTTGCGCTTTCCTTTCACGACGAAGAGCATGACATGCAAGACGATGTGCCCAATCTTCCCCCGACAGTGGAGAACCGCCCAGACGCGCCTCCGCCACGCACACCGATCTTCAATCTTCCCCCCGTCCTCGTCGCGAGCCTAGGCCTGCTGCTGGCGATCTTTCTGATCCAGAGCGTATTTTTTTCGACGGACACGCTCGACTGGTTCTTCTTTACTTTCGGCTTCGTACCGGGCCGCTACACAACGCCTTTGTCGCAGCAGGGTCTGGAGTGGCTCTGGACGCCGGTAACCTATTCGCTGCTGCATGCAAGCATCGAGCACATCCTGTTTAACGGCTTGTGGCTGATGGCCTTCGGTGCGCCGGTGGCTCGCCGCATCGGCCCGGTGCGCTACATCGCATTCTGGATACTTTCGGCAATCGCAGCTGCAGCACTCAATGCCGCCATCCATTGGGGCCAGATGACGTTGATGATCGGCGCATCGGGCGTCGTCTCGGCGCTGATGGGGGCTGCCTGCCGCTTTGCATTTCCGCCCGAGAAACGCGGGCCTCGCCCGATGGAATCGCACCTCAATCCAAGACTGTCGATCATTGGCGCATTGCGAAGCCGGACAGTCCTGATGTTCATCCTGTTCTGGTTCTTCACCAATATACTCATCGCCTTCGGCATGCCGCTGATTGGCGATGGATCGCAGGACGTGGCATGGGACGCTCATGTCGGCGGCTTTATCTTCGGTTTCCTGCTCTTTTCGCTGTTCGACCGCCCGATAGAATTGCCGACGCCGCCTGAAGACGTCGCCGCCATCGATGGCTGAAGGTTGCATTCCCGGCAACCTGAGTGCAACATCGAATTCCGGCCGCGCGGAGGGAGGAGACCACGGGCGACCGGAATCCTATTGCGATTTCGAAAGGGGAGGATCGAATGCCAATTTCCGTAAAATCCATTTTGGACGCCAAGGGTCGCGCCGTGGTGACCGTCGGTCCGGACACGACGCTGCTTGAGGCCGCTGCGATCCTGGCGGAACACCGTATCGGTGCGCTGGTGATCGGATCGCTCGGAGGCACTATCTCCGGCATATTCACGGAGCGGGACGTTGTAAAAGCTGTTGCCAAATATGGCCGCTCCAGCCTCGACCAACCGGTCGTGGAAGTGATGAGCTATAACATCGTCCGCTGCAGCGAAGATTCGACGGTCGACCAAGTCATGGAGATGATGACGCAAAGACGGTTTCGCCATGTACCGGTGGAAGACGACGGCAAGCTCAGCGGCATCATTTCGATCGGCGACGTCGTCAAGGCTCATATCCGCGAGATTGAACTCGAGGCCGAACAGATCAAGGCCTATATCGCTGGATGAAATGTCCTGGGGAAGGGGCTGATCACAGCGCCTCCCCAGCTACGACTGCGGGATGTGCGCCACCCACCGCGTCAGCGGGCATAGGCCTCCTGCATGCGGCGAATTTCCGGAAGTCGAGCCGAAGCCTCCTCATAGCCGCGATCGATGGCCGCACCGGCGCGATGAAACTCGGATAGGCCGATATCGCTCAGTCGCGGATGCAGCGCCAGGTCCGGTGGGTCGCCGGCAAGACGCGCGCGCGAAATCCTGTCCTGTATGATGTTGAAGGCCTGCACCATGACGCCGGTCATACCGAGCCTGGTATACGGCGCTTCGGACTGGCGATGGATGTCGGTCGCAGGCTGCAGAGCGTTGTGCTTGACCACGGCCGAACGGCCGTAGAGATCGTAATTGAGGTTGACCGCGACGACCAGCGGCTGTTCGTAGGACCGGCAGACCGAGACCGGCACCGGATTGACGAGCGCGCCATCAACCAGCGTCCGGTTGTTGCTGCGCACCGGCTCGAAAATTCCGGGAAGGGCGTAGGACGCACGCAATGCTGTGATCAATGATCCGTTGGTGATCCACACCTCATGGCCGGTGTTGAGTTCGGCCGCCACGGCAACGAATGGCCTGGGCAGGTCCTCGATGCTCAGCCCCTGCAGGTGCTCCTGCATCCGCTTGGTCAGTCGCATGCCGCCGAAGAGCCCGCTTCCGCCAATGGTCAGGTCAAGCAGGCTGGCAATGCGGCGCATGGTAAGCGAGCGGGCGAATGTTTCGAGTTCATCGAGCTTGCCGGCCAGATAGCAACCGCCGACGAGTGCGCCGATCGATGTGCCGGCAATCATACCGATCTCGATGCCGGCCTCGTCGAGCGCTCTCAGCACGCCGATATGCGCCCAGCCTCGCGCTGCGCCGCCGCCCAGCGCCAAAGCGATTTTCGCTTTGCTGGGAAGGACGGGAATGAGGGCCGTTGCGGAGAGATCGTTGCCTTTGGCCGGGGAGGTAACCGCCGAACTCTGTCCGGCTCCCTGACGATTGAAACGCCAGTTCAGCATCTTGTCTTCCTTCGAGACGTATCGCGCCTCTTGTTATATCGCGTCCCTTTTTGTTTGCCTGAACATCATACGTCTACAGGGCTTAACAGTGTAATGCCCTGCCGGATCAATTTGTTTTAATGGCCATATACATCGCGTGGGTCGAAGTGGCGGTGAGTGTCGACGATGCGCACCACCGGCTTACCGTCCTGCAATTCGACGACCCGGTAGAAGCACGAGCGCCGACCGGTATGGCAGGTGGCAGCATGACCCCCAACCTCGACCTTCAGCAGGATTGCATCCTGATCGCAATCGGTACGGATTTCCATAACCGTTTGCAAATTGCCGGACGTTTCGCCCTTCTTCCAGATCTTGGCGCGCGAACGGCTGTAATAATGCGCAATGCCGGTGCTGAGCGTGAGGGACAGAGCCTCGGCGTTCATGTGCGCTACCATGAGCAGGACACCATCACTGGCGTCGGTGACGACAGCGGTGATCAGACCGCCATCGTCGAAACGCGGCGTGAACTCGCCGTCATCCTCAAGTTCCGCCTTGTCGCGGGAAGGCTCCCTGAATCCTATCATCGCAAACCGTCACCTGAAATTAGCGTCCGCGCACCAGCGTCATGAAACGCGCCTGCTCGGCCGGATCGACCTTGTAAGAGCCGGTGAACCGTGTCGTCAGCGTTGTCGATCCCTGCTTCTGCACGCCGCGCATGGCCATGCACATATGCTCGGCCTCGATCATGATTGCAACGCCACGAGGACGCAGCGTCTCGTCGATTGCGGTGGCGATCTGTGCCGTCATAGTTTCCTGGGTCTGCAGGCGGCGCCCGAAGATATCGACCACGCGGGCGATCTTGGACAGGCCAAGAACGCGGCCGTTCGGCAGGTAGGCCACATGAGCTTTTCCAATGATCGGCACCATGTGGTGCTCGCAATGGGAAAAGAACGGAATGTCGCGCACCAGAACCATGTCGTCGTAGCCAGCCACTTCCTCGAAGGTCCGGCCAAGCACATCTTCCGGATCCAGGTCGTAACCGGCGAACAGTTCGCGGTACGACTTGGCGACGCGTGCGGGCGTGTCGATCAATCCCTCCCGGGTCGGGTCGTCACCGGCCCAGCGGAGAAGGACACGCACGGCATCCTCGGCTTCCTTTTGAGTCGGACGATCCGGGTGGGTGTCGGTCAGCGCCAAATTCTTCAACACAGCGTCCATTTCAGGCTCTCCTGATCCGCGATAGGGATCGTTTCAGTCTCGTCAGCGACATTGCCAGCCGGACACGGCTTTCGGCAAAATCAGTCCATACGTCCAGATTCTCGCGGCCGTCGTACACTGTTTCGGGTGAAACTCGCAGAAGAGCGTTGTAAAATCATGTCCTACGAACGAGATACATATAGTACGGCACCCTCGATGTGAAAGTGTTCGATCGGACACGGTGTGTTTTTCGTTTAGAATACAGTGACCGCCATATCGGAGCCCGGAGCGCAATGGACGACATCTACAACACCAAAATCCTTGAGTTTGCCGGCAACATAACGCGCATCGGCGTGATTGAGGATGCGGATGCCAGCGTCAAGGCGCACTCGCGTCTATGTGGCTCCCGCGTCACCATATGGCTGAAACTCGATGGAAATGTGGTCAGCGACTTCACCCACGACGTCAAGGCATGCGCGCTCGGCCAGGCTTCATCGTCAATCATGGCACGCCATGTGGTCGGGGCGACCGTGTCTGAACTGCGCCAAGCTCGAAGCGACATGCTGGCGATGCTGAAGGCAGACGGCGAGGGGCCTGTCGGCCGATTCGAGGAGATGCGATACCTCCGCCCGGTCAAGGACTATAAGGCGCGGCACGCATCGACGATGCTGACATTCGACGCCGTCATCGATGCCATCGAGCAGATCGAGGCCAGACGCGGCGCAGCCGTGGAGGCCTGACCATGTGCGACGCGCACGGCCATGACGATAAACCCCGCCAATCCAGAAACTATGCCGGTCCCTTCCGCAAGACCCCGGACCGGCTGCTCGGGATAGGCCTGATCCGACTCTACCAGCTGACACTTTCCGGCTTCATCGGCAATTCCTGTCGCCACCTGCCGACCTGTTCGGAATACGGCTATGAGGCAATCGCACGACATGGCCTCTGGCCCGGTGGCTGGATGACGTTGTTTCGCGTCGGCAGTTGCGGGCCTGGCGGCAGCAGCGGCTTCGACCCCGTTCCGGAGGTTCTCGAGCGCAGATACCGGTGGTGGACGCCGTGGCGATATCTGGCCCTGCGCCGCTCGCCGGGCGCCTGATAAACAACATCATACACGGCCGGGTAGAACATGAACGGCGTGCCTGATCTTTACTCAAAGCCTGAAAACATCTATCAGGCGCTGCGAGATCGGCGGCCTATTGCCCATCTCGTTTATGACGCACCACCCGCATTGGTTGGCGGGACTGGATAAGGAAGCTTATGATGACGGATGCTATTTCCCTGACATTTCCCGATGGTTCGGTGCGCGGCTTTGCAGCCGGCGCAACAGGCCGGGATGTCGCCGAATCGATATCGAAGTCGCTGGCCAAGAAGGCCGTGGCAATTACCATAGACGGCACTGTACAGGACCTCTCCGAACCGGTGACCTCAGGGGCGATCGAGATCGTCACCCGTACCGACCCACGCGCGCTGGAACTCATTCGCCACGACGCGGCCCATGTCATGGCAGAAGCCGTGCAGGAACTGTGGCCCGGTACGCAGGTGACCATCGGTCCGGTGATCGAGAACGGTTTCTATTACGACTTTGCCAAGAACGAGCCGTTTACGCCGGACGACCTGCCCGTCATCGAAAAGAAGATGAAGGAAATCATCCTGCGCAACAAGCCGTTCACAAGAGAGATCTGGTCGCGCGAAAAGGCCAAGCAGGTATTTGCCGACAAGGGCGAGACCTACAAGGTCCAGCTGGTTGATGCGATCCCTGCTGGCCAGGATCTGAAGATTTACTACCAGGGCGACTGGTTCGACCTCTGCCGTGGCCCGCATATGGCCTCGACCGGCCAGATCGGCACTGCCTTCAAGCTGATGAAGGTGGCCGGTGCGTACTGGCGTGGCGACAGCAACAATCCGATGCTGACCCGCATCTACGGCACGGCGTTCGCCGAACAGTCGGAACTCGACAACTACCTGAACATTCTGGCTGAAGCCGAGAAGCGCGATCATCGTCGCCTCGGCCGCGAGATGGACCTGTTCCATTTCCAGGAAGAGGGACCCGGCGTGGTCTTCTGGCATGGCAAGGGATGGCGGCTGTTCCAGTCGCTGGTATCCTACATGCGCCGGCGCCTTGCGCGCGACTACCAGGAAGTCAACGCGCCGCAGGTGCTCGACAAGTCGCTCTGGGAAACCTCGGGACACTGGGGCTGGTACCGCGACAACATGTTCAAGGTGACGGTTGCCGGCGATGAGACCGACGACGAACGCGTCTTCGCGCTGAAGCCCATGAACTGCCCCGGCCATATCCAGATCTTCAAGCATGGCTTGAAGTCGTACCGCGAACTGCCTGTGCGACTTGCAGAATTTGGCAACGTTCATCGCTACGAGCCCTCCGGCGCCTTGCACGGACTGATGCGCGTGCGCGGGTTTACGCAGGACGATGCCCACATCTTCTGCACCGACGAGCAGATGGCCGCCGAATGCCTAAAGATCAACGATCTCATCCTCTCGGTCTATGAGGATTTCGGCTTCCAGGAAATCGTCGTCAAGTTGTCGACACGGCCGGAAAAGCGGGTCGGGTCGGATGCCCTGTGGGATCGCGCCGAAGCCGTCATGATGGAAGTGCTCCAGACCATCGAGGCGCAATCGGGCGGGCGTATCAAGACCGGCATCCTGCCGGGCGAGGGCGCTTTCTACGGTCCGAAGTTCGAATACACGCTGCGTGACGCCATCGGCCGCGAATGGCAGTGCGGGACGACGCAGGTCGACTTCAACCTGCCGGAACGCTTTGGCGCCTTCTACATCGACCAGAACTCGGAAAAGACCCAGCCGGTTATGATCCATCGCGCTATCTGCGGCTCGATGGAGCGCTTCCTCGGTATCCTGATCGAGAACTTCGCCGGTCACATGCCGCTGTGGATTTCACCGCAGCAGATCGTCGTCGCAACCATCACATCCGAGGCTGACGACTACGGTATGGAAGTAGCCGAGATGCTGCGCGAAGCAGGCCTGCAGGTCGAGACCGACTTCCGCAACGAGAAGATCAACTACAAGATCCGCGAGCACAGCGTCACCAAGGTGCCCGTGATCATCGTTTGCGGCAAGAAGGAAGCCGAGGAGCGCTCGGTCAATATCCGCCGCCTCGGTTCGCAGGCGCAGACCTCGATGTCGCTCGATGCGGCTATCGAAAGCCTGACGCTGGAAGCCACGCCTCCGGACGTTCGCCGCAAGGCAGCGGAGAAGGCGGCGCGGGCAGCCTGAGCGATCACTCTCTGACAGAGCCGTGCTGGCTCTGTCAGAGAACTGACATCGAAGTGTAATATACCGACGCCAGTGTGATCAGGGGCGGGGCCTACCCGGAACAATCGTGAAGCTCAAAGTGCTTTCCTACGCCAATGACCGTGATCCTCGCCTGAAGCGCTGGTTCATCCGCTCCATCGAGGGCCTGTCGGGCCGAGATCGTTACGCGCGGCTTTACGACATCTGGCGCAGCGACATCGTTGCCTCCGGCGACCGTGTGTTTGGCAAGATGCTGGACCTTATCGACATCCGGATGGACGTGCGCGGCGCCTGGCCGCCGGTCAATCTGCCCGACACGCCGCTCGTCATCGTCGCCAACCATCCGTTCGGCATCGGCGACGGGATAGCGGTGCTGGCGCTGGCCGAACAACTCGGTCGTCCCTTCCGGGTGCTGATCAACGACGAACTGCTCAAGGTTCCGGAGATGAGCGCCTATTCGTTGCCGATCTCGTTCGAGGAAACCCGCGAAGCGATGGCGATGAACATGCAGACCCGCCACGAGGCCGTTCGTCTCCTGAAGGAAGGCGTGACCATCATCGTCTTTCCAGCCGGCGGCGTGGCCACGGCGAAGCGGGGATTTGGTCTGGCGGAAGATCTGCCCTGGAAGATCTTCCCGGCAAAGCTGGTGCAGGCAGCGCGGGCGTCCGTCATTCCGATCTATTTCGAAGGCCAGAACGGCCGGCTGTTCCACCTTGCGAGCAAGCTTTCCCTGACGCTTCGTATCTCGATGCTGATCCGCGAATTCCGACGCCTCTCCGGCAGCACGATCACCTCCCATATCGGTGACCTCATCACCTTTGAAAAACTCAGCGAGGGTGCCGATCGCAAGGATCTGCTGTCACGACTTTACAGCGCCGTGTTCTCGATGGCGCCGCCGAAGCGCCCGGTTCTCAGCCGCGCCAGCTGAGTCTGACGAAGCCGACCTGAGCCCGCTAATCCATGCTGGTACCGTCGTCGCCTGGAGGCAGCGGCGGCTGGACGGCGGAGGGTCCGCCGGCCTCGGGAGGTGCGGTCGGCGCCTGTGCGGCCGGTGCCTGCGGCGAAGGTGCCTGCTGCAGCTGGTCGTCAGGTCCGTTTTCCGGATCCTGCAGATCCTGTGGCTGCTGCTCTTTCATCAGCACCTCGACGTCGGTGTTCTTGCCGGCCGCAACACTGAAATCCCGCTGATAGATCTTGTCCTTGTTGCGGGCGACGGCAGTGTAGCGCCCCTCCGCCAGTATCATCGTCGGGAAGGCGCTGACGCTCTCGCCGACGATATCGCCGGCAGCCGTCAGCACAGACCAGGCCGTATCGGCAATGGCCTCGCCGCCGGCATCCGAAACCAGCTTGAAAGTGAGTTTTGCGGCACGATGCTGGATCGTCGCCTCGGTCACCTTGCCGGCCTCGACCTGGATATCGGCGCGGATGATGGCATTGACCTGCCCGTATTCCGAGACAATGTGGTAGGTCCCGGCGCTGAGTCCCACCAGCGTGTTCGGCTTGACGTCGGACATGACGAGACCGCGTGTCCCGTCCTCCTTCACCTCGTTGGAATAGACGGAAAAACTGAGCTCGGCCGGTGGAATCCTGACATCGGAGCCGGACACCGCGTTGAGCAGGATGCCGCCGGCATCGAGCACCATGACCTGCTTCTGCGTCTCGCCGCTTTCCGGCACCGTGAGCTTCTTGGTAACGCCGGCGCGACCGAATGAAACGTTGACGAAATAATCCCCCGGGCCGAGCTGAAAGGCCGCCGAACCGCCTTTGGAGCTGGCCACCAGCGGCAGTTTTCCGTCACCGCCAGCGACAGGACTGAACACGTACCAGGACAGACCCTGTTGCAAAGGCGGCCCATCCGCCGTCAGCTTGGCGTCGAGTGCGACATCGCGGATGGCGGCTGCCTTCTTGTCCGTCCCCGGGGAGATGAAAGCGTTTAGCTTCGGCATTTTCGCCGTACTGTCGAGCTGCTTGAATTCCTTGAAGGCATCGTCTGCCCGGACGGAGAGGCCGGTAGCGAGCAAAAGCATCGCCGTCAGGCCTATACGACCGGTATGAACAAAAGCCGACATGAATTCCCACCGATCGATGACGCGTATCAATCCGCAACAGAAGACCAACGCGGTGGCAAATTCAAGACCTTGACCATCATACCCCCGGGTTTCGCATGGTTTTGTCCCTGCAGCGGCAATTGACATCGGCGCAGCCGGCAGCGACAAACCGGCATCGCCATTCATGACCCTTGCGACCTTGTCGCCACGATGGAATTTCTGATGAAAAACGACATCACGCTGATCGATTACCTCGCTGTCCGCCGGTCAACGCCTGCCTTCCAGATGTGCGAACCCGGGCCGGGCAGGGGCGAACTCGAGGACATGTTGCGACTGGCCTCGCGCGTGCCGGATCACGGCAAGCTCGCACCCTGGCGCTTTATCGTCTACCAGGGTAACGAGCGAGCCAAGATCGGCGAGGCGCTGCTGCAGTTGGCGCTGGAGGCAAAGCCTGACCTTTCCGACGAAATGAGGAAGGTCGAACTCGCCCGGTTCACCCGCGCGCCTGTCGTCATCGCTGTCGTCAGCACCGCCGGACCTCATGTCAAGGTGCCCGAATGGGAGCAGGTCCTGTCGGCTGGCGCGCTCTGCCTCAATCTGTCGATGGCGGCCAACGCCCATGGCTATGTCGCGAACTGGCTGAGCGAGTGGTTTGCCTATGACGAGCGCGCCTATCCTTTGCTCGGCATCAGGCCCGGCGAGAAGGTTGCAGGTTTCATCCATGTCGGATCGACCACCTTCCCGATCACCGAGCGGCCGCGCCCTGAACTCAGCGACACCGTGACCTGGGTCGGCGGAGGCGACGGCTGATGTTCTACAGCACGGACACCAACCGGCACGGCCTGTCCCATGATCCGTTCAAAGCCATCGTCACGCCAAGGCCCATTGGCTGGATCGGCAGCAAGGGCAGGGATGGCTCGATCAACCTGTCCCCCTACTCCTTCTTCAACGCTGTCTGCGACACCCCGAAGATCATCATGTTCTCCTCGCAGGGCCGCAAGGACAGCGCCCGGAACGCGGAAGAAACCGGCGTGTTCACCGCCAATTTCGTCAGCCGCAACCTGATCGAACAGATGAATGCCTCCTCGGTGAGCGTACCCTATGGGGTCGACGAGTTTGATGTCGCGGGCTTGACGGCGGCACCCGCTGAACTGATCGATGCGCCCTACGTCTCCGAGGCCTTCGCCGTGCTCGAATGCAGGGTGACGGAAATCCGTAATCCCATGACCTTGTCCGGGACGCCGGCCAACAATTTCATGGTGTTCGGCGAAGTCGTCGGCATTCGCATCGACGAGGTGATCATCCGCGACGGGCGCCTCGACATGGAACTGGCACGGCCCATGGGCCGCATGGGCTATATGGACTACAGCGAGGCCAGCACGGTGTTCGAACTGCTGCGTCCACCCACGCCAAAGTCGTAATTCGATGTCGATTTACCCGTCGTCGGCCAATTCGACAATCTTACCGGACGCTTAACGCCTATGGTGAACCAATCATAAACTTTTTGCCGCTAGTCTCGGAATCACAGTAGCGGACGGCAGCCGTCCCCAACATCGAGGCCGGAAAAGTGATCGTAGAGGCATTTCTTCGCTGGACGGAAACGGCCAAGGCCGGCGACAGGGCAAGGGCTGCCAATGCGCTTGGTCGGGCCTATCTCGGCACGACGATGCCGGCTGCCGAACGCGATGCGGCCGAGATGGCGATGACTTTCCTGCTAGACGATCCATCGCCGCGCGTCCGCCTGTCTCTCGCGGAAGCACTGGCCCATGCAGCAGATGCGCCGCGCAACGTCATCCTGTCGCTAGCCACCGACCAGCCAGAAATTGCTGCCCAGGTCATCCTCTGCTCGCCGCTGTTTAACGACGCCGATCTCGTCGACCTCGCCTCGCGCGGCGACAGCGTGACGCGGGTGCTGATTGCCTCGCGCGGGGCACTCGGTGCGTCGGTCGTTGCGGCCATTGCCGAGATAGGCGACGAAGAGGAAGTTCTTTGCCTTCTGGAGAATGACGGTGCCTGCTGGTCGCGCGCTTCGCTGAAGCGTGTCACGGATCGGCTGGGCCATTCCGCCGATATCCGCCGGCTGCTTCTCGAGAGGCATGACTTGCCCTGCGATGCCCGCCATCTGCTGATGCAGCAGGTCAGCGACGCGCTGGCGGAATTTTCGCTCGTACAGGCAACCCTCAGCCCGCGCCGCCTGCAGCATGTGACCCGAGAGGCAGGCGAGGCGGCCACCGTGGCAATCGCGGGTGCCGTCAACCATGATGAAATCTCCGGAATGGTCGAGCACCTGCGGCTGTCCGGGCGCCTCACGCCGGCTTTCCTGATGCACACGCTGTGCAGCGGCAAGGTCGATTTCTTTGCCGGCGCCGTCGCCAATCTCTCAGGCTGCAGCGAGCCTCGTGTGCGGTCCATTCTCGGCACCGGACGCATGCATGCCGTGCGTGCCCTCTTTGAAGCCGCCGGATTGTCGCGCGATATCAGCACGCTGTTCGTCGAGGCGACGATGCTTTGGCGTCAGGCGTCGCGGTCCACCATGGAGACCATGCTGGATACGGTATCTCAACGCCTGTTGCGACGCCTTGGCCGGCGCCACGGCACTGCTGGTGGCGTCACCGACCTGCTGGTGATGGTCGAAAAGCTGCACATCCAGGAGCAGCGTCAGTCGGCCCGCAATTTCGTCTCCCAGGCCATGCCCTACGCGGCCTGAGAAACCGAAAGATCGCCTACTTACCCGTCTCGACTTCCGCGATAAAGGCCTTGATGATTTCGGTGAGCAACGCCGGCTGTTCAACGCAGGCTATGTGTCCTGCATCGCGGATCAGTTCATAGCGCGCATCGGGAATGCGCTTGGCCATTGCCAATACGACGTCAGGCGGTGTCGAGCCGTCCTTACCGCCGGCGACACAGATCGTCGGTACGGCAATGGACGTCGCCGCCGTCTCATAGTCTGCGTCTCTCAACGCCTCGCAGGTCGCCACGTATCCCTCCGCCGGCTGACGGACCAGCATATTCCGATAGCCGGCATAGGCTGTATTCTCTGGGCGTCGGAATTCTTCCGTGAACCATCGCTCCATGATGCCGTCGGCAAGCGCCTCTATGCCGCCGGCCTTAACTGCGGCGATGCGGTCATTCCAGAGGTCGGGTGTCCCTATCCTTGGCGCCGTGCCGCAGAGGATGAGGCCTCGCACCAGTTCGGGACGGCGCTGGTAAAGCGACTGGGCAATGAGCCCACCGACAGAAAGGCCGCAGATATACGCATTGCTGACGGAAAGCATGTCGAGAAGACCGGCGAGGTCGCCGGCATGGTCCTCGATCGCATATGGGGTCTGGCCGACATCCGACAGGCCGTGACCGCGCTTGTCATAGAGCACGATGGCAAAATCGCCCGCAAGCCGGACGATCACGTCGCGCCATATGCGGAAATCTGTGCCGAGAGCATTGGCAAAGACGATGGTCGGCTTGTCGGCCGGCGCGCCGATGATTTGATAATGGATCATCAAATCGTTGATGCGGGCAAACTGCATGCTTTGGTCCTCACGATCGGTTTAGGCTTCCATAGCCAGCGGCATGCCGGCAACACGCTCTATTGCCATGAGGATGGCTGCACAGCAAAGAAAATCAGTTCGTTGCAGCGAGCGGCGTAGGTCAGTTCGGTCCGTCGCCACTCCGGGCCACGGAGACTTCAGGGAGAGCATTCCGACGCTCATCTACCCAATGGCTGGCGATTGGTTCGGAACAATAGCAAACCGATTTTGTTGTCCTAGCAACGCCGCAAGGGCCTCCGTCCCGGCGCTCGAGGAATTGACAGCCAATGCAGAAACATCATCAGAGCCTGAGAAGCCTTGCCCGCACCCACGGCATAGACCTCCGCCGGCCGTCCTCGGACGGCAGCACAACGGCAGTATCCGACGCTACACTGCGGATGATGCTGACGGCGCTCAAGGTCACGTTCGATGATGAAACAGCACCCACAGGCCCCGCCAACTGCTTCCTGCCTCCGGAGCTCATAGATCGTCCGTGCTGGGGTCTCAGCCTGCAGCTCTACGAGCTTCGTTCAGCCCGCAACTGGGGCATCGGCGACTTCCTCGATCTCGAGGCTTGTTGCGATCTGGCAGGCCCGCTGGGTGCCGACTTCATTGGCCTTAACCCGCTGCACGCGCCATTCACGGCCGATCCCGAGCGCTGCAGCCCCTATGAGCCTTCCAACAGGCATTTTCTCAACCCTTTCTATATTTCAGTCGATGCGGTGGAAGGCTTCGCGATGACGCCCGCGCTGGATGAGCGCATCCGGCGACTTCGTGCCACGGAGCTTGTAGACTACAGGCAAGTGGCGGAACTGAAGCTCGAGGTGCTCCGGGACCTTTGGACGAGCGGGAAGGGCGGTCGCGGCAGCCCTGATTTTGCCGCCTATGTCTCGGAAGGCGGCGAAGGCCTGCAGCGACACGCTCTGTTTGAAGCCCTCTCCACGGAGATGGGCAGGGGCGGTGTCGGGACCGGTTGGCACGCATGGCCGGATGCTTATCGCACTCCATTTTCAGAGGAGGTCGGCCGCTTTGCGGAGGAGCACTCCGAAAACATCATGTTCCACAAATGGCTGCAGTGGCTGGCGCATCAGCAACTCGGCCAAGCCGGCACCCGTGCCAGGGAACGTGGCATGCGCATCGGGCTATACCTCGACCTTGCCGTCGGCGAGGCGCTTGATGGCTCCGCAACCTGGAGCGATCCGGATTTCTACGTCTCCGGCGCCAGCATCGGTAACCCGCCCGAACCCTATGCCATCGACGGCCAGGACTGGCGGCTGGCCGCCCTTTTGCCGGACGCCATCGCATCCGGCAAAGCCTCGCCGTTCCACAAGATGCTGGCGGCTGCCATGCGCTACGCCGGCGCGATCCGCATCGACCACGCGGCCGCTCTTTCGCGCCTCTTCCTCGTACCCACCAGCGGCACTCCGGCAGACGGGGCCTATGTATCCTATCCGCAGGAAGACCTGCTGCAGGTCCTCTCCAGTGCATCGCAGCAATACCGCTCTATCGTCATAGGCGAGGATCTCGGCAATATTCCCGGTGGTCTCCGCGAAGACCTTGCCGACGCGCAGATACTCTCCTACCGCATTCTGTCTTACGAGCGAAACGGGCAGGGGTTCATCGCTCCGGAAGCCTACCCGGCCCTCGCGCTTGCCTGCGTCTCCACCCACGATCACCAGACATTTACGGGCTGGTGGCGCGGCGACGACATTGCGCTACGCTCCGAGCATCGGCTGGTGCCCGCCGAGCTTGCCGAAGTCCACGAGATCGCAAGGCAGGAGGAGCGTGATGACCTGCTTCGTGCCTTTGCAGATGCCGAGGTTCGCGAGCCAGCGATAACAACGGGCGAAGACGAAAGTGTTGCCCTTGCCGTAGCCTCCTATCGCTATATCGCGCAGACGCCATCCGCGATGGTAGCGGTCAGGCTTGCAGACCTCACCAACGAACCGAACCCGACCAACATTCCGGGCACCAGCACCAGCTATCCGAACTGGAAGCCCAAGCTGTCGGTCCCGCTGGAATCGCTCGCTGAGGCACCGCTGTTTCGTGAAATCGTCAGCGCCATCAGTCAGATCCGACCGCGATAGTGCAAAGGCAGCAGGCTAAGGTAACTTGCCGGCTCAGCCCCCACCACCAAGTGTCACGGACATGAAAGCTCGGAATGTCGCTGCAGCCGTGGCCATAGGTCGGGCGCGCGCCCAGGCCAGGCCGACATCCATGCTGGGGACGGGTTCGATCAGTCTGCGAACTTCGATGCGCTGCCCCTCGAGAGACCACGGCCGATAAACCATGTCCGACAGGATAGTGACGCCGACACCGGCTGCGACGAGCGAGCGGACGGCCTCGACGGAGCTGGTCGTCAACACGGCATTCGGCTTTTTACCGGCAGCATCCCAGTAGCGTGTGGCGGTCGTGCTCGCCTCGTCGACGGTCAGCATCACATAGTCCTCCTGCGCGACGTCGGCGAGGCTGATTTCGGTCCTTGACAGCAGGTGGTGATCGGCGGAGAGCCAAAGCCGGCGTGATGATCGCAGCAGCAGTTCCTGTTCGAGTTCGTCCGAATTCGCCAGGTTGGAGACCAGCATGATCGCGATATCCAGGTCGCCGCTGGCCAGCTGTCGCTCGACTTCGGCGCGGGGCAATTCCCTGATCTCCACCGAGATATGCGGGTAGGTCTTTCGGAAGCGCGCGTAGTATTTCGACATGAAATAGCCGGTCACCGTGTAAGTCATGCCCATGGTGAGTTTTCCCGACAGTTCCGCACGCTCGCGCAGAGGGCTGTGAACCGCAGCGGCGACCGCTCCGGTGATGATCCGTGCGTGATCGAGGAACCGGGCGCCCTCCATCGTCAGCCGCACACCTCCATGCGTCCTCTCCAGAAGCTTGACCCCGAGCTCCTCTTCCAGCGATTTTATCGCTGCCGTTACCGCCGATTGGGAGATGTTGAGGTTGACGGCCGCGTGGCTGACTTGTCCACTTTCTGCAGACGCAATAAAATAATCTAGTTGTTTCAGTGTGATGCTCATGTCTGTTCCACCAATTTCTTATTATCGTTTTTTTCGATATTACATTACGAAAATTACTATTTCACAAGAGGCAAAAGCTCGGACAAGATTTGTGCAACGCCGCAAAGACGGCAGCTTATAAGGGGCACAACAACGATGAGCGTCACGCTGAACTGTGACATGGGAGAGAGCTTTGGCCTTTACAGGCTGGGCGACGACGCCGGGCTTATGCCGCTTATTGATGCGGCGAATGTGGCCTGCGGCTTCCATGCATCCGATCCCGACCATATGCGAACGACAGTCCTCCGCGCCAAGGAGCATGGCGTCAAAGTCGGGGCACACCCGTCGCTTCCTGATCTCCAGGGTTTTGGCCGACGCGAGATGAAGATGAGCCGGCAAGAGATCGCCAACTCGGTCATCTACCAGGTCGGCGCGCTGCTCGGTTTCCTGAAAGCGGAAAACATGCCGCTCAATCACATCAAGCCGCATGGCAGCCTTTACAACATGGCCGCCCGCCAGGAAGAAGTCGCTCAAGGCATATGTGATGCGGCAGAAGTCTTCGGTGTGCCGGTGTTCGGCATGACAGGTACCCTGCACGAAAGCATCTACCCGCAGCGCGGCATCCGCTTCATCCCGGAATTCTATGCCGATCTCGACTATACGCCGGCGGGTGCGCTGATCGTCACGCGCGAGCATCCGGCCATGGATCCGGAGCTGATGGCGTCCCGCTGCGTCCGCGCGTTGACGGACAAACAGGGCACGGCTACCGACGGCAGTCTCTTCCCGGTTGGCTGCGAAACGATTTGCGTGCATTCGGATACGCCGAACGCTATCGATATTGCCAAGGCCGTGCGCAGCGCAATCGCGCCCTGGCACTGATTTCGGCGGCCGCCATCCATGGCGGCCTTATTGCCTGCATCCATCTTGCATTGTCGGAACAGGAGACCCATTCCATGCCACAGATCCTTTCACCGCTTCCTGGAACGTTCTACCGCAGTGCGGCACCAGGCCAGCCGCCATTGAAGGCCGACGGCGACGATGTCGCAATCGGTGACGTTATCGGCCTGATCGAGGTGATGAAGTCCTTCCACGAGGTTAAGGCCGAGGTTGCCGGTAGCGGCATCTCCTTCCTTGTCGACAACGAAGACCCTGTCATGGCAGGCGCACCGCTGGCGGACGTCGGCTGATGCTGAAGAAGTTGCTGATAGCCAATCGTGGCGAGATAGCAGTGCGCGTCATCCGCGCTGCCAAGGACCTCGGCATTGCTACGGTAGCGGTATACTCCGCGGCCGATGCGGATGCGTTGCATGTTCAGCTGGCAGACGAAGCCGTCAACATCGGCCCACCGGCAGCCAAGAAGTCCTATCTCAACATCGAGGCCCTGTTGGCGGCAGCCCGCGACACCGGATGTGACAGCATCCATCCAGGCTACGGCTTTCTGGCTGAAAACGCCGAGTTTTCCGATGCCGTGAGTGCGGCAGGCCTCGTCTTCGTCGGCCCCTCCGGCAATGCAATCCGCCTGATGGGAGACAAGGTTTCGGCGCGCCTCGCTGCCTCTGCTGCCGGCGTTCCAGTTGTTCCGGGTTCGGTCGGTCGGGTCGAAAGCATCGAGGCGGCGCGGGACGTACTGGCCGAGACCGGTTTCCCGGTGATGATCAAGGCCGCCGCCGGCGGTGGCGGACGTGGCATCCGCATCGCCAACTCGGCGGCCGAATTCGAGCAAGCCTATCCGCAGGCCCAGGCCGAAGCCCTGGCTGCCTTCGGGGACGGGGGGCTTTATATGGAGAAGGTCATTGGCCGTGCCCGCCATATCGAGGTGCAGGTGCTTGCCGACGGCCATAATGCGGTCCATTGCTACGAGCGGGAATGCTCGCTGCAGCGTCGTCGCCAGAAGGTCTGGGAGGAGGCGCCTTCGCAAGCCCTCTCAGACGCGCTGCGCGAAGAACTCTGCGCCTCGGCCGTAGCGCTCGCAAAGGCCGTCGCCTATTCCGGCGCGGGGACAGTCGAATACCTCTACGACGATGCCGCCGACCGCTTCTATTTCATCGAAATGAACACCCGTATCCAGGTCGAACATCCCGTGACCGAGGCTGTGACCGGCATCGATCTCGTGGCGGAGATGCTGCGGATTGCCGGCGGCGAGCCATTGCGATTGTCCCAGGCCGATATCAGGGTCAGCGGACACGCAATCGAAGTGCGGCTGAACGCGGAAGATCCCGCCAAGGATTTCGCGCCGTTTCCGGGCAAGGTCGGCGATCTCAGGATACCCGGCGGCCCCGGCGTTCGCTTCGATTCGATGCTCTACGCCGGTTACCAGGTACCGCCCTTCTACGATTCACTTCTCGCCAAGCTGATCGTCCACGCAGAGACCCGGGAAGGGGCGATTGCGCGGCTTCAGAGGGCATTGGGCGAACTCGAGATCTCGGGCATGAAGACGACCAAGCCGCTGTTTCTGGCACTTGCCGCAGACCCGGCAGTCCAATCAGGAAACGTGCATACGCGCTGGCTGGAAGGCTGGCTTGTCGAAAACGCAGCGGCGCTTGCCAGCTGAAAAGGAGAACCGATGTCGATACGCTTCAACTTCGGCGGTGACGAACACATCTTCGGCGAGGTGTCCGAGGAAATGTCGCTCACTTCGTTCTTCACCGGCCTTTCGATGATCAACGCGGTTCGCGAGGCCGGTATCCGAGGGGTCACCGAGACCTGCCCGGCCAATGCGAGCTTCCAGATCCGCTTCGATCCGGATATCATTGCGCCGCAGGATCTTCTGAAAGAACTGCAGTCAATGGAAGACGCCGCGTCAAAGTCCGACGCCTCGCTGAAAACACGCATCATCGAGCTTCCCGTTTATTTCCAGGATCCCTGGACCCATGAGACGGAAATGCGCTTCCGCGAGCGCCATCAGGACCCCAGCGCGACGGACCTCGAATATTCGGCCCGTATAAACGGATACGCCACGATCGAGGAATTCATCGCCGCCTATTCCGGTCAGCCCTGGTTCGTTTCCATGGTCGGCTTCGTGGCGGGCCTGCCATGGCTATACCAGATGGTGGAGCGCAAGAAGCAGATCGAGGCGCCGAAATACCTGCGTCCCCGTACGGACACACCGAAACTCACCGTCGGTCACGGCGGCTGCTTTGCGGCGATCTATTCGGTGCGCGGCGCCGGCGGCTACCAGATGTACGGCGTCACGCCGGCACCGATCTATGACCCGACCCGCAAGATCCGCTATCTCATCGACGAGATGTGCCTCTTCAAGCCGGGTGACATCGTCAAGTTCAAGTCGATCACGCGTGACGAATACGATGGCACGCTCGAGGAAATCGAGGCGAACCGCTGGCAGCCCACGACGCGCGATTGCACCTTCAAGCTCACCGACTTCAACAAAGACATGCTTGGTACCAATGTCCAACTGATGGAGCTTCTCAATGGCCGTTAAAGTCATCAGTCCCGGCCTTGCGACCTCCGTGCAGGACCTCGGTCGCCCCGGCTATTATCACGTCGGCATCCCCGAAGGCGGCGGCATGGACCGGTTTTCGAGCCGCATGGCAAACCTGCTTGTCGGCAACGACGCAGGAGCAGCGGTCCTCGAAGCGACGTTCATGGGGCCTGAGCTGGAGTTCACTCAACCGGCCGTGGTAGCCATCACCGGCGGCGAGTTGCCGCCCAAGGTCAACGGCGAGGAGCGCCCAACCTGGGAAAGCTTCGAGGTCAAGGCGGGCGACCGTCTCTCCTTTGGCTACCTAAAATCCGGCGCGCGCGCATATATTGCAATTTCGGGCGGCATCGACGTGCCCGTCGTGCTCGGGTCCCGCTCCACCTACGTGCTGGGCGCGCTCGGCGGCTTTGAAGGCCGCGTGCTGAAAGCCGGTGACGAGCTTCCCATCGGGCAGGCAACAGGTACCGCCGGCCGCTCGCTACCAGCGGCCCTGCGCGGCCTCGGCGCGATGCCGGCAGAACTGCGCATGCTGCCCGGCATCTACTGGCACAGGATCACCGAGGCTGCCGGAAAGCGGTTCTTCGAGGATACCTGGAAGGTAGCCCCTGAGGCAGATCGCATCGGCTACCGCTTTCGTGGGGGTACACCGCTCGAATTCATGCCCCGTGAACAGCCTTTTGGTGCAGGTTCCGACCCTTCCAATATCGTCGATGCCTGCTACCCCTATGGCTCGGTTCAGGTGCCGAGCGGCACGGAGCCGATCGTACTCCACCGCGATGCCGTATCGGGCGGTGGCTACATGATGCTCGGCGTGGTGATTTCGGCAGACATGGATCGCATCGCCCAGATGCAGCCCCATACGCCGGCGCGCTTCGTTCCCGTCACCCTCGAGGAAGCTCTTGCTGCGCGCGCCGATCGCCGCGCCGAGCTCCGGAAGGCGGAAGAATACCTGACCGCCTGAGGCAGCGGCCCGCGACCGGTCAGGACTGGCGAGGGAAGGGACGAGGCTAAGGTCGGCGCGAGCCGGCCCTTCGAAGCGCCAGCCGACAAAAGGCTGGCACGCGCAACAACAAGACAAAGCCGGTAAACGGCGAGACTTTGGCAGCCGAGCGGTCCGCAGAGATCGCCGGTACCGAAAAAGGGGAACATAGCTAGACTCGGCAGCCTGTAACACGGCCGGACCCGTCGTTCCCTTTCCATCGGTAACACAAGGAACTGGGAACATGGTTGAACTGAGCGCGCAAAACATATCGGTCGCCTTTGCAGGGCTCAAGGCGCTGTCGTCGGTGACGCTCGACATCACGCCCGGACATATCAGCGGACTGATCGGCCCGAACGGTGCTGGCAAGACGACGCTCGTCAACGTCCTCACCGGATTTCAGGCGCCGACGGAGGGCGAAGTGAAGCTCGATGGAGCATCGCTCAATCGCCTCAAGCCGCATCAAGTACGCCGCAGGGGCATCGCCCGAACGTTCCAGGGCGGGCGCCTGTTTCGCGACCTCGCAGTCGTCGACAATCTGGAAGTGACCGGCGTCGGGCTCGGCATGAGCCGGCGCGCCGCCGTCGCCGAAGCTGAGGCCATGCTCGACTGGATGGGCATCGGATCGCTCGGTTCGCGTATCGCCGGAACGCTTCCCTACACGGACGAGCGCCGGGTCGCTATCGGCCGCGCGCTGATGGGCCGCCCAGCCTACATCCTTCTCGACGAGCCCGCCGCCGGCATGAGCAGCCAGGAGGCGGCCGACCTGTCGTCCCTTGTGCGCAAGATCGCCCGCGAACTCGGCTGCGGAGTGCTGATCATCGAGCACAATGTCGGTCTCGTCCTCGGTCTCTGCGACCACATCGTCGTGCTCGATTCCGGTGCTGTCATAGAGGAGGGGACACCGGCTGCGATCCGCAACAGCGAAAAGGTCCGCCACGCCTATATGGGAACTGCTGCGGACACAGCGCTGCCGGTCGTGGAGGTGCTGCTATGAGCCTGCTGGTTCTCGCCAATATCGAGGTTCGCTACGGTCGCCTGACGGCCGTGCGCGGCGTATCGTTTTCCATCAGGGATGGCGACACGGTTTTCATTACCGGGCCAAACGGCGCCGGCAAATCATCGTTGCTGCGCGCAATTGCCGGCGTCACGCCTGCCTTTGCAGGCACGATCGATTTCGACGGCTACAATATCACCGGCCGCGCGCCGGAGGATATTGCCCGCCTCGGCTTTTCGCTGGTGCCTGAGGGCCGGGATGTCTTCGGTTCGCTGACCATCGAGGAAAATCTGCTGGTCGGCACCGGAATGAAGGCAAAGGATCGCGGCTGGAAGGCCAAGGTCGCCGAGGATCTCGAGGCGGTCTACCAGACATTCCCGATGCTGAAGGAACGCCGCAACGGCCAGGCCGGCCTGCTGTCTGGCGGCCAGCAGCAGATGCTCGTCATCGGCCGGGCGCTGATGACCAATCCGCGCCTGATCGCCATCGACGAGCCGTCGCTCGGGCTGGCGCCCAACATCACCGATCAGGTGTACGAGCGGCTGATTGCCTTGCAGGCGCTGCGCAAGTTGACGCTGCTGATCGTCGAACAGAGTTCCACCCGCGCCAATCTCGTCGGCGGACGAATGCTGCTGATGCGCGGTGGCGAGGTCGTGCTTGACGGCGATGCCCGCGAACTCGGCACCAGCGAGGCCATCCAGGCCGCCTATTTCGGCTACGAGGACAAATGAGATGTTGCAGATCGTATTTGACTCGCTGTCCCTCGGTTCGCTCTATGCCCTCGGCGCCCTCGGCATCGCGCTGATCTTCGGCGTCATGCGCCTGGTGAATTTCGCCCACGGGGACGTCATCGCCTTCTGCGTCTTCGCATTGCTCTGGCCATCCACGGATGCGATGGCCATCGTCTTTGCCGGCAACCTGCCATGGTACCTGCTGGTGCCGCTGGTGCTTGCTACGGGTGCTGCGCTGTCGGTCCTCTGCGAAATCGTCGTCTTCCGCCGCTTCCGCCGTGCCAACCCGGCCACCATGATGATCGCGTCTTTCGCGCTCGGTTTCGTCATCCGCTACTTCCTGCTGATGCTCTTCACGAGCCGCCCGAAGTCGATCTCGCTGCTGCCGATGCTCTCGCAACCGGTGGAGATCTTCGGCGCCCGGCTGCCTCTGCTGCAGCTGATCACCATCGTCGCGACAGTGTTGATCCTGATCGCCCTTTCGCTCTTCCTGCGCCGCACGAGGTTCGGGCTGGAAATGCGCGCAGCCGCCGAAAACTTCTCGATGGCACGGATGCTCGGGGTGAGGGCCAACCGGGTGATCATGGGGGCCTTCGCATTGTCCGGGGCGCTGGCTGGCGCAATCTCGCTGATCTTCGTCTGCCAGACAGGCACCGCCGATATCCAGATGGGCGGGGCGATCATGCTGATGGCATTCATCGCAACGGTGATCGGCGGCCTCGGCAGTCTTCCGGGTGCAGTGCTTGCCGGCTTCCTGCTGGGTGCTGCCTCCGTCATCATGCAGGTGGTGTTGCCGATCGATGCGCGTCCGTTCCGTGATGCCTTCGTCTATGGCGCCGTCATCCTCGTCCTCCTCTTCCGTCCGCAAGGTCTGATCGCCGCGCGCGGCACCAAGGAAAGGGTCTGATCCATGACCACTGCAACCGCTCCCGCCTTGCCGGCCGAACTGGCATCGCCGCGCAAGCCCGCACCCTTCGCGCTCGCCCGGCGCACGATCATGACGCCGATCCTGCTGTCTCTGCTCATGCTGGCGATCGCCGTGCTGACCGTCATGACCGGCTCGCGTCCGTTCAACCAGGCGGTGATCGATGTCTTCGTCCGCATCACCCTGGTCGTCGGGCTCTATATCTTCATCGGCAACTCCGGGGTCCTCAGCTTCGGCCATATCGGCTTTACCTGCATGGGTGCCTATGCCGCAGCGTGGCTGACCATTAGCCCGATGATGAAGAAGAGCGCGCTTCCGGGCTTGCCCGGGTGGCTGCTCGAGACGCGTCTTCCGTACTGGGAGTCTGCGATTATTGCGGCGATCTTTGCCGGGCTGGCGGCCCTGGTTTTCGGGCGGGTGCTGATGCGCCTGTCGGGCATTGCCGCGTCGATCGCCACCTTCGCGATGCTGGCAATGATCAATACCATCTACTCGAACTGGCAGGATGTTACCGGCGCGACGTCGTCGGTGGTGGGCATTCCCATCGTGCGCCTCATCTGGCCTTATGTGGGTGCGGCCGTCCTCGCCATCTTCATCGCCTGGGCGCATGCCATCTCGCGCTCGGGACTGGCCTTGCGCGCCGCCCGCGACGAGCCGACGGCGGCTGCCGCCTCCGGCGTCGATATCCCGAAGGAGCGGCTGGTCGCATTCACCATCTCGGGCGTGGTCATGGGCCTCGGAGGCGCTCTGATGGCGCATTCGATCGGCGTCGTCACGCCCGACAATTTTTATCTCGGCCTCACCTTCATCACGCTTTCCATGCTCGTTGTCGGCGGCATGAGCAGCCTTTCCGGCGCGGTGATCGGGGTGGTCCTTCTCTCTGCCCTCATCCAGGTTCTTCGCTGGCTGGAGGCGGGTGTCCCCGTGGGCACAGTCACCCTCGCTCTTCCCAAGGGGCTCCAGGAGATCGCCCTCGGTGTCATCATGATCGTCATTCTCGCGCTTCGTCCTGCCGGCTTGATAGGCAATCGCGAGATCACGTTTTTCAGGCGTAAACATAACAAATAGCCGACGAGGACAACAATCGTCAGGCAATAAAGGAGCAGCTAATGGAATACGTAAGAAGACTATTTGCAGCAGTTCTGGCCACGGCATTCGCCGCGGCCGCAGTTCCGGCCATGGCCGACGACAGCAAGATCGTTGTGGGCTTTGCGACGGCCGCATCCGGCTTCATGCAGGCTTACGACAAGCCCGCAACCGATGCCGCGATGATCCGCATCGATGAGATCAACGCTGCCGGCGGCCTGCTCGGCAAGAAGATCGAAGTCGTCAGCGCCGACACCAAGTCCGACCGTGCAGAAGGCGCCAAGGCTGGCCTGTCGGTCATCGACCAGGGCGCAAGTCTGGTAGTCGTTTCCTGCGACTACGATTTCGGGGCACCGGCAGCACTGGCCGCCGAAGATGCCGGACTGGTGTCGTTCTTCCTTTGCGCGGAATCGGTCAAGGCCGGTATCCAGGGCGTCGGCAAGCACAGCTTCTCGGCTTCCGTGCTGGCAGCTGTCCAGGGCGCGACGATGGCCGAATGGGCCTTCAAGGAAAAGAAGGCCCAGACCTTCTACCGCCTGCTCGACACCTGGACGGAATACAACAAGGGCATCTGCGACGGCTTCGACTGGATGATGCCGAAGCTTGAAGCCCAAGGCGCCAAGCTCGTGGGCCAGGATACCTTCAAGAACGAAGATGCCTCGATCGCCGCCCAGATCACGCGCATCAAGTCGCTCCCCAAGGAGCCTGACGCCATCATGCTCTGCACGATGATGCCGGGCGCCGTCTCGGCGATCAAGCAGATCCGCGCCGCCGGCATCAACTCGATGATCCTCAACGGCTCCGGCGTCGATGGCAGCTACTGGCTGTCGGCCGTGCCGGACCTGTCGAACTTCTACACGCCGGTCCAGGGCTCGATCTACGGCGACGACCCAAATCCCGATGTGCAGAAATTCAATGGCGTCTATAAGAAGAAGACCGGCACGGATCCTTCCAGCCAGTACGTCTATCCCGGCTATTCGATGATCGACGTCTGGGCCAAGGCCGTCCAGCGCGCAGGCACGACCGATGCCGACGCAGTGGTTGCCGAACTCGAGAAGATGAAGGACGAGCCGACGCTCTTTGGACCGCGCACCTTCACCGCCGAACTGCACCACCAGAACAAGGCGCGCTACCTGATCGTCGAAACCAAGAACGGCAAGCCCGGCGTCGTTGGCAACTGGACGATCTCCGAGCCAGTTCCAATGGAAGCACTGGTCAAGAAATAACAAACCACCGCCGGGTCTGACCCGCCAAAACCAAAGAGCCCGACCGCTTCCACGCGGCCGGGCTTTTCACTTTCCGCTGCGGAGAAAAGTGTGACGCGGGTTTACCGAAGCTGCATCGAGAGCCGGCCAGACGGCGGACATTGATCCTGCGCTAAATCTCACGTCTCAGTCGCCGCCCATGGCCACGCTGGCAACAACGGGCAGGGGTCCATCGCGCAATATCCTGGCGTTCGTCCATGTCGAGCTGCAAGTAGGTGCGTTCCATTCCTCCACACTATCATAGCGGTCATAAATCCTTGAAATCATTGGCATGTCGCACTTGAAAATAGAATGTACCCGACTAGATGCAAAAGGTGGATAAGATAGATTATGGAACTGATGTGGATAGCCACATACTACCAAACCCCGCACCCATCGCAGATCCACGGCTACTCCGGCGTGTCGATCTCGAACGCGAAGCTCATCTGGTCGTAGGCCGGTTCGACGTTGGCTGGTGTTTCTCTGAGAACGGTGGCGTAGTCGAGCGGTGTGTGCATGTGGGTCAGGATGGCGCGCTGTGGCTTCAGGCGGCTGATCCAGTCGAGCGATTGCTCTAGCGACAGATGGCTTGGATGTAACCGGTACTGGAGCGCGTCGATGATCAGCACGTCGAGGTTGCCAAGAGCCTGGACGGATGCTCGCGGGAAATCGCTGACGTCGCTGCAATATGCGACGTCGCCGATGCGAAAGCCGAGCGACTGGATGTCTCCGTGTTGCTGGAGATGCGGCTGGACATGGATCGGGCCGCCGGCGCCGTCGATTGCGAACGCCTGCATATCCTCAATGATGACAGGCTCGACGATCGGCGGGTAATTGCTGCCGGTCGGTGTTTCCAGGCAATAGCCGAAACCCTGCCGGATGCGGTCCATGGTGACCCTGTCGGCGTGGATCGGAATGCGCTTGTTGTCGATGTGGAAATAGCCGCGCAGGTCGTCGATGCCGTGGATATGGTCGGCGTGCGCGTGGGTATAGAGAACCGCGTCGATTGCCTCGACCCTGGCGCGGACCATCTGCTCGCGAAAGTCTGGACCGGTGTCGACGACGACGGTGGTAACGCCGCCATCCGGCCCAAATTGTTCAATCAGCAATGCCGCCCGGCTGCGCCTGTTTTTGGGATTGGTCGGGTCGCAGGCGCCCCAGTCGCCGGTGATGCGCGGAACGCCCGGAGACGATGAGCAGCCGAGAATGGTGAACCGCCGCCTGTAGGTCACGCCGTCAGATCCTCGGCATCTTCGAAAAAATCCTGAATGCATTTTCGGTCGTCAGCGCCGCAACTTCCGCACTGCTGACGCCGATGGTCTCGGCCAGCACTTCAGCCGTGTTGACGACGTAGGACGGCTCGTTGCGCTTGCCGCGCCAGCGTTTTGGCGCAAGGTATGGCGCATCGGTCTCGACCAGAAGCCGGTCATGCGGGACGGTCCTGGCCACCGCGCGCAGTTCCTCGGATTTGGGGAAAGTCAGGATGCCGGAGAACGAGATATAGCCGCCGAGCGCAACGCCCGTGGCTGCCAGATCGGCACCCGCCGAGAAACAGTGCAGGATGAAGGGGAAGGCGCCCTTCCCTGTTTCCTCGGTCAGGATTTCAGCCATGTCGTCGTCGGCGCTGCGACTGTGAATGACAAGCGGCAGGCCGGTTTCGCGCGCCGCAGCGATATGTCGGAGAAAGCCGGTGCGCTGGTCCTCAGGCTTCACCGTGTCGTAGAAATAGTCGAGCCCGGCCTCGCCGATGGCCACCACCTTCGGATGGCGCGACAGCCGCACGAGATCCTCGACCTCGATGTCGAGCTCCTCGTCGGCATTGTTCGGGTGCGTGCCGACGGAGCAGAACACAGACGGATAGGCGTCGGTGATCGCCAGCAGGCCGTCCAGCTTGGCGACACGTGTCGAGATCGTCACCATCTGGCCGACGCCGGATGCGTGGGCACGCGCCACGATGGCATCGCGCTCCTCGGCGAAATCGGCAAAATCGAGGTGGCAGTGGGTATCGATCAGCATGTCGTCCTAGACCTCCGGCGCCACGTAGCGCGGGAATACCGGCTTCGGTGCTTCGAGCGGGGTGCCCGGCACGAGACGACCCGCCTCGCCCAGCGCCGCGAAATCGCGTTTGTCCGCAGGCGCGGCCACCAGGTCCAGCAGCTTGGCTGCCGAATCCGGCACAAACGGCTGCAGCAGGATGGCGATCTGGCGAACCACTTCGGCGGTTACGTACAGCACGGTTCCCATGCGGACGATATCGGTCTTTTTCAGCGCCCAGGGCTCCTGGCCGGCAAAGTACCGGTCGGTTTCAGACACGACGGCGATGATGGCCGCCAGCGCCCGGTGGATCATCTGCTTGCCCATCTCGTCACGGGTGATATCGGCCAGGGCATCGACTTGCGCCAACATCGCCTTGTCTTCATCTGACAGAGGCCCGCATTCCGGAATTTTTCCGTCGCAATTCTTGACGATCATCGACAGCGAACGGCTGGCAAGGTTACCGATGCCGTTGGCAAGATCGGCGTTGATGCGTGTGCCGATGGCGTCTTCGCTGCAATTGCCGTCCTGCCCGAACGAGATTTCGCGCATCAGGAAATAGCGGATCGGGTCGAGGCCGAAATGGGCAATCAGCTCGAACGGATCGAGCACGTTGCCGAGCGACTTCGACATCTTCTCTCCGCCCTTGGCCAGCACGAAGCCGTGGGCAAAGATCCGCTTCGGCAACGGCAACCCGGCCGACATCAGGAACGCCGGCCAGTAGACGGCGTGGAACCGGATGATGTCCTTGCCGATCACATGGACATCGGCCGGCCAGAATTTTGCCCGGGGGCCATTGGGATCTTCCAGATAGCCAGTCGCGGTCAGGTAGTTGGTGAGCGCATCGACCCAGACATACATGACATGCGATGGGTCGTTCGGCACCTTGATGCCCCAGTCGAAGGTGGTGCGTGAGATCGACAGGTCGCGCAGCCCCGATTTGACGAAGGACATCACCTCGTTGCGGCGCTCGGAGGGGCCGATGAATTCGGGATCGCTCTCGTAGAGCGCCAGCAGCTTGTCCTGGTACTGCGACAGGCGGAAGAAGTAGCTCTCCTCCTGCACCCATTCGACGACCGTGCCCTGCGGCCCGTAGCGCAACCCATCGGCGCGCTTCTCGGTTTCGTTTTCCTGGTAATAGGCCTCGTCGCGCACGGAATACCAGCCGGCGTAGGAATCCTTGTAGATGTCGCCATTCTCGGCCATCCGGTTCCAGATGTCGCGCGAAGTCTGGTGGTGACGCTCTTCCGTCGTGCGGATGAAGTCGTCGTTCGATGAATTCAGCAGCTTGCCCATCGCACGGAATTCGTCCGAGTTGCGCAATGCCAGAGCCTCCGGGGCAATCCCTTCGAGCTTTGCCGTCTGCTGCATCTTCTGGCCGTGCTCGTCGGTGCCGGTGAGAAAAAACACCTCGCGCCCGTCCAGCCGCTGGTAGCGGGCCAGCGCATCCGTGGCGATCAGCTCATAGGCATGGCCGATGTGCGGTCGGCCATTGGGATAGGCGATCGCGGTGGTGATGTAGAATGGGGAAGTGTCTTTCATCGGCGGCATCGAGCCCGTCTTGTTATGTTTGAAGAAGCTGCGTCGCTATTATCGCAAGTCGCACCGCAGCGAAACCTTGAAGTTTGGCGCCAGCGTCGATCGACCCGGCAGGAGGCGACTACAGCTGCTGTTTAAGATCGCCCAGCACGGTCAATATGGTCTGCTTGCGATCAAGATTGTAGGCCTGCGACACTGTCAGCCGTTCGGTGACGTCAGAATGAAGCCGCGACATCCGCTCGGCGTCCACCACCCGGCCTTCGAGTGCCGCCTGGCGCGCCCGCGCCATGATATCGTCCTCGATCTGGGAGACGAAGAAATCGAAAATCGTTTCGCTCTCCCGGCCCGACAGCACGTCCGCAAGCTTGTGCATCGCCTTGCGCGCTGCAGGCCCATCGGAAGCCACCACCTGTCGGTAGGCCGCGACAATGTCCGCGCCACCGTAGTTGATCAGCTTCAGCGCCTCGCTGACGCTCCCCTTGGCATCGCGCAAAAGGTTGGCATCGGCGGCGATGTCGAGATTGGACAAAGCCGCTGCCAGCGCTTCGTCACTGAGCGGTGACAGGCGCAATGGCAGGCAGCGCGAGCGTATGGTCGGCAGAAGCTTGCCGGGCGCGTGCGACAGCACCAGGAACAGCGCCCGCTTCGGCGGCTCCTCGAGTATTTTCAGGATGGCGTTTGCAGCGCTGCGGTTCATGTCGTCGGCGGGGTCGATGATGACGATGCGCCAGTTGCCGGTGCCCGACGTCTGCGAGAAGAATTTACCGGCCCGCCTGACCTCGTCGACGGTGATTGCCGATTTCACCTTGCCGGTCTTCTCGTCGACAGGGCGCGCCAGATAGAGAAGGTTGTGAGACGCGCCCGACGCGATGGCATGGCTGACGACAGAGGCCGGATCGGGATCGGCGATCTCGCCCGGCGCCATCAGCGGATCCGGATGCGACAGCACATGATTGGCAAAGCGGAAGGCCAGCGTCGCCTTGCCGATGCCCTCCGGCCCCTCGATCAGGATCGCATGGTGGCCCTTGCCGGAACGATAGGACTGGGCCAGGAACGCCTCTGCCTCCGCATGGCCGAAAAGCCTGGTATTTTCCATGGGAGCAATGGCGCCGTCCAGCACGCCGGGCCGTTCGTCGCTCATTGTGCGGTCTCCGGGCCGGGCCCCGCCTGCCCGTCATGCGATGCCAACCGCTGGCTGACAATGGCAAGGATGCGGGCCGCGATCTCTTCGGGTGCATGCAGGGCGTCGATGACATGGCAGCGTTGCGGATCGCTGGCAGCAATATCGAGAAACGCCTCCCGGCGCTTTTCATGGGTTTCCATCTCTTCCTTTTCAAAGCGATCCGGCTCGGCCGTCGTCGCGGCTCCGCGCCTGTGTGCACGCTCGAGGCCGACGCTGGCGGGCAGGTCGAGGATCAGGGTGCAGTCCGGAACGACGCCGTCGACGGCAATCCGTTGCAGCGCCTCGATGAAATCAGGCTCCAGATTGCCCGTCACGCCCTGGTAGACGCGCGATGAATCCATAAACCGGTCGCAGAGAACGATTTTCCCTTGCGCCAGAGCCGGGCGGATGACCTCCTCGACATGATCGTTGCGGGCCGCAGCAAACAGGATGGCCTCCATGCGCGTCCCGAAAGGCTCGGCAGCCCCGGAGAGCAGCACGTGGCGCACCGCCTCCGCACCGGGCGAACCGCCGGGCTCGCGGGTGACTAGCACATCGCGACCGCTCGCCGTCAGGGCTTCGGCGAGCAGACGGATTTGCGTCGATTTACCGGCACCCTCCCCGCCTTCAAAGCTTATGAACAAACCGGTTCCGTTCGACAATTGCTCGCATCCTGCGATCTCGCATTCCATTCGGCAGTCAGATAGGCACTGCCATCGGCCGTTGGCGACTGTTTAACGCAAGACGACGCCGGGCGAAACCTTCTGGCCGAGAGTTTGCGATGTTGTGCGGTGATTTGCCCGAAGCTCTGTCAAGCCGGGGTCGGAGTTTCCCAGAGCCAGGAAAACAAAAGCATTTCCGATAGCTCGACCAGGGCATCGAGCGCCCGGCGCCCGAGACCGCCCTGGGCGACATCGCCATCGGTGAACAACGGAACCTCGCGCACGACGCGGGTCCCGGAAAACACTTTTAAAATCCCCGCCGGCTGGCCGCTTGCAACAGGCGCGGCCAGCGGCCAGCGGTAGATGACGCGGGCCGTCAGCCGATCGGGATTGTTGACGGGCACGTAGACATCCACGCCTGTCTTGGCGACAAGCCCGACCGATGCCCTGGCGCCGCCGTAGACGCTGGCCGTGCCAATCACTTCGCCCTCATCGAAAACACGCTGGCTCCTGAAATTGCTCAGTCCCCATTCCAGTACGCGCTTGGCTTCCTCGGTGCGCTCCTTGTCGGAGCCGAGGCCGCCCATGGCAAGGAACAGACGCCGCCCGTCACGCGTCACGGATGAGACGATCGAAAACCCCTCGCCCTCCGCAAAGCCGGTGCCGAGCCCGTCGACGCCCATGGTCAGCGGCAGCAGCGGATTGCGGTTTCGCTGAAAAATCTTGTTCCAGGTAAAGTCGGGCTGCGAGAATGACTTGTAAAGGTCCGGATATTTTGACTGCAGGTCACGCGCCAGCGTTACCAGTTCGCGGGCCGAAACCTTGCTGTCGGCATCGGGAAGTCCCGTTGCGTTGCCGAACTGCGCCTTCGGCATGCCGATTTCGCGCGCATGCTGGGTCATCCTGCGGGCAAACTCCGCCTCGCTGACGGACATGCCTTCGGCAAGCACGATGCAGGCGTCATTGGCCTGCTGGATCGCCGCGCCCTGGACGAGGTCGCCGATCCGCACGCGGGATTTCAGCGCTGCAAACATGGTCGACGCCCGCGATGGTGCGCCGCCCCGGCGCCAGGCGTTTTCAGAGACGGGATAGGTGGTATCGAGGCTAACCTCGCCGCGGGCCAGCGCCTCGAAAACCACGTCCAGTGTCATAAGCTTTGCCAACGACGCTGGAGAAAAGGGTTTGTCCTCATTCTTGGCCAAGAGAACGGTGCCGGTCGACGCCTCGATCATAAAGGCCTGCCCGGCCTTGGTGTCGAAGGCCGGTGGTGGCGTTTGTGCGACCGCATTTGTGGAAAACAGCGCGACTACAGCGAAAAGGTATTTCAGCATCGAGTCCCCTTCCCGCTTGCCTGCATTAAAATTACGCGCGGCCCGGAACTAAGGCAATTGCCGCCCTCAGTCGACCTGCGCGGCGGCCATCTGCCGATGATACGAAGCCAGTATCGATTTCTGCGTCAGGCCATCGTTGCGGACCATCACGGCGTCGAACGCCAGTGCACGTGGCGCAGCCCTCTCAGGTTCCCCATAGGCGACGGCAAGAGACGACGCAGGTGTCAGAGCGGCAAAACCCTGGCGGGAATTCGGCCGTTCGTATGGAACGGGTCCGATCTGCGGCAGCGACACGAGGATACCCTGGGCCGCCGGCTCCGGTGCACCCCAGTTCATCGGTGGCTGCTGCTGCTTGAAGGCCGGCGATGTCGGTGTCGATCCGGCATAGGCAGTCGACGCCATGGGAGCTGCCGCGGGCACGGGCACTCCCGACGTCGGGCGGCGGGTCGGCTGGCGCAGCGGCGTCTGCACATAGTCCGGCAACTGGTCGGCGGTCATCTTGCCATTCGATGCGACCATCAGGCCGCTGCCGAACTGGCTGCCGGGATTGATGCCGGGCACGCGGCTGCCCTTCGGTACATAGGAGGCCATCAGATAAGGCATGTCGTGACCCTCGAGCGGTGCACGACCGACATATTGCACCCGCACCGCGCCGGTCCCGCTGTCGCGAAGATCGAGGAGGTCGGCGCTCTTGTTCGAAAGGTCGATGATGCGGCCGGGATGATACGGGCCGCGATCGTTGACACGCACGATGACCGACGAACCGTTCTCGACATTGGTAACCCGCGCGTAGCTCGGCAGCGGAAAAGTCGGATGGGCTGCAGATAGGCTTAGCTGGTCATAGACCTCGCCATTGGCCGTCAATCGGCCGTGAAATGCGGAACCGTACCAGGACGCGATGCCGACCTTGTTATACCTGTAGTCTTCCTTCGGATAATACCACGCACCCTTCACCTGATAGGGATTGCCGACCATGAAGCGTCCGCCGCCGCTGGGAATCTTGCCACTGGTGACGACGCGCGGGCTGGCCTTGACGCCATATTCGGCTTCAGAAAAATATTCCTTGCCATGCTTGGTCTTCAGAGGCGGAGCATGCGTCGTGCCGCAGGCGGAAACGGCTGCACACACGGCCGAGAGTGCCGCCCAGCGCAGGCCTCTCCTGTATGATACCGAAACATTCTCGAACGTCATGTCTGCCAAACCGATACGCGATACTGAACAAGGTGGAACAGAAGAGGGTGGATGAGACGACGGGTCTTCAACTCCAATTCCGACCTACGCCCCAATCACCTAACGGGACTTTAATCATGTTTGCATGATGTCAAATTAGCCGGTCCCAGTGGCCTAAAAGGAACAATTGTAACGATCATGGTTAACCAGCAGTAAACGGAACCAGGCAACCGCGCGCCAACCCTGACGGCCGGGAAAAGTATCAACCCGTTGCGCGACTGCGCTGTCCCCACGGATCGAATCTCAACCCCCAGGTCAGGTTCGTCTCCTAGCAGTACGGTTTTCTCCCCGGGGAACTACATGCGTCTGTTTTCGATCATCCTGGCCGGCTCACTGGCGGTTTCCACCACTGCGTTCGCCAATTCTCCCTGTAGCGGCAAGAAAGGTGGCATCGACCATTGCGAGGGCAGCACATTCATATGCAATGACGGGTCGGTGAGTGCCAGCAAGAAGTCATGCTCAGCCACCATGGGAACAGGCACGGGAGCACTCGGCATAGCCGGCGCCCAACAGGAAGAAATGTCGCCGACAGCTTCGAGCGACTGCTCCTGCCGATCCGCAACCTATTGCACCGGCCCAAAAGGCGGCCACTTCTGCACCACAGATACCGGTGGCAAGAGCTATCTCCATAAAGACTGACGAACGAGCCTCGACCAGCCAACGATAGTGGCTTAGATCCATGTGGCAAGGACGCTTGCATTGCCGAAAAGGTTGACGCCGCGTTGCAAGAAGCTATAAGCGCAAGTCGAAAACCGAAATAGTTGCAACCTGCGCCGCAACTAGTCATTCCGGTCAACGATATTGAAGAAGAAACCGCTTCAATATCATACGCTTGGAAGAGTGTCCGAGTGGTTTAAGGAACCGGTCTTGAAAACCGGCGTGCGGGAGACCGTACCGTGGGTTCGAATCCCACCTCTTCCGCCATTTCGCTGCAGATTGTGCGACAAACTGCGATTGCTGCGAATGGGATCGCCACGTCATCTCGCCGACGCAAAAATCAAAAGTGCTGGTCAAGAAACGCCGCCGCTTCGTCCGAGATTCCGACTACTTTGTTCGTCGCCTGACGATAGAGTTTGAAATTTAGCTCGGTTCCCGGCTGGCCATCATTCCATTCGTTGAGAGGCTTTAGCTCGCTCCGCCCCAGCGGCCTTTTTACGAGCGCGGTGCATCGAATGGAGAGGCTCACGCGCGGCGTTTGCCGGGCGACGCCGCGCTTCTTTGCAATCGCCTCGGCGTAAGTCACGATGCCGCGCGCGCAAAGGCCTCGCCCGCCCTCGTTCTCGCTTGCGAATACGAAAATTACGTCACCTTTGACGATCTGTTTGCCGCCGTACATCGTTTTCTGTGCCGTGAACGAGAAACTTTCAACCCTTGGATCGCCAACCTCAGCCTTGATCGCGAACGCCATGACTCTCCCTCCCGACTGCCCAAAGGACACATAGTGCTATAGCGTAGACATAGTGCCATCTTCATCGGGCGTGGCCCGCCACTTTGCCGAGGCAGCCGTGTCTGCGAACGGCTTATCGCAAATCGCCGCCCTTTTCATGCCATCACACGCCCTCGCCGGCGATCGACTGCCGATCCGAATCAATCGTGGCGTCGATGTAATCCGCAAGCCCGTCGAGCAGGACGCGTGTTTTGAGTGGCAAATGCCGAGCGCTTGGATAGAGGGCAACGATCGGCGCTTCGCCACCATCCCAACTTGGCAGTACACGCTCAAGCAGGCCTGTGGTGAGGTCTCCGGCAATATCGACTTCCGATTTCAACATGATGCCAAGGCCGTCCCGCGCCCAGCCGTGCACGACATCGCCGTCATCGGCGCGTAGCCGTGCATGCGCCGCAATATTTGCTGTGGCGCCATCGGGCCCGTGCAGGTACCAGGGTTCGCTGGCGGCGCCATAGCGCAGGAAAGCGTGCGCCTTTGAATCGCCCGGCGTGAGCGGCCGGCCAACGCGATCGAGATAAGCGGGCGCCGCAACCAGGATGCGCCGATTGTCGGCGAGCTTTCGCATCATGGCCGAACTGTCAGCAAGGGCGCCGATGCGGATCGCGACATCAAAGCCGTCGGCTACGATATCGACCACACGGTCGTCGAGTTCCAGCGCGACGGTAAGGCCGGGGTAGCGCCCGGCAAGTCGTCCAAGGGCCGGCGCCACGAAGCGCCGGCCGAAAGCGATCGGCGCACTGACGCGCAAGGTGCCAACCGGCTCGTTGCGACCGCCAGCCAATCGGCCTTCCGCCGCTTCCAGGGTTTCGAGAGCCCGCACGACATCGGCCAGCAGCCGAGCGCCTTCGTCTGTCGCGCTCAGTGACCGGGTGGTACGATGGATCAGCCGAACGCCGACGCGGCTTTCGAGTGTCCCGAGCCGCTTGCTGACCACGGCCAGCGTAACGCCAAGGCGCAATGCTGCAGCCGTCAGGCTGCCTTCCGCCAGGATCGCGCGAAACGTCTTTAACTCGTTGAGGTCATCGAGCATCAATTATCAATCCGAAGTCGACAAACAATCGTCTATAAATAACATTATCATCTATGGCACGATAGTCCATATCATGGCTCATGACGAATGTAGCCATTCTCACCAACAATCGAACGCTTCTCGGTAGCGACCTTGCCGCAATCGCCGCGTCCGCGATCTCCGCTCCCGGCAATGCCCGATCGAAGCCCGCCGTGTGGTTCGCTCGCAAGGATGAGATCGCGACATGGGCAGCCGAGCACCGCGCGATCACTCCCATTTATGACCGCGGCGCGCTGACCGTCAGCGGGTTGCCCGGCTCAGCCGCCTGATCCCGAACGAAAGGATTTGACCATGACTCTCTCCCTGAAAGATAAACGCGTCCTCATCGTCGGCGCCACCGGCGGGATTGGTGCCGCGACGGCCGAAGCTTTTGCCGCGACCGGTGCTTCCGTCTTCGCCGCTGGCAGGCCCGGTCCCAAGCTCGAAGCCCTCGCCGCCCGCATCGCGGCCCAGCCCGTCGCGCTCGACATTCTCGACAACTCCGCCATCGAAGTCTTCTTCGGCGAGGCGCAGCCGTTCGACCACTTGGTGATCGCCGCGGCGGCAACCCGGAGTGGTCCCGTTGGTGGGCTGTCGCTCGACGACGCCAAGGCCTCCATGGAAAGCAAGTTCTGGGGCGGCTATCGCATCGCGCGGGCCGCCAGAATCGCGGATAGCGGTTCGATCACCTTCGTCTCGGGATTTCTGTCACGGCGTCCGAGTGCGAGTTCGGTGCTGCAGGGGGCAATCAATGCGGCCCTGGAAGCGCTCGGACGCGGCCTGGCGTTGGAACGGGCCCCGGTCCGGGTCAACACAGTGTCACCCGGCCTGATCGACACGCCGCTCTGGGGCGGCATGGAAAAGGCCGACCGCGTAGCCATGTTCGCCCGCACGGCCGAACGGCTGCCCGTGCGTCGCGTCGGCGAGCCGGAGGACATCGCGCAGGCGATCCTGTTCGTCGCGACCAATCCCTTCGCCACCGGTACCACGGTCACAGTCGATGGTGGCGCCACCATCGCCTGAGACAAGCGGTGCTCGCCCGAACTCGGAAACACGACCACTTCACCACTGCGCCGACCGCTATCCTCGACGAACGCGTGTGTCGCGGGGACGACGATGCCGCCAACCCCTGAAAGAGAAAATGTCATGCGCAAATTTCCAGTCGCAGCCGCCATCCTCGGAATGCTGCTCTCTGTGCCAGTCGATGCCGCGGAGCTGAAGATCGACGATCTCACCGTTGGAAGGACCGTCTCGAACGAACAAAACCAGGCGACAGTGACGGCAGCGAAGGCCTTCTATCAGTTCTGGGACACCGGCGACGAAGCCGCCCTCAAGGCAGCGATCGCGTCTACCTTCACCGACCGCACGCTGCCGCCCGGCCGTCCCCAAGGACCGGCAGGCCCGGCGTTCGCCTCGAAAAAATTCCGCTCAGCGGTCCCCGATCTCCGCGTGGAGGTGAAGAAAATGATCGTCACAGGTGAGTTTGTTACGGTTCACATGGAGTTCAGAGGTCATTTCACCGGCACCTTCGGCACAGTGAAGGGCCAGGGGCAGGCGATCGACTTCATCGCGACCGATCTGCTCAAGGTGACCGATGGGCGGATTACGGACAACTGGCACATTGAAGACAATCTGACACTGCTCTCGCAAATGGGCGTCGCGACCGTAACGCGGTGATGGTTGCGCGAACCTGAAAGCCCCTACCGTGTGGGAGCGCTTTCGAATGGTGCATCAAATTGCGCGAGCAGCGGTCCATTCCTGACGGCGATGATATCATCATCGGCCAGATGCGGCATTAGAGGGCTATAGCGTAGACGTAGTGCTCTTCATCATCGCGCGGGGCCCGCCATTTCGCCGACTTTACGCCATGGTGCGACATTCTTCGCGATAGATCCTCGACCACCGCCGATAGAGCCACAGAGGCGATATGTGAGGATGTCATACATGGCTTATGAGAACCCTCGGATCGGCAGCAAGCGCCCCCAGACGGACGCTTAAATGAGCATTTCGAGCCGCCGAAAGCGGCCATTTGTTCAGCGCGATCTTTCCCGTTTCTCTGTCTCCCCGCGAAGATTTGGGGGGAAGCCGAAGTTGCGCTCGGTCGCGTGTATGAGGAACGCGGCGGCTTTCTCGCTCCCGGTCCGCAATCGGGAAAGTTGCCTTGCCGGTGACGGCGTTAAGGCGGCGATCGAGCCGCTTCCAAATAGGCGTTGCACATCATCATGAGCTGACCTTGGACGGCGCGTTCCTCGTCTGGAGGCAAGTTGCGCTCGAACACGTTGCGGACCGTGCCGAAAACGGTGGCTAGCAGCGTAAGGTTGACGGTCGACAGCTCGGCAAAGGTCGCATCGGAAGCGGTTCCTAACATCGCAGCGGTCGCGGCATCGACACGGGCGGCGAAGGCTGCGATCAGCGCCTCGTTGTCAATCTCCACAACGGAGCGATAGAGCGCGCGTGTCACCTCCGGCCGCTCCGTCTTGGCGTGCCAGTAGGTCGTCACCAGCGCCTCGATCATCCGCTTGATGGCAGCGCCGTGCTGCACCAGGCACGCAGCCTCTACTTTGGTAGCCAGTGCGTCGAGATAGCGTTCGTTGAGCGCATAGTACAGCGCCTGCTTGTGCGGGAAATACTGGTACAGCGTGCCCACCGACACGCCCGCCCGCTGCGCCACGCGAGTGGTCGTCAATCGGTGCGGTCCATCGCTCACCAGAACCTGAATGGTCGCCTCGAACATGACGTCCAGCGTCACCGTCGCCCGTGCCTGACGCGGCGTTTTCCGGGGGTTTAGGTGGGACGGCCGCGCCGAAGCCATAAGCGAATCCTCAAACTGATGGATCCTTCATATATTGGAGCGACACCAAAACGAACCCCATAAGGACTGAAGAAATGGCCGACACTTCCCGCATTGCCCTCGTCACCGGCGCGAACAAAGGCATCGGACTTGAAATTGCTCGCCAACTTGCTCAAGCGGGTGTCACCGTTGTCATCGGCGCTCGCGATCCCGGTCGCGCCACCGCATCCGTGAGCGGGCTATTGGAAGCTGGCCTGTCGGTTCGATCAGTTACCCTCGACCTCAACAATCATGCGGGCATCGCTGCGGCGGCCGAAACTATTCGCGCCGAATATGGTCGGCTCGATATCCTCGTGAACAACGCCGGCATCGTCGATGCCGAGGACGGACCGCCGACCAGCGGCTCAGCGGAGGCCGCGCGGCGTATCATGGACACCAACTTCGTCGGCACGTTGGCGGTGACGCAGGCAATGCTGCCGCTACTGCGCCTGTCGTCGGCCGCCCGTATTGTGAACCTATCCAGCTCGCTAGGTTCGCTCGCGCTCAACGGCGATCCAGCCTCGCCCTACTATTCAGCCCGGCTGATCGGCTACAATGCCTCCAAGGCGGCGCTGAACATGCTGACTGTGCAGCTTGCCGAGGAACTGCGCGACACGCCCCATGTCATCAACTCGGTTAGCCCAGGCTATGTGAAGACCGACCTGACCGGGGGCAACGGCTTCATGACGCCCCAGGAGGGCGCGAAGCTGCCGGTCAAATACGCGCTGCTGGGTGGAGATGCGGTATCCGGCCGCTTCGTTGAAGCACGTGGCGAGACCCCTTGGTAAGCTTTCGCGTAGGACGCCCTGCCCGCGTGACGGACGAGAGAGACGAGAGCGGACGGCCGGCAATTCACCAGCCCGGCCGTTCAGGACATAAATGGCCAAACTGCTAGGCAACCGTTGCAACCTCGGAAGTCGCGCCGTGCGGCGGTAGAGGGTTACAGCGTAGACATCATCACAATCGGGCGCGGCCGCCACTTCGCCGATGTTCAATCAGAGGCATTGTCGAGATGGTTTGCCCCATACCCTCACAGTCAGTCGAGCTATCCCGAGCGCGCTCCTCTGGCGAGTTCGGCCATCAACTTGCGCTTCGAAGACGCCCATGCTGCGCGGCAGCAGTCAAGATACCAGCTTCCGCATGCGCAGGTAGTTCAGATACTTCGCATCGGATTCCTCGAAGATCTCCTCGCCCTCGGCCATGTAGGCGCGCAAGAGCGGGTCGGTGCTCTCCTCCTGATGACCAAGATCGTAAAGGCATGTGCCTATGCCTAGCTGGACAAAGCCGTTGGCATGGCCATCGCTGCTCGCTGCCGCCTGCTGGAAGGAGGAGAGCGCGGCCTCCATATCGCCTTGCTGCCTTTGGGCGTCGCCTATAGAAGCATAGAGCCACAGCGCCGCATCCCATTTGTGGTGCGGCTCCGGTAGCAAACGGATGGCCGACTGCCAGCACCGGATCGCACCTGTCTCGTTGCCAGCATCAAGCAGGTCGTTGCCCTGCTCGGACAACTCCGTCACGCGCTCATGAATGTCGTCCGGCAGTTCTTCCTGTTCAACACTCATTCTGCAAAGCCTTGTCTATCGATTTATCGGATATCTCTGTGGCGGGCGACGAAAGATACCCTGCCATACACGTACCCGACCGTCGCCTCCGCTGCCGTCGTCTTCAATCCTGTTGAATGAAATTGCGCGTTAGACCAGAAACCCAAGCCCACGAAGCCTTTTCTCCAGCGCGGCCATCGTTTCCTCCGGCGACCTTCCGACGGTCTCCAAGCGGACCTCGGGTTTTTCCGGGGCCTCGTAGGGGGAATCGATGCCCGTGAAGTTCTTGAGCATCCCATTTAGCGCCTTGGCATAGAGACCTTTTGGATCGCGGCGGGCACACTCTTCGAATGGCGTATCGACAAAAACCTCGACAAATTCGCCTGGCTGCAACATCTCCCGCGCCATCTGTCGCTCTGCACGAAATGGAGAAATAAACGACACCAGGACGATGAGGCCAGCATCGGCCATCAGCCGCGCGACCTCGGCAACACGTCGGATATTCTCGACCCGGTCCTCGTCCGTAAATCCGAGATCGCGGTTAAGCCCATGGCGCACGTTGTCGCCATCCAGGAGATAGGTATGGTAGCCGGCAAAATGCAGCTTTTTCTCGAGCAAATTGGCAATTTCCGACTTGCCCGCACCGGACAGACCGGTGAACCACAAGACGACCGGCTGCTGATACTTTGCCGCTGCGCGCTGCGTCTTGTCGATATCGAGAGACTGCCACCGGATATTCCCCGCGCGCCGCAAAGGATTGAGGATCGTTCCTGCAGCCACGGTAGCATTTGTCATCCGGTCGACAAGGACAAACGCGCCAGTGATGCGATTGACGGCAAAAGTGTCGAACGCGATCCGTGACTGTACCGAGATGTTGGCCACGCCTAGCGCGTTGCGCTCAAGCGTCTTTGTCGCCTCATGGGCAAAGCTGTCTACGTTGATGCGGCATTGCAGATCCGTCACCGTGGCGTTGACCTGCTCCACCTCCGTCCGCAGGATATAGGATCGACCGGGTAACAACGGCTGCTCATCGAACCAGACGAGATTGGCGGCGAACTGGTCAGAGACATGCGGATGCGCGGAGGGCGACACAAGCATATTGCCGCGCGATACCTCTACCTCGTCCTCGAGCACGATCGTGATCGCCTGGCCTTCGATGGCGCGCGTAAGATCTCCATCGTCGGTGACGATGCGCTTCACCCGTGTCAATTTGCCGGATTTGGCGATGGCGACGACATCACCCTGCTTTACCGATCCGGAAGCCACTGTGCCGGCAAAGCCGCGCAAATCGAAATCGGAACGGCTCACATACTGCACCGGAAAACGAAATGGCGCGTCGGCAGTTGCCTCCCCGATCGATACGGTCTCGAGCTGCTCCAGCAAGGTCGGACCCACATACCAGGGTGTCCGGTTCGATCGCCGCACGACGTTGTCGCCGTGGCGCGCCGAAACAGGGATCGCCTCGATTGTCTCGAAACCGAGTTCAGCAACAAACCCGCGATACTCCTCCTCGATACGTCGGAATACGTTGCCATCAAATGCGACAAGATCGCATTTGTTCACCGCCAGAACGACGTGGTTGATGCCGAGCAGCGAGGCGATGACCGAATGGCGGCGCGTCTGGGACAGGATCCCCTGGCTTGCATCGACAACGACGACCGCCAGATCGGAAGTCGATGCGCCCGCCGCCATGTTGCGCGTGAATTGAGCTCGACCCGGTGCATCGGAGGCAATAAATTTTCGCTTCGATGTTGAAAAGAACCGATGACCGGGATCATTGTCAGACACCAGCGATCCCTTGGCTTCCTGCGCATTGGCGAGCGGCGAAAAATCGGTGTCTTCATTGTTGGAAGATGCGTACAAATGGCTTTGACTTTCGGACGCAGGTTCGTGTGCAATCACGCTGTCATCGTCCAGAAGCCGGCCAATTAGTGTGGACTTGCCGCCATCGATCGATCCACACGTCAGAAACCGCAGTTGCGGCTTCTGCGTCCGCGCGGTAGCGATCGCTCTTTTTTCATCAGCGGCAGGCTTGCCTAGGGACCTGTTCAAATGGGGGCGCATGCCTGTCAAAATAACCCGCTTATGACTTTGTGTTCATCCGCAAATGCGCGTCCGAATCAAGTTAGAGAAGGGGCTTCCCTTCAGTTATCGCCGGCGGCAGCTGATAGTTTGCCGCGCTTGAACACCTACATTCTAAGGAGCAGGCTCTGCTCAGGTACCGACAACGTGAAGTTGACATCTGCTTCGCTAAGGATTCGTAGGTCACTGTTCAGATAATGTCATTAGTCTCTGGAATTTCAAGTTGGCGACCAATTTAAAAACCAAAAGACAGTTCTTTAAATACCAATCCGTATCCACCTGCGAAATACACTTAGGATTGCAATAAGCGTGAGAAAATCGGCAGAATAACAGGCAGCGGCCTGACACTTCTGAATTGCGGCAATAAATATGTTAGCGCCGCATTCAGGCGTTGAAGTTTTCAACGCCTGAAAAAGATGAGGATAAGGGTGACAGCCGCTCGTAACGTCAACCTGATGCCAACAAAGCCCTATCAATCAACCCCGCGCCAAACTTTTCACCGGCGGCTGATACCCCTGGCCGCTGACAACGCTGCGCGTACGGGAGCCGTGGCGCGCCATGTCCGGCTTTCGGTGACAGCTCTGAAATCGGCTTCAGCCTTTTCAGCGCGAGCTTGTTCGGTGGAAACCGCAATTTGCAGTTTGGCGGCTTTGCTTTCGGCGCGCTCTGCCTGCACGCGCAATCCGGATGCTTCATTCGAGAGCCGAGCGGATTCTTGCACCAACGCGGCCACTTCGCTCTGGAGGCGGGACACTTCGCTTTGCAGACCTTCGGATCCGCTCTTCAACCCGGCTGCTTCGCTTGCAGAACGACCCGCCTCATCAGAAACCCGCGAAAGCTCCGCACGAACTCGAGCCAGTTCGCGCCGCAGCGCAAGCATGTCAACTTCGTCATGCCTCAGTGACGCCGGCCCCCGGTGCAGCGTCGGTGAAGTCTCCCGTTTGGTCCCCTCGTCAGTGCCGACACGCACCTTAGCAGGATCGGCTATTCGCTCGTGGGCCGAATATGCGAGCTCTGGCGTCACCTCCGGCGGGAGGACAGGCTGGAGCGCTCTGAAGAGGTATTGCTTGTCCTCGATTATTTTCGGGAAAGCCAGAAAATGGATCGGTATCTCGACTTTTGCGGCGCGCCAGATCAAGTCGTGGAACGACACAGCCAGCAGGCGTGCCTGATCGAGGGGATTGACCGAGTAGACTACACCGCCAGGTGTCGTTCCCCAAACTTCCCAACTTTGGTCCAGCTCTGCCATCCAGGGAGCCGACTCGTGCATCGCCCGCATCTCTAGGACTGTGCGGCTGGTCGCAGCTTCCACGAGATCGCGAACGGGAATCAAAATTGCGTCCACGGCGATATGCGGGTTAGCCAGGATTTGTTCAAAATACTGACCGATCCACGGAGACTTCACCACATAGGGCAGGTTTTCTCCGGTTCCGCTGACGATTTCTTCCAAGCCGGCATTTGCCGTGTCGTCCCACATTACCTGGCCATCTCTGCTGCGCGAGAGAGTGGTATCGAGCCCGAGTTCTGTTAGATAGCGCACCAGAAAACTGGTGCCTGCACGCCCGGTGCCAGCAATCAGAAGATGACGCTTTGGCGATTGGTATGAGCCCGCCGCTGGATCGGCTTTAGTTTCGTTCAATCTATTACATCCTTTATTGCGCTGATGTAGCGCTGAAAACAAACGGCAGCCGTATTACGCGGATGGCTGCATGAGACAGGGCACTCACCCGTTCATAAGTTTGACGTGGCACCAATGTTTTGCCAATTCACGATTTGCGCGAGATATGACGAACGCCTGACAAATTCAATCGTTGGGGAATTGTCAGTTCTCAGCTCCGCGCTAAGCGGAGAAAAAAACGCATTTCCGAAAAATAATTTTTTGCACAGCTGCCGGGCTGAAGGCGGAGATAAGTGGATATTGGGGTGACAAAACGTGCTGGGATGTTCTGAAACGGGACAAGGTGTGCTGGATCGGCACAATTTCTTTCACAGTCCGCTCAGGCAGTCGCATTTTGGTACAATGGCGTAAAACCTATAGATATCAGTGGGATGCCGGCGTTGGGGGCTGCTTTCGGCCGTCACTTCGTCTTTTCCCATGTATTTCGATTTTCGTTCAAATTTGCGTCGATTTTTATTCGAGTTTTATTACTGTTTGTCTTTTGTTTTATTCTATTAAGTCCTTAATTTGACTACGTAATTTTGCGTGGGGTAAAAACGTCTGTGGCAATGTCGTCTCCATAACGGGGACGAAAAAAATGATAACATCCTTGCTGCGCAGAGCCGCCACGGCCGCCGTCATGACCCTCAGCCTGATTGGCTTTGCAGAGGCCACACCGGCGACCATGGGGATTACCGGAAATGCTGCTCCGCCGATCGGCCACTACGAATTCTGCCGCGATAATCCGAGCGAGTGCGCCTATGCCGGTGGCGATGCCGGTCCTGCAATTCTCAGCGAAGACCGCTGGAAGACGATCCTCAAGATCAACTACACTGTCAACACGACGATCAAGCCGATGACCGACATGGAACTCTACGGCGTCGAGGAAAAATGGGCGATCCCCACCTGGGCCGGCGATTGCGAGGACTACGCGCTGCTGAAGCGCAAGGAGCTCATCGCTGCCGGGTTCTCGCCGTCCGACACGCTGATGACAGTGGTTCTGCAGCCAAACGGCGAAGGCCATGCCGTGCTGACAGTGCGCACCGACCATGGCGATTTCATTCTCGACAACATGCGCAACAAGGTCATGCTCTGGTCGGATACGGAATACACATATCTGAAGCGCGTTTCGGTCGAAAATCCTTCACGCTGGGTCAAGATCCAGGATGGCCGCGCAGTTGCCGTCGGCAGCGTGAAATAAGCTTTTGCATAACCGGTCGCCAGCGCTTCGCTGTCGTCCGTCAAGCCCGGTCTGTCCCCGTACTCGTCATTGACCGGCGCTTCGAGCCGTTCCCGCTGTCCCGGGAACGGCTCTTTTTTGTTTCCAGCCAATGCAGCCGGCAATTAACCCGACGTTAACCATGATGGCGCCAACTGGGTCGTATCAAGACTCATTCGTATTGTTGCCGGGGCACAAAGCGGCCGGCGGATAAACGAAGGCAAGATCCATGGCCGCCGCCTCCCCGTCGAATACTACCGTGGATAACCACCTACCGCTCGTGAGTGGTGGCGTGGCGTGGCGATTGTTTTTCCTGCTGGCGTTGCTGGTCGTCCTGACGATCGCCATTGCCGTCGGTGGACGCTGGATCGGCAGACGGATTTCACTCGCCGGCCACACCACCAGCACACAGACTTTTGCGATCACCATCGGCGAAGACAGCCTGAGGCTGGCGGCAAATACCATCCGCTTCCCGAGCGAACGCATCGATGGCGTCACCGAGCGTGTCGATCTCTATCTGACGTTTCCCGAGATACAGGGATACAGCGACGCCAACAGTCAGAATTTCAATGATATTTCCCGCTCCTCCTCGCTGGTCTTCCTGCAGCTGACGCAAGGGACGATGTCACGCGACATGTCCGGACGACTGGAGCCGATCTACGCGCATCTGATCGAGGGCGCCCCATTTCCGGGGCCGAACGGACTGACGGCACATCGGCTTCGGTCCGATGCCGGATATGCCGGCGAGACCCTACTGACAGCACCGCGGCTCGGCAAGCCGGACTATGTCGTCCGCTGTCTGCTGCCGTCTTCGCCTGACAAGGCCACCAGTGCAGATTGCCAGAGAGACGTCAAAATCGGTAACGATCTCAGTCTTCTCTACCGCTTTTCCAGCCGCCTTTTGGGCGACTGGGATCATATTGATGCCGCACTTCAGCAGTTTGTGGAAATGCGCCTGACCCAATCCGCAACACCAACGGCTGCCCTTCCCTGAGACGTCGCAAAAGCAGCCAAATCCCGCAACGAACTGTTCATCATAAACCGATTGGTAACGCTAAGCCCCTATTATTGCCCGCAACGGGCGCTCTGGGGAGGTTGCGGCCGGATCGTTGGAATTAAAATGCAAGTGAAGAGTGAAATAGTGCCCAGGTCAATTTTCAGAGCATCGTCGTCCCGTACCCGTCGGTTTGTCACCAAGATTTGCCTCGGTTTCGCCATGATGGTCTCCGTCATTGCCGTCGCATCGCCGTCAAACGCTGCAAAATATGCTGGGATCGTCGTTGATGCGAAGACGGGCAACGTGCTCTATAGCGAGGATGCTGATTCTCTGCGCTATCCGGCGTCTCTGACCAAGATGATGACCCTCTATCTCACCTTCGAAGCGCTTGAATCGGGCCGTATCAAGCTTGACACCCAGATACCTTTCTCTGCGCTTGCCTCAGCCCAGGCACCCACCAAACTCGGCGTTCGTCCCGGCGGCACGATCACCGTCGAACAGGGAATCCTCTCGCTGGTGACGCTGTCGGCCAACGACGCTGCAATGGCGCTTGGCGAATATATCGGCGGCTCCGAGGAAAAATTCGCTGCGCTGATGAATAACAAGGCGCGTGCTCTCGGCATGACGCGCACGACCTACCGCAATCCGAACGGCCTGCCCAACACCGCGCAGATGACAACGGCGCGTGACCAGGCCCGGCTCGGCATCGCCCTTCGCGAGCATTTTCCCCAGTATTACGGCTACTTCTCGACACGCTCCTTCACATTCGGCAGGCGCGTGATCGCCAATCACAATCGCCTCGTCGGTTCGGTTCGGGGCGTTGACGGCATCAAGACGGGTTACACACGGGCTGCCGGGTTTAATCTGGTGACGTCTGCAGAGCTCGAAGGTCGCTCTATCGTCGGCGTCGTGCTCGGTGGCGCCTCTACCCCTGCCCGCGACAACCAGATGCGCAAGCTCGTTGCTACCTATCTGCCAAAAGCATCGCTGCATGCAGACGCCGGCAAGGCTGTGGCGCAGGTCGCCCAGGTGGCCCCGGAGCGTCCGGCCTTCCAGGCACCGGCGCCTTTGAAACCGAATGTCGCCGCTGCCGCAGCCCGCATGGCCGCTATGGGCGATGTTCGCCCGCCCGCAAGCGTGCCCACGCCGTCCGGCCGTGACCCGTCGTCCAGCGTCGCGGCATTCGCCGCAGTCACGCCGACATCGTCCAATCCACTCGTTGCCACCAAGCCACACAACAAGAATGTACCGCCGAACGACGTCGCCTCGATCGCGCCGGCCTACGCCCAGTCGTCCAGCGACAGCGATGACGTCGACAGCGTCGTGACCGCGTCCACCCGCCCGGCCAAGGCCAATCCACTGGATGACAAGGGACCCCGCGGGTGGGTAATCCAGGTCGGCGTTTCTCCCAGCAAGGAGATGGCAAGCGATCTCCTCGACAGCGCCAAGAGCAAGGGCGGCAAGTCGCTGCGCTCTGCAAAGGCCTACACGGTGGCTTTCGGGAGTGGCAACTCTCTCGTCTACCGCGCCCGCTTCGGCGGCTTCGAAGACCAGCGTGAAGCCACCAACGCCTGCAGCGTCCTCAAGCGCTCCGGTATCAAATGCTGGGCGAGCCTGCAGTAGGCCGTCTTGCGATGTACTGGCCGATGCCGCGTTCCAGCATCGGTTCTTCGAATAGACGCGTAATGTTCGTTCGACCCTGAATTTGTAATGTGTACGGGGAATTTAAAATGGCAGTGAACGAGAACAGTCCGGATATCTCGGTCGGGGGGGGCAAGGGCAGGCCGAAAGCCTACGCGCTGCACCCTCTCCACGAGGCGGCAATGCGGATCGCCGAAATCGGGCGCGGCCGCTCCCGGTCTAAAACCAAAGACCTGATCGGTGTACTGTTGTGCCATGGCGCGCGCGCCTGGCGCTATTCGCAGCCCGAAGCACGCATCCATCTGCATGTCTCGACCATCAACAGACAGGCGCCAGTGCTGATGCGGCTTCGCTAATTCAGAGAAGACCGAGTTCGATGAGTTCGCGGCGAAGCTCCGCGGGCATCTCGGCAACATCTGCGCCGAGGCTATGCAGGTCGCGCGGAACGTCTTCCTCGGTCAGGTAGCGCCAGCCCTGGAAGGGGCGGCGCGGTTGGCTGGTGGTCTCGATGACTTCCGGACCGAGGATAAGCCTGCAGCGCGAAATCCCCTCCCCGTCGGTAAAGCTGACGACATCCAGGAGCTTCTGACGGGCCTGGACCTGGCCCTTGATCACCCAGTACAGAGAACCGCCGTCCACAAGCTCCGCGACGCGTTTCGGCACCATCCGGGTCGTGTGCACGCTGTGCGGTTCGAGGCCGGCGGCAAGCGCGGTCAGCGAGCGCTCAGCCACCCATTCACGCAAGTCGTCGATAGAATCGGCGCCGACGCAGAGTTTGATCATATGCAAAGCCATGCGGCCGTTTCAAATCCTTTTGGCCGGCAGCGTCAAGCCTTTCCGGACGGCATCCACAAGCTCAGCACTCGACCACGTTGACGGCCAGTCCGCCTGTGGAGGTTTCCTTGTATTTCTCGCTCATGTCGTAGCCTGTCTGGCGCATGGTCTCGATACAGGCGTCGAGCGGGACGAAGTGCTGCCCATCGCCCTTCAGCGCCAGCGAAGCGGCGGTCACCGCCTTCACCGCACCCAGCGCGTTGCGCTCGATGCAGGGGACCTGCACAAGGCCGGCAATCGGGTCGCAGGTCATGCCGAGGTGGTGCTCCAGAGCAATCTCGGCGGCGTTCTCGATCTGCTCCGGCGAGCCTCCCATGACGGCAGCAAGGCCCGCTGCGGCCATCGCCGCTGCCGACCCCACCTCGCCCTGACAGCCCACCTCGGCGCCGGAAATCGACGCATTGTGCTTGATGATGCCGCCGATGGCTGCTGCCGTCAGCAGATAGTCGCGGATACCGCGCTCGTCGGCATCGTCGTGGAAATGGGTGTAGTAGCGGATCGTTGCCGGGATGACGCCGGCAGCACCGTTTGTGGGGGCCGTGACGACGCGGCCGCCGGATGCATTTTCCTCGTTGACGGCCATCGCGTAGACGCTGAGCCAGTCGTTGGCGAGCAGCGGATTGATGCGGTTGCTCCGCCATTCCTCTTCGAGCTTGGTGTGGATGGTGCGCGCCCGACGACGGACGTTGAGCCCGCCGGGCATAATGCCCTCGCCCTTGAGGCCGCGGTCGATACAACTGCTCATGGCCGCCCAGAGCTTGTCGAGCCCGGCATCGAGCTCCGCCGTGGTCATCTTGGTTTCCTCGTTGGCGCGCTTCATCTGGGCAATTGACAGGCCAGAGCGTTGGGCCATTTCGAGCATCTGCTTGGCGCTGGCAAAGGGAAACGGAATCTTTTCGCCGGCGGCGGGCTTCGATTTATTGGCCCGCATCTGCGCAAGTTCCGTATCGGTCACAACGAAGCCGCCGCCGACGGAATAATAAATGCGCCTGACGAGCAGCCGGTCGTCCTTGTCGAATGCCGAGAAGCTCATGCCGTTGGCATGGCCGGGCAGCGGCGTCTTCTTGTCAAACACCAAGTCGGTCTTGGGCTGGAAGCCGTAGGTCGGGTGGCCGGGGGGCGATATCTGGCCACTGCGCTCCACCTCGGCGATGATGCCGTCCATACGATCCGGATCCACCGTGTCCGGCTGTTCGCCGGTAAGGCCGAGGACGACGGCGCGGCCGGTGCCGTGGCCGATGCCGGTAAAGGCGAGCGAGCCGTGAAGGCTGACCTTGATCTGCGCCACTTGGACATTCGAGGACGGGCGCGGCCATTCGCTCGATAGCAGGAGATCGAGAAACAGGTTGGCTGCCGACATGGGCCCCATTGTGTGCGAACTCGATGGACCGACACCGATCTTGAAGACGTCGAAGACGGAGAGAAACATGAAAACCTGCAGATAGGAGGAACGGCTACAACGAAGCTATGTCAACGACATCACGGGCCACGGCGACCCACCGACATCGGATGGGATGACTGCGACATTACGACACTGCGGCCACGGTTCAAAGATAAGATGCACGTGGCGCTCCTTCAACATTGCACTTGCGGCCGTCATGGCTAGTGTCGGGGCTCGAACAGCCCTGGGGACCCGCTCGATGTCGACCGCCGATTTTGCCGCCTTGGCACTTTTCATCTTTCTCTGGATAGCCCTCAACTGGATCACCAGCAGTTCGAGGTTCTTCAACCGCATCAGCCTGACGCAGGCGATGATCGAGCGCCGGCGCGAATGGATCTACAATTCGCTGCGCCGCGACCTGAAGATGATCGATACCCAGATCCTTGCAGGCCTGCAGAACGGAACCGGCTTTTTCGCCTCGACCTCGATCTTCGCGATCGGCGGCTGTTTTGCGCTGCTCGGTGCCACTGACAAGGTCAATGCCTTCTTTGCCGACCTGCCCTATGTCTTCAACGGCAGTCGGACCACCTTCGAATTGAAGGTCGCCGGCCTCGCTGGCCTGTTCGGCTACGCCTTCTTCAAGTTCGGCTGGGCCTACCGCCTGTTCAACTACTGCACGATCCTCTACGGCGCCATTCCGATGATGGGCGATGTCGACAAGGACCCGGCATTGACGCGCCGCGCCGCCGAGCGCGTCATCCACATGAACATCATCGCGGCCCGCAATTTCAACGCCGGCCTGCGGGCGATCTTTCTCTCCATTGGTTATCTCGGCTGGTTCGTCAGTCCCTATGTGTTCATGGTCACCACCCTGTTCATCATCGTCGTGCTCATACGCCGCCAATTCTTCTCCGACGCGCGCCTTGCCATCATGGATATCGACGTGCCTTGAAATCGCCGCGCTTGTCCTATTTCCGGAACATCTTCGGCTGCGGCCGATGAACAGTGTTTCCCGGAAAGGATAAGTTGATGGCTGCTGTCGCCGAGAGCATCGACGAACCGCGCAAGCCCCCGCGTATCGGCCTGCTCGACACGTTGCGCGGCATCGCCCTGCTGGCCATGGCGAGCTATCACGGCACCTGGGACTTCGAGTTCTTCGGATATCTCGATCCGGGCACGGCCGAAACCGGCTGGCTGAAAATCTATGCCCGCGTCATCGCCAGCACCTTCCTCTTCATGGCCGGCGTCAGCCTTGTCCTCGCAAACCGGCCGGCTATCCGTTGGCAACCTTTCTGGAAAAGGCTGGCGATGATCGCGGTGGCGGCGATTGCCATCTCCGTCGTGACGCGGTTCGCAATGCCGGACGAGTGGATCTATTTCGGCATCCTCCACAGCATCGCAGCACTCAGCCTCATCGGCATCGGCTTTCTGTGCCTGCCGACAGCCTGTATCTGGGCGGCCACGGCAGTGCTCGGCGTCGGTTGGGTCGTGAATGTCTTCGTCATGCCGGGTGCGCTTGGGTCGGACCTGTTCAACCCGCGCTACCTTGCCTGGCTCGGCTTTGCGACGATGCCGGTGCGCTCAAACGACTTCGTGCCGCTATTTCCTTGGGCGCTGGCCTTCTTTGCCGGCTTGAGCGCAGCCACTCTCGCCCTGCGCACCAGTCTGCCGCAGCGGCTGGCATCATTGGGTACCGGCAACAGCCTGCTGGCGAAAGGCGGGCGCCACAGCCTGCTCTTCTATCTGCTTCACCAGCCTATCCTGTTCGGTCTCGTCTATCTGCTGTCGCTGGTCGCACCGGCGCCAAAGCCGGATCCTGCTGTCGGCTACCTCCGCCAATGCCAGGCCACCTGCACCCAGTCAGCAGGCGAAGCACTGTGCCGCAGCTTTTGCCAATGCACGCTCACCCGGATGAAAGCACAAAGTCTTTTCGAGCCACTCCAGTCTGGCGCAATCCAGGCAGATCAGAATGATCAAATACAGAGAATCGCAGTACAGTGTACGGAACAAGCGCAGTGACGGGAGTATTCTATGAATGCCTATCGTGCCAAGCCGCTCAGCTTTCCCTGGCCTCCGTTCATCTATGGGCTTGCCATTATCACGGCGCTCGTTGCTGACGCAGTCATCCAGATACCCATACCAGGACTTCGATCTCCCTATTTCTGGACGCTCGGGGCAGCTCTTACACTCCTGGCTGTCTGGCTGGATCTTTGGGCGATGAAAACGTTGCTTGACCGAAGAGCGACGGTCATGCCCCATCGTCGCTCGGTTCACCTGATGACGACAGGACCGTTTCGCTACACCCGCAATCCGATCTACCTTGGTTATACGCTGGTCACGGTCGGGTGGGCATTGCTGACCGGCAACCCCTGGCTACTGGTCGCTGCCCTCGCCGCGACAGTCGCCACCGACTACGGTGCGATAAGGCACGAGGAACTGCACCTGCTGTCCCGATTCGGCTGTGAGTTCGAATTCTACTGCCGCCACACGCGGCGCTGGCTTTAGCCGGAAGACCGCCATATCTCAGGTTCCGACACCGATTTCAGCCAGTCGGCCTATGCAAGCCTCCTCGACATGGTCGAGTTCGGTCAGCGTATCCTCGATGTCCTTGCGCTTTTGCCGCAAATCGTCCCGCTTTTCGGCAATCCGCTTCATCAGAAGCTTGAGCTGGCCGACCTCGCCGGGCGGTTCGCGGTAGACCATGATGATCTCGCGGATCTCGGCAATCGTGAAGCCAATCCTTCGGCCTCGCAGGATTTCGGCAATAAGCCGACGGTCAGCCTGGCGAAACAGCCTTGTGCGGCCGCGCCGCTCCGGGTGGATCAGCCCTTCGTCCTCGTAGAAACGTAGCGTTCGGGTGGAAACGCCGAACTCGCGCGTCAATTCTGTGATGCTGTAGAATTTGTCGACCGGCAATGGATGGCGCCTCCGGGGCTGCAGCAATGGCTCTTACGTAAAAGTCAATTCTAGCCAATCTCGCCAAGCCCGGCAATCGATCAATGCGGCCGCTCAGTGAATGACAAACCACCATGTGGCGATGCCGAGAAATGCGAAATAGCCGGTGCAGTCGGTAACCGTGGTAACGAAGGCCGACGAAGCGATGGCGGGATCGGCGCCCATCCGGTTCAGCAGCAAGGGCAGCAGGATACCGCCAAGCGCTGCCGCCACGAGGTTGATGACCATCGCGGCACCGACGACCACGCCAAGCTGGAGATCGTGAAACCAGAAGGTGGCGATCGCTCCCATGAGGATGGCGAACACGATGCCGTTGAGCAACCCGACGGTCGCCTCCCTGCGGATGATCCGTGCCGCATTGTAGATATCGAGATCGCCGGTCGCCAATGCGCGTACGGTCACCGTCATCGTCTGCGTACCGGCGTTGCCACCCATGGAAGCGATGATCGGCATCAGCACGGCGAGCGCGATCATCTTCTCGATGGAAGCATCGAAGACACTGATGATGCTGGACGACAGGATCGCCGTCAGCAGGTTGACGGCAAGCCAGAGAAAGCGCGACCGCACCGTCGACGCGACGCTATCCGACAGTTCTTCATCGCCGACGCCGCCGAGCCGCTTGATATCCTCGTCCGCTTCCTCGTTGATGACGTCGACGACGTCGTCGATGGTCAGCACGCCGACTAGACGGCCGTTATCATCGACCACAGCGGCAGACAGCAGGTCGTACTGCTCGAAAAGACGGGCAGCCTCTTCCTGGTCCATCTCTGCCGAAATCGGATGCGTCGTCTCGCGCATGATGTCTTCGATCTTCGTCTGGCGTTTGCTGCGCAGGATGCGATCGAGCGCAAGCCCTCCGAGTAGCTTGAAGGTCGGATCGATGACGAAGATTTGCGAGAAGTCTTCCGGCAGCCCCTCTTCCTCGCGCAGATAGTCGAGCGTCTGGCCGACTGTCCAGAAAGGCGGCACGGCAACGAACTCCGTCTGCATGCGGCGACCCGCCGAGCTTTCCGGATAATCCAGCGCCCGCCGCAAACGAACACGTTCGGTGAAAGGCATCTGCGACAGGATTTCGTCGCGGTCCTGCTTGTCGAGGTCCTCCAGGATATAGACAGCGTCATCCGAATCGAGCCCGCCGATACCGGCAGCAATCCGCTCGTTCGGCAGGTGATCGACGATCTCGCGGCGGATCGCCTCGTCGACCTGCGTCAGCGCCGTCATATCGAAATCGTCACCGAGCAACCCGACAAGCGCCAGCCGTAGGTCGGAGTTCAGCGCCTCGAGAAGATCGCCAAGCTCGGATTCGTGCAGACGCACGACATTGCGGTGCAGAAAACCCGTATCGCCGGCATCGATCGCATGGCTTACCTGCGTCAGAAAATCGGCACGTACATTGCCGTCTTCGTCGTAGATGTCGAAGTGCCCGGTGTGGCTTCCGGCGCGAACGCGTTCGTCTGTGTCGGTCGTCGTCATCCGCGCCTCGCATTTTGCCGCATTCAGCACACCGAGTGAGAATGGCTGGATAAAATCCAATGTCAACAAGCGGATAGCCACGAATTCCTGTGGGATGGGAAGCTTGACACAGCCATTCGTTCAACAGTCTAACCGCTACGCCACAGTTTTAAAAAAAGTGACCCATGACCCCTCTCGCCATTCTTCGCTATCCAGATGCCCGTCTGAAGGTCGCCTGTGCCCCGGTGGTTGCCTTCGATGACGAACTCAGCCGGCTGTCGTCGGATCTGCTGCAGACAATGCGGGCAGCACCCGGGGTCGGAATAACGGGCGCCCATGTCGGCATCCTGAAGCGCGTCATGGTGATCGAACTGCAGCCTGGAGACACCATCCTGACCCTCATCAACCCCGAGATCGTCTGGTCATCCACCGAAACGGCGCGCCATCTGGAAGGCAGTGTCTGCATGCCGGGTGCAACAGAGGAAGTCGTTCGGCCCTCCGGCATCCGCTACACCTATCGCGACATCGAAGGTGCGCACCACGAGCACGCCGCCGACGGCTTTCTTGCCGCCTGTATTCAGCATGAGATCGATCAGCTCGACGGCATCTTCTGGCTACAGCGTCTGTCGAAGCTGAAAAGGGATCGGCTTGTCAAAAAATGGGAAAAAGGTGAAAGCGCCCGACGCGATTGAACCAAGCGCGCTTCAAGCCGTTGTGGGTCTGAAACGACGCAAGGGAGCTCGATCATGGGTGGTATTAAGAAAGACACGACACGCGAAGAAGACTACCGCGACTACGAAGAGCGCGACCTGAAGGAAGGCTGGCCCTATGACGACGACGCCGGCGCCTCCTCGGAGCCGTCCGAGAATCGCCCTTATGGCGAGACGGATGCTAATTTCGATGAAGGCAGTAACAAGAGCTTCACCGTTGCGCGCACCGACGCCGACGGCCAGCAGGAGCGCCAGTCCAACCCCCTGACCTCGACGACACGCGATCTCGTCGAATCGGACGATATCGAGGAGCGGGTGATGGATGCGCTCAGCGACGTCGAGGGTGCCAGCCCGGAAATGATCGACGTGCGCTCGGAAGGCACAGTCATCATCCTCGAGGGTGAAGTCGACGATGCTGCCACAGCGCGCCAGCTCGGACGCATCGCCCGCTCGATCTCCGGAGTGACCGCCGTGCGCAACCTCATCCAGATCATCGGCGTGGACGCCAACATCCCCGACGACGACTGAGAACAATACCGTAAACGCAAGAACGGGCGCCCCGACGGCGCCCGTTTTCGTTTGCGTCAAAGTATGAAATCAGCCTTTGAGCTTTGAATTGCAGAGGCTGTAGTAACCGCCGCCCTTCTGGATCCACTTGACGCCGGCAAGGGCATTCTTGGCTTTGGCATCGTGGTAGGCATCGACGCAGGTGTGGAAGCGGGCCTTGCCTGCAGTTTCGGTCGCATATTTCGGAGAAACGGCGGTGGGCAAGCTCAGGCCGGCAGGCGCTGCCATGGTCGGCTTGGCTGGCTCCTTGGCTGGAGGCGCAGTGGCGTCCGGCTCGTCTGCTGCCTTTGTTGCCGTCGGCTTGGCGGCCATTGTGTTGGCCTTGGTCGGCGCAGCAGCAGTGGTTGCGGCCGGCGCTGCGGCGGCAGGCGCTGCAGCGGCATCGGCGCCGCACTGGGCGGTACGGTAGTCGTTCCACTTCATGCCGTTCAACGTCCCTGCGGCCTGCGCCGCCTTGTACTTGACGCTGCACTCTTTCATCGTCAGGGCCGACGCGGGCGTGATCAAGGTCAGCGAGCCAAGCAGGGCGAAAGAGGCGAAAGATGTGAGTAAGAGTGTACGGCTGGTCATTCCAAGTCCTCACTTTGATGGTTGGGTCAGTATCGATCCCGCGATTCCCCATCTTGCGTTGCGCAGGGAGCCGCTGAAGAAGAGACTATTTCAGCGAAGGTGAACGCAGGATGACGAAAAAGCTAGGCCTCATTTCAAGGGACTAGAAGAGAGGCGGTCGGGATTATGGCGTGCACCAGCTGAAACACCACTCCGCAGAGAACGATGAACGCAAGGCCCATGGGCATCAGCAAATTGTTGTTCAGCATGCATGGCTCCCCCCAATACTTGGTTGGAGCATAGTCTACTATCGCGGACTGGCAAGCCCGATATTAATGTTTGGTTAAGCTTGATGCAGCGCCCAGCAACACAATAATATTAAGATATTCGAAGCATATCAGGACTTGTCTTCAACCGTCGGACCAAACACTGCCTCGAATGACTGTCGCAGGTTGACGTCGACGTCTGCCATGGTGACGGGCAGTCCGAGATCGACGAGGCTGGTGACGCCGTAGCTCGCGATGCCGCAGGGCACTATACCCGTGAAATGCTCCAGATCTGGCTCGACGTTCAGCGACAGGCCATGGAACGTCACCCATTTGCGCAGACGGATACCGAGCGCTGCGACCTTATCCTCCGCCATCGATCCATCTGGCAAAGGCGGCCGTTCCGGACGCCGCACCCAGACACCGACCCTGTCCTCGCGCCGCTCGCCACGCACGTTCATCGTCTCCAGCGTGCCGATGATGACCTCTTCCAGCGCTGCCACGAATGCACGGACGTCCTGGCGCCGGCGCTTCAGGTCCAGCATGACGTAGACGACGCGCTGGCCTGGACCGTGATAGGTGTATTCGCCGCCTCGCCCGGTCGCAAAAACGGGAAACCGGTCCGGCTGGATCAGGTCGGCCGAATGGGCGCTCGTGCCGCCGGTATAGAGTGGCGGATGTTCGACCAGCCACACGAGCTCGTCGCTGCGCCCCTCGGCAATGTCAGCCACTTCCCGTTCCATGGTCGCCACGGCATCGGTGTAGTCCACCAGGCCGTGAGCGACACGCCAGCGCACCGGAGGCGAACCAGGGGCCGGAATCATCGAAATCTCAAGATCCTTGCGCAACATCGCCGTCTGACTTCCCTGCAACAATTTATGTGAGACCGCTGGCAATAGCTGCAGCCGTTATTATGGCGTTATATGGATGGTTTAGAGGGTAAATTCAAACGCTTGTCACAGCATGTGAAAAAATCGGTGATAACGCTCTTGTGCCCCTCTAAGCCTTTTGCTACATGCAGCGCGCCGGAGCAATTCGGCACCTACCACGATGCGGTCGTGGCGGAATTGGTAGACGCGCAGCGTTGAGGTCGCTGTGGGGCAACCCGTGGAAGTTCGAGTCTTCTCGACCGCACCATCTCTTCTCGCAGGCTTTATGCAGCGGAACGAAGAGCTCTCTTTAAAGTCGAAAACGACTTTCGCTTCGGCGAGACGCCGGGGCAGCCGGAAGATGTTATTGTTATCCCTGCTTCTCATAGTTGCTCTTGCCTGCGCATTTCGCCTGTGATTGATGTCACGACGAAAACCGCAGAGCACCCAATGTCCCCAGCTGATTCTTCCTTTCAAAATCCGTTGCGCGGAATGCTGATCATGGCAGGCGCGATGGTTGTGCTTCCGGTCATGGATGCGATTGCCAAATATATGGCGACGTTCGAGGGGATGTCGCCGGGACAAGTGACTTTTTACCGCTTCTTCTTCCAGCTCCTCTGTACCCTGCCGCTGCTTCTGGCCGGAGGGTCTGCCTTTTCCACCAGGCGCCCATGGATGAACCTTTTGCGCGGCGTCCTGCATGGAGCGGCAAGCCTGCTGTTCTTCGTGGCTGTCAAATACATGCCGCTTGCCGATGTTTTCGCCATCTATTTCGTCGAGCCCTTCATCCTGGTCTGCCTGTCGGCACTCTTCCTCGGCGACAGGGTCGGCTGGCGGCGGTGGCTGGCGATCGTGGTCGGTTTCGGTGGCGCGATGATCGTCATCCAGCCAAGCTTCGAGATCTTCGGCCTGAAAGCGCTGTTGCCAGTGGCCTGCGCGTTTCTCTACGCCATCTACCTTTTCATGAACCGCGCCATAGGCGAAGCCGATTCGCCTTTGGCAATGCAGACCATGGCCGGTATCGGCGGTACCGTCTTCATGGCCGGTGCCCTGTTCGTCGGCAATGCCGCTGGAGCTGTGGATTTCTCCCTGTCGTTGCCCGGCTCCACCCTCGGCCTCCTGCTGCTTCTCATCCTCGGCTCGATTTCCGGCTACGCTCATATTCTGGTTGTCAGAGCATTTCGTCTGGCGCCCCTCTCGCTGCTGGCGCCGTTTCAGTATTTCGAAATCATTTCAGCGACGGTGCTCGGCTACGCGCTTTTCGGCGACTTTCCGAACCTCTCCAAATGGATCGGTATTGCCATCATCGTCGGCTCCGGATTGTTCATCATCTGGCGCGAACGGGTGAACTCTCGATTGTTAAAAACAGCCGTATTCGCCGACTAGGACGTTAACCGCGATCCTTGAGGCTTTCTCAACCGGAGGGCGGTAAAGAATTTCCCAGTTTCATGATGAAACGGGAGATAAAAGATGAGCGAGTTCCGTCTCTCTTTTCCGGCTTGGCTTCTTGCCGGAAAGAGTCGGCTTTCGGCCGAAGATGTACTGACATTGCGCAGGATTAGCTTTCCGGATGGCATCCGGGCGTCTGAAGACGCGGCTCTCCTGATGTCGATCCACAATTCCATCCCTGAGAAATGCGACGAATGGCATGGCTTCTTTATAGGAGGGCTGGCCGATTTCGTCGTCAATCACAGCTATCCCCAAGGTTCGCTGGATGATGCGAACGCGGCCTGGCTTATACAGGCGCTGTCCAGCGATGGCGTTGTCCACGCACCGAGCGAATTCGAGGTGCTGATGCAGGTCATCGATATCTCGGCAAACGTGCCGCCTGCGCTCGGCGCCTTCGCCATCGACCAGCTGAGATACGCCCTGGCTGCCGGCACCGGCGCCTATTGCGAGGTTCGCAGCATCGACAGCAGGGGTATTACCCGCCACGACGTCGAGTTTGTCAGGCACGTGTACAGACACTCGACAGACGCCTCTGGCATCGTCCTTTCGGCTGTCGAGATCGAGGCTCTCGACCGTGTTGCGCTGGCAGCGGATCCCCATGCAAACCATCCCGACTGGGCCAGGTTGCGACAGGCAGTCCGGGCGAAGCGCAGTGAAAATACGCCGCGCATCCGCTGGCTCCGCGTGTCGGACGATATGCTGGCAGAGGGCAACACCGAGGCCGCCGCCTAAGCCTGGTAAACTCCGGTTGGGCATTTTACCCGCCGGATGTTTTACAGCATTGAACCGCCTGTGGATTTGCGATTAGAACAGTCGATACTCAAGCCGCTGCGGAGCATCGATGTTCACGAAAATCCTGATCGCCAATCGCGGCGAGATCGCCTGCCGGATCATCAAGACGGCGCGGCGGATGGGCATTGCCACGGTTGCCGTCTATTCGGATGCCGACCGGGACGCGCTGCATGTCGAAATGGCCGACGAGTCCGTACACATCGGTCCACCGCCTGCCGCAGAGAGCTACCTCGACGCAGAGAAAATCATCGCTGCCTGCCGCCAGACCGGCGCCGAGGCTGTCCATCCCGGCTACGGCTTTCTCTCGGAACGGGCATCCTTCTGCGAGGCGCTGGAAGCCGAGGGGATCGTTTTCATCGGGCCGAAGCCCAAGGCCATCAAGGCAATGGGAGACAAGATCGAATCGAAGAAGTTCGCCCGCGCCGCCGGTGTCTCCACGGTTCCTGGCTATCTGGGAGTGATCGCCGACGCCGACCATGCGGAGACTATTGCCGCAGAGATCGGTTACCCCGTGATGATCAAGGCCTCCGCCGGGGGCGGTGGCAAGGGCATGCGTATCGCCTGGAGCAGTGCCGATGTCCGCGACGGGTTCGACCGTGCCAGTTCGGAAGCCAGAAGCTCGTTCGGCGACGACCGGCTGTTCATCGAGAAATACATCGTCGATCCCCGCCATATCGAGATCCAGGTGCTCGGCGATGCTTTCGGCACCGTGCTCTATCTCGGCGAACGAGAATGTTCGATCCAGCGTCGGAACCAGAAGGTCGTCGAGGAAGCACCCTCGCCGTTTCTCGATGCCGCCACACGGAAGGCCATGGGCGAGCAATCGGTGGCGCTTGCAAAAGCCGTCGACTACCAGAGCGCCGGCACCGTCGAGTTCATCGTCGACAGCCAGCGCAATTTCTACTTTCTCGAGATGAACACGCGCCTTCAGGTCGAGCACCCCGTTACCGAGCTTGTCACGGGCATCGATCTCGTCGAGCAGATGATCCGGATCGCAGCGGGCGAACGACTTTCCCTGGCGCAGGAAGACGTGGCGCTGAAGGGCTGGGCCATCGAAAGCCGCGTCTATGCCGAAGACCCCTATCGCAACTTCCTTCCATCAATCGGCCGATTGACCCGTTACCGCCCACCGGCCGAGCGCCGGACGACAGATACGGCTCTCCGCAACGATACCGGCGTCTTCGAAGGTGCCGAGGTATCGATGTTCTACGACCCGATGATCGCCAAGCTCTGCACATGGGCGCCAGATCGCCTGCAAGCCATCGAGGCCATGGGCGAGGCGCTGGACGGCTTCGTCGTCGACGGGATCGCCCACAACATTCCGTTCCTGTCCGCGTTGATGAAGCATCCGCGCTGGCGGGAGGGGCGGATCTCCACCGGTTTCATCGCCGAAGAGTTTCCCGATGGCTTCGCGCCGATGGCGCCGGACGCAGAACAGACCGAAACGCTGGTGGCGATTGCCATGGTCTGCGGCACGATCGATGCTGACCGCCGCCAGCACTATGCCGACCGCCTGCGTCCGCCGCCTGGAGACGAGATGATAGACCGTGTCATCAAGCTCGGGACGGATTACTTCCGCGTGCGGATGGCGAAGCGCGATAACGCAACGCCGTTTACGTATCTCATCGAGATAGCGGGCAATGAGATCGCGGTTGTCACCGGCTGGAGACCCGGCGACGCGGTGTGGTCAGGAACGGTGAACGGGCACAGCGTGACTGTCCAGACCCGGGAGCAGTCCAACGGCCTGCGCCTAGATTGGCAGGGCCTGTCGGTCGTCACCCGGTTCCTGACACCCCGGCAGCATGAACTCGACCGCCTGATGCCCATCAAGACGCCGCCCGATACTTCTAACCTGCTTCTATGCCCGATGCCGGGCCTGCTGGTTTCCATCGCGGTGACGGAAGGGCAACTGGTCAAGGCTGGCGAAACGCTGGCGGTCGTCGAGGCGATGAAGATGGAAAACGTGTTGCGGGCGGAGCGTGACCTGACCGTCGGCGCGATCGCGGTCAAGCCGGGGGAGAGCCTGTCGGTAGACGCTGTCATCATGACATTCGCGTGAGCCGGCCGGATGGTTAAATTGGTCGCTATGATCCTCGCGCTTTCTTAAAGAATCCGGCGAGATAAACGCCTTCAGGAGCAATTGCGCCCTGAGGAAAAACCGTGTCGTCGCTCTATTCCGCCATCCTGTTGCTGGCGATCAATCTCGGCGTACTGTGGCTGCTGATGGCTGCTCCCGTCGGGACGCGCACGATCCGCATGCGTCGCTCCTTCCGCCAGCCCGCCGATGCTCTATGGCAGGCGGTCAATCCGTCTGGAGCCAGCGCCGACTGGCACCATGGGGTCATCTCCAGCCGCGCCATCCTGGATAGACCGGGCATTGTCGAGCAGACCTATCGCCATCTCGACCGCCAGGGACAACCGATCCGCCGGCTTTTCGACGTCAAGATGACCGAGCCGACACCCGGCATGCTTGGCTACACGACAACGGTCGTTGACGACAGCACGCTCGACAATCGCTTCTGGCGCCATTTCCACGAACGGCGTCAGGTCGTGACCGACGCATCCGGCACGACGTTGATCGTCGAGCAGACCGATACCTATCGCGGTTTTGCTTTTCTGATCTTTCGCTATTTCACGCTCCGCCGCGAGTTGCGCGCTCTCGAGGGCTGGCTGAAAACAGGCCAGTCGACGCCCAACGGCATTTTTGAACATCCGCTCGTCCAGACCTTCCTGGCGGTCCTGTCGACCCTGATCCTCTGGCCATTTTTCGGCCTGGATGCCGCCGGGCTGATGATATCCACCTTTCTGACGGTAGTCATCGTCCTGCACGAACTCGGTCATATGGCCGCCTACCGGACATTCGGCCATCGCAAGGTGCGGATGATCTTCGTGCCCCTCCTTGGCGGCATCGCGATTGGCGGACGGCCATACAACAGCCTGTTCGAAGTCGCGACCTGCGCGCTCATGGGATCAGGCATGTCCGCCTTCCTGGTGCCGATCCTGATTGCAGGCATCCGCGCCAACGAGGCCGGCTGGCTGCCGGCCGATTGGCACGGACCTCTGCTAGTCTTCCTGCTCATTCTCGGCGCCTTCAATCTCCTCAATCTTTTGCCGATGTATCGCTTCGACGGGGGTCAGGTTCTGCGCCAGATCTTCACCGGGAAATTCAGCCTCGTCTTTGCCAGTTTCGCAATAACGCTGGCGATTCTTGCCGTTGGCTGGTCCATAGGCCTGACCGCATCTACGCTGCTTGCCGCCCTTGCGGTGTTCACGCTGCTCAGCCTGATCGGCTTCGGCTCGGTCAAGCCAAAGCACGAACTGGAGAAAATGTCCGGTGGCGAGAGACTGCTCGTCTCGTTCGGACTCTATGCCGCCGTGGCGATGCATGCCTATGCCATCCGTTTTGCCGCAGACATCCTGTTCTGATCGCGACCTCTTCGGTCGAAACTCCGGCTGGCGTAGTGGCTTCGACTGTGAACCCGGCTAAGTATCTGATTTTTCGCTTGAGCCGCAGCCGCGCGCCGTGCAATGTCGCCGCACTCGACAATCCAGTGCAAATCACCAGGAGACAGACGATGGACGTACGCGCCGCCGTTGCCGTTCAGGCAGGAAAACCGCTCGAAATCATGACCGTCCAGCTCGAAGGCCCTCGCGCCGGCGAAGTGCTGATCGAGGTCAAGGCGACCGGCATCTGCCACACCGATGATTTCACGCTCTCCGGCGCCGATCCCGAAGGCCTTTTCCCGGCGATTCTCGGCCATGAAGGCGCCGGCATCGTTGTTGACGTGGGCCCCGGCGTGACCTCCGTCAAGAAGGGCGATCACGTCATCCCGCTCTACACGCCGGAATGCCGCGAATGCTATTCCTGCCTTTCGCGCAAGACCAACCTGTGCACCTCGATCCGTGCCACCCAGGGCCAGGGCGTCATGCCCGACGGCACGTCGCGCTTTTCCATCGGCAAGGACAAGATCCACCACTATATGGGTTGCTCGACCTTCGCCAACTACACGGTCCTTCCCGAGATCGCGCTCGCCAAGGTCAATCCCGACGCGCCGTTCGACAAGATCTGCTACATCGGCTGCGGCGTGACGACTGGTATCGGCGCCGTCATCAACACGGCAAAGGTCGAGATCGGCTCGACGGCCATCGTCTTCGGCCTCGGCGGCATCGGGCTCAACGTGCTGCAGGGTCTGAGGCTCGCCGGCGCCGACATGATCATCGGCGTCGACCTCAATAACGACCGCAAGGCATGGGGCGAGAAATTCGGGATGACGCATTTCGTCAATCCGAAGGATGTCGGCGACGACATCGTTCCCTATCTCGTCAATATGACCAAGCGCAACGGCGACACCATCGGCGGCGCCGACTATACGTTCGATTGCACAGGCAATACCAAGGTCATGCGCCAGGCGCTGGAATCGTCTCATCGGGGTTGGGGCAAGTCCGTCGTCATCGGCGTTGCCGGCGCCGGCCAGGAAATCTCCACCCGCCCGTTCCAGCTGGTCACCGGCCGCTCCTGGATGGGCACGGCCTTCGGTGGCGCGCGCGGCCGCACGGATGTGCCGAAGATCGTCGACTGGTACATGGACGGCAAGATCCTGATCGATCCGATGATCACCCACACGATGCCGCTCGACGACATCAACAAGGGTTTCGAGTTGATGCACAAGGGCGAAAGCATCCGCAGCGTCGTCTTGTACTGATCTGGTCGAGGGCGGCCTTCCGGCTGCCCTCCCGTCTTGAAAATGGACCGTCTTATGATTTACGTCGATGCCGACGCATGCCCGGTGAAGCCTGAAGTCCTGAAGGTTGCCGAACGGCACAATCTCGAAGTGACTTTCGTCGCCAACTCAGGCCTGCGCCCGTCACGAGATCCGATGATCAAAAATGTCATCGTTTCCAACGGCTTCGATGCCGCTGACGACTGGATTGCGGAGCATTGCGGCGTTGGCGACGTGGTGGTCACTGCCGACGTGCCGCTGGCCGGGCGCTGTGTTGCGACCGGTGCCCTCGTAACGGGTCCGACGGGACGCGTCTTCGACACGGGCAACATCGGCATGGCAACGGCAATGCGCGATCTTGGCGCCCATCTGCGCGAGACCGGCGAGAGCAAGGGCTACAACGCAGCCTTCTCGCCGCGCGACCGGTCCAGCTTCCTCGAAACATTCGACCGGCTCTGCCGGCGGGCGAAAGCCCAAGTCCCCCCGACTGGAGATCCCACATGAAGGTCCATTCCCAGGTTACCGCTTTCGGCGGAATGCAGGGCGTATACTCTCACGAGTCCGAAGCCTGCCAGTGCGAGATGACGTTTGCCGTCTTTGTGCCCCCGCAGGCCATCGAACGGCCCTGCCCGGTCGTCTGGTTCCTCTCCGGCCTCACCTGCAGCCATGCCAACGTCATGGAAAAGGGGGAATATCGGCGGATGGCGGCGGAGCTCGGCCTGATCATTGTCTGCCCTGATACAAGCCCGCGTGGCAACGATGTGCCCGACGAACTCACAAACTGGCAGATGGGCAAGGGTGCGGGTTTTTACCTGGATGCCACCCAAATGCCATGGGCTGCAAACTTCCAGATGTATACCTACATCACCGAGGAACTGCCGGCCTTCGTCGCCCAGCATTTCCGCGTCGACATGACACGCCAGGGCATCTTTGGACATTCCATGGGTGGCCACGGCGCCCTGACGATCGCCCTGAAGAACCCCGACCGTTTTCGGAGCTGCAGTGCTTTCGCGCCCATCGTCGCGCCGATGACCGCCGACTGGTCGACCGGTGCTTTCAAAAAGTATCTCGGTGAAGATCAGGCGACGTGGCGGGCATACGACGCCTGCGCGCTCGTCGAGGACGGCGCCCGCTTTCCGGAAATCCTGATCGACCAGGGTAAGGCCGACGGCTATCTGGACACCGGCCTGCGCCCATGGCTTTTCGAGACAGCGACCGAAGATACCGGCATCGCACTCACGCTGCGCATGCACGAGCGCTACGACCATTCCTACTATTTCATCTCGACCTTCATGGACGATCACCTGAAATGGCACGCCGAGCGGCTGGTCTAGGAAAATCGGTCTAGACGCGAAAACTTGGGTTGGTATCGAAGCGGGGAAGACGAGCGCTTCCCCGCTTCGAGCCTTTTACTTCTTGCGATTGTCGACGGCCAGCAGGCCCGGGCCTGCGAACACGAAAAACAGGAAGACGAAGCAGAACAGAATGGCAGCATCGCCACCGTTGTTGACCGGAAAGAAATCCTTCGGTGCGTGCGCCATGAAATAGGCGACGGCCATGTTGCCGCAGAGAATGAAGGCAACCGGGCGGGTGAAGAGGCCGAAGAGGAACAGCAGGCCACCGAATGCTTCGAGAATACCTTGGGTCAGAGATAGCGCCGTCAGCGGCCCGGCGTGCTCGCCGTTCGGAAAGGCAAAAAGCTTCTGCGTGCCGTGCTCGATGAACTGCAGCGCCGTCATGATGCGAAGGACGGTGAGCGCGTAGGGTTGGTATTGGTTTAATCGATCAAAAAATGCCATGAAAATCTCCGGTTGAAAGCTCCCGCGCCACCGTTAACCTGAGGCTTCGATTCCACGAAGACACAGCTTCTGACACCACATCAATTTTTCGTGTAAAATCCGCGACTTGTCGTCACAGGGGAATGTTGTCGTGCTTCTTCCAGGGGTTCGACAGGTCCTTGTTCCGCAGCATCTTCAGCGCCCTGGCCAAACGCCTGCGGGTTGAGTGCGGCATGATGACCTCGTCGATATAGCCTCGCTCGGCGGCGACGAAGGGTGACAGGAAACGATCCTCGTACATCTTGGTATGCGCCGCGATCTTGTCCGGGTCGGCGATATCCTTACGGAAAATGATCTCGACCGCCCCCTTGGCCCCCATCACCGCGATCTGCGCAGTTGGCCAAGCATAATTGATATCGCCGCGCAGATGCTTGGACGCCATCACATCATAGGCACCGCCGAACGCCTTGCGGGTGATAACGGTCAGCTTCGGCACCGTCGCCTCCGCATAGGCAAACAGCAGCTTGGCACCATGCTTGATCAGCCCGCCATATTCCTGCGCCGTGCCGGGGAGAAATCCAGGCACATCGACGAAGGTGACGACGGGAATGTTGAAGCAATCGCAAAAGCGCACGAAGCGGGCGGCCTTGCGAGAGGCGTCGCTGTCGAGCACGCCGGCCAGAACCATCGGCTGGTTGGCGACGAAACCGACCGTCGATCCCTCGATCCGGCCGAACCCACAGACGATGTTCTTCGCAAAGCTTGCCTGGATCTCGAAGAAGTCCCCCTCGTCCGCCACCTTGAGGATAAGTTCCTTGATGTCATACGGCTTGTTGGCGCTGGCAGGGACGAGCGTATCCAGAGACATATCCATGTCAGTCACCGACTGGTGACTGACAATCGATGGCACCGGCGCGGTGTTGGAAAGCGGCAACAGGTCGATCAGCCGGCGCACCTGCAGCAGGGTGTCGATATCGTTGTCGTAGGCGCCGTCGGCGATCGACGATTTCGTCGTGTGGATCGACGCCCCGCCGAGTTGCTCTGCCGTCACGGTCTCGTTGGTCACCGTCTTGACCACGTCAGGCCCGGTGACGAACATGTAGGACGTGTCGCGCACCATGAAAATGAAATCGGTCATGGCCGGCGAGTAGACGTCGCCACCGGCACAGGGGCCCATGATGACCGAGATCTGCGGAATCACGCCAGATGCAAGGACGTTACGCTGGAAGACCTCGGCGTAGCCGCCAAGTGCTGCGACGCCCTCCTGGATACGGGCACCGCCGGCATCGTAGAGACCGATGATCGGCGCCCGGTTCTTCAGCGCCATGTCCTGCAGCTTGATGATCTTTTCCGCATGCGCTTCGGAAAGCGAGCCGCCGAAGACGGTGAAATCCTTGGCAAAGACGAACACCGTCCTGCCGCTGACCGTACCCCAGCCTGTCACTACGCCGTCGCCGGCAATACGGTTGTCCTGCATGCCGAAGTCGCTGGAGCGATGCTGGACGAACATGCCGAATTCTTCGAACGATCCGTCGTCGAGAAGCACGTCGATCCGCTCGCGTGCTGTCAGCTTCCCCCGCGCATGCTGTGCATCGATGCGAACCTGTCCCCCGCCGAGCCTGGCCGCCTCGCGGCGTTCTGCCAGTTCCTCCAGAATGTCTTTCATGCCAGCCTCAGGTCCAACCGCATTTCAGGGTCTGTCGTCTCACGCCTCGGTCGCTTCCGGACCCGTCAGTTATCCGGTCGCGGCGCCGTAAGCCCGTAGGCCGCACGAATGCGCGCGGCAATATCCTCGGCCATGAGGTCGTCTATTGCATCGCTATCGGCCGAAAACGTTGTCGACTCGAAGGAGTTCACGGCAACCACCGAGCCTGTATCGATCGCACTGGCGTCGATATCGACCTTTGCGGAGTTGCGGTTCTTCTCGTAGCCCTGTGCCCGCTCGGATTGTGTGATGTGGATGGTGAGTGCCACGGCACCCTCCGTCACAGCACGCTTGGTGGCAGCAATCGCGGCGTTCACCCGTGTGCTGACCTCAGACAGCAGCCTCGGAGACGCGCCATTCGCGGAGACGACAGTGACACTGCGGACATCGTAGACAGGCCCGGGCGGCGGGTTCAGAGGCGGCATATGATAGCACGCGGACAGCAGCACGCATGCTGCCAGCGCCGGCAACAGCCGAACCTTGGTGGAGAAAGAAATTTTGCTGCCGATCATCACGCTACGCCCGTTAGGCCTCAACCTTCGCTATAACGGATTGCAAATCAACACTATTCCGCCAAAGCGTGACGAAAAACCTCGGCAGCGGTCAGAAATTCTGCAAACCGCAGCGACCGTCGGTGCTCCGCTTCTGCATCGCTACCCCACTGTTCGCTCGTCCAGTCCTCGTCAAGATGTGCCAGCGACCAGCTTTCTTCTGCCGGAAGATATCCCTCAGCAAACGCCAGTGTGAGGATCGCCGATCCCGTCAGCGTCGTCAGGGTATGAAGGCCTGCCAGTTGCAGCGGGTTTCCGTATTTCGAGAGCGCTGATTCGAATTTGTCGATGGCCTCTTTCGGCTGCTCCCGATGTATCACGCCTTCGGCCAGCAGAAACCGGGCCCCGAATGTCGCATCTGCCCAGTCCAGTACGGGGTCCCAGCGCTCTGCCTGGCGCCGGACGAGTTCGACCGGCGTATGCGCCCGGTAGCAGATGAGATCGATGCCGCTGTATCGGACGATGTCGTCGGAAACGGCCTTGGGATCTTTGGCGATCCCATCCAGCGCCGTGTTGACCAGCCGCGTGACCGGCATCGTCATCGGGTCGATGAAATCAGCCTGGGCCCGCCATTCCCGGGCGATCCGATCTGCCAGCACCGCGTTTGCAACGCTCAGTGCGTTGCGGGCCGGTGTCTTCACGGGACGACCGTCGAGTTCGACTGCAAAGCCACCCTCGCCCTGGCGAACGCCTACCTCCTTGTAGAAGCGCTTCGGCAGCGGCTTCTTCATGGCCATCTGTGCCCGGCGAACCGGGTCGGGATCGCTCAGCTGCTGGGTGAAATCTGTCAGATCTTCGCGCATCGGATAGCCTCAGACAATATGGCTCAGCAGGTCGTTCGGATGGTGGGCGATGGCGTCTGCACCGCTTGCAAGCAGGTCTTCTATTGCTGCATAGCCCCAGGCGACGCCGATCGCCGTTGCACCGGCGGCCTTGGCCATCTGCATGTCGTAGATCGCGTCGCCAATGACAACCGTATCGTGGGCAGAGATGCCGGTTTCCTCGCAGCACTCGGTCACCATAGCGGGGTGCGGCTTCGACGGGCAGTCGTCGGCTGTGCGCGAAACGACGAAATGCGGCGCAAGGCCGTGCATGTGGAGGATCTCGGTCAGCCCGCGACGGGATTTGCCGGTGACTGCGCCGATCGTCAACGCGTCGCCGCGCGCAACCAGCGTATCGACCAGCGGCCGTATACCGTCGAACAACGGCGTATCCATGCCCGGCTCATCGCGCACATCGGTGTAGATGGTCTTGTAATGAGCCATCATGGCCACCGCCTCGTCGTCGACATGCTGACGGCCCAGCATGCGGGCAATGGCGATATCGAGCGTCAAGCCGATGATCGACTTGGTCGAAGCGATGTCCGGCCGTTTGTGCTTGAAGTCGACGAAGGTGCGGGCCATCACCTCATGGATCAGGCGCGCGCTGTCGACGAGCGTACCGTCGCAGTCAAAGAGAACGAGCTTCATTCTTCGTTGTTTTCATAGGGCGAGAGATCGAAGCCGAGCAGGTTCCAGCTCTGCACCATGTGTGGCGGCAATGGTGCCGTCACGCGCAGCCGTCCGCCGTTCGGGTGCGGTATATCGATGTGGCGGGCATGCAGATGCAGCCGCTTCTGGATACCGCCGGGGAAAGGCCAGTTGTGGTCTTCCTCGAAATATTTCGGATCGCCGATGATCGGATGGCCCATGCCCAGCGCATGAACTCGGAGCTGGTGGGTACGGCCCGTATAGGGCTCCATCTCAAGCCATGCCATAGTCTGCGCAGCTGTTTCCAGCACACGGTAATAGCTGATCGCATGATCGGCGCCGTCTTCGCCGTGCTTGGCGATGCGCATCCGATCGCCGTCCGGTGTCGCTTCCTTCACCAGCCAGCTGGAGATCTTGTCCTCGTGCTTGCGCGGTACGCCCTTGACCAGCGCCCAGTAGGTCTTTTTCGTGTCGCGCTCGCGAAACGCCGCTGTCAGCTTCTGCGCTGCACCGCGGGTGCGGGCGACAACGATCACACCGGTCGTGTCGCGGTCGAGGCGGTGCACCAGACGCGGCTTTTCGCCCTTCTTGCTGGTCCAGGCTTCGAGCATCTTGTCTAGATGACGGTGAAGGCCGGAGCCGCCCTGCACGGCGAGGCCGGCCGGCTTGTTGAGTACAAAGACTTTCTCGTCCTCGTGCAGGAGCATGCGGGCCAGCAGATCGCCGTCGTCGTCGTTCTTCAGGTCGCCGCCGCTGATCGGGCCGCCCTTGATGATCTTCTCGTCGATATCCATCGGCGGAATGCGGACGGTCTGTCCGTACTGGACACGCGCGTCGGTCTTGACGCGTCCGCCATCGACCCGCACCTGGCCGGAGCGAAGCAGTTTCTGCAGCTGCCCGAATCCGAGGCCCGGAAAATGCACCTTGAACCAGCGGTCAAGGCGCATGCCCGACTCTTCCGGCTCGACTAGTCTATGCTCAATCCCGGCCATGCTTCTTCTTTCAAACGATGAGGTCTCGGCCTAAGCCGGCCTTTTGCCGTCGCTTTAGAGCATTTTTCGGCAAAGTGGAAACCGGAATCGTCGCCATTGGTCGTTTGTTACGCTTTCCGGCCCGGTTTTGCCAGATCAGGTCAGTGCCCGCGCCACCATGAGGCCTGCAAAGACCGTGCAGAGCGACACGCCGACGCTGACGAAAACATATAGCAATGCAAGACCGACATTGCCACGCTCGGCCAAGGCGATAGTGTCGAGCGAAAATGCGGAGAACGTGGTGAAACCGCCGACAAGCCCGGTCATCAGCAAAAGGCGCAGATTGTCCGATCCGCCATATTTGCGGGCGATGAGCTCCGCAAACACCCCGATGATGAAAGAGCCGACGACGTTGACGGTCAGCGTCCCCCAGGGGAAGGCAGGCCCGCCGATCCTGAAACCCCAGATGCCGACATAATATCTGAGGACAGAGCCGATTGCGCCGCCGAAAGCGACCAGAAGAACTTGAAACATGAGGTGCTGTTACCGAAGGATTGCGATCCCGCCAAGGTAGAAATCGGCAAAGCCTCATTCGTTTGGCGATCCATAAAATACCACCGGTTTTCTTCAGCGCGCAAGAAGATCGTCGCGATAAGGTTCCATATGCTTCTCCGTCTGGACATCTCGTAATGGTCGAAGTCGTCAACGTTTCCGCCTACATGGCATCCTGGGCCGCTGACATGACCAAACAGCCGACGCTGGTTCCGCCTGCCATCGCCGAGCGGACTGCGCGCAAGGAAGCGCTGCGCCGACTGCGGGATGGTGTTGATGACAGCGACGTCGAAAGCATTTCGCCGATCATTCAGGCAACGACCATTGGCCTCGACCTGATGAATGAAGGCAGCCGCCAGCCGCGCTCCACGCTCCAGCACGCGCTGGATTCTTACGCCGAGAACGACTGACTTGCCGTTCCGCCTAGTTGCCCCTCGCTGACTCCACCGGCAACGACATCGAAACCGCTCCGGCTTTTTCAAACGTCAGCATAACCGGCACGACACCGCCTTGTCTGAAGGGCGCCCTCACTTGCTTGAACATCATGTGAAGCGTGTTCGGCGACAGCACGACCGTCGCGCCCGGGCCGATCACGATGCCATCCTTCAGTTCGCGCATCCGCATGATGTTGTCCTTCATCGTCATTTCGTGAAGCTCGACTTTCGCTGCCGCCGGAGACGAGACGGAGACCAACCGCTCTTCGCTGCTGCCACCATTGTGGATCGTCACGTATCCGCCGCCGACCGGCTGCCCCGGCAACATCGCCCTGACATAGCCGCCGGTGATGTCGAGATCGCCTGCCTTGACCGCCGCTGTGCCGACAGGTTCCGGGCTGGACATCGACATGCCAGACATATTTTTCATATCACTGCTCTGCGCCAGCACTATCGAGGTTCCCGACGCAAGCAGCACCAAGGCGAGTGCTAAAACTCTGAGCGAGTGGTGTTTCTGCATGGCGTTCTCCAGTCTGGCGATGCGCGTTTCACATCGTATGCTATCGCCGGATGATGGGATGTTTGGCCCGAACTTGCAACGCTGCCGCGCAGGCATCGCGAATGCCGGAACGCCGCGACAAAAAACTGCCGGATCGCGACATTTCCACTTGCCAACGCCAGCGCCCGCCCGATAATGGCTTCCAACCCGATTGGGAGAATCCGGCGATGCCGGTGCCGAAGGAGCAACCGCCCCGGAAACTCTCAGGCCCAAGGACCAGTCGGGGGCAGACGAAACTCTGGAGAGAGGCGCCGCGTTGACGGTGCTCGCCGAAGGGATAACAATCTCAGGCGAACGGACAGAGGGGGCTCATCACCAAGGCGCCATTGCGCCGGATCCATGAGCCCGCGCTTCGAGAGAAGTGCAAACGCCGGAGGCGTCGTTTGACCGAGACAGTTGCCCTGAAAAAGACAGCCCTGCACCAGCTGCACATTGCACTGGGTGCCCGCATGGTGCCTTTCGCCGGATACGACATGCCGGTGCAATATCCGGCCGGCGTCCTCAAGGAGCATCTGCAGACGCGCTCAGCGGCGGGTCTCTTCGATGTGTCGCACATGGGCCAGATCATCATCCACGCCCGTTCAGGCACTTACGAGGATGCGGCCCTGGCGCTGGAGACCTTGGTGCCCGTCGACATCCTCGGCCTCAAGGCGGGACGTCAACGCTACGGCTTCTTTACCGATGACAGCGGCGCAATTCTCGACGACCTGATGATTGCCAATCGCGGCGACCATCTGTTCGTCATCGTCAACGCCGGCTGCAAGGACGCCGATCTCGCCCATCTGCAGAAACATATCGGCGATCGGTGCGAGATCACGCTGCTGGACCGCGCCCTCGCTGCGCTCCAGGGCCCCCGTGCGCAGGCAGCGCTGTCGGAGCTCTGGCCGGGTCTCTCGGAAATGAAGTTCATGGATGTCCGCGATGTCGGCCTGCACGACGTACCCTGCCTGGTGTCGCGTTCCGGCTACAGCGGCGAGGACGGTTTCGAGATTTCCATTCCGGCAGACAAGGCCGAAACGGTGGCCAAATGGCTGCTCGACCACCCCGACGTGCAGCCGATCGGCCTCGGCGCCCGCGATTCCCTCCGGCTCGAGGCCGGCCTATGCCTCTATGGCAACGACATCGACACCACCACATCGCCCGTCGAGGCAGGGCTGGAATGGGCGATCCAGAAAGTCCGTCGCAATGGCGGCGCTCGTGCCGGCGGCTTTCCGGGTGCAGAACGTATCCTGGCCGAACTCGATAATGGCGCGTCGCGCCGTCGCGTCGGACTTAAGCCGGAGGGCAAGGCGCCGGTTCGCGGCCATGCCAAACTTTACAGCGATGCCGAAGGCTCGACGGAGATCGGCGAGGTCACTTCCGGCGGATTCGGCCCGAGCGTCGATGGCCCCGTGGCCATGGGCTATGTGCCGACAGCTCTCGCTACGCCCGGAACATCGATTTTCGCCGAGGTGCGCGGGAAATTCCTGCCCCTCGTCGTAACCGCCCTTCCCTTCATCACCCCGACTTACAAACGCTAATACCGGTTTCCCAGAGAGGATATTTCCATGTTGAAGTTCACCGAAGAGCACGAATGGCTGAGCATCGAAGGCGGCATCGCCACGGTCGGCATTACCACCTACGCCGTCGACCAGCTTGGTGACCTCGTTTTCGTCGAACTGCCGGAGATCGGCGCCACTCTGACGAAGGCCGGCAATGCTGCGACGGTCGAGAGCGTCAAGGCCGCCTCCGACGTCTACTCCCCGCTCGACGGTGAAATCACCGAAGTCAACGAAGCGATCGTCGCAGATCCGTCGCTGGTCAACTCCGACCCGATGGGCAAGGGCTGGTTCTTCAAGCTGAAGCTCGCCAATGCCTCCGATGTCGACACGCTGCTGGACGAAGCCGCTTACAAGGAGCTCACCGCCTGATGAATACGCCGACTGAGTTTACCTTTACGGACTACCAGCCGTATGATTTCGCCAACCGCCGTCATATCGGTCCTTCGCCCGAGGAAATGGCGGCGATGCTGAAGGTCGTCGGCTACAAGAGCCTCGATGCGCTGATCGACGCCACCGTGCCGCCAGCGATCCGCCAGACGTCGCCGCTCGCCTGGGGGCCAGCGATGACCGAACGCGAGGCGCTCGACAAGCTGCGCGAGACTGCCAACAAGAACAAGCTGCTCGTCTCGCTGATAGGCCAGGGCTACTACGGCACGATCACTCCGCCTGTGATCCAGCGGACCATTTTGGAGAACCCCGCCTGGTACACGGCCTACACGCCTTATCAGCCGGAAATCAGCCAAGGCCGGCTAGAGGCGCTGCTGAACTACCAGACCATGATTACGGATCTCACCGGCCTCGACGTCGCCAACGCCTCGCTTCTGGATGAGGCCACCGCTGCCGCCGAAGCCATGGCGATGGCCGAGCGCGTGTCGAAATCGAAGGCCAAGGCGTTCTTCGTCGATGCCGCCTGCCACCCGCAGACAATCGCACTGATCGAGACCCGCGCCGAGCCGCTGGGCTGGCAGGTCATAACAGGCAATCCCTTCACCGATCTCGACCCCGTCGATGTCTTCGGCGCCATCTTCCAGTATCCCGGCACCCATGGCCACATCCACGATTTCACCGGCCTGATCTCCAGATTGCACCAGACGGGCGCGATCGCTGTGGTCGCCGCCGACATCCTGGCGCTGACGCTGCTGAAGTCGCCCGGAGAAATGGGCGCAGATATAGCCATTGGTTCGTCGCAGCGGTTCGGCGTACCCGTCGGCTACGGCGGCCCACACGCCGCCTACATGGCCGTCAAGGATGTCCAAAAGCGCTCGATGCCCGGTCGCCTGGTCGGCGTCTCGCTCGACGCTCGCGGAAACCGCGCCTATCGGCTCTCGCTGCAGACGCGCGAACAGCATATCCGCCGCGAAAAGGCGACTTCCAACATCTGCACCGCCCAGGTGCTGCTCGCCGTCATGGCCTCGATGTACGCGGTCTTCCACGGTCCCCAGGGCATCAAGGCCATCGCCCAGCAGGTGCACCAGAAGGCCGTGCTGATGGCCAAGGGCCTCGAAAAGCTCGGCTACACCATCGAGCCAGAGACCTTCTTCGACACCATCACCGTCGATGTCGGTCACATGCAGGCGCTGATCCTGCGCGCCGCTGTCGCGGAGGGGGTCAACCTTCGCAAGATCGGCGAAACCCGAATCGGCATGAGCCTCGACGAGCGGACCCGCCCTGCAACGCTGGAAGCAGTTTGGCGTGCCTTCGGCGGCACGTTCGAGCTCGCCGACTTCGCCCCGGAATATCGCCTGCCGAAGGACCTTTTGCGTACCAGCCCCTACCTCACGCATCCGATCTTCCACATGAACCGCGCAGAAAGCGAAATGACCCGCTATATCCGGCGGCTGTCGGACCGGGACCTAGCGCTCGACCGTTCGATGATCCCGCTCGGCTCCTGCACGATGAAGCTGAACGCCACAGCCGAGATGCTGCCCATCAGCTGGCCGGAATTTGCCGATATCCACCCCTTCGTGCCCGACGACCAGGCGCTCGGCTATCGCGCCATGCTCGACGACCTCACCGAAAAGCTCTGCGCCGTCACCGGCTACGATGCCTTCTCGATGCAGCCGAACTCCGGGGCGCAAGGGGAATATGCCGGTCTCCTGACCATCCGTAACTACCACCGTGCCAACGGCGACGATCACCGCGACGTCTGCCTGATCCCCACCTCTGCCCACGGCACCAATCCGGCCTCGGCACAGATGGCCGGCATGAAGGTGGTGATCGTCAAGGTCGGGGACGACGGCGATATCGACATGGATGATTTCCGCGCCAAGGCAGAGCAGCATGCGGCAAATCTCTCCTGCTGCATGATCACCTATCCCTCGACCCACGGCGTGTTCGAGGAGACGGTGAAGGAGATCTGCGAACTCGTCCACAAGCACGGTGGCCAGGTCTATCTCGACGGCGCCAACATGAACGCTATGGTCGGTCTGTCCCGACCCGGCGATATCGGTTCCGACGTCAGTCACCTGAACCTGCACAAGACCTTCTGCATCCCGCATGGCGGTGGCGGTCCCGGCATGGGTCCGATCGGCGTCAAGGCGCATCTGGCAGCCTACCTGCCGGGCCATCCGCAGACGGACGGTCGCCCCGGCGCTGTCTCTGCTGCAGCTTTCGGCTCTGCCTCGATCCTGCCGATCTCCTGGAGCTATTGCCTGATGATGGGCGGCGAAGGCCTGACGCAGGCAACGAAAGTGGCGATCCTCAACGCCAACTACATCGCGGCGCGACTGAAGGACGCCTATCCGGTGCTCTACACATCGAAGGCCGGTCGTGTGGCGCATGAATGCATCATCGACACGCGGCCGCTGGTCGACAGCGCCGGCGTGACCGTCGACGATGTCGCCAAGCGGCTGATCGATTGCGGCTTCCATGCCCCAACGATGAGCTGGCCGGTGGCCGGCACGTTGATGATTGAGCCGACCGAGTCGGAAACCAAGGCCGAACTCGACCGCTTCTGTGCAGCCATGCTCGCCATTCGCGACGAGGCCCGCGCCATCGAGGACGGCCGGATGGACAGGACTAACAACCCGTTGAAAAATGCGCCGCACACGGTCGAAGACCTCGTCGGCGAATGGAATCGGCCCTATTCCCGCGATCAGGCCTGCTATCCGCCCGGCGCCTTCCGCGTGGACAAATACTGGTCACCGGTCAACCGCGTCGACAACGTCTACGGCGACCGCAACCTCATCTGCACATGCCCGCCCGTCGAGGACTACGCCGAAGCAGCAGAATAAAGACAGATGGCCCCGGATCGAACCGGGGCCATTTTTCAAGCGAAGAACTTGTAGCTCGCAACGCAAAGCGCCAGAGCACCGAAGCCGATCAGCAGGTAGGCCGAGACCCGCCCGACCTTGTCGGCAAACTGGTCCGACAGCCGGTCGCGCGCCAGACGAACCGCGCCGCTGAGGAACAGCCACCAGGCGACCGAGCCGGTAAACGCTCCCCCGACGATAAACGCTGCACTCGCAGCGCTGCTCTCATGGGCAAGACCGAAGGCTGCAAAAAGTGCACCGAAGGAAATGATCGTCGCCGGATTGGAAATGGTCAGGAAGAATGTCGCGACGGTCGTTCGAAAAAGATCGGCGGCGCCGATATCCGCAGCCGCAATCGGGTCGCGGTCGAGGCTCTTGTAGCCGAGCCAGATCAGCAGCAGCCCGCCACAGAATGCCAGCGGCAAAGCGATCTTCGCGAGCACGTCTGCAAATATAGCCAGCCCGCCAACGGCAACCAGGGCGTAGCTCGCATCGCCGAGCGCCGTCCCGAGGCCCAATGCAGCGCCGGCCCAGAAACCGCGTTCCAGCGTGCGGTTGATGCACAAGGTACCAATCGGCCCCGGCGGCGCGGTGATGATGATCCCGAGCAGCGCGCCCTTCAGAAACAGTATCAGCCACATGCTACATCACCGGTCCTGCCGGCAGCAGCGAACGGAGCAAGAAAAGCAAAGGCCGCCCGAGACGGCGGCCTTTGTCCAACGGCGGCAATAAGAGATTAAATGGCTGCAACAGACGCCTCGCGCTGGGAGGCGAGCGCTGCGAGATCCGCAGGCTTGAGTTCGACCGATTCGCCACAGCCGCAGGCGGAGGTCTGGTTGGGATTGGTAAAGATGAAGCCGGAGCGCAGCGTCGTCGTTTCGAAACCCATCTCGGTTCCGAGCAGAAAGAGTACAGCAGACGGCTCGATCCAGACCTTGGCCCCGTCGCGCTCAATCAGATCATCCTTGGGATTGGCTTCGGTCACCATGTCGATGGTGTATTCCATCCCGGCGCAGCCACCCTTCTTGATGCCGACGCGAACGCCCTTGGCATCCGGCCCGGAATTCCCGACAATCGCCTTGACGCGATCCGCCGCGCTTTCGGTCATGGTCATAACTGCAAAGCCCATCGGCCTAGTCTCCTGTGGCAACCGGGTTCAAGGCCCGGTGCTTCGTCTTCCAAGATGTAATACCACGCCATGCTTGGATCAATAGCTAAACCAGCTTCGGCAAGTCGCGCGCACCGTGCACCACCCGGACGATTTCCACACCATCGACATCTTCACGGTAAAGAATGAGGTATCGACCAACTGCTGACAGTCTTAAGCCCTCTCGTAGTTCGTCTCTAGCCACGCCTGTACCCGGCATCGCGCCCAATTGTCTGAATTTACGGTAGATCCCGTCATACCACTTCAGCGCTGCGGCTGGATTTCGCTCGCCAATGTATAAAGCTATTCCCATGATATCCGCCTCCGCCAGAGGACGGACCCAGAAACTCACGAACGGCTCGCGGCGAGACGCGTTACCAATTCAGCACGTGTACGGGAAAACGCCTTTTCGCCATCTGTCGGATGGCCGCTGGCAATCCCAGCGTCCCAAAGTTCGCCGAGCTTCGTATCTGTGAGATCGTGCCCGTTGCGACGTGCCTGCCAATCATTCAATGCAGCTTCGAATACGTCCGAAACCGAAACATATTCGCCGGAGTCGACGGCATCCTGAACTATGGATTGCATCTCGGGCGAAACATCGATTGCAACAACCTTATGACCAGACATTTCTGAACCTCCTGGTCGAAATTACCTGATGAGGGGTTTTACGGCAAGATCAATACCAGCCGACGGAAACCTGCGCTTCTTCCGACATCCGGGCGGGCGTCCATGGCGGGTCGAAGGTCATGCCGACTTCGACGCCGGAAATGCCTTCCACCGCACCCACGGCGTTCTCGACCCAGCCGGGCATTTCGCCGGCAACCGGGCAGCCGGGAGCGGTCAGAGTCATCATGATCTTCACCATCCGGTCGTCCTCTATGTCGATCTTGTAGATCAGGCCGAGTTCGAAGATATCAGCCGGGATTTCCGGATCGTAAACCGTCTTCAGGGCCGCAATAACATCATCGCTCAGGCGCGCCAGCTCGTCGGCCGGAATGCTGGAGTGGACGATGCCTTCGCGCACGTCGGTCGTCTGTTCGCTGTTATCCAGGCTCATCTCGGGCACTCCTTAGAGCAGTTCCGGCAAATGTACGTAGCGGCTTTACATCCGGAAATGCGTAAAAACAGAGAGATAGAGCACTTCTGTGTATAGATGAACGGCAGAAATGCTCTAGGCAAAGAATTTTCGTGCATGATCGAGCGCATCGGCCAATGCGTCGACTTCTGCGCGGGTATTGTACATGCCGAACGATGCACGGCATGTGGAGGTGACGCCAAAACGTTTCAAGAGCGGCTGGGCACAATGGGTCCCTGCCCTGACGGCGACGCCCTGCCGGTCGATCACCATCGATACGTCGTGAGCATGGATGCCGGCCAGTTCGAACGAGAAGATAGCTCCCTTGCCGGGTGCATTGCCGAAGATCCGCAGTGAATTGATGGCGCGCAGGCGTTCGGATGCATAGGCGGTAAGATCGGCCTCATGGCGGGCAATGGCTTCGCGTCCGATGCTGTCCATGTAATCAAGCGCGTAGCCGAGCCCGATTGCCTGGACGATCGGCGGGGTGCCTGCCTCGAACCGGTGGGGCGGGTCGTTGTAGGTCACCGCCTCCTCGCCGACGTCGATGATCATCTCGCCGCCACCCTGGAATGGCCGCATCTCGCGCAGGCGCGACTGCTTGCCGTAAAGCACGCCGATACCGGAGGGGCCGTACAGCTTGTGACCCGTTACCACGTACCAGTCACAATCCATGTCCTGCACGTCGACCGGCAGATGCACCGCGCCCTGGCTACCGTCGACAAGCACGGGGATGCCGCGCGCGTGGGCGATCCGGCAAATTTCCTTGACCGGCAGCACGGTACCGAGTGCGTTCGACATATGGGTGATGGCGACGAGCTTGGTTCGCTCCGTCAGGCTTCTCTCGAAATCCTCGATATGAAACGCACCCTCGTCGTCGACCGGTACCCAGACGAGCTTGGCGCCCTGCCGTTCCCGGATGAAGTGCCACGGCACGATGTTCGAGTGATGCTCAAGGATCGTCAGCACGATCTCGTCGCCTTCACCGATATGCGGCATTCCCCAGCCATAGGCGACAGTGTTGATCGCCTCCGTGGCATTTTTGGTGAAGACGATATCGTCGATACCGGGTGCATTCAGAAACCGTCGCACTTTTTCACGCGACGCCTCGTAGGCTTCCGTAGCGGCATTCGAGAGGTAGTGGAGCCCGCGATGGACGTTCGCATATTCGTTGGAATAGGCATTCGAAATGGCATCGATCACCACCTGCGGTTTTTGCGCCGAGGCACCGTTGTCGAGATAGACGAGCGGCTTGCCGTAGACCTGTTTCGACAGGATCGGAAAATCCCGTCTGATGGCCTCGACGTCATAAGTGGTGGCAGTGGTGATCTTGTCCATCATGGGATCCAATCAGGCGTGCTTTTCGAGCCAGGTCGAGATGATGCCCTTCAGCGCCCCGACCAGGGCTTCGTTTTCAAGTTCCTCGACCACCTCGATGACGAAGGCGCTGACGAGCATCGCCCGTGCCTTGCTGGCGGGAATACCGCGGGCCATCAGGTAGTAGAGATGGGTGTCGTTGATATCGATGACGGTCGCGCCGTGGCCGCACTGGACGTCGTCGGCAAAGATCTCCAGCTCCGGCTTTGCCGAGAAGTCGCCGTCGTCGGACAACAACAGCGTGTTGCACGACATCTTGGCATCGGTCTTCTGGGCATCGAGAGCAACACGGATCATGCCCTGGAAGACACCGCGAGCCCTGTCGAACACAACGTTGCGGATGATTTCCTTCGACGTCGTATTCGGCACGTTATGGCCGAGCGTCATGGTGACGTCCGTATGGGTCTCTCCGCCGAGGAGGTTAACGCCGCGCAGCTGCAGGTCCGCACCCTCGCCTGTGACAGCGATGTGCAGCTCCTGGCGCACAAGCTTGCCGCCGGCATTGACGACAAACAGCGTCAGCTTTGCATCCTTGCCGAGATCGATACGGATCTGGCCGAGATGGGTATCGTCAGCGCCCTGCTCCTGCAGGATGACCCAGGTAACCTCGGCGCCTTCGCCGATGCGGACTTCGCTGACTGCCGAGACAAGCGCGGCATCCGCAGTCACCGCACGGTGACGCTCGATCAATGTCACACAGGAGCGGGCACCGAATGTTACCGGCAAGCGGCTGTGCATCTGTCCGCCGGCATGGATAAACTGGATTTCAAGCGGCGCCTCGAGCTTCGTCTCCGCCGCAATGTCAACGACATAGCCGTCGCGCACAAAACTGCCGTTGATACGGCCGATGGCATCGTCCCTGTCGAGCGCATCAAGGCCAGCGGTCGCGCTGCCGTCGATCAGACTATCGGCATAGGGCTGCACGGTCACGCCGGCAGGCGCCGAGAGGGTACCGCTCAGGCCTTGCGAGACGGTGAGAACCGCCGAACCAGGCACAAGCGGTTCCAGCTCCTCGACGCGGCCGGACGTCGCAGCCTCCGGTACCGAGCGCAAGAGGTTTTTCAGATCGGTGTAATGCCACGCCTCGACGCGGCGCGTCGGCAGGCCGGCCGTCTTCAGCTCGTCCAGCAACCGGTCGCGCAGCGCGAAAACGTCGCCATTGCCCGGCAGTTCGCCGAGTTGCGTGTTGTAGGCCTCGATCAGCGCCAATTCGGCTGCCGTCAGGCGGGTCGTCGTCTGCATGTTCATGGACGTCGTCCTTTCCGCCCTATCAGGCTGCAGCGCCAATGATATCGGCGTAGCCATTGGCTTCGAGATCGTGTGCCAGCGTCTTGTCGCCGGTCTTGATGATCTGGCCCTTGTAGAGAACATGGACCGTGTCAGGCACGATGTAATCCAGCAAGCGCTGGTAGTGAGTGATGACGATGGTGGCGCGATCCGGAGACCGCAGCGCGTTGACGCCATCGGCAACGATCTTCAGGGCGTCAATGTCGAGGCCCGAGTCCGTCTCGTCGAGGATGCAGAGTTTTGGCTGCAGCAGCGCCATCTGCAGGATCTCGGCGCGCTTCTTCTCACCGCCGGAAAAGCCGACGTTCAGCGGCCGCTTCAGCATCGCGGTATCGATCTGAAGCTTGGCTGCAGATTCCTTGACGAGGCGCATGAAATCCGGCGTCTTCAGCTCTTCCTCGCCGCGCGCCTTGCGCTGTTCGTTCATCGCCACCTTGAGAAACTGCATGGTGGCCACGCCCGGGATTTCGACCGGATACTGAAACGCAAGGAAAATCCCCTTCGACGCGCGTTCGGCAGCGTCGAGTTCCAGGATACTTTCACCGTTATAAAGGATCTCGCCCTCGGTGACTTCATAGTCGCTGCGACCGGAGAGTATGTAGGACAAGGTCGACTTGCCGGAGCCGTTCGGCCCCATGATGGCAGCGACTTCGCCGGCCTTCACCGTCAGGTTGAGGCCACGAATGATCTCGGTGCCGTCTTCGGCGATGCGGGCGTGGAGGTTTCTGATTTCAAGCATGTCTGTAATCCATCTTCAAAGTTTGCGTTGCGCGCTTTGCAGCGCTGCAGTCAGAATTTACGCACGCTCAGGGTGCCAGGACCTTAAGCAGCAGAACAATCAGCCGGAAGAAAATGCTGGCCAAAAAAAGCCAAATATCCGCTCCGAGCAATGCGTCGACGACGATCGAGAACCGCCCCATCCGATCCGCAAGGTAACGATACTTGCGGGGTGGGGCCTTGGCTGCAGAGCGTTGGTCGGTGAACGACTGCCCTGCGTTTCCCGGCCGTGTCGATTTCATATCAGCCCACACTGCCCTCAAGTGAAATCGAGATCAGCTTCTGCGCTTCGATCGCAAATTCCATCGGCAGTTCCTGCAGGACTTCCTTGACGAAGCCGTTGACGATCAGGGCGATGGCCTCTTCGGTCGGGATACCGCGCTGCAGGCAGTAGAACAGCTGGTCCTCGGAGATCTTCGAGGTCGTCGCTTCATGCTCGAACTGCGCCGAGGAATTCTTCGCCTCGATATAGGGAACGGTGTGCGCGCCGCAGCGATCGCCGATCAAGAGCGAGTCGCACTGGGTGAAGTTGCGGGCGTTGGTCGCCTTGCGGTGTGCCGAGACCTGGCCGCGATATGTGTTCTGCGAGACACCGGCAGCAATGCCCTTGGACACGATGCGGCTCGACGTGTTCTTGCCGAGATGGATCATCTTGGTGCCGCTGTCGATCTGCTGGTGACCGTTGGAGACCGCAATCGAATAGAACTCGCCACGGCTGTCGTCTCCGCGCAGAATGCAGGACGGATACTTCCAGGTGATGGCGGAACCTGTCTCGACCTGCGTCCAGGAGATCTTGGATCGTGCGCCGCGGCAATCGCCGCGCTTGGTGACGAAGTTGTAGATGCCGCCCTTGCCGTCCTTGTCGCCCGGATACCAATTCTGGACAGTGGAGTACTTGATCTGCGCATCGTCCAGCGCCACCAGCTCGACGACAGCCGCATGTAGCTGGTTTTCGTCGCGCTGCGGTGCCGTGCAGCCTTCGAGGTAGGACACGTAAGCCCCCTCTTCGGCAATGATCAGCGTCCGCTCGAACTGGCCGGTGCCCTTCTCGTTGATGCGGAAATAGGTCGACAGCTCCATCGGGCAGCGAACGCCCTTCGGAATGAACACGAACGAGCCGTCTGTGAATACCGCCGCATTGAGCGTCGCATAATAGTTGTCGGTGGTCGGCACGACGGTACCGAGATACTGCTTGATGAGATCCGGATGCTCGCGGATGGCCTCCGAGATCGACATGAAAATCACACCGGCCTTCTTCAGCTCTTCCTTGAACGTGGTAACGACCGATACGCTGTCGAACACGGCATCGACGGCGATCCGCGACGTCTGGACGCCAGCAAGGATCTCCTGCTCGCGCAGCGGGATGCCAAGCTTCTCGTAGACCTTCAGCAACTCAGGGTCGACATCGTCGATAGACTTCGGTCCTGGCGTGCTCTTCGGCGCGGCATAGTAGTAGATGTCGTTGAAATCGATCTTAGGATAGTCGACGCGGGCCCACGTCGGCTCCTCCATCGTCAACCAGCGACGATAGGCATCGAGACGCCATTCGAGCATCCATTCCGGTTCCTGCTTCTTGGCAGAAATGAAATGGATAATCTCTTCGGAAAGGCCCTTGGGTGCCTTGTCCATTTCGATGATGGTCTCGAAACCATACTTGTATTGGTCCACATCAATCAGGCGCACCTGATCGATCGTTTCCTGGACGGCAGCCATGTCGTTCTCCAATCTCGCCGGATACAAGGTCCGGCAGCTTGTCAACGGTTTAGCAAATTTTCATTTGCCACTATGTAGGTGGCCAATGGGATTTTTTCACCCCGATTGGCAAGCGTAAACTTGCGTTTCCGCAAAATTCAAAATGCGGTCAAGCCGCAACCCCGGAAAGCCTTCGCCTCCCGGCAATTTTCGCAAAAGCTGCGAGCACCCGGTCGATGTCCTCATTCTTCGTGTCGAAGCCAAGCGATATACGCAATGCGCCGAGACGTGGATCGCGACCCATCGCCACCAGCACATGGCTCTCGCCCAGCTTACCCGCCGAGCAGGCAGAGCCCGCCGAGAGCGCAACGCCCTCGAGATCAAAGGCAATCTGCCCGGTTTCAGCCTTCAGCCCGGGCAGCGTGAAGAATGTCGTGTTCGGCACACGCAGCTGGCCCTCGCCGTGAATGATGACGTCAGGTGCCGCATCTCGCATGCCGGCTTCCATACGGTCGCGCAATGCCAGAACGGCCGCATTTCGCAACTGGAATTCAGCGGTGGCCGCAGCGGCAGCGGCACCGAAGCCGATCACCGCCAGCGAATTCTCCGTCCCCGACCTGTGACCCTTCTCCTGGCCACCGCCATGGATCAGCGGCTTAGGCATCATGATCTCACCTCGCGACACAAGCGCGCCTGCGCCTTTGGGACCACCGATCTTGTGCGACGAGACGATCATAAAATCCGCGCCGATCTCGTTGATGTCGGTCTTCACCCGACCGGCACCCTGGACAGCGTCGACGACGAAGGTGCCGCCGTGGCGGTGCACAATCTCTGCTGCCGCCCGGACCGGCTGAAGGATGCCTGTCTCGTTATTGGCGAGCATGATGGCGACCATCGGCAGGCCTTGCGCCTTGTCATGGCTGGACAGCATCGTCTCCAGCGCGACGAGATCGACGACGCCATCGAACGTCACGGGAATTTCGCTGACCCGGTCCTTTGCAAACCGCCCGCCTTCGCGCAATGCCGGATGCTCAATGGCCGAGACGTAGAGGTGGCCAACGGCAAGCGGCGTGCGGCCCATGCGAAACTCAGGCGTCAGCACCATATTGGCAGCCTCGGTGGCGCCGCTGGTGAAAACCACATGCGCTGGGTCAGCGCCGGTCAGGACTGCCACGTCGCGTCGGGCGGCCTCGATGGCGGCGCGCGTGGCGCGCCCTTCGCCATGAACGGAGTTCGGGTTGCCGAAAAGATCGAGTCCATGCAGCATCGCCTCCCGCGCCGCCGGATGGAGCGGGGCGGTTGCATTCCAGTCAAGATAGAGGCGTGATGCCGCCATGACCTGCTTTTCCTGCCTCAGCGATGCGGATTACCGGCGCCGGCTCATTTTTCTTGTAATTGCCGGCGGGCTTGCCTTATGACACCTCCACAACGCGTGGAAGATCATGCAGAGTTTCGAATTGTTCTAAACTGCGTTCTAGAAAAGATGAGCGCGTTCGTCAAGTCAACTTGCTGCCTAATGCATCTTGTCAACGCCGAAAATCAGGTACGGAGTATCGATGCCCGAAGTCATTTTCAACGGCCCGGCTGGCCGCCTTGAGGGCCGCTATCAGCCCTCCAAGGAAAAAAGCGCGCCGATCGCTCTCGTGCTTCATCCGCATCCGCAGTTCGGCGGAACGATGAACAACCAGATCGTCTACCAGCTGTTCTACATGTTCCAGAAGCGCGGTTTCACCACCTTGCGCTTCAATTTCCGCAGTATTGGCCGCAGCCAGGGCGAATTCGACCACGGCGGCGGTGAGCTGTCGGATGCAGCCTCGGCGCTGGACTGGGTGCAGAGCCTGCACCCCGATTCGAAAAGCTGCTGGATCGCCGGCTATTCCTTCGGGTCTTGGATCGGCATGCAGCTTTTGATGCGCCGCCCGGAAATCGAAGGCTTCATGTCGATCGCACCGCAGCCGAACACCTATGATTTCTCCTTCCTCGCCCCCTGCCCGTCGTCCGGCCTGATCATCAACGGCGATGCCGACAAGGTAGCCCCGGAGAAGGACGTCAACGTGCTGGTCGACAAGCTGAAGTCGCAGAAGGGCATCCTGATCACCCACAAGGTCGTGCCGGGCGCCAACCACTTCTTCAGTGGCCAGGTCGATACGCTGATGGGCGAATGCGAGGATTACCTCGACCGGCGCCTCAACGGCGAACTCGTGCCGGAACCCGCTGCCAAGCGCATCCGCTAGTTTCCAAAGCCGAAATTAACAAAGCCGCCGAAGCAATCCGGCGGCTTTGTTCGTTTTTCGAGGACGCCAGATTGACCTTCCCGGAACCTACCGACCGATCGTCGGCCACGGGAACGAAAGCACTTCGCGCGTGTAGCTCTCGACCACGACACTGAACGGAACGCCGTCCCCACGGGTCAGATACGCGCGGTGCTGGAGGACGAACTCAGGTATGGCGAGGTTACCGCTGGTCGAAGGCGGCAGCGCACCGCCCATGTCCCAATCGGCTGGCAGCGGTTGCCAGAGCAGTTCGGCTGAAACGGTGTGCCTTTGAAAATGCAATTCCTGCACCGCGCGTCCGAATGCCGTATCCGTCGTTTCCAGAACGTGATTCATGCTCTCCGTCAAACGCGACGGAACGTACCAGTTGTCGGCTTCGGACAGGATATGGTCGCCGCACATCAGCTTGACCCGGCGATACTTGACGGGCTCGGCATCGGTCACGCCCAGGAGTTTGCGAACCCCTGCATCGGCCGGCTTTTCGGCCCCCGGCTCGAGATGCGCGACAACTTTCGGCGTTGGCGCAAGCTTGTGGGTGGCGCACCAGCGATCGAGCGTCAGCGTGGCGCTATCATGGCTGAGCAGGTCCGCGTTCAGCGCGTTGACGATGGCCAGTGCCGTGAGGCGACCGACGGCGGTGTCGGGCGGACCGGGCTGTTCTGCCGATGCCGCGCCGGTGAGCAAAAGGCCAAGGGCCAGGGTGGATAAAGAGAACCGGGTTTTCATATTTCTGCCTCGCATGTACGCCTTGCCGCGGTGTGATTGCTCCAATCCGCGTAGAACGTTACTACCGCTTGCGGTATGGCAATCCGATGACACACGGATTTCCCGTTTCATTTTCATGTGCTTAGACGCTGAGAAAATGGTGGAGAACTGTCATGCCGCACGCCATACGATCACCCGTGGCGTGCCAGTATACCACCGGTCACCGGGACGCTGACACCCGTGGTTCCCGGATAGGTCAGCGGCAATCCCTCCAGCGAGCGGACCGCGAGGTAGGCCCAGGCTTCCGCCTCCATGCTGCCACCATCGAAGCCGGCCGCTTCAGCAGCAACGACACGGGCGCCTTGCTCTTCCGCCAGTTCGGAAAACTCGGCCATGATTACCGGGTTCAGCCGACCGCCACCGCAGACGACATAGGTTTTCGGCGGCTGCGGCAGATAGCCCGCGAGCTTAAGGATGGACGCAGCCGTGACATGCGCCAGTGTCCGCGCGCCATCGGCAAGCGAGACTTCGCCCTTGACCGGCGGCAGGAAGTCGCTGCGGTCGAGCGACCGGCGGATATTGGCGGAAAAGAACGGGCTTTCGAGATAGCGGCGCACCAGCGGCGGAGACACCGTGCCCCTAGCGGCGGTCTCGCCATTGCGGTCGTAGGCCTTGCCGGTATGGGCCTCGATCCACTGGTCGATCAGCATGTTGCCGGGACCGCTGTCGAAGGCGGAAAGCGCGCCGTTCTCGGCAATGTAGGTGAGGTTGGAAATACCGCCGATATTGACGAACACCACCGGTACTGCGAATTCCGGCGGCAGGTTGGCCGACAGCGCCGCATGGTAGATCGGGATCAGCGGCGCGCCCTGTCCACCTGCAACCATGTCGTTGGCACGCATATCGTAGACGACATCGATGCCAGTCTCCGCAGCCAGCAACGGTCCGTCGCCGATCTGAACCGTCAGCCCCTCGTCCGGGCGATGCAGCACTGTCTGGCCGTGAAAGCCTATGACGTCGATGTCGGTGGGCGACAGGCCGTTGCGCATCAGGAAGGATTTGACGGCCGCCGCATGGCACAGCGTCAGCGCCTGTTCGGCAGCACTGAGATTGCCCGGCCGTTCCCGTCGATCCCTGATGACCTTTGCCGTCTCCAGCGCCTGTTTCCAGCGGCCGCGCAGTTCGTCGTCGTACGGAATATAGAGGCTCGCCCCGCGCTCCACGACCTCTCGTCCGTCGGTGTGCAGCAAGGCGATATCGATCCCGTCCATCGACGTGCCGCTCATCAGCCCTATTGCCGTTCTTATCTTCGTCATGACTCCTCGCAAAACAGCCCGCGCAAAACATTGCCGCCGCAATAGTGCACTTTCGCGAAAACAGTGCTAAACGCGCCGCGACGGTTCAACAACAGCGATTTTGCCCCTGTGCACGCCTAGGGCGGCGCATTCGAGAGACCCTATCATGGCCGAATTCAAATCCGATTTCCTGCACACTCTTCAAGAGCGAGGCTTCATCCACCAGGTTTCAGATGAGGCCGGCCTGGATACGCTGTTCGCCAAGGAAACCGTGACGGCCTATATCGGCTTCGATCCGACAGCCCCCAGCCTGCATGCGGGATCGCTGATCCAGATCATGATGCTGCATTGGCTGCAGGCGACCGGGCACCGCGCCATCTCGCTGATGGGCGGCGGCACCGGCATGGTCGGCGATCCCTCCTTCAAGGAAGAATCGCGCCAGCTGATGACGGTGGACACGATCGAAGGCAACATCGCCTCGATCAAGCAGGTTTTCTCCAACTACCTCAACTACGGCAACGGCAACAACGATGCCATGATGATCAACAATGCCGAATGGCTGCGGTCGCTGAACTACCTCGAATTCCTGCGCGATGTCGGCCGGCATTTCTCGGTCAACCGCATGCTCGCCTTCGATAGCGTCAAGACCCGGCTGGAGCGCGAGCAGTCGCTGTCGTTCCTCGAGTTCAACTACATGATCCTGCAGGCCTACGACTTCGTCGAGCTGGCCAAGCGCTACGACTGCCGGCTGCAGATGGGCGGCTCCGATCAATGGGGCAATATCGTCAACGGCATCGATCTCGGTCACCGCATGGGGACACCGCAGCTCTACGCCCTGACCTCGCCGCTGCTGACGACCTCCTCGGGCGCAAAGATGGGTAAGTCGGCGAATGGTGCGATCTGGCTCAATGCCGACATGCTGTCGGCCTACGATTTCTGGCAGTACTGGCGCAATACCGAGGATGCCGACGTCGCACGCTTCCTGAAACTCTACACGACCCTGCCGATGGACGAGGTTTCCCGCCTCGCCACACTCGGCGGCGCTGAGCTCAACGACGTCAAGAAGATCCTTGCAACCGAGGTGACCGCCCTGCTGCACGGCCGCGCCGCTGCCGAACAGGCGGCCGAAACGGCGCGCAAGACCTTCGAGGAAGGCGGCATCGCCGAGAACCTGCCATCGATCGACGTGCCCTTAGGTGATCTGGAGGCTGGCATCGGCCTGTTGTCGCTGATCGTACGGGCGGGCCTTGCGACATCCAACGGTGAAGCACGCCGTCATGTGCAGGGTGGCGCGGTACGCATCAACGACCAGCAGGTGACCGACGAGCGTCAGGCGATCGGAACCGGCAACGTCACCGCCGACGGGATCATCAAGTTGTCGCTCGGCAAGAAGAAGCACATGCTGATCCGCCCGCAGGGTTGAGGCACTAAAATCATAGCGATCAGGCCGGCCATCGTGCCGGCCTTTTTGTCTCCGCTAGAACTCGAAAATCTGCCGGAAGATGCCGGGGGCGATGACCGAGAGCGGGTTGATCACCAGGTTGGGCGAATCGAATGGGCCCGTCAGCTTGAAGGTGATGCCGATCAGGCCTCGGTCGGTGCCGTTGCCAAGCAGGAAGCCGACGATCGGCACCTCGGCAAACAGCCGGTTCAAGCCGTAGGCGGGCATGAACGTGCCGGTCATGTCGGTATTGCCCTTGGCATCCTTGATCGTTCCCTGGAACGTCGCCCCAACCTGATCGCCGCGCACGACGCCGTTCTCGACGGACACCACGCCCTTGCGGATCGACAGGTGGGCAAAGCCACGCTGGAAATTCTGCGCGCTGGTGTCGATATCGTGCTTGACGGCGGAGTTCAGGCTTTCGCCGTCCCGTCCCGCCGGCGTGGTAACGATGGATTGCAGCTTCTTCTCGTTGACGATGGAAAAACGCCTGATATCGATGGACCCGTCCCAGCTGTCGTCGCCGTCGGCGCGAAGGTTGAGATTGAGCAAGCCGCCTCTCAGATGGCCGTAGACATCAACGAACCGTGCCACCGAGCCGGCGTCGCTGCTGGTGACATGGAACGTGCCACCCTGCCCGCCCTTGGTCATTTCGGTGACGACAGCCTGCCCGGTGCGGGTCACGCCTGAAAAGTCGGCCTGCGTCGCCTTGCCGTTGTTAAGCGCATAGACAAGGCTGACATTCCTGATCGTCTCGTCGTTGAAGCCGATGATCTTGTCGAGCTTGGCGCGGATCGTCGCATCCGTCTTGTCGCTGCCGCCGTCGTCGCCCTTGCTAGGCGCCTTCAGCCGCGCCAAGATCGGCCTGATATCGGCGGCGTTGCCATCGACCCTGACGTCGTAGGCGCCCTTGGTTCGCTTGATCGACAAGGCGAAGTCGTCGACCGACGATAGCTTGATGCTCGAGAAATCGGCGGATGACAATCCGGACTTGCCGATCTGGATGGAGCCGGTCGCTCCGAAGCCATCACCCTTGAGCGTGAAGTTCTTCAACGATGGCTGGTCGGCCGGCCCCGATGCCTCGAACTCGGCATTGGCAGCAATACCGCTTCCCTTCGACCAGCCGATCCATGGCACGGTGAGCGCTGCCTTGGTCAGGTCGATCTTGATGTCCTGCCGGTTTTCATCGATCCGGGTAACCTTCACCTTCAGCGGCCCGTCGACGAAATCGGAGAGCCCCGGGAGGATGGTCTCCCGCTGCTGATTGGAAAGCGTCACGTCGACAACGCGCTCACGCTTGATGGACGATCCCTTTTCCGTCGGCTCCACCATGTCGATTTGCGCCGGGATACCGTCGATGAGCGCGTCTGCGGCGAGATGCACCTCCTGCGGATCGGCATCGATGGTACCGTCGACATTGGTGATCTTGCGACCGTCGAAGGCCTTCAGGACGTCGACCTTGTGGAGCTGCAGGCTGGCCTTCCAGACTGGTGGCGGCGGGTCCTGATCGTTGATCAGGCCAAGAGTCGCCTCGACATCCGCGTCGATCTTGCCGCTGAAATCCTCGGGCTTGAACTCGGTGCGCTGTAATACGCTCAAGGGCTTGAAGGTCAGCAGCTCGCCGACTGCGTCACCATTGCCTGAAAGAGCCAGCTTCATCTTCGCGGTCAGCGGCTTGTCGTAGACCGCAGGAATGGAAAATGTGCTCGGACCGACTGCGACCTGTCGGCCAGACGGAAAATACGACGTACCCTTGACGATATCGACCGAAATGACCGGACCCTTGAGGTCGAAGTGACCCGTCATGTCTCGGATTGGGGGAATGTCACCGGGCACGTTGAGGCGCGAGCCGTTGATATCGAATGCCAGATGGATCTCGTTTTCGTCCAGACGAAGATTACCGGTCGCCGCCGCCTGGGCGAGCCGTCCTCCGGGAATAAACAGTGAAATCGTGGCGTTGCTCATGGCACCACCGAACAGGTTGCCCTGTACCCAGGTGCGCGCTTTAGGCGACATCCAGAAAGGCCAGAGCTGTTTGACGGCAGCGGCCTGCAGCTGCTCCGCCTGGGCGCCGAAGCTGATTTCCGGCGAACCCGGCGCAATGCGCAGCCGCAAGGAGCCAAACAGCGATCCCATCGGCGTGGTGATGCCGATGGTGTCGAGTTTCAGCTCCTTGTCGGCCGTCATGTAACGGCCATTGGCATGGCCATCGAAGCTGAGCGGAGCTTCACCGGCTTCAGAAGTCGCTGCCGTCGCGTTGGCGATCCGGAAATCGACGCCAAAACCCTTGGCAGCGGTCGGATCGACCCGGTCGAGGTCGATGACCGAACCGAAAAACGGCACGACCGTCGATTGGAACGTCGCCAGCGACTTGTTGATCTCGAGCGCCTGGCGATCCGAATTGTAGCTGAGATTGATATCCGCGCCGGAAATCTCCTGCGCATCGCGGTCCATAAAGAGCGTGCCGGGCAGCACCTTGATGGCGGCTGTCAGCTTGGGATCGACACCCGATGCGCCACGGGTGGACGACAGCGAGACGTCGGCAAACCCGGTGATGCCCTGACGCGGCGTCCCGTTCGAATCATAAGCCATCGACAGCGGCACAAGATCGAGGTGGCGGATGACGGCCGTCATCGAAGATGGCCGGTCGGCCTCCTGCGTGGCATTCACATCCAGCGACGCGACTGAGCCGTCGATCGAAAGCTGGCCTTTGAGGCGCAGCGTGTTGGGCGTCGGACGTGAAAACGCCAGCTGGTCGATCACCAGCGAAATCGGCGTGCCACCGTCCTGTCTTGCGAGCTTTACGGCAAGGCCGGATATCTCGACGGCATCCGTACCGCCGCGTTCAACGAAATGCTGCAGGAAATCGAGATTGGAAAATGCCGATTCCAGCGCGGTCGGGATGCTGTCTACCCGGAGGTTGGCGACATCGATGGGCTCGCTCTGCGGCAGCAGCGCGGTGTCCAGAGCTATACCCTTGGCCCGGACGGTTGCGATTGCGATTCGGCCCTGAACGAGCGCAAACGGATCGAGAACCATGCGCACGGCGCCCATGGTCGAGAGGTGCTTTCCGGTTTCCTGGTCGACGACATTGACGTCGCTCGCCTCGAGCGCGAGTTGCATGTCGGATGTGAACCGCAGCACCGTCGAACCGACCTCGGCCTTGTAGCGGGGTCCGATGGCGTTATCGAGAGCGGCCTGGGCCTTGACCGAGAGCGGTTCGTCGAAGATCCCGCTCTCGATGCTGGCGATAACGGCACCGGCAATCAGCGCGATGAAGATGGCAAAAACGCCGGTTATACGGGTCGCATGCCAGACATGTCCACGGCGGCGACGGCGGCGGCGCGGGCTATTGACGATAATCGGATCGTCGACCTGCGAGGACGGCATTTGATCGAGCGGAACCAGATCCTTCTTGCGGAATTTCAACTTTTCGCCCCGGATCAATCCACCGCGTCCTTCTCTCATGCGTTTTTACAGTTGACGGCCCGCAAGAGCGGCGCCAAGCACATTTCACTATATCGGCATAGTCGGTATAGTCATCAAAATCCCGGCAAAAGAAAGGTTTTCCCATGACAGAACTCAGTGTCGGCGCAAATGCGCCCGCTTTCGATCTTCCACGTGACGGCGGCGGAAACGTCTCCCTTGCAGCGTTTCAGGGCAAGCCTGTCGTACTGTTCTTCTACCCTAAGGACGACACGTCGGGATGCACCACCGAATCAGTAGCCTTCACTGGTCTCGCATCGGAATTCGAGAAAGCCGGTGCAGTGGTAATTGGCATGTCGCCGGATTCCGTCAAGAGCCACGACAAGTTCGTCAAGAAACATTCCCTTGGCGTCATCCTCGCTGCCGACGAGGAAAAATCCACGCTGGAAGCCTATGGTGTCTCGAAGGAAAAGAGCATGTACGGCAAGAAATACATGGGCGTCGAGCGCACCACCGTGCTGATTGGTGCAGATGGCCGAATCCTCAGGATCTGGGAGAAGGTCAAGGTGCCCGGTCACGCCGAGGAGGTCCTGGAGGCCGTCCGTGCGCTCTGAGCGCGACGCCGTGACAGTCTCCGAATCCGCCATCGTCTCGCTTCGCGGCGGGGCGATCGCGGCCATCGCTGCCTGCGATGTCGAGCGGAAAGCCGAACTTGCACAGGAGACGGCCAGGCGCTGGTTCGCACGCACCCTGTCGCTGCGCTCACCGCTCGACCCTGTGCTGCCGGACCGCCCGGGACGGCCGGCAAAGCCGGAATTGATCCCGCCGAAGAATATGGAAAAGCGATCCCTTCACAGTGTAAAGGGCCGCATCGCCCTTCTCCACGCCATCGCTCATATCGAATTGAATGCCGTCGATCTCGCGCTCGACATCGTCGCCCGCTTTACGACCGAGAAGGTCCCGAACTCGTTTTTCGATGGCTGGATGCAGGTTGCATTCGAGGAGGCGAAGCATTTCCGGCTGGTGCGCCAGAGATTACAGCAGCTTGGCGCCGACTACGGCGACCTGCCCGCCCATGACGGCCTGTGGCAAGCAGCCCACGCTACCCGCACGGACCTGACGGCGCGTCTGGCCGTCGTGCCGCTCATTCTCGAGGCACGCGGTCTCGACGTGACGCCGGCGCTGCAGACCAAGATGCGCGAAACCGGTGACTACGAAAGCGCAGCCGTCCTCGATGTCATCTACGAGGATGAAAAAGGCCACGTCGCGGTTGGCGCCAAGTGGTTCAGATTTCTCTGCGCCCGCGAGAAACGCGATCCGGTCGCAACGTTCCAAGCGCTCGTCCGCAGCAATTTCAGGGGTCCTCTGAAGGCGCCCTTCAACGATATTGCCCGTGCCGAGGCCGGCTTGACGCCGTCCTTCTACCGCTCGCTGACCTCCACCAGCCGTAGTTGATTTTGCAAACGATTTTGCCACAGGCGGGCCTGCCGAAAGGCTTTGTTAACCATGCTCGTGCCTAATCCTGCCTGCAGCGCAGAAACGCTGCGGTGGGAGAATCGCCGTGGGAAACGGGCAGCAGAACAGGATTTTTGGCGGCGCCAGGCAGCAGCATGTCATCATCCTCGCCAGCGGCGACAAGGTCCGGCACATGACGCTGCGTCCATGGATGACGGCATCCGCCATCGGATGTGCTGCAATCCTCGTCATCGGCTATCTGCTGGCAACCTCCTACCTCGTCCTGCGCGATGATCTGATCGGCGCCACGATGGCCCGCCAGGCGCGCATGCAATACGATTACGAAGACCGAATTGCCGCCCTGAGGGCGCAGGTCGACCGCGTCACCTCACGCCAGTTGCTCGACCAGCAGGTAGTCGAGCAGAAGGTCGACAAGCTGATGCAGCAGCAGATGTCGCTCTCGTCGCGTCACGGCAAGCTCGATGCCTTGCTCGACCGCGCGGAGAGTTCGGGCGTTATCGACAAGCAGCCGCCAGCCTCCGGTGCAGATCATGCCGAATTGAACGCCCGACAAAAGGCCCTCGAACTCGCGAAAGCGGGTAGCCCGGCGGAAGTCACCCCTGACAACTCGACGCTCGCCTACCTGCCCGCCAAGGAAACCGTCGCGGACCACGCCGACCGGGTGTTCTCCAAGGTCACCCTTTCGCTGAAGAAGATCGAGCAGGACCAGCTGAAGCGCATCAAGCGGCTGACCGATGGCGCCGACGATACGGCTGACAACATCCAGTCGATCATCAAGACGGTGGGCGTCACAGTTCCGGCGTCCCCCGCCGCGATCGATGAAGATGGCGGTGTCGGAGGGCCCTTCCTGCCGCCGGAAAACGTCGACCCGTTCGACCAGTCGCTGGCAAATCTCGATACGGCGCTGACGCGGCTCGAAGCGGCGCGCGGAACGGTCGAACAGCTGCCCTTCCGCAACCCCGCACAGGGCAAGCTGATCACCAGCCCGTTCGGCAACCGCAAGGATCCCTTCTTCGGCAAGCTGGCGCTGCATCCCGGTGTGGATTTCCATTTCGATCCCGGCGAGGCCATCAAGGCGACGGCGCCGGGCAAGGTCGTTTCGGCAGGCTGGGCCGGCGGCTATGGCAACATGGTGGAAATAGACCATGGCGATGGCATTTCGACACGCTACGGTCATATGGCAGCAATTACCGTCCAGGCCGGCGATACGGTCAAGGCCGGCGAGCAACTCGGCCTTGCCGGAAGCACGGGACGGTCGACCGGCACCCATCTCCACTACGAAGTCCGCGAGGACGGGCGTCCCGTCGACCCGATGTACTTCGTCAATGCAGGCATCAAGCTCGCCAGCTATATCAATTAGCTAGCCTTGCAATTTACCGCTTTGCGGGGGGCACTTTTGTCCCTATGATCATGACAGCAATGCAACAGGCCGCCGCGCGACGGAATTTTTTAACCCAGCGCGCCGGGAACACTCTCCCGTTGCCTCATTTCCTTGACTTCAGGGCGTTTTGATACTATGTGGCGCTGCATTGCGGCATACAGCCTGTCGACTCATCGTGCGGTCGACCAAACCGAAACGGAAACAGTTTTCCCTTTGACCACATTTGCTGACCTTGGCCTGAGCCAAAAAGTCCTATCCGCTGTCACAGACGCGGGCTACACCATCCCTACTCCGATCCAGGCCGGCGCCATCCCGTTTGCGCTGCAGCGCCGCGATATCTGCGGCATTGCGCAGACCGGAACCGGCAAGACCGCCTCGTTCGTGCTGCCGATGCTGACCATGCTCGAAAAGGGTCGGGCCCGGGCGCGCATGCCGCGCACGCTGATCCTCGAACCGACGCGCGAACTGGCAGCCCAGGTGGCTGAGAACTTTGAAAAATACGGCAAGAACCACAAGCTGAACGTTGCGCTGCTGATCGGCGGCGTGTCGTTCGAAGAGCAGAACAAGAAGCTCGAGCGCGGCGCCGACGTGCTGATCTGCACGCCCGGCCGCCTGCTCGACCATTGCGAACGCGGCAAGCTGCTGATGTCAGCCGTCGAGATCCTGGTTATCGACGAAGCCGACCGCATGCTCGACATGGGCTTCATCCCGGACATCGAGCGCATCGTCAAGATGATCCCGTTCACCCGCCAGACGCTGTTCTTCTCGGCCACCATGCCCCCGGAAATCCAGAAGCTGGCCGACCGCTTCCTGCAGAACCCGGAACGCATCGAAGTGTCGCTGCCGTCCTCGACTGCAAAGACAGTGACGCAGCGTTTCGTTGCCTCGCACGGCAAGGACTACGAAAAGCGCGCGACGCTCCGCGACCTCATCAACGCCCAGACGGATCTCAAGAACGCGATCATCTTCTGCAATCGCAAGGTAGACGTCGCCGATCTCTTCCGCTCGCTCGAGCGCCACGGATTTTCAGTCGGCGCGCTGCACGGCGATATGGACCAGCGCTCGCGCACGACGATGCTGCAGAATTTCCGTGATGGCCAGATCCAGCTGCTGGTCGCATCCGACGTTGCCGCACGCGGCCTCGACCTGCCCGATGTCGGCCACGTCTTCAATTTCGACGTTCCGATCCATTCGGAAGACTATGTCCACCGCATCGGCCGCACGGGACGTGCCGGCCGCTCGGGCGCAGCATTCACGCTGGTGACCAAGCGTGATACGAAGTATATCGATGCCATCGAGAAGCTGATCGATCAGAAGATCGAATGGCTTAACGGCGACCTGAACGCTCTCCCGCCGGCAGATGAAAGCCAGGAAACCGAACGTCCGCGCCGTGGCAGCAGCCGCGACAAAGACAAGGAACGCGGTCGCGGCAGAGGTCGTTCTGCACCGAGCCATCCCGTTCACAAAGCTGATATCGATGTGGTTGATACTGTCGTTCAACCCGTCGAAGTTGCACCCGTACCAAAGGCCGAAGTTGTGAAGAACGAGCGCAAGATCGAGACTAACAAGCCGCAGAACAATAATTCTCGCAACAATCCCGGCCGCCCTTACCCGGCAAACGATGACAATCGCGAACGTCGTGCCCGCTATCATCGCGACCAGGACGACGGCCCGACACCGCTGGGTTTCGGAGACGACATCCCTGCTTTCATGCTGATCGTCACTGCCGCTAAGGTCTGATGACTGCACCGGGCACCGATTTTCCGGGACTGGGCACCGGGCTTGCCATCCTTCGTGACGGCAAGCTTCTGCTCTATAAGCGGATAAAGGCGCCCGAAGCCGGATTTTGGAACATCGTCGGCGGCAAGGTCGACCTGATGGAAGCCTCCGCCTCTGCTGCCAGACGCGAGGCAGGGGAAGAGTCCGGTCTCCAGATTGGACAGATCGACCTGCTCTGCACGACGGAACAGATCATCGAGGCCGACCGCCAGCACTGGGTGTCGCTGATTTATGTCTGCACGGATTTTGTCGGCGAGCCATCGCTGATGGAGCCGGACAAATTATTCGAATTCGGATGGTTCAGCCGCAACGCGCTGCCAAGCCCGCTTTCTGTCTTTACCAGGGCTGCCATCGACCACCTCGACACTGACCTCTTTCCCTGACTTCAGCGGTTACTTCTCCGTCCGCAGCGCCGCCTCGTATGCAAGCCGCACCCATTTTGCCATGACATCGGGATCGTCGAACGCATCCTCCGGGATCGACCAGTACGGCATGAACACCGGCTTGCCCTTCTTCCCCTCGTACGACCAGCGCCTGGCGCCGGCAGATTCGAAAGCGGGCGAACTGACATCGTCGGCCTTCAGCAGCATCTCGTCGCGAAAATCCAGGGCGATGATCCGGCCCTGATGATAGACGCCCTTGCCGCCGAACATCCGCTTGATGGTCACCGGCCCAAGTGCCGCAAACATTTCCTCTATATCCAGATTATCCAAGATCTTACTCCTTGAGGATGCCGCCGGCTGCAAGGACGGCATCCGGCGTATCGACATCGAGATGCGCAGCATGGCCGATCTCGACATCGACAACCGGCAGGCCGCATCCGTCTATGATACCGCGTGCACCGACATCTCCCCCCAACCCCATTATCGCCGGCCTCAGCGAGGCCGGCAGGATCACCGGGTTGCCACGCTTTCCGTCCGAGACCGCGCGAACGACAGCTTGCCCCCCGGCCCCTTCGAACGCGCCGATCAGCGCCATGAGATCGGAGGTTTCGACGGCGGGCATGTCGGCCAGCATAACCAGCACGCCAACGCTCCCCGACGCCGACGCGGCACCGAAACCGGCAACGATAGAACTGGCCATGCCGCTTTCGAAATCTGGATTGTGGACGTTTTCGATTGGGAGCCCTGCCAGTAAGGCCGTTATTTCGGGATGTCTGTGCCCGGTGACAACGAAGACCGGCGCGCCGGTTGCGCAAGCCCGTTCTGCCATGATCCTCACCAGCGAGATGCCATCGAATGTTGCCAGCAGCTTGTGCGGACCACCCATGCGGCTGGCTTTACCGGCTGCCAGCAACACGATTGCAACGGGAGAGCGCGCGATCTTCTCCGGCATCAGGCTGCATCCCCGGGCAAGGACAGGGACCGGCGACGCCATGACTGGATAATCTCGGCCAGGATAGCGACGGCAATTTCGGCGGGGGTCACGGCCCCTATGTCGAGCCCGATTGGAGCATGTATCCTTGAAAGGTCCTCATCGCCAAACCCCTCGGCCTGTAAACGCAGCAGGCGCGCGGCATGGCTCCGTCGACTGCCCAGCGCACCGACATAGAAGCACCCGGCTTGCAGCCCAGCGCCGATAGCGTAGTCGTCGATATCAGGCTCATGCGCCACCGCCACCACAGCGGTGTGGCGATCCACCACCAGCTTTTCCCTTGGCCAGCCGACGATAAGCTGCGCCGACTCGAAGCCATCGGCAGACGAAAAGCCGATCCGGGGATCGATGATCGTGAGATCGAATCCCGCCACACTCGCCATCGACGCCAGTGCCCGACTTATCCGCACCGCGCCGATGACGACGATCCTAGGTTCTGGCACATGGACGTTGAGGAAAAGCTGGCTTCCGTCGAGTGCAATCTTCGACGATCTGCCGCTCCGGAATGCAGATGTGACCGCATCGCCAAGAGCGCCCTCGATCCCTTCGCCTTCGACCACAAGCCGCTTCGTTCCGTCCACGAGATCGGTGACGACAACAGCGGCATGCCGGTCACGACGCAAAGAACATAGCTGGCTAAGCGTTTCCATTCGCATCAGCCTACCTTCTCGATGTAGACCTCGATCCTGCCACCGCAGGAGAGGCCGGCAGCGCGGGCCATCTTGTCCGTCACCCGGAAATCCATGAGCCTCCCGGCGCCGGCCGCGATGACCTCGAGCGCTGCAGCAACCACGTCGCTCTCGATGCAACCGTTCGTGAGCGTACCCTCTGTGGCACCGTCCGAGGAGATCACCATCTGTGTTCCCACCGGCAGCGGCGCCGAACTCCATGTCTCGGTCACCGTCGCCAGTGCCACTGCCGTGCCGGAAGCAGCCCACCTTTCGGCTGTATCGAGGACGTCAGTTCCTGCAAGCATCGACATCTGTCCTCCCGGACGCCACCAAAGATGTGGAATGCGTGGCAATCAAGCGCCGATTGCCGAAGTTAAAGTCAGGCCGGCGTGAGTCAACCCGCGCGCCCACCGGACGAAGATCTATCGGCCAACGGCGTGGTAGTCGCGGTGCATGTAAAGCAGAGCCGGGCGTCGCTCACTGAAACGGACAGCCACCACTTCCCCGAAGATGACGTTGTGAGTCGTGCCGCGCGTCACATCGACAACCTTGCAATCGAAGGCAGCGAGGGCATCGACCAGAACGGGCGCACCAGTCGCCAGCGTGTCGAAATCGCCCGTGGCAAAGCGCTCGTCGGTGGACATCTGCGTCTTGCCGGAGAAGGCATCGGCCAGCATCTGATGATGGGCGCCGAGTGCGTTCAGCGAAAAGATGCCGCTTGCGAGAAAGATGTCGTTCTTGGCATTGCCGCTGTTGAGGCAGACGAGCACCGTCGCCGGATTGTCGGAGACCGAGCATGCCGCCGTGATCGTCACGCCGCGACGGACACCCTCATGCACGGTCGCAACCAGCTGCACGTGGCCGGCGTAGCGGCTCATAGCATCTCTGAAATGGGCCGGATCCAACGACTGTTCCAAGCGATCTCTCCCATTCTGCTGCTGGCATCGCCAATATGGAGCCCACGCGCCAGCTTTTCCACCATGCTCAGGCGAAAGCACGTCTTGTACCGGATTTTCTTTGACGGCAGGGAGTGGTCCGATAAAAGAACAGGAGAAACAATCGGGATTTTCCTTTCATGAACAGGCTGCGTCGATCCCTGCTCGCCCTGGCGCTGCTGTCTGCGGCGGAAAGCAGCCATGCGGCCGGCGTTTCCATCGGCTTGGTCGCGCCCCAGAACGGCACCTTCGCATCTCTCGGCGCCCAGATGATTGCCGGCGCAAAATTCCAGGCACAGGCCGCCAACGACGCCCTGACGACCATTGACGAACCCTGCACCGAGAACAGCGGCCAGGTCATCGCTGACGCCCTGATCAAGGCCAAGGTGCAAATCGCCATCGGCTTCCTCTGCAGCGATTCGCTGGAAGGTGCCCTGCCGCGCTTGAAGGATGCCGGCATCCCGGCCATCACCGTGTCCGTACGCTCGCATATCCTGATGGAAGATGCGCTGAAGAACGGCTGGCCATTGTTCCGTCTCGCTCCGGCAGACAGCGCTGAGGCAAAGCGGATAATCGGCGTCATCCTGCAGAACTGGGCCTCGCAGCCGCTGGCGCTGGTCGATGACGGCACCATCCATGGTCGGGAGCTCGTCGATGCCGTGCGCACCGGTCTTGACGAAAACGGCCTGAAACCGGTCTTCAACGACACGCTTCGCCCGGGTCAGGATCAGCAGATCAGTCTCGTCAGGCGCCTGAAAAAGGCTGGCGCCACAGCCCTGCTTGTCGGCGGAGACCGCAGTGACGTCGCAATCATCGCCCGCGATGCGGCAGCGGACAAGGATGCCCTGCAGATTATGGGCGGCGATGCGATGCGGGCTGCCGACCAGCCCATTCCGCTTGCCGACGGCGTGCTTGCCGTGACCATACCGGACTATGCCAGCCTTCCCCCGGCAGCACAGGCTGCCAAAGCCTTGCGCGACGCCGGTGTCGAGCCGGAAGGCTACGTCCTGCCGACAGCGGCGGCTGCCCTGATCGCCGACCAGGCCGTCACCGCAGCGCTGGCGGAAAAGACCCCCGTCGCCGCGAAGCTCGTGGGAACGACATGGCAGACACCGGTCGGCCCCGTCGCCTTCGGCAACGATCACGAGTTGACCGAGAACCCCTATCGCCTGCTGGAATGGCGCGACCATCGCTTCCAGCCGCCGGTCGCCCCCGGCAACTAGCCGGCAAGCCCCTGCCGCGGTGGAGTGCTGGCGACGCGTCGTTGCCGTTCCTCCCATCCGGTGATAATCAAGCGTCAGATGACTTTGGAGTTTCCCCGACCATGCCGTTGCCGATCCGAATTGCCCCCTCCATTCTCGCCGCCGACTTCTCCAAGCTGGGCCAGGAAGTCCGTGACGTGACCGCGGCCGGCGCTGACTGGATCCACCTCGACATCATGGACGGACACTTCGTTCCCAACATCTCGTTCGGCGCCGATGTCATCAAGTCCCTGCGCAGTTTTACCGATGCCACTTTCGACTGCCACCTGATGATCGCGCCTGTCGATTTCTACCTGGAAGCCTTTGCCAAGGCCGGTTGCGACCGCATCACCGTGCATGCCGAGGCTGGCCCGCATCTGCATCGCTCGCTGCAGACCATCCGCAATCTCGGCAAGAAGGCCGGCGTCACCCTCAATCCGGCGACGCCGCTGTCTGTGCTGGAAAACGTGCTCGACGATGTCGATCTGATCCTCATCATGTCGGTCAACCCAGGCTTTGGCGGCCAGAAGTTCATCCCCGCAATGGCCGACAAGATCCTCAAGGCCCGGCAGATGATCGGCGACCGACCGATCGAGCTCGAGGTCGATGGCGGCGTGACCGTGGAAACCGCATCGATGATCACAGCAGCCGGTGCCAATGTGCTGGTCGCAGGGTCGGCAATCTTCAAGGGCGGCTCGGCTGAGGCCTATCGCAAGACGGTCGGCGATCTGCGTGCCGCTGCCGAGCAGGGCCGCGTTGGCGCGGCGTGAGCCGTCGCTGATCGACAAGGCGGCGCGGACAACGACCGTACCGCTGTATCTGACAGGCGCTGTTGCCTGGGGCGCCCTGATGACGCTTTCCGCGGCAATGGCGCTCTACAGGCACAACGGCCTGCAGACGGACCGGCTCGACAGCCTGCTGATCGTCTATTTCCTCGGCGGCGCCCTCGCCTGGCCTCTTGCCGTAACGGCGGCTGGCTGGTTATCGGGCGGCAAACCGGTAGAGACACGCTTTGCGGCCTGCCTGCTTTGCCTGGCGCTCGCAACCATGTCGATGACGGCTTTTCTCTTCGCGCTCGACTACCGCATCTTCTATTCGCGCTGGCATGCACCGGCCGGATCGCTCATCTGGATGTTCCAGTTCGTCTTCACCGGTGCCAGTGCGGTCTATCAGTTCGGTGTGCTCGGCAGCCGGCTGTTTCTGCCGCTCGGGCTCATCTGGCTGCCGACGGCAAGCTACTATCTGGCGCGACGCCTGCGATGAGCGCCCGCCAAGCGTTGAGATTGTCATCCGTCTTTGCTAAAGGGGCGGCAAGCCTTGAAATTCCTGCTGTTGAAGAAAGCTGAGAGCTTATGATCCCTCGCTACTCCCGCCCGGACATGGTCGCCATCTGGTCGCCCGAAACGAAGTTCCGCATCTGGTTCGAGATCGAAGCCCATGCCTGCGATGCGCTGGCCAACCTCGGGGTCATCCCGAAGTCGGCAGCCGAGACGATCTGGGAAAAAGGCGGCAAGGCGACCTTCGATGTCGATCGGATCGACGAGATCGAAGCCGTCACCAAGCACGACGTCATCGCCTTCCTGACGCACCTCTCGGAAATCGTCGGCCCGGATGCCCGCTTCGTCCACCAGGGCATGACATCCTCCGACGTCCTCGACACCACCTTCAACATCCAACTCGTCCGCGCCAGCGATCTTCTGCTGGCCGATCTCGACCGACTGCTGACGGCGCTGAAGACCCGCGCCTTCGAACATAAGGACACGGTCCGTATCGGACGCAGCCACGGCATCCACGCCGAGCCGACGACCATGGGCCTGACCTTCGCGCGCTTCTACGCCGAAATGGTCCGCAACCGCGCCCGTCTCGTCGCCGCCCGTACCGAAATCGCCACCGGCGCCATCTCCGGTGCCGTCGGCACCTTTGCCAACATCGATCCTTCCGTCGAAGAATATGTCTGCGAAAAGCTCGGCCTTGCCGCCGAGCCTGTATCGACGCAGGTCATCCCGCGCGACCGCCATGCCATGTATTTCGCCACACTCGGCGTCATCGCCTCGTCGATCGAAAACGTCGCCATCGAAATCCGCCACATGCAGCGCACCGAAGTCCTGGAGGCGGAGGAATTCTTCTCGCCCGGCCAGAAGGGCTCGTCTGCGATGCCGCACAAGCGCAACCCGGTGCTGACTGAAAACCTGACGGGCCTCGCCCGGCTGGTACGCATGGCGGTGGTCCCCGCCATGGAAAACGTTGCCCTCTGGCACGAGCGCGATATCAGCCATTCGAGCGTCGAGCGCGCGATTGGTCCGGACACCAGCATCACGCTCGACTTTGCACTCAACCGGCTTGCCGGCGTCATCGAAAAGCTGGTCATCTATCCCGAGAACATGCTTCGCAACATGAACAAGTTCAAGGGCCTAGTCATGAGCCAGCGCGTGCTGCTCGCCCTCACCCAGGCCGGCGTTTCGCGCGAGGATTCCTATCGCCTCGTCCAGCGCAATGCCATGAAGGTCTGGGAACAGGGCAAGGACTTCCTCGAAGAACTGCTCGCCGACCCCGAAGTCCGCGCCGCACTTTCCGAAGAGGAATTGCGCGAGAAATTCGACCTCGGCTACCACACCAAGCATGTCGACACGATCTTCCGCCGCGTTTTCGGCTGACGATCCGAAGGCGGCAGCGTCTGTCTCCGCCTTCATCCCGGCACCGGCGTGTTCAGCTCACAGATGGCAGAAGCATGAAAGTATCCGAAGCAGATATCCTCATCGTCCCCGGCTATACTAACTCCGGTCCCGACCATTGGCAGACCCGCTGGGAGCAGAAGCTCAGCACGGCGCGTCGCGTCGAGCAGGCGGAGTGGTCGAAGCCGGTGCGAGACGACTGGGCAGCCCGCATCGCCGAAGAGGTAAATGCCTCGACCAAGCCCGTGGTTCTGATCGCCCATTCACTGGGCGTGCCCTCGGTGCTACATGCCATCCCGCATTTCAAGAAGCCTATTGCAGGCGCCTTCTTCGTGGCCCCACCAGACGTTACCAACCCGGAAATCCGCCCGAAGCACCTGATGACCTTCGGCCCCTATCCGCGCGATACCCTGCCCTTTCCATCGATGACCATCGCCAGCCGCAACGATCCTTTCGGCACCTATGAGCACGCCGAGGAGATTGCCAAGAGCTGGGGGTCTACCTTGATCGACGCTGGCGAGGCCGGCCACATCAACGCCGATTCCGGCCATGGTCCCTGGCCCGAGGGCACGATGGTCTTTGCGCAGTTTCTCAGCAAACTGAAACCATAAAAACTCCCCTGACTGTTTGAGGGCAAAGTTACATTAGCTTTTCCGCTTATGTTGTTTATCTCAAATTAATCAAATGCACCCACAGTATTGGCAGTGTCTGTGGGTGCTCCTTTGACTTGGTTTTCAAACGATGAGACGCGTTTCGACGGCGTGACGGCGGGCGTCTTCGATGTTCTCCATCGCGTTCCCGTAGCAACCCTTGCCGTCTCGCTGGCCGACCATTGCATGGTCTACGCCAACGCAGCATTCTGTGCGCAGTTTGGTACTCCCACCGGGCATAAGACGGTGGATGAACTTACTCTACCCGACGACCTTCCCCTTCTTCGCAGGCAGTTGAACGGGCTTTCAAGCGAGCCCAGCGTCGAAGCCGTCTCGATGCGGCTGCGGGGCAACTCGGATCGTCCAATCTGGGTTTCGGCGTCCTTCACGAAGCTTGCGACACCGGAAAATTGCATCCTCATCCAGCTGGCCGATATCGACCGTGAAAAACGCCTCATCGAAGACCTCGGCGAAAAGGAAAGTCGCTGGAACTCGGCACTGACAGGCTCGGGGCTCGGGGTCTGGGATCACGACTTCGTCAAGGGACGGTTGAGCTATTCCGAGACCTGGCGAAAAATGCGCGGCTACACGTCGGAGGAGGAAGTCGACGCTGCACTTGAAAACTGGATCCTGTCCGTTCACCCGGACGATCGCGACTATGTGTTGAAGTCCATCGAGCTGCAAAATTCAGGCAAGGCCGTGAGCGGCACCTTTTGCTACCGGGAACGTCACAAGGACGGCCACTGGATCTGGATCGAATGCCGCGGCGCCGGCGTCGAATGGGACGAGCACGGCACTCCCACCCGAATTATCGGTACCGATATCGACATCACCGCCCGCAAGGCTGCCGAGGAGTTGCTGACACACACGTCGAGACGGCTCGATCTGGCGCTCGATGTCTCCGGCATCGGTGTCTTTGAGGCTAATTTGGATACAGGGGTTGTCGAGTGGGACCATCGCCTGCTCGTCATCTACGGCCTGCAACATACGCCGAGCCTCAAGCGGCTCGACGCATGGATCGAAACCATCCATCCCGATGATCGGGAGAGAATCGAGAGGCATCTCCAGGACCATCTAGCCGCCCGCGAGGCTTTCGAGCAGGAATATCGGATCGTCCGGCCCGATGGTACGGTCCGTGTCATCCGCGGGCGCTCGACAACATTTGTGGACGGCAGCGGCACCAACAGGATGATCGGCGCCAACTGGGATGTGACGACCGAGGTCGGGCTCCGGGACGAGCTGAACCGCGCCAAGGAACTCGCAGAAGCCCGTAACATCGAACTTGAACTGGCCAAGGAGAAAATCGAGCACATCGCTCTCCACGACCACCTGACCGGGCTTCCCAATCGCCGCTATCTCGATCGTGTGCTTTCGGCACGGGCCGAAGAGTGCCGCGCGCAAGGCATGGTCCTCGTGGTCCTCCATGTCGACCTCGACCGCTTCAAGCAGATCAACGACACGCTGGGTCACCGCGCCGGTGACATGATGCTCAAGCATGCCGCCTCCGTGCTGCGCGATGGCGTCGCCGCCGGTGATTTCGTCGCGCGGATCGGCGGCGACGAATTCGTCATCGTCTGCACCCGGAAGGCATATTCAAGGAAGATTTCCGGCCTCGCCGAACAGGTTATTCGCGAACTGCACAAGCCGGTTCGCTACGAAGGCCACGACATCCGGTTCGGCGCCAGCATCGGCATTGCCTTCGACAGCGGCGACGACCTCGATGCCAAGCAACTGCTGCTGAATGCCGATATCGCGCTTTACCGCGCCAAGGGCAGCGGCCGAAACAGGCACGAGTTCTTTTCGCTGGATGCCCGCCAGCATATCGTCACCACCAAGCGCCTATCGGATGAAATCCTCCTCGGCATAGAACGCCATGAATTCATACCGTTTTACCAGCCGCAGTTCTCTGCAGCCACGCTGGACGTCATCGGCGTCGAGACGCTGGTGCGTTGGGACCATCCCGAGCACGGCATCCTGTCTCCCGACAGCTTCATGTCGACCGCCGAGGACCTCGACGTCGTCGCCGTGCTCGACCGCCTGGTCCTCGAAAAAGCCCTCGCCGACCAGCAGTCATGGCGCGACGCCGGGATCGACATCCCGAAAATCTCGGTCAATGTCTCCGCCCGCCGCCTGGCTGACCCCAATCTCGGCAAGGCGTTGCGCGCGCTGAAGATCAAACCCGGTACAGTGTCCTTCGAGCTGCTCGAATCGATTTCCCTCGACCAGTATGGCGAGACATCCCTTGCCAACCTGAAGCGTCTGAGGCGATTCGGCATAGACATCGAAATCGACGATTTCGGCACAGGCCATGCCTCCATCGTCGGCCTCCTCCGCTTGAGCCCCAAGACCCTCAAGATCGACCGCGAACTCATCAAGCCCCTGGTGGCATCGGCCGAGCAACGGCGGCTCGTCGGGTCGATCATCGAGATCGGTCGTTCGCAGAAAATCGGCGTCACCGCAGAGGGCGTCGAGACTATGGAGCATGCCCGGATCCTTGCCGAACTCGGCTGCGACAGTCTGCAGGGCTATGCGCTCGCGCGCCCGATGCCGGCTGCGGAAATTCCGGCCTTCATCCGCAGCGAGTGCTGGCGCCCCGACCGCAATGTCCAGGCCGCCTGAGGACGCCTAGAAGCCGCCCGCAGCGACGGTCATCCGGCCTTTCGCGCCACCTGATTATTCGTCATAAAGTTTGTCATCCCGGTGATACATTACGATTCCCGCGACTTTGACAGCCGAGGGCGGATTCGGAGGAAGGAGAGGCAGGCGCATTGTGAATTTGCTTCTTTTCCTTTATGGGGACGCCCAGAGATTGATCCCTACGCGCCATCCCAAGGGCGCCAACGACAGAGAATTACAAGATGAACCGTCGCCGCCGTATCTACGAAGGCAAGGCAAAGATCCTTTATGAAGGACCCGAGCCTGGCACGCTGATCCAGTTCTTCAAGGATGACGCGACCGCCTTCAACAAGAAAAAGCATGAAGTCATCGACGGCAAGGGTGTGCTCAACAACCGTATCTGCGAGTACATCTTCAACCATCTGAACAAGATCGGCATCCCGACCCATTTCATCCGCCGCCTCAACATGCGCGAGCAGCTGATCAAGGAAGTCGAGATGATCCCGCTGGAGATCGTCGTGCGCAACGTTGCCGCCGGATCGCTGGCAACGCGTCTCGGAATCGAGGAAGGTGTCGTCCTGCCGCGCTCGATCATCGAATTCTATTACAAGTCCGATGCCCTCAACGACCCCATGGTGTCCGAGGAGCACATCACGGCTTTCGGCTGGGCCAACCCGGCCGAACTCGACGACATCATGGCGCTGGCTATCCGCGTCAACGATTTCATGACCGGCCTGTTTCTCGGCGTCGGCATCCAGCTCGTCGACTTCAAGATCGAATGCGGTCGCCTTTTCGAAGGCGACATGATGCGCATCATTCTCGCCGACGAGATCTCGCCGGACTCCTGCCGTCTCTGGGACGTCGAAACCCATGAGAAGATGGACAAGGACCGCTTTCGCCGCGATATGGGCGGACTGCTCGAAGCCTATTCCGAGGTCGCCCGTCGTCTCGGCATCATCAATGAAAATGAGCCCGTGCGCGGCACGGGACCGGTTCTCGTCAAGTAAAAAGGCAGGAAGACACCAGTGATCAAGGCTCGCGTCACCGTCACGCTGAAGAACGGCGTTCTCGACCCCCAGGGCAAGGCAATCGAAGGCGCGCTCGGCGCTCTCGGTTTCGAAGGCGTGGACCATGTCCGTCAGGGCAAGGTTTTCGACGTCGTCCTCGACGGTACCGACAAGGTCCGCGCCGAGGCTGACCTCAAGTCCATGTGTGAAAAACTCCTCGCAAACACGGTCATCGAGAACTATACTATAGCTCTCGACTGAGGGTTGTGGACAAGGTCCAATGACTGAAGCAACGCAGGAACTGATGTACGAGCTGATGAAGCGAATCCAGGGGGACGTTGCAGGCCTGAAGGAGGGCCAGCGTGACCTGCTACAGGAGATGTCCAGCTTGCGCGGACAGTGCCATTTGTTGCAGGGCGACTTCAATAATCTGCGTAATACCGTTGGTCACATAGACATTCGTCTCGAGCGCATCGAAAATCGCCTCGAACTTCGTGAACTTGCAGAAGCACAAGCTAGGTTTGAACCGCACCCATGAAATCAGCAGTCGTTCAGCTTCCAGGCCTAAACCGCGATCGTGATATGATCGCTGCCTTGACGAAAATCTCCGGCGTTGCGCCAATCACCGTCTGGCAGACGGAGACGGAAATCCCGGATGTCGACCTTATCGTCATTCCCGGTGGCTTTTCCTACGGCGACTACCTTCGCTGCGGCGCCATTGCAGCGCGCATGCCAGTCATGCGGGCAATCAAGGAAAAGGCCGAACAGGGCGTCAAGGTTCTCGGCGTCTGCAACGGTTTCCAGATCCTCGTCGAGGCCGGCATGCTACCCGGTGCGCTGATGCGCAACGCCTCGCTGAAGTTCGTCTGCAAGGAAATCAAGCTCGAAGTCGTCAATGCGGACACAGACTTCACGCGCGCCTATGAAAAGGGCCAGGTGATCCGTTGCCCGATCGCCCATCATGACGGCAATTACTTCGCGGATGCCGAAACGCTGGCTTCCATCGAGGGCAACGGCCAGGTTGTTTTCCGCTATCTCGAAGACGGCAATCCCAACGGCTCGATGAACCATATCGCTGGCATCATCAACGCCAAGGGCAATGTGCTCGGCATGATGCCGCACCCGGAAAACCTGATCGAGGCCGCTCATGGTGGCTCGGACGGGCGTGGCCTATTCGCCTCCGCACTCGACATTGTCGCGGCCTGAGACATTCCTCCCATTATGCCATTGACCGGCGCGTTCTCCCTGAATGCGCCGCAAAGGCAGCTTATTGGCTCGTGAATTGGCGACGCGAGTTCGGCCCGACAGATTGAAAGACAGATTGATGCGCATTTCTACCAACGGACTTCTGACAGCCGCCGCCCTCTCCGCCTTGGCAGTCTTTGCCGCTTCATGCCAGTCCAAGCGCGCACCTGAGGTCACGCTGACCCAGCCCCGCACGGCGCTATCGACGATGGAGCGCGTCGCTGTTGCCGCCCATGGCTGCTGGTTCAAGTCATCCGACCCCGCCTTCGCGCGCTATACGATGGCCCCGGAACTGAACTCCTTCACCGGCCGGCCGCGTTTCCTCGTTGTTGAGCGCAGCCAGCCGACCGGCCGCCCCTTGCTCGTCGTCCAGGCCGAAGGCAACCCGGCGAAGCTTGCTGCCTTCGGACCCCTGATGAACGGTCCAAACTCGGCTCGCATCACCTCAGACATCAACCGCTGGGCCGGCGGCACCAAGGGCTGCTGAGAAATCATAGGCCGGTTACTCCCAGAAAAATGACTTTGCGACCTCCCGCCGGACCTCTGCGGGAGTGAGGCCTATGTCGCGCAACTGATCCATGGAAAGCGCACGCAGCGCCCGGCGGCTGCTCCTTTTTTCCGACCACACCGCCATCCGCTCTATGATGCCGGCAGCGAAAGCCGTGGGACGAAGACGCCGCTGCGGTGCGTCGCTATAGATTGCACCCCGCCGCCCCCTAATTGTATCGATTGTACCCATCACCTCTACCTCGTTTCCTCGAGAAGTCTGCCAGTCAAATTACCGATCGAATACCGGTCGTAATCTTGACTTTTGACGGGTACAATGGCACGATTGTCACCATGACAAATTGGCTTCCAGACATTTCCAGCGGTACGGGTCCGGTTTACGTGCGGGTCGCCGACAGCATTGAAACCGCGATCAGCCACGGCATATTGCCGCCGGGCGCAAAGCTGCCGCCGCAACGCAATCTGGCCTTCGACATCGGCGTGACCATCGGCACCATCAGTCGCGCCTACGCCCTCGTGCACGAACGAGGATTGGTTGCCGGCGAGGTCGGGCGCGGCACATACGTGCTTGACCGCGAGCACAGCAAGCCGATCACCCAGATGGATCCCATCACGCAGGCCCTGTCCGGCACGCGCGGCATGGAGGCACCATTGGCCACGGTTCGCTTGGATACGACGGCAGCTCCCGATATCGGACAGGGCGAGATCATCGGCCGCCTGTTTGCCGATATCAGCCGCGAAAAGAGCATGGAGATCTCGTCATACTCCCGCACGTTCCCCGCCAGCTGGTCGCTGGCCGGCCAAGCCTGGCTGTCTCGAAACGATTGGCGGCCGGCGGTCGAAAATGTCGTTCCGACGCTTGGCGCCCATGCCGCAGCCATCGCGGTCATTGCGGCAGTCACTTCGCCGGGCGACAAGATCGTCTTCGAGAACCTCACCTATACCCAGGTCAGCCGCGCCACCCGGCTGCTCGGGCGCCGCGCGATCCTCGTAGAATCCGATGAGCAGGGCATCATTCCTGATGATTTCGAGCGCCTCTGCCAGCAACAGCATCCGCGCCTCGCCTTCCTGATGCCAACCGCCCATAACCCGACGCTGACGACGATGCCGGAAGCACGTCGCCGTGCCATTGCCGCGATTGCCCGACGGCACAGCGTCTGGCTGATCGAGGACGACATCTATGGCGGGATGACCGGAGACCAGACGCCGCTGATGGCAAGCATTGCACCGGAACGCACATTCCTGGTCAGCGGACTGTCGAAATCCGTGACGGCGGGCGTGCGCGGCGGCTGGGTCGCCTGCCCGCCACACTTTGCCCAGCGCGTGAAGGTGACGCACAAGATGTCGACCGGAGGACTGCCGTTCATCCTTGCAGAGACGGGAGCGCGCCTCGTCCACAGCGGTCACGCTTTGTCGCTTCGAACCCGCACGGTGGCAGAGATAGCGACGCGCGAGGCGATGGCGCGCGAAGCTTTTGCCGGCTTTGAATTCTCATCCGAGCCGCATATTCCATTCCTTTGGTTGAAACTGCCCGAGCCATGGCTGTCGGGGACTTTCAAGAATGCGGCGCTGGCGGAAGGCGTGCTGATCGACGATGAGGACGAGTTCAAGGCAGCTCGGACGGAGAAGGTCTATCACCGGGTTCGCATTGCCTTTTCCTCTCCCCAGGACCGCAGCGTCGTGCAGGCAGCCTTTATGACCTTGCGTCGGCTGCTCGAAAACGGCTCTGCGGGTTACGATAGCGATAGCTAAAGCAACTGTGGCATTTTGGTGTCAGCCTCCCGGAAAGCGTTAACGCCCTACCGCGACTGCTTTACGCGACATGAGCCGGTGCTACGAATTGGTTGCTGCACCGATTCGTGCACGTGGTTGTTGGAGGTTCTGATGCGCCTGAATGGTACCTTACGTCGCCTGGCCTTCATCAGTGCGGCGTTAGCGTCTGTCGCTTCCGGGTCCTCCGTCATTGCAGCGGACATGAGCCAGGCCCCTGCCGATACTACCAGGATCTTCGACGAACTGCGCTTCGGCGCCAGCGCTTCGATCCAGACCGGACACGATCACGAAAACGGCGTCTTTCCCGATGTCCAGGTGCTCTTCAATCCGTTCGGGTACAATCCGGCCGGCGACTGGAAGGACCAGATCACCCACCCCCGTATCCATATCGGTACATCCATCGGCACCGGCGGGTCGGCTGACCAGCTCTACAGCGGCCTGACCTGGACCATGACCTATTCGAGCGGCATTTTCACGGAAGCCGGCTTCGGTGGTGTCGTTCACAACGGCAATCTGACGGCGGAGAATGATGGCCCCAAGCTCGGCTGTCATCTGCTGTTTCATGAATATCTCGGCGCAGGCTATAATTTCGACAGCCACTGGAGCCTGATGGCGCAGGTTGCACACTCCTCGCACGCCGATCTCTGCAATGGTCCCAATGCCGGCATGACCCGCGCCGGGCTGCTGGTCGGCTACAAGTTCTGATAGCGACCTTGTGCTTTCCTGTGTGATGGCCGCGTTGAGCGGCCATTTTCCTGTCGCACGATCAGACCACATGCGCTAAAGAGACCCTTAAATCCCCTTCAGGTCAGGACTCTCCAGCGCTCATGACTCTTTCCAATACCATTCAGATTACCCCAGAACTCATCGCCGCCCACGGCCTAAAGCCGGATGAATATCAGCGCATTCTGGATCTGATCGGTCGGGAACCCAGCTACACCGAGCTCGGGATCTTTTCGGCGATGTGGAACGAGCACTGCTCCTACAAATCCTCGAAGAAATGGCTGCGTACGCTGCCGACGACAGGCGCCCGCGTCATTCAGGGCCCCGGTGAAAATGCCGGTGTTGTCGATATCGATGACGGCGACTGCGTCGTCTTCAAGATGGAGAGCCACAACCATCCCTCCTATATCGAGCCCTACCAGGGCGCGGCGACAGGCGTCGGCGGCATCCTGCGCGACGTCTTCACCATGGGTGCTCGCCCGATAGCGGCGATGAATGCCCTGCGCTTCGGCTCCCCCGATCACGCCAAGACACGCCATCTCGTCTCCGGCGTCGTCGCCGGCGTCGGCGGATATGGAAATGCCTTCGGTGTTCCGACGGTCGGCGGGGAAGTCGAATTCGACGCACGCTACAATGGCAACATCCTGGTCAACGCCTTTGCGGCCGGCCTGGCCAAGTCAAACGCCATATTCCTGTCGGAAGCCAAAGGCGTCGGCCTGCCCGTCGTCTACCTCGGTGCCAAGACCGGCCGCGACGGCGTTGGCGGCGCGACCATGGCCTCAGCGGAATTCGATGAGCAGATCGAGGAAAAGCGCCCGACCGTGCAGGTTGGCGACCCCTTTACCGAAAAGTGCCTGCTGGAAGCCTGCCTCGAGCTGATGCTGACCGGCGCGGTCATCGCCATCCAGGACATGGGCGCTGCCGGCCTGACATGCTCCGCGGTCGAGATGGGTGCCAAGGGCGACCTCGGCATCGAGCTCAATCTCGATCTTGTCCCGGTGCGCGAGGAGCGCATGACGGCCTATGAGATGATGCTGTCGGAAAGCCAGGAGCGCATGCTTATGGTGCTACAGCCGGAAAAGGAAGACGAAGCCAAGGCGATCTTTGTCAAATGGGGTCTCGATTTTGCCATTGTCGGCAAGACCACCGACGACCTGCGCTTCCGCGTCCTGCATCAGGGCGAGGAAGTCGCCAACCTGCCGATCAAGGATCTCGGCGACCATGCGCCGGAATACGATCGCCCCTGGCGCGAATCCGACAAGCGCGCGCCCCTGCCCGCCAATCTTGTCGCAGCCCCTGAGGATTACGGCCAGGCGCTGCTGTCGCTGGTAGGCTCCGCCAATCAGTCCAGCCGCCGCTGGGTCTACGAGCAGTATGATACGCTGATCCAGGGCAATTCGCTGCAGCTTCCCGGTGGCGACGCCGGCGTCGTGCGTGTCGAGGGCCATCCGACGAAGGCGCTTGCCTTCTCCTCCGACGTGACGCCGCGCTATGTAGAGGCCGACCCTTTCGAAGGCGGCAAGCAGGCCGTTGCCGAATGCTGGCGCAATATCACGGCCACCGGTGCCGAGCCGCTTGCCTCGACTGATAACCTCAATTTCGGCAATCCTGAAAAGCCGGAGATCATGGGCCAACTGGTCGGCGCCATCAGGGGCATCGGCGAAGCCTGCCGCGCCCTCGATTTCCCGATCGTCTCCGGCAACGTGTCGCTCTACAACGAGACCAATGGCGTCGCCATTCTGCCGACTCCGACCATCGCCGGCGTTGGCCTGCTCCCTGACTGGAGCAAGATGGCCCGCATCGGCGGCGCTTCGGACGGCGACCATATCCTGATGATCGGCGTTGACGGCAGCCATCTCGGTTCGACGATCTACATGCGCGACATTCTCGGCGATACCAGCGGCCCCGCTCCGGAGGTCGATCTGTTTGCCGAACGCCGCAACGGCGATTTCGTCCGCTCGGCCATCCGCAACGACCAGGTCACCGCCTGCCACGACATCTCCTCCGGCGGCCTGGTGCTGGCGCTTGCAGAAATGGCCATGGCCTCAGACAAGGGCATGGAGATCACGCTCGGTGAATGCCGCGGCCAGCCGCATGCGCTGCTATTCGGCGAGGACCAGGCCCGCTATGTCATCGCGGTAAAGCCTGAGATCGCCGACTTCGTTTGCATCAATGCCGAAAATGCTGGCGTGCCATTCCGGCGTCTTGGCAAGGTTGGTGGCGACGCGCTGGTGATCGACACGCTTCTGTCAGTTCCCGTCGACCGGTTGCGTCATGCCCATGAATCGTGGTTTCCTGCCTTCATGGACGGCAGCGCCTTGGCCGCTGCCGAGTAAGGGGAGCAGACGACGATGGCCATGAAACCCGGCGATATCGAAGACATGATCAAGGCCGGCATTCCCGGCGCAACAGTAACGATCCGCGACCTTGCCGGCGACGGCGATCACTATGCGGCTGAGGTGGTCTCCGAGGCATTCCGCGGCAAGACACGCGTGCAGCAGCACAAGATGGTCTATGACGCCCTGCAGGGAAACATGGGCGGAGTACTGCACGCTTTGGCGCTGCAGACGTCCATACCTGAGTAACAAACATTGCCGGTTCCTAGAGGACCGGCAGTTTCTTCTGGGTGAACTGCGTGAAATCTGACGCCGGCAGCGGGCCGGCCGTCATCAGCGTAAAATCGAAGGGCGCCTTCAGATCCGGCCCCAGCACGTATTGCCGGTGAACGCGCAGGAAATCGCGCTTGATCTTACGGTAGTGGACGTCGCTCAGCATGGTCTTGAAGCGCACGAAGATAATATCCCCCTGCCTTTTTTCCGGATGGCCGCAAAGCGCCACGACCTTTGTCTTGTAGAAATGGATGGCGTCGGTCAGGCAATGGACCTCAATCAACGAGATCTCCGGACAATCCGCAATCAGCCCTACCCGCGCGCGCAGAACCTTCGCCGAGCGGAACAAAGCGCATTGCAGGATCGCGCTTCCAAGCGTGAGGAAGACTACCCGCTTGCCTTCGAATAACGCCGGCTCCCGCTCGAGCAGAAGGCCGATCACATGGGCTGCCACGGTCGAGCCCATGCTGTGCGACGAGATCACATACTCATCGGCAGGCTCGCGCAGTGCCTCGCGAACCACAACGGCGCAGCGCTCCAGCCAGGCTTGCGCATCGAGGCCACGCAGCCCCGCCATCGCCACAGCCATCTCCCAGTCCGAAAACAGATGCAACGTATGCAGCCTGTCCCTGCGCGGTAGAAACACATACCAAAAAAGCACTGCAGAAAGCGGCAAGCTGCAAAGCAGGCTCCAGGCACCAAGCCCCAGATAATAGGGCACCGCCGCTATCAGCAGGCCTACTGCAGATGCCGCCATCACCAGCATGAACGGAAAGACGAAGAACAATCCGAAACGCCACGCATGGCGGAAGTAGCCGCCCATTCCGCCGCCGACGACGACGCGGACCGCTGCGAGATACCCGAAGCCGAGGCGGGTGAGGAGGTTACGGCTGTTGAGACCCGATACGAGATCATTGTGATCGAAAATGTGCACGCGGCTTTCGGTCTGCCAGTCACTGGCACTGGTACTAACGTCGAAATACGAGGTGGCGCCAGTGCGCTTGAAATCGCCGATAGCGGCATCGTAGCCCCAGACCTCGGCGCTCTGCTTTGCCGAACGTGCGTAACGCGCCCTGTGGGCCGCAGCGTCGAGCGGCTCGAAACCCGGAAAATGCAGGACGACCCGCTTCTGAACCTTTGTCATCGACGTCCATCAATGTCGCGAGAGCCGCGACGAACACAAGTTATCAGGAGGCCCGGCAGGACTGGAAAGACACACTGCATGGCAAGGTGGTTTGCTAGACGAAGTCGCTCGATATTCATAGCCGCGATGTGTCGGCAGGTATCATTTGGTCCAACCCCGCCTCGCCCATCAGCCGCTAAAAAAGGCAATGCCGCACTATTGCGGCTGGAATTTGAGCGACCACATGCTATGTAAGACGAACAATCGACGATGCGGGCCTTGAACCCGCATGTGAAAGGATAATCTGATGAGCGGCATCAACGAATTGATCGACAATGAAGTGAAGAGCAGCGACGTCGTTCTGTTCATGAAGGGCACACCGCAGTTTCCGCAGTGTGGCTTCTCCGGAAAAGTCGTGCAGATCCTTGATTACATCGGTGTCGACTACAAGGGCGTCAATGTCCTTGCCGACGCTGAAATCCGTCAGGGCATCAAGGACTATTCGAACTGGCCGACTATCCCCCAGCTCTACGTCAAGGGTGAGTTCATCGGCGGCTGCGACATCATCACCGAGATGTTCCAGGCCGGCGAACTCCAGCAGCATTTCCAGGAACACGGCGTCCCCGTCCGCGTCGCCTGATCGGGCACCGGGCACCCGCCCGGTTTCCATTATCCAGTCCATTTGCTAGGCGCTGCCTCATAGGCAGCGCCTCAGCACGTCTATGGGAATGAAATCCGTGGCAAACTCCTCCGACGCCATGTCCGCTGGCCGCGTGCCGATGGGCAAACGCGAATTCATCGCGCTGGCTGCACTGCTAATGGCTCTGAACGCGCTTGCGATCGACATCATGCTGCCAGCGCTGCAGCAGATCGGCGCCAGCCTCGGCGTCGAAAATGAAAATCATCGGCAATACATCGTCTCGGCCTATCTCATGGGCTTTGGCGGCGCACAGCTTGTATACGGTCCGCTTTCGGATCGTTTCGGACGGCGCGTGCCGTTGATTGCCGGCGTGGTCATCTACATCCTGTCGTCGCTCGGCATTGCCTTCATTCCCTCGTTTTTCGGCCTGCTGGCATTGCGCTTCGTGCAGGGGCTAGGGGCTGCCGCCACGCGCGTCATCACCATTTCCATCGTCCGCGACATCTATGGCGGCCGGCAGATGGCCGAGGTCATGTCGCTGATCATGATGGTATTCATGATCGTGCCGGTAATTGCGCCGGGATCTGGCCAGATCATTATGCTTTTTGCCAGCTGGCACATGATCTTCGTATTTATCGCCGCCATCGCGTCCTGCGTGCTTGTCTGGGTCTACTTCCGCATGCCGGACACGCTGCATGCCGAGGACGTGCGCCCCTTCACGGTAAAATCGATCCTGGCCGGCTTTGCGATCGTTCTCTCGAACCGCACCGCGCTCTGCTATACGCTCGCCAGCACCTTCATATTCGGGGCGCTTTTCGGCTTTATCAACTCCGCCCAGCAGATCTATGTCGGCATCTACAAGCTCGGTGTCTACGCACCACTGGCCTTTGGGGGTGTCGCTCTTTTCATGGCGTCTGCATCCTTTGCCAACTCGCAACTGGTCGGGCGCTTCGGCATGCGCCGCCTGTCGCACGCCTCGCTGATCGGCTTTAGCGTCATTACCTTCGTTTGGCTGATCGTACAGCTGTCCTTCGCGTCGCCGATGCCGTTTCCCTTGTTCATCGTCTTCTTCGCGCTGGTGATGTTCCAGTTCGGCCTGATCGGCTCAAACTTCAACGCGCTGGCCATGGAGCCGCTCGGCCACGTCGCCGGCACAGCCTCGTCCGTGCTCGGTTTCATGAGCACCGTCGGTGGCGCCCTGATCGGCGCGGCCATCGGCCAGTCCTTCGACGGAACGGCGACGCCGATGGTGGTGGGCTACTTCACGGTGTCGCTGATCGCTCTCGGTTTCGTCCTATATGCCGAGCGCGGCAAGCTTTTCCGGCCGCACAACGCACCCGTCGTCAACGATCCCTCCCTCGCCCACTGACAGGCCTCACATGACCCAGCCTATAACATCGAACGACGTGGCGCCGGGAGGATCGGAGCGCATCGGTCTGGGGCTGGTGGAGTTCATCGTCACCATCGCCCTGATGACCGCCAGCGTGTCTCTGGCGATCGACAGCATGCTGCCGGCGTTACCCAAGATCGGCGCAGCGCTCGGGGTGCCCACCGCCAACGACACCCAGCTGGTGATCGGCGTGTTCTTCTTCGGCTTCGGCCTGGCGCAGCTCGTCTTTGGCAGCCTGTCAGACACCTATGGGCGCCGCAACATCCTCCTTGGCGGCCTTGTCTTCTACGTCATCACGATGTTCGCCGCAGCCTGGACAGACAGCTTCCCGGTCCTTCTCGCGCTACGTTTCGCGCAAGGCGTGGGTGCCGCCGCCGTTCGCATCACCACGATGGCCATGGTCCGCGATTGTTTCGGCGGACGCGAGATGGCGCGGGTGATGTCCTTCGTGATGATCGTCTTCATGATCGTCCCGATCGTCGCCCCGGCCCTCGGCCAGCTGATCATCACCTTTGCGACCTGGCCGTGGATCTTCATTTTGCTCGGCAGCGCCGGCGCGGTGTTGCTGGTCTGGGCGTTTTTCCGGATGAACGAATCCCTGCCCCTCACAGAGCGGCTGCCGCTGTCGACGCGCTCCGTGCTGTCAGGCTTCCGCACCGTGCTCACCAACCGCATCACCTGCGGCTACATGCTCGGCATGACGCTGTTTACTGGTGTCATCTGCGCCTATGTGATGTCGGTGCAGCAGGTGTTCGGCGAGGTATTCGGGCTCGGCGACTGGTTGCCTTTGGCCTTTGCCGCAAGCGCCGGCGGCATTGCCATCGCCAATTTCGCCAATGGCTTCTTCGTCCGCCGTTTCGGGATGCGGCGCATTTCCCACGCAGCGATGATCCTGTTCACGATCATCGCCGTCTGCGGCTTTGTATTCGCACTGGCGATGCCACCGAGCTTCATCGTCACCTATCTGCTGATTTCGTCTCTGCTGGTGATGTTCGCCGTTATCGCCACCAATTTCACCGCCATCTGCCTGGAGCCCATGGGCCACCTCGCGGGTACGGCCACTTCGATCACAGGATTCGTCTCGACGACTGGCGGCGCTCTGGTTGGCGGCGCGGTCGGCCAGATGTTCGACGGCACGACGCGGCCGCTGTTTGCAGGATTTGCAATCTTCGGCGCGCTGACGATCGCGGCCGTCCTATGGGCTGAAAATGGCAAGCTGTTTTCCCACCCCGGCGACGATCCCGTCCTCGACCCCGGTGCCATGCACGGCTGAAACGCCAGTCTCAGAGCGTGAAGACCTCGCGGCGCAGCGTTTCCCAGGATGCCTTGTCCGGCGTGATCAGCAGCCCGCCGTCGAGGTGGTGCGGCAGGTAGCTCGATCTATCGAAGCGCGCCGCATAGGCACCCGCCTCCTCGCTTATCAGCACGCCGGCCAGATGGTCCCAGGGCAGGATCTTGTTGTACATCAGGTAATGTACGTGGGCGCCGGCAAAGGTGCGGTACTCGTGGGCCGCGCAACGGTAGTTGGACGCGAAGCGCACCTTGGCGAGATTACCCATGACCTCGGCGCGCTTGCTCTTGTCGATGAAGCCCGTCGAGGCAAAGCCGGTCATCTGCTCCAGCGGCACCGGCGCTACCACGGACAGGCGCTCCCCCTCGCCGCCTGGCCTGCGGAGCCAGGCGCCGCTACCTTTTTCCGCCATCACCCAGTCGTCGCCCATCGGATCGAATATGATCCCGGCGATGGTTTCACCTCGAACGACCACCGACGCCATGACGCCGAAGGCAGGCACGCCTGCGGCAAAGTTAAATGTCCCGTCGACCGGATCGACGATGATGGCGAGATCCGCGCCCTCGAGCTTGGCGAGGAGGTCCGGATCGGCCGCGACCGATTCCTCGCCGATGAACACCGCCTCCGGCCAGAGCTTTTCAACCTCGGCCTTGATCATCCGCTCGGCCTGCTCGTCGGCTTCGGTGACCAGATCGGTCGCTTCCGACTTGATGCGGATATCGCCGGCACCGAGACGACGGAAGCGCGGCAGGATTTCAGCCTGCGCCGCGTCCCGCAGCAGGTTGGCCAGAACGGTAATGTCGACGGTCGCGGTCATGGCAGTGCTCCTCGATTGATATCAGAGACCGATGATCTCCCGGCGAACGGCTTCCCATGTCTCCCGGTCGGCAGCGGCAATGATACCGCCGGTCATCTCACCCGGCGGATGGGCCGAGCCGTCAAAGCGGGCGCTGTAGCCGCCGGCCTCGCGGTGGATCAGCAGCCCGGCCAGATGATCCCAGGGATTGAGTTTCTCGTGGGCCACGAAGTCGATCTTGCCAGATGCCAGCATCCAGTACTCATGAGCCGAACAATTGTAATAGAAGCTCATCCGGATCTTGGCCATGTTGCCGGCAATCCGCGAACGTTCCGGCTCGCCCATATGCGCCCAGGCGACGATACCGGTCATGGAAGAAACGGGTTTCGGCGCAGCGACCTGCAGGCGCTGGGAACTGCCGTTGCGCCGCGTCAGGTGCGCGCCTCCGCCGGCAACCGCAGTGATGGTGTCGCCGAGAACGGGATCATGGATGATGCCCGCCACCGTCTCGCCGTTGGCGACGACAGCAAGGATGGTGCCGAACATCGGCAGGCCGGCAGCAAAATTGAAAGTGCCGTCGACAGGATCGATGACGAAGGCAAGTTCCGCGCGGTTAAGCGCCGGCACCACCGAGCGATCGGTATCGTAAGCCTCCTCACCGACGATGAGCGCTTGCGGGAAACGCTGGCGCAGAGCTTTCGTTATACGTTCCTCGGACAGCAGATCGGCCTGCGTCACGAGGTCGATGGAAGATGTCTTCTCGGCAATGTCGCCGGTCTGGAGATTGCGGAAACGCGGCATGATTTCCGCTTCGCCAGCCTGCCGGACCTGTTCGACGAGGAAAGCGATGTCATTTTCGTTAATAGCCATAAAAACCCGATCCCTCACAATATGCTGCGCTGCGGCATAACCGCTATGTCACGACGGTTTTGTGACAGCAAGACCGGAAAAATCGAACAGGGCGGGATCGAGCAGATGCGATGGGTTCACATGCGCCAGGGCGCGTAGCATCGTGTCCTTGCGGCCGGGCATGCGGCGTTCGATATCGGCGAGCATGTCCTTCATGGCGTTGCGCTGCAGGCCATCCTGCGAGCCGCAGAGATCGCAGGGAATGATTGGGAACTGCATGGCGGCTGCGAACTTCGCAAGGTCGTCCTCGGCGGCATAGGCAAGCGGACGGAGCACCATCAGGTCGCCCTCGTCATTGAGCAGCTTTGCCGGCATCGATGCCAGACGACCGCCATGAAAGAAGTTCATGAAGAAGGTCTCGAGGATGTCTTCCCGGTGATGCCCGAGCACCAGCGCCTCGCAACCCTCCTCGCGAGCGATGCGATAGAGATTGCCGCGACGCAGCCGTGAGCAGAGCGAACAGTATGTGCCGCCGGCCGGCACTTTTTCCTTTACGATCGAATAGGTGTCGCGATACTCGATCCGGTGCGGCACGCCGACCTTCGTCAGGTACTCCGGCAGCACGTGCTTGGGAAAATTCGGCTGGCCCTGGTCGAGATTGCAGGCGATGAGGTCGACCGGCAGCAGCCCGCGCCATTTCAGGTCGAGCAGCAGCGACAGCAGGCCATAGGAATCCTTGCCACCGGAGACACCAACCAGCCAGCGCTTCTGACCCTTCAGCATGTCGAAATCGTCGAATGCCTGGCGCACTTGGCGCAACAGGCGCTTGCGCAGCTTGTTGAAGGACACGGAGCGCGGCGCATCGGCGAAAAGCGGGTGCGCGCCGGCGGCATCCTCGATGTCGGCTTGGATTTCGTCGACCACGGGCATCGCTATGTTCATATCACCATTCCATCCAGGGTCGGCTGCCCTTGCCTCAGGCCATAGCAGAACGGCCCACCGAAGACACGCCTCTCAATCGCCAAATACCGACCAGCCGGTACGCGCCGCCAGCATTTCGAGCGCCACTGCGCCCAACTGCGAGTTGCCGACCTTGTTCAGCCCCGGCGACCAGACGGCGATGGAGGCGACCCCGGGCGCGATTGCCAGGATACCGCCGCCGACGCCGCTCTTGCCGGGCAGGCCGACGTGATAGGCAAAGTCACCGGATCCATCGTAATGGCCGCACATCAGCATCAGCGCATTGATGCGCCGCGCCCGCTTCGGCGACACGACGGAATGGCCGGTGACCGGGTTGCTGCCGCGCGCGGCGAGATAGAGCCCCGCCTTCGACAGCTGGCTGCAACTCATGGCCAGTGCGCACTGGTGAAAATAGACGCCCAGCACATGCTCGACCGGATTTTCGATGTTGTGGTAGGCCCGCATGAAATTGGTCAGCGCGAAATTGCGAAAACCGGTCTGCGCCTCGGAGCGGGCGACGCGGTCGTCGATGAGAATCGATTCGTCATCGGCCAGATACCGCATGAACCGCAGGAACTCGCCGATCACTTCCTTTGGCGCATGGCCGGACAGAACGACATCGGTGACGGCTATGGCGCCGGCATTGATGAAGGGGTTGCGCGGAATGCCGGCTTCCTGCTCGAGCTGGACGATGGAATTGAAGGCCGAACCCGATGGCTCGCGACCCACTCGCTTCCACAGCTGCTCACCGATCTTGCCGAGCGCCAGCGTCAGCATGAAGACTTTCGAGATACTCTGGATCGAGAACGACATCTCGGCATCGCCGACGCGATAGACGCGGCCATCGACGGTGGTGATCGCCATGCCGAACTGGCGGACGTCGACCTTGGCAAGCTCGGGGATATAATCGGCAACCTTGCCCTCGCCGAGCCGCGGCAACAGGTCGGCATGAATGCTGTCGAGGATCGCCTGCACGTCGGTCATCGTCGCCTCCGAATAGAAAAAAGCCGCCCCGAGGAGCGGCTTTCCAATAGTATGATAATCGCGTCGATTAACGCGAGTAGAATTCGACGACCAGCTGCGGTTCCATGACGACGGCGTAAGGAACGTCGGTCAAGGTCGGCACGCGGACGAAAGTCGCAACCATCTTGTTGTGGTCGACTTCGATGTAGTCAGGAACATCGCGCTCAGCGAGGCCAACGGCTTCGAGAACGATGACCAGCTGCTTCGACTTCTGACGCACTTCGATAACATCGCCGGCCTTGCAACGGTAGGAACCGATGTTGACGCGGACGCCGTTGACCGTGACGTGGCCGTGGTTGACGAACTGACGGGCAGCAAAGACCGTCGGAACGAACTTGGCGCGATAGACGATCGCATCCAGACGCGATTCCAGGAGGCCGATCAGGTTTTCAGACGTATCGCCCTTGCGGCGGTCGGCTTCGGCGAAGATGGCGCGGAACTGCTTTTCGCGCAGGTCGCCGTAGTAGCCCTTGAGCTTCTGCTTGGCGCGCAGCTGAACGCCGAAATCCGAAAGCTTGCCCTTGCGGCGCTGACCGTGCTGGCCAGGACCGTATTCGCGACGGTTAACCGGCGACTTCGGGCGGCCCCAGATGTTCTCGCCCATACGGCGATCGATTTTGTACTTGGATGATGCGCGCTTGCTCATCGTATTTCCCTATCAAGATGTTCGACCGGTTTGTTGCCAAACCAGATCAAGGAAACACGCCCTCCTCTGAACCCGGTTTTCGGGGTTCCGACAGGTTCCTCACATTCGCGAACGGAGGAGCCACGGGACATGTCAAATGAAACACCGGACATTTCTGCCCGGCGTTGGGCGCTGTTTAGGCAGAAGTCATGGAATTGTCAACAACGGATGACGCTGCGAAACGCCTGTACCGGCAAAACCGGCAGAGGCCTGCCGTTCGATCACAGATGTCCGCTGGAATTCACTCGGCAGCCGTCTGTGTCACGGCGACATCGTCGACGGCATTGGCATCGCCCGGCGCAGTCTGGCAATCGATATCGGGAAAAGCCACGACTCGCCTGCCGGAAAAATCGGTGTGCACGACGACGCTGCCCTGTTCCTCGAAATAGCTGAGCAGGCGTCTGGCGCGTCGGGCGGAGTGCGTGCCATAGGCGCGGGCGATACGCGCATCCGACGGGCACGGCTCGCCGCAGATGGCAGCCTTGGCGAGCATCAGGAACACGCCCTGAAGATCGTCGGTGACGCCCTTCGACAACGTCATCGCCGTTGCCCAGTTTTCGGTCTCGGCAGTCACCGGATCCACGCCGGAGCGCGAAATCGCAACCCGGTGACGGAAATCCGGCATCGACAGGGGCGGCCCTGGAATGCGCCGCATGCGCACCCGCACCAGGAACTCCTGGTAGAGGACGGAATCGGTCCGGAAGCCGGAGGCCGGATCGTCGAGGATTTCAGCCAGCACGGCGGCCAGCCGTTCCTGCCGCTCCTCGGGGGTCACATCTGCCTGCTTTGGCCTCGCATCCTCGATCGGCGCCATTGCCGGCGGCACAAACCGCGAAAGCTCGGCCAGGATATCCGTCGTCGGCCTGGGCGTCGGTGTGCGGCGCACGGCAGCGCGCTGGAATTCCTGCGGATCGGGCGTGAAGATCAGCTCTTCGACATCCATCGGCGCATCCGGCAGCGGCATCAGCTTCGGGCTCGACGAGCGCGCCGAGGTTTCCACAGCACCGATGGTGATCGGCAGCGGCCGGCGCGACAGGGCCGGACCAAGTGCTACGAAATGCCCGCGCTGCAGATCGCGGAACATCTCTGCCTGGCGCCGGTCCATTCCGAGCAGGTCGGCAGCACGCGCCATGTCGATATCGAGGAAGGTGCGGCCCATCAGGAAGTTCGAGGCTTCGGCCGCCACGTTCTTGGCAAGCTTTGCCAGCCGCTGCGTGGCAATGACGCCGGCAAGGCCGCGCTTGCGGCCGCGGCACATCAGGTTGGTCATCGCGCCGAGCGACATCTTGCGCGCATCATCCGAGACTTCGCCGGCAACGGCGGGCGCGAACATCTGCGCCTCGTCGACGACCACCAGCACCGGATACCAGTATTCGCGGTCGGCATCGAACATGCCGTTCAAAAAGGCGGCGGCGGCGCGCATCTGCTGCTCGACATCGAGCCCCTCGAGCGTCAGGACGCAGGAGACCCGGTGCTGCCGGATGCGCGTCGCAATGCCCGTCAATTCCGCCTCGCTGCGCTCGCCATCGACGATCACATGGCCGAACTTGTCGGCCAGCGTAACGAAATCACCCTCGGGATCGATGATGCATTGCTGCACCCACTGCGCCGATTGCTCCAGCAGGCGCCGGAGAAGATGGGATTTGCCGGAGCCGGAGTTGCCTTGCACCAGCAGGCGCGTCGCCAGCAGCTCCTCGATATCGAGCTGGGCGCTGGTCCCGCCGGACGCCGTCCCCATGTCGATGCCGACCTGCAATGCACTACCTCGTTCAGTCTAGACTCAGGAAATGTGAAGCTGCCATTGTTCAGCAACGGCGCGCCTCCGTCTATCAGAGAATTCCCGGGCGTTCGCCGCCGCGTTTAGGAAACCCACAAGGGATTTGCAAAGCGCACGCTGGCGCGCCTGACGACAGGGCGGTTCAGTGCGGACCACAGCCTCTAGGCGGCCTTGTCGTCCAATGGCCTCACCGCTGGATGATCGCGCTTCAAGGCTTGCGCCAGATCGTAATTGCATTGAAGCCCCAGCCAGAAGCGCGCCTTGCTGACGCCGGCCATTTCCAGCCGGACTGCGAGATCCGGGCTTATGGCTGCTCGGCCATTCAGAACGCGCGACAACGATACGCGTGAAATCTTCAGGCGCTCGGCAGCCTCGGTAACGGGAAGTCCCAATGGCAGAAGGACATCCTGTCGCAACAATTCTCCGGGATGAGGAGGAGATTTCATCATGTCGGGGACCTCTTGGTTATACGCGCTCCACAACAGCACACTATGCCCTCAGCCCAAACCCCTGCATCAGCCGCCGCGTCGCAAAATCCGGATTGCCCGAGGTGAACACCGCGAAGTCGTCCGCTTCCGGGTGGACGGCATCGGCGAGAACAGGCACGAGGCTGCGGGCGCGGCGGGCGATGGCCTCGGCGGGGTCGAGCCAGTCGACCGGCCAGGGTGCCAGGCGACGGAAGAGGTTGGCCATGAACGGATAGTGGGTGCAGGCGAGCACGACGATGTCGGTCTTGCGACCCTCCTTTTCCACGAAGCATTGGCCGATCTCCTGCAGCACGGCTTCGTCGGAGACCGGTTCGCCCCGGATATAAGCTTCCGCCATCCGCGCCAGGTTTTCCGAGCCGACGAGGCGGACATGGCACTGGGCGGCAAACGACTGGATCAGGTCGCGGGTATAGGCGCGCTTTACGGTTCCAGGCGTCGCCAGCACCGAGACGAGGCCGGAGCGGGTCCGCTCGGCCGCCGGTTTGATGGCTGGCACGGTGCCAACGAACGTCATGTCAGGAAAGGCGGCGCGCAGATCGGCACCGGCGAGCGTGAAGGCGGTGTTGCAGGCGATGATGCAGATCTCGGGATCGTATTCGGCAAGCAGCCGGGCAAACAGCGAGATGATGCGGTCCTTCAGCGGCTGCTCTTCCCAGCCGCCATAGGGAAAACCGGCGTCGTCGGCGACATAGACGAAGCCGCGCTCGGGCATCAGCACCCGCGCCTCGCGCAGCACGGTCAGCCCGCCGATGCCGGAATCGAAGACCAGGATCGGTTTTGGCTCAGTCGTCGGCGCTGTCATCGACGGGTTTTTCCTTGGCGGCATTGCGCGGTTCGGCACGGGAGACGTTGCGCGGAAAGCGGTCCAGCGACGATATCACGCCACGCATGACGCTGATCTCCTGCTCGGTAAAGCCCTGGCGCGAAAACACCGCCCGGAGATTGTCGACCATCTTCGGCTTTTTTTCGATCGGATGGAAATAATTGCGCGCGCTCAGCGCTTCCTCGACATGGTCGAACAGCCCCTGAAGCTGAGATTTCGTCGACGGTCGCTGCGGATTGGCGGCAAAGCTGGTGACGCTCAGGTCCTCCATGCCGGACTTCATCCACTCATAGGACATCAGCAGCACGGCCTGGGCAATGTTCAGCGAGGCAAAGGCGGGATTGACCGGGAAAGTGACGATCTCGTCGGCCAACGCCACTTCCTCGTTGCTGAGACCCCAGCGCTCGCGCCCGAACAGAACGCCGCAGCGCTCGCCGGCGACAAAACGCCCCCGCAGTGTCTCGGCGGCTACGACCGGCGAACGGACAGGTTTATAGCCATAACGCTCGCGGGCCGTCGTTGCATACACGAAATGGAGGTCGGCAATGGCTTCCTCCAGCGTCGGAAATACGCGCGTCGCCTCGATGACGTGGCTGGCATTCGAGGCAGCGGCGGTCGCCTTCTCGTTCGGCCACCCGTCGCGCGGATTGACTAGACGCAGTTCGGCAAGGCCGAAATTCGCCATGGCGCGCGCCACCATGCCGATATTCTCGCCCATCTGCGGCTCGACCAGAATGATGACCGGCCCCTCGGCCAGCAACGGCTTTTCGCTGTTTGTTCCTGACATGACTATCCTCGGTGCGCCGCAGTGGCGAAATTGCTGCCGGAAATACCCGCGAAGGCCCGGAACGGCAAGCCCCGGCTCATGGATAAAGCCGATCGAGCATCGATCCGACCATCTCGATGCCGAGCCGCATGCCGCCGCGCGACAGCGGTAGATGGCGCCCTGTCGCCCGCGCCGACTTGCGGTCGACGAAGAAGCACTCCGAGCCCCTGCCTGAGATGGCATTCAGCCGCTGGAGGTTTTCAGACACATTCAGCGCGATCTCGCCATCCGGATCGTCGCGAGAGAAGGCGATGTTGCGGGCAAAGACCCGGGCCCAGTAGGTGCAGGCCATCAGGATCGCCAGCGTCTGGCGCACATTGCCCGGTTTGCGCACCAGGCTCCAGGACTGGCCGAGGGGCTTGGCCGCGGTGGTAACGTCGCGGTAGGCGGCATCGAGGTTTTGCGACAGGCGGATCAGCTCGAGGCCCGGACCGCTTCCGCCGGCGGCATCGAGCAAAGCCCGGAGCACATCGAACCACCTGGCCAGCGCCCCATCCAGCACGCCTCGCGTCTTCGCTGGAAAGACCAGGAAGGCAACCGCCGCACCGGCCGTCGCGCCGATGATTGTTTCTCCGATACGTAGTTGCAGCACCTGTAGCGTCAGCGCGCCCGTCATGCCGTAGACCAAACATAGAACGATGGAGATGAAGAAGGTCATGGCCCCGTAGGACACCTGGATAAAGTAGAAGCCGAGAAAGATCGACACGACCGAAAGCAAGATGGCAATAGCGGTATGGCCCGCTACCACCAGCGCCAAGGCCATGCCGACGGCAATCCCCAGCACGGTGCCCATCGAGCGCTGAAACGCCTTCACAGCCGTATCGCCGCGCGAATTGGTGTTGGTGAACACCAGGAACGCCGTTAGCACCGCCCAGAACCAGCGCTCGCGGGACAACAGCAGACCGAAGACCATGGCGATGCCGGTGGCCAGCGTGATCTGCAGTGCCGATCGCATGGCGGCATCGTCGAGCGACAGTTTTGGCCACTTGATGACCGTGCGCGCGCCGTTCGCGCCGGCGATATCGCTGAAACCCGTCATGCGGCCGAGAGACAGGGTTTCCGTCAGCGCATCGCGGGCGTCCCGGAGCCAGATCATCGCCCGCATCGTCTCGGAACTGCGCTTGTCCGCCATCGTCTCGAAGCCATCGGTCTCGCGCTCTAGCAGGGCGTCGTCATGGGCAATAACGGCGTGCACCAGCGCAAAGCTCGGCACGGCGCTCTGGCTCATCATGATGGCGCTTTCCGCCGCCAGATGGACGTCGAAAAGCCGCATGGAGATATCCACTGCCGGTGTATCGCTGGCGAGTGTACCGCTCGCCGGCGTATCGACGGCGGGTGCATCGTCGGCCGGCTTGGGAATGAAGCTCTCCGCCATCAGCACGACGTCCTTCAGCCTCTCCTCAGCCTGGAGCAGCGCGCGATGCTCGGTTTCCGATATCCGCCCGTCGCGAACGCTCACCGCAAGTTCGATCAGCATCTGGTTGACCCGGCCGAGCACGCTCTCCAACGCCCGCAACAGGTCCTTGCGCCAGTCATCCGGCAGCAGGACGGAGCGCACGCCGTGGGCGACGAGCGACGAGACGACAGAGCCCATTGCCACCAGTGGCATCTCACCCAGCCGGGGCTGGAAATAGGCACCCATGAAATAGGACATGAAGGCGAACATGCCCACCGCATTCCAGCGCACGCCAAGCGCCCTCACCCAGCTTGCGGCAAAGATGATGGCGAGGAAAGCGACATCGCTGATGTAGCGATGGTCTGCGAGCAGCGCTGCCAGTATGACGGCCAGCACGCTGGCCAGGCAGCCGATCAGCCGTGTCACCAACTGTTCCGATGGACGCTTGTCGCGCACGGTGAAGCCGCCCTGGATCGACAGAAGTATCCCGAGTGCATAGGCGACATCGGGCAGCGGCACAATCGTTGAATGGATGACGAAGAGAATGCTGAATGATAGCACCACGGTCAGCGTCACCCGCGAGGCCTGTCGCAGCCGCGAAAATGCCGGGTCGTTGGCGGCCAGCCAATCACGAAACCGATGGGCGATGTGCATCAGGATCCTTCGTCGTTAAACGCATCGCCAGCCTGTGGCGTCAGGCTACGGCTGCTTGGCGATATCCTGCATGGCGGCCTTGAGGGAACTCGGCTTCCCACTGTCGTCCGTCGTCAGGATGTCGTCGACCACCGGTTTTCCGCCTTCGGTCAGAACCTCGAAGCGAACCTCCGTGAAGGCATCAGACGCTGCAGCGTCCTCGGCGCCCATGCAGCGCGACTTCTGGAACCGCGCCACCACCTCGGTCTTGCCGCCCGATACGGCCCCGGGAACGATCGTCACGTTCTCGAGCGGACAGGCATCCTGGCTGCCGACAATGACGTCGTAGTCGAACGGCGAGATGCCGTCTTCCGTCGCCGGATAATTCTGGGCGGCCTGGTAGCCACGGATGAAATCGGCGCTGAACAGCTGCCGCAGGTGCGACGCATCGAACATGTCCTGCCAGTAGCTGTCGCCGCCGGCCCAGTTGGCCACCGTCGCATCCATGATGGTCTTCACCGGAGAAACGGCAGGATCTGCGGCGAAGGCGCCGGGCGCCTGGATCAACACAAGGGCGGCGATGAGGTATGCAGGCAGCGATCGGGGCATGGCAATGTCCGTAAACACACAAAATATCATTGTAAAAATCGGCTATATCGGCGAGCCTTACAAGCGCCTCGCACTAGAAAAGCGGTGATTGGCCGGGCAGATTTGACGCGCAAAAAGGCGAATTCTGCACCCTTCCCGGCTTTGCCTCGGCGCCCCGCGGTGCTATAGCGCTCGAGACTTCAAGTCCAACACACAGGGCCGCCCGGCCATAAGCAGAACGAGGCAGATATATGGAAAAGATCAAGGTTGCAAACCCCGTCGTCGATCTCGACGGCGACGAGATGACCCGCATCATCTGGCAGTTGATCAAGGATAAGCTCATCCTTCCCTACCTCGACCTCGACATCCAGTATTACGATCTGTCGGTCGAAAATCGCGACGCCACCAACGACCAGGTGACGATCGACGCCGCCCACGCCATCAAGAAATACGGCGTCGGCATCAAGTGCGCGACGATCACTCCGGACGAAGACCGCGTCAAGGAATTCAACCTGAAGCAGATGTGGAAGTCGCCAAACGGCACGATCCGCAACATCCTCGGCGGCGTCATCTTCCGCGAGCCGATCATCTGCGAAAACGTGCCGCGCCTCGTTCCCGGCTGGACCAAGCCAATCGTCGTCGGCCGTCACGCCTTCGGCGACCAGTACAAGGCCACCGACTTCAAATTCCCGGGCAAGGGCAAGCTGTCGATCAAGTTCGTCGGCGAAGACGGCGCCGTCATCGAGAAGGAAGTCTACGACGCGCCGGGCGCCGGCGTGGCCCTCGCCATGTACAACCTCGACGAATCGATCCGCGATTTCGCCCGCGCTTCGCTGAACTACGGCCTGATGCGCAAGTGGCCCGTCTACCTGTCGACCAAGAACACAATCCTGAAGGCCTATGACGGTCGCTTCAAGGATATCTTCCAGGAAGTCTTCGACGCTGAATTCAAGACCCAGTTCGATGCTCTGAAGATCACCTACGAGCACCGCCTGATCGACGACATGGTCGCCTCGGCTCTCAAGTGGTCCGGCGGTTATGTCTGGGCTTGCAAGAACTACGACGGCGACGTCCAGTCCGACATCGTCGCCCAAGGCTTTGGCTCGCTCGGCCTGATGACCTCGGTGCTGCTGTCGCCAGACGGCCAGACCGTGGAAGCAGAAGCAGCCCACGGCACCGTGACCCGCCACTACCGCCAGCACCAGAAGGGACAGGAGACATCGACGAACTCGATCGCCTCGATCTTTGCCTGGACACGTGGCCTCGCACACCGCGCCAAGCTCGACGACAACGCGGCACTCGCCAAGTTTGCAGCGACGCTCGAAACCGTCTGCGTCGACACCGTCGAAAGCGGCTTCATGACCAAGGACCTGGCCCTGCTCATCGGCCCCGACCAGCCCTGGCTGTCGACGACTGCTTTCCTCGACAAGGTCGATGAAAATCTCCAGAAGGCAATGGCATAAGCCATTATCTTAATGTGATCGGCAGACGGCGGGGACTTCCCCCGCCGTTTCCATATCTGCAGGCCGGAGACCGGATCCGATGACCAACACCATTCGTCCGCTGGAGCTTGACGACCGCGCCGCCTGGGAGCCGCTCTGGCAGGCCTACCAGCGATTCTACGAGGTCGAGATTCCGCCGGAAACAACAGACCGGACATGGGCGCGACTTCATGACCCGAACGAGCATATGCAGGCGCTCGGCGCTTTCGATGACTTTGGCCGCCTGGTGGGCATCGTCCACGCCATCTTCCACCGCTCGACATGGATGCCGGAATGGACCTGCTATCTGCAGGACCTCTATGTCGAGAACGACCAACGCGGCAAGGGTACGGGTGCAGCCCTCATCGAGGCCGTGGCGGACCTTGCCCGGGCCAATAGCGCCGGTCGCCTGTACTGGATGACCCACGAAACCAATACCGCAGCCCAGCGCCTCTACGACCACATCGCGGCACGATCCGGCTTCATCCAGTATCGCAAGGCCCTATAGCAACCCATTGTAAAACGAAAAACGGCGGAAGCTGATCGCTCCCGCCATTCCAAATCTCAAATCTCAGGACTGGTCAGCCGGCGAGTGCTGCTGCAACGGCCTCGATCGCCTCGTCGGCCTTGGAGCCATCGGGACCGCCGGCCTGCGCCATGTCTGGCCTGCCGCCGCCGCCCTTGCCGCCAAGCGCCGCAGACGCGATGCGCACCAGATCGACCGCGCTGAAACGGGCGACCAGATCTTCGGTCACCGCCACCACGGCGCTCGCCTTGCTATCCTCGGAGACGCCGACGAGGACGACGACGCCGGAGCCGAGGCTCGTCTTGCCTTCGTCCGCCATGCCCTTCAGATCCTTCGGATCGACACCGGCGATAGCCCTTCCGAGGAACTTGACGCCGCCGATATCGCGCACTGCATCGCCGCCATCGCCCTGCCCGCCGCCCATCGCAAGCTTGCGCTTGGCATCCGCGAGCTCACGCTCCAGTTTGCGGCGCTCGTCCATCAGGGCTTCGACGCGGGTGACGACCTCGGCAGGCTGCACCTTCAGCGCTGCTGCCAGAGCTTTGACGCGGTCATCCTGCTCGGCCAGATAATCGCGGGCCGAAACGCCTGTGACGGCCTCGATACGGCGCACGCCGGCGCCGACGGCGCTCTCCGAGAGCACCCGGATCAGGCCGATCTGGCCGGTCGCCGTCACATGCGTTCCGCCGCAGAGTTCGATCGAATAGGGCTTGGCAGCCTTCTCGCCGCGCACCGCCGTGCCCATCGACACGACGCGGACCTCATCGCCGTATTTTTCGCCGAACAGCGCCATCGCGCCTTCGGCAATCGCATCGTCGACGCTCATCAGGCGCGTCGATACCGGCGCGTTCTGAAGCACGATCTCGTTGGCCATTTCCTCGACAACCTTCAGTTCCTCGACCGACATCGGCTTCGGATGCGAAACGTCGAAGCGAAGGCGCTCGGGCGCCACCAGCGAACCCTTCTGGGCGACATGGGTGCCAAGCACCTCGCGCAGCGCCTCGTGCAGCAGATGGGTCGCGGAATGATTGGCGCGCAGCCGGCCGCGGCGATCATGATCGACCGTCAGCACAACGGGGTCGCCGACCTCAATGGTGCCGGTGGCAACGGTTGCCACATGGGCAAACAACCCGTCGCCGCGCTTCTGCGTATCGGACACGGTGAGCTTGACGCCCTCGCCTGCAATCACACCGGTATCGCCCATCTGGCCGCCGGACTCAGCGTAGAAAGGCGTCTGGTTGACGACGATCTGCACCGTCTCGCCATCGGCAGCGCTGTCTAGAGATACGCCATCGCGGACGATCGCCTGGATTACGCCTTCGGCCGTCTCGGTGTCGTAGCCCAAAAATTCCGTCGCGCCGTTCTTGTCCTTCAGTTCGAACCAGACGGTCTCCGTCGCCTTGTCGCCGGAGCCGGACCAATGGGAGCGGGCCTCGGCCTTCTGGCGGGCCATCGCATCGGTAAAGCTGGCGACGTCGACGGCGATGCCGCGCTCGCGCAGCGCATCCTGCGTCAGGTCGAGCGGGAAGCCGTAGGTGTCGTACAGCTTGAAGGCCGTCTCGCCATCGAGCATATCGCCCTTGCCCATGGTGGCGGTTGCGTCGGACAGCAGCGACAGACCACGGTCGAGGGTCTTGTGGAAGCGGTTTTCCTCAAGCTTCAGCGTTTCCGAAATCAGCGATTCCGCCCGCACCAGCTCAGGATAGGCGCGGCCCATCTCCTGCACCAGCGTCGGCAGCAGCTTGTACATCAGCGGATCGCGGGCACCGAGCAGTTGTGCATGGCGCATGGCGCGGCGCATGATGCGACGCAGCACATAGCCGCGACCTTCGTTTGACGGCAGCACGCCGTCGGCAATCAGGAAGGCCGACGAGCGCAGGTGATCGGCGATGACCCGGTGGCTGGCCCGGTTATCGCCGATAGCCATCACGCCGGTTGCTTCCTCGGAGGCCTCGATCAGCGCCCGGAAAAGATCGATGTCGTAATTGTCGTGCTTGCCCTGCAGCAGCGCCGCAACGCGCTCGAGGCCCATGCCGGTGTCGATCGACGGACGCGGCAGGTCGACCCGCTCGTCCTTTGAAAGCTGCTCGAACTGCATGAAGACGAGGTTCCAGATCTCGATGAACCGGTCGCCGTCTTCGTCGGCGGAACCGGGAGGCCCACCCCAGATATGGTCGCCATGATCGTAGAAGATTTCCGAACAAGGACCGCAAGGGCCGGTATCGCCCATCGCCCAGAAGTTGTCGCTGGTCGGAATGCGGATGATGCGGTCGTCGGACAGGCCGGCGATCTTCTTCCAGAGGTTAAAGGCATCATCGTCCGTGTGGTAGACCGTCACCAGCAAGCGCTTGGCGTCGATATCGAATTCCTTGGTGATCAGGTTCCAGGCAAGCTCGATGGCCTGCTCCTTGAAATAATCGCCGAACGAGAAATTGCCGAGCATCTCGAAGAAGGTGTGGTGGCGGGCGGTGTAGCCGACATTGTCGAGGTCGTTGTGCTTGCCGCCGGCGCGAACGCATTTCTGTGCCGAGGACGCTGTCTTGTAGGGGCGCTGTTCCAGCCCCGTGAAAACGTTCTTGAACTGCACCATGCCGGCGTTGGTGAACATCAGCGTCGGATCATTGCGCGGCACGAGCGGGCTCGACGGAACGATTTCGTGCCCATTCGTCTTGAAGTAGTCGAGGAAGGTCGACCGGATTTCATTTACGCCGCTCATGCTATGCCCTTATCGCTGCCGTCGGCAGTCCCCATACAAAATCCACTGGCTTTTATCGCTCGCTCTCGATCCTGTCCAGCCGCACTAACGAAAGCGGCCGCACATCCCGAAAGACGTGCGGCCGGCAGCTTGAACCTACCCTTCGACCTTGCGGTCGGGACCGTTACATATCGGCAGCAACATCGCCGTCGTTGGCATCGGGACCGCCGTTCACCAGCAGCTTGTCGGCGATCAGGCCGGCACTCTGGCGCAGCATCGTTTCGATCTCCTTTGCCAGTTCCGGATTGTCGCGCAGGAAGATCTTGGCGTTCTCGCGACCCTGCCCCAGGCGCTGGCTGTTATAGGAGAACCAGGCACCTGACTTCTCCACGATGCCGGCTTTTACGCCGAGATCGACGAGTTCGCCGGTCTTCGACACGCCTTCGCCATACATGATGTCGAACTCGACCTGCTTGAAGGGAGGCGCCATCTTGTTCTTGACGACCTTGACGCGCGTCTGGTTGCCGATGACCTCCTCGCGATCCTTGACGGCGCCGATGCGGCGGATGTCGAGGCGAACAGAGGCGTAGAATTTCAGCGCGTTACCGCCAGTCGTCGTTTCCGGCGAACCGAACATCACGCCGATCTTCATGCGGATCTGGTTGATGAAGATGACCATCGTGTTCGACTTCGAGATCGACGCGGTCAGCTTGCGCAGCGCCTGGCTCATCAGGCGAGCCTGCAGGCCTGGCAGGCTGTCGCCCATTTCGCCTTCGATTTCAGCCCGCGGCGTCAGGGCCGCAACGGAGTCGATGACCAGCACGTCGATGGCGCCGGAGCGCACCAGCGTGTCGGTGATCTCGAGCGCCTGCTCGCCGGTATCGGGCTGCGAGATCAGAAGGTTCTGGAGGTCGACACCGAGCTTGCGGGCATAGACCGGGTCGAGCGCATGTTCGGCGTCGACGAAGGCGCAGATGCCGCCCTTTTTCTGGGCTTCGGCAATGGTCTGCAGCGCCAGCGTCGTCTTGCCCGAGCTTTCCGGTCCATAGATCTCGACGATACGCCCCTTCGGCAATCCACCGATGCCAAGTGCGATATCGAGGCTCAAGGAGCCCGTGGATACTGTCTCGATCTCGACGATGCTTTCATTCGAGCCGAGCTTCATGATCGAGCCCTTGCCGAATGCCCTCTCGATCTGAGAGAGTGCGGCTTCGAGCGCCTTGCTTTTGTCCACCGATTTTTCCTCTACGAGCCGCAAACTATTCTGTGACATGAGATCCACCTTTAGGTTATTGAAGCCGCACAGGCAACGAAGCAGTTGATGTCGTTTTTGTACTTGATTTGTTCCGGTTCCGCAAGGGGCCTTCAAATAATTGAAACAAAAAGGTAAAATGACCTTTGTTCTATATTTGTTTTCCTTTTTTGTCGCAAAGGCTTAGGCGATCCTCAGCAGGCTTTGCGGGGTTCGCAAATGCGGGTCGATTCGGCTCTTTCGAAATGACCGGGGCTGGGTATGTCTAGGCAGATTCTCGTGCTCGGCGGCGCTCACATCGACAGGCGTGGCCGCATCTTCGGAGAGACCGATCCAGGCGCCAGCAATCCGGGCGCTTGGTTCGAGGAACCGGGCGGCGGCGGCTTCAATGCGGCCCGCAATCTCGCCCGGCTTCACCACGACGTGCGGATGGTCTCGCCACGCGGCGGCGATGCTCTCGGCGACATGGTGGCATCTGCGGCTCGCGAGGCGGGTGTCGACGACCGCCCGTTCGTCTTTCTCGATCGCACAACGCCGAGCTACACGGCGATCATCGAAAAAGACGGAAACCTGGTTATCGCGCTGGCGGATATGGAGCTCTACAAGCTCTTCAGCCCTCGCCGCTTGCTGATCCGCGCCATCCGCGATTCATTCGCATCGGCGGACCTCATTCTCTTCGACGCCAATCTGCCGGCCGAAACACTGGCTGCGATTGCCCGCAAAGCGGTCGATCTCGGCAAGCCGCTGGCAGCCATTGCCATCTCCCCGGCCAAGGTCGTGCGCCTCAAACCCTGCCTTGCCGATATCGACTATCTGTTTCTCAACCAGTCGGAAGCCGCCGCCCTCACCGGCAGCAGGCCGGACGATCCGCTGCAGTGGGTGAGCCAGTTGCAGGCCCTTGGTCTCAAGGGTGGCGTCATCACGCGAGGGCAGCAGCCTCTCGTCGCCTTTGACGGCCGCATCACCCTTACCTTGGAGCCGCCAGCTGTGGACGACGTCGCCGACGTCACCGGCGCCGGCGATTCGCTGGCGGCCGGGGTGCTTTCGGCGCTGATGGACGGTCTCGATCTGGCGGAGGCGGTGCGCCACGGCGCTGCAGCGGCTGCCATCACGGTTCAGTCGCCGTTTGCAACGGCCGCCAATCTGTCGCCGCAGCATCTTCGTCAGGTTCTCACCCTTGTCGGCGCGCCCAAAATACTGTCATGAAGCCCCATCCCGCCCATCAAACCCGCACACTCAGGTGGACAAGACCATGACCAAACCATTTTCCGCTCTGTTGCCGATCTCATATTCAAGTGAAGTCGCCGCCGCCAAGGCACGTGGCGCACCGATCGTCGCGCTCGAATCGACGATCATCACGCACGGCATGCCCTATCCCGGCAACATCGACATGGCTCGCAGCGTCGAGGCTATCATCCGCGAGGAAGGTGCCGTGCCGGCAACAATCGCAGTCATCCACGGAACGTTGCACATCGGCCTTGAACCGGCCGAGCTAGAGAGCCTCGCCCAGACCACGGACGCGATGAAAGTATCGCGCGCCGACCTAGCCTTTGCAATTGCGGAGCGCCGCACCGGGGCAACCACGGTTGCAGCCACGATGATTGCAGCCGCGCGGGCCGGCATCAAGGTGTTTGCCACCGGCGGCATCGGTGGTGTGCATCGCGGCGCCGAGACCAGCTTCGATATCTCGGCCGACCTCGAGGAGCTGGCACGTACCGGCGTCATCGTTGTCTGCGCCGGCGCCAAGGCAATCCTCGATATCCCGAAGACGCTGGAAGTCCTGGAGACCCGTGGTGTTCCCGTCGTCACCTTCGGCAGCCCGGAATTCCCTGCCTTCTGGTCGCGTGCCTCCGGCCTGCCAAGCCCGCTGACGCTGAACAGCCCGGCGGCAATCGCCAATTTCCAGACTGTGCGCGAGCAGCTGGGTATCGATGGCGGCATGCTGGTTGCCAATCCCGTGCCGGAGGAAGACCAGATCGAGCGCGAGGAAATGGAGATCTACATCGAGCGCGCGCTCGACAGCGCCGAGCGCGAGGAAGTGGTCGGCAAGGCCGTCACGCCCTACCTGCTCAGCACGATCTTCGACATCACCGGTGGTCGCAGCCTGAAGACCAACATCGCGCTGGTCGAAAACAATGCGCGGCTGGCTGCCGAAATCGCCGTCGCTCTGGCGGATTAGGCAGAAACGTCGTTCACCGAAGCTGCCGCGCCGATCTCCGGCGCGGTTTTTTGTTTTCAGGGCTGCAGCAGGAAACCTCCCGTGCCAGATATCATGCCTCCAGCCGCCACAGGGCCGCGCGACAGCCGCATACCGCTTGCAGCCCTGATACTTGGCGGCGCTGCCATCGGCGGCTCGCCGATTTTCGTGCGCCTGTCGGAGGTCGGTCCGCTTGCCACGGCGTTCTGGCGTGTAGCGCTGGCGCTCTTGCCGCTTCTTCTCGTCTCACTCGCCAGCCGCCGGAAATCGGCCGTCCAGCCGCGTAATCTATCCGAATGCTTCATGCTGGTGCTGCCGGGCCTGTTCCTCGCCACGGATCTCGTCACCTGGCATCTGTCCATCCACATGACGTCCGTTGCCAATGCGACACTGCTCGCCAATCTGGCGCCGATCTTCGTTGCCGCCATCGGTTGGCTGTTCCTCGGCGCGCGCATCACCAGGCTGTTCCTGCTCGGGCTGGCGACGGCGCTGGTCGGCATCGTCACGCTGAAGGGCGGCCTTTCCGGTCTTGCGAACGGCGATCTCAGGGGAGATGGCCTGGCAACGGTCGCAGCGCTGTTCTACGCCGGATATATTCTGGTGATCGGCAGGCTCAGAACCCGGTTCGACACGCTGCAGATCATGGTCTGGAGCACGGCCGCCGCAACCATCTGTCTTTTCCCGGTGGCCCTCATGATCGAGGGCGTCATGCTGCCACCAAGCCTGTTCGGCTGGCTCATGCTGATCGGCCTCGCCTTCATCAGCCATGCCGGCGGCCAGGTGGCGATTACCTATGCGCTCGCCTACCTGCCGGCCGCATTTTCATCGCTGACGTTGTTGCTGCAGCCGGTGGTCGCCGCGGTACTGGCCTGGGCGCTTCTGAGTGAGAGCATCGGGCCACTGCAGGCCGTCGGTGGCGCCATCGTGCTGGCCGGCATTCTGATCGCCCGACGCGGCTGAAGCGCCACGCTTGCCGATCAGCTGTCCAGCATCTCGCGAACGGCGACAGCCAGTTGCTTCAGCGAAAACGGCTTCGGCAGGAAGCCGAACTTCGAATCCGCCGGCAGGTTGCGCGCAAACGCATCCTCGGCATAGCCCGAGACGAAGATGAACTTCATATCCGGATAGATCTTGCGCAATTCGCGCAGCAGCGTCGGCCCATCCATTTCCGGCATCACCACGTCGGAGACGACGACATCGACCTTGCCTTCGAGTTCCTCGAGAATTTCCAGCGCCTCGACGCCGGACCCAGCCTCATGCACGGTGTAGCCGCGCGTTTCCAGCATCCGCTTGCCGCCGCGCCTCACGGCCTCCTCGTCCTCGACCAGAAGCACGACGGCCGATTTGCCGGTGAGGTCTGCCTGCTCGACGTCTGCAAGTGCGGCGCCCTCGCCCATCGGCGGGGCATGCGGCGCTTCCTGCGGGCTTTCGCCGGGCAACAGGATGTCCATCACGTGGCGCGGCAGGAAAACGCGGAAAGTGGTGCCCCTGCCAACCTCGGAATCGGGCTGGATGTAACCGCCGGACTGCTTGACGATGCCGTAGACCATGGCGAGCCCGAGGCCCGTGCCCTTGCCAACATCCTTGGTGGTGAAGAACGGCTCGAAGATCTTGTCCATGATTTCGGGCGCGATGCCAGTGCCGTTATCGGTGACTTCCACCAGCACCATGTCCTCGTTCGGCAGGTAGGCCGAGTTGAACGCCGCCATGTCGTCCGCTGCGACATTTCGGGTGCGCAGCAGCAGCGTGCCGCCATCCGGCATTGCATCGCGGGCGTTGACGCAGAGGTTGATCAGCACCTGCTCGAATTGCGAAAGATCCGTTTTCACCGGCCAGAGATCGCGCCCGTAATCGACCTCCAGCTTGACGCGGGTGCCCGACAGCAGCCGCTCGACCAGCATACGGAGATCGCCGATGACATCGGTCAGGTTGATGATCGTCGGGCGCATCGTCTGCTTGCGCGAGAAGGCCAGCAACTGGCGCACGAGCACGGCCGCGCGATTGGCGTTGCGCTTGATCTCCATCAGGTCGGCAAAGCTTGCGTCGGCCGGACGCGCCTGCAGCAGCAGATGGTCGGACGACAGCAGGATCGCGGTCAGCACGTTGTTGAAATCGTGGGCGATGCCGCCGGCAAGCGTACCCACCGCATTCATCTTCTGCGTCTGCGCCATTTGCGCCTCGAGCGCCTTCTGCTCCGTCACCTCGACGGCGTAGACGATGGCAGCCTCTTCCGGCGCCTCGTCGCTCTGCTCGATGACCGCATTGATATAGAAGCGGAAATGCCGTGTCTCATCCTTCGGGTTGCGGGAATCGATCGACGGAATATCGCCCTGCCGGTCCTTGGCAGCGGCAAATGCCTGCGCCAGCAGCGGCCGCTCGCTTTCGCTGAAGATCGTCTCCAGCGTCGCGCCGCGCTCGATATCGTCGCGCGAAACCACGTTGGAAAACAACTTCAGGAACGGTGCGTTGGTGCGAAGGATACGCCCTGTCCCGTCGACGGAAGCAATCGCCATCGGCGTATTGTTGAAAAAGCGGGTGAAGCGCATCGCCGCAACCGAGGCAGACTGGTCGTCGTCATCATCTTTCTGGCGGCCGAGCACGATCGTCCGGCTTTCGCCGGGGGCACCGTCACGCATGGAGGTGACGCTGTGCACCAGACGCGCTGGCAGGCTCTGGCCGTTGCCCTTGCGCAGGTCGAGATCGAGGGTGACGGTCTTCTTCAAGCCGGGTTCCGCCTGCACGGACTGGATGAGCGCGAGCCCCTCGCCGGCCACGAGGTCGCCGACCGTGATCGATCCCGGCGTGAACTTGGTGAGATCGAGCCCCAGCCATTCCGCCAGCGTCGCATTGAGATAGAAGATCTCGCCCTTTCGTCCGGCCGAGAAGAAACCGGCCGGTGCATGGTCGAGATAATCGATGGCGTTCTGCAATTCCTTGAAGAAACGCTCCTGGTCGTCACGCTCCGAGGTGATGTCGGTAATCTGCCATATGTGCAACGGCTTGCCGCGCCCCTGCCCCGGTGGCAGCAGGCGGGCTTTCAGGCGGTACCAATGCGCGCCGGAGCCGCTGGAGCCGACGGGACCGAGCGGCTTCATCAGCCGGAATTCCTCGCTGCCTTCCTTGCCTTCGCGCAACTCGTTCGACAGGCGGTAAAGAGCCTGGTTGGATTCGCGGTTGCGCGACAGCAATGTGTCGAGCGACTGGACCTCGGTGGTCTTGCTGGCGCCGGTCAGCTTGCCATAGGCGAGATTGGCGTAGACGATACGGCCCTTGTCGTCGGTGATCAGCGTACCGTCGGGCTGGCTGTCCAGGAACGAGCGCGCAAGACTGTCGGACTGGGTCTGCGGCATCACCTCGACGAAGCCGATGATCGACGAAACCAGGAAGAAAATCCCGACCATGGCGAGGATTCCGAGCGCACCGAGCACGATCTCGTTGTCGAGTTCGTTCTTGAACACGACGAATGCCGCCGCCGCTGCGATCAGCACCAGCGCCAGAAGAATGATCCGAAGCACGATACCGGAACGAACCCCGCGATCGACCAGCGGCACGCTATACTCGTCGGACTGACGCAGCTTGGTCATGAACCCCTCGTTGGCCCGCGCCGCATTCCGTCAATGTGTTGACGGATTTGGAATCAGGACTTTGACCTTCTTAGCAAGTTGCGGGATCGGCAAAAAGCGGCCCTTGGTGGAGAAAGGCTTGAATTCACAAGGAACTGCGCCAGCTTTCTTCAGAATATCGTTCAGAATGCGGGCATTGGCTGTATTTTGGGTGCCGGCATCACAGAATGGCCAATGACATCTTGTTTAGGCAGGGATCCTGTCCCAATGATTGCCGCCTGACACAAGCCTAATCTTGCGGCTTCAGGGCCGCACGCCAGATGACGTAAACGTTGAAATCGGAGTATCGAAACTATGCTGGACGAGATCGCTGGAACCTATGGCAGCCGCCTGTTCGTCGCCGCCGGCGGCGTAGCGGTGGCCCTTCTCGTGCTGGTCGCCATCTTGTGGCTGGTGCGCAACCGGGCGCCCTCGCCATTCGTGCGCGGCGGCAAGGGTCGCCAGCAGCGGCTGCAGGTTCTGGATGCCGCAGCCATCGACGCGAGACGCCGGATCGTCCTCATCCGCCGCGACGGCGTGGAGCATCTCGTCATGATCGGCGGACCCACCGATATAGTCATCGAAAGCGGCATCGGCGATACATCGAGGATTGCGGCGCCCGCCCAGCCAATCGCCAGCGCCCCGCCCGTCCAAACAATCACGGCTCCGGAACCGGCCCCACGGCAGCTCGAAGCCTCGACGGAACCGTCGCCTATCGTCGGTCGGCGCCGGGAGCCCGCTGCTCTCTCATCCCCGCCACCCGCACCGCCGGTCCCAACGACCGAGATCGAACGAGCGGCTCCCGCAGTCTCGTCGCCGATGGCAGCGCCGGAGCCGAGGCAGCAGTTCGCGCCACCAACGCCAGCGCCTGGACCGGAAGTGGAAGCCGCCTCTGTCACTGCCAGAGACGAGCGCCCGGTTGCGGCTGCAGCCCCCGTCCAGGCACCGCCTGTGGAACCGGTTGTCTTCGAACGACAGGCGGAGTTGGACGCCGCCGATATTCTCGATGCCGCCCGCAGCCGTGTCCTGCCCACGGAACACGCCAGGGACAACAGGCCGGCACCTGCGCGCGAGGCAGAACCTCCGGCCCCAGCGCCGATGCTCGCGCAGGATGCCTACAGCGGATCCTATGAGGTCCCAGCACCTGCAGTCGCGCAACCCAAAAAACTCGGCAGCGATTTCGAAAGCGTCCTCGAAGCGGAAATGACCAACAACCTGACGGCAGAGCGCATCGTCCAGCCAATAGCGCCACCGCCCGCCGTCCGCCCCGAGCCGACGCCACGTTCGGAGCCCGTTCCGCCGCAGCAGCGCCGCGACCCCGACATGGCGCCGATCACCGGCGGTGACGCCGCATTGCAGAAGGAAGTTGCCCGCATCTTCGGGGAAATGAGCGTCAACCGCGAGAAATAAAGCGTGGGCCTGACGACGACGCGATGCTGAAAAAACAAAAGGCACGACCGTTGCGGGTCGTGCCTTCTTAACAGATGTGGATCGCTTGATCCCTATTCGTCGCGGTAGACTTTTTCGCGACGCTCGTGGCGTTCCTGCGCTTCGATGGACAGGGTGGCAATCGGGCGGGCGTCGAGGCGCTTGAGGCCGATGGGCTCGCCGGTTTCTTCGCAGTAACCGTAAGTGCCGTCGTCGATCCGGGAAAGGGCTGCATCGATCTTGGAAATCAACTTGCGCTGGCGGTCCCTTGCACGAAGCTCGATGGCCCGGTCCGTTTCGGATGAAGCACGGTCGGCGAGATCGGGGTGATTGGCGCTTTCCTCAGCGAGATGCTCAAGCGTTTCGCGCGCTTCTCTCAGGATATCGGTTTTCCAGACAACCAACTTGGACCGGAAATAAGCCTTCTGCCGTACATTCATGAACTCCTCGTCTTCCGAGGGAACGTAGCTGCTAAGATCGATCTTCTCACTCAACGCGATTCTCCTGAAGAACATCTCATATGGCGCGGGGTATACAGCAAGCGACCGTGCCGGTTCAAGCCTAATACAGCCGCTGAACGGATTTTTAAATCTGTCATAAAAAACGGCTAAAGGTCTAATTTTTCATCATTTATTTTGGCGAAGCTTTTGAGCCGAAGCTATAAGGCTTCTGTGGACCAAGCTTTGTTTTCGCCGTTGCTTGGGATGTCGCGGTTGACGGATGGGCGTCGCGAACGCAAGGTCGATCGATAAACTTCACGATGGAACTGACCCCCATGACCCGTATTTTGCCGCCACCGTCCCGCATCTACCTGCTGCGACACGCCGAGGCAGCGCAGGCGCAGCCGGGCGAGCGCGACTTCGACCGGGCGCTTAATGACAACGGTTTTGCGCAGGCGGAAATCGTCGCCGCCAAGGCGGCAGACAAGGGCTACAGGCCGGATCTGGTGGTTGCTTCGACCGCGTTGCGCTGCCGCCAGACCACGGATGCCTTCAAGCGCGCCATCGGCGCCACCACCGAGGTTCAGTATGTAGACGGGCTCTACGACGCCTCGCAGGAGACCTATCTGGACATCCTGTCGGCCCAGGCCGGCGGCGACTCGATCATGCTTGTCGGCCACAATCCGATAATCTCGCAGGTGCTGGAGGTCCTGATCGGCCATGAGGCGATGCAGAAATCCCTGCCCGGCGGCTTTCCGACAGCGGGATTCGCTGTCCTCGACGCAATCCAGGACCCAGACGGTTCGACGGCGACCTGGATTCTCAGCGATTTCATTCGCGAATAGACGGCGAGCGGCAGGAGGCTGCTTCTTTTCACGGCAGCGCTCCCTATATTGCGATTGACTTCAATGCAGGGATGCCGCTTTGCCGCCGAGCCTCACTTCCTTCACCGACAACGCGCTGATTGCCTTTGACAATATCGCCGACCGGGCTGCTAACCTCGTCAATCCGACCATCCGCCTCGGCGTGACGGGCCTATCGCGCGCGGGCAAGACGGTTTTCATTTCCTCGCTCGTACACAACCTCCTGAACGGCGGCCGCCTGCCGCTGTTCGAGGCTATGCAGTCCGGGCGTATCTCGGCCGTGCGCCTCGAGCAACAGCCCGACGATGCCGTCCCTCGCTTCCAGTATGAAGACCACATCCGGGCGCTGGTGAAGGACCGTATCTGGCCGGATTCGACGCGTGCAATTTCCGAATTGCGCATCACGCTAGAATACCAGAGCGCCAGCGGCTGGAATCGCATTTTCTCCCCCGGCCGGCTATCGATCGATATCGTCGATTACCCCGGCGAGTGGCTGCTCGATCTGCCGCTGCTTGCCAAGGACTACCAGACCTTCAGCGACGAGACGCTGGGTTTGGCGCAAACAGGCGTCCGCGCCGAATTGTCCCGGGAGTGGCTGGCGCTCTCCGCCTCCACGGATGCGGCGTCTCCTGCCGACGAGATGCGCGCCCGCGATCTGGCCCAGGCCTTTACCGCCTATCTGCGCGCCTGCAAGTCGGATGAGCGCTCCCTGTCTACGTTGCCACCGGGACGTTTCCTGCTTCCAGGCGATCTCGACGGATCGCCGGCGTTGACCTTTGCACCTTTGCCGACACCTGCGCCGGGCAAGGCTGGCAAGGGCTCGCTTTGGGCGATGATGGAGCGGCGCTACGAGGCTTACAAGTCCGTGGTCGTCAAGCCGTTCTTCCGCGAACACTTCGCCCGGCTGGACCGGCAGATCGTCCTCGTCGATGCCTTGCAGGCCATCAATCGCGGCCCCGAGGCGATCCAGGACCTCGAGCGGGCGCTGGCCGACGTGCTGGCCTGTTTCCGACCCGGGACAAACAGCTTCCTCTCCTCCTTTGTCGGACGACGCATCGACCGGGTGCTGGTTGCTGCGACGAAGGCCGACCATCTCCACCATGAGAGCCACGACCGGCTAGAGGCCCTCACCCGCCGTCTCGTCGAGAGGGCAACCCAGCAGATCGGCATGACCGGTGCCGGCATTGACGTGATGGCGCTTGCCTCGATCCGGGCCACCCGCGAAGCTACGGTCACGCGCGACGGACAGGTGCTCCCGGTAATCGTCGGAACTCCCATTGCCGGCGAGACGATCAATGGCGATGTTTTCGATGGTATCCGCAACACCGCCGTCTTCCCCGGCGACCTGCCCCGCGATCCGCAGCAACTGTTCGCGCTTCCCGGCACCGAGAGCGATCCCGGTCCGCTGCCGGATGTCAACGTCGTGCGCTTTCGGCCGCCGCTACTCGACCGTTCGCCGACCGGCGTGGTTCTCTCGGTGCCGCACATCCGGCTTGACCGCGCCATGCAGTTCCTGTTCGGAGACCGCCTCGCATGACCCCACCGATCGAAAACGATCCGCCGCATTCCTCACGCAGTCCGGCAGCCTTCTCGATGGAGCCGGAACAGCCGCATGCCGATGCCCGTCAGGCAATGCCCGCCCGCCGTCCGCAAAGCTTCGATGCAGACGTCATCCTCACCCCTGACGAGGAGGATCCCTTCCTCAATCCGTCGTCGTCTCTCGAGGGTACGCTGCCGAGCCTCAAGCCCCGCCGGCGCTTTTCCTTTGCCAAGGTGGCGCTCAGTGCGTTCGGCATCCTCCTTTCGCTCGCCTTCGGACTCTGGACGGATGAGCTGATCCGCAATCTCTTCACCCGCGCCGACTGGCTGGGTTACACGGCGCTGACCGTGCTTGGCATCGGCATCCTCGCGGTGCTCGGAATGGTCGTCCGCGAAACAGCCGGCATGATGCGGCTGGCAACGGTACACGCCATCCGCGCCGAGGCGGAGGCCGCAGCGCTGGAGGTAAAACCTGCGCGTGCCCGGGCGCTGGTCGATCGGCTTTCGACGCTGTTTGCCGCCAAGCCAGCCACCGCCCGGGGCCGTGCCGCGCTGAAGGCGACGGAAGGCGATATCATCGATACGCAGGGCCTGATTTCGCTTGCTGAGCGCGAACTGCTGGGGCCGCTGGACCGCGATGCACGGGCGCTGATCCTCACCGCCTCCAAGCGCGTCTCAGTCGTCACCGCCGTTAGCCCGCGTGCGATCGTCGACCTGCTCTACGTGCTGTTCGAATCCACCCGCATGGTGCGCGCCATGGCCGACCTCTATGGCGGCCGGCCGGGAACATTGGGCATGCTTAAACTGATGCGCGATGTGGTTGCCCATCTGGCTGTCACCGGCTCCATTGCCGTCGGCGACGGCCTCGTCCAGCAGATCGTCGGCCATGGACTGGCCTCGAAACTGTCGGCGCGGCTTGGCGAAGGCGTCGTCAACGGGCTGATGACGGCCCGCATCGGCATTGCCGCAATGGACCTCTGCCGTCCTCTGCCATTCAGGGCGCTGAAGCGTCCGGGCATTGGCGACTTCATCGGCGACCTCTCGCCCGGCGCGGCCAAAAGACAGCCATGACAGGCCATTCTTTAAGGCCTGCACCCCAAAAGAAACCAGCTGTTAACCATTCTGAGGCAAAGTCGGAGCTTAGTTTCCGGTACACCTTTGCCAAGGAAAGCCCATGTTTTCGCGTAAGTTTATTCTTGTATGCGGCCTCGCCGTCATGGCCCTCTCCGTCGTCGACTGGGCGCAATCGGCCAATGCCTCGTCCCGCGACAAGGCTTTCTTCCAGTCGGTGTCCGGCGCATGGCGCGGTCCGGGCGAGATTGTTGCCGGCAAATACAAGGGCACCAAATTCACCTGCAATCTGATCGGCACGCCAAGCCAGGGATCCGCGACAGGCGTCAAGCTCGACGGTACCTGTCGCGTCGGCGTCTTCCAGCAGCCGATGTCTGCCGAGATCACACAGAGCGGCAGCACCTATAACGGCAAGTTCCTGGACGGCGCCGCCGGCAAGGGCCTCGACGTGACTTCAGGGTCCGTCAACGACAACACAGTCGTTGTCGGCCTGAACCGCCAGAAGCTGAACGGCGCCATGATCGCCCGCCTGCAGGACGACAAGTCGATGAACGTGACGATTTCGGTCAAGGTCGACGAGCAGATGGTCCCAGTCATCGGCCTCAGCCTGAAGCGCGAGGCTGTCGACACCATGACCGTCGGCGCCATCAAGTAATCGCTGCCATCCATTGGATTTTTAAAGGCCGGGCTATTGCTCGGCCTTTTGCTGTCTAGCCGCGCTGCCACCAGCTGTTATCTGCATCAGCTACTTCGATGCCGCCGATATCGGCGTTTGCAAGCCACGCCGTCACGGTCTTTCCGGCCACCACCAGATCTGCTGCAATATCCGCGAGCGGCATCAGCACGAAGCCGCGCTCGGTCATGCGGGCGTGCGGGATCTGCAGTTTTTTAGTATCGAGCGCAACATTCCCATAGGTGAGGATATCGATGTCGATCGTCCGGGGTCCCCAGCGCTCGATCCGTTCCCGCTTCATGCCGCGCTCGATATCGAGGCAGATGTCGAGCAAGGTCTCCGGCGGAAGCGATGTACTGATCGCCGCGCAGGCGTTGAAAAAGAACGCCTGGTCCGTTTTCCCCCACGGCGGCGTGCGGTAGAGTTTCGACACCGCGACGATGCTGCAATCGGCGCGCTCGTCGAGGGACTGCAAGGCCGTGGCCATCGCTCGGACCGGATCGGCAATATTGCCGCCAAGACCGAGCATTGCGGTGGTGAAATCAGTCTCAGGCAAAGTGCTCGATGCTCACTTGAACGTAGTCGAGAACGCCCGGGACAGGTGCGTTCGGCTTGCGGACGGTCACCCTGACGCGCTTGATCTGCGGAAACTTTTCGCACAGGCCTTTGGCTACGTCGAGCGCCAGCGCCTCGATCAGGTAGCGACGCTTGCCGGTGACGATTTCCTCGATGACGGTGAAGGCGACGCCGTAATTGACGGTGCCGTCGATCGAATCCGTCACCAGCGCCTCGCCGGCGGCAACGTCGAGTTCGGCGTCGACGAAGAACCGTTGCCCTAAAAACTCCTCCTCGTCGTGGACGCCGTGGCGGGCAAAGAATGCACAGTTCTGCAGGGTGATGGTGTAGATACCGCTCATGATGTTTTTATTCCTGATTTCGCCTGCATCTCCAGCATAGCATCGACGACGGCAAGTGCGTCCCTGTTGATTGCGACATTATGCACGCGGAAAATCGCGGCGCCCTGCATTCTGAGCAGCACCGTTGTCGCAGCTGTGCCCGCATCCCGCCCCTCGGCCTCCCGTCCGGTCAACTGGCCGATGAAGCGCTTTCGCGATGTGCCTGCGAGGAGCGGAAGGTCGAACCGCTTCAACTCGGCAAACCGCAGCATGAGTTCCAGGTTTTCATTGCCGTCCTTGGCAAAACCGAAGCCGGGATCGAGCACGATCCTGCCTCGATCGACCCCGGCAGCATCGGCAATTGCCAGCGATTGCTCGAGAAACACCCTCTGATCATCGATAACATCCGCCAACTTCTGGCGTTCGCGACCGGTGTGCATGATGCAGAGGCCGGCCCCGCTCTCGGCGGCAAGTGCTGCAATGTCCGGTTCGCGCTGCAGCCCGAATACGTCGTTGACGATGTGGGCACCGGCGGCAACTGCCAGCCGCGCCGTCTCTGCCCTGTAAGTATCGACGGAGATCAGCGCCTCGGTCTTGCCGCGCAGGGCTTCGATCACCGGCAACACCCTAGCCTGTTCTTCGGCAGCGCTGACGGGTTCGGCGCCCGGCCTCGTCGATTCGCCGCCGATATCGACGATGTCAGCACCCTCGGCGACACAGGCAAGCGCATGGGAGACTGCCGCATCGACGGACTGGAAACGGCCGCCGTCGGAAAAAGAGTCCGGTGTGATGTTGACGATCGCCATGATCGCGCTGCGGCTGAGATCAAGACGACGACCATGGCCCAAATGCCAGATATTATCGCGCATCGCTATCACGAACGTCCGCTCCGTTGAAATTGAAAAAAACCGTCGCCCGATGTTGCGCTCCCAGTGGCTATGCCGCAAGCTTCCGTGAAGTTCAACTGGTCCGATCACGAATGCCGACTGCATCGCGCTTTGCTTGCCTCCCACTCGCCGTTTTGCTGTCATGCGGCGTCTTGCGGAGCGCAGAAGCGGAAGTGGTCGCGCATAAATCCTTCTCTTATTTCGATATCAGCGGCGACACTGCCGACGAACTCGACGAGGCGCTCAATGCCGGCGGCCCAGCGGCGATGGGTGCCAGCAGCCGCCATCCCGGTGCAACCCGCATCCGCTTCGGTGGCCAGGCGACCTATGTGGAGAGCGGCGGCCGGTGCCATATCGGCGGCGCCCGGGTCACGGTTGACATCGTCGTCATCCTGCCGCGCTGGCGGGATCGCCGTCACGCGCAGCCCCGTCTTTCCGCTGTCTGGGACAGGCTGTCGGCCGACATCAAACGCCACGAGGAGCGTCATGCCGAGATTGCGAGGTTGCATGCGCGCAGCCTGGAGAAGGCCATCCTCTCGCTGCCAGCAGAGCGGACCTGCGATCTGCTGCAAGACAAGGTCAGCGGCGAATCAGTGCGCAATACCGTCCTGCACGATCAGGACCAGGCGCGGTTCGACCGTGTCGAGGCTACAAACTTCCAGATCCGCATGCAGCGCCTCGCGCAACGACGACACAGCGAAAAATCGGAAAAGATAGATTAAAAGCATATATTTAGAGAATCGCGACAATCGCTGTCGATCACCGCAACTGTGCGAAATATGACACGCTGTAGCTGAGATAGCAGGGGAAAAGCCGGCTTTACGCTTTACCACAGCCGTAATGTAGGATCATCTTACGTATAGCATCGACGATGTTATTGCGTTCCCATTTTCCTGGGTTCTCCCGGCGTATCCGAAGCCGCAAGCGCTTCCTCCCTCGCCTGTAGGCGATACGCCCGCCTGGCCTCGCTCCGCAAATGGGCGAGGTTTTTTTTGGGGCGCCTTGAGAGATGCAGGACTAGGCTTGGCGCTCCGGCACGTGAACGACAAGGCCGTCCAGCGCCGAGGTCAGCTTGATCTGACAGGAAAGCCGCGAGCTTGGCCTGACATCGAAGGCGAAATCGAGCATATCTTCTTCCATCGCAGCGGGCGGTCCCGCCTGCTCTATCCAGGCATCGTCGACATAGACATGACAGGTGGCGCAGGCGCAGGCGCCGCCGCACTCGGCTTCGATGCCGGGCACGGAATTGCGCACCGCGTTTTCCATCACGGTCGAGCCCTCGTCGGCATCGAAGTCGAAACGCGTGCCGTCGAAAGCAACGATTGTCAGTTTGGTCATGAGATAATCCGGATACGCGAGTGATATTGGCTGGGTGGATTTTCTTCCAACAATTCCAAACAGCAGTCAACATCGCCGGCTCCGAAAGCCACTGGCTCGGCCGGATACCGGTCAGCGATGTTGCCGTCCCTCATGGGGACGGCGCAGCGAATCTAGGCTTAACGGCAAAGCTTAAGAATGAAGTTTTCCGCTTCGACGACGGCGGTGCCGACAGCCGCCATGCAGGCAGCATCGCTGGAGTGCGCTTCGAAAGCCTCGGCGGATTGCGCCACCTTGAAGGCACCGACGGCGCTTGCTGCACCCTTCAGACGGTGGGTCCCGGCCTTCACCTGGTCGGCATTGCCGCTACCAATATCGTGGAGGCAGCTGCGTGCCTGGCGGGCGAACATCTGCAGAACCTCGATTTCGAGCACCTTGTCGCCCATGGTCTGCCGGGCGAGATGGACCAGATCGATCGGCTTTTCCCGCGACGGCCCCATGCCGCGCGAGTTGTCAGGGGCTTCAAATGCAATGTTCAAGGCGGCCATGGGCCCATTCTCCGGTTGTCTCTTGTCGGTGCGTTGCTGCATCCTTGCGGCTGCGGCATGGCCATCCCGTTAAATTCCGGCACAACGAAGGCGGAAAAATGCACGTATGGTTAACGATCGTTAAACACGGTTAAATTATCGGCTTTTCGACAATGCATTGATTTAAAAGGTGTTAACAACACGCTAACGCTTCCGGACGTTTGCCATCCCATAATTGTAACAGTGCTGCTAATGTGTCAGTACGGTACTGGTGTTTCGTGCCGCGGCGTCGCCTTTGCCCGACGCCCCGAAAGTGGTAATGTTTTGGTACCGCCCATTGTGCAAAATTGCACTTCGCGCGGATTGTAATGTGGATGCCGATGCCTTGTTAAGGAAATCGGTAGTACGGCTGGCGAGATGTTGCGTATCGGATCTTGGCGGATTTTCGAAATGCAGGGTCGGCCGGAACGAGTGTAACGAGGCGTATCCGTATGGCGAACAACAAATACAGCGAGTCGGTTGAAGACAAGGCTTTCAAAGCTTTGGACGAAGCGCTGCAAATCGATTTCAGCGATGACGGAATACCAGCTCGCACCGGACCTGCGCCGCGTGCAACGGAGGCAGATTTGGCCGAGACCTCGAATGCGCGTGCACGCCAGGCAAAGGAAGAAGCGGCTCGCAAGGCCGCCGCAGCCCGCGGAATTGCCGGGCGACCGGGCGATACCCCTCGCAATCAGATGTTCGAACCCGCCAACGATACCAGCAGGGCCAGCCCCCAGTCGATCCTGCGCTCGCTGGACAACGCCTCCATCGGCGGCGCCATCCGCAATGCGACGATCTTCTCGGTCATCTGGCTGATTGCCGGCATCGGTCTGACGAGCGTCATCTATTCCCCGCCGATCTGGCAGATCCGCTCGCTTGCTGAACTCGTTGCCCTCCCCGGCGTCATCGCCTGCATCATCGGCATCCTTGTGCCGATCCTGCTGTTCTATGCCTTTGCCATCATGCTGTCGCGCGCCCAGGACATGCGCAATGCCGCCCGCTCCATGGCTGAAGTGGCCCTGCGTCTCTCCGACCCCGAAACGATCGCCTCCGAGCGCATCATGACGGTCGGCCAGGCCGTGCGCCGCGAAGTCTCCGCGATGAACGAAGGCATCGAGCGGACCATCGCCCGCGCCACCGAACTCGAGACCCTCGTCCATTCCGAAGTCAACGCGCTCGAGCGCAGCTACGCCGACAACGAAATGCGTGTGCGCGGCCTCGTCCACGAACTCGGTTCCGAGCGCGACGCCATCGTCAATCACGCCGAGCGCATACGTTCGTCGATCTCTGGCGTCCACGAGCAGATCAAGGAAGACATGTCGCTCGCCACCGAGGAGATCGCCATTCGCCTGGCGACTTCAGGCGAAGCGTTTGCGACCCTGATGGACACGCGCGCCGCTGCACTTTCGGAAAAGTCGAACGCAGCCCTGCAGTCGCTCGGCTCGCTGCTGGCGGCCAAGACCGACAGCCTCATCGAAAACCTGAGTGCTTCCGGCTTCGCACTGAACCAGGAATTCGATACGCGCCTGGAATCCCTCTCCACCACCCTGTCCGAACGCGGCAAGAAGCTTCTCAGCCAGTTCGAGACACGCGCCTCGACGCTGGATGCCAACACCGACAAGCTGAATGCCGCGCTCAACGACCGCGCCCGCCAGTTGAACGAAACCCTGATCGCCCGTACCCGCGAAATTAGCGACAGCCTGAACAGCGGTGAACGCGGCATCACCGGTACCCTCGACAACGTGCTTGCAAAGCTCAACAGCGCACTTGACGAAAAGGGAGCCAGCTTCCGCCAGAGCCTGCAGTCGAGTGTCGACGACACCGTCATGGACCTAGACCTTCGCTCCGGCTTTTTCGAAGAGCGTCTGCAGTCGACGGTCGCGCAGGTGTCGACAAGCTTCGACGAACGTGTCGCGGAATTCGCAACGGCATTCGACAAGCGTGCCGGCTCGCTCGACAGCAAGCTGATAGAAAGCCTTGCGCGCATCAACGAAACGCTGGCCGGCGGCTCGGAAGCCATGGACGGCATCCTTACCACCAGCATCGAGCGTATCGGCTCCTCGCTGACCGACCATTCCTTCGCACTCGCCACAGCCCTGTCGACCGGCCATGAGGTGCTCGAAAGCGCCATCGGCTCGAAGGCAGCCGAAATTACCTCGGCGCTCGAAAGCCGCACCAGCGAATTCACCGCTGCGTTGCGCGGCGCGACTGGCGATGTCGCAGCCGTGCTCGGCACGGGCTCCGAAGAGCTGCAGGCAGCCCTCAGCGCCCGCACAGAGCAGCTGACGTCGGCACTTCGCGGCGCCACGCTCGAACTCTCATCATCCCTCACCACAAGCAGCAACGAACTGAGCAGCACCATCGCAGCCCGCTCAGCCGAGCTGACATCGGCGCTGACAGCCGCCACGACCGATGTTTCGTCGGCCGTCATTTCCGGCACCGAGACCCTGAATGCCACGTTCGAGGGTCGCGCCGAGGCACTGAGCGAGGCGCTTGCTGCACGCTCCGGACAGTTTACCAGCGTCATCGAAACAGCCACGTCCGAACTGACGACGGCGCTGTCTTCCGGTACCCACGAACTGACATCGGCCTTTGTCGGCCGCACGCAGGCGCTCAACGACACCCTGTCGGCGCGCACCGGCGAAATCACCCAGACGCTGGGCTCCGCCCACGAGCGGATCGATGCCGTCATGGCCGAACGCAGCGGCGCGCTTTTCAATGCTCTGTCGGACAGCCAGTCGCGCTTCGAACAGACCCTGGCCAGCCGTTCCGAGACCATCGTCAGCGCCGTTTCGGACAGCCACGAACGCCTGACAGACGCACTGGACGAGCGCACCATGACGCTCGCCATCTCGCTCTCCGATAGCCAGGAACGCCTCGAGCAGACCCTTGCCAGCCGCTCCGAGACGCTTTTGGGCGCAGTATCGACGACCCACGAGCGTCTGACCGATGCCCTGGACGACCGGACGATGGCTCTCGCCATCGCACTGTCCGAAACCCAGGAACGCCTCGACCAGACCCTGGCGAGCCGCACCGATGCCTTCACCAATGCCGTTACCGACAGCCGCGACCGCCTGACGGAAGCGCTGGACGAGCGTGCCATGGCGCTTGGCATCTCGCTGTCCGAGACGCAGGAGCGGCTCGAACAGACCCTGACCAGCCGCACGGACGCCTTCGCTGCTGCCGTTTCCGACGGCCGCGAACGCCTCACCGAAGCCCTGGACGAACGCGCCATGGCGCTGGCGATCTCTCTGTCGGAGACACAGGAGCGGCTCGAAAACACGCTCAGCACCCGCGGCGACGCCATCGCAACGTCGGTTTCCAGCGGTCACGATCGCATGCTGGAAACGCTGGACAGCAAGACCCGCGTCCTCGCGCAGACCTTGGCCGAAAACCACGCTCTGCTGGACGAAACGCTGGGCGTCAGCGTCGAGGCGATCAATGCAGTCGTCTCCAGCAGCCACAGCCGCCTCGGCGATGCTCTCGACGACAAGACCATGGCGCTCGCCATCTCGCTCGAAGAGTCCCAGAACCGTTTCGACAGCGCGCTCGAAGCCCGCACCAACGCCATTCTCGACAGCGTTGCCGGCGCAGAATCCCGCATCGCAGGTACCTTCGGCAAGGAAGCCGAGACCATCCGGGCGGCCTATGTCGACAATCACGAGCGCCTCGACCAGGCTCTCGGTGCCCACACCGAACGGCTGGCCAGCGTCCTCAACAACGGCGGCGAACGCCTCGAAACCGTGGTCGGCCAGTCGACCGCGCGCGTCGAGAATGCGCTTGCCGACACCACGGGCCGCCTCGAGGCCACCATCGGCACCGGCCTGACGCAGATGGACCACAGCCTCGAAAACGCCCACGAGCGCCTGCGCACCACGCTCGACCAGCGCGGCAACGCCATCCAGCAGACGTTGCGCGACGCCCACGAGCAGATCGACGGTACGCTTGCCGAACAGGCCATGACCATCGGCACGTCGATCGCCACCACCGTCGGCATGATGGAAATGTCCCTCGAAGAGCACGAAGCCTCGCTCCGGGGTGCCATCGACACCAGCGCCCGCTCGCTCGAGGAACGCCTGCAGAACAGCGCCGGTGCCATTGCCGGCAAGTTCCAGGACGCCGCCGGTGAAATCACCCGCTCGGCCGAAACATTTGCGTCGCACCTGACGACCTCCGTCGAAGGCATGACGACGCGCTTCGAAGACACGGGCTCGCGCGTCGAGTCCGGTCTCGTCGGCATCGAACACCGCATCCGCGACGGTATCTCCGGTGTCGTCGAACAGGTCGACGCTGCCGGTAACCGGCTGGCGGAAAGCCTCTCAGGCAGTGTGGAGCAGATCGACCGCGCCACCAGCGAGGCAGCTGCCCGCCTGACCGAGACCCTCGACGGACGCACTGCCAACCTCAGCAACGCCATGGAAACCGGTACCGCCCGCATCGACGAGCGCCTGTCCACCATGGATCGCGCGCTCAATCTCGGCCTCGATGCTGTCAACCGCACCATCGAGGGCAAGGCCACCGCACTGGCAACGACGCTGCGCACGGCAGTTGCCGACGCCGCGCAGGGCATGGACAACGAAGCCACGCGGACCGCAGAGCTGCTCGCCAGCACCGGCCAGCAGTTTGCCGATAATCTCGGCAACCGCAGCGAAGACTTCACCCGCACGATGGAAGAGCGCTCGCAGGACATCGTACACCGCGTCTCCGAGACCCAGAACCGCCTTGCAGGCCAGGCGGCAGCCGTCGCCCAGACGTTCTCCGAGGCCGGCAACATCATCGTCAACAAGGTTGCCGAAGCTGAAGGCCTCGTCGGCAACCAAGTCACAGCGCTGTCTGCCGCCCTCTCCGAGGTCGAACAGTCGCTCGAGGCCCGCGGCGCATCGCTGCGCTCGGCCCTTGCCGGCACCGGCGAGGAAATTGCATCCACCATGGCCCGCGTCGAACGCGCGCTTGAGGATCGCAGCACCGCCATCCGCACAAGCCTCGACGAACGCAGCCGCGATATCGATGCGACGCTTTCGGATGTCGACAAGACACTCGAAGCCCGCACCCAGCAGATGCGCTCCACATTGGCCGGAACAGGCGAACAGATTGCCTCCAGCCTGACGCGCGTCGGCGAAGCCCTCGAGGAACGCACCAACGCCATCCGCACCAACCTCGACGACCGCGCCCGCGATATCGATGCGACGCTTGCCAATGTCGACAAGGCGCTGGAAGCACGCGGTTCGTCCATTCGCAATAGCCTCGACGACCGGAGCCGCGACCTGAACTCCATGCTGGCCGGCCGCTCTGCGGAACTGGTACGCATCATCGACGAAAAGGCTCGCCCCGTGGTCGACGCCTACGCCGCCACCGGCGAACAGGCAGCCGAGCGCATCGCAGCGGCAGCACAACAGGCAGCCGAGCGCCTGCGCGCCGAGAACGCCGCGCTGGTCAATGCCATCGCGTCGCGCACCAACGAGACACTGGCCGCCATTTCGGCCCGCACGGAAAGCGTCACCAACACGGTGGATGCGCTGGAAACGAGCCTGCTTTCGAATGTCAACGGCCTCATCGAACGGCTGGGCGACAACAACTCGGCGATCGTTGCCATGCTCAACCGCGCCACGCACGATCTGGCCGAAGTCGATACACGCCTCGGCTCGACCAGCACGCGCTTTGCCGAGAGCGCCGGCAAGGCCTCCGAACTGGTCTCCGCCTCGACCCGCCTGCTCGAAGGCAAGATCGACAAGCTCAGCGACATCTCGATCCACACCCTGTCGCAGGTCGGCGGCATCATCAACCGCTTCGATGAGCACTCCAAGGTCCTGACCCAGGCATCGCAGCTTCTGGGCGCCGCCCAGTCGAACCTGATGTCGACGCTGGAAGAGCGTGAAAGCGCTCTGGAAGGCCTCTCGGTCGGGCTCGTTCAGCGCTCCGAGGAAATCGAAAAGACCCTGCGCGCCGTCGGCTCCATCGTCGAAACCGCATTCGACCGCGCCGAACAGCGTTCCAACCAGGTGTCGGGCAACCTGCGCCAGGGCGTCCAGGCATCCGTGGCCGATATCGGTCGCGTGCTGTCCGAGACGGAAGCCCGCGCCCAGCAGACGGCCGAGACGATGCGTGATGCGCTCGCCAAGGCCGGCCAGGAAGCAAACGACGCGATCGAGGGCACCTTCGCCAATGCCGAGCGTCGCTCCAACGAACTCACCAGCCGCCTCCGCGGTGGGCTGACAGCGTCGATGTCGGATGTCGAGAACATGTTCTCGGAAGCTGGCAAGACGACTGACAATGCCGCCTACTCCATGCGCGAAACCCTGCGCGTTGCCGTCGAGGAGGCCATCGACCGCTTCTCCGGCGCCACCGACGAGATCCGCCGTTCGGCCGGCGACATCCGCAAGGAACTAGACCTTACCCGTACGGAACTGAAGCGCGGTGCCTTCGACCTGCCGGAAGAAGCCAAGGAAAGCGCCGCTGCCATGCGTCGCGCCGTGGCCGAGCAGATCAAGGCCCTGCAGGATATCTCGCAGATCGTCGGGCGCTCCTCGCAGCAGCTGGAAATCGCACCGCCAGTGGCACGGGCTTCCGCCCAGCCGCAGCGCGTCGCTCCACAGCCGGCAGCCGTCGCGCCGCAGCCTCAGCCAGTTGCTCCGCAGCCGCAGCCGGTCGCCCAGCAGCGCCAGCCGATTGCCCAGCAGCCGGCACCGCAGTTCCTGCAGCAGACGGAAGCTGCCGCGCCGCAGCGTCCGATCGAGCCGATGGGCCTTCGCGGCACCATCGCTGCCGACCGCGCGCCACAGCAGCCACGCCAGCCCGCAGCAGCGCCAACGACGCCTGCCCGGCAGGATCAGGCCGGCGGCGGATGGATCAGCGACCTGTTGCGCGGCGCATCGCGCGACGACGCGGCCGACACGGCACCGGCCCGCGCACCCGCCCCGCGTGCTCCCGCCGAGACCGCCGCCCAGGCACCTCGCTCCGGCGATGCCAGAAACCCGCGTCACGTCGTGGAATCGCTGAACTCTCTGTCGGTCGATATCGCCCGCGCCATCGATCACGACGCATCGGTTGACCTCTGGCGCCGTTACCAGCGCGGCGAACGGGATGTCTTCACCCGCCGTCTCTACACGCTGAAGGGTCAGCAGACCTTCGACGAGATCAAGCGCAAGTATGACCGCGAGCCGGAATTCCGCACCGCCGTCGACCGCTACATCGGCGACTTCGAAAAGCTGCTCGCAGACGTTGCCAGCACGGATCGCGACAAATCCGTCACCCAGTCCTACCTGACCTCGGACACCGGCAAGGTCTACACCATGCTCGCCCACGCTGCCGGCCGTTTCAGCTGACAACAGCACCCCGCATAAACTGAAAAATCCCTGATCAGGGACCCCAGCACTTCAATAGAAAGCGGAGCCAAGTACCGATTATTTGGCTCCGCTTTTTATTTCCTGACATCTGCCTATCGCGACAGGGCTCTGGCCAAAATGCTTTCGTGTACGAAATGGGGTCCCCGGCCTTCATTTCGTAACTCTAGGGCTCTGATGATTTTCAGCCCATCATGGCTGTGCCGCCAATCTCGCGAAGCCTCGACCGCCACGCACAGGTAATGCGTGTTTCTGCATACGGTGCGTTTGAACCCGCCTCCGCGATCTGAAATCATTCCCTCTATCGCCTTACGCGGACCGAGAGTAAATCTTCCCGTCAGTACGAACATTCGCTGATCAAAAACAACTTCGTTATGATCCTCAAGTGCACCTTCGATTACGCCGACGTTGCCGAAGGTAGCCAGCCCGGTGTCGGTGGCGCTATCTCCGACCAGATGGGTGATCCACGTACATATGTCGTCGGATTCTTCCGGCGTGATCCTGCCATCGGCGATTGATCGACGCGCCGCATCTCTAAGGTTAGTCACCCGTAGATCAGCTTGGATGTTGGGATAGTTGGCCAATCGAGAAAGCAGCTTTTCTACTTCTCTAACAGTAATACGATTATCGCAGGCTATCCCGGCACAAAATCCATACAGCTCGTTGATTTCGTCTTTATCGTTCTCGATAATGAAATTACGGGATCGCATGGTAACGATATTTTCAACGATGTCGTAAATTTCGTGCGGCTCGTTCTTCCAGATATGAAGATCTTCAATGAGCTCGTGCGCATCTGGATCATGAAGCAGATTGAGAAAATTTCTGGCTTCGACAACTAGCGGATCGTATTCGGCAGTCTCGACCTTGCTACTTGCCAGAATGCCCTTCAGAAAGCCCAGCCAATAAGCGAGCGCCTTCCGATAGTTTGACCCGGCGTTAATTCTATCGAGCGATGCGCCTTCATGCTCGTATTGACCCAGCTTTATGGTGTCGACCATTCTATCCCCCTCGTAAGATGAGATAAAATACAACCTATCAGAGAAAATATTGAAAAGCGAGAATAAGCCTGCGAGACGCAAAATCGACCAATTTTGCGCCACTTAAAGTTGGAGAATTGCGTTAAACTATCCGGACTTTAAGCGAGGCCTATCCGCATCGCGCTCATCATCCCGTCATAACCGTTGCCGACGAGGTATAAGCACATTCTGCAGGCGGAGAGGCCCGTTAAAACTTTCTGTCGCCGTTTCTGGAGCGCGCTGCGAATATTTCGGAGTTCGGTCAAATCCTTCAAAGTATTTTGACGGTAGGTAGTCACGCAAAAATCCAGCGGCCGCTTTAGCGCGCGGCCACGACGCTGAGGATGAGGCCGCTGGTGGAGCCGACCATCAGGAAGCTTCCGCCGATGCGGACCCATCGATAGCCGTGGGGTGGCGTCTTCAGGCGGTAGCGGGTGTAGTCGAGGGGGACGGCGTGGTTGCGGTCAGAGGGCGAAAGCCGATGGCCGCGCGTCCAGCTTCCCTTGTGCAGAACAGGCCGATGAACGTCTTTTGATGGCGTCGCGGCAAGGGCCGCAGGGGCTTGCGCCAGCGGTGCAATCAGGCACGCCGCAGCAAGCAGCGCGGTGATCGTCTTCTTCATGGGCTTTCCTCGTAGTTTTACGTCTTTTAGACGCGCAGCCATATCTGAAAAAGGTGACGGATCGCGGTCAAATATATTAAATTTTGTCAATGCAGTCAGGCGCGACCTGCTGTGGGGCAGGCCGGCCAGGCAAACATGGCCCACAACGTCCGTCAACCTAGAGGATGTCGTAGTTGAACCAGTCGAAATCTGCGGGTTTCGCCCGACCAGAGAGATCGAAGGCAAACATGCCGACAAAGGCGCCGGTGAACGAGCCGTGCTCTCCTCGTCCGCCCTCGTCCGAAATCACGCCAGCGTCGAGCACCGGCCCAATCGCCTGCCATGCACCCATGCCCTCGGCCTGCCAGTAGAACTGCAGGTCGTTGTCGCGTACCTCCAGGGAGAGCTGCAATCGTCCCTCTGGAACGGCGACGCCACTGCCGATGGGGAAGGTAAGGCGTCCCTCCGGATAGTCGCCCGGGCATGAGAGAATGGTCAGGCACCTCCCCAGTTCCTCATGGACGGTGACGGCGAGCGCATAGAACTTGAAGCGGTTATAATAATGGGTCAGCCCCGCTACCTGTTGGTAGGTATCCGGCAGAAACTCGATCACGGTTTCCGCCCGGAACCGATGATGCTCCTGCCGACGGGCAACCAGCGATTGCTCGAACCAGGAGCCGATGCTTTCGCGGCCGAACAGCCGCAGATGGCCCGGCCGCTCGGTAAGACTGAACAGCCGCTCCGGCCTCGGGGTGCGAAGCCACTGGAAATCAGCCGGCAATATCGCTCCGTCGAAATTCGCACCGCTGCGTCGCGGCTTGTCGATGGGAACGGCACCGGCAAGGCCCGGAACGTCCACGTCGCCCACCACGGTGCCGTTTGCGAGATAGAGCCAGTCATCCTTCCAGACGCATTTCTGCAGGGCCGTCTCGCGGCCGAGTGTGCAGCGACGCAACGGCGCCAGCGGACGGCCACAAAGGTGGGTGTGATAGGCCTCGCCGTCAGGGGTCTCGACATATTGGCCATGCCCGGTGCGCTGCAGGCCTGCCTCCGGGTGATCCTTCGCGGTGATCAGGTGGCTGTCCGGATGCAGTTCGTAGGGCCCGCCGATATCGCGCGACCGGGCCATGGTGACGGCATGGTCGTAGCCGGTGCCACCCTCGGCGGTCGTCAGGTAATACCAGCCGTTGCGCTGGAACAGGTGCGGACCCTCGACGAGACCGAGCTGGCTGCCGGCAAAGATGTTGCGGATCGGGCCTTTGAGAGACTTGCTGGCGGCATCGTATTCCTGCAGCAGGATACCGTCGAAGGCAGGCGACTTCGGCGAGCCGCCAAAGCTCTCGCTGCGGTGGTTCCACTGCATGTTGACGAACCACTTGCGACCGTCGGCATCGTGAAACAGCGACGGGTCGAAGCCCGATGAATTGACATAGACCGGATCCGACCAATCGCCCTCGATGGTCTCTGAAGTCACGATGTAATTATGGGCGTCCTTGAAATTGCCGTCGAGCCGTTTGACGTCGGTGTAGACCAGCCAGAAAAGCCCATCGGCATGGGACAGGCAAGGCGCCCAGATGCCGCAGCTGTCCGGATTGCCGCGCATGTCGAGCTGCGCCTGGCGCTCGAGCGGCCGGCGCACCAGCGTCCAGTTCACCAGGTCGCGCGAGTGGTGGATCTGCACACCCGGATACCACTCGAAGGTCGATGTCGCGATATAGTAGTCGTCACCGACGCGGCAGATGGACGGATCGGGATTAAAGCCGGGTAAAATAGGATTGCGGATCATCGGTCTACCTCCTCCAAGGCGATGAAAGCGCCGCCCACAGGCGGCGCCTCAGTTCGAACTATCGGCACACAGTCACCGAGCAGTGACTATTCCAGCTCGGCCGACTTGGCCCAGAGGTTGATATCGGCTTCCTTGGCATAAACGTCGATTTCACTCAGCTCCTCGGCGGTGAAATCGACGTTGTCGAGCGCCTTGACGCAATCGACGATCTGTGACGAACGGCTGGCGCCGATCAGCGCCGAGGTCACCCTGCCGCCGCGCAGAACCCAGGCTATCGCCAGCTGCGCCAGCGTCTGGCCGCGCTTTTCGGCAATCGCGTTCAGCTTGCGGATATTCTCGAGGATCGACGGGCGTATGAATTCCCGCTTCAGGAAATGGTCCTGCGCGGCACGGCTGTCTTCCGGAATGCCGTTCAGATACTTGGTCGTCAGCATCCCCTGCGCCAGCGGCGAAAAGACGATGGAGCCCATGCCGACGTCGTCCAGCGTGTCGAGCAGCTTGTCGTCCTCGACCCAGCGGTTGAGCATGGAGTAGCTCGGCTGGTGGATGAGGCATGGCGTGCCCAGTGATTTCAGGATCTCGGCCGCCTCGCGGGTGCGCTGTGAGTTATAGGACGAGATACCGACATACTGTGCCCGCCCGGAGCGAACGATGTAGTCGAGAGCACCGCAGGTTTCCTCGAGCGGCGTGTCCGGATCGAAGCGGTGCGAATAGAAGATGTCGACATAGTCGAGGCCCATGCGCTTCAGGCTCTGGTCGCAGGAGGCAACGAGATACTTGCGGCTTCCCCACTCGCCGTAGGGACCCGGCCACATGTTGTAGCCGGCCTTGGAGGAGATGATCAGTTCGTCCCGCAGGCCGGCAAAATCCGTGCGCAGGATTTCGCCGAACGCCGTTTCGGCCGAGCCCGGAGGCGGGCCGTAATTGTTGGCAAGATCGAAATGGGTGATGCCGAGGTCAAAGGCGGTGCGGCACATCTCGACCTTGCGGTCATGGGACGTGTCGCCACCGAAATTGTGCCAGAGGCCGAGCGAAACGGCCGGCAGCTTCAGGCCGGATCGGCCGGTGCGGTTGTACTTCATCTTGGAATAGCGGTCTTCCGCCGGTTGCCAGCTCATCGATATCTCTCCCATGCTCGAACGCGGGCTGTTCAGCCCGCGCGCACAATAGCTCCCGCCAGCTTTACTTCAAGAGCGCCTGTGCCTCTTCAATGCCGAGCGCTGCCGGCTGGCTGCAGGTGGTCGTCAATTCGATAAACCGGTTCTCGGCGCCGGAAGTCAGGATCGACGTCATGACATCGACGCCGTGCAGCGTACGGTCGAGCGAGCACCGGGCATCGCGCCCGTCGATCAGCGAGGCCGCCATGTCGGCGAGCCCGGCGGTGCGATAATTGGCGCGCGGACCCTGCGGACTTTCCTGGTTAGCGATGCCGAAGGGATGCTCCCATGCATCCAGCGTCTTGATGTCCTTGTTGCGACCGCTGGCTTCGACCGTTCCACCGAAGAAATTCGGATCGGGCACGTAGAGCGAGCCCTCGGTGCCGTAGAGCTCGATGCTGCCATGCCGATGCGACCAGACGTCCCAGCTGGCCGTGAGCGTGATGGTCGCGCCGCTGACGAATTCCAGCAACGCCTGGATGGTCGTCGGCGTCTTCACCGGAATGATTTCGCCATGGCGTGGCTGGCTGGTGATCGTGCGGGTCTCCGACGCCATCGAGGTCATCGCGCCGACGCGCTTGACGGGCCCGATCAGGTTGATGAGATCGGCCACGTAATACGGGCCGAGATCGAGGATAGGACCGGCGCCGGGCAGGAAGAAGAAGTCCGGGTTCGGATGCCACATCTCCATGCCGGCGCTCATCACATGGCAGGTGCCCGACGTGATCCGGCCGATGCCGCCGTCGTCGATGAACTTGCGCGCCAGCTGGTGGGCGCCGCCGAGAAACGTGTCCGGGGCGCAGCCGACGGCGAGCCCCTTTTCCGTCGCAAGACGCCGCAGCGTCTCGCCCTCTTCCAGCGTCAGCACCAGCGGCTTTTCCGAGTAGACGTGCTTGCCGGCTTCGAGGATACGCTTGGAGACCGCGAAATGGGCGTCCGGGATGGTCAGGTTGACGATCACTTCGAGCTCGTCGTTTGCGAGCAGTTCGTCGATCGTTTGCGCCCTGACGCCAAACTCCTCCGCCCGGAGCTCCGCCGCACCCATGTTGATGTCGGCGCAGGCGAGCACCTTCAATCCCTTGAAGAGCGGTGACAGCGTGAAATAGGTCGTTGAGATATTGCCGCATCCAATGATGCCGACACCGAGTTCCTTGGCCATGATGAGCCCTCCGATCAGTAGGTCTTGAACGATGCGATAGAGCGCGTCACGACGCGGTCCAGATCGTTGGGATTGTCATGCTCCACCACATAATGGCGGGCGCCCGTCGACTTCAACGCCTGCATCAGCTTGGCCCAGTCGAGTGTGCCGTGGCCAACGTCGGCCCAGCCACCCTCGTCCGTGTTTTCGCCGGCCGGCGCGATGTCCTTGACATGGACGGCGGTGATGCGCGGACCCAGCGTCTCTATCCACGCGAACGGATCGGCGCCGCCGCGCACCACCCAGGCGATATCGGCTTCCCACGAAAGACCGGGGCCACCGGCCATGATGTGTTCCATCGGCGTCGAGCCATCGGCAAGCTTGACGAACTCGAAATCATGATTGTGCCAGCCGAAATCGAGGCCGGCATTCCTGAACCGGCGGCCCGCCGCCTCCAGCCGGGCGCCAAATGCATGCCAGCCCTTTGCGTCCGAGGGCCGCTGGTCAGGCATGATGTGCGGTGCGTAGATCGACTCGATGCCGAGCACGCCGGCGATCTCGAGGGCACGCTCGGGGTTGCTCTCCAGCAGGTCGAGGCCGAAGTGTCCGGTCGGCATGGTGAGGCCGTTGCTGTCGAGATCGGCACGCATCGCCTTCAGTCCGGCATCGTCGAGGCTCGCATACATCGCGCCGTAACCTTCGACCTCCTTGTAACCGGCCTTGGCAACCTTGGCGAACACGTCGGAAAACGGCGGGAACTCGCGGGCGCTGTAAAGCTGAAAACCAAGTGTCGTCATTGCTTTCTCCTCCATGGCCGTTCGGCCTGTCGTCTTGGCCGGCTTGTGCCGGTCGGGGTGCCGCCGATGGCAGCAACGTGATCGGGGTCAGTCCAGCGATTGGCAGGACTGCAGGTCGTAGAAACGGAAATCCGGCAGGGCGTCGGGCGCCATCGGCAGCGACGGCATGAACCTGACCAGCCGCGTCTCGCCGGCCGTAAGATCGAATGCGTTGTCGGAATAGCGCCCGTCCGTCTCGCTCTCGATCATGACGAAAAGTGCAAGTCCGCTGGCGGTGAGCGTCATTTCGACCGCCCCGTCCTCCGTGCGCTCGATGCGCCGGACGCTGAGGCCCGATGGCTCGAGTTCCAGCGCCTTGTAGGTACCGTGGACGTAGTGTCCCTGCCCGCCCATGCCGTTCGAAGTTGTGAATGTCCATCCGAGAAGGCAGCCGGGAGCAATCGCCGCGGCATCGACCTCGAAGGCGGCAACGGCAGCATCCGGACCGCAGGTCGCCTGCACCGAGGTCATCGGCCTGACCTCACCGGACATTGTGATGACGTGCAGAGCGAGGTCGATGCTGACCTCGTCGAGTGTGTCGTTGACGACGGACATCCGGATCGTCGCCTTGTCCTCGGAGGGGATCGCGGCAACTGCCACCGGCTGGAAGAAGCGGCGCACCATGTAGTGCATCGCCTTCCAGCGCCCGCCATAATCGAGGCTGGACCAGGAAGCGACCGGCCAGGTGTCGTTCAGCTGCCAGTATATCGTCCCCATGCAATGGGGCTTCAGCGAGCGCCAGTAATCGACCGCCGTCTGGATCGCCAGCGCCTGCTGGATCTGGCTGAGATAGACGAAATTGGCGAAATCCTTGGGGAAGCGGAAATAGCGGAACATCGTTGCCGCGATCCGCTCGTTGCCGCCGGCGTTCTTCTGGTGAAGCTCCATCACCGGCGATGCGACGTTCATGTCCTTCGGCTCGGCATAGGTCCGGATGACCGGCAGCGAGGTGTAGGACTGAAAGCCGAATTCCGAGCAGAAGCGCGGGCGCACGGAGCGGTAATTGTCAAAGCTCTTGTTCTCGTGCCAGACCGACCAGTAGTGCATGTCGCCGGAGCCATCGGCATGCCAGGCATCGCCGAAATCGAGATAGCCCGAGGCCGGGCTCGACGGCCACCAGATCGCCTCCGGCGCCGCCTGCTTCATGGCAAGCTCGATGGTCCGGTTGAGCCGGTCGTATGAGACCAGGTAGCGGTCGCGATCCTTGCGCGATTCCTCGAACCAGGTGAGAGCGCCCACCAGTTCGTTGTCGCCGCACCAGAGCGCGATCGAGGGATGGCTGGCCAGACGCTTTACCTGATACATCACCTCGGCCGCGACATTGTCGAGAAAGTCCCCGGTCGAGGGATAGAGATTGCAGGCGAACATGAAGTCCTGCCAGATCATCAGGCCAAGCCGGTCGCAGATGTCGTAGAACCAGCCGGCCTCGTAGAAGCCGCCGCCCCACACCCGGATCATGTTCATGTGCACATCGGCTGCAGACTGCAGCAGGTCCTCGGTCTTTTCCCGGCTCGAGCGCGAGAACAGCGCATCGGCGGGGATCCAGTTGGCACCGCGGCAGAAGATCTCGCGACCGTTGACCTTGAAGGCAAACCGGCTGCCGGCCGCATCCTTGTCGGTGATCAGTTCGATGGTGCGAAGACCGATCTGCCGTGTCACCACCTCGTTTCCGGTTTCGACCGACAGCCTGTAGAGCGCCTGCTCGCCGCTGCCGGCAGGCCACCAGAGCCTCGGTTCGTCGATATGGAAGACGTGGGTAATGGCGGTCTCGCCGGCCACCACGCCGCAATCAAGCCGCACCCGCTCGCCGTCCAATTCGAAATAGAGCTGTGCCACCCCCTGCCGGCCGGCAAACAAGGCCGCCGTCACCAGGAGATCGACGGTGCCGTCGTCGTTGTGCATCTGGCGCGTCGTCACGCTCTCGATCCGCGCCGTCTCCAGCCGGCGCAGCGCTACCGTGCCGTAAAGTCCGAGCGGCGCGATAGCGATATTCCAGTCCCAGCCGAAATGGCTCTGCGGCTTGCGCAGCATGTTGCCGTTGGCGATGGGCGAATTGCCGGGATGGTAGGGGATGTAGAAGGGCTGCTTCTCCTGCAAGGCGGCGCCGACTGCAATGCTGGAATGCAGCACGATGCTGAGCGTGTTTTCACCGGGTCGCAGAGCCTTGGAAACATCGGGACGATAGCGGCGAAAGCAATTGTCCGCCTCGAGCACGACGGTATCGTTGATCGTAACGGTCGCCACCGTATCGAGAGAGTCGATATCGAGATACCAGTCACCGTCGACCTCGCCGAGGACAAATCGCCGCTGCAGCACCCAGTCACGATGGGCCACCCATTGGACCACCTCCTCGTTGCGCCCGACATAGGGGTCGACAATGATGCCGGCCGCCTGCAATGCCGAATGGACATCGCCGGGGATCTGGATTTCGGCCTGGTGGTCACTGCCCGGTGATGTCAACTGCCATGGGCCGGCGAGATCGATCGAAGTTTCTGTATCCGTCATGCCGTCATTTCCTAAATTCAACGCCGAAAGCGCCTCTCGCTCTTTCTTCGCTCAGTCCTCGGCCAGCAGGGCATGCCTCAGCGGCGCGGAAGCGCCGAAGGAGACCCGCAACCCCTCGCCCCTAGATCCGCAATTCTGTCGCAGCGTCGAAGACCGAGGCCACGGACATGTCGAAAATCAGCTTGATCGCCGCACCCGGCTTGAAACGACGCGCGCCGTTGATGCGCACCGACATGATGTGGCCGGCATGCTTGATCCACAAAAGGTTGTCGGCCCCCATCGGCTCTTCGATATCGACGACCGCATCGTGGACTTCAGCACCGGGACCGGCGGCCTCGTTGACCCCTATATGCTCCGGACGCAGCCCGAGGACGACCTTGCGACCCGCCACAAGGGGGTCGGAAGCCGCATAGCCGTCGAGCGTGAAGTCCACGCCGTTGGTCGAGAAAGCCACCTTGCCATCGCGCTCGACGAGTTCGCCACGCAGGAAGTTCATCGACGGCGAGCCGATGAAGCCGGCGACGAACAGGTTGCGCGGCGCGTTGTAGATCGTGGTGGGATCGTCGAGCTGCTGGATGACGCCGTTCTTCATGATGGCGATGCGGTCTGCGAGCGTCAGAGCCTCGATCTGGTCATGGGTGACGTAGATCATCGTGTTCTTCAGCGCATGGTGCAGTCGCTTGATTTCGACGCGCAGCTCGGAGCGCAGCTTTGCATCGAGGTTGGACAGCGGTTCGTCGAACAGGAAGACGTCGACGTCGCGCACCAACGCCCGGCCAATGGCAACGCGCTGCCGCTGGCCGCCCGAGAGCTCTGCCGGCTTGCGCTTCAGCAGCGGCTGGATCTGCAGGATCTCGGCAGCCCTTGCGATGCGCTTTTCGATCTCCGCCTTCGGCAGACGCGCCACGCGGAGGCCGAAGGACAGGTTCTTTTCGACCGTCATCTGCGGATAGAGGGCGTAGGACTGGAACACCATGCCGATGCCGCGGTCCTTGGGCTCTTCCCAGGTGACGTTCTTGTCCTTGATGAAGATCTGGCCGTCGGAGATGTCCAGCAACCCGGCAATGCAGTTCAAAAGGGTTGACTTGCCGCAACCGGACGAGCCGAGAAGCACCAGGAACTCGCCGTCCTCGATTTCGAGGTTGAGGTTCTGCAGGACATTGACCGCGCCGAAATTGAGCGACAGATCGCGAATGGAAACACTGGATGTCATGATCAACCCTTTACTGCGCCGGCGGCAATGCCCCGGACGAAAAGCCGTCCCGAGACGAAATAGACGATCAGCGGAACGAGGCCGGTGAGGATCGTCGCGGCCATATTGACGTTGTATTCCTTCACGCCCTGAACGGAATTGACGATGTTGTTCAACTGCACCGTCATCGGATAGAGATCGGGCGTCGTGTAGACGACCCCGAACAGGAAGTCGTTCCAGATACCGGTGACCTGCAGGATCATCGCGACGACGAAGATCGGCAGCGACATCGGCACCATGATCTTGAAGTAGATGCCCCAGAAGCCTGCGCCATCGACGCGGGCCGCCTTGAACAGTTCCTGCGGCAGGGATGTGAAGTAGTTGCGGAACAGCAGCGTCAGGATCGGCATGCCGAAGACCGAATGCACCAGCACCAGTCCCGTCAGCGAGCCGTAAAGCCCGATCGAGCGAAGCATGATGACGATCGGGTAGAGCATGACCTGATAGGGCACGAAGGCGCCGAAGATCAGGATCGTGAAGAACAGCTGGGCTCCCTTGAAGCGCCAGTTGGCGAGCGCGTAGCCGTTGACCGAGGCGATGGCGATCGAAATCAGCACCGACGGCAGGGTGATCCTGACCGAATTCCAGAACCCGCGGCTCAGTCCGTCGCAATTGAGGCCGGTGCAGGCGGAGGACCAGGCCTTCACCCAGGGCTCGAAGGTGATCTCCATCGGCGGTGAGAAGATGTTGCCCATGCGGATCTCGGGCATGCCCTTAAGCGACGTGACGATCATCACGTAGAGCGGCAGGAGATAGTAGGCCGCAACGACGAACAGCGTTCCGTAGAGCATGATGTTGCGGGGCGAAACGATTCGCCGGGGCTTGGCACCGCTCGGGCCGGAAAGCGTACGCGGTGCCGCCATGCCGGGGGCTGGTTGATTGACTGCGAGCACGTCAGGCATTCTTCCGGCCTCCGCCAAATTCGAGATAGGCCCACGGGACGACGACGATCACCACCGAGATCAACATCATCGTCGAGGCCGCGAAACCCTGGCCGAGATTTTGAGCCAGGAACATGAGGTCGTAGACATATTTGGCGGGAACTTCCGAAGCGATCCCGGGTCCGCCACCCGTCTGCGCGACAACCAGGTCGTAAAGTTTGACGATGCCGCTGGTGATGATCACCAGCGTGGTGATGAAGACCGGACGCATCATCGGGATGATGATCAGCAGGTAGGTTTTCCACATCGGGATGCCGTCCACCCGGGCCGCCTTCCATATATCCTCGTCGATACCGCGCAGGCCGGCGAGCATAAGGCACATGACGAGCCCGGTGCCCTGCCAGAGACCGGCAATCAGCACACCGTAGATGACGATCCTCTGGTCATAGAGCGGATCGAAGGTGAAGGTCGAAAAGCCTAGGCTGCGCACGATGTGCTGGATGCCGAATTCCGGGTTGAGGATCCACTGCCAGACAAGCCCCGTGACGATGAAGGACATCGCGAACGGGTAGAGGAAGATCGTTCGAAACGTGTTTTCGAACCGGATCTTCTGGTCCATCAGGGCCGCCAGCAGGAAGCCGATCAGCAGGCTGAAGATCAGCGACAATATTCCGTAGATCGCCAGGTTCTCGATGGAGATCAGCCAGCGCTGCGTCCCCCACAGCCGGCGGTACTGGTCAAGCCCGACGAAATTGAGCCGGGGCAGAAGCTTCGAGTTGGTGAAGGAATAAACGACGGTCCAGATCGTTCCGCCGGTGAAGACGCAGAGAGCCGTCAGGATCATCGGGATGGAAGCGACCTTGGCGTTGAGATTTTTGAAAAGCTGCCTCGGGCGAGCATTCTGGGGCATGGGGGCCTCGCGGTCCTGTCTCGGAAAGAGTGGCCGGCCCTGGGGGGGGCCGGCACCAAAGCGAGCTTATTCGGCGCTGCCGATGATTTCGGCATAGCTCTTCTGCGCATCTTCAGGCTTGATGCTGGCGTCGTTGAAGAACTGCGTCATCAGGTTGTTGAGCTGCGTCGTCGTGTCCGGAGTGATCAGTTCGTCCGTACTTTTGACGACGTTGCCCTTCTTCAGGACAGCCAGTCCCTTCTTCATGCAGTCATTGGCAGCCGTCAGGTCGACGTCGCCACGAACCGGCATGGAGCCCTTCTTGAGATTGAAGGCGAGCTGCCCTGCCGGCGACATCATCACGGAGGCGAGAACTTCCTGCGCCTTGGACTGGTCGGCATTGGCAAGCTTGGGGAAGTAGATCGAATCCCCGCCGGTGCTGATGTAAGGATCGGCGGCACCGAGATCGACGAGGCAGGTATAGTCCTTGCCGGCGACCTGGTTGGCCACCTGGAACTCGCCCTGCGCCCAGTCGCCCATGGACTGCGCCCCGGCCTTGCCGGTGATCACGAGGTTGGTTGCCTGGTTCCAGTCCTGCACGTTGGAACCCTTGGCCAGCTTGCGGGCGTCGTCCGCAGCCTTGAAGATCTTGGCCATCTCCGGACCGGCCGCTGCCTTTGCGTCCTTCTTCTCATAGACACTGAGATAGAGGTCCTTGCCGCCGAGGGCGAGAAGCAGGTTGTTGAACAGTCCGGTGACCTGCCAGGACTGCTGACCCAGCGCCAGCGGAAGAATGCCGGCCTTCTGCAGCGCCGGACCGGCCGCGACGAATTCATCCCAGTTCTTCGGAACAGCAACGCCAGCCTTTTCGAAAGCGGCGTTCGATAGCCACAGCCACTGCCAGGCATGGATGTTGACCGGTACGCAATAGATCTTGCCATCGACGGTGCATCCGTCGAGAAGCGATGGCGGGTTGATGACTGATTTCCAGTTTTCCTTCATCGCGACATCGTTGAGATCGCGCATCAAGCCGGCCTGGACGAGCTCTTCTGCCTGCCGACCATGGTTGAACTGCGTGGCACCCATCGGCTTGCCGCCGGTAATGCGCGAGACCATGATTGGCCGGGCTGTATCACCGGAGCCGGCAATGGCACCGTCCACCCAATGGTTGCCTGTCGCATCGAATGCTTTCGCAAACTCCTTGACCGCCGCAGCCTCCCCGCCGGACGTCCACCAATGCGTCACTTCAAGATCTGTAGCCTTCGCCGAAACGGCAGAAAGCGCCACGGAAGCCAGCATGGCGACCGTCAAAAAACGCATATTCATGAGTTCTCCTCCCTCACTGAAACGTTACAGTAAAAACGTAGAGCAATCGTTTTGAGGGCGCAACTACCTGGGCGCAATTTTCTCAGAAAAAAGCCTATCCTTCCCATTGTGAGCATCTGCTAAGCAAAAATGAGCGTTGCGCTCAGCAAAAAGGCAAATCCGATTCACGCGCCTTATTATCGCCAATGCATTGTTTTCGTGCATTTTTCTTTTTCAAGAGACCCCTCTATTTTGGTGGTTATTTCGCAGCCGCACAAATTTGCGGCATTGCAGCAGAGGCAGCAGGGATGGAGATCTCCAATGAAGAAAAGCAAAATATGGGCTCGACATCGGAACTGTATCGTTACAGATTTAGCACCTCAGATCGCCACAGGCCCACCCGTTGACGCTTGCGGTCCAAGCGCCATCATACTAAGGCGTCCCATCAGGAACGGCGTTGGACAGCATGGACAATCAAGAAAATTCAGAAGGAGACCGGCGCCCAGCCGCTATCCGCGAGCGACCGACCTTGAAAACCATCGCCTTCATGACGGGCCTCGGCATCACGACCGTGTCGAGGGCGTTGAAGGACGCCTCCGATATCGGCGCAGAAACGAAGGAGCGGGTGAAAATGGTTGCCCGCCAGCTCGGCTATCAGCCGAACCGCGCAGGCGTGCGCCTGCGCACCGGCAAGACCAACGTCATCGCCCTGGTGCTCAGCATTGACGAGGAAATTCTCGGTTTCACCAGCCAGATGGTATTCGGCATCTCCGAGGTCCTATCTGGAACGCAGTATCACCTCGTGGTGACACCCTATTCCCACGACCGCGATCCGATGATTCCCGTCCGCTACATTCTCGATACGGGGTCGGCCGACGGCGTCATCATTTCGCGCACGGAGCCGGACGATCCGCGCGTCCGGTTGCTGGCCGAGCGCAACCTGCCCTTCGTCACCCATGGCCGCACAGACATGGGCATCGTCCACCCGTTCCATGATTTCGACAACGAGGCGTTCGCCGAGGAAGCGGTCAGGGCGCTCACCGCCAAGGGCCGCCGCCGCATTGCCCTGCTGCCTCCGCCGGCGCGGCTGTCCTATTACACCCACACGCGCAACGGCTTCCAGAGCGGCTTGCTCCGCTATGGTGCCGAGGAAGTCCCGCTGAAGATCACCATCGATGCGCCGCTGGAAGAAATCCGCAACGCTATCGAGCAGCTGATGCGCTCCCCCAATGCGCCGGACGGTATCGTCTCCACAGCCGGCGGCGGTGCTATCGCCGTCAACGCGGGCATCGAGGCAGCCGGCCTGCGGCTCGGGCACAATGTCGATATGGTCGCCAAGCAATCGAGCCATATCCTGAACTGGATCAGGCCCGAGATCGTCACGATCTACGAGGACGTACGTCACGCCGGCCGCGAACTGGCGCGCTCGCTGATCCGCAGCATCGACGGCACCGGGCCGGCAGAGCTGCAAAGCATCAGCGCCCCCGTCTGGCCGGACGCCTCGTAGATAACGTCGCGACTTCAGCCGCACCCAACGAGAAGAGCCCGCCGAAACGTCGGCGGGCTCTCTCATTTTTCTAGATGGCATCTAGGGCGAAATCAGCCCTGTGCGCCGCTGCCCCAGGGGCCGTGGTGGATATCCTTGCCATCGACCCGGTCGAAGCCGTGGGCGCCGAAGAAATCGCGCTGGGCCTGGATCAGGTTGGCGGTACCCCGCGCCTGGCGATAGGCGTCGAAATAGCCGAGTGCCGAGGCAAGTGCTGGAACCGGCAGACCGGCAGTCACGGCGGCGGAGACGATGCGGCGCAGCGATGGCAGCGATTCCTTGACCATGTCGGAGAAGGCCGGCGTCACCACCAGGTTGGCGGCATCCGGCGCCTTGGTGAAGGCGCTGGTGATTTCATCCAGGAACTGCGAGCGAATGATGCAGCCGGCGCGCCAGATCTTGGCGATAACAGGCATTGGCAGCGACCAGTCGAACTGGCGCGATGCCTCGGCCATGACGGCGAAGCCCTGCGCATAGGCGCCGATCTTTGCCGCGAACAAGGCCATTTCCAGATCGTTCAGCAGGTCGGCGCCAAATGTCATCGGAAATTCGTTTGTCGGTGCGCCAAAGATCTTTTCGGCGGCCTCGCGCTGCTCCTTCATCGACGACAGGCTACGGGCAGCCACGGCTGCCTCGATGGCGGTTGCCGGGATGCCCATGTTCTGCGCTTCGATCACCGACCACTTGCCGGTGCCCTTCTGGCCGGCCTTGTCGAGGATGATGTCAGGCATGGCAGTCCCTGTGGTCGGGTCTTTCGCCGCCAGCACCTTCTCGGTGATCTCGATAAGGTAGGAGTTCAGACGACCCTTGTTCCAGTCGCCGAAAATCTTGCTGATCTCGTCCGCGCTCTTGCCGAGACCGTCGCGCAGGATGCCGTAGATCTCGGCGATCATCTGCATGTCGGCATATTCGATGCCGTTGTGGACCGTCTTGACGAAATGGCCTGCACCGTCTGTGCCGAGCCAGGCGCAGCAGTCCTCGCCGTTGTATTTGGCCGAGATCGAGGTCAGTACCTTCTCGACGCGCTTGTAGCTTTCCTCGGTGCCGCCGACCATGATCGACGGGCCGTGGCGGGCACCCTCCTCGCCGCCGGAGACGCCCATGCCAATAAAGGTCAGCTCGGTGTCCTTGAGGCGGTCGAAGCGGGCCATGGTGTCGCGGAAATTGGCGTTGCCGGCGTCGATCATGATGTCGCCCTTGGACAGATGCGGCTGCAGCGCCGCCATCTGCTGGTCGACGGGTTCGCCGGCCTTGATCATGATGATGATCGGCCGTGGCGGCCGGATAGCCTCCACGAACTCCTCGATCGTCCGGCAAGGGATGATCTGCTTCTTGAGGTCACCAGCACTCTCGTAGAACTCGTCGGTAACCGAGGTGGTCCGATTGAACACGGCGATCCGATTGCCTTTTTCAGCGATGTTCAGTGCGAGGTTGGACCCCATGACCGCAAGGCCGATGAGACCGATTTCTGCCTTTTCCACGACAACTCTCCCTTGTTGAAACTTGGACGGACTTTGTCGCACCACCATCGGCCATGGGCAAGCCTTGCCGTGTTCAAAACGGATCGATTGACAGAACCAGGCAGGATTACCGTAGGATCGGGCAAGGGGTTTTGCGGCCGCAAATTGCGGCACTGCGCCTATATCGCGGAACCTCATAGGAACAAGGGGACGCCAGGAGGGAAAGATGTCCGCAATGGCGGCAAAGATTGTCCATGTAACCATCCATCGCGACTGTCGGGCGGTCTACGACTTTGCATCGAAGCCGGAAAACATGCCGCTTTGGGCATCCGGCCTGGCGACTGCCCTCGTGCCCGACGGTGCTGACTGGATCGCAGCCGGAGCGCTTGGCACCGTGCGGATCGCCTTTGCGCCGCCGAACGACTTCGGCGTCATCGACCATACCGTCACCGAGCCTTCCGGCCGGCAATTCTACAATGCACTGAGGGTCGTTAGGAACGGCGCCGGGTGCGAAGTGATGTTCACCCTGCTGCGCGTCGAAGGCATGACGGATGCGCAGTTCGAAGCCGATGCCGAGCACGTCGCCAGGGATCTGGCGACGCTGAAGGGGCTGATGGAGAGCGAGGCGCCCTAGATGCTTTTCAGCGTCCAGTCGACGATCTGAGCCGACACGGATGCGAAGGCCTTGTCGAGCGACTTAACATAGGCGTCGTTGGTCGTGCCGGTCGTCGGCACGGCGACGCGGAAGACGTCCTGCTTGCGCACGGTGCCGGTCTTGTCGTTGAGGATCTTGGCCGAGATCTCTACGACTGCTGCCTGCTTGGTGGTATCGATCTCGAACGCGCGGATATCGGTCACGACCTGGTAATCGATTGCCAGACCCTGGCCGGGAACGCCGACGCCGCCGACCTTGCCGGAGTTCTCGAAGGCTTCCACCAGCTTCGACTGCACCATGCGGCTGAGCTTGTCGCTCCACTGCGCCTTGGCGAGATACTGCAACTCGGAGCCGCTGACCCGCACAACGATCTGGTTGCTGTCGATGGCGCTGAGCGCCGTCGGTGCAGGTACCAGGATCTGCTTGCCATGGGCTGCCGGACCCTTGCCGCTGACATTGGCAGCCAGATCGAACGTATCGTTCTTGGCGCCACCACCACAGGCCGTCAGCAGCACGGCCACCAATGGCAAAGCCACTGCGGACCTGCGTGCCGCGAACCAACCCTGAACCGAACCATATTCGAACATGCTGCGCCTACCCCTTGAAACCTTGCCGCCGGTCAATGCCGTGTCCGCCCGTTATACTGCTTGACGGTGTCGCCACCGAACAGCAGGCGCTGCGGGTTCTTGTCGAAATTGCTGATCGTGTCGTTCAGATTCTGTACCGTCCGCCTTGTATCGTTGACCAGCGTCTGCACGTCGTTCAGGCCACCGGCCGAAAAGCGCTGCAGGTTGTCGGCGATCGGTCCGATACGCGAGTTGATGCTGTCGGCAACCTTCTTGAACGATTCCAGCGTGTCACGTGCTTCCGTAAACAGCGACTGGGTGTTGTCGGTTCCCAGCAACGCATCGACTTTGATCAGAATTCCATCGACGCGGGTCGAAGCAGAGTTCAGCTTGTTGGCCATCTGCGACACATCCTGGATCGTCTGGCTGATTTCGGCCTGCTTGGCCGACACGCTGGCGGTGATATCGCGGATCGAGGCGACAGCAACGCGGGCATCCTTGGTCGCCTGCGAGATATCGTCTACCGAGCCCTTGATCTTCGAAGGATCGATCGAGGCCACCAGCTGGTCGACCTTGTCGAGCGTCAGCTGAGCCTTCTTGCCGAATTCGTTGTAGGTATCCGACGTTTCCTTGATGCTGGTGATCGTTGCCTTCAGGTTGCTGGATGCATCGGCGACGTTCGCTGTCAGCTTGTCCACGTTTTTCACGACGTCGTTGATGCTCTGGGCGTCGACCGCACGAACCAGCTTCTCGACGGCATCGAGCGTCGAATTGACCTTGCCGGAGACGCTGCTGAAGGTCTTGGCGAGTTCACCAGCACTGGCAAGAAACTGATCGATATTGCCGGCATTGTCCGCAAGCGCCTTGGAGAAGGTATTGGCGTTCTTGACGGTATCGGTGAGCGGCCCACGGGCATCCTTCACGAAGCCCTGGAAATCGCCAATAGTGTCGTTGGCGCGGTCCATGATCTTGTCGGCGGTCGCCAGCAGATTGGTAACGCTCGATTGGTCGGCGAGCAGAACGGCCCGCTTGCCGGTATCGAGCGAGCGCTTGAGGATGTTTTCGTCGCCGGTGCGACCGCCGGAGAGTTCGATATAGGCAGCACCCGTCAGGCCCTGGATTTCGAGAACGGCCTTGGTCGTCTCATAGACCGGCGCATCTGCCCGCACTTCGGTGAAGGCCAGCGAATAGCGCGGATCGTCGGCATCGATCGAAAGCGTCTTGACGCTGCCGACCTGGATACCGTTGAAGCGCACCGGCGAGCCGACGCTCAGGCCGTTGGCAGATCCCGGGATACGCACGATCAGCTCGGTCATCGTACCGCCACGGCCGTATTCGGCCATCCAGTAGACGAAGCCGAATGCGGCGGCGATGACCAGGACGGTGAAAATTCCGACGATCGTGTAGTTTGCTCTGGTTTCCATGATCTCAGTTCTTCTCGCGGCTCTGGTTGCCGGGTTCTGCAGTCTCTTCGTGGCGGACGACGGTACGAGCCCGTTTGCCGCGGAAATAGGATTTCACCCAAGGTTCGTCGCAGGCAAGCATGTCGTCAACAGTTCCCTCGATCAGGACACGCTTTTGTCCGAGCACGGCAATGCGGTCGCAGACGGAAAACAGGCTGTCGAGGTCGTGGGTGACCATGTAGACGGTAAGGCCGAGTGTATCGCGCAGCTTGGCGATCAGTTCGTCGAATTGGGCAGCGCCGATAGGGTCGAGGCCGGAGGTCGGCTCGTCGAGGAACACCAGATCCGGATCGAGCGCCAGCGCCCGTGCCAGCGCCGCGCGCTTGATCATGCCGCCCGACAGTTCCGACGGATATTTGTCAGCCGCATCCGAGGCGAGACCGGCAAGCCGGATCTTCATATGCGCAAGCTCGTCCATCATCGAAACCGGCAGGTCGAGATATTCGCGCATTGGCACCTGGATGTTTTCCTTCACCGTCAGTGATGAAAACAGCGCACCTTGCTGGAAAAGCACGCCGAGACGCATGTCGAGCTTGTTGCGGTTCGATTCGTCGAGCGAATCGTAGTCTGTACCGAGAATTTTGATCGTCCCGGCGCTGCGCGGCAGAAGCCGCAGCACGGTGCGCATCAGCACCGACTTGCCGGCACCGGAGGGACCGACGAAGCCGAGGATTTCCCCGCGATAGATGTCGAGATCGAGCTTGTCGAGCACGATTTTCGGGCCGAAGTTCACCGTGACGCCACGCGCCGACAGCACGACGTCGCGGCCATCCGCGGCGCGTTCCATCTGTGTGTCATCCCGGTCTGGCTGAGGCGCGTCCAAATGCTGGTCCTTAAAAATCGATTGCGGCGTAGAAGATGGCAAACACACCGTCCATCATGATGACGACGAAGATCGACTTCACCACGGAAGATGTCACGTGCTGACCCAGAGACTCGGCGCTGCCGCCGACCTTCAGGCCTTCGACTGCGGCGACGATACCGATCACCAGCGCCATGAAAGGCGCCTTGATCATACCCGATATCACCGTCGATACGCTGATTGCCTCGTGCAGACGGGCAATGAAGGTCGCAAAAGTGATGCCCGAATAGGTGTAGGTGACGGTCGCGGCACCCAGCAGCGATGCAAAGTTGGCCAAGACCGTCAGCAGCGGCAGGGCGATGGTCAGCGCCACCAGCCGCGGAAAAATCAGCACGCCGATCGGGTTCAGGCCCATGACCTTCAGCGCGTCGACTTCTTCGCGCATCTTCATCGAGCCGATTTCGGCCGTGATCGCACTGCCCGAACGGCCGGCGATCATGATGGCGGTCAGCAGCACACCGATTTCACGCAGCTGCAGGATGCCGACCAGATCGACCACGAAAACTTCGGCGCCGAAATAGCGCAGCTGGAAGGCGCTCTGCTGGGCGATGATGGCGCCAATGAGGTAGGACATCACCAGGATGATCGGCACGGCGCGAACGCCCATGTGATCGAGCTGGTTGACGATGGATGCCGGAGAAACACCGCTGCCGCGACCGAGCTTCAGCTGCGCACCGCGCACGGCCGAGCCCAGGATGTACATCGCAGCCACGAAGAAGCTGCCGAGCTCGGCGACTTTCTCACCCATCGGCGAGAAAATCCGGTCGAGCAGCGGCACTTTCGGCTTTTCCTGGGCCGCGATCTCGCTTGCATCCTCGTCGAAGGATTTCAGCAGTTCGTCGATGTGGTCGTTCGATCCTTCGATCGTGACGGTCGCATCGTGCGATTCCTGGCTGAGCTTCAGCCTGCGGATCAGCAGCACGCCCGCAGTATCGACATCAGACAGGCCGGTCAGGTCGATGACGACGTCACCGCCGCTCGTGCGCTTGGAAAGGTCGTCTATTCGTCGCAGCACGCCGTGAATGCTGGCGCTGCGCCAATTGCCTGCAAGCCGGTAACGATGACCGGAACCATCGGCCTCATCGTCGATCGTCGGCGCATCCGGTATGTTTTCAGCTACGCTCAAACTCATGCGTCTTTCAGATTGGCGGCATCATGCCGACTCAGCGATGTATCGCATCCCGCTCATTACGCGACTATACAGAAACGATCTACAGTCTCGTGCCGCAGAAAGAGCAGATATGTCACGCCTTCTCAATGTCCAAATGAATTCCTGGCCGATCGCCGGCACATTCACAATTTCGCGTGGCAGTAAGACCACAGCGGAGGTCGTCACATGCAACATTAGCGAGAGCGAATGGCAGGGAAGTGGCGAATGCGTGCCGTATCGGCGCTACGGCGAGACAATCGAAAGTGTCATTTCGGAGATCGAGTCGGTCCGGACTGCCGTCGAATCAGGCATGACTCGCGAAGAGTTGGCGGTCGCCATGAAGCCCGGCGCTGCCCGAAACGCCGTCGACTGCGCGCTCTGGGATCTCGAGGCAAAGCGCTCCGGTATATCGGTGGCGCGGACCATTGGCCTCTTGACGATGGAGCCTCGCACGACCGCCTTTACGATTTCGCTGGGCGAGCCCGAGGTCATGGCGGCAGCAGCCGGCGCACAGGCGCACCGCACCCTGCTGAAAGTCAAGATCGGCACCTCCGACGACGAAAGCCGTATCCGCGCGGTACGCATGGCAGCGCCGCAATCGGCGATCATCCTCGATGCGAATGAAGGATGGACGGAAGACAATCTTGCCCGCCACCTCGAGATCTCCGCCGAAGCAGGGATTGCCCTGGTCGAGCAGCCCCTGCCCGCCGGCAACGACAGGCTGCTGGCAACTATCAGAAGGCCCGTCCCCGTCTGCGCCGACGAAAGCGTCCATCACACCGGCGATCTCGAAAGCCTCCGCGACCGCTACGACGCCATCAACATCAAGCTCGACAAGACAGGCGGGCTGACGGAGGCCCTCCGCATGAAGGCAGATGGCGAACGGCTCGGCTTCCGGATCATGGTCGGCTGCATGGTCGGCACCTCGCTGGCGATGGCACCGGCGCTGATGCTGGCCCAGGACGCGGCCTTCGTCGATCTCGACGGACCGCTGCTGCTTTCCCGCGACCGCGAACCCGGATTGCGCTACGAGGGGTCGCTGGTCTTTCCACCGCTCTCGGAATTGTGGGGCTGAAGGCGCGAGGCGACGACGATCATGGCGAGCCCGGCAGCGGCGATCAGCGCCATCAGGTAGAAACCCGACGTGCCAAGCCAGCCGTAGACATAGCCGGAGGCGATGGTCGCGATGCCGAGGCACATGCCGTTATAGAAGAAGTAGACGCCCTGGGCCGACGCCTCCTGCGTTTCCTGCACCGTCGCCACGATGCGGCGCTGCACCCCGATATGGACGCAGGCATAGGTGAAGGCGTGAAAGCACTGCAGCACGAAGTGGCCGGCAAAGCCGAGGTCCATCGGAAAGACGATCCACCGGCAGACGCACATCGCAGCGCCGAAGCGCATCAGGGTCCAGGCGCTGAACCGGCGCCCCAACCGCTTGGAGAGGAAGAAGATCGTCACCTCGGCCGCCACCCCGGCGCTCCAGAGTATCCCCACCTGCGTGCCGGAAAAGCCGATCTGGTGCCAGTAGATCGAAGCGAATGTGTAGAACAGCGCATGGCTTGCCTGCTGGACCGAAACGCCGATCATGGTCAACAGCAGGCGCGGATTACTGAGCGCATTGCCGATGGGCGGCGCCTTGATGTCGAGCGGCAGGCCGCGCCGCCGCGTCGGCCCGATCCGGGGACAATAGAGCGCCATCGCAGTCGTCAGGATGAAGCCGATAACCATCAGCGGCAGAACCATCCTGCCGCCGAACGCGCCGATCACCTGGCCGCCAATCAGCGTCGAGACAATGAAGGCTATCGATCCCCACACCCGGGTCGAGCCGTAGTCGATCCCCCAGCGCCGGACACCGGAGATGGTAATCGACTCGACCACCGGCAGGTATGGCGCATAGGTGGCGCCCTGCAGCGCATAGACCAACAGGACGGTCGCGAAGTCGTCGGTCCAGAACAGCGCGATAGCGGTCAACAGAGACAGGCCTCCCGACCAGAGAAGCACGGTCGCCCGCTCCCGCATCCTGTCGGCAAACAGCGCCACGACAGGCGCCACCAGCACACGCACGACCATCGGCAGGGCGAGAATGATGCCGATCTGCTGGTCGTTGAACTTCAGGGTCGCGAGGAACACAGGAAAGAACGGCAGGGCGATGCCGTTGACGATCAGCGGGGCACAATAGGACAGGGCGCTGCGCAGCCGGAAATAGGCAGGAGCCTCCCTGCCCGTCGAAGTCATCGTTGCGGGAATCATGACAATGCCTGATTTGGAAACGCTGATTCCCTACCACGCATTCGCCATCGCGCCTACGGCGCCTTCAGGTCGGTGGGAAATTCAAGGCGCTGGAAGGCCTTGTCCGCTCACTCGGCAGCGGTCATACCGGACGCCGCCTTTGCTTCGGCCATCATCAGCGCAAGGTCCATGGCCGGGCGCGACGGCAGGCGATCCTGGCGGCTCTCGGCCACGGCAGTAGCAGGCTTCGCGTCGAGGATCTGGCGCCAGGTGATCAGTTCGAAGCTTCCATCCTCATGCTCGGCAATCGCCGTACAGCTTTCAACCCAGTCGCCGGTGTTGATGTAGCGCAGGCCATCGATGTCCTCGATGACGGCATGGTGGATATGGCCACAAATGACCCCGTCGGCATGGTTGCGCTTGGCCTCTTCGGCCACCACGCGCTGGAACTCGCCGATGAAGTTGACCGCATGCTTGACCTGCTGCTTGGCCCAGGCTGAGAACGACCAGTAAGGCATGCCGAGCCGGCAACGAATGCTGGCGAGCGCGATATTCAACACAATGGCGACGTCGTAGGCCCAGTCGCCGAGATAAGCGAGCAGCCGGGCGTTGCGCACCACGACATCGAACTCGTCGCCGTGCAGCACGAGATATGTCTTGCCGTCGGCAGTGGTGTGGATCGCCCGTTCGGCGACCTCGATACCGCCGAAATGGTTGCCCGGGAAATCGCGCAGGAATTCGTCGTGATTACCGGGGATGTAGACGATGCGCGTGCCCTTGCGCGCCTTGCGCAGGATCTTCTGGACGACATCGTTGCAATCCTGCGGCCAGTACCAGCTGCGCTTCAGCCGCCAGCCGTCGATGATGTCGCCGACGAGGTACAGGGTATCGGCTTCGTGATAGCGCAGGAAGTCGAGAAGATAGTCCGCCTTGGCGGCCTTCGATCCCAGATGAACGTCGGAAATGAACAGGGTTCGGAAGTGTCGAGTGTCCATCAATGTCTCCACGAACGTAATGCCCGTGCCCCAATCTTCGCTGTGCCCGGAATAATCAGACTCGTGTTTCAGGAAGATGACATCACATCCAATTCGAGCGCGAAGATGGCGTAGCTTACCCTGCCGCGCATCGGCAAAATCTTGCCGCCCTGCCACAATTCCGTACTGTGCACCCCCGAGGATTGTTGTATGCAGTGACGTGAAATCGTTAGACGAATGGTAATGGAGAAGCGTGATGGACCCGCAGGATGCATCGAAGGCACAGAAGAACATGACCAGCGGTGACCTCGACGAACAGGCGCTTTTCTTCCACCGCTATCCCCGTCCGGGCAAGCTGGAGATCCAGGCGACCAAGCCGCTCGGTAACCAGCGCGACCTGGCGCTCGCCTATTCGCCGGGCGTTGCCGCTCCCTGTCTCGCCATCCGCGACAACCCTGAAATGGCTGCCGAATATACATCGCGCGCCAATCTCGTGGCCGTCATATCGAACGGCACGGCCGTGCTTGGCCTTGGCAATATCGGTCCGCTGGCCTCAAAGCCGGTGATGGAAGGCAAGGCCGTACTGTTCAAGAAGTTCGCCGGCATCGACGTCTTCGATATCGAGATCGAGGCACCGACCGTCGACGAGATGGTCTCGACGATCTCGGCACTGGAGCCGACCTTCGGCGGCATCAATCTCGAGGACATCAAGGCGCCCGAGTGCTTCGACGTCGAGCGCCGCCTGCGCGAGATGATGAAGATCCCGGTCTTCCACGACGACCAGCACGGCACTGCGATCATCGTCGCCGCCGCCATCCTGAACGGCCTGGAACTGGCCGGCAAGACGATAGAGAACGTCAAGATCGTCGCATCCGGTGCAGGCGCTGCCGCCCTCGCCTGTCTCAACCTTCTCGTCATCCTCGGCGCCAAGCGCGAAAACATCTGGGTCCACGATATCGAGGGCCTGGTCTACACCGACCGCAACGTGCTGATGGACGAGTGGAAATCCGTCTATGCCCAGCCGAGCGACAAGCGGACGCTGGCCGAATCGATCGGCGGCGCCGATGTGTTCCTCGGCCTGTCGGCCGCTGGCGTGCTGAAGCCGGAACTGCTGGTGCAGATGGCCGAAAAGCCGCTGATCATGGCGCTCGCCAATCCCAACCCCGAAATCATGCCGGAACTCGCCCGCGCCGCCCGGCCTGACGCGATGATCTGCACCGGGCGCTCGGATTTCCCGAACCAGGTCAACAACGTCCTCTGCTTCCCCTACATCTTCCGCGGCGCGCTGGATTGCGGCGCGACGACGATCAACGAGGAAATGAAGATGGCGGCGGTGCGCGCCATCGCAGCCCTTGCCCGCGAAGCCCCCTCGGATGTTGCCGCCCGCGCCTATACCGGCGAAACGCCGATCTTCGGCCCGGAATACCTGATCCCCTCGCCCTTCGACCCGCGCCTGATCCTGCGCATCGCTCCGGCCGTCGCCAAGGCTGCGGAAGAGAGCGGCGTGGCGCTTCGCCCGATCACTGATTTCGACGCCTATCTCGATACGCTCAACCGCTTCGTCTTCCGCTCCGGCTTCGTCATGAAGCCGATCTTTGCAGCTGCCAAGCTCGCTCAGCCGAAGCGCGTCGTGTTTTCCGAAGGCGAAGACGAACGCGTGCTGCGCGCCGCCCAGGTGCTGCTCGAGGAAAACACGGCCGTGCCGATCCTCATCGGCCGCCCCAGCGTCATCGAGACACGCCTGAAGCGCTACGGCCTGAAAATCCGCCCGCACACCGATTTCGAAGTCATCAACCCGGAAGACGATCCGCGCTTCCGCGATTACGCCGACCTCTATTTCTCGCTTGTCGGCCGCAGCGGCGTCATCCCGGAGGCAGCCCGCACAATCGTCCGCACCAACACCACCGTCATCGGCGCACTGGCGCTGAAGCGTGGCGACGCCGATGCACTGATCTGCGGCCTCGAAGGCCGCTACGAGCGGCACCTGCGCGTTGTCCGCCAGATTATCGGCAAGCGCGCCAATGTCCGCGACTTCTCGGCCATGAGCCTGCTGATCTCGCAACGCGGCAACACGTTCTACACGGACACCTACGTCAACTTTAATCCGACGGCCGAAGAGATTGCCGAATCGACAGTGCTGGCAGCGGAGGAAATCCGCCGCTTCGGGATCACGCCACGCGCCGCCCTTGTCTCGCATTCGAACTTCGGCTCGCGCGAATCGGAGAGCGCCACGAAGATGCGCAATGCCCTCAGGCTCATCCGGCTTGCAGCCCCCGATCTAGAGGTCGATGGCGAAATGCACGGCGACAGCGCGATTTCCGAGCATCTGCGCCGCCGCGTCATGCCGGATAGCACGCTGACCGACGAGGCCAACCTGCTGGTGTTCCCGAACCTCGATGCGGCCAACATCACGCTTGGCGTTGTCAAGGAGATGATCGACGGGCTGCATGTCGGCCCAATCCTGCTCGGAACGGCCCTGCCGGCCCATATCCTGTCGCCCTCGGTCACCTCCCGTGGCGTCGTCAACATGGCAGCCGTGGCCGTGGTCGAGGCATCGCAGCCCGGCTGATACTGACGGGACCGCCGGGCATCATCCCGGCGGTCGACCACCTGCTGCCGAGCGCAGGGCTGGCGCAAGTCTGTGGGCGCCATATATCTTGCGCGTGATAATGGATGAACTGCAACTTCGCCCCGGCTGAGGCGGACACCATCCGAACGGAGCAGGCCAAAGGCGTGACAGTGGGCTGGAAACATTCATTTTGGGCGCTTGCCGCATCCTTGGCGATGGCAGCGCCACTGGCTGCCCAGACGAACGCAATCTGCGACGACCTGCGCGGCCAGATGGCCAATCTCAGCGAAACCGTCGGCACCAACCGCCAGCTCCGGCAATACCGCACCGCCATCGCCCAGCAGATATCCGAGTTGCGCCAAGTCGAGAACGACCTTGAGGACAACGAGTGCTCGTCCGGCAGCATGGTGATCATAAACGGTGACGACGACGGCACCTGCGCGCGGATCGAGGATACCCTGCAGCGCATGCAGGAGAACCTGCAGTATCTCGTTGCCAAGCGCGACCAGATCCAGCGCGGAGACGTTTCGGAAGGACCCACGCGCAACCAGCTTTCCGCAGCGCTGCGCGCCAACGGCTGCGAAGATCAGGATAGCGGCGATACCATCATCACCAACCGCCCGGCCCCGCAGGCAGGCATCGAGCCCAGCTACCCCGCAACCCCAGGGGCAACGACGCTGGACAGCAGCGGCGGTCCATCCGGCAACGAACCGGCACCGCAATCGCCGATCCAGAGCTACGCCTTCGGTCAATCCTATGGCGGCGGCAATGTCCGCACGGTCTGTGTGCGCACTTGCGATGGCGGTTTCTTTCCGATGACCCAGAATGCATCGCCCGGCGATTTCCAGCGGGATGGCGAAACCTGCGCGAGGATGTGCCCGGGCGTAAAGACCGAGTTGTTCTTCCACCGCCTGCCCGATCAGGAAACATCGGCGATGGTCTCCGCCTCGTCGGGCACCCCCTACAGCGCCATGCCCTACGCCTTCGCCTTCCGCAAACGGCCGCCGAACGAAAAGACCAGCTGCACCTGCAATCTGCCGGCCTATTACGAGGAAATGCGAAGGCAGAACGCACTGACAAAGCCGCCAGCCGCAGGCACGCAGCAAGGCTCGATCACGACGATCATTCCAAAAGAGTCGCCGCCGGCCGTGCCGACCGCACCCGCAAAGGGCGATGCGCCGCCGGTGGAACGGCCGTACGATCCGTCAGCCGGCAATGTCCGCCAGGTCGGCCCGGCATTCCTGCAGCCCGACCAGCGCAAACTAGACCTCACCCGTCCGGCCGTACCCGGCGAGCAGCCCCAGCAATAGGCCTCAGCCCTGCGGCCGGCCCCAGCCATTCTCGAACACCAGATCCTCCAGCGGCAATCGCTGCCGCCAGCCTTTGACGGCGAGTTCCGGTTCGCCATAGAGCTCGTCTACGAACCCCAGGCAGAGCCAGGCGATCATCTCGATCCGCTCCGGTATGCCGAGCAGCGCCCGGATATCGGCGTCGTGAAAAATGCTGACCCAGCCGACGCCCACACCCTCGGCGCGCGCCGCAAGCCAGAGATTCTGCACGGCGCAGACTGTCGAATAGGCATCCATGCGCGGATTGTGGGTGCGGCCGAGCACGACGGGCCCGGCACGATCCGGATCGCAGGTGATGCAGATGCTGAGCGGCGCCTTGCGGATCCCCTCGAGCTTCAGCGACCGGTAACTCTCGCGGCGGGCACCCTCGAACTGCAGCGCTGCCTCACCATTGGCGCGCTCGAAGGCTTCGAAAGCCTTCTCGCGGATACCGGCGTCGCGCACGAGAATGAAATTCCAGGGCTGCATGAAGCCAACCGAAGGCGCGTGATGGGCAGCGCCCAGCAGCCTTGCGATCAGGTCGTCCGGCAGCGGCTGCGGCAGGAACTGGTCCCGCACGTCCCTGCGCGTTTCGATCGCATGGTAGATGGCGTCGCGCTCGGCGACGGAAAAGGCTTGTGCGCGGACGAGATCGTCCCTGCAGTCAGGTCGCATCGTTTATATCCCCAACAATGCCAACCGCCCGCCGTCCTCGCGGGATCAGTCTATCTTATCAGGCCGGTCTTCTGGCTCGGCTTCATCTGGCGATGCTGCCTTCCCGGTCGAAACCAGTGGCATATCGGAGAACTGACCGTTCCCCCTGCATCGCCATCCGCCTTACAGCGTTGGGCACGCGCCGGATTTACACCGGCTTCCCGATTCTCCCGCCTGGGCGGGCACCTGATGAAGGAGATATGCGCGATCCGGCTAGCGATGGCAAGCGGATCGCAGGCCTGCTCAGCGCTCCGGTTCGTACCGGACAAAGGCGAACTCCTCGCCATCGGGTGACCAACTCGGTACGTTGATTGTCCCCTGGCCCCCGAACAGCTCGAACAACGTCGTGATGTTGCCGCCATCCATGTCCATCAGGCGCAGGCGGACGTCGAGATCGCGCGGATGATCGAAGACGTCGCCGTCGTAGGAGAGCAGCACGACCTTGTCGCCCTTCGGCGATGGATGGGGAAACCAGTTGCCGAACTCGTCGTCGGTCACCTGCTGCAGGTCGCGACCGTCAGGCCGGATCCGCCAGATCTGCATACGGCCCGTCCGGCTGGAGTTGAAATAGATCCACGCGCCATCGGCCGACCAGTCCGGCCCGTCGTTGCGGCCCTCGCCATGGGTCAGCCGCGTCTCCGCACCGCCCTCGACCGAGATCGTGTAGATGTCGAAGAGATCGCCGCGAATGCCGCAGTAGCTGACATGCTTTCCGTCGGGCGACCAGCCGTGCCAGTAGGACGGCAGGTTTGCCGTCACCTGCCTGGGAACGCCGCCTTCCGCCGGTACGAGATAGATGCAGGACTTGCCGTACTGGACCTTGTCGCAGAGCGCGATCAGCGTACCGTCGGGCGAGATGCCATGGTCGTTGTTGCAACGGTTGGCAAAGCCTGTATCGACGCGCTCGACAGTGGCGAGCCCGTCGAGCGACAGGCGGTAGAGAAGCCCGTCATCGTTGACGAGCAGGTAGCGTCCGTCCGGCGCGAAGTTCGGCGCCTCTACGAGACGATCGGTCTGCCAGACGACCCGCCTCTGACCTGTTGCAATGTTGAAGATCTCGACCGAACTGCGCATGTCTCACCCATCCTCGAAGCCGGCGCCCGAACCAAACAGCGACCGCGGAGGTTTTAACGGCTCGCCCAACGGACATCAACTGGCTCGACCGGACGCGATTGCGTGAGGCATCGCCATTCCCATGTTTTGCCGTTGCAATTCATCGTGGCAACCGAATACTGCCGCTAACCAGCATCGGAGCCACGCATGCCCAATCTCCCGAACTTCTTTCACACCCACTTCGATAAATCGTCGGACGATCTCGGCGTCATCGAGAAGCGGGTGCTGAAGCGAGCCCGCGAACGCAAGATCATCTCGACGGATGTCAACGCCGCCTTTTCCGCAAATGCCTCCGTCGGAGAGCGGCTCGCAGACGGGATTGCCCGCGTCGGCGGATCATGGGCGTTCATCGTCTCCTTCCTGTTGTTCCTGGTCGCCTGGACGGTGCTCAACACCATCCTGCTCTCGTCACGCGCCTTCGATCCCTACCCGTTCATCTTCCTCAACCTGATCCTCTCGATGATCGCAGCCATCCAGGCGCCGATCATCATGATGTCGCAGAACCGCCAGACCGAACGCGACCGCTTCGAGGCTGCCAAGGACTACGAAGTCAACCTCAAGGCCGAACTGGAAGTCCTGTCGCTGCACGAGAAGATCGACCTGCAGGTGTTGACCGAACTGTCGGCCCTCAGGGAGGAAGTGGGCCGCATTACGAGGCTGCTGGAGGCAAAGGCCTAGCGTCTGCGGGACTGCCCCTTGCGGACGATGGCTAGTCGGATTTCGGGAACTGGGGCAGACCGTCGTGGAGGCCGTAGAAGCCTGCCTTGTCGGCGCAGTAGATGTGATGACCCATCTTCAGGTCATTCGGATCATCGAACAGGCCGGCCATGATCGAGATCTGGTCGGCATCGTCGGCGACCCAGAACAGCGCGGAACCGCAGGTCTTGCAGAACCCGCGGCTGGCAGCGGGACTGGAGCGATACCAGCTGACATTCTCACCGCCCTCGACCGTAAGGTGGTCGGTCGCCGCGTTGGTGGCGGCGAAGTAGAGGCCGGTCTGCTTGCGGCATTGCGAGCAGTGACACCCGACCACATCCCTGAGCGGACCTGTCGTCCGTATTTTCACCGCGCCGCAAAGGCAAGATCCGGTATGGTCGTCCTTCATAGCGCCTTCTCGATCCTTGTCGTTAGGTATCATCCTGATGGTGCGGCATGCAGCTGTCAACTTCAGATTTCATGACTGCAGCATCAGCCACGCTGATAGCAGACCCTTTGCTGAATGCTCCCGGCATGCCCTCGTCGAAAGACGGTTAACAGGGCATTAAGCCACCTTTTCCCCCCGTCGTTGCCATGGCCGCACCAAACAGCCGGGTCCGTCGGCCAAGGTGCGATTTTGGGACAACCTATTCTGAAACGCGCCATTCATGCGTGCGTGTGGTTCAAAAATAAACCCGCCCAAAAATTGTATAGGTAACCTAATATTAGGATATCGCAATTCAAATTAAACCAGCAGGAATGGGAAGGTTGCGGCGACCGAAGGGGAGACGGAGACGATGATCAAGACCAAATTTCGCCATTGCGAACGTGGTACCGCAGCCCTCGAATTTGCGATCATCTTTCCTGTGTTCATTCTCGTGCTGATGACGCTGATCGCCTACGGCATCTATCTCAGCGCCGCCCATTCCGTTCAGCAGATCGCGGCCAATGCAGCCCGGACAGCCATCGCCGGCGTCACCGCGGCAGAGCGGGAGCAACTGGTCAACACCTACATAACCACCTCCACCCTTAACGATGCCATTCTGAACCCGGCTAAATTCACAGTCACGGTGCAGCCGGATCCGGCCAACGCCAACCAGTTCACGGTCAAGTTGTCCTACGACGCTCAGGACCTGCCGATCTGGAACCTCTACAGCTTCGCCATGCCAAGCAAGACGATTGTACGCACCGCAACGATCCGCATGGGAGGCATCTGATGCCGATCGGAACCATCCTGCGGCGCTGGACCCTGAGCGAGCAAGGCAACGTCGCAATCCTGGCTGCCATCACCGCACCTCTCATTCTGTACTGCATGAGCCTGGGTCTCGATTATGGCATGCTGACGCTGCAGCAGCGCCGCCTGCAGCAGACGGCCGACCTGTCCGCAATTGTCGCGGCATCCGACGTCAACAATGCCCAGGCCAATATTCTCAACTACTTCAGCACCAACAACCTGAACATGGCTGTCCAGACGGCAAGCGGCTATGTCTCGAACACCGGAACGTCACCTCTTGGAGACGCCGTGAGTGCGGCAAAGTTCGACGGTATCGCAACGATAACGCTCGGCACCTACGTCGCTGATCCGACGATTGCCCTCGGCAGCCGCTTCGTGCCGGGCGCCACGCCATACGACGCCGTCAAGGTGAAAATCGAGCAGACCGGTGGACTGATTTTTGCCGCGAGTTTCGCAACCCCGCCGACCCTTCAGGCCGTCGGCACTGCATCGACGGAGAAGATTGCGGCGTTTTCGATCGGCTCGGGGCTGGCAAGCGTCAACAACGGACTTCTGAATGCCGTCCTGGGTGGCTTGCTCGGAACCAGTCTTTCCCTCAGCGCCATGGATTACAACGCGCTGCTGTCCACCAAGGTGAACGCCCTCTCGGTCGCCGACAAGCTGGCGACCAATCTCAACCTCACCGCCGGCAGCTATGCCGACACACTGGCGGCGGACGTCAAGTTCGGCGACGTGCTCAATGCAATCGGTGGTCAGGCCGGTCTCAACTCGGCCACCCGGAAAGCCATTCAATCCGTACAGACGGCGGCAAACAGTGCCCAGCTCCGGCTCAAGCTCGCCGATATATTGTCGCTCGGGCCTGTCGCCCAAAGACCCACCGGCAGCGGCTCGCAAATCAGCCTCGCTGCCAACGTCAGGGATCTGGTCACGGCCGCCGCCCTCGCCGCCAATGGCAGCAAGCAGGTTTCCGTCAATCTCGGCGGCACCATACCAGGCCTCACCACGGTGCAGATGACGATGGCCATCGGCGAACCGCCGCAAAGCACACCATCCCTGGCCGTTGGCGCCGTCGGCACGGTGGTGCGCACCTCCCAGACCCGTATCAAGCTATCCATAGCGATCGACGCACTGGCGGCGCTGGCTGGCACCAAAGTGCAGCTGCCGCTTTACGTGCATCTGGCCAATGCGACGGGAAAGCTTTCGGCCATCACCTGCCTCGGCAACGGCGCGCAGAACGCCAATGTCTCCGTCAGTACCATACCTGGCGTCGCCGATCTCTACATCGGCAACGTCGACACCACGCAGTTTTCCAATTTCGCGACCGGCCCGGACGTGACAGCTGCAACCTTGGTCAACGTGCTGGGCCTGATCACCGCCACGGCCAGCGCCCACGTCGCCATTACAAATATGACAAAGACGACGCTCACCTTCACGCCAGCCGACATAGCTGCCGGGGTGACAAAGACTGCCTCCACCACGGACACACTGACCTCCGCGATCTCGTCCCTGCTCGCCAACACCAACTATTCGATCAATATCCTGGGCCTCACCCTCGTCACCAAGGCCGTCTTTCAGCAAGCTCTGGCCATGACGCTTTCGAGCGTCAGCACGCCGCTCAACGATCTGCTCAGCAACGTGCTGCTTCTGGCCGGCGTCAAGGTCGGCCAGGCCGACGTCACGGTAACAGACGTCCGCTGCCAGCAGCCCGTACTCGTCCAATAGACGACGTCCCCAAAAAAACGGGCCGATCTTTCGACCGGCCCGTTTTCAATGTGATGTAGAGACTGCTCAGCCGTTGGCGACAAGTCGCTTTTCGTCGCGACCGCCCTTCATGCGCTCGGCCAGCAGGAAGGCGAGCTCCAGCGCCTGGTCGGCGTTGAGGCGTGGATCGCAATGGGTGTGGTAGCGATCCTGCAGGTCGTCGGCGGTGACGGCGCGGGCGCCGCCAGTGCATTCGGTGACGTCCTTGCCGGTCATCTCGATGTGGATGCCGCCCGGATGCGTGCCTTCGGCGCGGTGGATCTGGAAGAAGCTCTCGACTTCCGACAGGATGCGCTCGAACGGCCGTGTCTTGTAGTTGTTGAGCGTTATCGTGTTGCCATGCATCGGATCGCACGACCACACGACCTTGCGGCCCTCGCGCTCGACGGCGCGCACCAGCTTCGGCAGGTTGTCGGCGACCTTGTCGTGGCCGAAGCGGCAGATCAGCGTCAGGCGCCCGGCCTCGTTGGCGGGGTTGAGCACGTCTATCAGTTCCAGCAGGTTGTCGGCCGTCAGCGACGGGCCGCATTTCAGTCCGATCGGGTTCTTGATGCCACGGAAATACTCGACATGGGCGTGGTCGAGCTGGCGCGTGCGGTCGCCGATCCACAGCATGTGGCCCGAGGTCGCGTACCAGTCGCCCGAGGTCGAATCGACGCGGGTCATCGCTTCCTCATAGCCGAGCAGCAATGCTTCGTGGCTGGTGAAGAAATCGGTTTCGCGAAGGCTCGGATTGTTCTCTGCCGAGATGCCGATGGCCTTCATGAATTCCATGGTTTCGCTGATCCGGTCGGCCAGCTTGCGGTAGCGCTCGCCCTGCGGGCTGTCCTTGACGAATCCGAGCATCCATTGATGAACGTTTTCGAGGTTGGCATAGCCACCCATCGCGAAGGCGCGCAGCAGGTTCAGCGTCGCGGCGGACTGGCGGTAGGCCATGATCTGCCGTTCCGGATCAGGAATGCGGGCCTTTTCGGTGAACTCGATACCGTTGACGATGTCGCCGCGGTAGGCCGGCAGCGTCACATCGCCCTGCGTCTCGACATTCGACGAGCGCGGCTTGGCGAACTGCCCGGCGATACGACCGACCTTGACGACAGGCAGCTGGGCGCCGAACGTCAGCACCACGGCCATTTCGAGAAAGGCGCGGAAGAAATCACGGATGTTGTCGGCGCCATGTTCGGCAAAACTCTCGGCACAGTCTCCGCCCTGCAGCAGGAAGGCGTTGCCTTCGGCGACATTCGCCAGGTGCTTCTTCAGGCGACGCGCCTCGCCGGCAAAAACCAGCGGAGGATAGGTCGCAAGCTGCGCTTCCATTACCGTCACGGCATCCTTGTCCGGGTATTCCGGAACCTGGCTGATAGGCTTCTGCCGCCAGCTGCTGGGGGACCAATTCTGTACCATCGTGCTCACCTGTTTTCCGCCCGGTCTCCGCCGGTTCTCCCGCTATGTCGAAATAAGCGCGGCTTATATCCCTTTGCGTGCGACTTGCATAGCGGGGCTACTCTCTGCGCGTTCCGATGCAGATTTTAACCGAATACAAACCACGGCAATTGCCGGATTGTTGATGAAACTACCCTATAAAGCGCGCAAACGCCGCGACGATGATAGCCGCGACCGATCGCCATGACGGCAAAGCTGCGAACGGGCTATCGACGATGCGCATTCAAAACCTCTGGAAAGACAGATCCGGCAACTTCGGCATCATGACGGCACTGCTGCTTGTGCCCATCGTCGGCACCGCGGGCATGGCCGTGGATTTCGCCAATGCGCTGAATATACGCAACCAGCTATATGCTGCAGCCGACGCCGCTGCCGTCGGTTCTCTGGCCGAAAAATCGGCTGGCGTGACCGCTGCCATGGGGATGACATCGGATGGCACCGTCGCGGTTGCCCAGACCGATGCGAATTCGCTGTTCTTTGCCCAGAACAGCGCGGCACTCACCAGCAGCAACGTCAAGGTCGCCATCGCAGTCACCAAGACCGGCAACACGCTTCAGTCGAATGTCAGCTTCACGGCAACAGTGCCGACGACGTTCCTGCACGTAATCGGTCAGGACACCATCTCCATCGCAGGCAAGGCCACGGCGCAAAACCAGACGCAGACCTACATGGATTTCTACATCCTGATCGACAACACCCCATCCATGGGCGTTGGCGCGACGCCTACCGATGTGGCGCTTATGGAGGGCAACACCCCTGACAAGTGCGCTTTTGCCTGCCACGAAACCGGCGTGAACGACGGCAAGGATTACTATACGCTCGCCAAGAGGCTGAATGTGAAGAAGCGGATCGACGTCGTCCGCGAAGCCACAATGAGCTTGACGTCCACCGCCAAGACGCAACGGACCATCGATAACCAGTATCGAATGGCAGTTTATACCTTTGGCAAATCAGCGGATGAGGCATGGCTGACAACGATATCGCCGCTGATTTCCGACATGGACAGTGTTCAGGACCTTACAAGTAAGGTCGACCTGATGACAACCGTCGGACAAAACTACAAAAGCGATGCGCAGACCAGTTTCGACACGGCCCTGACAACCTTGAATACCACAATCCCGACACCGGGAAATGGCTACACCAGCAGCAGCCCCCAGAAGACCTTGTTCTTCGTGACGGACGGCGTCGGCGACAGCATAAAGCCGGTCGGCTGCACTGCACCGTTGGATGGTAACCGCTGCCAGGAGCCGATCGACACATCTTTCTGTACGCCCCTGAAGAACCGCGGCGTCAAGATAGCCATTCTTTATACGACCTATCTGCCGTTGCCGAATAATGATTGGTACATGCGGTGGATCAATCCGTTTAGCAAGCAGATCCCTGCCAAGCTGCAGAGCTGCGCGTCACCCGGCCTCTATTTCGAGGTCAGTCCGACCCAAGGCATCAGCGATGCCATGAATGCGCTGTTTATGCGGGTGGTCAACGGGTCCAGGCTGACGAGCTGATACCAGGTAAACTGGAGGCGAGCGCGAGATAGCGCGCTCCCTCCATAATCTTGATCAGACGCGCACGCCGTTCTTGATCAGATAGCTCGGCGTATACATCGTCACCAGCTCTTCGGACGCAGTCGGGTGGACGGCCATGGTGCGATCGAAATCGTCCTTGGTGCAGCCGGCCTTCAATGTGATGCCGAGCAGCTGCGCCATCTCGCCGGCATCGTGGCCGAGAATGTGGGCGCCGACCACCTTGCGGTCGGCCGCATTGACGATCAGCTTCATGATGCTCTTTTCGGCCCGCCCCGATAGCGTCGCCTTCATCGGCCGGAACTGGGCGCGATAGACTTCAAGCGCCTCATATTTTTTAGCGGCCTCCTCCTCGCTCAGGCCGACGGTGCCGATTTCAGGCTGCGAGAACACGGCGGTGGCGATCAGCTGGTGATCCGGCTTGGTGGGATTGTTCTTGTATTCGGTCTCGATGAAGCACATCGCCTCGTGAATGGCGACCGGCGTCAGTTGTACCCGATCGGTGACGTCGCCGAGTGCAAAGATGTTTGGCACCGAGGTGCGCGAGTATTCGTCGACGACGATGGCGCCACGACCGTCGACCTTGACGCCGGCGGCCTCCAGCCCGAGCCCCTTGGTGTGGGGATCGCGGCCAAGCGCCAGCATCACCGTGTCGACGCTCAGCGTATCGCCCTGCTTCGTGCGGGCCTGCAGGCCCTCCGCCGTCCTAGTGACTTCCTCGATGACATCATGGCAGCGGATCTTGATGCCCTTGGCGACCATTGCCTCATGCAGGCCCTGGCGCATGTCGTTGTCGAAACGCGACAGGATCTCGGCGCCGCGATAGATCAGCGTCGTATCGACGCCGAGGCCATGGAAGATATTGGCGAATTCGACGGCGATGTAGCCGCCGCCGGCAATCAGGATCGACTTCGGCAGCGTCTTCAGGTCGAACGCCTCGTTCGAGGAAATGCAGAACTCGTGGCCCGGAAGCGACTGGTGCGCATTCGGCATTCCGCCGACGGCGATGACGATGCGCTCGGCAGTCACCGTCTGGCCGGTCTTGGTGAGGCGCACGGTATGGGCATCGACGAGCTCGGCGCGGCTGTCGTATATCTCGGCCTTGGCATTATCGAGGCCCTTGCGGTAAAGCCCTTCGAGACGGGTGATTTCCCTGTCCTTGGCCTCGACCAGCTTGCTCCAGTCGAACGTGCTCTTGCCGACAGTCCAGCCGAACCCTTCCGCATCCTCGAAATGCTCGTGGAACTGCGAGGCGTAGACGAACAGCTTTTTAGGAACGCAGCCACGGATGACGCAGGTCCCGCCATACCGGAATTCCTCGGCAATCCCGACTTTCTTGCCAAGCGACGCCGCGACGCGGGCGCTGCGCACGCCGCCGGAGCCTCCACCGATGACGAAAAGATCAAAATCGAATGACGGCATGGGAGCTCCTGGAATTTCTATGCCGGCGAGCCGGCTGGATCGATGCTGATATAGGAATACCGGCGATAAAAAGAAAAGCCCGGATGAACCGGGCTTTGGAATAACAGATATGCGAAGCGATTAGGGCTTCGGAGCAGGTGCCGGCTTTGCAGCAGGTGCCTTGGCAGCCGGAGCCGGTGCGGCGTCGGCAACTGGCGGAGCCGGCGGAACCTTGACGATCTTCTCGAGTGCCTTGTTGCTCTGGTTGGCGAGGTCACGCGAAATGCCCTGTCCCCAGATGTCGGCAGCCTTGTAGAGTTCGCGTGTGGCGATCGGGCCATCCTTCAGCAGCTTCTTGCCCGCTTCCGAATTGTAGAAGTCGGCCATTGCCTTTAGTTCTTCGGTTGTGAACGACTTGGCATAGGTTGCAGCCGCTTCCTTCTCGAGGTCGGCGCGGCGGGCAGCAAGCGCGAGCGCCTGCTGGTCGACGGTCGAGCTGATGGCTTCCTGGAAATTCGGGTTGGCCTGGATCATCGTGCTTTTCAGCTGCTCGGCCAGCGTCGGCAGGATGGAATCGAACTGATTGGTGATGCCGAGCGCGTTGATCGCGGCACGGGCAGCCTTCATCTGTTCTTCGGAGATTTCCTGCGCGCTGACTGAACCGAACGCCATGCCGGAAAGAAGAACGGTTGCAGCGGCCAGGCGGCCGAAACCCGCTATTTTGATCATGTGTTCAATCTCCTGTATGATGCGCGTGAAGCGTGTGCGCGCCTGCCGGGCCGGCAATGACCGCAAGCGTCGCCAAGTTGATAAAGAGCCCGTGTTCGACAACGCCGGGTATGGAATGAAGTGCGGCTGATAGCGCCTCTGCATCAGCAATGCGGCCAAAAGATGCATCGAGGATGTAGTGCCCGCCATCGGTCGTAAAAGTCTGGTCGCCCGCTTGGCGCAATGCCAGGGCGCCGGATAACCCAAGTCTGGCCGCAGCCTTTTCGATCATCAGCCGCGTTGCCGTCAGCCCGAAGATGTTGACCTCGATGGGCAATGGAAATGCACCCAGGGTTTCGACAAGCTTGCTCTCGTCGGCAATGACGATCATTCGGCCGGATGCGGCAGCGACGATCTTTTCGCGCAGCAGCGCGCCGCCACCGCCCTTGATCAGTCGCAAGCTGTGGTCGAGTTCGTCGGCGCCGTCGATGGTCAGGTCCAGTTCCGGGCGCTCGTCCAGTGATTTGAGCGGCACGCCCAGCTCCATGCAGAGCCGCGCCGTGCGCTCGGATGTCGGAATGCCTTCGATCCGCAATCCGTCGGCGACCTTTTCGGCAAGCAGCCTGACGAATTCCTCAGCGGTGGTGCCGGTGCCGACGCCAAGCCGCATGCCGCTCTCGACATAATCGAGAGCCACTGCCGCAGCTTTGATCTTCATTTCGCGGGCGTCCATGCGCCACGTGCTCCCACCGTTTCGATGGAGTGCTGTTTACACGGCCCGCTTGGCAAACGGAAGCCAAAATTCGGCGGTGCGGAAGAATTGCGGCGGCATCCCGAGAGGCGCGCAAGAGGCAGCCGGAGTTCGCCGGCGTTGCATTGGCAGACGCGATCTTTTACTGGAAAGGCTCGTTTTTCCCTCCCCGTTAGCCAAGGCGGTCTGCCCGTGAAAACTCCCACTGTAGTCTTCGATCTCGATGGAACGCTGGTCGATACCGCGCCGGATCTCGTCGCCAGCCTCAACCATACGATCGCCGCCCTCGACCTCCAGCCGGTCGGCTATAACGACCTCAGCTATCTGGTAGGCCACGGTGCAAAAACTATGATCGAGCGGGCCTGCAAGCTCGGCGGTTACGATCTCGAGGAAAAGGACATGCCGCCTCTGATGGAGCGCTTCATTGACTTCTACGGCAAGACCATGCCGGGCGACAGCAAGCCTTATCCCGGTCTCGTCGCCGCCCTGGACCGCCTAAGGGCCGAAGGCTTCGCGCTTGCTGTCTGCACCAACAAGATGGAGGCGCTGGCTGTCACCCTGCTCCAGAAGCTACGCCTCGACCACTACTTCGCAACCATCGTTGGCGGCGATACCTTCCCTGTCCGCAAGCCTGACGGCCAGCATATCCTCGGCACCATCGACAAGGCTGGCGGCGATGCGACGCGGGCAATCATGGTCGGCGACAGCATCAACGACATCCTCGCCGCCCGCAATGCCGCAGTTCCGTCGATCGCCGTGCCCTTCGGCTACTCAGACGTGGAGATCGCAAGCCTGTCTCCAAACCATATCATCCAGCACTACGAAGAACTGACGCCCGAACTGGTCACAAGGCTGCTCGCAACGCGCTGAGGCATATCTCCGAAACGAAACAGGCGACCCGAGGGCCGCCTGTCGAAAGTAATTGTCCGAGGGACGCGATCAGATCTGCGCTTCGCGGACCTTGGTCGTCGTAGCGAACGCCTTCATCGTGTAGGTGTCGCGATCGTAGACATCGTCGAAGTAGCGAACGACGCCATCCTTGTCCGGCCACGCCGTGAAGTAGGCGATGTAGACCGGGAAGCGCTGCGGCACGGGCACGGCCTTGTTCTCGCCGGTGGCGATCTGCTTGGCGACATCGGCAACAGTCGTGTTCAGCACTGCCGCTGCCATGGCGCGCGGATCGGCCAAGCGGACGCAGCCGTGGCTGAGGGCGCGCATGTCCTTCTTGAAGAAGCTCTTCGACGGCGTATCATGCATGTAGATCGCATGGCTGTTCGGGAACAGGATCTTCAGTTCGCCCAGCGCATTGTCGCTGCTCGGCGGCTGGCGCACGGCAATGTTGGTGGTCGATCCGTACCAGTCGACGCTGGACGAAGGGACGGCGCGACCGTTGACCTCGACCTGGTAGCCGGTCTTGTCGAGATAGTTCGGATCGGCCCTGAGCTTCGGCAGCATCTCGTTGACGATGATCGACTGCGGCACGCCCCAGTACGGGTTGAACTCGACGGTCTGGATCTGGTTCTCGAAGAAGTTCGTCTGGTGCCCCTTGGCACCGACGACGACGCGCATCGACAACGCTTCCTTGTTGTCGTTGTAGTAGTAGACCATGAAGGCCGGCTGGTTGATGAAGACGTAGCGCGGGCCGAGCTGGTCCGGCAGCCAGCGAAGCTGTTCCATGGCGATGGTCAGCTTCTGCAGCTTGGCATCGCTGTTTTCCCCGACGATCGCACGAACGGTCGACTGGCCGATGACGCCATCGGCCGTCAGGCCTTTTTCCTTCTGGAACGCTTCGACCAGCGAAACCAGTTCCGGCGTGTACAACGGCGTCTGCTGATAGGACGAGAACACGTCGGCATGAGATGTCGTCAACGCATCGGAACCCTTGAGCTGGATGCCCTTGACGATGTTGGCGATCTGCGGCGAGGTATCGCCGGGCTTGATGATGCCGCTGAGGGTAATCGCGACGCGGTTGGCATCGTTGGTAGTCTCGGCCTTCAACCGGGCATATTCAGCCTTCAGGGCATCGAACTGCGGGTTCTGCGGGCTGCGGCTGTTGAGGTAGGCAGTGACGTCAGGGCTGAGCGACAGGTTGCCCAGCACGGGCATCAGGTTGACGTCCTTGCGCTTGAAGTCGTGATAGCCGGACAGCTTGTTCGGATCGATGCGGCCGCGCTGGTTGTCCTGCACGAAGGCGAGAACCTTGGCCGACAGCGCCAGTTCGAACTGAGTCAGCGCCCGGTCACGGTCGGCAGGATTGACGCTGCCCTCGTCGATGACGGGAACGGCAACCTTGTAGTCGTCGGGATCGAGACCGATGAGATCGGCCTGCGCCAGCACAGCCATGGCGGCCTTGGCCTTCTCGGACACCGCGTTATCGGCAACCCAGACCATCGGCTTCTTGCTGTCGGCGTAATAGTCCTCCAGAGCCTTGGCGACATCGTTGGTCGCCGACACCCGGGCTTCGGTGAGATAACGACGCTGGGCGCTGGACGGGTCGACTGCGACAGGAGCAGAAGACACATCGGCAACGGCACCGGTGACCACCGGATCCGCGAATTTGCTCGTTGCGACCAGGCGCATCGGCTCGGGCTTGTAGGTGTAGTAGGTCGGCGAGCTGACCTTCGGAGCCGGGCCACCACCACCCGCACCTTCTCTGGGGACGGGAGCAATCGGCATGCTCGGAGGCAGGATCTGATTGCTGTCAACCTGCTGCTGCGACCGACCCTTGCCGCCACGAATGAAATCCATCAGCGTCATGGCATGCGCAGACGTGCCAACGATCGTCAGGCCACAGGATAGTGCCAGGACGGATGCTGCTGCTTTCGTCAGAAATGTCGTTCTCAATTCAGTCCCCTGTCATGGGTGTGTCGGACAGCCCGAGCTCATGTCAAATAATTCAGCGATACTAGAAGATCGGGCGGTGAATTGGAAGAAAACCACCCGGTCGGAACGACGCACGAATACTTGCTTTTCGCATGGGATTCGGCCGCGTCGAACGCTCAGAAGTTCACACAAAATTATGAAATTATTGGTTAATTTTTTGTGGAATTTTGCGTTGCAATTGAGGCGTAAAAATCGGCCGAAAAACATTGGCAAGGCGCGTGATATAAATAGCACGGGAATTTGCGGCCTGGAAAGATCGAGTCGACGCAACTTTCAGGAGACTTCTCTTTGCTGTTTTCTTACCGGCGGATCGGCCTTATAACAACGCGGATTTTCGAACGGAGCGGCAGCTCCACGGTCCCACGAAAGGCAGCAGAATGACTTCCACCCGTAAGGAAACCGACACGTTTGGCGCGATCGACGTTGCCAGCGACCGGTACTGGGGCGCACAGGCGCAGCGCTCGCTCGGCAACTTCAAGATTGGCTGGGAAAAGCAGCCGATGTCGATCGTCCGCGCGCTGGGCATCGTCAAGCAGGCAGCCGCCCGCGCCAATATGCAGCTCGGCGGGCTCGACGCCGATCTCGGTAAAGTGATCGTCGCCGCCGCGCAGGAAGTCATCGACGGCAAGCTCGATGCGCATTTCCCGCTGGTCGTCTGGCAGACCGGCTCCGGCACCCAGTCGAACATGAATGCCAACGAAGTGGTTTCCAACCGGGCAATCGAAATGCTCGGCGGCGTCATGGGCTCGAAGAAGCCGGTGCATCCGAACGATCACGTCAACATGAGCCAGTCGTCCAACGACACCTATCCGACGGCGATGCATGTCGCCTGCGCCGAGCAGATCGTCCACCACCTGCTGCCGGGCCTGCGCCACCTGCACGAGGCTCTGGAAGCCAAGGTCAAGGCTTTTGCCCACATCATCAAGATCGGCCGCACCCACACGCAGGATGCCACGCCGCTGACGCTCGGCCAGGAATTTTCCGGCTATGCAGCCCAGGTCGGCTCGGCCATCAAGCGTATCGAACTGACGCTGCCCGGTCTCTATGAACTCGCCCAGGGCGGCACGGCCGTCGGCACCGGCCTTAATGCACCGATCGGCTTTGCCGAGAAAGTTGCCGAAGAGATCGCGGCGATCACCGGCCTGCCCTTCGTCACCGCGCCTAACAAGTTCGAGGCGCTGGCCGCCCACGATGCCATGGTATTCGCCCACGGCGCCATCGCGGCTGCTGCCGCCGCCCTGTTCAAGATCGCCAACGACATCCGCTTCCTCGGCTCCGGCCCACGCGCCGGTCTGGGCGAACTGTCGCTGCCGGAAAACGAACCGGGCTCGTCGATCATGCCGGGCAAGGTCAATCCGACCCAGTCGGAAGCCCTGACACAGGTCTGCGCCCACATCTTCGGCAACAATGCCGCCATCACTTTCGCCGGCAGCCAGGGCCACTTCGAGCTCAATGTCTTCAATCCAATGATGGCCTACAATTTCCTGCAGTCCGTCCAGCTCCTCGGCGACGCCGCCGTCTCCTTCACCGACAATTGCGTCGTCGGCATCGAGGCGCGCGAGGATAACATCCGCAAGGGTGTCGAGAACTCGCTGATGCTGGTGACAGCGTTGAACGGGCGCCTCGGCTACGATGCCTGCGCCAAGATCGCAAAGACCGCCCACAAGAACGGCACCACGCTGCGCGAGGAAGCCGTTGGCGGAGGATATCTCAGCAACGAGGAGTTCGACACACTGGTTCGGCCTGAAAACATGATCGGCCCGAAGTAACATTCGGCCCTCGCATCCCGGCTTCGGCCGGGATGCCCAACGCAACCAAAACATTTAATTAGATAAATATAATATTAACTTCCGGTAGACTTTTCTTGCCAACAAAGACAAAATCTGCAACCGCACTTTCAATAATTACAATTATATTCAATAGCTTAACAGTATTCGCAGGATTTCATTACTAATTTCCAGCAAGGTTACCCTTAATCTTTTCAAAAGAAATTTAGGCTACATAAACCATAGTCATTTAAATCCTTAGGAGTTCGCCAATGAGCACGGTGATTGCGTCCAAGTCGCAAATTCCCGACGTGGCAGGACAGATCATCTATGCTATGCGAGCTATGGGCGTTGCTCCGATCCCGCGCAATTACGAGCTTTTCTACGAAGCCTATATTGGCTCCAACCCAGCTCTCACCCGTGACTTGGCAGCACTTGGCAGCAACGCCACGCAGGAAGAGATCGATCTTCTCGGCAGCCAGTATTTTTCACATTCCACACGGATCTACGACGACGCCCATTCGCGAATCATAAACGAGCTGGATGGCGTCCTGCGCACCCTGAAGCAGGAACAGACATCGCTTTCCAGCTACAACAAGCTCCTCGGCGAAACCTTCGCCCGTATCACCTCGAAGACCGCCAACAGCGCCGACCTGCTGCGCAATGCGATTGACATGCTGACCGAAGCCACCGGCGACACTATGGCGCGCGGCGAAAAGACGGTTGAGGATGTTGCCCAGCGCTCTCAGGAGATGGATCAGGTTCGCAAGGAACTCGACGAATATAAGCGCATCGCCAACACCGATTCCCTGACGCGCCTCTCCAACCGCCGCGCCTTCGATGACCGCCTCGCATCGGTGTTCGACAATCCGATGGCTAAGTCCGTCACGGCGCTGGTGTTATGCGACATCGACAATTTCAAGAAGGTCAACGACAACTTCGGCCATCCGGTCGGCGACAAGATCCTGGCGACAGTCGCGTCAGTAATCCGCGCCAACGTCCGTCGTGACGTCTTCGTTGCCCGCACCGGCGGCGAGGAATTCGCCCTGATCATCGATGGCAATACGGCTGACGAGGTGATGGCGATCTGCGAGCGGATCCGCCGCACTCTCGAATCGACCCCCTTCCGCAATTCGCGCACCCGCGTCGACTACGGGCCGATCACCATGTCGCTTGGCGTCTGCATGGCGTCGGAAGCGAAGGATCCGGGCGAACTCTACAGCAACACCGATATCGCGCTCTATCAGGCCAAAAATTCCGGACGCAACTGCACGTCGCAATATCAGAGCGGCATGCAGAAGGATTTCAGCAAGAGCTGGCTGATCTACAAGAACTGAGCCTCGATACCGAGGCCGGTCAGCGCTGCCGCAAGGTCTGTGAACTGTGCCGCAGCGACACGAATTCCCACAGCGCCACCCCTACAAGAATGCCGGTCGCAAGGATTGCCAGGTCGAACCTGTCGACCCGCGACGCGAGCATCATCGACAGCAGCAGAACAGCAATACCAACAAGATGCGACAGCGGCGGACGGTTGCCGGTGGTCGCCTTGAACCAGAGATTACCGCATAGGAAAATCAGCGGGCCACCGAGGATAGCGCCGGCAACGCCTAGGTCCGCCACATCGTCCGGATGCGTCAGGGCGAGCTTGTTGGCGACCACGGTGACGATAATACCGGCGAGAATAGGGATATGCGCGTAGGTGAACGCCTGCCTCGCGAGACTGCCGGGCAACTCGGCATGCTCAATCCGATGGGCGGCACGCTCGTGGCCGAACTGGAAGTAGATCCACCACATCGCCACAGTGCCGGCGAAAACGCAAACGAGCATCATCATGCTCTGCGGCACGAGCGGCATCTCGGAGAAGGTCTCCCCGGCCTCGAGAATGGCCTCGCCGAGGCAGATGATGATGAACAGCGCGCAGCGTTCCGCCAGGTGTGCGCCCGAGACGTTCCAGTCCGCAGGCGTCGAGCGCCCGAGGCCCGGCACCAAGAAACCGGCGGCTGGTGCTGCATATTCGATCGCCAGCGCTACCAGCCAGCACACCAGCCGTACCTCTCCCTCTTCCAGGCCACCGGCGATCCAGAAGACGCCGGACAACAACAGCCAGACGGTGATGCGCAGGAAATTGCGGTGATTGGAGGGGGCGGCGTGGCGCAGCGCGTAGACCGCGAACAGCGAGCGCCCTACCTGCATGAACACGAATGCGCCCGCAAACATCAGGCCCTTCTCGCCGAACGCCTCGGGGATCGATGCCGAGAGAATCAACCCGGCGAGCATCAGCACGAACAGCATCACCCGCACCGGCTGCCGGTCCGGATCGAGCCAGTTGGTGACCCAGGTTGTGAATATCCACACCCACCAGACGGCGAGCGTCAGCAGCAGCGCCTGAAGTACGCCGAGCACGGTGAAATGCTCGTAAAGCGCATGGGCGAGCTGAGATATCGAGAACACAAACACGAGGTCGAAAAACAACTCGACGAACGAGACCCGGTGCTCGTTCCGGCTCCCCTTCTGACGTAACCATCCATCCGCTTTACGACCGGTCATACTCTATCCCCACCTGATGTTCTCAGTGCTGGCCGACCCTGTCGCGACTCAGGCCTTTGTCGGCCAGTTCGCTCTCGTAGGCTGCCATCAGCGCCGGCCCATTCTCACCCAGCTCTCGCAGATAGGTCCAAGTGAAAATGCCGGTGTCGTGAAGGTCGTCGAAGCCGATGCGGACCGCATAATTTCCGGTTGGCGTAATCGTCATGATGCCGACATCGCGCTTGCCGGCAACGGTCACCTTCTGGCCGGGTCCGTGCCCCTGAACCTCGGCAGACGGGGATGTCACCCGCATCAGTTCGGCCGGAATGTCGAAACTGGCGCCATCGTTGAAAGTCACCAGCAATCGTTGCCGATCCTTCGATACCCGCAACTCGGTCGGCCAAATCCCGCTCATACTGCGCCCCACTCTTTGCTACAACCGCAGGACTAGGCTGCGGCCGCACCGCGCGCAAGACTCTTTTCTCGAGCATTTGCCTTGACGCAACAAGCCAGTCGTCCCAGTTATGTTCAATCACGGAGATATATTTGTGAACAGCATCGTCGGCACTATCGCCAGCGCCTCTCCACTTTCGGCAAGCCCTTCCTCCATGATCGACCCCTTCGGTCGGATGGTCAGTTACCTGCGCGTTTCCGTGACGGACCGCTGCGACTTCCGCTGCACCTATTGCATGGCGGAAAACATGACGTTCCTGCCGAAGAAGGACCTTCTGACGCTGGAAGAGCTGGACCGGCTCTGTTCGGCATTCATCGCCAAGGGCGTGCGCAAGATCCGGCTCACCGGCGGCGAACCACTCGTCCGCAAGAACATCATGCAGCTGATCCGCAGCCTCGGCGACAAGGTCAAGTCCGGCGCGCTGGAGGAGCTGACGCTGACCACCAACGGCTCGCAGCTCGCCCGTTTCGCAGACGAGCTTTACGCCTGCGGCGTGCGCCGTATCAACGTTTCGCTCGACACGCTGGATGCCGACAAGTTCAAGGAAATCACCCGCTGGGGCGATATCGCCCGGGTGATGGAAGGTATCGATGCCGCCCTTGCCGCCGGCCTCAAGATCAAGCTCAATGCCGTCGCGCTGAAAGGCTTCAACGAAACGGAAATTCCCGACCTGCTGCGGTTTGCCCATGCACGCGGCATGGACCTCACCGTCATCGAGACGATGCCGATGGGCGAGATCGAGGAAGACCGCACTGATCGGTATCTTCCCTTATCCAAGGTGAAGTCGGATCTGGAAAAGCAGTTTACCCTGACTGATATCGGCTATCGCACCGGCGGCCCTGCCCGCTATGTCACCGTCGAGGAAACCGGCGGCCGGCTGGGTTTCATCACCCCGCTCACCCATAATTTCTGTGAAAGCTGCAACCGCGTCCGCCTGACCTGCACCGGCACGCTCTACATGTGTCTCGGCCAGAACGACGCCGCAGACCTGCGCGCCGCCCTTCGCGCGACCCCCGACGACGAACTCCTCAGCATGGCAATCGACGAGGCCATCCGCCGCAAGCCGAAAGGCCACGACTTCATCATCGACCGCACCCACAACCGCCCCGCCGTCGCCCGCCACATGAGCGTCACCGGCGGGTGATATTTTTCTGCACGGTCCTTCGTCCGGCTACCTGCCAGTGCCGCTCTCTGTAACCGAACTGCCGGACCCATCGGGGGATACCGCATCGCACAAACGATTTTCCCGATAACCTTTCCGTCACAGATTCCCAATCGCCGCTTTCCCGCGTAGACACTGCCACGCAAACCGGTGGAAGTGACCAATGGCCCGATCGAAGAATACGGAAGGTGCGCTGTATATGGCAGCGGCCATGGCGGCCTTTTCCTGCAGCGATGCCCTGTCCAAATCTGTCATCTCGGTCATGAATGCCGGCGAGATCATGTTGCTGCGCGGCCTGCTCACCAGCGTCATGGTCTACCTGATCGCCAGACACCTGGGCGCGCTGCGTTCGTTCAAGGTCATTGCCCAGCCGATGATCCTGCTGCGGGTGGTCTGCGAGGCGCTGGCGGCCGCTACCTACATCTCGGCGCTCGGCATGATGCCGATTGCCAATGCCTCGGCGATCATCCAGGCTTTGCCGCTGGCCGTGACGCTCGGCGCCGCATTGTTCCTGAAAGAGCCGGTCGGCTGGCGGCGCTGGTCGGCAATCACGGTCGGGTTTCTCGGCGTGCTGGTCATCGTCCGTCCCGGGCCGGAGGGTTTCACGCCGGCAGCGTTGATCGTCATCGCCAGCGTCTTCATCACCGCCGCCCGCGATCTCGCCACCCGTTGCGTCGACAAGCAGGTGCCGTCGCTGATGGTGACCGTCTGCACGGCCATCGGCGTGTCGCTGATCGGCGGCATCCTCGTCGTGCCGCTGGGCGGCTGGCATAGCCCAGGTCCGGTCGCGCTGATGCATCTGGCGCTGGCGTCGGTGATGGTGCTTGCCGGCTACCAGACGGCGATCCTTGCGATGCGCACCGGCGACATCGCCGTCGTTGCGCCGATGCGCTATCTCAGCCTGATTTTCGCAGCCCTGCTCGGCATGATATTCTTCGGCGAGATGCCTGATCTGTGGACGGCGGTCGGCGCGGCCATTGTCATCGCCTCCGGCCTCTATACTTTCTACCGCGAAAGCCGGCGCAAACACGCCAGCCAGCTGGCACAAAGATCGGATCCGCGCGTTCCCGTCTGACAGAGGAACAAGACACGATGGTGTTCGCGACAGAAAAGCTGCCCTGCGTCATCCTTGCGGGCGGCCGCTCGAGCAGGATGGGAAGCAACAAGGCATTGGCAACCGTCGGCGGCGTGCCGCTTATTGCGCACATCGTTGCCCGCATGACCCCGCAGTCGAGCGAGGTCGCCGTCAATGCGCCGCTGGACTTCGAAGGCGGCGAGGGCCTGCGCCGGGTGCCCGACACCCTCCCCGGACAATTGGGCCCGCTGGCCGGCGTGCTGGCCGCCATGCGCGATACAGAGGCGAACCATCCCGCCGCCAGCCATGTCCTGACCGTGCCGACCGATGGCCCGTTCCTGCCGACGGACCTGATGGCACGGCTTGCCGATGCCCGCCACGACGGACAGACCATCGCCATCGCCTCGTCGAGCGGCGAGCAGCACCCTATCGTTGCCCTTTGGCCGGTGTCGCTGGCCGACGAACTCGAGCGCTGGATACTTTCGGATGGAAAGCGGCGGGTGCGCGACTTCCAGCGGCGCTATCCGCTGGCCGAAGTCATCTTCCCGCTGATCCAGACGGAAAACGGCACCATCGATCCCTTTCTCAACGTCAACACACCAGAGGAACTCGCCGCCGCCGAGCTCTGGCTGCAGGCTCTGCACCGATGACAGCGCCGAAGATTTTTGGCATTGCCGGCTGGAAGAACTCCGGCAAGACGGGGCTCGCGGTCCGCCTCGTCACCGAGTTCACCCGTCGCGGCTACCGGATCTCGACGATCAAGCATGCCCACCATGACTTCGACATCGACAAGGTCGGCGCCGACAGCTTCCGTCACCGCGAGGCCGGCGCCCATGAAGTGGCGCTGGTGTCGGGCACGCGGTACGCCATCATGCACGAGATGCGCGGCGCACCGGAGCCGGGCTTCGACGAGATCCTCGCCCGCCTCGCCCCCTGCGATCTGGTTCTGGTCGAGGGCTACAAGCGCGAGCCGATCCCCAAGATCGAAGCCCGCCGGTCGGCATCGGCCAACCGCGAACCTTTGGCACCGCAGGACCCGCATATCGTCGCAATCGCCGCCGATCACGCAGTCCTCGACGACAGATTGCCCGTGTTCGACCTCGACGACACAATGGCCATCGCCGACTTCATCGCCACGACCGTCGGCCTGGAAAAGCCGAGCCCATAAAAAAGCCGCCGAATTTCTCCAGCGGCGCAGACTGATGACAAAGCTATGATCTAATAACTCTGCAGGTTACTCGGGAAATTGAGCCGGTTGTCAAACTCCCCTCATCCTCGCCCTTGTGGCGGGGATCCAGTCAGCTCAAGTCTTTGAGCTGAAAGAGTCTTTTGACCCGACAGACGTCGTGTCGCTGGATCCCCGCCACAAGGGCGAGGATGAGGGAGAGTAAGGTATCGCTCTCGTCAAACACGCTTCTTCAGGGTTTGTCATCAGTCTGAGCCGCCGGATTTCTCCGGCGGCGTATTTTCTTCATCAGGACAGGTGGTTAGCGGACGGCGACAGGGCGGACCAGCGCCGTGACGCGGCGGATGGTGACGCGGCGGTTTTCCTGCTCCGGTCCCGGCGTGTTGATCTTCAGGTACTGCTCGCCATAGCCCTGCGTCGCAAGGTTTTCGGGCGGGATGCCGTAGACGTCGGTCAGCACGTTTGCGACGGATTCGGCGCGCTGGTCCGAAAGGATCAGGTTACTCTGGGGCGTACCCACGGCATCCGTATGACCCTCGATCAGGAAGGTCTCGGTCGGATCCTTCTTGACGATACTGCCGATGGCCTCGGCAATTCCGCGCAACGTCTTTGCCTGCTCCATCGGGATTTCGGCACTGCCCGTCGCAAAGGTGATCGTATCGAGATCGATACGCCGCACCTTGTCACGAATACGAGCCGAATATCGGACCTCGTTCAGCGAATAGACACGCTCGACCGGCTCGACCGGAGGCTTGCGCAGGAAGTCGTAGTAATCCTGGTCCTGATCGGCACTGGTATCGATGATGTACTGGTTGAGCGGAATGCGCAGGCGCATCGGCGGCAGTTCATCACCGGGATCGCGGTAATAGTCGTCCTGATCCGGCGAATTCTCCAGTTCGGGCGAATAGAACAGCACGTATTCCCGGCCGCGTGCATCGATGCGCGAGCGCTGGATGATATCGCCGTAGCGATTGCGCACGGTGACGATGCGGTCGCCGTCGGGACGGTCGATCGTCTCGCGGTAACGGTCGCGGGGCAGCTGCTCGTAGACCGGGCGTTCGCCGTCACGCACGAAGCGCTGCGTATCGTCGTGCCGGACGAAGACGTTGTCGCCGAAGTTGACGATGACGCGGTTGTCCTGGCGGTCGTCGATGCGCACGCCCTGGGGCGAGACGTAATCCGGCTGCCGATCCATGCGACGACCCTGCTCGCTGGTGACGGCCTCCATCTTTACAGGTGGCGCCTGGTTGCCGCCGGCTGCACGTTGCGCGTCGGCATCGGATGTCGGCGCACGGACGTTGGCAGGTGCTGGCGGAGCAGGCTGGCCCGGTGCGGCCGCTGCCGGCTGCCCGGGAGCCGGGGGCTGGCCGGGAGCGCCCGGCTGACCTGCGCCCGGCTGGCCACGGTGACCGCGACGCGCGGCATCCTTGTCGCTGTCGAGGACGGCAGTGCCGTTCTGGACGGGCAGGATGACGGGGCCGCTGCCTGCGCCGGCAGCAGCCGGGTTCTCGGCGATCTTCTGACGACGCTGCAGTTCGGCTGGCGAAACCTGCTCGCCGGCAGTGCTGGGCGCTGCCGGTGCTGCGGCTGCCGGTGCGGCACCGTTGGCTGCAGGGGCGACGGCTGCTCCGGGTGCCGGCTTGCCGGGGGTAACCGGTTCGGTGCCTGGGGCCACCTGGCGCTGGCCAGCCGCTGCGGGTGGCTGTTCGGCGGCAGGCTTGGCAGGCGCAACGCCTTCAGCGGCCGGTGCCGGAGGCTTCTCGGCGTTCGGGGCGACCTTTTCGGCCGGCATGACGGGCTTTACGGGCTTCTCACCCGGCGTTGCAGGCGCCGGCGCTGCCTCACCATTGGCCTCTGCAGGCTTCTGGTGCTTGCCGGCTGGCGGCGGTGCAGGCGCTGCCGGCTCTGCTGCGGGGGCTTCGGCTGCCTTGGAGCGAACAGCAGGCGCTTCGGCCGCAGGCTTCCTGGTTTCGGGCTGTGCCTCTGGCTCGGCTGCCGCAGGCTTCTCGGCCTTCGGAGGCTTCGGCGCTTCCAGTTCCTGTACCTTCGGCTTTGCAGGGGCAGCTTCCGGCTCGGCAGGCTTTTCGGCCTTCGGCGGCTTCGGTGCTTCCATTTCGACGGGCTTTTCAGCCTTCGGTGGCTTCGGCGCTTCCGGTTCAGCCGGCTTCTCAGCCTTCGGCTCTACCGGCTTCTCGGCCTTCGGCTCTGGAGGCTTCTCAGCCTTGGGCTCTACCGGCTTCTCGGCTCTGGGCTCTGCGGGCTTTTCAGCCTTGGGCGCTTCGGGCTCACCATGCTTTTCGGCCTTCGGCGGCTCCTTGCCGGGCTCCTCAGCGCCGGGCTTCTTTTTCTTCTTGGGGTCCTGCTCGTCTTCCGCAGGCTCGGCTGTCGCCTGCGCTACCTCGAACGATGCAGCATTGTCCGCTTGCCGGACAGTGGTGTTGACGGTGCCGCCGACCAGCATCGCGGCGTGTACCGGCTGCAGCATCAGCGACAGGGACAGCAGCGGAAAGGCGGCACTGGCGAACAATCTTGATCTGGTACCCACGGAATTTCCTCTTCGTTTCTTGTCGTTCTGGTCTTGTCGTTATGGCGAACCGAATTTCTCGATCCGGCCGCCCTCGGGTGTCTTGTTCCGATACATTCGGGCCAATTTGCGGTCGGGCGCATCCAAAGGGTATCGGCCTTCATTTTGTTCCGCTTTTCTAAAGTCCGTGAAATGAATCCCCGATGAATGTTGCGTGCAGCCACCGTTCACATGGCCTCCGGGCGCGGAAACTGTGCACTGCATCATCGACAGATGATTCCGGTTGCAATTCTCTCGAAAAGAGGAAAATTATCTCCGCAAGGCGGTCCTCGCGATTTCCGCCCCATTCAAACCGCGCGCGGAAAACAAGAACACCCCGCGGTCACCAACAGAGAGGATCCACATGCGCAACTCAACCCGTCTCTTCGCCGCAGCGTCGCTCGCAGCGATGTCGCTCTTTTCCGGCGTGGCCATGGCCGACGGCGACACGCTGACCATCGGCACCGATGCGACCTACCCGCCCTTCGAATCGCTGGATTCAGCCGGCAAGTTCCAGGGCTTCGACATCGACATCGCCAACGCCTTGTGCGACCAGATGAAAGTCAAGTGCACGATCGTCAACCAGGATTTCGACGGCATCATTCCTGCCCTGCAGGCGAAGAAGTTCGACATGATCGTCTCCTCCATGTCGATCACGCCTGAGCGCTTGAAGTCGATCGACTTCACCAACAAGATCTACAACACCCCACCTGCCATTGCCGTGCCGAAGGATTCCAAGGTCACGGAAGCGACCGACGCCGGCCTCAAGGGCAAAACCATCGGCGCCCAGTCGTCGACAACCCATGCCAACTATGCGACGGCCCACCTGAAGGATGCCGAACTGAAGCTGTACCCGACCGCTGACGAGTACAAGCTCGACATGACGAACGGCCGTATCGATGCCGTCATCGACGACGTTGTCGTCCTGTCGGAATGGGTCAAGTCGGATGCCGGCAGCTGCTGCAAGATGCTCGGCACCCTGCCAATCGATCCGGTTATCAACGGCGAAGGCGCCGGCATTGGCGTCCGCAAGGGCGACGATGCGCTGAAGACCAAGCTCAACACCGCGCTTGCCGCCATCCGCGCCGACGGCACCTACAAGAAGATCCAGGACAAGTATTTCGACTTCGACGTTTACGGAAAGTAATCGCCGGGTTTAGATGCGATGCAAAATACTGGCGGCGGGAGGCTTGCTCTTCCGCCGTTTTTATTTGAGAACTGTCGGTAATAGTAAGCGACGAAACAGTCGCGAGGGGAAATAAAGGCATGAGCGGAGCGTTTTCCGCCCTCGGATCCCTGTGGGATCGGATGAGCACTATCTTCGATCCTTTATGCGGGCCGGTCGGCCTTTTCAGTCTGTTCGGTTCGGGAACGGTCATCGCCTGCGGCGATACAGGCTGGGGCGACGAGATTGCCCTCGGCATGAAGGTCACCATCGTCGTCGCGCTGTCCACCCTGCCGGTCGGCCTTGCCATCGGCTTCCTCGTGGCGCTCGGCCAGCAGTCGGAAGAAAAGTCCGTACGGCTGGCGGCCAGCATCTACACGACGATCTTCCGCGGTCTTCCCGAACTGCTAACGCTGTTCATCGTCTATTACGGCATCCAGATCGCCCTCCAGAGCCTGCTTGCCTCTCTCGGCTACGAGGGACGCGTCGAGATCAATGCCTTCGTGGCCGGCATGCTGGCTCTCTCGGTGGTGTTTTCCGCCTATTGCGCCGAAGTCCTGCTGTCGGCATTCCGCGCCATCCCCAAGGGCCAGTACGAGGCTGGCGATTCGTTGGGCCTCGGACGGTTTCGCACCATGCAGCTGATCGTCCTGCCGCAGCTGATCCGTATCGCCCTGCCCGGCCTCGGGAACCTCTGGATGAACCTCCTGAAGGACACCTCCTACGTCTCGATCATCGGCCTAACCGACATCCTGCGCCAGACCGGCATCGCGGTGCGCGTCACCAAGGATGCCTTCGGCTTCTACCTGCTGGCCTGCGGCCTCTACCTGTTCCTTGCCATCGTCTCGTCGGTCGGCCTCGGCTTTGTCGACCGGTGGACCAAGCGTTCGGAGGCATCGCGATGAGCTATTCGAAGGCCCTTATCCCGCCACGCGCGCCGCCACCGGAAGCGATGACCCGGATGCGACCGGCCCGGATGACGGGCTACATCGTCGTGACCCTCTGGGCCCTCCTCGGTGTTGCCCTGCTGGCGATGATGATTACCAACTGGGACAACGAGAAATTCTTCAAATACGGGCCGCGCTTCGTGCATGGCCTGATAACGACGCTCGAACTGGTGGCCTTCTCGATCGTCTTCGGCGCCGTGCTGTCGGTACCGCTGGCATTTGCCCGCATGTCGAAGAACCGGCTGTTCAGCGGCTTTGCCTATGTCTACGTCTACGTCTTTCGTGGAACGCCGATCCTCGCCCAGCTTTTCCTGATCTACTACGGCCTCGGCAGCTTTCGGCCCGAATGGCAGTCGGTCGGCCTCTGGTGGTTCTTTCGCGAGGCTTGGTATTGCGGGCTGCTGTCGCTGACACTGAACACCGCTGCCTACCAGACGGAAATCCTGCGTGGCGCCATCATCAGCGTCTCCAAGGGCCAGCACGAGGCAGCCTCGTCGCTCGGCATCCCCAAGCTGGTAGCCTTCTTCAAGATCATCCTGCCGCAGGCACTGATCGTCGCGCTTCGCCCCTACGGCAACGAAATCATCCTGATGGTAAAGGGCTCGGCGGTCGTTGCCATCATCACCGTCTTCGACCTCATGGGTGAAACGCGCTATGCCTTCTCCCAGACCTACGATTACCAGAGCTACCTCTGGGCGGCGATCTTCTACCTCAGCATCGTCGAAATCCTGCGCCATTTCCTGGAATGGACAGAACGCCGGCTGACACGGCACCTCGTCCGGTAAGGGCGAGGTCCGACACGCTGGCAGCACTCCCCTTGGAGAACTGCTAACCTGTTGATTACCGTCACAAAAATGTCTTGAAAAGGCATTTCCGAAAGCTTCGGTTAAGCATCCCGTGTTTCCATATCCTTGTGACGACCGTCACGCTCAAGAGTTGGAACCGCAAGCGAGGGACCGATGCACAAGGAAATGGAATTGCAGCTGAAAGGCTACGGACTGACCACTGCCGAGATTTTCTACCGCCTTCCCGACCATCCCGCCATCCTCCAGACCTATCTCTGGCAGGACTACGATCTCTCCCCGGACTTTCCGGAAATGCGCAGCTTCCTGAAATTCTGGCAGGAGAAACTCGACGGCCCCCTCCACTCCGTCCGCTACGTCCACCGCAAGCTGATCTCGGCGACAGACTGGCGCGCCCTCAAAGGCGAATTCATCCTGAACTGAAATAGCGGTTGCAGCGGCTTTTGACCCGGCTTAAAAAGCCGGCATGAAAAACAAGATCGACGAAGACGCGCTGGCCGACGCCTATAACCGAGCCCTCGAACTGGAGAAATCCGGAGACATCGACGCGGCCGTCGCCGCCTACAACGAGGTCCTTGCGATCGACCCCGACGATCATGGCGGCGCCTCCGTGCGCATCGCTTCGATGGGACGCGGCGACACGCCGACGCGGGCGCCCGACGCCTATGTCGAGACGCTGTTCGACCAGCATGCCGAAGTCTTCGAGGACGTCCTCGTCGAGCAACTAGGCTACCACGTGCCGATGCTGGTTCGCCAGCGCCTGCAGGCACTCGGCCTCGGGCCCTTCAAGCGGCTGCTCGATCTCGGCTGCGGCACCGGGCTGACCGGCGGCGTGCTCAGCGACATCGTCGACGACATGACCGGCATCGACCTGTCGGAAAACATGGTCGAGATCGCCGACGAGAAGGACATCTACGATTCGCTGTTCGTCGCCGAGGTCGAGGACTTCCTCGAGGACAACGACGAAGAACCCTTCGACATCATTACCGCCACCGACGTACTGCCCTATCTCGGTGCACTCGAGCCGCTGTTCTTCGGAACCGCCGAAAACCTGACGCCCGGCGGCCTCTTCATCTTCTCCTCGGAAACACTGCCCGAAGAAACACTCGCCGGCCGCCCCTACATGGTCGGCCCCCACCAGCGCTTCGCCCATGCTCAGGCCTACGTCCGCGAACGCCTGACAGCCACCGGCTTCGACCTCATCGAAATCACCGACATCAATGTCCGCATGGAAGACGGGCAGCCAACCCCGGGCCATCTGGTGGTGGCAAGGTTGAAGCAGCAGCACTGATAACCGAGCGCGCTACCGGCTACAGCCAAAAATTCGTCGATCGGAAAGCGAGCCGCTTTCTCAGTCGCCTCAATGCCCCAGGATCGCGGCCAGCAGCTTGCCTTCCAGCTCCGCCAGCGCCGGATTGCCGTGGCGGCGGGGGTGGACGTGGGGGATGGGCAGGTCGAGGGCGATGCGGCCTTCCTCAAGCACGATGACGCGGTCGGCCAGATGCACCGCTTCGCTCACATCGTGGGTGACGAGGACGGCTGTGAAGCCGAGTTCGCGCCAGACGCGGTTCAAGAGCTCCTGCATGCTGATGCGGGTGAGCGCGTCGAGGGCGCCGAGCGGCTCGTCCAGGGCAAGGATGCCGGGCTTGCTGACCAGCGCGCGGGCGAGCGCTACGCGTTGGCGCTGCCCACCGGACAGTTGCGCCGGCCAGTTGCCTGCCTTTTCAGCCAGTTGCACTTCCGAGAGAACCCTCGCCGCAGCCTTGCGACCTTCTGCCTTGGAAACACCCTCGCCGAGACCGACGGCGACATTGTCGGCGACGCTCAGCCAGGGCAGCAGGCGTGGCTCCTGGAAGACGATGCGGGCGTTCGGAGCCGCCTCGCCCGAGGTCGTGCCGAAGGCGACGCTGCCGCCGGTCGGCGCGTCCAACCCCATCAGGATGCGTAGCAGCGTGCTCTTTCCGCAGCCGCTCTTGCCGATGACGGCGACGAACTGGCCGGCCGGAATATCGAGATCGATACCCCGCAGGACCTGGTTGTCGCCGAAACGCTTTTCGAGGCCGCGGACGCGGATGGCACCGGCGCCTGGTGCAACGCTCGCCGCCTCGGGCTGCGTGATTTTATTTTCGATCGGCTGAAATCGTGGGTGGGCGATGACGTTCATGTCTCTGTCCTCAGCGCTGCTGATAGGTGGGGTTCCAGCGGAGCGCCCTGCGCTCCATCGCCCGGGCGGCAACATCGGCCAGCTTGCCGAGCACCGCATAGATCACCAGCGACAGCACGACGACATCGGTCATCATGAATTCGCGGGCATTATTGGCCATGTGGCCGATGCCGGATGAAGCAGCGATCGACTCCGAGACAATTAGCGTCAGCCACATGATACCGAGCGCATAGCGCAGGCCGACAAAGATCGACGGCAGGGCGCCGGGAAAGATAACCTTGCGAAACAGCGTCCAGTTGCCCATGCCATAGACGCGCCCCATCTCGATCAGGTCGCGGTCGACATTGCGGACGCCATGATAGGTGTTCAGGTAGACCGGGAACAGCACGCCGAGCGAGGTCAGGAACAGCTTCGATTCCTCGCCGATGCCAAACCACAGGATGACCAGAGGGATCATCGCCAGATGCGGCACGGTGCGCATCATCTGCAAGGTCGTGTCGGTCAGCTTTTCCGACAGCCGCGACACGCCGTTGGCGAGACCGAGCAGGAACCCGATGCTGCCGCCGACAAACAGGCCGGCAAATGCACGGCCGGCGCTGACGGCAATGTCTTTCGGCAATTGACCGGAGGTCGTCGTCTGCCAGAAGGCCATCACCACATCGAGCGGCGATGGCATGATCCGCGACGAAATCCATCCGGCCGACGAGCCGAGCTGCCAGAGTGCGACGATGACGACCGGAACCAGATAAGGCAGCGAGGCCTCCAGGTTTTTGCGAGCGCGGCTGGCGATATCGTTGTCCGCCGTCCGCGCTGCCCTTACCTCGACGAAGTGTGTGTCGACTGCCGCCATGATCTTGTCCCTCTCTGCCGGATCAGGATCCGGACACGACCTTCAGGTTGCCACCATGGCTGCCGCCGCCGAAAACCTGGCGCTTGCCGAACTCGACGTCGAAGCTGCCGCGCTGCAGTTCGCGTCCGAGCCCCAGTTCCGGGAAGAGCAGCTCGGAAACGCGGTAAGCTTCTTCCAGATGCGGATAGCCGGAGCCGATCACCGTCTCGATGCCGATCTCCTGGTATTCGCGCAGGCGTGCGGCCACAGTCTTCGGCGATCCGACCAGGGCCGTGCCGGCTCCCGCGCGCACCAGGCCAACACCGGCCCAGAGGTTGGGAGACACTTCGAGATTGTCGCGGCGTCCGCCATGCAGGGCGGCCATGCGCTTCTGTCCGACGGAATCGGACTCCTTGACGAAGCGCTCCTGTGCTTCGCGGATCGTATCGTCGTCGAGCTGCGAGATCAGCCGGTCGGCGGCGGCCCAGGCCTCGTCGTCGGTTTCACGAACGATGAAGTGGAGGCGGATGCCGAAGCTGACTTCGCGGCCGGTGCGCTTTGCTGCAGCCCGCACCTTTTCGACCTTTTCGGCAACCTGCGCCGGAGGTTCGCCCCAGGTCAGGTACTTGTCGACGCGACCGACGGCAAAATCGATGCCAGCGTCCGAAGAACCGCCGAAATACAGCGGCGGACGCGGCGATTGCACCGGCGGCAAGGCCAGCCGTGCACCGGTCGCCTTGATATACTTGCCATCCAGCGTCGACGTGCCCTTGGCCATCAGCTCTTCGAACACGTCGAAGAATTCATTGGCATGATCGTAGCGCTCGTCATGCTTCAGGAAGATGCCGTCGCCTGCAAGCTCCGAGGGACTGCCGCCGACCACGATGTTGAGCAGCAAGCGTCCGTGCGAGATGCGATCGAGCGTTGAGGCCAGCCGGGCGTAATAGGCCGGCGACGCCGTACCGGGACGCACCGCCACCAGGAATTTGAGCTTCTGCGTATGTGCTGCAAGCGCTGCCGCCGTGACGAAGGATTCCTCGCATGACACGCCGGTCGGCAGCAGCACGCCGGAATAGCCGAGGCGATCGACGGCCTGCGCGATCTGCGTCAGATAGCCGATATCCGTGTCGCGGTTGAGGTCGGCGGAACCGAGATAGCTGCCGTCGCCCGAAGTCGGGATAAACCAGAGGAAGTCGATTGGCTTGGAAGTGTTTGTCATGTCTGTTTCCCTTGTTCCGTGGTCGCGGGGATCAATCAGCTGGCTTTCGGGTGCCAGACGATGTCGCTGACTTTGAGCTTCTTCGGCACGATGCCGAGGCTGTAGAAATCGTCCGCCAAAGCCTGCTGGTAGGCGAGCGCCGCGTCCGGCATCAGCGAGACCTTGCCGAGGTCAGCCTTGCTGCGGGTCAGCGTGACGCGGGTGATCGGCTCCGGCACGCCGGTGATCTGTGCGAGCGCCGTCACCGTTGCATCGAGATTGGTCTGCGCCGCGGCACCGACCTTGGCGAGTTCGTCGATGACGTCGGCAATCACCTCTGGGTTCTTGGCCGTGAAGCCGCCGTTGCCGAGGAAATAGCCCCAGTTGTCGATGATGCCCTCGGAGGTGGTCAGCACGCGTGTCTGCGGATCGGCCTCTGTGACGGCAAAGTAGGGATCCCAGATCGCCCAGGCATCGATGCTGCCGTTCTTGAAAGCAGCAGCGGCGTCCGGTGGCGCCAGATCCACCTCGGTGATGTCAGAGACCGTCAGGCCGCCCTTGCGCAATACCTGGATAGCGAAGTTGTGGCCGCTGGAACCGCGCTTGTAGGCGAGTTTCTTGCCCTTCAAATCCTCGATCTTCTGGATCGGCGAATCCTTGTGCACCAGCAGGCCGTGAAAGGCGGCCGGCCCCTGATAGGCACCGACGTAGAGGAGGTCACGACCGGCGGCCTGGGCGAATAGCGGCGGTACGTCGCCGGTGATCCCGAAATCGATGGCGCCCGCTCCGATGGCTTCGAGCAGCGGCGGCCCCGAGGTAAACTCATTCCACTCGACGGTCACGCCCTTGCCGGCCAGGCGCTTCTCCAGCGCACCGCTTTTCTTGGCGAGTGGCACCACGCCGAATTTCTGCCAGCCGACCCTCAGCGTCGTGCCGGTGGCGGCGCTCGCCCCTCTCACTTGCGGAAGGATGGCAGCAGAAGCGGCTGCACCAAAAAGCCCAAGCGTCTGTCTGCGGGTAATCATCGAAGTGCCTCATAAAAATTCGCAACCGGATCCCTATCCGGCAAGTTCATAGTGTCATGGTCGCGGCGCAAGATCGAAGCCGCGGTTTCCCAACCGCAGCAAGGTCTTAGAATAATTTTGCTTGAAGTCGGGCTCCGGCATTGTCAGGGAAGCGTCTGCATGAGGCTTGCAAACTCAACTCGCCTTCGGCCGCCAGACGATATCGCTGACATTGAGCTTCTTCGGCACGATGCCCAGACCATAGAATTCCTCGGCCAGCGATTGCTGGTAGGCAACCGCCGCATCTGTCATCGTCGAGACGCTGCCGAGATCCGCGCCGGGCCGCGTCAGCGTCACCCGCGTCACGTCGGCCGGCACACCGGTGATGCCGGAGAGCGCCGCCACGGTGTCCTCGAGTTGCCCCTGTGCCGCAGCACCCACCTTTGCCAGTTCGTCGATGACGGCAGACACGAGCTGCGGGTTGCTCGTCGTATCGTCGCCATTGGCGAGGAAAAACGAATAACTGTCGACGATACCCCGCGCCGTCGCCAGCACGCGGGTCTGGGGATCGGCCTCGGCAATCGCCAGATAGGGATCCCAGATCGACCAGGCATCGATGCTGCCGGTCTTGAAGGCGGCAGCCGCATCCGAGGGCGACAGGTCGATCGGCTCGACATCTGAAGGCGTCAGGCCTGCCTTTTGCAGGGCCTTGACAGCAACGTTGTGGGCGCTGGAGCCACGCTTGAAGGCAAGCTTCTTGCCCTTGAGGTCGGCAAGCGACTTGATCGACGAATCCGCCCGCACCAGTATGGCAGAGCCTTCCGGGCTGCCGCGATAGAGCCCGACATAAAGGAGATTGCCATTCGCCGCCTGGGCAAACAGCGGCGGGACATCGCCGGTTGCGCCGAAATCCAGCGCGCCGGCCCCGAGTGCTTCCAGCAGAGGCGGCCCCGAGGTGAACTCCGACCATTCGACCGAAACACCTTGCCCCGCCAGCCGCTTCTCCAGCGCTCCCTGGCGCTTGGCCAGCGCCAGCACGCCGTTCTTCTGCCAGCCGATGCGCAGCTGCTTGGCGGCTGCGGCGCGTGCGATGCCGCCGAGCGGTAGAAGCGATGTAGCGGCGACGGCGCCCAAAAGCCCGAGTGTCTGTCTGCGCGATATCATGTCACATCTCCTTGCGTCAGCATTCTGCTGCCATGGCCCCTACACTGGAGAAATCTAGTCGGCTTATCGACAAAGGATTTTGTGAAATTCACCGACTTCGTCGAAATTTGCTTCTGCGGAAAGCGACAATTGCGAAATCAGCGCCCTCGCTCGTCCCCTGACGCCAAACGGCCTTTCCTGGATTTCGGCTTTCAGCTAATGCTCTGGCGAAATCTGAGAAGGAATGTACGCATGTCGAATGTCACTTTCATCGGCCTCGGGGTCATGGGCTATCCGATGGCCGGACATCTCGCCGTCAAGGGCGGACACACCGTCACCGTCTATAACCGGACGGCTGCCAAGGCCGAGGCCTGGGTGAAGCAATATGGCGGCAAATCCGCTGCCACCCCGGCAGATGCCGCCAGGGATGCCGACTTCGTCTTCACCTGCGTCGGCAATGACGACGACCTGCGCTCCGTCACCACAGCCGAGAACGGCGTGTTCTCTGGCATGAAGCCCGGGGCAATCCTGATCGACAACACAACAGCCAGCGCCGAAGTCGCACGCGAACTCGATGCCGCCGCAAAAGCCAAGGGCTGCCATTTCATCGATGCTCCGGTGTCCGGTGGCCAGGCCGGTGCCGAGAACGGCGTGCTCACCGTCATGTGCGGTGGTGAAGCTGCGGTGTTCGAGAAAGCGAAGCCCGTGATCGACGCCTATGCCCGCATGGTCGGGCTCATGGGCGATGTCGGCGCCGGGCAGCTGACCAAGATGATCAACCAGATCTGCATCGCCGGCCTCGTCCAGGGCCTGGCCGAAGGCATCCATTTCGGCCAGAAGGCCGGGCTCGACATAGAGAAAGTGGTTGAGGTGATCTCCAAGGGCGCTGCCGGCTCCTGGCAGATGGAAAACCGCCACAAGACGATGATGGCCGGCAAATACGATTTCGGCTTCGCCGTCGACTGGATGCGCAAGGATCTCGACATCGTCCTCAGCGAAGCCCGCCGCAACGGTGCAACGCTGCCCGTGACCGCGCTGGTGGATCAATTCTATGGAGAAGTCCAGGCGATGGGTGGCAAGCGCTGGGATACGTCGTCGCTGCTGGCCCGGCTGGAAAAGAAGTAGGCTGTACCGGAGGCCGGCAAAAAGCCCGGGGCCTCGACGCCACAAGCGAAAGAGCAGCGCGCACCGGCACGCTGCCCTTTTCTGTTATTCGTCGTTCGACTTGCTGGCGTCGAGCAACATGTAGTCGAGCGGCAGTTGCGTCGAATACTTGATCTGCTCCATGGCAAACACCGACGACACGTCGCGGATTTCGATCTTGGCGATCATCCGCTTGTAGAACGCGTCATAGGCGGCAATATCGGGCACGACGACGCGCAGCAGGTAGTCGACGTCACCGCTCATGCGGTAGAATTCCACCACTTCCGGAAATTCGGAAACCACCTCGGAAAAACGCTTCAACCATTCGATCGAGTGGCTGGCCGTCCGGATCGAGACAAAGACGGTGACCTTGGTGTTGACCTTGACGGGGTCGAGCAGCGCGACGCGGCCACGGATGACGCCGTCTTCTTCCATCTTCTGGATACGCCGCCAGCAGGGCGTCGTCGACAGCCCGACCTTCTTGGCGAGATCTGCGACGGCAAGCGTTGAATCTTCCTGCAGAAGCCGCAGGATCTTTCTATCTAGACGATCCATCCCCAATGTCCTTTTTCGAAATATATTCTGTCTATAGCGCGATTCCGGGGAAAGAAAAGAACATGATTTCAGAAAGCGAGGGTTTTCACCCGATTTTGCAGCACCGGCAGCAAATCGCCCTCGAACCACGGGTGGCGCTTCAGCCAGCCGCTGTTGCGCCAGCTCGGATGCGGAAGCGGCATCACCGCGGGCCCCTCATTGGTCAAAACATAACGCTTCCATGCAGATACCGTCTCCGTCATCGACGCCATCCTTGAAGGCCCGAGATGAAAGGCTTGCGCATACTGGCCGATTGCCAGCACCAGCTCGATCTGCGGCATGGCATCCAGCACGGTCCGGCGCCAGGCCGGCGCGCATTCACGCCGGGGCGGCAAGTCGCTGCCGGCAGCGTCGTAGCCGGGAAAGCAAAAGCCCATGGGGACGATGGCAAAGCGATCGCGATCGTAGAACGCCGCCCGGTCCACCCCCAGCCATTGTCGCAGCCGGTCGCCTGATGCATCGTCGAACGGCAGGCCACTTTGGTGCACCCGCAGTCCCGGCGCCTGTCCTGCGATCAGGATGCGCGCCCTGGACGAGACCACCACCACTGGGCGTGGCTCGTGCGGCAGACGATACTCCATGCCCCGCGCCGGACTATCGCGGCAGATACGACATCCGGCGATCGCAATACGCAGGCCCTCGAGCCGCTCTTCTCTTCCTGCTCCGAAATCCGTCATCGCCATCCCATGAGGTCGCGGACATACTCGCCGATACCAGCCAGCGGATCGCGGCTCGACTGTGCTGCACCGCCATCGCGCCGATAATCCCGGGGTCGCTCGAAACTGCCCGCCCAAAGCCCTGCCTTGGCGCCACGCGCCTCCGCCTCCTCAGCCTCGTAGGCGCCATAGGCGACAGCCATGCCGCGACGAACCATCTCGGCATTGACGTCGAGCCCGCCGACGCTGCAGGTGACGAGAAGCCGGTCATAGCGGTCCCGTTGCCGGCCCCGGCACTCGACCGGGCCGGCAGCCAGCATCTTCGAAAGCGCATCCCGCGCCACCTGCCCGCAATCCCAGGATCGGGAATCGCGCTGGCATTGCTGTCGCAATTCCGGCGCATCGATGCCGACCAGACGAAATCGCCCTCCCTCGCGCTTCAGACTATCGCCGTCGACGACCGAAAAATTACCGTTTGCAACCGTTTCCGGCTGAAGGTTCAACTTGAATGCGAGGAGGCCCAGCAAGCCCAGAAACGCAAATGCCATGAAGCTATCGCCCCACAGACCACGGGGCTTCGCCACCTTTCGGCCTCCTTGAAAAACAACTCGTTTGCGAAGATGGCAAACAAAACCTTGCATGGCAGCATCTTCTTAAGGATTCCGGCATACGCTTTGGCCATCTTCAGAGCAAGTATGTGCACATGAGTACCGGCACCAGCATCTCCTCGGACAAGATCATTGTTGATCGGTCGCGAAGCCATCGCAACAAGGCGGTGTCCAAAGCCGTGCGCGAAACGCGCGAGCGTTTGCAATCCGGTCATATCGGCAGTTTCGACCGTGAATTGCTCTCCATGTACATCGGCAACATGCTGCAGGGCGCCACGCTCGTTCCGCTGTTCGTCATCGTCGTCTCGGCGCTTGGCCTCTACCTCACCCACGACATCGGCTTCCTTGCGTGGGCGTTGCTGACGCTGAGCGCCCATGCCGTCAACCTCGTGCTCGGCCAGCGTGCCAGCCGCAAGCAACTGACCGTCGAGACCGCGCAGAAATGGCGGCGGATACTGCTGTTCGGGCAAGTTTTGGTCGGCTTTTGCTGGGCTGCCTTCGCCATGAAGGGCTGCGACACCTGCGACGGCGACGGCTTCCTGCTCTACAAGGGCGCCACCCTGCTGGTCGCACTCTGCGTCATGGCGATGTCCAATTTCCTGCTGCCACGCAGCGTCCTCTATGCCTTCGCACCAACTGCGATAGCGCTCGCCCTAAGGGCAGTGTTGACGCGGGACCTGCTCGATATCAGCCTCGCCTCAACCTTTGCCGCAGCCGTGATCTTTTTCGTCTTCATCGGCAATCGGATGTTCCAGTTCAATCTCAAGATCCTGTTTTTCCAATCGGAAAAAGATGACCTGATCGCGGAACTCGAGGTTGCCAAGTCCATGTCTGATGAGGCAAGGCGCCGCGCCGAGGAGGCTAATCTTGCCAAGTCGCGCTTCCTCGCCTCGATGTCGCACGAATTGCGCACGCCTCTGAACGCCATCCTGGGCTTTTCCGAGGTCATGTCGGCCGAGGTCATGGGGCCGCTCAACAACCCGACCTACAAGGAATACACCGACGACATCCACCGCTCCGGCCAGCATCTGCTCAACCTTATCAACGAAATCCTCGACCTGTCGCGCATCGAAGCCGGCAAGTACGACCTCAGCGAAGAGGCAATCTCGCTGCTAGATGTCGCCGAGGATTGCATCGGCATGGTGCAACTGCGGGCCAGAGGCAAGAACATCTCGATTTCGCAGCAGTTCGAGGGCTCGCTGCCATCCGTCTGGGCAGATGAAAAGTCTCTTCGCCAGGTGATCCTCAACCTTCTGTCGAATGCCGTCAAGTTCACGCCGCAGGGCGGCGAAGTGGTGGTCAAGGTCGGCTGGACACTCAGCGGCGGCCAGTATGTCTCGATCAAGGACAACGGCCCGGGCATTCCCGAAGAGGAGATCCCGATCGTGCTTTCGGCTTTCGGCCAGGGCTCCATTGCCATCAAGAGCGCCGAACAGGGCACCGGCCTCGGCCTGCCCATCGTCCAGGCGATCCTTGCCAAGCACGACGGTCAGTTCATCCTGAAATCGAAACTGCGCGAAGGCACCGAAGTCATCGCCATCCTGCCCGCCAAGCGCGTCCTCCAGACCCTCCCCGCCGAACAAACTCCTTCGATCGACAAGAAACGCCGGAGTTTTGCCTGATTATCCCAGCCAGTAGTGGCTGAACACCGTGAAGGCGAGATGCAGGCCGCAGGCGACGAGCATGCAGAAGACGGCGAAGGAGCCTAGATCCTTTGCGTGTTTGCCGACGTTCGAGAGCTCCGGCGAGATGCGATCGATGACCTCTTCGACTGCCGTATTCAGCGCTTCGGCCGCGAACAATCCGAGAAACAGGAAGATCGAGACCAGGATATCCGAAAGCCGCGTGCCGGTCGCAAAAAGGATGATTTGCGCCACGACGAAGAACAGCAGTTCCTGGCGGAAGGCCGCTTCCTTCAGCAGGCGGCGAAAACCTCCCCAGGAATAGCCGGCGGCGGCGAAGAAGTGTCGTACGCCGGTTTCCTTGGTGACTGCTGATTTCGACAAGTGCGCGTTCTCCGGCCATCGCATTCAGAATGCGTTGCGCATACAGAACCCTCAGCTGCAATTCAAGATGCCGCAGCGCCCCGATCCCGTCAGTCGATGTCACCGGTCTTTGCTGCCAATCAGTGGGTGTGGCTGTGTCCGTCGCTGACGCCGGCCGCTGCGAATGTCGCCATGCCGGAGTGGCACGCGGCGGCGGCCTTGACGATGCCGGCGGCAAGGGCTGCACCCGTACCCTCGCCGAGCCGCATGCCGAGCGCTAGGAGCGGTGTCTTGCCGAGCTTCTCGATCGCCTTCATATGGCCCGGCTCGCCGGAGACGTGGCCGATCAGGCAATGGTCGAGGGCAGCGGGATTGGCAGCCTTGAGGATCGCGCCTGCCGCCGTCGACACATAGCCGTCGAGGATGACGGGAATGCGCTCGACGCGAGCGGCAAGGATGGCACCCGCCATAGCCGCGATCTCGCGACCGCCGAGACGACGCAGGATTTCCAGCGGATCGGACAAATGGTCGCGGTGCAGCGCCACGGCCTTTTCGACCGCTGCGGTCTTGCGCTGCAGCATCTCACCCTGCGAGCCCGTGCCGGGCCCCACCCAGTCGGCAGCGGTGCCGCCATAGAGTGCGTAGTTGATTGCCGCCGCGATAGTCGTGTTGCCGATGCCCATTTCGCCGATGCAGAGAAGATCCGTGCCGCCGGCGATGGCCTCCATGCCGAAAGCCATGGTCGCCGCACAGTCGCGCTCGGACAGCGCCGCCTCCTCGGTGATATCACCGGTCGGGTATTCCAAGGCCAGGTCAAAAACCTTGAGGCCGAGGTCGTAGGCGACGCAGATCTGGTTGATCGCCGCGCCGCCGGCCGAGAAGTTCTCGACCATCTGCTGCGTGACCTCAGGCGGAAATGGCGTAATTCCCTGGCGCGTGACACCGTGATTGCCGGCAAAGATCGCCACCAGCGGCCGGGTGACGGAGGGCTTGCGACCGCTCCAGGCCGCCAGCCAGAAAGCGATTTCCTCGAGCCGGCCGAGAGAGCCGCGCGGCTTGGTCAGCTGCGCATCCCGCTCGCGCGCATCGACAAGCGCCCGCTGGTCGGGACCCGGCAGATCGCGCAGCAGCGCACGGAAATCGTCGAAGGGAAGGCCGCTGACGCTCATCGTTTTGGTTCCTTGTCTTTTCGTCGCAAATCGGCTTTTTTTTGCTGGCCACTCTCTTAATCACGGAAGCCGGCGCGAACAACTGCAAAAGCGTCGCGGCCCCCGCCTTCACAAGGACCGACCACCATCGCAAGGCTGCAAGCCATCACCGCCTACGCCGCCGATATTGCCCGCGCGATCGGCTTCCTCAGCCGCATACGCATGCCGGATGCCGTCTTCCATGGCCATGACGGCAATCTCGGGCAGGTCGCCCGCGCCTTCCCCATTGCCGGCGCGCTGATTGCGCTCCCCGCAGCCCTGCTGTTCGGCGTGCTCGCAGCCGGCGATGTCGATCCTCTGCTCGCAGCGCTTCTGGCGCTCGGCCTGCAGACGCTGCTGTCGGGCGCCCTGCACGAGGATGGCCTCAGCGACACTGCCGACGGGCTCGGCGGCGGACGCGATGCGACGCGGGCGCTTGCCATCATGAAGGACAGTCGCATCGGCACTTATGGCGCCGTGGCGCTGATCCTCTCCTTTGCCTTGCGCGCCGCAGCCCTTGCCGCCATCGCACGCGGTCTGCATCCTCTTGCAGCAGCCCTGACGTTGCCCGCCACCGCCGCCCTCAGCCGCGCCGCGCTGGTCTGGCACTGGCACCGTCTTCCTGTCGCAAGGCCAGATGGCGTCGCTGCCGCCGCCGGCCAGCCGGACCGCGAGGCAACCCTCGTAGCGGTCGTAAGCGGCCTGCTGCTCGGCGCACTGCTGCTCTGGCAGAGCCTGACGACGATCGCCCTCCTCGACGTCATCGGCCTTGGCGTCGTCGCCACCCTGGCATTCACCGCCTATGTCCGGCGCAGGCTTTCCGGCCACACCGGCGACACCATCGGCGCAACGCAGCAGATTTGCGAGATCGCCGTTCTCTGCGCCCTTGCCATGGCCGTCTGAAACCCCGATATGAAGCCCATGCAAACACCCTGCGTACTTATCTGCAACATCGACGCCGACAGCGGCTTGTGCGTCGGCTGCGGCCGCACGCTCGCGGAAATCGGCGGCTGGTCGACCTACGACGATGCCGGGCGCCATGAAATCATGGCGAAACTGCCGGACCGGTTGGCCGATCTCGTCCCCCGCCGGGACGCTGCCGAATGAACCGTGTCACCGTCTTCCTCGGCATCCTTGCCATCGGACTGGCACTTTTGGTTTTCAACCATGACAGCGGCACCACCTTCGGCATCGACAACGAGGATTTCGGCCGCATCGTCTACCTCCTGCCGATCAGCCTGATGCTGGCGGCAGGTATCTGGGCCAGCCGGCGCACCGTCAGCGAGACCCTGCGCAACCTGTTCATCTGGCTGGTCATCCTGCTGGCGCTGGCGACCGCCTATCTCTACCGCTACGACGCGCTGGACGCCGGCAACCGGCTGATGGCCGGCCTCATCCCCGGCCGGGCCTTCGTCGTCACCACCAGCGAAGGCGGCCAGGAAGTCATCCTCCACAAGCTGCTGAACGGCCACTTCTCGGCAGACGTGATGATCGATGGCCACCGCATCAACATGCTCGTCGACACCGGCGCAAGCTTGCTGGCCCTCACCCAGGCCGACGCAAGGCGCACCGGTCTCGACCCGAAGACCATGAACTATTCGATGTCGATCATGACCGCCAACGGCCGGGGCCGTGCCGCGCCGGTGACCCTCAAATCCGTCGGCATCGGCCCCATCGCCCGCCAGGACGTAGCCGCCGCCGTCTCCGAGGACGGCAAGCTGGACCAGAGCCTGCTCGGCATGAGCTTCCTCGAAACCCTCGGCTCTATGCAGATGCAGACGGACGAACTGCGGCTTCGGGACTGACGGTGTCCGCCACTAAGTCGCCACGGCTGGATGAGCATCGAGATGAAATTTTGGCGGAAATTGCAGCGGTGATTCCCCAAAATTGATGGTTTGCTTTTTGTGCCTATTGGTGGATTTTCTACCGCCTTGTGCCTTTCTCTGTATGTTTTAAGGTGCGCGGGCCAACCCCTGTCGACACTTAGGAAAAATGTCATGAAGCTGCCCGTCGCTGCCTTTGTTCTTGCTCTCACGCTTGGTTCTGGCGCATTTGCGCAAGAGGCTGTTGTGGGTGTGGCCGGTCCCGATCAGCTGTTTACCAGCAAAGATCCTGCGCTGAACCACAACAAACAAGTGACCTATAAGATCATCAAGGAACTGCTCGAGGCCAATCAATGGGATCGCGCTGATCAGTATTTGACTGCGCGGTATATTCAGCACAATCCCAATGCTGCGTCGGGGCGTCAGGGTGTGATTGATTATTTCACAAAGGTCCTCAACAAGAAGCCAAGTCCTGTTCCTGAAAAGATGAGCACCAAGATTGTCTCCGTGGTGGCCGAAGGTGATATTGTCACCGTCGCCTATCCGCGCGAGGTCAAGGATGCCAAAGATCCGACAAAGACCTATACCACCACCTGGTTTGACAGCTGGCGTTTTAAGGATGGCAAAGCGGATGAACATTGGGATTCGGCATTGAAACCCTGAGGATCAAGGGGATATCGCATGAATGGGCGATCGACGCTGGTTGGTTCACAGCAACCGCGGATCGTCGAGCATGATCGCATCCGGGGCCAGCTTGCGCAGTTTCTCCAGCCCCTCCGCATCCACCAGTCCCACCGGGAACTGCGGATAGTGCGGCAACGCCACGTTGCGCGGTTGGCCGACCATGATGGCGACCTGCAGGCCGGCTTTGCGGGCCGTGGCGATGCGGTCGGCGCTGGCCTCGCCCTGCCACAGGCGAAACCAGTCCGCTCCGAGGTCAGCGGCTTCCTCAGACGAATCGGCATCGGGCAACAATCCGAGGACCGCCATTTCACAGCCCATGCTTCGGACCTCGGCAATCAGACCCATGCTGCGCAGCCCGAGGATGGCGCGCCGGGATGCCCCGCCGGCCTCGACGGTGCGGACGATCTCGGCGATGTGCGTTCCATCCGTCAATTTCACATCGAGCAGGATGCCGAGCGGTGCAGATGCGGCTATCGCTGCTTCGAGGGTGAGAAGGTCCGGGACGAGGTCTTGCAGCGTTGCGAGATCGAGCGCCTCGACAGAACGGGGGTCGCCGGCGATCCTCTGCATGTCGGCATCGTGCAGGCAGACGAGAGCGCCGTCGGCACTGACGCGGACATCGGTCTCCACCGCATCGGCGCCAGCCTCGCCTGCCAGCGAAAATGTTATCGCGGAGTTTTCAGGACCGAGTGCCGCGCCGCCGCGATGGGCGATGACCAGAGGCCGGCTCCGCCCGGTGTCAATCCAGGATCCGAATGTCATTGTCTGCTCCACCAGCCCATGCCGTTGCAAGACCGCTTTAGGTAGACGGCTTTTGTATCGGCTTTGCGACGGAGGGCGCGTGGGCGGTGGAAAGGCCTAGTTGCGCAGCCGATAGCCCGTTCTGAAGATCCAGTAGACGGTGGCCAGACAGATCGCCAGGAAGAACAGCACCATGCCGAGGCTGACCAGCGGGTTGACGTCGGCGATCCCGTAAAAACTCCAGCGGAAACCGCTGACGAGGTAGAGCACCGGATTGAAATGGCTGACAGCCTGCCAGAAGGGCGGCAGCATGCCGATCGAATAGAAGCTCCCGCCGAGAAAGGTCAGCGGTGGCACGACCAGCATCGGGATGAGATTGAGCTGCTCGAAATTCTTCGCCCAGATGCCGATGATGAAGCCAAACAGGCTGAACGTCACCGCCGTCAGCACGAAGAACAGCACCATCATGAAAGGATGCTGGATGGTGACGTGCACGAAGAAATTCGCCGTCAACAGGATGATCGCGCCGATCAGCATTCCCTTGGTGGCCGCCGCCCCGACATAGCCGAGCACGATCTCGGTCATCGCCACCGGCGCCGACAGCACCTCGTAGATGGTGCCGACGAATTTCGGGAAGTAGATGCCGAACGAGCCGTTGGTGATGCACTGGCTGAGCAACGTCAGCATGATCAGGCCGGGCGTGATGAAGGCACCATAGGAGATGCCCTCGACCTCCTGGATGCGCGATCCGACGGCCGCACCGAAGACGATGAAGTAGAGCGACGTCGAGATGACGGGCGACACCACGCTTTGCAGCAGCGTGCGACGCGTGCGGGCCATTTCGAACATGTAGATGGCTTTGACGGCCTCGAAATTCATTGATCGTCTCCGACAAGCTGGACGAAAATATCCTCGAGCGAGCTTTGCCGCGTCGAGAGGTCCTTGAAGGCAATACCGGCAGCGGCAAGGTCGGTCAGCAGCCCGGCGATGTTGCCGTGCCCGTTTTCGGCATCGAGCTCGTGGATGAGCGACAAGCCACCCTCGCCGATTGTCAGCCCACGGCCTTCGAGGCTGGGTGGAAGGACGGCGAGCGGCGTGTCGAGGTCGAGGATGAGCTGCTTTCGGCCGAGCTTGGCCATCAGCGCCGTCTTGTCCTCGACCAGCAGCAGCTTGCCGCCATTGATGACCCCGACGCGATCGGCGATCTCCTCGGCTTCCTCGATATAGTGGGTGGTGAGAATGATGGTGACGCCCGTCTGGCGGAGCTTTTCGACCACCTGCCACATGTCCTTGCGCAGCGTCACGTCGACGCCGGCGGTGGGCTCGTCGAGAAACAGGATCTGCGGCTCGTGGCTCAGCGCCTTGGCAATCAGCACCCGGCGCTTCATGCCGCCGGAGAGCTCGCGCAGCATGTTGTCGCGCTTGTCCCACAGCGACAGGTCGCGCAGCACCTTTTCGATATGGGCGGCGTTGGCCTTCTTGCCGTAGAGGCCGCGCGAAAAGCTCACCGTGTTGAAGACGGTCTCGAACTGGTCGGTGGTCAGTTCCTGCGGCACCAGCCCGATCATCGACCGCGTCGCGCGAAAATCCTTGACGACATCGTGACCGTCGACGAGCACCGTCCCGCCGCTTGGGTTGGCAATGCCGCAGACGATGGAAATCATCGTCGTCTTGCCGGCGCCGTTCGGCCCGAGCAAGGCCAGGATCTCGCCCCTCTGGATATCGAGATCGATCCCCTTCAGTGCTTGAAATCCGTTGTCATAGACTTTGGTGAGATTGCGGATGGAGACGATCGGGGGCATGGGCGAGATGGGGCTCTTTGATTATTTTTGCGGCAATAGCCCGCTATATAACCTCGAACCGGAGTTTTGCCAGAGCGCGCCCGGCGAACAATCTATTCGGCAGCAGAGATGACCCGTTACAGGGCTGAGTTGCCGGTCGCTGCCATCCGCAGCGGCATCCTTCTCAGTTGCAGTACCTCCGTCCGCCCTTCCTCTCGCGAAGGTCGAAGTGAAAATGGTTCCAGTGCTCCGGATTGCTGCCGGGGCCCATGACGGTGTCGAAATAGTTGCAGCTGTCGGTGCGCACCGCCTTCAGCAACGCGCCTTCGCGGAAGGAAAACAGCCCCTTTTTCCGGATATCGATGGCGTGGCCATTCTTCAGCACGAACTTGCCCACATCGATGGCGTTCCCGTGCGCATGCTCCGACATCGGGTTGTAGCGTTGCGCGCTGTTGTTCATCCGCCGGCAGGAATAGCCGCCGAGCGGGATGATGGTGCCGATCCCGGAAAGGTAGCGCAGCCGCGCCGAGGGAGCCAGTTCGTTCTTGACCCATTTGGCAAAGGCCAGTGTCACCTGGCAGTTCAGCGTCACCGCCGGCCGGACGGCGATGTTGCCGGAGAGGCCGCGCAGCGACACCGGATAGGGAACCTGGCAGGCTGGTCCTTGCGAGATCGCCGGCTTGTCCTGGAAGACGACGCCCATCTGGCGCAGCTGCTGACGGCACTGCAATTCGGAATTGGGCATGCCGGCCGACATGGGCGGTGGCGCTTGCGGCGCCTCGTACTGCGGCTCCGTGGTGGTCATCGGATTTTCCACACGCGGCAACATCGCCACCTGCTGCCCCTGCAGCCGTGGCGCGGTCGATTGCGAGATCTGCGTCTGGGCGCTGGTGCGCAGCACAGGCCGGTTCGCCTGAACGGGATTGTCCGTGCCGATGCCACTGACAACCGGCTCGTCGGACTGGCCCTCGGCGATGTTCTGCTCTTCCTCCTCGGCCAGCCCGACGACCCGTTGCGGGGTGCCACCGACACCGAGCTCGGCGTCCATGTTGATCCCTTCGGCAGGCACCGGAGAGGAATTCTGGACGGAATGCTGCGATGCCAAGCCGGTGGATTGCGGCGCCACCATCGCATCCGGCGACTGGATCGCAGACTGCCTGCCGCTGACATGGCCGACATCGGCAAGGTTCGGCGTATCGAGGTAGTCGACAGAGGCCGAGCTCACCGGCGTTGTCGTGCTCTGGTAGGTGTATTGGCTCGGTGCATTCGTCGGTACGGAGCGACGCGGCTGGATCGAACCGACACGCGTCTTGTTGTCGATGCCCGACGGCGGGACAAGGCTGTCGGCAGAACAGGCAATCAGTGTCGACGATAGCAAAACGGGCAGCAATGCCCGCCGCAGAAAGGGAAAATACGCCATACACACACCACTTCCGACGCCGCAATCGATCGGCAATCGTCTACAAATTTAAGCAAAATTGGTGAATGAAAGCTTAGCGGCGCGAACGCCCGCGAAATGGCCGCGAAAACATGGCACCGGCCCTTTTGCAAACGGCGGCGTTTGCCTTACGGTGCATCATATAGATTAGGCCCGACAGGAGAAGCCGACATGAACGACACCGCCAAGCCGCTGGGCGAACTGACGCTGCGCACCCTGGCGATGCCCGCCGACGCCAATCCGGCCGGCGACATCTTCGGCGGCTGGGTCATGGCGCAGATGGATCTGGCAAGCGGCATCCGCGCCGCAGAGCGCGCCAAGGGCCGCGTCGTCACCGCCGCCGTCAAGGAAATGGCCTTCCAGCTGCCGGTAAAGATCGGCGATACGCTGAGCATCTACACCCACATCACCCGCGTCGGAACAACCTCCATCACCCTGCTGATCGAAGCCTGGGCACAGCGGTCGCGCTACCAGAAGATGGAAAAGGTAACCGAAGGCACCTTCATCATGGTGGCACTCGCCGATGACGGAAAGCCGAAAGCCGTTCCGCCGGCGGAGGAATGACGGGAGGCCACCTCACGCCAGGGGCAACTGTGTCGGAAAAACAGGGGTGAACCTGGCCTTCACCAGCCGGGTTATCTGCCGCTGGACCTCGTAAAGCGCAAGGCAAAAGGCGATCGTCGCAACAACGATCAAAAAGAACGAACCGGTGTCGAGCCCGAAATTTCGCATCCACCAGTAGGCAAAGGCGATCAACACCGTCTGGTGCAGCACGTAGCAGGTCAGCACCGACCTGTTGAGGTAGGTGATCACCGGGTGAGGCCGGGTGATCAGGGCGCGACCGTAGCCGAGTATCGCCACCATCGCCGACCACTGGAAGATCGATCGCCCGACGCGGTGTATCACAGCCACCCCGAAGCTGCGGGCGCCCGGCGGATAGGCCACCAGCAGGCAAGCCAGGATTACCAGCGAAACGATAGCGACAAGCGCCGCATGCTTTCGGTAGCGGACCGCGGTCGCCCAGAATTTCTCGTCCTCGGCAATCACATAGCCAAATGCGAAAAGCGAGAAATAGACGATGTGGGCGTACCAGTCCGAGCCCACCTCCATCGTCTCGCCGAAGATCGGGAAAAGGGTGAGGCGCAGAACCGCCAGATAAAGGATCGGCCAGACAAGCAGGCCACGCCCCTCCACCAGGCGCCTGAGACCTGCGGTCAGAGGCGAAAGCCAGCCGCGCAGAAACGCCAGGCCCAGGGTCAGGACGACCGTATAGAGCCAGAGATAGCCAATGAACCAGAGGTGTTGAAGGCTGACCAGCGAGACCGCCTGGCCATCCTGGACCATGATGGTGCCGAACTGGAGATAGATCCCCCAAAAATCCAGATAGGGAAGGTCCGTCGCCGACGCAGCCTTGAGCGCGAGGTAGATCTGCGGCGGCACCAGCACGAAGATGCCGAGCAGCAAGGGCGGAATGAGCTGGAGCGAGCGCTTTTTGCGGATATCGGCAGGCGCAAGCCGCTTGGCGAGCGCTGCTGTCGATATCCCGGACACGAGAAACAGCAGGCCGAGGCGCCACGGATGCAAGGCAAGCAGCAGCAGATCGAAGGCCCGGTTCGGAGTGCTGGCCTGCAGCAGCCAAGACCTCGTCCCGAAGATAAGTGCGGTATGATAGACCATCAGAAGCGCGAAAAGCACGACGCGGATCACGTCGATATCGTGTCGGCGCTGTGCCTGCCCATTCCTTCCCATGCCCGCCCCCAAGCGTCAAAAAGACTGACACAACCGCGAGCGTCCAGGCACCCGACAATTCACAATCCAAGGTAAGCATGAGAAGTTAATTAAATCGTAACGGGTGCCATCTCGGATTGCATCCGGGAGGCCGCACCGCAGCCTCTCCCGTTATACCGACAGAGGCAATACTCACACCCTCAGGAACTGCGAGCCCTTGCTGAAATCCAGCCCGTGAAAGATCTTGGCGTTAAGATCGCCGGGCGGCACGTCGAACTGCTTGTAGAGCATGGCCGCAGCGACTTCGCGGACGTCGGCCGTCGGCATCAGGTCCCGGTCGTCGAGCAGTTGCTGGTCGCCGATACCCGGCCATTTGCCGAGCACCTTGCCGCCTTCGATCGCGCCGCCGGCAAGCAGACAGCATCCGCCGGTGCCGTGGTCCGTTCCCCCGGAGCCGTTCTGGCGGACGGTACGGCCGAATTCGGTCATCGCCAGCACCACCGTCGTTTTCCAGACGTCCGGCCCCATCGTATCTTTCAGCGTTACGATCGCCTGTGTCAGGTCTCCGGCCGCCTTCTTGAACTGGCTTGCCTGCTGGACATGCGTGTCCCAGCCGTTGATCGAGAAGCTGGCGATCCGATAGTCGCCGCGCAGCATCTTAGCCGCCAGCCCAGCGATATCGGCGATCTGTTCGCCCCGCTTGGCGCCGGGCGGCATGCCCATCTCGGCCGACTGGTCTGCCCGCGTCGCCTCCTCCATGGCCTTGGCGAAGGCCGGGTCGTTGGCATAGAGGCGCTTCAGGAACTGCGCCTCGTCGCCCCCCGTCCCGAGCGTCGAATCCGAAGCCCAGACATCGGCGATGTTCGGCCCGGAGAGAATGAGTTCCGTCGAGGTATTGATGTCGATCGCCTTGCGCGCCGTCGAGCGCGGTATCACTGCGAGCGCCCGGTTCAGCCAGCCGGTCTTTTCCTCCGCCACATGATCGCCGCCCGATTCCAGCATGTCCTGGCCGTCGAAATGGCTGCGCGCATTGCGGTAGGGGGTCGAGACCGCGTGGATGAACGCCAGTTCCCTCGCCTTCCACATCGGCATCAGCCCGGCGGCTGCGGGATGAAGCCCGAAAAAGCCGTCGAGGTCGAGAAGGCCCTGGTCCGGCCTGATGGCGATATCCGGTCGCAGTCCCGCAAAAGACGCGTCGCCATAGGGCTGAACAAGGTCCAGCCCGTCCATGGCACCGCGCAGGACGATGGTGACGAACCGGTTGTCGCCCGGCATCGCGGCAAAGCTTATCGGCGTGAACACGGGCGCTGCGGCGAGGCAGCAGGCGGAGGCGAGAAAGCTGCGGCGGGAAAGGGACATGATCCTGCTCCTAGCGTCGGTTGAAGTCGGGCGAGGCGAGCACCAGTGTCAGCCCCGTCATCCGGTTGGGTGCCTGCGAGACGACACGGATGGTGTCGTCTCGCGCCGCATCGGCGAGCGTCGTCTTGAGGAACTCGCGCGGATCGTCCTGCTTGCCGTAGCGGCCGGCGGCACGGCGGGCCCAGGCGAGCCGCTCCGACAGGGCGCTGGCATTGATCCAGGCATCGAAACTGTCGGGAAAGCCCGCAGGGCTCGGCGGCTCCCACACCGGCTCACCCATGCGGCGAAGGGCATAGAGCCCGAGGCCCCGCGGCACATAGAGGGTCGCGTCGAAGGCCGCCTGCTCCTGCTTGCGCCGCTGCGCCTCGGCATCGGCCGCCATATCGCCGGGCGGTGACATCTGTGCACCTGTGCCGCCGCCGCTCATGGTGTTGGCCATGGTCGCCGCACCGGCTGTAGCGACCGGCGCGCCTGCATTGGCTGGCGCAGGCGCAACGGCCGGAGTGACCGATGGCGCCATCGTCGCGGCAGCTGCTGCTGCCGGTGGCGTTGCATCGGCGACTTCGAGGCTTTGCGGCGGTGGGCTGACGGCCACTGGATTGCGCGGCATATTGAGGGCGCGCAGGCCGGCGACGACGAAATCGAACGGCGCACGCGCCTTGGCACCCTCGCCGCTCCAGGCATCGGGATGGTCGAGCATGGTGGCATAGACGGCGGTCAGGTCGCCCTTGGTGTTCTTCCAGCAATCGACCATGACGTCGATCATCGCTTGCGGCGGCTGGTCGGCGATAAAATGCGCGACCAGCTTGCGACAGATATGCTGGGCGGTCTTTGAATGAAGCGCGAGATCGTCGAGCATGGCCAGATAGTCGCCCTCGCGACGGACCTTGCCGCCATAGGTCACGCCCAGCACGTCATGGCTGCCGGGCTCCGACATGCCCGGCTTGAAATCCACCGACACCGCCTGCCGGTCGAGCGCGATACCGGTCAGCACCATGGCGGCCGAGCGCACGTCCGCCTGGGTGTAGCCGCTGCCCGCACCGAGCGTGTGCAGTTCGATCAGTTCACGCGCGAGATTTTCGTTGAGACCCTTTTTCTGTTTCAGGCCGGCGGGCGAGTTCGGTCCGAGCGATTGCGACTGGTCGAGATAGATCAGCATCGCCGGATGGCGCGTCACCGCTTTCAGAAGCACGGGAAACGGTGCACCGATATTCGGACGGATCGCCTCGGCCTCGAAGAGCGGCACGATCAAACGCATCTGCTGGGTCTTCTGGGCGCTGACGGAAAAATGGTTGACCCAGAAGCTTGCCAGCCGCTCGTAGAAGCCATTCGGCGAGAACACCGCCTGGGCGATGCGCGCGTCGGCGTCGCGCTGGTAGATGGCGTCGAGGCGGTGGTAGACCGCATTCTCCCGCGCCCGTTTGGTCTCATCGGGATCGTTTCCCTTGCGGATCGCCTGCAGCTGGTCGGCGACATCGGCCACCGCCTTGCGACGGGCATCGAACCCGCCGACGGGAAACAGCGGCGGGCTGGTGCTACCGTCCCTGATCTGCGCGAGAAGGGCTTGCTTGTCGGCAGGTGGCGGTTCGCCCGGCCGAAGACCGGTGCCAAACCGCAACGCTGCCATTGTCTGAAAAGAAATGCTCATGCCTGCCACCGTTATCGTTCATTCGGGGATCAAGAACGAGTGACAGGCTGCCAGCCAATTGCGTCCGGAATGTTCGGAAAATGCGGCTTTTTCCAGACATGGACAAGATGTAACCGGACGTGGACGAACCTGTCCGGATGTTAATGCAGGACGATCAAGGCGAGCAGCGACAGAAGCAGCGCCGGCACCATCACCACGACGCCGAGTTTCAGGAAGGCAAAGGCTCCGACCTGCAGCCCTTCGCGCCGGAGTGCCGTCAGCCACAGGATGGTCGCCAGCGAGCCGGTCACCGACAGGTTGGGGCCGAGATCGACGCCGATCAGGATCGCCCCGGATATGGTATCGGAGGCATGCGCCGCCTGGACCGCACCGCCCGCAACGAGGCCTGCCGGCAGGTTATTGACGAGATTGGCAAGGAAGGCGACGGCAACGCCGGCAACCGCCGCCGTCTGTCCCGGTGCCGAGGCGGCGCCGGCCGAAAGCTGGTCGGCCAGTATCTTGGTCAGCCCGGTCTTCTCCAGCGCCTGGACGACGACGAAAAGCCCTCCCACCAGCGGCAACACGCTCCAAGACATCGCGCGCAATGTCTCCATCGGGCTCTCCCGGCCGACGACCACGATCAGCGCTGCCGTCACGAGACCGCAAACGAAAGTCGGCAGTCCGAGGTCGAGACCGAATGCCGAGGCGCCGATCAGGATCAGCGCGGTGACGACGAGACCGGCACCGGCAAGCTTTGCGGTCGGCGTCAGATGCGGCGCCTCGACATTGCTGGCGACGCTGTCCTGCAACAGCACGCGGCGCTGCGTCCAGTAGAGCAGCACATAGGTGGAGACGACGGCCGCGATCGAGGGCAGCGCAAAGGTCGCAAGCCAGCGCCCGAGCGGCGGCATGTGACCGCCCCCGAAAATCACCAGATTGGCGGGATTGGAGATCGGCAGCACGAAGCTTGCAGCATTGGCGATGAACGCGCAGATGAACAGGTAGGGCAGCGGCTCCTTGACCTTGGCGGCCTTGGTCGCGGCGTAGACGGCCGGCGTCAGCACCACGGCGGTCGCGTCATTGGACAGGAACACGGTGACGACGGTGCCGACGATATAGATGAGTGCGAACAACCGGACCGGCGACCCTTTCGCGCGACTGGTGGCGATGGCGGCCAGCCAGTCGAACAGCCCTTCGCGGCGGGCAAGTTCGGAGAGCAGCATCATGCCGACCAGGAACAGGTAGACGTCGAGCCCCTTGCCGACGCCCTCCCATGCCTCCGGCAGCGTTAGTAGCCCGAGGGCAACCAGCAGCACGGCGCCGGCAACGGCCCATATGGCTTCAGGCCAGCGAAACGGGCGCGTGATGACGCCAAGCGCGGTCAGGGCGGCGATGCCCCACGTCAGGGGAACGGCGTGGCTCATCATAGGCTCGGGCCCGTCCTTAGAGCTGCCTGCATGTCTTGCCTCCTGGTTTCCCGACCAAATCATTGTGTTGAATGTCATAGTTGGCGTCGGGCCGGACAACGGTGCCGGCAGCGCCGACCCTCTACGTTAAGCGCCCTCCCCGGATCACCACGGCAGCGGACCAAAGTCGTGAAGACTGCCGGACACCGGGTTCATTCAGGCATGTGGGAGGTGCCGGCCGCGTCCCGGAGTGGGTCGCGTACAAATCAGCCGCAGCGAACGAAAAGCCGCCCTGTCGACCTCACGGATGGTCCGCGCCAAGGACTTTCACCCGGGATCAAACAAAAAGGCCTGCGCTGGGTAAGGCGATTACTCCGCAGCTTTTTTCTTTGCCGGCTTTTTCTTGGGCGCCGCTGCGGCGGCGGCCTTGGCGTCCTCTTCTTCCTTGGCAAGGCGAAGGGCGCGCAGGCGCGTGGTCTTGGCTTCGCGGGCGCTGTCGCGCGCGTCGATCAGCGTGTAGGCCGCCTCGTTGGTCGCGTCGATCTTGGTTATCGCGGTTGGTCTTTTTGTCGGCGCGTCGGTCATGGGTCGGTCTCCGCGTTCTGCTCACAGCCAAACCGGGGCATGAAAATCATCACCCCGGCCGCTATCCAATTGACTTGCCTGCCGTTCCGTGCGGTAACGAACAGACCTAACTATATAAGCGCAATCAACACTAAGCGGCCTCCAAGGTCAATCGATAGCGCTGCGGATAATCATTCATGGGCAATAACCGGCTGGCAATCTCGTTGCCATCTTTTATACTATTCGGCATCCATACTTTCGATTGCGTTGAACTGGAACTGAGCTGACGATGAGCGATGACACACCCATCCGTACGCCGTTCGATGCGATCGACCTGGATCATCTCCGCCGCCTGGAAGCGCTGGAGGCCTACGACATCCTGGATACCGCGCCCGAGCCGGAATTCGACGATATCGTCTACATCGCCTCTACCGTCTGCAATACCCCGGTATCGCTGGTCAGCCTCGTCGAGGCCGATAGGCAGTGGTTCAAGGCACGGATCGGTTTCGAGCCCGGCGAAACGCCGATCGACCAGTCGGTGTGCGCCCATGCGCTGACGTCGCCGGAACTGCTGATCATTCCCGACCTCACCGTCGATCCCCGCACCCGGCACAATACACTCGTCACCCAATCGCCATTCATCCGCTTCTATGCCGGAGCGCCGCTGATCGTGCCCGGTGGCGCGGTGATCGGCACGCTCTGCGTCATCGATACGGTGCCACGCCCGGAAGGGCTGGATGAAAACCAGCAGAACCTGCTGCGGGCACTGGCGCGCCAGGTGGTCGCCTTCATGGAAACGCGGCGCGTATCCCACCGCAAGGACGAACTCTTCCAGCGCCAGAAACGTCTCGCCGCCAGCATCCGCAACAGCGCCAACAAGAACGTCGCCGCCCAGCAGGCCGGACGCATCGGCACCTTCGAAATCGATATTGCCACAAGCCAGGTGCGCGCCTCCGACGAGTTCTGCCGCATCTTCGACGTGCCCCCCGCCGACGTCCATCCGACCTCGCTGTTCGAGTCGATGGTCGTGCCGGAAGACCGCCATATACAGTCGAACGAGGCGACCCGCAGGAATGGGGCAGCGCCTGTCGAAGTCGAATACCGCATCCAGACGGCAAACCACGGGACGCGATGGATCTCCCGCCACGCCAAGTACCAGTACGACGCCGACGGCAAGCCGATCACCATGTTCGGCATGGTCCAGGACGTCACGTCGCTGAAGCGGGATGCGGCGCGCGTCCAGGCGCTGCTCGATCTCGGCGACCGGCTGCGCGAACTCGACGACATCGAATCGATGGCGCTGGCAGCCTCCGACCTGATGGCCAAGGCGCTGGACGCCAGCCGTGCCGGTTTCGGGCTGGTCGACGTCGTCGCCGAAACCCTGATGATCCAGCCGGAATGGCGAGCGCCCGGCGTTGCCAGCCTCGCCGGTCTCCACCATTTCCGCGACTACGGCGATTTCGTCGATGAGCTGAAGGCAGGTCAGACGGTTATCGTCACCGATGTCGCGACCGACCCGCGTACCCGCCACAGGGCACAAGCGCTGCTCGATATCGGCATCCATGTCCTCGTCAACCTGCCGGTCTTCGACCACGGACAGTTCAAGCTGGCCGTCTTCGTCCACCACGACAGACCGCACGAGTGGACGCAGCAGGAAATCGACTTCGTGCGCAGTTTTGGCGACCGCATGCATCTTGCTATCGCCAGGCTCCAGGCGGAATCCGACCAGGATGTGCTGAACCGCGAAATCGGCCATCGCCTGAAGAACACATTCGCGATGGTCCAGGCGATCGCCTCGCAGACCTTGCGGCCGATCATCGAGCAGGAGCATGTTCGCAATTTCGAGCGCCGGCTATACGCACTTAGCTCCGCCCACGATTCGCTTATCACCCAGGACAGCGACGGGGCGGACATCGGCGCAGTCCTCATGCGGACTGCCGAAACCCTCGGTGTCACCGAGCGGATCGACGTGCACGGGCCGTCCATCAATTTCGGTCCGCGCAGCACTCTGTCGGTGTCGCTGCTGTTCCACGAGCTGGTGACCAACGCCATGAAGTACGGTGCCCTTTCGAACGAGGACGGCCGTGTCGCGGTCGAGTGGCAGGTGCTTGAGAGCAACGGCAACCGCGTGCTGACGATGCGGTGGACGGAGAGTGGCGGCCCGCCGGTGACAGAGCCTACACGCACCGGTTTTGGTTCAAGGCTGATTAAACGCGGCTTCATGGGAACAGGCGGCGTTACGCAGAGTTACTCAAGCCTGGGCTACTCGGTCGAAATGACCGCCGCGCTTTCACAGCTCCAAAGGGCGAACTGACAGATGGCAGAGACATCGCCGACCAAGAAAATCGTTCTCGTCGTCAAGGATGAACCGCTTTTGCGGATGATGGCGGCAGATCTGGTTGAGCGGGCCGGCTTCGAAGTGATCGAGGCGACCGATGCAGACGAGGCGGTGCATATCCTCGAAACCAGGACCGACATCCGCATCGTTTTTACGGATATCGACATGCCAGGTAGCATGAATGGGATGTTGCTTGCCGCCGCCATCCGCGACCGCTGGCCTCCGATCGACATTATCATCACCTCCGGCCATGCCACTGCCGAAGAGGTCATAATGCCGGCACGCAGCATCTTCTTCTCAAAGCCCTACGACACGACCAAGCTTACCGCGACGCTGCACGCTCTGGCGGCCCGCGTCTACTAGTCTCAGCCGCCAGTGGTGTGCCCGCACCATTATCATTCAGACATGGCGCCGTGTCACAAACCGGCAGCGGGCTCTTGCAGCAGGCATTGCTCCTTCATACCTTAAGGTCCGGGATCTGACCGACCGCGCAGCGTCCTCGTGCTCCCCCGACCAACAGACTGCCGCGAGGATAAGCCCGTGCCAATTGAAAAACTCCTGCCATCCATAGTCGCCCTACGCTCCAGCATTGCCGAGGACGCCTTCACCGCCTCGACGCTTGGAACCATCCGCGAGGGCAGCGGCGTCGTCATTCGCGACAACGGCCTGGTGCTGACGATCGGCTATCTCATCACCGAGGCGGAAGAAGTCTGGTTGACGCGCAGGGATGGCAAGGTCGTCCCGGCGCACGCCCTCGCCTTCGATCAGGAGACCGGCTTCGGGCTCGTCCAGGCGCTCGGCCCCCTCGACGTACCGGCTCTGCCGATCGGCGATGCGACCGCCACGCAGCTCGGAGATGCGGTCGTGCTCGCAGATGGCCTCGGCAATGCGGTGTCGTCGAAAATCGTCGCCAAGCAGGAATTCGCCGGCTACTGGGAATATCTCCTCGAGGAAGCGATCTTCATCTCGCCGGCCCACCCGTCCTGGGGCGGTGCTGCCCTGATCGACGAACACGGCAAACTGCTCGGCATCGGCTCTCTGCGGCTGCAGATGAGCCAAGGCGGCAAGGTCGCCGATATCAACATGGTCGTGCCGATCAACCTCCTGGAGCCGATACTCGACGACCTGCTGAACCGCGGCCAGATCGACAAGCCCCCACGTCCGTGGCTGGGCGCTTTTTCGGCAGAGAACAACGGTGAAGTCGTGGTGATGAATGTGGCTCCAGGCGGACCGGCTGCGGAAGCAGGCCTGCGTCCCGGCGACATCATCTCGGAAATCCGCGATGCGGAAGTCGATGGGCTGGCAGATTTCTACCGTCAGGTCTGGAAGAGCGGACCGGCTGGCGCCGAGATCCCGATGCGCGTGCTGCGCGACGGCCGCGAAGCCTGGCTGCGTGTAAAATCCGCGGATCGCGGCAGCTTTCTCAAGAAGCCGCAGATGCAATAGGCAGATAAACGTCGGCAGCGATCACCGAACCGCTGCCGACATCGTTTTCGTCAGTTGAATTTTCCACGCCTGGATTTCTTGGCGAGCCGCAGGACATGGTCGTCGGCGATGTCGGCGAGAATGACCGCCACTTCCATCTCACGCCAGCCAGCTGCACTTGCCTCGGCAACGAGGCGCGCAAAAGCGATCTCCATCGCGCTCGCGCAATCGGTCGCGCGTTCGTGGTCTTCTTCTGTGGTTTTGGGCGAAATTTGACTATCCATTACTCTACCATGACGCGAAACGGATTGAATGTGAAGTCCCGTTGACTTGATATCAGACCATATAACCTATCCGTGTGTCATTCTGGGGCCCATTTTTGGGTTCACTTTGTTTGCCGCCTCCGTGACCCTGCGGCTGTGGCCGCCTGTAAAATGAGATCAGCAGGGAACCATTATTTCTACCGTGTGTTGGTTGCCGCTTTACAAGAGACAGCAAATATATAATTCGCTGGAACTCTTGAGCTATCAACGCCATCGGCTGGTGCAGCCACGGCCCATCCGGAGGTGCGAATGCAGACATCATCGAAAACCGGCCTCTCCGGCCGTTCGCTCGTGGCGCTGGCGTTTCTCAATTTTTTCCTCGCAGATGCCCGCGATGGGCTCGGGCCCTTTCTCGATGGGTTCCTTGCGACCAACGGCTGGAGCCCGATGACGCTGGGGTTCATAGCCACCCTCGGCGGCATCCTCGGCATGGTGGCAACGCCGCTGTTCGGCGCCTGGGTGGATGCATCCAGCCACAAGCGAATGCTGATCATCCTGCCCGTCGTGCTGATCAATGCAGCCGCCGTGTGGACGCTGGTCAGTCCCGGTGATTTTTCGGTGTTCGGCGGCCAGTCGGCCACCGCCGTCGTCGGTGCCGTCGTCGGCCCGGCGCTGATGGGACTGACGCTCGGTCTGGTCGGCCAGAGGGCGTTTTCACGCCAGGTGTCGCGCAACGAGTTCTGGAACCACGCCGGCAACGTCGTATCGCTCGCCGGCGTCTATGCAGCCTCGGTGTTCTTCGGCCTCACAGGCATCATCGTGCTGATGGTCGTCACGGCGGTAGCAACCATCATCGCGGTGCTGGCGATCGACCCGGACAAGATCGACAACAGGGTTGCCCGTGGCCTCGGCTCGGAAGACGGCGACGGCAAGGACCAGCCCTCCGGGTACAACGTTCTCATCGGCACCAAGGGGCTAGTGCTGCTGGCGGTGACATTGCTGGTCTTCCATTTCGGCAATGCGCCGATCAGCCGCCTGATTGCCCAGGACTTCTCTCTGCAGCTCGGCACCCCCTTCCGGACAACAGCCATCACCACGGGCGTCTCGCAGCTGTCGATGATCGTCATGGCGCTTGCCGCACCGTTTCTGATCCGTCGCTTCGGCCTTGCCACGGTATTCATCCTTGCTCTCTGCGCCCTCCCCATTCGCGGCGCCATCGCCGGCAGTTTCCACGAATTCGCCGTCATCTTCCCGGTCCAGGTGCTGGACGGCATCGGCGCCGGGCTGATCGGCATCGCCACGCCCATCGCTGCGGAGCGCATCCTGTCCGGTAGCGGGCGCTTCAACGTCGGCCTTGCCGCCGTCATGACGGTGCAGGGCATCGGCGCCTCGCTCAGCAACGTCGTCGCCGGCTGGCTGACATCGGAGGGCGGCTACCCGCTGGCCTATTGGGTGCATGGCGGCGTTGCGGCGATTGCTCTCGCGATCTTCATCTACGGTCGCCACAGCATTGCGCCGGAAACACGGGACCGCCGTGGAGTGACAGACGGCGCCACCGCATAGCCCTCGCCCTTGACTTCGCAGGCCAACAAGAACATTTTGAGAACAAATTAAAGGGCATACATCATGGCGGCGGAAAAATTCATCATCATTCCATACAAGAAGGTCCGCAATGGCCTGGCTCCCGGCGAAATGCGCCAGGCTTCCAACGCCGCCAGCGCGGAAAAGATCGCGGCTGCCATGTCTGAGCGATTCGTCGGCGTTGCCGCCTATGCCGTCACCGTCGACGAGGAGACCGGTGACATGACCTCGCCGCGCCTGCTGGCAAAGCACGGTGACATCGCCGAACTCAACCCGTAATCTGTTGCATTAATCCGGATGCGTCGTATCGCGCGGCGCATCTATCGCCTCAGCGCTTGGCAATCGTCGGGCTTGAAACCTTGTCGCCGACGGCAAGGCCGAGCTTCTTCACGATGCCGCCGTTCAGTTCGATCACGTATTTCACCGGCCCGCCGGAATCGATGATCGTCTGCGAATAGGGCACGGCGTTCTCGACAATATGCGTCACACCGCCTGCCGTGTCGACGAACAGCATGTCGAGCGGCAGGACGGTATTTTCCATCCACATCTGCACATGCTGCGCCTTGTCGAAATCGAACAGCATGCCGTGGTCGGCAGCCATCTGGCGACGAAACATCAGGCCGTATTCGCGCTGTGGACCGCTGACGGCAACCTCTACGGTGAACGTATGCGCTGTGCCCGTCTTGCCGGTGATCGTCAGCGTCTCGCTCGCAAAATGCGGCGCCTGCTTGACGACATCTGCGGCATCGGCTGTTGCTGCATGACCGGAGAAAGCCAAAAAAAGCGCCAGAGGGGCGCTTTTCAGGAGAGATGCGAGACGCATGGCCATCAGTGCGACCTGCCTACCGGGCTTGGCGTATCCGGATGGATTTCAGCTGCCATCATGCCCTTGTCGCCCGGTCCGAAGCGTACAAGCACCACCTGTCCCGGCCGAAGCTCGGTGAGGCCGAAACGGCGCAAGGTTTCCATGTGGACGAAGATGTCCTCCGTCCCCTCGCCTCGCGTCAGAAAGCCAAAACCCTTGGTACGGTTGAACCATTTGACGATAGCACGCTCGAGACCGCTGGTGGCGGTGACCTGGACATGGGTGCGGGCTGCCGGCATCTGCGAAGGGTGCAGCGCGGTCGACTGGTCCATCGAAAGGATCTTGAAGGCCTGGTAGCCACGCTCGCGGCGCTGGATCAGCGCGACAATCCGCGTTCCCTCGAGGATCGTCTGGTAGCCGTCGCGGCGCAGGCACGTCACGTGCAGCAGCACGTCCTGCATGCCATTGTCCGGAATGATGAAACCGAAGCCCTTGGCAACGTCGAACCACTTGACCAGCCCGGTGATCTCGATGAGATCGACGGCTTCACCCGCCAGATCCTCAAAGTCGGCAATTTCAGTCGATGAAGTCCTGTCACCCATCTTCGCCAGCCCCTTGGATACACGTTACGCTGTTACGGTTAACTGATTCTCGAAATCAAGATTAACATCTTGGTAACGGAAAAGCGCAAGTCCTGTTTTGTTTATTCCCTGACGCTGATTTGAGCCGCTACACTTGCCTGGGGCTGGCGTTGGTACAGATAAGACTGGACCCATTCACATTAGAAAGGAAATAGAATGCGTTATCTCCACACGATGGTCCGGGTGAAGGATCTCGACGCCGCGCTGCACTTTTACACGACGCTGTTCGGCATGACGGAAATCCGTCGCTACGAGAACGAGAAGGGGCGGTTCACCCTGGTGTTTCTCGCAGCCCGCGACGATCTCGACCATGCCGGCACGCATATGTCGCCCTGCCTCGAGCTCACCTACAACTGGGACACCGAGGACTACGACGGCGGCCGCAACTTCGGTCACCTCGCCTATGAGGTCGACGACATCTATGCGACATGCCAGAAACTGATGGATGCAGGCGTCATCATCAACCGTCCGCCCCGCGACGGTCACATGGCCTTCGTGCGCTCGCCGGACGGCATTTCCATCGAGATTCTCCAGAAGGGCGACAACCTGCCGAGCGCTGAGCCCTGGGCTTCGATGACCAACACGGGCGTCTGGTAGCCCCAGGCTTTCCCGAGGCTTGCAGGAAAGTCGAATGACGACCTGCAAGCCATCTTCGCCCTTGCCGACGGGCAAGCGCGCCAGCATGGTCCGGCTATCGAAGCATCACGCATCGAATCGTCGCGGCCTTGTCTCTCTCCCGCCGGCGGATCCACGGCGTCGTCCCTCCTGGACAGCGGTGCTTCTCGAGAGCCAACGCGGGGGACCGATCCTTTGGGCACAGTGCAGACGACTTCAAGCAGACAGTTCCTGCTCCGCGCGACGACAGCCGCGTTATGCCTCGCGATGTTGTCGGGATGCATGACGACCTCGGCCAGGAAAGCCAAGGAACAGCAGGTCGCCGATGCGGCCGAACCCGCGCCGGAAGTGGTCATGCGGACGCCGGGCGAACAACTCGCCGCAGAACTGAACGCCAAGGCGCAGGCACAGGGCCAGAAACCGGGCACATATCGCGACCCGCAGGTCCGCACCGGCTCAGGCCAGCAGACGGTAGCCCAGCAATCAGCGACCGGCCTGTTCCCCAACGCGCCGATGCCCGCATCACAGGCGCCGACCGAGCCCGCCAATATCGGCGGCCTGATCACCCAGCCGACGGCGGTCAATGCCAACCGATCCAGCATATACGCGGCCCCGCCACCCATCGCCGTCAACCCAGACGGCACGCTGGCACCCGTCTCGGCCTATGCGGCGCCGGCCTTGCGCAACGTTTACGCCCTGCCACCGGGAAGCGCGATGCAGCAGACGCAGCCACAGCCGCAGCAACAGCAGCCCATGATGGCGCCGCCATCCGGCCAGTCCTCGAATGCGATGCCCCAGAGTGCGCCCAGGATGGCATCTGCCTCCGCGACCCGACCGACTGCGGACGCAACACCTTCCCACGTGTTGCCGGCCCCTGGTTCGAAGGGCAGGCATCTCGATAGCCAGGAAGCGCTGATGATGGCGCGCAATCTTGCGTCGGGCGGCAAGAGCACTCCTGCAAACTCGATGATGCCGCCGTCCTCCTCCGGCCTGACCCTGCCGCAAGGCGTTACCCTACCACCGGGCGTGACCTTGACGCCGGGCATGGAAGCCTCGCTGAAGTAGCCTGCTGCCCGGTCAAAGCCTGCGCCCCGCACACCTGCAACGACATCCGAAAGCCCCTGCAACCCGCTGTTTCCGCCCGTTAATCGCTTCATGCCGGAACGACAATATAGAGCTCGATTTTTTTCGGGAAAAAACAAATTCCCGGCTTGCAGGATCTGAAACGCCCCCCTATAAGGGCGCCACAAGTTATGCGCCCTTCGTCTATCGGTTAGGACGACAGATTTTCATTCTGTAAAGAGGGGTTCGACTCCCCTAGGGCGTACCACTTGTTCTTCCTTTTCAGTGATGACCAATGTTTGCCATGGCGGCAGCTGTGAGCACTTGTTTTCTGGTGATCGCCCTTGCCGTCAGAACATCGGATTATCTTGCCGCAACGAGCGCTCATGTCCCCGAGGCCTGTTACGCATGGCAAATCGCGGGCCTTCAAACGCCTCTCAAAAATCCGCTTTTCATTGTGGATTTATGACGATTTTGCGCTTGCGGGATCGGAATGGCCTGACTATAAGGGCGCCACAGTGATTGCGCCCTTCGTCTATCGGTTAGGACGACAGATTTTCATTCTGTAAAGAGGGGTTCGACTCCCCTAGGGCGTACCACTGCTTTTCCCTTACCAAATGATGATTTTGCGTTTTCACTTAATTTGGCTGCTATGGCGCCTTTAGGTGCCGTTGCTGCCGCAGCAGAAATGAGCGAAAACTCGCCGATATGTCCTGAAATATATGTAACTTTAGGACATAGCCGTGATCAAACGAGTTAGACAATATCCTCCGCATGCGGTGCATATAATTGATGCCACAACTGCAATTACACATGACCACCTAAAAAAATTTCCCGTTCGTGCAAACATGTCGCTTTTGCGACTTGGAATTACGAAAGGTGGTTCGAATGACTTTGTCTGGTGGAAGGTTTGATTGAGATAGGCGAGCTGACTGAAGTATGCCAAAGCTGGCGCCAATATCGTGATCAACAAAGCGATCAGGAGCCACAATAGAATGTTCGCAAACGCCTGTGCAGCGATTTCGGATTTTGAAATCAACTGGTGGTTAGTGCTATAAAACGCAAGCGCTGCTGCAATGCCTCCAGCTGAAGCAAGAGCCGGAGCCCGCATCGCGGCGATGGAGAAGGCCTCAATTTGGCCCAAACAAGTCTCTGCTTGCTTTTGGAGATTGTCATGAGCTCTTTCAGCTGCTCTGACCTTTAAGTCAAAATTCTTTTCATCCACCGACATCGTTTACTTCCGATCCGCTCGAGCAGACATAAGCTATAGTGTAGTGTTGTTCCGGTCGCTATCGATGATATTGAGCGACTTCTCATCGCCAATTTCACTTAACACCAACTCTGTCGATCCCAACAGTACCGCTGCCTCGCGGCAGGCAACCTGCGTCACGGCGCCTTGGCGGCATCCGTGACCCGGAGCTGGACGCGGCGGGCGCCTTGCCAGTGGTCGGCACCCAGCGTTCCCGCGACGTGCAGCTGTGCCCCGCGAGAGCCGAGCAGCAGGTCGCCGAGCGGCGTTTCCGCGGCGCGGAACGCAATGCCTTCCAGACGGCCGCCATCCATCGCTTCCAGCGTCACCTTGATATGGTTCTGCCCGACCAGTCGCGAATCGCGCAGGCGATGGCTGGGGATGGCAAAGATCGGCTGCGGGTGGCCGGAGCCAAAGGGGCCCGCCGTCTCCAGTTGATCGACCAGTTCGACCGTTGCGCCGCTCGCCCCGAGCGCCCCGTCGATCTTCAACGTCGAATCGGCGACGAGCCCGAACACCTGTTTTTCGGCCCGCTCGGCAAAGAATGTCCGCAGCTTGCCGAGATTGGCGCGTTCGACCGTCAGGCCGGCAGCCATCGCATGACCGCCGCCCTTGACGAGCAGCCCGGCATCGACGGCGGCGCGCACCATCTTGCCCATGTCGAAGCCGCTGATCGAACGGCCGGAGCCGGTACCCTTGCCCTGCGAATCAAAGGCGATGGCGAAGGCCGGTCGGCGGAACGAATCCTTCAGCCGCGACGATATCAGCCCGACGATGCCCGGATGCCAGTTGTCATGGGCAGTGACGATGACGGCGGCGCCCTCGCCGTTGCCATATTCGGCCAGCGCTTCCGCCTCGGCCTCCTTCAGCATGACGGCTTCCATCGCCTGGCGCTCGCGGTTGAGCTCGTCGAGCTTCTCGGCAATGACGTCGGCTTCCGATGCATCCTCCAATGTCAGTAGCCGGCTACCGAGCGCGGCATCGCCGATACGTCCGCCGGCGTTGATGCGCGGGCCGATCATGAAGCCGAAATGGTAGGGCGTAACGGGTCCGCCGAGCCCGGCCTTGCGGAACAGCGCCGCCAGCCCCGGATTGGACTGATGGCGAGCGGCCAGCAGGCCCTTGACCACATAGGCGCGGTTCAGCCCCTTCAGCGGCACCACGTCGCAGACGGTGGCGAGCGCTACGATATCGAGCCATGCCAGCAGGTCGATATTGCCGGCCCGGAGATCGCCGGACTGGCGCAGCAGCCGCAACGTCGCCACCAGCACCAGGAAGACCACGCCGGCAGCGCAGAGATGCCCCTGCCCCGACAGATCGTCCTCCCGGTTCGGATTGACCAGCGCATGGCAATGCGGCAGCGCGTCGCCGACCTGATGGTGGTCGATGACGACGACGTCGATGTTCCGCGCCTTGGCAGCGTCGAGCGATTCAAAGCTGGTCGAGCCGCAGTCGACGGTGACGATCAGCCGGGCACCGTTGTCGATCAGCTGGTTGATGGCTGTCGGGTTCGGGCCGTAGCCTTCGAAGATCCGGTCGGGGATATAGATGGTCGCGGGCACGTCGAAGTGCCGCAGGAATTTGTACATCAGCGCCGAGGAGGCTGCACCGTCGACATCGTAGTCGCCGAATACAGAGACACTCTCGCCGGTCTTGACCGCCTGCAGCAGCCGCTCGGCCGCCTTCTCGCAATCCGTCAGCCGGTGCGGGTCGGGCATAAGGCCGCGGATAGTGGGGTCGAGAAAGGCCATAGCCTCGTCGAGACCGACGCCACGGCCGGCAAGCACGCGGGCAATCAGGTCGGCCATGCCGTGGGTCTGGGCCATCGCCAGCGCCCGGTTCTGGCCCGCTTGGTCGAGCCGCGATACCCAGCGGTTACCGCCGGCCGAACGTTCCACCCCCAGAAATGCCCGCTGTACCGGGTCTGCCGCTTTGATCGGTCCCATCAGATTGGCCGGATCCGTTCTTTCATCCGCCGAAGCCCGCCATCAGGGAGCGGCTTCGCGTGCTTTCGGTGCAGATTATCGCAAGCAGGAGGCGCGTCCACGGAAATTGCGGTTGCCTCACTGCTCGTGCTTCGGACGCTCGATGCGGATGACCTGCGGTTCGCCGACCAGATAGCCATCGGTCTTGATCGCCGCCACCGCCTTGCGCACCGAATCCTCCATGGTCGCATGGGTGACGAGTATGATGGTCTGCTGGTCGGAGGGCGAGACGTGCTGCTTGGAGCGCTGGACGATCGATTCCAGCGAAATATGGTTTTCCGCCATGTGGCCGGCAATGCTGGCAAACACGCCGGTGCGGTCCTGCACGCTGAGGCGAATGAAATAGCCGCCCTCGTGGCTTTGCATCTGCGCCTTGCGGTAAGGCTCGAGCGACTTGGCGGGATGGCCAAGCACGGGAACGCGCTGCGTGCCGGGCTGGCTCTTGGCGATGTCGGCGATGTCGCCGAGCACGGCCGATGCCGTGGCATTGCCGCCGGCGCCTGGGCCGACCATCAGCAGTTCGCCGAGAATATCGGATTCGATGGCCACCGCATTGGTCACGCCGTCGACCTGGGCAATGACCGAATCGAGCGGCACCATGGTCGGATGGACGCGCTGCTCGATGCCGGTCTCGGTGCGCTGGGCAACGCCGAGCAGCTTGATCCGGTAGCCGAGATCGGCAGCCGCGCGGATATCCTCGATGGAGATGTTGGAGATGCCCTCGAGATAGATATCGTCGGCGGCAAGCCGGTTGCCGAAGGCGAGCGTCGTCAGGATCGCCAGCTTGTGCGCCGTGTCGTTGCCGTCGATGTCGAAGGCCGGGTCAGCCTCGGCATAGCCGAGCCGCTGGGCTTCCTTCAGGCAATCCGCAAATGACAGGCCTTCCTTCTCCATCCGTGTCAGGATGTAATTGCAGGTGCCATTCATGATGCCGTAGATGCGCGAAATGGTGTTGCCCGTGAGCGACTCGCGCAAGGCCTTGATGACCGGAATGCCGCCGGCGACGGCCGCTTCGAAGTTCAGCAGCGTGCCCTTCTCCTCGGCGATCTCGGCAAATTCGACGCCGTGATAGGCGAGCAGCGCCTTGTTGGCGGTAACCACATGCAGACCGCGAGCCAGCGCCGCGCGCACCGATGCATTGGCCGCGCCCTCGGAACCGCCGATCAATTCGACAAAGACATCGATATCGGCTTTGTGCGCGAGATCGACCGGACCGTCGAACCACTCGACGCCATCAAGATCGATGCCGCGATCCTTGCTGCGATCCCGCGCCGAGACGGCGACGATCCTGATCGGGCGGCCGCAGGTGGCCGTGAGCTCGGCGCTGCGGCTCTGAATGATACGGACAAGCGAGGCACCAACGGTGCCCAAGCCCGCAATGCCGATTTTGAGGGCATCTGCCATGATCGATCCTGATATGTCACGAAGCGGCAGCCGCATGGCGGCTGCCCTTGAAGTTAGCGGTGGGCGTTGAGCGAGATCACGTTGTGCATGGTCTCGTCTGCCGTCGATAGAAAGCGTTTCAGATTGCGCGCCGCCTGTCGGATGCGGTGTTCGTTTTCCACCAGCGCGATGCGGACATAGTCGTCACCCATCTCGCCGAAACCGATGCCGGGCGCAACCGCGATGTCGGCCTTCTCGACCAGCAGCTTGGAGAACTCCAGGCTGCCGAGATGGCGAAACTTCTCGGGGATCTTTGCCCAGGCGAACATCGTTGCGGCCGGTGGTGGAATTTCGAAGCCGGCCTTGCCAAAGCTATCGACCAGCACGTCGCGGCGGCGTTTGTAGATCGAGCGCACCTCGGCAATGTCGGAGCCGTCGCCGTTCAGCGCATGGGTCGCCGCCACCTGGATCGGCGTGAATGCGCCGTAGTCGAGGTAGGATTTCACACGCGTCAGCGCTGCAACCAGGCGCTCGTTGCCGACGGCAAAACCCATGCGCCAGCCGGGCATGGAGAAGGTCTTCGACATCGAGGTGAACTCGACGGCGACATCGATAGCGCCGGGCACTTCGAGGACCGAAGGCGGCGGGGCGTTGTCGTCAAAATAGATTTCCGAATAGGCGAGATCCGACAGAACGATGATGTCGTGCTTCTTGGCGAAGGCGATGACGTCCTTGTAGAAATCCAGCGTCGCGACATAGGCGGTCGGATTGGACGGATAGTTGAGGATCAGCGCGATCGGCTTCGGGATCGAGTGCTTGACGGCCCGCTCCAGCGGCGGAAAGAAGCTTTCGTCCGGCTCGACCGACATCGAGCGAATAACGCCGCCCGCCATCAGGAAGCCGAAGGCATGGATCGGATAGGTCGGGTTCGGGCAGAGGATCACGTCGCCGGGCGCGGTGATCGCCTGGGCCATGTTGGCAAAGCCCTCCTTCGAGCCGAGCGTCGCCACGACCTGCGTATCCGGGTTGAGCTTGACGCCGAAACGACGGGCATAATAGCCGGCCTGCGCACGGCGCAGCCCCGGGATACCCTTCGACGAAGAGTAGCGATGGGTACGCGGATCCTGGACGGCTTCGCAGAGCTTGTCGACGATCGACTGCGGTGTCGGCAGATCGGGGTTGCCCATGCCGAGATCGATAATGTCGGCACCGCCCGCTCGTGCGCTGGCCTTCAAACGGTTGACCTGTTCGAAGACGTACGGCGGCAGGCGACGGACTTTATGAAACTCTTCCATTTCTTTCCCCATGGGACGGCGGTGATCGAGGCGGCAATGAAGTTCGTGTGTCTCCGGGTAGCCGCGATACGAACCTCAGGATCGCGGCGCCATATTCTCGTTTGACGCGAGTGATGCGGTGAATTTGGGGCGAGCACGGCACACTTGCCGCCTCAAACCCGAACGATACATGCAAACGCTTCTTGATTGAACCCTTTGCGTGCAAATGGGCTTTTGCGCAAGGTTACTTTTGGAGATCCGAGAGCGTCTGCTTCTGTTCGGCAGCCAGCTTGCGCATTTCCGCGACCTTGGCATCGTACTGCGCCTGCGTCAGCGCGCCGGAATCGCGCGCAGCGCCGGCGGCCGTCAGCTGCTTGCGGATATCCAGCGCCTGCGGATCGGCGATCTGGACGTTGGCGGACGTGAGCGGGCCGTTGAAGGTGGGATAGCCGTCCTTGCCGTATTCGAGAGTCTTGACGGCGGGTTCGCCCTTGCCTGTCTTCATCACCACGGCAGTCGGGGCTGCACGCTTGCGGGCGTCTTCCGCCTGCTTTTCGGCAATGGTCTTGCAGCCGGTCAGTGTCAGCGCAACGAGCCCGAAGACCACGGAATACCGGTAGAAACTTGCCACTATGCCGCTGCCTATCATCATTATCCTGCCCGGTCCCGCATTGCCCGGAACGACTGTTAAATTCGTCGCCGCAGCAAAGCAAGAGCAGGCGTGCCTGTCATTGGAACTTGTATTCCATTTCCCGGGCGATGTACAAACGGAAATGAGAGCAGCACCGCCGCCGGAGAATGACGCGTGAGCGACAGCAAACGGGACGATAGCAAGGGCGAACCGGCCAAATCCGCGTTCGACGCGGCATCGGCGGATCCCTATATCGTCAAGGATCCGGAGACGATGGCGTTGAATTTCGCCCGTGCCCTGCAGAATCTCGGCAAGGCTGCGTCCGCCTGGCTGGCCCCGCGCGAACGGGGCGAGCGGATCGAAGGCAATGATTCGATGACCGATATGGTCAAGACGCTGTCGACCGTCTCAGATTACTGGATGTCCGACCCGCAGCGCAGCTTCGAGGCGCAGACCAAGCTGCTGTCCGGCTATTTCGGCCTCTGGACGCAATCGATGCAGCGGCTGTCGGAACCGCCGAGCGAACCGCCGCCGCAGGCGCCGATCAAGGACAAGCGGCTCTCCGGCGACGACTGGCAGAGCAATCCCTTCTTCGACTTCCTGCGCCAGACCTACCTCGTGACTTCCGACTGGGCGGACACGCTGGTGACTGAGGCCGAGGGGCTCGACGCCCATACACGCCACAAGGCATCGTTCTATGTCAGGCAGATCATGGCGGCGATTTCGCCCGCCAATTTCATCGCCACCAACCCGCAGCTCTATCGCGAGACCGTCGCCTCGAATGCGGAGAACCTTGTGCGTGGCATGAAGATGCTGGCCGAGGACATCGGTGCCGGCGGCGGCGACCTGAAGCTGCGCCAGACCGATCTCAGCCACTTCGCCATCGGCCGCAACCTGGCGATGACACCAGGCAAGGTGGTGGCCGAGAGCGAGCTCTGCCAGATCGTCCAGTACGAGCCGGCAACCGAGACGGTCTTCAAACGTCCACTGCTGATCTGCCCGCCCTGGATCAACAAGTTCTACATCCTCGACCTCAACCCGGAAAAGTCCTTCATCAAGTGGTGCGTCGACCAGGGCCACACGGTTTTCGTCATTTCCTGGGTCAACCCGGATGCCCGCCATGCGGAGAAGGATTGGGCAGACTACATTCACGAAGGTATAGACTTCGCACTGGACGCGATCGAAGATGCGACCGGCGAAACCGAGGTGAACGCGATCGGCTATTGTGTCGGCGGCACGCTGCTGTCGTCGGCACTGGCGCTGCATGCGGCTGAAGGCATCGAGCGCGTCAAATCCCTGACGCTGCTGACCTCGCAGGTCGACTTCACCCATGCCGGCGATCTCAAGGTCTTCGTCGACGAGGAGCAGTTGCAGGCGCTGGAGCGACAGATGAGCCTATCCGGCTATCTCGACGGCTCGAAGATGGCGACGGCCTTCAACATGCTGCGCGCCTCGGAGCTGATCTGGCCCTATTTCGTCAACAACTACCTGAAGGGCCAGGAACCCCTGCCCTTCGACCTGCTCTACTGGAACGGCGATTCGACCCGCATGGCAGCGGCCAATCACCTGTTCTACCTGCGCAATTGCTACCTCGACAACACTTTGAGCCAAGGTCGCATGGTGATCGATGGCAAGACGCTGTCGCTCAACGACGTCACCATCCCCGTCTACAATCTCGCCACCCGAGACGATCACATAGCGCCGGCGAAATCGGTTTACCTGGGCGGCTCGTTCTTCGGCGGCCCGGTCGACTTCGTGGTCGCCGGCTCCGGCCATATCGCCGGCATCGTCAATCCGCCGGAAAGGCGCAAGTATCAGTTCTGGTCCGAGGGTCCTTCGGGCGAAGACTTCGACGGCTGGATGGCCGGCGCCAGGGAGACCGCCGGCTCCTGGTGGCCGCACTGGCAGACGTGGATCGAGACACTCGATGCGACAAGGGCCGCCCCCCGCATCCCCGGCAGCCATTCGCCGGTCCCGCTCGAGCCGGCGCCCGGCTCGTTCGTGATGCAGAAGACCTGACTGGCCCGAATAACAAGACCTGACGGCCAGGACCAATCTCCCCACAGAGTATCGCAATGCTGTTCGAACGCCCCCTCGTGCCGGCCCGGCTCATTGCCCGCTACAAGCGCTTTCTCTTCGACGCCGAGCTGGAGAGCGGCGGCATCGTCACCGGTTTCTGCCCCAACACCGGCTCGATGCGCGGCCTGACGACGCCGGGGTCGCGCATCTGGCTCTCCGAGCACGACAGCCAGACGCGTAAATACCGTTATGTCTTCGAGTTGATCGAGGCTGACGGTACGCGGGTGGGCGTCAACACCGCGTTGCCCAACCGGCTGGCCGAAGAGGCCATCCGCGCCGGACTGGTCGCCGATCTCGGCACCTATCCCGATCTGCGCCGCGAGCAGAAATACGGGCGCAACTCGCGTATCGACATGCTGTTGGCCGGTCCCGGCAAGCCACCAGCTTATGTCGAGGTCAAGAACGTCCACTTCGCCCGCACGCCCGGCCTCGCCGAGTTTCCGGATTCGGTGACTTCCAGGGGTGCAAAGCACCTAGAGGAACTCGGTGACATGGTGGAACTGGGTCACCGGGCGGTGATGCTCTACGTCATCCAGCGCGACGATTGCAGCCGCTTCCGGATCTGCGATGACCTCGATCCGCAGTACGGCCGCGCCTATCTCAGGGCCCGGCAGCGCGGCGTCGAGGCCTTCGCGCTCAAATGCTCGATATCGCCGCTCGAAATCACGGCCGCAGGATTGATCCCCATGGACGAACCCGGCATAGCTGCACTACAAACTCAAACGGCAATTCTAGACTGAAGGCATATCATGGTGAACTATATCGAAGCAGCGACGGCATCGCCGAAGAATACCGGCGCGATCCGTCTCTACGGAGACGATGCTTTCGCCGGCATGCGCAAGGCCTGCCAGCTGACGGCACGCTGCCTCGACGAAATGGCTGCCCTTGTCGTTCCGGGCGTCGCCACCGACGTGCTCGACCGCTTCGTCTTCGAATTCGGCATGGACCACGGCGCCTACCCGGCGACGCTGAACTATCGCGGCTATACCAAGTCGAGCTGCACCTCGATCAACCACGTCGTCTGCCACGGCATTCCCAACGACAAGGGCCTGCGCGAAGGCGATATCGTCAACATCGACGTCACCTACGTGCTCGATGGCTGGCATGGCGATTCCAGCCGCATGTACCCGGTCGGTGTCATCAAGCGTTCGGCCGAACGGCTGCTGGAGGTCACCTATCACTCGCTGATGCTCGGCATCGCGGCGGTCAAGCCGGGCGCCCGCATCGGCGCCATCGGCGAGGCGATCCAGACCTATGCCGAGGGTGAGCGCTGCTCGGTGGTGCGCGATTTCTGCGGCCACGGCGTCGGCAGTCTGTTTCACGATTCGCCCAACATCCTGCATTACGGCCGTGCCAGCGACGGCCCCGAGATGCGCGAAGGCATGATATTCACCATCGAGCCGATGATCAATCTCGGCAAGCCGCACGTCAAGGTGCTTGCCGATGGCTGGACAGCCGTGACGCGCGACCGCTCACTTTCGGCCCAGTACGAACACACCGTCGGCGTTACCTCGACCGGCTGCGAGATCTTTACGCTGTCGCCCGCCGGGCTCGATCGGCCGGGCCTTCCTCCTTATCAAGGGTGAACCATGGCCAAGCGCCCCGGTCCGGAAAACGGACATGGCGAGAGATCACCAGACAGCGAGGCCATACCGGGCGATAGCGAACCGGCGCTGTTCGACGAACGGATGTTCTTTGCCGAGCAGCCGGCCAAGACAGCCCAGATGCGAAAACCCATCGAGCTTCAAAAGCCCGACCCCATGGCCCATGTCCATGGTCATCGCGAACGGCTGCGGACCCGCTACCGGGAAAATGGCGATGCGGCGCTGGCCGACTACGAAATCCTCGAACTGCTGCTGTTCCGGCTGATTCCGCGCCGCGACACGAAGCCCATCGCCAAGGCGCTGATCGACCGCTTCCAGACGCTGGGCGGCGTCATGGGAGCGCCGATTGCGCTGCTGCAGGAGGTCAATGGCATCGGCGAGGCGGTGGCGCTTGATCTCAAGCTGATGGCCTCGGTCGCCCAACGGATGCTGAAAAGCGAGATCCGCGGCAAGAAGGTGCTGGCCTCCTGGTCTTCCGTCATCGACTACTGCCACAGCGCCATGGCCTACGAAACCCGGGAGCAATTCCGCATCCTGTTCCTCGACAAGCGCAACACGCTGATCGCCGACGAGGTGCAGGGACGCGGTACCGTCGACCACACGCCGGTCTATCCGCGCGAGGTCGTCAAGCGGGCGCTGGAGCTGTCGGCGACGGCAATCATCCTCGTGCATAATCACCCCTCCGGCGACCCGACCCCGTCGCGCGCCGACATCGACATGACCAAGACCATCGTCGATACCGCCAAGCCGCTCGGCATCGTCGTCCACGACCACATCATCATCGGCAAGGACGGCCATGCGAGCTTCAAGGGGCTGCGGCTGATCTGAGGCGGAAATACCCGGCTTGTTGACGCCCGGTGGCATCGGGCGCAGTCACGATTTCATCACAGTTTCTTCAGGTGGCTGTCAGTCTGGTCTGGCAGAACGGCGATACTGCAGATCGCGGCATCTCCGGATGCTCGAGACGTGCGGGAGTTCGATCGCTTTACCCCGCCAGGCCGCTCCGGCCGGCGCCCGGAGATACCATGCTGACAGCAGCTTCGCCGCGCCGTTTTTCATCGCTTCGCCTGATGGCGCGGGGATTTTTCATGTATGGGGTCCTGCCCCTGCTCGCCCTGATCGGCGGCTTCTATGCTCATATGATCGCCACCACGAATTTCCATCCGGTCATTTCAGGCGAACTCTACCGTTCGTCGCAGCCTTCCGCCGCCACGATTGCCGCACTGCAGAAGCAGTATGGCATCAAGACGATCATCAACCTGCGCGGCGAGAATGCTGGCCATGGCTGGTACGATGCCGAAGTCGCCGAAGCCAAAGAACTCGGTATCAACCACATCGACTTCCGCATGTCCTCGCGCCACGAGCTGACGCAGGAGCAGGCGGCAACACTGGTGCAGCTGATGCGCGATGCACCGAAGCCGCTTCTGATCCATTGCCAGGCCGGCGCCGACCGCACGGGTCTCGCCACCGCGCTCTATCTTGCAGCGATCGACAAGACCACGGAGAAGGTCGCCGAGGGCCAGATGTCGATCATCTACGGCCACGTCTCGCTGCCGATCAGCGCCGCCTACCCGATGGACGAAACCTTCGAAAAGCTCGAACCCTGGCTCGGCCTCTCCAATTCGTAATTGTCCGCCGTTAGACAATCTGTAACACTGCTCCGGTACCGATTGAACTGCGTATATTGTGCGACGCACCACTGATTCGCATTCAATCCTGCGGGGCCATTCGATGTACCAATACGATCTTATTGTTGTCGGCAGCGGTCCGGCTGGCCGCAGGGGCGCCATTCAGGCTGCCAAGCTCGGCAAGACGGTTCTGGTCATCGAGCAGGGCAAGCGCGTTGGCGGCGTCTCCGTCCACACCGGCACCATCCCTTCGAAGACACTGCGCGAAACGGCGCTCAACCTGTCCGGCTGGCGGGAACGCGGCTTCTACGGCCGCGCCTACCGCGTCAAGCAGCAGATCAGCGCCGAAGACCTGCGCCGCCGCCTGCTGATCACCCTCGACCACGAGGTCGAGGTGCTCGAGCACCAGTTCGCCCGCAATCACGTCCAGCACGTTCGCGGCAAGGCCAGCTTCGTCGATCCGCGCACGATCGAAATCACCAAGGACGACGGCGAGGTCGTGCGGGCGACCGCGACCAGCATCCTGCTTGCCGTCGGCACAAAACCTTTCCGCCCGAGCTATATGCCGTTCGACCACCAGACCGTGCTCGACAGCGACGAAATCCTCGAGATGGAAACGCTGCCGCGCTCGCTGATCGTCATCGGCGCCGGCGTCATCGGCATCGAATACGCGACGATCTTCTCATCCCTCGACACGCAGGTCACTCTTCTCGATCCGAAATCGACGATGCTCGACTTCATCGACAAGGAGATCGTCGAGGATTTCACCTACCAGCTTCGCGACCGCAACATGAAGCTGCTGCTCGGCCAAAAAGCCGACAAGGTGGAGAAGCTCGAAAACGGCAAGGTCGAGGTCACCCTCGGCAGCGGCCGCCGCCTGGTGACCGACATGGTGCTGTTTGCCGCCGGGCGCATGGGCGCCACCGACGAGCTCAATCTGCCGGCCGCAGGCCTAGAGGCTGACAGCCGCGGCCGCCTCTCGGTCAACCCGGAAACCTTTGCCACCAGCGTGCCGCACATCTTTGCCGCCGGCGACGTCATCGGCTTTCCGAGCCTCGCCTCGACCTCGATGGAACAGGGCCGCATCGCTGCCCGCGTCGCCGTCGGCGCCATCGCCAAGGAGCCGCAGAAATATTTCCCCTACGGCATCTACGCCGTCCCGGAAATCTCCACCTGCGGCCTCACCGAGGAAGAGGTCAAGGAACGCGGCATCCCTTACGAATGCGGCATCGCCCGCTTCCGCGAAACCTCGCGCGGCCACATCATGGGGCTGGATACCGGCCTGCTGAAGATGATCTTCTCCTTGAAAACCCGGCGCCTGCTCGGCGTCCACATTGTCGGCGAAGGCGCCACCGAGCTGGTCCATATCGGCCAGGCCGTGCTCAACCTGAAGGGCACCGTAGAGTATTTCGTCGAGAACACCTTCAACTACCCGACGCTGGCCGAAGCCTACAAGATCGCAGGTCTGGATGCCGGCAACCGCATGGGCGACATCAAGTCGGAGCTTTGAGGGTTTTCAACCGGCTGAAAACCGGCGGAGCGTAACCATCGCGGAAAAAACCACGCGATGGGAGCCATCGGTGGGATCGAGCGAAAAGTCCGGAACAGGCGCTGAAAGCTGCCTCGCAGTGGTAGTGGGTAGTTCAATCTCTAAGTGACACCTCTCAGCGCCTCCCGTCCGGCCTGACACCGCCGGGTGGGACCCTCCACACCCGCCAGCCGCTCCCATTCGACCGGCTGACAGGTGCGTCTGCATCGCTGCATACAAGAGGTCCGTCGTAGCCCATTCGCCACGCTTTTCCCCTGGAGGTGACCGTACCTGCGGTCGGAAAAGCAGCCTGCGTCCTGCCCCATCCCCAAACCGGCCCCGCTGAAACTGCCACGCCTGACAGCCACATCGGGACAAATGGAATATATTCCTATTCCTGGGAAATGGGAAGAGAAATTTTACCGGGTGCAAGATTGACGTCGGTTAGGCCCTGCGCCAGCACGCCCCCCTCTGTCACTGCGTGACATCTCCCCCACAAGGGGGGGAGATCGGCCCGGGCAACTTTCTATCGCAAAACCCGCACCGAACTCACAACGCCCTTCTGGTAAAACCGCGACCTATCGGCTGATCTCCCCCCTTGTGGGGGAGATGTCACGCAGTGACAGAGGGCGCGCCACACCCCATGCAACCCGCCGCCCCAAACGCAAAAAGGCCCCGCCGCGAACGGCAGGGCCTTCAAAACTTGCAGAGAGTTCCGAAGAATTACTCGACGGTGTCGTCGGTGGCCTTCTTCTTCGAAGCGGCCTTCTTCTTCGGAGCGGCTTCTTCGGCTTCGGCTTCGGAAGCCTCAGACTTGGAAGCTTCTGCCTTGGCAGACTTCTTCTTCGGCGCCTTCTTGCCTTCGCTCTTCTCGGTGCTGTCGTCGTCTTCGGCGAGCAGCGCTTCCTTGGTGACCGTCTTGTCCGTCACGTCGACTTCGGAGAGCAGGTGGTCGATGACCTTTTCTTCGAAGATCGGCGCGCGCAGGTTGGCGGATGCGCCCGGCGTGTTACGGAAGAATTCCAGGATTTCCTTTTCCTGGCCCGGGAACTGGCGGAGCTGTTCGTAGAGGGCGCGCTGCAGCTCGTCTTCGCTGACTTCGATGCCGGCTTTTTCGCCGATTTCGGAGAGAACGAGGCCGAGGCGGACGCGGCGTTCGGCGAGCTTCAGATACTCGGCGCGGGCTGCTTCTTCGGTCGTGTCTTCGTCTTCGAAGGTCTTGCCGCTCTCACCGAGATCGGTCTGGATCTGGCGCCAGATGCTTTCGAATTCAGCTTCGACGAGCTTCTGCGGGGTGTCGAACTGGTACATTTCGTCGAGCTGGTCGAGGATCTGACGCTTGACCTTCTGACGCGTGACCGAGCCGTACTGGCTTTCGATCTGGCCGCGAACGATTTCCTTCAGGCGATCGGCCGATTCGAGGCCGAGCTTGGTTGCCAGTTCGTCGTTGATCTCGGTTGCGGCAGCAGAGGCCACGTCCTTGATCGTCAGGTCGAAGGTGGCTTCCTTGCCAGCCAGGTTCTTGGCTGGGTATTCGCTCGGGAAGGTGACGGTGATGACCTTCTCGTCGCCGGCCTTGACGCCGACGAGCTGCTCTTCGAAGCCGGGGATGAAACGGTTCGAGCCGATGATCAGCTCGGCGTTCTCGTCCTTGCCGCCTTCGAAGGCTTCGCCGTCGACCTTGCCGAGGTAATCGAGGGTAACGCGGTCGCCATCGGCAGCAGCGCCTTCCTTGGTCTCGTAGGTGCGGGCGCTCTCGGCGATCTTCATGATCTGCTCGGTCACTTCGTCTTCACCGATTTCGGCGACTTCGCGGATGACCTTGATGCCGTTGACCGGCTTAAGTTCGATCGCAGGGATGACTTCGTAGGACAGCGTGAATTCGAAGTCGGCTTCGGCAGCGAGGATCTTCTCGGCTTCGTCCTTGTCTTCGGTCATGGCGATTTCAGGCTGGGTGGCAGACTTTTCGCCGCGGCCGGTGAGGATCTGCGCCGGCTGGTCGCGAACGATCTCGTTGACGAGATCGGCCATGATCGACTTGCCGTACATCTTCTTCAGGTGCGCTGGCGGGACCTTGCCGGGACGGAAGCCGTTGATCTTGACCTTGTCCTTAACCTCTGCAAGGCGCTCGTTCATGCGGCCTTCCATGTCCTTGGCCGGAATTACGACCTTGATTTCGCGCTTCAGCCCTTCAGCCAGCGTTTCGATAACCTGCATTTTCTCAACCTTCATTTCGTAGCGGCGGTGCCCAGACAGCCGTTCGTTTCAATGAGCACGACGCCGGACCGACGACCGGGCGTGGCTTTTCATGCAATTCTCAAACATTTTGCAGGAGGCAAAATGGCGCGTCTTCTCGCAAGCCTTCGGATGAGACTGTATCAGCCTCCCCCGGCAGCAAAGCAGCCTTGGTGCGGGTAGAGAGACTTGAACTCCCACGCCTTGCGGCACCAGAACCTAAATCTGGCGTGTCTACCAATTTCACCATACCCGCGTCCCTAAAACCGCATAGCAATGCCTACGCATGAGGCCTTCCGGAGCGCGGCGTCTCTATATCACCCGTTTCAAACCGCGCAAAGGAAAAATGACAGTTGTGCGGACAGGATCGGGCAATCCCCGATTTTGTTCGAAAAGCCTCAGTATAGCGGCTCTTCATACACAGGCTTGTTGTCGAGAAGCAGGGCTTTGATCTGTGCCGTGCCAGCCGGCGATACGCGGGCGGAGATGGCCATCCGGCCGCCCAGCGGCGCCTGCTCGAGCCTATGCCCCTCGCCTTCCGGCACGTAATAGCTCTCGATCCCGTAATCGACCCGGATCGTCGCGGTATCTGCCGTCGGGCGATAATCGAAGGGCTTGCTGGCAAGCACGACGGTGCCGTCCTTTGGCGCCAGCGGCACGAAGGATGATTCGGCGATGCCCCAGTAGCCATCGGCCTGCTTTGTCAGCCGCACCGAAAGCGTCTGCTCGCCCGCGACGGCAGGCCGCTCGCCCACCAGCGTCGACACCGGCACATTCGAGATATCGTAATTGAGGATGACGTAGTCGCCGCGCAGGAGATCGCGCGGATCGACCGGCGATGCCTTCAGCAGCACCTCGGAGCCGTTTCGCAGGATCGTCGCGCGGCTGACGATCATGGTGCCGATCACAACGGTCTGCAGCAACGCCAAGGCGATGGCGGCGATATAGGCGCGGCGGGCGAACGGCCGGCTCTCGCTGGCGGCGTCGATCAGAAAGCTCATGGCGTGACCTCCGGCGATGGGCTTGCAAAACGGCGTTCCACGCGGATCACCAGCCAGGCGACGACCGCAACCAGGAGCCCGGCCACCAGGAAGAAGCCCGACGTCCCGATGATCGAGCCGATGGTTTCGGAAGCGAGAAACAGGATCTCGCCGGCAAACACCAGATAACCGGTGTAGCGCACCGCGCCGTTGTCCCGCCCGCAAAGAGTAATTGCGCCGACCGCGATCGCAAGCGTCGCAAGACCGAGCGCAATGAGGCGCGGTCCGCTGACGATCTCCACATGCAGCAGCAGAAGGCCGATGGCGACGATGCAGAATGTGTAGAAGGCTGGCGTCGGCCCGGCAGTCCGCAGCATCCCCGCGAGCGGCGGAAGCGGAACGGCGACGCACAGGAAGGCGACAAGCCCGATGGCTGTGTAGAGCACCGCCATCCCCAACCCGTCGTTCAGGGAATAGATCCAGGTCAGCCAGCCAATCAACAGCAGGTAGACCAGATGCCGCGCTCGTGTGGCGCCGGTATAATAGATCAGCGCCAGCACGATGGAAGCCATCAGCGGCGGCGCATAGGGCGACCAGCCGATCCAGTTCGAAAGATTATTTTCGAGATAGAGCGCGAAATAGCCCCAGGCGAGAAAGCCGGCAACCACGACCTGGCTGCCGGAGCGAAACATCAGCGCCGAGAGGCAGGCAAGCCCGAACCACATCAACACCATGGTCATCTCGTCGCCCGAGAGATGGTACATCTGCGCCACCAGCGACACGGCGCCGCCAAAGCTCAGCGTTGCCAGCAGCAGCATGGCAGCAGCCAGCGACGGCTGGTTGCGCGACGTGAAGGCGGCACCGGAGAGATAGAAGCCCCAGATCAGCACCAGGCATCCGCCGACCCGAACCAACCGCGGAATGGCCTCCCAGTTGGAAGCCACCAGCAGCAGGATGGCTGCGGCCACCAACAGCGCTGCCAGCACCGACAGAACCCGGCCGAGGCTGAAGCTCGCCGGACGGCTGTCGTAATCGGCCATGATGGCAGCTGCCTGGTCGCTTTCGAGCAAGCCCTTTTCCACCCAGCCGCCGAGATCTCTCTGAAGTCTGCCGCGATACATTACTGCCTCATGCTGCACCCGGCGCCATCCGCCTCGCCATTCTCTATAGCGACCGAATATGGCAGGTGGCAAATGCTGGCAAGCCTCGCTTTTCCGCTGCACGACATCCGGAGGCGTGGGAATTTAACGCTCCGTTAGGATCACTACATTATACTCGGCTAATGGAGTGCGGATTTGAGCAATCAGATATGCAACAGCGGCATGCCTGACACTCGATTGTAGCACGGTAAGGCCGGAGATCATGTCCGCTAAAGTGTCCCGCGTGGACAACTAGAACCGGCCATCCGATAGAACGCTGACTGATACGCAGACCTAGTTCCTGACGTTTCGGAGCCGCTCGTCCTCCCCGGTTGCTCCGATTGATCGGCAATCCTCCCCCATCCCTTGCTGATCCTCGCAAACAATGCCCACAGCTCCTCCCGCTGCGGGCATTGTCTTTTCAGTTACGAGGCCGGCCTCCGGGCATCCGTGACAAGGTCCAGGCAGCCGACGCCGAGCGAATCGCCAATAGCGACCCACTCCCGCTGCACCCACGCACCCCGCGCTTCTGGCAATGCGACAATTGCGCACATTTTATAACCAATCATGGTGCAAATAATGGCAAGCAATGCGCCTTGCGCATGGGTGGCATGATGCATTGACGCTTTTGGTTTTCGCGGCATGCGTTATATTCAGCCTCAGTAGAAAGAAGCCAGCACAAACGATTGTTGCTGGCGGATCAAACCCTCGGAAAGGGGATTACTATGAACATCACCCGCTCTTACAACAACTGGCGCAAGTATCGTCAGACCGTTACCGAACTCGGCCGCATGAGCACACGCGAACTGCACGACCTCGGCATCGACCGTTCTGACATCCACCGCGTTGCCCGCGAAGCCACCGGTCGCTAAGCAGACCCTGGCATCGCCATCAGCGATCGCCTTACAACGCCCGTTGCGGATCCCGCGGCGGGCGTTCTTTTTTGTCTTTTATCAACCCGCGCGGAGACATTCAAACCCCGCTCTTTTGTCGCCTAAATTTTAAGTCGCGACTGTTATTTATGCGGCGTAGTGCACAAACGCATAGCAGTAGCCTTTTAATTGCACTGCACATTTTTCGGTCTATCGCCTATATAGAGGTCAATCGATGACACGGCAATCAAGCCTGTCTCAAACCTGATAGAACCGAGGATACCACCATGAACCCGATCCGCATTGCCAAGAGCTGGATTTCCTACCGCCGCACACTGAGCGAACTCGGCAGCCTGTCGAACCAGACTCTCTCCGACATCGGCATCAGCCGCTACGAAATCCGCAACATCGCCAACCGCTCGTTCCGTTAATCGTCTACGGAACGTTCTTATAAAAACGGCGCCCTGGTGGCGCCGTTTTTGATTCTGAAGTTTCTCATGCTAGCGTTTTTGAGCCCAGGTGATTGGAAGCGGCGAGCCATCGTGCTATTCAGCCGCCCATGAAAACAACCCTATCTCCCATCCACGTCATCGGCGGCGGCCTTGCAGGCTCGGAAGCTGCCTGGCAGATCGCAGCCTCCGGTATCCCGGTCATCCTGCACGAAATGCGCGGCGTTCGCGGCACCGATGCTCATAAGGGCGACGACCTCGCAGAACTCGTCTGCTCCAATTCATTCCGCTCCGACGATGCCACCAGCAATGCCGTCGGCGTCATCCATGCGGAAATGCGGCTGGCCGGTTCGCTGATCATGGCCTGCGCCGATCGCAACCAGGTGCCGGCCGGCGGCGCACTCGCCGTCGATCGTGACGGCTTTGCAGCCGATGTCACCCGGGAGATCGAAAGCAACCCGCTGATTACCGTCGTCCGAGAGGAAATCACCGGCCTGCCGCCCAAGGAGTGGGATCAGGCGATCATCGCCACGGGACCGCTGACCGCGCCGGGCCTTGCTGCCGCAATCCAGGAAGAAACCGGTGCCGATGCGCTGGCCTTCTTCGATGCAATTGCGCCGATCGTCTATCGCGACAGCATCGACATGGATATCTGCTGGTTCCAGTCGCGCTACGACAAGGTCGGTCCCGGCGGTGACGGCAAGGACTACATCAACTGTCCGATGGACGAAGCCCAGTACAATGCCTTCATCGATGCGCTGATCGGAGGCGATGCCGTCGGCTTCAAGGAATGGGAAGGCACACCTTATTTCGACGGATGCCTGCCGATCGAGGTGATGGCCGAACGCGGCCGCGAGACGCTTCGTCACGGGCCGATGAAGCCGATGGGGCTGACAAACGCCCATAACCCGACCGTCAAGGCCTATGCCGTCGTCCAGCTTCGCCAGGACAATGCGCTGGGTTCGCTCTACAACATGGTCGGCTTCCAGACGAAACTGAAATACGGCGCGCAGGCGGATATCTTCCGCATGATCCCGGGCCTGCAGAATGCCGAGTTTGCCCGCCTCGGCGGCCTCCACCGCAATACCTACATCCACTCGCCGGTGCTGCTCGATCACTCGCTGGCGCTGAAGTCGCGGCCCGGCCTGCGCTTCGCCGGCCAGATCACCGGCTGCGAGGGTTATGTCGAAAGTGCCAGCATCGGGCTTCTCGCCGGACGGTTCGCAGCTGCCGAACGCCACGGAAACACGCCGAGCCTGCCGCCAGCCACCACTGCGCTCGGCGCACTTCTCAACCACATTACCGGTGGCCATATCGTCAGTGACGAGGAGCCCGGCAAGCGCTCGTTCCAGCCGATGAACATCAATTTCGGATTGTTCCCGGAACTCGAACCCGGTTCGATCGTCAAGCCGGAAGGCATCAAGCGCTTTCGCGGCAAGGACAAGACGATCATGAAGCGCCAGCTGGTGGCAAAGAGAGCGCTGGCGGATTGCGCTCAATGGCTCGGTCTTGAGCCGGCTGCCGAACCAGTCGAGGCCATGGCCGCTCAGGGCTGATTGGCAGCTGTCTTTTCCGGCAACACGAGATCATCGGTCGCGACATAATTGCCGAGCAACCACAGCGACACCTCGGCGGCCTCTTTTGCCGAGGTGAACTCATAGGTGCCGTTGTGATGCGGCACGTCGAGGAAATCGATAGTGATGCGGCGCTGGTCGGCCGCATCCCGCACACGCGCCCTGCCCGGCTCGATCACGTGGCAGGCGAAATGCTTGCCGAGATCCTTCATGAAGCCGGCCTTGTTGTCGTGCAGGCGGACGAACAGCGCCTTTCCATCCCTCGTCTTCTGCAACTGGCGGATCGCTTCGGTCGGGAAGGCCCGGCCGAATTCCAGGATCGCCAGACCGAGGTCATTGAGGCTCTCCTCCTTGTCCTGCGCCACCATGCGGGTTGCGTAAAACCCGAAACCGACGACAGCAACAAAGATCGCCAACCAGATGAACATTGCCATGGCGATTCTCCCTTCAGGACGAGTGCGTTAAAGCCGCATAACGCGCGAGACTTGCGCGAGTTTGACCGGTGTCAAAATTTTCCGCGCATTGCGGCAACGGCCATGCTGAGCTGGCGACGCCATTGCGAGGCCTGTATCGGCCGATCGAGGATGCCCGCACCGAGTTTCTGCGCCTTGCGCAGGATAGGCCCTGTGAGCGCCACAGGCAAGAATGCCGGCATGAGGCCGGGTGCGACGGGCCCTGAGGCGCGGGCCTTGGCCAGATGCTCCTGCCCGAGACCTGCAAATGCATCGATGGCAGCGGTGACCCGGGGGATATCCGTGCCCGCGAGGAAACTGTCACGGTCGAGGCCGACGGCGGAGAGGATTTCCAGCGGCAGGTAGAGCTGGCCACGATGGCGATGCAGCGGCATCAGCAGCAGACAGCCGGCAATCGCCTGGGCGACGCCTGCGTGGCCGGCAGCATCGGTCGAGCGGACGGCATCGGACGGCGACAGCACCAGACCGGCCAGCTGGATCAGCGCCGATGCGGTCTCGCCGGCATAGCCTTCGAGCACATTTCGGTTTTCCATCGGGTCGTCATAGAGATCGAAGATCCGGGCGTCGATCATGTTGACCAGCGTGGCGCGTGGCAGCCTGTGTGCCTCGATTGCCTGCAACAACTCCGACGCCAGAGGATTGGCCTCGGTCGACCCGTGCGACTGGCCTTCGAGCAGGTCGCGCCAGTATTGCAGGCGCACCTCGCCGGGCAGCGGCTCGTGGACGAGATCGCGGATGCGGGCAAGTTCGGCATGAAAACCATAGAGCGCGGTCAGCGGGCGGCGCTTGTCCTCCGGCGACAGCAGGCATGCGAGATAACGGTCGCGATCGGTGTCGCGAAGGGTGGCGAGGCAGATCTCCTCGTTGCTGCGAAGCGCTGCCGCCATTTTGGGCCCCTAGTCGACGGCGATCAGGGCGCAGGCAACCGCCCGCGATTCGGACAGCATGATGTTGAAGGTCCGCACCGCCGCTCCCGTATTCATCGGATCCGACGACATGCCGGCATCCCGAAACGCCGTCTTCAGCGCCTGCGGCAAGAGCCGCATGTCGTCACCGGTGCCGACCAGCAGGAATTCGATCTCGGCAGCCTCGTCGATGACCTTCTGGAAGCGATCAGGCGTCAGGGCATCGGCGGCCGTCATGTCCCAGCCGTAGATGCCAGACGGCAGGCAGAGGATCGAGCCGCGATGCGACATGTCGGCAAAACGAAAGCCGCCATTGCCATAAACGTCGATCGGCGCGCGGCCGGGAAAATGGGCGGAGCGGATCTCTATGCCACGGGCCATCAAGCCACCGCCTTGCCGGCTGGCGGCACATCCGGATGCGGACCGGGCTGCACCCCGCGCGGCCGAAGCTTGAAGGCGATCAGCACCGGTGCTGCGATGTAGATCGACGAGAAGGTACCGACAGCAACCCCGAAGAACATCACGAAGGTGAACGAGCGGATGACCTCGCCGCCGAAGATCGACAGCGCCAGCAGCGCCAGCAATGTGGTTGCCGCCGTCAGCACGGTGCGCGACAGGGTCTGGTTGATCGACGCATCGATGAGGATGGGCAACGGCATCTGCTTGTAGTGCCTGAGGTTTTCACGCATCCGGTCGTAGACGACGACGGTATCGTTGAGCGAATAGCCGATGATCGTCAGCACCGCTGCGATGCTCGTCAGGTTGAATTCGATACCGGTGACAACGAACAGGCCGAAGGTCAGGATGATATCGTGCAGCGTCGCGATGATCGCCCCCAGCGCATACTGCCAGGCAAACCGCACCCAGATATAGATGAAGATCGCCGCCAGGGAGGCCATCACGCCAAACGTACCCGCCCGCGTCAGTTGGCCCGATATCGCCGGACCCACTACCTCGACGCGGCGGAACTCGTACTTGTCCTGCAATTCGCCACGCACCAGCGTTACCGCCGACTGCTCGGCATTTTCGCCGCCATCCTGCGACTGCAGGCGGATCAGCGCACCGGTCGCGTTGCTGATCGGCTGCGCCTGGACATCGCCGATATTCAGCTGCCCGAGGCGCGTCTTGATATCCGGGATATCGACTTTGCCCTGCTTGGCACGAACCTCGATCAGCGAGCCGCCTGTGAAATCGACACCGAGATGCATGCCGAACGAAAAGAAACCAATCATCGACAGGACCGAAAGCACGGCCGAGATCGTGAAAGTATAGCGGCGGATGCCCATGAAGCGGATATTGGCGCCGTCGAAGACAGCAGTCCGCACGCCCTTCGGCAAATGCTTCGGCCGGCGGCGCTTGATCCAGATGGCAATCAGCCAGCGGGTCAGCGTGAAAGCCGTAAACAGCGATGCGATGATGCCGATCCCGAGTGTCACGGCAAAGCCGCGCACGGGACCGCTCCCCATGGAGAACAGGATGGCAGCGGCGATCAGCGTCGTCACATTGGCGTCGATGATGGTCGTGTAGGCGCGCGCAAATCCGCTTTCGCAAGCCTGCACGAACGGCGTCCCACCCTTCAGCTTTTCGCGGATACGCTCATAGATCAGCACGTTCGAATCCACCGCCAGACCCATCGTGAAGATGATGCCGGCGATACCTGGCAAGGTCAGCGTCGCCTGGAAAAGGCTGAGGATCGCCATGATGAGAATGATGTTGAAGACCAGCGCCGCGGTGGCGAAACCGCCGAGCGAACCATAGAAGAACACCATGAAAGCAACCACGGCAAAGGCACCGACGATGCCGGCGATGATGCTCGCGCGGGTCGAATCGGCGCCGAGACCGGGCTCGACTGTACGCTCCTCGACCACCGTCAGCGTTGCCGGCAGCGAGCCGGAGCGCAGAAGGATGACGAGGTCGGCAGCCCCCTCGAGCGAAAAGTTGCCGGCCAGCATGCCCTTGCCATCGGTCACGGGCTGCTTGATCAGCGGCGCCGAGATCACCTGGTCGTCGAGCACGGCGACATAGGACTTACCGACGTTCTTCGCCGTCGCCTGCGCGAATGCCTGGGTGGCCTTTGCGTCGAGCTGGAAAGTGACGACGTTCTGCTTGGTCTGGGTATCCAGCATCGGCTCGGCGGCGATGATGCTCTGGTCATTGGCAACGGGCCGCTTGAAGACGAGGTAGCTGTCCGGCGGATCGTCCTGCGAATACAGCACTTCGGAATTGGCCGGTGGCTGCGTGTCGATCGCCGTCTGCACCGGCATGCTCGTATCCAGCATGTTGAAGGTCAGCTTGGCCGGCTGGTTCAGCAGCGTCTTCAGCCGCTGGGGATCGGTCAGGCCCGGCACCTCGACGATGAGCCGGTCGCTGCCCTGCCGCTGGATCAGCGGCTCGCGGCGGCCGACCTGCTTGACGCGGCTGCGAACCACTTCGATCGACTGGTCCAGCGCCTCTGCGGTACGGAAGGCGATGCCTTCGTTTGTCAGTGCCACGGTGATCAGGCCGCCATCGCCGGGGACGACGGTAGCCTCGCGGATTGAACCGCCGGTGGCCGAGCTTCCGACGCTGTCGGTTAAAGGCTTGAGTGCATCGGTCGCCGCCGCCATCTGGCCGACGTCGGTCAGGTGCATGGTGATGGTCTGGACGGTACCGGAAAGATCGACGGTGGGAATTTTGGCATCACGCAGCCGGCGCGCGACATCGTTGATCGTCGATTGCAGCCGGGCTGCGACGATCTCGTCACGCTCGATCTTCAGCGAGATCCGCGAGCCGCCCTGGAGGTCTAGACCGAGGATTGCCTTGTGGTGCGGCAGCCAGCTCGGGAAACGCTCGAGCTGGCGGTCGCTGAACAGGTTGGGAAGTGCGACGAGGACGCTGGCAACGACGGCAAGCCAAACGAGGATTGTCTTCCAGCGGGAGAATTGCAGCATGGCGTTCTCGACTTTACTATTCGTCGCGACGCGGCCGGACGGCCGGCCGCCCGTTATCGATGCTAGGCTGCGTCCGCCTTGACCGGTTCACCCTTGACGCGGACTTCCGAGATCGCCGTGCGGACGACGCGGACCTTGACGCCTTCGGCAATCTCGACTTCCAGTTCCTTGTCGTCGACGACCTTGACGACCTTGCCGACGATGCCGCCGCCCGTGACGATCTGGTCGCCGCGACGGATATTCTTCAACACGTCGTCACGCTTGCGAGCCTGGGCGCGCTGCGGCCGGATAAGGAGAAAATACCAGACGACCATCAGCGGAACGAAGAGGAAAACCATCTCCATGCCGGAACCGCCAAACACGCCCATGGCGGTATCGGTGGCGCTCTGGGCGTATGCGTTGGTGATAAACATCGGGAACTCCTCAAAATCCAGGCGGGAAACAACCCGTTACACCGCGCGAGATATCATTGTGATCGTGGCAAATGCAACAAAAACAGCCGATAACCGTACCGTTTTCTCAGCCTCTTAACCTTTCGGCCGGGGAAAGGCCATGCTAACCGGCAGCGAAATGAACTTTTGCCGCTGCGTCCCATAACCCATCCGGAGGAAACATGGTGACCGAAGATCAAAACACACTGATCCTTGCCGAACTCCGCCGTCTGGCATCGGCGGTCGAAAGATTGGCCGGGCCGGCCCCTGCCGTCAATGACTGGGATGCTGCGGACTGCTTCGTCTGGAGCCCTGCCCGCGAGCACCTGCAGCCCGTGCCCCGTCCGAACCGGGTGGCAATCGGCCTTATCCGGGGTGTCGATCATGTGCGCGACATCCTGCACGAAAACACGCTGCGCTTCGCCGAGGGATTTGCTGCCAACAACGTGCTGCTCTGGGGCGCACGCGGCATGGGCAAATCCTCGCTGGTAAAAGCCGTGCACGCCGACATCATCCGCTCTACCGGCGTCGCATTGAAACTGGTGGAGGTCCATCGGGAGGATATCTCGACGCTCCCCCTGCTGCTCGACATCGTCAAGGCGGCCCCGCTGCGCGTCATCGTCTTCTCCGACGACCTCTCCTTCGATCATGATGACACAGCCTATAAATCGCTGAAAGCAGCGCTCGACGGCGGTGTCGAAGGTCGACCCGACAATGTCCTCTTCTACGCCACGTCCAACCGGCGTCACCTCCTGCCGCGCAACATGATGGAAAACGAGCAGTCGACGGCGATCAATCCGTCCGAGGCCGTCGAGGAGAAAGTATCGCTCTCCGACCGTTTCGGCCTCTGGCTCGGCTTCCACAAATGCAGCCAGGACGACTACCTGCTGATGATCGATGGTTACGCCAAGCACTTCAACCTCGCTCTCGATCGCGACGAGATGCACCGGGAGGCGCTGGCGTGGTCCACGACCCGGGGGGCGCGCTCCGGACGCGTTGCCTGGCAGTACATCCAGGATCTGGCCGGCCGACAACGGATCGAGCTGCCGCGCGACTGACTTTTCCCGGCCCGGGCGAGGAATTGCGACCGTATGCCAGCATTAAACTTGGGGGCTCAAGAAATACTTTGGAAACCCAAAGTATATGAATAAAACCTCATTTTCACTTTGAATTTGCTAATTAAGATTTACTTTATGATGCCGCGATATGTTTGGGCTGAGGAAAATGAGTGACCTCTGAGAAGGCTATGACAGCCATCGCCTGGGAGATGTCATGCCTTTTTTTCGCAGCAAAGCTGGCCACGAAGCGATATTCTTGGGAGTCTTCGGCACAGTCATCTGGGCGCTCGGAAGCCAATTCCAGGCGTTCGAGGCTGTAACCGCATTCGTGCTACGCAATGACGACTATCAGCTCGACGATCTGGCGCTTGCGATCACCGTCACCGGGTTGGTCAGCCTCATCTATTCCATCCTTCGCCTGCGCGATCTCAGCCGGGAAGTCGGCCGCCGCGAGATTGCCGAGCAGGGTGTGAAGTGGATCTCCGGTCACGACGAAACGACAGCGCTCCCCAACCGCCGCTCTCTCGACGAACGCATGGCCTGCCCGCCACCAAGCGGAGAGGACAAGCTTGGCGTCTTCGCCGTCCAGCTCGACGGCTTTAAAAAGATCAAGGACCTGTTCGACCACAAGACGGCAGACGACGTGCTGCGGGTGATGGCGGAGCGTCTCAAGGCGATCTTCCCGCCTGACGATATCTTCAGGACCGGTGGACGGGACTTTGTTGCATTCATCGCCGGAGCGGATCACGCTGAGATCGCCGAACAGGTAGCAGCCGCAATCGCTAGACCGGTTGGCGTCAAGGGACAGGCGGTCGAAGTTGGCGTGACGATCGGCTACGCGGTTCTTCCCGTCGATGGAACTGATATGGCAAGCGCCGTGCGCTGCGCCGAAGTCGCCATGGAGGCGGCAAAGAACGATCCGGCACGAAAAATCCGTGCTTTCGAACCAACGATGCGCGAGCGGTGGCAGGAAAGCTCCGAGCTAGAGAAACAGCTTCGTCATGCGGTGAGAAAAAATACGATAAAGCCCTATTACCAGCCGATCGTCGACCTCCATACGGGCAGGATCAACGGCTTCGAAGCGCTCGCCCGCTGGGAACAGGAACCCGGCAAGTTCGTGCCGCCCACCGTCTTCATCGATCTAGCCGAACGGACCGGCCTGATCGGCGAGCTGACGGTCAAGCTTTTCAGAATGGCCTGCGCCGATGCCGCCACCTGGTCGAACGGCGTCATCCTCTCCTTCAACCTGTCGCCGACCCAGCTGCATGACGGGCTGCTGGCAATTCGCATCCTGACGATCCTGTCCGAAGCCGGACTGCCTCCCTCGCGCCTCGAGATCGAGATTACCGAATCGGCCCTCATCCAGGATCTGGTCGCAGCCGAGCGCATCATCGCGGATCTCAAGAATGCCGGCATACGCATCGCGCTCGACGACTTCGGTACGGGCTATTCGAGCCTTGGCCAGCTCTCGAGGTTCAGCTTCGACAAGATCAAGATCGACCGGATGTTCGTCTCGGAAGCCGCCGACGGCAAGAAAAACGAGAAGATCCTGAGAACGATCATCGGTCTCGGCAAGGGGCTGGATATCCTGACGACGGCGGAAGGCATCGAGACCGAGGAGCAGCTCCAGGCACTGATCCGGATGGGATGCAATCTCGGCCAGGGCTACCTCTTCGGCAAAGCCGTCCCCGCCGCCGAAGCATCCCGCCTCCTCGAACGCGATTTCAAACTGGTGGAAACCTCGGAGATGATGGTCGCCTGAGGCTATTGGCAAGGTCACCTGTATAGCAACTTGCTGGCGACGCGCCGGCTTGAGTCCCTGAAACGCGCGCGAGGGAAAGCCAGCGACAAACACGACGCAACTGGTTTGCGCGCGATTTGCCCGTTTCAGCTGGATTAGCGATATACGGCGCGCATATTTTCAACGGCACGCCGAAAGACTTCGGTGTCATCCAGGGCTCGAGCCAGTACAATTCCGCCTTGGATCGTCATCACCATGCGCTCCGCTTCGATATCAGCCAGATCCACTGGTTGTCCCGCCCTGCGAAGAGCATCCGATAGCGCCGCGATCCAACGTCTAAAGTAGCTCGCGATCGACGCGCCAAAGGTGTCGCGCGTTGCAACCATGGCAAACGTTCCTACCAGACAGATGCGGCTGCCAGACCGGAAGTAGATCACGACGTTGTCTAACATCGCGGCAATCGCCGCATTTGGCTCACCCCTGCGCAGCGGTTCGTAGATCTCCCGCTCAAACCACGCATCGACGTCTGCAAGCACTGCGGCCGCCATCTCCTCCTTCCCTCCGGGAAAGAAATGGTAGAGGCTTCCCTTTCCTACCCCGATGCGCTCCGTGATGCTGTTTAGGGTCGTGCCGTCATAGCCGAGATCACGAAAGACTTCGGCTAGCAACCGCACAACGTCTTGCCGTTCGAATACCGCTTTCACATCGACCTCAAAATCCGAAATCTGACAGACCGGGGTGGTCATCAGGTCGCCTGCCCAGTGGCCAGAAATACCGGCGCTCGTGCTCGTGTATGGGCTTGTCATTGATGCAAGCAAAGCGTCGCTGCATCAGTCCGTCGGCATCGAATTCCCAGTTTTCGTTCCCGAAGGAGCGAAACCAGTTTTGGCTATCATCGTGCCACTCATAGGCAAAACGGACCGCGATGCGGTTTTCCGAAAACGCCCAGAGCTCCTTGATGAGGCGGTAATCCAGTTCCTTTTCCCACTTTCTCGTCAGGAAGGAAATGATCGCGGGACGGCCGTTTACAAACTCGGCCCGGTTTCGCCATTCGCTGTCTGGCGTGTACGCCAGCGCTACCCTCTCCGGATTGCGGCTATTCCAGCCATCTTCAGCCGCCCTGACTTTCAGGGTGGCGGTTTCAACCGAGAACGGGGGAATCAGGGAAACCACGAGCAAACTCCTGTTTTTACCAATTCGCCTATTCTGTACCAAAAGGTACAGACATGTCAATCGACGAACAGCTACTGAATCACCGTCGTATCGTCCAAAACGACAAAAAGCCCGGCATGACCGGGCTTTTTGCATAACTCCTCGAGACGCACTATCTATTCAAGGAAGGTCATTGGGTTAACCGGCGAGGCATTCTTGCGGACCTCGAAGTGCATCTGCGGCTGCTTGGCATTGCCGCTCATGCCTGAAGTTGCGAGTGTCTGGCCGCGTTGTACTTTCTGTCCGCGCGTGACGCTCAGAGTGTCGGCGTGGCCGTATACGGTGACCGTGCCGTCGTCGTGGCGTACCAGCACCGTGTTGCCGAGCGCCTTGAGACCATTGCCGGCATAGATGACGACGCCGTTTTCGGCGGCCTTGATCGGCGTGCCCGATGGCACCGAGATGTCGATACCGTCGTTGCGGCTGCCTTCGACATTGGCGCCGTAGGCGGCGATGACTGCGCCGCGCACAGGCCAGCGATACTTGCCGATGCCGGTCGATTCCGGCGCAGCCGAGCCGGCGTCCGATTTCTGGGCGTCGTTAACAGACTGGGTCGGCAGCGAGGCGACCTTGGTCGGCTCCTCGGCAGCGACGGGTGCAGCTGCCTTGACCGGTGCCTTTTCAGGCGCGATCGAAGCCGTCTTCATATCGTCGGCAGCCGGTGCTGCGCCAGCCTGCGGCAGCTTCAGCGTCTGTCCGACCTGAATGCCGTTCTTGCCGATGCCGTTGGCTGCCTTCAGCGCGTCGATATGAGTTCCGGTGGCCTTGGCGATCTTGGCGAGCGAATCGCCCGGCTTGACCACGTAGCTGCCCGGTGTCGGGCCCTTGCCTGCCCCTGCCGAAAGTTTGCCGGAGCCGTTCTCGGCGCTCAGCTGCTGCTTGTCGCGGGCCGTATTGCCGTTTGGAAGAACAGCGGCATCCTGTTCGGGCGCCTTCGACGGGATCGGCTGCTTGCCACCCTTGTCGAGATCGGCGGCCTGCGACGAGGCCTTTACGACATTGGCGCCGCCGTTCATGGTCGGAATGATGATGGAGCGGCCCGGTTGGGCGGACGCGGAGCTCTTCAGGCCATTGACGCGCAGGATTTCCTTTTCCGGAACGCCGTAGCGGCTGGCAAGCGTCTTCGTCGTCTCGCCGGGGCGCAGAGTAACGGTTGGCGCGTTGTCGCCGGTCCAGGCAGACGGCTTGCCGGGCGTGGTGCCGGTCGCCATGCGATCTGGGGCCTCGCGCGGTGGGGCCAGCGAATGCGGAGCAGATCCGCGGTTCGGCGCGGCATCTGGATAGGGCTGCGCAAGAGCCTGCTGCTCTTCGCGGGGCGGCCGTGTCGACAGGTGGTCGGATGTGGCGATACCGGCAGGCGCGGCGAGCTGCGAACGCTGGACCGACGGAGCGGCAGCAATCCGTGCGCTGGAATAGGCCGGCTTGTAGGTCTGCGGCTGCGACGGATAGGGCTGGCTCATGGCAGCATTACCATTGCCGTTGCCGTAATCCGATTGACCGGAGGCCACGTTTGCGGGCGGGACAGGATCGCGGTCGAGACCGCTCAGCTGCCGTCGCGGGATGGAACCCGTCGTCATGGTGTCGGAGCTCGAACCGGAGCTTGCGAACATCCCCGAGAAACGAGAGGCATCCGAACTGCAGCCTGTCGCGGCGCTCGCGAGAAATGCTGCAACCAGGACCTTGCCTGTCGTCGTGCTGATATGTAACGGAAAGCTGAAACGCATGACTCGACCCACTTAAGACGCAACCCATTTGTGAGTTCCATTAAAGCGCGTTAATCTTACCATGCGGTTAAGGCGCTGGAGTCATGTGGATTTTTTTGAGAAATTGCTAACCATAGTCCACAGCCCCGTGGCTGCAGCGTGCCGAAACGCTTCAATCCCGCCAAGCGTCAGAGATAGGCTGCGAGCTTGGGGATGATCGGCAGGTAGGGAACTTCGAACAGTTCCTCGCGCTCGAAACGGCTGCCGGTCTTGGTCAGGCGCACCATGCGGCAAACGGTATCCGTTATCATCACAGGCGTGATCATCGAGCCGCCGGAGACCAGCTGGTCGGCATAGAAGCGCGGCATGGTCGGGAAGGCGCCGGTCACCAGAATGCGGTCGAACGTGCCCTCGCCCGGCATGCCGGCGCTGCCGTCCGCCTGGCGCACGATGACGTTGCGCATTGCCAGTGTCTCGATGCGCTTCTGTGCAGCAATCGTCAGCGTCTTGTAGCGATCGACCGTCAGGACCCGTTCTCCGAGCCGGCCCATGACGGCAGCTGTGAATCCCGTGCCGGTGCCGACTTCGAGTACCCGGTGGCCCGGCCGGACCTTCAGATGGTGGAGAAGCCTGATGACAAGATCGATGCCTTCCATAAAGGATCCGCATTCGATCGGGATCGTCCGACTGGAATAGGCATCTGACACCGCCTGCGCCGGCACGAACAGCGAGCGCGGCGTCTGCTCCACGGCGGTCAATAGGTCGATGTCGGAAATGCCTTCGGCACGCAGCCGCAGCACGACGGCCGCAAAACCTTCCCTCTCAAGAAGTCGAGCTGTCAAACCGCTACTCCGTGACCAACCGCCCGCAATGTGCCGGACTGAGCCGCATAATTGGCGTGATCGGGTTTCAAAGAAGTTACCGGCAGCTGTTTTTGCTGTGAAGCGCGCATATCCGCACCCTCACCCGACAGGAAACAGGCAGCGATCCGCGCAGCAAATGGCCGCGAGGTCGCGAAGGTTTGGTCGGTCTTCGTCGATAACACTGGCACCGTCCTGCTATGCTGCCCGCTCGATGGTCTTCAATCCAGCCATATAGGGCACCAGAACTTCAGGCACAGTCACGGAGCCGTCCTCGTTCAGATAATTCTCGAGCACGGCGATCAGGCAACGACCGACGGCCGTGCCGGAGCCATTCAGCGTATGCACGAAGGTGGTGGCCTTGTCGTCCTTGCCACGGTAGCGGGCATTCATCCGCCGGCCCTGGAAGTCACCGCAGACGGAGCACGAGGAGATTTCGCGATAGGCATCCTGGCCGGGCAGCCAGACCTCGATATCGTAGGTCTTGCGGGCGCCGAACCCCATATCGCCGGTGCACAGCATCATCGTGCGGAAATGCAGCCCCAGACGCTTCAGCACTTCCTCGGCGCAGGCGGTCATCCGCTCGTGCTCGGCAACGGCGCTGTCTGCATCGGTGATCGATACCAGCTCGCACTTCCAGAACTGGTGCTGGCGCAGCATGCCCCGCGTGTCGCGTCCGGCCGAACCTGCTTCCGAACGGAACGATGGCGTCAGCGCGGTAAAGCGCAGAGGCAGCTTGTCCTGCTCGAGGATCTCGCCCGAGACGAGGTTGGTGAGCGGCACCTCGGCAGTCGGGATCAGCCAGCGGCCATCGGTGGTGCGGAACAGGTCCTCGGAAAACTTCGGCAGCTGGCCGGTCCCGTACATCGCTTCATCGCGCACCATCAGCGGTGCGCTGACTTCGGTATAGCCGTGTTCGCCGGTGTGCAGGTCGAGCATGAACTGGCCGAGCGCCCGCTCGAGGCGCGCCAGCGGCCCCGTCAGCACGGTAAAGCGCGAGCCGGAAATCTTGGCGGCACGCTCGAAATCCATGTAGCCGAGCGCTTCGCCGATCTCGAAGTGTTCCTTCGGCGGATGGTTCCACCGCGGCTTTTCACCGACCACGCGGGCAACGACATTGTCGTGCTCGTCCTTGCCGACCGGTACGTCGTCGAAGGGAATGTTCGGCAGGCGCGACAGGGCATCCGTCAGCGCCGCCGTCAGCTCGCGCTCCTCGGCCTCGGCGGCCGGCATGGCGACCTTGATCTCGGCCACCTCCGCCTTCAGTGTCTCGGCAAGCGCACTGTTCTTCTGGGCCATAGCCGCGCCGATATCCTTGGAGGCGGCATTGCGACGAGACTGCATGTCCTGCAGCGCCTGGACGACGGAGCGGCGCTTTTCGTCGAGTGCGATGATGCTTTGCGCCTGCGGCTCGGCACTGCGCTTGGCAAGCGCGGCATCGAGGGCTTCGGCATTGTCACGGATCCATCTGATATCGAGCATCGTCGTTCCCGGTCGCTTCGTGAAAACAGCTCCGGCCGGGGCCTGACCAAGCCTCCAGCCGGAGTTAAAGGGCGATACCGCAGGGATGCGGCGTTAAAAAATCAGTCTTCGTCGCGCGGTACGATGGCCGAAGAGGACGCTGTCTCTTCCTCACCCTGTCGCTTGCGGCTGCGCTCCACCATGCGTGCAGCGTAGATCGAAATCTCGTAGAGAAGGATGGTTGGAACGGCAAGGCCGATCTGCGACATCGGGTCCGGCGGCGTCAGTATGGCAGCGGCGATGAAGGCAAGCACGATTGCGAACTTGCGCTTCTCCGCAAGCCATGTCGAGGTCAGCAATCCGACCCGGGCAAGCAGCGTGGTGATGACCGGAAGCTGGAAGACGAGGCCGAACGAAAACACCAGCGTCATGATCAGGCTGAGATATTCCGACACCTTCGGCATCAGCGAGATGGCAATTTCACCATCGGCTGGCGATTGCTGCATCTTCAGGAAGAACCACATCACCATCGGGCAGAAGAAGAAATACACCAGCGCCGCGCCCATCAGGAACAGCACTGGAGAGGCGATCAGGAACGGCAGGAAAGCGTTGCGCTCGTTCTTGTAGAGGCCGGGGGCTACGAATTTGTAGATCTGTGCCGCGATGATCGGGAAGGCGATGACCAAGGCGCCGAACATCGCCACCTTGACCTGCGTGAAAAAGAATTCCTGTGGCGCCGTATAGATCAGCTGCGATTTGGCAACATCGAGATGGGCCCAGATCACCGCCCATTTATACGGATAGACGAGATAGTTGAACAGTTGCTTGGCGAAGGCGAAGCACACCATGAAGGCGATAAAGAACGCGGTGATGGACCACATCAGCCGCGTCCGCAATTCCATGAGATGTTCGATAAGCGGCTGCGGCTTATCGCCGATATCACTGGTCATGCATCGTCTTCCTTGGTGGCAGGCGTGTTCGAGGTGCCATCCGCCTGCTGTGGAGCAGCGTTATCGACAGCAGGCTTCGGCGCGGCCGGCTTGCGCGCCCGCTTCGGCTTGTCGACAGCGGGCAGCCCGACCTGGGCCGGCTCGACGACGGAAGGCCCTTCCAAATCGGCAGCCTGCGCCTTGACGCGGGGCCGACGGACTGGCGTCGACGGGGAGAGAACTTCCTTGACGACGGGTACCGACGTCACGACGGGAGCCGACGCCTGCACGTCGAGCGCTTCAGCCCGCACGCGAGGCTTGCGCGCAGCCTTTGGCGCCGTGATCGCTTCAACCGTCGTCTCGGGGGTCGGCACCTCGGTGGCGATCAGCTCCGGCTTGGCGCGCGGCTTGCGCACCGCCTTGGGCTTTACGGCCGTCTCGGCTACCACGGCAGCGGCCTCCGCAATCGCGGCAGGTGCGGGAGCGACGACCGGTGCCGGAGCTTCGGCTACAACAGGAGCCGTCGGCTCCGGCGCAACGCCATCAGTGTGCGGCAGCATCTGCGGTTCCGCTGGACGTTCGACTGTCGTCGAGCGCTGCAGGTCGGCCTTGATGTCGTTGCCCATCTGCCGCAACGGGTTCATTGCCTCACGCAGGCTATGCGCCGGGTTTAGCTTCTGAGCATCGGCAATCGTCTGGCGGACATCGTCCAGGTCGGCCTCTCGCAAGGCATCGTCGAATTGCGCCCTGAAGTCACCGGCCACCTTGCGAAAACGCGTCATCATCTTGCCGAAAGTTCGCAGCATGGGCGGCAAGTCTTTCGGGCCGACGACAACGATCAAAACAACCGCTATGACGAGCAGTTCGCTCCAACCAATATCGAACATCAAAGGCTCCTGGGTGGGCACGGCACGAGAAGGCCGCCATGCACCCCATTCTGGTTATTTCGTTTCGTCGGCCTTGTGATCGACGGTGCGGCCCATTTCCGGACGAATGGGATCGCCACGGGGCTGATCGCGCGGCGCAGCCGTTTCGTCCTCGTCGGTCATGCCCTTCTTGAAACTCTTGATGCCCTTGGCGACGTCGCCCATCAGTTCCGGGATCTTGCCGCGGCCGAACAACAACAGCACAATGGCCAGAACGATCAGCCAGTGCCACATACTAAAAGAACCCATGACGATACCCCTTGTGTTATGTCCCTAGGATGTAAGCGGTTTGACAAGCTTTTTCAAACACCAAAATCGCCCGGTCGCTAAGACTTGATACCACCATCCATCGCCGCCCGCTTTCGCTATCCATAATCATCTCACGCTGTGGCGGAACAAAGACGGGTTGTCGATGCAATCGTCACCGCAACCGGCGTCAATCCGGTGCACCCGTCGGCGCCAGCAATCCCAGCTCCTCCAGGTCGAGCTGGGTGATCGGATCCTCGTCCTCGGTCAGTTCGTCGCTCATCACAGGCGAGGGCATGGCGAAATTGGCGGGGATACGCCCGGTGAGAAGCCCTGCCCCCTTCAGCTCTTCGAGACCCGGCAGGTCGCGCAGTTCCTCCAGCCCGAAATGATCGAGAAAATCCCGTGTCGTGCCCAGCGTGACCGGCCTTCCCGGTGTACGCCGGCGTCCCCGGAAGCGGACCCAGCCCGCCTCCATCAACACGTCCAGCGTTCCCTTCGATGTCTGCACGCCGCGAATATCCTCGATCTCGGCCCGGGTAACCGGCTGGTGGTAGGCAACGATCGACAGTACCTCGAGCGCGGCGCGCGACAGTTTGCGGACCTCGTGCTCATCCCGCCGGATGATGAAGGAAAGATCGGCAGCCGTCCGGAATGCCCAGGCATCGTCGACCTGGACGAGATTGACGCCCCGCCCCGCATAATCCTCGCGCAGCCGCAGCATCATCGCGCGCACGTCGATGCCATCGGCAATCCGGTCTCGGATATAGGCTTCGGAAACCGGCATCGCCGAAGCGAAGATCAACGCCTCTGTGATGCGCTCGGCCTCGCGCAACCGCGCCGCATCCGCTGCGCCCTCGCACGTCATCTCAGTCTCTGCCTGCCCTTCCGACACAGCCACTCCTATTCCGCCGCGTCGAGGATGGCATGTTTCGGGCCACGGCGCATATAGAGCGGCTGGAAGGCGCCTTCCTGGCGGATTTCCATCTTACCCTCGCGCACCAGTTCCAGCGACGCCGCAAACGCGCTGGCGATGGCGGTCACCCGCTCGCTCGGGCTCGTCATGTAGCGCAGCAGGTAATGTTCGAGCGCCGTCCATTCCGGCACGTCGCCGATCATCCGTGTCAGGATGGCGCGCGCCTCGACGAGCGACCACACGGTCCGCCGTTCGATCGTCACCTGTGTGATCGCCTGGCGCTGACGCAGACCTGCATAGGCATTGAGAAGATCGTAGAGGCTGGCGTCGAAGGCCGACTGCCGCTGGTCCGGAATATGCTCCGGCGCCCCCCGGGCGAACACATCGCGGCCGAGCCGGTTGCGGTTGACGAGGCTGGCGGCGGCATCCCGCATCGCCTCGAGCCGCTTCAGCCGGAAGGCCAGCGCCTCGGCCATTTCCTCGCCGCTCGGCCCGTCATCCTTGTTCTGCTGTGGAATGAGCAGCTTCGATTTGAGAAATGCAAGCCACGCCGCCATGACCAGGTAGTCGGCGGCAAGCTCGATGCGGACCCGACGCGCGGTTTCGACGAAGACCAGATATTGCTCGGCCAGCGCCAGCACCGAAATCCGCGCCAGATCGACCTTCTGGTTGCGCGCAAGATGCAGCAGCAGGTCGAGCGGCCCTTCGAACCCGGCGATGTCTATCACCAGTGCCGGCTCCTGCGGATCGCGATCGACGGTAGCTTCCTGCCACAGCCGATCCATCGGCGTGGCCGCCGCTTTGGTCAGATCCGTGGCCTTGCCGTTATCCAATCTCGCCCCTCGCAGATCGCCCTTTTCAGGCGATCGACAGCATCCCGTCGAACTCGGCGCGAATGGCTTCCTCGTCGGCACCATCGCCGTGCCCGAAGGCCGCCTCGACAGCCCTGGTCCGCGCAAGCGCTTCGCCCGAAAGCACCGGCACTGCGCGCACCACCTGCTTCATTTCGTTCATAATGCCATTGCAATGCAACACGATATCGCAGCCGCCGGCAATGATATTTGCAGCCCGCTCGCCAATCGTGCCGGCAAGCGCATTCATCGAGGTGTCGTCGGAGATCAGAAGCCCCTTGAAGCCGATGAAGTCGCGAATGACTTCGTCGATGACGATCTTCGATGTCGTTGCCGGGTTGTCGGGATCGATGGCGGTGAAGACGACGTGGCAGGTCATCGCCATCAGCTCGTCCCTCAAAGCCATGAAGGGCGGGAAATCATGAGCTTCGAGCTCTGCCCGGGACACGGATACCACCGGCAGTTCGTGATGCGAGTCGGCAAAACCCCGGCCATGGCCCGGCATATGCTTCATGACAGGCAGCACGCCGCCGGCCTTCAGGCCTTCCGATGCGGCGCGGCCCATCTCGGTCACGGTTACCGGGTCGCCGCCATAGGCGCGGTTGCCGATGACGTTGCTGCTGCCCTCGACGGGGACGTCGAGCACCGGCAGGCAATCGATGTTGATACCGAATTTCAGGAGATCGAAGGCATGCAGCCGTGACATCAGCCAAGCCGCGCGCAGGCCCGCATAGCGGTCGCGGCGGTAGATATCTCCGAGCGCCTGGCCTGACGGATAGTGCTGCAGGATCGGCGGACGGATACGCTGCACCCGGCCGCCCTCCTGGTCGATCATGACGGGCACATCGGCACCGACGCTGTCGCGAAGGGCGGCAACGAGGTCGGCGATCTGCGCCGGCTCGCCAATGTTGCGGCCAAACAGGATGAAACCCCACGGCCGCTCGCCGGCATAGAAGGCGCGCTCTTCGGGAGTGATGGACAGGCCGCTACAGCCCAGGATCATTGCTTTCGATTCGGTCATGGCAAAATCATAGGGGTGGCAGGGCTCGATGACGAGCGTAGGCGGCCACTCGTGCACAAAAAAGAACGGCGGACCGAGGTCCGCCGTTCACTGTCTGGGATAGCTGGGATCGCTTATTTCGAGATCAGGCAGGTGCCGCCAGCAGCCCGGAACTTGACGCAGAGCGCTGCGGCATCGTCCTTGGAGCCGACCGCGACACGGACGCGGTAGTAGGTACCCTTGCCGGCGATGTCGACCTTGCGGACCTCCATCGGATGGCCACCGATGACGCTGGCATATTTCGCCGCCATGTTGGCCTGCGAGCGCTTGGCTTCCTGCTCGGAAGGCAGCGACGCGATCTGCATGCCATAGCCGCCGGCCGAGGCCGAGGCCGTGGCTGCAGGTGCAGCCTTGACGGGCTGTGCTGCCTGCGTGGCCGAAGCCACACGAACGGGCTGAGGAGCAACCGGAGGCTTGGCGGCGGCCGGCGTCGCCGATGCGGTTTGCGTCGGACGGGCCGTCGGCACCGGTGCTGCGTCGGTGGAGCCGGCAGCAGGCGTGTTGACTGGCGGCTGCGCAGCAGCGGGTGCGTTGGCAATCTGCGTCGTCTTCACCGTGCGGATCGGAGCGCTGTCGGCACTCGGCGCGTCGCCATCATCGGCCGATGCCATCTGGCTGTTGTCGGCAGCAGGCGTCGTCGGTGCCGCAGCCGCAGCGGGGGCGGATGGAGTAGCGCTGTCATCTGCGGGAGCCGCTTCTTCACGAGCTACCAGCGAGCCGTCAGGCTTGACGATCATGGTGCGAACGCGCCGCGCCGCAACACCGGAATTGCCGTCCTGGCTGGTGGCAGCAGGGTTGCCCTGGCCTGGCAGCAGGCGCGGATCTTCCGTTTCGCCGACGGGTGTCGACAGATTGGCTTCTCCGCTGCCGTCATTGTCATCGGGAAGGCTGTTTTCGGGGATCAGCGTCTTCTGGACGACGTCGACCGGCTGCTCGTCCGAAGTCACGAGTTCCTTCTGCTTTGGCGGCTGGGTGGCCGCGCCGGCAACACGGTCGTAGACCGCCTTGTCCTGGTTCGGCACCACCTTGCCACCCGGATCGGTCGGAACGACCTTCACGGGATCCTTGTCGGCGGTGATGACGCGTGGCTCACCCGAGGCAAAGCTGATCGGCGACCCGTTATGGGAGACCCAGCGGTACATGCCGTAGGCACCGCCACCGAGCACAACGACAGCGGCAGCAGCAATGGCGATGCCGCGCATGGAACGCGCCCGCCAGCGGTCGTTGGCCGTGTGCGACGATTCGAACATCATCGGCGAGACGTTTTCAGGCCGGCTGGGCGTTTCGCGGAAGCTTTGGCGGAAATCTTCCTCCAGTGCCCGTTCGAACTCGTCGAGGCCTCCGCCGGTCTTCTGCTGCATCGTCACGCCGCGAACGGGAACAGACGTTGCCACTCCCGGCGCGAATGCCGCTTCCGTCATGGATGGCGCCGAAGCTGGCTCGGGCGAAGTATCTGCCGGCGCACTGAACAGGCTCGCCATCTCCGCATCGATGTCGAAATCGTAGTCGGGTGCGGCAACGACTGGCTCGTCCGGTTCTGCCGGCGGTAGTGCCGGAACGTGGATATCCTCGAATGTCTCGACCCGATCTTCCGTCTCCGAAATCTCATTGGGATCGAATGGCAGTTCCTGGTAGCTGTCGACGACGGGTTCAGCCTCGTGGATGGCGGCGCGCGGTTCGGCAGGCGCAGCAGCACTGGCATAAGTTGGCGCAGCGGCGCTGGCATAGGTAGAGGCAGCTGCAGCGGCATAACTCGGAGAGCGCTGGACGGCGGCCAAAGGCTCCGGTTGCCTCCAGTCGGTTGCCGGCTCAGCAGCCTTTGCAGGCTTTTCGACCTCTGCGAGCGACTTCGGGTCGGCAAAATCAAGTTCGGCCAGTTCCAGTTCGATATCGGCAAGGTCGAGGTCGAAGTCATGCTCGTCGAAGCCATCGAAGTCTTCGTCCGCAGCAGCAACGACTGGCTCGGGGTCAGGCAGCTTTACCGGTTCAGGCTGGGCCATGACAGGCGTGGCCATCGACGGGCGCGGTGCTGCCGGATTGACGAGTGATGGATCGATGCGCGCGGCGATCTGTTCGCGCGACGGCACGGGATAACGCGATACGTCGGCCAGGAGATCGTCGATATCGAGACCCTGGTAGCTGCTCGCAGCCGATACAGGCGCAGGTTCCGGCACGACGGTAGCGGCCGCAACCTCTTCGGCGCGGGCTGCGGGTGGGAGATCGACGCCAGCAAGCGGCGCTTCTTCTTCCACATGCACATCCCCCACAACGGGATCGGGATCGGAAACGACTGGCGTCTCTGCCTGCACCGCTTCGGCACGGTCCATTTCGACAGGATAGGAAGGCTGCTTGTGCGCCACGAATTCTGCGACGGGTTCGGGTACAACGGTCGCGACTTCCGGCGGCGCAGCGGGAGCAACAGGCTCTATGGTGGGCACAGGCTCGACAGCGCCGAAGGCATCCATCGTCGGCTCGCGGCGCGGCGCATTGAAATTCGCAAGCGGCAACCGGATGGTGGCTGCAGCCCACTGCTGCGTTCTCGGCGCGGTCGGCTGGACGTCCGGCGCAGATATTGACATTTCCAGTTCATCGACCAGATCGCGGTTGGCAACCTCGGGCGCAGAAGCCAGTTCTTCCAGCTCTTCGGCAGCAACCGGCATGGTGGTCGGCTCGACGACCGCTTCCCAGCTCTCTTCAGCCGGTTCGAAATGCGAGGCATCGACGACCGGCGGCTCAGCATGAACCGGCTCTTCCGGCTGCCGCACGTGTTCTGCTGCCGGCGCATCGTATGCGGCCTGCACTTCGGACTGCGGTTCCGGCGCATGCGTCGGTTCGACGGCGGCGAAATCGTTTGCCGGCGTGCCGTTGCCGTACACCGGCTCGGAATAGACGGCAGGGTTGGGCTGCGATGCCTGGGGGCTGCGCGGCGCGTCGTAACGCTCGAACTCGCGGAGCAATTCGTCCTCGAGGTCGAAGGCCGGCTCCTGCCGCTGGTTTGCAGCGACAGGTGTGGATGGCCGCTTGTCGTATCCGACGATGCGGGCGAGTTCGGCGAGCGGATCGTCGTCCGCGAAGAACTCATCTTTTCCGCCTGCGCGGTACGCCAACTGTTTTTCAGCCATTACTTCATCCACCCGCAACTGCTACGCTATTGCCAGCGCAATGTGGGTAAATGGTGACGTTTATCGCATTTCAGCCGGTGCTGCGGTCCCGGTAATACCGAGACCAGATTTCAAAACCGACGCGACAGCGTGCACCAGCCCAAGTCTGGCAATGCTCAATTCTCGGTTTTTATCGTTAACAAATCGTAATTCCGGAAAATCTTTACCTTTATTCCAGTGTCCGTGGAAGAAACTCGCCAGGTCATACAGGTAAAATGCGATGCGATGCGGCTCCTGAGCCAAGGCCGCACTCTCGATGATTCGCGGAAACTCCGCCAGTTTGGCAACCAGCGCTAGCTCCGCCGGATCGACAATCGCACCATGGACGGCAGCCGCCATTTCCTCGACTGATACTTCCAGACCCGGGAACGCTTCCTTCGCCTGGCGGAAGATCGACATGCAGCGCGCGTGGGCATACTGCACGTAGAACACAGGATTGTCCTTCGACTGCTCCGTCACCTTGGCGAAGTCGAAATCGAGCGGCTCGGAGCTCTTTCTGTAGAGCATCATGAAGCGCACGGAGTCGCGGCCGACTTCCTCGACCACATCGCGCAGCGTCACGAAGTCGCCCGAGCGCTTCGACATCTTCACCGGCTCGCCGTTGCGAAACAGTTTGACCAGCTGGCAGAGCAGCACCGTCAGCTTGGCCTGACCGTCCGAGACGGCGCGGGCGACCGCTTCCAGCCGCTTGACGTAGCCGCCATGGTCGGCACCGAGGACGTAGATCATCTCGTTGAAGCCGCGGTCATACTTGTTCTTGAAGTAGGCAACGTCGGCCGCAAAGTAGGTGTAGGAGCCATCCGACTTGATCAGTGGCCGGTCGATGTCGTCGCCGATCTCGGTCGAGCGGAACAATGTCTGCTCGCGATCTTCCCAGTCCTCCGCCACCTGACCCTTGGGCGGCGGCAGGGTTCCCTTGTAGACGAAGCCCTTGAAGGTGAGGTCGTTGATCGCAGTCCGGATCGGCGCAGCACCGTTGGCGTGCAGCGTGCGCTCGGACAGGAACACGTCATGCCTGACGTTCAGTGCTGCAAGATCCTCGCGGATCATCGCCATCATCGCATCGATGGCCTTGTCCTTGACGACAGGCATCCACTGGTCTTCCGGCATGCTGCGCAGCTTGGTACCGAACTCCTCGGCAAGCTGCTGGCCGACCGGCACGAGATAGTCGCCGGGATAGAGCCCTGCCGGAATATCGCCGATCTGCTCGCCGAGCGCCTCGCGGTACCGCAGGAACACCGAGCGCGCCAGGACGTCGATCTGCGAGCCGGCGTCGTTGATGTAATATTCCTTGGTTACGCCGTATCCGGCAAACTCCAGCAGGTTGGCCAGCGTGTCGCCGACCACGGCGCCACGGCAATGGCCGACATGCATCGGTCCGGTCGGATTGGCCGACACGTATTCGACGTTGACCTTGACGCCGTCCCCGACGGTCGACCTGCCGAACGTCTCGCCACCGGCAATCACGCCGGAGAGCAGGCGCTGCCAGTAGCCGACGGCCAGGCGGATGTTGATGAAGCCCGGACCGGCGACGGAAACTTCTGCGATATCCGCATCTTCTCTCAGCCGGACACAGATGGCATCGGCCAGCACGCGCGGGTTTGTGCCCACGGCTTTCGCCAGCACCATCGCCGCGTTGGTCGCCACATCGCCATGACTAGGATCGCGCGGCGGCTCGACAGCGACGCGGCGAAAGTCCAGCTCGGATCGCTTTTCTTTGATGATATCAATATCTTCAAGGGCGAGCTTAACTCTGGCTTCGAAGTCTGTGAATAGGTTCATAATCAGTTCCAAGCATGGGCGGTTTCAGTCAGCCATCCGTCGGCGACCCGGTGCCTAACGTAAATCGGGAGTCTGGTCAAACAATCGCCTGTGGGCACTTATGGCATAGGTATCGGTCATTCCCGCCAGATAATCGCCGACATGCCGGGCCTTGGCGGCATCGGCGAGGCCGGAGATATGATCTACCCAGTAGTGGCTCTGCATCTCGCGCGGATCGGCCATATAGGCGTGGAAAAGATCGGTGACGATCTGCGCGGCGCCCGCGCGGATGCGCATGATATCGGGATGCCGGTAGATGCGCTTGAACAGCATAGCCTTGATCTGCCTGTCGGTCTCGGCCATGTCGGGCGAGAAGGCGGCGACCACGCGGCCGGCACTGCGGATATCATCCGCGCTCGTCGGCCGGATCGAGGCAAGATTTTCCTGCGCCACCGAAATCACGTTCTCGACCATGCGAGTGATCTGCCGGCGCATGATCTCGTGGGTGAAACGGCTGGCTTCCAGATTGGGGTAGCGCGCCCTCACCTCGGCCATCAGCCCGGCCAGGAACGGAATATCTTCCAGCATCTCGAAGCTCAGATAGCCTGAGCGCAGGCCATCGTCGATATCGTGCGTGTTATAGGCGATATCGTCGGCAATCGCCGCCGCCTGCGCCTCGAGGCTGGCATAGCTGCCGATCTCGAGATCGTGCAGCTCGCAATAGTCGAGGATCGGCTGTGGCACCGGCCCGTGCGTGCCTTTGCCGTCAGGCGCAAGTAGCGGGCCATTGTGCTTCACCAGTCCCTCGAGCGTCTCCCATGTCAGGTTCAGCCCGTCGAACTCGGCATAGCGCCGCTCGAGCTTGGTGACGATGCGCAGCGACTGGGCATTGTGGTCGAAGCCGCCATAGGGCTGCAGCATCTCGTGCAGCGCATCCTCGCCGGTATGGCCGAACGGCGTATGGCCGAAATCATGGACCAGCGCCACGCCCTCGGCCAGGTCCTCGTCGAGCCGCAACGCCCGGGCCAGCGCCCTTGCCACCTGCGCCACCTCGATCGTATGCGTCAGCCGCGTGCGATAGTGATCGCCGTCCTGGGCGATGAAAACCTGGGTCTTGTGCTTCAGCCGCCGGAAGGCGGTGGTGTGCACGATACGGTCGCGGTCGCGCTGGAAATCGGACCGGGTCGGGCTGGAGGATTCGTCATAGAGCCGGCCGCGCGTTGTCCAGGGGTCTGCCGCATAGATCGCCCGTTCGCCCGTGCCGAAACCCAATGCATGCCTGTCGATCGTCATAATCCATCCATCTCGGCCGCTGGCCATTGACGCCGCGTTCCGGCCTTCATACCTACAGTTTCAAGGAACGGCAAAGCAGTCCGGCAAAAACTCCCAACTGCTGCTGTCGCCGCCAGAACTTTGGTGATAGCCTTGTTCGATATCAGGCGTTTGAACGCCATCCTCAACTCATTCTCTCCGGGCCTTGACCCCGGCAGGAGGACATCATGACCGAAACAACTGTAACCCTTTCGGATTCCGCCGCCAAGCGCATAGCGGCAATCGTCAGTGCCGAAACCGGCAAGAGCGCGCTGCGCGTCGCCGTCGAAGGCGGTGGCTGCTCGGGCTTCTCCTACAAGTTCGACCTGGTGGACGCCCCCGCCGAAGATGACATCGTCGTTGCCAAGGGCGACGCCACGGTCTTCATCGACAAGCTATCGCTGATCTACATGGCAGGCTCGCAGATCGATTTCGTCGACAACCTGCTCGGCCAGTCCTTCCAGATCAACAATCCGAACGCGGTTGCCAGTTGCGGCTGCGGCACCAGCTTCTCCGTCTGAGCCGACAAGCAGCATTCCAGAACCGGTCGACGGCACTGCCGCCGGCCGGTTTTCTTTTGTCCGGAAGCCAATGGCCAAGCGGCGGTCGTGACGATAAAAGGGGCAATCCAAGGAGTCCCTCGCCCATGAAAATCGCCACCTGGAACATTAACGGCATCAAGGCCCGCATCGACAACCTTTGCCAGTGGCTGAAGGATTCCAGCCCAGATATCGCCTGCCTGCAGGAAATCAAATCCGTCGATGAGAGCTTTCCGAGGCTGCAGCTCGAGGAGCTCGGATATCATGTCGAGACCCACGGCCAGAAGGGCTTCAACGGCGTCGCGATCCTGTCCAAGCAGAAGCCGGATGCGGTGATCCGTGGCCTGCCGGGCGACGACACCGACGAGCAGTCGCGCTTCATCGAAGCCTCCTTCTCCATCGCCGACGACCGGACGCTGAGGGTCGGCTGCATCTATCTTCCGAATGGAAATCCGGTCGATACTGAAAAATATCCCTACAAGCTCGCCTGGATGGAGCGCCTGCAGGTCTTTGCAGCCAGCCGCCTGGCGCTCGAGGAGCCGCTGATCCTTGCTGGCGACTACAATGTCATCCCGGAGCCGCACGACTGCTTCGATCCAAGGGTCTGGGCGAATGACGCATTGTTCCTGCCGCAGACGCGCCAGGCATTTCGAAGACTGGAAAATCTCGGCCTCACCGACGCCCTGAGGGCGACAAGCGATCAGTCAAAGCTCTATACGTTCTGGGACTATCAGGCCGGTGCCTGGCAAAAAAACAACGGTATCCGCATCGATCACCTGATGCTGTCGCCCGAAGCTGCCGACAAAATGACCTCGGCGACAGTTGAGAAACACGTTCGCGCCTGGGAAAAGCCGTCCGACCACGTCCCCGTCGTTGCCCATTTCGATTTTGCGGCCTAAGCGGCAATAACCGTCCGCCCCATCACTCCGGAGCGGTCACGTCGAGCTTGTGGGCCATGACGACGGCGTTGCGGCGGTCGTTCTCGTTGGCGACGGAGAAAGCCTGCTCCTGCAGGTCTTCCATCCACGGACAATCCTTCGGCTTGCACTTGTCGAGAGCCGCAGTCATGAACGCCAGGCCGCGTGTCGACTGGCCTTCCTGGAACAGGATGTTGCCGAACACCGCCATGGCGCCGGGATGGCCGCTCTTGCGAGCCTGATTGAGCCACTTCTTCGCCTGCTGGACATTCGGCGTGCCGCCCTCGCCCGACAGCATCATCTTCGCCAGCTGGAACTGCGCCTCGGCGATACCAAAGGTCGATGCGACCTGGAAATACAGCTGGCGGGCCTGATTGAGATCCGTCTTGACGGGCGTGTTCGGAATTCCGCTCTTGTAATAGTTGGCGAGAGAAAGCAGCGCATTGATGAAGAAACCGGTGTCTTCGGACCCGGGCTCGACGCCTTGCTGGGCGATCTCGTTGTAGATCTTGAAGGCCTCGAAGTCGTCCTGTGCAACGCCGTCGCCATCGGCATACATGTTCGCAAGTGCCCAGCGCGAGCCGGTATGGCCCTTCTCGGCCGCATATTTGTAAGCCTCGACGGCTTCTTCCTTCTGGCCGTTCTTGTAGGCCTTGAAGCCGAACTTGAAGAGGTCGAAGGGTCCCGATTCCTTTGAGACGCCGGCATTGATATCAAAGGCCAAGGCAGGTGCCGCAACGGCAGCCGGCACGATCAACGCCATGCCAAGCCACATAACTCGTACTGATGGAAACTCGGATCTAAGCATCACAGTCGATTTCTTTCGCTCTATCCGGATACGCCACGATCAACCCCTCGTCACCGTTCAGCGCCGGATAAACTCCCACAAGCCGCATACACCGGCCCGCATTCCATTCCGACCGGACCTTGAGAACGCCCCCGCTCCAGGATCCACTCGCCGCTTGTCCTTGCGCTGCGGCAAGCCGTTTCCAAACTTCGGAAACATTTGCCGCCTCGCCATTCGTCACATTTTCAACCGTATCGCGAAATTGTGACCAAACCAGCGTAGGCACGTCCAACGAAGCATTTTTTGGCTCTTCAAACGCCAAATAATTCCTCGCTCAGGATCGATAGGCAGACTCTCGAATATTCAAAAAGTGCCATGGCAACAAAACGTTACACCCATTAGCTCGAAGTCACTCGAACCTCAGTCATGACACCTGTCCCACACTCTCCGAAATTAGCCTGAAGATCCGCACTGCACGTTTTCAGACGGGCTCGCCCTGAGCCCGCACTGATCGGTGCGCTCTATTTGTGGCGGGAAATGGACAGATTTCCCGCAGGAGCGGGCAACGTAAACGGTTGCAAACGAGTGTTGCGATTTCGTCACAAAATGGCGCGACGGCGCGAAACGTACCCGCACGGCGCAACTGCACGGAGCGCGTACATCCAGGCGCAAACGGTGGTTGAGACAGCTAGAATTTGACCTTGACCGACGTCGAAAGGGCGCCGACGAAATCGTTGCCGTAGCGATAGGTAACATCGTCGCCGTAGGTCACGCCACCGGAGGTAACGGTCCCGGACTTGCCTGAAGTCAGCAGACCGACAGCGCCGGCAAGCCGGTACTCGACATGCTCGGTCGGCGAGAAGGAAAGGCCTGCCCCGAGCATCCAAGTATCGGACGACAGGCCATAGCCCTGGCTCGTGCCCTGGTCCCAGGTGAGGCTGACGGCGCCGCTCCACTGGGCATTGAACTTGTGGCCGATGCCGCCGCTCAACGTCCATCCGTCCTTGTAGAGGAGATCGAGGGAGGTCAGTTCCACGGCGCTGCCCGGCCTGCAGGCAACCAGTCCGCGCGTCGATTTCGGACAGAATGCGATACTCTGCAGCGTGCTCCAGTTGGTCCACTTGGCAGAACCGAACGCCAGCCAGTCGGGCGCGATGCCGGTCTGCAGCTTCAGCTCCAGCGAATCCGGCGCCGTGGCCGATCCATAGACGGGCGTGACCGTGCCCACCGCCGGATTGCCCGGGACTGCAATCTTCGGCACGGATGTCAGATCCACCGTGCCGGACAGATTGTCGTACTTGACCTGGCTGTTATAGACGAGGCTGGCGCGCATGGCATATTCGGGGATCTCGTAGGCAACGCCGGAGCGCCAGCCCCAGCCGCTGTCGCTGATATCGAGACGGCCCATGCCGCTGTAGAGGGACGAAAGCGACGCCGGCAGGGGCACCACCAACTCTTCCTTGAATCCACCGACCTCCTGGTAGAAGCCACCGCCGATCAGCCGCAACTGGCCCGGACCTGCATCGAACTTGTAGGAGCAGGTCAGGCCGTAGTTGTGGCTGTATATCTTTTCGTCGCTGTTATAGTTGGCACCGGCCCAGTTTGTCCCGGGATTGGAATGGGCGCCGAACGGCTCGGAGTAGTCGCCCAGGCAATCGACATCGTCAGTGATACCGATCTTGATGCCCACGGAAGGCACGCCAAAATTGGGACCGTCGCTGACGGACTGCGGGCGATTGTTGAGGTTTCCATCACGTGGATTGATGTCACGTGCAATGGTCAACTTGCGCTCCGGCATCACGAACGTGACGCCGCCCTCGAAAGCATAGCGTGACTTATCGAACAGCAGATCTATGTCATAACCCGCGCGCTCGATGCCTCCGGCCGCTGCGGAGCTGACGAAGCTACAGCCGGCAAGCAGCACGAGGGCGGCCTTGGCCACTGCACGATGTCTCATTACACTTCCCCGATACCCAACTGCGGCAATCTTACGGTCATCGCAAGAATAGGCAACGTAACGATAAGCCCGTGGTATCAATACTGGAGCGCGCTCCATGAGAAGTAGCGGCATCCTATCGCGTGAATATCACGAAGCGCAAAATTTTCTTCCCGAGAATGTATCGTTTAGTGCTTGAACTAGATTCTCTTTCTCTCTCTTGCGCGCGATGTATCAAACGGATCACAGCAGCGAAATATAAACACCCCCTTAAAATGAGGGGTTTGATATTCAACCCGAGACTATACTTTGAATGCAACCAATCCACCTGAAGTCGAATTTTCCATGGATTCAAGAAGGGCGCACCGCTTTCGTGGCACGCCCTTTGTAATTCCACCGAACGATTCTCAGAGGTCGTGGCAATCAGCCGACTTCGCTGAGCCTTGTCAGGGCGACCTTGAGGCTGGCGAGCTGGCTCTGCAGCTCCTCCAGCCGTTCGCGTTCCGCAGCCACGACTTCGGGGTTGGCGTTGGCAACGAACCGTTCGTTCGACAATTTCCCGACAATGCGATCCGCCTCGGCCTGTGCCTTGGCGACAGCCTTTTCAAGCCGGCTCCGTTCGGCGTCGATGTCGATCAATGTGCCCAGCGGCAGGCATGCAGTCGCCTCGCCGATGACGATCTGTGCCGAGCCCTTCGGCGCAGCTTCGGCGAGCGAGATCGCCTCGACGCGGGCAAGCCGCTTGATCGCTGCATCGTGGCGGAACAGCCGCTCGCGGGTGACGCCATTGGCATCGACGAACACCAGCGGCGCCGTGGCTGCCGGCGGCACGTTCATTTCCGAGCGCACGGAACGGATGCCCGAGACCAGGTCGATCAGCCAGTTGATCTCTGCTGCCGCGACATCGTCCGCATAGGACGGCACCGGCCAGTCCGCGTGGCAGATCAATCCGTCGCGCTCCTTGCCCTCGCCAGCTGTGTGGGCCCAGAGCTCCTCCGTCATGAACGGCATGAACGGATGCAGAAGCTTGTAGATCTCTTCCAGCACGTAGGCGCTGCAGCCCTGCGCTTCGACCTTGTCAGCCTCTTCCTCGCCCATGAAGACGGGCTTCAGCAGTTCCAGGTACCAGTCGCAGAACTGGTTCCAGACAAAGCGATAGAGAGCGCCGGCCGCGTCGTTGAACCGGTAAGCCTCCAGGGCCTCCGTGACATCACGGGTGGTGCGCGCCAGTTCCGTCAGGATCCAGCGGTTGACCGTCAGTTCGGCCGCCTCGGGCACGAAATGCGCGCCGCTGGCAGCGCCGTTCATCTCCGCGAAACGCGTCGCATTCCACAGCTTGGTGCCGAAGTTGCGGTAGCCGGCGATGCGCGCCGGATCGAGTTTCACGTCGCGGCCCTGCGCTGCCATGATGGCCAGCGTGAAACGCAGCGAGTCGGCGCCGTACTCGTCGATCAGTTCCAGCGGATCGATGACGTTGCCTTTCGACTTCGACATCTTCTGGCCGCTCTTGTCGCGAACCAGCGCATGAACATAGACCGTGTTGAACGGCTCGACCCCGTTGCCGGCGTCGTCCTTCATGAAGTGCAGGCCCATCATCATCATCCGGGCGACCCAGAAGAAGATGATGTCGAAACCGGTGACCAGCACGTTGGTCGGATAGTAGCGGGCAAGCTCCGGCGTCTGCTCAGGCCAGCCGAGCGTCGAAAACGGCCAGAGAGCAGACGAGAACCAGGTGTCGAGCACATCCTCGTCGCGGATGAGGATTTCACCCGGCTTGAAGTTCTCCAGCTTCTCCTCGACCCAGGCCTTCCAGACACCTTCGTGAGACAGGTAATGCTGGATCGCCGCCTGCAGCGCCTCTTCCTCGGTCTTTTCGACGAAGACCTGACCATCCGGGCCGTACCAGGCCGGGATCTGGTGACCCCACCAGAGCTGGCGCGAAATGCACCAGGGCTGGATGTTGTCCATCCACTCGTAATAGGTCTTGTCCCAGTTCTTCGGCACGAAATTGGTGCGGCCTTCGCGCACGGAGGCGATGGCCGGCCCTGCCAGCGTCTTCGCATCGACGAACCACTGGTCCGTCAGCATTGGCTCGATGACGACGTTCGAGCGGTCGCCGAACGGCTGCATGATCTTCTTGGCTTCGACGTAGGGAATATCGTTGCCTTCGGCATCCTTGACGGTAACTGCCAGGCCCTCGGCGTTAATCGCATCGACGATGCGTTTGCGGGCGACGAGCCGGTCGAGGCCGCGATATTCTTCCGGTACGAGGTTGATGTCGTCGATTTCGGATTCCGTCGGCATGTCGCCGCCGCGGGCAATCGCCTGCGCCTGGGCAGCGCAGACTGCGTAGGGCTCGCCGTCATCGCGCATTTCGGCACGGCCGTTCATCAGCCGGTAGAGCGGAATGTCGTTGCGCTTGGCGACCTGGTAGTCGTTGAAATCATGGGCGCCAGTGATTTTCACGGCGCCGGAGCCGAAGTCCGGTTCCGGATATTCGTCGGTGATGATCGGGATCAGGCGGCGATGCTCCTTAGGCCCGACGGGGATTTCACAGAGCTTCCCGACGATCGGCGCATAACGTGTATCCGAGGGGTGAACGGCCACGGCACCATCTCCCAGCATCGTCTCCGGCCGGGTCGTCGCAATCGAGATGTAGTCGCGCTCCTCCTGGAAGGTGACGTTACCGTCGGCATCCTTCTCGACATAGGTGTATGTCTCGCCGCCGGCCAGGCGGTACTTAAAGTGCCACATATGGCCGTTGACTTCGCGGCTTTCGACCTCGATGTCGGAGATTGCTGTTTCGAATTGCGGGTCCCAGTTGACCAGCCGCTTGCCGCGATAGATCAGGCCCTCCTTGTAAAGAGACACGAAGACCTTGAGGACGGCTTCCGAGAGCCCTTCGTCCATGGTGAAGCGCTCGCGCGACCAGTCGCAGGAAGCGCCAAGGCGCTTCAGCTGATTGAAGATCAGGCCGCCCGATTCGTCCTTCCACTCCCAGACCTTGTCGATAAAGGCTTCGCGGCCCATGGCGACACGGCCGGGCAGCTGCAATTCCTTCAGCTTGCGCTCGACGACCATCTGCGTGGCGATGCCGGCATGGTCCATGCCTGGCTGCCAGAGCACGTCCTTGCCGCGCATGCGCTCGAAACGCACCATGATGTCCTGCAGCGTGTTGTTGAGCGCATGGCCCATGTGCAGCGAACCGGTGACGTTCGGCGGCGGAATGACGATGGTGAACGTCTCGGCTCCCGGCTTGGCATTGGCACCAGCGCGAAACGCGTCGGCCTCGTCCCATTTCTGGGCGATTTTCGGCTCAACAGCGGCAGAATCATAGGTCTTTTCGAGCATTTTGGGACCGGATCTAGAGTTCGATGATGCCGGTTGGTAAACAGGATGGCCGTCGGCAAGTCAATAAAAAAGCCGCCCCATGCCCGGAGCGGCAGTTGTCGCCAGGTGTCGGGAAAAACTAGCGGCGGGGGCCGCGGGCGACCCGCTCGATCTCCTCGCGTACCAGCTTTTCAACCAGCGTCGGCAGGTTGTCGTCCAGCCATTCCTGCAGCATCGGACGCAGCATGTCCTGGGCGATGTCGTCGAGCGAGCGGCGCTCGGCGCCAAGCGCTGCGGCAAGCTCGTCGAAAGAGCGGGCAACCTGTTCACCGGTGGCCTCCGAGACCAGCATCTTCTGGGCCTCTTCATGCAACTGCGGCAGGAACCGGTCGTGCTGCTCGGCAGGCGCTACATAGGCGGCTTCCGGCTCGACCTGAACCGGCTTCGGCGCGGCGGCGCGCTCGGGCTGCGGCTGTGTCCGGACACCGGACGGCATGTCAGGCGACCGAGTCACCTGTTCGACGACCTGCTGCACAGGCTCGACCGGCCTGATGTGCACGACCACGTCGGACATCGCGGCCGCAAAATCCTGCGACACGGCGGCCATCGGTTCGCGTTGCGTATGCCGCACTTCCGCCTCGGCGGCATCGGGCTGCATCGCATGCGAGCCAAGGCGCACCTCGGCGAGACGGGCGGCCATCGCCGGCGGCAATTCGCGAGACGGCGCCGCTTCACGCGACGCGTTCATCTGCATGGAATTGCGATCGGAAGCGGCACGCACGCGGGCTGCGACGTCGGCGAGCGACATGGTGCTGCGCGGCGCCGCATCCGGATCGTGGCCGGCCGAATTGGCGGCAACGAAGCGCGGGTCCTGGGGAGCCGGCATCGGCGGCATGTCGTCGAGCGCGCCTTCGAACTCATCGTCGACAGTCAGATGGATGTCGTTGTCGTCGTTTTCAGCAGCTTCGTAGACCGGCGGCATCGAGGTCGACAGGGAAGGACCACCGCCTGGCTCGTTGCTTTCGATGATCTTGCGGATAGAGGCAAGAATCTCTTCCATCGACGGTTCACGCGCAACATTGGACTGAGCCATTTTCATCCCCGTTATCCTGCAGAAAGGACCGAAATGCCAGCGCGCCAGCCATTCGAATCATAGTTACCTTAGGATACTCTCCGGGGGAAAAAAATCACCGCGAATCGACTAAGTCCGCTGATGCACAGTTTTGTTTACCTTGTCCAGAGCCGCACGCAAAAGCAGCAGCTATGGAAAAACTGCAAATGAAAACGGGCACCCAGGGTGCCCGTCCGAAAGATCGTCAACCGGTGGCCATGCTCAGAAGACGAATTCCTTGACCTTGGCAAAGCCCGGCAGCGCCTTCACGGAAGCGTTGAAAAATGCGTTTTCCGAGATTGCGCCACGTTCGCGCACGAACACCGAAGCCCGCGCCGAATTGCCGAAACCCTTGACGACGACGAGACGGCCATTGTCACGCAACTGCTCGAAAAGATCGGAGGATACTTCTTCGACCGCGCCGTTGACAAAGATCAGATCGTAAGGCGCCCCGGCCGCATAGCCCTTTTCGAGCGCACCCGTCGCTACCGTGACATTGCCATAGCCAAGCGCCGAAAGCGTTTCGCGCGCCTGCGAGGCCAAAGCCCCGTCGCATTCGAGCGCAACGACCAAGCCCGAAAGCAGCGACAGCAGCGCCGAGGTGTAACCGGTCCCGGCACCGACCTCGAGCACGACATCGTCCTTGCCGATTGCCGCAAGCTGCAACAGCTTTGCCAGCGGCGATGCCTGCATCAGGTAACGGGGCGGATTGCCGTCACGAGCAGGACAGATCTCGACGTCATTATCGATATAGGCCAGCACCTTGAGCTTTTCCGGCACGAACGCTTCGCGCGGCACGGCGAGGAAAGCGTTCAGCACGGAGTGCGAGGTGACATCCGTCGTCCTGATCTGGCTTTCCACCATCTTCAGCCGCGCAGTTCCGAAATCCATCATGCTGTCCCGCCCCATCAAAAGCGATTAACCGTGCACCGTCTTAATCGCCACCGCGAAAGCTTTCAAGGCGTGGATGTGGACCGGAGGGAAATTCGTGCGGGAGGCTCAGCTGGCTTAGTTGCTTCAAATAGGCAATTGAAAATACCCATGACGTGCCTTGTCGTTCGGAGCCATCGTCGTCGGGCATCGAATAAAAGGAGACGGCAGCCTCGAAGCAGATCGGCTTAAAATAAGCAATCGCCCGAGAGCGAGAGTTTTGGGCATATCAGTCACGGACGCAAATCTCGTCAAAGCGTCCGAGTTGTCGCTTTTCTCTGCGATATCGCGGTGGAAATGGCCGGAAAGCAAGGGGAACAGCTTGCAACACAAGCGCAACGCGCATCGGCCCAACTAGCCATCGCATTTCAGCTAAATTATTGATTTTATTGATTTAAAAATTGGAGGCCTCGCCCGGAATTGAACCGGGGTACGAGGATTTGCAGTCCTCTGCGTCACCACTCCGCCACGAGGCCATCCGTGTGTGGTCGCGGCGATTTAGACTAGCTCTAGACAGAGCGCAAGACCATTCGCCGCCAACGGGATAATTTTTCGTGCCCTCCGCTGCCCCGATAGGCTGACGTTAGGTAGCCCTGCCGCAGCGAAGCGATGCGGCTTTTCCGGGCATCAGGCACTATTTGTTGTCCGGCTCACGCTTGCGGCCCCACCACACCGACATGCGGCGGCGCCAGCGGCGGACGGTGGCGCTGTCCTGCGAGAGGATGACGAAACCGAGCGGGATCATCCAGAATCCGAGAATCGGCAGGAAGCCGAGGCAACCGCCGCCGATCAGCGCCGTGCCGACCGACATGCGCGCCAGCCGCGATTTCGGCAGCGGCACGTGCACGGAGCCGAGCACCAGCTTGCCGCGTGCGTGATCGACACCAAAACGTTTTTTTGGCGTGGGGCGGCGCGTGGCGTCCGCATGCGATGGGTTCGAAGCGTCATTCATCCACAGGAAATGGGGATATGGGCGATTAATGCAAGCCGATGGGCGATTTTTGAAAAAACCGCTTGGCAAATCGGGAAAGCATTTGTATTAGGCCACTCACACCGCGCCAAGCGGTCTTCCCTGGTAGCTCAGCGGTAGAGCATTCGACTGTTAATCGACAGGTCGCCAGTTCGAATCTGGCCCGGGGAGCCAAATTATAAAAAGCCTTTGCAGCGATGCAGAGGCTTTTTTCTTTTTCGGTGCAATGGTTTCCCGCTGACATTTCACAGGTTTGGTGAAATGTCCGAGAACTGGTATTTCCCAAAAATGAACCGCTGCTGCGCTTCATGGTACATTGTGCTCTGACACTGCACCTGCGACCAGTAGGCTCCGGCCGAACGGGTGACAGGGCGACCTCCGAACGATCGCCAAAAGCCGGTACCGCAACGCCCGAGGAGCGTGAAATGAAACTTGTGCCTTTGCTTTTCGCTGCCGTCTTGCTCTCTCCCGGCCTTTCGCTGGCGGCTCAATGTACGCCGAATAACGGCTCGGCCCGGATTCTGGCATCCCCGAACCCGGACGACATCCATCCGGACTGGAGCGACGGCTCTACTATCGGGTTAAGCTGGACCTTCGAAGGTAAGGAAGTCGGCGACAGCGGCGACTACATGAAGGGAAAGCTGATTTCCCCGCGTGGCGATGTCGCCAATAAGGGTGTCTATATTATTGCCCGCGAATGGGATTGCGCCGAATAGGCCCGACACGTTGCAGAACTGAGCCCGATTTCCCGTTGATCGAACGGAAAAAGCAGTGGAGAATGGCGCCAGTTCGGCGGCCCGCGCCATGACCCGCTGGCGGCGTTTGCAACTGTTCGTGTCCCAGCAGGAATCTATCCCTTGATCCAGACATCCGTCACCCGACTTCGCGCTCTCAGCCTTGCCGTTGGCACCTTCGTCGCTCTTGTGCTGCCGCAAACGGCTGCGATGGCGGCGCCGAGCTGCTGGTCGCTGTTGCAGAGCAAATACGGACCGGGCATCCTGAAGGCCGCCGACGAAGCCGATCCCTGCGCCAAAATTCCGGGCTTCGACAAGAAGGAGCGCTTCAACCTCACCGGCCTCGATCTCTGCACCGCGCCGGATGGCGTGCAGATCAACGCCCAGGCTGACCTTGCCTGCAAATCGAGTTCGCACGGACTTCTCGGCGGCATCGATATGAAGGGCAAGCTGCAGGCATCGATGTCCGTCGATATCGGCGCCTGCAAGGTCACCGACGCCCGTGTCAGCGTCAGTGGCCCCGTCGGCGAATTGCTGAGCTCGGTCGGCGATATCCAGAATCTGGCGCGCAATTTTGCCCAGAGGAAGATCTCCGAGGTCTGCGGGCCCCACTAGCCGCGTGCGCTGAAAAGCGGCGGCCTGTGAATTCAGGCCGCCGCCCCCTGTGGCAAACTGCTGTGCCGTTGCCCTTTTGTACTCATGCCCTCTTCACTTTCCGCCATCGCCGCTCCATATTCCGGGCATGGCAAGATCCCCGAAAAACTCTCCCGCTCGCGATGATCGAAATACCGGTTTCGAGGAGGCGCCGCAGGCGCCGTTCGAAGGCGCGCCGCTGTCAGGCGGGGTTGCCGACTGGGTGAAGCAGCTCGAAGCGGAAGCGGAGATTTCCGGCGTCGAGACGCAGCGCGAGATCGCCTCCAAGGCCGGCAAGCATCGCAAGAAGGTGGAAATCGCCGCCTCCAAATCGGCGCGCGGCACCTCCATGGGCGGTTCGACCGATCCGAAGACGCGGGCTGCCGCCGGGCTCAACCCCGTTTCCGGCATGGATACTTCGCTGGAAGACGCCGCCAATGCGGGAACGGCCGTCACAGCCACCGTCGAGGCGCTGTCGGCGCTGATCGAGAGCGGCAATCCGCTGTTCAAGGACGGCAAGATGTGGACGCCGCATCGCCCTGCCCGGCCGGAAAAATCGGAGGGCGGCATCAGGATCCGCATGCAGTCCGACTATGAGCCCGCCGGCGACCAGCCGACGGCGATCAAGGAACTTGTCGCCGGCATCGAATCCGGCGAGCGCAGCCAGGTGCTGCTCGGCGTCACCGGCTCCGGCAAGACCTTCACCATGGCCAAGGTGATCGAGGCGACGCAGCGGCCTGCCCTCATCCTGGCGCCGAACAAGACGCTGGCGGCTCAGCTCTATTCCGAGTTCAAGAATTTCTTCCCCGACAATGCGGTGGAATACTTCGTCTCCTATTACGATTATTACCAGCCTGAAGCCTATGTGCCGCGCTCCGACACCTTTATCGAGAAGGAATCGTCGATCAACGAGCAGATCGACCGGATGCGCCACTCCGCTACACGCTCGCTGCTGGAGCGTGACGACTGCATCATCGTCGCCTCCGTCTCCTGCATCTACGGTATCGGCTCTGTCGAGACCTACACGGCGATGACCTTCCAGATGACGGTCGGCGACAAGCTCGACCAGCGGCAGTTGCTCGCCGACCTCGTGGCCCAGCAATACAAGCGCCGCGACATGGATTTCCAGCGCGGCTCTTTCCGGGTGCGCGGCGATACGATCGAGCTCTTTCCTGCCCACTTGGAAGATGCGGCCTGGCGGATCTCGATGTTCGGCGACGAGATCGACTCGATCACCGAGTTCGATCCACTGACCGGCCACAAGACCGGCGACCTGAAATCGGTCAAGATCTACGCTAACTCGCACTATGTGACGCCACGCCCGACGCTGAACGGCGCCATCCGCCACATCAAGGAAGAGCTGAAAATGCGGCTGGCCGAGCTCGAAAAGGGCGGCCGCCTGCTGGAAGCCCAGCGGCTGGAACAGCGCACCCGCTACGACATCGAGATGATCGAGGCGACCGGTTCCTGTGCCGGCATCGAAAACTATTCGCGCTATCTCACCGGCCGCAACCCGGGCGAGCCGCCACCCACCCTGTTCGAATATATCCCCGACAATGCCCTGCTGTTCATCGACGAGAGCCACGTCTCCGTCAGCCAGATCGGTGGCATGTACCGGGGCGACTTCAAGCGCAAGGCGACGCTGGCCGAATACGGCTTCCGCCTGCCGTCCTGCATGGACAACCGGCCGCTGCGGTTCGAGGAATGGGACGCCATGCGCCCCAACACCATCGCCGTGTCGGCGACGCCCGGAAACTGGGAAATGGAGCAATCCGGCGGCGTCTTTGCGGAGCAGGTCATCCGCCCGACCGGGCTGATCGATCCGCCCGTCGAGGTGCGCTCCGCCCGCACTCAGGTCGACGACGTGCTCGGCGAGATCCGCGAGACGGCGGCTGCCGGCTACCGCACGCTGGTCACTGTTCTCACCAAGCGCATGGCCGAGGATTTGACGGAATACCTGCACGAACAGGGCGTGCGTGTGCGCTACATGCACTCCGACATCGACACCCTGGAGCGCATCGAGATCATTCGCGACCTGCGGCTCGGTGCCTTCGACGTGCTCATCGGCATCAACCTTCTGCGTGAGGGCCTCGACATCCCGGAATGCGGCTTCGTCGCCATTCTCGATGCAGACAAGGAAGGTTTCCTGCGCTCCGAGACGTCGCTGGTGCAGACCATCGGCCGCGCGGCGCGTAATGTCGATGGCAAGGTCATCCTTTACGCCGACAACATCACCGGCTCGATGAAGCGGGCGATGGAGGAAACCTCGCGCCGCCGCGAAAAGCAGATGGCCTACAATACCGCCCACGGCATCACGCCGGAATCGGTGAAGGCCCGGATTTCCGACATCCTCGACAGCGTCTACGAGCGTGACCACGTGCGCGCCGATATCTCGGGCGTGTCGGGCAAGGGCTTCGCCGATGGCGGCAACCTGGTTGGCGGCAACCTGCAGGCCCATCTCAACGCGCTGGAAAAGCAGATGCGCGACGCCGCAGCCGATCTCGACTTCGAGAAGGCAGCAAGGCTGCGCGACGAGATCAAGCGCCTCAAGGCCGCCGAACTCGCCGTCATGGACGACCCTATGGCCCGCCAGGAAGCCAGGGCGGTCGAGGGCGACAACGGCAAGCCGAAGGGCAAGCGCCAAACTGCCGTCTCCGCCCTTGCGGGGGAGATGCCGCCGCAGCCCACAGAGGGGCGCGCAACCGCAAATTCCGCGTCATCCACCTCCTACTTCCAGAAACCGTCGCTCGACGACATGGGACCCGGCACCGATACGGCCCGGCCGCTGTTCCGCAAGAACAGCCTCGACGAGATGACGGTCGGGCGGACGGAGAAGCCAGCGGCGGGCAGCCTGCCGGAACGCCCGCCGGAAACGGTGAGCAGCAAGAAGCGCTTCTCGCCGCTGCTCGAAGGCCAGCCGGACAAGGACGGCAGCCCCGCATCCGGCAAGGACGACCCTCGCCCGATCATCCGCGCCAAGGCCGGCGCCGGCTCCTACGAAGACGCCGGCGACGTCAAGCGCCAGAAGCGCACCAAGGGCAAGACGGGACGCCCGGGGCGGTAAAAACAAGGCCGGCCGAGCGCAAAAAGCGAAAAACTTGGGCCCGGCGGCGCTCGTTGATGGGTTGCGGCCGCGCTGTTAAGACTAAGGCAATCTCCGCATGGCAAGCCATATGTCACTTGCCTTAGAGAGGACGAAACCATGGCGCTGATCGGCTTCAAGAATACCCACAACCAGCCCGTCTACGTCAATCCGGCGCAGGTGCTCTATGTCACGACCTTCGAGGAAGACGTGTCGATCATCGCCTTTGCCGTATCCGGCGCCGGCGGCAATCCGCTGACGATTTATGTGCGCGGCAATGTCGACCAGATCCGCCTGAAGATCGACGGGACCGCCCAGCGCTGATGATGCAGAGCGGCGCAAACGGGCGCCTGTCGCAACACTCCGCTGCCTGCGTTCAGACGTAGGCGATGCAGCGAGCGAAGTTCTCGCCAGCCTGCGCCCTCACCCGAACACCTCGCCGGGATAGGCACCCCAGATGGCGGCCTGCCTGATATAGCCGGTGAGCCGCGGCCCGCTCAGATGCACGCGGCACCAGCTGCCGTCGCAGGCCGATAGCCTCAGCAGCACCTTCGGCTGCAGCACCGCGATTGCGCTCGCCTTGGCATTGGCGGCCACCCGCAGCGGCACGTTGGCCGAGAGCCAGGGGCCGACAATGCCGGTCCGCTGGCCCGATAGCAGCGAGCCATACATCCACCCGGACGTGCCGTCGGAATCCCGCACCTGCCGCCAGCGGCCATATTCCTGGATGACCTCGAGCGGCAGGCCGGGCGCGACATAGATGAAGCGCGTCGCATAATCGAGCGAAGGCCCGATGCGCAAGCGCGCCTTGCGCGGCTTCAGCGACACGAAACGCGGCACGGGCAAGCCGCTTTCGCTGCCGCGCGCAAATCCGGGCGCCAGCACCGGAGCCGAAGAACCAGTGCCTGAAAGCAGCGGCGCTGCCGATGGCAGCGGCTGCGAGAGTGGCGATACCAGCAGCACAATGGCCGAAAAACCGGCGACCGCCACAAGGCTGCGGGACAAGGGCGCCCTCACCGGCAGGCCGAGACCTTCTTCAGCGCCGCAGAGATGCCGTCCAGCGAATAGGTATAGCGGGTCGGCGTGCCGCGTTTCGAGGTGGCGCTGACGGTCATGTCGCTGCCGCCGCGCATTGCCGCCACGAGATCCGGCTCCTGCGCCACGTCCCGCACCCAGGCGGCATTGTCCTTGGACACCATGGCGAAGCGCTTGTCGTCGACCGAAACGGTGATCGGCGCCCCCGGCTTCAGCATATAGCCGCGCACCGCCTCGGGCACGAAGCCGCCATCCGCAGACGGCGACACCAGGAAGAAGTTCTTTCCGTGATCGATCCCCGCAGGCTCCATCTTCGTCGGCATCGAAAGCGCATAGCAAACCGTCCCCGACTTCGCCGCATAGGAATAGACGCCCCAGTCATCGAACTGCTGGATCCGGCTAGGCTCGGCAAACGCGGCGGCAGAAGAGACAAGAACGGCAGCGACGGCGAAAATGGGGAGTTTTGCGGGCATGATATTCCAGACAGGTTTCGGACAAACTCAGGCCGGATTTCAGAACATTTCCGGCCACGCGAAGGCCCAATTGGAGCCCGTCGAGGGTTACCGGGAGGTTAATGGGGTGGTTACGATATTGTGATGGGGGGTTGTGAGATCGGATCTACCGCCTGAGGCAAGAACCGGCGCAGGCAACTTCCGGAGCTATTTCCGACTGCGTCTGATAACATCACAAAATACTTCATCATCCGACTGTATATGAGGAGAAAGAACGTCTAGGTAGGATTTGAGCCTAGCTTGCAATGAATCATTTTTCTTTGGAGTTTCTGAATAGTTGGAAATCTGCCGAACTGATTTGATAGAAAGCAACTGCAGCAACACTCGAACGCCCTTTTTATCCGTCAGCCCTACGCTACGGGCGTCATAAGATCCTGGAAACCCAGCCAACTCGGGAAAAAGCTCTCCCTGTAAGGTACGGTTTGTCTTAGTTTGCCTCGCCTCGACATCGCTTAGCATGCGCCTCAAGGCCATTGTTTCAAGCTTCCGCGACTCTGCAATGATTAGATTGGAATGCCTAACTCTCAATTCACGGATAACTTCTTCGTATGTATACTAACCTTTAAGGCCAAGTTCGTGCGAAATACTTCTAAGAGCGCCGCGCAAGTTCATTTCGTCAAACTCCATTGGCACGCAAGACGAATCATAAGATCAAAAGGTGAACTTAAAAACCAAGCCAGTCAAGCATAATACAAAATAGAGTCCGAGCATCACGGCCATATTGGAGTATAAGAAACTGATACAACGGCGCATATATAGAATTGCCACCAAACAGATCAAATCTTGCATGTAGCGTTAAGCTTCGAAATGCGATCGCAGCCGCGTATCGTCACACTCAAAAACTACTCGATTTCTGGAAAAGAAGACAACGGTTAAAGATTTTCCCGTCTATTTTGGCGCCTAAACGAGGTCACTCACTCCGCCGCCCGTAACTCCACCACGTCCATCTCGTACCCATACTCCTCGAGCATCGTATACGCGTGCTCGATCGTCTCCACCTGCGCCTCCGCCTTGCGGATTGCCTCGGCAATCGCCGTTGTCCGCGCGCGGAGCATGGAGCCTAGGACGTCGGCTTCGGGGCGGCGGCCGAGGCGGTCCATGTGTTTGCGGACGCGGGCCCGGTGGCGTTCCAGCTCGAGGATGTGGAAGCGGTTCTTGACCGCCTCGTCCGAGAGTTTTCGGCGCATCGCGGCAACCGGATCGAATGACCCGGGCTCGCGCTCGTCGAGAATGAAATCGTTGACCAGCGCCTCGATCATTGCCGCCCCCTGCAGGTCGCGCGGGTCGGCGAGCTGCGGATCGTAGCCGGTGTCGTCGTAGACCTTGCGGCGGATCGGGTCCTGCAGCAATTCGTACACGGCCTGCAGCCTACCAAAGTGTTCAGCATCGCCGCCGCTGTCGGGATGGGCGGTCTTGGCAGCTTTCCGATAGGCGCTCTTGATCGCATCGAGGCCCGCATCGCGCGCGAGACCGAGCATCGCATAGGGATCCATCATCTTGCTACCTCTTCCGCCTGCCCGCACGCACCCACTCCGACTAGCCTCTTGCACGCCCGGCTTCAACCCCCGCAGCGCGTTGATATCATCGGCCTTGCTCGGGACCAAATTGTGGAAGCCGTCACGATATCCCCGACTTTAAGGCAACCACAACCTTATGGCGACTGGCCGTCGGCCGCATGCCGAAAACCTGTGCCAACGGGCGCGAAAATCACGCCGCCGGGCCATCGGGGCGGAGGCTTTATAGGCGGAATATAACGGACCATGCCGGTGGTCTGCGAGGTCAGAAATGTTCGCCTGAAACTGCCCGAAACCACGTCCGGGAAGAGCCGGAATCCCGATCCGGGACAGCGAAAAATGCATCAACGCAACCTCCCGAAATGGCACAACCGGCTTGCGTGGGGCTTCAAAAACCCTTCAAACCCTTGATTTAAAGGCGCTATGCCGCGCAGGTTGAAACGTGTCAAAATTTTGTCGCTTGCTTTTTTAAAAAAATGCTGCCACGAATTGGTTCTCGGGCATTTACTTGCCGGTGACTGGACAGATGTGGCAAAGCCTGCGTAGACGTTCTTTCCCCGTACGTGACTACTCGACCCGTCTTCCGCGCCGCGCGAAGGCACAACCGTCCGGCTTCGACCACCGGGCAAAATGGACTAGAGGGAAAAGGACTATTTCCATGGCGACCAAGGGCACCGTTAAATTTTTCAACCAGGACAAGGGTTTTGGTTTCATCACGCCAGAAGGCGGCGCGAAGGATGTGTTCGTTCACATCTCCGCTCTCCAGGCTTCCGGCATCCAGTCGCTGCGCGAAGGCCAGCAGGTCACGTTCGACACCGAGCCGGATCGCATGGGCAAGGGCCCGAAGGCCGTCAACATCTCGGCTTTCTGAGACCCGTCCAGTCACGAAGAAATTTTACAAGAACGGCGTGCTGCAGGGCGCGCCGTTTTTTTGTGTTTTGAGCCTGAGTTGATGCTTTGGGAATTGCCTGGGAGGGCCACCTCGTTGGTCGGCGCCCCCCTCTGTCAGCTGCGCTGACATTTCCCCCACAAGTGGGGAGATTATTCTTTTCCCTTGCGGACCTTGGCTTTCGGCTGATCTTCCTCTTGCGGGCTGACCGCTCCCGGCCAATCTCACCCTTGTGGGGGAGATGTCCCACAGGGACAGAGGGGGGCGATCTGGCACCGCAACTTACCTCCCGGCGACCCTGTCAGGCCGAAAGCACCGTCGGCTCGGCGGGCGAGAAATCCACGGCGGCAAAAGCGGCGGCGATGACCTCCGGCCCCGCGCCCGGCTTTGCCACATCGCTCGACAGGATCTGCCGGAACCGCCTCGCCCCGGTCATGCCCGAAAACAGCCCGATCATATGGCGCGTCACCTGCTGCAGCCGTCCGCCAGCGGCGATATGGGCGCCGGCATATGTCATCATCGTATCGCGCAGCGCCAACCAGTCCGGCGCGCGAAAAGGCTTGCCGTAGATGCGGTGGTCGACATCGGCGAGAACCGCCGTATCGCCATATGGAGCCCTGCCCAGCATGACGCCATCCACATGGCGCAAATGCATCTCCGCCTCGTCCAGCGTCTTGATGCCACCGTTGATGCCGATGAACACATCCGGAAAACGCTGCTTCATGCGGTAGACGATGTCGTAGTCCAGCGGCGGGATATCGCGATTTTCCTTCGGCGACAGGCCCTTCAGCCAGGCCTTGCGCGCATGGATCCAGATGGCGTCGGCGCCGGCGTCCAGCACCCGCACCATCAGGTCGGGCAGCGCCACCTCCGGGTCCTGCTCGTCGACGCCGATCCGGCATTTCACCGTCACCGGCAAACCGGTCACCGCCTTCATCGCCGCCACAGCAGAGGCCACCGTATCCGGCGTCAGCATCAGGCAGGCACCAAACGTGCCGGATTGTACCCGGTCCGAAGGGCAGCCGACATTCAGGTTGATCTCGTCATAGCGGTAATCCGCGGTAATCCGCACCGCCTCGGCAAGCTTGCCCGCATCCGAACCGCCGACCTGCAGCGCCACCGGATGCTCCTCGGCATGATGCCCGAGCAGCCTGTCGCGCGGCCCATGAATGATAGCATCCGCGACCACCATCTCCGTATAAAGCAACGCTTCCCGGCTGATCTGCCGATGCAAAAACCGACAATGCCGATCCGTCCAGTCGATCATAGGTGCGACGGCGAAGATCTTGCCGCCGGATGCATAGGGCGACGCTGTCGGCACGGGCGCCGTGGAGGGGGATGGGGAATTCATTGGCGTATCGCTCGGGATCTTCATGTCGGGAGCGCAGGGCCCTTGGGCGTGCGTGCATCGCTCTATATAGCGGAGCCGACAAAAAAGCGAGGCCCGGTCGGGCATGAAGCCGACCGGGCCCTGTGATGTTCCGATATTGGCGCTTTAGATAAAGGCGACCGGCATCTGGATCGGCGCGCGCTTGGCGCCGTAGTCGCGTTCGTGCGACGAGAGATTGACTTGCTTTTCCTGGGCGCGGACCAGAGCTTCGAGTGCCGGATGCAGCGCTTCTTCGCGGGAAAAGTCGATGGCATCGGTTTCGATGGAAGCGGCGCGCTTGCGGGCGTTGAAGAAATTGAAGATCATGGTCGGGGCCCTCCTGATAGCTGCCGGATAAACGACGCATGCGCCGTCTTCGTTCCCTTCCTAGCATGTGAGTCGTTAAAAATTAACCATGCTGCACTGCACTAGGAAGAGCCATCAGCATAACCCGCAACGAAGACAGCGACGCGACAGCAGCAAGGCGGAAATCGGGCGTTCCCGAGGCCATCCGACAAGGCGAATTCGTCGTCTGACGCGAACTAAATCTTTAGTCGTCGAACTCGAACTTGTGCTTGGAAAGCTGCCACTCGCCGTTCGCATCCTTCTCGACGCGCTTGTTGCCGCGATAGAAAATCGGCTTGTTGACGCGCTTGTCGATGGCATAGCGGCTCGGCGTCCATTTCGCCTTGGGGTCGGTCCCGGTCACCGAGGCCAGTGCCTCCTTGAACTTGCCTGCCTTGTACAGCGTCATGAATTCGTCGTCGGCCATGTCAAAGTCTCCTTAAGCGTCGGCGGCGCGCGCGCCGCCCGTAAATTCAGCGGATCAGCAGCGCCGTCCCGTACAGCCCGAAGCCGAATACCGTGTGAGCCACCAGGTTGAGCAGGCGAGCATTGTTCGGATTGGGCGTCTTCGATGCTGCCCAGCCGATGCCAAGCCCCGGCTGCAGCAGGAACCAGCCAGCCGCCACGGTGACGATCGCCCAGATCCAGGCAACCAGGAATGTCGGCGCCTGCAGCCAGCCCGGGCCGGTGATCGCCACCAGCAGGAAGGCATAGGCGATGCCGACAGCATAGTGGCCGATCCAGCCGAGCGCCAGTTCGTGGGCATAGGGCGCGCTCGCATTGATATCGTCGTGGAACACCGTGCCATGGCTGAGGTGATAGAACCAGCGGCCGACCGGCGCCCAGTTCGGCATGCCGCTGCCGGAAAGCCGGGCGTAGAGGATCGCCCAGAGATCCATGAAGATCGTTGCGCCAATGCCGATGACAAGGCAGCGCCAGAAAATGTCGACCATGTGAAATCCGATAATTTGGGACGCCGGAAGCAGGCGCGCACCAAACCATAGGCGCACCGGCGAAAGCAATGCCCATCCATCGAAGCCGGCCAAAAGAATCGTCTCGCCCCAAGCTTTCAGGCCTCGGATCCGGCCGCCCTTGCTGTCGCCGCCGCATTATTGCGCTACAAAGCCTCAGAAGACGCGCACGACCCTTGCGAAGGAGAGAGATTTGACCGCCATCGACACGCTTTTCATCCATGCCCGGCTGGATGACGGATCCTTCAGCGACATCGCCGTCACCGGCGGCCGCATCGTTGCCATCGGCGCCAGCGGCAGCCTCGGCACCGGCGCCGGCACGACCGTCGACCTCGGCGGCGCGCTCGTGGTACCCGGCTTCGTCGAAGGCCACATCCATCTCGACACGAGCTTCTACGGCGGCCCGTGGATTTCCCACAAGCCCTGCACAGCCGGCTTCGACGTGCACGAGCGCGTCGCCTTCCAGCACCAAAACCTCGCCATTGCCGAACCGATGGATGTGCGCGCCAGAAAGCAGCTCGAGCTTGCCATCGGCAACGGCGCCACCGCCCTGCGCAGCCATGTGATGGTCGACGGCTCCGTGGGCCTCAAGCACCTCAAGGAGATCCTGAAGGTCCGCGACGAGTATGCCGGGCTGATCGACATCCAGCTCGTCGCCTTCCCCCAGAGCGGCATCCTGAAAAGCCCGGGTACACCAGGACTGATGGACGAGGCGATTGCCATGGGCGCCGATGTCGTCGGCGGGCTCGATCCGGCCAGTTTCGACCGTGACCTCGGCGGTCATCTCGACGTCATCTTCGACATTGCCGAGCGCCGTGGCGTCGATATCGACATCCACCTGCACGATGGCGGCACGCTCGGCCAGTTCACCATCGAGGAAATTTGCGCCCGCACCCGCTCGCTGTCGATGGAGGGCCATGTTGCCGTCAGCCACGCCTATGGCCTTGGCGACCTCGCCCCTGACGCGGCAAAGCGCGCGGGCGAGCAATTGGCGGCCTCCGGCGTGTCGATCATGACCAACGCGCCCGGCAACCACGCCTTCCCGCCGGTGGCGCTGCTGCGGTCGGCCGGCGTCACCGTCTTCAGCGGCAGCGACAACATCCGCGATAGCTGGTGGCCCTATGGCGATGGCGACATGCTGGGCCGCGCCATGATGATCGGCTACCGCTCCGGCTTCTACACCGACGAAGAACTGCGCGCCGCCTTCGACGTCGTCACGACCTCGGGCGCCAAAGCGCTGCGGCTGGAGGACTATGGCCTGACGGTCGGCTGCCGCGCCGATTTCGTCACGCTGACGGCCGCCCATGTCCCGGAAGCCGTCGTCTCCGTGCCAAAACAACGCTCCGTCTACAAGGGCGGCAGGCTGGTGGCGGAGAACGGGATGGTGGTGCGGTGAGGCGGTGGCTCGCTCCTACCCTTAGCGACCCGAACCAAGCTCTCGCTTGAAGGCCGCCGTCACGATATCGATCAACTGCCTGTGGATGGCACTCCTGGAGCGGCCGCCGTCCCTGCAGATCGGATCGCCGATCTCCTTTGCCATAGCGGTCTCTTCAGCCCCCGGCTTGCATTCGGCGAACATGCTGAAATGACTGGCGTCCGGGATCGTCGAGTATCTCGACTTTAAAATCGCCTTGGCAACTCCGGCCGCATCTGCGGTGGCTGGAATTGCACCCGGCTTGCCAAGATTGACGATCTCGACGGGAATGGAAATTTCCGCGAACGTCCCGGGCTGGAAAATGTCGATCGGCGCAGGGTCGATCGCCATTGCAAATCGAATGCGCTTGTCTTCGCTATGACGGCCGGAGGACTGCATATCCATGGCATGAAGATCGACACCGCTTTGGCGAACCCAGCCACAAAGCGATGGGTTGAGCGCATCCGTGTCGCAATAGCTTGCGAGCCGCTGCGGATCGATCCGGGCACCGGCCAGCGCCAAGGCTGTGCTGCCGCCCGCTGACAAGCCCAGTGCTCCTGTCTTGTCGCTTTCCAGATGCTCTTTGAAAAAGGCGTCTTTCCCGATTGCATCCAGAGTATCGCTGATATCGCCAGGTCTCAGCCAAAGTTTCATCGTCTCCGCTGCGGATCGCCCGGCCCCCGAATTGCCAGGGTGGTTGGGAGCCGCGACGATGAAACCCTCGCTAGCCAGTGGCGCTGCGAGCCAGCTCAGCGCCTGCGCGTTTCCGGCGATACCGGCGCCATGCGAAAGCAAGACAACGGGAAATGCACCCTCCGAGATCGGAGCGCCAAGCATGGCAGGCGTTCCCACGAAGAACGTGCTTTCTCCGAGCAGCGTGGATTTTCCACCGGGGAGCGCCTGGTACCAGACGGTAACGTCTAGATCGGTGCCGCGCTCAGGCGACGGTACGGAAATTTCGCGCACTCCGACATTCTCACTGGCCAGGGCTCGCTGCTGCGCCGGCATCGTCAAGACTGTAGCCATGCACAGTATGGCGATGGTTTTTAGTGGAGAAAGCATATTGGTCCTCATGCTTGCGAGCGCCGAGGAGTAAGTTTCCGCGTGTCGTGGCGGAGAGAAGGCCGGCGCGCTTCGAAGCACAGCATCGACCACGGTCCTCAACCACGCGACCTTGATCGCAATCCCGGACGTCCGAAATCGCGATCGAGGTCCATGCCGGCGCCAGGTTGCGACCGCAGCCTTCGCACCTCCAATAAAATCATCACGCAAACGGCACCACACAGTGCTGGATTTGTTGCCGGAATCGCGAGACAACAGGCTCTGATCAGTGAAAGAGTTTGCGCCATGACCGACCTTGCCACCGTCATTCCCCTGCCCCATCCCACCCTTCTGCCTGTCGATGGAATGGCTACGACCTTTCCGGTGCGGCGTGTCTATTGCGTAGGCCGAAACTATGCCGACCACGCCATCGAGATGGGACACGATCCCAGCCGTGAGCCGCCTTTCTTCTTTCAGAAGAATGCCGACAATCTTCTCGTCGGCAGCGACTTTCCCTACCCACCACTTTCCAGCGACGTTCATCACGAGGTCGAACTCGTCATCGCGCTGAAATCCGGCGGCAGCGATATCCCGGTCGAGGCGGCCTTGGGTTGCATTTACGGATACGGCGTCGGCATCGATTTCACACGCCGCGACCTGCAGGCCGTTGCCAAGAAGGCAGGCCGCCCCTGGGAGGTTGCCAAGGCCTTCGAGCATTCGGCACCCGTCTCAGCCCTAGTACCCGCCGAGCGCACCGGTCATCCTAACTCCGGCGCCATCTGGCTCGAGGTCAATGGCGAGCGCGTGCAGAACGGCGACATCGAGCAGATGATCTGGAAGATCCCCGAAATCATCGTCGAACTGTCGAAGCTGTTCACGCTTGCCGCTGGCGATGTGATCCTGACCGGCACGCCGGCGGGCGTTGGCCCTGTCACCAAGGGCGACCGTATTACCTGTGGCGTCGATGGCGTCGCCACGATGTCGCTGACCGTCATCTGACCGGGAGAACGCCATGCCGATCTATATGCTGGGAGGACTGACCCCGAAGACGCCGCCTGCCGGACGCTACTGGCTGGCGCCGGATGCGTCGATCATTGGAAAGGTCGAGCTTGGCGAGGACGTCGGCATCTGGTTTGGCGCGGTATTGCGCGGTGACAACGATCCGATCGTCATTGGTGCACGGACCAATATCCAGGAAGGCAGCATGGTCCACACCGATGCCGGCTTTCCGGTCGTCATCGGCGAAGGCTGCACGATCGGTCACCACGCCATCGTCCACGGCTGCACCATCGGCGACAACACGCTGGTCGGCATGGGCGCCACCATCCTCAACGGCGCCCGCATCGGCAAAAATTGCCTCGTCGGCGCAAATGCACTGGTGACGGAAGGCAAGGAATTTGCCGACGGCTCGCTGATCGTCGGCTCGCCCGCAAAAGCGATCCGTCTTCTCGACGACGCCGCCATCGAAGGCCTGCGCCGCTCGGCAACAAGCTACGTCGCCAACTGGCAGCGTTTCGCACGGGATCTGAAGCTGGTCGATTAAAAGTCAAAAGCGCGCTACAATCGCTGAGATCAGCGTGTCACGCTTTACCACTGTTCCCGGACATTTCTCCGCTAGACATGCCTCAGCGTTTGTCCTCGGGGGATTTGTCGAGGGCGCGATCAAAACCCTTTTCCGCCGTCTTCTTCAGTTCTTCGCGATGGGCGTCGGCCTGTTTCGGGTCGCTCCGCGCCGCATCGCTTGTGGGATCCAGCTTTTTCGCGTCGACGTCGTTGTTGCTGTTGTTGTTGGCTGCAGCCTTGTCGTTGGTCATTCTTTTCTCCTGGTTGCCATCCCCAACCAGAAGCGATGCCATAGGTTCCAACGCAGCTATCAGCTAATGGACCTCACACGGTCGGCAGCATGCCGTTCAACCGTAGCCAGGTCTCCACCAGCTGGGTCCAGCTGCGCACCGATGGCCGGGTCTTGCCCATGCCCCAGCCGTGGCCACCGGATTGGAAGATGTGCAGCTCGGTGTCGACATCAGCAGCACGCAGTGCGCGGAACAGCATGAGGCTGTGGTCGACGGGCACGATAGGGTCATCCATCGCATGCGCGACGAAGGTCGGTGGCATGTCTTCCGTGACGTGCTGCTCGACCGAAAAGGCCTCGCGCATGTCTTCTGTCGGCTTCTTGCCGCAGATCTTCAAACGGCTCATGGTCTGGTCGAACGGCGCCATCATCGTCACGACCGGGTAGAGAAGGGCTGCGAACGCGACGTCGCTTGGCGAACTGTCGATTTCGTCGGTTTGCACGTAGAACTGCTCGGCGGCCTTGGTGGCCAGCATCCCGGCAACGTGGCCGCCGGCGGAAAAGCCCATCACGCCCAGCCTTGCCGGATCGATCCCGAGGCGTTTCGCCTCCGTGTGGAGGATCTTCATAGCCCGGATACCGTCGAGGAACGGCGCATGGATGCTCCAGCCCTCCTGCGGCACGCGATAGACGAGTTCAACGGAGGTGATGCCACGCGACGCGAAGTAGATGGCAGCCGGCGTGCTTTCGTTGACGATATCGACGCGCGCATATCCGCCGCCCGAACACATGAGCATCGCTGCCCCGGTCGGCTTGTCCGGCTTGTGGATGATAATGCGCGGCAGCGAGATCTGTGTCAGCGACCCGCGCGGCGTCAGGTTCTCGCCCTGGCCCGGACCGGCGCCACCCGGAGGTGAACCCGTCCAGAGGTTGATCACCTCGATCGTAGAATTCTGGGCAGGGTCTGGCGTGGCCGCCACCGCTGCGGTTGTCGTCGTCTGGACGGCTGCGGCTGCAACTGCCGCGCCAACCAGGAAATTTCGTCTTTTCAAATCCATCATCCCTGCCCCGTCAGAAGCATATGACTGAACTATGTCACGAATTTATTTCGAATAACGACTATAATGCACTGCAATATGGATGGTTGCTTTTTAGCATCGATTTTCGACGACTTTTCCACAATCGCAATTTTTGACACCCACTCGGATCAGCTAGGTACAATAGCGTAACCCATTGATTTCATTTCAAGACGTGCTTCTTGATATTCCACCGGTCATGATACCAGAGCCATTGCTCCGGATTTTCCCGTACCCAGCTTTCCACCTTGTCGTTCATCATCTGGGCAGTGGCCGGCAGATCGAGTGCGCCGGTATCGGTGCGCGGCAGCTCCATCCTTGGCTCGATTTCCAGCCGGAAGCGATTGTTCGGCAGCCGGACGCAGCGGGCCGGATAGACCTCGCATTCGAACTGCCGCACCAGCTTCGGCAGCAGCGGATTGGTCTTCACGTCGCGGCCGAAGAATTTCGTCCGCAGTCCCTTGCGGAATTTCTGGTCGACGAGCACGCCGACGCTGCCGCCCTCGTCCAGCTGGCGCGCGAGGGCAAAGGATGAGCCGGCATGCGAGGGAACCAGATGACCCATCCGCTTGGCGCGGAAGTCGTAGACTTTCTTTGCGACATAAGGATTGTTCGGAGGCCTGAAAAGCACGGTGACTTCAAGTCCGAAAGCGGCACTGGCCACCGGCAGCAATTCGAAATTTCCAGTATGGGCGGTAAAAACGATGAACGGCCGTGGATTGTCGCGCAATTCCAGAAAGATCGGTACGCCGGAAACCTCGATGCGGCCCGGCTCGCTCTTCTCGGGATCGAAGTCGAAAAGGCGGTCGAGGAACACATATTCCGCCGCCAGCCGCCCCATGCTCCCCCAGCTGGCAAGCGCAATTGCCTCGATCTCCGCATCGCTCTTTTCCGGAAAAGCATTGCGCAGATTGGTGAGCATTAGCGCATGACGACGCGTACGCGGACCGACCTTGCGCATCAGCCAGTCGGCAAACCGTATGCCGCCATCAGCTGGAAACAGCTTCAGGAAATTCAAGAACCCAAAGGCCAGCTGCGCGATCGACCATTGGCGAAAGTGCCGAAAGGCCAGTACGATCCGGGTGATGAAGAGCTTCACCGGTCAATCCATCTTCAGGATGATCTTGCCGAAGATCTGCCGCGACTCCATCCGCTCAAGCGCCCTGTCGATGTCGTCGAAACTTACTTCCGTGTCGATGACGGGATGCACGTAGCCGCGCGCCATCTTCTGCATGGCATCAGCCATGTTTTCCATCCGGCAGCCGAACGAGCCCATCAGCTTCAACTGCTGCTGGAACAGCATCATCAGGTTGATTTCTGTGGAGACGCCGGATGTCGAGCCGCAGGTGACCAGCCGGCCACCGCGCTTCAGGCAGAACATCGACTGTCCGAACGTGTCCTTGCCGACATGTTCGAAGACGACGTCGACGCCCTTCTTCTTGGTGAGCTTGCGCACCACGCCCTCGAAGCGGTCGACGCGGTAGTTGATGACGTGATCGGCGCCAAGCGCCTTGGCCCGTTCGATCTTGTCGTCGGAACCGACCGTGGTGATGACGGTGCAGCCAATGTTCTTTGCCAGTTGGATCGCCGCCGAGCCGATGCCGGAGCCGCCGGCATGGATGAGGATGGTCTCGCCGGACTGCAGCTTGGCATTGTCGAACAGCATGTGCTCGACTGTACCGAAGGTGACCGGGGCAAGCGCTGCCGCGATGGCATCGACGCCGGGAGGCGCCGGCACCAGCAGACGGGCCGGCAGGTTGACCTTCTCCTGCGCAAATCCGTCGAGATGAAAGCCATGCACGCCGCTGACGTTTTCACAAAGATTATCGCGGCCCGCGCGGCAGTGATGGCAAAGGCCGCAGGTGCGCGCGCCATAGATCGACACCAGCTGGCCCGGCAATACGCTGGATACGCCGGGGCCGATGGCTTCGACGACGCCGGATGCTTCGGCACCGATGACAAGCGGCATCTTGCGCTTGGCAAAGGCCATGCCGCGCCATCCCCAGACGTCGATATGGTTCAGCGCCACCGCTTTGACGCGCAACGTCACTTCGCCGGGACCGGGAGCATCCGGTTCAGGAAGGTCGGTGATTTCAAGCTTGCGGTCGTCGACGAGTTGCAAAGCACGCATGGAAAGGCCCTCCGCCCGAAGGCGTTATCAAGTAAATCGTGTGGCGACAGGCTCTAGAGCATTTCGTCCAGAACTGGAAGCCATTCCGTTGGCAGTACGCGGATGCCGGCGCAAAGGATCACGCGTCGGGCCGAATGAAAACAGCCGCCCTTTCGCAAGGCGGCTGTGTTTCAGACAAACTTGCGTCATTCGCGGCCTCTAGGCCGGATCGAGCGCCATGACAAGGCTGGCATTCTGCCCGCCGAAGCCAAACGAATTCGACAGCACCGCGTGGACCTGCGTCTCGCGCTTGACGTTCGGCACCACGTCGAGGTTGATGCTTGTGTCCGGAATGGCGTAGTTGATGGTCGGCGGCAGCGTACCCGTCAGCATCGTCTGCAACGAGAACACGGCTTCGACGGCGCCGGCAGCAGTCAGCGTATGGCCGATCATCGACTTGTTGGACGATACCGGGATGTTGGCAAGCCGCTCGCCGAAGACGGCCAGCATCGCGCCATATTCCATCTTGTCGTTTTCCGGCGTCGAGGTGCCGTGGGCGTTGATGTAGCCGATATCGGTCTCGGCCATGCCGGCGTCCGCGAGCGCCGCCCGGATCGTGGCAATGGCCGGCGCGCCGTCCGGCGAGGAGCGGGTGCGGTGAAAGCTGTCGGCCTTGTCGCCGGCGCCCTTCATGATGCCGAGGATTTTTGCCCCGCGCGCAACAGCTGATTCCAGCGATTCTAGCACCAGCGTCGCGGCACCTTCGGCAATCACGAAACCGTCCCGGTCCTTGCTGAAAGGCTTTGATGCTTTGGTCGGCGGATCGTTCTGGGTCGAAAGCGCCGAGAGCAGCGAAAAGCGGATCAGCGCCTCGGCGCTCAGCGAGCCGTCTGTCGCGACCGACAAGGCCCGCTCGGTGCGACCCTGGCGGATCGCCTCGATCCCGAGCTGGATTGCGGTGGCACCCGAGGCACAGGCTGTCGACAGCGTCACCGGCAGGCCGCGCGTGCCGAAGCGGTCGGACAACCGCTCGGAGATGGCGCCGAACGAGGCGGCCTCGTGGAACGACGGATCGGGCCGCTCGCGCATGGCGGCAAGAAAGCGTTCATAGGCATCGCCCGGATGATCGGCCGGCGGCGAGCGGTCGCCGAGCGCGAAACGGGCACTCCATTCCGGCTCGATCGGCGGAGCGGCCAGGAACAGCGGACCGTTGAAATCACCGGACAGGCCAGCCTGCGCCAGCGCCTCGACGGTGGTCTCGCGGGCAAACGCATAGGAGCGCTCGACGGCGTTGGAAATCGGCACCTCGATAAAATCGACGGTACCGGCGATGCGGGTCGAGATGTTGTCGGTCGGAAACCGCGTGATGGCGTGGATACCGGAGACGCCTGATGTCAGCGCATCCCAGTTGTCCTTCAGGCCCTGGCCGAGCGAGGTGATGATGCCCATGCCGGTAACGGCAACGATCGCTCGTCCGAGATGGTCCCTATAGGCTGCAGCTGTCATGCTCATCACTCCTGAGGCTCAGTGGACAGGACGGCAACGCCCTCGCCGCGCGTATGTCCGACGGTCGTCACGATCGCCGTCCGGGCGGCTGTGCCCATCGGCTTTTCATGGTTTGGGTCGAACGCCGGCACCTTGGCCTTGTTGGCCAGCGCCAGTGCGGCAAACGCGATGCCGAGCGGAAACTGCGTTTCGAGCCCGTGTCCGGTAACGCCGCCATAGCCACGGATCGCCGCTTCCGGGAGTGTCTTGTCCAGCACCGCCTTCTCGCGGGCTGCAATCTCGTGGAGACCGGAGCTTCCGGAGAACACGATGGTCTCGCTGCCGAAACCGATGGCAGGCTCGAGCAACCGCTCGAGGCGGGCCTCGAACTTGCCGTCGTCGCGGTTGCCGCGGTCGCCCTCGATCGCGTCGATGGTCGCATAGATATGGGCACTGCGGCTTTCGGCGTGGGCTCGTGATTCCAGAACCAGGAAGGCTCCGAGCGAGCCGACGATCATGCCGCCGCCGCCGCCTTCGCGACGAGACCACAAGGGCTGCCAGTCGCCGACGCTGTGGCCGCCGATCGATTCGAACAGCAGGATCATGTCCAGCCGCTCTGCCGAAAACGCGCCGCCGACCAGCGCATGGGTGGATTCGCCGGATTTGATGCGGTGAAAGGCGGTCTCGACCGCCGATATGCCGGCAGCCTCCTCGCCCATGAAGGTCCGCGACGAGCCGGTGACCTTGTGGACGATAGAGATATTGCCTGCGAGCAGGTTTGAAAGCTGGGCGAGAAACAGCGTTGGCCGTAGCTCTGTCGTCAGCTTTTCGTTGAGCATCAATTCGCGGTCGTTGCGCTTCAGGCCCTCGTCGACGATCAGCGTATCGACATTGATGTCGCGCTCGCCACCGCCGGCAGCAACGATCATGTCCATCGCGCCGCATGCCTCGAAATTGTCCTTGAAGCCGGCGTCGTCGAGCGCAAGACCGGCGGCAAAGACGCCGATGCGCTGCCAGTTCTCCATCTGCCGCTGGTCACCGCGCTTGGGGATCTGCTGCGACCAGTCGATCTCTGGCAACGGGTGCACGGGATAGGGCTTGAATTTTTCTGTCTCGACGATGACAGCCGGCGATGTGCCCGATGTCAGCAGCGCAACATGCGCATCCTTGCCGACGCCCTGGCAGGTTACGATACCGACGCCTGTGATGACGACGTCATTGGGAGCCTTGCTCATACATCAATCCTTTTCGGCTGCGTCGCGGATGGCCAAGCCTGTTCAGGCGCTGGCAGCAATCGCGTCGAGAAGCCCGACTTCCGTGGCGCGCTTGCGAACAATATCGGCCAGCGGCACCTCATTAAACGGCAGCGTGCGCAGCTTCAACTGCGCATCGCAGACCTTCTTGCCGGCGACAGTGATCTTCGCCTTGGTGACAGCATAGCCGGATCCGTCATGTTCCATAATGGCCTCGATATCGAGTACCGCATCCGGCTCGACGAAGGAACGCATCTTCGCGCCGTCGACGGTCATCAGGAACGGCATCGCGGCAAAATTCGTGGCGGCCAGAACGAGCATGCCGGACGCCTGCGCCATGGTCTCGATCAAGAGGACGCCCGGAACCAACGGCATTCCGGGAAAATGGCCTTCGAAAACCGGACTGTTGGACGGCACGACGGAGCGCGCCTTCAAGATACCCTTGGACAGGTCGACGGACTCGATCCGGTCGATCATCTGGAAATATTCCAGCAGCATGGTGCTCTCCGGTCCGACCCGCGAGAAAAAGCAAAGCGGGTGGGAGATAGTGCTTGGAACAAAACCGCCCGGCCGTCCTATCAAAGGCGGCAGGGCGTTGGCAAAGATGCAGCGGTAGCTCAGGCCTTGGCGGCGCGCAACTCATCGATCTTGGCGCAGAGATTCTTGAGGACGAAATACTCCTCCGTCGAGACCTTGCCTTCGTTGACTTCCTGCGTCCACTTTTCCAGCGGAATCTTGATGCCGAATTCCTTGTCGATCGCAAACACGATATCGAGGAAATCGAGGCTATCGATGCCGAGATCGTCGATCGTGTGGCTTTCCGGCGTAATCGTCGCCCGGTCGATTTCGCTCGTTTCCGCGATGATGTCGGCAACCTTATCGAATGTAGCAGTCACGCCAGTACCTCTTCAAATGATCTTTCGATCTTCGTCATAGGGAAATCCGTCTCAAAAGCCAATGGCCTGCGCGACAGCCTGCCCAAAATTTGGGACAGTGTGTCAGGCAGGGCGGTCGCTGGCTTACTGGCTGATGATAATGCGTGTGTTCTCAAGCCCGGCTTGGCTCGCCATGGAGAAGAACACAGCAGCATTCGCGGTCTGCAAGCGGACGCAACCGTGAGACGCCGGCCGGCCGAGACGGCGGACCTCGGTGGTGCCATGCACCGCATAGCCGCCGTTGAAGAACACCGCGAAGGGCATCGGGGCGTTGTCGTACTTCTTCGAGTGATGGTCGCGGGACAGCCACTTGGCCGTATAGTTGCCCGTCGGCGTGACATAGCCCGGCCGGGCCGTCGAGACTTTCCACTGATAGCGGGTGATGCCGTTTTCACTGACGGTCATCGTCTGGGCGGCAATGTCGATCCGCGCCAGGAGCGCCGAAGCATCGGCAGACGCAGCATAAAAACCGAGGCAGAGAGTTGCCACAGCAGCAGGAATTGTCGTCTTCATGATTTTCCCCTCGGTCGTTGCTTCGGAGCGAGCAATTTCGACTGGCAAAGGAATAGCACGAAGTTTTCTATATTGAATTAATTTGCACGACGCGCGCTGCCTAATTATTTTTTCCGGATCGCACGCAAATCTTTATTAAGAAATTAAAGTAAAACGAGAAAACCCGCAAGCACGGCCAGCGCCAGTACGCTGCAGGCCGTGTAGAAGATGGCCACGCCCGCCTCGACATCGCTCACGGTCGCGGTATCTCGCCCGGATCCGTTGATCATCGGTTCCCGCACAGTCTCTCCGGCATAGATACGCGGACCCGCCAGCTGTATATCGAGAGCGCCGGCCATGGCTGCCTCCGGCCTGCCGGAATTCGGCGAACGGTGCAGACCACCGTCGCGCGCGGCGATGCGAAAGGCATTATTGAGCGCCGTCACACCACGTCGCACCATCGCCCCGAGGGCAATCAACAGGATCGACAACCGCGCCGCCGGCCAGTTCGCGACGTCGTCGAGAAGCGCCGAGGCCCGGCCAAAATCGATGTAGGTCTCGGATTTATGGCCAATCATCGAATCGGCCGTATTGAGCATTTTGTATAGAAGCAGGCCCGGCAGGCCGAAAACCGCGTACCAGAGCACCGGCGCCACCACGCCATCGGAAAAATTCTCCGCCAGGCTCTCGATGGCCGCCCGACAGACAGCGGGCTCGTCCAGCGTCTCCGGATCGCGGCCGACAATGCGCGACACCGCGCGGCGTCCGCCTTCGAGCCCCTCCTGCCGCAACGCCTCCGAGACAGCAATGACATGGTCGGCGAGGCTCTTCTGGGCCAGGAAAACCGCCACCAGCACCGCTTCGATCAGCAGACCGAGCCAGCCGCACATCCCGAGCAAAGCATGCAGCACGCCACCGGCAAGTGCACTCAGCGCCAGCAAGGCCAGTATCGACACGAGACCGTTGCGACGACGGTCTGCGGCCGAAAGCCGCGTCAGATTATAGCGCTTGTCGACAAAGCTGATCGCCTTGCCGAACAGCACCACCGGATGCGGCAGTCTCGTCCAGAGCCAGTCGGGATCTCCAACGATCCGGTCGAGCAGCAGAGCCAATACGAGGATGAGCAGGTGTTCGTCGATGATCATGATGTCAACCCGGTGAGTGCCGAGGCCAGCCGGCGATCCTCTGCCGCATCGGCCGTCAGCCCGAAACGCAGCCACTCTGCGGCATAGTCGAATTTGCGGACCAAAATGTGATGCCGGCAAAGGTGCTCGTGAATCGCACCCGCCCTGCTGTCGACAACAAGGGAAAACAGATCGGTCCCGCCGGCAACCGACAGCCCCGCACCGCCCAGCACCGAGCGCAATGCGGCGCTGCGTTCGGCCAGGTGCCTGCCGATTACCGCCGTGTCTCCTGCAAACACGGTAGCCGCCAGCGACAACGCCGGACCCGAAACCGCCCAGGGTCCGAGCCAGTCCTCGAAACGTTCCTGCAGGAAAGGATTGGCGAGCACGAAACCGAGCCTGATACCCGCCAGCCCGAAGAACTTTCCAAACGACCGGAAGATTATCAGCTTGTCCATCTGGGACACCAGCGACGCAAGGCTCGCCTGCGGGCTGCCGTCTCCAAAAGCCTCGTCGACCACCAGCCACGCATCCTGCCGGCAAAGTCGATGCTGGCGCGCCACCAGTTGGTCGGGCGTATGAACGCGACCATCCGGATTGTTGGGATTGACGACCACCACCAGCCCATGCGCCTCCGTCACGGCGTCGAGATCGGCGATCTCATCGACGGCAAGGCCAGCCAGCGAAAACACGCGCCTGTACTCACCGTAGGTCGGCCCCAGCACGGCGACGCGCCTGTCCTCGACCACCAGACGCGGCAGCAGCTGGATGACCGACTGCGTCCCCGGCACCGGCAACGGCCGGCAATCGCCACTGCGGTAGTAGGTCTGCGCGGCCAGCCTGGCGCGCTCCACCAGATGTTGGTCCGGCAGCCGGTGCCATGCGCTCGCTTCTATCGGCGGGATCGCCACCGGGTTGGGGTTGATCCCCGTCGACAGGTCGAGCCAATCGTGGGCTTCGCCGCCGTAGAGATGCGCTGCGGCAGTGATGCCGCCGCCATGGGCGATCCGGCCGCTCATCCGGGCTCTCCGGACAGGTCGATCAGGTGCATATAGGAACCGGCGACATTGCCGCGCTGCAGGCCGGCCGTGCCGAGATCGTTGTCCAGGGCATCGGTAACGGCAAACAGCGGGTCGGCGTCGCCTTCGGATACCAGCGTCGAATAGTGAAATTCATGCGCTTTCATCGGCGCTTCGAAGAAGCTGCCCGGCAATGGCGTTACGCGGCGATAGCCGAGATGCCGCTTGCGCGTCTCGTAGCTGGTGACGACAGGCAGAAGCCCTAGCATCGCATGGCGCCCACCGGCTGCATCGATCAGCCCCTCACCGAGCGTCATATAGCCGCCGCACTCGCCAAAAATCCTGACGCCACGCCCGGCCGCCGCCCGCATGGCGGCGCGAAACGCGCTGGCCGAAGCAATGGCCCCGGCGTGCAACTCCGGATAGCCTCCGGGCAAATAGATGGCATCGGCATCTGCCACCGGTGCCTCGTCTGCAAGCGGCGAGAAGAACGAGATCTCCGAGCCGCGCCGCCGCCAGCCCAGCAGCATGTGTTCATAGGAAAAGGCGAAGGCGATGTCGCGGGCGACGGCGATCTTCTGGCCGAGCGGCGCCATGCGGAGAATATTGGCAGGAGAGGCCTTGGCATGTTCCGCACCGGCGCGCATCAGCAGATCGAAATCGCACTCGGCGGAAACAGCCGCTGCGGCACGCTCGACAAACTCCTCGAGCCCCGAGTGTTCGCCAGCCTGCACCAGCCCCAGGTGACGCTCTGGCACCGCCAGCCCCGGATCGCTGCGCACTACGGCGACGACGGGCATGCCGATTGCCCGCAGCGCCTGGCGCAGCATCAGCTCGTGGCGAGCGCTGCCAACCCGGTTGAGAATGACGCCGACGATGCGGATGTCGGCGCGAAAATTGGCAAAGCCGCTGACAAGCGCCGCCACCGATTGCGACGTCCGCGTCGCATCGACGACGAAAACCACCGGCAGAGACAGCATCGCCGCCAGATCGGCCGCTGTACCCTGACCATCGGCAGCGCCGTCGAAGAGGCCCATCATCGCCTCGACCACTAGCATCCTGCCGCCTTCCCGGTGGAGGGCGGCATTGGCGGCGATCAGTTCCGGGCGCATGCCCCAGGGATCGAAATTGAGGCAGGTCGTCCCGCTCGCCGCCGCATGGAAGGCGGGATCGATATAATCGGGTCCGGCCTTGCCCGGCGCCACGGCAACGCCCCGATTGCGCAGCGCCCGCAAGAGCCCGAGCGTTATCGTCGTCTTGCCCGACCCGGAGGACGGCGCCGAAATCAACAGCCCGCTCATACTCGCACCTGTCTCGGTTCGCAGATGCTTTCAGGCACCAATGTGCGCCCGGAGAGTGCGCCCAGCCAATCCAGCGATGGGCGCAGCCCTACCACCGCGCCGATGACGACGATGGCAGGCGGCGAAAGACCTGCGCTTGCAACATCCGCCTCGGCAGATCCGAGCGTCGTCTCCAGCACCTGCTGGCGCGGTGTCGATGCATTGCAGACGAAGGCGACAGGCTCGTGCAGCGACCGGCCGGCAGCAATGAGATTGGCAACGATCTGGGAGATGTGTTTCATCGCCATGTAGATGACGATCACCGGCGACCCCTTGCCGATCGCCTGCCAGTCGATGGCATCTGGCACCAGCCCCGACGAATCATGACCCGTGAGGAAGGTCACGGCGTGATTGACGTCCCGGTGGGTCACCGGAATGCCGGCATAGGCAAGTCCACCGATCCCGGCGGTGACGCCCGGCACGATGCGGAACGGGATGCCATGCTCGACGAGCACCAGCGCTTCCTCGCCACCACGCCCGAAAACGAAGGGATCCCCGCCCTTCAGCCGCAGCACCCGCTTGCCGGACCGCGCCAACTCGACCAGCCGCAGCGAAATATCGCGCTGCTTTGCCGAAGGCTTGCCCCCACGCTTGCCGGCATATTCGAGCACGGCACCGGCACCGGCGAGCCTAAGGCAGGCATCGTCGACCAGTGCATCGTGGACGATGACATCAGCCTCAGACATAGCCTTTGCAACCAGCAACGTCAGCAAGCCCGGATCGCCCGGCCCCGCCCCGGCCAGCCAGACGCTGCCCGGCTCAAGGGTTGGCAATGTGGAAAACAGGGTTTGGCTCATGATTGCTGTCCTAAGCGCCGACTACTCAAATTGCAATCTTGCCTGACGCCGCACCGGATCGTCCAACGAGCATCATAGCCCCTGCCACTCTGGCGACGAAGCCGCACTCCACTATGCCTCCGCGTCTTCCAACAATACGACCGATATCTGAAGGCAGCAGCTATGTGAAAGCGTATGGTTGAACCATAGGATGAGCGAATTCCGACACCATCACCCCACGATCACATCCCGGATCAGATCCACGACCTTCTCCGACTCGATCCCGACGCACACCGTCTGGCTCGACAGTCCGTCCCAGTGGCCCGGGGGGAAGTGGCGGCCGTCGGGCTTGACGATGGTCTGGCCCTCGGCGATGCCGCCGCAGACCACGCGGACGGCACCTGATATCGAGGTGAAGAGGTTGGGGGCGACGATGTAGGCGCTGGCGCAGCTGTCGTGCACCATCATGCCGTCCTCGACCGCGTGCTTGTAGAAATCGATGTAGGACTGCGAGAGGTCGGCGAGCAGTTGCACGTCCTTGCCGCCGGCCTTGGCCATGTCGGCGAGATAGCTGCGGCTCATTGTGGTGATGGCTGTCACGTCGAGGCCGATCAGCACAACCTTCCAGTCGGCCGTCATGACGGCGTCCGCAGCCTCGGGGTCGCCGTAGATATTGGCTTCAGCCACCGGCGAGACGTTGCCCGGCACGTAGAAGGCGCCGCCCATGATGACGACGTCCTTGACCAGTCCGGCAATCTCCGGATCGTGCCTCAGCGCCAGCGCCAGGTTGGTCATCCGGCCGACGGCGACGAGCCGTACCTCGCCGGGATTAGCCCGGACGGTATCGATGATGAACTGGTAGGCCGGGCGCGGATCGATGGGAAGATCGATGGTTTCAGGCACGTCGATATCACCGAGACCGTTGACGCCGTGCACATGCGTCGGCCAGCCATGCTCCTTGCGCGACGGATCGAAGGTTGCGTCGGCGCCTCGTGCCACCGGGCATTCGAAGCCCCATTCACGTTTCAGGAACAGCGCATTGCGCGTCGTCGTGTCGACCGAGGCATTGCCAAAGATGGTGGTGACGCCGATCAGGTCGATCTCGGGATGACGGTGCAGGAAAAGCAGCGCCATAGCGTCGTCGACGCCGGGATCAGTGTCGTAAATGACCTTGTGCATGGAAATTCCTCATCGCGGCACGGAGCCGGCAGCCATCTCGGCCAGCGGCGAAAGACGTCACCATACCGGCGCCGGGCGGTTTCGCAATATCGCAGATGCCCGGCCGGTCGGTCGTCCAGCACGAAATTCAAACGACGGCGGCAATTGCCACGGTGGCGAGCACGGATTTGAGTTTCGGCACGATGAGCACGGCCTCAGGCCCCGCCCCGGCCAGCGCCGCAGCTTCCGCGACACCATGGCAACCGACGAGTGCGAAAATCTTGTCGGAGGGATTTTGCAGCCGCGGCGTCTCGCGCTCGAGCCGCTCGGCATCGAAAAACAGGGCCGGAATGCCGTAATAGGCCGCAACGGCAAGGATAGCCGGCTCCTTCGCCTTGCCGTCGATCGAGGATAGCGCCTGGAGGTCACGGGCATCGAGACCAGCTCCCGCGAGGGCGCACTTTGCCAGGGCCAGCAACTCGACGTCCGATGCGCCGCTCTCGCAGCCCATGCCGATCACAAGGCGGGACCTGCCGGACGATTGCCGATCGGAAGACGAATGGGTCACGCATGCTCTCTTCGGTAACAATGGCGATCTGTCTAGGCTTCAGCGCGGCTCACGTCAATTTTCGTCGCCCCCGCAAACAACGATTGCAGCCGGCAAGCGCGGGTGCCAGAAGACGCTCCAGTGAAATCGGGTGGCCCGCCGTGCAAGACATCTCCTTTCAACTGCTCCTGCTTCTGTTCATGGCAGCATTCTTTGCCGGCTTCGTCGATTCGATTGCCGGCGGTGGCGGATTGATTACCGTTCCGGCCATGCTGATCGCCGGCATACCGCCGCTGCAGACGCTCGGCACCAACAAGCTGCAAAGCATCTGCGGCTCGGCCTCGGCGACCATCGCCTACGCCCGCAAGGGCCATGTGCAATTGCGCGAGCAGGTGCCGATGGCAGCCATGGCGGCGCTCGGTGGCGTGCTCGGCGCGCTGCTGGCGACGATCATGCCAGCAGATCTGTTGCGCACCATCATGCCTTTCCTGCTGATCGCCATCGCTCTCTATTTCGCGCTGAAGCCCAACATCAGCGATGTCGAGACCCACAGGCGGATGACGGCGCTGATGTTCGGCCTGACCGTCGTGCCGCTGGTCGGCTTCTACGACGGCGCCTTCGGCCCCGGCACCGGCTCGTTCTTCATGCTCGGCTTCGTCAGCCTCGCCGGTTTCGGCCTGTTGAAGGCGACCGCCCATACCAAGCTTCTGAACTTCGGCTCGAATTTCGGGGCGCTTGTAGTCTTCCTGTTTTCCGGCGCCATCCTCTGGAAGATCGGCATCCTGATGGGCATCGGCCAGTTTCTGGGCGCCCAGGTCGGCTCGCGGCTTGCCATGCGTATCGGCGCAAAAGTCATCAAGCCGCTGCTGGTCGTCGTCTGCATCGCCTTCGCGATCAAACTGCTGGCCGATCCGAACAATCCCGTCAGGCTTTGGCTCGGCTACTGAGGGCTCCAGGGAACGCCGATTAGAACAGCGCCAGCAGCAGCGCACCGCTGGCAATCAGCGCAACGCCGAGCCAGTTGACCATTCCAAGCTTTTCCCCGAGGAAGACGACGCCGAAGATGGCGACCAGTACGATCGACAGCTTGTCGATAGGCGCGACGCGGGCCGCATCGCCGAGCTTCAGGGCCCGGAAATAAGCGATCCACGAGCCGCCGGTAGCAAGGCCGGACAGGCCGAGGAACAGCCAGGTCTTGGCAGAAATCGTCGAAGGCGCCTGCCATTGGCCGGTGGCGGTAACGATAGCGGCGAGGATGACGATGATCACCATGGTGCGGATCAGCGTCGCGAGATCCGAATTGACGCCGGAGATGCCGATCTTGGCGAAGATCGCGGTCAGCGCCGCGAAGGCGGCCGACAGGATCGCCCAGAAAACCCAGCTCTGCGTCATCAATATTCCACTCCGGCCTGCCCCTTGATCCCGGAGCGGAACGGATGCTTGATCAGCTCCATCTCGGTCACCAGGTCGGCGATCTCGAACAACTCTTCCTTGGCATTGCGGCCCGTCAGCACGACATGCGTCATATAAGGCTTTTCCGTTTTCAGAAACTCGATGACCTCGGCCAGATCGAGATAATCGTAGCGCAGCGCAATGTTGATCTCGTCGAGCAGCACCATCGAGTTGCGCTCGTCGCGGATAAGCTCCTTGGCCTTCTCCCACGCAGCTCCAGCCGCCGCCACGTCGCGGGCGCGGTCCTGCGTCTCCCAGGTGAACCCCTCGCCCATGGTGTGGAAGGCGCATATATCCGAGAAATGCTTCTCGATCAGATCGCGCTCGCCCGTCCACATCGCGCCCTTGATGAACTGCACGACGGCGGAGCGCTTGCCGTGGGCAATATGCCGAAAGATCATCCCGAAAGCGGCCGAAGACTTGCCCTTGCCCTTCCCGGTGTGGACGATGATCAGCCCCTTGTCGCCGCTCTTCGTCGCCATGATCTTATCACGCGCCGCCTTCTTCTTCGCCATCTTCTCGGCGTGGCGGCTATCGTCGGGCCTTTGCTCCGGCGCGGTCACGCCGTCGGTTGTGTCTTCGCTCATGGCTGTCGTCCTGAAATCTCGGGCTTCTGTGCCAGCGGGCCGCCCGGCCGGAAATGGAAACCGATTTGCGGCTCGCTAATTGTTTTCGGCGTGTGCAGAAAACTGGTCATACTCTCTACAACGACTATCATGCCAGCGCCTCTTCGCCTGTTTGCATCAGAGCGAACCGCGCCGAGTTGCTGCGCGGTGTCCACAGCTGGCGATCGATCGCCTCCAGCAGCCGCTCCTTCATTTCAGCGAAGGCAGCGGGGTTCTTCTCCGTCATGAAATCGGCAACGCGGGCGTCTGCTACGAAGGCCTGGTAGACCGCCTCGAAGTGGTGATCGCGGACGGCGCCTGTCGTTGCCGAAAAGGCGAACAGAAAATCAACGGTCGCAGCGATCTCGGCGGCACCCTTGTAGCCGTGGCGCATGACGCCGGAAATCCATTTCGGATTGACGACGCGGCCGCGCACCACCCGGCCGATCTCTTCCTCAAGCGAGCGGATCACCGGCTTTTCGGGCCGCGAATGGTCGTTGTGATAGATAGGCGGCCGGGCACCGCCCAGTTGCTCGGCCGCCGCCGCCATGCCGCCCTCGAACTGGTAGTAATCGTCGCTGTCGAGCAGGTCGTGCTCGCGGTTGTCCTGGTTCTGCACGACGGCCTGAATCGATGCCAGCCGCTCCTCGAACACACCGCGCTCGGCTTTGCCATCTTCACCGGCGCCATAGGCGTAGCTGCCCCAGACTAGATAGGCCTCGGCGAGATCGGCGCGCTTCTCCCAGCCCTTTTCGTCGATCAGCGCCTGCAGGCCAGCACCGTAGGCGCCCGGCTTGGAGCCGAAGACACGATAGCCGGCCCGTTTTGCTGCTGCAACCGCATCCAGCCCCTCGGCCATCAGGCGCGCGGTTTCTCCCTGCATGCGGGCTGCGATCGCATTGTCCTCAGGGTCTTCATCCAGCGCGCCCACAGCCCGGACGGCCTTGTCGAACAGCGCGATCTGCTCGGGAAAGGCATCCCTGAAGAAGCCGGAAATCCGCAGCGTCACATCCACCCTAGGACGACCAAGCATGGCCGGCGGTATGATCTCGTAGCCGGTGACCCGCCGAGACGCCATGTCCCACAGGGGCTTGACACCAATCAGCGCCATCGCCTGGGCAATGTCGTCGCCACCGGTGCGCATATTCGACGTGCCCCAGGCCGTCAGGCCGATCGAGACCGGCCATTCGCCATGATCCTGGACATAGCGCCGTACCAGCAGTTCGGCCGAGGCCTTGCCAAGCTGGTAGGCCGCCGGCGTCGGCACCGCGCGGCTGTCGACGGAATAGAAGTTGCGGCCCGTCGGCAGCACGTCCGGCCGGCCGCGCGTCGGCGCGCCCGACGGGCCCGGAGGCACGAAGCGGCCGTCGAGACCGGCCAGCAGCCCGTCGATCTCGGCCGGTCCACAGGCCTGGATCGAGGGTTTCAGGCGGGACTCAATTTCGGCAAGCACGGCCTGCGTCTGCGACCAATCCGGCGGGCAGAGGCTGGTGCCATCGACCAACCGCGCGGCCAGCAATTCGATGCGCTCCACGGTATCGCCGTTGGTGCGCCATGGGTCGCCGGATACATCGACGAGGATTTTCGGGCGCTGGCCTGCCCAGGCATCGGCCATCCCGCAGTCGAGCGGGTCGAAGGTTTTGGGTTGCGGAGGTTTACCCCCCTCTGTCCTGTCGGACATCTCCCCCACAAGGGGGGAGATCGATGGGGCGGCGGCAATCTCCACACTGAAGTCCGCTTTTGCACCAAGCTCCGCAGGTGCATTTTTGTGACCATGGCGCGGCATACCAATCTCCCCCCCTGTGGGGGAGATGTCAGCAGAGCTGACAGAGGGGGGTAGAGCGGCAGACACAACCGCCGCAAGCCCAGCATCGGCAGCAATCGCCCGCTGCAGGCTCTGGTCGCCGCCCTCGCCCAAACCGCGCGGCACGCGGGCCAGCGCCACCGTCAGGTCTGTCAGCAGCCGCCCCTGCGGCGACACGCCGAAGACGTGCAGCCCGTCGCGGATCTGCATTTCCTTCAGGTCGCAGAGATAGGCATCGAGCTTCTGCAGCGCGCTGTCCTCGCTCTCGCCCTTGGCAATGCCCGCATCCTGATCGAGCCCGATATCAGTGACGAGATCGAGGATCTGCTTGCGCAGCAGCAGGATGCGGCGCGGGTCGACGCCGGAGGCTTCGTAATACTCGTCTACAAGCGCTTCGAGGTCCTTCAGCGGACCGTAGCTTTCGGCGCGCGTCAGCGGCGGCGTCAGGTGGTCGATGATCACGGCACTGGTGCGGCGCTTGGCCTGCGTGCCCTCGCCGGGATCGTTGACGATGAACGGATAGAGATGCGGCATCGGCCCGAGGATGGCCTCGGGATAGCAGGTCTCCGACAGCGCCAGTGCCTTGCCCGGCAGCCATTCGAGGTTGCCGTGCTTGCCCATGTGGATGACGGCATGGGCACCGAATTCCAGGCGCAGGAATGCATAGAAGGCGAGATAGCCATGCGGCGGTACGAGATCCGGCGAGTGATAGCTCTCCTTCGGATCGATGTTGTAGCCGCGCGCCGGCTGGATGCCGACCAGCATTTCGCCGAAGCGGGCAAAAGACAGGGCGAATGCGCCATCGACGACATAGGTGTCGCCCTCAGGCCCACCCCAGCGCGCCGACACTTCATCCTGAATCTGAACGGGAAGAGACGCAAAGAAGGTCTTGTAACGACTCATCGAAAGCGTTTCGCGGATGACCTTCCCGTCGCGGCCGGAGTTGGTCGGCCCCTGCATCAGATGGGTGATCAGCGCATCGCCATCTGCCGGGATATCGGCCACCGGATAACCGTTCGCCGCCATCGCCCGCATGACTTCCACCGTGCCGGCCGGCGTGTCCAGCCCGACGCCGTTGCCAAGCCTGCCGTCGCGGTTCGGATAGTTGGCCATGACCAGCGCCACACGCCGAGAGGCCGCCGGCGTCCGACGCAGCCGCGCCCAGTTGGCGGCGAGCGCTGCGGTATAGCGCATGCGATCGATCGATGGCTCGCTGCCGACGATATTAGCCTCCACCCGCTCGTCGTAGCGGGCTGCGGCCTTGAACGATACGGCGCGCGACAGCACGCGGCCGTCGACTTCGGGCAGCGCCACGTTCATGCCTAGATCGCGCGCCGAAAGACCCTGCGCCGAGGCAGTCCAGGCCTCCTTGGAAGACGCGGAGAAGATCGCCTGCAGCACGACGGCGTCGCTCGCCTCCAGCACCGTCGGCTTCCGGTCTGCGCCGGGGGCGGAGATCGCAAAGCCCGTGGTGTTGATGACCGCATCCGGCAACGCGGCGCCAAAAATGTCCGCGATGATGGACTTGGATGCCGGGTCCTTGAGACTATAGGCGAACACCGGCAGCGGCCGCACACCGGCCTCGACCAGTGCCGATATCATCGCCTCGACAGGCCGGGTCTCCCCGCTCTGAACGAGAGCCCTGTAAAAGCTGATTGCGACAATAGGCCGTTGCCCCCGGTTATTCTCCCCCCTTGTGGGGGAGATGTCGGCCCGGCCGACAGAGGGGGGTAACGTCGTAACCTCAGAGGCCGCCAGCCATTCCTCAACATCGACAACACCCTGCCCCGGCCACCAGATGCCGGCCTTGGCAAGCGGGCTCGCCGGCTGCGGTTTTTCGGCTCCGGACAGCATCGCCGACGCATAGGCCAGAAACGCCCGCGCGTTATCGTCGCCGCCCTCGATCAGGTAGGCCCACAACGCATTGAGATCGTCGAGCGCGATGTTGGAAAACGGCATGACGCCCGGATCCGGCTTGGAATCGCCCGGTATGACCGCGATCTTAACCCCCTGCCGTGTCGCCACTGAATGCAGCGCTTCCAGGGCATATTGAAAATAGCTGGCGCCACCGAGCGCCCGGACGATGATCATCTTCGCATGCCGCGCCGTCCGCTCGACATAGGTATCGACCGACATCGGATGTTTCATGCTGAGCAGGCTTGCCAGACGCAGCGAATGGGTGCCGTCATTGTGGGCATAAGCCGCAGCGATAGCGGCAAGCTCGGTATCGGCTGCCGACAGAAACAGGATATCGCCCGGCGATTGACCGAGGTCGATCGCCTCGTCGCCATCGGATATCGAGCCCTTCTGGGCTAGGAGAAGATGCATGTAGCACCTCCCCGATGGGCGGGTTCTAGCACGGGGCGGCGCCCCCCTCTGTCCTGTCGGACATCTCCCCCACGAGGGGGGAGATGTCACGCAGTGACAGAGCGGGGTAAGCCACGGCAAAGACCATCAAACAAGCACCTCGATCGCACTGCGTACCGCCGCCTGGTCCATATCGTGCAGCCCGATCACCACCAGACGCGTCGCGCGGACTTCGCCCGGCGTCCAGGCTCGGTCGAAATAATGGTCGACACGGCTGCCGACGGCTTGCAGTTGCAGCCGCATAGGCTTGCCCGGCACATCGACGAACCCCTTGAGACGCAGCACGTCGTGATGGCCGATGACTGTCTTCAGCCGCTCGATAAACGTGACCGGCTCGGCGATAGGCCCGAGGTCGACAACGAAACTGTCGAACTCGTCATGGTCGTGCGGCGTGCCGTCGGCATGCTCGATCTCGTGGTGGGACAGGCGGTTGCCGACATCGGCCTCCGTGCCGATCCCGAGCCCGAGCAGCACGGCTGCCGAAACCTCGCCGTTGCGAGCCTCGATCATCGGGGGCTTGCGCTCGGTGCGCGACTGGACCTCGGCACGCACGGCCGCAATGCCGGCGGCGTCCAGCAGGTCTGTCTTGTTGAGCACGATGAGGTCGGCGCAGGTCAGCTGGTCCTCGAACAGTTCCTCGATCGGGTTGTCATGGTCGAGCGAGGCATCTTCCGCCCGCGCCGCATTGACGGCGTCGTGGTCGTCGGCAAACCGGCCGGCAGCGACGGCAACGCTGTCGACAACGGTGATCACGCCATCGACCGTCACGTGAGTGCGGATGTCGGGCCAGTTGAAGGCCGCCACCAGCGGCTGAGGCAGCGCCAGGCCGGATGTCTCGATGACGATGTGGTCGGGCCGCGGGTTGCGGGCAAGCAACTGAGTCATCGTCGGAATGAAGTCATCGGCGACCGTGCAGCAGATACAGCCGTTGGTGAGCTCGATGATATCGTCGGCAGAGCAGTTCTCGGCACCGCAATCCTTCAACACGTCGCCGTCCACGCCGAGATCGCCGAACTCGTTGATGATGAGGGCGATGCGCTTGCCGCCGGCATTCTGCAGCAGGTTGCGGATCATCGTCGTCTTGCCGGCCCCGAGGAAGCCGGTGATGACGGTGGCGGGAATTTTCTGTTGCAATGAATCAGCCTTTCATTTTCAGCGGCAGTCCGGCGGCGACGAAATAGACGTCGGTGGCCTCAGCCGCGATCATTTGGTGGAGACGTCCGGCATGGTCGCGAAAATCCCGCGCCATGCGGTTTTCCGGCACGATGCCGAGGCCGACCTCGTTGGAGACGAACACCAGGCGCGCCCTTGCGCCCGGCAGGAATTTGCAGAGTGAGGCGAAGGCGGCAGCCATGTCGCGCTCCTCCATCATCAGGTTGGTGACCCACAGCGTCAGGCAATCGACAAGAACAGCGCGGCCGGGCGCGTCGATGGCACCGAGTGTGCCGACAAGATCGAGCGGCTCCTCATGCGTCGTCCAGCCCTCGCCGCGATCGACGCGGTGTTGGCGGATGCGCTCCGCCATCTCGGCATCCCAGGCTCGGCCGGTGGCGACGTAATGGCGGTCGAGGCCGGAGCCTGTAACGAGCGCCTCGGCAAAAGACGACTTGCCGGAGCGCGCGCCGCCGAGCACGAGGGCCGTTCCGAATGTTGGGGATGACATCAGGTTGTTCCGATCCTCACGCGGTTCTGCGCGAAGCTGCAAGCGTGCAACAGTTCGGATCAGGCAAGCGCGCCGCAATGACGCGCAAAAGCAAACGTTCAGCCATGACAACCTCCGTGCTGGCAGCGGGACGACGTCCCAAAGGGTGGGCTTTTCGCCCGGCACGGATGGCAGGTCTCCTGGCTCACGGTTGCAATCTCCGGCCGAAACGACGGATATCGTTCCGGCCGGAGATCACGGGTCTCTCTCGCCTTCCCGGCAGGTCATCATGAAAAGGCGGACGATTCGTAGATGAAGAGGCGTCCCACCCCGGTAAATCATGATGCCACGCCAGTGGCTTTTCCGATGCCTTCGACTTCAGGCCCGCCTGCACCATTGCAGAACATCACCCGTCGTCCCGGAACACCGGACGAAAGACCCTGACCGTTCTACAGTCGCGGGGTCGGCTGCGATAGGAGCGCCCTGTATGGGTCCGCCCGGTCACATTCCCTTTTGATCCCATACCGTTTTCACGGCGCGGGAACCTTCCGTTATGCGTTCAGGATTAGGCCTTCGCCTTATGCAAGTCAACTGATCGACGAATTCGGTTTCTGCCATATATGTGTTGAAACGGCGCTGAAATCATTCCCGGCGGCGGTCTTTTTGTCGCAATTGCCAGTGTAAAGACGTCCTGCTTTAAACAACCGCCTCTCTTTCATGCGTAACGCCATGCTTCAACGATTCCATGCGCCCCGCTTTCGCACCCTCCGGTCGCTTTTCGAAGCCGGGCGGATGCGCGCGATCCTGCGACAGAGCGAAGTCGGCCTCGTCATAGCCGGCGCCTTGGTCGGCGTGACGTCCGGGCTGGCGGTGACGGCCATGAGCCTGATCTCTCGCCAGATGCACATGCTGATCTACGGTATCGGCGATGACGGCAGGCTGAGCAGCGCGGTGATCGACAACAAGCTGTTGTTGCTGCTGGCGCCGATTGCCGGCGGCGTGCTGCTGGGGCTGATGCTGTTCATTCTCTCCAAGACCCGCAAAAAGCCGATGATCGACCCGATCGAGGCCAACGCGCTTCACGGCGGCCGGCTGTCGCTGACCGATAGCATTCTAGTCTCCATCCAGAACCTCATATCCAACGGTTTCGGCGCATCCGTCGGGCTGGAGGCCGGCTATACGCAGATCGCCGCCGGGATCGCCTCGAAACTCGGACTGAAACTGCAGCTGCGCCGCGGCGACCTTCGCACCCTTGTCGGCTGCGGTGCGGCCGGAGCCATCGCCGCAGCCTTCAGCGCCCCCCTCACAGGCGCCTTCTATGCCTTCGAGCTGATCATCGGCAGCTACACCATCGTCACCCTGACCCCGGTCGTCGTTTCCGCCCTCGTCGCAACGCTGGTCGCACGCCTGCTCGCCGGCAGCGACGTGATGATCGACATCGGAGATTTCGGCAGCGTCGTGCCGGCCGACTACATTCCGGCCCTGCTTCTCGGCGCCGTCTGCGCCGGTTGCGGCATCCTGCTCATGCAGGGCGTCTCCTTCATCGAGGAGCTGGCCCGCAAGAGCGCCATCCCCCAGTATGTCCGCCCGGCACTCGGTGGCATCGTCGTCGGCATGCTCGCGCTGATCTCGCCGCAGGTGCTGTCGGCCGGCCACGGTGCGCTGCATCTCAATCTCGGCCGCGATATCGCCATCCCGGCCTTGATCGGCATCCTGCTGCTGAAGTCGCTGGCCTCGGCGGTTTCGATCGGCTCCGGCTTCCGTGGCGGCCTGTTTTTCGCCTCGCTGTTCATGGGCGCCCTGCTCGGCAAGATCTTCGCCTACTCCGCGCCCTACTTCGATCACGCGACGCTGACGCCGGTCATCTATGCCGTGGTCGGCATGAGTTCGCTGGCCGTAGCAGTCATCGGCGGCCCGCTGACGATGACCTTCCTGGCGCTGGAAATAACGGGCGACTTTCCGATCACCGCGCTGGTGCTTGCCGCCGTCATCACCTCGTCGCTCGTGGTGCGCACCACCTTCGGTTACTCCTTTGCCACCTGGCGCTTCCACCTTCGGGGCGAGAGCATCCGCAGCGCCCACGATGTCGGCTGGATCCGCAACCTGACCGTCGCCCGGATGATGCGCCCCGACGTGCGCAGCGCCAACGTCAACATCAGCATCGCCGACTTCCGCCATGATTTCCCGATCGGCTCGACCCAGCGGGTCGTGCTGCTGGACGATGCGGAGAAATATGCCGGCATGGTGCTGGTGCCGGAAATATACGCCAGCCCCGTCGACCAGGACGATGGCGATCGCGGCCTTGGCGATTTCATCCGCTACAAGAACGACTTCCTGCAGCCGCAGATGAATGCAAAGCAGGCGGCCGCGATCTTCGACAAGACCGAAAGCGAAGCGCTGGCTGTGGTCAACAATCTGATCGAGCGAAAGGTCATCGGCCAGCTGTCGGAAAGCCATACCCTGCGGCGCTATTCGGAAGAGCTCGACCGGCGCCGGCGAGAGGAGTCAGGCGAACTCTGAGCCCGCAATCAATTTCAGTATTGACGCGTACGCACCACGCTCTAACTCAGTTGCATCATAACGTCCGGTACCGTGCCAAGTAGCGCTGCCGGCCCAAGCACCGAAAGCAAACATGGCAAACTCCTCCACGCCCGTCTGGTTCATCACCGGCTGCTCGACCGGCTTCGGCCGCGAACTCGCGACATTGGTACTCGAACGCGGCTGGCGCGCCGTCGTCACCGCCCGTGGCAAGGAGCGCGTCGCCGATCTCGTCACGGGTCACGAAGACAGCGCCCTGGCGCTGGACCTCGACGTCACCGACAAGGACCAGATCACCGCCGCCGTCAAGGCCGCCGAAGAACGCTTCGGCCAGATCGACGTGCTGGTCAACAATGCCGGCTACGGCTACCAGGCCTCGATCGAAGAGGGCGACGACGACGCCATCCGCGCCCAGTTCGATGCCAACGTCTTCGGCCTCTTCGCCATGACCCGGGCCGTATTGCCGGGCATGCGCAAGCGCCGCCGGGGCCACATCATCAACATCACCTCGGTCGCCGGTCTCGTCGGCTTTCCCGGCTCCGGCTACTATGCAGCCAGCAAGCACGCTGTCGAGGGCATGTCGGACGCGCTTGCCGTCGAAGGCCGGCCGCTCGGCATCAAGGTCACCTGCATCGAGCCCGGCCCATTCCGCACCGATTGGGCCGGCAGATCGTTGCAGCAGACGGTCTCCGGCATCGCCGACTACGAAGAGACCGTCGGCGCACGGATGGCCTCGACGTCAGCCATCAGCGGCAAGCAGAAGGGCGATCCCGTTCGGGCTGCAAAGGCGATGATGATGGTGACGGAACTGGAACACCCGCCGCGCCACCTGGTGCTCGGCGCTTTCGGCGTCGATGCCGTATCGAAAAAGCTTTCGGACAGTCTGGCCGAAGTCGAACAGTGGCGCGACACATCGATTGGTGCAGATTTCCCAGAGTCCGAACAATAAGCTCACAGCTATGGCGGCATTCCTCTTACCGCCCTTGAAAAGCCGGTCGTCCACAGCGACGACCGGAAACCACCTTACTGCGCCGTCGCGGATAGGCCGTGGCGAAAAACAGGGACAGCATGGATGACTGACAACAGGTCCGCTGCAACAGACATCGGCAAGCATGAGCCACCGCCCCTGAACGAAGGCCACCTGACCGCCATCCCACGGCCAGTGGCCGACCATGGAACCATCGGCAATCTGCGCACCACCGCTCTGGTCGCCCGCGACGGTGCCATCGACTTCCTGTGCTGGCCGAACTTCGACAGCCCCAGCGTCTTCCTGGCTTTGCTCGATCCGGAAAAGGGCGGCGCCTTCGAACTCTCGCCGGATATCGCCGGCGCGCGCACCATCCAGATGTACGTCCCCGAAACCAACGTCCTGATGACGCGCTGGCTCGGGCATGCCGGCAGCGCCGAAATTACCGACCTGATGCCGAGCCCGACTACGACCGGCGAGAGCGTCTGCCGGATCGTGCGCCGCGTCGCCGTCACGCGCGGCACAGTCACCATCCGGCTGAAATGCTGGCCACGCTTCGACTACGCCCGCACCATCCCGGACGTTACCGTCGATGAACACGGTGCCGTCTTCAGCGGACCGGACGGCTTGCGCCTGCGCCTGACCGCACCGGTGGCACTGACGCCGATGAACGGCGGAGTGACGGCGGAATTGACGCTCAAGGTCGGAGAGCAGGCGGATTTCACCTTCGGAGACGACGACGGCGTGCTCATGCAGACCGAGGAGGTGTCGTGCGTCATCCTCGAGACAAAAAACTACTGGCAGAAATGGGCTGCCCGGTCGACCTATCACGGTCGCTGGCGGGATGCCGTGACCCGCTCGGCACTGGCCCTTAAACTGATGACCTCGCTAAGCCACGGCTCTATGGTCGCTGCCGCCACCTTCGGCCTGCCGGAGGCGCCCGGCGGCGAACGCAACTGGGACTATCGCGCCACCTGGATCAGGGATGCATCGTTCACGGTCTATGCGCTGATGCGGCTCGGCTACCAGGAGGAGGCAATGGCCTTCAGCCGATGGACCGGCGCGCGCACCCAGCAAGACTGGGACGGCCAGCTTCTGATCATGTACCGGATCGACGGCAGTTCCGATCTGGAGGAAGTCGAGCTGGACCATCTGGCAGGTTACGGCGGCGCACGCCCCGTGCGTGTCGGCAACAAGGCTGCCGAGCAGATCCAGCTCGACATCTACGGCGAGCTGATGGACTCTATCTACATCAGCAACAAATACGGAGAGGCGATCTCCGATCGGGGCTGGCGCGGCGTTCAGCGCTTTGTCAATTACGTTTGCGACAACTGGCAGCTACCGGATGCCGGCATCTGGGAGGTGCGCAACGAACCGTCCGAGCATCTGCACTCCCGGCTGATGTGCTGGGTGGCCGTCGACCGCGCGATTAGGCTGGCTGAAAAGCGCTCGCTGTCCGCCCCCTTCGAAAAATGGGTGACGACGCGCAACGAGATCAGCGAAGACATCTGGGCGAATTTCTGGAACGACGAACTCGGCCACTTCGTGCAGGGCAAGGGTGCAACCAATGTCGATGGCGCACTGCTGCTGATGCCGTTGGTACGTTTCGTCAGCGCCACCGACCCGGCGTGGCTGGCGACGCTCGATGCGATCGGCGACCAGCTGGCCGACGACAGCCTGGTGAAGCGCTACAAGCAGGAAGATGGCCTCGACGGCCAGGAAGGTGCGTTTGCCGCCTGCTCCTTCTGGTATGTTGAATGCCTCGCCCGCGCTGGTCGCCTCGACGAGGCACGCATCAACTTCGAAAAGCTGCTGCTCTACGGCAACCACCTGCAGCTCTATCCGGAAGAGTTCGATGCGCGCGGCGAGTTCCTCGGTAATTTCCCGCAAGCCTTCACGCATCTCGCCCTCATCAGCGCTGCCTTCTATCTGGACAGGGCACTGGATGGCAAATTCGGTCAGTGGCGGGCATAGAAGGGCACGGCTTGTTAGCGTCACTGCTTCCCGAATAGTTTGATTTTTATCGGATAACGCGCCGAAGGTGTGTTGTCGTGTTTCATTTCAGGGCGGTTGCATCTCAGCGATTGACAATTTGCCGATATGTTTCAAGAGTGCGCCGCATCGGCTGACTGCTTGGGGGGTATGGGCTATGTCACGGCGCGCGATTATCGGACTGTCGGCTCTTTTGTTCGGCGCTTTCCTTTCTCTCGCGCCCGGACAGGCGGCGGACGCAAGCCGCCAGGTGGTGACCACCCCCGGCGGCGATTATTTCGGCTTCGACCTGCGCACCGTCCAGAACCAGACAATCGAGCAATGCGAGGCGACCTGTATCGCCGATCGCTCCTGCCGCGCCTTCACCTACAATCCGAAGGTGAAATGGTGTTTCCTCAAATCCGACTTCAACCAGCTGAACGATTTTCCGGGCGCCATTGCCGGCAAGATCGTCGAAGTCACAGCCCAGCCCGACATCGGCGCCGCACCCGCTTTGCCCTTCATCAGCGACAAGCTGCGCGACGATGCGGCGAAGGCAAAGGCGAACCTCGCTCTGACCGATGACCAGAAGACGCAAGGCGTCCAGAGCCTGGTGGCGCTCGCCCATGTCGAGCAATCGGCAAAGAATCCGGCAGAAGCCGTAAAAGCCTTTCTTGGCGCCCTCTCCATTACGCCGGAAGATCCCATCCTCTGGATCGAAACGGCGCGTACAGCAAACAGCATCAAGAACAATACTGAAATCGCCGGCCAGGCCGCCATTGCCGCGTTGAACGGCTATCAGCTGACCCGGACCAAGGAGAGCCGCGCCGACGCCCTCGCAGTGCTCGCGGCGTCGCTGGCCAATTCGGACAACGCCCGCGCCGCTCTCAGCGCCTACAAGGCGAGCCTGGCGCTGGTCAATTCCAAGACCGTTGCCGCTGCCTATGCCGACCTCAAAAGCCGCAAGGGTTTCCGCATTCTCGCCAATACCATCGACAATGACAGCACGACCCCGCGCGCCTGCGTGCAGTTCTCTGAAAAGCTCATCAAGAGCGGCACGGACTACACACCCTTCGTCACCGTCGACGGCGCAACGCCGAAGGCTATGGAAGCCAAGGACGACCAGATCTGCGTCGAGGGACTTGCCCATGGGCAGCGCTACAAGATCTCCTTTCGCGCCGGCCTGCCCTCCTCGGTCGATGAAACGCTAGAAAAGACCGCCGACGTCAGCATCTACGTCAAGGATCGCACCGCCTCGGTGCACTTCACCGGCGACAACTTCGTGCTGCCGCAAACCGTTCGCCACGGCATCCCGCTCGTCTCCGTCAACGCGACCACAGCAAATCTGAAACTTTACCGGATCGGCGACCGTGGCATCGCGCCGCTGCTCACCTCCTCGCAGTTCCTGACGCAACTGGATGGCTACAGCGCCCAGCGCCTGCAGGATGAATCCGGCGAACTGGTGTGGCAGGGCGCCATCGACATCAAGTCCGATCTCAACAAGGACGTCGTCACCAGCTTCCCGGTCGACCAGGCATTGCCGCAGCGCAAGCCCGGCATCTACGTGATGACCGCAACCGTGCAGAACGGCGGCGGCCAGGAATGGGATTCCCAGGCGACACAATGGTTCGTCGTCTCGGATATCGGTCTCTCCACCTATGCCGGCACCGATGGCCTCAGCGTCTTCACCCGCTCGCTTGCCACTGCCAAGCCGCTGGCCGGCATCGAGTTGCAGCTGCTCGCCAAGAACAATGAAATCCTCGGCACGGCCAAGACCGATGAAAACGGCCATGCCACCTTTACCGCAGGCCTGATGCGCGGAACGGCGGCCATGACGCCTGCCGTCATCACCGCCAAGGACGGCGATAAAGACTATGTGTTCCTCGACATGACGCGCGCCGGCTTCGATCTGTCGGATCGCGGCGTCACGGGCCGCAAGACGCCCGGCGCCATCGACGTGCTCGCCTGGACAGAACGCGGCATCTACCGCGCCGGCGAGACGGTGCACGCCTCGGTGCTCGCCCGCGACAGCGCCTCGGCGGCTATCGAGAACCTGCCGCTGACCTTTATCTTCAACCGGCCAGATGGCGTCGAGGATCGCCGCGTCGTCAGCAATGGCGGCCTGCTCGGCGGCTATACGATCGACTTGCCCCTGCAGACAAACGCCATGCGCGGCACCTGGACGATGCAGGTGTTCACCGACCCGAAGGGCACGGCGATTGGCGAAAAGCAGTTTCTGGTCGATGATTTCGTGCCGGACCGGATAGAGTTCGATCTGAAGAGCGAGGCAACGACCATCGACCTCGATGCGCCCGCCGCAGTGACGGTGGACGGTCGCTACCTCTATGGCGCGCCTGCTGCCGGACTCATCATCGAAGGTGACGTCGCGCTGAAGACGACGCGCGAAAGCGCCGATTTCCCCGGCTATCTGTTCGGGCTTGCCGACGAGCAGGCGAGCGAGGACACCAAGGTGCCTCTCGAAGGCCTGGAGCCGGTCGACGACCAGGGCCACGAGACCTTCGATGTTTCGCTCGCCACGCTGCCTTCCACCACACAGCTGTTGAATGCCAATATCACGCTGCGCATGCAGGAAGCCGGCGGCCGTGCCGTCGAGCGGTCGCTGACGCTGCCGGTCAAGGCGCAGGGACCGATGATCGGCATCAAGCCGGAATTCGACGGTAATCTCAGCGAAAATGCCATCGGCAAGTTCCATGTCATCTCCATCGACCGGGATGCAAAAAAGCAGGCGATGTCCGGTTTGAACTGGAAACTGCTGAGTATCGAGCAGAACTACCAGTGGTACCGCGACGGCTCCGGATGGAAGTATGAGCCGGTGAATTCGACGAAGCTGGTCGCCAACGGCACGATTGATGCGACAGCCGAAAACGGCGCCGAAATCGCAGTTCCCGTCGCTTTTGGGCGCTATCGTCTAGAGATCGAAACCGCTGCCGTCGATGGCCCGGCCTCCAGCGTCGAGTTCGACGCCGGCTGGTACGTTGCGGCATCTTCGACCGAGACGCCGGACGCCCTCGAAGTCGGCCTCGACAAGGAAAGCTATGCTGTCGGTGACACCGCCAAGCTGAAGATTTCCCCACGCTTTGCCGGCGAAGTGCTAGTCACCATCGGCACCGAAAACCTTGTCTCGACCCAGACGGCGAGCATTGCGGCCGGCGGTGGCGAGATCGACATTCCGGTGACCGAGGCTTTTGGCGCCGGCGCCTACGTCACCACCACCCTCTTCCGTTCGGGCGATGCGCAGGACAGCCACATGCCGATGCGAGCCATCGGCGTGAAATGGCTGAAGGTCGATCCCGCCCAGCGAAAACTGTCCGTCAAGCTGACGCCGCCGCAAAAGACCCTGCCACGCCAGCCTCTGGTCATCCCGGTGGAAGTCGCCGGTGCCGGTATAGGCGAAGAAGCCTATGTGACCGTCGCAGCCGTCGATGTCGGGATCCTCAACCTGACGCGCTACGAAGTGCCGGATCCCGATGGCTGGTACTTCGGCCAGCGTCGGCTCGGGCTTGAAATCCGCGACCTCTACGGCCGGCTGATCGACGGCTCGCTCGGCGCCATGGGCACCATTCGCACCGGTGGCGATGGCGCGGCGGTGGCACTACAGGGCAGTCCTCCGACCGAAAAGCTGGTCGCCTTCTTCTCCGGCCCGGTCAAGCTCGATGCATCGGGCAAAGCCAACATCACATTCGACATTCCGCAGTTCAACGGCACCGCTCGTATCATGGCTGTTGCCTGGTCGAAGCACGGCGTCGGTCATGCCAGCACCGACGTCGTCATCCGCGACCCCGTCGTCGTCACCGCCAGCCTGCCGAAATTCCTCGCCCCCGGCGACGCCAGCCGCCTGCGGCTCGACATCGCTAACACCGATGCGCCGGAAGGCAATTACCAGGTACAGGTCACCAGCAACCCGGCTGTCAGCATCGCCATGAAGGATGCGTCGCAGACCTTAAAGCTGGCAGCAGGTGGCAAGGTCGCCCTGACCCTGCCGCTGACCGGCGCACAGCCGGGAGCCGGTGTCGTCTCGATCAAGCTGTCGGGCCCGAACGGCCTGTCGCTCGAGCAATCGCTCGACATTCCCGTCCGTCCGTCGTCCCTCCCTGTCACCGAATCCCGGCCGCTGACGATTGCGGCAGGCGCAAGCCTGACCGTCAACGGCGAGCTTCTGGCCGACAGCCTGTTGCAGGGCGCCTCCGTCAGCCTCAATGTCGCCCGCGCCCAGGGCTTCGATATCCCGGCGCTGCTGATGAGCCTCGACCGGTATCCCTACGGCTGCACCGAGCAGTTGACCAGCCTTGCCATGCCGCTGCTCTATTTCAGTGAGCTCGCCAAGAAATCCGGCATGCCCGACGATCCCGATGTTCGCAAGCGCGTGCAGGACGCAATCTACAAGGTGCTCGCCAACCAGTCCTCGTCCGGCAGCTTCGGGCTCTGGAGCCCCGGCTCCGGCGATCTCTGGCTGGACGCCTACATCACCGACTTCCTGACCCGCGCCCGCGAGCAGAAATTCGACGTGCCGGATGCAGCCATGGTGCAGGCGCTCGACAACCTGCAGAATGCGGTCGGCATCGACGCCAACATCAAGGACAACGGCAACGAGATCTCCTACGCGGTCTATGTTCTCGCCCGCAACCGCAAGGCGGCGATCAGCGACCTGCGCTATTACGCCGACACGATGCTGTCGAATTTCCCGACACCGCTCGCAAAGGCGCATATTGCCGCGGCCCTCGCCCTCTACAGCGATGCGCAGCGCTCGCGCAACACCTTCCTGGATGCCATGCAGACGGCGGAGAAGGATGCCGAGACCAAGGTCAGCTTCGTACGTTCCGACTACGGCTCGTCGTTGCGCGACGGTGCCGCCGTGCTGGCGCTTGCAACTGCAGCCCGACCGGTGCCCCCGATCGTCTCGGACCTTACCAAGCTCGTCGTGCGCGAATGGCAGAAGAAGGGCAACACCAGCACGCAGGAGCAGACCTGGATGCTGCTTGCCGCCCGCGCCTTGCAGACCGGCGATGAAGACCTGAAGCTCGCAATTGACGGCACCCCCCATACGGGTGCCTACAATGCTCGCCTGACCGGCGACGAACTGCTGGCACACCCGATCACCGTCACCAACCAGACGGCCCAGCCGATCTCCGCCACCGTCACCACCATCGCTGCGCCGAAACAGCCGCTGACCGCCAGCAGCCAGGGATTCACGATCGAACGCAGCTTCTATACCTTCGGTGGCGAGGAGGCGAATATCAGCCAGGTCAAGCAGAACGAGCGCTACGTCGTCGTCCTGAAGGTCAACGAAGCCAACAACTGGCCTTCGAAGATGATGATCACCGACCTCCTGCCTGCGGGCTTCGAGATCGACAATCCGGGGCTGGTCAACAGCGCCCAGCTGTCGAACTTCGATTTCCTGCAGGAGGTCAATCCGGCCCATGTCGAGTTCCGCAGCGACCGATTTGCCGCAGCCGTCGATCGCGCTGCCGACGAAACGGGCGAGATAACACTCGCCTACGTCGTGCGCGCCGTGACGCCCGGCACCTACGACATGCCCGGCGCCAATGTCGAGGACATGTACCGGCCGCAGTTCTTCGCCCGCACGGCGACGGGCCGCATGGAGGTCGAGGCAGCAAAATAATGCGGTTCTGGCGCACCCTCGGCATCGGCACATCGGCATCGCTGCTTCTGGCGCTGGCGGCTGGCCTCGGCCTCGAGGCAGCCGACAAGGCCTATCCGCCGCCGCTTGAAAAGGCCATGGTGACATCGGCCGAGGTGCTCGACAGCGATGGCCAGTTGCTGCGCGCCTTTGCCACGCCGCAGGGTCGCTGGCGCCTTAAGACGACAGCTGCCGACGTCGATCCGCAGTTCGTCCGCATGTTGGTCGCCTATGAGGACCGGCGATTTTACGAGCATCACGGCGTCGACATCGTGGCCATGGGGCGGGCGGCCCTTCAGTTCGTCACCCACGGGCGCATCGTCTCCGGCGCCTCGACACTCTCGATGCAGGTGGCAAGGCTTATCGAGCCGCGCCCCGAGCGAACCTTCGGGGCAAAACTGCTGCAGCTGGCCCGCGCCATCCAGATCGAGCGCCGGCTAAGCAAGACCGAGATCCTCGACCTATACCTCACCCACGCCCCCTATGGCGGCAACCTCGAAGGCATCCGCGCCGCAAGCCTCGCCTATTTCGGCAAGGAGCCCCGGCGATTGACAGTGGCCCAGTCGGCCTTGCTGGTGGCGCTGCCGCAACTGCCGGAAAAGCGCCGGCCCGACCGCCATCTGCAGGCGGCAGAGGCTGCACGAAAACGGGTGCTGACCCGCATGGCCGTGGCCGAGATCGTCGGCGACAGCGAGGCCGGGCGCGCCGAGTTCAGCCCCATCCCCGCCCGCCGGCTGCAACTTCCGGCCTATGCCGCGCATCTCGCCGAGGCGGCCCTCAAAAAAGAACCGTCGGTCGGCCAGCACCACACGACCCTCAAGCGCAGCATCCAGCAAGGGCTGGAAGCCGTCGCCCGCGAATCTGCAGCCAGGCTCGATCCAAAAGTATCGCTGGCCATGGTCATGGCCGACAGCCGCACCGGCGAAATCGTCGGCGAGGTTGGTTCCGCCAACTATTTCGACGCCAGCCGCTCCGGCTGGATCGACATGACACGGATCAACCGATCGCCCGGCTCGACGCTGAAACCATTCATCTATGGGCTCGCCTTCGAGGAAGGCCTGCTCTCCCAGGAAACGATCATCGAGGACCGGCCCGCCGATTTCTTCGGCTACCGGCCAAAGAACTTCGACACCACCTACCAGGGCGACGTCACCGTCCGCCAGGCCCTCCAACTCTCCCTCAACGTCCCGGCCGTCCGCGTGCTCGATGCCGTCGGGCCATCCCGGCTGCTGGTCCGCTTCCGCCGCGCCAATGTGCGACCGGTACTGCCGGCGAATGAAACGCCCGGGCTCGCTATCGGCCTCGGCGGGCTCGGCATGACGCTGAAGGACCTCGTGCAGCTCTACGCCGGCCTCGCAAACCGCAGCAATCCGGTGAAACTCGGCGACGGCATCGTCGACAAGCCCGAAGTCGTGGACAGCCAGCCGCTGCTGGAGCCCGTTGCCGCCTGGAATGTCGCAGATGTGCTATCGGGCATCATCGCACCCGCCGGCAGCGCCCAGCACGGCATCGCCTACAAGACCGGCACCAGCTACGGCTACCGCGATGCCTGGTCCGTCGGCTATGATGGCCGCTATGTGCTTGGCGTCTGGGTCGGCCGTCCCGACAATGGCGCAGTCCCCGGCCTCACCGGCTACGCCTCCGCAGCGCCCATCCTGTTTCAGGCCTTCGCAAAATCCGGCGTCGGCATCACGCCGCTGCCGTCAGCGCCGATCGGCGCGGTGCGCATCGCCCAGGCGCAGCTGCCGATCAGCCAGCGGCGCTTCTCGATGGATGCCAGCGGCCTTATGGCCGCCACGACCCGAGAGCCTGCCCCGCAGATCGTCTATCCGCCGGAAGGCGCCCATGTCGAACTCGGCGAAACCAGCGACGGCCTGATGATGCCGCTGGTGCTGAAGCTGCAGGGCGGCCGCGCGCCCTTCCGGTGGCTCGCCAACGGCAAGCCCCTCGCCGCCATCGCCCGCAACCGCGTCAGCCAATGGACACCCGACGGCGATGGTTATTCCACCCTCACAGTCATCGACGCCGCCGGCCGCGCCGCAACGGTGGGTGTGTTTCTGCAGTAGCGGCAGTTCGCTGCTGGGACCGATCGATGGGTTTCATCCACCCCGTAAATTTGGCAGTCAACAACCTGCGGCGCGTCAGCGCCGCGATGGGGCTTTTTGCGGTAAAAGTCACTCGCTCTCATCGACTCGAGCGCACTGACAGCCGTGACGGGCACAGGAATAAAGGAAAGAGAAAGGGAGCTTGGCCTGTTGTGCACGACTGCGGAATGGCAGAAACATCGGCCTCGCACCTATCCCAGTAGCCGTCCGAGCCAGTCCTTGTCGAGCACCGCTTCGAGTTCGCTGGCGACATCGTCCAGGGCCTTGTCGACGCTCTCGCGGTAGTTGCTGCGGTCGCCGGAGAGGCCGAAGCTTTGGAGGAGGCGGGCGCGGTAGGTGTCGCTTTCGAACAGCCCGTGCAGATAGGTCCCCATGATACGGCCATCACTGGAGATTGCTCCATCCGGACGGCCATCGATGATGACGGGCGGGCGGGCGCAGTCGCTGCCGGTCGTCTCGCCCAGGTGGATCTCGTAGCCGCTGAGCGGTGCATCATACTCCGTCGACCGCGCAAAGCTGTTGCGCACCGTCTTTTCTGGCGCCATCGATGTCTCGACATCGAGGAGGCCGAGACCCGGCATTTCCAGCACGTCGCCCTCGATGCCGAGCGGATCGCGGATAGTCGTTCCGAGCATCTGGTAGCCGCCGCAGACCCCGATAACCCGTCCGCCACGCCGCACATGCGCCGCAAGGTCGCGGTCCCACCCCTGCCTGCGAAAATGCTCGAGATCTGATATCGTCGACTTTGAGCCCGGCAGGATCACCAGTGAAGCGTCCGTCGGCAGCGGATCGCCGGGGCGTACGAAGACCAGGTCGACATCCTGCTCGGCCCTGAGCGGGTCGAGGTCGTCGAAATTGGCGATGCGCGGCAAAACCGGTACCGCGATCTTGAGCGCCCCCGCACCACCACGCGCCAGCCGCTCCAGCACCACCGAATCCTCTGCCGGCAGCCTTCCCGCCGACTTCAGCCACGGCACGACGCCGAAGCAGGGCCAGCCGGTAAAGCTGTGAATTGCCGCCAGCCCGTCGTCGAAAAGCGACACGTCTCCCCGGAACTTGTTGATGATGTAGCCTGCGATCATCCCCCGGTCCTCATCGGACAGAATGGCATGCGTGCCGACAAGCGAGGCGATGACCCCGCCCCTGTCGATGTCGCCGACGAGAACGACGGGAACGCCGGCCTTGGTCGCAAAGCCCATGTTGGCGATGTCGCCGGGCCTCAGGTTGATTTCGGCCGGCGACCCCGCACCCTCGACAATGACGAGGTCGGCGCCATCGCCGACATGGGCAAAGCTTTCGAGTACCGACGCCAGCAATCTCGGCTTCAGCGCCTGATAGTCCCGCCCCTTGGCCTGCCCCCAGACCTTGCCTTGGACGATGATCTGGCTGCCCACCTCCGATTGCGGCTTCAGCAGCACCGGGTTCATGTGGATGGAGGATGGGACGCGCGAGGCGAGCGACTGCAGCCACTGGGCTCGGCCGATCTCCCCGCCGTCGTCGGCAACGGCGGCGTTGTTCGACATGTTCTGGGGCTTGAAGGGACGGACCCGCAGTCCCCTGTTTGCGGCAAGGCGGCAGAGGCCCGCTACCAATACCGTTTTTCCGACATCGGAGCCGGTTCCTTGCAGCATGATCGCCCTGGTCATAGTCTGAAATTCCCGGTATCGGCTCGTCTTGAGCCCCTGCTCTACAGCCGTTCTGTCGAAATTATCGAGCGATATGACCGAGCTTCGGCGGCCAACTGGATGACTACTCTATTTGCGACAAACGATGACGACTTCGCTCGTTGTTTCGTGTCGACAACAGCATTATCTGCACGCCACATCACGCACAAGGCCGGGCTTCCGGCGCAGAGGATACCGGAATGCTTTTCGTCTTCAACAACAAGAATTCGATCCAGATCGCCTGGGGCTCGAAGGTCCCGTCGCAGAAGGCCGAAAGCCGCGCACAGGAACTGGATATCCGCAGCGGAACGGTTGGCGTCGTGCGCACGGGCTCCGCTGGCTAACACGCCAGACTGCACCGCTCGATCCATACCCCACACGCACAGACGAAAATCGCGCCGGCTGCAGGACAGCGCGGCGCGATTTATATACCGGAGGTCTTCGGCAGAGGCGCGAGACAGGCTTTCTCCGGGACGCAGTACCTGATCCGGAGAAACAGCGGTGTCGCCGCCTTGGCACAATCAATAGACGGACACGGTTACCGGATGGTTATTGAGACGTTAATTAAGAATGAATCGTGTTTTTTTTCGATTTTTTTCACGGCCCGCGCTCAGCCATCGAAGGACGCGAATGGAATACAAAACGTCTTGCGCAGGCGTAGCAATTGAACTTTTCTCCATGTCCGCACTTTAGAAGGACCTTTTTTGCCTCGCGTGTGCACAATTTGCAGCCAGTAGCCTCACCTCTCAGGCTATTTTGAAGGCTTTTCCGGCAGCTCAGCGATAGTCCCGGCATCTGTCCGCACATCCCCCCCGGTTGATTTCTCCGCATGAATCCTTAGGCTCGATTTCAAGGTATGAAAAAGCGCGCCCCGGGGGATCTTCTATCCTCAGGCACAATAACAGCGGACATACCAAAGGGGACCGGCATGGACGCTTTCGGGCGCCTGGATCGGTGAAGCAGATACGGTCAGGGATGGGCGCGCCACATCGTGGGCGACCTCCGTGGCCGGATGCACGAACGTGATCAACGGCAAAAAACTGGGAGAACTTTCACATGAAGAAGCTCATCGCTTCCGTTATATTCGCAGCAGGTACCTATGCGCTCGCAGGCTCGGCAAGTGCAGCGGAGTGCGGCGACATCTCTATCGCCGAAATGAACTGGGCCTCCGCCGGCGTCGCTGCGCAGGTCGACAAGATCATTCTCGAAAACGGCTATGGCTGCAAGGTATCGCTGGTGACCGGCGACACCCAGCCGACATTCACCTCGATGAACGAAAAGGGACAGCCGGATATCGCCCCGGAACTCTGGGTCAACGCCGTTCGGACCGCGCTCGACAAGGCCACCGCCGAAGGTCGCCTGATCGAGGCTGCCCCGCTGCTCAGCGACGGCGGTGTCGAAGGCTGGTGGATACCGAAATTCCTCGCAGACGCCCATCCGGACATCAAGACCGTGCAGGATGCCCTGAAGCATCCAGAGCTGTTCCCTGCCCCGGAAGACAAGACCAAGGGCGCCGTCTACAACTGCCCGTCGGGTTGGAACTGCCAGATCTCGACCGCCAACCTCTACAAGGCGCTTGGCGCCGAGAAGGAAGGTTTTGCGCTGGTCGATACGGGCTCGGCAGCCGGCCTCGACGGTTCGATCGCCAATGCCTTCGAGAAGAAGACCGGCTGGCTCGGATACTATTGGGCACCGACCGCGATCCTCGGAAAGTACGAAATGGTCAAGCTGAGCTTCGGCGTTCCTCATGACAAGAAGGAATGGGATGCCTGCACCTCGCAGCAGGATTGCGCGGCCCCCAAGGTCAATTCCTATCCTGTCTCTGACGTCTTTACCGTCGTCACCAAGTCCTTTGCCGAAAAGGCCGGCGTTGCCATGGACTACGTCAAGACCCGCAAATGGGACAACGGCACCGTCGGCAAGGTGCTGGCCTGGATGACGGACAACCAGGGCACCAACGAAGACGGCGCGAAGTACTTCCTCAAGACCTATCCGGACATGTGGACCAAGTGGGTGGCTCCCGATGTCGCGACGAAGGTCAAGGCTTCGATCTGAACGATGCGACGGCAGGCCGGAAGGCCTGCCCTCACCTCTCGCCGCTGCAAGGATCGCGTCTCCCCATTGGAAGCGCATGCACCGAGGGGGTCACGCGACCACACTGCATCCGCCTGAAGGCGGACAGGCGAGCAGACTGAGAACCGGCATCAGCACTACACCACGGACGGCAATCTTGATAGCCACACGGATTGCGCGTCACTGCCCCGATAAAAAGGGCCCGGATAAAAAGGGGAATGTGATGGCTCTGCAATGTAGTTTTCTGCCGAATTTCCTGTGTAACTTCCCGGCGATCAACGACACGATCATCCGCGAAGGCCGCAAGAACATCGACGACGGCTTTCGCGGCATGGTGCGCTCCTGGGGCGCTGTGATCGACATCGTCGTCCAGCCGCTGCAATGGTTCCTGAACTACCTCGAGTGGCTGTTCACCAACACGCCTTGGTTCATCATCCTCGCGGTCATGATGGCCATCGTCTATCTCGCCAGCCGCAATATCAAGATCGTCATCGGCACCGCCATCTCCATGGCCCTGATCGGCGTTTTTGGGCTGTGGAACGATACGATGATCACACTCGCGATGGTCACCGTCTGCACCCTGATCGCCATCGTCATCGGCCTGCCGATCGGCATCCTCATGGCACGCTCCGACCGTCTGCAATCGGTGATCAATCCGACGCTCGACGTCATGCAGACCATGCCGAGCTTCGTCTACCTCATCCCGGTCGTCGTCATCTTCGGTATCGGCAAGGTGCCAGGCCTGATCGCTGTGGTGATCTACGCCGTGCCGCCGATGATCCGCCTTACCAACCTCGGGATACGACTGGTCGACAAGGAAGTGCTGGAGGCAGCAGATGCTTTCGGATCCTCCCACACCCAGAAGCTCTTCAATGTGCAGATCCCGCTGGCACTGCCGACCATCATGGCCGGCATCAACCAGACCATCATGATGTCGCTTGCCATGGTTGTCGTCGCCTCGATGGTCGGGGTGGGCGGTCTCGGCAAGAACACGCTGCAGGCGATCAACAACCAGTTCTTCACGGTTGGCTTCCTCAACGGCTTTGCGCTCGTCGCCATCGCCATCATTTTCGACCGTACCAGCCAGGCATACGGCAGGCGGCTGCAGAAACATTCGGAGGTGGTCCATGGCTAGTCACGCGATAGAGATCAAGAACCTCTACAAGATCTTCGGCCCCCGCGGCCGCGAGTACGTCGAGCAGGTGAAAAACGGCCTCGGCAAGACCGAACTCAACGTCAAGCACGGCCATGTGCTCGGGCTGCAGGACATCAACATCAACATGCCGGCCGGCGCCATCACCGTGGTCATGGGTCTCTCCGGCTCCGGCAAGTCGACGCTGATCCGCCATATCAACCGGCTGATCGACCCGACCGCCGGCGAGGTGCTCTACGACGGCGTCGACGTCTGCAAGATGACCGAGAGCGCGCTGCGCGAATTCCGACGCCACAAGACGGCGATGGTGTTCCAGAAGTTCGCGCTGCTTCCCCACCGCACTGTGATCGAAAACACCGTCTACGGCCTCGAGATCCAGGGGGTGCCACGCGCGGAGGCGCAGAAGAAGGGCCGCCACTGGATTGCACGCGTAGGCCTCGATGGCTTCGAGAACCACTTTCCGAACCAGCTGTCGGGCGGCATGCAGCAGCGCGTCGGGCTTGCGCGGGCGCTGACCAATGACGCCGATATCCTGTTGATGGACGAAGCCTACTCGGCGCTCGATCCGCTGATCCGCGTCGATATGCAAAGCGTGCTGCTCGACTTGCAGAAGGAACTGAAGAAGACCGTCGTCTTTATCACCCACGATCTCGACGAGGCGTTGCGGCTCGGCGACAGGATCGCCATCCTGCGCGACGGCAAGGTCATCCAGCAGGGCTCCGGCCAGGACATCGTCCTGCAGCCCGCCGATGAATATATCAGCGCCTTCGTCAAGGAAGTGAACCGCGGACGGGTCATCAAGGTGCAAACGGTGATGAAGCCGATCTCCGGCGAAGGCTCGTCTATGCGCCTTGCGGGCGACATGACACTGGAGATGGCTGCGCGCCAGATGACCGGCGCCAACCAGACGGTGGCCATGGTGGTCGACGCAGCCGGCAAGCCGATCGGCTCGCTCGATCTGCACAGCATCATCCTGGCGATGGTGACGCCGACCAGCCACACCGTCCCGGAAGCAAAAGCGGCGGCCTGACGCCGCCGCTGACGATTTACGATTGAACAGACGCGATCAAGCGGCCCGCAGCAATGCGGCGCCACTTCTCGCTGTTACTTTCCGCCGCCAAAGGCACGGCCCTCGGCGAAGTGCGGCATGACCATGCTGTCGAAGGTCTTCAATGCCGCGCCGATGGCCTGGTGCATGTCGAGATAGCGGTAGGTACCGAGCCGGCCGCCGAAATGCACATTGGCCTCCGCATCCGCCCGTGCGCGGTAGCGCAGGAACACATCCTTGTCCTGGCGCGTGTCGATCGGATAATAGGGCTCGTCCTTGCGCTGTGCGGAACGCGAATATTCGCGCACGACGACTGTCTTTTCGTTCTGGTAGTTCCGCTCCGGATTGAAGTGGCGGAATTCGAGGATGCGGGTAAAGGGCACATCCTCGTCGGCGTAATTCATGACCGCCGTTCCCTGAAAATCGCCGACATCCAGCGTCTGCTGTTCGAAATCGATCGTCCGCCACCCAAGCTCGCCCTCGGAATAATCGAAATAGCGATCGATCGGGCCGGTGTAGATGATCGGCAGCCCAGCCGGCAGCTGGGACTTGATGTCGAAGAAATCGGTACCGAGCATCGTCTGGATATGCGGCGAGGCCAGCATGCGATCAAAGATGGCGGTGTAGCCGTCTTTCGGCAGGCCCTCATAGGCATCGTTGAAATAGCGGTTCTCGAAATTGTAGCGCACCGGCAGCCGGGTGATGATGTGTTCAGGCAGGTCGCGCGGGTCCGTCTGCCACTGCTTGGCCGTGTAGCCGCGAATAAATGCTTCGTAGAGCGGCCGGCCGATCAGCGAGATCGCCTTTTCCTCGAGGTTGGAAGGGTGCTTGCCTTCCATCTCAGCCGCCTGCCCGGCGATCAACGCCCGCGCTTCGTCGGGCGAGAACCGCTTGCCGAAGAACTGGCAGATGGTCGCAAGGTTGATCGGCATCGAATAGGCTTGGTCGCGGTAGCTCGTGTAGACCCGATGCTTGTAGTCGGTGAAGCCGGTGAAGCGGTTTAGGTAATTCCACACCGTCTCGTTCGGCGTGTGGAACAGGTGTGCGCCGTAGCGATGCACTTCGATCCCGGTGTCCTTGTCGAACTCGCTATAGGCGTTGCCACCGATATGATGACGGCGATCGACGATCAGCACATTCTTCTTGAGGTCAGTCGCCACCCGCTCGGCAATGGTCGCTCCATAAAATCCGGCGCCGACGATCAGCAGGTCGATATTGGAAAAATCGGTCATAGTGTCTCAGCACCTTAGCGGAAGGTCCGCATCCCTTCATCGGGGCCCCGGAGGGCTGTCGGTATGGGGGAAGCGGTCACCAGTGAAACGGGCCCCGGGTGAAGGCCAGCGGCTTTCAAATCGATCGGATCGAAGCTGCAGGCCTTCCACCTTGGCGGCTTACCAAACGCCCTGCATCTTGACGGGCGTGTAGCGGTAGGAGTTGAACAGTGCGGCTTGCTCATCGACAGCCGCCTGAACATTGTAGGTAGCACCTAGAGGCCTCGTATGGGCCACCCCTACCGCATCGATGATAGCCATGCGGTTTGCAGGGCGACCGAGGAAAGCAGGCCAGAGATGGTCGAGGCCGTAGCCGGACTCCGCATCGCGCATCGAGCCGATGCAGATCTTCAGGGCAGCCTTGGAGAAGATCGGGCACATGATCTCAATGAACCCCTCGTGCCGCAAAATGCTGTTCGGCCGCTGGATCGTGATCGGATGGTTGGGGAAGCAACCCGGACCCTGCTTGAGCGACGGCTGCGCCAGTTCCAGCCCGTGCTTGCGGGACAGATGAAACATCCGATTGACGGTATCGCCATCGCAAAGCAGGTCGTCATCCGGGAGCCAGACGCGGTCGTAACCCCAGAGCGGGCTTCCCTCGTAGAACAGGTCGGAAATCAGCCTGAACTTCTTGCGCTTCGGAAGATGGGCGAGATATTCGAACGGGCTTTCGACGACGGGATCTTCGGCACCGTAATAGCCGACGCACAGATCCCAGCTGCGCGTCGCGGCATCCAGCCCGTCGAACCAGCGAGGATGCAGCGACTTAGAGTTGGCGGGGACAACGACGAGGTTGGGACGCTTAGGACCGTTTGCCGGCTGCACCAGGAACTTTGCGTTGCGCTCGTGCGACAGCTGCGTCGCAAACATCGGATGCTCGGGGTGAGGTGTCGACGTGAGCATGTAGATTGCAACAACGCCATCCACCACGCCCCTGCCTGCCAGCAATGCTACCTTCGACCCCTCCATGCGGGAGACATTGAAGACGATCGAAGGCAGACCGGTCTCGTCGATGAAGCACAAGAGGCCATTGACGACTTGCCAGTAATCCGTCGACGCATTGAAAAAATTGCCAACCAATCCGCCCGGAGCCAACACGAGGAACGGCGACAAGGTGCCGCGCTCCAGGTCGGCAAACTGCCAGAACGTTCCGGTTAGCATTTCTTCCGTTACCGGATCGGATTCGCTCAACCCAGCCAGAAAGTCTGAAGCTGTGTTTTCTCTTGTCGAAGCCAGCATATTCACTGTTTCTTCCCCTTCATGTCCCACCCCTGCTCGGTCTGTCCCGATCGTAGTTTCTTGAGTGATTTACGAAACTCGTCTCACTTCGTGGCGTTCGCCACGCATGTTGGTGATCGTCAGCGCCTTACCGTCTTCTGCGGGATCGAGCACGTCGACCATTTTGGATTGCATCCAGCCGACAGCTGCCCTGCCGTCCGTCATTGGGAACCAAGAGGCGACGATCTGCCCCTCGATGGTCACGGAGAAGTCGTTTCCGAAGGTCACCCGCTGGCCCGAATTTGTTTGCCACGTGCCGACGACGACACCGAGATACGGAAAGTAATTCGCCGCATTCGGCACGTTGGTGATGACGCAGACGAGCTGGTCCGGACGGCCCCGCCGGGGAATGATAGCGGCGATCTCGTAGGTCGCGCTGACCGTCTTGAAGAGGCCGAGCCACTGGCCGGGATGGAGCACGGCGCAATGGCTGTGACCGTCATCATAGCAGGCGATTACATGGTAGTTGAGACGGGCGCTGTCGTGGAGCTTGGCAATCAGGGCCGGCAGCGCATCCGGGGTGAAATGCTCGAGGACATCGGCAGAGCAGCAGATGTCGGCGCGCGGCAATGCATCCGTCAGCACGTTGGTGCTCTGGAAATGCACATTCGACGGCAACTGCCCGAGAAGCGGCGAACGCGCCCAGTCGAGGCCGATGACATTGCGGACCGATCCGGCAATAGCGCGCAGGAACCGTCCATTGCCACAACCGACTTCGGTCAGCGTTTCCGGCCGGGCCGACGCGATGACGGCTGCATGATCGACAAGCCAGTTATTGTTCTGGTAGCCGGCATCACCGTCGTGGAGACGCTGGTAGTCCGCCGCAGTAACGTTCCTGGCAGCGACATTCCGGTCGAGACCCGCCGCATATCCAGACTGCAGCAACTGGCTGTCGACAAGCCGCCTGGCATCGGGATCGGCACGCAGCGAGACAGCCAATTCCGCGAATCCGGCAAATGTAGCCCGTGCGACCTTGGTCATGATGTTGTCGCCGACGCTAGCAGCCAGACCGGCGCTATGCATGACAAATGCCGTCTGCGCGGCTAGGTCGTGCTCGATGCCCTGCCCCTGTGCAGCGACAATTTTTTCAGCGGGCGCGTTCCGCCAGTTGCCAGCCTGAGCTGCATTCCTGTCGTTGGCCTCGGCAAGCTGGGATTTGACGTTACCCAGTTCGCGCCGCAACATTTCAACATTCGCATGCGTCCTGAAAAGTTCGTCACGCTCGCCGGTGAAAATTGGCGGCACGTGCCGTACCCTGCCGAGCAGGGCCTTTTCGATGCAGCGATCGATGGTTTGACGGTCTTCGATCGAAAAACAGCAGTTGTCCAGATAGTAGGACACAAAGCGCGCTGCCCGGCCTTCCTCTGGCTGCGAGCGGTGGGTGAATGCTGCGTCGAGGTCAGCGAGCGATCCGCACGGAAAGCCGCCCAGTTCATACTCGCTGGATGCGAAAGTGAAGACCGCCTTTTCGTAAAGCAGAGCCTCCAGGCCAACGCCTGAATTGGCGACGATCACCGTTTCGCACTGCTCCAGATGCCGATGGATGGAAGCCGTCGATACCATCACATTGCGGTGCCGGGCCTGCACTTCGTCAAGGGTTCGTGTAACGAGGCCATTGGTGCATTGCGGATGCCGCTTGACCACAAGCAACCGCCCGGTGACATCGGCTTGAGCCGCGGCATGGCGCAGAACCTCGAGCGGATCGATACGACAAAACTGGGCGACGGGATCTTCGAGCAACTGCATCGGGAAATAGACAAAGGGGCGGCCTGCATCGAAAGCTTCGCCCGATTGTTCGTACTTCGACGTATTGCCGGCCCTGAGAGCCATCACCAGCGCCTTCACGCGGCGGCGGGCGGCCTCGGTATTGACCGCGTCGATACCTTCCGCATGCAGCTCCGGAAACCGCGCAAGTGAACTCCAGCCGGAAAAACCATTCTCGTCGAAGGAATACCAGCCGACGATCGGCGTTTCCTTGATGCGCCAGATATTCGGACCATCGCCGACCGAGTGATAGGAGATGGTGATACCGCCGTTCGGCGGGCGTCTTGGGGCCAGATGCGTCCCGAATGGCACGATGGAGAGATTGGTCGTCACGCGGCGACGACCGAGGCCTGCGCAGAGTTCAGAGAACATCTTGCGATGACGGTCCCCGTCGGCTTTGACGGTAAACCAGAATTCCGGAACCTCGAGGTCCACCGGCACAGACGCGACGTCCGGCGCGAAGGATCCATCCAACAACGGCTTGTTCGGGATGCCGGTATTCCAGGCAACTGTGGTGGGCATCGAGAATCCTTTGATGTCTGATCTGTTGCCAGAGGATTCCAGCATTAGCTTGCGCCAGCCTGTTCGGCACACGCATGGAGAGTCTCGAACCTCGCCTCCAGCCCCACGAAAGCAACCGCTTCTATCCAAGCGCAAAGCCTGCTGACTGGAGAACCCGATGTCCCTCAATGAACCGCTGATCCTGTCGATATGCGTTCCCACCTATAATCGGCAGTTCCTGCTCGAGCGGAACGTCACCTTCCATCTGGATGCTTTCCGGCGGATCGGCATTCCCTTCGAGATCGTCATCGTCGACGACTGCTCGACCGACGATACTGCGGCCTATATTGCCTCGCTCGCCGACCAGCCGGAGATCTCCGCCTTCCGTCGCGCGACGAATTCCGGCTTTCTCAGCAACTATGCCTTTGCCATGCAGCGCGCCCGCGGTCGCTATGCTGTGTTTCTCGGCGATGATGACCTGCTCATTCCGGAAAAGGTCATCGAATATCTTCGGTTGATGGAGGCGGACAGCGAGATCGGCGTCGTACAAGCTCCGTGGCTGCTGGTCGATGCGCGGCCCGGCGGCGGCGATATGTCGCCATTCTACCATGTCGCCTCCCCGACCAGGCATCGCAAGGGCGACTTCCGCGCCCTGCTCGATTTCATCATCAACGGCCATATCTTCCCCGAGTTCATGATCATCCGCCGGGAAGTGCTGCTGCGGTCGATCTCCAGCCCGACACCCTTCATTTTCTGGGCCTTCCTCTACACGACACGAGCTCTCGACAAGGCCGATATCCTGTTCATGCCGGAGCCGTTCGCGCGCGTCACCGCCGTCTCGGACGATCCGCGCCTGCAGCAGGGCAATAAGGAATGCATGTTCCAGTGGGACAGCTATCGGGGGGGGCTGGAATATCTCGCCTCGCAGGCGCTGCGCACGCCGGATCTCCCGCAGGACTACCGCGCTTCCCTGATGGCCCGCATCACCGGCTTTATGCTGCAGCGCCAGGCGGTGGCCTTGCGCCTGCACGTCTCGGCAAAGAACTGGGTCGAGGCCTACATCATGTATCACCGCATGGCTGTCTATCAGCCACAGCCTCTCACGGCCGATGCCTATGGCCAGATCTGCAAGCTCGCGGGCATCGTAACCGCAGCCACAGAGGCCGTCGCCTTCAACGGCGAACCGGCGATCCTCGATCCGGTTATCAACGATACGACGCTCAGCCTGCTGCCGGAATCGATCCAGCAAAAGCTTACCCGCGACCAGCGGACCGGAATGGACGGCGACCGCCCCCGCGCCTACCTGCGGTTCACGCCCGAATTTCCCGAGCGCCACGGTGCGAAGGATGGCGTTTTCGATATCATGAAATACATGGCGCAGTTCGTCTGACCCGCATTTCCCAGCCATTTGAGAGCATGACCACCATGACGACAGCCTTTGCCGACCGCGACGCCATCGCCGCCAGACTTTCCACACTGGCTGACGCCGACCGCTCCGTCATCGCCCTGATCATGGAAAATCCGCTACAGGATGTCAGCCTGATCGAGGGCCTGCACTGGCACCTGGATCAGGCCTCGAAAGCCAAGTTCCTCAACAGCATGAAACTCGAAGCGCTCGGCGAATGGCTCGGAAATGCCGCACCGGCCCGGCTGCAGATCCGCCTGTCCGAAGTGGCGAAATCCAGCCAGCACCCGTCATATGCGGCGTTTAGGGCAGGTCTGACGCGATCGGGCGGCCTGGAGCGCGCCTTTCCGAAGGTCTGAACGGCTTTCAGTCAGGCATCACAGCTGTCACGGCGATGATTGGCCCGAGCGGAAATGCGCTGTCTTCCCTCTGCCACTCCGGCACATAGAGGCTGGAGATGCTGCCGTCCAGGAACAGGGCGTTGCGGCAGCCGAGCACGTCGCGAAACAGCGTGGCGAAATCGTGAAAGCGCACCTCGCCGTCGGACACCACGAACACTGCTTTTCCGTCCGCATCGACACCGACACCATTGCGCCTCTTGAGGCTTGTGCTGTCGATCAAGAACGACGGGTGAAGCGCCCCGTCGATCACTAGCATCGGTCCCGATTGCGTGGCGTAGAGCGGCTCGATACCGGCGGCGGCAAACGCCTTTGTCTCCATGACGCCGACAGCGCCGGGCTGAATGTAGAACACGCCGTTCGGCAGCAGGCGGAAATTTCCCCAGCCTGTGCCGGTGTCGAGCGCCTTCTGCTGGCTGCCGCCCTCGACATAGAGACCGACCGGGCTCTGGTCGGGCTCGTACATGCCACCGTTCATGGCAAAGCGCAGCGATAGCCGGTCACGCGCCAGTGCATCGCGCAGCGCCGCGAACGAGCCGTATGGCTTTCCGGCGCTACCGTTGGAAAACAGGCGGATGTTGTCTTTGGCGGGGTCGAAGCTGCAGACGATGTAGCTCGCCCCGAGATGCTCCACCTTGCGGCAGTTGCCGCCGGTCACCGGTGTCTCGGCCATGACGGGCGTCGAGACGAGCCCTGCCAGAATAATCAACCATCGAAACAAACGTCACGCTCCCCGGCAACAGGCAAATTCAAGACAACAGATGCGGCGGCAGATAGGTGACTTCAAGGGTTGCTCGGTGCGCGTAGTGGCGAGCCCGAATAATGACCCGGATGATAAAGAGATAAAAAATAATAAGGTGTCGGCCGCGACATGCGTCGCAGCCGACAGAATTCGTCAGATTACTGAGCTGCCTTCTTGACAGTGTGGCCAGCCGTCTGGGTCGCGTTGACCGTGTTGGCAGTGTCCTTGCCCATGCCTTTAATGGTATTGGCGCAGGATGCGAGAAGCATCAGGGAAATGCAGGCGACGCCGACTTTTGCGATGACGGAAGAAGACATGATTAGCGGTCCTTCGTGAATGGGTTTTTGACGACAATAAGGCAGAAAGTAAACCTTCCGTCCCCAAAACGCGCCACATTGAAAAAGGTTCACATAAATAACGACGTGGATGCGGTGCCAGCCAAAAGCCCGTGAGACAGGGCCTCAGGCCGCCCGCGCCATCTCGCCGAAAGCGTGCCGGATGCTTTCCGCGACAGCCGCTATTGGTCCCGTGACTTCGCGCGCAGTCAGCAACCGGATATCGAAAGTCGTCAATTCCGGCAGCCCTTCTTTCGCGCCGAGTATAGCCATGTCTTCGGTGACGTAGGAGCGGGGCAGAGGCGCTACGGCGAGATCAGACACGACGGCCGCGCGTTGGGCAGTGGTATGGGCGCTGAGGAAGGCTACGCGATAGTTCCTTTTCGCCTGCTGCAGCTGGTGGATTGCATCGGAGCGCCATATGCAGCCGTCCTCCCAGATCGATATCGGCAGAGGATCCCGGCGATGGGCCGTGCCGCATTTCGCACCGGCCCAGACAAGCCGCTCGGTGTAGATGACGTCACCCTCCGTCGGAAATGGCCTCGTCGAACAATTGATGAGCGCCAGGTCGAGTCGTTGTTCCGCGAAGCGCTTCTTGAGGGCAAGGCTCATGTCGACCACGACGTCGACCATGATGCTGGGATAGCTCTGCGAGAATCGCTTCAGGATGCTCGGCAGCAACCGCTCGCCTATGTCGTCCGGCGCTCCGAGCCTGACGACGCCGCTCAGTTCCGGCATGATGAAACGCGACACCGCCTCGTTGGACAGCGCCAGCATGTTGCGCGCGTAGGAAAGCAGCATTTCGCCATGTTCGGTGAGGCTGACGGAACGGGCATCGCGCAGGAACAGGACGACACCGAGTTGCTCCTCGAGCTTCTTGATCTGCATGGACACCGCTGACGGCGTGCGATGTACGGCCTCGGCCGCCGTTGAGAAGTTGCCGGTCTCGGCAATCGCCACGAAGGTGCGAAGGACATCGTTGTCGAGCAACGGCACGGATCGGCGCAGCGGAACGTTCATCGACGCATCTTTCAATTTTTCTGATTTATATAGCAATATCATTTCGTTTTGCTGACTGTCAATTAGCTTCTATAGCATCGATCTCACCGCCACCTTGAACAGCAGAGGAACGAGCCATGATCCGCTCCTACCTATCCGATGTCATCGATCACTGGACCAACAGTCGAGACCGCGCGCTGCGCCAAACAAACGCTGCGACCCTCAGACAAATGTCCCACCTGCCCCCGCATCTTGTAGCCGACGTCAACGCCCGCGGCTTTCCACCCGACACCGCCCTTCCACAAATCGGAACAACGGCAACCGTCAACTTTTCTTATGGATGCTATAAAATCTATTCGTTTGAATGATGAGTGATACAGGCCCATATCAGCGTGGCCAACATCAACACAACCAAAAGGAGATCAATCATGACCACCATCAGCTATAGACGCCCTTCCCACGGGCGCCCGTCGTTTATCCTCTTCAGCGGCACGCTTTCCCGCCTGTCCGCCTACGTTCTTTCGCTGGCCGATCGCTGGTCTGAGCATCAGGCTGCCAGGCAGATCGAAGCGATGCCATTCGACATGCGCAAGGACTTTGGCTGGCCTGCTGCCGACATTTCGAGCGACCGCAAATGATGCGACAAAATACGACATTTCCGGTCGATTTCAGGGCGACGCTCGGCTGATTAGCAGCGTCGCCAATCCAACCTTCAGTAATATATTAATCGTTATATTTCATGGACTTATGAGTCTTACCAGATCCTATATCGTAAGCTTTTGCCTTGACTTTTTTTGACAAATCATAAATCTTTGACGTGACGCAAATAAGCCTTTGTGGCCATCATCTTCCATGAGACTGTCGCTTTCAGACTAATTTTCTGCTGAAATCGATATGAGGGACGCGGGCATGGTGGTAGCGCAGCATCAGGTGGAGCAAGGCAAGACGCCCGGCAAGAAACGCTCGATCGTTTTCTTCCTTATCCCGCACTTTACGATGCTGCCATTTGCGGCAGCGATCGAGACATTGCGCATTGCCAACCGTATGCTTGGCTATACTGCCTACAGCTGGCGACTTGCCTCGACCGACGGCGACAAGATCTATTCATCGAGCGGCATTGGCATCGAGGTCAACTCGTCGCTGGCCGATGAGCGACGATATCTGGGCGGAGAGAGCCGGCCCAGCATGGTGCTCGTCGCCTCCGGCATCTATGTCGAGGAGTTCCAGAACAAATCGGTCAATGCCTGGCTGCGAGAATCCTACAATCGCGGCGTCGCTGTCGGCAGCCTCTGTACAGGCGCCCATGTGCTTGCCCAGGCGGGGCTCCTGAACGGCAAGCGCTGCGCAATCCACTGGGAAAACCTGCCGGGTTTTGCCGAAGCCTTTCCGCAGGCCGAAGTCTATGCCGACCTCTACGAAGTCGACAGCAATCTCTACACCTGCGCCGGCGGCACGGCCTCGCTGGACATGATGCTCAACCTGATCGGCCAGGATTTTGGCGAGAATCTGGTCAACCGCGTCTGCGAACAGGCGCTCACGGACCGCGTCCGCAGCCCGCACGACCGCCAGCGTCTGCCGCTCCGAGCACGGCTCGGTGTCCAGAATGCCAAGGTGCTGGAGATCATCGAGGTAATGGAAAGTCACTTGTCTGAGCCACTCTCGCTGCTCGACATCGCCGACGACGCCGGCCTGTCGCGTCGCCAGATCGAGCGGCTGTTCCGACAGGAAATGGGCCGTTCCCCTGCCCGCTACTATCTCGAGATTCGCCTCGATCGAGCAAGGCACCTTCTGGTGCAGTCGTCGATGCCGGTGGTCGAAGTCGCCGTCGCCTGCGGCTTCGTCTCCGCGTCGCACTTCTCGAAGTGTTATCGCGAACTCTACAACCGTTCGCCGCAGCAGGAGCGGGCCGAGCGCAAGCTGACCATGTCAAACGTCCGCACCGGCGTCGTCATCTGAAGCCGGATAACGGCTACCGTCCCTCTTCCGCCGCCATCCTAGTGTCGGAGAAGACACGATTGCGCCCGCGGTGCTTGGCCATATAGAGAAACTGGTCGGCAGCGTTGAGATAATTCTCGAACGTCTCCTGGGCGTTGATCGACGCTATGCCGATTGACACGGTCACCGACAGCGCCTCGCCGTCTGCCTGGATTTTCAGACCGGAGATATTTTCGCGCAGTTCCTCGCAGAACTCGGTTGCGACGGATGAGTCCATGTCTGCGAACAGGATGGCAAATTCTTCGCCGCCGATCCGCGACAGGAGGTTGCGGCTGCCTTCCAGAAACGTCTGCAGCCGCGTCGCGACCGCCTTCAGCACCTGGTCACCGATCTCGTGACCGTAGGTGTCGTTCAGCCGCTTGAAATGGTCGATATCGAGGATACCGATGGATGGTCGTGTCTCCAGCCTGAGGCAGTCATTGGCAAGGCGCGGGCCCTGATCGAAGAAGTAACGCCTGTTATAGAGACCGGTGAGATAGTCGACCGAGGCGGCGGCGCGCAGCTGGCGCATTTGCGACAGCGTGTCGATCACCCGGCTGATCCGGTATTTAAGCTCTTCGGCAACGAAAGGCCGACGCAGGAAATCCGTGGCACCAGCTTTCAGGTACGCCGTTGCGGCCAATCGGTCGTCCGACGCAGATAGGCCGATGACCCGCAGGCGATCGGAATTCCGCCTATGGGTGATCTGCCGTGTCAGTTCCCATCCCGTCCCGTCCGGCAGCGCATCGTCGATCAGGACCAGCTCGATCTCGGAATACTGATCCAGCGCCTGGATAGCGGCAGCACCGCTCGCTGCTTCATAGACCTCGAAGCGCTGCATCTCGAGACTGTCGACGAGCATCTTCCGGGCCACGGGCATCGCGTCCACGACGAGCACCCTCGTCTTGCTGTTGGTAATCGAACGACGCACGGAAGCCACGAGATTGTCGGCTGCCTGGGTATTGTCCTTCAGTACGTAGTCGATAATGCTGCGCTCCATCAACCGGTCGCGCATGTCGATATCGGCCGCTGCTGTAAAGACGATGCTCGGGACCCTGTGGTCGAGGAGCATGTCGAGTGCTTCGCCGTAGGCAGCATCCGGCAGATTGAGATTGACGATGGCCAGGCTGAAACCGTGATCGCTGGCGCGAATCGTCGTTTCCAGCGTCTTCATGGATGTACAGAGCGTGACATCGAGATTGAGCTCGACGCGGAAACGTTGGGAGAGCATCGAGCCGAACATGCGGGAATCTTCGACCAGGAGAACCTTCTGGCCGCGTCTCGCCGCAGGGCTCAGGTCCCGCGAGAATTTTTCGAACAACAGGTCGCTCATTGCCGGCAGCCCCCCCGGCAATGCGACCGGCCCACATTCAATGCGGGCAGCGGGATAGTCAGCAGATCAAGACAGGGATTTATGAACACCGGGGTCCAACAGTTTGTAACTAGTCACCGCGAAGTGGGCATGAACGGGCCCCGAAGCGCCTGTTCTTTCTCAAGCATAGGCCTTCTGCTGGCGCATCGATTGGATCTGCAGCAGGGTATCGAGGTTCTGGTTGACCCTGCAGTAGAATTCCTCGTCGATGAACGGCCGCAATATGAAGTCGTTGCCACCGGCCTTCAGGAAGCGGGCCGACAGCAGCCGATTGGTCGACGACGACACGCCGATGATCCGCAGCTGATGCGAGCCGATGCTGGAGCGGATGCGCCGCGTCAGCTCGAATCCGTCGATGTCGGGCATGTTGTAGTCGGTGATCATCAGGCCGATGTCGGCATTGGCCTTGAGGATTTCCAGCGCCTTGGATCCGTTCTCGGCAACGCTGACGCGGAAATTGTAGCGCTTCAGGCGGCTGCTGAGAAGCGCGCGCGCTGTTGCGCTGTCATCGACGATCAACACGTGGTGGCGGTGATTGGTCAGGAAGCGACAAACCGATTCTGCCAGCAGGTCGACTGCGAAGATGTTGTCCTTGAGGATGTAGTCGACGATATCCTTGGCGAGCAGCGCGTCGCGCATTCCCTCATGGAAGGTGCCTGTGAAAACGATCGTCGGGATGCTGAGGTCAGTCAAGTATTCCAGCGCCTCGCCATTCTCGGCACCCGGAAGATTGATGTTGGAGATCGCCAGCTTGATCGGCTCGGGCGACTTGTCGTAGGCGAGCTGCAAATCTTCGAAGTTGCCGCAAATCTCGATCTCGATGTCGAAAAGCTCTTTCAGCCTCTTGCTGATCATCGCGGTAAAGACATGCGAATCTTCGGCCAGAAGTATGCGAGCCCCCGCAAAGGTCCCACCCGAATATTGCATTCCGGAAATGCCTAAAAATGCCATGACTAACCTTCGATGAGACCTCACTGACCGAAGAATAAGGCAAAGCATTTGAGTTTGTGTTAATTTTGCGACGACTTATGTAAATCGCCATTCAGCTGCAGCAAGTCTGCAGCATTACAGAGTAGATCAGGACTGCACTTCAGGTTTGCCATCGACTTTACGCCGGCTGGGCCTGGTTCGTGTCTCCGCTGGCACCGGCGCTTCTGGCGGCTGGATCGGCGGCTCGACGATGTAATCAGCCTTTTCGATGCTTTCAGGTAGCGTGGCTTCCACCCGCTGTCTTTCCGCGCGGCGGCTGATGTGCAATTCCTGCTGCGGATAAGGCATGTCGATGCCTTCCTTCTTAAAGCGCTTCAGGATGGCAATGCGCAGGTTGTTGCGGATAGGCATGCCATCGGAGAGGTCAGCCAGGTAGAACCGCATCTCGAAGTCCAGCGACGACGGACCGAAGCGGAGGAACTCGACGTGCGGCTCCGGGTTTTTCAGCACCTTGGGCACCGCCTTGACCAGTTCCAGCAGGATTGCCATTACCTGCTCCGGGTCGCAGTCATAGCTCACCGAAACCGGGATTTCGGAGCGCGCGAGCCTGTTGCGGTGCGTCCAGTTGCCGACCGACGCATTGATCAGCTCGGAATTCGGCACGATGATCGATTGCTGGCGAAAGGTCTCGATCTCCGTCGCACGGACGGAAATACGCTTGACGATACCCTCCGAAGTTCCGGAAACAATCCAGTCGCCGACCTTGAACGGCCGCTCCACCAGGAGAATGAGGCCGGAGACGAAATTGGACACGATGTTCTGCAGGCCGAAACCGATACCGACGGAAAGCGCACTTGCAACCAGCGCAAGGCTCGACAGATCGATACCCGCAGCCGAAATGCCGATCACGGCGGCAATTGCCACGCCGAGATAGCCGATGCCGGTCTTGACCGAGTTGCGGACGCCGAGATCGACCTGGCCACGCGCCATGACCGTGCCGTCCAGCCAGCGCTGGAACCAGCGGGTAACGAGGTAGCCGCCGATGAAGAACAGGATGCCGGCAAGGATACCGACGAGGGAGATCCTGATGCTGCCGAGCCTGATCTCGGTGAACAACCGATAGAAGAAGATTTCCAGATCCTGAACGTGGAACCCCCACGACAACAGGATGAGCGGGATGCCGGTCATCAGCGCGAACACATAGATTGCCAGTCCCGCCACGAGGCCCGCTTGGTCGAGCATCGCGGTGCTGATGCTCGCACGGCTCTGCAGAAACCGGCCGATCGATGTCTCGGGGAAATTCTCCTGATCCGATACTGCCTTGCCGAGCAGGATGCCGAGATACATGGTGACGAGAACGGCGCTGGTGACGATCAACTGCAGCGCGATAAAGCGGGCGAGCCCGACATAGCCAATCACCGCCATGAAGATCAGCGCGGCACCGATGACCCTCAGGATGATGGCGAGTCCGTGCGGCCAGCGGCGGCCCGGGGCCTCGGGATCGCCGCTTCTCGCAAGCATCGGCTTGCCGAACGACACCGCGATGAAGATCAGGCCGATGATCATCGCTGCAGAGAAGCTCTTCGCTACGGTGACGATGACCGGCGAGCCCATCGATTCGCTGATGCGATTGAGGACGAAATCGAGGCCATTGACGATGGCAATGGCGAGCAGGCACCAGCCTACGGATCGAGCGCCCTTGTTGGAGAGCTTCACGAGCCGCCAGCTGGGCTCGAACGGCGCAAAGACGGCGTTGACGAAGCTTGCTACGAAATAGACCAGCCCGACGAAACCGAAAACTGCTGAAAACACCGGCGCGATGTCCGGCCGCAGCACATTGAAAGTCTCGAGGAAAAAGAACGAGAGCACGAGGAAGGCAGCCACCGACAACGCCCGGATCATCGTCGACCAGAACGCGATGGAGAGCCGGCTCATATAGGAGGGAGCCTCGATCGTCTCGTCACGGAAGAAGTATCGCCCGAAAAGCCGGTACCCCCCGGCCATGAAGATCAGGGCTGCGGCAAGGGACAGGAAAACAGCGGTAAACAGCGGGATCCGCTTGAATTTCCAGACGAACGTACCCCAGCTCGAGAGGGCGTTGCGAAAGTTGACAGCCTCCTGCACGAGCGCCTGGCCGGCGTCGTCGAAGGTCGACAGCGAGAGTTCGGTACGGCGAAAGAGGGTATCGGCAAAAAGGCGCCGCCGGAGCTCGGTGATCTGACCGGACACCCGATTGGCACTGGCCGTCAGATTGTCCGCATCGCCCATCACGACGTTGATCTGCGCGATTGCAGACGTCAGCTTTTCGCGTTCCTGCGTGACGATGGGAGCCTCGGCAGGCTGGCCCTCTTTCGGAGGCGGGCCGATCTGCGTCAGTCGCGCCGTCATTTCGTCGGCCCGTGGCTTCAGGCGCCCCGAGATCTCGGTCGCGGCACGGGTGAGATCATCGGCCTTTCCGGCAAGGACCACCAGCGCATCGTCATCGGACGCGCCCTGTTTGACGCTATCCTCGAGGGAGGAAAGCTGTTTGCGAGCCTGGGCGATCTCGGCAGCCGTTCGATCCAAGCCGTTGGCCGCAGGCGGTTGCTGTTTTTGCTGGGCATCCGCCGACGGCGCGTCCGGCTTGGTCGCATCGGGCTTTGCTGCATCTGGCGTGGGCGCGTCAGGTGCCGCCGCAGGCGCTGGCGTTGTCTGGGGTGACGATGTCGCCGGAGCCGCCGACTGCTGTGCGCGTGCCGGCAAGGCAATCGCAGTCGCTGACACGGCAAGTGTCAGGAAAAGGACGGAGATCGAATTCAGAAGTGGTCGCAAGCGTCTTCCCCAGGTGAACAGGTCAGTTGGCGAGATCATCGTCATCGCTTGTAAAGCAAACCAAGGCGACAGAAAGGCAACATTCACAGCACTTGCAAGTCGCGCGCCGCATCGATCAGTCGATAGAGAAATTCAACATCGCCCGCGTGCCCTGGCGGTCGGGGGCGTAGAGAATGCTGGACTTCAGGCTGGATGCCATCGCCGTCAGGATCTTGGTGCCAAGTCCCGTGCCCTTGGCCGGAGCCGTCCGGTCGAAGCCGACGCCGTCGTCTTCGACATGCACGCGGAGGCCACCCTGGCCAGTCTGGTCGACAACCACGCGGATTTCACCGGTCTGGCCGGCGGGATAGGCGTACTTATACGCGTTGGTGACAAGTTCACTAATGATCAGGCCAAGCGTGATCACCTTGTCAGTCGACAGGATGACATCGTCGCACTCGACCTTCACGCTATGCGGCCGCTGCTCGTCGCGCATGGACGCCTCGAGTTCGGCAAGCAGGCTCTCCAGATATTCCTTTACCCGGACGGTACCGACCTCGTGGCTGGTGTAGAGCCGCCGGTGGACGCTGGCGATGGCGTTGATGCGGATCTGCGTTTCCTGCAGCGCGTCGATGGTCACCTGATCCTTGGTGACGGAAGCCTGCATGCGGATCAGCGCGGCCACCAGGCCGAGGCTGTTGGCGATCCGATGGTTGACTTCGGAGAGCAGTAGCTCGGCGCGGTCGCGTTCATGGCGGATCACCGCCTGGGCGCGCAACGTATCGCGTCGAAAGCGCGCCCGCTCCAACCCTTGGGCCAACGCTGCGGCCAACAGGTCGAAATAATCGGACGAAACGCCCTTCATGACATAGTCGTCGGCGCCGGCCTTCAGGGCCGCAACTGCAACGCCGGCATCTCCCGATCCGGTCGCGTAGATGACCGGCGGATGATCGGCACCGGAGACGATGCAGGGCAGCAGGTCCAGCCCCGTTTCCCCTTCGAGGAAATGGTCGAGGACAATCGCGTCAATGCCGCCTTCGGCAAGACGCGCCAGGCCAGCAGCGCCATCCTTCGCCAGATGAAGCTCGTAGCCGCGACGCTGCATGTTCTTGCGCGTCAGCACGCCGAGTGCTTCATCGTCGTCTATATAGAGAATATGGATCGCAGCATCCGCCGCAGCATCCAGCTCTATCATTCCACCTCCGGGATCTTCATGACGGCAACGAACATGCCGAGCTGCTGTATCGCATGCACGAACTTGTCGTATTGCATCGGTTTACTGACATAGACGTTTGCGCCGAGGTCGTAGCAACGGGCGATTTCGCGCGGGTCGTCGGTGGTCGTCAGAACGATCACCATTGCCCGCCTCGTATGCTCGTTGGCCTTGACCTTCTGCAGAATATCCAGCCCGCTCATGTCGGGAAGATTGAGGTCGAGCAGGATGAGGATGGGCTGCCCACGCGAAGGCTCGCCACTGCCATCCTTGCCAAGCATGAAGTCGAGCGCATCTCCGCCTGTGACGAAGGGCACAATCTCGTTGGTGACGCCGGCACGACGGATATTCTTCTCGATCAGCCGTGCGTGGCCTTCATCGTCTTCGATCATGATGATCTTGACGGTATTCGGGGAACTCATCATTTCGAATCTTCTCTTTTCAATCGGGCCATATCGGCAGCAATCTTAACTTCGAACGTTGTCCCCTGCCCCAGCTCGGAACTAACGGTAACATCTCCGCCGAGACGCCGGGCCAGCGCGCGAACATGGGCAAGGCCGACGCCGTCGCCCGGCATGTCCTGTCTGCCCGAGCGCCGGAACAGTTCGAAAATCCTCTCTTGGTCGCCTGCAGCGATTCCCCGTCCATTATCGCTGATTTCGACGCTCGCGAACATACCGTGGCGCCTGCCGGAAATGGAGATCTTACCGCGCCGTGAGGGGTCCAGGTACTTGATGGCATTGTCCAGCAGGTTGCCGACGATCTGCTGCAGAGCCAGCCGGTCGGACTGCACCTCAGGAAGGACACCCTGTATATCCACTTCGATCTCGGCCTCGTCCAACCGGTGACGGAGCGTACCCAGCGTGTCCTCGACCAGCTCCGACAGCTTGATCCGATCGCGTTGCAGTTCGCGGTTTCCGGCCCGCGCAAGCACAAGGATCTGGTTGATCAGATTGTCCATCCGACGCATCGAAGTCCGGATGAAACCAAGTGCTTCCGGGATATCCGTGTCGACTGCCTCGATGGCCGCACGACCTTCGATCGTTGTGAGATCGGCATTGTTTTTCTCGAGGTATGACTTGAACACCTGTGCGGCGCGATCGAGCTCCTCCGTGAAGCCCATGATGTTGACGAGCGGCGCGCGCAAATCGTGGCTGACGATGTAGGCGTAGGCCTGCAGCTCGTCGTTTGCCCTTTGCAGCCCTTGAGTGCGGGCGACCACTGTCTCTTCCAGCGTTTCGTTCGCACTGGCAAGCTGCAGTCGTGCCGCCTCGATCTGCCTATGGTGATCGCGGATAAGCTTGAACGCGCCGGCGGCTAGTGCCACGAGCAAGGCCGCACTGACGGCAATGATCGCCGAAAGTGACGTCGTCGATGCCCTGAGCGAGGCGATATGGTCGCCCGAATTGACGATGCCGCGCTGCTGGATGACATTGATCTCACGACGGATTTCATCCATCAGCTCGATCCCGACATTCGATTCGACCAACGCGATCGAACCGGCAGTGTCACCGGCGGAACGCAGGTCCACCGTGCGTTTCATCTCCGCGAGCTTTCGATCCATGAGGGATTTGAGATTGTCCAGCGAAGACTGGGGAACGCCGATCTCGAGCAGGCGCGGCGTGAGCGCGGCAATTTCGGCCGGGATCGACACTGCGGATTTCGTGAACGGCGCAAGATAACGCGCATCGCCGGTCAGAAGATAGCCGCGCTGTCCGGTTTCGGCATCCTGCGCCGAACTCAGAAGGTTGAGCACGCGATTGTTGAGACGGCTTGCATCGACAGCGCTGTCCGCCTCCTCCGCCGCACGACCGCTGAAATACAGAGCGCCGAGAACAACGAGGAGCAGGGTTATAGCGCCAACGGTCAGGATCGCAGGGATGGAGCTGGAAATCGATTTATTGAAACGTATCATTTTAGCTACGATGCACCCATGCCGACCGTTATCAGGCCAGGCCAGACGAGATGCGCCTGTAGCGACGCCACCGATCCCTTCGGGAACGCCCCTGGATTGAAATGGTTCCCAGGCCTCTGAAAAATAATCGATATTCGTGGCATCTCGTTAAGCCGCCTATTGGGAGCCCGGGGACGTGGTCTACCTAGCCCGTCACGGAAACAAGCGCTTCTTCAGCATCTAGCCCTTGCGTCCCGCTCGCCACGAATTGCTCAAGCGTCATATTGTCGAGGATCGTTGCGACGGCGTCGCGAACCACGGTCATCGACCTCCGTACCTGGCAGCCTGCCGGATCGGCACAGTCGTCGCAGGCTTCAAAGGCAGTACGGCTTGCACAACGGATTGGCGCCAGCGGCCCGTCAAGGGTGCGGATCACATGGCCGATACGGATTTCGGCCGCAGGACGAGACAGCGAATAGCCGCCCCCGGGGCCCTTCTTCGAGCGCAGCACGCCGGAATTTCGCAACTCCAGCAAAATCGCATCGAGAAACTTCTTCGGAATGTTGTTGCGCACAGCAACATCGTTGATGAAGGCAGTTTCGCCCGGGCCCAGACGAGCAAGATCGACCAACGCCTTGAGACCGTATTTTCCTTTTTTTGTCAGCATGAGATTCGTTACCTGAAGACGCACGACCGCAGCATCTCGCTGATCGGCAATCACGCAAGCTGCGTAACGCCGGGAGAGCGCGCGGGCAAGCCGATATCGCAGAAATTGCAGGCTTATAAGACGATAAAATTGCGTTTGGACGAGAGGCGGCCGCAACCCGCTAGATGCTGTGCAGGCGCTGCGTCGCTGGAAACATTGCACGGACCGTATCTGCAACGCCGGATGCGACGAAGACCGCGTGCTCCGTTACCTGCGGCAGGCCCATCAGTTCGCCGAATGTACCGCGCGCCAGCGGTCCCGATATGAACAGGGATTCCGTCGCCGTGCCGGACGTACCGATCGCTTGTGAATTTGCATTGCAGTCGAGACCGAGCCGCGTTGGGTCGTTCACCAGATAGCCTCGTTCGGCCAGACCTGCCAGGAAGGGCTGGCTGCGAAGGATGCCGCCATGCCCCGGCCCCGTTGTGACCACCACCGCATCGAAATGCCGCTCGACCCGCTGGCGCGACCGCCCGAGCCGTAGCACGCAGAGGATGCCATCTCGGTCGATTGCAACTTCGGCCACGGAGCCAGCCAGCACGGTCATTCGGCCGTCGGCGATTGCCTCCTCGCTGGCAGCCTCGACTTGCGGCGCGACACGGAACCGGTGGACGTCCCAGAACGGCCGAAGGTGACGTGCGATCCGCCGCCTCTCCCCGACCGGCAGGCCGCGCCACAGCGCCTCGCCATGGCCCCTCACCTGATCGATGACCGCATGCCAGCTAAGCCCCTCCCTGCCCGCTTCGCGAATGGCCGCCCGCACGCGTTTGAGAAGTCCTGATGCAGTCTGCGCAGGCTCGGAGGTGAAATCGCCGAACGGATCCTGCGGCATCGAAGGATGACCGCGCGATCGCAAGCCTCGGCGTGATACCGCTGTGATCTGTCCCCGATGGCCTCGCAGACCAAGCGCTGCAACGACATCTGCCGATGTCAGCCCGTTGCCGACGATCAGCACACGGTCGTCGACACCGATCGGGTCGAGCGCGACCCGCCGGGTCGGGTCGGCGACAAAGCGCGGATCTCCGGCAAGAACGCTGGCAAGCGGCTCCGGTGCGGACGGTGCCGGATGGCTGGTCGCAATGACGAGTATATCGGCGTCGATAACATAGCCTCCCTCGCCCGTCAGATGCCACCGGCCATTGAGGCGATCGGCCGAGAGCACGCGCTCGCGGACATGGCGGATGGAACCGCTCTCGACCAGCGGCCGGATCATCGCGTTCATGTAGCGTCCGAAAAGACCGCGCCTCGGATACAGGGCGCCGCTGGCTGCCAGTGCGTCAGGATCGTCGGCAAGAGCCTCGTTCGCATCGATCCAGCGCTGGAAGTGCTCTGGATCATCCGGAAACAGGCTCATGCGGGTGGATGGCACGTTGATGCGGTGGGCAGGCTCGACAGTGTCGTAGGCGAGACCTGCGCCAAGCAATGCCCGTGGTTCGAAGAGTACTATCTGTTGCCTGCCGAACAGACCTGTTCCCGCCAGATGGTAGGCAACCGCCGCCCCTGAGACACCACCTCCAACAATGGCAACAACAGGAATTGTCTCGGGCGAAGAAAGCATCAGCTAGTCCTTTTTATGCATCGCCTGCCGGAAGCCTAACTCTACTCCGGGCGTCGCGCGATCAATATACGCTGGTGGCGGCGTGACAAGGGAAGGGCTTCCCCTCATGAGACGGGCAGCGGAATGTTTTTTCGAGCTTTTCCGCAACCCTGAATTTTATTCATGACGACCCATCCAAAGAGGAGTACACTGGACGCTCTCTTGAGGAGGAGAAAAACATGGAAATCTTCAGACTGCTGACAGCATTCGACTACCTGCTGGTTGCTGTACTCTGCGGCGTATTCGGACTGGCGATGGCCAACGGAAGAAGCCATCGCTGATAAACAAAATCGGCCCGAAGATCTGAGGAGACCTTCGGACCGACCTACTCTCGATGCTCAAAGCGGCAAGCCCACATGGGCTGCCGGGCGAAAAGGGCTGAAGAAACCCTGCTCCTTAAAGCGAAACCTTGGCATTCTCGCCCATGTCGGGCTTGGCGCTCGACATGGCTGCGGCAATCATCTTGACGTAGCTGACGACGGTGCCTGGGCTATCCCAGTATTCCGCATATTTCGGCGTGACTTTCAGAACCCGGATAGACGGGTCCTCCGCGCTTTCCCACCAGGCTTTGGCGGGCGTCGAGAAAAGTTCGCGGATCCGCTCACGGTCGTTAGACACTTCTGCATCGCCCGTCACGGAAACATACTTCTGGCCCTTTGTGTCGGCAAAGGACAGGCCGACATTATGCCGGCGCTCGATTTCCTCGTCCTTGTGGCTAGCCACGTCCGTCAGAAAATAGATCGCATTTTCAATCGGCTCGAAATGGGCTGCCATTGGCCGCGAACGGATGTCCTCGCCGACCCGGGTGGAAAGCATGCAGAAAAGGATCTTCTCCATCAATTCCCAGGTGCGTGCGACCTTTTCGTTTTCCTGTGTCATGACATTTCCTCTTTTGACTAGATGAACGGCTTGCCGCCGGTGACTGCAATAGTGGTACCGGAAACATAGCTCGACAGCGGATCTGCAAGCATGACGTAAGCTGTTGCGAGTTCCGCCGGCTGCCCCGGCCGCTTCATTGGCGTCTGCTTGCCGAAGTTGGTAACGTTCTCTTCCGGCATGGTGGATGGGATAAGCGGCGTCCAGATCGGGCCCGGCGCAACGGCATTGGCGCGAATCCCCTTCTCGGCCAGCATCTGCGCCAATCCGCCCGTAAAGTTCTGGATGGCGCCCTTGGTCGTTGCATAGGCAAGCAACGTCGGATTTGGCATGTCGGCATTGACCGAGGTCGTGTTGATGATCGAGCTACCGGGGGCCATGTGTTCGACGGCTGCTTTTGTCAGGTAGAACATAGCGTGGATGTTGACCTTGAAGGTCAGCTCCCACTCTTCATCGGATATCTCCGCGATATCCTTGAAGGTATTCTGGTGAGCGGCATTGTTGACGAGAATGTCGATACCTCCGAGTTCGGATACGGCCTTGTCGATGATCGCCCGGCAATGGGCTGCATCCTGGATATCCCCGGGCACCAGAACCGCCTTGCGTCCGGCCTCTTCGACATAGTGCTTCGTCTCCGCTGCGTCCTCGTGCTCATCGAGATAAGAAACGAGCACATCCGCACCCTCCCGCGCAAATGCGATTGCGACGGCGCGGCCGATGCCGCTGTCGCCGCCGGTAATTACGGCGCGCTTTCCGGCCAGACGTCCGGACCCCTTGTAGGAGCTCTCCCCGTGGTCGGGCTTCGGATCCATCCGGGCCGTCTTGCCGGGGATGGACTGTGACTGCGTGGGAAATGGCGGCTTGGGATAACCGTTCATGGCCTGTCTCCTTTTGGTCGGCTTGGACCAGACTAACCAGCGTTGCGCGTCATGGTTCCCCACCGAAGTCTCCGAATTCAATCTGAAGGATGGCGGCACTGAAGCCTGCAGGCTGCGGATGAGCGTTCGGCAATTTGCCACGCACGCCATCGAACGGCACGGATCGGAACTTCAAGGGCCCGAATTTGTTTCTGAACATGACAATGAGAGGATCATCATGACCAACACCCTGCACAAGGCAGACGCGACCGGCAAGCTTGAGCTGGCCAACGAAACCGCGCCAGTTTCCTACAGCGTGACTGTCGCGACCGAAAAAGAGAATGGCAAGTTTGCTGTTACCCTGCTCGTCAAGGCACCCCGCGATTGGTTGCTAAAACGCGGCTTCACATCGTCTGCGACCCTCGTCAGGCACGATGGAGACCAGGTCGAACTCCATCATGATGGCGAACTCGACGTCGGCGAAGCAGTATCGGTCGAGTTGTCCGCAGTTGACACCTCCTGCTCCGACGACAGCGAACTGCAGCGCAAGTATCCAGAATTGCGCGGCTGAAGCCGTGCCGAACGGGAGGACCCGCAGACATGAGGCCAGCAGAGCGAGAGGTCGTCTTCTCCAAGCGCGCACTTGCCGCAACGATAACAGGGATCGACAGCGATGACGGCGCCGACGACATGATTGTAGGCCTGTCACTGGGTGAGGCTATCCTGTTCGTCGCCGAAGAGGCAGGTATAGGCGCTTCCAACGCCCATGTTTCTTATGGCGAGAGCAGAACTCTCAGCTATACCGATTGTCTCAGTGTCTATCGAGATTTCGGGCTATCCCTCAAGGCTGACGCGAAGAGTTGAGATTGTGAAACGCAGTGCCGGCGTACTGATCTACCGCTTTGCCACACATGGGGCACCCGAAGTCCTGCTCGTCCATCCGGGCGGCCCCTTCTGGGCCCGCAAGGACGAAGGCGCCTGGTCGCTTCCAAAAGGCGGCATCGAACCGGACGAGGACGATCTCGCCGCGGCCCGCCGGGAGGTCCGCGAGGAGATCGGCACCAGCCTCAACGGTCCGTTCACGCTGCTCGGGGAAATCAGACAGCCTGGTGGCAAAGTCGTCGTCGCTTTCGCGGCCAATGCCGAGATCGATGCAGACGCGATCGTCAGCAACAGTTTCGAAATGCAGTGGCCGCCGAAATCCGGCCAGATACAAAGTTTTCCGGAAGTCGACCGCGCCGGCTGGTTCGATCTCGATCAGGCGGAAATCAAGCTGCTGCGGGGGCAACGACCGTTTCTCGAGGCATTCAAGGCGTTCATGGAGCGCCTTGACGTCCCTAGTCGTCGAGCGTGATCCACGCGGGAGCATGATCGCTGGCATGCGCCCAGCCGCGGACGTCCCTGTCGACCCCGGCGTCGCACAGCCGCTCGACCAGCGAGGGACTGAGGAGGAAGTGGTCGATGCGCAAACCGGCATCGCGGGCATAGGCGTTGCGGAGATATTTCCAGAACGTATAGATCCGTTGATCGGGGTGCATCTGCCGTATGCCGTCTGTCCAGCCTTGATCGAGGAGCTCCCGGAAGGCGTAGCGGACATCGGGATGAAACAGCGCATCGTCGATCCAGCGTTTCGGATTATAAACGTCGAGTTCGGTCGGCATCACATTGAAATCGCCGGCAAGGACGACCGGGACCTCGAGCTCCAGAAGCTCGGTCGCATAGTCGGCGAGGCGCTGGAACCAGGCTAGCTTGTATTCGAACTTCGGGCCTGGTTGCGGATTGCCGTTCGGAAGGTACAGGCAGCCGACCAGGACGCCGCCGATTGCCGCCTCGATATAACGGCTCTGTCCATCGTCATCACCGGGCAACCCGCGTCTGGTCTCCAGCGGCATAGCGTCCCGCGCCAGGATTGCCACGCCGTTCCAGCTTTTCTGCCCATGCCAGATCGCCCCGTAGCCTGCCCGCTCGATTTCCCGAGCCGGGAAGCGGGTGTCCGGCGCCTTCAATTCCTGCAGACAGACGATGTCCGGACTGAATTCGTCGAGCCAGCGCAGCAGGTTTTCGAGGCGACCGTTCACGCCGTTTACATTGTAGGTCGCAATTTTCATCTGATGGCGTCCCTGCGCGTTGCAAGCCGCAACTCTCGCCTCGCAAACGGGTCAGGCGGCAAAAGGATGCATGCGGCCTGCCATGACCTTGCAGTTCCACTCCCTCGGCCGACCCGGGAAAAATCTGCTTTTATCTCTTCCGCTCCATGCTATCAGAGGGGATCGACAGGGGTGCTCCGTATTGCCGGGGCTGAGACCGAAGCGCACATGCTTCCAAACCCTAAAGCTGATCTGGATAATACCAGCGGAGCGAGGCGGGCTAAAATGTTTTCAGGCGCACAAATATCACTTTATCCGATGACCGACGATTTCGTCGGCGTCATCCACGGCGCGCTCGGTGCTCTGGACCCCTATCGTGACCAGATGCGGGTGTCGACCGACGATCTCTCGACCCTGCTGGTCGGCTCGACCGACGTACTATTTCCAGCGATGCGCGACCTCTTCGTGGCGGCAGCCTCATCGGGCAAGCACTGCGTACTGCACGCCACGGTATCGCGCGGCTGCCCCGGCGAACCCGACGATCCGATCTGCACGCCAAGCACCAGCATGGTCAGCACCCTACCGCTCGAAGAACGCAAGCAGGCGGCTCTCGCAGCCGTTCGCGAAACGCCCCTGACGGGAGAGACTGTCTCCGCGCAATTCTCGCTCTACGTTCTCGGCATCGATCAGCACATGGACGAGATCTACGGCTGCATCGACTTCCTCAAGCAGTCCGGCGTGTTCCACAGTTCAAAGAACTTCTGCACCAAGCTGCGCGGCGATGCCGGCGCGGTCTTTGCGACGATCAACGAGGCCTTCTGCCGCTTTGGCCCGACCATGGGCCACGTCACGCTCGATATCACTATATCTGCCCATAGCCCCTCGTCATCCTGAGATCAACCGGGGAAGCCAGCATTACTGTCGAGGATCGTTGCCGAGGTCTCGCGCCGGTTTCGGTTTGGCGAACAGATAGCCCTGAACCTGCGTGCAGCCGATCTCCTGGAGAACGGCGAACTGCTCCTCGGTCTCCACGCCCTCCGCCGTCGTCGACATCCCCAGGGTCTGGGCAAGAGCGGTGATGAGCCGGACGACGGACAGTGATTCCGAATGCAGGGTCAACTCGCGGATGAACGACCGATCGATCTTGATCTTGTCGAAGGGGAAACTTCTGAGATTGGACAGCGACGAATAGCCGGTACCGAAATCATCCATAGCAATCGAGATGCCGAGTTTCTTGAGGGCCAGCAAGGTCGACGCCGTATGGGCGCCTGCATCGAGCAGGACGGATTCCGTGATTTCCAGCTCCAGCCGGCCGGCCTCGAGCCCGCTATCCGTCAGGGCCGCGACGACCGTCTGGATCAGGTTGTCGTTACGGAACTGGATCGGGGAAAGATTGACGGCGACCGTGATGTGGTCAGGCCAGCGCACGGCATCGGCGCAGGCCTGGTTGAGCACCCACGCACCGAGCGCGCCGATCAGCCCTGTATCCTCGGCAATCGGGATGAAGTCCATTGGCGGGATTTGACCCATCCGGGGATGGTTCCACCGTAACAGCGCCTCGTAGCCGGATACCTGACGCGTCGCGGTGTCCACGAGAGGCTGGTAGTAAACTTCCATCTCGCGCCGCTTGAGCGCTTTGCGCAGATCGACTTCCAGCGCCTTTCGCGCCAGCAGCCGCTCGTCCATGTCAGGACGGAAGACGCGCACGCGTCCCTTCCCTTCGGCCTTGGCCTCGTACATGGCCAGATCCGCGTATTTCAACAGTTCTTCCGGATCCGAGGAATGCTGGGGAAACTTTGCCACGCCAACGCTGGCGCCAATGGTCACCTCGTGATCGTCCAACAGGTAAGGACGCGTCAGCTCTGCAACCAGCCGGATCGGCAGCTCCAGGCTCTCCTTCTCGCTGGCTTCCTCGCTCAAATCCTCGTTGGCTTTAAGGATATTGATGACAGCAAACTCATCGCCGCCGATGCGGGCGACGACGTCGCGGGGGCCGACATGGGCGAGCAGGCGCTGCGATACCCGCTGCAGAAGCTCGTCTCCAACGTGGTGCCCCATCGTATCGTTGACATCCTTGAAGCCGTCGAGGTCAAGGAAACATACGGCCACCGCGTCGCCGTCGCGCTTTGCCTCCTTCAGCTTGCGCTCCAGCATCTCCATGAACAGCACCCTGTTCGCCAGATTGGTCAGCGCATCGTGATGGGCCATGTGGGCGATGCGCGCATCCAGCCGACGCCGCTCCGTGATGTCCTCGTAGGTCGCAAGCCAGCCGCCTTCCGGCAGCGGCTCGTGGGTCACCACGTAGGCCTTGCGATCGGAAGCCTCATGCATGAAGACGCCGCGCCGCGCTTCCTTGATCAGCGGAATCTGGAGGGCAAGAAGCTGTTCGAAGGTCGAAGAACCAGACCCGGACTCGGAGGTTTTGGCAATGCTGTCGATGGACGTACCGCTGGCGATGCCGCGCGGCCGCGCCGCCATCGTCGAGAAGCGGTCGTTGCAGACGATCATGCGGCCGTCCTTGTCAAACATGCACAGCGCCTGCGTCATGTTGTTGAAGGCCGTCAGATAGCGAAAATTCTGCGCGTCGGTTTCCCGCGATGTGCGCTGCAGCTCTTCCGTTGCCCTGTTGAGTTTGTCGCGCGCGCGCGCAAGCAGCCGGTTGTGCTGGACAAGAAGGATGATCAGAGCGATGCCGCAGAGGATGAGGCCAGCGGTCAGGCCCGTATAGATCAGATGCAGCCGCTCAAGACCGGCCTCGTCTTCATCGATCTTCTTCGCACCGCTTTCGATTGCAGCGGAACCGAGCGCAATGACATCGGGCTCGATATCGGCGAGGATCTTCAATGCCGGCTGAGGATCGAATGGCGCCGTATCGCTCGCCGGCATCGAACGGTCGACCGTATCAAGCGCCGTCTTCAGCTGTTCGATGGCCAACTTGTTGAAATTGTCGTTGCGGACAAAGTTTCGAAAGGTGGCGTTTTCCAATACGCCGAGACGATTGAACATGATGTCCAGCCGAAGCCGCACATCTTTCAACGACACGCCGCTACCCGGGACCGAATAGGCCAGCAGCGTCTTTTCGAGCCGCAGCAATTCCGAGGACGTCTGGCTGACGCTCCAGGTCTCGTTATAGCCTGCGACCTGATGCAGGGCTTCCTGCCGCTCGATGATCACATAGGAGAGATAGGAAGAAGAAAGGACGAAAAAGCAGACCACCCCGGCGAGCACCCACTGGATCTTCCTGAACGCAACGGTGGTGCTTCGCAACGCCTGTTACTCCACGACGAGCTTGGCGAGTTGCCAGGCTGATCGGCCGTAATATGTCTGCGTCTGCAACTCGCTGTTGCTGTCGAACGGATAGACGATAAACAGCGGTCCCTTGTCGCGAACCGGCATATATTGACCGTCGCGCTTGATCGCCAGCATTGTGCCGTACTCGGCGAAATCGGAAATCGGGATGTTGATGGCGTAGTCGTTGAGCGCGACTGCGCGGACGCTTGTGCCTTTGGCCCCGACCATCTTCATCAGCTTGTCCATAGGCACGCCTTCGAACGTCACCACGCCCTCGTACCAGGGCGTCTTGGTCGACATCTTTTCCATGCCGAGGGCCTCCAGCATCGGCAGGTCGAACTGCGCAGTCCCCGCAACATTGGTGTTTGTGATGTCACCCGAAATCACCAGGATCGGCGCAGACTTCGGCGCAGCAAGGGATTGCGCCATTGAGGCCGATGACACCGCAAGACCGACGGCGATTGCGATAACCGCCCAAAATAACTGTCGCAAGAAAAGCTCCGATTCGAATAATTTTAAAATATGTGCGCTTGAAAATTCTTAATCCGGTAACCCCGAAAGGTCAGTTATCACCCGATCAATCATTTGCAACTGCTCTTGCTGCCCAGCAATCTCCCAAAGCCGGTCTTGGCCAGGCAGATCACTACCCACAGCGCGCCTGACGTGCAGGGTGGCATTTTGATCCCGGCTCAATTGCACTGAAAAGTTCTGTATTCTGCCGGCGCAACCCTTCAGCGAGCACTTTAGTTCCAGACTTTTGAAAAAGACCTGGCTTGGATAAGATTGAGGGCTTGGACAGCACTAAGGGCGATCGACTTGGTGGATGGCAGAGACCTTGATCCGCCATCCGTCAAGTTCGAACGTCCCGTCCCGGCTTGTGACCGCACGGACAATATCCGCATCGGTAATTTTCGCCTTTTTCGGAGCCGTCTTGCCAACGATGGCCCGCAGGCGTGGCAGGGTGAGTACGCCGTTATGCAGCGCAATGCCCCTGTAGTGAACAGAAGCGTGAAAAAGCGTGGAAGCCTCGATCATCATCACCTCCCTGATCGACCATCGGCGATCCTCCTCGCAGGTCCCGATATACATAACTTAGTAACATGACGCATTCGGCACAATGGTGGGGTTATCGGATGACGCGCTAAGCGCGAAATTCCTTAACGAATTTTATAGAATTCGCGGAAAGATCCAGACCGGAACTTGCGTACCCGGACCGTAGGTATCCTCCAAGGATACCTACAACAAATTGATTTTAAAGAGAATTTGGTGGGTGATGTAGGGCTCGAACCTACGACCCGCTGATTAAGAGTCAGCTGCTCTACCAACTGAGCTAATCACCCGCACCGCTTGTTCTTCCGGTGTGAGGGCGATATAAATAGGATCGCTTTCATTGTCCAGCCGATTGACGAATTTTCTTTGCCGAATTGTCAAAAAAAACCGGATAAGTCAGAAAACCCTTTAAAATCAAAGATCCAGCGTTCCGGACGCGATGCGAACAGCCTGGCCGCCAATACGCGCATTGGAAATTTCACCATTGGTGACATCGATGTGCAGATGGATGAGCGACGGCCTGCCCATCTCCACGCCCTGTTCGACGATGATCGGATGATGGCCATCCGGCAACCTGTCGAAACGATGGATGGCGCCGGACAGCGCGGCGACTGCGGACCCCGTTGCAGGATCCTCAACGATGCCCATGCCGGCGGCAAACATCCGCGCATGGAACTTTGCGGTGTGGTTGACCGCGCCTCGGCAGTAGAGGTAGGCCGAGGCCAATGCCCCGTCGACGAAGGGCACGGTCTTCTCCCAGAGCTGCGGATCGAACTCCACACGCCCGGCGGTGCCTATGTCGCGCACGGGAATGAGCAGGAACGGCACGCCGGCCGACCACAGCGACACGACGTGATTCTCGAAAGCGAGTTCGCTCGGCTGCAATCCCAGGGCATTGGCGATCCCGAGCCTGTCGAGCGGCAGGGTGATCTGCTGCGATTTGCGCGGCAGGTCGAATTCGGCAAAGCTCGCCTGCTGCTGGCGGAGGCGAACGGCGCAGCGCACCGGTCCGACCTTCTCCTCGAGCACGCACACCAGATCGAGTTCGCCGCCATTTCCGGCATGATTGCGCTCGGCAAGAGCTATAGCGGTGCCGACGGTCGGATGGCCGGCAAACGGCAGTTCACGCCCGGGCGTGAATATCCGCAAGCTGGCGCTGTGGGCAGGATTGGTCGACGAGCAGACGAAGACAGTCTCCGAAAGGTTCATCTCTCTCGCGATCGAAAGCATTTCCGCGTCGCCGAGCCCGTCCCCGTCGAAGATCACGGCCAGCGGATTGCCGGCCAGTTTGCGATCGGTGAACACATCGTAGATGCCGTAACTGCGAGCCAAATCAGCCTCCTGAAATCTTCGACGACGGGCAACCTGCCCGACCGCGCTGCCAAGTGCAAGGCGACTGGCTCAAGCCTGCCGATTGAAATACCAGTCGAGGATGGTCACCATACTCCCGTGGTAGGGCTGAGCCTTCGGATCGGCCGAACGAATGACCACAGCGCCGGCAATTTCCTGCTCCTCGTCGTCAATCATGTGCCGCTCGATTGCCGCCACCAATTCTTCCGCCGTCTGCGAAAAACGGAAAATGCGAAACAGCGTGACGGTGCTGTTCTGGTGGACCCCGTAATATCCGCCATCGGCCGTCGCAAGGTCCAGATCGAGCCCGGTTTCCTCCCCTACCTCGCGACGCATATTGGAGGCTATGTCGCAGAAACCGTCGACGATATCGTGTTCGTCTAGCGAGCCGGCAGCAAAATACACCTGGCCGGGATTGGCGGTATGCGCGCCCATCCTGATTGCCACCAGCGCCCCATCGGAGCTGGCGATGACGGGATAACCGAACAGATGAAAGCCGCCGCTGCGATCCGCCTGCTTGCGCCACCACATGAAGGACGAGAACGGCACCACGTGACCCTCGCCGCGAATTCCGGAAGAGGTGATCTCCAGACGTCGCTGGAACACCATCCGGCCGTCGAACAGCGTCGGGTTGGCGGCAATCTCCGCTGCCCAGTTGGCCGTGATGGCATCGGCATTGGCAAGATGGACCGGATGGTCGCCGGCCAGCACCCGCAGTTCTACGGCAGGAACCGCAATAACAGTCTTCTCAGGCGGCCATCCGGCGGTTTCTTCGATGCGTGTCGTGTTCATTATAAATTCCAGTGTCATGAGGTCGGAAAGTCGAGATGCGTGCTGCCTGTGCAAGCCACCGCATCGATGGCATCTCGATATCGGGAAATTTAGCCGGCCTTTCCTGTGACGGTCGATTTGAACTTGCCCATGAGGTAGGGGCCGGAAAGGACAGGCGCATATTTCGGGCTATCGCCCGGCGCCACGCAAGACGGCAAGCAGGAGATTTCCGAAAACCAGTTCGGCTGGTGAAAGAAGGCCAGTGACTGGCGACGCTGTAGCCCACCCTCCTCCGCAGACGGATTGACCACCCTGTGCATAGTCGAGACCCAGCGGTCGTTGGTCCACAGCGCCATGAGATCGCCTATGTTGATGACAAATGCACCGGGTACCGGCGGCACCGGTGTCCAGCTGCCGTCCGGTGCGATGATCTCAAGTCCCTTGGATCCCGGCTGCGGAAGCAGGATCGTCAGGCTGCCATAGTCCGTATGCGCACCCGCACGCAGTTGCCCCGGCTCGGGAGACACTGCCTGTTCCGGATAATTGAGAGCTCTGAGGGCGCTGATGGGAGCGTCGATATGGGCATCGAAAAAATGTTCGTCGAGCTGCAGTGCCGTCGCGAACACCCGCATGATCCGCGCAGCAAGGTCTTCCATTGCGCTATAGTAGTTCTTCCAGGCCTCGGTGAAACCCTTCGGAGCAGATGGCCAGATCGTCGCCGCATAGCAAAAGCTAAGCGCCTCCGTATCCGTCATACCCGGCGGTACGGCCAGAGGCCCGCCATTGAAACTCTCTTTCAGATCAGGCGGTGTCTCGACGTTACGCGATTTAGCCAGCGCTTCCGTGCCGGGCCCGAGATAACCGTAGGGATAGCCAGGATAAGGGGCACTGGCCTGCTGTTTCTCTGCCGCGGGCAAGTCGAAGAAGGCCTTTGTCGTAGCCCAGATGTCCTGAATAATGCCGTCGCTGATGCCGTGGTTGGCGATTGCCAGGAAGCCTGTCGAGCGGCAGATATCATCGACAACATTGCCAAGCCTTCGCTTATCGGAAGCCCCTGCAGCCTCATAGGCGCCGAGATCGAAGATTGGAAAAGCTGTGCTCTGCATGGCGACTCCTTTTGAACGACACTCGACTGAAACACAGCTGGCAGAGGGCGACAACCACCTCATGAGGGAGATCGCCATTCAGTGGCTACAGCCTCCAGCCGGCGCGGATGACCACCGGTATCCGGTCGCCCGGTGACACCGAATGGCGGGTGTAGGCGCGCAGGACCTGGCCATCGGGCAGAGCTAGCCGCACGGCATAGCGTTCGCCCTCGTAAAGCACCGCCTCAACGCTGCATTCGATCCCTTCGGCATCGGCGATGACGTCCTCCGGACGCACCAGAATATCGACAGATGCGCCACGACTGCTCGACGAACCCGCCATCAGAGGCGCCAGCGCCCTCCAGTCGAGGGCTCGTCCGACCGTCTCGGGCGATAGCGGCAGCGAAAGAATGCTGCCTTGGCCAATCAGGCTACCCACCAGCTTCCCCTCGGGACGGGCATAGATCTCGGCGGGTTCGGCAACTTGCAGCAAACGGCCTTCCGACATGACGGCGACATCCGTTGCCAGCGCCATCGCCTCGCTCTGGTCGTGCGTCACATAGACCATCGTGGCACCAGAGCGCTGGTGGAACTCGCGGAACGTTTCCTCCATCTCCTTCTTCAGATGTCGGTCCAGATTGGCGAGTGGCTCGTCGAGCAGCACGACGTCGGGCGATGTCACCAGGCAGCGCGCCAGCGCCACCCGCTGTCGCTGGCCGCCAGAGAGGTCAGCCGGGCGACGCTCGGCATAATCACCAAGCCGCACGGTGCGCAGCGCCTCCATCACCCTGTCGCGATAGTCCAAACCGGAAATGCCACGGACCTTGAGCGGATAACCGACATTGTCGGCGACGTTCATGTGCGGCCATAGCGCATAGGACTGAAACACCATCGCCATATTGCGTTTTTCCGGCAGGAGAGCGGACATCGCATTGGCAAGCAAACGGTCGCCGAGATGGATCGAACCTCCCGTCGGCTGCTCGAAACCGGCAATCATCCGCAGCACCGTCGTCTTGCCGCAACCGGATGGCCCGAGAAGCGCGAGGAACCCACCCTCGCGCACGGTCAGCGAAAGTCCTTCGACGGCGGCGCGACCCGTTCCGAAATCCTTGCTGAGCGTATCGAGGATCAGCTGCGCCACGGCACCACTCCCTTCGGCAGCCGATTGGCCAGAAGCTCCAGAAGCAGCATCAGGAGAACCACCATCGCAACGACCAGCACGGACATCGCAGATGCGAGGTCGGAGCTGCCGCTGTCGTCGAGATTGTAGATGACCACGCCAAGCGTCTGCGTGCCCGCCGACCAGAGCAGCGCCGACACCGTCAACTCGTTGCAGGCAATGAGAAATACGAGGATGACAGAGGCACCGGCGGCCGGCGCTATCAGCGGCACGATGATATCGACCAGGCGGCGCCGGAAGCCTGCCCCCGAGAGCCGCGCCGCTTCTTCCAGCGCCGGATCAAGCTGCAGGAACGCGCTCATCACCGGTTTGAGGCTGACGGAAAAATAGGCCGAGAAGTAGGCAAGCAGGATGATCCAGATCGTGCCGTAGAGCGTGACATGGATGAGCGGCAGGGGCGCTGCAAACAGCAGGATGAAGCAGACAGCGATGATGATCCCCGGCAGCGAATAGGGAATGTCGATCAGCCCCGCCAGCAGCCGGCTGGCAAGGTCCCGCCGCTTCGTCAGCACGTAGGCGGCAAGCACCGTCAGCACCAGCAGGCCGAGCGCTGTGGCGCCAGCGAGAAACAGCGAATTGCCAAAAGCGACCCGTGTCACCGACTGGTGAAACAGGATTTCCTCGAAGGCATGCAACGATGCCGTCTTCAACGAAAGCGGCACGCCGTAGGCAGGCACCAGCGCGCCGGCGACAAGCGCAAGGAATGGCGCCACCAGCATGATGAACACCAGCCCCCAGAGCAGCGGTCCGGCGGCAAGTTTCCAGCGTCCAAGCGCAAAGGCAGCTGACGCACCGGAGAGACCGATGACGCGGTAATCCCGCCCTCGCAGCGCCCGGTTCTGCAACGCAAGCCCGGCAATCGAAATGACCGCGATGATCGACGACAGCACGGCGACATCCCCGAATGTGCGCGGGCCAAAAGCGGAGAACTTGGTGAAGATCAACGTCGACAGCGTGAAGATCGAGGCGGGAATGCCGAGGATCGCCGGAATGCCGAAATTGCCGATGGACGAGACGAAGGCGATCGCAGCACCGGCAACGATGCCCGGCATCGATAGCGGAAGGATGACATCGCGAAACACCCGGAAGCCACCCGCGCCGGAAAGCCGGGCAGCCTCGACGCCATCGCGCGGCAACGCCATCAGGCCGGCCCGCAGAGCGAGATAGACCAGCGGCGCGTGCTGCACACCGTAGAGCAACGCGATACCGCCGATCGAATAGAGCGGCTGTGGCGACCCCAGCGGCGGCGCGATGTGGAGTGCTTTGAGCAGCGGGCTCGAGGGGCCGCTCATCTGCACCCAGGCGAGCGCCGTGACCTGCGGCGGGATCATCATCGGTAGCACGAAGAGGAAACTGAGAATGCCCTTTCCGGGAAGATCGGTGAGACCGAGCAGGAAGGCAAACAGGCAGCCGATGGCCACGGAAATGACGGTGCCGATCACCGCGGTCTCGACCGTGTACCAGGTGGATTGCCACAGGCCGGCATCGGAGACGAGATCATATGCACCGCCGTGCAGCAGAGCTGCGATGCCGGCAACGGCAAGGCGCACCAGCGGCATGGCCGACAGGATCAGAACGGCAAGGACAACGAGGGGAAACAGCCAGATTGGCTGGCCATTTCCCCGGCGAAGATAGTCTGTCATGCGTGGTCCAGGTTGATCGACGGGATCTTGTAACTCACTTCACACCGTAGAACGAGGAGAAGGTCTTCAGATCCTGGTCGGTATTCTTGACAGCCGCTGCGGCATCGAGCGGCAGCACCTTGATCGTGCTGCGCGCCGGAAAGCCCTCTGGCATGGCAACCCCGTTGCGCGCCGGAATATAGCCGAGCTTGACGAAACCCGCCTGCCCCTTCTCGGACAGCACATAGTCGACGAACGCCTTGGCAGCATCCGCGTGCTTGGCCGTCGACAGGATCGCAACCGGCTCGGTGACGGCGGACACGCCTTCGGTCGGGAAGACGAAGGCGAGCGGTGCGCCCTTGGCCTTCTCGCGGATCGGCATGTAGTCGACGATCATGCCATAGGCCTTTTCGCCTGAAGCCACCGACTTCAGCACCTGGCCGTTGCCGCCCGATGCAATCGCCCCGTTGGCAGCGAGGCTCTTGTAGAAATCCCAGCCGAGGCTCGGCACACCCGCCAGCGTCTGCGCATGGATCAGCGCTGCACCTGATGTCAGGGGGCTCGGCATGACCACGAGGCCCTTGGCTTCCGGTTTGGCCAGGTCTTGCCAGCTGGTCGGCTTCATGGCGGCGGCAGTGTTGTAGACGATGCCGGTCGTGATCAGCTTGGTCGAATAATAGTAACCGCCTGCGTCATAGAGCGACGCATCGTAGTTCACGGCTTCCGGAGACTTGTAGGCCATCAGCTTGCCAGCTTCCTTGAGCCGCTCGAGCGTCACGGTGTCGGCGATCAGAAGCACGTCGGCAACGGGATTGCCAGCGACCATCTCGGCCTGAAGCTTGGCCATGATCTTCGGTGTGCCATCACGCACCCAGTCGACCTTGATCGACGGGTTCGCGGCCATGAAGCCATCGACGGTCGCCTGCGCATCTTCGTTCGGCTGGCTGGTGTAGAGCACAAGATCGGCAGCGGAGGCCGGCAATGCGGCAAGGCTCGCGGCAAACAGCGCGGCGGCGGTAGCGATCGTCTTCATGGCTCGGTCCTCATTGGTTTGCACTTCCCATAGGGACGGCGTTTTACAGATGTGTGACAGGTCGGCGTGCAATCAATGGCATTTTGCAACGGTCGCGTGCTCAACCGATGGGGAACTGCATCCAACAGGCACAACAACGCCGGAGGCGCCCGGCAGACGAACTGTGCGGCTCCGGAGATAGAGGGATTTCAGAATGGCCCACGGCCGGACAAAACGTCTGCCTTGAGCAAGCGCACCCACTAGGCCGCCTTGGAGACGATCTCTTGCGCAATCAGGTCCGCCAGGCGGTGAATGCCCTCTTCGATCTGCTGGTCGTCGGCGCGGGAAAAACTCATCCGGAATGTATTGGCGCCGGATCCATCCGCAAAGAACGCCTGCCCCGGCACGAATGCGACCTTGGCCGTCTGTAGCGATTTTGCAAGCAGCGTCGCTCCATCCATGCCCTCCGGCAGGGTGACCCAGATGAACATGCCGCCTTCAGGCTTCGTCCAGTGGGTCCCGGCCGGCATGTACTTGGCAAGGGCTGCCAGCATGCAGTCCCGGCGGCGCCTGTAGACCGTTCCGATCCTGGCAACCTGAGCCGGGAAACCATGCTCGACGACCTTGTGAATGGCCATCTGGTTGATGGTCGAAGAGTGAAGATCCGCCGCCTGCTTCATCAGCACCAGCTTGCGGATTACCTGAGCGTTGGCAACGACGTATCCGACGCGCAGACCCGGTGCCATCGTCTTGGAAAAACTGCCGCAATAGATCGTCCGCGTTGCTTCGATATCGCCCTTGCGGGAAATCTCCAGGGCAAGGATCGGCGGGATCGGGTTGCCGTCGTAGCGCAGCGACTGGTAGGCGGCATCTTCGACGATAGCGATATCGAGATCGTCGGCGAGGTCGATGAGCTTTTCGCGCGCCTCGAGGTCGATCGTCTCACCGGTCGGATTGGCAAAATCCGGAGACAGATAGGCAAACTTCACCCGCCCACCGGCCTTCTCCGCAGCAGCGCGATAGGAACCCGGCGTGCGGTTGCCGTTCGGCGTCAACCGGTCGTAAGTCGGCTCGTAGGCGTTAAAGGCCTGCAGCGCGCCGAGATAGGTCGGCGCCGTGACGAGAGCCGTATCATCGGGAGACAGCATCAGCTTGCCCAGATAATCGAGCGCCTGCTGCGACCCGGAGACGATGAATACGTTGTCGAGGCCGCAGGCAACGCCGAGCCCGGCCATCTGCTGCACGAGCCACACACGCAGCGGCTTGTAGCCCTCGCTGACCGAATATTGCAGCGCTGCATCGACAGTCGCACCGTCGAAGATGTCGGCGTAGGCCTGCTTGAACGCATCCTTCGGAAACAACTCCGGATCGGGGATCCCGCCCGCGAACGAGATGATATCCGGCCGATCCAGCAGCTTCAATAATTCGCGGATTTCAGAGGCGCGCATCCGGCTCGAGCGCGTCGCAAAGATCGTTTCCCAATTCAACATGGGGCTTCCTCGTAATTTTGTGTCTTTCGGGAAGCTAACCACGCAACAAAAGATAAGTCAATAATGCTGACCTATTTTGCCAATAGGCAGTGACGATTTTGATGATGAATAGGAAGCGAACGATCGGTCCATACAGTTGGAAACGTCAATTCCCCCGACGTTGCTGGTGTGTTATTCTTACTGGATAGACATCGATCAAGAGATGGTAAGATGGCAACCGCAACCCTATCGTCCAAATTCCAGATTTCGATCCCGAAAGAGGTCCGAGATCAGCAAGACTGGTCTGCGGGTCAGGAGTTCGTTTTCATCCCGAAGGGCAATGCGGTGCTGATTATGCCAGTGCCGACACTCGAAAGCCTCAGGGGGATTGCGGCTGGAGGAAATCCTGAGAACTATCGCGACCGCGACGATCGTCTCTGATGCGCGTGGTCGATAGCTCGGCATGGATCGAATGGTTGCTCGACAGCGCGACTGGTCAACGCTTGGCCGATGAAATGCCCGAACGCGACAAGTGCGTCGTGCCCACCATCGTCCAGCTCGAGCTATCCAAGTGGCTGAGCCGCGAAAAGGGTGAAGAAGCCGTCGATCAGTTTTTCGCGTTTACAGCCACATGCATCATCGCGCCACTAGATACGGCGATAGCACGACTGGCAGCGGAGACGGCAACGCGCCACAAACTGTCGATCGCCGATGCAATCATCCACGCAACTGCTGAAACTTACGATGCAGACATTCTGACCTGCGATGCGCATTTCAAAGGTCTGGCTTGGGCAGCCTACGTCGAGAAGATCAGCTAGCGTAACCCGAAACTTCGCTCTACCCACCATACGGAAAAGGCCGAGGCTTTCGCCCCGGCCTCCTTGTCTCACATAATATCACGAAAGGCTTAGTTGACGGCCTTGTCGACCAGCTTGTTCTTGCCGATCCAAGGCATCATGCCGCGCAGCTTGGCGCCGACTTCCTCGATCTGGTGATTGTCGTTCATGCGACGGATGCCCTTGAAGCGCGAGCCGCCGGCACGGTATTCCTGCATCCAGTCCGAGGTGAACTTGCCGGTCTGGATGTCGGTCAGAACGCGCTTCATTTCAGCCTTTGTTTCGGCCGTGATGATGCGTGGGCCGGTGACGTATTCGCCCCATTCCGCCGTGTTCGAGATCGAGTAGTTCATGTTGGCGATGCCGCCTTCATAGATCAGGTCGACGATCAGCTTCACTTCGTGCAGGCATTCGAAATAGGCCATTTCCGGTGCGTAGCCGGCTTCGGTCAGCGTTTCGAAACCGGCGCGGATCAGTTCGACCAGGCCGCCGCAGAGGACGACCTGCTCGCCGAACAGGTCGGTTTCGCATTCTTCGCGGAAGTTGGTTTCGATGATGCCCGAACGACCGCCGCCGACGCCGCAGGCGTAGGAGAGCGCCAGTTCAAGCGCGTTGCCGGAAGCGTTCTGGTGAACGGCCACGAGGCAAGGCACACCGCCGCCCTTCTGGTATTCGCCACGAACCGTGTGGCCGGGGCCCTTCGGTGCGATCATGACGATGTCAAGCGACGCCTTCGGCTCGATAAGGCCAAAATGGATATTCAGGCCGTGGGCAAAAGCGATGGCGGCGCCGTCACGGATGTTGGCTTCGATGTCGGCCTTCCAGATATCGGCCTGCAACTCGTCCGGGGTCGCCATCATCAACAGGTCGCCCCACTTGGCGGCGTCTGCGACGGTCATGACCTTGAAGCCATCGGCTTCGGCCTTCTTGATCGTCTGCGAACCGGCCTTGAGCGCGATGACCACATTGGCGGCGCCGCTGTCCTTGAGGTTCAGCGCATGGGCGCGACCCTGGGACCCGTAGCCGACGATGACTACGTTCTTGGCCTTGATGAGATTGAGATCGGCATCACGATCGTAATAGACGCGCATTTGATTTTTCCTTCCCTTGCTTGTCGATTTTGGTTTGATCCATCAGACGGATGCGGCTGCATCCGCCGAAACTTTTTCCGTGCCATAGAGCCTGAGGAAAGCACTGACCGCCCTCTCCGCCTGCTGGGCACCATCCTTGATGCTGCGTTCGCCGAGCAGCATGCGAACGTGCAGGTCGGAGACAACGAGGCCATAGAGCGTATGGTAGGCCTCGTTGGCATCGTCGAAGCGCAACAGCCCCGCCCGCTTGCCGGCATCGATCAGGCCGCTGGCACGTCGGTCGATCTGTCGACGTCCGCGCTCGAGCAGCAGCTTCCCAAGCTTCGAGCCATCGCGGTTCGACTGGCCGATCGCCAACCTGTTCAGTGCCAGCGATACGTCGCCGGCCAGCACTTCCAGGAGGTCGCGGGCAAAGATCACCAGATGATCGTGCAGGCTCGTCGCCGTCAGCCGTTCGCCGTTGCGCTCGAAGGTACGGACCTTGCTCGCCTGGTGGGCAATCATCGCAGACAGCAACCCGTCGCGGTCGCCGAACCACTTGTAGAGACTTTCCTTGGAGCAATTGGCGGCGCGCGCCACGCCGGATGTCGTCAGCGCCTTTTCGCCACCGTCCACCAGCAATCGCAGCGCCTGCTCCAGAACGGCGTTCTGACGTGGCGAAAACTCCGATGTCTGCAGTGCGTCGCTCGGCACAATGACCACTCCCACTTGCGTACCGTACGGTACGGTTCGCAGCCTTATGCCGCAGCTGGCTCAAGGCGTCAAGCGACTTTGGGCAGAGAGCCGAAGAAATTTCCGTGAGCGCCGAGACGTGCGGCCAGCTGCTGCGCGAGCCCTATTCGGCGGCGATGGGCGCGCGCATGCCTTCGACGTCGCGCAGCGGCGACAGGCCGTAGAGACGGCTGTATTCGCGGCTGAACTGCGACGGGCTCTGGTAACCGACGCGGTGGCCGGCGGTGCCGACATCGAGCCGCTCGATCAGCATCAGCCGCCGGGCCTCGTGCAGCCGCAACTGCTTCTGGTACTGCACCGGCGTCATCGCTGTGATTGCCTTGAAATGATGGTGAAAGGAGGAAACGCTCATGTTGACGTGCTCGGCCAACTCCTCGATGCGGAGCGGACGAGCGAAATTCTCTCTGAGCCAGGCAACGGCGCGGGCGATGCGGTGGCCGTGATTGTCGGCGACAGCGATGTTGATGAGTTGTCCACCCGCTGGTCCCGTCAGGATGCGGTAGAGGATCTCCTGCTCGAGCAGCGGCGCCATCGCCGGGATGTCGCTCGGATTATCGAGCAAGCGGAGCAGCCGCACGGCAGCATCGAGCAATTCGGGCGTCGCGATGTTGACCATCATTCCGCGCTGGCCCGCAGCAGGTTCGGCTGGCCGCTGGATATCCGTCCGGCTGAGCAGATCGAGCAGTTTCTCGGGGCTGATGGCAAGCGTTATGCAGAAGTGCGGGACTTCCGGACTGGCCTCGACGACGCGCCAGGCGACAGGGAGATCGAGCGACGTCAGGAGGTAGTCGCCGGCGCCGTAATTAATGGTGTCGGTTCCGAGCTGCAGGCTTTTCGCCCCTTGGATAACCATCGCGAAGCACGGCCGATAGCTGGCGTGGCAGGGTGCGCTCGGCATCGAGCGACGGCTTATCCCGAGCCCTTCGATCGCTGTCTTGAACTCTCCTTCGCCGGGCGCAAACCGGGCGGCGATCGATGCGATTTCATGATGGGGATTGAACATCAGTGTCATCAAGGCACTCTTAATCGGGGGTGCAGGGGGAGCAAGCTACCGTTCCTATGTAGGCGAAATCCCTAGCCCGGCAAATAGGCGGCGTTCACACTTTTGCAGGATCGGGCAAAAACCTGAGAGGATCGCTCTAACGCCGGTGACAGGAAACGCGGCATAAGGGATCATCACCTTGCAGCCCCCAAAGAAGGAATATCCCATGCCAATCGCAAAAGGCTACGCCGCAACGGACGCGTCCAAACCCCTCACCCCTTTCACATTCGAACGGCGCGAGCCGAATGCCGACGACGTCGTCATCGACATCAAGTTTGCCGGCATCTGCCACTCCGACATCCACACCGTTCGCAACGAGTGGAAGAACGCCGTATACCCGATCGTTCCCGGCCATGAGATTGCCGGCATCGTGTCCGCCGTCGGCGCCAACGTCACCAAGTTCAAGGTCGGCGACCACGTTGGCGTCGGCTGCTTCGTCGACAGCTGCGTCGGCTGCGCCAACCGGGATGTAGACAACGAGCAGTACATGCCCGGTCTCGTGCAGACCTACAACAGCGTCGAAGCCGACGGCAAGACGCCCACCCAGGGCGGCTATTCGGACTCGATCGTCGTCAAGGAAGGCTATGTCCTCTCGATCCCGGAAAATCTTCCGCTCGACGGCGCCGCCCCCCTGCTCTGCGCCGGCATCACGCTCTACTCGCCGCTGCACCACTGGAAGGCCGGTCCCGGCAAGAAGGTTGCCATCGTCGGCATGGGCGGTCTCGGCCACATGGGCGTGAAGATCGGCGCCGCCATGGGTGCCGATATCACGGTGCTCTCGCAGGGCCTTTCGAAGAAGGAAGACGGACTGCGGCTCGGCGCCAAGGAATACTACGCCACGTCGGATGCCGAAACCTTCACCAAGCTGGCCGGCACCTTCGACCTGATCATCTGCACGGCCGGTGTCGCGATCGACTGGAACGCCTATCTCGGCTTGCTCAAGGTCAATGGCTCGATGGTCATCGTCGGCGCGCCTGAACATGCAATCCCGGTTCATGCCTTCTCGCTGATCCCGGGCCGCAAGAGCCTGTCGGGCTCGATGATCGGCTCGATCAAGGAAACGCAGGAAATGCTCGACTTCTGCGGCAAGCACAACATCGTCTCGGAAATCGAGAAGATCAACATCCAGGACGTCAACGAAGCCTATGAACGCGTTCTGAAGAGCGACGTGCGTTACCGCTTCGTCATCGATATCGCTTCGCTCGCAGCGTAAGTCGAAATCATCCTGAAGACATCAAGGGCGGCCCTCGCGGGTCGCCCTTTTGCGTGACCTCAATCCTCGCGCGGCGTTTCTTTCTGCGTGATCAGCCGTGCGCTGTGCTGACGGCTGAGATAGATCCACAACCAGCTCCAGGCAACGCTGAGCCTCGACCGCGTGCCGATAAGGAAATAGATGTGGGCAAGCCCCCATATCCACCAGGCGAGACCGCCCTTCATTTTGATCCATCCAAAATCGATGATCGCCGCGCCCTTGCCAATGGTGGCGAGGTTTCCCTGGTGGTGGTAGCGGAAGGTATCCGGCACGGTCTTGCCGGAAAGCCGCGCCTCAATCACCCTGGCGACGAATGCACCCTGCTGCTTGGCGGCGGGCGCAACACCGGGCACCGGCGCCCCGTCTTCGCGCAGAACCGACGCCGTGTCGCCGATCACGAAGATTGCGTCGTCGCCGGGTACCGTCAGGTTCTTTTCGACAACGACCCGGCCTGCGCGGTCTGCCGGCACATCGAGCCAGGCCGCCGCGGGCGACGCCTGCACACCGGCTGCCCAGACGATCGTTCGGCACGGAATGAAGCTGTCGCCGACAACGACACCGTCGGCCGTGCAGGACGTCACGGCCTTGCCGGTGCGGATCTCGACGCCGCTGCTCTGCAGCTTGCTGTGGGCGTAGGCCGACAGGTCATCGACGAAGGCCGAGAGAATGTGCGGCCCGGCCTCGACGAGAACGACCTTGGTCTTCGTGGTATCGATGCGGCGGAACTCCTTCGGAAGGGTATCGTGCGCCAGTTCGGCGATGATGCCTGCAAGTTCGACACCGGTCGGTCCGGCACCGACGATGACGAAGGTCAGCAGCGCCTCGCGGATCGCCGCGTCTTCTTCCATCTCGGCCCGCTCGAAGGCCAAAAGCAGGCGGCGGCGGATGGTCGTGGCATCCTCGAGCGTCTTCAGGCCGGGTGCGACCGGCTCCCATTCGTCATGACCGAAATAGGCGTGCGTGGCACCAGTCGCCAGCACCAGCGTATCGTAGCCAACGATTTCGCCGTTGGTAAGCGCCACGGTCTTTGCCTGCCTGTCGATGCCCTCGACTTCGGCCAGCAGCGTCGTGACATCGGGCCGCTCGCGATAAAGGCTGCGGATCGGCCAGGCGATCTCGGAGGTCGACAGCAGTGTCGTTGCGACCTGATAGAGTAACGGCTGGAAGAGGTGGTGATTGCGCCGATCGATCAGCGTGATGCGGACAGGCGCCCGCGTGAGGTCGTTGACGATCTGCAATCCCGCAAAACCGCCGCCGACCACGACGACATGATGTTCCTGCATGACGATCCTTTCCTGTGCTCCCCCTCCTCACGTGAGCCTGTTCTCGACGGACATCAACCGCCGTTTACGCATGGCTCCGTTGCACATCCTCAGATCCGCCAGCCGACGACCAGAGCTACCTTCCCGGAAGAACAGCAATTGCGGGCTAATCCTCCACGCTAATGTCGACACCAACGTCCGCGTGCATTAAGCGTTGGGAAGCCGACGCCTGCAGTGGCGACTGGGGGAACACAGTATTGACCGTGTCGAAAAAAGATAATCCGGCTGCTGAGAAGACACTGGCCCAGCATATCCTGCCGACATCCGGCACCATGGTCGGTATCTGCACCACGCTGATCGGACTGGTGAAGGTTGTCGAGGGCCGCATCGGGCCAAGCCGGGTCGACGAGTACGCAGGCTGCGCCTCGCTTCTCTTCCTCGTCAGCGCCATCACGTCCTATTTGTCGATCCGCTTTGCCAACCGGCTGAAGCTCAGCAGGACACTCGAGACGGTCGCCGACCAATGCTTCTTGTTCGGCCTGTTCGGCATCACTCTCATCGGCTTGTTGTTCGCCTATGAGGCGATCTGAGCACCCGCCTATACCGCATACCCAACGGGGATTGCCATTCCGCTTTTGAGTTCCTCCATCGAGATGGAAGCCGCTACGTCGAACAGTTCGACCCGGCGGACGATGGTCTTGTAGATCACGTCGTAATGCTCGACGCTCGGCAGCACGATCTTGAGGATATAGTCGTGGTTGCCCGTCAGCCGGTGCGCCTCGACGATCTCCGGTATGTCGGTGATAGCCCTCTTGAAGCGCTCGATCCATTCGTCGGCGTGATGGGCGGTCTTGATCAGCGCGTAGACGGTGGTGGGCACGCCCATTTTGCGGCGGTCGAGCACGACGATCCGCCGGGCGATATGACCGCTGTCCTCCAGTCGCTGGATCCGGCGCGAACAGGCGGATACCGACAGAGCCACGGCATCGGCCAAGGCCGTGACCGATATTCCGGCATCGCCTTGCAAGATATCGAGCAATTTCCGGTCCCGTTCGTCCAGCATCAGCGTCCCTCCTCACTACCACGCGATAAATTTGCACGAAGAAGACATATCGCACAATCTTATTACGTTATTTTTGTAAATCGAACGAAAAATGCAAATCACGCGCGGATGTTTCGAACGACAATGGTGGCAACGGAATCACAAGCGGAGACAAATTCTATGCGCACCATTGGCCTGATCGGCGGCATGAGCTTCGAAAGTTCGGCGGTCTACTACCGTCTCGTCAACGAGATGGTCCGCGATGCACATGGCGGCCTGACCTCTGCCGAGGTTCTGATGCATTCGGTCAATTTCGCCGATATCGTCGCCTTGCAGAAGGCCGGTCGCTGGACCGACGCCTCCAGACGACTCGGGGACGTCGCAGCCGGCCTGGAGCGCGCCGGTGCCGACTGCGTGCTGATCTGCACCAACACCATGCATCTGATTGCTGAGGAAGTGGCAGCCCGCATCTCCGTCCCGCTGGTCCACATCATCGATGAAACCGCAAGCGCGCTCAAGGCAGCCGGTCGCAGGAGGCCGCTGTTGCTTGCCACCCGCTACACCATGGAACACGGGTTCTATGCCGACCGCATGGCCGAACTCGGCGTCTCCGTGATCGTGCCTGACGCCGATGACCGCACGGCGGTGCACGACATCATCTTCGACGAACTCTGTGCCGGCAAAGTCCGCGATGAATCGCGTGTTAAACTGCTGGAGATCGTCGAACGGGCGAAGGCTGGCGGTGCGGACAGCGTCATCCTTGGCTGCACCGAGATTTGCCTCATTCTCGATGCTGAAAAATTGCCGCTGCCCGGTTTCGACAGCACGACGATCCACGCACGGGCAGCCGTAGATTTCGCCTTGGCGCCGCTGGCCAATATCGACGCCGAAGCTGCCTGAAAACACCTGGAAACGCTGGATCCGGCGCGCGCCTCAGGCGCCGGATTCGTCGAACCTGCGGCGGGCATCCCGGACGTTGTCGTGGTTGGCCTCCGCCCAGTTCAGCAAGTGCGACAGCGGCTCATAGAGCGAGCGTCCAAGATCGGTCATCCGGTATTCGACACTCGGCGGCTTTGTCGGAAAGACCTCGCGTTCAACATAACCGTCGCGCTGCAGGTCGCGCAGCGTCTGGGTGAGCATCCGTTGCGAGATATCAGGCACGGCGCGCTTTAGTTCGCCAAAGCGATAGGGACGCTGCGACAGCGCATCGACGAGCAGCGTCGACCATTTTCCATGGATTTGCTGCATCACGTCCCGGATGGGGCAATTGCTCGGATCGAGTTTGGCGACGTCGAACACCCGACCATTCCCGGCCATGTCCTTGTTGCGCAGATTGACGACGGTGCCGCTCATGGCAGTTCCCTTTTGGTAACCTATGGCAGAAAAACTGCCTCCTTTACAGAACTCTCTCAATTCCTATTGTAGCGCAAGTCTCTTTTTGAGACTGCAACGCCGGTCGTTGAGCCGGTTGCAAGGAACAGAGGAAAACCCCATGACCCTTCTCGTCACCGGCGCTGCCGGCAAGCTCGGCCAGAGCGTCGTCCATCACCTGCTCGAAACCTACAAGGTCGCTCCCGGCGATATCGTCGCCGCGACCCGCAGCCCGGAAAAGCTCGGCACACTTGCAGCCAAGGGCGTCGTCACCCGCAAGGCGGATTTCGACGATGCGGCAGGCCTCGTCTCGGCCTTTACGGGCGTCGACCGCCTGCTGATCATCAGCACGGATTCGCTCGACACTCCCGGCAAGCGCCTGGCTCAGCACAAGGCTGCCATCGAGGCTGCCAAGGCCGCCGGCGTCAAGCACATCCTCTACACCTCGATGCCAAACCCTGACAAATCGCTGGTGACCTTCGCCCCCGATCATCTCGGCACCGAGAATGCCATCAAGGCCAGCGGTATCGGCTACACCATCCTGCGCGACGCCTGGTACCTGGATAATTTCATGATGTCCCTGCCGCACAATCTGCAGGGCGGAAAGTGGTACACCGCGACATCAGGCGGCAAGGCGCCCTACATTTCCCGCGAAGACTGCGCGCTGGCCATTGCCGCAGCCCTTGCTTCCAGCGATACGGAAAGCAAGACCTACACGCTGACAGGCTCTACTTCCTATTCGATCAAGGATGTCGCCTCGACGGTCTCTGCTGTCACGGGTCGCCCGCTAGAGGTCATTGACGTCACCGACGAACAGCTTGCCGCCGGTATGGCCGGCGCCGGCCTGCCGCCATTCCTGGTCGACATGCTGGCATCTGCCGACGCAAACATACGCGCCGGAAACTTCGACAGCCTGACCGCCGATTTCACGACACTGACCGGCAAGGTTCCGCAGACGCTGAGAAGTTTCTTTGAAGAACGAAAGACTGAATTGGCGGCGTAAGCCCAAGGCCGCTAACCCAATCTCCCCCATCCGGGGGCGATTGGGCGACGGTGGCCTAAACTATCTGCCCGCACGCCCGGCGAAACCGGCGAACGGTCTCCGCCATGCCGAACTCCAGCGCATCGGCAGTGAGTGCATGACCGATCGATGCCTCGGCAAGCTGCGGGATACGCTTGATCAGGTCCGGCAGGTTGGCGACCGTCAGATCGTGACCGGCATTGACGCCCATCCCCAGCGCGATGGCCGCATCGGCTGTCTTGCCAAGACCCGCAAGCACGGCAGCCGCCCGCTCCGGCGAATTATGACATCCACCGTATGGACCGGTATACAGCTCGATCCGGTCGGCACCGACAGTCTTGGCAATCGCTACTACCTCGGGATCGCCGTCGCCGTCGGCAAACAGCGAGACGCGGCAGCCCAGCTTCTTGTAGGGCCCGATCACATCGGCCAGAAACGCTTGGTGCTTGCGGAAATCCCAGCCATGGTCCGACGTCGCCTGCGACGGATGATCCGGCACCAGCGTCACCTGCTCCGGCTCGACACCGGCACAGAGATCGAAGAATTCTGGCGTCGGATAGCCCTCGATATTGAATTCCGCCTCAGGGAATTCGTCGTCGATCAGCGCGCGAATGACTGGGAGGTCCGAAAATCGCACATGTCGCTGATCCGGACGCGGATGCACCGTCAATCCGCTGGCGCCGGCTTGGAGCACGATCCGCCCGAGCGCCTCGAGGCTCGGCCAGGGAAGGTCCCGGCGGTTGCGAAGCATGGCGATGGCATTGACATTCACGGAGAGCTTGGTGGGCATCGTCGATATCCAGTTCACGAGCAACGTGCCTGCGCTTTTAATCCGATCGCCCCGTCAACGCCAATGACATTCGCATGTGCAAGCCATGCAAAAGATTGATGCAACCGGCAGACCTCAGCGAACGATGGTCAGCGTCTCTGCGGCACGGGTGATCGCCGTGTAGAGCCAGCGTTCGCGCGTGTCGCGAAAGGCCCAGCTCTCGTCGAACAGGACGACCTTGTTCCACTGCGAGCCCTGTGCCTTGTGCACCGTTAAGGCATAACCGAAGTCGAACTCGTCATAGCGTTTGCGGGTGGTCCACGGGATTTCACCCTGGACATCCTCGAAGGCCGTCTTCAGCACCTTGATCTTGGCCGCACCGCGATCCATGTCGTCGTCTTCAGGACGGATCAGAAGGTTGATGCCGGGCTTGGTGGTCTCTTTGGACGAGGTCATGACCTGCCAGAGCGAGCCGTTCAGCAGCCCCTTAGCCGGATCGTTACGCAGGCAGACGAGCTTGTCGCCAGACTGCGGATATTCTGTATTGAAGCCCTTCAGCTCGCGAAGGCGCTGGTTGTAGCGCTTGCGTGTCTTGTTGGTGCCGACGAGCACCTGATCGGCCTCGAGCACCAGCGGCTGCGTAACCTCGCCCTTGGAGATGACCTGCACGGTCCCGTAATCGCCGTGCATGATCTCCTTGCCTTCGCGCACCTGCATGGCGAGCTGGATGATCGGGTTGTCGCGAGCCTGGCGGTGGATATCGGTCAGCAGGTAGTCCGGCTCTTCATTGGTGAAAAACCCACCCCCGGTGATCGGCGGAAGCTGGCCCGGATCGCCGAGCACAAGGATCGGCGTGCCGAAACTCATCAGATCCTTGCCGAGCGCCTCGTCGACCATCGAGCACTCGTCGACGACGATCAGCGCAGCCTTCGACACCGGGCTCTGCCGGTTGACGGTAAACATCGGCGTCATCGAGCTTTTGCCGGTTTCCTCATCCTCGACGGACTCCTCGCCGCGCGGACGATAGATCAGCGAATGGATGGTCCGGGCATTGGTGGCGCCGCGCGACCGCAGCACCTGGGCAGCCTTGCCGGTGAAGGCGGCAAACAGCACCTCCCCATCGACATTCTCGGCGAAATGGCGGGCAAGCGTCGTCTTGCCGGTTCCGGCATAGCCGAACAGGCGAAAAAGCGGCGACCGCCCGTCCTTCAGCCATTTGGAAACGGCCTTAAGCGCTTCATCTTGTTGTGGCGCAAATTGCATCGCCGGACTTGGCAGGATTCGCCCTTTGGAGGCAACCGGAAAAATCTGCGGATACCGGGAATAAGAGGCAGACCTACCCTCACCCACCCCCCAACGCAGGTGAGCCTCCCCAACGCTGCCTTACTTCAGCATCGGCCAGAGGCTGAGCACGAGCAGAACCGCCATTGTAATATTGAAGCACTTCAGCCGCACCGGCACCGCCAGCCACTCGCGCAGCGCCGATCCGAAGCCGGCCCAGGTGGAGACCGTCGGGATATTGACTGCGGCAAAGACCAGTCCGACGATCGTCACGCTGACAAAATATCGGTCCGCATCGGTGTAGGCAGCCATCGCGGTGACGGCCATGACCCAGGCCTTCGGATTGATCCACTGGAAGGCAGCGGCTGCGAAAAACGACATCGGCCGGGCGCCGCCTTCCCTTTCACCGAGGCTGCGCGACGAGCCGATCTTCCAGGCAATCCAAAGCAGATAGGCCCCGCCTGCGAATTTCAGGGCGGTGTATAACACCGGGACCGTATGCAAGATGGCGCCAAGCCCAAGACCGACGCTCAAAAGCAGCGACAGAAAGCCGACACCTATGCCGAACATATGCGGGATCGTGCGCCGAAAGCCGAAATTTACCCCCGATGCGAACAGCATCATGTTGTTCGGCCCGGCGTGATCGACGTGGTGAAGGCAAATAGAAGCAGGGCCAGCAACGTATCAGGCGGCATCATCGTATCCCCGGCATGTCGCGTTTCCATCGCCCTGTGCAGTACACGGAATGTCCGTCCTCTAAGACGCGTGCATCCGATATGCACACAATCCTCGTGATGTACGAGATGACAAATGTGACGGTGACAAAATAGCATCGGGCAGCGCGTCCGTGGCTGACACCGACGACCGGGGTCACGACAGTGTGACCTTTAAAACTGTAGTGCGGAGCATACATCACTGGGAGACAAGAAGCGTACTCTGTGAACCTCTTCCATGAACGATACGAAAGACGACAGCCATGAGCGATGCCATCCCGTCGATTAGCTTTCCTTCCGGCATCAGCGTTCCAGCCCTTGGCCAGGGCACCTGGAACATGGGCGACGATGCCTCCGGGGCGAAGACGGAGATCGAAAGCCTCCAGGTCGGCATCGACCTCGGAATGACGATGATCGACACTGCCGAGATGTATGGCGAAGGCGCCTCTGAACGGCTTGTCGGCAAGGCGATCAAAGGTCGTCGCGACGAGGTTTTCCTTGTCAGCAAGGTTTATCCCCACAATGCCAACAGCCAGGGCACCGTCGAGGCATGCGAGCGCAGCCTGCAACGATTGGGAACCGACCGACTCGACCTCTACCTGCTGCACTGGCGCGGCAGCTACCCACTGGCACAGACAGTCGACGCCTTCGAGCGGCTGAAGGCTGCCGGCAAGATCCGCGCCTGGGGCGTGTCGAATTTCGATGTCAATGACATGGAGGAACTGTTGCGGGTGCCGTCGGGCCGAAACGTCGCCACAAACCAGGTGCTCTACAATCTCGGCCGGCGTGGAGTAGAATTCGACCTGCTGCCGTGGTGCCACGACCGAAATATCCCGGTGATGGCCTATTCGCCTATCGAGCAAGGCCGGCTGACGCGCCACCCGACGCTCGTCCAGCTTGCCAAGGCCTATCAGGCTACGCCTGCCCAGGTCGCACTTGCCTTCGTCCTCAGGCGCGACGGCGTCATCGCGATTCCGAAGACGTCCCAGCCGGCGCGCACCAGGGAAAACCGGCAGGCAGTGTCGCTCGACATTTCGAATGAGGACTGGGCAGCCATAGACGCCGCCTTTCCGCCTCCGCAGAGGAAAACACCGCTGGAGATGCTCTGATCTCCAGCGGCGCCACATAAAAGCAGCTTACATACCCTGCGGGCCGCGGTTCATTGCCGCGATGCCCGTGCGGCAGACCTCGACCAGGCCGAGCGGCCGCATGATGGCGACGAACTGGTCGATCTTCGACGACTTGCCGGTGATCTCCAGAATGAAATGTTCGACGGTGGCATCGACCACCTTGGCGTGGAAAGCGTCGGCCAGCCTCAGCGTCTCGGCCCGCGTCTCGCCGGTACCGGTGATCTTGATCAGGGCCACTTCGCGCTCGATCGGCCGTTCCTGGCCGAGTTCGCGGGCCCGTACCGTCAGGTCGACAACCCGGTGAACGGGGATGATACGCTCCAGCTGCGCCTTGATCTGCTCCAGCACCGGTGGCGTCCCGCGGGTCACGATGGTGATGCGTGACAGATGCGCCTGATGTTCGGTTTCCGACACGGTCAGGCTCTCGATGTTATAGCCGCGCCCGGAAAATAGGCCGATGACGCGAGCAAGCGTGCCCGGCTCGTTATCGACCAGAACCGAAAGCGTGTGGTTCTCGGCCGTCGCAGTTTCCGGCGAAATGAAATAGGCGGAGCCGGTCGGTTGAAGGTGTGCATTCATGATCTTGGGTCCGTTTCCTCAGATATTTGTTCAACGCCATGCATGATTGGAGGCGCGTCCACCGCGCCTCCGCGTCGCGATCAAACCAGCGCGCGCCCCTTGGCGTCGATGGCGTTGGCGACGGCCTCGTCGGTGGCTTCGTCCGGCAGCAGCATCTCGTTGTGTGCCTTGCCCGACGGGATCATCGGGAAGCAGTTGGCGAGATTGGCAACGCGGCAGTCGACGATGACGGGACGCCTGACGTCGATCATTTCCTGGATCGTCGCATCGAGATCGCCGGGTTTTTCGACGCGCAGGCCGACGCCGCCATAAGCATCCGCCAGCTTGACGAAGTCAGGCATTGCCTCGGTGTAGGAGTTCGACAGGCGGTTACCATGCAGCAGTTGCTGCCACTGGCGAACCATGCCCATGTACTGGTTGTTGAGGATGAAGATCTTGATCGGTGCATCGTGCTGCACCGCCGCCGACATCTCCTGGATACACATCTGGATCGAGGCATCGCCGGCGATGTCGATGACCAGCGCCTCCGGATGGGCGATCTGGACGCCAAGCGCTGCCGGCAGTCCGTAGCCCATGGTGCCGAGGCCGCCTGAAGTCATCCAGCGGTTCGGCTCCTCGAAGCCATAGAACTGGGCCGCCCACATCTGATGCTGGCCGACTTCGGTCGTGATGTAGGTGTCGCGATGCTTCGTCAGCTCATAGAGCCGCTGGATCGCGTATTGTGGCATGATGACATCGTCGCTCATCTTGTAGGCGAAGGAATTGCGCGCCCGCCAGCGGTTGATGTCGTCCCACCACTCGGAGAGCTGGCCGGGCTCCTGCTTCTTGGGCAGGGCACGCCACAGGCGGATCATGTCTTCGAGGACATTGCCGACGTCGCCGACGATGCCGATGTCGACATGCACCGTCTTGTTGATCGAAGACGGATCGATATCGATGTGGATCTTCTTCGAATTCGGCGCAAAGGCGTTCAGGCGACCGGTGATGCGGTCGTCGAAACGGGCACCGATGCAGACCATGACGTCACAGTCGTGCATCGCCATGTTGGCCTCGTAGGAGCCATGCATGCCGAGCATTTTCAGCCAGTTCTTGCCGGAAGCTGGATACGAGCCGAGACCCATCAGCGTCGATGTGATGGGGAAATTGGTCAGCTCGACCAGCTCGCGCAGCAACCTGGAGGCTTCCGGGCCTGCATTGACGACGCCGCCGCCGGAATAGATGACGGGACGGCGGGCAGTCGCCATCAGTTCGATGGCCTGCTTGACGCGGTTGATGTCGCCCTGGACCTGTGGCTGGTAGCTCTTCTGGACGGCATGGGCTTCAGGCGGCGTATAAGTGCCGGTGGCGAACTGAACGTCCTTGGGGATGTCGACGACGACGGGGCCCGGACGGCCGGTCTGGGCGATCCGAAAGGCTTCGTGGATGACGGCCGCGAGCTTGTTGACGTCCTTGACCAGCCAGTTGTGCTTGGTGCAAGGCCGGGTAATGCCGACCGTGTCGCATTCCTGGAAAGCATCGGAGCCGATCAGCGTCGTCGGAACCTGGCCGGTCAGGCAGACGAGCGGGATCGAATCCATCAGCGCATCCTGCAGCGGCGTGACAGCGTTGGTGGCGCCGGGGCCGGAGGTCACCAGCATGACGCCGACTTTGCCGGTCGAGCGCGCATAGCCCTCGGCTGCGTGTCCGGCGCCCTGCTCGTGGCGGACGAGGATGTGCTTGATATCGTCCTGCTGGAAGATCTCGTCGTAGATCGGCAGGATTGCGCCGCCCGGATAGCCGAAAATATGCTCGACGCCATTGTCCTTGAGCGCCCGCAGGACGATTTCTGCGCCGGTCATCCTGTTATCGCTGATCTGCTTGTCTGTGCCCGTCATTGTCAAGTTCCGTTGCCTGCTTGAGTATTCTGGAAGCGCGACGCCCGATTTCGGGCATAAAAAAAGGCTCCTTCGGGAGCCTGTTGTCTAGCGCATGGGTGGCTATCGCCGGATGGTTACACCATCCTGCCCATGCGCTGTCCCACCACAATAAGAGTTGTCGCTATGTTCATGACCGGAATTGATAGACAGAAAATTTCGTAGCGTCAACGCTTTGGGCAATAAAAAGTCAATGCACCAAAGGTCAGCTGAAAAAACAAGCACTTCGACAGGACTTTGTTAAGCGGATAACCCTATGCTCGGCCGATATCAGGAGCACCCGGTTGCTAAACAACGATTTGCAGACGTCAGGCAAAGCGGGCGAACATGACCGCCGCGACAACCTCACCCCCGGGAACCGCTTTCTTGGCCGCGTCGTCGCATGCAGCGGAGCTCGTGTCACGATCGCCGCAACCGCAGAGGCGGGCGGCACCGATCTCACAGAACTTTGGTCCGTTGGCCGCCTGATCTCCATCAGCGTCGAAGGAAACCGCGTCGCCGCGCTGGTCTACTCCATGGACACCGGCAACATGGCCTGGGGTGAAGGTGAGGACAACCAGTTCCGCATCGAAGCCGAGTTGCTGGGCGAAGTGCGCGTCGATGCCGATGGCCGCGAAGAATTCTCCTCCGGCATTTCCCGCTATCCTCATCTTGGCGCCGTCGCCCATCGTATGCGCGCTCGCGACCTGATGCGCATCTATGACGCCGGCCAGGAAAGCAGCTGCGTCATCGGCAAGTTGACGCAGGACGAAACGATCGACGCCGCCATCCACATACCCTCCATGCTCTCGAAGCACTTCGCCGTTGTCGGCTCGACCGGCGTCGGCAAATCGACGGCGGTATCGCTGCTGCTGCACAAGGCGATTGCGTCCGATCCGAAATTGCGGGTGCTGATCCTCGACCCCCACAACGAATTTGCCGCCGCTTTTCCCGACCATTCCGTCGTCGTCGATACCGATACGCTCGACCTGCCCTTCTGGCTGATGCGGCTGGAGGAGTTTGCCGAGGTCATCTTCCGGGGCCGCCCGCCCGTGGCTGAAGAACTCGATATGCTGCGCGATATCATTCCGGATGCGAAGCGCGCCTTTCGGGGCAACGATTCGACGCTGATGCGTCGCCAGACCGAAAAAAGCTCGATGACGGCAGACACGCCCGTTCCTTACCGGATGGCCGATCTTCTCGCGCTGATCGACGAGCGCATTGGCAAGCTCGAGGGACGGCAGGAGAAGCCGCATCTTCGCTCGCTGAAAATCCGCGTCATCTCGGCGATCAACGATCCGCGCTATCACTTCATGTTCTCCAACAACACGATCAGCGACACGATCATGGAGACCATCGCGGAAATCTTCCGGATCCCGGGCGACGACCGGCCAATCTGCACGTTTCAATTGTCGGGAATTCCCTCTGAAGTCGTCAATTCCGTCGCCTCGGTCCTCTGCCGCATGGCATTCGAAATCGCGCTCTGGAGCGAGGGTGGCATTCACATGCTGGTTGTCTGCGAAGAAGCCCATCGCTACATTCCAGCCGATCCCAATCTCGGTTTTGTGCCCACCCGGCAGGCCATATCGCGGATAGCCAAGGAAGGGCGCAAATATGGCGTTTCCCTCGGCATCATCACGCAGCGCCCCGGCGAACTCGACCAGACCATCCTGTCGCAGTGCTCGACGCTGTTTGCTATGCGCCTTGCCAACGACCGCGACCAGGAGATCATCCGCTCCGCCATTCCGAACTCGTCCATCTCCACCACCAGCTTTCTGTCGTCGATCGGCAATGGCGAGGCTATCGCTTTCGGCGAGGCGATTGCCGTGCCGATGCGCATGCGCTTTACCAGGGTGGCGGACAATCTCATTCCGAAAGCCAACGGCCTTGCCGAACGGGCCGACGACGTGACCCCGGACACGGTCGATTTGCGCAATATCGTCAGCCGCATGCGCTCGATCTCCGGACCGGACATATCGGCGTTTCAGCAGGCCTATTCGACAGGCAGCAGCAGGAGCGGCGAAGACGAGATCGAGCCGGAAGCAGCCTCGGTGCGCCACCTGTCCGAGGAAACGCCGCGCCCCCTGCCTTTGGGTCCCGTATCGGTCGAGGCCTACAGGCCCGACATGCTGCCTCGCCCCGGCGAGCCTGCCGCCGGCCTCGCCATGCCTCCGCAGACCTCGATCGACAGCAAGCTTGCCGAATTGCGCCGCGAATACAGGCGCGATGATGCCAGCCGGGGAAACCCTACGCAGGACACCGGCGCATCTCCGCGCCGCGATCAGGCTTCGTCGATGCGTGACAGTCTTATCAGGAAGCCGCTGGGGTCGCTGTTCAGCAGGGATTAACGCCCTCCGATTTCAGCCGATCCGCTCCCAGCTTTCATCCATCTGGTTGCGAAACCATGTCATCTGCCGCTTCGCATATTGCCGGGTCGCGGCCGAACCGAGTTCGATGACCTCCTCGCGCCCGATTTCGCCGCGTAACATCGCAGCAATCTGCGAGACGCCGATAGCCTTCATGACGGGCTGCTGCGGCGAAAGGCCGAGCGCCAGCAGATCGGCTACCTCTTTCTCCGCACCATCAGCAAGCATCGCCTCGAACCGGCGGTCGATGCGCGCGTGCAGCAGCTGCCGCTCGGGCATTACGACGATCTTGCGGGCGCGGGCGGGGTCGATGATGACGGGTCCGGCAAGCCCCTGTAGCGCGGCAAGCGACTGCCCTGTTGCCTGTTTTACTTCGAGCGCCCTGACGATGCGCTGCCCGTCCTGCGGCTTGAGGGTAGCCGCCATCGCCGGGTCGCGCTGCGCCAGTTCGCGGTAGAGCGGTTCCGCCCCCTCATCGATCAGCCGCTGGCGCAGACCCTCACGGAGTTCGGCCGGGATTTCCGGCATAGGAGAAAGTCCGCCTGTCAAAGCCTTGAAATAGAGCCCGGTTCCGCCGACGATGACCGGCATGCGGCGCTCTTGGCGGAGTTCTGCCAAAAGCTCCGAAATCTGCCTCAGCCACATCCCGGTCGAATAGGCATCCCTCGCCGGGACGTGACCGTAAAGATGGTGGGGAATGCCCTTCGTATCCTCGATGGACGGGCGCGCGGTGAGGATCCGCAGCGTGTCGTAGACCTGCATGCTGTCGGCATTGATCACCACGCCGTCGTGCAGGCTGGCAAGCTCCACGGCCATGCCGGACTTGCCGCTGGCGGTCGGCCCGGTTATCAGGATCGCGTCGATGTCGTTCACAGGGTTTCCCATCATGGCCTTCGTTGCCACGCTTATTGCCAATCCGTCAAACCCCGTTCTTGTCTCCCGCCTCGCGGAGCAGGCGGCCGATGCGGTGAAAGCATCGGGACTGTACTGGCTGGCGGATGGCATAGCCTGCGACATCGCCCTCCGGGACGGCACCAACCTGCAGGCGGCCGAGACAAGCCTCAGGACCGTACTAGGCAGCGCACCCATCGATCTCGTCATCCAGGATGCCGAGACCCGACGCAAGAAGCTGCTGGTGGCCGACATGGATTCAACGATGATCGCCCAGGAATGCATCGACGAGCTGGCAGCCGAAGTCGGCCTCAAGGATCAGGTCGCGGCCATCACCGCGCAGGCCATGAACGGCGAGATCGACTTCGAACCCGCCCTGCGCGCCCGCGTCGCGCTGCTGAAGGGATTGCCGATCTCGGTCGTCGACGAAGTGATCGCCAGGCGCATCACCCTGACACCAGGAGGCCCGCAACTGATCGCCACCATGAAGGCGAAGGGCTTCTATACCGCGCTCGTCTCGGGCGGCTTTACGGTCTTCACCAGCCGCATCGGCGCCACTCTCGGCTTTAATGAAGACCGCGCCAACGTGCTGCTGGAAGACAATGGCGTGCTCACCGGCTTCGTCGCCGAGCCGATCCTCGGCAGGCAGGCGAAGGTCGATGCCCTCACCGAAATCGCGGCCACCCTCGGCATCTCCACCGAGGCCGCGATTGCGGTCGGCGACGGAGCCAACGATCTCGGCATGCTGGAGCTCGCCGGCTCCGGCGTCGCCCTGCATGCAAAACCCGCCGTCGCGGCTGAAGCAAAAATGCGCATAGACCACGCCGACCTCACCGCGCTCCTCTATATCCAGGGCTACCGCAAAACGGATTTTGTCGACGCCTGAATCGCCAAACGCATTTCGAGACTTAAAGAGACGGATGGAACTTTGGCCATGATCATTCTCGAAACCGACCGCCTGATCATTCGCAACTGGCGCGAACCCGACCGTGATCTTTTCTTCGAGATCAACTCCGACGAGACGGTCATGAAGTTCTTTCCCTTCCGCCGGGATCGGGCGAGCGCGGATGCTTTCTTCGACCATCTGAAGACCCTGATTGCGGAAACAGGCCTCGGCTTCTATGCGCTCGAAAGCAAGGCGACCGGCGAAACGATCGGTTTTTGCGGCCTTGCCCGCACCGACCTAGAACCGTTCATTCCGCTCGGAACGGTCGAAATCGGCTGGCGTCTGCCGGTGCGGTTCTGGGGACAGGGTTTCATCAGCGAGGCGGCAACTGCCCTGCTCCGTCACGGCTTCGAGACCCTACACCTCGACGAGGTCGTCTCCTTCGCCGTCCATAACAACCACCGCTCGACCGCAGTCATGCGACGCATCGGCATGCACCGGGATATGAACGGCGACTTCGATCATCGCCGCGTCCCAGACAGCAGGCCGGAGCTGAAACGTACCGTGCTCTACCGGCTGACGGCGGACCAATGGCGCGACGCGGGGAGTGCGGCCTAAGCCCTACTCCAGCGGCACGGCAATGAAGCGCAGGTCGCCGTTGGGCGCCGCGATCATCATCTGCGCGTTACGACGGCCTTCCTTTTTCAGGGACGTGACCTTGGCCGCGATCGAGCCCGGAGTCTTCATGAACTCCTGCGCCACCTCGACGATCACGTCGCCGGGCTTCAGGCCCTTTTCGAGGGCCGGCGATCCCGGCGCCACCTGCATCACGACGACACCGTCGACGCTGTCTGCAATACCGAAGGTCTTGCGGTTGTCCGCGTTGAGGCCGGCCAGTTGTATACCGAGCACGGTCTGGACTGTATCGGCGTTCGGAGCCGGTGCGGCGTCGCCCTGGTCTTCCTGATCGTCCATCCCGTCGTCATCGCCAGCGCCGTCGCCATCGGGGTTAATGACGCCATTGCCATTGGAGCCGCCGGGCGCCGCATCCGGCGCAGCCGCTTTGTCGTCGGCAGCAGCGGCAGTGTCGTCAAGCTTGCCAAGCGTCACCTTGACCGTCTGCTGCTTGCCGGCACGCATCACCACGACATCGACGGCCTTGCCGACCGGGCTTTCGGCGACGACGCGCGGCAGGTCGCGCATTTCGTTGACGGCTTTACCGTCGAAATTGAGAATGACGTCGCCCGCAAGGATCGAGCCGTTGTCGACCGGGCCGCCCTTGATGACACCCGCCACCAGAGCGCCCTTGGCGGACGGCAGTCCGAGGCTCTCCGACACATCGTCGGTCACAGGCTGGATACGCACCCCCAACCAGCCGCGACGCGTCTCTCCAAAATCCATCAACTGCTTGACGACACCCTCGGCGATTTCGGACGGCACGGAGAAGCCGATGCCGATGGAACCGCCGCTCGGAGAGATGATCGCCGTGTTGATGCCGATCACTTCGCCGCGCATGTTGAACAGCGGGCCGCCGGAATTGCCCTTGTTGATCGCGGCGTCCGTCTGGATGAAATTGTCGTAGGGGCCTGCATTGATGTTGCGGCCCCGCGCCGAAACAATACCGACCGTCACCGAGCCGCCAAGACCAAAGGGATTGCCGACGGCCATCACCCAGTCGCCGATGCGCATCTGGCTGGAATCACCGAAGTGAACCGACTTCAACGGCTGCTTCGGCTCGACCTTGAGGACGGAAAGATCGGTCTTGGTGTCGGTGCCGACAAGCTTTGCCTTCAGCTTGGTGCCATCCGGAAAGATCACCTCGATATCGTCGGCGCCTTCGATCACGTGGTTGTTGGTGACGACATAGCCTTTCGGATCGATGACGAAGCCGGAGCCTAGGGAACTGACCTTGTGATTGTTGCTCTGCCCGGGCTTATCCTTGAAGAAGTCGTTGAACAGATCCTGGAAAGGCGACCCGTCCGGCATCTTCGGCGTCGACACGTTGCCCTCGCCCTTGACCTTCTGCGAGGTCGAGATGTTGACGACCGCATCAAGCAACCCGGCTGCGAGATCGGCAACCGAGGCAGGTCCTGCCATCTGTGGGCGGGGAGCGGCAGGCGCCGCAGATCCTGCCGGTGGCACCGGCAACGGACCTGACGGCGTCGGCGGGGTCGTGGCGTTCGGCGGCGCGGGAGTGGCCGGCATGGTGCCCGGCACGCCCGAGAGGACATTCGTCGTGCCTTCCGCATAAGCCCGTTCGAAGCCATTGAAGGTGGAGCCGGCGACAAGGGCCGCGCCAGCCATCAGGGCAAGCGAACGTCGAAGGGTCGGGCAAGCGGTCGAAGCCATCAGGCATCCTCATCAAAGGGTCAGGTCGTTTATTACAGCATCAGCATAGGGCGGAATGATGAAGGGTGGAATCGCCTTTTTCGCTAATCCCCGCCCGTGATGACAAAGGCCGGAGACAGCGGGCGCTTGCCGGTGGTCGGCGGGCACAAAAAAATCGGGCCATCCTAGGGATGGCCCGACATGATTGCGATCTTGAGTGCGAGACAGCGTCAGTTGACGGCTGGCGCTCCCGGCAGGGCGAGAGGCGCGCTGGCCGACGGCGCGGCCAGGGCGGGTGCGCCTGGCTGCGGTGCAGGCGGCGTGCCGTTCGGGTTTTGGAAATACCGGAAGAAATCCGATGTCGGCGACAACACCATCGTCGTCGTCCCCGAGCCCAGCGCTGTCGTGTAGGCGGCCATCGACCGGTAGAACTGGAAGAAGGCAGGATCGCGCGAGAAGGCATCGGCAAAGATCCGTGCCCGCTCGGCTTCGCCCTGACCGCGCAGGACTTCCGAATCCTTGCTGGCTTCGGCAACGATCTCGACGACCTGGCGGTCGGCGACAGCCCGGCGACGCTGGCCCTCTTCGGTGCCTTCGGCGCGCAGCAGTTCTGCTTCCGCCAGGCGCTCTGCGCGCATGCGGTCGTAAGTCTTCTGCGACACGTCCTGCGTCAGGTCGGTGCGCCGGATGCGGACGTCATCGATCTGGAGACCGAGCGTTTCCGCATCCTTGTGCAGGTCGTTGCGAACTTCGAGCATCATCGATACGCGCTCGTCCGAAAGAGCGGCATCAAATTCGCGCAGACCGTAGACCCGACGCAGCGAGGCGTCGAAGCGGGTACGAAGCTGCGATTCGGCTGCCGTGCGGTCGCCCGACACGGTTTCGCGGAACTTGCGGGCATCGGCGATGCGGTAGACCACGAAGGCATCGACATCGAAGGTGGCGCCGCCCTTAACCTGGACGCGGATGTTGTCCAGATCGAAGCGCAAGGCCTGCTTGGAGACATACTGGACGCGGTCGGCGTCAGCAAAGGCGAAAGGCAGCTTGAAATAGATGCCTGGCTCGGACTTCACCGACTGGATCTGGCCGAAGCGGACCAGAACGGCCTGCTCGCGGGCGTTGACGACGAACACCGACGAATAGACGATGAACAGGAGGACGACGAGGGCGATGACGATCGCCGGAAGACGACTGGAGGACATGTTACTTACCCCCCTCTGTCGCGGCAGCCGGCGGAACGACCTTGCCGATCCCGTTCAGCGGCAGATAGGGCAACACGCCCTGCTTCTGGTCGATGATGACCTTGTTCGAATTCTTCAAGACGGATTCCATCGTTTCAAGGAACAGGCGTTCTCGGGTGACATCGGGCGCCTTGACGTACTGCTCGTAGACCGACACGAAGCGCTGGGCCTCACCCTCGGCTTCCTTGACGACACGGTCCTTGTAGGCAGCCGCTTCTTCGCGGTTCTGCGCCGCCTGGCCACGTGCGCCACCGAGCTTCTGGTTGGCGTACTGGTTAGCTTCTTCGACGAGGCGCTGCTTGTCCTGGTCGGCACGCTGCACTTCTTCGAAGGCATCGGCGACTTCACGAGGCGGAGCGACATCCTCGATGTTGACGCGGTTGATGGCGATACCCGAGCCGTAGCGGTCCATTGTGCCCTGGATGATGTTCTGGACTTCGCTGGCGATCGGCTGACGGTTGTCGCGGAACGCATCCTGTGCCGGACGACGGCCGACGACTTCACGCATAGCGCTCTCGGAAACCTGCTGCAGGGTTTCTGCCGGATTTTCGAGATTGAACAGATAGGCCTTGGGGTCGCTCACCGTGAACAGCACCGTAAACTGTACATTCAGGATGTTCTGGTCGCCCGACAGCATCAGGCCGGATGTGGAATTGGCACTGCCGCGTCCACCGATGCTCTGCAGCTGTTCAGTGACCTTGACGATGTTGATCTGGTCCATCGGCCAAAAGTGGAAATGAAGACCGGGAAGCGAGACTTCCTCTTTGGGCTTGCCAAAGCGCAGTTCGACGCCTCGCTCGTCCGGCTGGACGGTGTAAATGCACTGGATAAGCCAGAAAACAACGACGACCGCAGCAACAATCAGGAAAATACCGCTGTTGAAACCGCCTGGAATGATCCCCCGCAGGCGCTCCTGGCCGCGTCGGATGATGTCTTCCAGATCGGGAGGACCGCCCCCGCCGTTGCCGCGCGGACGGTTGGGACCCTTGCCCCAGGGGCCTGGCTTGTCGCCACCGCCACCATTACCGCCGCCGCTGCCACCGCCGCCCCAGGGACCGCCGCCATTCTGATTACTCCAGGGCATTAAAACCTCATCGTTCGTGGAATTCTTGACACGTTGTCCGGCCCTGGTTCCCCGCGGCAGCAACGATGCCCTCGTTATAGGTATCGGCGGTGTCGCTTTCAACGCAACCTCTGGAAGTTGGGCGGCATAATTGGAAAAATAGTTGATTTTTGGAGCTTAAATGCAGTTTCGCGTGTTTCGCGGCAAAGCCGTTGCAAACCTTGAAGCAGGCAGAACCACGCCTGTGATCCGCGCGACTTTCACCGGCGACGATACGTCACGAAGCGCGTTGCAAAGCTGTCTCGCTCGCCAGCGGGGACTGCCAACTCGGCCTCTTCCTCCCATACCGCCGGGTCGATCGCCGGGAAGGATGTGTCTCCCTCAACCTCTGTCTCGATGTGCGTCACATACATGCGTTCGGCAGTCTCCATCGCCTGGCGATAGATCTCTCCGCCACCGATGACGCAGATTTCATCCACGCCATCGAGCCTCGCCTTTTCGGAAGCCTGCGCAATCGCGTCCTGCAGCGAGTTCACGACCGTAACGTCTTCAGGAGCGAAAGTGGGGTCGCGGGTAACGATGAAGTTCGGCCTTCCCGGCAGCGGCTTGCCAATCGACTGGAACGTCTTGCGGCCCATGATGACCGGCTTTCCCGACGTCAGCGCCTTGAAGCGCTTGAGGTCGGTGGATAACCGCCATGGCATGGCGCCATCCCTGCCGATGATGCTGTTTCGCGAAATCGCGACGATGATGACCTGTCTTATGTCCGACATGGAACCTGCATCCCTTCAATCCCTCGGCAGCGCCGGCACCCATCTTGGCGCGGTCGGCCTTCCCGCCCGTTCTTACCGCACCATAATCATCGGTGCCACAAAAAGGCTCGAGCGGGGGAGCCGTCCCGCGACCGCATCGCACAAGTGGACCTTGCCTGCGAAATGCAGCATACCATTTGGTCCTTGCCTCAAGCAAAAACCGGCAATCCCGACTGGAGTTAACCGATGACAGAGAACACCGAATACAAGCCCGCAAGCGTCTGGACATGGGACAAGGCAAGCGGCGGGCGGTTTGCCAATATCAACCGGCCTATCGCCGGAGCCACCCACGAAAAAGCCCTCCCCGTTGGCAAGCATCCCCTGCAGCTCTATTCCCTGGCGACACCCAACGGTGTCAAGGTGACGGTCATGCTCGAGGAACTGCTGGCCCTCGGCCACGAAGGGGCTGAATACGATGCCTGGCTGATCCGCATTAACGAAGGCGACCAGTTCGGCAGCGACTTCGTCGACATCAATCCGAATTCCAAGATCCCGGCCCTGATGGATCGCAGCGGACCGACACCGGTGCGCGTCTTCGAATCAGGCTCGATCCTGTTTTATCTCGCCGAAAAATTCGGCGCCTTCCTGCCGACGGAACAGCCGATCCGTACGGAATGCATGTCCTGGCTGTTCTGGCAGATGGGCAGCGCCCCCTATCTCGGCGGCGGCTTCGGTCACTTTTACGCCTACGCACCGACAAAGATGGAATACCCGATTAACCGCTTCACGATGGAAACGAAACGCCAGCTGGACGTCCTCGACCGCCGGCTTGCCGACAACGAATATCTGGCCGGCTCGGACTACACCATCGCCGATATCGCGGTCTGGCCCTGGTACGGTGCGCTGGCCAAGGGCTGGCTGTATGAAGCAGCCGAGTTCCTGCAGGTCCAGGAATACAAGAACCTGCAGCGTTGGACCGACCTGATCGGCGAACGCCCCGCAGTCCAGCGCGGCCGCATGGTCAATCGCGTGTTTGGAGAACCGTCGAGCCAGTTGCATGAGCGCCACGATGCCGCCGATTTCGACACGAAGACACAGGACAAGAATCCGTCGTAAACAGTCAGAGGCAGTTTCTTACCGCCCACATGCGGCCCCGGCTTTCGGGGCCGTTCCCATCACGGGTTGGCGCGCAGATAGGCAATGACGTCCTTGATCTCGCTGTCGCTCCACAATCCCCAGAATGGCATGGTCGTGCCCGGGACTTTCTTCTTCGGGCTGAATAGAAACGCCGAAAGCGCTGCCTCGTCCCACACCAGTCCGGCAGCACCGGCATCGCTCATGGCCTTGGAATACCGGTAGCCGGCAACGGCCCCGGCAGGCCTGCCGACGACGCCCTTCAGATAGGGACCGAAGCCGTTCCTCTCGCGGTCCACAACATGGCATTGCGTACAGAGCTGGAAGACTTTCTTGCCATGCGCAAGATCCTCAGCCGACACCCCCGTCGCTCCGCCGATCATCATAGCGACGGTAAAAGCCGCCATCGGCATCTTCCGCAAAATCAAATGTCTGAGGCATTCCATTTCGCTCTGATCTCCTCGACAGCCGGTTGCAGCGGAACGTGATACGCCGTTGCAGGCTGAAAATCGCTTGGCTTTATAGTCGCAGCACCGGTGGTTTCGAAGACCCGGCGACAAAACGCCTGAAACGCGCTTTCAGAGCTGGGCTAAGCGTGGCGATATCGAAAGTGCCGGTTTCGTCTGGATTTGCACGCCTGGATAGTCCAAAACAGCAGAATGAAAACAGCAAAGAAATCGAAATTTCCAATTCGGCCGATGTCGTTCGTGCGGCATTTCCTGCAAAGTTCGTCCGCAGGCGGCATTGTTCTCATGGTGTCCGCAGTGGTGGCGCTGGCCGTCGCCAACTCGCCCCTCTATTCTGTGTATGCGGACACCCTGCATCTCTACGTCGGAGGTCTTTCGATACTTCATTGGGTCAACGATGGCCTGATGGCGATATTCTTCCTGATGGTCGGCATGGAAATCAAGCGGGAAGTTCTCGACGGCCAGTTGTCGACCTGGTCGCGCCGGATCCTGCCCGGTGTCGCAGCGATTGGCGGCATGCTGGTGCCCGCCCTCATCTATCTCTCGTTCAACCTCGGAGAAGCCGGGCATCCGAAGGGCTGGGCTATCCCGTCTGCCACCGATATCGCCTTCGCTCTCGGCGTGCTGTCACTGCTCGGGCCGGCAGTCCCGACATCGCTGCGCGTTTTCCTGACGGCCCTCGCAATCATCGACGATCTCGGCGCCGTGCTGATCATTGCCGTGTTCTATACCGGCGACCTCAATGTCTATGCACTCGGCGGCGCTGCCGTGACGCTGCTCGCGCTCGTAGCACTCAACCGCGCCGGCGTGACACGCCTGCTGCCTTACCTGGTGCTGGGCGCAATCCTTTGGTTTCTGACGCTGCAGTCGGGCATTCATGCGACGCTCGCCGGTGTCGCCCTCGCCTTCACCATTCCGCTGAGGGCTATCGCGAGTAAAACAGATACGGAAGTCTCCCCGCTGCTGACACTGGAGCACGGCATACAGCCCTGGGTCAATTTCCTGATTGTGCCGATTTTCGGGTTTGCCAATGCCGGCGTTTCCTTTGCCGGACTGTCGCTCGGTGCTTTCGTCGATCCCGTCCCGCTCGGGGTGGCGACAGGCCTGTTCGTCGGCAAGCAGCTTGGCGTCTTCGCGTTCTCAGCCGCCGTCATCCGCATGGGTTGGGCGGAATTGCCAAGGCACGCGACCTGGCTGCAACTCTACGGCGTCGCCCTTCTCTGCGGCATCGGTTTCACCATGAGCCTGTTCATCGGCCTGCTGGCCTTTGCCTCGGACCCCATGCTGCAGGATGAAACCAAGCTCGGCGTCCTGCTCGGCTCGTTCTTGTCTGCAATTGTCGGCGCGATCCTCCTCAAGACCACCGGCGGCAACGATACCCAGCCGGACAGGCCGGCAAGCGACTGATCCCTAAGCCGTGCCCGGTCGCTAAACCGCGACCGGGGCCTCGATGGCCGGATGCGGATCATAGCCGCTGACCTCGAAGTCCTCGATGCGATAGTCGTCGATACTGTCTGGATGGCGCAACAGGCGGAGCTTCGGAAACGGCCGTGGCTCGCGACTGAGGATCGTGCGGGCCAGATCGACGTGGTTGAGATAGAGGTGCACATCTCCTCCGACCCAGATCAGTTCGCCCGGCGTCATGTCCACCTGCTGGGCCACCATGTGAACCAGGGCCGCCTGCTGGGCGAGATTGAATGGATTGCCGAGGCCGACGTCACAGGAGCGCTGGCCGACCAGCAGCGAAAGCTTGCCTTTCTTGCCCGACCCCGCAGGGGCGCCCTCGTCTGCGATATTGCTGACATAGAACTGGTACGTCATATGGCATGGGCTGAGCGCCATCCGGTCCAGTTCACCGACGTTCCAGGCGTGGAACAGCATGCGCCGGCTGGAGGGATTCGACTTCAGTGTCTGGATGACGGCCGCGATCTGGTCGTGTTCCTGACCGTCCGCATCTAGCCACCGCCGCCATTGCTTGCCGTAGACAGGCCCGAGATCGCCCCACTCCTGTGCAAACGCATCGTCGCCGAGCACGCGCTCCTCGAAAGCCTCCTGCGAAATGTCTTCGCCTGTTGCCTTGCGATATTTGTCGAGCGGCCAGTCGGTCCAGATCCGGACGTTTTCGCGCAGCAGCGACTGGATGTTGGTCTGCCCGGTCAGGAACCACAGCATTTCCTTGACGGCCGTTTTCCAGAACACCCGCTTGGTGGTGTAGACCGGGAAACTTCCATCGGAGAGGTCGAAGCGCATCATCGCGCCGAACGTCGACAAGGTGCCAACGCCGGTCCTGTCGATACGGCGGTCGCCTTTTTCCAAAAGATGTTCCAGCAGATCCAGGTATTGGTATTCAGGGTGCCGGGCCATATGAGAAATCCTTTTACGTCGCCAGTTTCGTACCGTCGCGGCGCCTCAAAACCAAGCCGTGTCGGCAGTCGGGACTCGCTTCTCCCCCAGTTTCGACGCCGATCGAGAAAATGCCAAGCAATTTTGCCACGAGCTCTTCCCTCGGGCACGAGAAGACACTATATCCGTATTGCCGGTTTTCGGACCGGCTATGGCAATAAATGAGCGATGTAATAAACCTATTGGACCCGGGGGCGGTACCCGGCGCCTCCACCAAAAACCGGCCAGAGATGATCGGCTTTTGATGGGGGCGAAACAGGATCGACAAGGGTGTAAAGATCTACTTTTTGCCCGGCATTGTACCACCGTTATCGGACTAAATCTGTAGTTGCAAACACCAACTATGCGGAAGCTCGTCTCGCTGCTTAATCGCAGTGTGACACTTCAAATCAAGTCCTGAAGGTTCGCACCTTAAGGCGGGGTTCGGAGGTACCTGGCAACAGAAACCTCCACCTTCTCCCTTTTTCGGAAATCATGTATGGTCGGTCGACATGACTCGCGCGTCGGGGGTTTTCCGAATCCGCCTGCTGTGGCATAGAGCCTTGAAGACGGCCAACGAAAGACGGGAAAGCATGGGGCAGGATCATATCCGCTACGATATTCTGGCACAGGACGCTCTGCGCGGAGTTATCCGTAAGGTTCTGACCGAGGTCGGTACGACCGGCCGCCTGCCCGGCGACCACCACTTCTTCATCACCTTCCTGACCGGCGCCGCTGGCGTTCGCATCTCCCAGCATCTGAAGTCGAAATATCCGGAACAGATGACCATCGTCATCCAGCACCAGTTCTGGGAACTGAAGATCACCGAGACCCATTTCGAGATCGGCCTGTCGTTCTCGGACGTACCGGAAAAGCTGGTGGTGCCTTTCAACGCCATCCGCGGTTTCTATGACCCGTCGGTGAATTTCGAGCTCGAATTCGACGTGCCTCTCAGCGACGAGGAAGAATTGCCGAGCGGCGAGATCACCGCATATCCCGTCAATACGGATACACCGGTCGAGCACATCGCCACCAACGAAAGCGAGCCGAAGAAGCCCGGCTCCGTCGTGTCGCTGGATGCATTCCGCAAGAAACAGTGAAATCAAGGCTTCAGGCGATGCGTTGGGGAGCGGATCGATGACTGCAGAGATCGTCAACCTGAAACAGTTTCGAAAGCAGCAGGCACGCTCCGACAAGGAGAAGCAGGCCGAGCAGAACCGCATCACTTTCGGCCGCACCAAGAGCGAAAAGAAGCTGACGACAACGCTCAACGACAAGGCTAGCAAGGCGCTGGACGACGGACATATCGAGCAGCCGTCGACTGACAAATAAGCCGCAAGCTTGGCGGGTCCACGCAGTCAAATACGTCAGGTCGATCGATTTACAGTCGTTTCCGAAAAAGCGTCCACCAGGCCATCATGATCCGCAAACACTCCGCCACGCTCCATGGCCACCGCACCAGCTTCACGCTGGAGGATGGTTTCTGGGACGAACTGAAGCTGATTGCCAATGCACGTGGCCTGTCGCAGGCCGCACTTATCGCTGAAATCGACGATAGGAGATCTCCGGAAAGCAACCTGTCGTCAGCACTGAGGCTCCATGTCCTTCAATGGCTGAAGGATGCTACCAGAAAAGAGTGACGACCGGCGACTGCCCCGCCTGATCAGAACTTTTGCGGTGGAGTGGAAAAATCCGGAACAGTCAGCGGCGCCGGTAAAGGTGGCTGCTGCTGCGATTTGGCTTTCTGTTCGGCATCGGCTTTTGCCTTGGCCTCAGCTTCAGCCCGTGCCGCCTCGTTTGCCTGAAATTTCGCCAAGGCCTCAGCACGTGCCTTCGTTGCCGCTTCGATCTTGGCCTTTACGGCGGCATCGGCCTTCGCCTTTTCTTCCGCCTGCGCCTGCGCTTCGGCCTGTGCCTTGGCCGCAGCGTCGGCTTCAGCCTTGGCGGCGGCATCGGCTTCCGCCTGCAGCTTCGCCTTCGTTGCCGCCTCCGCCTGTCGTTGTGTCTCAGCCTGTTCGGCCAGCATTCTCAGGCGCTCCTCCTCGGCCTTGCGCTGCTCCTCGATGACTGCATCCTGCTGGCGCTTGATATCGCGCTCGGTGGCTGCGAATTTCGTGAGCGCCACCTCGCGCCTCAACCGCTGCTTTTCCAGCACACCAGATTGCAGCCGCTCGACCCGGCGTCGTTCGCGCTCGAAAGCCCGCAACGACAGGAAGCTGGTGACAGCGCTGGAATCGACGCTGCGGGTCGGTGTTGCCAGCGGACCGGTGAAGCCAAGACGCAGCGCCGGATCGGCACCACTGACAGCATCGGCGCCGGCATTGAGCGAAATGGCGAGCGCACCGCGGATGGTCTCGTCGGACAGGTTAATATCGGCATTGCCGGTCAGTTGCGCCGTATCGGTCATGGCAACGACATTGTCGATCCGCACCCGTCCGCCCGAAATATTGAGCGGCATCGTCAGCGGCTTCAACACCGCATCGCCGTTGTTCAGCAGCGTCTGGACGATCGGCTCCACCTTGTCGGCGGTCACGGCGCCCTGGATCTGGTCGGTGGCCGACAGCAGCGATGGCAGGATGCCGAGATTGAGGCCACGAATACGCGTTTCGCCGAGCATCACCTGTCCGGAGCCGCTCGCCGAGGCCGCGAGGTCGCTGACGCTCTTGCCGCTTGCCTCCATGTTAAGCGAGAGCCCTGCCCGACCGGTCGCCACAGGGGCGCCGTCGCGCTGCCAGCCGATGACGGCCAGATCGGGGTTGCCGAGATCGATCTTCGTCTGCAGCAAGGCATTGCCATCATTGTTGGCAAGCAGCAGGCGACCGCCGATCGTTCCACCGCTCCATTTGCCCGCCATGTCGTTGAACTGCAGGGCATCGCCCTTGTAGGACATGTTGGTGGTGAAATCGGATACGGGACCGAAAATGCCGGGCCACATCTGCTTAGCCGACAGTTTTATGTTGATGTCGGTGCCGGTAAACATCGGCAGTCCCAGCTTGGCTCTCGTCAGGCTGCCATCGGCCGGGTCCGTCATCGGGCCGAAGATGGCCTCTCCGAGCCACTCGAGATCGGCTTCCGTCATGGCAATGTCGCCGCTCGCCTTGATGTTGGGTGCCTTGCGGTCGAAGGCCAGCTTGCCGGTCACGCCGTTGCTGGCGAATTGTCCCTTGATGTCGGAGAACGCCACCTTGTCCGAATCGATCGTCGCGGTGGTCTGGAGTTTCGCCGGCAGGCCGGTGCCCATCTGCGGCATGCCGATGCCGTTCATGACCAGATACGGATCGAGATCGGCGCTCTCCATCGACAGCGCCATCGTCCCGTTGAGGAACGTCGCCGGCCGGACATCGACCTTGCCGTTGGCAGTAAACGACGTCTTGTCCGTGGCAAATGTCAGGGCCGCATCGGCCGGGTCGTTATCGGTCGCCGACACCTTCAGAGTCAGGCGTCCGTTGGCATCGGCATCGACGGGCAGCGGATCGAGGCCCGCCTGGCCGAACAGGATCGAAGTGACCGAATTCTCAAGCGTCGCCTCAAGCGTCGTCGTACCCTTGCCGGTCAGCGCCAGAAGGTCGGACATGCGGTAGTCGAGGTTGACGCGGCTGCCGTTGGAAACGCCGGCCAGCGTCAGTGCCAGCCCGTTGCCCTGGTCCCCGCCCAGCGTCAGCGCACCGCGAAGGGCCGTATTGCCATACCATGCACCATTGCGTACCAGGCGGTCGACAACCGGGTGATGTGGCAGGTGCTGACTGAGCATCGTAAAGAACAAGGTCGGATCGGCAGCCTTGAAGGTGATTTCGCCCGATCCCTTGTATTCGAGCAGAGAGCCTGACGCGCGCCCGGTGGCGGTAATCTCTGCGCCGGCAACGTCGCGCACGAACAACTTGTCAAGCTTCAATGCTCCATCGGCAATGCCGAACGTGGTCTCGACATCGCTGGCGGCGATGCCGAAGGCGGAGAACTTGTCTGCTTTCAGATGGGCGTTGATCTTGTGATCGAGAATGTTTTCACCCGGTTCCTGTCCGGTAAACAGGCCGGTCAGGGCGCGCAGCGCGTCGAGATCGAGGGAATCGCCATTGAGATCGACAGCCAGCGTCGGCGCCTGGTTTTCCGGCAGCTGGCGATCCAGCCGCCCTTTCAGCGTCGCTTCGCCGATGGCAATCTCGAGGTTGTCGAAACGCTGCCGCAAATGGGTCAGGTTGACGTCGGCGGAAAAGCCGGCGGCCTTCAACTCGCGAATGGACGGATCGACGGTGCCAGACAGCCAAGTGGCGAGCCCCGAAGGCTGGCTGGAGGCCACCAGCAGGTTGCCAGTGAAGTTCGGGTCGCCTTGCAGCAGCAACTTGCCCTTGGCTTCAACCTGCGTGCGGCCGGGGAGCGTGCCGACTGCCTTGTCGACAGTCCAGCCGGCGCCCGCCGGTTCGAGATCGAGCTGCACGTCGCGCAATGTCGTGTCGCCGGCAACGATTGCCGGCAGGCGTACCGTTGCCTTGCCCGGCACCTGCGGCACCGGTATCTCAGCGGCGATGGCAATGAGGTTGCTCAGCCTTTGCCGCGCGGAAACTGCGGGGTTGCGCGTCGTCTTGCCTTCGCTGCCCTGATTTCCGAGCCGGTTGACGTCGATCTGCTGTCCGTCCGCCGTCAGCAGGAACTCCGGCTTTGGCCCGGTATCGAGCGTTGCCTCGCCGGTGATGACATAAGGGTCGTCGGAAGCACCGAGCTCCAGGCGGTATTCGGGAATACGAATGCGGTCGTTAGTGAGTTCGAACTTGCCCTTGGCCCGCGGCTCGCTCGATTTGGCGTCGCCCGATACCTTGCGCGCCTGCCGGGTTTCGATGCCGGCCGAGAAGGTACCGAGGTAATCGGGCTTGCTCGCCACCAGCTTCAATTCGCCATCGAGATCGATGCTGACCGGGTGGCTTTGCGGCACCAGGCGCGTGCGGACCTTAAGCACGCCGTCGTCATCCGGCTGGCTGCTGGCGATTGTGAACTTTCCCTGCTCGCCATCGAGCGCCGCCTCGCCTTCGACCCGCCACGGGCCGGCCAGCGATTTCGCGGACATCTCTGCATTGAGATCGGTAATATGTCGCGTGCGCCCGGATTGCTCGTCGATGAACTCGACCGAGCCGCCATCCACATGGACGTTTTCGAGCACCACGGATTTCGCCGGTATTTCCGACTGGCTGCCGCGCATCCAGTCCAGCGTACCATCCTTCAGCAGCCGGAGGCGGACTTTCGGCTGGGAGATGCGCATGTCGAAGATCAGCGCCTCGCCAGACAGGAAAGGCGCAAGCTCGGCATCCATCGCAAATTCTGAAATCTGCACAATCGGCGTCCCGTCCGGCTCTTGCCCGACGCGAACGTCATGCAGCGTGACTGAGGGAAACGGCAGCAGGCGGGCATCGACGGAACCATGAACGGTGACCTTCTTGCCGATGATGCGGCTGGCCTGTTCCTCGAAACTTTGCCGGAATCCGGTCCAGTCGATGAAGAGCGGCGCCAGCAGCGCCACGAACAGCACCACCACCAGAACGCCACCCAGAAAGACCAGGACCTTGCCTAACAACGCGTTGAATCTCCATTCCTCATGCCCGTCACGACACTAGCGCCATTCGCGTCGGGGGCAAGGCAAACTCATGGTAATATTCCATTTTTCAGTCTGCATGAAAGATTTTGCCGGGATTGAATATGCCATCGGGATCGAGACCGCGCTTGATCTGGCGCATCAGGTCGACGGCGCCGCCGAGCTCCTGCTCGAGAAACGCCATCTTGCCCTGGCCGATGCCATGTTCGCCCGTGCAGGTGCCGTCCATCGACAACGCCCGCGCATTGAGACGCGCGACAAATCCCTCGGCAACGGCGACACCTTCGGGCGTCTTGTCGTCGAACAGCAGCAGGACGTGGAAGTTTCCATCACCGGCGTGCCCGACGATCGGCCCCAGCAGTCCATGCGCCTCGATATCGGCCTGTGTTTCGACGACGCACTCGGCAAGCCTCGAAATCGGCACGCAGACGTCCGTCGACAAGGCCGCCATTTCCGGCGCCAGCGCGCGGCAGGCCCAGTACGCATCGTGACGGGCCTTCCAGAGCTTGTTGCGCTCCTCGACATTGACGGTCCATTGAAACTCGTCCCCGCCACATTCGGCAGCGATCTCACCGAATTCAGCCGATTGCAGCGGCACCGTTTCCTCCGTGCCATGAAATTCCAGGAAAAGCGTCGGCCGCTCGGGATAGGACAGGCCGGAGTAGCGGTTGCAGGCACGAACCTGCATGCTGTCCAGCAATTCGATGCGGGCAACGGGAATGCCCATCTGGATGGTCATGATGACGGCGTCACAGGCCGCCTTGATGGTCGGGAAGGCGCAGACGCCACCGGCGATCTTCTGCGGAATGCCCTGCAGCCGCAGCGTCACCGATGTCAGGATACCGAGCGTCCCCTCGGATCCGACGAACAGCCGGGTCAGGTCGTAGCCGGCAGAGGATTTGCGGGCCCGGCGAGCGGTGCTGATCTCCTCGCCGGACGCCGTTACAGCGGTCACAGCCAGAACATTGTCCTTCATCGTCCCGTAGCGCACCGCATTGGTGCCGGAGGCGCGGGTCGACGTCATGCCGCCGATCGAGGCATTGGCGCCGGGATCGATGGGGAAGAACAGGCCGGTATCGCGCAGGTAGACGTTGAGCTCCTCGCGCGTCACGCCCGGCTCGACGACGCAATCGAGATCCTCCGCATTGACTGCAAGAACCTTGTTCATCCGACTCATATCTATCGATATTCCGCCATTCGGCGCATTGATCTGGCCTTCCAGCGACGAGCCCGTGCCGAACGCGATGATGGGCACCTTGTGCTCGGAACAGGCGCGCACGGCAGCCTTGACGTCGTCGCTGCTCTCGGCAAAAAGCACGCCGTCGGGCAGCTGCGAGGGAATGTATGTCGTAGTGTGCGCGTGCTGGGCACGAAAGGCATCGCCCGTCTGGAAACGGTCGCCGAAAGCCTGCTTCAGAATGCCGAGAACGGCAGTAACGCCCGCCTCGTTGCGTGTTCCTGCTCTTGCATCCGCCAGCGCCATTGCGTGATCTCCCATGCGATCTCGGCAGGACCTGCGAGGCCCCGAAGGGCTTCTATGAGACAAGCGATCCGTCCTGTCCAGCCCAACGTCGGGTCCAGCGGTCTCATGGAACGACACCGGACCTTGCTCTCCGGCAGATCGGAATTGCGGCTGCATCCGACAACCGCCCCAGCGTTAGAGAACCGAAATATTGCACAAAATCGCGGCATATGCGTTTGCGGCAGGCCGCATTTGGGCTCGTCGGAGAGCCCGGACCCGCTACATCGCACCCGTCCCGGCGCCCTTCGTCTGGCACGCGAATTGCGTAGGCCTTCTTGATTTTTCATTCGAGTTTAAAAGGACAAGCCTATGAAACGCCAACAGTTCCTCCTCATGGCCGCACTCGCGATGATGACGGTCGGTACCGTCTCCGCTCCCCATGCGGCGCGCGCCGATGCCCTCAGCGACATCACCGCCCGTGGATCGATCCGCGTTGCCGTGCCGCAGGACGCACCGCCGTTCGGCACTGTCGGCCCGGACATGGAACTGCAGGGCCTCGACATCGACATGGCGAAACTCATCGCCTCCAAGCTGGGCGTCAAGGCGGAACTGGTGCCGGTGACGCTGCCCAACCGCATCCCCTACCTGCAGACCAACAAGGCCGACATCGTCATCTCCAGCCTCGGAAAGAACCCGGATCGCGAGAAGGTCATCGACTTCACCTCCGCCTATGCGCCCTTCTTCAACGGCGCCTTTGCCCCAGCCGACCTGAAGATCACGTCCGCTGCCGATCTCTCGGGCAAGACGGTTGCCGTGGCCCGCGGCGCCATCGAGGACCTCGCCCTGACGAAGATCGCCCCGCCGGATGCCATCATCAAGCGCTTCGAGGACAATAATGGCACGATCTCGGCCTTCCTTTCGGGCCAGGTCCAGGTCATCGTGACAGGCAACGTCATTGCCGCTGCGATCCTCGAAAAGAACCCGCCGAACCGTCCGGAACTGAAGTTCCTGATGAACAAGTCGCCCTGCTATATCGGCCTCAACAAGAACGAGGACGCCCTCAAGGGCAAGATCAACGAGATCATCGCGGCTGGCAGGGCCGATGGATCGATGAACAAGATCACCCAGAAATGGCTGCACCAGGACATCCCGGCAGACCTCTGACCGCTCCCTGATTAAGGCTGGCGCCCCTGCGGCGTCGGCCTCCCGACCGGAAGCGGAGGAACCTGGATGCACTACCATTTCGACTTCGCCTGGCTTGGCGAATACTACCCCATGCTGATCAAGGGCGTCGGCATCACGCTGGAACTGACCGCCGTCGGCGCGGTCTTCGGCATCGCGCTCGCTATCGCCTGCGCATGGGCCCGCTCGCTCGGCCCCCGCTGGCTGAGGCCCATCGTCGTTCCCTATGTCGAGTTGATCCGCAACACGCCCTTCATCGTCCAGCTGTTCTTCATCTTCTTCGGCCTGCCCGGCATCGGCATCAAGCTCGGGGAAATGCAGGCAGCCAATTTCGCCATGGTCATCAATCTCGGCGCCTATGGTTGCGAGATCATCCGGGCCGGCATCCAGGCGACACCGCGCGGCCAGTTCGAGGCGGGCGCCAGCCTTGCGATGACGCCGTTCCAGACATTCTGGCATGTGATCCTCGTCCCGTCGCTGCAGCGCATCTGGCCAGCCCTGTCGTCGCAGATCATCATCGTCATGCTCGGCTCCGCCGTCGTCTCACAGATCGCCGCCGAAGACCTGACCTTTGCCGCAAATTTCATCCAGTCCCGCTCGTTCCGCGCCTTCGAGGCCTATTTCGTCTCGACGACCATCTACCTGCTGCTGGCAATCATCCTGCGCCAGCTCCTGTCTGGCCTCGGCCGCATCCTCTTTCCGCGCAGGAGCATCCGATGATCCAGTTCACCACCTGGGATATCGTCCGCAACCTTCTCTACGCCACCCGCTGGACCATCCTCCTGTCGCTGGTCTCTTTCGTCGGCGGCGGCCTGCTCGGCATGGTGCTGCTCTATCTGCGCACCGGCAAGCGGCGGATGGCGCGGATCTTCGTCAAATATTACGTCGAACTGTTCCAGGGCACCCCGCTGTTGATGCAGCTGTTCCTCGCCTTCTTCGGCATGGGCCTGTTCGGCATCGATGTCCCGGCATGGCTTGCAGCCGGCGTCGCGCTCATCCTCTGGTCGGCCGCTTTCCTAACTGAAATCTGGCGCGGTTGCGTCGAGTCCGTCGTCAAGGGCCAGTGGGAGGCATCCGCCAGCCTCGGCATGGGATACGCCCAGCAGATGCGCCACGTGATCCTGCCGCAGGCGCTGCGCGTCGCGGTGCCGCCGACCGTCGGCTTTTCCGTGCAGGTGGTGAAAGGCACGGCGCTGACATCGATCATCGGCTTCGTCGAACTGTCGAAGGCCGGCACCGCCATTACCAATGCCACCTTCGAGCCGTTCACCGTCTACGGTTTCGTCGCCCTCATCTATTTTGCCCTCTGCTGGCCTCTGTCGAAGAGCAGCCAGATCCTGGAAAGGAAGCTCAATGTCGCTCATCGAAATCACTGAAGTGCGCAAGAGCTTCGGCACCAACGAAGTTCTGAAGGGCATCAATATCGACGTCGAACCCGGCGAGGTCATCGCCATCATCGGCAAGAGCGGGTCGGGGAAATCCACCCTCTTGCGCTGCATCAACGGCCTGGAACTTATCGATGACGGATCGATCTCCGTCGCCGGTGCCCAGTTCCTGCCGGACGAATTGCATCTGAAGGCGCTGCGGCTGAAGGTCGGCATGATCTTCCAGCAGTTCAATCTCTTTCCGCACCTGACAGCCGGCCGCAATGTCATGCTGTCGCAGACGGTGGTGCGAAAGACGTCGAAGGCCGACGCAGAAGCCATGGCCCGAAAGATGCTTGAACGCGTCGGCCTCGCCCACAAGTTCGATGCCTATCCCGACGAGCTATCCGGCGGCCAGCAGCAGCGCGTCGCCATCGCCCGGGCGCTGGCGATGCAGCCGATCGCGCTGCTCTGCGACGAGATCACCTCGGCGCTCGACCCGGAGCTCGTGTCGGAAGTGCTGGCCGTGGTCCGCGAACTCGCATCCGAAGGCATGACGCTGCTGATGGTCACCCACGAGATGAAGTTCGCCCGCGACGTCTGCTCGCGCGTCGTCTTCATGCACGAAGGCCGAGTCCACGAAATAGGCCCTCCCGCGGAGTTCTTCAGCAACCCCAAAACGCTGGAACTGAAGCAGTTTCTGGGGATGCTGTGAGCAGACAGCCTAAGGCAGCATCGGCGGATTGAGCCGCGCAAACCCCTCCTGCCGGCGGTATGGATAGTAGGGATAAGGCGCTGCGAGAGCACTTGCCGCATCGAGGCGGGCAATCTGCTCGGTGGTCAGGCTCCAGCCGACAGCACCGAGGTTTTGCCGGAGCTGTTCCTCGTTTCGCGCCCCGATGATGACGCTTGAAACAGTTGGCCGGCTGAGCAGCCAGTTGATTGCGATCTGAGGCACCGAACGCCCGGTTTCCTCGGCGATCCCGTCGAGGACATCGACGATGTCGAAAAGCTTGTCGTCATCAACGGGCGGTCCGAACTCTGCCGTCTGGTGAAGCCTGCTGCCTTCCGGCAAAGGCTGGCCACGGCGGATCTTGCCTGTCAGCCGCCCCCAGCCGAGCGGGCTCCAGACGAGCGCACCGACACCCTGGTCTGCGCCGAGCGGCATCAGCTCCCATTCGTAGTCGCGGCCAACCAGCGAGTAATAGACCTGGTGCGCGACATAACGAGGATGGCCGCCCCGGTCGGCTGCCGCCAGCGATTTCATCAGCTCCCATCCGGCAAAGTTCGAGGCGCCGACATAGCGGACCTTGCCCGATGAGATGAGATCGTCCAGCGTCGACAGCACCTCCTCCACCGGCGTATGGGCATCGAATGCGTGGAGCTGCAGCAGGTCGATGTAATCCGTGCCGAGCCGGCGCAACGCATCTTCTGTCGTGCGGATCAACCGCGAGCGCGAGGTGCCGGCATCGTTCGGTCCGTCGCCCATCGGCAGCGCCATCTTTGTCGATATCAGCACGCTGTCGCGGCGGCCACGGATCGCCTGCCCCAGCACTTCCTCCGAGGCACCCGCCGAATAGACGTCCGCCGTGTCGAACAGGTTGAGGCCAGCTTCCAGGCAGATGTCGATGAGGCGGCGGGCTTCGACGACGCCAGTCGTCCCCCAGGCACCGAACAGCGGGCCGCTGCCGCCAAACGTCGCCGCGCCAAAGCTCAAGGCGGGAACTTTCAGGCCGGATCGGCCGAGATATCTGTAGTCCATGGTCGTCTCCTTGCGTTTCGTCAAAGGTAGATTGCAACGACGATGTGAACTAGACTGCCGCAACGATCAGCATTCATGAGTTGAATTCACAGTGAGCAAGACCGACGTAAACCGTTCCGGCGAAATGGAGATCTTTGTCCGGGTGGTTGATCTCGGCGGATTTTCGGCTGCCGCCCGCGCCAGCCGCCTCACCCCGTCGGCAGTCAGCAAGCTCATGACGCGGCTTGAGGGGCGGCTCGGTACCAGACTGCTCAATCGCTCCACTCGCACGCTGCAGCTGACAACGGAAGGCAGCCTCTTCTACGACAGCAGCGTCCGGATACTTGCCGACATTGCCGAGGCGGAACGCAACGCCTCGGTCGGAGAATTGGCGATCGGCCGCATACGCATCAACACGAGCGCGTCTTTTGCCAATCATGTCCTTGCGCCACTCATCCCGCAATTTCTGCGGCTTTATCCCGAAGTCACACTCGAGATTACCGTTACCGACGCGGTCGTCGACCTCATGGCCGAAAATGCAGATGTGGCGATACGGGCTGGTCCGATGAAGAGTTCGCAGCTGGTCGCGCGCAAGCTTGGTGGCACGTCGATGGCGATCGTCGCCACGCCGGACTATCTTCAGGAGCATGGCACGCCGCGCACGCCAGCCGATCTCGACAGCCACCGGAAGATCGCCTTTTCCTATCGGCGTGCCGTTGCCGGCTGGCCGTTGATGGTGGACGGCAAGAGCGTCACGAAAAAGCTGGTCAACACGCTCGAGGCGAGCGATGGCGAGGCCATGCGACATCTTTGCCTGGCCGGCGGCGGCCTCGCGCGTCTGGCAAGCTTTACGATCCTAAACGATCTGGCCGCTGGACGCCTGGTCGTCGTGCTCGATGACTGCAACCCCGGCGACATCGAGGCGTTCCACGCCGTCTATATCGGCGAAGGCGGCCCAGTCCCAGCGCGGGTTCGTGCTTTGCTGGATTTTCTGGCCGAGCACGTCAGGCTGTCATAGGCAAGGTATAGTGCGTCGCAAATGCGAGGCTGAGACGACTGCGCAAGATCGTTGCTCCATTCCGTCAGAAGCGATATCTGCGGGAGACGCCTGCATCGATCGAAACGATACGAATGCACGACAGCACCAGCTCGAAAAATTGACCGAGGATATATGGCCCGCAAGAACAGAGACGACTTTGAATCATCGAACGCGGAGCCGGAGCCAACGATTTGCCCGCTCTGCGAGCGCGTGATCCCGGACGATCAGAAGGACGCCCACCATCTCGTCCCGAAGAGCAAGGGCGGCAAGGAAACCGTCTGCCTGCACCGCGTCTGCCACAACCAGATCCATGCAATCTTCACGGATAGCCAACTCGCCAAGAAGTTCAGCACGATCGAGGCCATTCTCGAGGATCCGGCTGTGCAGACTTTCGTGGCGTGGATCAAAAGCAAGCCGCCAGGATTTGCAGACCTGGCCAAGGAGTCCGGACAAGCCTCGGGCCGTGGGCGCAAACGGTAGTATCCGGGAGCACAGGCCATGACCCTCGATGAGCTCGTCACCCGCTATCGCCCGCATCTGGACGATGAATCCGTCGGGGTCCGGCGGAGCTGGGAGGAGATGTTTACCTACACGCTCAAGCTCTATCCGAGGGACACCCCTCTGGAAGCCTTCGATGTGCATAGCCTTGAGCAAAAGCTGATCTCTGCACGCCTGCACCCGCCCGTCGTCAACGGTTACGTCAAACGCTGGGCGGATTTGCTCGCGCGCGCACAGGACCTCTGATCTACAGCAGGATGAGTTCAGCCCGTCAGGGGCGGCGCGGGTCCTGCCTGCGCACGCCCTACATCGGCAATCAGCCGTTCTGGGTGATCGGCGCTATCTGGATTTCGACGCGACGGTTCTGCGCGCGGCCGGCTTCCGACGCGTTGCTGGCGACCGGCTGTGTCGGGCCGAAGCCGACGGCGGAGACGCGGCGCGGATCGATGCCCTGGGTGCCGAGATAGCCGGCAACCGAGTCTGCGCGACGCTCCGAGAGCTCCTGGTTATGCTGCATGCTGCCGGTCGAATCCGTATGGCCGTTGACGTCGATCAGCGTTTTGTTGAACTTGCGCAGAACGATTGCCACCGAGTTCAGCGTCTGGTCGAACTCCGGCTTTACGTAATACTGGTCGGTATCGAAGGTGATCGCCGACGGCATGTTGAGAATGATACGGTCGCCAGTGCGCGTGACGGAAACGCCGGTGCCCTGCAGCTGCTGGCGCAGTTCCGATTCCTGCTGGTCCATGTAATTGCCGATAGAACCGCCGGCGAGAGCGCCGATGCCTGCTCCGATCAGCGCCGCATTGCGCCGTCCGACAGGTGAGCCGCCGACGGCAAGGCCCGCAATCGCCCCGAGCCCCGCGCCGATGGCAGCGCCACCCGCAGTGTTCGAAACCTTCTGCTCGCCCGTGTAGGGATCGGTGGTCGTGCAGGCATTCAGGAAGGCAGCCGAGACGGCGAGTAGGACGAATTTCTTGATCATGGACGAGGGCCTCTGCTTCGATGACGAGACGTGTATCAAGGATTGCGGCAATATCATGAAAAATAATGACAGCCCCTTGTCAACGCACAGATTTGCCCCATGAGCGTCGTTGCGAACCATAGGCCGTAGTCGATGCGCGGGGACATTGCCGCGCGGGCGACGACAGGTCACCGCGCCCTGCCGTCTCCGAATCGCGCGCTGGGGCGGCTCCGATAGCGGGCGGGATGGCAATAAGGGAATGAAAGCAGAACATCTTTTCTGGCCTTTCGAATCCGAATCACTACATTACGCGACATGACGATAGGACACGACGACATTCCCTTCTTCGACGAAGAGCCCGAGCACGCCGAGCCAAGGCGCCACGAGCCGGCTGCAGCCCGCCCGCAGGCTGCTGGCGGCATTGCCGCGCGCGCCATGGCAGCGCGCGATGTCGGCCGCGTGCCGGATTACCTCGCCGGCCTCAACGCCGAGCAGACAGAGGCTGTCGAGACGCTGGAGGGGCCGCTGCTGGTACTGGCCGGCGCCGGCACCGGCAAGACCCGTGTGCTCACCACCCGTATCGCCCATATCCTGTCGACCAACCGCGCCTTCCCCAGCCAGATCCTGTCGGTGACCTTCACCAACAAGGCGGCGCGCGAGATGAAGGAGCGTGTTGCGCTGCTCGTCGGTGGCGCCGTCGAAGGCATGCCATGGCTCGGCACCTTCCACTCGATCGGCGTCAAGCTGCTCCGCCGTCACGCGGAACTGGTCGGCCTGACATCGGATTTCTCCATCCTCGATACCGACGACGTCGTTCGCCTGATCAAGCAGATCATCCAGGCCGAGGGCCTCGACGACAAGCGCTGGCCGGCAAAGCAGTTCGCCGGCATGATCGACGGCTGGAAGAACAAGGGCCTGACACCGCCCGATATTGCCGAGGGCGATGCCCGTGCTTTTGCCAACGGCAAGGGCCGCGAACTCTACGCTGCCTACCAGGCGCGGCTGAAGACGCTGAACGCCTGCGATTTCGGCGACCTGCTGCTGCATCCGATCACCATGTTCCGCCAAAACCCGGATGTGCTGAAGGATTATCACCAGCGCTTCCGCTATATCCTCGTCGACGAGTACCAGGACACCAACACCGCCCAGTACATGTGGCTGCGGCTGCTCGCACAACGGCCGAAAGGCGAGATGCAGAATGTCTGCTGCGTCGGCGACGACGACCAGTCGATCTACGGCTGGCGCGGCGCCGAGGTCGACAACATCCTGCGCTTCGAGAAGGATTTTCCGGGCGCCAAGGTGATCAAGCTCGAGCGCAATTACCGCTCGACCGAGCACATCCTCGGCGCCGCTGCCCATCTGATCGCCCACAACGAAGGCCGGCTCGGCAAGACGCTTTTCACCGACCGCAGCGATCCAGAAGACGCCAAGGTTCAGGTTCACGCCGCCTGGGACTCGGAAGAGGAAGCCCGGGCGCTGGGCGAAGAGATCGAGCAGCTGCAGCGCGGCGGCCACGCGCTGAACGACATGGCGATCCTCGTGCGCGCCTCGTTCCAGATGCGCGAGTTCGAAGACCGCTTCGTCACGCTCGGCCTCAACTACCGCGTCATCGGCGGCCCACGCTTCTACGAGCGCATGGAAATCCGCGATGCCATGGCCTATTTCCGCCTCGTCTGCCAGCCGGCCGACGACCTCGCCTTCGAGCGCATCGTCAACACGCCGAAACGCGGTCTTGGCGACACGACCGTGCGCGCCCTGCACGACTATGCCCGCGCCCGCAATATACCCATGCTGGCCGCGGCAGCCGACATCATCGAAACCGACGAGATGAAGCCGAAGCCGCGCAAGGCTTTGTACGACGTCGTGATGTCCGTCCGCCGCTGGCAGGAACGGCTCGAAAACGCACCCCACACGCAGCTTGCCGAGCAGATCCTTGAGGAATCCGGCTACACCGACATGTGGAAGAACGACAAGTCGGCTGAAGCGCCGGGCCGCCTCGACAACCTGAAAGAACTGATCCGCTCGATGGACAGCTTCGAGAGCATGCGCGGCTTCCTCGAACACGTCTCGCTGGTCATGGACGCCGAAAACAACGAGAACCTCGATGCTGTCTCGATCATGACGCTGCATTCCGCCAAGGGGCTGGAATTCAAGACGGTCTTCCTGCCCGGCTGGGAAGAAGGCCTGTTTCCCCACCAGCGCTCGCTCGACGAGAGCGGACGGGCGGGCCTAGAAGAGGAACGCCGGCTTGCCTATGTCGGCCTGACGCGGGCAAAACGCCTCTGCCACATCTGGTTCGTCTCGAACCGCCGCATCCACGGCCTCTGGCAATCCACCCTGCCCTCCCGCTTCCTCGACGAGTTGCCGAATACCCACGTGTCCGTCGCCGAGACCGAGCAATCCTACGGCGGCTATGGGCGCAGCGCCTACGGCCAGTCACGCTTCGACAAGGCCGAGCCATTCTCCAACAGCTACGGCACGCCGGGCTGGAAACGCGCCCAGGCCAACAAGACCGATGCAACGCGCGACAACTGGGGCTCGCGCTCCGGCCACGCGGTCGAGCGCATCGGCTACGGCGAAAGCGGCCCGAAGGCGCGCACCATCGACGGCGAACTGGTGGCAAAGTCGACCACCGACACGCCCTCGCGCTTCACAGTCGGCGAGCGCATCTTCCACATCAAGTTCGGCAACGGCAATATTTCAGCTATCGAAGGTAACAAGCTGACCATCGAATTCGACAGGGCCGGGCAGAAGCGGGTGCTGGACGGGTTTGTGGAGAGGGTGTGAGGGCGAAAGCGCGCTGTGGCGAGTAACCCCGTGGCGGATGTCGGCCCGTTGGGGACATTTTACGAATTCGAAGAATAGCTATTTAGCTCTGCGTCCAACGAATTCCGCAAACCGTCCTGCTTCGCCGTTAGCCTTAGGTAATCCAAGATCTCGACGATATATCCGGGATACGATATCCAACGATCTGGCGCAATCAGGACCTAATATTGAAGCGGTGTGGCAAAATGTAGGACGACACGGCACCTGAGGGCTGGGCGTGATCGCTGCGTCTTAATTGCGCCGCCGCCTTAATGAATAATGCAATCCCCGCGGCTTTCGCCGTTCTTGTCTGTATCCAGATAGCTCAGGTAGTCGATCAACATCTCGCTGCGCTGCTCAGCAAAATCATAGCCGCCAGCATTGGCAAGCATTTCCGTGAGCGCGGTGTCAGGGATCTCGCAACCCCGCCTGCGTTTTTCGAACGCCCCCAACCTTAGGCGTGCTCGATCAAGCGCGCTCTGCTTCGCCCGACGATCTTCATTAGCCCTATCGGCAAGCGTCTTTAGTGCCTTTTCAGCGGCCTGCCGCGCTACAGGGTTGGGCCAGATCTCGCCAGCCATGTCGATCGCCTCGGCCTCACGTTCGAGGCCCGGCCCCGCCTCGCTGCCATCATATTTTTCGAGATACCAAGTCAGTGCCTTGCTTCTGTCGGTATCGTAGAAGGCATCTTCACGGTGAACCTCCATAAATTCGGCAAACGACTGCTGAAGGAACTCCATGCCATAAATGCCCTTTTCAGCAATGTCGCTGAGCATCATCGCTGACTGCTGTACAGGCAGTCGGGCGAACACCTTCACCGCCTGATCGTGTTGACCGGCCTCTTCGAAGTGCAACGCCAGCGGTTGTATCAGACCCTCTGCAACTTCGCTGCGGATCACGCCAACAACGAAGGCCTGTTCCTGCGGGTTCTTGTATTTTTCTTTGGCCTCGCGCACATCCGTCTGCATCTGCGCCAGGACAGGATCAACAAGGTCAAGCGCAGCCTGCTCGCCTCGGCAAGCAAGCACACCAGTGGTCTGCCGAGACCAGTCTATCGCCTGTTTCTCTCTCTCCAGCTTCCAGCCCTGCTTCTCCTTCTCAAGCAGTGCGAGGATGCGCTCCCCTGGCTCATGATTGCCGTTATCACAGAAACGTGCAGCGGCCCGGCTCAGCCCCTCCCTCGGATCATAAGTCGCGGACTGCGGAAAATTATAGCGGCTGGCATAACGCTCCAGCGCATCCACATCATTATTTGCCATCCAGTCGAAAACCAGCGTGACGGTATCGAACGCATCGTTCCAGAGCATCTCTACGTGCTCGTCCCAAAGAGAAAGCGTAGCCGCGCGTTCTTTCTTAAGCAAAACGGGAAAGGCGAACTCAACGAAGTCGGCAAAGTTCGTCCTATCAGGCCCCTCTTGGCTGTCCAAAGCTTCCTCAAGGAGGTCAGCAGTCAGCCAGTCCGATGGAAGGAGAGGCCAGCTGGTCTTGTCTAGAGTGGCGAAGAAAGCCTCATCTGCTCCCGCCGCCTGCCAGCGTTGCCGAACCGCCTGCCACTGATCTGGCGGAACAAGCGCATAAAGCCTGCCGGCCCGCGTTGCATGTGGAGCGGCTTCGGCAATCGGATCGCGGCTGCTGAAATCCTTGATCGCTATGTCGAGTGCTACATCGAGGACACATTGTCGATCTTTAGGCTGGCAGAAGACGGCCCTGCTGCCAAAGGCGTCAAAAATGCCTGCGTTGGCGAACTGCGTTACGCAGAAAAACGATAATATGTTTGCAAAAAGGAGGGCAATCAGGAGACGATACTTCCGGAGAGGCAACCTTTTTGCAACGCGCATTATCGAGGTCACCCCATCCAGCCTGTCTGCTCATCGCACCTTCAGAGGCACCAAATAAGGTGCTTGTTCAGCATGACAAGGTCAGGGTGGGGACAGAATGACTGCAATTGGTGGTTGGCTCAACTGATCGCGGCAACACACTCACCGAAGCAGCCGTGGCCGCTCCAAGCGAAGCAGACACGCGACCTTTGCGATAAAGCTAGCGATGGTAAGGTACCGGATAATTGTCAAGGTGCAGCATTATGACCGGCCGACGGTGTCACCACCTTGCATATCCATAGAAGCTGATCCGCAGTCCTCGAGAAAAAATCACAGCATCTTGCGCAGGAAGAACCGCTGCATCTCGCCCGGATAGTGATCGAGCACGCCGAAGACGGTATAGCCTTGCTTCTCGTAGAAGCCTGGCGCCTGAAAGCTGAACGTATCCAGCCAGACGCCAACGCAGCCTCGCTCTCTGGCCCAGCCTTCCGCCTGTTGCAGCATCCTCGCACCAAGGCCTTGGCCGCGAAAGGCTTCGGGGACCACGAGCAATTCCACGAAAAGCCAGTCATAGCTGTAGCTCGCCCATAGACCACCCTGCACCGTTCCAGCCTCGTCGCGCAGCAGGATTGCGAGTGGGCCCCATGGCCCATCCACCTTTGAAGCATTGTAGTCGATCAGCGGTTGGCGAATTGCGTTGTAATCGTCATCGCTGGGCTGGGTGACAAGCTCGAGGTCAAGGGCAGACATGTCGTTCTCCCGTGGGTTGGCTAGGAACATTCCCGCAGGCAGCGGTCAGGTTCCGTAGAACGCCCTGTGATAGACCACAACGCCTTGTCGCGTCTCATCTTCAAAGTCGAGTCTTTGGAAATATTCCGCCGGGACTCCGGGAAAGCGCAAAGCGGGGTCGGCCTTGAACCCGAAGCGGGCATAGTAGCCGGGGTCGCCGAGGACGACACATCCAGCCGCGCCACGGGTTTTTATCTGGTCAAGTCCAGCTTCGATAAGCCTCCCTCCGAGGCCCTGTCGCCGCTTGTCGGGTCGCACGGCGACCGGCCCGAGCCCGTACCAGTTGACGGCTTGGCCATGGATTTCGACTGGAGAAAAGGCGACACGGCCGACAATTTCTCCATCCTTTTCTGCCACCAGCGACACCGTTAAAGCGCCTCCGGCTCTAAGGCCGTCAACAATAGCGCCTTCCGCGCCATCGCTGTGGGGAGCGCCGTCGAATGCGTTGGTGACGAGCACGCGGATCGGCTGAATGTCGTTGGCATTTTCGGGTCTGATGATCATCTGACGCTTGTAGCAGACAACAGAAAAACGGCAAAGAAGCAACAGCTTAGCGCAGTTTCAGTACCCTACTCTGCCGCTGAATTACCATCAGCCGCCACCGGTTCGACACCCCCAAGCCTCAATCCTGACGCTATGCTGCACTGCAAAAAACACAATGCTGCGGTGCTACCAATTGTCGCTGACTGCTTTATATCGTCGCCTACGGCCCTGCCTCCCGCGCTCTTTTGCGGATTTTCAGCGGGCCGCTGCCAATCTGCCGCCCGGCAGGGCCTGAAACGTTTCAGGCGCGGCGACAACAGTTTTGAGGATCAATAAAGTGGCTGGTATAACAACAAACAGCGCTGTCTCCGAAGGTGCCAAGGCGCCGGCGGGACAGAATTATCAATTTGCGCTTATTGCGCTCACCTCTCTCTTTTTCATGTGGGGCTTCATCACCTGCCTGAATGATATTCTGGTTCCGCACCTGAAAAACGTCTTTCAGCTGAACTATACGCAATCGATGCTCATCCAGCTCTGCTTCTTCGGCGCCTACTTCATCGTCTCGCTGCCGGCCGGCGCTCTGGTCAAGCGCATCAGCTACAAATGGGGCATCGTCGTCGGCCTCGTCATTGCCGCTATCGGATGCGCGCTGTTCATCCCCGCCGCCAGCTACCGCATCTACGCATTGTTCCTCGGCGCACTCTTCGTGCTCGCCGCCGGCGTCACCGTTCTGCAGGTTGCCGCCAACCCCTATGTCACCGTCCTCGGCAAGCCTGAAACGGCCGCCGCCCGCCTGACACTGACCCAGGCCTTCAATTCGCTTGGCACCACCATCGCGCCGATCTTCGGCGCCTTCCTGATCCTCTCGGCGGCAACAGCCGATCTCAGCACCGCGACGCCGGAACAGCTCGACGCCATCCATCTGGCTGAAGCCAGCACGGTCAAATTCCCCTACATGATCCTTGCCATCGCGTTTCTGGTGCTGGCAGCCGTCTTTGCCGCGCTGAAGCTGCCGAACGTCCAGGGCGATGAAACCGTCAACAAGCCCGGCGATACCGGATCGGCCTGGCAGTATCGCCATCTCGTCCTCGGCGCCGTCGGCATCTTCCTCTATGTTGGCGCTGAAGTCAGCATCGGCAGCTTCCTCGTCAACTTCTTCAGCCAGTCCGACATTGGCGGCCTGTCGGAATCGGATGCTGCCCATTACGTCGCCTATTTCTGGGGCGGTGCGATGATCGGCCGCTTCATCGGCGCCGTTGCCATGCGCTACGTCGATGACGGCAAGGCTCTGGCATTCAACGCCGCTCTCGCTGCCATCCTGCTGCTCATCACCGTGCTTACTACCGGACATGTCGCCATGTGGGCCGTGCTGCTGGTCGGGCTGTTCAACTCGATCATGTTCCCGACGATCTTCAGCCTGGCGCTCGAAGGCCTCGGCAAATACACCAGCCAGGGCTCCGGCATCCTCTGCCTTGCCATCGTCGGCGGCGCCATCCTGCCGGTCATTCAGGGCGGTCTTGCCGATACCATTGGCATCCACCTCGCCTTCCTGATGCCCGTGCTCTGCTACATCTACATCGCATTCTACGGCATCAAGGGTCACAAGCTGCGCTGACACCCTGAACCCAATGCGCCTCGCACCCTGTGCGGGGCGCAAAGCACTTGATCCTTCCGCGCCGTCTTGGCATCGTGCGCCAAGACATGGATAGAAGGACGTGAGATGAAGGCCCTGCTGCTGATCGATATCCAGACCGGCTTCTGCCCGGGCGGAAACCTCGCCGTTCCAGAGGGCGACGAGATCGTGCCCGTCGCCAACAGACTGATCGACAGCGGCAAGTACGACCTTGTCGTCGCCTCGCAGGACTGGCACCCCGAAGGCCATGGCAGCTTTGCCTCCTCCCATCCCGGCAAGAACCCTTTCGACATGGGCATGCTCTCCGGCAAACCGCAGATGATGTGGCCGGACCATTGCGTCCAGGATACCCCGGACGCCGCCCTCCATCCCGACCTCCACGCCGGCGCCATCGATTTCATCCAGCAGAAGGGCCAGAACCCTGAGGTCGACAGCTACTCCGCGTTCCGCGACAACGATCAGGCGGCCCTGACCGGCCTCGCCGACTACCTGCGCGAGCGGCAGGTCACTGGACTCGATCTTTGCGGCCTCGCCACCGATTACTGCGTCAAGTTCTCCGCAATCGATGCCGTCGAGATGCTGCCGGGCGTCAGGGTGCGCTTCATCGAGGACGCCAGCCGCGGCATCGACCCTGCCGGCGTAAAGGCCGCCATCGACGAAATGCGCACGCGCGGCGTGGCGATCATCGACAGCGCCGAGGCGCTCAACGCCTGAGCGATCGGCGGAGGCGCTAAACCTTCCTTCACGAAGATCGCCGAATGTGGCGGAAACGCCATGGGGCCATTGCCGTGCAAACCATCACCATCAACGGCCGCTTTCTGACGCAGCCCCTTTCGGGCGTGCAACGCTTCGCAAGGGAACTGACACTGGCGCTGGATGCAAGGATCGCAGCCGGCACCGTGCCAGAAGCCTTGAAAGGGGTCGACTGGCGCCTCGCTGTCCCCGATGGCACTGCGGTTGATCTCGATCTTCAGGCCATCCGCGTCGATGCGTTCGGCCGGGGGCCCGGGCACCTGTGGGAACAGACAGCGCTTTACGCTCATGCCCGCAAAGGCCGATTGCTGGGCTTCGGCGGCAGCGGCCCGCTGCTGCACCGGCGCCAGGCGGTTGTCATTCATGACGTGACGATCTTCCGCCATCCGGGCTCCTTCAAGCGCAGCTACCGGCTGCTGCACGCCGCTCTCGGCTTTGCCCTGACCCGGACGGCAAAGATCGCCACGGTCTCGGAGTTTTCCCGCCGCGAACTCGCCTCTGTCTTCAAGGTGCCGGCCGCCGGTATCGATGTCGTCTACAACGCGGTTGATCATTTTGCCGCCATTGCGCCGGATACCGGGATCATCGACCGGCTCGCCCTCTCCACGAACGGCTTCTTCCTGCTGGTCGGCACCATGAAGCCCAACAAGAACCTGGAGTTTGCCATCCGCGCCTTCGAAGCCCTTGGCAACACCGGCCAGAAGCTGGTCGTGGTCGGCGGCAGCGCGCCGAGCGTTTTCAAATCGAAAGACGCGGCCTCGACCGGCAGCATCCTCTATCCCGGCAGGCTGACCGATGCCGAGATCGTGGCGCTGGAACGCCACGCGACCGCCTTCGTCTTCCCGAGCCTCTACGAAGGCTTCGGCATTCCGCCGCTGGAGGCCATGACACAAGCCTGCCCGGTCCTCGCGGCAGATATCCCGACCGTGCGCGAAGCCTGCGGCACTGCCGCCCTCTATTTCGATCCGACCAGACAGGAGGAACTGACCGACGCGATGCGCCGCATCTGCGACGATCCATCCCTGCACCAGTCTTTGCAGGATGCCGGCCGGATCAATGTCGGTCGTTTTTCCTGGGATACAAGCGCCGGCCGCATCCTGGACATGCTGGCCGCCCTGTAAGCCATGACTAGGAGGTTGCCGCCGCGCTGAACAGCCGCCTGAAATAGCTGTACAACCCGGCGAGGCAAAAGACGCCGCCGCCGACCACGCCGACAGCCACCGAGGACCAGAGCGCATGCGCGTAGCCGGCAGTGGCCACGACCGGGATGGCAAGCCCCACTGCCGCAAAAGCTACTGGCTGCCAAACGAAATCGAACGGCAGCGTCACCAGCACCCTGATACCAACCACCATAGCCAGCAATGCACCGACCATGCCGCCCGCCATCAACGGTCCGCTTGCATCGCCAAGCATCGCTGACGCCGCCAGCGTAGCGCCGTTCAGCAACAAGCAATCGACGGCCGACAGAAGGAAGATGGACAGAAGCCGGTGCCGAAGATGCGCCGGTGTCGGCAGCATGTTGAGCGTCAGCGCCCGGCAAAGCGCCAGCCCGACGACGAAAGGTGCAGCACTCATGAACCCGTCCCGGAGAGCAGGCGCGATAACGAACAAGCCGATGGGTTGCAACAGGGCAAAAATGCCGGCAGCCGTCATCAGCGTAAAGCCGGTCAGCAGCGAGTAATAGGCACCGAGTTGCGCCTTGAAAGCGCTGGTTTTGCCGTCCCGGTCGTAAAGTGCCACAACATCGGGGTATTGGATCGCCTGCAGCGCCGAGACGATGAGCACGAAGGGCCGCTGCAGCAGATCGAGCGCCAGCAGCGCCCCGGCAGCAGCGGTTGGCCCGAGGACACTGGTCAGGATCGCCTTCAGGCCGAGTGGCGCCAGCAGGCCGACGACTGAGGCGCCGGCAGCGACGCTGCCATAGACGAAGTGCTTGCGGGCAACGGTAGCGTCGAAGCTTGCGCGCTCCGGCGAGACGCTGCGGGTCAGCGCCACCGCCAGTAGCGTATAGACCACATAGCCGGCCAGCAGCCCCACGATCGCCGCCATGAAGGTCGGGGCCAACAGCGCGCCGCTGAGCGTGCCCACGGCGAGGATTGTGGCGCGCGATCCCTGAAGCCTCGAAAAGGTGCGAAATTCCTGGCGGAAGCGCAACATCGTCAGGTGTAGGTCGCTCGCGCCTTGAAAGATCGCCACAAGACCGCCAACCAGCGCCACGCCGACAGGCACGGCAAACAGGATCGACACCGCAGCTGCGACCACGCAGATGAGCGCGCAGGCGGCAAACTCGACCTTCAGAGCGCGCCGTTCTGTTGGCTCGCTCCCCGTCTGGCCGGGATAGAACCGGCTGCAGGCAAAGCGGATCCATTCGAAACAGAGGATCGCTGCAAACTGGCTGATGGAGATAAACAGCGAATAGGCAGAATAATCGGCAGGCGACAGCCAGTGGGCGACGACGATCAGCAGCCCGAATGCCACCGCCGCCTGATAGAAATATGCCGCCAAAGCCACGATCTTCGCCATCCGACGAGATAAGCGCAAAAAGCTGACGAAAATGCTAAGTCGCCTCTCATTCCGTGGTTGGCAGCGCAGGTTCCGGACGAAGCGCCGAATTGCCTTTGGCAGCGCGGCGCGCTAGGAGAGCCTGCCGTTTCGTGGATGGGATGCATGGCCGGCTCGCGGGACTTCGGTTTCGCCCTGCGTGGGGAGGAGTGATCTATGGATGTGACAAGCACCATTGCGGAGATGCGCGCCAGGCTTCTGCCGCATCTGCGCGCCGGACACCGCATCGGCCTTGTGCCGACCATGGGCTATTTGCATGCCGGACACCTGGAACTTGTCCGCCGGGCGCGGAGCGAAAACGACATCGTCGTCACCTCAATCTTCGTCAATCCGCTGCAATTTGCCGCCGGCGAGGATCTGGCGAAATATCCGCGCGATTTCGAGCGTGACAGCGCCATGTTGCGCGAGGCCGGGGTCGATTATCTCTTCGCCCCGACGCCTCCAGACATGTATCCAAGACCGATGGAAGCCGTCGTCGACGTGCCGGCGCTCGGCACCGAACTCGAGGGCTCTGTGCGTCCCGGCCACTTTGCCGGCGTCGCCACCGTCGTGACCAAGCTCTTCAACATCGTCCAGCCCAACAAGGCCTATTTCGGCGAGAAGGATTTCCAGCAGGTGACCCTGATCCGCCGCATGGTGGAGGATTTGGCGCAGCCGGTGACCGTCGTCGCTGTCCCGACGGTGCGCGATATCGATGGCCTGGCGCTGTCATCGCGCAATAGCTACCTCACCGCCGATGAGCGCGCCGCTGCCGTCATCGTGCCTCAAGCGCTCGCAGAAGCCGAACGCCTCTACGCGGCGGGCGTCCGGGATCCCGCAGCGCTGGAAAGTGCCCTCACAGACTTCATCGCGCGCGAGCCGCTCGCCACACCCGAAGTGGTCGCCGTGCGCGATCCGCAAACTCTAAAACCCCTGGCGGCCACCGGCGAAAGCCCGATACTCGTCGCCCTCTTCGTGCGGATCGGAACAACCCGGCTGCTGGACAACCGCGTCATCGGTCAAATCAACGCCCGCAGCGAAAAGGCCGCCTGACATGAGTGCCATGACCTCCGCCAAGCACATCACACCAGCCCGCATCGAAGCGATGAAGGGCACGCGCCCTGTCGTAGCGCTCACGGCCTACACGACGCCGATGGCGCGTCTGCTCGATCCTCACTGCGACCTGCTGCTGGTCGGCGATTCGCTCGGCATGGTGCTCTACGGCCTGCCGACCACGGTCGGCGTCACGCTGGAGATGATGATCGCCCACGGCCAGGCCGTGATGCGCGGCGTCGCCCATGCCTGCGTCATCGTCGACCTGCCCTTCGGCACCTACCAGGCCTCTAAGGAACAGGCATTCCTGAGCGCTGCCCGCATCATGAAGGAAACCGGCTGCGACGGCGTCAAGCTCGAGGGCGGACGGGAAATGGCCGAGACCGTCGCCTTCCTCACCGCACGCGGCATTCCCGTATTCGGCCATGTCGGCCTGATGCCGCAGTTGGTCAACACCAACGGCGGATACCGCGCACTTGGTCGCTCGGACAAGGAATCGGACAAGATTCGTGACGATGCCGCCGCCATCGGAGAGGCTGGCGCCTTTGCCATCGTTATCGAAGGCACGGTTGAGCCGCTGGCTCGCGAGATCACCGCGAGCCTGTCGATTCCCACCATCGGCATCGGCGCCTCGCCTGCCTGCGACGGCCAAGTGCTCGTGTCCGATGACATGCTCGGCCTGTTCAGCGATTTCAAACCGCGCTTCGTCAAGCACTTCGCCAATCTCGCGCCGCTGATATCGGAAGCCGCCGCAGCCTATGCGGAAGACGTGAAGGCGCGGTCGTTTCCCGGGCCGGAACATACGTTTCAGCCTAAAAGCTGACTCAATACATCAGGTCCCGTCATTGCGTTCCCGCTCGAGCAGATAGATCGCCTCGCCGAAATCCTCCATCTGCTTCGTCAGCGCCGCATGGGCGTCGCGTAGACCCTGGTTGTAGAAGAATGCGCCGATATCGTTGGCGAAAAATTCCAGCAGGAATTCGGCCGGCAGCACGCCGATGGTCTGGTCGAGTTCGTCGGCGAAATATTCGCGGATGCGCGTGACGGCAGCGGCCTTCTCCTCCTTGGGTAGAATGATCTTCTTCATCTGTGCCCTCCTTGCGCGCCGCAAGGTTCAGCGAAATCGATCCATCGATCAAGGAAATTCAGTTGCCGCTGCCAGCCCCTCGCCTTACAGGGAAGCCCGCAACCGGAAATAACGCAGGGCTTGAGATGAATCGCGCGGACTTTCAGGAGGGACTGCGCGGCGGTATCCTCGTAGGCCTTGCCTCCACACCCTTCGGCGCCCTGTTCGGCGCCATCGCCCAAGGCCACGGCCTGTCGCTCGGCGAACTGACATTAATGAGCGGCATCGTCTACGCCGGTGCCAGCCAGCTGGTCGGCCTCGATCTCTTCGGTCACGACGTCGCCGCCTGGCTGATCGTCCTGTCGATCCTGGCGGTCAACTTTCGCCATATCCTCTATTCGGCGGCGATTGCCCGCTACATCAGGCACTTTAATGGCATCCAGAAGGCCCTGACCTTCTTCCTGCTGGTCGATCCACAGTTTGCCGAGACGGTGAAACGCGGCGAAGCCGGCAAGCAGGTCAGCTTTTCCTGGTATATCGGCCTTGCGTTGATGGTCTATATTCCCTGGGTATTCGCAAGCTTCATCGGCGGCCTGCTGGGCAGCCTGATCGGCGATCCCCGCTCGATCGGCCTTGATGTGCTGCTGCCCCTCTATTTTCTCGGCATCGTCATAGGCTTCCGCAAGCGCGACAATTTCCTGCCCGTCGTCGCTGCCAGCGCCGTTGCCGCTGTCGTCGCCTACCGTTATGTCGGCTCGCCCTGGCATGTCAGCATCGGCGCGCTTGCCGGCGTCGCATTGGCAGCCCTGCTGCCGCCGGTCAAAAGCAACCGCAAGCCCGACCTCGCAGTCGAAAACCACGAGGTGTAACAATGACGCAATTCGATCCCCACATGCTGTTGCTCATACTCGCGGCTGCCGGCGTAACCTACCTGACGCGCATCGGCGGCTACGTTCTCATCACCCGAATGACCCGCATCCCGCCGCGCATGGAGGCCGCCCTCAACGCCGTGCCCGCCGCCGTGCTGACAGCGCTGATGGCCCCCACCTTCTTCAACGGCGGCATCGACCTCAAGGTGGCGCTGGTAGCCGCAGGATTGGTCGGCCTTTATCTGCCGGCCAGCGCAATGCTCGTCACCGGCTGGATCGTCGTCATGGTCTGGCGCCAGTTCATCGGCGCCTAACCCTGACTTCGCGTGAAAAGTTCGGCCTCAGTGGCCGAGCGGCAGCGTCGCATTCTCCAGCCAGCTGCGCACCTGGGCGTCATGGATAAGCGGCATCAGCGCCTCACGGGTGCGCGCGTGATAGTCGTTAAGCCAGTGAAGCTCGTCATGGGTTAGCAATTCTGCGATGATCAGGCTGCGGTCGATGGGGCAGAAGGTCAGCGTCTCGAAACCCAGCATGTCGATATCGCCGCCGTCGATCGGCTCCGCATCGCGGACATAGATGAGGTTTTCGATTCGGATGCCGAAGCTGCCGGGACGATAGTAGCCAGGCTCGTTCGACAGGATCATGCCGGGCAGCAGTTCCTGCGTCGAGAGACGGGCAATGCGCTGCGGGCCTTCATGCACCGACAGGAACGAGCCGACGCCATGGCCGGTGCCGTGGGCATAGTCGGCGCCGGCCTTCCAGAGCGCGATGCGGGCCAGCGGATCGAGATCGCAGCCGCGCGTGCCGACCGGAAAGCGCGCCGTGCTGATGCCGATCATGCCTTTCAGAACCAGCGTGAAGAACTGTCGCTGCTCCTCCGGCACGGTGCCGACGGCAACGGTACGGGTGATGTCGGTTGTGCCGTTGATATATTGAGCGCCCGAGTCGAGTAGGTAGAGTTCGCCAGCCTGCAGCAGCCGGTCGCTCTCCGTCGTCACCCTGTAATGGATAATGGCGCCATGCTCGCCGGCTCCCGAAATCGTGTCGAATGACAGGTCTTTCAGCGGATTTTGCATCGCCTGGCCGACTTCGGCCCTGACGGCCTCGAGCTTACGAGCTGCGTCGATCTCGGAAACTGTCGCCGGCTTCTGCGTCTCCAGCCAATGGAGGAAGGTCACCATCGCCGCGCCGTCCTGCAGATGGGCAGCAGCCGAGCCATTCAGCTCCGCCTGGTTCTTGCGGGCACGCGGCAGCCGTGCGGGATCGCTACCCTCGACAACCTCGCCACCGACGCTGCGGATAATATCGGTCAGAGCCTGCGCTGCCAGATCCGGGTCGACCATTACGCGCGCGCCATTGGCGGAAGCTTCATTCAGCCTCTCGATCAGATCGGACGGGGGAAGTTGCTGGCAAAGTTGCGCCAGATAGGCTTCCGCCTCGATATTGGTCTTGCGCTTGTCGAGAAACAGCTCTGCCCTGCCGCCGGCATGAATGATCGCCCGGGCGAGCGGATGTGGTGTATGCGGCACGTCATTGCCGCGAATATTGAAGATCCAGGCGATCGACGAGGGATCCGTGACCAGCACGGCCGCGCAGTTCTTCTCTTCCAGAAGCCGTGCAATAGCGCCGATCTTCTCGCTGGCAAGCACGCCCGCCTGCTCCACCGTCTGGATGGTCACGGGTCCGAGCGGCTCGGCAGGGCGGTCTGTCCACAGGCGATCGAGCGGATTGTGCGGCAGGAACACAATCGTGCCGCCGATCTCGCCCAACGCCTTTTCCAGCCGTCGCACTTCCGCGCCGGTGTGCAGCCACGGGTCGATCCCGAGCCGAAGCCCCTTGGCGGCGTGCTTCGTAAGCCACTGATGCGGCGGTTCTCCGACGAGATCCCCACCGGAAAACACTGTCGTATCCACCTGCTCCAGCAGCTGAGTCGTGTAGCGGCCATCGACGAAAACAACGGCCTGCGATTGCGTTACCAGCGCCACGCCGGCTGAACCGGTGAAGCCGCTCAACCACGCCAGTCGCTCCGAGCAGGCGGGCACATACTCGCCCTGGAACTCATCGGCGCGCGGCACCAGAAATGCATCGATCCCGAGAGCTGCAAACGAGGCTCGAAGCCCCTCGACGCGTTCACGGCCGAACTGCGGTGTGGAAGTGACATCAAAAGACTGGAACATGGGGCATCCAAATGCTGACAAAGCGAATCCGCCTTGGGCGGTTGCCTGCATGTTATCCCAATTCGGCGCCATTGCGAGACTGGCCCTCGCATTAATGCCTGTTAATGCCCGTTAACGACTACGCCTATTTCATGGGCAGAATCGAGCGATTATGACTCAATCACGACAATCCCCATAACATAAACGCATAGCTCCCATTCCGCATTAAATCTGTGCTGCAGTGCGGGATAGTTTATAAGGGGTGTATCACAAGGGTTGAAAGCAACCCACCCAAAAGGAATACGACTATGAACACTCCCCGTTTCGCATACAGCAGCCCGATGCAGGCTGGCGAACGCCGGACCGTACGTCACGTAATCGGCGCCCTGCGCGTTGCAGACAGCGAAGCTTCCCGGATCATCGGCGTAAGCCGCGGCGACGTGCGCAACACGAACACCAGCTACGCATTCTAGGATCGGTCGACACGGCTTCTCCTCCCGGCCGACGACTGACGAGAATGCGAGACGCCCGCTTGAGCATTTCCTCCCCTCTGCTCGCGGACATGATCAGGTAACACTGATCTGCAAGGCGACACCTCTGGTGTCGCCTTTTGCATTTTGGAGTATATTCAAGAGCTTGGTAAGAAGGCCGGAATCGCTGCGCGAGACCATCAAGGCTCAGCCGCGGTCGAGATGGATTGTCACCCAGCCGTTGCGCCAGATGGTACGGACATGGCGCAACCGCGCACCGTTATAGGCGGCAATCACCTTCCAGCGCTGGGCTGCAAGGATACCGGACAGGATGACGGACCCGCCGGGAGCAAGGTGGTTGGCAAGCTGCGGCGCCATGCGGATCAGCGGCCGCGCAAGGATGTTGGCGATAATCAGGTCGAAAGGCCCATGCCGGGAAAAGGCCGTCGAGTGAAATCCGGGAGCGGTTTCGAGCGAAATTCCAGAGGCTATGCCGTTGCGCACGACGTTTTCGCGGGCGACCCGAACCGCGATGGGATCGATGTCGGTGGCCAGCACCGGAATATTCTTAAGTTTCCGCACGGCAATGGCCAGCACGCCGCTGCCGGTGCCGAGATCCAGCGCATTGCGGACGCGTCGGCTGCGCATGACCATCTCGATGGTTTCGAGGCAGCCGGCAGTCGTGCCGTGATGGCCCGTACCGAAGGCCTGGCCGGCGTCGATCTCGATAGCGATCTCGCTGGCGCGGATCTTGTCGCGATCATGGGAGCCATGGACGACAAAGCGACCGGCGCGCACCGGCTTCAGGCCATCGAGCGAGCGGGCGATCCAGTCGACGTCGGGGATGATTTCCTTGTCGATCGCAAGACCCGGATAGGCCTCGGCCAGCAGCGCCTCGAACCGGGGGCGAACGTCCTCTTCCTGATCCGCATAGAGGTAGATCGAGGCTTCCCAGATGTCCTTCTTCTCGTCGATCTCGGAGGTTGCAATCGGCAGCTCCTCGTCTTCGAAGACAGGCGTCATCAGGTCTAGGATCCGCTCGGCATCGCGCTCGGTCGTCGTCACATACAGGCGAATCTCATTCAACGCTTCGGTCTCTCATCGTCGTTCAGTCCAGCCGGTCGATGGCGGTTTGCAGGTGTCGTACCTCGCGACATGGCGCAAAAGCAAGCGGCGGACGACGGGAAGCCGCATTACAGGCGGGTTCATGGTCACAAAGCTCATCGGGCGCTGCGGCTCTTGCCTACCTGACGTATCGTGGATCGTACAACCGACAGACCGACAGGTCCGGCCCAGGCACCCCGCCTAGCCCTTGTTGATCAGGTTCTGCAGCTTCTTGACGGCCGTATCCGGATTTTCCTGATAGGCAATCGTTCCTGCAAACCGGCCCTCTGCGTCCAGAAGATACACAGATGCCGAATGGTCCATCGTATAGTCGCCATTCGGATCCTTGGCGTCGAGCGGCACCTTGACTGCATAGACCCGGAAACCGTGCACCATCTCGGTCACCTTGTCGGTCGGCCCGGAAATGCCGGTGATGCGGCGCGAAACGTTGGAGACATATTCTTTCATGATGGCAGGCGTGTCGCGCTCTGGATCGACGGTGACGAAATAGGCCCCGAGCTTGGATCCATCCGGATCGACCTTCTGGAGCCAGCCATCCATTTCGAAGAGCGTCGTCGGGCAGACGTCGGGGCAATGCGTGTAGCCGAAGAAGACCGCCGACGGCCGGCCGCGGAATGCCTTCTCGGTGATTGGCTGGCCATTTTGCGCCACGAGGGTGAAGGGAACGCCGAAGGGGCCGCCTGCAGCAGCGGATTCAGGCGATCTGGTGAAATATAACGACCCTGCCCCGAGGAACCCGGCCATCAACGCAACCAGGACCCAGATCGCAATACGCAGTTTTTTCATGATCGATTCCCGATGCCAAAGCGGCCCGTCCAATGGACTACCTGTTGAGAGGCTGCAGGGATACCGCTTCGGGCGACCAACCGCAATTCAACACGCTGTCACCCATATCGAATATGCGCGATACCTTGGAAATCCGCACAACGTTAAGCTGATCGTAACCAGTCTCGGTCAACATGTTTTTCAACGGCAAACCTCAATGATTCCGCTCAGACGCTCCGGAAAGAACTTCACATGTCGAACGCCATCAAACAGTCGGGTGCCTACCTGGAAATCGTTTCGTTTCACCTTGCCGATCAGGAATTCTGCATCGACATCATGGCGATCCGCGAAATCCGCGGCTGGGCGCCAGTCACGCCGATGCCACACACGCCACCCTACGTTCTCGGTCTCATCAACCTTCGCGGCGCGGTTATCCCCGTCATCGACATGTCCTGCCGCCTCGGCATGAAGATGACCGAGCCGTCGGAGCGCTCTGCCATCATCGTCACCGACATCGCCGGCAAGCTGGTCGGCCTGCTCGTCGAGCAGGTGTCGGACATGATGACCATCAAGAGCGAAGACCTGCAGCCGGCACCGGAAATCATCCCGGAAGCCCAACGCGCTTTCTGCCGTGGCATCGTCGCCCTGGAAAAGACGATGGTCTGCTTCCTCAACCTCGACACCGTCATCGCCGACGAACTGGCACAGGCCGCCTGAGCCTGACTACCCCGTTTTATCCAACGGCCCGATGCGCAAGCGTCGGGCCGTTTTCGTATGGGATGGGTCAGGGAGCGGGCTTGCCTTTTGTCCAGGTCACGGTCTGGCCGTAGAGCGGGATGGTCGAGATCGACATCTTTGCCGAGCCATCCGTCAGTTCGCGCGAATGGGCGAGATAGATCAGCGTGTCGTTCTTCTTGTCATAGATCCGGTTGACGACAAGCTTCTTCCAGATCAGCGACATGCCGGACTTGTAGACCTCCTCGCCGCCCTCTGACAGGTTGATATCGTTGATCTGGATCGGACCCGTCTGGCGGCAGGCGATAGAGTTGTTGGACGGGTCCTCGAACCACTTACCCTTGCGCAGACGGTCGATCACGCCCCGGTCGAAATAGGTGACGTGGCAGGTGACGCCACTGATTTCCGGGTCGGGAACGGCATCGATGAGGATGTCGTTACCCGTCCAGTCGACGCCGACCTTGCCGACGACTTCGGCCGAGGCCGTGCCGGCGATGAGCGTGAGAATTGAAGCAGCGGCGAGAGCGAAACGGCGCATGGAAAACTCCTTGTTGATCCAGCGCCGAAGATATGTCGCAGGCGGATCTTTGCAAGGAGAGACGTTAGCGCTTGCGGCAGGTGCAGGGCTCGTAGCCGCGCGACGTCAGGCGGCCGATCGTCATGCCGATTGCGGCCGGAATACCGCCGACATCGACGGCCTTCACCGCCTTCGCCATCTCGATGGCGGCAGAGGCACAGATGGCCGCGTCTTCAGCTGCATTGTGATGCTTGAACCTCAGCGCCAGATGCTCGGCGATCACATTCAGCCGGTGCGACAGGAGCTGCGGCCAGATCCGCTGCGCCATCTTCAGGCTGCAGAGATAGAACAGCTCCGGATAGGATTGCCGGTAGTGATCGAGGCTTGCCCGCCAGACGCTGAAATCGAAGGACGCATTATGGGCGATCATCGTCGCGCCGCGAAAGTCCTCCTGGAACTCCTCCATCACCTCGGGAAACGAAGGCGCATCCTCGACATGCTCAGGCCGGATGCCGTGAATGGCGATGTTGAAACCCGAAAACCGCATGTCCTTCGGGCGGATCAGCCGCTCCTCTACCCGCACCACACGCCCGTCCTCGATCCACGCCAGTCCAACCGAACAGGCGCTCCCGCGCTGCTCGTTGGCAGTCTCGAAATCGATGGCGATGGTTTTCAAGGGTGGTGTCCGATTCGTCTTATCGCACAGTAGTAGCGAGGCTTGAGCCTTGAAGCAATTTGGCAGCGAGGTTGACATTCTTCCGATGCTGAGGAAATCTGGGTGGATGATCGGATCGCTCAACAACGTCATGCTTCACATCACCACCACCCTTCCAGGGTGTGGGGACGCGTTGCCGGGCTGAAACCCGACCGATCATCCCGACAACCCTGCCCGAGGCGAGCAGGGTTTGGGAACCGGCTCTCCTTGGCCAAACAAGGAGAGACCCCGTGAACGAGACGCCGAGTTCTGACAAATCGCGTTCTAAAACACCTCCCGAAGGACTGCTGATCCGCGCGGCCGAAGTAGATGATGCCGAGGGTATCGCGACAATCGCCAACCTGCCCGGCTTTCGCGCAGGCACGCTGCGCCTGCCCTATCAGACGACGGACGATACCCGTCGCTGGCTGGCAAAACCTGAGCCGGGATCGCCCAGTCTGGTTGCCGTCCTCGACGGAAAAATCGTTGGAAACGCGGGTCTGCGCCGGTTCGAGGGGCGACGGCAACACGTCGGCAGCATCGGCATGGGCGTCCATGACGCATACACCGGTCGCGGTATCGGCAGCACGCTCATCGGTGCATTGCTGGATTGCGCCGACAACTGGCTGAACATCCGACGCGTCGAACTCACCGTCTATGCAGACAACGCAGCCGCCATCGCGCTCTACAGGCGTTTCGGATTTATCGAGGAAGGCCGGCTGAAGGACTTCGCCTTCCGCGCCGGGTCTTACGTCGACGCCCTGACCATGGCGCGCCTGCGCGAGCAAGGATGATGGAGGCTGCGGCCTTGCCTCACCCGATCAGCGCCAGCCACTCGTCCTCGTCCATCGTCTGCACTCCAAGCTCGCGCGCCTTGTCGAGCTTGGAGCCGGCGCCGGGGCCGGCAACGACGATATCGGTCTTCTTCGAGACGGAGCCTGCCACCTTGGCACCGAGACTTTCCGCTTTAGCCTTGGCCTCGTCGCGCGTCATCTTCTCCAGCGTGCCTGTGAAGACCACGGTCTTGCCGGCCACCGGACTGCCGGAGGCCTTGGGCTGCTCGGCATCCTGCGGTCGCACCTCGCGCAGCAGTCGCTCGATGACCTCGCTGTTGCGCGGCTCCTTGTAGAACTCGACGATGGCGCGGGCGACGACCTCGCCGATACCCTCGATGGCATTGAGATCGTTCCATGCATCTCCCGTCAGCGGCGCTGCCTCGCGCATCGCCTCTCCGAAGGCCTCATATGTGCCATAGGAGCGGGCCAGCAGCTTGGCATTGGTCTCGCCGACGTGGCGGATGCCAAGTGCATAGATGAAACGCTGCAAGGCGATCTCGCGCCGCCCGTTGATGGCGGCATAGAGCTTGCCGACGCTGACCTTGCCGAAGCCATCGATATTCTCGAGCTTGGTCAAGGACGCTTTCTGCCGCTCCTCCAGCGTAAAGATATCCGGCGCGGTGCGGATCTGCAGGGCCGGATCGTCGCTTTCGAAAAAGAAATCGATCTGCTTGGCGCCCAGCCCCTCGATATCGTAGGCATTGCGCGAAACGAAGTGCTTCAGGTGCTCCTTGGCCTGCGCCTGGCAGGCAAAACCGCCGGTGCAGCGCGTCACCGAATCAAGCTTGCCGGTCTTCTCGTTGACCTCGCGCACCGCATGACTTCCACAGACCGGGCAGACCTTCGGAAACTCGTAGGCGACGCTTGCGGCATCGCGCTTCTCAAGCACCACATCGACGATCTGCGGAATGACATCGCCGGCGCGCTGGACGATGACGATATCGCCGATCCGGATGTCCCGCCCCTCTCGCAAGACCTCGCCGCCATTGCCGATACCCTTGATGTAGTCCTCGTTGTGCAGCGTCGCATTGGTGACAACCACACCGCCGACAGTGATCGGCTCCAGCCGCGCCACTGGCGTCAGGGCGCCTGTCCTACCCACCTGGATATCGATGGCGGTCAGTCGCGTAAACGCCTGCTCGGCCGGAAACTTGTGCGCCGTCGCCCAGCGGGGGCTGCGCGAGCGGAAGCCGAGCCTAGCCTGCAGCGCGAGGTCGTCGACCTTGTAGACAACGCCATCGATATCGTAGTCGAGATCGGCGCGCTTCAAGCCTATATCGTCATAGTGGCTGAGAATATCGGCTACCGATTCCAACCGCTTCATCAGCGGATTGATCGGAAAGCCCCAACGCCCGAAAGCCTCGACCATGCCAAGCTGGGTATCCGCCGGCATCTCGGACATCTCGCCCCAGGCATAGGCAAAGAAGCGCAGCTTGCGGCTGGCCGTCACCTTGGCGTCGAGCTGGCGAAGCGAGCCGGCGGCCGTGTTGCGCGGGTTGACGTAGGTCTGCTTGCCCTCCGCCGCCATCTGGGCGTTCAGCGCCAGGAAGTCGCTCTTGGCCATGTAGACCTCGCCGCGCACCTCGACGATCTCTGGTGCGTCCTTCGGCAGAGTGTTCGGGATCTCCTTGATGGTTCGGATATTGGCAGTGACGTTTTCGCCGGTCGTGCCGTCGCCGCGCGTCGCCGCACTCACCATTCGACCGTTCTCGTAGCGGATCGACATCGACAGCCCGTCGATCTTCGGCTCGGCGGTAAAGGCAATCGACTGGTCCGGCAGGCGTCCGAGGAAACGGTAGATGCCGGCAACGAAATCCTGCACGTCCTCTTGCGAAAACGTGTTGTCGAGCGACAGCATCGGCCGCGCATGGGTGATCTGGGCAAAGGTCTCGGACGGAGCAGCGCCGACATGTCGGGAAGGACTGTCGATTCGCACCAGCGCAGGAAAGCGCGCCTCGATCGCATCGTTGCGCCGCTTGAGGGCGTCGTAATCGGCGTCGGAGATCTCCGGCGCATCCTTGCCGTGATAGAGCGCGTCGTGGTGGGCAATCTTGCCCGCCAGCCGCTCCAGTTCGGCGGCTGCATCGGCCTCGGTCAGATCCTCGACGGACATAGCTTCGCTCGGCATCCATATCACTCCACAGTTTGAGTGGATCTTTCTAGAGCAATTCCAGCCGATGAAAAGATACCCTGCGACAGCGGCGCTCAGCCGTTTCCGGATAACAGCCGTGCAGCGGCGGCCCGCGCCTCGTCGGTGATCGATGCGCCGGCCAGCATGCGGGCAATTTCCTCGGTCCGGTCCTCCGGCTCCATCGTCGCCACCCGCGTGGTGATCTTATCGGAGCCATCGGCAGACGGGCCCTTGGAAATCAGCAGGTGGGTCGCAGCGCGGGCCGCCACCTGCGGCGCATGGGTGACGGACAGAACCTGCACCTTCTCCGACAGCCGCTTCAGCCGCTGGCCGATGGCATCCGCCACCGCCCCGCCGACACCGGTATCGATCTCGTCGAAGACCAGCGTCGGTGCCGAGCCACGGTCGGCCAGCGCCACCTTAAGCGCCAGCAGAAAGCGTGACAGCTCGCCGCCCGATGCCACCTTCATGATCGGTCCCGGACGGGTGCCGGGGTTGGTTTGGACATGGAATTCGACGACATCGATGCCTTCGGCGGCGCCGGCCGCCGGATCGGTGGTGATCTCGACCATGAAACGCGCGCGCTCCAGCTTCAGTGCCGGCAACTCGGCCATCACGGCGTCACTGAGCGAAGTTGCGGCATGATGGCGCTTCTCTGAAAGGCTCTGGGCGGCACGATCGAAAAGCCCCTTGGCAACCGCCAGTTCGGCATCGAGCTTGGCGAGCTTCTCCTCGCCGGCATCCACCTCAGCGAGATCGGCAATCATCTTCTCGGCAAGATCAGGCAGGCCGGCAACCGGAACGGAATATTTGCGCGCGGCTCCGCGCAAGGCAAACAGCCGCTCCTCCACCCGCTCAAGTTCGCGCGGGTCGTATTCGGTCTTGCGCAATGCCGCCTCGACTTCCATCTGCGCATTCGACAACTGGTCGAGGGCTGCGTCCAGCAGGGCGACGGTGTCTTCCAGCAGGCCGGGAGCTTCCTGGCTCTTGCGCTCGAGGCGCCGCACCAGCGAGGCGATATGCGGCACGGGAGAGGCATTGCCGTTCAGGAACTCGGAGGCCTCTGAAATATCGCCGGCAATGCGCTCGGCTTTCATCATCTTCGAGCGGCGCTCGGCAAGATCGTCCTCTTCGCCATCCTGCGGAGAGAGCGTTTCCAGCTCCTCGACGGCGGCGCGAAGATAATCGGCCTCGCGGGCGGCAAGCTCGATCTTGTCGCGATGCTTCTTCAGAGCCCGCTCGCATTCGCGCCACTGGCGGTAGAGGCCGGAAACGGCGACGACTTCATCCGTGAGACCGGCAAAGGCATCGAGCAAGGTGCGATGGGCGTTGGTGTCGACGAGAGCGCGGTCGTCGTGCTGGCCGTGGATTTCGACCAGCAGCTGCCCGGCCTGGCGCATCAATTGGACGCTCAGCGCCTGGTCGTTGACATAGGCCTTGGTGCGGCCGTCCGCAGACTGGGTGCGTCGGAAAATGAGGTCGCCTTCGTCGTCGATACCGTTTTCACGAAGCAGCTTGCGGGCGCCATGGTCCATTGCCACATCGAAGACGGCGGTGATCTGGCCGCGTTCCTCGCCGTGGCGCACGAGCCCACCATCGCCGCGGCCGCCCATGGCCAGCGACAGGCTGTCGAGCAGGATGGACTTGCCGGCGCCGGTCTCGCCGGTCAGAACCGACAAACCTTTTTCGAAGGCAAGGTCCAGCCGCTCGATCAGGACGATATCGCGGATCGAAAGCTGGACCAGCATCTCTTATTGGTTCTCAACTGCTACCGAGAAGAAGCTTCTTGCCGGCACGTGCGATCCACGATCCCTCGTTCTGGCGTGGTTCGACGCCACCGCTCTTCAGCAGCTTGTACGAGTCGGCATACCACTGGCTGTCGGGATAGTTATGGCCGAGGACGGCAGCGGCAGTCTGTGCTTCCTCAACGATGCCCATGGCGTAATAGGCTTCGACGAGACGCGCCAGCGCTTCCTCGATCTGGTTGGTGGTCGGATAGTTCTCGACGACAACGCGGAAGCGCGAGATAGCGGCGAGGTAATCCTTGCGTTCCAGATAGTAGCGACCGACCTGCATTTCCTTGCCGGCCAACTGGTCCTTGGCGAAGCGGATCTTTGCCTGGGCGTCATCGACGTATTCAGACTTCGGATAGTTGTCGATCACCTTCTGCATCGCCTCGATGGTCTGCTGCGAGGCGCGCTGGTCCTGCGTGACGCTGACGATCTGCTTGGCATAGGAGGCGCCGACCAGATACTGCACGTAAGCGGCATCCTCGGAACGCGGATACTGCTTCATGTAGGTGTTGCCGGTCGTCACGGCCTCGTCGTAGTTGCCGGTGCGATACTTGACGAACGTGCTCATGACCAGCGCCTTGCGGCCCCAGTCCGAGAATGGCTCCTGGCGGGTGATGGCATCGAACTTCTTGCCGGCCTCGCCCATGTTGCCTGCCTTGATGTTGGCAAGGCCCTGATTGTAAAGCTGCTCCGGCGGATCGGTCTCAACGCCGAGCTTGGTGATGTCGATGTCCTTGTCCGACTGGCAACCGGAAACGAACGCGCCGGTCCCTGCGAGGAGAAGCGTGACGAGCAAAGCCCGCGCTGTAATCTTCATGCTTTCAGATCCTGCAAAACCCATTCGGAAATTCCCAATTACCGCCACGACAAAAAACGAGTGCTACCGGCCCGCGTTTCTATCCATAAAAGCGTCGTCAGGGCAACGCAATGATGAACCATTAACGCATTTTTGTGGCGCATCCACGAGATTTACCCGCATCCTGCCACCTTGCTGCCTTTCGTCCGCCCAAGAAAAAGCCGCCCCCTTTCGGAGGCGGCTACCCTGGTCGAACATTATCTGGAGGTCATGCGGACCAGGGAGCAAACTCGGGTGCGTTTACGGCGACGAAGTCGCGCGCTGCCGGCCGGCGGCGCGGCACGGACGTCTCTACCACTTCGTAGGCAGACGTGTCGCTGAGGAGTGCCTTCAGTGCGTTGGCATTCATCTTGTGGCCACCGCGGTACGAGCGGTAGCAGCCGATGAACTGCGTGCCGGCAAGGGCAAGATCGCCGACAGCATCGAGTGTCTTGTGGCGGACGAACTCGTCCTTGGCATAACGCAGGCCTTCGACATTGATGACCGTGTTGTCGTCGGAAATGACAACCGAATTTTCAAGCGACGAGCCAAGAGCATGACCGGACGCCCAGAGACGCTCGACATCACGCATGAAGCCGAAAGTCCGGGCGCGCGACAGTTCTTTCTTGAAGGTCTCTGCGTTCAGGTCGCCTTCCCACTTCTGGCGGCCGATCAGCGGGCAATCGAAATCGATTTCGACTTCGAAGCGCGTGCCGTCGTAGGGGCGGAACTCGCACCAGGAGCCACCCGATTCGATGCGGACCGGCTTGACGATGCGGATGTAGCGGCGCTTGACGCCGAGTGGTACGATGCCGGTCTGCTCGAAAGCTTCGATGAAGGGATACGAGCTGCCATCCATGATCGGCATCTCGGCGCCCTGGACTTCAACCACAACGTTGTCGAGGCCGATGGCATAGATCGCAGCCATGACATGCTCGACGGTCGCGACAGAACGGGCAGCAGAAAAGCCGAGAACGGTGCAGAGATCGGTGTTGCCGACCTGCGAGGACACGGCGCGGAGCTCGGTGACATCGCCGTTATCGTGGATGCGCTGGAAAACGACGCCGGTGTCGGCTTCGGCAGGAAGAAAGGTGATCGACACGTTGGCGCCGGAGTGAACGCCGATGCCGGAGAGTGTCACGGGGGCTGCAACAGTTGTCTGAAAACCCAGCAATCCAATTGCCATTTACGTTCTGCCTTATCATCCTGCACCGAACCGACTTGCTTTAGAGAGACTGCGATGTCGTGGTTCGGTCTGTTACTTGGCACGAAATTCAAAGTTGATCCGAAGAGCGGATGCGATTCCGTAGTGCGCTTGGTATCTACATACGCGCCACGTCGCGGCAAACCAAATCACTGTTTCTTTCGCAATGTAACGGAATCAGGTCACTGAAATTCCAAGGTAATTTCGCGCAGCATAGGTCAGATAAAACATAACCCCCGGAGCAGATATCTGCGCCGGGGGCCAAAGTTTGCGGGGGCTGAAGGATCAGTTCGACTGGCGGCGCAGGAATGCCGGGATCTCGAGCTGGTCGTCTTCATTGCTCATGCGCGGCTGTGGCTGCTGGCGACCGTGATCGTCAAGCTGGCCGCGACGCGGAGCATAAAGGCTGGCCTCGGCAGACAGCGGCCGGCGCTGCTGCGAAGCGGCAGTCGGTGCCGGCGCGGTCATGTCGGCGGAAACATCGTCCTCGTCGCGACGGCCAAGCGAATTGGTGATTCGCTTCAGCAGACCCATTGGGCCGCGTTCTTCGGCAGCGGCATGGTTTGGCTGTGCACGATGATCCATCTCGGCTTTGACGACCGGAGAGAAATCCTCGACCTTTGGCATGCGGACTGCTTCTGCCGTCTGGCGGACCATCGGATCCTGGCGCATAGGTGCAGCCTGCGGAGCCTGCATGACAGGCTGCTGCATGACCGGAGCCGGCTGCGGTGCGGGTGCCGACTGACGCAGCACCGGTGCTGCGGCTTCCGGGGCTGCGAAAATGCGGCTCTGCGGACGGAAGGCTTCTTCCTGCATCGCAGGCTGCTGGACCGGCTGGGGAGCTGGCGCAACCTGGCGGGTGGTCAGCATTTCCAGTTCGCGTTCCATGTCGGCTTCCGCCATGCGGATCGTCTGGGCGATAGGATCGGCAGCCTTTGGTGCCTGCGCGACATAGGCAGGCTGAGCAGCGGCCGGTGCCGGGGCAACGGCCGCAGAAGGACGGACAATCGGCTTCGGTGCGGAGCGGAGTTCCATGTTCCGTTCGGCTGCCATGTTCATCGCACGGTCGATACCGGTGGCAACGACGGAGACGCGGATGATGCCTTCGAGCGATTCGTCGAACGTTGCGCCGAGGATGATGTTGGCGTCCGGATCGACTTCCTCGCGGATGCGGGTCGCGGCTTCGTCGACTTCGAACAGCGTCAGGTCACGGCCGCCGGTGATCGAGATCAACAGGCCCTGTGCACCCTTCATCGAGGTTTCGTCGAGCAGCGGGTTGGCGATCGCAGCTTCTGCAGCCTGCATGGCGCGGCCGTTGCCCGATGCTTCGCCGGTGCCCATCATTGCACGGCCCATTTCGCGCATGACGGAACGAACGTCGGCGAAGTCGAGGTTGATGAGGCCTTCCTTGACCATCAGGTCGGTGATGCAGGCAACGCCCGAATAGAGAACCTGGTCGGCCATGGCGAACGCATCGGCAAACGTCGTCTTGTCGTTGGCAATGCGGAACAGGTTCTGGTTCGGGATGACGATCAGGGTGTCGACCGACTTCTGCAGTTCCTGGATACCCATTTCGGCCAGACGCATGCGGCGTCCACCTTCGAAGTGGAATGGCTTGGTGACGACGCCGACCGTCAGGATGCCCTTGTTGCGGGCGGCCTGGGCGACGACAGGAGCAGCACCGGTGCCTGTACCACCGCCCATGCCGGCGGTGACGAAGCACATATGCGTACCCTGCAGGTGGTCGACGATCTCGTCGATGCACTCTTCAGCGGCAGCGCGGCCGACTTCCGGCTGCGAGCCGGCGCCAAGGCCTTCCGTGACGTTGACGCCGAGCTGGATGATCCGCTGTGCCTTGGTCATGGTCAGCGCCTGCGCATCTGTATTGGCGACCACGAAGTCGACGCCCTGGAGGCCGGCTGTGATCATGTTGTTGACGGCATTGCCGCCACCGCCACCGACACCGAACACGGTGATGCGGGGCTTAAGCTCGGTGATATCTGGCTTCTGCAGCTTGATCGTCATGGTACCGTTCCTTCTTGTCTATGACCGCGTCGCCACGCCAGCCAATTCACTCAATGTGCTCGCCCGTGCCGGAAGGCATTGCCGCCCGGCCCGGAAACTCAAAAACTTTCTTTCAGCCACTGCCCGACCCGGGCAATGCGGCTGTTATTGCCGCCGAGCGACGAAAGCAGACCGCTGCCGCCCATATGCGTTTCCAGATCCGCCACCTGCGGATAGATCATCAGGCCGACCGCCGTCGAAAAGGCCGGCCCCTTGGCTGCCGTCGGCAGGCCGGAAATGCCCATCGGGCGGCCGATGCGGACGTTGCGCGCGAGGATATGGCGCGCCACTTCCGGCAGGCCGGTCAGCTGGCTCGCACCACCCGTCAGCACGACGCGCTTGCCGACGATCGGGCTGAAGCCCGAGCGCTGGATACGGTCGCGGATCAGCTCAAGCGTCTCCTCGATACGGGCGCTGACGATGCGCGACACCAGCGCACGCGGCACCTGGGTCGGCTGGTCGCGGTCATCCTCGCCGATTGGCGGGATGGAAATCATTTCGCGGTCGTCGCCCGGATTGGGCAGCGCCGAAGCGTGCACGACCTTCAGCCGTTCGGCATCCTCGATACGGGTCGACAGGCCGCGGGCCAGATCGGTCGTGACGTGATGACCGCCGATGCTGACCGCATCCGTGTGCACGAGCTTGCCTTCGGCAAACACCGAGATCGTCGTGGTGCCGCCACCCATGTCGATGGCGGCGCATCCGAGTTCGACCTCGTCGTCGACCAATGCAGCCAGACCGCTGGCATAAGGCGTTGCCACCATGCCCTCGACCGAAAGGTGGGCACGGTTGACGCTGAGTTCGAGATTGCGCAGTGCCGAGCGCTCAGCCGTCACCACATGCATGTCGACGCCAAGCGCGTCGCCGAACATCGCCAGCGGATCGCGAACGCCGCGCTCGCCGTCGAGCGAGTAGCCCGTCGCCAGCGAATGCAGGATGGCACGGTCCTGGCGCAGCGACTGCTGGCAGGCGGCTGTCAGGACCTTCTTCAGATCGGTGGCTTCGACTTCCTGGCCGCCGAGATCGATGGTTGCCGTATAGATGTCACTTCCGAGGCGACCGGCAGAGACGTTGACGATCAGGCTCTCGACCGTCAGGCCAGCCATGCGCTCGGCAGCGTCGACCGCAAGGCGGATGACGCCTTCGACCGCATCGAGGTCGGCAATGACGCCGGTCTTGATGCCGCGCGAGCGCTGGTGGCCGATGCCGATGATTTCGATGTTGTGCGTGCGGCCGGGAAGAACCTGCGTTTCCTCGCGCGGCGTCAGCCGACCGATCATGCAGACGATCTTCGTCGAGCCGATGTCGAGCACGGAGACGATATGCGAGCGCTTCGACGAAAGCGGCTTCAGGCGCGGCAGGCCGAAATGGGACGAACCGAATAAGCTCATGTGTCTTGTCCCGCCTTTTTCAGAGCCTTGGTTCTCAAATCCAGCGCCGCCTGTCGGCGCACCATCGCATCCGGCGTCAGTTCCACCGTCGTGCGATCTTCGAGACGAAGGTCGACGGCAGCGATGTCGCGCGCCAGAAGGTTCTGTTCCTTGTCCAGCTTTGCCAGCTTTGCGAGCGCCTGCTGCAGGTCGTCTTCCGGCAGCTTGATGACGATGCCGCTGTCGAGATAGAGATCCCAGCGGCGACCGGCGACACGCACGAAAGCCTTGACGTGGCTGCGAAGATCCGGCCAGGCGGCAAACATGTCACCGACCGAAGTCGCGGCCTTCTCGGCTTCGCGCCCGACGAACAATGGCAGGGACGCAAACTTGTTGTCGCGCAGCGGCGCGATGACCGTACCGTTCTGCTCGATCAGCGAAAGCTCGGCGCCGTGCTGCCAGATACCGTAAGCGGCCTTCTCCTTGAGCTTCACCTCGATGGTCTTCGGATAGACCTTGCGGACCTCGACGTTTTCGACCCAGGGAAGGCTGGCAATCTTCTGGCGCGCGGCATCGACGTCGAGTGCGACAAGCGATGTCGTGCCATCGAGGCCGAGAAGCTGCAGGATTTCGATTTCAGAAGTCTGGTCGTTGCCCGAAACCTTGACGTCCTCGATAGCAAAGCCGGCTGCTGCCGTCGTTGCCTGGGCGACCGTCTGCGTATGACCGCCGAGCGACATGCCGTAGAGGCCTGTCGCGGCAAGGAAAGCTATGGCGGAGACAGTGCCGAGATGTGGTGGAACGTAGATGCGCCCGGAGCCGAGGCTCACCAGGAAACGCACGGCACGACGGAGCGGCCGCGGCAGGACGAACAGGTCCTCCGGCTGGTCGAACAGCACCGGAGCACGGTGCCTCGAGCGCTTCATCCTTTTGACCGTCAACGCAAACATGACGCGTCCTCCACCATCCACCGGAGAAATTCGCCAAACGAGTAGCCGGCGTGGCCTGCCATTTCCGGCACAAGCGAAGTCGGGGTCATGCCGGGCTGGGTATTGATCTCCAGCCAGATAAGTTCACCATCCTCGGAAAAGCGGTCGTCGTAGCGAAAGTCTGATCGTGTGACTCCGCGGCAGCCGATTGCTTGATGCGCCGTTAACGCTAATCTTTGTATTTTTTGGTAAATATTTGGTGAAATTTCTGCGGGAATTACGTGTTTCGAGCCGCCTGCGACATATTTCGAGTCATAGTCATAGAAGATGTGTCCCTGCGGCACGATCTCGGTGACGGCCAAAGCCTTGTCGCCCATGACGCCACAGGTGAACTCGCGGCCGGCAATGTAGCGCTCGACCAGCACGTCGTCGCCGTAGCGCCATTCCGACGACGTGATAACCTGCGGCGGGTGCGCCTGGTCTTCCTTGACGATGACGACGCCGAAGCTCGAACCTTCCCGGACCGGCTTGACAACATAGGGTGCCGGCATCGGATGCTCGGACCCGAAGTCGAAACGGCTCATCAGCAATGATTCGGCAACCGGCACGCCGGCATCGGCCGCCACCAGCTTGGCGCGCGACTTGTCCATCGCCAGCGCGGACGCAGCAACGCCGGAATGGGTATAGGGGATCTGCAGGTATTCAAGCACGCCCTGGATCGTGCCGTCTTCACCGAAGGGGCCATGCAGAGCGTTGAAGACGACATCGGGCGCAAGATCGGCGAGCTGCGCCGAGATATCGCGATCAACATCGATCAACGAGATCCGGTAGCCCTGCCCTTCGAGAGCGTCAGCGCATGCCTTCCCCGACGACAGGCTGACCGGCCGTTCCGAGGAAAAACCGCCAAACAGGACGGCTACATGCTTCTCACTCATCGATACCCCCAAAAATACAGCTCTTTGCGACAGCACGCTTGCGCGAAGCTTTTACCGGGCGATTCCACCGGCTTCTGAATGAGCCTATTAGAGCGTCATTATAGTTAACGAAGCGTTTACTTTGGTTAACCCGATGCATCTTTTGCCGCCATCGACCCAAAAAAATCAAAATCCCGATGGCAATTACCCTCTTGGAATCAGAGCTTTAGATCCGTGGCAAGAGGCACCTTCGATTTTCTTAATCCTGGACATCACCCCGGCGGGAGCTTCCAATCCGAGATATACAACCCCTGCGATACCGGAGTGATTGCGAGTAACGGCAGACGCGTCGCCGGTTCAACTTGAGATTCCTGCGGATCTGCCGGAGACACCCGACGCTGCCGACATTATTGTACGACGCATCAACGATTTCGTTCGGGAAATTGCTACTTTGGCGTTTGCGCCGGTCTTAAATTGCGTTAAGGCCCGTGAAGTTGAACTTAGCATTCCGGATTGGTCACGAAAATGAAACAAGCGATATCGCCATTATCGCCGGCTCCCTCGTCGCGAAACAGTGCCTCCCTGAATTCGCCGTCACGCGTTCTGCTGGCAAGCCTGATCGGCACCACCATCGAATTCTTCGACTTTTACGTTTACGCGACGGCTGCAGTCCTCGTTTTCCCGACGCTGTTCTTTCCGACCAGCGATCCAACCACCGGCGTCCTGCAATCATTCGCGACTTTTTCCATCGCCTTCTTCGCCCGTCCGATCGGCGCCATCGTGTTCGGCCATTTCGGTGACCGCATCGGCCGCAAGGTGACGCTCGTTGCAGCCCTGATGACGATGGGCATCTCGACGGTACTGATCGGTTTCCTGCCCTCCTACGCCTCGATCGGCGTGGCAGCGCCTTTGCTGCTGGCCATCTGCCGCTTCGGCCAGGGCTTCGGTCTCGGTGGCGAGTGGGGCGGCGCGGTGCTGCTGGCGACAGAAAATGCGCCGGAAGGCAAGCGCTCCTGGTACGGCATGTTCCCGCAGCTCGGCGCACCCGTCGGCCTGTTCCTGTCGTCGGCCGTCTTCTGGCTGCTGCTCCACTTCATCTCCCAGGAAGACTTCATCACCTGGGGCTGGCGCGTGCCGTTCATCGCCTCGATCGTCCTGATCGGCATCGGCCTTTGGGTCCGCCTGTCGATCACCGAAACCCCGGAGTTCAGCGAAGCCGTTGCCCGCAAGGAGCGCGTTGCCGTTCCCGTGGTCGAGATCCTGAAGAACCACAAGCGCAGCCTGCTCCTCGGCACCTTCGTGGCGCTGGCAACTTTCGTGCTCTTTTACATCGGCACGGCCTACCTGCTGTCCTACAACGTCAAGGTCCTGAAGATCAGCTTCCTCGACGCGCTTCTCGTGCAGATCGTCGCCTCGGTGTTCTTCGGCATCTTCTGCCCGATCGCCGGCAAGCTGTCGGACCGCTTTGGCCGCCGCACCGTGCTCGTCGCCACGACGGTCGGGATCGGCGTCTTCTCGTTCTTCCTGCAGACACTCCTGACCGGCGGCCTCACCGAGATCTACATCTTTGCAGCCGTCAGCATGGCGCTGATGGGGATGACCTACGGCCCGATCGGCACAGCTCTGGCAGCGCCGTTCCCGGTCGCCGTGCGCTACACCGGCGCCTCCATCACCTTCAACTTTGCCGGCATCTTCGGCGCATCGCTGGCCCCCTTTATCGCCACCTGGCTCGCCAGCAACTACGGCCTTGCCTATGTCGGCTACTATATGGCAATCGCCGCCTTCATCACGCTGGTCTGCATCCTGCTGTCAGGCAACGAAGAGATCTGATCCAAACGATCGCATCAAAAAAGGCCGCGAAACATCTGTTTCGCGGCCTTTTTTTTCTAACTACGTATCGGTTCCCAGCAGGCGCTCTGCTATTTACCTACTCCGTCGTCACACCATGGAATGGGCGAACCTCGCGGCCATCCATGAAGGTTCCGAGCCGCTTGATTTCCCATTCCAGCTTGACGCCGGATTTCTCGAACACCTCGCGGCGAACCTGCTCGCCGAGATATTCCAGATCGTAGCCAGTCGCCTGGCCCATGTTGATCATGAAATTGCAATGCAGCGACGACATCTGCGCGCCACCGATGACGAGACCACGGCAGCCGGCCTCGTCGATGACTTCCCAGGCGGAAAGGCCCGGCGGGTTCTTGAACGTCGAGCCGCCGGTCTTTTCGCGGACCGGCTGAACGGTCTCGCGGTGATTGCGCACGGCATCCATGTCGGCACGGATCTTGGCCTTGTCCTCGGTATAACCCTCGAACACAACATCGGTGAAGATTAGGTCGGCCGACGCTGATGAATGGCGATAGGTGTAGCCCATGTCGGCGTTGCTCAGCACATGCTTGTTGCCGCTGCGATCCACAGCATGGACCTCGACAAGCCGGTCGCAGGTCTCGACACCGTTGGCGCCGGCATTCATGCGCGCCGCACCACCGATCGAGCCCGGAATGCCGTAATAGAAATGGAAACCGCCGATGCTGTTGTCCATGGCCATCGCCGCGACATGCTTGTCGGGGCAGATGGCGCCTGCCTTGATCCGGTTTTCCCCGGCAAGTTCCAGCGAGCCGAACCCCTTGGCCGACAGCCGCAACACGACGCCGGGAATACCGCCGTCACGCACGAGGATGTTCGAGCCGACACCGACGACCATCAGCGGCACTTCGGGAGGCAAAAGCTTCAGGAAGGTGACGAGGTCGTCCGTATCGTGGGGCTGGAACATCAGCTCCGCCAGTCCGCCGGCACGAAACCAGGTGACGCGATCCATCGGCGCATCCGGCGTCAGCCGTCCGCGAATATCCTTGACGCCGTCGCCTAAAGACGCGAGCAGCTTTTCTCCATTGACCTGCTTCATGCGGATTTACCCGAAAGGCCTTCCAGTTCCTGTGGCAACGCTGCGGCCCAATAAGTTATGCTGCCAGCCCCTAACAAAACCACAAAATCGCCGGGCTTTGCAATCTCGGCAACCATTCCGGCCAGACGATCGGGCGATGGCAGGTAACGGGCATCGCGATGTCCGCCTGCCTTGATGCGCGATACCAGCGCTTCCGAATCGACGCCCTCGATCGGCTCCTCGCCAGCCGAATAGACCGGCGCCAGGAAAATGCTGTCGGCGTCGTTGAAGCAGGCGGCAAATTCCTCGAACAGGCTCGAAAGCCGCGTAAACCGGTGCGGCTGGTGAACGGCGATGATCCGGCCGGAGCATGATTCGCGCGCCGCCTTGAGAACCGCTTTGATCTCGACCGGATGATGCCCGTAGTCGTCGAAGATTTTCACGCCGTTCCACTCGCCGGTTAGCGTGAAGCGGCGCTTGACGCCGCCAAACGCCGCAAGGCCGCGGGCGATGTCTTCGTTGGAAATTCCAAGCCGGTTGGCAACGGCAATGGCAGCCGTGGCATTGGCGATATTGTGACGGCCGGGCATCGGCAGCACGAGATCCTTGATCTCGATGACCTTGCCGGTGCGGCGGCGACGGATTTCGATGTCGAACAGCGACCGCGTGCCGTCGATGCGGACATTCATGAAGCGCACGTCGGCCTGCGGGTTCTCCCCATAGGTGATGACCTTGCGGTCCTCGATACGGCCGACCAGCGTCTGGACTTCCGGATGATCGAGGCACAGAACGCCGAAACCATAGAACGGCACATTCTCGACGAACTGCCGGAAGGCAGCCCGTACGGCATCGAACGTCCCGTAATGATCGAGATGCTCAGGGTCGATGTTGGTGATGACGGCGACGTCAGCCGGCAGCTTCAGGAACGTGCCATCCGATTCGTCGGCCTCGACCACCATCCACTCGCCCTCGCCCATGCGGGCATTGGTGCCGTAGGCATTGATGATGCCGCCGTTGATGACGGTCGGATCGAGCCCACCGGCTTCGAGCAGCGTCGCCACCATAGAGGTGGTGGTTGTCTTGCCGTGCGTGCCACCTATGGCAATCGCATTGCGGAAGCGCATCAACTCGGCCAGCATTTCGGCGCGGCGGACCACCGGCAGCAGCTTTTCGCGCGCGGCGATCAGTTCCGGGTTGTCTTTCCGGATGGCGGTCGAGACCACCACCACTTCGGCTTCACCCAGGTTCTCTGCCTTGTGGCCGATGAGAACCTCGATGCCCTTGGCGCGCAGGCGCTGGACATTGGCGCTGTCCGCCTGGTCCGACCCTTGCACCTTGTGGCCGAGATTGTGCAGCACCTCGGCGATGCCGCTCATGCCGATGCCGCCGATACCGATGAAATGTACGAGGCCGATGGCCTTAGGCAGCTTCATGCGCCTGCCCCCTTGAATTCTGCAATTGAACGTTTGTCGGCAATAGCCTCTACAAGATCCGCGAGCAAGTTTGCTGCGTCCGGCTTCCCCGTCGATTTCGCAGCAGCGGCCATCTTGGCGAGCTTTTCGGGCGAATTCATCGAGCCTCGCAAGATCGCCGACAGTTTTTCCGACGAGAGCTCCGACTGTGCGATGACCTTAGCTCCACCATTGGCGGCAAGCGCTGCGGCATTGGCCGCCTGGTCGTGGTCAAGCGCATAGGGATAAGGCACGAGGATCGCCGGTCGTCCGATGACCGCAAGCTCGGAGACCGTCGAGGCGCCGGAGCGGCAGATGACGAGGTGGGCGGCAGCAAGCCGAGTCGCCATGTCGTTGAAGAACGGCGCGATGTCTGCCCCCATCTGCAGGTGCACGACGCAGTTGTTGACCGTCTCCATGTCCTCGACGCGGACCTGCTGGGTAATCCGCAGCCGGTTGCGCAACGGTTCCTCCAGCAGGCTGACTGCCGTCGGGATTGCCTTCGAGAAGAACTGCGCACCCTGGCTGCCGCCGAAGACGACGAGGTTGAACGGCTCATCCGGACCGGATGGATGATAGGGCGTCTGGGCTGCCTCGATGACGGCCGGCCGCACGGGATTGCCGGTGGTCACCGTCTTTTCCGGGTACGCCCCGCCATTGTCCGGCAGGAAGCCGCCGGCAATCGCTTTCACCCGGCCGGCCAGCGCCTTGTTGGCGCGGCCCATCACGGCATTCTGCTCGTGGATGACGGTCGGCACGCCCATGCGTGTCGCGACGAGCAACGGGGGAATCGTTGGATAACCGCCGAAACCGACGACGCAAAGCGGGCCGATGTTGCGGATCAGCTTTCGGGCCGCGCGCATGCCGGTCCAGAGCGTCCAGAGCGAGCGGGCGAGATTGACCGGGTTCTTGGAGCCGATCGTTGCGGACGGCACCACGTGGATCTCGTCGGCCGGAAAGGAGCCCGCATAGCGCTCGGCGCGGCTGTCGGTGACCAGATGCACGGAGTAACCCCGGTCGCGCAGCTTGTAGGCCAGCGCTTCGGCTGGAAATACATGGCCGCCGGTGCCACCGGCGGCGAGAAGAATGATGCCCTTGCTCATCGCATCACTCCGCCGGAACGCCGTGGGTCACGCGAAACAGGCTGCGCTCCTGCATGCGCTTCTCCGGTCGGTGACGGGTCAGCGCCAGGATGAAGCCTGCGGTAACGCAGATCGCGATCATCGACGAACCACCGTAGGAGATCAGCGGCAGAGTCATGCCCTTGGCCGGCAGCAACTGCAGGTTCACGCCGACATTGATGATAGACTGGATGCCGATCTGCAGCACCAGGCCGGCAACGGCGAAGCGGTTGAAGTCGTTCTTCTCACGGTAGGCATGAGAAAGTCCGCGCAGGACGAGGACCGCGAAGATGCAGACCAGGAACATGCAGAAGATGATGCCGAACTCTTCCGCAGCCACCGAGAAGATGAAGTCGGTGTGGGCGTCGGGAATGATGCGCTTGACGATACCCTCGCCCGGACCGACGCCGAACCAGTCGCCGCGCACAATTGCCTCGCGGGCTGTATCGACCTGGAAGGTATCGCCTTCGCCGGTCAGGAACTTGTCGATGCGCAGCGCCACGTGCGGGAAGACGTAGTAGGCGCTGAAAAGACCACCCACGCCCATGCCGCCAAGCACGAAGATCCACAGCCAGGGCATGCCCGCCATGAAGAACATGCCCGCCCAGACGGCCGATGTGAGGATGGTTTGGCCAAGGTCGGGCTGGGCGACCAGCAAAGAAGCCACGATACCGAAGAGGATAATGGCAAAGAGGTTGCCCGGAATTTCAGGCTGGCGCGCATGCTCGGCAAAAAGCCAGGCGCAGACGACGACGAAGGCCGGCTTCATGAATTCTGAAGGCTGGATCGACAGGCTGGCGAGATTGACCCAGCGGCGCGAACCCTTGACTTCGACGCCGAAGAACAACGCAAACAGCATCATCGCCAGCGAGACGACAAGAATGATCACAGCCGTCCGGCGCACTTGACGCGGCGTCAGGAACGAAATGCCGATCATCACGGCGATTGCCGGGATGAGGAAAGCGGCATGGCGCTTGACGAAGTGGAACGGTTCAAGCCCGATGCGGGTAGCCACTGCCGGCGACGCTGCAAAGGACAGCATGAAGCCAATACCGAGAAGCAGGATGAAAATCCCGAGGAAAAAACGATCGATCGTCCAGAACCAGTCGGCCAGGGCCCCACGGTCTACGCGGCTTACCATCTCATGCGCCTCCTGTTGGCGAACCGATCAGCATGGTGATCCCTTCCAGCGCCGACACGTGTGTGACGAAGGAATCCCCTCTGACCTCGAAGTTCTTGTATTGGTCGAAACTTGCGCAAGCCGGTGATAGCATGACAGCAGCGCTGACGCCCTGATCCATCGCCGCATCGGCAGCCGCGTGCAGAACGGCGCGATCAAGCGTGCCGGAAATCTCGTATGGCACGGCCTCGCCCAGAGTCGCTGCAAACTGCGGTGCCGCCTCGCCGATCAGATACGCCTTGGCGATGCGGGGAAACAGCGGTGCAAGCGAAGCGATGCCTCCCTCTTTCGGCAAGCCGCCGGCAATCCAGTAGATCCGCTCGTAGCTCGACAAGGCCGGAGCCGCTGCCTCGGCGTTGGTCGCCTTCGAATCATTAACGAACACGACAGTGCCGCGCCGCGCCACCGGCTGCATGCGATGCTTCAGGCCCGGGAACGACGCAAGGCCGGACTGGATGTCCTCGACGGATACGCCCACCGCCAGGCAGGCGGCGATGGCCGCTGCGGCGTTCTGGGCATTGTGGCTGCCGCGCAATGTCTGAATGCCGCCGAGATCGGCGATGGCGGCCGCCTCTCCGGCCGATGCCCGGACAATGCGGCTCCCGTCGGCATAGAGACCGTCCGACAACACCTGACGGCGAGAGATGCGCGTCACCCTGCCGCCGGCGCGTTCGATGCGATCGGCAATGACCGTCGAGAAGCTGTCGTCGACGCCGACGATCGCCGTACCGCTGCCGGCCACAAGGCGCTCCTTGATATCGGCGTAATGCTGCATGGTCCCATGCCGGTCGAGATGATCGGGGGTCAGGTTGAGGAGGATACCGGCCGAGGGGTTAAGCGTCGGGGCGAGATCGATCTGGTAGGACGAGCACTCGACGACATAATAGCGCTCGGCCTGCGGCGGATCGAGCGTCAGGATGGCGGTACCGATATTGCCGCCCATCTGTGTGTCGCGACCGCTCGATTTCAGGATATGGGCGATCAGCGCCGTCGTCGTCGATTTGCCGTTGGTGCCGGTAATCGCGATGAACGGGCAATCCGGTGCGTGCACGCGACGCTCGCGAACAAACAATTCGACATCGCCGATGATCTCGACGCCTGCCGACCGCGCGAGGTCAACGGTCCAGTGCGGCTTCGGATGGGTCAGCGGCACGCCCGGCGACAGCACGAAGCTCGACAGCCCTGGCCAGTCGATTGTTCTAAGGTCGGCCGTCGGAACGCCGGCGGCCGACGCCTTAGCAACGCTGTCGGGATTGTCGTCCCAGGCGGTGACGTCAGCACCGCCAGCCACCAGCGCCAGGGCCGTGGCGAGGCCCGAGCCGCCAAGCCCGAACAGCGCAACCTTTTTCCCCTTGAGCGTGGTGACCGCTATCATCTCTTTTACCGCAGCTTCAGTGTAGACAGGCCGACCATCGCGAGCACGACGGCAATGATCCAGAAGCGGACGACGACCTGGCTTTCCGTCCAGCCCTTCTTTTCGAAATGGTGGTGGATAGGCGCCATCAGGAAAACGCGCCGCCCGGTCATTTTGAAAAAGCCGACCTGGATGATGACCGACAACGTTTCCATGACGAAAAGCCCGCCGATGATTGCCATGACGATCTCATGCTTGGTGGCGACGGCAACCGTGCCGATCATGCCACCCAGCGCCAGCGAGCCTGTATCGCCCATGAAGATAGCGGCCGGCGGCGCGTTGAACCACAGGAAGCCCAGCCCCGCCCCGATCATCGCCCCAAGCACGACGGAAAGTTCGCCGGTACCGGGCACGAAATTGATCTGCAGGTAATTGGCAAACACGACGTTACCGGCGAGATAGGCGATGACGCCGAACGACGCCGCGGCGATCATCACCGGAACGATGGCGAGGCCGTCAAGGCCATCTGTCAGATTGACCGAGTTGCCGGCCGCAACAATGACGAAGCCGCCGAACAGCACGAAAAACAGACCGAGATTGATCATGAAGTCCTTGAAGAAAGGAAAGGCGATCGACGAGCCGAAAGTCGATCCGGCCGGACCCGATGCCAGCGCCGAGCGCATCATGAAATAGACGGCGATGCACGCAATGACGAACTCGATCAACAGGCGCTTGCGGCCGGAGAAGCCCTTGTCGCTCTGCTTGGTGACCTTGAGATAGTCGTCGTAGAAGCCGATGGCGCCGAAGCCGAGCGTTACCAGGAGAACCGCAACCACATAGACGCTGGAAAGGTCGGCCCACAACAGGCAGGAGCCGACGACACCGGCGATAATCATCAGCCCGCCCATCGTCGGCGTGCCGGCTTTCTTGAAATGCGTCTGCGGTCCATCGGCACGGATCGGCTGCCCCTTGCCCTGGCGAAGGCGAAGAGATGCAATGATTCTCGGTCCGAACAGGAAGACGATCAGTGCCGAGGTGAACAGGGCGCCGCCGGTGCGAAACGTGATGTATCTGAACAGATTGAAGAATTTCACATGTTCAGAGAGGTCGACGAGCCAGATCAGCATCCAGGGCCCTTTCTAGGGTCAAAATTCAATTAGGTTTGCGGCTTCGTGTCGGAAACTGCAGGAAATTTGTCAAGCAAAGCCGCCACGATCTTGCCGAACCCGATCCCGAGCGACGACTTGATCATCAGCACATCGCCGGGCGCAACCGAGGAAAGAACGAAGGCGGTGAGCTCTTCCGTCGTCTCGCGATATTCGACATGCACTGTTTCAGGCAACGCCTCCTTCAGGGCCAGCATCTCCGGCCCGGAGAGCCAGGCGTGTTCGATCCCCGCGGCAATCAGCGGACCCGCCAGATCGGCATGCACCCTACGCGCATGTTCGCCCATCTCGAGCATGTCGCCAAGGACGGCGATGCGGCGTCCGCGACTGTCGGCGGCACCCGTTGCCAGCAGCGCCATTGCCGCGCGCATGGAGGCGGGGTTGGCATTGTAGCTTTCGTCGATGACGGTGAACGTGCTCGCCCCGATCGCAAGCCTGTGGCGTTTGCCACGGCCCTTTTCCGGCTGCAGCGTCGCCAGCGCCTCGATAGCCCTGTCGAGGTCGCCGCCGACCAGCGTCACGGCGCCGAGCACGGCAAGCGCATTCTCGGCAATGTGGCGACCGGGCGCACCGATGGCGATCTCGAAGGTCTCGCTGCCGAGCGTCAGCCAAAGAGCCGATTTCTCGTCGGAGCCATTGAATTCCGCCAGCCGGAAGTCGGCCTTGGCATGCTGGCCGAAGCTATAGATTCGAGTGATGCCGAGCGCTTGCGCCTGGCGCTCGAGGAACGAGAACTGGTCGCTGTCACGATTGAGGATGATGTCTCCGTCGGGCTCTAGACCCTCGAAGATCTCAGACTTGGCGGCTGCGATTTCCTTGATGCTCTTGAAGTTGCCGAGATGGGCGGCGGCCACCGTCGTGATGATCGCCACATGCGGGCGGACCATCTTCACCAGTGGCCTGATTTCGTCCGGATGGTTCATGCCGATTTCGAAGACGCCGAAGTCGGTATCGATTGGCATGCGTGCCAGCGTCAACGGCACACCCCAGTGATTGTTGTATGAGGCGACCGAAGCATGGACCTTGCCGGAGGGCGACAGCACGTGACGCAGCATCTCCTTGGTCGTGGTCTTGCCGACCGAGCCGGTAACGCCGATTATCTTTGCGCGCGAACGATCTCGGCCGGCGATGCCGAGCGTGGTCAATGCCGCCAGCACATCCTCGACGACGATCATCGGCACGGTGAGGCGCCCGAGCGCCGGTAGCCGCGCTTCGCTGACAACCAGCAACGACGCGCCATTGGCCATCGCCATGCTCGCAAAGTCATGCCCATCGACGCGATCGCCCTTGATGGCGAAGAAGGCTTCGCCGGGTCCGATCGAACGGCTGTCGATGGAAATTCCTGTAATACCCGCCGGCAACGAGCCAACAGGCCGGCCATGCATGATGTCGATCAGGTCTTCGCTTGTCCAAAGCCAGCTCAAGATGTCGTCTCCCCTAGTGCCCGGCGCACTTCCGCATGATCCGAGAACGGCAACGTGACACCGTCGACCGTCTGGCCTTCCTCGTGCCCCTTGCCAGCCACGATCAGCGTATCGCCGGCCTTCAGCATGTCGACTGCGGCGCGGATGGCCTCGGCACGGTCGGCGATTTCCGTGGCTGAGGTGGCCGCAGCCATGATTTCGGCGCGAATGGCAGCCGGTTGTTCAGAGCGCGGATTGTCGTCGGTGACGATGACCACATCGGCCAGCCGGCAGGCAATCTCGCCCATGATCGGCCGCTTTCCACGATCCCGGTCGCCACCGCAACCAAAGACAACGATGACACGACCGGTGGTAAAGGGCCGAACAGCCGCCAGCACGTTTTCCAGCGCATCCGGCTTGTGGGCGTAATCGACATAGGCAAGCGCGCCGTCTCGCGTCTGGCCGATCAGTTCGAGGCGTCCGGAAGCTCCCTGCAGCTTTTCGAGCGCCTGCATGGCCACGGCTGCCGGAACGCCGGTCGATATGGCAAGCCCTGCGGCAACCAGCGCATTGGCAATCTGGAAATCGCCGGCGAGCGGAATGTGAATCTCGAAGATTTCAGTGCCGAAATGAACCTCGGCGACCTGCTTGTGGCGCGAATGCTCGACCCGCTTCAGCGTCAGGAAGTTGCCCTTGCGGCCAACGGTGCGGATATCGTGACCGGCCTGCCGGGCAGCAGCTACGGCCTGATCCGACCAGGCGTCGTCAGCAAAGATGACGGCCGGCGATCCCTGCGGCAGCAGCGTATCGAAAAGCCGCATCTTGGCGGCCATATAGGCCTCTACGGTCGGGTGATAGTCCATGTGATCGCGGCCGAGATTGGTAAAGCCGGCGGCCTTGAGGCGCACGCCATCGAGACGGAACTGGTCGAGCCCGTGGCTGGATGCTTCCATCGCAGCGTGCGTCACACCCTCGTCGGCAAGCTCGGCCAGCAATTTGTGCAGCGACACCGGGTCCGGCGTGGTCAGCGAGCCGTAATCGTTGCGGCTGGGCGAGATGACGCCGGTCGTGCCGATCATTGCAGCCGTGCTGCCGGCATGCGCCCAGATCTGGCGGGTGAAGGAGGCAACGGAGGTCTTGCCGGCAGTGCCCGTGACGGCGACCATGGTCTCCGGCTGGCGCCCGTAAAAACGCGCGGCTGCCAGCGCCAGCAGGCGGCGCGGCTCGGAGACGGCAACAACGGGTACAGAACCGGCATCCGCAACATGCTGGGCGAAAATCACGGCGGCGCCGCGCGCAGCAGCGTCGGCGACGAAGGCGGCGCCATCGGCCTTGCTGCCGGCAACCGCGACAAAGGCCATTCCCGGCGTAATCTGCCGGCTGTCGGCGGAAAGACCCGTGATGTCGATGTCGCCCAGCGAGCCGCCGACCGGTCCGTTCAACTCGGGAAAATCGGTCCCGACGAGATCACGCAATTTCATGGCGTCTACTTCTTTGTTCTAGGCCTGCCCGCCCCACGCGAATCGACCGCGTTATCCATTCAATCTCAATAAGACACCAGCAAGGCGGAGCCGCCCTCACCGAATTTCGGTTTTACACCGAGAATCGCCGCCGAACGGGCGATGATATCGCGCGCGATGGGAGCTGCCGTATAGGCTGAAATCGTGCCTCCATGCTCGCCCGTCAGCGGTTCGTCGCAAAAGCTCATGACCACATAGCGGGGATTGTCGATCGGGAAGGCTGCCAGGAAGGTGTTGAAGTTGGCGGTGTGGGAGTAGCGACCGTTAACGACCTTGTCCGCCGTACCCGTCTTGCTGCCGACATCGTAGCCGGGAACGCGGGCGGCACGACCGGAACCCTTGGAGCCGTTGAAGTCGAGCAGGAAGCGGACATCGTCGCTGGTGCTCTTCTTGATGACGGTTTTCGCGACCAGGTCGGCCTGCTCTGCCGTGCGTGGCAGGAAGGTCGGCTCGATGAGCTTGCCGCCGTTGACGAGCGCCGCACCGGCCACCGCCGTCTGCAGCGCCGTCGTCGAGACGCCGTGGCCGAAGGAGATGGTGATCGAGTTGATTTTCTTCCAGACTTTCGGCTGGCTGGGCGTCTTGACCTCAGGCAGTTCCGTCGGCATCCGGGTCAGGAGACCGAGGCGCGTCAGGAACTCCTTGTGGGCATCGATGCCGACGAGATCGGCGATCTTGGCCGTACCGATGTTGGACGAATACTGGAAGATTTCCGGAACGGTCAGCACGCGGCCCTGCCCGTGGAAGTCGTGGATCACGAAGCCGCCGATGCGGATCGGCGCGCTGGCATCGAAAGCGTCCCGAAGCGTCACCTTGCCGCTATCGAGCGCCATCGCCATCGTGAAGGTCTTGAAGGTCGACCCCATTTCGAAGGTACCGTTCGACATGCGGTTCAGCCAGCCTTCGGCGGCACTCGCATTCGGCTCATTCGGATCGAAATCGGGCGCGGACGCCATGGCGATGACTTCTCCGGTCTTGACGTCGAGGACGATGGCACCGCCACCCTTGGCCTTGAAGTTGACTACGGCCTTGGTCACGACATCGCGGGCAATCGCCTGAACGCGAACGTCGATCGACAGCTTGACCGGCTCCAGCGGGCTGTTGCTGGTCATACCTACGGCGGCGAGATCGGCCAGGCCCTGGTCGTCGATATATTTTTCCATGCCCATTACGCCACGGTTGTCGATGTTGACATAGCCGAGGATGTGGGACGCGGTCGGGCCGCCTGGATAGAAGCGGCGCTTTTCAGGCCGGAAGCCGATGCCGGGAATACCGAGCGCAAGAATCTGGCTCTGCTGCTTTGGCGTCAGCTGGCGCTTCAGCCAGGCGAAGTGCGACGTGTTGGTCGAAAGCTTCTTGTAGGTGCCCTTGAGGTCGATATCCGGCAGCACGGTCGAGAGTTTTTCGACGGCGTCGTCGACATCGACGATCTTGTTCGGCTCGGCAAACAGCGACACCGTACGGATGTCGGTCGCGAGCAGCGCCCCGTTACGGTCGACGATGTCGGGCCGCGAGGCCATCAGCCTGTCGGCCGGCAGAATGCTCGATACCGTATCGGGCATGGCAGTGCCATATTCGACCAGTCGCGCGCCGATGATGCAGTAGACGACGCCGAAGCTCACGCTCAACAACAGGACACGGCTTCGCGCCTGCCCCGTCTTGCGCTTTCGCGATCCCTCGACGACAGCGCTTGCAAGCGCGTCGACTGGCTTGCCGTTGGTACCGGCGGAAAAATGTGCCTTGCTCTTCAAGAGCATGATGCGGGACAGAAAAGACATCAGCGCTTCACCGATCCCGTTTTGATATCGTCGACACCGGACTTGCCATGCCTAGCCGGTGCCAGCCTTGCGACTGGTTTCGGCGCAGGCTTGGCTGCCACGTCGGCTATAACCTTGCGGATATCGGCATCGCTGTCGTCGCCCTTTGATGTGCCGGGCTTTGCGGTCGGCTTGCCGTCCATGATACCCGGAGGTGGCGGCAGCTGGCTGCGCAGCATGGGCAGTTCGTTCGGCTGCACGAGGGATGTCGACAGCGTCGGCTGCAGCTGCAGTTCGCTGTTATAGTTGGCGACCAACCGCTCGAGGCGGTTCGGCTGTACGACCAGCGCCCAGTCGGCCTTCAGCAGCTCGATGGTATCCTTCTCGAGCTTGATCTCGGCTTCGAGGTGATGCACCTCCTCGAGCTTGAGCTCGGCGCGGTGCTTGATGGTGTAGGTCACGGCTGCCGCAGTGGTCATGACGCCGATGAGCACGATATCGAAGGTCTTCAGCATCTCAACCTCCAAGCTTTGCAAGGGTGGCAAGGTTCGGCAGCTCGAAAATCGAGACGTCGGCTGCTTCTGCCGGCGCAGCGGTTCGCACAGCAGCACGCAGCTTGGCCGAACGGGCACGTGGATTGAGCTCGGCCTCGACCTCGCCGGCCGAGACGACCTGCTTGCCGATGGCATCGAAAGTCGCCGCCCGCTCGTGGACGACTGGCATATGGCGCGAGCCCGTCGAGCGGCCCGAACGATCGGTGAGGAACTTCTTGACGATCCGGTCTTCCAGCGAATGGAAGGTGACGACGACGAGGCGGCCGCCGGGCTTCAAAGCCCGCTCGGCGGCAAACAGCGCTTCTGCGAGTTCACCGAGTTCGTCGTTGACGAAGATGCGCAGCGACTGGAAGACACGGGTCGCTGGATGGATCTTGTCCTTGGCCTTGCGGGGCGTCACCAGCTCGATCAGTCCTGCAAGATCACGCGTGGTCTCGAAAGGCTTTTCGGCACGGCGCTTCTCGATGGCATGGGCAATGCGCGGCGCCTGCTTCTCCTCGCCGAGAAAGACGAAGATTCGGATCAGGTCGGCGAGCTTGGCATTGTTGATGACGTCGGCAGCAGACACGCCCTTTGCAGACATGCGCATGTCGAGCGGACCGTTCCTCTGGAACGAGAAGCCGCGCTCGGCCTCGTCGATCTGCATCGAGGATACGCCGATATCGAGAACGATGCCGTCGAGACCGCCCTCAGGAGCATGCTCTGCCAGCTGCGAGAATTGCGAGTGAATGAGAGTAAGTTTGCCGGGATGAGCTTCGACTAGCGCCTGGCCTGCCGCAATCGCCGTCGGATCGCGGTCGAGCGCAATCACATCGGCGCCCGACGCCAACAGCGCCGACGTATAGCCGCCAGCCCCGAACGTGCCGTCGAGAATGACCTTGCCGGGCGCAGGCTCCAGCGCCCTTACGACTTCGGCCAGGAGAACCGGAATATGACGAAGCGGCCCGCCACCGGCTTCAGCACAATCTCCGCCAGGTTGAGCTTCCATTCCGTCCCCTCGTTGTATCAGGAACGCATGCCCGCCAGCCTGCGCTCCTCTCTTGAGGTTGCCTGCAGGGCTTGAAACGCCTGCGGCTCCCAAAGCTGAAAGTAGTCCGCCCGACCCACGAAGGTCACCTCGTCGGTGATTCCGGTGAAATCGCGGATGAAATCCGTGACCATCAACCGTCCCTCGGCATCGAGCTTCATGAAGACCCCGCCCCCATGGATGAGGAGCGACATCTGATTCGCCTGCGACGAAAACGGATCTTCCGCCGCAATCTGTTGCTCGAACCGGTCGAGCAGATCCAGTCCGCCGATGCTGATCGCCGGGAACACGAAATCCTGGAAGCAGTACAGCTCCGGAATGGCGCGCTCCGACAGCACCGATCGAAATACCGAAGGCACGGAAACGCGGCCCTTGGCATCGATCTTGTTCGTCGCATTCGACAGGAAGCGTTTCATGACGCGAAACACCCGTTTCCATTGGTCGCGCGAAAATCCTTCGCCCACATTCACTGCCGCCATCGCACAAAGCTTCGCCCGCCGGAAAAACTATTGTCTTCCCGGTCTCCCCGAGAGGAGCACGACCTTTACTTTGCGATGATTGGGCCTTGATTTGCCCCTGTGCAGTGCGAATTTGGGATACCATGGGACCATATGGGCGTCAATGGGATACGGCCTGCGGAAGCCGGTTGCAGTCCCCCATATTCATAGGCCGTTAAGCTTAACGAAAGGTTAGGAAGTGCGGCATTTGCCCGCCGCGAGCGCCTGAGAGGCGATCGCATTGCTTGAAAAAATTGGACATTTGACTATCGATTAGCGACCGCAAATAAAGGGCGCGAGGCGCCACCGCAGTGCTCGAAAAAAATTACCAGTTGGCCTGTAAGCCGGGTTCTGTAAGGCCCCGACCGAAGTCGGAACGTGGCAGCCATTCATCTGGGACGACACTTGCGTGCCGCCTCGTGCAACCCACCCGGATGACAGGCCCGGAAACAGGCTGGTGCGCTTGCGCGCCCCGCGTCATCCCTATTCGGTTTTGCTCCCGGTGGGGTTTACCATGCCGTCGCTGTCACCAGAGACGCGGTGGGCTCTTACCCCACCCTTTCACCCTTACCCGGTCGGGACCGGGCGGTTTACTTTCTGTGGCACTTTCCCTGAGGTCACCCTCGCCGGACGTTATCCGGCACCGTGTTTCCGTGGAGCCCGGACTTTCCTCACCCCACCGCCTTTCGACATTGTGAAGCGCGGCTGCCCGGCCAACTGGTAGGCGCTCATTAGCCGAGGCCGCAGGCAATTGCCACCTTAAATCCAACGACCGCCGGCAAATCCGCTCACTGGCGAAAATATGGTGCAAAATCCGTGCTGTAGGCGTCGTCGTTGATTCGACCCTCGAGCAGCAATTCGGCACCAAGCCGGCCGATTTCATCCGAACTCTTCGCCGACGTGCCGCTGCAGCCGGTCAGGACGCCAATCCGCGGCGACGCCGTGTAGCCGATCATCGGATAGGTCGACGGTGAATAGGAGGTGACACAGGCGCCCGACGATATCGACAACGGCCGCAAATCGGGAACCAGCTGTCGAACGATCCGCGTCAGGTGATCGCGTACCGAGGCCCGGCCATCGGTGCGAAACCAGGCACGCATCTCGGCGTCGCTGGTGATGTCGTAGTCGTCGGGATCCCCGCCGATCTTGAGGTAATACTTGCCGTCGGGATATCGGATCGGCGGCAGCAAATAAATGCTGTCGACGTCATCAGGGCCCTTGGTGATCAGCGACGGCATGGTTCCGAGCGCCATTGCATCGGCTTCGCTGATCTCAAAATAGGCAATCGTCCGGCCACGGACAATCATCTCGACCGGAGCCGCCAACAGGCTGGCGGCAATGGAAAACCCGCCGGCAGCCAGCAGCGCCTTCTCCGCCCGGTAGACGTTACCCTCGCCCGTCGTCACCACGGCAATGCCGCCCTCGTCGCGGATCGATACTACGGTCTCTTTCAGCACCTTCGCCCCGACCTTTTCGGCAAGCAGCGATTGCGCCTTCACCAGCCGGCGCGGGCTGATATGGCCGGCACCCTGTGGCTCATAGATGCCCTCGCTGCCGCGGTCGAACGCAAAGAATGGAAACCGGGCACGCAGGCCATCGTCATCAAACCGCTCGGTACGCACTTTCAGAGCCTCGGCAGCTTTGGCGACGTGATCGATATAGGCATCTGCGCCACCCTGCCTCGGCCCGACCGCAAGGCAGCCAACCTGGGAGTAGAAGGCAATGCCGCTTTCCCGCTCCAGTTCGCGGTAGCGCGCAATCGACCGGTTTGCCAGCAAGGCCCAGTTCGGATCGGGATCTATCGTCCGGGTGATACGACCCTCGTCATAATGGCTGGCGAAGACGCCGCTGTGGACCTTCCGATCCGCAGGTTCGTCAGGCCCTATCACGGCGACGCCGTTCGTCTGGCGGGCGAGGTGGCGAGCAGCCGCCGCCCCCATCATGCCGCGACCGATGACGATGAACTTGAAATCCGCTGCCATGTCAGGTCTCCATCGATATCGGGAATCGATAGCATGACAATCGGCTGGATTTCCAGACGAAGTTCACCTGATAAACAATTCGTCTTCAAGCACTTGCCGCCTAGTCGAGAAGCGCCAGCACCTTGCCGCAGTACCGCTTGGACACCGGGTTCATGCGCGTCGCGCCATGGCCGGCATTGTATTTGAGGATAGTATTGCAAGTCTCGCCACCGCCGAGCGTCTGCGCCAGGGCCAGATATTTCATGCCGATGCGGATGTTGGTATCGGGATCGGCGAGCCCCTTGACCGAGCCGGAATAACCCATCATCCGTGCCGTTGCCGGCTTCACCTGCATCAGGCCGACCTCGCCATGGCTGCCGCGCATACGCGGGTTGAAGTTGCTTTCGATCTTGATGACTGCCGTTGCCAGCGCGACATCGACGCCGTTCTGCCTGGCATATTTGGTGATGATCTCGGAATAGCGATTGTCGCTCGGACCCGGAACAACGGTGTTGCCGGTGCTAGCCGTTGCATCCTGCCTGGCGTAACCGATGCTGCGGCCGAGTGTCTTGAACGATTTCGTCTCGACCCTGACCCGGTGCTGGCCTGCAAAAGCGCAATCGTATCCCATCAGCAACATGCTTGCGCATGCTGCCGTCGCAACAATCAAATTTTTCATTCAGTCTCTCGTCTCCGGGTGGGATCGCGGCAGCGGCGCATGGCGCTGCCCTGCCGTCGGGATAGCCATCTCGATGGCCAGTTCCCGCAAAAATCCACGTTGTCGTCTACGGCTGCTGTTCCGGATAAGTGAACGGTTCAGCGCCGCTGTTCATCGGCGCCGTTAGACCATCGCAATGCGCAGATAATAGGGAAATGCTGTGGCAGCGTCCGGATCTGCAGCCTTTTGCGATGCCGGAAGCCGTAAGCAGGCATTCAAAAGACAATTGGACAGGTGCAATCTTCAGGCGAAGTGCGGCAACGCCCGCAGCAGGCGATGCAGCGTATCGATGGTCGAGAAATCGGCGATCCCGTCGACCCGTTCCTGGCGGAAATGCCGCTGGAAAGCCTCGACATCGCCGGCCATGGCTGCGGAAAAATCGCCATTGATTTCCGTGCCGTAACCATAGAGTGACAGCATCGACTGCAGCGCCTCGACCGGCTGCCCGCTGTCGCCCATCTGGAAAAAGCGCCCCCCGGATATCGGCGATGGCTCCACCCAGTGACCGACCCCTGCGGCATGCAGCCTTGCCCACGGAAAGCGCTCGCCGGGATCGACCTTGCGAATGGGTGCTATATCGGAGTGACCGAGCACCCTTTCCGGCGCTATGGACCAGCGCTCGCCGCAATCGCGACACAATTCAATGACCGCATCGATCTGCGCATCGGGGAATTGTGGCAAGCCGCCCGGGTGGCCTGCATTGGCGATCTCGATGCCGATGGAGAGCGAGTTGATATCGTTTTCCTTGCGCCAGACACCCTTGCCCGCATGCCAGGCACGACGCGCTTCGGGCACGAGTTGCAGCACCCGGCCGTCTTCATGGATGAAATAGTGGCTGGAGACCTGGCTTTCCGTCCGACAGAGCCAGTCGAGGGCGCCATCGGCCGTGCCCATGCCGGTATAGTGCAACAGGATCATATCCGGCTTGCGCCCACCTGCCCGCTCGCCGTGGTTCGGAGACGGTTGCACCAGGGCACCGCTGTAGTCAGCCGCAAACGATGTCATGCGGCGCGGCGTTCCTTCTCGATTTCCTCGTAGGCAGCGTTCAGTGCCGCCATCCGCTCGTTGGCGATGACGTGGAACTCCTCGGGCACGCCACGCGATACGAGGCGGTCGGGATGGTGTTCGTAAACCAGGCCGTGGTAGCGCTTGCGGATGGTCGGGAAATCGTCGGAAGGCTTGACGCCCAGAACCTTGTAGGGATCGCGCCCGTTACCGGAGACATGCCGCGCCATGATCTGCTCGAAGCGTTCTTCGTCCATCTGGAAGATCTCGGCGATGTGGGCGAGGAACGAGATTTCCTTCTCGTGGATCAATCCGTCGGCCTTGGCAATGTGGAACAGGCCGTCCAGCACGTCCTCGAGCACGGGGCAGTTTTCGCTGCAAGTGACGCACAGCGTTGCCAGCCGTTCGGCATAGGCCTCGTAGCCGGCAACGTCCTGGCGCGCCAGATTGTAGAGGCGCGCGACATTCTTCGCCTGGTCATCCGGAAACTCAAAAATCTCGCGGAAGGCATTGACTTCATTCTCGGTGACGACACCGTCTGCCTTCGCCATCTTGGCAGAAAGCGCGATGATCGCGACCGAGAACGCCACCTTGCGGCGGGTTTCGGGATCGCCTTCGAACAACGTCCGGATGGCTTCGACCACGCCTGACAGGGCATTCCCCGCGGTGCCGACGGCATTCAGCAGCTTTTCCCAGATAGACATGACGATCCCGATTACTCCAAAGAATGAGCAACACGTTGATCAAAGAATGGTGGCGAATGCAAGCTGACCATTGGCCGCAGCGTTGAAAACACCTTTCACGAATAGGTAATGATCTAACCATAAATGCCGCTCCCATCGGTTTCGATGTTGCCCGCATAAGTCAAATGAATTGGACAGGGGCGCTCCGGCCTGTAAGCGCTGGCGTCACCCTTATCCCGGAGCCACCATGCCCTTTGCAGACCGACCGCAGCTTCTTGGCCTCGCCCTCGGGCTGATCGGCGTCCTCATTTTCAGTGCAACGCTGCCTTTCACCCATATTGCACTGGAAGGTTTCTCCCCGGCCTTCATTACCTTCGGCCGCGCGCTGGTCGCCTCCGCTGCCGCCATCGTGACGCTGCTCGTCCTGCGCCGCCGACCGCTGCCGCGCGGTCACTTCGGTCAGTTGTTCGCTGCCGGCCTCTGCGTTGTCTTCGCCTTTCCCGGTTTTTCGTCAATCGCCATGCAGACCATCCCGGCAAGCCACGGCGCCGTCGTCCTCGGCCTGCTGCCGCTGTTGACGGCGATCTTTGCCGCCATCATCGACGGCGAGCGACCCGGGATCCTGTTCTGGATCTGCGGCGTCATCGGCGCCACCCTGGTCGTCAGCTTCTCGGTGACGCAAAACGGTTTCCAGATGCAGCCCGGCGACCTCTGGCTGTTTGCCGCCGCGGTCATCGTGGCGCTCGGCTATGTCCTGCTCGGCAGGCTTTCGCGCAGCCTGTCGGGCTGGGAGGCAATCTGCTGGGCGCTGGTCGTGACCCTGCCGATCTCGCTCATCGGTACCGCCATGACAGCCTCGAACGGTTTTCACGCGCCAACGGTGACAGCGTGGGGCGCCTTTGCCTATCTCGGGTTGATGTCGATGTTTGCCGGCTTTCTCTTCTGGAATGCGGGGCTTGCGATCGGCGGCATCGGCCGCGTGGCCCAGGTCCAGCTGATGCAGACCTTCTTCACGCTCGGCATTTCCGCCCTCCTCCTTGGCGAGCATGTCGGGCTGGAGACCGTGGGCTTCGCGATGCTGGTCGCCTTCGTCGTCTGGCTCGGCCGCAAAGCACGCCATTCGTAAATTCTTTACTTTACAGCCCTCCCCACCTGTCGCATCCATCAGGCAACACCGAGTTGATGCACTGACCTTGCAAGGAGGCAACCATGGCCAGACAGAAAGTCGCAATGCTCACCGCCGGAGGGCTCGCGCCCTGCTTGTCGTCCGCTGTTGGCGGGCTGATAGAGCGCTACACGGACATCGCGCCCGACATCGAGTTGATTGCCTATCGCTCCGGCTACCAAGGTGTCCTGACGGCCGACCGAATCGAAATCACCCCCGCCATGCGTGAAAAGGCGCACCTGCTGCATCGCTATGGCGGATCGCCGATTGGCAACAGCCGCGTCAAGCTCACCAACGCCGCCGACCTCGTCAAGCGTGGGATGGTGAAGGAAGGCGAGAACCCGTTGCGTGTCGCTGCAGAACGGCTGGCATCCGACGGCGTCACCATCCTCCACACCATCGGCGGAGACGATACAAACACGACGGCAGCCGATCTCGCTGCCTACCTCGGCGCCAACGGCTACAACCTCACCGTCGTCGGACTGCCGAAGACGGTCGATAACGACGTCGTGCCGATCCGGCAGTCGCTTGGCGCCTGGACGGCAGCCGAAGTCGGCGCCCACTTCTTCGATAATGTCAGCAACGAGCAAACGGCGGCACCGCGCTCGCTGGTCATCCATGAGGTCATGGGCCGCAGCTGCGGCTGGCTGACGGCAGCAACGGCGCGCGCCTACATCCAGAAGACCAGCGCCAACGAATATGTCGATGGCATGATGACCAACGCCGCGATGAAGAGTATCGACGGTCTCTACCTGCCGGAGATGGCTTTCGACATCCATTCCGAGGCCGCCAGGCTGAAAGAGATGATGGACAAGAACGGCCATGTGACGCTCTTCGTCTCCGAAGGTGCCTGTGTCGATGCCATCATCGCCGAGCGCGAAGCTGCCGGCGAAAACATCAAGCGCGATGCCTTCGGCCACGTGAAGCTCGACAGCATCAATGTCGGCAACTGGTTCCAGAAGCAGTTTGCAGCCCTGCTCGATGCCGATCGGTCCATGGTCCAGAAATCCGGCTATTTCGCCCGCTCGGCGCCGGCCAATATCGACGATCTCAGGCTGATCCAGGGCATGGTCGACCTCGCAGTCGAAAGCGCCCTCAACAAGGTCTCCGGCGTCACCGGCCATGACGAAGGCCAGGGCGGAAAGCTGCGTACAATCGAGTTCCCGCGCATCAAGGGCGGCAAGAAGTTCGACATGTCGGCAAAGTGGTTCGGCGAAGTGATGGACCACATTGGCCAGCAATACCGCGAAGGATGATTGACGAAGCGTGAAGACGGTGTCTTCGCTGGTGGCGGATGGGATGAGGATGATTCGATGTCCGTTGAAACCTGGCTTGCCTTCGCCGCCGCTTCTGCCGTCATGCTGGCTATCCCCGGCCCGACGATCCTGTTGGTGATATCGTATGCGCTTGGCCACGGCCGGCGCACGACGGTCGCAACCGTTGCCGGGGTGACGCTCGGCGACTTCACCGCGATGACCGCCTCGCTTGCCGGCCTCGGTGCCCTGCTGGCAACTTCGGCAGGCCTGTTCACGGTGCTCAAACTGATCGGCGCAGGCTACCTGATGTTTCTCGGCATCAAGCTCTGGCGCGCCCCTGTCGTGACCGGCCCGATGGGCGACAACGATAACCTTCCCGAGGAAAGATCGTCCAAGATTTTCCTGCACGCCTATGTTGTAACGGCACTCAATCCTAAAAGTATCATCTTCTTTATTGCCTTCGTTCCGCAGTTCCTCGACCTCGGCAAGCCGTTCTTGCCGCAAACCCTTATCCTGGAAGCAACTTTCCTCGTCCTCGCAGCCCTCAATGCGTTTCTCTATGGCCTGCTGGCCGACGTTGCGCGCGGCTACATCCGCAAGGCCAGCGTGCAGCGCGCGGTCAACAGGACAGGGGGAACGTTGCTGATTGCGGCCGGCGCCGTCACGGCCGGATACCGGCGAATGGCGGCTTAGTCGCCGTCCCACCTTGCGGGGCTGTCACGAATAGGTTAATTGGCGTTCATAATTTAATTCCCCTGTGACCGAATTGCATCGCAGGTGGAACGCAATTTTCGAAAGAGACAGCATGATAGCCAGCGGATTTACGAGCCTGAAGCGCAGCGTCGCCGTCTCGGCAATCCTTTGCGGTGGCCTCGCCGGTTGTGCCACCCAGCAGCAGACATCCCAGGCAGATCTCTCTCATACGACGACAAACGTCCCCCACCCGACATCGACGGCACAAGTTTCCACAACAGCAGCGCCCGGTTCCACGACGGCGATTGTGTCGCAGGCCCAGCCACAGGCGACAGCGACCCTTTCGAAATCCGGCCGCCTGCCAGGGACCGAGACAGCTGCGGCGATAGGCCCACGCCTGCCGGCCGACCAGGCCTCGAATATGCAGGACCGCATGGGGCAACCTGCTGGAAAATCCGGCAAGGGCAGCGAGGCGCAGGTCGCCATTGCTTCGGTCACCGGCGCTCCTGCGGCAAATACCTCGGCGTCCGCCGCCTATGCCTCTTCAGACGATATGCTAATCCCGTCAGTGGTTGCCATTCCCACACCCAATCCTTCCCGCCCCGGGGATCTCACGCAGACCCCGGCCTTGAGCTCGGCGCTGGTTGAAAGCGGCAACGCTATCCCGATGACGCCGGAAATGGTAGCGATCCAGGCAGTCGTGCCGACACCACGCCCGGGCGAAGCCAGCCCCTTCACCGCGACGCAGGTTGCCTATGCCGCCCCCTCTCAGGCTGCAAACCTCAGCTACGCGGACAACCGTCTTCATTACGACTTCAACTTCGACACGACAGGCCCGAGCATCGTACCTGCCGTTCTGGAAGAGAGAAGCGATGACAATGTGTCCTCCGAGGAAAAGGGCCACATCACCACGCTGATCGAGAAATATGCGAAACTCTATCAGGTGCCGGCAGCACTAATCCACCGCGTCGTGCACCGAGAAAGCCGCTATGATCCAAAGGCTTTCAACAATCGCGGCTATTTCGGCCTGATGCAAATCAAGTACAACACGGCAAAATCCATGGGCTACGACGGCCCAGCCTCCGGCCTTTTCGATGCCGAGACCAACATCAAGTATGCCGCAAAGTATCTGCGCGGTGCATGGATGGTGGCCGACAACAAGCTCGACACCGCAGTCGCCCTTTACGCGCGTGGCTATTACTACGATGCCAAGAACAAGGGCATGACCAACGTCGCCAACGGCAACTACTGAGGTTGCCTTTGGGTTTTTACAGTTTTGAGCGCATCGACGATCTTTTGCACAAGAATCTGAGGCCGATAGTTCAATTCGTCTGGAGTAAGTCCGAGGCGAACGACAACGATATTGGCCGACGGCACGATCGCAACGCTCTGCCCGTCATGCCCAACCAGCCAGAACGTATCCAGCGGCAATCCGAAATGCCGGCTTCCACCGCCCGGGGCTGACAACCACGCCTGGCCTTGGGTGAATATCCCGTTTGATGCTTTTGTCGGCGTCCGCATCGCGCCCACGAAGCCCTCCGATAGCAACCGCTGCCCGTGCCAGACGCCATCCTGAAGCAGGAATTGCCCAAACCGCGCCCAGTCCCTGGCCGTCGCGTAGAGATAGGATCCGCCGACAAGGGTGCCGTGCTCGTCGGCCTCCAGCACGGCGCTCGACATGCCGAGCGGGGCAAACAGGGCATCGTGGGGGTAGTCCCGGGCCGCGTGCTGATTGTCGAACCTGTTCATCCAGATCCGCGACAGCAGCACCGCAGTCCCCGTGGAATAATGAAATTCCTGCTTTGGAGGAGAGACCTGCGGCGCGCTTGCAGCCATCGCCGCCATGTCCGGCTCCAGGAAGAGCATCCGCGTGACATCGGTGACCGAGCCATAGGATTCGTTGAAGGCAAGACCGCTTTCCATCGCCAGGAGGTTTGCCACCGTGATCTTCGATCGGCTGTCGCCGTGCCATTCCGGAAGCAGGTCGGCATCATCGAAGGACATCCGCCGCGCCTGCATGAGGCGCCCGATAATCGCTGAATTAACAGTCTTGGTCATCGACCAGCCGAGCAGCGGCATGCCGGCATCGAAGCCTTTGCCATAGCTTTCGGCCACCAGCCTGCCATCCTTAATGACCACGATCGCCCGCATCCCGGGCCCGCCAACGGCAGGATCCTTGATCACGTCCGAGATAGCGGCATTGGGTTCGCCGGCTGCGTTATCGCCGTCCGGCCAGTCGGCATCCCGTCCCGTCACGACCGGAACGCGAGGCATCGACAAGTGTGCGGCCATCTTCATGTCCCCGTCGGGCACGCTGGCGCAACCGAGCGGCCCGCGATAGACGGCGAAATTGGGAGCAAACAGGCCGAGCATCCGGGCAGAGACGACGCCCTCGTCGCGGGAAATGGAGAGGCGAACGAGCCTCAGCGCCGGATTGCCGGGCGCCTGCACGTCTTCGGAGAGAATAGCCTGGGGATCCCGGCCCGAAATGAAGACGCCGGAGCAGACTATCTTGGCGGCATAGCCATCGGCAACCCTCAGCAGATCGGGGGGCGCGATGGCGAGCCAGGCAGCGGCACCCGCCACGCCCGCCATCATGAACCCCGCCAATCCCAGCCCGATCTTCGCTCTCAAACGCATCGCATGTCTCCGCCAGTTCGATGACGAAACAAGCAGCAAAGTCGGCAGCGATCAAGAGGTGACCTATCAATAGACCGAGAGGGCCATGCTGGCCGCTGCCCCGCCGCGCCGGCCTGTCACGCGGCTGTAGCACTGCCGCGTTACATGCGCCGAACCGCAACGGGGTGACGAATCATGACGGAATTCGCTTCGGACAGCAGCTTCCCGAAGAACAGGAAGATCAAAGACGCGCTCCTCCAGCACAAGGCGCTGTCAAAGGCCGGCTTTTCCGAGCGCCTGTTCGGCCTTCTGTTTTCCGGCCTCGTCTACCCGCAGATCTGGGAAGACCCGGATGTCGACATGGAGGCAATGGAACTCCGTCCGCACCACCGCATCGTCACAATCGGCTCCGGCGGTTGCAACATGCTCGCCTACCTCTCGCAAAACCCCGCCTCTATCGACGTCGTCGATCTCAATCCGCACCATATCGCGCTGAACAGGCTGAAGCTCGCCGCCTTCCGGCTGCTGCCCGGCCACGGCGATGTCGTCCGCTTCTTCGGCACGCCGGATGTCGGCGTCAATAGTCAGGCATTCGATCGCTTCATCGCACCCGGCCTCGATGAGGCGACCGGCGCCTACTGGAACGGCCGCGACATGCTCGGCCGTCGCCGCGTCACGGTATTCAACCGCAACATCTACCGCACCGGCCTGCTTGGCCGCTTTATCGGCGCCGCCCATCTGCTCGGCCGCCTGCACGGCGTCAAGTTTGCAAAGCTTACGGAAGCCCGCACCCTGCAGGAGCAGCGCCAGTTCTTCGATACCGAGATCTCGCCGGTCTTCGAGCGGCGCATGGTGCGCTGGCTGCTTGGTCGCAAGAGCTCGCTCTTCGGCCTGGGCATTCCCCCGCAGCAATACGACGAACTGGCAAGCCTTGCCGGCGACGGCTCCATCGCTGCGGTCCTGAAGTACCGGCTGGAAAAGCTCATCTGCCATTTCCCGATGAGCGAAAACTATTTCGCCTGGCAGGCCTTCGCCCGTCGCTATCCCGAAGCCGACAAGGGGCCCCTGCCGACCTACCTCAGACCGGAACACTTTGCAGCGATCCGGGCCAATGCAGAGCGCGTCACCGTCCATCATCTGAACTTCACCGAGTTGCTCGCCACCAAGCAGGCAGCGTCGATGGATCGCTATGTGCTTCTCGACGCGCAGGACTGGATGAACGACGCCCAGCTCAACGAACTGTGGGCCGAGATCAGCCGCACAGCGGCACCGGGCGCCCGGGTCATTTTCCGCACGGCCGCCGAGAAAAGCATCATCGAGGGGCGCCTGTCTCCCGCCATCCGCGACCAGTGGGAATATGTCGAGGAGCGCTCGCACGCCCTCAACGCTCGAGACCGCTCGGCCATCTATGGCGGCTTCCACATCTACGGTAAAAAGCCATGAGCCGCGTCGAGGCCGGCCCGGAGCCTGAAGTCGGCGGCCATGCCGGCCTGATGGACGGCATGTACCGTTACCAGCGGCACATCTACGACCTGACGCGCAAATACTACCTGTTCGGTCGCGACCGCACGATCAACCATCTCAATATGCCCTTTGGCGGCTCGCTCCTGGAAGTCGGCTGCGGCACCGGCCGCAACCTGCTCTACGCCCACCGCCGCTTCCCATCCGCCCGGCTCTTCGGCCTCGACATCTCGCAGGAGATGCTGATATCGGCCCGAGCGAGCTTTCGCGGCATATCGCCGATGCCGGATTTCAAGGTTGCCGATGCGACCAGCTTCACCGCGCAGGATTTCGGCACAGAAGGTTTCGACCGGATCATGATCTCCTACGCGCTGTCGATGATCCCCGACTGGAAAGCCGCCATCGACGCCTCAATCGATGCCCTGAACCCCGGCGGTGAACTGCATATCGTCGACTTCGGCCAGCAGCAGCGCCTGCCCGGCTGGTTCCGCAAGGGGCTGCAGTCGTGGCTGCGAAGCTTCCATGTGACACCCCGCGCAGACCTGCAGGCCGTACTGGAAGAGCGCTGCAACAGGCTGGGCGCCAGGCTTTCCGTCGAAGATATCGGCCGCGGCTATGCGATACGGGCAGTTATTGTGACCGCGCGCGCATAATTAGCTTGAAGATAACGCATTTTTTACGTTGATATGATGAAAACGGCTTCAGTGCCTTTTCCGCCACGGCTGCGATTCGTCGGCCGAAAACTTGAACTTGGGCAGAATAACACCTCACCTGGATACGGGACGCCCATGCGCCGGCTTTTGTTATGTTTACTGCCGTTGGTCCTGCTGCTGAGCGGCTGCAATTCGAGCTATGACTTCATGGAGACGAAGTCGATCCCGAAATCTCGCTTCCGCGATACCAAGCCGCAGGATTTCGGCGCCGACCATCCGCAACTGCACCCCATCCACGGCATCGACATTTCCAAATGGCAGGGCGACATCGACTGGCGGACGGTCAAGTCGTCCGGCGTAGCCTTCGCCTTCATCAAGGCGACCGAAGGCAAGGATATCATCGACACCAAGTTCCAGGAATATTCGAGCGAGGCGCGCGCTGCCGGCATCCCGAGCGCGCCGTACCACTTCTACTATTTCTGCTCTTCCGCCGACGAGCAGGCCGACTGGTTTATCCGCAACGTGCCGAAATCGGCCATGGTGCTGCCGCCGGTGCTCGATGTCGAATGGAACGCGGAATCCAAAACCTGCCGGCTGCGCCCCGATGCGGTTACCGTACGGGCGCAACTGCAGCGCTTCATGGACCGCCTCGAGGCCTATTATCACATGCGGCCGATCATCTACACGTCCGTCGATTTTCACCGCGACAACCTCGTCGGCTACTTCAAGGACTACCACTTCTGGGTCCGCTCGGTTGCCAAGCATCCCGGCGTCACCTATGCCGATCGCCGCTGGGCCTTCTGGCAATATACCTCCACCGGCGTCATTCCGGGCATCAAGGGGCCAACGGACATCAACGTCTTTGCCGGCAACGAAAAGAACTGGCGGAACTGGGTCGAGGCGGTCACGAAGCTCAAGAATTCTTGAAGCCAGCGCCATTTCCTTCTTGCATCGAAGCTCATGTTCTGGGAAAGCGACCTCATCCGTAAGCAACGAGGACCGCCCATGGACCGCTTCAACGCTCGACGCACTGCACTCGCGATGATCTTCGCATCAACAATGGCAGGTGCTGCCGCGGCCCAGACGAGCGCCCCGGCCCCGCAGAACCCAACACCGGCAGCCGCCTGCGGCGGTGACCTCTCCACATTTCTCGAAGGCGTCAAGGCCGATGCTATCAAGGCAGGCGTAACGCCGGAAGCCGCTGAAAAGACGGTCGCCGGCGCCCAGATCGACCCCAAGGTCCTCGCCCGCGACCGCGCCCAGGGCGTGTTCAAGCAGACCTTCCTCGAATTCTCGCAGCGCACCGTCAGCCAGGCGCGCCTCGATATCGGCCGCAAAAAGATGGCGCAGTACGCCGACGTCTTCGCGCGCGCCGAGAAGGAACACGGCGTACCGGCCGGCGTCATCACCGCCTTCTGGGCCATGGAAACCGACTTTGGCGCCGTCCAGGGAGATTTCAACACCCGCAACGCTCTCGTCACGCTCGCCCATGACTGCCGCCGTCCGGACCGCTTCCGCGAACAGCTGATCGCACTCAGCGAACTCGTCCAGCGCAACGATGTCGAACCTGCAACGACCCAGGGCGCCTGGGCCGGCGAGATCGGCCAGACGCAGCTGCTGCCGAAGACCATCATCGCTTATGGCGAGGACGGCGATGGAGACGGCCTGGTAAAATTGCGCGAGAGCGCCCCGGACGTCATCCTGACGACTGCCAACTTCCTGCAGTCGCTGGGCTTCCAGCGCGGCCAGCCCTGGCTCCAGGAGGTGACGCTTCCGGCGACGCTTCCATATGAAAAATCAGGCATCGGTGGCACCATGACCGCCGCCGACTGGTTCGCCCTCGGTGTCAAGCCACGCGACGGCAACACCTCCTTCGGCAATCTGGTCTCTGCGCTGATTCTGCCGCAGGGCCGCTTCGGTCCGGCCTTCCTCACCTACCCTAATTTCAACGTCTATCTGGCGTGGAACCAGTCGTTCATCTACACGACGTCGGCCGCCTATCTCGCGACCCGCTTCGCGGGCGCCCCGACCTATAACAAGGGCACGCCGGAGAAGGGCCTGAGCGACACCGACATGCGAGCGCTCCAGACCAAGCTCAAGGCGCACGGCTACGACGTCGGCGAGATCGACGGCATCCTCGGCTCCGGCACCCGCATTGCCATCCAGAAAGAACAGTTCCGCCTCGGCCTCCCCGCCGACGGCTGGGCCACGGAAGCGCTGCTGAACGCGCTTTGAAGACGCAGACTATCGAGGATAGGGCGGCTGTGAAGACCGCCCTTGGAATGACAGCCAAAGTGCAGTCAAGTGCCTAGCACATCAAGTTTCGGCAGCCTTTGCTTTAGCGACGTCAAAGAGAACGCAGGCACACTTCGTTCCAGACCGGCGACTTCACGGCATCGAAAAGATCAGGCACACAGCTTACGGCTTCACCGGAATATTCCAACTGTGGAGACAGGAACGCATGGGCATATTGATTTCCGGCAGTTCCAACGTAGGCAAGACGACATTGGCGACGCGCCTCGCTCGCCAGCTTGGATGTGACATGATTTCAACGGATAGCCTCGCCCGTCATCCCGGGCGCCCTTGGCCGGAGGTACGGCCGCCTGTCGCTGAATATTATTCCCGGCTTTCCGATGAGACCATCTATTGGTTTCTAAGGGTCCATCACGAAAACATGTGGCCGGCCATACGGCAGCAGATCGACGCCAGGGTCCATTCCAGAACACCTTTTATAATCGAAGGCTCTGCGCTTCGCCCCGAGTTCATAGCGCCGCTTGTCTCTGACGAGATCTCTGCTGTTTTCCTGTATGCCGACAACGACGTCCTTCGGGAAAGAATGCGATCCGAGGCCGAATATGCCCAGCGCGATCAAGCCAGACGCAGCATCATCGACAAATTCATAGAACGATCCTTGCGTGACAATGCGGAAATGTACCTCGCCGCTCGCAGCCATGACATAACCACCCTCGACACCTCCGACGCCGTCGCCGTATCCAATCTGTGTGACGAGCTGGTGCAGCTTGAGATCAGTGCAAGGTCACGACAATTCTGAGTTTGCCAATAAAACGGGGGATTGTTTAGGATCTCCTCACCGCCCCCCTTCACCAACTCCGCCCCAACCTAACACCCCTTGCACGGCAAGCGGGAATCGGCTGGATGCAGGGGGTGGGAGCTGCGATTGTGTTGCTTTGGACTGGGGGAGCCGGGATGGAAGCTGACAATCGCATGAATGCGGTGACCTGGGGGCTGCTTGTGCTCCTCAGCCTGATCTGGGGCGGGTCGTTTTTCTTTGCGCGTATCGCTGTGCACGATGTGCCGCCGTTCACGCTGGTCTTCCTGCGGCTGATTTTGGCCGCCGCGGCGCTGCATCTCTATATCGGTGGCCGATACGGTATCTACGGCCTGCTGCGCAGCCACTGGCGGCAATTCTTGCTGCTCGGGCTGATCAACAACGCCATTCCCCACGCCATGATCTTTCTCGGCGAGACCGAGATTGGCGCCGGCCTTGCCTCGGTGCTGAACGCCACGACGCCGATCTGGACGGTCATCGTCGCCCATTACGCGACGCAGGACGAGAAGCCCGGTCGGGCGAAAATCATCGGCTGCTTCGTCGGGCTGATAGGCACCGTCGTGCTGGTGGGGCCGGGAGCGCTGGATGCCGCAGGTGCGCCGCTCTGGGCGCTGCTGTTGCCCATCGTCGCCGCCATGTCCTATGGCCTTGCCGGCGTCTATTCCAAGCGCTTCAAGGGCATCCCCGCGCCGGTGACCGCCGCCGGCCAGCTGACCGGCTCGTCGCTCATCATGCTGCCGGTTTCGCTGCTGGTCGATCAACCCTGGACGCTCGCCATGCCGCCGATGCAGACGATTGCTGCCATTGTCGCCCTGGCCCTGCTGTCGACCGCCTTCGCCTACATTCTCTATTTCCGCATCATGACGCTTGCCGGCGCCACCAACACGTCGTTGGTCACCTTGCTGGTTCCACCGAGCGCCATCCTCCTGGGCTTCGTCTTTCTGGGCGAACGGCTGGGCGCCACGCAGGTCGCCGGCATGCTGCTGATCGGTCTCGGCCTTGTCATCCTCGACGGACGGCTTTTTTCGCGAAGGGCACCTTCGACGGCAAAGAGATAAGCGAAGGCATGGCGTTAATCTGGCGTTAGGATTCGTGAAGAAATACACAATTATTTTGACGTTTAGAATCAACGGCTAACGACAAAACATTAGCGAATCTCGCACAGCCCGCTGCGGTGCAGTATGGAAATTGCTTTCGGGCGACATATTTGTGACATAGGCTTTAAGGGTTAACGGAGGAGGCAGACCATGGGACTGACGCAATCCATCAACGTCCTTCTGATCAGTGCAGCATTTATGTTCGTCGTGACGATGCTATTCATCTGAGACGCCGTTCGCGGCAATCCGCGACCGGAAATGCAGGCTTCTCTAAGCTTAACATACGGGTTTGAAATGAGCGCCGGTCCTGAAAAGGCCGGCGCTTTTTCCGTCGTTAGGCAGCAGCGCCTGCCGCCGCTGCAATCTTGGTGCGCTTGAAACCCAGTCGCTCGAGCACGGCGCCGACCAGGGGAGCGCGGTTCATCGTATAGAGATGAAATTCACGGTGGCCCCGGCGCACGAGATCCTCGATCTGCTCTGCCGCGACATCGGCCGCCACCTTGGCCCGCTCTTCAGGCTTGTCGTCGAGCCCGGCAAAGCGTTCGTCCAGATAGGACGGGATACTAGTGCCGCACATGCCGGCAAAGCGCTTTAGCTGCGTCAGGTTCTGGATCGGCATGATGCCCGGCAGCACGGGAATGGCGATACCGGCCGCCCGCACCCGCTCCATGTAGGTCTCGAAGACGTCATTGTCGAAAAAGAACTGGGTCAGAGCACGGTCGGCGCCGTTGTCGGCCTTGCGCTTCAGCATGTCGATATCGGCAGCCGTGTCGCGGCTCTCCGGGTGCTTCTCCGGATAGGCAGACACCGAGATCTCGAAGTCGCCGATATCGCGCAAGCCCGCCACCAGCGCTGCGGCATTCTCGTAGCCGCCGGGATGTGGCTGGTAAGCGGTGCCGATGCCGCCGGGCGGATCGCCGCGAAGGGCAACGAAGTGCCTGACGCCGGCCGCACGCAACTCATCGACGACCCGGTGTGTGTCTTCGCGCGTGGCACTGACGCAGGTCAGGTGCGAGGCAGTCGGCAGTGGCGTCTCGGCGATCATCCGGCGCACGGTATTCAGCGTCGGTGCCTTGGTCGAACCGCCGGCCCCATAGGTGACGGAGACGAATTCGGGCTGCCATTCCGTCAGCTCCGTGATGGCGGCCCAAAGCTGGCCTTCCATGTCGGGTGTCTTTGGCGGAAAGAACTCGAAGGAGATGCTGACGTCGCTGCGCCCTGTGTCCGGTGTAGAAGTCATGTCACGCCCTCTTTTCTGCGCGTAATGTTGGTTGACGGCTTTCACTGGTCGCGATCAGCAGGCGCGGATCGCGCGCCACCCAGATCGTTACCGTCAGATCCTCGCCACTCTGCTTTCCGGAATGAAGGTCCCTGACCTCCTCGAGCTCCAGCCCGGCCTTCTTCAACCACTCTTCCATCGTCGCGTGGCTGAAGCCGAGGCGGAGATGGGCATGGTCGTCGCGCAGGTATTCCAGCGCATGCGGGGCGAGATCGACGATCACAAGCCGGCCGCCCGGCCGCAGCATGCGCGCCGCCTCGCCGATCGCCAGTTCCGGCTGGTAGAGAAAATGCAGGACCTGATGAATGGTGATCAGGTCGAAATCCTGCGCCTCGAGCGGCAGGTTGAAGATATCCCCGTGGCGCACCGAGGCGGTGGTGATATTCGCCTTGTCGAGATTGGCGCGCGCGACTGCCAGCATGTCGCGGCTGGCATCGACGCCGATGGCGCGGCGGTAGACGCCGGACAGCAGCTGAAGCATGCGCCCCGTTCCCGTGCCGAGATCGAGAAACGTGTCGATCGGCCGGGTGCCGATCAGCTGCTTCAGCGCAGCGTCGACATCCTCGTCGGCCACATGCAGGCGGCGGAGCTCATCCCATTCGGCAGCGTTGTGGCTGAAATAGGCCTGGGCACGCTCGGCGCGTACATGCTTCACCGAACCGAGACGTTCGCTGTCGCGCAGCAGGACAGGGTCGCTCTCGTCGGCGTGGCGCAGCAGCGTGCGGGCGAGATGCACGGCAGCACCATCCTGCTTCAGGCGGAAATAGGCCCAGGCGCCCTCCTGGTAGCGATCGATCAGGCCCGCCTCGCCCAGAAGCTTCAGATGGCGCGAAATACGCGGTTGGGATTGACCGAGGATTTCGGTGAGGTCGGTGACCGTCAAATCGCCGGCGGCCAGCAGCGCCAGCAGCCGGAGCCGCGTCGGCTCGCCTGCTGCTTTCAGGACATCGACCAGCCCCTCGAGACCAAATTTAACAAGATCCGCCATACGCTCACCCAATCAAGACATAAACATATCTTTATGTGATTGAGGGCAATGGCGCAAGTGGGAAATGGAAGGTCGCTACTGTCAGATGCGAGCCGGCGAACCGGCAGTTCAGGGCCGCAAATGAAAACCCCCGCAGCTGCGGGGGATCTCGAATTTGTGTAGCGCGCGCCGATGGCAATCAGCGCGTCAGGCGCTTGTAGGCCTGGCTGCTCGGGTTCAACGCATCGGCGCCGAGGCGGCGGATCTTGTCCTGCTCGTAGTCCTCGAAGTTGCCTTCGAACCATTCGACATGGCTGTCACCCTCGAAGGCGAGGATGTGGGTCGCCAGCCGGTCGAGGAACATGCGATCATGGCTGATGATGATGGCGCAGCCGGCGAAGGATTCCAGCGCGCTTTCCAGTGCACCCAGCGTTTCGGTATCGAGGTCGTTGGTCGGTTCGTCGAGGAGCAGCACGTTGCCACCAGCCTTCAGCATCTTTGCAAGATGCACACGGTTGCGCTGACCGCCGGAAAGATTGCCGACCTTCTGCTGCTGGTCACCACCCTTGAAGTTGAACGCGCCACAATAAGCTCTTGAATTCATGTCGAACTTGCCGAGCTTGATGATTTCGGCGCCGCCCGAGATTTCTTCCCAGACGGTCTTCGAGCCATCCAGTGCATCGCGGCTCTGGTCGACATAGCCGAGTTGCACGGTGTCGCCGATGCGGATGGTGCCGGCATCGGGCTTTTCCTGGCCGGTTATCATCTTGAACAGCGTCGTCTTGCCGGCGCCGTTCGGGCCGATGATGCCGACGATGCCGCCGGGCGGCAGCTTGATCGACAAGTCCTTGATCAGCAGCTCGTCGCCGAACCCCTTGGAAACGTTCTCCATCTCGATGACAACCTGGCCGAGACGCTCGCTGACCGGGATGATGATCTGGGCGTCGCCGGGACGCTGCTTCTCGGCGGCATCGACCAGCTGTTCGTAGGACTTGATACGGGCCTTGGATTTTGCCTGGCGGGCCTTCGGGCTGGAGGCGATCCATTCCTGCTCGCGCGAGATCGCCTTCTGGCGTCCTGCCTCTTCGCGGTTTTCCTGCTGCATGCGCTTGGCCTTGGCAAGCAGGTAGGCCGAGTAGTTGCCCTCGTAAGGAATGCCGCGGCCACGGTCGAGCTCGAGGATCCAGCCGGTGACATTGTCGAGGAAGTAGCGATCGTGGGTGATCATCATCACGGCGCCGGGATAGGCGCGCAGGTGCTTTTCCAGCCAGGCAATGGTCTCGGCATCCAGATGGTTGGTTGGTTCGTCGAGCAGCAGCAGGTCCGGCTGCGACAGTAGCAATCGGCAGAGCGCAACGCGACGGCGCTCACCGCCCGACAGGCTGGTGACTTCCGATTCAGGCGGCGGGCAACGGAGCGCATCCATCGCCATTTCGACCTGGCTTTCGAGGTCCCAGAGGTTCTGGCTGTCGATGATGTCCTGCAGCTTCGAGCCTTCTTCGGCCGTCTCGTCGGAGTAGTTCATCATCAGTTCGTTGTAGCGCTCGAGAACAGCCGTCTTCTTGGCAACACCTTCCATGACGTTTTCACGCACCGTCTTGGTCTCGTCGAGATGCGGCTCCTGCTCGAGGTAGCCAAGGGTCGCGCCTTCGGCGAGCCAGGCTTCCCCGGTGAATTCCTTGTCCAGGCCGGCGATGATCTTGAGAACGGTCGACTTACCCGCGCCGTTCGGGCCGAGGATACCGATCTTGGCATCGGGGTAGAACGACAGGTTGACGTTCTCGAGGATTTTCTTCGCGCCGTAAGACTTGTTGAGTCCCGACATGTGATAGATGAATTGGCGTGCCATTGCTGGGCTTCTCCTAGGCGCAAGAGATCTGGGTTTGAGCCGCTATGTAAGGGAAACCACGCCGCGCGGCAACGCCGAAACCGGCCTTGTGCCGCATTTGTCGACCACCGGGGTGACGCAATCAGCCAAACCGCTGACGTCCAAGCCTGCCCCGCCGCTGACGATACCCATCGGACAACGCCGCCGCGCAGTCAGAAATCCTAGCGGCCGACTGCCTGCACCAGACCTTCGTTGCAGCCGAACGCTGTACTACCGGCGCCCTGGATCAGCTTGCCCAACCTCGGACCGCTCTCGCCGGGCGATACCGCATCCTGCGACAGGCCGATGGTGAGCTCGGAAATCACCCGCGCGCTGCCGTTGCCGCGGCAGCTCATCTTGACGCGGCCACTGGCGCCCTCGCCAAAACTCTTGTCGAATGCGGCCTTGATGCGTTCGGCATCCAGTGTCTTGCCGACGTTCGCCGCAAACAGCGCGCCGACGGCAGATGCGTTCAATTCATCGATCAGAGACACGGCAGTGCCGAAATAGGCGTCTGCCGAGAGTTTCGTGCAGGTTCCGTGCTTCAGCCACTCATGGCGCTCGAGGCCAGACTGCGTGCCCGGCATTGCCTTGTCGAGAGCGGCCTTGGTCGCCGCCGACAGTTCGACGGCAGGCAGGCTGTCCCAGCCATGACTGCGGTCGGCCTGTTGCAGCGCATCCGGCACACCGCAATAGTTCTGCCGCATCGGCCAGAGCCCGTGCAGCGACAGGTGGGTGGCATCGAAGCCGTTGGCGCTCTCGTCCCGGCACTCGGCCTTCTCAGCGTTGGTAGCGCAGAATGCCGGCTCCCAGCTGGCCGCAAGAATAAACCTAGTCTGTCCATCGCGTGCTTCGGCCGGAAGGGAGAGGCTGCCCAGCAAAACCGGCAGGCAGGCAAGAGCGGCCAGAAGCCTCAATGAAACAACGTGCATGATGACCCACCCCAGGAACAATAAGAGAACAAGTAAGCAGATCGCACCTTCCGTCGCAAGCTGTAAATTCCCCACCGCCGGATTATCATTATCCTGTGCGCCTCCCCGAAGTTGCATTGCAAAGTTCCAGCCATTGCCGTCAGGTGCAGCGATGCGAGGAGATCCCATGTTTCAAGAGATAAGACGGCACCAGAGCCCGACGGGCGCGACACTTGCCTACCGTCATCAGCCCGCATCGGGCACGGCGCGCGGCATCCTTCTCGTGCTGCACGGGCTTGCCGAGCATTCCGGCCGCTACGGTCGCTTTGCCGAGGCGATGGCGGGCAACGGTTATCACGTCTACGCGCACGACCACCGTGGCCATGGCCGCACGAAGGCGCCGGATGCGCCGCTTGGCCAATTCGCCCGCCGCGATGGCGTGGCGTGCGTCATCGCGGACGTCATGGCCGTGAGGTCGCTGGCCTCGGCTGACCACCCCGGCCTGCCTGTCGTCTTCTTCGGTCATTCCATGGGCGGACTGATCAGCCTTTCCGCCGCCATCGCCCATCCCGCAGACTTCGATGCCGTCGCAGTGTGGAACTCGAACTTTCATCCCGGCCTCGCCGGACGGGCTGGACAGCTGATCCTCGGCATCGAGCGCATGCTCAAAGGCTCGGATGTCCCGAGCGCCCTGCTACCGCGACTGACCTTCGGCGCCTGGGGGCAGTCCATCCCCGATCACCGCACGCTGTTCGACTGGTTGTCGACCGATCCGGCCGAGGTCGATGCCTACATCGCCGACCCGCTCTCCGGCTTCGATGCCTGTGTATCCCTCTGGCGCGACCTGCTGGCGATGAGTTTTGCCGCACCGAAGCGACGCCACCTCGCCCGGTTACGTCCCACCTTGCCAATCCATCTGGTGGCGGGCGCGCAGGATCCGGCGACGGATTACGGTAAAGCCATAACCTGGCTGGCAAACCGTTTGAAAGGATTCGGCTTTTCGAATATCACAACGGAAATCTATAGCGAAATGCGGCACGAGACCCTGCACGAGGTCGATGCCAACAGGGCCACGGCGAACTTTGCCGCGTGGTGCGAACGCGTCTTGCCAAAGCCCTGACGCCGGAGGAATGTCGATGCAAAGCCCCAGCCATACGCTCAGCCAGCGGCATTCGTCGGAAATGACGATGGGCCTGACCCTTATGTTCGTGTCGGTCATGCTGTCGCCGATCGTCGACATCTTTTCCAAGCTGGCGGCTGTCACCATCCCGCCGGTCGAGGTCACAGCGGCACGCTTTCTTTTTCAATGCCTGTTCGCCCTGCCGATGATCGTCTGGAAACGCAGTTGGATGCCTGGCACGTGGTGGCAGAGAAGAATTCACGCCCTGCGTGGCGGCTTGCTGGTGTTGTCGATGATCACCTTCGTGACGACGTTACAGGTGATGGAGGTTGCCGATGCCATCGCCATCTTCTTCGTCCAGCCGATTATCCTCACCGTTCTCAGCAGCATCTTCCTGAAGGAAACGGTGGGTTGGCGGCGTTACGCGGCCTGCGTCGTCGGATTCAGTGGCGCCTTGCTGATCATCCAGCCCAGCTTCCAGCAACTCGGCTTCGTCGCTTTGCTCCCCGTTGTTACAGCGCTCTGCGGCTCGATCTTCGTGCTTTTGACGCGCGTCCTGTCCCACAGCGAACCGGCCTCGTCGATGCAGCTGAACACCGGCCTCTGGGGATTGCTGTTCTCCGTGATCCTGCTGGCAATCGGCAGCCTCACCGGCAATGCTATCCTGTCGCCTGTCATGCCGGACGCCACTGCCGCACTCCATCTCCTCGGCGTCGGCGTGACGGCAGCCGTCTGCGGGATGCTGACACTTTATGCATACCGCGCCGTCCGGGCATCGACGCTCGCACCGCTGCAGTATTTCGAGATCATTTCGGCGACGATCTTCGGCTGGCTGGTGTTCGACAATTTCCCGAACATGCTGAAATGGGTAGGCATTCTCATCATCATCTGCTCCGGTCTCTACATCCTTTGGCGCGAGCGGCGGCTTGCATCCAAGCCGGTATCCGATACATCTCAATCGCTCCGCGCACCCTGATCGAAGATCTGCAAAACATGACCAACCGACCGATAAAAAAGCCACCGCTCGCAGGCATCCGCGTCATCGAACTCGCGCGCGTGCTGGCTGGACCTTGGGCAGGCCAGATGCTGGCCGATCTCGGTGCCGATGTGATCAAGGTGGAAAACCCGCATGGCGGCGACGACACGCGCCAATGGGGACCTCCGTTTGTCGAGGATGCGGAGGGCGCAAATCTCTCCGCCGCCTATTACCACTCGGCCAATCGCGGCAAGCGTTCCATCGTCGCCGATCTGCGCACTGCCGACGGCCAGGATCTGGTTCGCCGGCTGGCCATGACGGCAGACGTTCTGATCGAGAATTTCAAGCTCGGCGGCTTGGTCAAATACGGCCTCGACTACGAGAGCCTGCACAAGCTCAATCCGAAATTGGTCTATTGCTCGATCACCGGCTTTGGCCAGACCGGTCCCTATGCCAATCTCGCCGGCTACGACTACATCGTCCAGGGCATGTCCGGCTTCATGTCGATCACCGGCGAGACGGACGGACAGCCGATGAAGGCGGGCGTCGCCATCGCCGATATTTTCACCGGCATCTACGCGGTCTCGGCAATCGAGGCGGCCCTGATCCATGCCCTCAAATCCGGTGAGGGGCAACTGGTCGACATGGCGCTGCTCGACGTCCAGGCGGCAGTGCTGGCCAACCAGAACATGAACTACCTGATATCAGGCAAGGCGCCGGAGCGGCTGGGCAATGCCCATCCCAACATCTCTCCCTATGAGGTCGTGCCCGTCGCCGACGGCTTCCTGATTCTCGCCATCGGCAACGATGGCCAGTTCCGTCGTCTTTGCGGCCTGCTCGGTATCGAGGCTATCGTCGGCGACGAGCGCTTCGCCACCAACAAGGCCCGCGTTGCCAACCGCATGGAAGTTCGCCAGCTCGTCTCGACCGAGACGCTGAAATGGACCAAGGCCGCCCTGCTGCAGCGCTGCGAGCAGAATGGCGTTCCGGCTGGTCCCATCAATACCATCGAGGAAATGTTCGCCGACCCCCAAGTGGTGGCGCGCGGCCTGCGCATCGATCTCGACGATGCAGCCGGCAATGCCATTCCGGGCGTTCGCACCCCGGTCATTCTCTACGAAACACCCCTACGCTACGAACGGCCGAGCCCGAGGCTCGGCGAACATCAGGACGAGGTGCTGGCGGAACTCGCTGCCCTCGAAGGAAAGGCAAGATCATGAAACGCACAGGCGGCCAGCTCATCGTCGAGGCTTTGAAAGCCAATGGCGTCAAGCGCATCTCCTGCGTTCCCGGCGAAAGCTTCCTGGCCGTGCTCGACGCGCTGCACGACAGCGACATCGAGGTTCTCGTCTGCCGCCAGGAAGGCGGGGCTGCGATGATGGCCGATGCCTGGGGCCGGCTGACCGGCGAACCCGGCATTTGCATGGTGACACGCGGCCCGGGCGCTACGAATGCTTCTGCCGGCCTCCACATCGCCCGCCAGGACTCCATACCGATGATCCTGTTCATCGGCCAAGTGCAGCGCGATGCCCGCGAACGCGAGGCGTTTCAGGAAGTCGAATATCGCCGCGCCTTCACCGAGTTCGCCAAGTGGGTCGGCGAGATCGACGATGCCGCACGCATTCCGGAATTCGTCACCCGCGCCTTTGCCGTCGCCACATCCGGACGCCCCGGCCCCGTCGTGTTGAGCCTGCCGGAAGACATGCTGCGAGACCTCGTCGAGGCGCCCGAGGCAAAGCCCTATATGCCGGTGGCGAGCCATCCCGGTAAAAGCCAGATCGACGAACTCCAGCGCCGGCTGATGGCTGCGGAGCGGCCAATGGTCATCGTCGGTGGCACGCGCTGGAACGAAGAAGCGGTGGCATCGCTCCGGACGTTCGCCGAACGCTTCCAGCTGCCGGTCGGCTGCTCCTTCCGCCGGCAGATGCTGTTCGACAATCTCCACCCCTCCTATGCAGGCGATGTCGGTATCGGCATCAACCCGGCGCTCGGCAAGGAGATCAAGGAGGCCGACCTCCTCATCCTGGTAGGCGGTCGTTTCTCCGAAATGCCGTCCTCCGGCTATACGCTGATGGATATCCCATACCCGGCGCAGACGCTGGTGCACATCCATCCCGACCCGTCGGAACTCGGGCGCGTCTATCGGCCGGATCTTGCCATCTGCGCCAGCCCTGCCGATTTCGTCTCCGCTCTGGCGGATCTTCCCGCGCCGGCAACGCCCATCTGGGCAGAGCGCACCGCCCGGATGCATGCCGCCTACCGCACATGGTCCAAAACCCCTGAAACCAGCCCAGGCGATGTCCACATGGGCCGGATCATGGACTGGATCGAGGCGAACACGGCAGCCGATACCATTTTCACCAATGGCGCCGGCAACTATGCGACGTGGCTGCACCGCTTCCATCGCTTCCGCCAGTTCAACACCCAGGCAGCCCCCGCCTCGGGCTCGATGGGCTACGGCCTGCCGGCGGCGGTGGCTGCAAAGGCATTGTTTCCGGAGCGTGAAGTCATCTGCTTTGCAGGCGACGGCTGCTTCATGATGCACGGACAGGAGTTTGCGACGGCGGTCCAATACGGCCTGCCGATCATCACGCTGGTGATCAACAACGGCATGTACGGCACGATCCGCATGCACCAGGAACGCGACTATCCCGGCCGTGTCAGCGGCACGAAGCTCACCAACCCCGACTTCGCGGCTTTCGCCCGGGCTTATGGCGGCCACGGCGAGACGGTGAAGACAACGGCAGAGTTTGCACCTGCCATCGAGCGCGCACGGGCAAGCGGCAAGCCCGCAATCATCGAGATCGTACTCGACCCGCAGGCAATCACGCCGACGCGGACGCTCAACGAGATTGCCGGCCTGAAGTAGCCGGGGGGCGGCCTGCCGTCAGGCCGCATCTTTGGGACAAGTTCAGACTAATAGGCAGCCAATTCGGCGCTGCCGAAGTCGGGCTCCACGCCCAGCAATGGCGCCGCCCTGGTGATGATATCGTGCACCATGGGTGCCGCTGTTTCAGCGGCAAGGTTCAGGTTATGTACGCCCGTCAGCGGCTGGTCGATGAAGGTCAGCACGACATATCTCGGGTTCCCCATGGGAAAGGCGCCCAGGAACGAATTGAAGCTGAGCTTGTGCGAATAGACACCGTGGATGACCTTGTTGGCGGTGCCCGTCTTGCCGCCGACATGATAGCCAGGCACGTCGGCTGTTCTGCCGGTGCCCTGCTCACCATTGAGGCGGAAGAGGTAGCGAATAGTGTCGCTTGTGCTCTTCTTGACGATCATCGTTTCGGTTTTTTCTGCATCTTCCTGGGTTCGCATCAGGAAGGTTGGCTCGATCAGCTTGCCGCCGTCGATGAGAGCAGCACCCGCGACGGCAGTCTGCATCGGCGTCGTAGCAACGCCGTGGCCGAATGCGATGGTGATGGAATTGAGCTTCTTCCAGACTTTCGGCTGGCTTGGCGCCTTCACCTCAGGCAGCTCCGTCTGCATCTTCGATAGCAGTCCGAAGCGGGTCAGGTAGGCCTTCTGGTTATCCATCCCGACCTTCTCCATCATCTTGGCAGTACCGATGTTGGACGAATAGCGGAAGATTTCCGGAATCGACAGGACACGACGCGGCACATCCCGGTCGTCATGGATTGTAAAGCCACCGTAGTGCAGGGGAGCGCTGGCGTCGAAGGTGTCGGTCAGCTTAACGAGGCCGGTATCGATGGCCATTGCCACCGAGAAGGTCTTGAAGACGGAGCCCATTTCGTCGGTGCCGTTAGACATCCGGTTGAGCCAACCATCGGAGCCATTGGCATTCGGTGCGTTAGGATCGAAATCGGGTGCCGAAGCCATGGCCAGGACTTCACCGGTGTGAATATCGAGGATGACCGCTCCGGCGGCCTGGGCCTTGTAGGTATTGATAGCATCCACGACGACATCGTGAACGATGTTCTGAACGCGGATATCGATCGACAGCTTCACCGGTTCAAGCGGTTCGCTGCTGGCAAGACCCGCCGACGTCAGGTCGGAAAGGCCCTGGTTGTCGAGATATTTCTCCATGCCGGCAACGCCATGATTGTCGATATCGACATAGCCGAGCACATGCGCAGCGGTGCTGCCGCCGGGGTAGAAGCGGCGGACTTCCGGGCGGAAGCCGATGGCGGGAAGTCCGAGGGCGAGGATTTCGCCCTGCTGCTTCGGTGTCAGCTGACGTTCCAGCCAGACAAAATGCGACCGCTTGTCGGACAGCTTGCGATAGGTTGATTTCCTGTCGAGATTGGGAAATATCTTCGTCAGCTTTTCGATGGTGTCGTCGACGTCGACCATCTTGATCGGCTCGGCATACATCGAGAAAGTCCGGATGTCGGTTGCCAGCAGCGCGCCGTTGCGATCCTCGATATCGGGACGCGAGGCCATGGCCGGACCTGCGGGAATGTTCGTCGTGTCTGCCTGCGGCTGCATGCCGAGGAAGATCAGCTTCCCGAACACCACGCAGTAGACGACGCAGAGAGTACCGGCGAGGATGCCGAGTCGCGACTTGCTCTGCCGTGACTTGCGGACATTGCCCTTCTTGGAATCCTTGCCGCGGGGGGCGCCAAGACTAAGCCTTATCAGGCGATCGCTGCGAAGCGTAAGGGCGTGGATAAGAGACATCGTCCAACTTTTTAACAGGCACGGATGCGGTTGAAGACGGCAACCTTATAATCAGATTAACTTAGCGTTAAGGATATTAAGAAACCGTAAAGCCGGAGGCACCGCTGCCCTCACGGTTCCGTTACGACCGCCTATCCACAAAAAAGCCGGCGAGGATAAGGCACCCGCCGGCTTTCTTTGTACAATACCAATGATCAACCGATTGCGGCTGTGACCGTGAACTCGACCTTGTATTTCGGTGCGGCGAGCTTTGCTTCGCTGGTGGCGCGGGCCGGCGTGTTGGCCGGATCGACCCAGGCTTCCCAGGCAGCGTTCATCTCGGCGAAATAGGACATGTCCGAGAGATAGATCAGCGTCTGCAGGATCTTGGACTTGTCGGTGCCGGCAGCCGCCAGCAGGCGGTCGACTTCGGCCAGCGCGTATTTGCACTGTTCGGTAACGGTTTCGCCTTCGCCGACCTGGCCAGCGAGATAGACGGTGTTGCCGTGGACGACTGCGCCGCTCATGCGGGCGCCGGGGTCGATGCGCTTGATGCTCATGTGGTTCTCCTGATGGTGGTCGAATTCTATGGTCGTGATGCCGCAGGGCGCGGCACCGGCAGGCATGTCCGCAGGATGCGGATTACATGCGCATATGCTTGGTCTTTTCGTAGATCGCCGTCGAGCGCGCGCCGGAGCGGCAATAGCCGAGCATCGGCCGCGGAAACTCGTCAAGCGCATCCATCATGCTGCTGACCGCTTCCTCGGTGACACCCATCGGGCCGACCGGCACATGCGCGACGATGAAGCCCAGTTCCTCGGCGCGCGTGGCGATATCGTCGAACAGCGGCTGATCCGGGCTTTCATGGTCTGGACGATGGCAGACGATCGACTCGAAGCCCATCGCCTTGATCTCGTCGAGATCGTCGACCGATATCTGACCTGTGACCGAGTATTGGTCGTCGATCTTGCGGATATCCATGGCACATTCCTCCTTGAGACCGGTCTTTGGGATCGGCTTTCTCTGAAACGGTAACGCTGATCTACGACGCGAGACCGCGAGCGTCAACCGCTCAGCGGGCCTCGACAAAGGCAAAGCTGAGGCCGAAATTCCGCCCCTCGCCCGGCTGCAAAATGTTGAACTCGCCGGCCTCTTCGAGCTCTGCGCGTGGTACCCATCGGTGCGACACCGGTTCGATGCCGAGCACATCGGCGGGTGCCTTCTGGTTGCGCCAGACCTGCAGAAACGGCAGCGTTTCGGTTGCAATCCGCACCCGCAGCGTCTTGCCGCCGATCTTCGCAATCGGCCCGAGAGAAACCTCGGAAAACCCGGCCTCCGTTGCCGGCGCCGGCACGCAGAATATGCCGCCGAGTTCCTCTCCGAAAGTCCAGGGAAAACCACCGCCTTCCAGCATTTGCCCGGTCAGGCGCACAGCGTCGTCGAACCATTTTCCACCGATGTTCATGTGATACATCAGGAAGACAGGCATCGGCTCGCTGCCAGTGTTGATCACCCGGTCCTCGAGGAAAACCTCGCCCGTCGCCCCGTCGATCCTCCACAAGCGCTCGAGCCGCGCTGTGCGTCCTTCGGCCGTCACCACGTCGACATCGGCCCGGCATTCTGCATTGCCATTGTCGAAGCGCGTCCAGAGCACCCGGGCAGGCGTCGCCGAAAAAGACCCGTGCAGCGGATAGGTCCGGCCGGCATGGGCACCCTGCATCGGTTCGCGATGGCGGATATGGTCCGGGCCGCAGGTGAACAGGAAACCCTCGACCGAATGGGAAATCCGCGCATCGCCATCGTCCGGAACGGCCTTGCCGGGCGCAAGGTCGATGCCATCGACGACACAGGCGCCGATATCCATGACCGACGCTTCGTCCAGGTTCAGCTTCGGCCCTTTAATGGCTGAAAATTCGATCATGCGCAGTACCCTCCCTTGCGCCGGCGCTGCCTGCCCGCCACCGCGCGTTATAACACTGTTAACCATACCGACCGTGGCCTGGATCACGAAATCAGGAGCCGGCAACCAATCCCGCAGCGCGGCGTTACGTCGATAACCACAACGTGACGAATTTTTATCTTTTATTCAGCATGCTGCCGAAATATTCCACACTCGTGTCAAGATTGAAGTGTGTGTGGCAACCGACGACCGATCAAGGACAGACCTAACGTGAACCGATTCTTCCAGACAGGCTTATCGCTGGCCGCCGTGCTTGCTGCTTCCGTCGCGACGCTCTCGCCCGTCGAGGCGCAGCAATACTATGGAGGCCAGAACAGTGACACGGTGCTGGTAGCACCCGATGGACGCATCCTTGAGCAGATCCCGGAACAGGGCGACGTCGTGATGACGCGCGACCGCCGCGGCAACCGCGTCCTCGTCGACCGCTACGGCACCGTCATCGCAACCGAAATGCGCGCCAGCACCTATTACCCCAAGGCTCCGAGCCGCGATGGATATGGCGGCGGCGACACGAACCGTTATGGCGATACCGAACTCAGCAGCAACCGCGGCTATGGCAACGATTACGGCAACGGCCAGCCAGACGATTTCTACGGCCAGCGGGAACCCGGCGCCGTCACCGGCGGCATTCCGGGCAGCGGCTCCATCGAACGGATACCTTTGGACAACCAGGGCATTCCGGATGCGCAGGGCAATGGCGGCGGAAATGGCGACTATGCGTCGCTCAACCCCGATGACGCGCCCGCGAGACCAAGAACGGTAGAGCCCGTCATCACCCTCAAGAACAAGTCGAAGATGGAGATCACCGCGCTCGAGGTGTTCCTCGATCGCAAGGGTATTTCACCCGGTTCCATCGACGGCCGGATCGGTGGCAACGTCACCAAGGCGATCTACGCCTACCAGCAAATGACCGGCCAGCAACTCGACCCGAACAACACCGACGCCATCCTCGAGGATCTCCGCAACTCGGGCGGCATGCCGATCGTCAACTACACGATCACGCCGGCAGACGCAGCCGGACCTTACGTGGCCGAAATTCCGGAAGACTATGCCAAGAAGGCAAGCCTGACGTCGCTCGGATACACCTCCACGACCGAAATGCTCGCCGAGCGCTTCCATATGGATGAGGGTTATCTGAAAGAAATCAATCCGGGCGTGGATTTCACCGTGCCGGGTGCGACGGTCAAGGTCGTCAACATCGGCCCGCCGAAGACCGGCGAAGTCGCCCGCATCGTCGCCGACAAGGCGCGCAAGCAGGTGTTCGCCTATGACGCCAGCGGCGCACTGATATCCGCCTATCCGGCATCGATCGGCTCGACCGACACCCCCTCGCCTTCGGGGACGGTCACCGTCGAGCGCGTCGCCTTCAATCCGGGCTACACCTACAATCCGAAGATCAATTTCAAGCAGGGCGCCAACGACAAGGTGCTGGACATTCCGCCAGGCCCGAACGGTCCGGTCGGTACTGTCTGGATGGCCCTATCGAAGCCGACCTACGGTATCCACGGCACACCGGAGCCTTCCAAGATCGGCAAGTCGCAGAGCCACGGCTGCGTGCGTCTGACGAACTGGGACGCAACGGAACTGGCAAAGATGGTCAAGCCGGGCACTGTCGTCGAATTCGTCGACTAGAAAAAATCAGACACGATAAAAAGCTGCCGGACATCCCTCCGGCAGCTTTTTTATTTGAAGAACGCGGGTTTTCAGGAACGAGCACTGCCTTCCTCGCATATTGACCAAGCGCGATAGGAAGTTCCGAAATGAAAGTTTGATGGCGGCATTGCGCCAACAGCTGCCATACTCAATTCAACTTTTGAAAGTCGGAAAAGGGGCAGGGAGGGGACTGGCGGCTTTGAACCAATTGAGGGCAATAGCAGACATCAATCGGCATTCGGCATTGCGGTGAACGGGGCATCGTTCGGGGTGTGTCCCGGAGTCAAACATAAAAGGGAAAATCAGCACACCGCCGGCATTGGGCCTGCGTTTTGTTGATAACTACGAGTTTCGACACCCCATCGATTGTATGTTACGTGTGCTAGTATAGGTTGCGGGCTGCTGCCATTGTCGCAAACACCTCCAAGTAAAGCTTTGATTATGCACCAAGCTGGCCCGCCGAAAACTGTGCTTCAAACGATACTGGATTGGTCGCAAGGGCGTCCATTGTGGCAGCGAGATGCACTGCGGCGTATTGTAACGGGTGGTACACTTGATGCTGCGGCCATCGACCAAGTTTTGGACCTCTGTAAGAAAGAGCACGGCGCGCCCGATATCTCACTGATGGCCGCAGCGCTGGAAGCGGTGCATTTGCCTGCGAACCCCGGTAACGGCGCAACCATCGCATTAGTCTCCCTCGGCGATGTCGTCGGCGTGAACCAATTGGCTCCGAGGCAGACCCTTACGTTCGAACAACAGGGCCTGACAGTTGTTTACGGACCAAACGGAGCCGGCAAATCGGGATATGGGCGAGTGTTGAAGCGTGCCTGCAGGGCACGCAAAGCCGGTGAAATTATGCCCGACGCATTTTCCTTAACGATCGGCGGCAAGGCCACGGCCAGTTTTACAATCTCGCAAGACGGCGTGCAGCAGTCTGTGCTGCCATGGGAGGACAACAAGAATCCTGATCCGGTGCTTTCTGCCGTTAGCGTGTTCGACCGCGAATGCGGCGCAGTCCACATCCAGGACAAGACAGAGGTTGCCTTCCGGCCGTTCGGGCTCGACATTCCCGACGACCTCGCGGCGGTCTGCACGCAGATCAAAGTGCTGCTACAGGCCGAAGAGACCCAGTTCAAGGCGCTCCGCGATCCCGTGTTCGAGATGCCTACTTGGCGGGCGACCACAGCCGTCGGGCGTATCATGTCCAATCTCAAGCACAATACCAAGCTGGAGCCGCTGGCGACCCTCGCAGTCATGACCGATGCCGAACGGGCACGGCTCCAGCAACTCACCGAAGACCTCGCCAAAAATCCGGTTGAGGCCGCCGCCGAGCAGCACCAGTTTGCCGATGGTATCGCGAGGGTCCTGCGCTATCTCAGAAAGGTTGAGGAATACTATTCCGACGACGCTCTCAACACGCTGAAATCGCTTGCAGACGATGCCAGAACCAAACGGTTTGCCGCGACGATCGCCGCGGAAAACGCCTTCAAGGACGCCACCTTCCCCGGCGTCGGCGCGGAAGTATGGCGGGAGCTATGGGAGGCGGCGCGGCACTATTCTAAGCATGTTGAGCGGCAGTTCCCGGCGGCGGAAGGTGAACACTGCATATTGTGCCATCAGCCGCTCAGCGCCGAGGCCGGTGCGCGGCTGGGCGGCTTCGAGGGTTTCATCCGCGATGATACGGAAAAGCAGGCTGACGCGGCCGAGAAGGTCTATATGAATACACTCAAAGAGTTCCGGATGCGTAAACCGGATATTCGGCTAGTGGCGGACATACGCAGGCGGATTTCCATCCAGCGCGCTGATGTCGCCGCCGAGGTGCTGCGCTTTATGGCCACCGCCGATCTGCGTAGACTACAGTGTCTGCGAGACATCGAGCACAGCGTTGTCATGACACTGTCGCCGATGTCGGTGATCCCGGAAGCAGAGCTGCTGGCACTTGAGAGTGACACCCGTACCTATGCCGGCCAGTTAGAGGCGGCAGCCGATGTCGTAGGCCGTCAGATCCTGCAGGCCGAGCATGACGAGCTCGAAGACCGAGCTGCAGCTACCGCCCTTCACGCGGTCGCCATGAAGGAGGTCAAGCGGCTGGCAAAGCTCGAGCGCATTGCCAAGTGCCTGGGGCAGACCGCGACGACAACTATCACGAAACTTGGCAACGCACTTGCCGATGATATCATTACTCCCCGGATGCGTGATCGCTTCCAGAGAGAGATCGTCAGGCTTGCGGCGGAAAAGGTGCGTGTTGAAGTGGTGCGTTCCGGCGGCCAGTACGGCTCGCCAAACTACCAAATCCGTCTGTTCGCAAATCCCAAGACCAAGGTGCATCTGGTGCTGAGTGAAGGCGAGCAAACCTGCGTAGCACTGGCGGCTTTCCTGACCGAGCTCGCGACAGCCACACACAAGTCCGCACTCATCTTCGACGACCCTGTGACATCGCTCGACCACCGCTGGCGTAAGAAGGTCGCGCAAAGGCTCGTGGAGGAGGCGAAGGAACGTCAAATTATTGTTTTCACCCACGACCTGGTGTTCGTGAACGATCTGAATGACAACGCCCGCGGCCAAGGCATTCCCGCCAAGCTTGCAAACCTTTCACGCGGCCCGGAAGGTACTGGTATCGTGGGCGATGGATTGCCGTGGGATCATGCTGGCGTCAAGGCGCGCTTGGACCGGCTCGAGAAAGACCAACGGGCTGCCAAGGCTCTTTATGATGCCAACGACGAGGACGGCTACCGCAGCTCCGCCGTCAGACTTTACGGTTTTCTGCGGGCCACGTGGGAGCGCGCGCTCGAGGAGATCGTTTTCGCAGGTGTGCTGATGCGGCACCGGGATTACATTGATACCAAGCATTTGAAGAAGGTCACCGCGCTTTTGGAGACGGATACGGAAGCGTTCCGAGCAGCGTTTAATAAATGCAGCGACTTCATCGAGGCGCATGATCCGTCGCGCGTTCGTAATGAGGAGCCACCGCCACCTTCGGAGATCTCGGACGATATTAAGGCCCTAAAGGACTGGGCCGACGCTCTTCGTATTCGGCAGAATGCAGTAGCATAGTCATTCTGAGGCCCGCGTAGGAAACATGGCGCGGCAGCGAGGCTATGCCCGCTCTCGGGCGCGTGCCACTACAACATCTACGACTGCCATGAAGGCGCTAGGCCGACGTTGGCTTAGCGCCTCCTCGATGGCTGCTTCGGGCCGACAGCAGACTTCAGCCGTTTGTTCGTCCAGAATAATTCCACGGCATCGGCGGCGCTGACCGCTCAGCCGTCTGGCAAAGCGAGCCTCCGGATCGAGCCCAGGCAGTTCAGCCTCGATCCAATACAGCTCTGCAAGCCACTTAACGACTGAGCCGTTGCGGGTCATCTCGACCAGCTCGCGCCAGGCGTGCGCCCTGCAATACGCAAGCCGGATGTCCGGGCCAACGCGCCCTGGCCTGTCTGCTTTTCAGGCCGCGCGGGACATCAGTCGATGGGCTGCGATGCGGGCTGAGGAGGTGAGGCGGACGGGCAGTTTCGCCAGCATCTCCTCGGCGAATTCGCTGGCATTGTGGCGCGCCTTTTCGAGGTTGCTTACCCTGGTCGGGTCGAGCGTCTGCAGAGTACCGCCAACGTCGAAGATATCGCGGAAGGCCGAGCGTTCGACGATCGGCGTTTCCAGCACCGATACCTGACGCTGGTTGAGCAGCGTCTTGACGGTCTGCAGGGCGCGGGTCGTCACCATCGAATTGACACGCGTGAGCACGACGGAATGGTCGATGTGGATGCCGCCCTTCTGTGCGAGGTATTGCAGCAGTTCCAGCACCTGCGCCCCGCCGCGAGCATCCATGGCGCAGCCCTGGATCGGGATCAGCACATGGTCCGACAGGCCGATGGCGGTTGCCAGCAGCGGAGTGCGCGTGCCCGGCAGGTCGATGATGAAATAATCGGTCGATGCCTGGTTCTCGCGGATATGCAGCGGCAGCGACGTGGCGGTGACGAAGTCGATAACGGAGATATTGGCAACCGGCCCGGACATCTCGCTCCAATGCGAAATCCAGTGCTGCGGATCGGCATCGAGGATGGTGACGCGATAGCCTCTGCGAGCCAGTTCGGTCGAAAGCAGCAGAACCGCAGTGGTTTTACCGGCGCCGCCCTTGGTATTGGCAAATGTGATGACTGGCATGGTATGTCCTAGGCAAAGGGAGCTTCACCATCGCTCCGGCTTGCACCGGGGGTCATGGTGCGTTTAACCATCCTTTCGAATTATGGTTAACAAAGTACAAACGTCGCCACCCTCATTTCATGCGGACATTCTCATAATCACATCCGAACAGCGAGATGCAGCCTCAAGACCGGGAGCGCTTTCGCCTCCCCCGGCCGTCGTCTGGGCTCGCTCCAGCGGCTAGAAGCAATCGCGAAACAGCGTCTTTGTGTTTTCCAGCGTCAGCGGAACAGGATTGCCACCGGCGCTGGGATCTTCGATCGCCATCGCTGCGAGATCGTCGATCCGGTCGCTGGCGATCCCCATTTTGGTGAGGTTATCCGGGACACCGAGATCGGCCCGCAGTTGCAGCACGTAGTCGTAAAACCCGTCGAACCCGCCGGAAATACCGAGATAGGCAGCAGCTCGGGCGATCTTCTCCTCGATCGGCTTCCTGTTGAAGCGCAGCACAGCCGGCATGACGACAGCGTTGGTCATGCCATGGTGGGTATTGTAGACGGCGCCGATCGGGTGGGAAAGCGCGTGGATGGCGCCAAGCCCTTTCTGGAAGGCGACCGCACCCATGGCGGCAGCCGCCATCATGTTGGCGCGGGCCTCGAGATCGGTGCCCTCCCTGACTGCGCGCGGCAGGAACTCCTTCACCAGCCGCATGCCCTCGAGCGCGATACCGGCCGACATCGGATGATAGAAGGGCGAGGAGTAAGCCTCGAGGCAATGGGCAAAGGCATCCATGCCCGTGCCAACGGTGATGATCTTCGGCATCCCGACCGTCAGTTCCGGGTCGGAAATGACGACGCCGGGCAGGAACTTCGGGTGGAAGATGATCTTTTTGACATGCGTCACCGAATTGGTGATGACGCTGGCCCGGCCAACTTCCGAGCCCGTGCCCGCTGTGGTGGGCACCGCAACGATGGGCGCGATACCGTCGACGTTGGCGCGCGTCCACCAGTCGCCAATATCCTCGAAATCCCAGACCGGGCGCGTCTGCGCCACCATGAAGGCGACGCACTTGCCGAGATCGAGGCCAGAGCCACCACCGAAGGCGACGACACCATCATGGCCACCATCCTTGAAGGCCTTGACGCCGGCTTCCAGGTTTTTCTCGTTCGGGTTCGGGTCGACTTCGGCAAACATCGCCCGCCCGAGGCCCGCTTCTTCCAGAATGTCGAGAGCCGTCTTGGTGATCGCCATAGTCGCGAGACCACGGTCGGTAATGAACAGCGGCTTCTTCATTCCGAGGCTCTTGCAGGCCTCGGCCAGCTCCGAAATACGGCCACGGCCGAGCTTCAGGGAGGTCGGATAGCTCCAGTTGGCAGTAATCGCGCTCATGCTGTCACCTTCTTCAGATGGTAGGATTTGGGACGTGTCAGATTGTGGAAGCCAAGTACGGACAGCGAGCCGCCACGACCCGTTTGCTTGACGCCGGTCCAGCAAAGCGCAGGATCGAGATAGTCGGCGCGGTTCATGAACACGGTGCCGGTCTCGATCTCGCGGCCAAGCCGGGCTGCCCGATCCGAATCCTGCGTCCAGAGCGACACCGTCAGCCCGTACTGGCTGTCGTTCATCAGTTCGAGCGCTTCGGCGTCGCTTTTCACCTTCATGATACCGACCGCCGGACCGAAGGTTTCCTCGCGCATGAACGCCATGGAGTGATCGACATCGACGAGGATCTGCGGCGCGAGATAGGCACCTCCGTCATCGGCCGGAAACAGTTTCGGGTCGACCAGCGCCTTCGCACCCTTGCCGACGGCATCTGCAATCTGTTCGCGGACAACCTTGGCAAAGCGCTTGTGCGCCATCGGCCCGAGCGTCGTTTCCGGGTCGAGCGGGTTGCCAAGCTTGTAGTTCGATACCCAGGCAACGGATTTTTCGACGAAGGCATCATAGAGGGTTTCGTTGACGTAGATGCGCTCGATCCCGCAGCAGCACTGGCCGGAATTGAAGGTGGCCCCGTCCATCAGCGTGTCGACAGCCGCGTCCAGATCGGCGTCCTCCATAACGTAGCCTGGATCCTTGCCGCCAAGCTCCAGGCCAAGCCCGGTAAAGGTGCCGGCCGCAGCCCGCTCGACGGCGCGACCGCCTGCGACCGAACCGGTGAAATTGATGAAATTGAAGCTGCCTTCGGAGATCAACGCGTCGGCGATATCGTGCTCGAGAAAGACATTCTGGAACACATCGGCAGGCACGCCAGCCTCGACAAAGGCCTGCACCATGCGCTCGCCAACCAACAGCGTCTGGGCCGCATGCTTCAGGATGATGACATTGCCAGCCATCAGCGCCGGGGCAATCGTGTTGATCGCCGTCATGTAGGGGTAGTTCCAGGGTGCTATGACGAAGACCACGCCGTGCGCCTCCCGCTCGATGCGGCGTTCGAAGGTTGCACTGTCCTCGACCACCAGCGGCGCAAGCGCGTCGGCTGCAATGGCCGCTACATAGTTCGAGCGCTCGTTGAAGCCGCGGAACTCGCCGCCATACTTGATCGGCCGCCCCATCTGCCAGGCCAGTTCCGGCACGACGGCATCGACCATCTCGTTCAGCCGCGCCACGCCCTTCATCACCAGTTGCACGCGATCTTCCAACGGCCGGCGCGCCCAGTCCTTCTGCGCCTTGCGGGCGCGGGCGACAGCCTCCCTCGCCACTTCCAGCGACAGGCCGGGGCGCTCGGCATAGACCTCGCCGTTAACCGGCGAAATGCATTGAATCATGCTCATTCTCTCTGCTCCAAAAGGCTCAACAAGCCAATGTCTTGACGTGACCGGCGGCACCATAGGCTAGGATCGCACGGTCGCGGGTGATAATTGTCAGGTCGTGTTCGCGGGCGGTCGTCTGGCATGGCCAAGTGCCGCAAGGGCAAGGGGCAACAGCGATTCATTCCGAGCGCTGTCGATGTGTCCCATGGCGGCCTCCAAAGATCGTGGGCGAGCCTAGCATAGTGCCTCCATGGCAACAACAAAGCACAACCATTGCGATTATCTCAAGCCCGCTCGAACCCTCTCGCCACTTCCCAGTCCGTAACGCGCCGGTCAAAATCTTCCTGCTCCCATTCGCCTGCGCGGGTATAGTGATCGATGACATCGTCGCCGAGGGCTGCGCGCAACATCTTCGATTCCGTCATGGCAACCGTTGCATCCCGCAAGGTCCGGGGGACTTCGCGCACGTTGCGGGCGGCGTAGGCGTCGCCGACGAACGCCGGCTCCAGCGCCATCTTGTTCTCGATCCCGTCAATGCCTGCCGCAAGTAGGGCCGCGAAGGCGAGGTAGGGATTGAGGTCCGAGCCTCCGACACGGCATTCGATGCGGATGGCCTTGCTGTCGGCGCCGCAAAGACGATAGCCAGCCGTCCGGTTATCTGTGCTCCAGACGGCCTTGGTCGGCGCAAAAGTGCCCGCCACGAAGCGCTTGTAGGAGTTGATGTAGGGCGCCAGGAAATAGGTGATCTCGCCGGCATGGGCGAGTTGGCCGGCAATGTAATGCTGCATCAGGGACGACATGCCGTGCTCGGCCTTTTCGTCGAAGAACAAAGGCGTCTTGCCATCGGCGCTCCACAGCGACTGGTGGACGTGCGACGAACTGCCGGCAGATGCGGCGCTCCACTTTGCAAGGAAGGTGATGGACTTGCCCTGGGACCAGGCGATCTCCTTGCAGCCGTTCTTGATGATGACGTGGCGGTCCGCCATCGTCAGCGCGTCGGCATAACGGACATTGATCTCTTCCTGCCCGGCCGATGCTTCTCCCTTGGAATTTTCGACCGGGATGCCGGCGCCCTGCAGGCCCTTGCGGATAGCGCGCATGACGCCTTCTTCCTTGGTCGTCTGGAAGATGTGGTAGTCTTCGTTATAGGCGCTGGCGAGCGGCAGGTTGCGATATCCGGATGCCTGCGCCTGCTCGTAGCTCTGGTCGAACAGAAAGAATTCCAGCTCGGTCGCCATGAAGGCCTTCATACCCATCGCTTCAAGCCGTGCCACCTGCTTCTTAAGAATCGCGCGTGGCGAATGCGGCACGTCGGCATGGGTGTGGTGGTCGAGAACGTCGCAAAGCACCAGCGCCGTCCCCTCTAGCCACGGAATGCGGCGAAGCGTCGAAAGATCCGGCTTCATGGTGTAGTCGCCATAGCCCTTTTCCCAGCTTGTCGACGCATAGCCGGAGACGGTTTCCATCTCCATGTCGGTCGCCAGCAGGTAATTGCAGCTGTGCGTTTCCTTCCAGGCGCTCTCGAGAAAAAACTCGGCCTGAAACCGCTTGCCCATCAGCCTGCCCTGCATATCCACCTGGCATGCGAGAACCGTGTCGATGCGCCCTTCGGCCACATCCTTCTTCAAATCGTCAAACGTATAGATGCTGCTCATAAAATCCGCCCTGACCCTTTAAATTCTGCGATCTCGTCGGTCTTGCGTCCGACGCCCCTACCGACCGCCCTGGCGAGGAGCCGCCCGAAGGCGACCCCTCATGGCTCGATTATCGCTCAGATTTCCCCGACTGCCTTCTCGGCAGCAGCAATGCTTGCCGCGCGACGGGCGACTTCCTCGCCGATCGGTGGCCCCTTGAAGCGCCGGTTCTCGAACACCAGCCAGACGATCGCCGTCAGCACGAGAAAGCCGACGGTGATGTAGAGTGCCCAGTCGTTCGGCGGCTGTACGCCGATAACGAACATCACCACCATCGAGATCAGCGCCAGCACCGCCACGACGCGGAACAAGGTCGGACCGATGCTCCATGGACCCATTTTCGGCCATTTCGGCGTGCCGTAGGCGAGAAGGCCGAGGCCGATCGGAACGGCGAAAGAGAGAAACAGGAAGATTACCGTGCAAGACACGACGATGGCATAGGCCGAGGATTCGCCGATGGTGATCACCGAGGTGAGCCAGACGAACAGCACCGACAGGATCGATCCCGTCCAGATCGCAGCAACCGGCGTGCGGAACTTGGGGCTGACCTTGGCAAGCGTGCTGGAGCCCGGAAGGCCCTTGTCACGCGAGAAGGCATAGATCATCCGCGACACGGATGTCACCGTCGCCAGGCCGCAGAGGAACTGCGATACGAAGATGGCGATGTAGAGGATGATCTTGACCGTCGGGTTGACCTGGCTGTCCATCGCCCAGAAAAACACGTTCCAGCCCTGCTTGGCAGCATCTTCCATGTTGGGCAGCACCAGAACGAAGGCGCATAGCATGATGTAGCCTATGACCGAGGCCCAGACTGCGGCAGAGACCATGCCCTTCGGCACCGAGACGGATGCCTTCACGGTTTCTTCCGACGTATGGGCCGAGGCGTCGTAGCCGGTGATGGTGTAGATCGGCAGCAGCAGACCGAGCGCAAAGACCCAGGCACCCGAAACGGCCGGCCAGACCGGCGGCCCGCTCTGTGTTCCGTCCGCAGCCATCGTCGCCAATCCGGAATAGTTGGTGAAGGTGAACAACCGCGAGAACTCATAGGACGGCGCGCAGATCAGGCACACCACGGTCAGCGCCAGAGCCGCGCCGAGGATGAGATAGCCGGACATGTCGGTGAGCTTGGCGGTGAGCCCGATGCCCATGTGGTTGACCAGCGCCATGATGGCGGTGATCACGGCGACGAAGGTGATACGAACCACCACCGTATCCTCCATGCCGAAATAGGTGCCGAAGGCACCGAAGAAGAAGTAATAGGTGCCGACATTGATGGCACCGAGAACGGTGATCAGGCCAAGCAGGTTCAGCCAGGCCGACAGCCAGCCTGTGAAGCGGTTGCCGAGGATGGAGCCCCAGTGATAGAGGCCACCGGCTGTCGGATAAGCCGACGAAATCTGTGCCAGAGCCAGCGCGAAGAAGATCGACATCAGGCAACCGACCGGCCAGCCGATGCCGATGGCGATGCCGCCTGCCCCGGAAGTCGCCTGCGCCAGCGAATTGATACCCCCCGACATGATGCAAATAATGGAAAATGAAATCGCGAAATTCGAGAACGAACTCATCCGTCGCTCGAGCTCCTGGGCGTAGCCCATGGAGTGCAGGATGCCGACATCCTGCTTCTTATCCAATTCGGTATAATCCGACATGTGAAACGTCCCCTTCAACCGAAAGTCCGCGGAATTGCGGACCGTCCCCTTTTATGGCGTGGCAAATATGTTGCCCCGCCTGCCGCAGTTTGACTGTTCCCCGGGGTCTTTATTGTTCAGGCGTCCAGGCTACGCTGGATCAGCCCTGTCAGATAATCGGCCATGACCCCTTGGCCGACATCATCCACGATCAGGTCGTTGCGGACCTCGATCATGACATTCTTCAAATCGTTCGATACGCCGTGTAGTTGCAACGTGTGGGTAACCCCGTGTTGCGGCCCGTAGGGCTGGTTTCGCTCCGTTCGATAGAGCGGCGCTTCGCCTGCCAGCGCCAGCATGCGGTTCGCCAGCCGTTCATCCGTATCGTGCAGGATGCCGAGTTCGACCTCACGGTACCGGCCGTCATAAATCGGCGTGAAACTATGAATTGTGACAATGACGCTGGCCATCCCCAGCGCCGTCCGGCGCAAGAGTAAATCGCGGATACGTTGATGAAACGGCACATACAGCGCTTCGGTCCGCGCCCTGCGCTCCTCGCTATCCAGCTGTCGATTGCCCGGAATATCATAGATTTCGCTCACCTCCGGCATGGCTGCGGGAGACTCCGGCGGACGGTTGCAATCGTAAATCAGCCGCGAAAAGCGCTGGTAGACCAAAGGCGCATCGAGATTGCGAGACAGTCCCCTCGCAACGGCCAAAGCACCCGGATCCCAGGCGATGTGGCTGTTCCGCGCTTCTTCGGACAGGCCGAGATCGCCAAACCGCTCCGGCAACCTGGAGGATGCGTGCTCACAAATCACCACGACCGGGCTGCGACCATCGGGTCGCTCGACGGCAACACATTCCCCTTCTTGTTCGCTCAGCACAGCCTGATGCATCAGCATCCCGGCCCTCCACCCAAAGTTTAACAAAACCTTCACAGAAAAGAATTCTTCAGCTTATGGCGAGTGTCAACCGTAAACTGAAATTATCTCTTCAATTTAGACATTGACTCGATATGTGACAGCGTTGTTTAAAGTGTCATGGAGACAGGCAAAGACCGTCCCTGGGGGCTAAAATAGAGTGATCAACGCATCGAAAACCGTGGCTGACGTTATCCATGCCCATTTCGATGGGCTGACGCGGGCCGAGAAGCAGCTGGCGGAAAGCCTGCTGGACAATTACCCTGTCTCGGGCTTGGGAAGCATCACCACGGTTGCAGAAAATGCACGCGTCTCGACGCCGACTGTTGCGCGCATGGTGCAGAAACTCGGCTTCAAGGGCTATCCGGAATTCCAGTCCCATCTGCACCAGGAGGTCGAGGCAACGATCTCCAATCCGCTGACAAAACGCGGGCGCTGGGCAAGCAATGCTCCGGGCACGCATATTCTCAATCGCTTCGCCGATGCCATCAGCGCCAACCTGCGCCAGACGCTTACCGATCTCGATACAGCCACCTTCGACAGCGTCGTCTCCCTGCTTTGCGAGAGCCGCCGCGAGCTTTATTTCGTCGGTGGACGCATAACCGGCGCACTGGCAGAATACTTTTTCACGCACATGCAGGTGATCCGCGCCAACACGACGCTGCTATCCGCCAATTCGAGTTCATGGCCGCAATATGTGCTCAACATGAACCCAGGCGACCTGCTCATCATCTTCGACATCAGGCGCTATGAGCTTGAAATGGTGAGCCTGGCCGCCGCCGCCCGCCGCCGCGGCGCCGAGATCATCGTCTTCACGGACCAGTGGGCCTCGCCCGCCTCCAAACACGCAAAGCATACCTTCCGCGTCCAGATCGAGGCGCCGTCCGCCTGGGACTCCTCTGTGGTCACACTGTTCATCGTCGAGGCTCTCATCGAGGCCGTCCAGAACTCGACCTGGGACGAGACGAGCGAGCGCATGAAGACACTGGAAGGCCTGTTCGAACAGACCAAGCTCTTTCGTAAAATCGGCTAGAGGAGAAGAAAAAAGGTCGGCAACACGACCACGCCGAAAACGGCTGATGCCATCGATATTCGAGCGCAGGGAGACGCGCCAACATCCCGGCAATTTCCCGCTAATCGGGTGCAAAACAACCGTCACACAAGCTTCACGCAATGTCATTAACAGCTTCGCCAGACACTGAAGATCAAGGAGAACAACAGTGACCAGATCTATTCATCGCCTCCTTTCGCTCTCGACCGCAATCGTCATGGCGTCCACCGCCATAGCCTCTGCCGCGCCGAGCGACGACCTCATTGTAGCCGCCAAAAAAGAAGGCTCGCTGACCACGATCGCCCTGCCGCACGACTGGTGCGGCTACGGCGACGTCATCGCAGGCTTCAAGGCCAAATACGGCCTGACCGTCAACGAACTGAACCCGAACGCAGGTTCCGGCGACGAAATCGAAGCCATCAAGGCCAACAAGGGCAACAAGGGCCCACAGGCCCCTGATGTCATCGACGTAGGCCTGTCCTTTGGTCCATCCGCCAAGAAGGACGGCCTGCTGCAGCCTTACAAGGTTTCCACATGGGACTCGATCCCTGACAGCGCCAAGGATTCCGAAGGCTACTGGTACGGCGATTACTACGGCGTTCTGGCCATCGGCGTGAACAAGGACGTCGTCAAGGAAAGCCCGAAGAGCTTTGCCGATCTGACGGACTCCAAATATGCCAACGCAGTTGCCATGCCTGGCGACCCGCGCACCGGCAACAGCTCGATGATGACCGTTTACGCGGCCGGCACGGCCAAGGGCGGCAAGGGCGGCGCTGAAACAGCCAAGCTCGGCACTGCATTCATGAAGGACCTCAAGGCCAGCGGTAACCTGGTACCGGTCAACGGCAACGCCCAGAACATGGCGCAGGGCACCACGCCGGTCCTGTTCGACTGGGACTACAATGTCCTTGCCATGCGCGACAAGCTCGCCGGCAACCCGCCGATGGATGTCATCGTACCATCTGACGCCGTCATCGCCGGTGTCTACGTTCAGGCGATCTCCGCATTTGCGCCTCACCCGAACGCTGCCAAGCTCTGGATGGAATACCTTTATTCGGACGAAGGTCAGGTCGGCTGGCTGAAGGGCTATTGCCACCCGATCCGCTTCACCGACATGGCGACCCGCAAGGTCATCCCCCAGGCACTGCTCGACAAGATGCCAGCGGCCGAAGGCTATGCAAAGGCCATCTTCCCGACCCTCGAGGAGCAGTCTGCAGCCAAGGCCGTCGTTGCTTCCGATTGGTCCAAGGAAATGGGCGCCAAGTAATCGGATCGATAATCTCGCGCGGATGCCGGCACCAGCCGGCATCCGTTTTCATTACTTGCTTCAAGGGTGTTGTGCATGAGTGTCGCGAATAACGCCTCCAGGTCACCGCCGGGATCGCCTGCGAAGGCGCCGACCGCCCGCCGGACTGGAGCCATCAACTGGGACTGGCTTGGCGTTGCGCCGTTCTTCCTGTTCGCTCTCTTCTTTCTGATCGCACCCGTTCTCTACCTGGTCACCGGCGCATTCGAGAATTCGGCCGGCGGATTTACATTCGACAATTTCATTGCGCTGACCTCCCCGACCATTCTCTCCGCTTATTCCCTTTCGTTGCGCCTCAGCCTCGTCGCCGCTGCCCTCGGAGCGGTTGCCGGCTTGCTTCTCGGATATGCCGTGGTGCTCGGCGGGCTGCCACCCTGGGTGCGCACCGCGTTCATGACGTTTTCCGGGGTTGCCTCCAATTTTGCGGGCATCCCGCTCGCCTTCGCATTTATCGCAACGCTCGGCCGCCTCGGCCTTGTGACCGTGTTTCTGCGCAACGTCTTCGGTTTCAATCTCTATGGGTCGGGCTTCAGCCTTTTCTCGTTCGCGGGCCTGGCGATCACCTATCTTTACTTCCAACTGCCGCTGATGCTGCTGATCATCACGCCGGCGCTCGATGGCCTCAAGTCGGAATGGCGGGAAGCTGCGGAAATTCTCGGTGCAGACCGCAGGCAATACTGGCAGATGGTCGCGCTGCCAGTGCTGATGCCGTCCATTCTCGGCTGTTTCCTGCTGTTGTTCGCCAATGCCTTCGGTACTCTCGTCACGGTCTACGCCCTGACCGGATCGAGCTTCGGGGTCGTTCCGATTGTCCTCTACCAGCAGATCCAGGGCAACGTGCTCTACAATCCCAACCTCGGCTACGCGCTGGCGGTCGGCATGGTTGTCATCATGGGGATCAGCAACACGCTGTATCTCGTGCTCCGCAACAAGGCTGAGAGGTGGCGCCAGTGACCAAGCGTTTCCCCATCGTCTCGACGTTCATCGTGATCGTTGCAGCGTCCTATTTTCTGATACCGCTCTACGCGACCTTCCAGTTCTCGCTGCAGATGCTGCGCGGACAGTGGAGTTTTGCAGCCTATCGGTCGGTATTTTCCAGCGAGAAGTTCCTGGCGACCCTCGGCTTTTCGGCCACCGCATCGCTGCTCGCCATCATCGCCGGGGCCCTCATCGTCGTTCCAACCGCCTACTGGGTACGCCTGAAACTGCCGAAAATCCGCCCGATGATCGAGTTCATCTCGCTGATGCCGTTGATCATCCCGCCCGTGGTTCTGGTGTTCGGATATATCCGGCTGTTCGGCTCCAATTCTTTCCTGCCGTTGACGATGTCGGAAACAGGCACGAACGTACTGCTGGTCATCGGCTACGTGGTGTTGTCCTTGCCCTACATGTTCCGGGCGGTCGACAACGGCATGGCGGCCATCGACATCAAGACGCTGACAGAAGCCGCCGAAAGTCTCGGCGCATCCCGCTTGCGCACCGTCGCCCAGGTGATTTTCCCGAATATCCGGTCTGCCATCCTGTCCGGGGCCTTCTTGACATTTTCCATCTCGCTCGGCGAGTTCGTGCTTGCCAGCCTTCTGAACAGGCCGGCCTTCGGTCCCTACCTTGTGCAGACCGGGCAGGATCGCGCCTATGAACCAGCAGCACTCGCCATCATGTCTTTCGGGATCATCTGGTTCTGCATGGTGCTGATGCAGTTGTTTGCCACGAAAAGACCGGGACAGCGCTGGTTGCCGCGCCTGTCACAAAAAACTGCAAGGAGTGTAGAGCCATGAGCTTCCTCAGGATCGATTCGGTCAGCAAGAGTTTCGGCCCCAACACCGTCGTCAAAGATTTCAACATGGGCATCGAAAAGGGCGAGTTCGTCTCGTTCCTCGGCCCGTCCGGCTGCGGCAAGACGACGGTTCTGCGGATGATCGCCGGCTTCGAGACGCCGACTTCGGGCTCGATCCTGATCGGCGGCAAGGAACAGCGGGATCTGAAGCCGAACAAGCGCAACATCGGCATGGTCTTCCAGGCATACGCCCTGTTCCCCAACATGTCGGTGTTCGACAACGTCGCCTTCGGCCTGAAGGTCGCCGGCGCGCCAAAGGCGGAAATCGAAAGCCGCGTCAAGGAAATGCTGTCGCTGATCAGGCTCGATCATCTGGCCGACCGCTTCCCCTACCAGATGTCCGGCGGCCAGCAGCAGCGTGTGGCACTTGCCCGCGCCCTCGCTGTCAAGCCGCAGGTGCTGCTGCTCGACGAACCGCTGTCGGCGCTGGACGCCAAGATCCGCGTATCGCTGCGCGAGGAAATTCGCCTCATCCAGCAGAAACTCGGCATCACCACCGTCTTCGTCACCCACGACCAGGAAGAGGCGCTGTCGATATCCGACCGCATCGTCGTCATGAACGCCGGCCGCGCTGACCAGATCGGCACGCCCTTCGAGATCTACAATCACCCGGCGACCCGCTTTGTCGCCTCCTTCGTCGGGACGCTGAACCTGATCGAGGCGAAGGTCGTCGATCCCGCCACCAACCGTATCTCGATCGGCGACCAGGGCGTGACGCTGAAACAGTCGGTTACCGCCTTCAAGGCCGGCGACACCGTGTCGCTGGCGCTGCGTCCGGAAGCGGGATCGCTGTCCGAAGGTGCCAAGGGCGATACCTCGCTCACCGGCGACGTCACCTCGGCACACTTCCTCGGCTCGGTCATCCGTACCCGCATGAATGTCGGCGGCAACACGATTTCCTTCGACATGTTCAACGCTCCCGGCAAGATGCCGCCAGCCGTCGGCGAACGCGTCACCCTGCGCTTTGCCGCGGAAGACCTGCTGGTCATCAACGACTGATCTCCCTGTCAAGATACAGTGTTCACAAACGCCGGGTATTTCCCGGCGTTTTTGCTTTGATTTCTGTGTTGCAGCGCGGCATATTGGCTGTGTTCTCAGGGCGGGGTGCAATTCCCCACCGGCGGTATCAGGATCTGCGCGAATGCAGCGAATGGAGCCCGCGAGCGCCTTTCGCCCTCTAGCGGAAGGGTCAGCAGATCCGGTGCGATGCCGGAGCCGACGGTCATAGTCCGGATGGAAGAGAGCAGGCCTGATCGACGACCTTTCCGCGCGAAAGGTCTCGGGATCGGGCGTGTTCGCCCAAGGGATATTTGAAACCCTTGAAAGGCAAGATAGAACCATGACCATCTCTACACTACCGCAAAAAGGCAAGATCGCCCTCGTCCGCGCCCGCTGGCACGCCGAAATCGTCGATCAATGCATAGACAGCTTCATCGCCGAATGGAGCAAATACGACGATCGCGGTGCGGCCGCCGTCGAGGTCTTCGATGTGCCGGGCGCGCTCGAAATCCCGTTGCACGTCCAGACACTGGCCCGCACCGGCCGCTACTCCGCCGTGGTCGCCGCTGCCTTCGTCGTCGATGGTGGCATCTACCGCCACGATTTCGTGGCCGGCAGCGTGCTCGACGCGTTGATGCGGGTGCAGCTCGACACCGGCGTCCCCGTGCTCTCCGTTGTCCTCACTCCGCACCATTTCCAAGACACGGAAGCCCATCTCGGTTTCTTCAAGGAACACTTCGTCGTCAAGGGCCGCGAGGCAGCCGGCGCCTGCCAGCATATCCTTAGCGAACGCGCCCGGCTGATGACCTTTGCGGCCTGATGACAACAGGCGGCGTGCACTGCGCGCCGCCATGCCTGCCGGGATCATCGATCCGGATACAGCCTATCCCGGGGCTCGATGGCCGTGACACCAAATACCGCTTGAAATGCAGCCCCCAATCCCGCATGCAACCTGCGGAGTTGAGGCACAAACATTTCATCGGAGTTGATTGCCATGTCCCCTATTGCGACGACAACGGGGGCGCCGCGCCGCCTGACTTCCCAGGATTTTCGCACGCTGGGCCTCGCAGCCCTCGGCGGTGCGCTGGAATTCTACGATTTCATCATTTTCGTCTTTTTCGCCACGGTCATCGGCAAGCTGTTCTTCCCGCCTGACCTGCCCGACTGGCTGGTGCTGATCCAGACCTTTGGCATCTTCGCAGCCGGCTATCTGATCCGCCCCATCGGCGGTATCGTGCTCGCCCATTTCGGCGATCTATACGGTCGCAAGCGAGTGTTCGCCTTCTCGCTGCTGCTGATGGCGCTGTCGACGCTCGGCATGGCCGCCATGCCCACGTATGCATCCATCGGCATTGCCGCTCCCATCCTGCTCGTCTGCCTGCGTATCCTGCAGGGGGCCGCCATTGGCGGCGAGGTGCCGGGCGCCTGGACTTTCGTCGCCGAGCACGTTCCCTTCCGTCGCGTCGGCTTTGCCTGCGGCTTCCTCTGCTCCGGCCTGACGCTGGGCATCCTGCTCGGCTCGTTCATCGCCGCCATCATCAACACGGTCTTTACTCCTGATGAAGTCGCCTCATATGCCTGGCGCATCCCCTTCCTGATCGGTGGCATCTTCGGCCTGATCGCCGTCTACCTGCGCCGCTGGCTGCACGAAACGCCGATCTTTGCCGACATGAAGAAGAGCCGGGCGCTGGTATCGGAACTGCCGCTGAAAGCGGTGCTGCGCGACTATCCGAGGGGCATTGTCATCTCGATGCTGCTGACCTGGATCCTGTCGGCCGGCATCATCGTCACCACGCTGATGACCGCCACCTTCCTGCAGAAGCTCTACCACTACACCGCCCAGCAATCGCTGGCCGCCACCAGCTTCGGCACGCTCTTCCTGATCGTCGGCACGGCAGCCGCTGGCGCCATTGTCGACCGTGTCGGCTCCGGTAAATTCTTCACCGTCGCCAGCGTGTTCTTCGGCGCCGCCACCTTCGTCTTCTACAGCTACGCCGCCACCTCCCTGACAGTCATGTTCATCCTCTACGCGGTGATGGGCCTGTCGGTCGGCCTCGTCGGCGCCGTACCCTATGTCATGGTCCGCGCCTTCCCGGCCCGCGTCCGCTTCACCGGCCTGTCCTTCTCCTACAATGTCGCCTACGCGATCTTCGGTGGCCTCACACCGATCGCGGTCAGCACGCTGCTGGCCATCAACCCGATGGCGCATGCCTATTACCTCCTCTTCATCGCCGCCCTCGCCTTCTGCCTCGGGCTCTACCTGATGGCCAAGGGCGATGAGATCGAAGCACAAGCCGGCATCGAGGAACTGACGACGCGGCTGGCAGCAGGTTCCTAGACACTTTCAACGACCGTCCGGAGATAGCCCATGATCACCTGCCACCTCCGCTACATCATCGACGCCTACAAGATTGCGGAATTCGAGGACTATGCACGGCGGTGGATCCCCATCGTCAACCGCATGGGCGGCACGCATCACGGCTACTTCCTGCCCTCCGAAGGCGCCAGCAACGTCGCCGTGGCACTCTTCTCCTTCCCGAGCTTCACAGCCTACGAAGCCTACCGCAACAGCATGGCCGCAGACGCAGAATGCCAGGCGACGCTCGAACTTGAGGAGAAAAACCGCAGTATCATCAGCTACGAACGCAGCTTCATGCGGCCGATACTGGGGTAGCGACTACGCGCCTTATTCACGACCACTGCGCGGCAGCAACAGAAGGCCGACAATCCGCCACGGCCGCAGACTATCACGAACCTCGTCGCGCGACATTCCGGCATCGCGGAGCAAATGATCGTTCTCCCTGCGCGCAATGACTTCCAGCGCGCTGTATCCGGCCAGCCACAACCGAAGTCTTTCCATCCGCGTCACTGGCGCTTTGTTTTCGTCCTTTTGACCCGCGCTCATCCACCGCCCTCCACCATGACAGGCCTTTGGTTTGAACCGCTGATTGACATCGCACAAACGAATAGTAACGATATCTGACATTGAGAAATCTCATGGCTGGCGACAATGAATCTTCCCCTCGACAGCGATCTGCTGCGAATGTTCCTGGTGGTTGCCGACACCGGCAATCTCACCCGTGCGGCCAGTGATGTCGGAAGGACGCAATCGGCCATCAGCCTGCAACTGAAGCGTCTGGAAGAGAGTGTTGGCCAACCGCTGTTTGACCGGGGGCCACGCGGTGTGGCGCTGACAGAAAGCGGGCGACAACTGCTGCCCTATGCCCGCCGGATTGTGGGCCTGATGAATGAGACGACCGCCGCTATGCGACGTAAGCCGCTGGACGGCGTCGTCAGGATCGGCATTCCAGAGGAATATGGCGACACCGTTCTTCCACGGGCACTGGCAGCCTTCGCCGAAAGCCATCCTTCGGTCGACGTGACCGTTTTATGCGGCTACACTTCACAGCAGATGGAGGCGCTGGAAAACGACCAACTCGATCTTGCCGTTGTGTTCGATTGGAGCTCCCAGACTCAAGGGGAGGTTCTGTATATCGACCCGACCGTCTGGGTGACCTCGACAGTCCACAGGCTGCATGAGCGCAATCCCATTCCGGTTGCCATCTACGGACGCTCAAACTGGTGCCGTGACTTTGCCATTCGCTCTCTGGAACAGCACAACCTGCCATTCCGCATCGCCTATAGCTGTGATACTTCAAGTGGCCTGAAGATCGCCGTCATTGCCGGTCTGGGCATAGCCCCGCTCTCGCGCAGCAACATACCGCCCGATTGCCGAGAGCTCGGTGTTGGAGATGGCTTCCCACCTATCGACGCCTCCCGCGTCGTGCTGAGGCGCAACGCTTACCATTCTAACCCCGCGGTGGAGAGCATGGCGGAAGTGATCCACCAGTCCTTCCGGCCGATGACGCGGCCCCGCTGATTGGGTCCTTCTAAATGATGCCCACCTTCCTTCCGGGTGACCTGACCATGATATTCACCGCCTATCGGGCTGCCCGATCATCCTTGCCGAACAATGCGTATGCGCCCGGTCTCGCGTCGCGCACAGTGTCGCGTCGGAGGGCGTAACAGCGAGGGAGGGCGATGGCGTACTATCCGCCCCCTACCGCACCGCCTTGTCGTCTTCGCCGAAGCGGTGCATGTGGGCCGGGTCCGGTGTGGCAAAAACCGTCTCGTCCGGGGCATAGGGATGCTCGCCGAAAAGGCGGACCGTCAGGAGGCCGGTCTGGTCGGTTTCGAGGTAGAGTATGGTGTCGGCGCCGAGATGCTCGACATGGACGACCTTGGCAGGCCAGGTCCCGTTTTCGCGCGACAGGGTGATGTGTTCGGGGCGGACGCCGATGGTTTTTGCGCTCTCGCCAAGCTTGGCGCCCGGGATCATGTTCATCTGCGGCGATCCGATGAAGCTGCCGACGAAGACGTTGGCGGGACGGTTGTAAAGCTCCATCGGCGTGCCGACCTGCTCGATGGCACCGGCGTTGAGAACGACGATGCGGTCGGCCAGCGTCATTGCCTCGACCTGGTCGTGGGTGACGTAGATCATCGTCGCCTTCAGGCTGCGGTGAAGACGGGCGATCTCGAGCCGCGTCTGGACGCGCAGCGCCGCATCGAGATTGGACAGCGGCTCGTCAAACAGGAACAGCGCCGGTTCGCGGACGATGGCACGGCCGATGGCAACGCGCTGGCGCTGGCCGCCGGAGAGTTCCGCCGGACGACGGGCCAGGTAGGGCTCGAGGGAGAGCATGCCGGAGGCCTTCGCAACCCGCTCCTCGATAGCATCCTTCGGCGTGCCCGCCTGTTTCAACCCAAGGCCCATATTGTCCTTCACCGTCAGGTGCGGGTAAAGCGCATAGGACTGGAACACCATGGCGATGCCGCGCTTGGCCGGCGGGGTCGTGGTGACGTCGACGCCGTTGATGATCACCGTTCCGTCGGTCACATCCTCGAGGCCGGCGATGCTGCGCAGCAAGGTCGACTTGCCGCAGCCGGACGGGCCGACGAAGATGACGAATTCGCCGTCCTTGACCTCGAGGTCGATGCCCTTCAGCACCTCATGGGTGCCATAGGCCTTGCGGATGGATTTCAGTTGAAGCGATCCCAAAGCTTTTATCCTTACAAAGTGACGGTCTTGCCGGTCCGGACGCTCTCGTCCGCGGCAAGGCAGATGCGCAGCGACTGCACGGCATCGTGCATGTGCCGCGTCAGGTCGATGTTTTCGCGAATGGCTTTCAGCACATAGGCCTGCTCGAAGTTGCAAAGCTCCTGGTGACCAGGCTCGCCATCCATATGCAGGTCGCGATCAGGCCGGATGAACCTGCCATCCGGGCCGGTTTCGGCATTGTGCAGCCGGATGACCGATGTCTTGGTGTGCGTGTCGATGTCGTCGGACTTGGCGTTCGGGTCCATGACGATCGAAACGGCGCCGTTCGGCGACATCACATCCTTCACGAAGAACGCCGTCTCCGAGATCATCGGCCCCCAGCCCGCTTCGTACCAGCCAACGGAGCCGTCCTCGAACTTCACCTGCAGATGGCCGTAATTATACATGTCGGGCGCAATCTCGTCGGACAGGCGCAGGCCCATGCCGCGCACTTCGACAGCCCTCGCATCCGTGATCTGGCACATGACATCGACATAGTGCACGCCGCAGTCGACGATCGGCGAAGTCGTCTGCATCAGAGCCTTGTGGGTTTCCCAGGTCGGGCCGCTCGATTGCTGGTTGAGGTTCATGCGAAAGACATAGGGACCGCCAAGATTGCGGGCCTCGGCAATCAGCCGCATCCAAGACGGATGATGGCGTAGGATATAGCCGATGACGAGCTTCTTGCCCGCCGCCTTTGCGGCTGCAACCACGCGCTCGGCATCGGCTACGGTCGTTGCCAGCGGCTTTTCGATGAAGACGTCGCAGCCGGCCTCGAACGCCATGACCGCATAGTCGGCATGGCTGTCGGAATAGGTACAGATCGAGCAGAGATCGGGCTTCAGTTCTGTCAGCGCGGTCTGGAAGTCGGCGTGAATCGTATAGCCGTGCAACGCTTCGTCCAGCACTGGCTTGGAGCGATTGACGAGGCCGACGATCTCGAAGCCTGCGTTATTGTGATAGGCGAGCGCATGGCTTCGGCCCATGTTGCCAAGCCCGGCGACAAGCACGCGGATGGGTTTTTCGGATAGGCTCATTTGACCGCTCCCGCAGTGATGCCGCGGATCAGCTGCCGCGAAAAGATGACGTAGAGGACCAGGATCGGAAGGATAGCCAGCGATAGCGCCGCCAGAACGGCATTCCAGTTGGTGACGAACTGGCCAATGAAGATCTGGCTGCCGAGCGTGACAGTCTTGGTCGCTTCGCTCGGCGCAAGGATCAGCGGGAACCACAGATCGTTCCAGATCGGGATCATCGTGAACACGGCGACGGTCGCCATGGCCGGACGGATCAGCGGCAATACCAGCCGGATAAAAATCGCATACTCGTTCAGACCATCGATGCGGCCGGCGTTCTTAAGGTCATCAGAGACTGTCCGCATGAACTCGGACAGGATGAAGATCGCCAGCGGCAGACCTTGCGCGGTATAGACGAGGATCAGTGCCGTCAGCGTGTTGACCAGACCGGCGGCGACCATGCCCTGCAGGATGGCAACGGTACCGAGCCGGATGGGGATCATGATACCGATCGCCATGTAGAGCCCGACGACCATATTGCCGCGAAAGCGATATTCCGAGAGCGCAAACGCCGCCATCGCACCGAACAGCAGCACCAGCACGATCGAGACGATGGTGACGACGAAGCTGTTCTGGAAATACATGGCGAAATTGCCCTGCCCCAGGACCGTCTGGTAGCCGATCAGGCTAAAGGTGGTCGGCGTCGGCACCATCATCGGCGCGCGAAAGATCGCGCCGCGATCCTTGAACGAATTGATGACGGTCAGGAAGACCGGAAACAAGGCGATCAGCGTGTAGCTGATCAGGGCCAGATGGACGAGACCGGTGCGGATGGTGGATGAGCGTGCCTTGGACATCGGTGCCGCCTCAGAACTGGTAGCGGCGGATGCGCCGCTGGACGATGAACAGGTAGAACGAGACGCCGGCAAGGATGATCAGGAACATAACGGTTGCGATCGTTGCGCCCATGGAGCGGTCGCCAAGCTGCAGCTGGAAGCCGAAGAAGGTGCGATAGAGCAGCGTGCCCAGAATATCGGTCGAGCCATCAGGCCCGGCGAGCGCACCCTGCACGGTATAAACCAGGTCGAAGGCGTTGAAATTGCCAACGAAAGTGAGAATCGAGATGATCCCGATAGCCGGCAACACCAGCGGCAGCTTGATCTTCCAGAACTGGCTCCAGCCGGTAATGCCGTCGCATTCCGCAGCTTCGATCACTTCTTCTGGGATGTTGAGCAGCGCCGCATAGATCAGCATCATCGGGATGCCGACATATTGCCAGACGGAGATCAGGGCGACCGCGATCAGCGCCGAACCCGGTTTGCCGAGCCACGGGCTGAACAATGCCTTGAGGCCAACGAGGTCCATCATCCACGGCGTGACGCCCCAAAGCGGCGACAGGATCAGCTTCCAGATGAAGCCGACAATGACGAAAGACAGCAGCGTCGGCAGGAAGATTGCCGTGCGGTAGAAGGTGACGAAGCGAAGCTTCGGCAACGACAGCATGGCGGCCAGCGCCACGCCGATCGGGTTCTGCACGCACATGTGGATGACGAAGAAGATGAAGTTGTTGCGAAGCGCATTCCAGAAATCATGCGCCCACCTAATATCGCCGAACAGCACCTTGAAGTTGGCAAGGCCGACGAAGGTAAGCTGCCCGTCGACCAGATTGTAAAAGGATTGCCGCAGGGTCTCGACCAGCGGCAGGATCATCACCACCGTGTAGACCAGGAACGCCGGAAAAAGGAAAACGAGAATATGCCAGCGCCGCTGGCGCTTGATCGAAACCGGCTGCAAGGCCGCTGAAGTGGTGATGTCGCTCATGGCTTTGCCTGTTTTCTTGGGGCTTGCGCGGGCACAGCATGATCACGGTACCTCCCCCTTGAGGGGGGAGGTCGCAGCGAGGCTGCGGGTGGGGGTGACGCCACACGCGCAAGGATCACCCCACCCCGGCCGTCGGGCCGACCCTCCCCATCAAGGGGAGGGTAAACTTCTTACTTGGCAGGCTTGAACCAGCTGTCGAGGCCGGTCTGGAGCTTCTTGGCAGCAACTTCCGGCGTATCCGTGCCGTTGATGACGTTGGCCGATTCCACCCAGGTTTCGTTCTCGAGGTTAGGCGTGCCACGCGACAGGATCTGGTAGGTCGAGCGAACCGTCGACTTGTACGGGCCGCGCCAGGAGACGAATTCCTGCGCCAGCGGATCGCTCATCTTCACCGGTGTCGAGTTCAGGCTGAAGAAGCCCGGCAGCGAGTTGGCGTAGATGTCGGCGAATTCCGACGAGGCAACCCAGGACAGGAACTTCTTGGCTTCTTCCGGATGCGCCGACTTGGCATTCAGGCCAACGCCGATATCCGGATGATCCGAGATGTAGCCCGTGTCGCCGGCCTTCGGAACCGGTGGCGGGAAAGCGCCCATCTTGAACTGGGCTTGGGCTGTGAACAGCGCAATTTCCCAGGAGCCGGCCGGATAGATGGCGGCGCGGCCGAGAGTGAAGAGGTTCTGGCTGTCGGCATAGGTCTGGGCTTCGAAACCGTCGCCGAGGTATGGCTTCCACTTGGCCAGCTGCTTGAAAGGCTCGACCCAGTCGGCGTCGGTCAGCTTCTGCTTGCCTTCCATCAGCGCAACGCGGCCTTCTTCGCCCTTCCAGTAGTTGGGACCGATGTTCTGGTAGCCCATGGTTGCGGCTTCCCAGAGGTCCTTCGTGCCCATGGCCATCGGGATATAGGTACCGTCAGCCTTGATCTTGTCGAGCGCGGCGTAGAACTCGTCGGTGGTCTTCGGAACGGAGATACCGAGCTTCGCGAAGGCATCCTTGTTGTAGATGAAGCCGTGGATGACCGAAGCCATCGGTACGCAGAAGGTCGACTTGCCGTCATCCGTCGACCAGGCAGCCTTGGCGACCGGCGAGAAATTGCTCATGCCCGGCAGCGTTGTCAGGTCGGCAAGGTGCTTCTTGTTGAACAGGTCCAGAGAAGCGTCGAACGGACGGCAAGTGATGATGTCGCCCGCAGAACCGGCATCGAGCTTGGCGTTCAGCGACGCGTTGTACTCGGTCGGGGCCGTCGGCGAGAAGGTGATCTTGATGCCCGGGTTCTTGGCTTCGAAAGCCGGGATGATCTTCGTCTGCCAGATCGACAGGTCGTCGTTGCGCCAGCTCTCGACGTTCAATGTCACGTCCGCCGCATGAACGAACCCGGCCGAGCTCAAAAGGCTGGATGCGAGCAGCAAGCCCTTCAGAATTTTCTGTGTCATTTTTTCCCTCTCCTGTTCCTGGCGTCTCAAGACGCCGTTTTCGATCTGAAACGAGCACCGGCCGGCTCAAGCCAGCGGCGACCCATATCCCCGCATGAAACCGCAGCAGGAATACATATCAATCAGGAAAACGCTGCAACGTCACGCCGCACGGATCGAAATCGATCCGCCCTTTGCCGCGACATCTGCTGACGAATATTGTCGTCCGCCTGGCGCTCCGGCTATTTTTGTTTGCCGCTTCCGCCGATGTCCGTCGATGCTGTTCCCTTGACCGGAATTAAGTCCAAAAAAATACCAATTGTCCAGTTGAATTTAACCTTTCCGTCGCAAAAAATCCTGGAAACGAAAAATTCATAACAAAAACAATCGAATAAAAACAAACGGCGCAGATCATCTTCGCACTTGGTAAATGGTATTTTTTTGGTATGGTAGTGAAAAACGCGGGAACAGACGGCATCCGGGGGCTCACATGACGAAGTATGCAATCGGCATAGATGGCGGCGGAACGAGTTGCCGTGCCGCCGTAGCAGATGCGACCGGCAGAATTCTCGGGCGCGGCAACGCTGGCCCTGCCAACATCATGTCGGACCGCGTGATGGCACTTGAGAACATCGTTGCCTCCAGCCGCAGCGCCTTGGAGAATGCCGGGATTGATCCATCCTGCCTCGCAAGCAGCACCGCCGTGCTTGGCGTTGCCGGCGCCAATGTCGGCCCGCACGGTAGCCTCATCCGCGAAGCACTGCCATTTGCAAAAGCCGATGTCGTCACCGACCAGCTGATCGCCCTGCAGGGAGCGCTCGGGCCCTCGGACGGCGTTGTCGCTTCCTTCGGCACCGGTTCCGTCTATGGCGCAAGGCGTCACGGCAAGGTGACGGAAATCGGCGGATGGGGGTTCGTCATCGGCGATCAGGCCAGCGGCGCCAGGCTTGGCCGCGACCTCCTCGAGCTGGCACTGCTTTCCCATGACGGCGTCTATGTGCACACGCCGCTGACGCGCATCGTCATGGCCGCATTCGGCAACAATCCGCAAAACGTCGTGGAATTCGCGCACAGTGCCACGCCGGGGGATTTTGCCCGGTATGCGCCCCAGGTTTTCGAGCACGCTGCTGCTGGCGACGCCATTGCAACACGGATCGTCCGCAAGGCGACGTCCGACATCGACAACAGCCTCGACGCCCTGCTCTGGCCAGATTGCACCACCGTCTGCCTGCTCGGTGGCCTCGCTCTCGCCTATCGCGCGTGGCTGAGCACAGCGCATCAGGCGCTGCTTGTCGATCCACGCGGCGACGCGCTGCAAGGGGCCGTTTCGTTTGCGGTAGCCCTTGCCGGGCAAGACGAAAGGCGCAGCGCATGACCGGCGACCTGACCCTGATTTTCTCTCCCGCCCGCATGCAGGAAGCAGGCACCGGCCCGCTCTACGTCAAGCTGCGCAGAACGCTGGAGGAGGCCGTCAAGGCCGGTACTTTGAAGCAGGGCGACGCACTGCCACCGGAGCGCGACATCGCCGAATATGCCGCCGTCAGCAGGGTCACCGTGCGCAAGGCCATCGACAATCTGGTGACCGACGGGCTGCTGGTGCGGCGCCACGGTTCCGGTACCTTCGTCAGCAAGCCGGTCTCCAAGGTCGAGCAGAAGCTGTCGCAGCTGACCTCGTTCACCGAGGATATGGCGCGGCGCGGTATGACGGCGCGATCGCAATGGCTGCACAAGGGCATCCACACGCCCTCGCCCGACGAGATGATGATCCTAGGCCTTGCCGCCGACACCAAGGTTTCCCGCCTGAGCCGCCTGCGCATCGCCGACGACCAGCCGCTGGCGATCGAACACGCCAGCGTCTCCGGCGAATTCCTGCCCGACCCGTCGACCGTTACCGCATCGCTTTACGCCGAGCTTGAGAAGCGCCAGGTGCGGCCGGTGCGCGCCGTGCAGCGCATATCTGCGACAAACATGAAGGAGACGGATGCGGAATTGCTCGGAGTATCGGCTGGAGCAGCCGGCCTGTCGATCGAGCGCATCTCCTATCTCGCCTCCGGCCGCGCAGTCGAATTCACCCGCTCGCTCTATCGCGGCGATGCCTACGATTTCGTCGCGGAACTGACCATCGGGCCGGGTTGACGTTTACCAGATACGAGCGATCCAGTCTCCGAGATCGTCGAGAGCATCGAACACCACGTCGGCCGAGATGATCGCGATGCGACTGTCCATGGCCGTTGCTGCAAGCAACCGGTCGAAGGGGTCGCGGTGGCCCCAGTTCATCATCGAAGCATATTGCAGGAGTAAGATCAGCGATTTCACCGCCCTGCTGCTGGAGAAGCGCCGGAAGCTCCTCGACAAACGGCTCCATCTCAGGCCAATTGCCGAGGCGGACCTTCTGGCCGATTTCAAACAGGCTGATCGGGCTGACGAAAATATGCTCCGCCTTCTCCATCACTGCGACCGCTCGCGGTGAGAGCCGCTTGTCGCCCGTCAGCGACCATGCCCAAACATGGGTGTCGAGCAGGAATGAACTCACTGCGCGCCTTCCCAGAGAGCCAGTTCTTCCTCATCCATGTCGGTGAGAAAATCCGGAGCATCGCCGATCAACTTGCCTTAGAGAATGCCTATCTTGAACGACCGCTGCTCGATGGGCACAAGCTTCACGACCGGCTTGCTGCCCTTGGCGATGACAACCTCTTCCCCGGAAAGCGCAGCATCGATGAGCTTGGACAGATTGGTCTTTGCGGCATGGACGGTGACTTGCATCTTCTGGCCCTCAGCTAAGTTAGCCAAAATAACATCGGGGCAAACGCATCACCATCCATTTTCAATCGAGCGCTATGTGCTGCCTGATCAAACACTTACGGCCGAAAGGTGAATCACCTTCCGGCCGCATGAACGTGAATCAAATCGCCAGCGTCTAGCCCTAACCGCTTGCAAAGACACGCCGATCAGGCGGCAGCGTCGATCTTTTCCTCGCGCTTGTTCGGCACGTAGTTGAGCACCGGGCCGAGCCAGCGCTCGACTTGCTCGACCGGCATTCCCTTGCGGGCGGCATAATCCTGCACCTGGTCGCGCTCGACTTTGGCGACACCGAAATAGTAGGAGCCGGGGTGGCCGATATAGACGCCGGACACTGACGAGCCCGGCCACATGGCATAGCTCTCGGTCAGCTTGACGCCGGTGGCCGCTTCCGCATCGAGCAGCCGGAACAGCGTTTCCTTCTCGGTATGATCAGGTTGGGCCGGATATCCCGGCGCCGGCCGGATACCGGCATAGGTCTCGCTGATCATCTCCTCGGGCGACAGGGTCTCTTCGGTCGCATATCCCCAGAATTCGCGGCGCACCCGTTCATGCATGCGCTCGGCAAAAGCTTCCGCAAAACGGTCGGCCAGCGCCTTCACCAGGATGGACGAGTAGTCGTCGTTGGCGCCGGCGAAGCGTTCAGAAATCGCCACTTCCTCGACACCAGCCGTGACCACGAAGCCACCGATGTAATCCCTAGCGCCGCTGTCGACGGGGGCCACGAAATCCGACAGCGCCACATTCGGCCGTCCATCGCGCTTCGAGAGCTGCTGGCGAAGCGTGTAGAAAGTCGCAAGCTCCGCAGTCCGCGTCTCGTCGGCAAAAAGCTTGATATCGTCGCCGACGGCACCTGCTGGCCAGAAACCAATGACGGCGCGCGGACGAAACCACTTTTCATCGATGATTTTCTTCAGCATCGCTTGTGCGTCAGCAAACAGTGCGCGTGCCGCCTCGCCCTGCTTTTCGTCCTCGAGAATGGCGGGATAGCGGCCCTTCAGCTCCCAGGTCTGGAAGAACGGCGTCCAGTCGATGTATTGCGCCAGCTCGGCGAGATCATAGTCCTCGAAGATCTTCGTGCCGAAGAACGACGGCGTCTTTGGGGTATAGGCCGACCAGTCGAGCTTCTCAGGATTTTCGCGGGCACGGGAAAGCGGCAGGCGGACCTTTTCCAGTTCGTTGCGGGCATGCGCTGCCGCAACCTTGGCGTATTCCTCGCGGATGGTGTCGACATAATTCTTCTTGCCCTCCGGCGACAACAGCGCCGAGACGACGCCGACTGCGCGCGACGCATCGGTGACGTAGACCGCCTGGCCAGAGGAATAGCCCGGGTGGATCTTCACCGCCGTATGAACGCGGCTTGTCGTCGCTCCGCCGATCAGCAGGGGAATATTGAAGCCCTGGCGCTCCATCTCTGCGGCGACATGCACCATTTCGTCGAGCGACGGGGTGATCAGGCCGGATAGGCCGATGATGTCGACCTTCTCGCGGATTGCTGTCTCAAGGATCTTCGCCGCCGGCACCATGACGCCGAGGTCGATGATGTCGTAGTTGTTGCAGGCAAGCACGACGCCAACGATGTTCTTGCCGATATCGTGAACGTCGCCCTTGACCGTTGCCATCAGCACCTTGCCGGCCGCCTCGCGCTCGCCGTTGCCGCCATTGGCCAGCTTTTCAGCCTCCATGTAGGGCAGCAATACGGCGACGGCCTGCTTCATGACTCGAGCGGATTTGACCACCTGCGGCAGGAACATCTTGCCCGAGCCGAACAGGTCGCCGACGACGTTCATGCCGGACATCAGGGGGCCTTCGATGACGTGCAGCGGTCGTTCGACACCCTGGCGCGCCTCCTCGGTGTCGGCCTCGATAAATTCGGTAACGCCGTTGACCAGCGCGTGCTCTATGCGCTTTTCAACCGGGAGCTCGCGCCAGGACATATCCTGTACACGGGCTTCGCGCACGCCGGTTCCGCGATAGCGCTCGGCGACCTCGAGCAGCCGCTCCGTGCCGTCAGGGCGGCGGTTGAGAACCACGTCCTCGCAAGCCTCGCGCAGAACAGGATCGATGGTGTCATAGACGACCAGTTGGCCGGCATTGACGATACCCATGTCCATCCCCGCCTGGATGGCGTGATAGAGGAAGACAGAGTGCATCGCCTCGCGCACCGTATCGTTGCCGCGGAACGAGAAGGACAGGTTCGAGACACCGCCGGAGATATGCACCAGTGGCATGGTCTGCCGGATGGTCCGCGTCGCCTCGATGAAATCGACGCCGTAATTGTTATGCTCCTCGATGCCGGTGGCGACCGCAAAAACGTTCGGATCGAAGATGATATCCTCGGGTAAGATGCCCGCCTGTTCGGTCAGGATCTTGTAGGCGCGGGTGCAGATATCGACCTTGCGCTGGTAGGTGTCGGCCTGGCCGGTCTCGTCGAATGCCATGACGACGACCGCGGCACCATAGGCATGTACCAGCCGTGCCTGCTCGAGGAACTTCTCCTCGCCTTCCTTCAGCGAGATCGAGTTGACGATCGACTTGCCCTGGACGCATTTCAGGCCGGCCTCGATGATCGACCATTTCGACGAGTCGATCATGACAGGCACGCGGGCGATATCAGGCTCGGCTGCGATCAGGTTCAGGAACTCGACCATCGCCTTCTCGGAATCGATCAGGCCTTCATCCATGTTGATGTCGATCACCTGGGCGCCGGCCTCGACCTGGTCGCGAGCGACAGCCAGGGCCGCGTTGTAGTCGGCATTGGTGATAAGCTTGCGGAATTTCGCCGAGCCGGTGACGTTGGTGCGCTCGCCGACGTTGACGAACGGAATATCCTTGGTGAGCTGGAACGGCTCGAGACCCGACAGCGACATGAAGGGACGATGTTCGGGGATGGCGCGCGGCTTGTATTTCGACACGGCTTCGGCGATGGCGCGGATATGGTCCGGCGTCGAGCCGCAGCAGCCGCCGACGATGTTGACCAGACCCTCGGCTGCAAAGCCCTCGATCTGCGCCGCCATCATCTCGGGCGTCTCGTCGTATTGGCCGAATTCGTTCGGCAGGCCGGCATTCGGATAGGCGCAGATCAACGTGTCGGCAGCGCCTGACAGCTCCTGCAGATGCGGCCGCATGGCATTGGCACCGAGCGCGCAGTTAAGGCCGATGGTGAACGGATTGGAATGGCGAACCGCGTTCCAGAACGCCGACGGCGTCTGGCCGGACAGGGTACGGCCGGAAAGGTCGGTGATGGTGCCGGAGATCATAACCGGCAGGCGGACGCCCTTGGCGATAAAACGCTCCTCGCAGGCGAAGATCGCCGCCTTGGCGTTCAGCGTGTCGAAAATGGTTTCGATCAGGATGATGTCGGCGCCGCCATCGATCAGCCCATCGATCTGCTCGCCATAAGCAATGCGCAACTCGTCGAAGGAGACGGCGCGGAAACCGGGATTGTTGACGTCGGGCGAGATCGATGCCGTACGGTTTGTCGGGCCGATGGCGCCGGCGACAAAGCGGCGACGGCCGTCTTCACGCTCGGCACGGATGGCAGCCCGGCGCACGACGCGTGCCCCCTCCTTGTTGAGATCGTAGACAGCGCCTTCCATCTCGTAGTCGGCCTGGGCGATGCGCGTCGAGGAAAACGTGTTGGTTTCCAGGATGTCGGCGCCGGCCATGGCGTAGCGATAGTGGATTTCCTCGATGGCGTCGGGCTGGCTGAGGATCAGAAGGTCGTTATTGCCCTGCTGGTGACAGGCGCAGCCGATGAAGCGATCGCCGCGGAACTGCTCCTCGTCGAAGCCAAGCCCCTGAATCTGCGTGCCCATGGCACCATCGAGCACCAGAATACGCTCGCTGGCTGCCTGCTTCAGCGCCGCGAACACGTCACTGCCATCCCGCTTTGCCGCTTCCGGACCAAAAAGATCGTCAAACACCAGCATACTCCCTCGACCCGACTGCGACTCCGCATTCAATCACATAAAGATATCTTTATGTCAATATATGCGGTCGACTATAGTGATTTGCAATATAGCCGCTCTTTTTGCCGAACGGCAAAAAACATGCAGGTGTGCCCGCCATTACCGGACTTCGGTCTTGGTTGCTGGCGCCTTGACCGTCGCAAAACACGCTGCAGCCGCAGAGGGCAAGGGTGGTGAAGTGCGGCTTGATATCTATGCAGCCTGCACCACGTTTTTCAGCGATCCACCGACAAGCACCCCGAGTGCGCGCAACGCACTTGACGCCGCAGCTCTGTTCTTGTCGGATCACTGACACTAAGAATCCCGGCCAAGGGCGCGCTCTGCGCTCGGCATCTATAGACTCCCGGAGGAAACACTTATGATCGCAGCTGAACCCGCCACGCTGGGAAACTGGAGCAACCGCGACTATCATCGCCGCTGGCTGCTCGATCAGGCCAACGGCTTGTTCGATTTCTTCCAGTATCGCGCCGTCAATCCGAAGGGCGGGTTTTACGACATGGACGATGCGGGCAAGCCGCTCGATGCCGACAACCCGGTGCGCGGCATTCATTCGTCAGCCCGCATGGTCCACTGCTTTTCGATCGCCAGCCTGCTGGGGCGGCCCGGGGCCGACGAGATCATCGACCACGGTATGAGCTACCTCTGGCATCATCACCGCGACAAGACCCATGGCGGCTACTTCTGGACTGTCAACAATGACGGTCCCGTCGATGCCAGCAAGCAGGGTTACGGCCACGCCTTCGTGCTGCTCGCCGCATCATCGGCAAAGACCGTCGGCCATCCGCTGGCGGACGAGATGCTCGCCGACATAACGAAAATAATCGACGAGAAATTCTGGGAAGACAGCCACGGCGCCATCGCCGAAGAGTTCAATCAGGATTGGTCACCGATCGGTGACTACCATGGCCAGAACTCCAACATGCATCTGACCGAGGCGCTGATGGCAGCGTTCGAGGCGACGGGCGACAGGTCATACCTCGACAAGGCCGAGCGTATCGCCGACCTCATCATCCGCCGGCAGGCAGCCGTCGTCGGCTTCCGCGTGCCCGAGCATTTCGATGCCCAGTGGCAACTCGACAAGACCTATCGCGGCAACGAGATGTTCCGCCCGTCCGGCACGACGCCCGGCCACTGGCTGGAGTGGGCACGCCTCGTGCTGCAGCTCTGGACGCTGGGCGGCAAGCACCACGACTGGATGCCGGAAGCGGCTCGCCACCTGTTTGCGCAGTCCATGTCACTGGGCTGGGACAAGGAGATCGGTGGCTTTTTCTACACGCTCGATTGGGAGGATGTCCCGGCCAAGCGCAACAAGCTGTGGTGGCCGGCCTGCGAAGGAGCCGGTGCTGCCCACTATCTCAACGCGCATCTGCCTGATGACTTCCACGAGCAGAGCTATCGCAAGATCTGGGATATCGTCGGCAAGGCGTTTATAGACCGTCAGAACGGGGGCTGGCATGAGGAACTGACGGAAGATCTGGCCCCTGCCCACACGCTGTTTACCGGCAAGGGCGATATCTACCACGCCCTGCAAGCCTGCCTGATCCCGCTATTTCCGGCGACCGGCAGCCTGACCAAAGTGATATCGGAAGCCTGCGGCAAGCTCTGATCGCAGTTCGATGACGACGCGGGGCGATGCCGTCCCGCGCCGCATTTCGCGTGGCTATTCCGTCGCCAGGCTGAGATTGTGCAATTCATGCCCGAGCGTCAGTGCCAGCGCCTCGACCACCAGATTGTGGTCGTCGCGCTGTGGCAGGCCGGAGACGGTGACGGCGCCGATGCAGCCTGTGCCGATGACGTGGATCGGGAAGCTGCCGCCATGCGGCGCATAGTCGGCCGACGACAGTCCGTTGTTCTCGACAGTCTTGCCGGCCTTCTTCAATTCAAGACCGCTGGCATAGCTGCTGCGGAAATAGCGCAGCACCATCGCCCGCTTGCGGCGGATCCAGTTGGCGTTATCCGGCGTCGAGCCGGCAAGCGCTACGTAGAATACCGGCATCGAATGCAGGGTGATGTCGATGGCCACGCCGAGATTGCGCTCGCGCGCCAGATCGTGCAGCAGATTGCCAAGAACCCAGGCGGTGGAGAGATCGAACGAGTCGAAGCGCAGCACTTCTTCCTGCACGGCAATGCGGCTGAGATCGTGGTCAATGGTCATGGTCGGAACTCCCTCGTCTTCTCTGAACGCAATCAAGCCCCAAGCGCGCTGTTTGTCCACCGGCTTGTCTTCGATTGTCCAATCACCGCCCCTTGCCGAGGCGCTGCGTACACGTCAATGATGCGACAATCGAAATATGCCGGAGCCCGACTTAATGCGCGCCAAGATCATCTTTCTGGCCATCCTGACCGCGATCTCGCGGATTGCCAGCGCCCGGGCGGAAGACGGCGGTCAGCAAGTGCTGCGCGACGGCTTCGACGGGAAAGATTTCGCCCCGGCCGGTCACCTCTACTATCGCAATAACGCCGAGCAGAAGGCAGGCACCTACCAGTTCCAGTCGGCGGTGAGCCGAAGCGGCGGCGGCGCGTTGAAACTCACCATCAAGCCGAATTGCGCAGCCGGCAAAGAAAATTGCAGCGAACGCGCCGAGATCTGGGAAAAAACCAAATACCGCGTCCCCTATGATCAAGGCGTCTGGTACGGGTTTGCGGTCAAGTTCGCCGATCCGATACCATCAGGAGACCATCGTTACCTGATTGCCCAGTGGAAGCGCGAGATCGGCCCGGAGGCCAAGGGCGACTTCAGCCCCTTCCTCGCCCTGCGCCTCAACAACGGCAAGTTGTTTGCGACTGTCGAGACGAACTATGTCGCGCCGCCGACGGGTGCGCCAAGCGCAAATCCCGGATCCTGCGCTTCCGGCCAGACGCCTGTCTGGTACCGCCCCGACACCAACCAGATGCGTGCCCTCGTCGCGACAGACGCCACCTGGACCAAGAGCGACGGCGGCGAGTTCACCAGTTGCACGGATGCAATGACCATCACCGATCGCGGCAACAAGCTGCCGACGCCCGGTTCAGGCTGGATCGATTTCGCCATCTACACCCAGCCCGGACCAGACGGCACCGGCCGCATCGAGATTTTTGCCAACGATAAATGGATTGTCACCGTCAAGGGACATATCGGTCATGCGGACAAAGGTCTCGGCAGGAACCAGTATTTCAAGTTCGGCCCTTACCGCGACGCGGACACTACTGAATGGACCATGTATTACGATGATTTCCGCCGTTCGCCCCGCTGCAGGGATGTTCTGGCCGACGCATCGCTGTGTCCCGCAGACTAAAGGCGAAACAGCGACGAAATTGTTTGGAGGAGCGAACCATTGCGCGCATGGTGCGTTTAGTAAAGTTGTCATCAGGAGGCGATAGCTATGCTTAACACAACCCGTGACTGTGCTCGCGATAGCGCGAAAAATGCAATTCCGTCGCTGGGGGAAATCGAAGGTCGCCTCGCGGTGCTGGAGATCTTGGCCCAATGCGCCCTCACCCACGCGCTCAGCGAAGGCGATCAGAAGGTCGACAAGGCTCTTCTGGAGGAAATTCGCCGCGCCATGCATGCGAAGTGCGGTGAACTGAAGCTCGGCAGCGAGGACGCAGAATCTGCCTTCAGCTTTGCCGAGGAACTGATCAGCGCATCAATAGAAGCATCGAGGCTTAATCGCCAGTGATCTCGCGTCGCGCACAAATCATCCTCGCAGCCATGGTCGGGCTGGCCGTCATCCTGACTGTGCTGCTTCTCGTCGTCCCAAAAGTCCCTGAAATTCCAGGGACCGATCTGCCCCAGTCCGGGGCAGCAGCGCCTTCCAAACAGCAGTAATGTACCGTTACGGAACGGTGGGTGTCCCGTTTTCGGAGGATATTAACACCCCCGCGCGGTCTTGCTTGAATATTAGCAAAATCGCGGCTTTATGGGATCGTCACCTGATCGCGGGTGCTTTCATCAAGAGGGTGGCGATATGACCATGCTGATCCAGACGCCGATCTGCTCCGAAGAAGTCGACGTTCTCGCCGGTGCCCTCTACGCTTGGTGTGCGGAACGGGAAATTAAACTTTCAAGCCAGGCCGGCCTTGCGGCAGCCAACAGGGCAATCGACCTCTTTCATGCGGGACATCGTACGCAGGAAGATCTTCTCAGCGCTTTGCACAACGCATGAACCTAAGGGGCTGACCGACGTCGGACCACGGGGTCTCGGCCTGACGTGAGATATTCGCGCAACAGTCGCAAAAAACAACCCACGCGACAGATTGATAATTGTTAAATCAACCATGCGAATCTGCGGGCTTGCCGTTACGGTAAGCCTAGCATGACTTCAAAATCGACTTTCAATTCCATATCCCAGACCCTGATCGACAACTGGCTGGATGCAACCAGCCCGATAGAAGATCCGGAGACGTTTTGCGGCACGATAAGCGAGGCCATGTCTCTGAAGATGTCGCTCAACTTCATCGACACCAGAAGCGATGATCCTCTCGACTGGTATTTCCGGCGCATCAAGCCCTACGGGATCAACAGTCGCATTCTCAATCTGAAAAAGATGTTTCCCGACGGTCCGTTGAGGAACTTGCCAGACAGGACCTACCTCCTCGACGCCGTCATCCCCCATTACAGCCGCGCGCTTTCGCTGCGAAAGCCCTTGATCGATCTGGTCCTGACAAAAATTGCTGGCATCAATGTCGGCTACGACCGTTTGCTGATTCCTCAAAAGACCAACGACCGGGCGGAATGGTGCGTATCGTTCACCGAAGGCCGTTTCCTTTTCAAGGCGCCTGTTGACGCCAAGCTGGACCCGGTTGACGAAGTCATCATCCAACTGCTGATGGAGGGCGAGACCGCCAGGGAAATCGCCGTGGAGCTTGGCTTGTCGCAGCGGACCATCGAGCACCGGATCGACAAGATGAAGATCCGCTATGAGGCGCGCAACGTCGTCCATCTCACCGCCAAGCTTTTCTCCATCCACATGGACCGCCGCATGGCGGAAGACCGGATTATCGATGCGGGCCAAAGGGAAGACTAGCGCGGCCTACCTCTTGCGCGCAGCCGCCTGCGCCCTTGCCTTCAGTTGCTCCATCGAAAGGCCGGTGGCAGCGGCGGCAACATTGTAAAGCGCCTTGTTCAGATCCTTCGTCTTGAATGCGATACCGTCGACGCCGCGCTTGCGATCGAAACCCAGCGGATTACCATCCCGATCAACCACGACATGCACGCCAAAAAACATCTGGTCGAATTCGCGACTATTCGGCTTGTAGAAGCTTGCACCGGCGGAGGTGTCGAATTCCCCGTCGAAATTGGCGATGAAAAGCTGCAGCACCGAATAGCTCGCGGACGACTGGCCGACCACCACTTCGCCGAACTTGCAGCTGCCGAGATAGGGGATGGAAGGCAGCACGCTGGAGCGGTTCGCTTTCCTCATCCGGTTGTTGGCCGGCAGTCGATCGGAAAAAAGATCATGCGCGTCGTTCCCAAGGATCGACAGGTTTTCGCGCGTCGCCGACGCAACCTCGATGGCGTCCATTGTCGGCAGGATCTTGCGGAAACGCGCTCGTGACGTCTCGGATGGCTCCGGTATTACCTCGCCGTTGCTGAACCATCGGGCGTATTTCGCAGCTGCGATTTCGGATTCGGAAGATTGGGAGGCAAGGCTGAGGGAGGCATTCGCCAACTTTACGATGTCGTTTCCGAAGCGATTTCCGTATTGTAGCTTTTCGGCGGCCTTCTTGTCAGACACTGCAATTCCCCTTGTTTTCCCGAGCAGTCTAGTTGCGCTCTGTTGGGATGCTATGGACGAAATCTTAATGCGACGGCCGATTGGCACCGTAGATTTACCGTGCCAACGTCAAGTTGTGTCTCCCACGTCGGTTGATGGTTAGCAAACTGTGATGATCGGACAGGCGCCATTGATAGGCAAGCAACGCCCAAATTCGACAAAATTGACGGAAAAAAAGGCGACCCTGAGGTCGCCTTTGTAGTCGCTGAAGCTGATATTGATTACTGGATCCGGATACGGAACGCGCCCGATGGATACCAGAAACCATCGCTGTGGCGGCGATAGCCGGGACGGCGTTGCTCATAGCCACGATAACCGTTCCAATTGCCGCGACGATCGCGCGGAGGACCGCGTCGGAAGCCAGGGCGTTCATCGTTGCGGTAACCAGGTGGGCTGCGGCGATCGCGGTTCATGCGACGAAGCGGTGGCGCATCGGGATTGTACTGGACAGTCGTAACGTCAGAGCCACCAGCCATTGTCATGGCAGGCAGCGGCGCGGCAGAAGCCGGCGCAACTCCGGAAAGGCCAACCATCGCAGCAAGCGCTGCTGCAGCAAAACCTGTAAAAATTTTCTTCATCGGTACTCCAATTCGGCGTTATCGCCGCTCATTTCTCAAGGAGCGCGATGGGAATGACATAGGGTGCAGGCAACATCCGACAAGACGTAAGGTTGTGTAATCTGCAGGTATGCGCCCGATTGTCCCTCACGAGGCTACTGATCGTCCTCCGGAACCTGAACCTCGCCTTGATCCTCCCCGTCCCAGTAATGGACGCGTTCGGCATGGACGTGGATCATCACAACGCCCGGGGTATCCACACCGTCCTGGAACCAGACGTCCAGCTCGCTCGTCCAGTGCTCGGCAAATCGTGCCTTGTCGCGGATCAGCGCTGCTTCGCCTTCTACAGCGACCGCGAAAGACTTCTCGCCTTGAAATGTCAGCGACACCTTTGGATTGGCCTCGATGTCGGCGACCATCTTGGCCTCTTCCCAGGTGAAGTAATAGCTGTCGCCATCGTAGTCGACATCGCCGTTATTGCTCATCGGCCGCCCGGCAATTGTACCGTTTTCGGCATGCGTCAGGAGCATGGCGATATCGATATCGCGCATCTTTTCGGCCAGGTCTTTCAAAGTCATTTCGCTCATCCCGACAGTCCTCCAGGTTGCATGAACACGTCTAACGTGTTCATGCGGTGAAGGTTCAGGCAGTCGGAGGCTATAAATGCCGATATACCGTCGGTTCAGACTTTTTCGGTCTTCTTGACGGGCGCCTTCTTCTGGGGCTCGACCGGGGCATCGGGTGTCGGTGCCAGCAGCTTGCGCAGCGAGCTGATCTTGTCTTCCACCAGTGGCCGGAAACGGGAGGCGCGATAAGGCATGTCGGCAGCACCATAGCCTTCCGGACCGTCATCGTCCCCACGGAAGATCTCGGCTACCTTGATGCCGAGAAATTCGCCGTCGATGTAGTGCGAATACATGCCAACCCAGCGGATCGTATAGATCTCGTCCTTGCGGATCAGCTGGTCGATCGACACGTTCTTGAACTTATCGTCGATACAGACGACTTTCTGGCCGACGTAAAAATCGTTCATCTCATCCTCATGCAAGAAAACTATCGTCGCCTTGTGCTGCCGGTGAAGAAAACCGCAGCTGCAAGTTGACAGCCTTATCGCATAATTTATGGCATTTTGCCGACCGGCGCAAACGTTGCGCTTAAAAATTGGCCGCTGTCGGCGATCAGTGAATGCTGTCGGAGGGAACGTCCTCGCCAAGAATACGAAAGGCTTCGCTGAGGGCAGCGACCAGAATGTCCGTCAGTTTGTCTGCATCATTGTCCATCAGGAAAAGAGCGACAGTGGAATCCTTGGGGTCGCGGTAAGTCTCTGTTTCGTTCGACATATCATTGTCCTTTTTCCCGCCGCGTCACATCCCGGCGTCTTCGAAGAGTCATAGGCGGCATGGCTTGTGCAAAGCTTGTTAAGGTCTGGCGCGCGGCGACATCAGCGAGAGGTCAGTGGCGACTTCCCGTCCAGCCCGTCAGCACCGTGTCGTTGACGTCGAGGTCGATCCAGCAGTGATAGTCTTCGTCCCTCGAGCTTCCGGAAGCACTGACTTTCCGCTGGCAACGCGAGGCTCCGGGCCCTCCTTCGCTTCCGAAACGGCGCGTGATCAGCGTAACGCCAGCGGCGGACGTATCGCTGGTCTCGGCACCAAGGGTTTCGAGCGCGTCGTAGAAATACCTGGCGCCGTCGTCATCGCAGGCAATCTGCGCCACGGGCTTATCCTTGCCGAGAACCACGGGCCTGTTTTCTTCGGCAGCCTGCACGATGCATGCCGTCAGCGCCTTGCCGATGCTGTGCGGCTGGGCAGAAGCCGTCATGGGAACGGCCACAAGCGCGCAGAACGCCAGGAAAAGCCGTCTTTCCATTTCTTTTCTCCCATATTTCGGCCGCACGGATTGCCTATGCAGCGCGTCGTCATCGTACCGTCATATTAACCACCCGGTCCGGAATGGCGCAACGGTCAAGACGGCCGAACTGTTCCAAAAACGAACGCCAAGGTGCCGCTCTTGAGCCGCGACGGACAGAAATTTGCGGCAGAGGCTTCTAATATTCACCGCGTAAAGGGTTTAGTTACCAAGATTCTTCATTCTTTGAGACGAGCGGCGGGAAGCAGCGGAGACGAACATCGTCTAGCTGACCACCAGCACAGGCTCCGGCAATCCGGATCGCCTGGCCGCCCGAGTGTGTATCAGTGTGGAACGAGTATCATGGCGTTTGCGATCGAGACGTTTAGGGACGTCAGTCCCAGGGCAGGAAAGGCCGGCAAGAAAGGCTCGTCCCGCGTCATGACGGTCGGCACCGTGATGATCGGCACCGGCGTGGTCGCCTTTTCCTGGGTAGTAGCCACCGCCTTCGCTCTTCAGGGCGTCGTCGGCCCCTACGCAGCAGGCTCTCCCATCCTGCAGAAATCCGGCCCAGCGCTGGTGGCACGAGCAGCGTCGCAGCCTGTCGGCCATCCAAGCCTGCGGCTTGCGACCCTCGACCCCGCCGGCATCAATGCTCTCGCGCTCGCCAAAGCCCATCGCTCGGCAATCGCTGCCGAAATGGCCGCCCTCGCCCCGAGCTACTCCGTCATTGCCAAGAGCGACCGCGTCGTACATGCACCGACCGAGATCGCCGATGCAGGCCAGTCTTCCCATGCGCTCGCAAAGTCGGGGCGCCCGTTGCCTGCCGACGTCATGGCCGCCCTGAAAGTGGCATTGGCCGCCGTGCCGGCCGGAACAGCCGATGCCGCCGCCGTCCGCACGGCAAGCGTCGATCTCGACCGCGCCGCAGCGACCAGCGAACGCGCATTGACAGCCTCGGCTCCTGCCCTCCCCGTGACCTCACGCGACGACAGGCTGGCGCTTGCCAGCGCCGCGCCGACAGGCCCTGGCTCGCAAATTCCGACACCTATGCCCAACCCGACGACGGCAGCGACAGCGTCAGCCGCAGACCGGCCTGTCCAGATGGCAATGATCGACCCGACGCCTGCTCCCGCACGCGACGCGACGGCCCTCGTGCCAGCACAACGCCCGCAGGCCGCCGCAAAGCCTGCCCGTCCGACAGTTGTCTCCACCCGTGAGATCGTGCCGCAGCAGCGCCCCGCTGAAAACGACGACGGTCTTCCGTCCAGCGCCGCTGCCATGGTCGAGCCCGATGCACGGCGCGCAAACGTCGCTGTCGAACAGACCTTCGGACTGGTCATGCCGACCGCTTCCGGCGATTCGTCTGGCACGTCTTCCGCTGATGACATGCTGATGTCGAGCATTCCGCTGCCAACCATGCGCCCGGCCCCTTCGCCGGATGCGGCAACGACGCCGGCCGCAAAGCTGACCCGCCCCTCCAAGGTGCTGCTCGCCTACGCCCGTCCTGACGATGCAGGGATGGACAACGAGCCGGTCTTCAAGGCACCGACCTCGTTGCCGAACGCCCGCACACGCGTTGCGATCTACGATATCTCGGCGGCCCGCGTGTACCTGCCCAATGGAGAGCAGCTTGAGGCCCATTCCGGGCTTGGCCAGATGATCGACAACCCGCGCTACGTCAACCAGAAGAACCGTGGCCCGACGCCACCGCACACCTATGACCTGACGATGCGCGAATCGCTGTTCCACGGCGTCGAGGCGATCCGCCTCAACCCCGTCGACCCGCGCGCCATCTACGGTCGGGACGGGCTGCTGGCCCACACCTACATGCTCGGCCGCCGTGGCGATTCCAACGGCTGCGTCTCCTTCAAGGATTACCGCCGCTTCCTCGCAGCCTTCAAGCGCGGCGAAGTCAACCGCCTGCTGGTGGTTCCCCACCTCTCGGTCGCCCCCGGCCGTATCGCCTCGCGTTAAGCGCTTCGTCCCAGCCGATCCACGCGACGGCCGGGACGACTACGTTAAGGTCCGCCGGCACTTCCTTCGGATTTAATTAAACATGTCCTGATATATCTGCGATGCGCCTGTATCGAAATCCAAGTACCTGCGTTTAGATCGAGACAGAGCAACGGACAGGAGCCAGGAATGGCAAGCGACAGAATGACGGTCTTGGTCGTCGAGGACGAAGCGCTGATCCGCCTCGACATCGTCTGCGCACTCGAGGATGCTGGTTTTGAGGTTCTCGAAGCCCCGAATGTCGCAAATGCCGTGGCTGTCTTGACCGCCCATCCAGAAATCTGTGCTGTCTTTACGGATGTCGATATGCCGGGGTCGATGGATGGACTGAAGCTTGCAGCCGTGGTGTCGATGCAATGGCCGGACACCAAGATCATCGTCACCTCCGGTCGTTGCAACGTCCAGCCATCCGACCTGCCCGCGGCCAGCCGTTTCGTCGGCAAGCCCTACCATCCGGAAACGATTATCAACAATCTCAGCCAGATGCTGGCCGCTTAGCAAGCACGCACCAGCGCACTGTCGGAAAGTCGAACCGACTTAATGTCGGGGCATACAGTCACGCAGTTTGCTGCCGGGGCCTAACACTCACATCGTGATTTGTGCCGGCCTCTCCGGGAGAACGGCGGACTGCGCACGGAGGTCGTATCCGTGCGCAGGCGATTGAACCCTCGGACTGTGCTTCCTCAGGCGCGCCGCAGCTGGCGCCTGGCGGCAGGGGCAAGGTCATCCATCTCGGCATCGGCGTGGCGGAGGGTGGTTGTGCGGTTGAGCTTGAAGCGGCCGACGAGCTCCGTCAGCACGCTGGACCCGGAGAACAATTCGTTGCTGAGAGCTGTCGTCTCTTCGGCCATGGCGGCGTTTCTCTGTGTCATCTGGTCCAGCGCGTTGACGGCCGAACTGATTTCCTGGAGGCCCGTCGCCTGCTCGACGCTGGAGGTGGCGATGGCTTCCACCTTGGCGTCAATCTCGGAGACAAAGCCTTCGATCTTGCGCAAGGCAATGCCGGTCTCTCCCACCAGACGGACGCCGGTCGAGACCTCGTTGGACGAGTTGACGATGAGCGCTTTGATCTCTTTTGCAGCCTTGGCCGAGCGCTGCGCCAGTTCGCGCACCTCATGGGCAACGACAGCGAAGCCCTTGCCCTGATCTCCCGCCCGCGCCGCCTCTACGCCCGCGTTCAAAGCCAGCAGGTTCGTCTGGAAAGCGATTTCGTCGATGACGCCGATGATCTGCGTAATTTCTCCCGACGCCGCCTGGATGCGGTTCATGGCAGCAACCGATTCCTGCACGGTCATGATCGAGGTATGCGCACACTGCTTGGCATCGGCAACGAGGTGACGCGTCTCGAGGCTCCGCTCCGACGAGGACCGTACGGTAGCAGTCACTTCTTCCAGTGCTGCGGAAGTCTCTTCCAGCGCCGAAGCCTGCTCTTCAGTACGCTTGGACAGGCTGTGCGCAGCCTCCTGCATCTCGGTTCCGTTGCCGTGCACCAGCCGGGTCTTCTGCAGCACTTCTTCCAGCGTCGTCTGGAAGTTTGCCAGCGAATTGTTGAAGTCGGCACGCAGCGGTTCGAACTGCTCGCTGAAGCTTGAATCGATCGTCGTCTGCATGTTGCATTGGGCAAGCCGGCCAAGCCCGGCGCCAAGGGCGTCGATCACCATCTTGACTTGCCTGGATTCTTCCAGCCGCTCGGCCTCGCGACCGCGCCGCTCGGTTTCGGTCTGGGCTCTCGAGGCCTCCGCCTGATCGTGCAAGCTTCGATTTTCGAGGCCTGCCGTCCGGAAGACATTGAGCGCCGCAGACATCGCACCGATCTCGTCGGTCCGGTCGGCGTAAGGGGCAGCCTCGTCGAGATTGCCGCCCGCCATCTTCGACATGGCTGTCGTCATTTTGGTGATCGGCTGGATCGCTCTCTGCCGGATGGTGACGAGGCCAGCCAGGAACACCACGACCGACAGGCCACCAGCACCGAGCGCCAGCGACATCAGGCTGGACGACATGCGGGCGGTTTCGGCCTCCTGCGCTGCCGACAGCGCGTCTGACATCTTCACCAGCTTGAGGACTGCCGCCTCATGTGCATGGAACGTGTCTTTCAGCTCCATCAGAGCCGCATGCCTGTCAACCGAGCTGTCGGTAGACAGAAAGCGCTCGTCCATGACCTTCCAGAAAACGTCTCCCTTGGCGAGAACATCGTTCTCCAGCTCGTTCTTGATTTCATCAGGGAGCCCGGATGCACGCCAGTACGCACGACGCTCGTCGTAGTCCTTCCTCAGCGACCGTATCTTTCCGGCATTGACCGCATAGAGATCGGGGTTGCTGCCGATCTCGTTTGCCAGCATGTAGGACTCTATCAGGTAAAGAGGCGGCGGCAGGATGTCGGCAACCAGATCCTTGCCCTCGACGATCGACTTGTAGATCGGTCCGTTCACCTTGAGCTTCTCGATCGCATAGGTCTGAAGACCGATGGACACGAAGAGGCCGGCGCCGACGACCAGCCCGAACAGCAGCAAGGTGCGGGAAAGATTGATTTTCATTTAGGGAGTCCTCATTTAATCGAAGACTGGCATTCAAATCTCAATAAATTATGCACTTAGCGGCGTCCGTGCCCCCGGATCCTTAACGATTCCAGTAATTCTCCGGCCGGCGGACGGCAATGCAGCCACGCATTGAGGATCGTCCGAACCGACTACACGCTCCGATATGCGAGCGTCAATACGCTGTAAACACATGTATTTTAGCAAGAGGCAATCTTCGCGAGCGCGCCGGCCTTGATCACGGGAAGAACAACCCGGTGGCTTAAAGGGTGCCGGACGGTGGAGCAGATCGCTGCTCCACCGTCCGGTTCCGAAATCCCTTCACAGAAATGCGATGCGCTTAGAACTCTTCCCAGCTGGCGCCTGAACTGCCGCCGCCTGCTGCCATCTTGCGTGGTGCGGCGAACTGCGCCGCCGGGCGGGACTGACGCGCCGGAGCAGCCATGGCCTGCGCCGTCTGCCTGAGCGCCGATGACTGTGTATTCCTGACACCTTCGAGCTTGAACTGGCTGACGAGTTCGAGAAGCGTATTGGCCTCGTTGGCGAGCGTATTCGACGCGGCGGTCGACTGCTCCACCATCGCGGCATTCTGCTGTGTCGTCTGGTCCATCGAGTTCACGGCCTGATTGACTTCGTGGAGCCCGGTGGCCTGCTCTTTTGCAGACGTGGCGATCGAGTCCATGTGGCCGTTAATCTCGACGATGAACTGCCCGATGGTTTTCAGGGCATCGCCGGCATCGCGCACCAGCTTCACGCCGTTTGCGACTTCGGACGAAGAGCTATGGATTAGACCCTTGATTTCCTTGGCTGCCTGCGCCGAACGCTGGGCAAGCTCGCGAACCTCCTGCGCTACCACGGCGAACCCCTTGCCTGCCTCGCCGGCACGGGCTGCCTCGACGCCGGCATTCAATGCCAGCAGGTTGGTCTGGAAGGCGATTTCGTCGATGACGCCGATGATGTTGGAAATCTGCTGCGAAGAAGTCTCGATCTTCTCCATTGCCTCTTCGGCCCGCGAAACGACTTCAGCAGACTTTCCAGCGGACTCGTTGGCGCGAGACGCCACGTCGCGTGCATCTTCGGTGCGCTTGGCGGAGTTAGCCACGTTGACGGTGATTTCCTCAACGGCCGCAGCGGTCTCCTCGATCGCGGCAGCCTGTTGCTCCGTCCGCTTCGACAGATCGTTGGCGCCGGCTGCAATCTCGCGAGTGCCGTTGCCCATGCTGGATACGCTGGTGGTGATGGACGACAGGGCGCCGCCGAGCTGCTCGACCGACCGGTTGAAGTCGTGGCGCAAGGCATCGAAATCCGGAGAAAATGCTTCCGTTAGCTGGAAGGACAGGTCACCTGCTGCGAGGCGCTTCAGACCATCTGCAAGGCCCGAGGTTGCGATGCGCAGACGTTCGGCCGCTTCTTCTTCAGCCCGGCGCTGACCCTCGATCCGGTCGATTTCAGCCTGCCGCCTGTTGTCTTCCGCCTCGCGTTCCAGGCGATTGTTGGAAATCGCTGCCTGACGGAAGATTTCGACCGCGCCGGCCATCTGGCCGATTTCATCGGCCCGGCGGGCAAAGGGAATTTCCGAATCCGTGTCGCCTTCCGAAAGCTTGCGCATCGAGGTGTTGATGCCGGCAAGCGGACGCGAGACGTTCATTATGGCAAAGAGCGCAGAGGCAATGCCGAGAAGGAGAGCAAGCCCAAGGCACGCGTAGGTGACATCAGACGCGAAGGAGATGGTGTGCAACGTAGCGGCGCCTTCGTCCTTGGTGTTCATGGCGATGTCATCGACAGCTGCCTGAACGGCGTCGCCGGCCGAGCTATAGTCGGTGAGCGCCTTGCCATAGAACAGCGCTCTCGCCTCATCCGCTTTGGCATTCTTTGCGAGATTGCCCACTTCACCCCAAGACTGCAGGCCTGCGCTCCAGTTGCGCTTCAGCGTGGCAAACAGCTCGATGTCTTCCTTGTCTACCAGAAGCGGCTCATAGGTGCGGATGTCATTCTCGACCTTATCGATTGCAGTCTTCAGTATATCTGAGAACTTCTGGCGCTGCTCCGCTGGAGCGTTCAGTACGGCGCTTTGATAAATGCGAACATCGCCGATGTCAGCATTCATCTGCCCAAGAAGAATGAAACCCGGAATGCGCTTTTCAATGATGACATGGTTTTTCATTTGAATAGAATCGAGAGAATAAACCGCAAAAAAACCTAGTCCGGCGGTCATGGCCACAGACACCGAAAATATGCCTAAAAGCTTCGTTGCGACAGAAAGTTTCATACTCTTGACCCCGATTCGCTGCTGCTGGAAATACCAACTGTCAAGAAAATATCGGACAATCGTTAATTATAATATAAACTACTTGTAAAGTATAAAGGCGTTTCTGCAACGCACTACGCATTGACTATTCGATACTGAATCTATGCTGCTTTCGGGCACAGGCGTTGATCGGGGCCGGTTGCCGGCCCCGATTCCGGCTCAGGCGGGCCTCACCCAGGAACGCACGGTCGTGCCGCCGAAAATCACCTCTTTCGGCAGATCGAAGATGAAATACGGGTTGAACGCCGGCGGCGCACCGATCGAATCGAGGCGATGAAGGTGATCCCCCGTCAGTACGATCTCGAGCGAGGCTATGTTTTCCGTGAGTTGTCCGGCGCGGCTCGCCCCGACGAGCACGGAGCCAACGCCCGGACGCTGCATGAGCCAGGCGAGAGCGACCGCCGCCATCGGCCGGCCCAGTTCGGCCGCAACCTCCGTCAGCACATCGACCACCGCGAAGTTCTGCTCGGTAAACAGGAGCCCCCCGAACGGATTGTCACCGTTGAGGCGGCCATCGCTTTCGCCCTCGCCGCCATCGCCGGCGGTGTCCGGAATTGCCCCAGCCGGCCCGGCACGGCTCAGCATGTCGCGGCCGTATTTGCCGGTCAGCAGACCCGCAGCAAGCGGGCTCCATGGCACGAGGTCCATTCCGAGTTCGGCAGCCGCGGGAAGAATGTCGAGTTCGACGCCGCGATCAACGAGCGAATAGGCATATTGCAGGCCGATGGGCACCGGCAGGCCATGGGCAGCAGCCAGCGTCGCGAGCTTGGCGACATACCAGGCCGGCGTGTTCGAGAAACCGTAATGCAGGATCTTTCCGCTCCGGACCGCATCTGTCAGCGAAAGCAGCACCTCTTCTGCAGGCGTCGTGCGATCCCAGACATGGATCCAGTACATATCGATATAGTCGGTCTGCAGCCGTCTCAGCGATCCCTCGATGCCGAGCCGGATGTTCTTGGCACCATTGCCGCCATGGAGAGGCGTGCCCTGGCTCCGGGAAAAGCCCGACTTCGTTGCGATCACCACCCGGTCGCGCAATCCCGCCTCCGCGACAAACTCCCCCAGCATCTCCTCGCTGCGCCCGCCGGAATAGACATCCGCCGTATCGAAGAAGTTGCCGCCGGCAGCGATGTAGGTATCGAAAAGCTCGCGCGATGCCTTGCTGCCCGAACCCCAGCGCCCGGCGCCGAATGTCATGGTGCCGAGCGCAAGAGGGCTGACGATGAGGCCCGAACGTCCGAGCGTGCGATAGCTGGTGAGATCCATGGGAATATCCTTCCGGTTTGACGTCTTGCTGCGCTCACCCTACAGCACGCCGCAAACCTCGATTATCCGTTGCACGCCGCATGAACTTATGAGCACACTGCATCAATGGAACGCGGCGAACTGAATGATCTGATGGCCTTTGCCGCCGTGGCGCGTGAGCGCAGTTTTACGCGGGCAGCAGCAGCGCTGGGAATTTCGCCCTCGGCTCTCAGCCATGCGATCAGGGGGCTCGAAGAGCGGCTTGGGGTCAGGCTGCTGGCGCGCACGACGCGCAGCGTCGCGCCGACCGATGCCGGACAGCGGCTGCTGCAGCACATCCAGCCGGCCTTTACACAGATAGAAGCCGGGCTGGAAGCGCTTGGCGAATGGCGCGACAGTCCGTCGGGCAAGGTCAGGCTGACGACCTTTTCCTACCCGGCCCGGACCATTCTCCGCCAGAAGCTCCCGACCTTTCTTCTCGACAACCCCGATGTCGAGGTCGAGGTCGACATCAATGACCGGCTGGTGGATATCGTCACCGACGGTTTCGATGCCGGCATTCGGTTCGGGGAAACCGTGGCGAAGGACATGATTGCGGTGCGCGTCGGCCCGGATCTCAGGACCGTTGTCGTCGGCACGCCGTCATATTTCGAAAACCACAGGAAGCCCGAGGTGCCGGGCGACCTAGAAGGACACAACTGCATAGGCTACCGGCTTGCCAGCGCCGGCGGGCTCCTGCCATGGGAATTCCAGTCAGGGGCACGCGAGATCAAGATCAGGACATCCGGATCCTTCGTCGTCAACGATGGCGACCTCGCCGCTGCAGCCGTTCGCGCCGGCGCAGGCCTCGGCTACGTCATGGAAGACGACGTCGCCGACGACATCGCCGCAGGCAGGCTGATCCGCGTCCTCGATGCATGGTGCCCGCCGTTCCAGGGCTGCTATCTCTACCACCCCAGCCGCCGCCAGACCCCACCAGCCCTGCGCGCCCTCATCGCTGCGCTGAAGGAGGAGGCGTGATCTCATCCGAGGTCATGTAGGTATGCATCGCGGACCTTCCGGCGCGAACATTGCCGTAATGGCATCCGGACGCTCTTGCAGAGACCACTGAGCCTAGCTGCGGGCGTAACAGCTGAGATCAGACGTATGAATCGCCGCAGGCGTCATGATTGTCCTATAATTGTAATTTGCGCAGTCACGGTGTGTTGCTACGCTGAAGCTGGATGCCGACCGCTCGAGCACGCCTTTCGACGGACCGTCCGAACCTATTCCCGCTCTATGAACGATCCACTCCATGTCGTTGGCCTCTGTCGCAAGATATTGCATCACCGCTTCGTTGTCTTCATGCTGACCGATATAGGCGCGGGCCAAGGTGTTGCGTATCGTCCAGAAGAGTGGAGAAAGTCTCCCGTTATAGGGTCTGCTCAATCCTCCCGCCTGGTAGAGAAAACGCTTTACGCCGTGCCGCCGCATCGAGGGGACAAGCCTTTTCACGAAGGCGGTATTGATCCTGTCGGTCCTCTGGAGCTTGACATCGCCGAGCATCGAAATGACGAAATCGACCCCGCTCACCAAGGCATCCGTGTCGATCGGATCCGTGATCGAACCCTGACGCACCTCGAGGTTCGCAGTTGCAACGCCCAGCTTTTCCGGAGACCTCGCCAGTGCCCTCACCCTGTGGCCGCCCGCAAGAGCCAGGGAAACGAAATGCTTGCCCGTACCGCCAGTGGCGCCGAGTACCAGAAAAGTCGATTGTTGGGTCATCCATGAAATCCGTTCGTTAGTGCAACCACGCCCCGGCATCATAGGAGTGAGGCCCTTGCCGCTTGGCTCCGAGTCCAAAGCCTGCCGCCATCGTTCGCATACAGCCGGCTGCTCCCGTGAGGAAACTCGCGTCTTTCGCTCCCATTTCCGTGAGTTGAAATTAGACCGGGATCTCCGTAGGTTCTATGGCATGGAATCCACATTAGTATCGCGATCGTCCATTCTGGCCAGCCATCCGCTCTCGGACGTGCTGTCACTGGTGAAAACGCGCGGCTATATGTCGGGCGGGTTGGATTTTGGCGGCAACTGGTCCTACGCCTTCGCGGCGGATTCAGCCTTTCGCTGCTTCGCGATCGTATCCGGCCAGTGCTGGCTCTCCGTTGCGGATGGACCGGACCCTATCCTGCTTAGGGAAGGAGAGTTCTTCGCCCTGCCCCACGGCCACCGTTTTTCCCTGGCAAGCGACCCGGCAATCGAGCCGGGCAACATCTATGACGAGGTGGACGGTCCCCTCAACGGGCGCGTGCTTCAAATCGGCGGCGGCGGTAGCTGTTGCCTGTTCGGTACCATTTTCACGTTCAGGCAGGAGCTGTCGAGCCATCTGCTCAACGCCCTTCCCGAGATACTGCATATCGGTGATGGCGCGGATCGATACGCCCTCAAAACCTATCTGGACCGGATGATGGCGTTGCTGAGGCATCCGCAACCGGGAAGCGTTCTCGTTGCCGAATACCTTGCCGAGACGATGTTGGTCGAGGTTTTGCGGCTGCACCTCGCGCAACAGGCAGAGATCGGCATAGGCTGGCTGTTCGCCCTGTCGGATAAGCGCCTTAACCGAGCCGTTACCGCCATTCACGAACAGCCCGGCCACAGATGGAGCGTTCGGCAACTCGCAGAGCGCGCCGGCATGTCCCGCTCGGCCTTCGCTTTCCGGTTCAAGGAGAAAGTCGGAGTATCGGTGATGGAGTATGTCGTGCAGTGGCGAATGATGCTCGCAGCGGACCGCCTGCTGACCACCCCGGACACTATAGCCAACATAGCCAGCAACCTCGGATACGATTCCGAAAGCGCATTCGTATTCGCATTCCGCAGGGAAATTGGCTGCACACCGCGCCAGTACAGCCGCCGAGCCGCGCGCGCGGCCTAGCCTTTGCCAATGCGGCCGTGATGGCTGGCAGGGGTCAGCGAGCGTGAAATCTCAGCCCGCCCGTCTGGCAGCACCACATAGCTTTACGACGCCGAGAATTTTACCGTTACGCCGCGCTGGCGAAAGTAGGCCTGCATCAGCTTTCTGCCTGAACGATTGTTCTGCACGAGCCGTGAAGGGTCGAATACGGCCTCTTTCAGGCCTGCTCGCGTCAATGCTGCCTTCAGATCCGCGATATGTACGTCGATATCGGCATTGTTCGCCTGAAGCGATTCATAAACCCGGTTTGTTGCATCTGCTACGGTTGGTTCGCTCACGATCACTCCGGTCGCCGTCTGTTTGGCGATTGCTAGGTTTTTCGTAAGCGCTTAGCCGACAGCGTCTGCCTTATAATTCCAGGGCATTAGCAGCTCGATATCGGCGGCGGGCCAACCGTTTGCGATGCGCGTCAGCGTCTGGGAAAGCCAGGCAAGCGGATCGACGTTGTTCATTTTCGCTGTTTGCAAGAGTGTGGCGATCGTTGCCCAAGTCTCTCCACCGCCTTCGCTTCCCGCAAACAAGCTATTTTTTCTGGTAATTGTCTGTGGCCGGATCGCGCGTTCGACGATGTTGGAGTCTATCTCGACACGGCCATCATTCAGGAAGTGCTCCAGCGCCTCTCGGCGTGTCAGAGCGTAGCGGATTGCCTCGGCTGTCTTGGACTTCCCGGAGACTTTGGATAGCTCCTTTTCCCACACCTGGAAGAGATCGGCGACGATGCCAGCGGACGTCTCCTGACGACGCCTTGCGCGGGTCTCGGCGTCGCTGCCGCGGATCTCGTCCTCAACCTGCCAAAGTCCCGTCATCGCGGTGATCGACGCTGTCGCGGCGTCATTGATGCCACCGACGTGCAGTTCATAAAACTTGCGGCGGACGTGCGCCCAACATCCGGCCAGCTTGATCGTTTCATTGCTGCCGGACTTGGCGCGTTCTTTGAGCATGCTGGTATAGGCCGAGTAGCCGTCAACCTGCAGGATGCCGCTGAAGCCTTCGAGATGACGCGCGACACACTTCCCACCCCTGCTGACTTCGAAGCGATAGGCAACCATAGGCGGGCCAGACCCGCCAAAAGGTCGGTCATCGCAAGCGTAGGCCCATAACCAGGCCGTCATTGTCTTGCCAAAGCCTGGAACCAGCGTCGGCAAGGTCGTCTCGTCCGCAAATATCCGCTCGCTGGCTTTGATACGCTCCAAGATGTAATCCGAAAGGATCCGCAGCTCGAAGCCCAGATGCCCCATCCATTGGGCCATCAAGGAGCGGCTGAGAACCACGCTGTCGCGCAGATAGATCGCCTCCTGGCGATAAAGCGGAAGACCGTCGCCGTATTTGGAGACAGCGATATAGGCCAGCAACCGTTCGCTCGGCAGGCCAGCTTCGATGATATGCGCGGGTGCCAAAGCCTGTAGCACACCGTCACGCTCCCGGAACGCGTATTTGGGGCGGCGTGTGATGATGACCCTGAACTTCGGCGGGATGACATCGAGCCGCTCTGATCGATCTTCGCCGATCAGAACCCTCTCCAAGCCCTGGTATTCTTCTGGGATCTCCGGCTCGATGACTTCCTCTATGCGCTCCAGATGGGCTGCAAAACCTTTGCGAGGACGGGCTTGCCTCTTTGGTCGTTCTCTGCCGACCTGGCTGAGTTCACGATCAATCGCGGCAAGGTCAGTCTCGACCTCCTCGAAGGCGAAGTCGATCTGGTCGTCGTTGATCGCCAGCCGCAGACGCTCGGAGCGCGTTCCTTTTTGAGCACGCTGCAAAACCTTTAAGATTGCCGTCAAATTGGTGATCCGCTCGTCGGCCTTCTGTTGGGCAACCTTCATTCGAGCGATTTCAGCATCAGTCGCAGCCTTCTCCGCGTTCAAAGCGATGATCATCGCTTTCAGCGCATCGACGTCGTCGGGAAGGGCGGGACCGGGTAAAATCATGATGCCAGTAAAGCACAAAAGCGGCCGATTTCCCAACACTTACAGCGACATGATTCATCTTGTCGCAGGCAATTCAGCCCGTTGACAGTGGTCGGCGCACTTGGACGGGATGGATCTTTTTCCAATCCATTCCGGCTAGAAGTGCCATCAACTGCGCATGGTCGAGACGGATACGGGCGCTGGACTGCCCTGGCCAGCAGAAGCCATTTTCCTCAAGAATTTTTGCGTAAAGGCAGACACCTGTCCCATCCCACCAAACAATCCGGATCCGGTCTGCTCGCTTCGACCGGAAGACAAAAAGTGCGCCACTAAAGGGGTCAAGGCCGCCATCCCGCACCAGGACCATCAGCGACGCGGCTCCTTTGCGGAAGTCGACCGGTTGGCACGACACGTAGACCACGACACCCGAAGCGATCATGCCTGCCGTACCGCTCTGACAATGCCGCTCAGCAGCGCCGGATCGATCGAGGCGCTGACGCGAAGTGTCGCGTCGCCAACCTTTATCTCGACGGTGTCCGTTCGGACTGCTTCGAAACGGGTAAAGGCCTCGCCATCTCCGGCTGCGCTCAGGCGCTGAACCGAACCAGACGCAAGCGCTATTCGCCGCCAACCAAAAAGCTGCGACGGGTCCATTCCATGAGCACGCGCAACCGCAGACACATTCGCGCCAGGAGCAAGCGCTTCCTCCAAGATCTGAGATTTCTCCTCGTCTGACCACAACTTCGGCTTCCGCCGCGTTCGCACAGGATCAGCCGTCAGAATTTCGAACGTACGACCCTGATTCATATCTTCACTCATAGGTTTCCCAGCATGATTCACACTGAAAATGAGCGATTTTCCTGCTCAATGCTACGTGGGGTAGCCTTAGCGCTTACGGTTTTTCCGCCCCGATCCTATTGTGGTGAAAAGCGCTGGCGTCAATAGGGCAACATGGATTGAAACATTGCGACCGGGTCGGAGAAGCGCGATACACATCATATATTGTGAAACCGGTCAGTGCCCCTGCCTGGCGGGCGATCCACCAGACCGCCCCGCGAGATGTGTCCGATCCGAATTCTACAGTGAATGGCGGCGACGGTCTTTTGCTGTCGGCCGGGCTTCAGACACCGACCTGTCCGCGACAGTGGGACCAACATTCCTGGCGGCGGTGACCAGTCTCGGAAAGTCTAATTTGGCAACAAGCATGCAGCAAACCATCGACAACCTGTTCGGCACGACGTTGTCACCTATGTCTCCGGGTCGGACATGACGAGACAAGAGTCCGCCGCAACACCTAAGTGATTGAAAAGATTCGACGTCACTGTGATTCACGCAACAAACCTGCAATGATTCACGCATCAGCCCGACTATTATGTAATAAAATCAGCAATTTAAGTTTTTACGAAAATTGGCGATTTGTCGCCAAAAATGCCCAAATGAAGCTTCGGGCGCTGTATCGCGATTGTTCGACAACACCCAAATCGACGGAAGCGCTCACCCGAGAGTCGTGCATAGGGATACCCTTTAGTGTGTTGTGAGCGTGGGACAACATGTAGATCTGTTCCCCATAGACCCAGACCCTCGCCACATCAAGGTCGTCATTTAGACTGCCTGGTACGCTCGAAACACTGGCCATAAGATCCACGAGACTGGTACCCATCTTTCCGCGTCGATCGACAAGCGACGTTCTATTTTGAAGTTGCGCACGCACTTCCATTTGCGATAGCGGATCGTCTTGCGTTCGGCGGATATGATGTTGCAGGCCCGTCGTTCCGAAAGACCCATGACGGTCTTCAGATGTGTAACGGCGTCACGCTGGGCGGCGGGCCCTACCATTTTTTGCAAGAAGCTCGCGGAGTGCGGCCGCATCCAGCATCTGCTCGGCCAGCAACTTCTTTAGCCTGGCATTCTCGTCCTCAAGCGCCTTCAGCCGCTTCGCCTCGGAGACTTCCATGCCGCCGTATTTGGCCTTCCAGTTATAAAATGTTGCTTCTGAAATCCCGTGCTTGCGGCAGAGATCGGCAGCCTTCGCGCCAGCCTCCTGCTCCTTCAGCACACCGATAATCTGCTCTTCCGTAAATCTCTGCTTCTTCATTCGTCCGTCCCTTAATAGGCCGGACCCTTACCCATTATGGAGGAAATTCTCAGTGGCAGGTCAGCCGATTATCAAGGACACTCCCGAATGGTAGCCTATCAACCAACTTGAAGAAAGCGTGTTGGCAAGTCCCGCCCATGGGTCTGGATTTTCAAATCATTTCCACAAGGAAATATATTTTTGTCCATGTTTACTTACTTTCGTCGAATGGAATATATTGCTTAAAGGGCCTTTTGGGGTCGGGAGCTTCTCCGCTTGGATAGAGCAGACAATACATTTTGCTGTGATACACGACGGCTAGAGGATAACATGAGTCAGCCGCGCTCATGCCACGAGCAGAACATATACTGAATCCCTTCCCAATATCCTGAGATGTACATTTCTCGCCAGGACAAAAGTACTGTGTTATCCCGGTGTATCCTTTGGAAAAAAACACAACTGGCTTCGAATACATGTCCAGATACCCAACGGTCTCGGCTAGCTTTTTGTAGGCTTTGTCGACATCACTCTTATCGCCAAAACTGAAAGTCGATGGTGTGTCGTTCGTATAGTCGAACTTAGAAACTTCTGTTTCACAGTTCAGAGCGAAAGCCGGTGAGAAAGAAATGATCGCGCCGATCAGTCCGAGAAAGATGACATATTGGTGTGATTTCATCAATTTAGGTCGATCCTCCCACTATCAATAACGACACGCTTCTCGCCGTTTACTTCAATCTCGTCAAAATCCAGGAAAAGTTTAGTGTCTGAGATGGCGATTGAACCGTCTTCGCGCATCAAGACATTTGAATTGCCACAGGTTAGGTGAAGTTCACTGTTACTCTGCAATGCAGTGCTGTTTTGGCTCGTTAAAGAGAGTGTGTCATTGCTCATAAGGTTAATACGTGAACCTGCGTTGACGCTGTAGGACAAACCGACATTCGTCGTCATTCCTGCACCAACATTCACTGCATTAAAAACACCCACGCTCTCGGTCTTGTTCTTCTCGACAATGACCGACATGTTACCTTCGCCCGGATTCAGTATTCCGGGAAAGCCGAGTTTTTTGCCACCTCACCTATTCCGCCGGCCAAAGATGTCAACAAGGAAGTCACTATCCTACCAATGCCGCTTGGCCCCACCGTAAGCATCATGTTTCCGCCAATGACCTCCGTGGTGATTGTTTTCCGCCTCAGTTGCACCAATCGTTGCATTTGTTGCAGCGACCATTGGTTTCGTCAGGACATAGAAAAATGTGGTGGGCCCGGAGAGACTCGAACTCCCAACCAAGCGGTTATGAGCCGCCGGCTCTAACCATTGAGCTACAGGCCCTACCTTGCGCTCTGCGCAATATATCGGAGCAATGGTCCTCCGGTATGTCTTGCCTCTAGCCCAAAACTTGTGTCACGACAAGGGATTGCCGCATTGGCTACACAATCAATCGACACAAGGGTATTCCAGAAGAACAACGGAGGAAACCGATGACCCTGCCCCAGCCAGCCAGACTTGCCTGCAGCGCCTTTGCCGGCCTTGCCCTGCTGACGCTCACCAGCGCGACGGCCTTTGCAGCGGGCGAGCCGCGCCAGGCGCTGATCAGCGTTTCCGGCGAAGGCCAGGCGGCTGTCGCGCCCGACATGGCGGTCGTCACGCTGTCGGTCGTCAAGCAATCAAAGACTGCCCAGGATGCACTCGATCAGGATAACAAGGCGATGGGCGCAGTTCTGGCAACCCTGAAGAATGCCGGCATCGCCGAGCGCGACCTGCAGACCTCCGGCTTTGCCATCCAGCCGCAGTATAATTATCCACCTGCAAAGGACGGCCAGCAGCAACAGCCGGAACTGGTCGGCTACCAGGTGACGAACGGCCTGACCGTGCGCGTGCGCGACCTCGGCAAGCTCGGCGGCCTCATCGACCAGGCGGTCGGCCTCGGCATCAACCAGGGCGGCGACATCCAGTTCGTCAACGACAAGCCGGATGCGGCAATCGAGGCGGCTCGCAAGGACGCCATGGCCAATGCCGCCGCCAAGGCAAAGACGCTCGCCGAAGCCGCTGGCGTCAAGGTCGGCCGCGTCATCGAGATCACGGAAAATGCCGTGCGCGCAGCACCGCAGCCGATGATGCGTCCGCTTATGCTCAAAGGGGCTTCGGACGCGGCCATGCCGGTGGCCGGCGGTGAGAACAGCTATAACGTCACCGTCAACGTGACCTACGCGCTGGAGCCATAGGGCCAGCCGCAACGTTCACGGCAACGCATCAAACGAAAGCCGCCCCGGGTTCGAAAACCCGGGGCGGCTTTTTTTCGTTCGACGGTCAGAGGCCTCAGCGGCCCATCATCGGGCAGCCGCGGACATTGGCGAACATGATGGTGTCGGGACCACGGCGGCTGAAACCGTTGACGACGACCCGGCGCGGCGTCACGTCGACGACGCGGGCGCGGCGCAGGCCGTAATCGCGGGCTATGCCTTCTGCCTGGCGCGGATCACAGCCGCGACCACGGAAGCCGGGTGGCGGCATCGGCGGACGGCCGTAATAGTCCGGCGGTGGCGGACGGTGATGTCCAGGACCGACGTAGATGTCGAGGTTCTGTGCAGAGGCCGAGGTCACCGTGCCGGAAAAGGCACCGGCAATCAGCGCCGCCGTCAGGGCGGCTTTGGCCAGAATAAGTTTCATGTCATCCTCCATGGAGCGTAAATACAATCAGCGCCCACCGCGCCTCCCACGCAATCGGCGCTGGTGCAACGGCTGGAACCGAAAACGGTTCAGAATCAGCCAAAGGCATCTTCCAGTTAAAAGCAAGTCCCGCGAGACGCCAGATCAAATATCGCCACGCGGTGCGGAAAGCCTGTCGTTCTATCGGCGCAGCACGGGGCAATCGGACTGGTTGGCAAACACCATCCGTTCCATGCCATGGTGGCTGCGGCCGACGACCACGACGCGGCGCGGCGTGATCTTGGCAATCTCGGCGCGCCGTATGCCGGCGGCCCGCGCCTTGCGCACGGCCATAAGCGGCGAGCAGATATCGCGGCCATGATGTTGGTAACGGACCGTTTCCGCAGGAGACGAAAGACCGGCAGCAGAGACCGAGGGCGCCATGACCGACACTGCGCTCAACGCAATCAGGCTGGCGGTTCCGAGTTTCGCAAACAGGTTCATCACATTCACTCCGTTTCCTCAATTTCATTGCCCGACGGATCGGGCATGCGGTGAAAACTAGAGGAGCGAGCTTGAACGACAAGCCAACGGCCCGCTCACTTCCTATTCAGCGGCCGTTTCAGAGGCTTATGCGCCGAGATGCAGTATCACCTCGCGCTGGTGCGGCCGATCCCTGTGTTCGAAAAGGTAGATCCCCTGCCAGGTGCCGAGCAGCAGGCGACCGTTGTTGACGGGAATGCCGATGGACGTCTGCGTCAGCGCCGCCTTGATATGGGCCGGCATGTCGTCGGCGCCCTCGGCAGTGTGGATCACCCAGCGCATGGACGGATCGGAGGACGGTGGCACCAGCCGCCGGAAGAAGGCATCGAGATCGGTCCTGACGTCGTCGTCGGCGTTTTCCTGGATGATCAGCGAGGCCGAGGTATGGCGCACGAAGACGGTGAGCAACCCTTCCTCCGCACCGCTGCGGCGCACGAACGCCGCCGCCGCATCCGTGAATTCGTACAGCCCCTGGCCATGGGTCGACAGCTTGAGAACGGTCTGCGGCATGAAAACTCCTTCGCGCACGGTTTCCCGTGAGGTCGGTCGCGGCGGCGACAAAGTCAAGGGCAGCGAGACCGCCGGCCGGCTATCGACCAGCCGGCGGTCTTTTCAGGCCGGTAAACCCCGGCATGTGTCGTGGCGTACCCGCCCCGTTCAGTCGCTGTGGCTTTCGTGAAAGCCCGCGCTGCCATGGCGCCAGTAGCCGGCCGACTTTATCCAGCCGCGCGGCACGCCGCGTTGCTCCACCAGCACCTTGCGCAAGGCCTTGGCGACATCCGTCTCGCCGGCAATCCACACATAGCCGTCGCCATCAGGCAGGGTCAGGTCGGAAAGCGCGGCAAACCAGACGGCTGTGTCGCTTGCAGCCGACAGCGGTCGGTGAAGCCATCTGATGTCGAGGTCTGCGCTACTGGCAAAGGCCTGCTCTTCGGCTGGGCCCGTCACGGCGGCGATAACGATGGCGCGCACGCCAGTGCGCAGTTCCTCCAGCCGTCGGCCGATGGCTGGCAGCGCCGTCTCGTCGCCGACCAGAAGGTACCAGTCGAAATCGTCGGTCACGAGGAAGGAGCCGCGCGGACCGCCGACCCCCAGCCGGCTTCCCGGCACCGCGTTGACGGCCCAGTCGCTGGCCGGACCGGCCTCGTGCACGGCAAAGTCGATCGTCAGTTCCTGCCTGTCGGCATCGTATCGACGCGGCGTGAAGTCACGCACCGGAGACGCGACGACGCCCTCTGCCAGTGGCGTCGCATCCGGTCCGATGGCCGGCCACACCGGTAGCTCCTCGCCGGGTTTGGGAAAGCATAGTTTGACATGGTCGTCATAGCCGGCGCTGACGAAGCCGGCGAGATCCTCGCCTCCGAGCGTAATGCGCAGCATGTCGGGCGTCAGGCGCTCGGTTGCCGTGACGGTCAGAAGGCGGCGGCGCAGTTCGTGGCGAACCCGGCCGATGGCGTGTTTTTCGGTCATGAAATCTCCTGTGGTGGAGGCGGCCTCTAGCCGCGATTGATTTCGGCGACGGCGCGGCGGAGGATGTCTGCCAGCCGGCTCGCTTCGTCGGTGGAACAGCCGCGCTTGTGAAACAGCGCCGTCTTGATCGCCAGCCGGGCCACTTCAAGCGCCTCGTGACCATGGGCCTCTGGGTCCTGACCCGCTCGTGGACCGCGCCCCTCCATCACGTCGCGCACCGCATCCATCTTGGAACCGATATGGGCGAGATCGTCGAGAATACGGTCGGCGCCGGCCCTGTCCGCCGACAGCGCGGAAAGACCGGTCTCGGTGATGCGAAACAGCTTCTTGTTGCCCTCGGCCTCGCAAACCGCATGACCGATCTCGTCGAGATAGGTGAGCGCCGGGTAGATCATCCCAGGGCTCGGTGTATAGAAGCCGCCGGAAATATCCTCGATCGTCTTGATCAGCTCGTAGCCATGGGCAGGCTGTCGGGCCAGCAGCGCCAAAATCAGCAGCTGCAGATCGCCCGAGCTGAGCTTGCGGCCGGCCCGAAAGGCGCCGCTGGCGGCAAAGCCGCCCTCGAAACGACCATGCCCACCCCTGCCACGTCCGTCTCGTCCATGATGATCGCGCATCACCATTTCCTTACGTAAGATACAACAGAAAACATATCTTAAGATATATCGGCATGGAGATGTTCGCAAGCGGAGATCGATCCAGCCGTCCGATGCGAAAGAAGAAAGAAATCCGCCTCCTGGATACAGTTGCGCCGGCCAACGCGATCCTGGGTGAACCGCATTGGCCGGCGCTTGTCAGGTAAAAAGCTTGGACTATTGAAGCGTGCGTCGCTGTGCCTCGGCGACGGCACTGGCTGCCATTTCGCTGTTGGTCTGGCTGCGGTCGAGGCCGGTGGCAACCACGGAGACACGGAATGCGCCATCGAGATTGCGGTCAAAGATCGCCCCGACGACGATATCGGCGTCCTCGTAAACTTCATCGCGGATGCGGGTGGCGGCTTCGTCGACTTCGAACAATGTCATGTCCATGCCGCCGGAGATCGACACCAGCACGCCCTTGGCGCCCTTCAGCGATACGTCGTCGAGCAGCGGATTGGCAATTGCCGCTTCGGCCGCCTTCATCGCACGTCCCTCGCCCGAGGCCTCGCCGGTGCCCATCATGGCCCGGCCCATGCCCTGCATCACGGATTTCACGTCGGCGAAATCGAGGTTGATCAGGCCTTCCTTGACGATCAGGTCGGTGATGCAGCCAACGCCGGAATAGAGCACGCGGTCGGCAATGACGAAGGCATCGGCGAAGGTGGTCTTGGCATCGGCAATGCGAAAGAGGTTCTGGTTGGGAATGACGATGACGGTATCGGCCGCCTCGCGCAGCCGCTCGATCCCCTCTTCGGCAGCTTCCATCCGGCGCTTGCCTTCGAAGGTGAAGGGCTTCGTTACGACCGCAACGGTCAGGATACCGGCAGCCCGCGCTGCAGCGGCGATCACCGGAGCTGCTCCCGTGCCGGTGCCACCGCCCATGCCGGCGGTGACGAAGCACATGTGGGTGCCTTGCAGGTGGTCCATGATCTCGTCGATCGATTCTTCCGCAGCCGCACGGCCGATTTCCGGCAGCGAACCGGCGCCGAGACCTTCGGTGACCTGCGCACCCAACTGGATGAGACGGGTCGCCTTCGACATGGTCAAGGCCTGCGCGTCGGTGTTGGCGACGACGAATTCGGCGCCGCTCAGACCTTCCGCGATCATGTTGTTGATGGCGTTACCGCCGCCGCCGCCGACGCCGATGACGGTGATTTTAGGCCGCATCTCGGCAATGTCGGGCTTTGTGATGATGGCCATGTGTCGTCTCCCGTGCCCACGGCGCGGTGGGCTTTGCTATCCTGGTGCGCGTCGGACCGGTCGCCTGCGACGACCGCTCCGAATCAATTGGCCCAATGTAGCGGGTTAAAAAGGCTAAGAGCAGGCATATATGCAAAAACAGGCGAAAGCCGCGCGGGATTTTTAAAGCCGCTCAAAGCATCGCGCCCGAACGGTTGCTGGCCGCCGACGTGGACCATGTCCGGTTGTACAGGCAGCGGAGGCCGGCCTATGCGGACCGGCCAGGCTGGAGGTCAGGCTTCGACGGCGTGCGTCCAGCCATGCGGATCGTTGGTGGCGCCCTGCTGCATGCCGACCAGCGCAGTGCGCAATTCCGCCGTCAGCTGCCCGGTTTCGCCATCGCCGATGGTGAACTGGCCGTCCGAATGCTTGATCAGGCCGATACCGGCAAGCACAGCCGCAGTGCCACAGGCAAAGGCTTCGCGGAGTTTTCCGCTCGCCGCATCCGCTTGGAACTCCTCGAACGAGTAGCGCTTCTCCTCGACGCGTAGACCCTTGGCCTCAGCCAGCGCGATCACCGATTTGCGGGTGATGCCGGGCAGGATCGTCCCGCCGAGCGGCGGGGTCACCATGCTGCCGTCCTTCATCACGAAGAACACGTTCATGCCGCCGAGTTCCTCGATCCAGCGATGCTCGGCGGCATCGAGAAACACCACCTGGTCGCAACCCTGCTTGGCTGCCTCGGATTGCGCCACAAGGCTGGCCGCATAGTTGCCACCGCACTTGGCAGCACCCGTGCCGCCGTTTGCAGCGCGCGTATAGTGCTTTTCGACCCAGACCGACACGGCCTTGCTGCCGCCCTTGAAATAGGAGCCGACCGGCGAGGCGATGATGCAGAAGATATAGTCATGCGCCGGCCGCACGCCGAGAAAGGCTTCATTGGCGAACATGAAGGGGCGAAGATAGAGGCTCGCGTCGCCCGACGGGATCCACGCCTTGTCAACCCGCACCAGCGTCTCGACTGCCTTGATGAACAGGTCCTCCGGCACCGGGGGCATTGCCATGCGGATGGCGCTGTCGGAGAAGCGTCGTGCATTTTCTTCCGGACGGAACAGCAGGATACGGCCATCGGCAGTCTTGTAGGCCTTCATCCCCTCGAAGATTTCCTGCGCATAATGCAGCACGGCGCTGGCCGGATCGATCGACAACGGCTGGCGAGCGGTCACCTTGGCGTCGTGCCAGCCCTTCTCCGTGGTCCAGCGGGCAAGCACCATATGGTCGGTGAACACCTTGCCGAAACCCGGTGTCGCCAGCGCCAGCGCACGGTCGGCGTCGGAGACCGGCGACGGGTGAAAATCGATCTTGATATCGGCAATCTTTGAAGTCGTGTCCATTCCATCCACCTTGTAACGCAGCGATCGACCCTGCCGCCCGCCAATGATTCACGGGACAATAACGGGGAATTCCGCAAATGGGCAGTGCTGCCTTGGCCAAAAACGTCGTCAAATCGCGTTATCCGCGTGGGCAGAGCGTCAATGACGCCCTCGCGACATTGCCCTCTGAGGCGAACCGGCGATAGATGACGGAAAGAGCAAGGGAGTTGTGCATGCGATTGGGATTTGTCGGAACCGGCGCAATTACCGAAGCGATCGTCACCGGTGCGCTCGGTGCAGATCTCGCCATCGCATCTATCCTCGTGTCGCCGCGCAATGCCGATGTCGCAGCCAGGCTCGCTGCCGCCTCTCCCCTCGTCCGTGTCGCCAAAGACAACCAGACGGTGGTCGATGGCGCCGACATGGTGTTTCTCGCCATCCGGCCGCAGATCGCCGAGACTGTTGTGCGGGCTTTGGCATTCCGCGCCGACCAGCACGTGGTCAGCCTGATCGCAGCGACGGACCGGACCGCCCTTTCCGACTGGATCGGTACGGACCTGCGGCTGACCCGGGCGATCCCGCTGCCCTTCGTCGCCGAGCGGAAGGGCGTGACAGCCATCTTTCCGCCGGACGAAGACGTCGCCGCCTTTTTCAACGCGCTGGGATCGACCGTCGAGGCAAGGACCGAGGAAGAATACCAGCTTCTCGGCTCAGCCAGCGCCATGATGGGAACCTTCTTCGGCATTCTCGAGATCAGCAGCCGCTGGCTGGAAGCGCAGGGGATGCCCTACGACCAGGCGAAGAGCTACCTTGCGCCGCTGTTTGCCAGCCTCGCCGATACCGCCGCCCGGCCGCAAGCACCGGATTTCGACGTGCTGCGCGGTGAATTCTCGACCAAGGGCGGCCTCAACGAGCAGGTCTTTGCCGATTTTACAGCCGCGGGCGGTGCGAAGGCGCTGACCGAAGCGCTCGACGGCGTCCTCGCCCGCATCAGGGGGAAGTAGACATCGGGAGAAGCCATCCCGTTCAGCGCTGGCTGGATATCGCGCGGTATTCGGACTTCAAAAGCCCCATCATCGCCATATCCCATCTTTCATCGCCGACACGGGCGCAGGAGCGACGCACGCCTTCATGCACGAAACCGAGCTTTTCATAGGTGCGGATCGCGGCGCTGTTGAAAGTGTAGACGTTCAGTTCCAGCCGCTCCATGCCCTCGATGGCAAAGGCATGTGTAACGACTGCCGAAAGCATGGACAGGCCAAAACCACGACCGCGTTCTTCAGGCGCTATGGCGACGCGCGCCGGGCGGCCCACACCATTTCGGCGATCCAGCGCCAGTTGCACGTGGCCGACGATGCGGCCATCCAGCGCCCGCGCCGTCCAGATCAGCCGCTCGGGCGCTTCCCCTTGCGTCTCGGCCAGCATCGCCTCGCACTGGGTGATATCAAGCGGAAACGCCAGCGTCGGACCCGCCCACTGGATCAATTCGACCTCGGTACCAAACCAGCCAATCAGTGCCTCGAAATGCCGCGGCGCAAATGCCTCGAGGGTTACTGCCTCAGCCATTCAAAGTCTCCACCTTGGCGAGCGCCGGGAACAACCTCATCCACGCCAGCACCACCACGATTGTTCCAATACCGCCGATGACGCCTGTCGCCACCGGCCCGAGGGCCCCGGCCAGCATACCCGATTCGAATTCACCGAGCTGGTTCGACGTGCCTATGAACAGCGAATTCACCGCATTGACCCGGCCGCGCATCGAATCCGGCGTCAGCAGCTGCACCAGCGAACTGCGCACCACGACGCTGACCGTATCGGAAGCGCCGACCACCAGCAGCGCCAGCACGGAAAGCGCGATGTTGCCAGACAGCGAGAAGACGATGGTCGCAACTCCGAAAATGGCGACGGCGAGCAGCATCGTCTTGCCGACCCCGCTTTGCATCGGCCGGCGCGCCAGCACGATCGACATGGCAAGCGCGCCAACGGCCGGTGCCGCCCGGAGCAGGCCAAGCCCCCAGGGACCGGCCTTGAGGATGTCATGGGCGAAGATCGGCAACAGCGCCGTTGCCCCGCCGAGCAGCACCGCAAACAGGTCCAGCGAGATAGTGCCGAGCATGATCGGCCGGCTGCGGATGAAGGCGACGCCGGCAAACACCGAGCTCAGGGTGACCGGTGCACGGGCCACCGGTGCCCGACGCGCCATGCGGATGGAGATGACGTTGAAGCTGGCGACGGCAAACAGCACAGACGCCATGACAAAAGGCGCGACCGCGTCGAGGCCGTATAGCAGCCCGCCGACAGACGGGCCGATGATCAGGGCTGTCTGCATCATCGATGTCGAGGTGGCGATGGCTTTCTGCAACAGCGGCGCGGGCACGATATTCGGCAAAAGCGCCGCCATCGTTGGCCGCTCAAAGGCCTGCACGGCCCCGAGCACAGCAACGGCGGCTAGGATGCCGGCGGGCCCGAGCCAGTCGCGCCAGACGGCGATGGCAAGCACCACCGCCGTGACCGCCTCAACGATCTGGCAGGCAAGACCGATGCGACGCCTGTCGAAGCGGTCGGCAACATGGCCGACGACGAAGGTGAGGATGACCATCGGCAGGAACTGGCAAAAGCCGACAAGCCCGAGCGCATAGGCACTGTGGGTCTGGTCGTAGATCATCCAGCCGAGTGCCACGGTCACCGCCTGGAAGGAAAGTTGCGAACAGACCCTGGACGCGACAAAGGAGAGATAGGCAGGGTTGCGCAGCACGCTACCCCCGGCAGGTTGATCGCTGTCCATCGAATGTCCTCGGGAACACCGGCCGCCTGATACAGGTCGGCGCGGAGACTGCTATGGGAGACTTACTTCTCCTGCTCCGCTCGAAACATCGATTTGTCAATTCACGAAATCCGGCGTCTCTCCGAAAGACACGACGGCGACGTCGTGGAGCGCAGCTGTCGACAGCCTCTCAAGGCGCGCCCGAACCACCGCGTTCCGGCGGACGCTCGAGAGAAGAGCCGGGCAGGATGTCGTCGAGCGTTTCGAGCAGTTTCTTCACTTGATCCGAGCGGCACGAAAAATAATCCGTATCCGCCCGCTTGGTACAGATCACCAGTCCCGCACCGCGAAGCGCACCGAGATGCTTGGAACATGCCCCGCTGCCGATACCCGTTATTAGCGCCAGCGCATTGAGCGGCAATTCACGCTTCAGCAAGATCCTGAGGATCAGCAGCCGGTCGCGATCTGCAAGTGCCGCCAGCAATGCCGCGCCCTGCTCGAAAAAAGCACTGTCTCTCAAGGGTCCATCTAAAGGCATCAAGGCTCCGCGATCATAAACGCTGCCGTACTCGTACGACCGATGTGAATGCCGGCTAAGGAAACTGCATCGTACCGACCGGGGTGATACGCAGGCAACGGACGGAAAGTTTCAGGAAATTGCGCACAATGTCGTCGGCGCACAGCGGATGACAGGACGCAACATTCGATTGAAACTCCCGCCAGGCCGCCCATCATCGGGGCTTTGGCCGTGCAACCTCAAGATTAAATCGCCAGCGTTTTCGCTTCCTTAATCACATTTGCCAATATTGCCGAAAAAGCCCGCAGGAGTTGCGCTGATGAACCGATTGCTTCCTTCAACCATTGTCTCACAGATTGTTTTTGTCACAATAGGGCTGATTTTTCTCGGAATTTCGGCTGTCGCTGGAGCAACGTACTATCAGTTGCGGGAGCGCGTCCTGACGACTGCGGCTGACGATGTCAGGGATGCAAGCCGCGCGATGGCGGTCATCTACAGCGTGAAACTCGCCGGCACGACAGTCGATATACGCGACGGCGAACTTCGCGGCATCGTGCATGATGGCGCCCAACAGGTTTCAGATCATGATCTCGTCGACAAGGTGGCCACGTCGATCGGTGGCGTCGCTACCATCTTCCAGGTCCAGGACGGCGACTACCTGCGCATTTCGACCAATGTGAAGAAGGAAAATGGCGAGCGTGCTGTCGGTACCAAACTCGCCGCCGACCATCCGGCCCGACCGATGCTTGCCGCCGGCAAGCCCTACTACGGCGAGGCCGTTCTGTTCGGAAAGCCGTATATAACCGGCTATTTTCCCATCCGCTCAACCGCCGGCGCGACGACCGGGGTTCTTTTTACCGGTATCCCGATGCAGGTCTATTCGGACCAGATCGATGCGCTGAGAACGCTGATTTTGATTGTCGGCGCTGCCGCCATGATGGCCATCGGACTGCTCGCCTATGTAACAACGGGGCGTTTGATCCGCCCGCTGACGGTCCTCAGAGGCTCTGTGCAGGCGATTTCCTCCGGCACGCTGGACACGGCCATACCCTACCTGTCCCGCCGCAATGAATTCGGCGACATAGCCCGGGCACTGGAAGGGTTTCGCGACAACGCCCGTGCCAAGCAATTGATGGAAGGCGAAAACGCCAGGCAGCGCGCATCCGTCGAGGAAGAGCGGGCTCGCAACGAAAGCGACAAGCGCAGTCTCGACAGCCAGATCGATTTTGCTGTCGAACAGCTCGCCGGCGGCCTCGCCCGGCTTGCACAGGGCGACCTGTCGCACGACATCGACACACCGTTCGCCGGGCGGCTGGAGCAGTTGCGCATCGACTTCAACGGCTCGCTGGTGCGCCTGAAGCAGACGATGGTGCAGATCCGCGAAAATACACTCTCGATCCAGGGCAGCGGCTCAGACATGCGTCAGTCCGCACTCGACCTTGCCAAGCGTACCGAAGATCAGGCAGCATCGCTGGAAGAGACAGCCGCTGCTGTCGAGGAAATCACCGTCACCGTGCGCTCTTCGGCTGACCGAGCCCGCGATGTTCAGCAGGTTGTCGGCAAGACGCGCAAGACCGCCAGCAGTTCTGAATCTGTCGTCAACAATGCCATCGAGGCAATGGGCCGCATTGAAAGCGGCGCGCGGCAAATCGAGCAGATCATCGAGGTGATCGACAGCATCGCCTTCCAGACCAACCTTCTGGCCCTCAATGCCGGCATCGAGGCTGCACGGGCCGGAGACGCAGGCAAGGGATTTGCCGTCGTCGCCCACGAGGTACGCGAACTTGCACAGCGCTCGGCCGACGCAGCAAAGCAGATAAAGGGGCTGATCGACCAGTCGACCGCCGAGGTCAAGACCGGATCGGCGCTGGTGCGCGAGGCCGGCCAGGTGCTGACCAGCATCAGCACGCAGATTGTCGAGATCAGCAAGCACATCGATACCATCGCCACCGCCGCCCAGGACCAGGCCTCGGCCCTGCAGGAGGTGAACAGCTCCGTCAATGCCATGGACCAGATGACCCAGAAGAACGCCGCCATGGTTGCCGACACGACAGCCGCCAGCAACGAACTGGCCGACGAGGCCGACGCCCTGCTGACCATCGTCCAGCAATTCCGCACGGACGACGTAACGCAGGCGACGCCACGGATGGCCCGCGCGGCGTGAGACGTACGCCTGCAGCAGCAGACCGTGCTGATAGGGTTAAGCACCGACTGACGTATGAAGGAGGATGGCCATGCTGATTGTATCGATGAAGCGGCCGTCGATGTGGACGGCTCGCCTGAGAACCCCCTCGGTTGCGAAACCGACCTTCTCGTAGAGCGCGATGGCAGCGACATTGTCCGCATGGACGGAGAGCTCGACGCGGAGAAAATCCCGCTCTCGTGCTTGCTCCAGAGCCGCCTCGATCAATCTCCTGCCGAGCCCCCGTCCGCGAAATTCCGGGATCAGCCCCATCGCCAGGCTACCGCGATGGGCGTGGGCAGGGAAAAAATGACGGGTGATGTCACACCATCCCACAGCGCGGTTGCCGGCGATCGCCACCACATGCGGGTTTTTCCGCCCGATCATATCGAGTACATGGGCGCGCGTTTCCGCCAGCGAGAAGGCTTCGAGCATCGTCAGATATTTTCGCTCCCGGGCAACCGTGTCGAGGGCAGCGTGGAAGCTTTCGACATGCTCGTCTGAGGTCGCGACAATCTCGATTTCCTCTTTGCCCGTCATGACCATAGTCATCCACTCCCCTTCCCGAAAGCATGTGCTTGCAGACTATCCTCCACCGTAAAACGACCGCAAGGCAATTAGCAGATTGCTCAACCAGATGCGGTGGAGAACAGAATAGCGCGGGATGGCTGGCTACTGCGGTACTGAAGCTGGCTAGTTGTCCGGGAAGCCACGGCTTCGCCATTCGCTCCGTGGCACGGGCTCGCCGATGTCAAAGGAAAAGGACTGTACTTTCGTCGCCTCAGCATCCAGTTCGCAGCGAAAGCGCAGATTGTACCACTGTCCATCGGCGCGAAACTGGCTGCGCTTGACGTCGAGAACGTTGCCTGACGGCAGTCGGTAAGCCGGCAGCAGCTCGGGCCGATAGACGGGCGCTGCGTGGCGCAGCTGTTCACGCAGCTCGCTGGCGCACAATTCTCCGGCGCGAACCCCACGTGGGATATTGCCCATCGCTCGGGTCGCAGCGGCATCTCCGGTCTCACTGCGGGAAAACAGCTTCTTTGCCTTCGTCATTGCTCCATCGGCGGGCTTTCCACCCGGCTTTGGCGGCGCAGGCTTGTCCTTCGGTAACTCGGACGGCGGCGCTGGCGCTAGTTCGACCTTGGCGCTGTCGGGACTGTTGGAGGGTGGGCCATTCTTTTCGGCAGTGCTGTCGGGCACGTCTACCTGTGGCAGGTCGATGTTTGGTGGCAAAGGCCCTGCCCCGCCCGGCGCATCCACCGGCGGGGTATCGGTGAGGGGTGTCTCACTCGGTGGCATTGCAGCCGGCGGCTTGTCGGTCGGGGGCACCTCCGGTGGCGTTTCCGGAGTTGCTGCGGCGTCCGGCGTTTGCGCCGCCGCATCATCTGGCTTGGCATCCGTCGCATCGGGCTTGGCCGCATCGTCAGCCGTCGGCTCCGGCTTGGTGTCGCCCTCCGCGCTGTTGCCGTCTTCCGATTTCTTCGGCCCGGCATCCTTGTCGCCATAACGAAACACCGGATCGAGCGCGCGGATCCGCGACTGCTCGGCGGGAGGCGTCGCCTTCGGGGGTTCCTCTGGCGGCTTCTCCTCCGGTGGCAGTGCCTTTTCAGGTGGCGGCGGAGATGGCGGCTTTTCCTCCGGCGCTTTCTCGGGCGGCGGCGGGGGTGGCGCCGGCTTTTCCTCCGGCGGCTTATCAGCGGCTGGCGGGGGCGGCGGCTCGGGAGGAGCCGGCGGTTGCTCGGCTTTCGCAGGTTCGGCTGGTTTGGCCGGTTCGGGCGGCTTTTCCGGCTCCGGCATTTTTAGCGGCTCGGGCAGCTTGTCAGCCTCCGGCTTCGGCTCGGGCGGTTTTGGCTCTTCCGGCGGCGGCACCAGTTCGACGCTGACGCTATCTTCCTTGGCGGGCTCCGGCATCTTCATGGCGTCCGGCAGGAAGAACAACGCCACGACCAGCACATGCACGACAAGCGAGGCAAGCACCACCCAAAGCGTCTTCCGCCACCGCACAAGCCGTTCGCTCGCCATGCTTCAGTGCCGGTCCATCGACGCGTCGCCGCCTGGAAAATATGCCAGAATACCAATCATACGAATTCCTTAACGCCTGCCGACTTGCGAAGATACCGGATTCTCGATCACCATCCCGTCAGCAGACAGAGAGAGCTGAGATGGGGATTGCGGGACGCCGCGTCCAGCCATGATCGGCAGAGCTCGCGAAATTGCCGCAAGATTGCCGGTCTTCGAGGCCGCGGCCCGCCTCTGTGATCGACATGAGCTCGGGATACGCGCAGCCGACGCATTGCATCTGGCGATTGCCATGGACGCGTCCGCAACCCTGCTTACCTTCTGACCTGCCACTGAACTTTCATCCAGCGGCGGTTAGAGCCTCGGCGGCTTTGAATACGCCAAATGGCGCGGTGTGAGCAACCGGCGGAAACGCGAAGCTTTCATCTTGCGTAGCGTTGGAGCCGGTTGCGGCGATGAGCCCGGCATAGTCCGCCGGGGTCTGATATCCGAGCGATGAGTGCGGCCGGAAATGGTTATAATCCTCCGCCCATTCAGCGATGGCGCTGCGGGCATGATCGAGGCCGAAGAAGAGGCTCTCGTTGAGCAACTCGTCGCGCATGCGTCCGTTGAAGCTCTCGACATATCCATTCTGCATTGGCCTTCCCGGCGCGATGTAATGCCATTCGACCTTGTGATCTTTCGACCAGGCAAGGATGGCATTCGAGGTGAGTTCGGTGCCGTTGTCGGAGACGATCATTCCTGGCTTGCCGCGTCGTTCGATGAGGGTCGTCAGTTCGCGAGCGACGCGACGACCGGAAATCGAGGTGTCCGGGATCGCCGCCAGGCACTCGCGCGTCGCGTCATCGACGATGTTGAGCACGCGGAACCTCCTCCCGCAGGCGAATTGGTCGTGGACGAAATCCAGCGACCATCGGGCGTTGGCCTTCGCTTCGACCAGGATCGGTGCACGCGTGCCGACCGCACGCCGCCGGGCTTTGCGCTTGCGAACGGAAAGCCCTTCCTCGCGATAAAGGCGATAGATGCGGTTGATCCCGGAGGGCTCTCCCTCCCGCCGAAGCAGGACGAACAGTCGGCGGTATCCGAAACGTCGACGCTCATTGGCGAGGTCGCGCAGCTTCGCTCGCAACTCGGTTTCCGGGGGTCGGTTCGACTGATAGCGGATCGTCCTGCGGTCGGCGGATATGATTTGGCAGGCCCGTCGTTCCGAAAGACCCATGACGGTCTTCAGATGCGTGACGGCGTCACGCTGGGCGGCGGGCCCTACCATTTTTTTGCAAGAAGCTCGCGGAGTGCGGCCGCATCCAGCATCTGCTCGGCCAGCAACTTCTTTAGCCTGGCATTCTCGTCCTCAAGCGCCTTCAGCCGCTTCGCTTCGGAGACTTCCATGCCGCCGTATTTGGCCTTCCAGTTATAAAACGTTGCTTCTGAAATCCCGTGCTTGCGGCAGAGATCGGCCGCCTTCGCGCCAGCCTCCTGTTCCTTAAGCACACCGATAATCTGCTCTTCCGTAAATCTCTGCTTCTTCATTCGTCCGTCCCTTAATAGGCCGGACTCTAATCCATTCTGGAGGAAATTCTCAGTGGCAGGTCACTTCGACCACCTTCTCCTGAAAGCCGCGTCGAGCCTTGGCCACCCCTGCCCGCCCCATGAAAAAACCCGGCCAGTGAAAACTGACCGGGTTTCTGTTGGTAACCTCTCGTAGAACCTCAGCTGTCGAGGAACGAGCGCAGTTTGCGGCTGCGGCTTGGGTGCTTGAGCTTGCGCAGCGCCTTGGCTTCGATCTGGCGGATACGTTCGCGTGTGACCGAGAACTGCTGGCCGACTTCTTCCAGCGTGTGGTCCGTGTTCATGCCGATACCGAAGCGCATGCGAAGCACGCGTTCCTCGCGCGGCGTCAAGGATGCCAGCACCCGGGTCGTCGTTTCGCGAAGGTTCGCCTGGATGGCGGCGTCGATCGGCAGCAGCGCGTTCTTGTCCTCGATGAAGTCGCCGAGATGGCTGTCTTCCTCGTCGCCGACTGGCGTTTCGAGCGAGATCGGCTCCTTCGCGATCTTCAGGACCTTGCGGACCTTTTCGAGCGGCATGGCGAGCTTTTCGGCCAGTTCTTCCGGCGTCGGCTCGCGGCCGATCTCGTGCAGCATCTGGCGCGATGTCCGGACGATCTTGTTGATCGTCTCGATCATGTGCACCGGAATGCGGATCGTGCGCGCCTGATCGGCAATCGAGCGGGTGATCGCCTGGCGGATCCACCAGGTCGCATAGGTCGAGAACTTGTAGCCGCGGCGATACTCGAATTTGTCGACCGCCTTCATCAGGCCGATATTGCCCTCCTGGATGAGATCGAGGAACTGCAGGCCACGGTTGGTGTACTTCTTGGCGATGGAGATGACGAGACGCAGATTTGCCTCGACCATTTCCTTCTTGGCGATGCGCGCCTCGCGCTCGCCCTTCTGGACCATGTGGACGATACGGCGGAATTCCGAGATGGAGATGCCGGTTTCGGTCGCAAGGCTCTGGATATCGCCCCTGATGTCGAGGATCGTCTTGGCTTCGCTCTCGGCAAACTGCTTCCAGCCGCGGCCGGTCAGGTTGGAGATGAAGGTCATCCAGTTCGGATCGAGCTCGGCACCGGAATAGTGCTCGAGAAAGCTGTCGCGCTTGACGCCGTAGGATTCCGACAGGCGCAGCAGCTTGCCCTCGTTCTGCACGAGACGCTTGTTGATGTCATAAAGCTGCTCGACCAGCGCATCGATGCGGTTCTGGTTGAGCGACAGAGACTTGACCGACTTGATGAGCTCGTCCTTGAGCTCCTTGTAGCGGCGCTCCTGGGCCGACGACAGGGCGCCGGCGGCAGCCAGACGCTGCTCGACCTGCTGGTCCTGCAGCTTGCGCAGCTTCTTGTAGGTCTCGGCAATGGTGTCGAGCGTCAGCATGACCTGCGGGCGCAGCTCGAATTCCATCGCGGCAAGCGAAAGGCTGGACTCGTCGTCCTCCTCTTCCTCTTCCTCGCGCTGGCCTTCGCCGCCGACATTGGTGATGTCGTCGTCGCCGAAGCGTGCCTTGCGGGTCTTTTCCTTTTCCTCGGCGAGCTTACGGTCGGCCTCGATCTTCTCAGGCGACTGGAATTGCGGAGCGGCCTTTGCTTCCGGGCCGGAATAGGTGGTTTCGAGATCGATGATCTCGCGCAGCAGCGTCGTGCCCTCGTTGAGCTCGTCGCGCCAGATGATCAGCGCCTGGAACGTCAGCGGGCTCTCGCAAAGACCGCCGATCATCGTCTCGCGACCGGCCTCGATGCGCTTGGCAATGGCGATTTCGCCTTCGCGCGACAGAAGCTCGACAGAGCCCATTTCGCGCAGGTACATGCGCACCGGATCGTCGGTGCGGTCGGTCGGCTCCTTCTTCTTGGCGGTGGCCAAGGCGGTGCCGGCCGAAGGCGCAAGCTCGCCGCCTTCGCTCTCTTCCTCGTTGTTGTTGTCATCGTCGTCGGAAGAGGCCGGCGTACCGGGCTCCTCGACGTCCTCGTCTTCCACGACGTTGATGCCCATGTCCGAGAGCATGGCCATCGTATCTTCGATCTGCTCGGAGGTGACTTCCTCGGACGGGAGGACGGCATTGAGCTCGTCCATCGTCACGTAGCCGCGCTTCTTGGCGGCCTTGATCATCTTCTTGACCGCGTCATCGGAAAGATCGAGAAGCGGGCCGTCGGAGGCGCCGTCGCGTTCGACTTCAGCTTCTTCGTTTTCTTTGACTTTGGTTGCCATCTATATAGTCGCTTTCCCTGACGCTGCCCTGCCTGCGGTTGGGCTTGAGAGCCCCGAGCAAAAAACTCGCCCGCCGCAATTGTTCACGAACACCTACGGAATGATCTTTAATTCCGAATTAACCACGCGCGCCCAAAAGCTCAAGGCCAGACGGTTCACCTGGCGAACTGCTGGACATTGCTGCCCCATGACGCGCGAGACCTTCTCTGCCTGAAATGGTGATTCCCACTATTTCCCTTCCCGTCAAGCTATTCCGCGAAGAATGATGCGGAAAACCCGGAAAAAGCCCGACATACATGGGCCGACTTGGCACGGAGGCCGGTATGGGTGGGATATGGGGAGGATTGGGGGAAAGACAAGGGTGGGGGTGGATGGGGCGCGGCCCTACCATCCAGGTAACGGAGAAGCGCACGCATATCGGATCGAACGCTACCGTTCTTACGTCGCGGAAAAATCCGAGAAAAGCATTTTTAGTTCCGCCGCGATCCAATCATGCGCAAGGGTAAGCGCCGGAGTTTCACCCGTGAAGCCACCGTTCGGAGCGTAGCCATCAAACGCAGGCAATTGTCCAGAACTTGTCTCAACAGTTACATCAGACGGCCTACCCAACTTATCCAGTCGCGACAAAACATTTTGGTAATGCTCATTAAATTCAACCCGCTGACTGGCGATGTCAAGTTCTGAAACAGGCTGAACAACAACTTTGGGGTCAGTGTAGCTTTCAACAGGAATCCACCACTGCTTTAGTTGCCAATCTCCATCTTCTGAACCATTCAATCTCAGGCACCACTGAATTGGCCTAATTAGATATCCCTGCATTTCGTCACGGATAGCGGGAAAACTGAAGTGAACAATCTCACAAAATATTTTTTCTGCGCGCTTATATGTCTCAATTAGTGCCTCGGGCGCTTTTCCGAAAGCAATTCCGCCACATTCGCCAGAATACTTTGTCCACCAAACATCAATTTTGGCGTCACCAGCATCTAGGCAGATTTGTAAGTCGTCTAACAGCGCGCTGATAGCGAAGTCTTCATCTTCACTCTGGAAATCACTAACGCAAACAAAACTTTCTCTTGCAGGATCGAGAGCCCTCTTGATCGAAACAAGATCAATGCAGTCTTGTGGGAAATTTTCCTGCTTAACCAATATCCTCATACGAGATACTAATCGCTCTCGGGCAAGGCTGACTCCACCCTTTAATTTTCGCCCACTAATAATCTTATTGAGGGTTTCACGTAAGACTCCGACACCGATCGCGCGACCATCGTCTAGCCTTAATCTTGAAAGTAGGACATTTACACCTCGTTGACGAAAACCGGTGTCCGTCTGAGCTAACGAGACCCGAGCATCATTTGCTGAACGCATCTGGAACGAATATGAAACGGTCGACAAATGGGCGTCCAACAGCCCTCCTATACATAATCCACAATTGCTAACACCTACTTCTTCGAGGCAAATTTCATCCCACAATTCTGGAAAATAGGCTAAACTTGTCTGCTCGAAGCCATCAAGAATGTCTTGCAACACATTTTCTTGAGCCTCCACCTCCGAAAGCTGGAATAGCATGGGGGACGCGTCGGCTCGAAATTTGAAAGCTGCAAGATATTCGCATATGCCAGACTGGCTAAGCCGATACCACAGTGCACGTTGATACTGGAGATTGGGTATTTGGCCCATCAGCAACGTTGCTAATAATGAATCGTTTCGAAACGTAGTCCGCTCGATAGAGGTCCTAAATTCCTCTAAAGACAGCGATGCAAGATGCTTCGCCCTTAGAAAATCTGCCAGCGCCTCATGTACCAGTTCAACATTGTTCTGCGAAATATTAAGCGCATCAGATTGTACCAACGCATTAAAAATCTCCTCATCGAAACCTGCTTCTATTAACATACGATAAGCGGCTATGTTTGAAAGTGGCTCAACAAGGCTCTGCTGCGCAAGCAAAAGCAGGGCAGCTTCACGCCGCACACGTATTGCAGGCGACCCATCCGACCATCCCAAAAATTTTGTCAGCCAGTCATCAAAGAGCTTTGTTAGGGTTTCTGGACGACTTCCAAATTTGCTATAGTGCTCACAGATTAACCTGAGGAATAAAGGGTGCCCCAACCGAGCATTGAGCGACTTCGGCAAATCCCACGATATATTGTGAGCTATTCCTGAAATTATGCCCTTCTGGAACTCTTGTCTTTGTTCGTAGTCCAACTCCTTAAGTCTGACCGCGGGGAGGTAGATATCAGCCGTAGCGGATGGACGTGAAAAGACGAATAGGACAACTTTCGGAAAGTCGCGTCGAATGGCGGAAATATCTGCGGCAATGTGTGCTCTACGTGAACTCAGGACTCTCTCTAGCCCATCGCAGAATATTATTGCGCCATCCTGCCTCCACACATCCCGCCATTTAGAATCTGTAATATGTGGACAATGCGCATTGATCCGCTCATGGGTATATTTGAAGATAGAGATCCCTTCTGCCACCAACTCTACTAAGGGAACTTCAACTGGAATTTTATCACTGGCAGATTTAGAATAAGATCCGACGGCAACATGAAAAAGATGCTCGCATAGCTGAGTTTTGCCGAAGCCGGATGGTCCGGTTATCAAAGCGCCCTTAGGAAACTCTGCGTGCAACTCGGCGCTTGAAATTGTCGGCAGGTCCTGTCCCCTAGCTAATGTCCGTTGGACAAATAGCTTCGCAGGATTTGTCCTATCGATCTCGGCCGCAATGTAAGCCGCCATTTCACTCGCAGCGGTGGCAAAATCCTTTCCCCACAGTCCCTGACAATGTGACATAGCGGCCTGACGCGATATCAATGCCTCAACATCACCGCGCCGTAAGGCCAGTTCAGTTACGCTACATGTAAACACCAGACTGTTTTCAGCGGACAATTGCTGCTGCCATATTTCAAACTTGAGGCCGTTTGTAATAATAATGAAGGGTGTTCGAAGCACTCGAGCGTAAGATTCTACCTGCTGACACGCACCCTTTATATCTTTACTTGGGCGCTTCGCCTCAATGACAGCAAGGGAGGTATTTTCGTCTTTTATTGGACCGCAATATACGACGAAATCCGCTTCAAACGGCCGCCCCTTTTTTACTTGCCCCTGATGAAATTCGACACTTTTTTTTGGAACTATGTCATCATCTTTGTCGTACCCCAGCGCATGCAACAATGGAGTTACTAGCCGAGATTCGACAACGGCCTCGGTGTCATCCGGATCAAAAATGATAGCTCCAACCGAACTCCAGAAGTCGTTCATAGACAGACCCCAAACACCAGCATCATCCCCCCTCACCCCCGCCCAATCACCGCCAAAAACGCATCCCCATAGCGCTCCAGCTTCGCCTGCCCCACGCCCGAGATCGCCAGCATCTCGTCCGCACTGCCCGGCCGTTCGCTGGCCATGGCGATCAGCGTCGTGTCCGGAAACACGACATAGGGCGGCACGCCCAGCGTCTTGGCGATCTTCATGCGCTCGGCCCTCAATTCCTCGAACAGCGCCGCATCCGCTGCCGACAGGCCGGCCGTCCTCGGCGCGCCGCCGCTGGCAGCGCTCGCGCCGGCACCGCGCCTCGCGGACTTGGCCGTGGCCGGGCGGTCCTTGCGGAACTGGATGCTGCGTTCCTTCTTGAACACGGCCTTCGCATCCGGCGTCAGTTTCAGCGCGCCATAGGCTGCATGATCGACGCTGACGAGGCCGGCGGCGAGCAGCTGGCGGAAGACGGATTGCCAGGTGCGGACGGGGATGTCCTTGCCGACGCCGAAGACCGGCATGTCGGCATGGCCGAAGCGCTGGGTCTTCTCGTTGACGTTGCCGACCAGCACGTCGATGACGTGGCCGGCGCCAAAACGTTCGCCGGTGCGGTAGATGGCCGCCAGCGCCTTGATCGCCGCTTCCGTGCCGTCCCAGGTTTCCACCGGCTTCAGGCAGGTGTCGCAATTGCCGCAGGCGCCAGCGTGGCTTTCGCCGAAATGGGCAAGGATTGCCTGGCGGCGGCAGCCGGAGGTCTCGCAGATGGCGAGCAGCGCGTTCAGCTTGGCGCGCTCCACCCGCTTGATTTCAGGTGCCGACGCGCCTTCGTCGATCATCTTGCCGCGCTGGATGACGTCGGCCATGCCATAGGCCATCCAGACGTTGGATGGCAGGCCATCGCGGCCGGCGCGTCCCGTTTCCTGATAATAGGCCTCGACGGAGCCCGGGATGTCGAGATGGGCGACATAGCGGACGTTCGGCTTGTCGATGCCCATGCCGAAGGCAACCGTCGCAACAAGGCAGAGGTCTTCCTCCTTCAAAAATGCATCCTGGTTGGCATCGCGCACAGACCGGTCCATGCCGGCGTGATAGGCGAGCGCCCGGATGCCCTGCCCGTTCAGCCATTCGGCGGTGTCCTCGACCTTGGCGCGCGACAGGCAGTAGACGATGCCGCTGTCGCCCTTGTGGCCGGAGAGAAAGCGCAGCAGCTGCTGGCGCGGCTGGTCGCGCTCGACGATCTCGTAGGCGATGTTGGGGCGGTCGAAGCTGGTGGAGAAGATTTTTGCGGTGTCGAGCTGCAGCCGGGCGATGATGTCGTCGCGGGTGTGCGGATCGGCCGTCGCCGTCAGCGCGATGCGCGGCACGCCCGGAAACTGCTCGGCGAGCTTGCCGAGTTCGCGGTATTCCGGCCGGAAATCATGTCCCCACTGCGACACACAATGGGCCTCGTCGATGGCAAACAGCGCGATCTTCGCGTCGCCGATGGTCTGGCGGAAATTGTCGGTAAGGATACGCTCGGGCGTCATGTAGAGCAGTTCGAGCGTGCCGTTGCGGATGTCGCGATAGATGGCTTGCGCCTCTTCGCGCGAGATCGACGAGTTCAGCGCCGCGGCGTTGACGCCGAGCTGCTTCAGCGCCTGCACCTGGTCGCGCATCAGCGCAATCAGCGGCGAGACGACAATGCCAATGCCGTTGCGGCAGAGCGCCGGGATCTGGAAGCACAACGACTTGCCGGCGCCGGTCGGAAATAACACGACCGCATCGCCGCCGGAAACGACGTGCTCGACCACCTGCTGCTGCTTGCCGCGAAAGGCCGGATAGCCATAGATCCGCTTCAGCACCTCGAGCGGCCCCTGCCCGGCGGACGACCTCGGCAACGCCCGCGAAGTGTGCGGCTCTGGCGCAGCAGACGGCTCGCCGTAGGGCTCCCATCCGGCCGCTTGATCCGGCTCAAAGACATCCCTCGGCGGTTCGAGGCCGAACAGCGCCTCGTCGGTGGAAAACCGTGGATCGTTCTTCTCCGGCTTCGACATTATCTTCCTTCGCTCGGCAGGTCTTCACGCCCGCCCTGACCATGATCGGCCTGCTGTTTCATTTCGGTCGCCGCCGTCGAATCGACGGGTTGGAGGCACCCCCGAGGCTGGCCCACCATGGCATGTTTCGAAGTCGACTGCACCCGCTGCACTTCCCTTCTCCCCTCGGGGAGAAGTGCCGAGCGAATGCGAGGTGATGAGGGGGTCTTCGCGCCGTCGCCGTCGGCTCAAGGCCCCTCATCCGCCCTTCGGGCACCCTCTCCCCCGAGGGGAGAAGGGGAAACGTCCTTCCCGATCAGATCAGCGGCGGCAGCAGGTTCATGAGCAGCACCATGACCAGCCCGACCACCGAGACGATGGACTGGACCACGGAGATCGTCTTCGTCGCTTCGCCCATAGACATGCCGAAGGATTCCTTCACCAGCCAGAAGCCGGCATGGTTGGCATAGTTGAAGAACAGCGAGCCGCAGCCGATCGAGAGCGCCAGCAACGGCACATTCAGCCCCTCGCCGCCCGCTAGCGGCCCGAGCAGGCCGGATGCTCCGACAATGCCGACGGTGGCCGAACCCGTCGACACCGACAACAGCATCGAGATGATCCAGCCGAGGATAAGCGGCGACAGAGAGAACTGCTGGCTGAGATGCATGATCGCGTCGCCGACCTTGGCGTCGGTCAGGACGTGCTGGAATGCGCCGCCGCCAGCGATGATCAGGAGCACGTTGGCGACCGGCTTGACGCTCGCCGACATCGAGCTGCGCAGCGTCTCCGTGTTTCCATTTCCGATGTAGACAAGCATCAGGGCGGCAAACAGCACGCCGATCAGCATGGCAATGGCCGGCTCGCCCAGAAACCCGGTGACATGCACGAGTGCCGCGTCCTTGGGGAACACCAGTTCGGCAATCGCGTTCGCCAGCATCAGCAGCGCCGGCAACAGGGCGGTGAGCAGGCTGAGCGCGAGGCCAGGCGGTGTATGGTCTGCACCGTCGACGGGGCCTTCGGACGAGAACTGGTCGATGAGCGCCTGATCCGGCCGAACGGACAGTCGCGGCGTGATGAAGGCGCCATAGACCGGTCCGCCGAGAATGATGGCCGGGATTGCGGCGAGAAAGCCATAGAGCATTGTCGCGCCGATATTCGTATGCAGCGAGGCGATGGCGGTGAGCGGTCCCGGATGCGGCGGCACCATGCCGTGCATGGCGGCGAGCGCAGCGATCACGGGAACGCCGACATAGACATAGGCCGAGCCGCGAACGCTGGAGGCCGCATCGAGCTTGCGCGCCACGCTGAAGATTAGCGGCAGCAACACGACCAGCCCGACCTCGAAGAACATCGGGATGCCGATGATGAAGGCCGCCCCGGCCATCGCCCAGGGAAGCAGGCGCACGGAGGTCTTGCGGATGATGATATTGGAGATGCCCTCGGTCACCCCGCCATCTGCCAGTATCCTGCCCAGCATCGCCCCCAGCGCAACGACGAGACCGACAGCGCCAAGCGTGTTGCCGGCACCCGACTCGATGGACTTGATCAGCTTGTCCGTCGGCATCCCCGTCAGCAGTCCGACAGCGATGGAAGTGATGATCAGCGCGATCAGCGGATGCAGACGCGCGCGGGAAACGATGAGAACGACGAGAAAAATGACGCCGCCAAGGGCGGTCAGCAAGAGCGCAATGTCCGAGTTTTGCATGGTCTGTTCCAGCGCCCCCACGGGCCTCGGCGGCTGTCCGCCCGGGCTCGGGAAGCGAATCCTTGATGCCTCGACGATAATGTCGGCCCCTCTTCGCAGAGAGCCCGGTTTCTGTAAACCGTAGTTGCGCGAACGATCTATTCCGACTTCGAGCTTTCCGCATCGGAGGCGCCACCGCAGAAACTGCGGCACAAACGGCGTGTCAACGCTGGTGAGCTGAGCCACAGACCGATCGGGATCGTCGGTGATCGAAGGGAACGGGAGACGCATGATGATGGGGCGGTGACCGCAATGGATTGTGAGTTTGCGGCGGCGCCCCCCTCTGTCCCACCGGGACATCTCGCCCACAAGGGGGAGATTGGCCGAGAGGCCCGAGCCCGCAAGCGAAAAGAATGATCTCCGCCCTTGTGGGGGGAGATGTCAGCGCAGCTGACAGCGGGCGGTGAAGCCCATAGTCATCAGCCGCCGTGGGTGACGGCTGCCTTGACGCGGCCCGACAGCAGGCCGAAGCCGTCGATGATGGCTTCCTGGTTTTCCATGCGGGAGATTTCCAGCTGGATCTCGTTCAGCGCCCGCATCAGTTGATCGATGTCATCCTCGGCACCGGCCTCGGTGGCATCGGCAATCTCGCGCTCGAGCTCGATCTTCTGCCAGCGCAGTGCCTTGGTGCGCTTGTGCAGCCCGAGCGCCTGACGATATCCCTCGCGGGCATCCTCGATGGCGGCCTCCTCGGTGGCAGTCCAGAGCCGCGCATTGCGCACCTGCTGGTCCAGCCCCTTGATCAGCGCCGCAAACCCCTGCGCCTCCAGCCTCTCGACCAGATGCTCGCGGGTCAGGTGCGGGCCAGCCAGTGCCGCCGCGGTGCCGAGCATGGCCGACCACAGGCGCTGCAGATCACGGTTGTCGTAGTCGATCGAGGCGATCTCGTCATATTCATCCTGCAGCAGCAGCGGATGGTTGACGATGGTCAGCGCCAGCACGCTTTCGCGCAATGCAGGCGCAGCGCTATGGCCGCGCACCATGCCGGAGCCGGTCAGCCGGTTGGAAATGGCATTCGGCGCCTTGGTGCTGGCAGGTCCGTTGCCACGCGGATCGTTGCGGCCCGCCCGGCCACCGCTGGCGTTGCCGCTCCTGAAATTGCGGCCCTGCTGGTTGCCGCCGTTGCGAAACTGCGGCTGGAAGAAAGCATTCAGCCGGTCGCGGATATCCTGCTGGTAGTGGCGGCGGACATTTTCGTCGGCAATGACCGATACCATCTGCTTCAGTCGCGCCTCGAGCTCGGCGCGGCTTTCCGGCGTGTCGAACTTGCCGCTCGAGACCTCGCGGCTCCAGACCATCTCGGCCAGCGGCCGCGCCTGCGACATCACCTTGTCGAACGGAGCCCTGCCCTCGTGGCGGACCATGTCGTCGGGGTCCTTGCCGTCGGGCAGCATGGCAAAGCGCACCGAATAGCCGGGCTTCAAACGCGGCAAGGCCAGGTCGACACCGCGGTTGGCAGCGCGGATGCCGGCGGCATCGCCATCGAAGCACAGCACCGGCTGCGGCGTCATGCGCCAGAGCAGCTCCAGCTGGTTTTCGGTCAGCGCCGTGCCGAGCGGCGCCACGGCATTCTCGATGCCCGCCTGATGCAGCGCGATGACGTCCATGTAGCCTTCGACGGCAATGATCGTGCCTGATCCATCAGCGCCCTGGCTGGCGCGCCGGGCGCGATTGAAATTATAGAGCACGTTGCCCTTGTGGAAGAGCTCGGTCTCGTTCGAGTTCAGGTACTTGGCCGGCGCATCCGGCGCCATGGCGCGGCCGCCAAAGGCAATCACCTTGTCGCGCGACGACAGGATCGGGAACATGATGCGGTCGCGAAAGCGGTCGTAAGCAACCGGGATGTCCGACCCGTGGACGACGAGCCCGCAGGCCTCGATCTGGTCCTTGGGCACGTTCTTTCCAGCCAGATATTCCTTCAGCGCGTTGCGGCTGTCGAGCGCAAAGCCGAGCCGAAAGGTCTCGATGGTCCGGCCCGTCAGGCCGCGGTCACGAAGATAGGCCCGGGCCCGCGCGCCGCTTGGGCTCTGCAGCTGCTCCTGGAAATACTGCGTTGCCATCTCCATCACGTCGAGCAGCGAGGTCTGCTCGCGCTGGCGCTTCTCGGCAACCGGATCGGCCGCCGGCATGGCGATGCCGGCCATATCGGCCACCTGCTGCACCGCCTCGGGAAAACTCAGGCCCTCGAGATCGGTCAGGAAACGAAAATGATCGCCGGTGACGCCGCAGCCAAAGCAATGATAGCGGCCCTTGCGGTCCTCGCAGTGGAAGCTCGGCGACTTCTCGCCGTGGAACGGGCAGCAAGCCCAGTAGTCGGCCCGCGACACGTTGGTCTTGCGCTTGTCCCAGCTGACGCGCCGCGCGATCACGTCCGATATCGGAACGCGGTCGCGGATCTCGTCAAGAAAGGTCGGGGAAAATCGCATGGACACCTCTGGCTGATGCTTCTCCTATAAGCCCTAACGTCCGCCATTGCCATGAAACTCGTGGGGGTCAGTGCTGATCCACAGGATTGACAAAGCGGGTGCTGTATATACAATTTGAAATACAACAATCGAGTTTAGCGGCTGTGAGGGACGAGAGAACTCCATGCCGCTGATCCGAATACGATTTGCCTCCCACGAATGGGACGATGACAAACGCCAATCGAATTTGCGCAAACACTGAATAGATTTCGAAGATGCCGTTCTCGCTTTGCGTGAACCGCATATCGAATACGGCTTTGACAGAGAAGGAGAAGTCCGCACGGTGGCAATCTGCACCGACTCCGGAAAACTGATCGCCATTGTCTATACGATGAGAGGCGAGATATGCCGGATCATTTCAGCCCGTGCGGCACGAAAGAATGAAATCAGAGAATATCACCAGAATAACCACTGACGAAATCCTTGCGAAACGCGCCCGTGGCGAGGTGAGCGAGACAGACTGGGCGCGCGTCGATGCCATGACCGATGAAGACATCGAGCGTGCCATGCGCGACGATCCCGATTGGGCTGACTTCATCGACATCGACTGGTCGAAGGCCGAGTGGATGGTTCCCGTCGCCAAGAAAGCCGTGTCGATCCGGCTTGATCAGGATATCGTCGATTTCTTCCAGGCCAGCGGCAAGGGCTACCAGACCCGGATCAATGCTGTCCTGCGTCACTACATGAGCGAGGAAAAGAAGCGGCGCGCCAAATAGTGGCGGCATCGGTCGCAACAAGGATGCAGATCGCCGCTGCCGACACCTCGATCACGGCGCATTTGCGGCCGAACTTGCCGCGCGAAACATTATTTTTTTGTAATTTGAAAAGCATGCTGCAGCGCAATAGCTTGCAGGTACGGGCTAGGACATGCCGGCAGAGTTGATATCTTTGCGACGCGACATGTCCGGACAGCCCCGCCGAACCGGAAGCCGAGGAGAGCTTCCTGTTTAGGAGAATGGCATGCGAATACTGATCGTCCCCTTTGCCGCCGCAGCCATCTTCGCGATGGCAAACTACAGTGCCTCGGCCATGAACGACAGTCAGGCAAATAGCCTGAAATCTTTCGACCAAGCTGTCATGGCTTGGCAGATGGCGCATCACCCCGCGACACAAACGAAGGCCTCGACAAACCGCTGATTTTTCGAATTCCCGTGTGAGACACCATCCCTACCCCCGGCGCGGTCTCACATGGGTGGCTTTGCTATAGACGTCTGATTTTGGGCCCCACCCTGCGTCATCAGACGGCTGCAAAGTACAAAGGCAGGAGCTCCCCCCAGCTCCTGCCTTTTTTATGTCCTTGGGCTCGTTGGCATTATTTCAGCAAATCCTTCAGGATCCCGGAGGCTTTGGCGAAATCCATCTGGCCCGCATAGCGCTCCTTCAGCACGGCCATGCACTTCCCCATGTCCTTGATGCCGGCAGCGCCGGTCTCGGCGATAACCCCGGCAATGATCTCCCGGGCCTTGTCGTCGGAAATCTGCTCCGGCATGTAGCCTTGGATAATGGCGATTTCCTCGCGCTCCTTGGCAGCCAGTTCCGGGCGCTTGCCCTCGTCGTAGATCTTGGCCGATTCGTCGCGCTGCTTGATCATCTTGGCGAGGATCTGCAGGATCTCGTCGTCGCTGGCCGCCTCCTTGGCGACGCCGCGATTGGCGATGTCGCGGTCCTTGATGGCCGACAGGATCAGCCGCACGGTCGAAAGCCGGGCAGCATCCTTGGCGCGCATCGCATCTTTCTGGGCGTTGGCAAGCGTTTCGCGGATCATGGTACACTCCTTCAACGGGCCAGCCGCGAAAATCGGCCGCCCCTCATCTGTTTGCATGTCTCTTAGACTATCGGGTCGCGACCGATCAACGCAATTGCACGGGAATTGCCCTAGATAGATTGACCGGCGGGACACATTTGGCTATTGACCGGGACCTGCACACACATCGATATCAGGACCTGATACAGCGCGACCTTTGTCGTGCGCTCCTGTCCGCGAACCAGAATGGCGACTGCGGCCGACCTTTGCAAGGTTTGGCACGCGCACGCCGGAAACGGGATAACAATGACCGCGACTGCCCCCTGGACGACCGAACTGCCGACCGCCATGCTGGTTCTTGCTGATGGCACCGTGATCGAGGGCAAGGGCATCGGCGCCACCGGCAAGGTGCAGGCCGAAGTCTGCTTCAACACGGCGCTGACCGGCTACGAGGAAATCCTCACAGACCCCTCCTATCTCGGCCAAATCGTCACCTTCACTTTCCCGCATATCGGCAATGTCGGCGCCAATGACGAGGACGTCGAGGATCTGACGCCCGCCGGTCGCCACGGCGCCGTCGGCGTCATTTTCAAGGCCGACATCAGCAACCCTTCGAACTATCGCTCGCTCAAGCATCTCGATGCCTGGCTGAAGGGCCGCGGCATCATCGGCATGTGCGGCATCGACACAAGGGCGCTGACCGCCTGGATCCGCGAGCATGGCGCGCCCAACGCCGTCATCGCCCACGAACCGACCGGCACCTTCGACATCGACCAACTGAAGGCCGACGCCAAGGCGTGGAGCGGCCTCGAAGGCCTCGATCTCGCCAAAGTCGCGACTTCGGGCCAATCGGCCCAATGGGCGCAGACCCCTTGGGTCTGGAACGAAGGCTATGGCGAACTCGGCCCCGAAGAGGCAAAATACCACGTCGTCTGCCTCGACTACGGGGTCAAGCGCAACATCCTCCGGCTGTTTGCCGGCCTCGACTGCAAGGTGACGATCCTGCCGGCCAATGCCTCGAGCGAAGATGTGCTTGCCCTCAAGCCGGACGGCGTCTTCCTGTCGAACGGCCCCGGCGACCCGGCAGCAACCGGAGAATATGCCGTGCCTGTCATCAAGGACCTGATCGACAGCGACATCCCGATGTTCGGGATCTGCCTCGGCCACCAGATGCTTGGCCTGGCGCTCGGCGGCAAGACCGAAAAGATGCATCAGGGCCACCACGGCGCCAACCATCCGGTCAAGGACCACACGACAGGCAAGGTCGAGATCGTCTCGATGAACCATGGCTTCGCGGTCGACGCGAAGTCGCTGCCGGAAGGCGTTGAAGAGACTCACGTATCTCTGTTCGACGGCTCGAACTGCGGCCTCAGGCTTTCCGGTAAGCCGGTGTTCTCCGTCCAGCACCATCCGGAGGCTTCGCCCGGCCCGCAGGATAGCCACTACCTCTTCCGCCGCTTCATCAACATGGTGCGCGAGAAGAAGGGCGAACCGGCCCTGACTGAACGCTAAACCTTATTAAGGAACATCGATCTGAGCCCTGGCTGAATTTTCAGTCCGGGGCTTTTTTGTTGCCAGGGGCCAATTTCAGCTGGAGGTCGAGAGCGTTGAGCACGCCAAGCAGCGTGCTCAGCTTCGGATCGCCGTCGGCGCTGAGAGCTTTGTATAGCGCTTCGCGGGTGATGCCTGCCGTTTTCGATACTTCCGTCATGCCTTTGGCGCGCGCAATGACGCCCAACGCCACCGCGACATAGGATGCGCTCCCGGAATTAAAAGCATCGCTCAGCAACTCAAGCTGGGATTGGCCGCTCTGCAAATGATCTGCAGCATCGAAAGGTAGCGTCTTCACTGGCAATCAAATCTCCAAATCATTCGCCATGGCCTTGGCTTTCCGTATATCGCGGGTTTGAGAACTCTTGTCGCCGCCCCACAGTAAAATGACCAGGACAGATCCGCGCTGCACAAAATAAACCCGATACCCAGGCCCATGATCGACGCGCAACTCGCCGATGCCATCGAAGAATTTTATGTCTCCAAACAAACCGGCTTGCAGTCGAACGATACGCTGGGTGATCCGCTCAACCGCACGCTTGTCTTTCAGGCCATCGAACCAACGCCTGAACAAGATCGTCTGCCGAACTTCGGGCATCGACACAATGTAGAGACAGCTCACAGTTTTGTAAACTGTAGATTACAGCTTCTTCACAGGATTCATCCTCCGAGCCGCAAATTCAGTCAGCCAACTCGTCGCGCCCTTCCGCCTTCACCAGCAGATAAAACCGGACGCACAGCATCGTTGCTGCTGCGGCGAGACCTAGAAGGAAGCCGAGCCAGATGCCTATGCCACCGAGACCGAGCGGAAACGCCAGCACCCAGGCGAGCAGGAAGCCGATCGGCCAGTAGGCGACCAGTGCGATGATCATCGGTACCCGCGCGTCCTTCAGACCGCGCAAGAGGCCGCTGGCGATAGCCTGCAACCCATCCACCAGCTGGAAAATTCCGGCAACGACGATTAGCGGCGCGGCATAGGCGAGCACCTGCGGCGCCTCGGCGGAGGTTACATCGAGGAACCAGCTGCCGAAATATTCAGGCATCGTGGCAAACAGGATCCCGCCTATTACGGACAGCGTCGAGGAGATGATGAGCACGGTAATCGCCGCGCGTATGAGTGCGGTGCGGTCCCCACGGCCATGGGCGACACCGATCAGGACGGTGGCCGCCTGCGAAAGCCCGAGCGGGATCATGAAGGCGATGGATGCCCATTGCAGCGCGATGCCGTGGGCGGCAAGCTCGATGGTGCCGATCCTGCCGATCAGCAACGAGGCTGCGGTAAACAGGCTGACTTCGGCAAGGATGGTGATGCTGATGGGCAGGCCGAGCCGGACGACGTCCCACAAGGCATGCCAGTCCGGCCGCCAGAGGCGAACGAAAATCTCATAGCGGCGTGTCTCGGCAATGCTCTGCACATAGCCGACGATGAACAGGAATCCAGCTGTCTGCACCGCAAGCGCCACATAGGCGGCACCCCGCAGACCCATGGCAGGCAGGCCGAAATGGCCGAGCACCAGCCCGTAGGCCAGCAGCGCATTCATGGCGAGCATGGCGATGGTGACGTAGAGCACGATACTCGCCCGCCCGATGGCGCTGACCAGCGAGCGGATCACATTGTAGAGCGACGCCGGCAGCAGCGCGAAGTGGCCGATCGCGATATAGCCTGCGGCAAGTCTGGCGACATCCGGCTTCTGCCCGGCGGCAAGCAGAATGTCCTCGGCGTAGTAAAACGCCGGTTGCATGATTAGCCAGTAGGCAACGGCCACCCACAGCCCCATCCGCAGAGAGCGGCGAACGCTGATGACGTCGTCGCGCCCATAAGCCTGCGCCACCATCGGAATGACGGCGATGGAAAAGCCGGAGCCGAAGATCAGGATGGTGAACAGGAACTGGCCCGAAAGCACCATGGCGGCCAGTTGCTCGGCCCCGAGCCTGCCGACGATCATCACATCCGTCGTGTTTATACCGAGCTGCGCCAGCTGTGCGCCGATCAGCGGCACGCCAAGCATGATTGCAGCGCGGAAATGCGCTGGCCAGGAATTGTCGTCGTTATGCGCAAAACGCTGCGCAAGCAAAGGCGTATCCATGTCGAAAGTCTCGTCGTTCGCTGCGCCGGTCGACCGGATGGGTCGCAAGCGTTTCGGGCGCTGGTAGCGCAAATAGGCTTCATAAGCCAGTCGCGAGCGCAATTTTGACGAAGAATGCGGCAGATTCCATGAGGAATGACTAAGCCTTAGGCATTTTCTTCAACGTCTCGCGCTTTCGAGCGCACCCTGACCACAAAGACCAGAAGCGCCACCAGCAGGAAGACCGATGCCAGCGCATAGGGAGCCCCGGCAAAGACGATGGGTGCACTGGGCCCGGTGAACCAACCGAACAACTGGGTGAAGATCAGCGGTCCGATGATCGTCGTCAGGCTGGAAAGGCTGCTCATGGCACCCTGCAACTCACCCTGCGCCGAGGCCGGCACAGAGGCTGAGGCAATGCTGCGCAGCGGCGCATCCGCCACGCTTTCCAACGCTGTCGCAACGATGACCGCATAGACCATCCACCCCTCCCAGGCGGAGGCATAGCCGGCAAGACCAGCGGTACAGAAGGCAAGACCGACCAGCGCCGTCCGCCATTCGCCGAGGACGGGCACCAGGCGCGGCATGACGAAGCCCATGACGACGGCGCTGCCGATGCCGAACACGCCGAGCGACAGACCGATCTGCCGCTCGTTCCAGCCGTACCGGTCGGCGCTGACGAAAGGCCAGACGGCGGGATAGACGGTGTGAGCCAGCCAGTAGAGAAAAAACACCAGGCCGATCCAGCCGATACCGGGATAGCTGCGCATCTGCTTCAGCGCACCGAAAGGGTTGGCCCGCGAGAGGTCGAACCGGCGGCGGTTCTTCGCTTCCAGCGTCTCCGGCAACATGAAGCAGGCGAGCACGAAGTTGACCAGCGACACGAATGCAGCGCCGAAAAACGGCACGCGCGCACCGAACCCGCCGAGAAAACCGCCGATGATCGGCCCGAGCACGAAACCCACGCCGAAAGCGATGCCGATCAGCCCGAAATTTTTCGAGCGGTTCTGGTCATTGCTGACATCGGCGATGTAGGCCGAGCATGTGGCGATGCTGGCACCGCTGATGCCGGCCAAGATTCGGCCGACGAACAGCATCCAGTAACTTGTCGCCAGCGCGCAGATCAGGTTGTCGATGGCAAAGGTCAGTACCGACGCCAAAAGGACGGGCCGGCGCCCGAACCGATCCGAGAGATTGCCGATAAACGGCGCAAACAGGAACTGCATGCCGGCATAGGCGAGCAGCAGCCACCCCCCTTCCACCGCAGCCTCGCTGATGGAGGCCCCCGTCAATTCCTCGAGATAGGCCGGCAGCACCGGCATGATGATGGCTATGCCGATGATGTCGAGGAGCAGGATGACAAAAACGAGGAAGAGGCCGCGGCGTGCAAATGTCGGATCGATCATGAAAGGCGCCTGTGTTGATAGGCCCGGGCATCTGAAGAGACAGAACGGGAACGCAAAACCGCAGTACTTGTGAGCGCTATCGTAGCGCAGAAACAATGGGTGAACAGATCAAATTTATTGATCGATAAATCGCCAAAATTCGTTCCAGACCAGAACATTAGATATTGATTTCACGGCTGCACGGCCCGTTTCTGGTCGGCCTTCAGAAAATCCACGAAGGCGCGCAGCGGCCCGGGCATGTGGCGGCGGCTGGCATAGTAGAGAAACGGTCCGGGAAAACGGCTGACCCATTCGTCGAGAATAAGGACCAGTTCTCCCTTTTCGACGGCAGGCGCGACTATCTCCTCGAAACAGCGCAGCACGCCCAGTCCGCGCACGGCGGCACCGACCTCGATCTCGAGCGAATCGGTGATCAGCGAGGCCGGCGGCGAGAGGACGAGGCTCTCCTCGCCTCGCTCGAATTCCCAAAGTCCTACCGAACGGCTGACGAAACGGTGTCGGATGCAGCGGTGCTCGAGCAGGTCGCTCGGATGTTGCGGCGTGCCATTGGCTTCGAGATAGGCCGGAGACGCGGCGGTCACATAACGCTGCTCGCGCGGCCCGAGCGGTACCGCGATCATGTCCTGTTCCAGCCGCTCGCCATAGCGCACACCGGCGTCGAAGCCGGCGGCCAGCACGTCGATGAAGCTATCGTCGGCCGCCACCTCCAGCCGGATATCCGGATAGAGCGCCATGAAACGACCAAGCAGCCCAGGCATGATATAACGGGCAACGATGGAGGGGATGTTCAGCTTCAACGTGCCGGCCGGGTTATCGTCGGAACTGTTGATCTGGTCGAGAGCGGCAGCAACGTCGCTGAAGGCAGGCGCCAGCCGTTCCATTAGCCGCTCACCGGCTTCCGTCGGGGTAACGCTGCGGGTGGTACGGTTCAACAGCCGCAGGCCGAGCTTTTCTTCCAGCCGGCGCACCGCCTCGCTAAGCGCCGAAGGCGAGACGTTGCGGTTGCGAGCGGCGGCGCGAAAACTGCGTTCTCGGGCAACGGCATGGAAGGCGGCGAGATCGCCGAGCGGCAGGTCGTCCATTGTGCAAAATTCCGTACGGCCTGTTTCTCAATATACCGATTATCGCACAACGCGCGAGGGAGTAAACGTCTTTCGAAGACTTCAGACGGAAGTCCGCCATCAAGGAGAATGAGCATGGAAAAGGTTCGTCTGGGCACCACCGGCCCGCAGGTATCGTCAATCGGCCTCGGCTGCATGGGCATGTCCGGCATGTACGGTCCATCGGACCGGGCAGAAAGCATCGCCACCATCCACGCGGCTCTCGATGCAGGCGTCAACCTGCTCGACACCGGTGATTTCTACGGCATGGGCCACAACGAGATGCTGATCGGCGAAGCCATCAAGGACCGCAATCGCGACGACTTCCTGCTCAGCGTCAAGTTCGGTGCGCTCCGCGATCCCGCCGGCGGCTGGAGCGGCTATGACTGCCGGCCTGCGGCAATCAAGAACTTCGTCGCCTACACGCTGCAACGGCTCGGCGTCGATCACATAGACATCTACCGCCCTGCGCGGCTCGATCCGAACGTGCCAATCGAAGAGACGGTTGGCGCCATCGCCGACCTCATCAAGGCGGGATATGTCAGGCATATCGGCCTTTCGGAAGTCGGTGCAGATACCATCCGCCGGGCCGCAGCCGTGCACGAGATCGTCGACCTGCAGATCGAGTATTCGCTGATCTCGCGCGGCATCGAGGAGAAAATCCTGCCAACGTGCCGCGATCTCGGCATTGCCGTCACCGCCTATGGCGTCCTTTCCAGGGGCCTGATCAGCGGCCACTGGCAGAAGGATGGCGGCAAGTCCAAAGGGGATTTCCGCGCCTTCAGCCCACGTTTCCAGGAAGGCAATATCGATAAGAACCTCGCACTGGTAGAGGCGCTTCGCACAATCGCGAAAGCCCGGAATGCCTCGGTGGCGCAGATTGCCATTGCCTGGGTGACGGCCAAGGGCGCGGACATCGTCCCCCTCGTCGGCGCCCGCCGTCGCGACCGTCTGAGCGAGGCGCTCGGTTCGCAGGCCGTGCATCTTTCCGCCGACGATCTGGCCGACATCGAGACAGCCGTTCCGAAAGATGCTGCCGCCGGCGACCGTTACCCGACCGCAATGCTGGCACACATGGACAGCGAAAAGAGCCAGCGCTGAATTCACCAATGCGCTGGTCAGCTTCAAACAAGACTGAATTGGCAATGAGACAACGGGGCAGAAACTACGATTACCGCGTCTCTTGAAAGCCGATTTTATGAACCAGTACGTCGTGCCTTTGTCTCCCGAGCCGTCAGCCCTTTCCGCCATCCTCGGCCGAACGGCGGAATTGCTGGGCGCGGCAGACTATGATGGTGCCATTGCCCTCCTGCAGTCGGAGCACAGGCTCGTCACCGGCGAACCTGTCGCCTGCAATACGCTCGCCTATCTCCTGATCCAGGTCGACAGGCCATTGGAAGCCGTTTCCTGGTTCGAAGCATCCCTGCGCCTACGGCCGGACGACATCCAGGCGTTAAACGGCCTGGCGATGGCACTGCGATCGACGGGCGATGCGGCAGGTGCCTTGCAATGCTACGACAGGCTCGTGACCTTGAGGCCGGACGATGCTGCCTGCTGGTATAGCCGCGGCGAGTTGCAGGCCGAGGGCTGGCATCTGCAGGAAGCCCTCTCCAGTCTCGACCGGTCGATTACACTGAAAAACGATCATGCCCCTGCCTTCGTCAAGCGCAGCCATGTGCTGGAATCGCTGGGCGATCTGCCGGCGGCGATCGATGCCGCTGCCCGCGCCTGCACGCTTCAGCCGGCCGACGTCTCGTCCTGGTCGTTGCTCGGCGATCTCCTGCAGAAGGCAGGCAATCTTGGCCAGGCGATTGCGGCCTACGAACGCGCCCTGACGCTCTCGCCCGATGATATCTCATGCATGACGAACCTCGGTGTAGCCCTGAAGGCTGCGGGAAAGATGGATGATGCCCTGCTGGCCGCTCGTGCGGTTCTGGCACTCGAACCCGGCAATCAGGACGCGCTGCTTCTCTGCGGCAACGCCGAACTGCACCTCGGCAACACCGATGCCGCAAGGGCGAGCTTTCTTGCTGCCGCCAAGGCTGGCGTGGCCTGCAGCTATCCGGCATCACAGCAGCCGGCAGCCTTCCGGGCGCTGATGCTGTTCTCGCCCTTTGCCGGCAATACACCCTACGAAGATCTCATCCGGAATGTCCGCTTCGATACGGACCTCGTGATCGTGCTGGAGAACCATTACTACGATGTCGCGGCACTCGCCAAAAATGCCGACGTCGTCGTCAACCTCATCTCCGACGCCGACCTCGGCCTCGACATGATCGGCGCTCTCGGTGAACTCGTCGCTTCTCTGCGCAAACCGGTAATCAATCATCCGGCGCTGATCGTCGGAACCGACCGCCAGACAATCTCGCGGCGCCTGGTCGCCGTCCGCGATACCGTCGTGCCCGCTACCAGCCGTATCGGCGCGGCCGAACTCCTGCGCCGCCTTGCCGATGGTGAGAGCCACGCCTTTCCGCTGATCGTGCGCCATGCCGGCACGCATGGTGGCGAGATGATGGAAGTTGTGGCCAGCCGGCAAGAATTGCGGACTTTTGCCGAGCAAGCCGGCGATCAGCCGCTCTATCTCACAGACTTCGTAGACTATCGCTCGCAGGACGGTTTCTTTCGAAAATACCGGCTGATTTTCGTCGGCGACGAGATCTTTCCCTACCATCTGGCGATCGGCGAAAGCTGGAAAGTCCATCATATCTCGACACGCATGACGGAACTCGAATGGATGCGCCGGGAGGAACAAGCTTTCCTGGAAAAGCCGACGCATGTCTTCGGCCCATCCGCCATGGCAGCCCTCGAGACCATCAGGCGCATCGTCAATCTCGATTATTTCGGCATCGACTGCTCCATCGATGCAAGTGGCAAGGTCGTGGTCTTCGAGGTCAATGCCACCATGCTGGTCCATCTCCACAATGAAGGCTTCGAATACAAGACGCCGCATGTCATGAAGATCAAGGCGGCTTTCGAACAGCTCCTGGAGAAGCGGGCGTCCGCCGGCTGAAACGTCTCTCAGGCTATTCCGGCGGCGTTCAGATCGACTTTCCCTCACGAGCACGTTGACGGTCCGCGGCAAGCACGCGGATGCGGTCGGCGATACCTGGGTCGACTGGATTGTAGATGAACAGGCTGAGATCGGGCCGGCCATCGACGGCGAAGGCGGAGTATTCCAGTTCAACCAGGCCGAGGATCGGATGATGGATCCGCTTCAGGCCATCGCCGTGGATCTTGACGTCGTTTTCCCGCCATAGCGCCGTGAATTCGGGGCTGGCCTGACACAGTTCCTCGACGAGATCGGCAACCTCGGACACCGCACCTGCCCGCGCCACATCGGCCCTGAAGGCGCTGACGACAACGCGCGCGACACTTTCCCAGTCGTGCTGCTTGCCCTTAATGGCTGGGTTGCAGAACATCAGGCGCAGGATATTGCGCTGCTCGGCCGGAAGTGCGCCGTAGTCCGTCAAAACGACCGCAGAGGCCTGGTTCCAGGCGACGACATCCCAGGTGGCTGTCTTGATGAACGCAGGACTGGCGTCGAGCGTATCCAGCAGTCGTTGAAGACGGGGAGAGACGCCCTCGACCGATTTGTAGCAGACCTCGGGTGGCCGCCCGAGACCAAGCATGAACAGATGCTCGCGTTCCGGCTCTGTCAGCATCAGCCCGCTGGCAATCCGGTTCAGGACGTCGGCAGACGGTGCGCCACCGCGCCCCTGCTCCAGCCATGTGTACCATGTCGGACTGATATTGGCGCGCTGGGCAACTTCCTCCCTGCGCAATCCGGGCGTCCGCCTGCGCCCGGAGAACCCGAACGCTGCCGGGTCGAGCCGTGTGCGACGATCCTTCAGGAAGGACGCCAGTGAACCTGCGGCATTTGTCGGCATGGCGATCCCGTTATAGTTTATACCCTGATAAGGTCACTACTTTAACAGGATAAATATGTCGGCGATAGTGATTGCAACCAACAAGGAGGTCTATCGTGCGTATATTTCTGACCGGTGCTACCGGCTTCATTGGTTCGGCCCTCGTGCCCGAACTCCTCAAGGCAGGCCATCAGGTGATCGGCATGACGCGCTCGGATGCAGGTGCTGCGGCTTTGGCTGCAGCAGGTGTCGAAGTCCACCGTGGAACGCTGGAGGACACCGACAGCCTGCGCAGCGGAGCGGCAAAGGCGGACGGCGTCATCCACGCCGCCTTCGACCACGACTTCTCGCGATTTGTCGAGAACTGCGCAAAAGACGGGCGAGCCATCGAAGCGCTGGGATCGGCGCTTGCCGGTTCGGACCGGCCGCTGGTCATCACATCAGGCACCGGCATCGGTAGCCGCGGCCCTGGCGAGCCTGCCACCGAAGACGTGTTCGATGTCAGCCATCCCAATCCACGCATTGCCTCGGAGTTTGCCGGCAACGCGCTTCTGGAACGGGGGATCAACGTCTCGGTGATGCGGTTGCCGCAGGTCCACGACACGCACAAACAGGGCCTGATCACGCCGCTACTTGATATAGCGAGGCAGAAAGGCGTCTCGGCCTATGTTGGCGATGGCCGCAATCGCTGGCCTGCCGGCCATCTCCTGGATGTCGCGCGCCTCTATCGGCTCGCCATCGAAAAGGCTGAACGGGGAGCGCGCTATAACGCCGTTGGCGAGGAAGGCATCGAGAGCCGTGCAATCGCCGAAGCCCTCGGGCGGGGTCTCAACGTGCCGGTCGTCTCGATCGCACCTGAAAAGGCGTCGGAGCATTTTGGCTGGATGGGCATGTTTGTCGGCATGGACATGCCCGCATCGAGCGCCCACACGCAGGCAGCGCTCGGCTGGCGCCCAACCGGCCCGACGCTGCTGTCGGACCTCAATGCCATGAAATACGCTTAAAAAGCAAAAGGCCGGCATCGCAGTATCCCTGCAATGCCGGCCTTTATCGATACCAAACCGGACAGCGAGCGTTCGCTCAGACCGGGTTCGAAAACGTGTCGCAGGAGGTCAGCTTGCCGCTGTCGAAGCCCTGCTTGAACCATTTGACACGCTGCGCCGATGTGCCGTGGTTGAAGCTGTCAGGCACGACATAGCCCTGGCTCTTCTTCTGCAGCGTGTCGTCGCCGATCTGCTGGGCTGCGTTCAACGCCTCCTCCAAATCGCCACTGTCGAGAATGCCCTTTTGCTGCGTAAACTTGCCCCAGATCCCGGCAAAGCAGTCAGCCTGCAACTCGATGCGAACGGACATCTTGTTGCTGTCCACCTCGTTCATCTGGCTGCGCGCCTGATCGGCCTTCGGCAGGATGCCGAGCAGGTTCTGGACGTGATGGCCGACTTCGTGCGCGACGACATAGGCCTGCGCGAAATCGCCTGAAGCACCGAACTTGTCCTTCATCTCCTGGAAGAATCCCATGTCAAGATAAATCTTGCGATCGGACGGGCAGTAAAACGGCCCGGACGCGGTGGAAGCTAGGCCGCAGCCCGAGTTCAGCCTGTTGGTGAACAGCACCAGCTTCGGGTCCTCATAGGTCTTGCCCATGGATTTGAAGATGCCGCCCCAGGTATCCTCGGTCTCGGCAAGCACGGTGGCGACGAACGCCTTTGTTTCATCGTTGCCCGGGTTCTGCGGCGCCGAGTTGCTCTGCTGGTAGCTGGAGCCGGTATTGCCGGTATCACCCTGGCTGAGGATCTGCAGCATGTCGATGCCCATCGCCTTGAGAATGAGGTAGATCACCACCAGGACGACGATCGTGCCAATGCTGAGGCCGCCGCCGGCCCGCCGCATGCCACCGCCCGGAAAGTTGAAACCTCCACCACCGCCGCCAAGCGGTCCGGTGCCTCCTGAAGAGCCACGCTCATCCTCGATATTGTCGGACTGTCGACGTCCCTTCCATTCCATGACCTGTCTCCCCGGCTGCGCTCACGGATATCCCGTTAAAGCCTATATATCCGCCGCATGCCCGATGACCAGTCGCGAAGGCCAACATCGCACATCAGACGGGAATGCTCCGGGCGCCCCAGGCGGCCCATGCAAGGAATAATGCCATCGCCACCAGCAGCAGCAGGGGCATCGTCTCGTGACCGGTAAAGACCACAGCGTTCATGATCCGGTGCGGCAGCAGCGTGAAGGCGCCGGCACCCCCGATACCACCAAAATAAAGTCCCAGGACAACACGACGATGACGCGCAATGTCATGCCGGCGAGCAGCGACAATCGCCTGGACGCAGGAATAGAGGACGAAGACCGACAGAAGATGGATCGGGCTGAAGCCATGAAAGACGTTTAGTTCATGGATGAAGAAGCTGGAAAACGCCCCGACGGCCATCAGCAAAAGCCAGATCTTACCAAGCAGCCGATGCAGCCACGTCCCCTTGCGCCGCAACAGCAGGTAGGCGCCGAGCAGCGCTGATGTGACCACGGCAACCACATGGATGTGAATGGCGGGCGAAGCCGACAGCAGCGGTTCGAGGGTCATGGCACGGCACCTCACAAGGCCACCGATCCAACGTCGGCTGGCTCGATCATACCCGACGGCTGCCCGAAGTCGAGAGGCCGACGCGGACGAGAATTTGGTTATAATAGCAGCAGATAGCCTTGACGCGGCAAGGCTTTTGACGACCATTGCCCGCCAGTCCATATATCTCTCTGGGAGGAGACATCGATGCAAGCCATACGTCTCGACGCCATCGGCCAATTGACCGTCAGCGAGATCGAAAAGCCGGTGCCCGGTCGAGGCGAACTGCTCGTCCGCGTCGAGGCTTGCGGCATCTGCGGCACGGATCGCCATATCCTCCACGGCGAATTCCCGTCCGCACCGCCGGTGACGCTGGGCCACGAATTTGCCGGCATCGTCGAGGCTGTCGGCCCAGATACGACAGGCTTTGCGCCCGGTATGCGCGTCACCTGCGATCCGAACATTTCCTGCGGCCTCTGCAGCCAGTGCCGCAGCGGCCGCGTCAACCTCTGCGAACGGCTGCAGGCGATCGGCATCCACCGCGATGGCGGCTTTGCCGACTACGCGATCCTGCCCGTCTCCCAGGCCTTCGAACTGCCGCTCGGGCTCGACCCGCTGCACGGCGCCTTCTGCGAGCCTCTCGCCTGCTGCCTGCATGGCGTTGACATGGCGAAAATCGAAACCGGTGCCTCGGTGGTCGTGCTCGGCGGCGGCGTCATCGGCCTTCTGGTCGTGCAACTGGCACGGTTGGCCGGCGCCACCCGCGTCGTCCTAGTTACCCGTCACAAGGACAAGCGCGCCCTTGCCGAGCGCCTCGGCGCCACCGCGACGCTCGATCCCAGCCTCAGCGACCCCATCGCCGCCATATCGGGGCCGGATGGCCTGCTGCCCGGCGGTGCCGATGTGGTGTTCGAATGCGCCGGCGTCGCCGAGACGGTGCAGCAATCGACGCGCATGGCAAAGAGCGGCGGCACCGTTGTCATCCTCGGCGTCATGCCGCAGGGGCAGACCGTGCCGATCGAGCCCTTCGACCTTCTGTTCCGCGAACTGAAATTCATCGGCTCCTTCATCAACCCGTTCACCCACCGCCGCGCCGCCGATCTCATTGCCTCGGGCGCCGTCGACGTTGCCCCACTCATCTCCCGCGTCGTCGGCATGACAGACGGTGCCGAAGCCATCCGCCAGCCGGCCCGCCCCGGCGAAATCCGCGTCCTGGTGGTGCCCGATCACGCCGCAAGGTAGGCAGCAATCGGAATCCTGTCGATTGGACGATTTATGGGGTTCCGTTTGCAAAAACATTTGCCTATAAGCCGCTTCTAGCCTTTTGAGATGCAGAGCGCGCGCCCGGCCGGTGGACACACCTGGCTGGTTTTTGGCGCACGCAGAAAATGGATAGAGATCATGCCGAAGCGCGAAGACATCAAATCGATCCTCATCATCGGCGCGGGGCCGATTGTCATCGGTCAGGCATGCGAATTCGACTATTCAGGCACCCAGGCCTGCAAGGCACTGAAAGAGGAAGGCTACCGCGTCATCCTCGTCAACTCTAATCCGGCGACGATCATGACCGACCCGGATCTGGCCGACGCCACCTATGTCGAGCCGATCACCCCTGAAGTCGTCGCCAAGATCATTGCCAAGGAGCGTCCCGATGCGCTGCTGCCGACCATGGGCGGCCAGACCGCGCTCAATACTGCGCTCTCCCTGAAGAGAATGGGCGTGCTCGATCGCTACAATGTCGAGATGATCGGCGCCAAGCCGGCCGCCATCGACATGGCCGAGGACCGCGCGCTGTTCCGCGAAGCCATGGCCCGCATCGGCCTCGAAACGCCGAAGTCGCTGCTGGCCAACGCCACCGACATCAAGGAACTTGATCGCAACCGCCACGAAGCAGCGCGCGACGAGGTCAGGTCCCGGTTGAGTGGCGCCGAGCTCGACACAGCGCTTGACGACCTCGAAAACACCTGGAACCTCGGCGAAACGGACCGCAAGCAGCGCTACATGAGCCACGCCATGGCTCTGGCAGCCCAGGCGATCGACGTCGTCGGCCTGCCCGCCATCATCCGTCCGTCCTTCACCATGGGCGGCACCGGCGGCGGCATTGCCTACAATCGCTCGGAATTCTTCGAGATCGTCGGCTCCGGCCTCGACGCCTCGCCGACCACGGAGGTGCTGATCGAGGAATCGGTGCTCGGCTGGAAGGAGTATGAAATGGAAGTCGTCCGCGACAAGGCGGACAACTGCATCATCATCTGCTCCATCGAGAACATCGACCCGATGGGCGTCCACACCGGCGATAGCATCACAGTCGCGCCTGCCCTGACGCTGACCGACAAAGAATACCAGATGATGCGCAACGCCTCGATCGCCGTTCTGCGCGAGATCGGCGTCGAGACCGGCGGCTCAAACGTGCAGTTCGCCGTCAACCCGGCCGATGGCCGCCTCGTCGTCATCGAGATGAACCCGCGCGTTTCGCGCTCATCGGCGCTGGCCTCCAAGGCGACCGGCTTCCCGATTGCGCGCGTCGCCGCCAAGCTCGCGGTCGGCTACACGCTCGACGAACTCGACAACGACATCACCGGCGGCGCGACGCCTGCTTCGTTCGAACCGTCGATCGACTACGTCGTCACCAAGATCCCGCGCTTTGCCTTCGAGAAATTCCCCGGCGCCTCGCCTGTGCTGACGACCGCGATGAAGTCGGTCGGCGAAGTCATGGCCATCGGCCGGACCTTTGCCGAATCCCTGCAGAAGGCGCTTCGCGGCCTTGAAACCGGCCTCACCGGCCTCGACGAGATCGAGATCCCCGGCACCGAGGAAGGCGAAGGCAGCCGCAACGCCATCCGCGCCGCCATCGGCACGCCGACGCCGGACCGACTGCGCATGGTGGCCCAGGCGCTGCGCATGGGCATGAGCGCCGAAGAGGTGCACGAAGGCTGCAAGATCGACCCATGGTTCATCGCGCAACTCAAGGCCATCGTCGACATGGAAGCCCGTGTTCGCGAACACGGCCTGCCGGACGATGCAGTCAATCTGCGCATGCTGAAGGCCATGGGCTTTTCCGACGCGCGCCTGGCGACCCTCACCAACAAGCGTCCGAAGGAAGTGGCCGAGAAGCGCAATGCCCTCAACGTGCGTCCGGTTTTCAAGCGGATCGACACCTGCGCTGCCGAATTCGCCTCGCCGACTGCCTACATGTATTCGAGCTACGAGACGCCCTTCGTCGGCGAAGCGCGCTCCGAAGCCAATGTGACGTCAGCCAGGAAGGTCGTCATCCTCGGCGGCGGTCCGAACCGCATCGGCCAGGGTATCGAGTTCGACTATTGCTGCTGCCACGCCGCCTTCGCGCTGCAGGATGCCGGCTATGAAGCGATCATGATCAACTGCAACCCGGAAACCGTGTCGACCGACTACGACACCTCGAACCGGCTCTATTTCGAGCCGCTGACGGCCGAGGACGTGATCGAGATCCTGCGCGCCGAGCAGGAAAGCGGCGAAGTCGTCGGCGTCATCGTCCAGTTCGGCGGCCAGACGCCGCTGAAGCTTGCCGAAGCGCTGGAAAAGAACGGCATCCCGATCCTCGGCACAGCGCCTGACATGATCGATCTCGCCGAAGACCGCGACCGCTTCCAGAAGCTGTTGATGAAGCTCGACCTCAACCAGCCGAACAACGGCATCGCCTATTCGGTCGAGCAGGCCCGCGTCGTCGCCTCGGAAATCGGCTTCCCGCTCGTTGTCCGCCCGTCCTACGTGCTCGGCGGCCGCGCCATGCAGATCATCCATTCGGAATCGATGCTGCAGACCTACCTGCTCGACACCGTGCCGGGCCTGGTGCCCGAGGACATCAAGCAGCGCTATCCGAACGACAAGACCGGCCAGATCAACACGCTGCTCAGCAAGAACCCGCTGCTGTTCGACAGCTACCTGTCGAATGCCATCGAGATCGACGTCGATTGCCTGGCCGATGGCGAGAATGCCTTCATCGCCGGCATCATGGAACATATCGAGGAAGCCGGCATCCACTCCGGCGACAGCGCCTGCTCGTTGCCGCCACGCACGCTTTCATCGGAGATGATCGACGAACTGGAACGCCAGACCAAGGCGATGGCCAAGGCGCTGAATGTCGTCGGCCTGATGAACGTCCAGTACGCCATCAAGGACGACGTCGTCTACGTGCTCGAAGTCAATCCGCGCGCCTCGCGCACCGTGCCTTTCGTTGCCAAGGCCATCGGCGCGCCGATCGCCAAGATCGCTGCCCGTATCATGGCTGGCGAAAGCCTCGACGCAGCTTTTGCTGCCTACGGTGAAAAGCCCGATCCGCGCAACCTCAAGCACATTGCCGTCAAGGAAGCCGTTTTCCCGTTCGCCCGCTTCCCCGGCGTCGACACACTGCTCGGCCCTGAAATGCGCTCGACCGGTGAAGTCATCGGCCTCGATACCGACTTCGCTCTCGCCTTCGCCAAGGCTCAGCTCGGCGCCGGCGTCGAACTGCCGCGCGGCGGCACGGTTTTCGTAGCCGTGCGCGACGACGACAAGCCGCGCGTCCTGCCGGCCATCCGCATGCTCGTCGAACAGGGCTTCAAGGTGATGGCAACCGGCGGCACGGCCCGCTTCCTCGCCGAACACGGCATCGCCACGACCAAGATCAACAAGGTGCTGGAAGGCCGCCCGCACATCGAGGATGCCATCCGCAACCGCCAGGTCCAGCTCGTCATCAACACGACGGACAGCAACAAGGCGATCTCGGACTCCAAGTCGATACGCCGCGCAACGCTGATGCAGAAGGTGCCCTATTACACCACCATGGCCGGCGCCGAAGCCGCCGCCATGGCGATCCAGGCCCTGAAAGCCGGCAATCTGGAAGTCCGGCCGCTGCAGAGCTATTTTCGTTGAAGACACCCGAAGCATGACTGCGGTGCAGTCAGCATAAATCGCCCTGCGCAAAAACGCCTCCGATGCTATTAGCTTTGCTATAGCTTCGGAGGCGTGCGACATGGCCAAAAACATAGTCATATTATTCGACGGCACATCCAACGAGATATCGGCCGACCGCACCAATATACTGCGGCTCTTCGGCATCTTGCGACGCACCGACCGGCAGATCGTATATTACGACCCCGGCGTGGGAACGTTTGGAGCGGCAAATGCCTGGTCCAAGGCATACCGCAGGGCCGTCGAGATATGGGGTCTGGCCACGGGGTGGGGGTTCGACCAGAACGTCAAGGACGCCTACCGTTTCATCGTTGATAATTATCAACGCGCACCCCGAGGGCCGGATGGCAAACGGGTTGGTGAAGACGACCGCATCTATATTTTCGGTTTCAGTCGCGGTGCCTATTCTGCACGCGTTCTTGCTGGCTTCATTCACGCCTTGGGAATTGTCAGCAAGTACCATGTCAATCTCATCGACTACGCATACCGGACCTATAAGGGCATCCCCGACATCGAGCAGACAGTCTGTACGCCCGCCGAACGCGCGACGGACGATGCCCCATCTGCGTTCACCAGCATGCGTCTCTACGAACGGACATTGAAGACCTACAGGCCCAAGATCAAATTACTGGGCCTCTTCGACACCGTAGCCTCGATCATCGAGTCGGGAAAATGGATGCCGCAGCTTAAAACCCTGCCTTTTACCAATACCAACCCCAGTGTCGAATGGGTGCGACAGGCATTGGCGATTGACGAGCGTCGAACGATGTTCAATCCGATGCCCTGGGCCGCCGGCCAGGAATATTGGGGTGGTCCATTCCGGCCTGCGAACCCCGAGATGCAGAATTCCAAGGAAGTCTGGTTCACGGGCGTGCATGGCGACGTCGGTGGCGGATACCCGGAAAAAGAGAGCGCAATTATCAAAATACCGCTCGAATGGATGATCCGCGAAACTATGCCTACTGGGCTGGATTACAGCCAGCCAACGATTGACAAAATAGTCCTCGGAGACGATCCGAAGGAGGTTTACGTCAAACTGGATCCCTTGGCGAAAATGCACGACTCGATGACAGCCATGTGGAAGGTCCTCGAATGCGTCCCTCGCCGCGTGCCGGAGACTTCCTGGAAAAGACGCGGAAATACAAAAGGCATTTACATACCGTTTTGCGATCATCGTCTCATTCCGGACGGCGCGATCATCCATCAATCAGTCATCGAGCGAAAAGAGGGGCGACCTATGGATGGTCCATATGCACCGCTGAATTTTCCATCCCGCTATGGCGTGGAACGCGGACCAGCCTCCATCACGTCATGAGGGCCCTTATAGAACGAATCTCCGCTTGAAACCGCGCCAGTTCCTCAGCCTTGCGCCCCGCGTCGGGAATGCGCAGCAGATAGGACGGATGGACGGTAACAAACAGTTTGCTGCCATCTGCCAGCGGAACCGGACGGCCCCTCATATCCTCGAGCTTCTCCCGGCTGTCGGTTAGCGCGAACAGCGCCGTAGCGCCGAGTGCCACGGTCAGTTTCGGGCGGATCAGCGCACGCTCTCCGTCGAGCCACCAGCGGCAGTGGCGGACCTCGCCCATCGTCGGCTTCTGGTGGATGCGCCGCTTGCCCCGCAGTTCGTATTTGAAATGCTTGACGGCATTGGTCACGTAGAGCGTCGTCCGGTCTATGCCGGCATCGTCGATCGCCTGGTTGAAGACCTTGCCGGCCGGGCCAACGAACGGGCGGCCTGCAAGATCCTCGTGATCGCCCGGCTGCTCGCCAACCACCATCACCGATGCGTCGACAGGCCCCTCACCGAACACCGTTTGCGTGGCGTGGCAGTGCAACTCGCAGCGGGTGCATTGGCGGGCCGCCTCCCGCAGCCCTTCCATGCTGCCCGCTGGCGCCGCCGATACGGGCATTTGCTCGGCAGCTGCCGCCGCCTGCAGCCTCTGGTGAAACGGCAGCGGCTCGGTTGCCGCGCGCCTTGCCATCGCCAGCACGCTGGCCTCGGCGCCGGCGATGAGACCGGGAATGAGATCGGCCTCCGGCAGGTTTTTCCAATATTTTTTCGGCATCTCGGCCTGCATGGCCTTCACCTTCAATCGTGCAGGATTGAAGATATTGCTGAAATAGGTGCGCCACAGCGTGTCCGCCTCGTCTGTCAGCGATGGTTTTTCAACCGGCAGATCGGAGATCGTCAATTGGGTGCCGTCCCAGGCGGCCGAGCCGCGCGGCGTGGCGATCAGCCAGTCCATGTCGTTAAACCGGCGCTGAAAGAACGGCGCGCTGCGGGCGACGATATGATGGTCCGGCTCGAACCAGGCAACGAAGCGCCGCCGCGGCAATGCCAGCGCGGTATCCACCTCCTTGAATCGCACAAAGGCGGTCATCTTGTGACAGTCCCGACGGACAGACTTCTGCAGCATCAGCGCCCGGTGAACATCGACATCCGAGACCATGCCGAGCAGATGGCGGTCGCTGCAAAGACGAAACAGGATGCGGTAAAGCAGCGCAAAACGACCGGGATCAGAATGACAGATCACGGCCTCCGCCAAGCTGATGAAGGCTGGAGGCACGGAAACGGGTGATGAGCCTGCAGGCCTGACGCCCGCCTCGCAACCTGATGGAAGCTCCGTCGGCTCCAGCAACAGGCGCTCGCCAGCAGTGCCAAACAGGTCTCCGCCCAACGTGGCCTCGTGCCAGTCGATGGCCTCGGGCAACACACCTTCCGCAAGCAGCCGCCGCGCCACGTCGCGCCATTCGGCCAAGTCACCCCTACCCTTCAGCGTTACACGACGCATCGCTGCCGAACCCATCAGAGCAGCGTCAACTGTACGGGCTTGGGCGCAAACATGGCACGAAGATCCTGCCGGTCGGCCAGCTTTCGCGGGCTCCAGCCCTCGGCAACGATGAAAGCCTGCACCTTCTTCACGGACACTCCGAGGCGCGCGAGGTCCTCGATCCGAAGCCGGCAAAAACCACGGGCCGACAGAATGGCCTTGACCGTCTTCGTGCCGAGCCCCGGCACCCGCAGCAGCGTCTCGCGCTCAGCGGAGTTAATGTCGACCGGGAATGCGTTTCGGTTGCCAAGCGCCCAGGCCAGTTTCGGATCGAGATCGAGATCCAGCATGCCACCCGCCTGTTGGCCGGTAATCTCGGCGATCCCAAAGCCGTAAAATCGATACAGCCAGTCCGCCTGGTAAAGGCGATGCTCGCGCATCAGCGGCGGCTTGATCAGCGGCAGGTTCTTCGACGAATCGGGGATCGGGCTGAATGCCGAATAGTAGACCCGCCTCATCCCGTAGCTGCCGTAAAGCCGTGCGCTGGTCCCGAGAATGGTTGCATCGTTCGCATCGTCGGCGCCGACGATCATCTGAGTGCTCTGGCCGGCCGGCGCGAAGCGCTTGCGCTTCTTGCTCTGTAGCGTCGGATCGCTGGCTTCCTCGATCTTCAGCCGCAGCGCACCCATCGCCTGGCGGATGCCGGCAGGCTTCTTTTCCGGCGCCAGACGGGTGATGCCGACATCGGTCGGAAGCTCGATGTTAAGAGACAGGCGGTCGGCATAAAGCCCCGCCTCCTCGATCAGCTTCGGCGACGCCTCCGGAATGGATTTGAGATGGATGTAGCCCCGAAAATTATGCGTGGTCCGCAGTTCACGTGCGATCCGGACCATCTCTTCCATCGTGTGGTCGGAGGAGCGGATGATGCCGGAGGACAGGAACAGGCCCTCGATGTAATTGCGCCGGTAGAATTCCATCGTCAGCCAGACGACCTCCTCGACCGTAAACCGGGCTCTCTCGACGTTGCTTGAAGATCGGTTGACGCAATAGGCGCAGTCATAGATGCAAAAGTTGGTCATCAGGATTTTCAGAAGCGAAATGCATCTTCCGTCCGGCGCATAGGAATGGCAGATGCCGGAGCCTTCCGTTGACCCCAATCCGCCGGACTTCGCCGAACTGCGCGTCGAGGTACCGCTGGAGGCACAGGACGCATCATACTTGGCGGCATCGGAAAGAATGGCTAGACGATCGTTCAGCGACTTTTTCATATCATGTTCACTATATGTTCTATCACTAATCGTCAAGACGGACCGCTTCGGATTGTCGATAAAGTAAGCAGGCTAACGAAAAGAACCACATGCACTTGCACCGTTGCGGTGCGAATTCTCTGGAAATCGGCGGTCGTATTCTGTTATAAGTGCCCCATATAGCGGCTATTGCACGGTTCCGAAGTTTTCCTTCGGGACCTGTTTTCTTTTGTGTCGGCAGCTACGACATAGGACTGAAGGACAGAGACATGGTTGACAAGGTACCGATGACGCAGAGCGGCTTCGCCAATTTGCAGGAAGAACTGCGCTGGCGCCAGCAGCAGGAACGGCCGCGGATCATCGAGGCAATTTCCGAGGCTCGCGCCCACGGCGATCTGTCGGAAAATGCGGAGTATCATGCCGCCAAGGAAGCCCAGAGCCACAACGAAGGTCGCATCGGCGAAGTCGAGGATCTTGTGGCTCGTGCCGAAGTCATCGACCTGTCGAAAATGTCCGGCACCACAGTCAAGTTTGGCGCCCGCGTCAAACTGGTGGATGAGGACACCGAGGAACAGAAGACCTACCAGATCGTCGGCGACCAGGAAGCCGACGTGAAGGCCGGCCGCATCTCCATATCTTCGCCCATCGCACGTGCGCTGATCGGCAAGGAAGTCGGCGATTCCATCGAGGTCAATGCCCCCGGCGGTTCCAAAGCCTACGAAATTCTCTCCATCACCTGGGGCTGAGCCCGGTGGCAGCAGACCTGCGCGAGACCGAGATCGTCGCGCCGAATTTCAAGCGGCGATTGTCGGGGGTCACCTCGACCATCGTGCAGCTCATTCCCAAGCAGGTCGCGCTCGGCACCCGCATCGTAACGCTCGGCCCAGGCTTGCCGCCGCACCTGCCGAAACTTGGCTGGAGCCAGTTGCCGAGCCTCTGGGTGCGGCCACGCCGATACAAGGTTCGCGTCTGGCATGCCCGCCGCAACAATGAAATGCTGTTTGGCCTCTTGTTGCGGGCTGTGTTGCGCATGCCGATCAAGCTGCTGTTCACATCGGCAGCGCAACGGCGCCATTCGGCTTACACGCGTTTTCTGATTCGCCGCATGCACGCCGTCATCGCCACCAGCACCCGTTCCGGCAGCTTCCTGCAGGTGCCCCACACTGTCATCCAGCATGGTGTCGACCTAAAACTGTTCCATCCGCCGGAAGGGCCGGCCGACCGCATGGCCGCGACGGACCTCCCCGGCCGATACCTGATCGGCTGCTTCGGCCGCGTGCGCCACCAGAAAGGCACAGATCTTTTCGTTCAGGCAATGATTGAGCTGCTGCCCAACCATCCCGATTGGGTAGCGATCGTCTGTGGCCGTGTGACACCGGAGCATAAGGTGTTTGCCGACGGTTTGACCAAGGCCGTCGCTGACGCCGGCCTGTCGGATCGCATCCGCTTCATGGGAGAAGTCAACGACATCCGCCCCTGGTATCGCCGCGCAACGCTCTACGTGGCGCCTTCGCGCAATGAGGGTTTCGGCCTTACGCCGCTGGAAGCCATGGCCTCGCAGACGGCGGTCGTCGCCTCCGATGCCGGTGCCTATGCCGAGATGATCGTGCCGGGCGAGACCGGCATGGTCGCTCCGGCGGGCGACGGCCCTGCCCTCACGGCAGCCATCGAAACCTATCTGGCCGATCCCGACGAGGCCCGCCGCCAGGGCCAGAACGCTGTCGTCCATGTTCGCAGCAATTTTGCGCTGGAAAAGGAAGCCACCGCTATCGCCGCCGTCTATGCAGGCCTGCTGGGCGAAAAACGGTCGTCATAGCCGAAGCCGGCACCGGCCAGTGCCGACACCGGCGAATAATTGACGATCTCGATGCCCCGCTCAGCCGCAACCGCCCTGGCAAGCACGAAATGTGCAACGATGCGGGCTTCCGCGTCCGCAATGCCGGATGAAGCGGTTTCGCCAGTGGTCTCGTAGAAGCGCGGCTGATGGGCGTTGGATATGTCGATGCCGAACAGCCCGACTGTCTTCGGTTCACAATAGAGAGCAAACTGCAGGGCAGACACGGCAACCGAGCCACCACGAAAAACCCCGCGATCCGGGTCGAACGAAAGGCCGGCATTGACCGCCGCATCCCTGCGAATGAAATCGAAGGCCTGGATCGTATCGTACCGCCGCCGCCTTGCACCGTAGGGTTTACGGATATCATCGATCAGCACGATGATCCGGTCGCGCAGGAACCCCAAGTCTATCTCGCAAATAGCCCGCAACACCTCGACGGAAAACAGGCAGGGCGTATCGTCCTTCACCCGCTGTTTCAGGAGATCGAAGTGTCGCCAGATGAACCGCTCGTCCTCGACGGCAACGGCCAGCGCGTCTGCGACCGGCTGGCCGGACAGGCTGATGGCCCCGTTCAGCAGAATGGCAGTTTGCGGCGGCAGACGGGAGAGATCGTTACCGGCTATCGAGGGGCCGGAGCCGACGATCGCCACCGTGTCGCTGGAGCGGCTTCGGAGGATAGAGGCGCTCGACAGCGCCGCGACAGCAGCGCCACGATAGCGAACCTCACCCGGCGCATCCACGGTTGCCCGTGCGACGGACAGGCCCGGAAACGCATCCTGGAAATGCGCGCGCGCGCTGCCGAGCAGCAGGCGCGTGCCCGTCTTGATCAGTGAACGGTGCCAGGGGCGATCGGACATGCCTAGAGTTCCACCAATCCCAGCTTCTTGACCTGGCGGATGGTGAGCATGGTGCGGACGGTGTCCACATGCTCGTTGGCCGTCAAAACCTCGATGACGAAATCCTGGAAAGCGGTGAGGTTCTGGGCGACGCAATGCAGCAGGAAATCGCTGTCTCCGGATACCATCCACGCCTGGCGCACCAGCGGCCATTGCAGCGTGGTGGCGGCAAATGCCTTAAGATTGGTTTCCGACTGGTGCTTCAGCCCGACCATGCAGAAGGCGACAAGATCGAAGCCGAGCCGCGGGCTGTTGAGCATCGCATGGTAACCCTCGATGATGCCTGCTTCCTCGAGCTTGCGCACCCGCCGGAGACAGGGCGGCGCCGATATTCCGACTCGGTCGGCGAGCTCGACATTGGTCATGCGGCCGTCCTGCTGCAGTTCGCGAAGAATTTTTATGTCGATGGCGTCAAGTTCTGCCCGCAGCACGGTCATGCCTTTCTTTAATTCCTCCGTCGCACCTTCTATATAAAGAGCAGAAATTCGCAACAATGTTTCCCGCGCACGCCTGAATCTTGCCCGTTGGCCATTTGCCCTGTTGGTAATGCAAGGCTGCCCTTGAATAAATGCATGCGACAATCATAAATGAGGCAGCGCATGGGAAAGATCGACGGCAATGCCGCTAGCAGGCAGGGCCACCATCCCATCGCTGCCATTGAAAGGACTTCCCTCATGTCTGCCCGCCACACGAAGGTGCTCATCATCGGTTCCGGCCCCGCCGGCTATACGGCTGCAGTCTACGCTGCCCGCGCCATGCTGAAGCCGGTGCTGATCGCCGGCATGGAACAGGGTGGCCAGCTGATGATCACCACCGATGTCGAAAACTATCCGGGCTTTGCCGATCCGATCCAGGGCCCCTGGCTGATGGAGCAGATGCTGCAGCAGGCCAAGCACGTCGGCACGGAGATCGTCAACGATCTCGTCACCGAGGTCGACACATCGCGCCGCCCCTTCGTCCTCAGCACCGATTCCGGCACCGTATGGACCGCCGATACGCTGATCATCGCCACCGGTGCAAAGGCCAAATGGCTCGGCATCGAAAGCGAGCAGCATTTCCAGGGGTTCGGCGTTTCCGCCTGCGCTACCTGCGACGGCTTCTTCTATCGCAACAAGGACGTCATCGTCGTTGGCGGCGGCAATTCGGCCGTCGAGGAGGCGCTTTATCTTTCGAACATCACCCGCTCGGTGACAGTGGTTCATCGTCGCGATTTCTTCCGCGCCGAGAAAATCCTTCAGGAGCGGCTGTTCGAGAAGCCCAACGTCAAGGTTCTCTGGAATTCGGAAATCGCCGAAATCACCGGCACGCCAGCCAAACCGCCAATGCCGCCATCGGTGTCGGGCGTCAGGCTGCGCGACATCAAGGCTGGCACTGTCACCGACATGGCGATTGATGGCGTCTTCGTCGCCATCGGCCATGCGCCCGCGACCGAACTCTTCAAGGGCAAATTGAAGCTCAAGGACAACGGCTATCTCTGGACGGCCCCTGATTCGACTGCCACCGACGTGGAAGGCATCTATGCCGCCGGCGACGTGACCGACGATACGTTCCGCCAGGCGATCACCGCTGCCGGCATGGGATGCATGGCGGCGCTGGAGGCAGAGCGCTACTTGACCGGGCTTATGCCGGTCGCGATGGCTGCGGAGTGAAGCAGCCAATGAGGGGGAGCGGAATGCCATTGGATTGGGACAAGCTGCGAATTTTTCACGCGGCTGCCGAAGCCGGATCGTTCACCCATGCGGCAGACAAGCTGCATCTGTCCCAATCCGCCATCAGCCGCCAGGTCAGCGCCCTCGAGCAGGACGTCGGCATCAAGCTGTTCCACCGCCATGCCCGTGGCCTCATCCTCACCGAGCAGGGCGAACTGCTCTATCGAACCGCCCATGACGTGCTGTTGAAGCTCGAAACCGTCAAGATGCAGCTGACGGAGACCACCGACAAGCCAAGCGGCAAGCTGCGCGTCACCACGACCGTCGGCCTTGGCCAAGGCTGGCTGACGGACAAGATTCAGGAGTTCCTGCAGCTTTATCCTGACATGCAGATCCAGCTGATCCTCGACAACGAGGAGCTGGACGTCAACATGCGCCACGCCGACTGCGCCATCCGTCTTCGACAGCCGCAGCAATCGGACCTGATCCAGCGCAAGCTGTTCACCGTCCATATGCACGTCTACGCCGCCCCCTCCTACATCAACCGCCACGGCGAGCCGCAGTCCGTCGACGATCTCGACGATCACAGGATCATCTCGTTCGGCGAACCCGCTCCGCAATACCTGCTCGATATCAACTGGCTGGAAGTCGCCGGGCGCTCGTCCGATAACAAACGATTGTCGCACCTGCAGATCAACAGCCAGACCTCGATCAAGCGTGCCTGCCTGCTCGGCATCGGCATTGCCGTGCTGCCGGATTACATCGTCGGCCGCGACCCTGGCCTGATCCAGTTGTCGCTGAACGCCGACGTGCCATCCTTCGACACTTACTTTGCCTATCCGGACGAAATGAAGAACGCAGCGAAGCTCAAGGTCTTCAGGGACTTCATCGTCGCCAAGGCTCGGAACTGGAACTTCTAGCAAAGGGCAAAATCATTAGCCGCGCTAACGAGCCATGTGCCTGCCACATGGCCGATATGCACAAACAGTCATTGATGCCTGCCCATTTTACGACCATATCGATTATAGCTGATGCATACGGTGGCTTTTCCTCCCAGTTCCACCGCAGAAGCTGTTCCCCTCTGGAGGTTTTTGACCTTCATACCTACAGGGCCCTGGTTTCGACCGGCGGCCCTCTTTTTTTGCCAATTTTCCGGATTTGTCGCTGCGACGCACAAACGCATAGCTGCCGTGCACAAAAAAACATTGCCACCTGCACAAATTGAAGACATATTGCCCACAGCTGATGCACATGGTGGCTTTTACCTCCCAGTTCCACCGCAGAAGCTGTTCCCCTCTGGAGGTTTTTAACCTTCATACCTATAGGGCCCCGGTTTACCGGTGGCCCTCTTTTTTTGCCTATTTTTTAGCCTTTCTCGATCACGCCCATGTGATCGCGCCGTCCTATTGCATCGTGTCCAGCCGATATACATATCGTCTCAACACGATGCAGGTCTGGATCATGGACAGAGATGAAATTCTGAAAGCGCTGGCTCACCCCACCCGGCTGGAAATTCTCAGCTGGCTGAAAGAGCCGGAAAAGCATTTCGCGACGCAGGATCACCCGCTTGAACTCGGGGTCTGCGCCGGCCAGTTTGAGCGCTGCGGCCTCTCCCAATCGACAGTCTCGGCCCATCTCGGCACTCTGCACCGCGCCGATCTGGTGACTACCAAGCGGCTTGGCCAATGGGTCTTCTACCGACGTAACGAGGCCATCATCGCCGAGTTCCTCGCGTCGCTTCAAAAGGAACTCTAGAATGCCTTTAGCCCTATTCATCCTCGGGCTGAGCGCTTTTGCGATCGGCACGACGGAGTTCGTGGTGCTTGGCCTCCTGCCCGACGTCGCCAGCGACCTCGCGGTGACCATTCCACAGGCCGGCTGGCTGGTGACCGGCTACGCGCTGGCGGTTGCAATCGGCGCACCGATCATGGCCGTCGCCACAGCGCACCTGCGCCGCCGCTCCGCACTTATCATGCTGATGGGCGTATTCATCCTCGGCAACGTGATGTGTGCGCTTGCTCCCGACTACTGGATCATGATGATTGCCCGCGTCGTGACGGCGCTCTGCCATGGCGCCTTCTTCGGCATAGGTTCGGTTGCCGCGGCAAACCTCGTCGCCAGCGATCGCAAGGCGAGTGCCGTTGCACTGATGTTTACCGGCCTGACGCTTGCCAACGTGCTCGGCGTACCGCTCGGCACCGCCCTCGGCCAGGCCTATGGCTGGCGTGCACCCTTCTGGGCCGTCGCCATTCTCGGCGTCGCATCGATCATCGGCCTGATGCTCGTTTTGCCGAAAACGGAAACCGCCCCAAAGAGCAATATTTTGGGAGAAATCTCTGCGTTGCGCGGCGCCGGCCTCTGGCTATCGTTGCTGATGACGGTGTTCTTCTCGGCGGCAATGTTTGCGCTGTTCACCTATATCGCCCCGATCCTGCGCGATGTCACCGGCGTCTCGCCCCAGGGCGTGACATGGACCCTGTTCCTGATAGGCCTTGGCCTGACGGTCGGTAATCTCGTCGGCGGCAGGCTTGCAGACTGGCGCCTCGGTACCAGCCTTGCGCTTATCTTTGCCGCCATAGCGCTGACATCGGCGATCTTCAGCGTCACCAGCGAAGCGCTTGTTCCAGCCGAGATTACCCTGTTTGTCTGGGCTTTCGTCACCTTCGCCGCCGTCCCTGCCCTGCAGATCGGTGTGCTCCGCTACGGCAAGGACGCACCGAACCTTGTCTCGACCATCAACATCGGCGCCTTCAACGTCGGCAATGCACTCGGCGCGTGGGCCGGTGGCGTGGTGATCGCAAACGGCTTTGGGCTGACCCGCGTACCCCTCGCCGCTGCAGCGCTGGCGCTGGTCGGCCTCGGCATCGTCGCCCTCATCTTCGCAACCCCACGTGCACGTCGCAACGCCATTGCGGCTGCCGAATAAGTCACTACCTCCCAACCACCAACAACGAGGAAATACCATGACAAAACTGTTCGAACCGACCAAGCTCGGCGATATCTCCATCGCCAACCGCGTCGTCATGGCACCGCTTACCCGCAACCATTCCCCGGGCGCCGTACCCAATGACCTGAACGTCACCTATTACGTGCAGCGCGCCAGCGCCGGCCTGATCATCACAGAAGCCACCGCCATCACTCAGCAGGGTCAGGGCTACGCCGACGTACCGGGCCTCTACACCAAGGACGCCCTAGATGGCTGGCGCAAGGTCAACGACGCCGTCCATAAGGCAGGCGGCAAGATGGTCGTGCAGCTATGGCACGTCGGACGCATTTCCCACGACAGCCTGCAGCCGAACGGTGGCAAGCCGGTCTCCTCGACTGCCAAGCAGGCCGACGCCAAGACCTTCATCATCCAGGACGGCAAGGGTACCTTTGTCCCGACGTCCGAGCCACGCGCACTGGAAACCTCCGAGCTCCCCGGCATCGTCGAGGACTACCGCAAGGCTGCACGTGCCGCTATCGATGCCGGCTTCGATGGCGTCGAGATCCATGCCGCCAACGGTTACCTTATCGACCAGTTCCTGCGCTCGGGCGTCAACGACCGCACCGACCAGTATGGCGGCTCGATCGAGAACCGCGCCCGCTTCCTCTTCGAAGTCGTCGAGGCCATCACCAAGGAAATCGGCGCCGGTATCACCGGCATCCGTCTCTCGCCCGTCACCGCCGCCGGCGACAGCAGCGACCCGCACCCGCAGCCGCTCTTTACCTACGTGATCGAGGGACTGGCGCAATACGGCCTGGCTTATATCCACGTCATCGAAGGCCAGACCGGCGGCCCGCGCGACTTCCAGCAGGGCGAGACACCGTTCGATTATCAGGCACTGCACGCCGCCTACAAGGCTGCGGGCGGCAAGGCTGCCTGGATGGTCAACAACGGCTACGACCGCGAAATGGCGATCGAAGCTGTCGACAGCGGCAAGGCCGATATCGTTGCCTTCGGCCGTCCCTTCATCTCCAACCCCGACCTCGTTGCACGGTTGAAGCTGAATGCCGAGCTGACGCCGATGGATCCCGCCAAGCTCTACGGAGCCGTCAACGGCGCTGAAGGCTATACGGACTACCCGACGCTCGACAGCGCCGCCTGATCGCAAACCATATACAAGGAAAATCCCGCCGCGATGGCGGGGTTTTTTTTTTGGCGACCGGCTCAAAGACTGCCTATCGATTCCAGCGTCGCACGAACCGCCACATCGATGGGTGTCTGCGGCTCCTCGCCGATCGCAGCCACGAGCCGGTTGTTCGGCATCTGCAACGGTTCCGACCACAGATAGCGCATCTCGCGCAATTCGCGCATGAAGCCGACAAACGGCGCTGCCAGGGGAAGCAGCCACCAGGGGAAACCTCCCCGCTTCAACGGCCGGCCGGCGACCCGCTCGATCGATGCCACCATCTGCCGCCCGTCGGCATCCCAGAAACCCCGCATGTGGTAGACGGCAAAGACCGGCAGGCTATCGCCCCGCTCGAGAAGCCGGATCATCGTCTCCGCAACATCCGGCACATAGGCCCACTGATGACCGATGCCAGGCTTGCCGGGATAGGTGACCGACGCAACCGGCTTGCCGGCCTTGACCAACCCTTGCGAAAACCAGCTGCTATCCGCGTGCGGCCCGAAATAGTCGCCCGCCCTGACGATGATGACAGGCACGCCCTGCCCCGCCGCCACCTGCAGGCGCCGTTCCATCTCGACGCGGATCGCGCCCTTTACGCTTGTCGGATGCTGGGGGCTTTCCTCGGTGATTTCCGGGAAGGTATCGGGACCGAAATTGTAGATCGTACCGGGCAACACGATCCTGGCACCAACGGCCTTTGCGGCTGCGACCGTATTATCGATCATCGGCAGGACCAGCTTGCCCCAGTTGACATAATCGGGGGGATTGACCGCATGGACGATGACACTGACGCCCTGCGCTGCACGAAGCACATCGGCGGCATTCATCGCATCGCCTTTCACCCAGAGAAAGTCCGGCAAGCGCGAGGCGGCCTTTTCCGGGTCACGGTTCATCGCCACGACCTGCCAACCCCGTGCGGAAAGCCCGCGCGCTACCGCACCGCCGATACCACCCGTTGCGCCGAGTACCAGTGCCGTTTTCTTCATGTCCATCTGATTTTGCATCGTCGTCTCCATTGGTTCGATGAGGAGACAATGCGCCCAAGGCCGCATAAACGAAATTGCCGAAATATGTGGACATGCTATACGAATATGCATGAACAGGAACGAACCCAGCTGGGACCTCTATCGCAGCTTCCTCGCCGTGCTCCAGCATGGATCGCTGTCAGCGGCAGCGCGCGAGCTCGGACTGACGCAGCCGACCATCGGACGCCACATCGACACGCTGGAACAAACGATCGGCGCGGAGCTATTCACCCGCTCGCAGCTCGGCCTGCTGCCGACGGATGCCGCAGCCGACTTGAGACCCTATGCCGAGGCGCTGCAATCGACTGCAGCCGCCTTGCTGCGCAGTGCCTCCGCGCGGCGCGACCGCGTGTCGGGCACGGTCCGCATCAGCGCCAGCGAAGTCATAGGCGTCGAAGTCCTGCCGCCGATCCTGGCCGGCCTGCAGGAGGCCCATCCCGACCTGACGATAGAACTCTCGGCCTCCGACACGGTGGAGGACCTGCTGCACCGACAGGCCGACATCGCCGTGCGGATGGCCGAGCCGTCGCAGGCAGCCCTCGTCGTCCGGCGCATCGGCGATATCCCGATAGCGTTCTTCGCCCATCGCCGTTACCTCGAGCGCCATGGCGTACCCACCACTCTCGAGGAGCTGGCCGGGCACAGGCTGATCGGCTTCGACCGCCAGAGCGCCTATATCCGTTCGATGATCCGCCGTTACCCTATCCTCGATCCCCAGCGTTTTTCGTTTAAAGCCGACAGCACGCTGGCGCAGATTGCCGCCATCCGCGCCGGCGTCGGCATCGGCCTCTGCCAGTCTCCGCTTGGAAATGCCCATCCGGACCTCGTTCGCCTGCTGCCGGAGATAAGCCTGCCGCTCGGCACTTGGGTCGCCATGCATGAAAACCTGAAGGGATCGCCGCGGTGCCGCGTCACCTTCGATGCGCTCGTGGCGGGATTGCTGGCCTATGTCGGGGAGAAACGGATGGATGACCCCAGAAGAGTGACTTGAAGCCCGCCATCGCGGCAGGCCGTCACTCGCTCAAGCGTCGGGCGATGCGCCCTCGCCGCTTTTTGTCCAGTTGCTGTCGACGACCTCGGTTTCCGGCCTGTCGCCGCCGTCGGTATATTCCTCGTGCCACTTGCCCTTGTCATCCTGATAGCTGATCTCGGCCGGCTCGCCGCCCACCTGCTGTTCCGCAGCCACGATGCGCGCCGCCTGCAGCGCATCGGAGTGCGTCGGAAATGTCTCCGAGTAGACGTCCAGAAACTTGTAGGCCCAGCCGCCATCATGAGGAACGACTTCGTAGGTGACCTTGACCATATCCATGTCTCCCGTTTCCTGCCCATAACGTCTGTCTTCCCGATAAATCGAGCAGGCAGACAAGGCCCTCCCAAGCCTGTTAGCACTATCCCACCAAATGCCCTCAACTTCAACTTGAGCGGCGGCCGACGCTTGATGTAGCGCCTCATTGCTTTAGATAGGACGAAACATTGAAGGGGCCGGGGCCCCAACAAAGGGGCCGGGGCCGTTGACGATATCGACTATTCTGAAGGAAGAGCGGCTGTTGCTGGTCGCCGTCGCCGTGGCTGTCGCCGCGTATTTCCTCGAGCATGCCGTGCTCGAGATGGGTCAGATGGCAGCTGTAATCGGCGCGGTCGTCTTGATCGCTACCATCGTCATCGCCTCGATGCGCGTCGCCCACCATGCCGAAGTCCTGGCGACAAAGGTCGGCGATCCCTACGGCACGATGATCCTGACACTGGCCGCCGTTGCCGTCGAAGTCATCATCCTCGCCATCCTGATGACCGGCGAAAGCTCGCCGACGCTGGTGCGCGACACGATCTATTCCGCAGTCATGCTCGACATCAACGGCATTCTCGGGCTGGCCGCCCTGCTGGGCGGTCTGAAGCACGGCGAGCAGTCGTACAACGACGATTCCGGCAAGACCTACGGCGTGATGATCCTCACGGCCATCGGCATATCGATGATCGTCCCGGAATTCGTGCCGCATGACAAATGGCACTATTATTCCGCCTTCACGATCTTCGCGATGATCGCGCTCTACGCCCTCTTCCTGCGCATGCAGGTCGGCCAGCACAGCTATTTCTTCAGCTACAGCTATCCGCGCGCCGAGAAGAAGCGCAGCACGCACGAGGCCGAGGAGACGGAAGATTCGACCACCGCGTCGATCGTCACCATCCTCGTCGGCGTCGTCATCATCGGCGTGCTAGCGGAATTCATGTCGGCCTTCATGAGCGTTGGCCTGAAGGATACCGGTGCGCCACCGGCCGTCGCCGCTGTAGTCGTCGCGGCAATCTCCGCCGCCCCCGAAATTCTCACGGCCCTCCGCGCAGCTCTGCGAAACCGCATGCAGGCGACCGTCAACATCGCCATGGGCGCCTCTCTGTCGACAGTCATTCTCACAGTGCCCGTCATGGAAGGCATCGCCCTCTACACCGGCCAGCCCTTCGTCATGGCGATGTCCCCGGTGCAAACCGTGATGGTCGTCATCACCCTCGTCGCCGCCGCTATCAATCTCAACGACGGCGAGACAAACGCCATCGAGGGCATGACCCATTTCATCCTCTTCGCCACCTTCGTGATGCTCACGGGATTAGGGCTTTGACTGCGATATCAACGCGATAGCTGCGCGGGCGGAATCAAGCCGGCAGCGAGTTCATGCGGGATGGCAGGTTGGACACCCGGCTTGCATTTGGATCCCCGGATCAAGCCCGAGGATGACGACGCGGCGGGGATGGCGGCGCTGTTGGCTTCGGTAGTGTGGTGCGCAGTTCGCGTGGGACTTGCCAGGCGAATGAACGTCCGTAAATCGCCGCCTCGCCCGATGCCTATTTTTGCCAAGCCAAGACCACCGAACTTCGTCATCCTCGGGCTCGACCCGAGGATCCACGCCCAAGCGCTGCGGGATATCAATACGCTCTGTCGTCAATTCGACGCATAGACACGCATCGGCCATCGTTGCGGACGGTTTGTCGAGATCGGACACCCGTTGCGCGCAATGTGCGGCGGCCATCGAGTCAGCGTATTTGGCGTTCCACAGAAGCCGACCAACGGGCTTGCGTATGGATCCTCGGGTCAAGCCCGAGGATGACGATGCCGAGGGGGTGGCAGCGCTGCTGTTGGCTTCGGTGGTGTGGTGCGCAGTTCGCGTGAAGGACTCGCCAGACGGAAAAACGTCCGTAACTCGCCGCCTCGCCCCGACGTCTCATTCTGCCAAGCCAAGACCACCAAACTTCGTCATCCTCGGGCTCGACCCGAGAAAGCGCATTTATACCAAAAAGGCCGCCATCGCTGACGGGCCTTCAAAATCTCGAGAGATCTGAAGCTTACTTGCAGGCGCCGCAGAAGCGCTGGATACGGCGGCAGGCTTCTTCGAGCAGATCTTCGGACGTCGCGTAGGAGATGCGGAAGTTCGGGCCGAGACCGAAGGCCGAACCGTGAACGACGGCAACGCCTTCGGACTCCAGCAACTCCGTGACGAAATCCTCGTCGTTGGTAATGACCTTGCCCGATGGCGCGGTCTTGCCGATCAGGCCGGCGCAGGACGGATAGACGTAGAATGCGCCTTCCGGAACCGGGCAGGAAATGCCCTTCGCCTGGTTGAGCATGCCGACGACCAGATCACGGCGGCCCTCGAAGATCTTCTTGTTTGCGGCAATGAAATCCTGCGGACCGTTGAGCGCCTCGACAGCCGCCCACTGGGCAATCGACGAAGCACCGGATGTCTGCTGGCCCTGGATCATGTCCATGGCCTTGATAAGCGACAGCGGGCCGGCAGCGTAGCCGATACGCCAGCCGGTCATCGCATAGGCCTTGGAGACACCGTTCATCGTCAGCGTCCGCTCATAGAGCGAAGGCTCGACCTCCACCGGAGTGACGAATTTGAAATCGCCGAAAGTCAGGTGCTCGTACATGTCGTCGGTGAGGACCCAGACATGCGGATGCCGGACCAGCACGTCCGTCAGCGCCTTCAACTCGGCGTGGCTGTAGGCCGCGCCTGTCGGGTTGGACGGCGAGTTGAACAGGAACCACTTCGTCTTCGGCGTGATCGCCTTTTCGAGATCGGCCGCCGTCAGCTTGAAATTGTTTTCCTGGGTCGCCGCCACGAAGACGGGCGTACCGCCGCACAGTGCCACCATCTCCGGGTAGGATACCCAGTAAGGTGCCGGGATGATGACTTCATCGCCCGCGTTCATCGTTGCCATGAAAGCATTGAAAAGAATCTGCTTTCCACCGGTGCCGACGATTGTCTGCTCCCAGCTGTAGTCGAGGCCGTTCTCGCGCTTGAACTTCGCCGCAATAGCCTTGCGCAGTTCAGGGATGCCGGAGACAGGCGTGTACTTCGTCTCGCCGCGATTGATCGCGTCGATGGCAGCCTGCTTGATGTTGTCCGGCGTGTCGAAGTCCGGCTCGCCGGCGCCAAGCCCGATCACATCGCGTCCCTTGGCTTTCAGCTCGCGCGCTTTCTGGGAAACGGCGATGGTGGCGGAAGGCTTCACACGGGAAAGAGCGTCGGCAAGAAAGGCCATGATGATCGGTCCTATTCGGTTGAGACAACAGAAACGCTGTGGGACCAGTTTTCTGCGGTAAGGTCTATGTCGAATGTACAGCCGCGTTTCAAGCAGAAAGGCGTCACCGGGACGTTATTTGTGTAACTCGCGCGCGCGGCCTATCACACGATGGCGTGAGACGCGACGGCAATGGCTTGAACCTGCCCTCTCCGCCCCCAGATCTCTCTGCTATCGATCCCGGGAGAAACAGATGACCCTTTCCACCAGAATGCGCGTCGCGATGCTATCTGCAGCTCTGCTGTCGGCCGGACCTCTGGCGGCGGCCGACGACATGGAGGTCATCAAGACGGACAAGGTCCGCGTCCAGGTCGAAACGATTGCCAGCGGACTGGACCACCCCTGGGCAGTCGAAGTTCTCCCCGACGGCGCCTATATCGTGACCGAAAGGCCGGGCGCGCTCAGGATCGTCCGCAACGGCACGATCGAGGCACCGATCTCCGGCCTGCCGAAGATCGCGGCAACCGGTCAGGGCGGGCTGCTCGACATCGCCCTCGATCCGCAATTTGCCACCAGCCGCACCCTGTATTTTACCGCCACCATTGCCGGCCCCGGAGGAACAGGCACCGCTGTTTACAGCGCACGTCTCTCCCCGGACGAAAAGCAGCTGACGGACGTCAAGCGCCTGTTCCTGATGAACCGCCTCAGTGGCGGCGGGCTGCAATTCGGCGCTCGCATCGCCATAGCGGCCGATGGCAGCCTGTTCGTCGGCCTTGGCGACCGTGGCGAGATGGATCGCGCGCAGGATTTCGAGGATGACGCCGGCTCCATTATCCACATCAATACCGACGGCAGCATACCGGTCGACAATCCGTTCAGGAAAAATCCAAAGGCACTGCCGGAAATCTGGTCCAAGGGTCATCGCAACCCGGAAGGCCTCACCTTCGACAGCGCCGACGGAACGCTGTACAGCGTGGAGCACGGCGCAAAGGGCGGCGATGAGATCAACCACCCCGAGGCCGGCAAGAATTACGGCTGGCCTGTCATCACCTACGGCCGTGACTACTCCGGCGAAAAGATCGGCGTCGGCACCGAAAAGGAGGGCATGGAGCAGCCACTGTTTTACTGGGATCCCTCGATCGCGCCTGGCGGACTTGCCGTTTATCGCGGCAAGATGTTCCCCGAATGGAACGGCGACTTCCTGGTGGCCGCGCTGAAATTCAAGCTGCTTTCGCGGCTGGAAAAGGATGCCTCCGGAAAAATAGTCGAGCGCGAAAGGATGTTCACCGGCGCGTTCGGACGGCTGCGGGATGTCATCGTTGCCCCCGACGGCGCATTGCTTCTTACAACCGACGCAACCGACGGCGCGCTCATCCGGATTTCCCGCGCCGTCGATTGAGCCCTGCAGCCGCACAACCTGACCTTGCCTGCCTGAAAAGCAGCTGCTAACAAGCCGCACTCCATCAGGGTGCACTCGCGCCTAGTCTGCTCTCCCCATAAGTTCCAGTTGCATGACATGACGCGCGTTCAGGCGAATCTTCTTCTATTGCTCGCAGCCGCGATCTGGGGCGGCGGATTCGTCGCCCAGTCGACGGCGATACAGGCCATCGGGCCGCTCTGGTTCATCGGCCTGCGCTTTGCCGTGGCCGCAGTCGTCATCCTTCCGTTCGCTTGGTTCGAAAACCGCCGCGCCGCCACGCCCGTCAGCCCGAAACACTGGCGCGCCTTTATCCTGATCGGTCTTGCGCTGTTCGGAGGTGCTGCCACGCAGCAGATCGGGCTCCTGACCACCAGCGTCACCAATTCGAGCTTTATCACCGGCCTCTATGTTGTCTTCGTGCCATTGATCGCCGTCGGCATTCTCCGGCGTCCGCCACACTGGATCGTCTGGCCGGGCGCCCTGATGGCGCTGCTGGGCATTTTCCTGTTGTCCGGCGGCGCGCTGTCGCGGCTGACGGTCGGCGATATGCTGACGGTCGTCTGCGCCATCTTCTGGGCCATCCAGATCACTCTCGCCGGCACCGCCGTGACCGAGAGCGGCCGCCCGCTGATGCTGTCCGCCGTACAATTCGCCGTCAGCGCCGTGGCCGGGCTTGTTATCGCTGCGGCGCTGGAGCCGATCAGCTTCGACATCATACGCGCCTCGCTCGGTGAAATCCTCTATGTCGGCGTTTTTTCGTCGGGGCTCGCCTTCGCGCTGCAGGTCATCGGCCAGCGCTATACGACGTCGTCGCAGGCAGCGATCTTCCTATCGTCGGAAGCGCTGTTCGGCGCCTCGCTTGGGGCGCTTCTCCTGGGGGAAACCATCTCGCCGATCGGCTATGTTGGCTGCGCCCTGATGTTTGCCGCCATGCTCGTCGTCGAGATCGTCCCCGAGGTCCTCCGGCGACGGGATCGAACCGGCTGAATTCGCGAAAAAATTTGCGCACGAAATCCGTTGTCGACGATGGAAAAAAGCTACGCGTAGCCTGGCTGGTGAAAAATTGCCGCCGACGGCAGCACACTCCGCGCAAGTCATGGGATCGAGGCGCTTCCGACGCTTTAAAGTTTCCCTTGCCAAAGGCGAACAAAGACAGCACACTTGACCCGTTCAGGCGTTTTACGAGCTTGGAAAGTCCTAAAAAGAATTGCGCACCGGGAACGCAAATATTCCGGTCCGCCTCGTCCAAGAGCGATGTTTACAGGTCGTCTTTGGGCAAGGCTCGAGAGACGGGACAATTCCTTAAAATTCGAGAACCGCCTGAAAACTCCCGCAAGGGGTTGAGACACTGGTGCTGTCCGCGGGCATGGCGGGCAGCGAGAGAGGGACATAAGGCATGGCCGAGACTGGCATCGTGAAATTTTTCAACATCGACAAGGGCTTCGGCTTCATCAAGCCTGACAACGGTGGCGCGGATATCTTCGTGCATATCTCTGCCGTACAGGCCTCCGGCCTGGATGGACTGACTGAAAACCAGAAAGTCAGCTTCGACACGGAGCCGGATCGTCGTGGCAAGGGGCCGAAGGCCGTCAACCTGCATGTTTCCGCGTAAACCGGGTCTCTGCCTTTACACGAAACTCAGGCAGAGAGAGCCATCAATATTCAGTCTGGGTTCACCTTGCTGCCGCTAGATTGGCACAATCGAAGCATACGAAACAATTGTTCAAGTTTCTCTGCAAGGACAGGACCATGAAGACTCTCGGAAAGACCATTATCTTGTCGGCCGCTGCTGTCGCATTGACGGTGGCGTCCTTGACACCGGCTGCTGCCGACGATCGCTGGCATCATCACGGCAACGGCTGGGGCTTCGGCGCTGCTGGCCTCGCCACCGGCCTGATTGTCGGCTCGGCTATCGCCAGCCAGCCACGCTATGTCGAACCCGGCTACTACTATGACGACGGCTACGCGCCGCCGCCCCCGCCGCGCTACTATTACCCGCGTCGCGCTTACTACGCACCGCCACCCCCGCCGCCGGCCTACTACGCTGGCGGCCTGCGTCCGTGGTCGCCTCAGTGGTCGCGGTATTGCTATGACCGGTATGCCACTTTCGACGGCCGGACCGGCACCTATGTCGGCTACGACGGCGCACGTCACTTCTGCACCGCCGGCTGAGCGATCATCCGCCATCATACAAAAGCGTCGCCCTCCGGCGGCGCTTTTTTTATGCCGAGGTCACAGACCTCGCAGGTAGGGATTGCTGCGGCGCTCCTCGCCGATCTGCCCGCCCGGCCCATGGCCGCAGATGAAGCCGACGGCATCGCCAAGCGGCAGCACCTTGTCGCGAATGGAGTCCAGCAGCTGCTGGTGATTGCCGCCCGGGAGATCCGTACGCCCGATCGAGCCGTGAAACAGCACGTCGCCGACATGGGCGAAATTCTGCACCTTGTTGAAATAGATGACGTGGCCAGGCGAATGGCCGGGCGTGTGGAACACCTGGAACTCGTGCTCGCCGAAGGAGACGATATCGCCGTCCTTGAGGAAGCGGTCCGGAATGACGTTCTGGACACCCTCGATGTTGAAGGCCCGACCGCGAGCCTCAATCTGCCCGAGCAATGGCAGATCGTCCTCGTGGGGTCCGATAATCTCCAGCCCCAGCGCCTCCTTGACCTCCTTGGCACCGCCTGCGTGGTCGATATGGCCGTGGGTCAGCCAGATCTCCTTCAGCGTGATGCCGTTTTCCTTGACGGTCTGCAGGATCACGTCGACATCGCCGCCGGGATCGACCAGTACCCCCTCCTTGGTGTCGGGATCGAACAGGATGGTGCAGTTCTGCTGGAAGGGAGTTACCGGAATGATGCCGGCCTGGAGCATGCCCATGGACGCCTCGCGCGTTGAGTGACGATAAGGATCGATATAACGTCAAATGCCGGTCGGGGCAGCCCAGAGACGATAGAAAAGAATGCTCTGTCCTATCCTCTCCTCCGCCGACAGGTGAGCAGCCAGGCTAAAACCCTGCAAACACTGGATGACGTTCATTCCGTGAACGACACCGCCGCCGCTCTGCGCTAGGTTATCCCTGTCCCAAAAGAGGAAGGATGTGCCAAGGTGCCACGCCAGACGAACGAGAACGAGAAATCGGACCTGCTGTCGACGCCGCTTCAGGATACCGGGGGCATCGATTTCGAGATCATTGAGCTTCTCTTCTTCGCCTATCGCGATTTCGTCTCGGATCCGGACGCAATTCTGGCCATCGGCGGCTTTGGCCGGGCTCATCACCGCGTGGTGCATTTTGTTAACCGTGAACCGGGCATGACCGTTGCGGACCTTCTGGAAACTCTCAAGATCACCAAGCAGAGTCTGGCGCGGGTGCTCAAACAGTTGATTGATTCGGGTTATATTCATCAGGTTGCCGGCGACGAAGACCGGCGACAGCGCAGGCTCTATCCAACCAGAACAGGGCGCGACCTCGCGCTGGCGCTGGCCGAGCCGCAATCGCGCCGTATTGAAAAGGCATTCGAAGGAAGTTCGGCTCCGGCGCGAGACAGCGTCAAGGCCTTCCTGCGGGGGATGCAGGATCGACAGAAAAACGAGACGGATTGAATGACGACAAAAATGCCCATTTCGGACGATGCCCCGCACCTTCTGGTGGTGGACGACGACACCCGTATCCGGGTCCTTCTCAACCGCTACCTCATGGAGAAAGGCTTTCGCGTGACTGTTGCCGCCGAAGGCGCAGAGGCCCGGCGCAAGCTCGAAGGTCTGGATTTCGACCTGATCATCATGGACGTCATGATGCCCGGCGAATCCGGCATATCGCTCACCGCAGCCCTGCGGGAGATAAAGAATATCCCGATCATCATGCTGACGGCTCTCGCCGAATCCGATTCCCGCATTGCCGGTCTGGAGGCAGGCGCCGACGACTATCTCTCCAAACCCTTCGATCCGCGCGAACTGGTGCTTCGCATCACCAACATCTTGAAACGAAACTCGCCGGCCGATGCACCGAAGATCGAACAGGTGATGTTCGGCCCCTATACCTTCTCGCTGTCGCGCAAGGAATTGAAGCGCGCCTCCGAGGTCATACGCCTGACCGACCGCGAGCAGGACATCATGCTGCTGTTTGCAAGGAAAGCCGGCGAAACCATTCCGCGCCATGAATTGATTGGCGATGATGCCGATGTTGGCGAGCGCACCATCGACGTCCAGATCAACAGACTGCGCCGCAAGATCGAGGACGATCCTGCAAACCCCGTCTGGCTTCAGACGGTGCGCGGTATAGGCTACCGTCTCAGCATCGACTAGACTGAAGCGGACAGAGCCGGCAGGACCCGTAACGATGGCAGCATTCGACACGATCAGGCGCAACCACGAGCACGTGCCGACGTCGCGCATCAAGTCGGCAAACCGCTGGCTGCGCCGCCGCCTGCCGACCGGTCTCTATACGCGCTCGCTGCTGATCATCATCATTCCGATGATCCTGCTGCAGGCCGTCGTCGCCGCCGTGTTCATGGAGCGCTACTGGCAGATGGTGACGCAGCGGTTGTCGATGGCGACGACGCGCGATATCGCCAGCATCATCGACATCATCCAGACCTATCCGCAGGATGCCGACTACACCGAAGTCACCCGCATCGCCCGCGACAAACTCGGGCTCAGCATATCCATCGAGGCGAACAGCGAACTGCCGAGGCCGCTTTCGAAACCGTTCTTCTCCATCCTCGACGATATCCTCAGCGAGGAAATCCATGAGCAGATCAACCTGCCCTTCTGGATCGATACGGTCGGTGATTCCGGTGTTGTCGAAATCCGCATCAAGCTGAAGGACAAGGTCCTGCGGGTCTTTGCCCGCCGCAGCCAGACCTATGCCTCCAACACCCAGATCTTCATCTTCTGGATGGTCGGCACCTCGTTGGTGCTCATCATTATCGCGGTGCTATTCCTGCGCGGCCAGATCAGGCCTATCGAGGCGCTGGCCAGGGCTGCCGAGAGCTTCGGCAAGGGCCAGAAGATGGAAACTTTCCTGCCTCGCGGCGCCGACGAAGTCCGCCGTGCCGGCCTCGCCTTCATCCTGATGCGAGAGCGCATCGAGCGCCAGATCGAGCAGCGCACGGCGATGCTGAGCGGCGTCAGCCATGACCTGCGCACTGTCCTCACGCGGTTCAAGCTGCAACTGGCGCTGGCCGGCGACAATCCCGACCTCGCGGGCCTCAACGAGGACGTCGAGGACATGCAGAGCATGCTCGAGGGCTACATGGCCTTTGCTCGTGGCGAAGCGGAGGAGGACGTCGGAAGCCTGAAGCTGACCGATCTTTTCGATAGACTGGAGGTCGATTTCAGCCTGCATGGCAAGTCGTTCGCTTATGAACTCGAAGGCGACAACGTCGTCTCCGTGCGCCCCAACGCCTTCAACCGGCTGGTTACCAACCTTGCCTCGAATGCACGGCGCTACGCCAATACCCTGCGTATCGACGCCAAGCACAGCGCCCGCTGGCTGACGGTCGTTTTCGACGACGACGGCCCCGGCATTCCAGCGGCCAACCGCGAGGACGTCTTCAAGCCGTTCTTCAGGCTCGACGCCGCACGCAATCTGGACAATTCCGGCACGGGCCTCGGTTTGTCAATCGCACTCGACATCGCCCGCAGCCATGGCGGCAACATCACACTCGGGGACAGCCCGCTGGGCGGCCTGAGAGCCACCGTCCGTATTCCTGCCTGAGGAGGCCTTATGACGTTCGATCTTACAGCCATGACCTGGCTGAATGAGCCGCCTTTATCGGAAGTGCGTGACGGACGACTGTTCGTCCGGTCCGGCGAAAAAACCGACTTCTGGCAGGGTACCTATTACGGCTTCCACCGAGACGATGGCCACTTCCTGCACCAGCCGCGCCACGGCGATTTCACCGCCAGTGTTAGCTTTTCGGGCCGTTACGAACATCTCTATGACCAGGCAGGCCTGATGATCCGCCACGACGCGACGCACTGGGTCAAATGCGGCATAGAATTTACCGATGGTGCCAAGCACTTCAGCGTCGTCGTCACCAACGGGCATTCCGACTGGTCGGCCTTCAGGCTGGATCAGGATTTCGATGCTTTGTCGGTGCGCGTGACCCGCAACGGCGACGCGCTGTTCATCCAGTACCGCACGGACGCAATGACCGACTGGCACATGGCAAGGCTCGCCTATTTCGACCCGGCGATCGCGGAGTTGATGGTTGGCCCGGCCTTCTGCTCACCACAGCGCACCGGCTTCGAAGCCGAATTCTTCGACTTCAGCGTCACCGACCCGGTGTCGCGGGATATCCACTGAACGGCAATGCCGTTTACATCATCCGGCGCCCGTTCGGCGTGCCACGCTCGACAGCGGCAAGCACGATGGCGCCCGCCTCATCCTCGAAACCGAGGGTGAGCACTTCCGAGCGGAATGGCCCGATCTGGCGGGGCGGGAAATTGACGACGCCGAGCACCTGGCGACCGATCAGCGTTTCAAGGGTGTAGTGGACGGTGATCTGCGCCGAGGATTTCTTGATGCCGATTTCCGGGCCGAAATCGATTTTCAGCTTGAAGGCCGGCTTGCGTGCCTGCGGAAAATCCTCAGCCTCGACGATCGTGCCGACGCGGATGTCTAACTTCTCAAAATCGCCATAGGTGATCTCTTCGGTCATGGGGAACTCCGTTGGGTCAGCCAGCCAGTTCCTGCGCGCGCAGGCGGGCAGCGGCAATCGCCTCGTCGAACAACGGCTGCATGCCGTCCTCGGCCATCAGGACGGCGAGTGCCGCGGCAGTGGTTCCGCCCGGCGAGGTGACGTTCTGGCGCAGCCTCGAAGCATCGTCGGGGAGCTGGTGAAGAAGTTCGCCAGCTCCCGCGACGGTTTCCCGTGCGAGACGCATTGCGAGGTCCGCCTGCAGGCCGAGCTTGCGACCTGCCTCCGCCATGCATTCCACGAGATAGAAGACATAGGCCGGACCGCTGCCTGAAACAGCCGTTACGGCATCGATATCGGCTTCCTCGGGCACCCATTCGACAGGGCCGGAGACTTTCAGGAGATTCTGGACGATCTGCCGTCGGCGCTCGTCTGTCTCCTCGTTGGCATAGGCGCCGGTGACGCCACGACCGACCATGGCCGGCGTGTTCGGCATGGCGCGGACCATGGCTGCCTTGCCGAGATGGGTCTCCAGAAATGCCAGCGTCTTGCCGGCCGCGACGGAGACGATGACTGTCTCAGTGCCCACGGCATGGCGCAGCGACGGCAAGACCGCCTCCATCACCTGCGGCTTCAGCGCCAGAAAAAGAACGCCGGCCTCTATACCCTCGGGCAAACTGGTAACATGCCGGGCGCCGGCTTCCGCAATCATTGTCAGCATCGGGGCTGCCGGACCCGGATCGACGACGATCACCGACGAGCCGGCAACACCGCTCTTCAGCCAGCCGGTCAGCAGCGCGCCGCCCATGTTGCCAGCACCGACCAGAACGATCGGACCTGAAGAAGAGGCGGAAGCGGCGGCAGGCGTCATATCAGCACTCACCGACGGTTTCGAACAACACAGCTTCCATCGCGCTCTTGGCCTCCATGCCGGACCAGACGACGAACTGGAAGGCCTGATAATAGGCTTCGCAGGTCTCAAGACCGTTGGAAAGCAACACTTCGACCTGGCGGTTGGTAGGCTCGGCACCGCCGGCAAGGAGCAGCGACTGGCGGAAGATCACTACGTCTTCCTGGCGCCACAGGTCGAAATGGCCCATCATCACCTGGCCGTTGATGCAGGAGAGCAGACGGATGACTTCGTTGACGCGGGTTTCTGCGACCTTGATGTCGAACGCGCAGGCAATGTGCAGAGCCTCGCACTCTTCCATCCATGAAAACGACACGTGATAATCGGCCCAGTGGCCGGCTACGGTCATGGCGATCTCGTCTTCGCCCGACCTCTCGAAGGACCAGTCGTTATTGGCAGCGACGAACTCGATCATGTCGACCGGGTTGGACTGGCGCTCAAGTTCAATTTCCATCAGGCTCATACAGCACCTTTTCAACCGGAGTGAATGCAGCTGCTTGTGCTTCAACACACTACCCTGCAGACAGTAACTCCGGCACAACCACTGGGATGATGTTGAACGGGGCCAGTATATCGTGACCACCATGCCCGGAGCTTACCAAGGCCGTTCCGAATCATCATTTAAAATCAGTGTATAGGCGCTGTAGGCCGGCGCCATCCCCTCAAATTACAAATCCCCGATCCGCCTGTGGAAAGGTGTTGCGAGATCGATTCAGAAGCGAGTCATAAATGACTCTGGCGATTGAGTTTTTTGTACATGTCCACAGGTCTTAAAAAATTCGTTCAAATGATAACAAAACGGGCATGGTGGAGATCCACCATGCCCGTCGGACCAGCCTTGGGGGCTGAAATCACTTTGCCTTGGCGGAAAGCTTCGCCTCGAGCGCTTCGATACGGGCCTTGAGCGCATCGTTTTCGTCACGCGCCTTGACCGCCATTTCGCGCACGGCTTCGAACTCCTCGCGCTTGACGATGTCCATGCTGTTAAGCCAGCGTTCGGCCTGGGCATTGAAGGCGGTTTCGATTTCGCGGCGGACGCCCTGCGCGGCGCCAGCGGCATCGGTCATCAGCTTGGCGAATTCATCCATGATGCGGTTCGGTCCTGTGGTCATGCTGCTCTCCTTTGCGGCCAACGGCCCGGTGAAGGGTTTTCACCTCCAAGATAGTGTTGAGTTAGGATTTCGGAAGTCCCGTTGCAAGCGGTTTAAGCCGTGGGCAACTCAGCACAGCGCTTGCAATTGTCATGGTTCGGTTTAATCGACATCATCATGCCTCGTTTCGGCAGCATGTTCAGCGCGCATTATTGGATCGATCACCTTGCAGACACCCGCCCTTCTTATGGCAATGATTCCCTTCCCGGATATCGATCCGGTGGCCTTCTCCATAGGTCCGCTGGCGATACACTGGTACGGACTTGCCTATGTCATCGGCATCCTGCTCGGCTGGGGCTATGCGAGGCGTCTGGTCACCAACGAACGACTGTGGCGTGATGGCAAGGCGCCGATGACCATTGCCCATCTCGATGACTTCGTTGTCTGGATTGCACTCGGCATCGTGCTTGGCGGTCGCATTGGCTACGTGTTGTTCTACGACATGCAAGCCGTCAGCGAAAATCCGCTGCGCGCATTCGAAATCTGGAACGGAGGAATGTCGTTCCATGGTGGCCTTATAGGCTCGACCGTCGCGATGATCCTGTTCTCCCGCCGCAATGGCATTCCGATGTGGAGCCTGTTCGACGTCATCGCCACCGTCGTGCCGATCGGACTGTTCTGCGGACGCATCGCCAATTTCGTCAACGGCGAACTCTGGGGTCGCGTCTCGACGGTGCCGTGGGCTATCGTCTTTCCGACAGGCGGGCCGCTCAGCCGTCATCCGAGCCAGCTCTACGAGGCAGGCCTCGAGGGCATCGTGCTGTTCCTGGTGCTGTTTGTCATCACCCATTGGCTGCTGACCCTGAAGCGACCGGGCCTCACCAGCGGCGTTTTCGTCACCGGCTATGCGCTGTCGCGCATCTTCGTCGAGTTCTTTCGCGAACCGGATGCGCAGCTCGGCTATCTCCTCGGTACCGACTGGCTGACCATGGGTATGGTGCTGTCGCTGCCGATGATCCTGCTCGGTCTCTGGGCTGCCATACGCGCTGTTCGGGCTGTCCGGGCCGATACCATCCAGCGACATCCAGTCTGAGCGTTTCGGGGGAGATGCGATGACAACCGCGCTAGGGGAAAAGATCAAGACAATCATCCGCGCCAACGGGCCGATCAGCGTCACCGATTATTTCTCGCTGTGCCTCGCGGACCCGCAGCACGGCTACTACCGCACGCGCGAACCCTTCGGCCCTTCCGGCGACTTCGTGACCGCGCCAGAGGTCAGCCAGCTGTTCGGCGAGATGATCGGCGTCTTCATGGTGCATGCCTGGCAGCGCCACGGCACGCCGCCGGGTGTGCGCCTTGTCGAGATCGGCCCCGGTCGCGGCACGATGATGTCGGACATGCTGCGCGTCATTCGGCGCCTTGCACCGCTGCTCTACGACAGCATGCAGGTGCATCTGGTCGAAACCAGCGAACGACTGCGCGACATCCAGCAGGAGACGCTGCAGTCCCATGGCGCCAAGGTCGCCTGGCATGTGGATTTCAACGACGTCCCCCATGGCTTCACGCTGCTGGCCGCCAACGAGCTGTTCGATGCCATCCCGATCCGCCAGTTTGTACGCACCGCAACGGGCTTTCGCGAGCGGGTGGTGGTGCTCGACATCGATGACGAGCTCAGCTTTGCTGCCGGCGTCGCAACCCTCGATCCAGCACTGATGCCCGAATCCGCGCCCAAAACGCCGCTCGGCACCGTCTTCGAAATCGCCACTGCCCGCCAGGCGGTGATGAGCGCCATCTGCGAGCGGCTCGGCAGCAACGGCGGCACTGCCGTCATCATCGACTACGGCCATCTGTCGACGGGTTTCGGCGACACGCTGCAGGCCGTGCGGATGCATGAATACGATCCGCCGCTCGCCCATCCCGGCGAAGCGGACCTCACCAGCCACGTCGATTTCCAGAGCCTTGCCGAAGCAGCGCTCGCCGAAGGCATCCACGTCAACGGTTGCGCCTACCAAGGCGATTTCCTGATAGGGCTCGGACTGGCGGACCGCGCCGGTGCGCTTGGCCGGGGACAGGACGGCACGGTGCAGCGCGATATCCAGCTAGCCGTGGACAGGCTGGCCGGCGCTGGCGAAGGCAAGATGGGGGAACTGTTCAAGGTGCTGGCAGTTTCCAGTCCGGCCATCGACCTGATGCCGTTCCGCCCGGTGGATTGACAGCCCGCCTGCCGTGGGGAAAACATCTGCGCCATCGAAGCAGCGGACCGCACGCCAGGCAACGGCTGCGCAAGCCAGACGAAACCGGACGTGAAGGACGACTCATTGCTGCAACCCCTGGAAAGCCCGCTGCTGGCGGCAATCGGCCGTCCCGGCATCCGCCACGGCTACTTTACCCGACAAGGCGGCGTCTCCGAGGGTATCTATCGTGGCCTCAATGTCGGACTCGGCTCCCGCGATGAGCGGGCTGCGGTCGAGGAAAACCGCCATCGGGTCGCTGCGTGGTTCGGCCAGCCGGTCGAAAGGCTCGCCACCGTCCATCAAATCCACTCCGCCGACGTCGTTACCATCGATGCCGGCTATGACGGCACAAGACAGCAGGCCGACGCGCTGGTGACAGCCGTGCCCGGCATAGTGCTCGGCGTGCTGGCAGCCGATTGCGGCCCGATCCTTTTTGCCGATGCCAAGAACCGGGTGATCGGTGCAGCCCACGCGGGATGGAAGGGTGCGCTGACAGGCGTACTCGAAAACACCATCGACGCGATGGTGTCGCTTGGCGCAGAGCGCAGATCGATCGTTGCCTGCCTCGGCCCGTCGATCAGCAGCAGCAGCTACGAAGTCGGCCCGGAGTTCGTCGAACGCTTCCTCGCCCATGATCCGGCCTACACGCGCTATTTCTCGGGGTCGGCCAATCAGGGCCACGCGATGTTCGACCTGCCGGCCCTCACCATCGACCGGTTGACGGCAGCCGGCGTCACGGCCGAAAGCCTGGGCCTTTGCACCTACCCCGATGCCGACCGCTTTTTTTCCTACCGCCGCACGACCCATGAGCGCCAGGAAGACTATGGCCGGCAGATCTCAGCCATCGCAATCGAGGACACGTTTTAACATGGCCCTGCACTTCGAACGCACCGAATTCGCCGACCGCCTCGCAAGGTTGACGGCAAAGATGGAAGAGGAGAAGCTCGACGCGATGCTGCTCTTTGCCCAGGAGAGCATGTACTGGCTGACAGGCTACGATACCTTCGGCTACTGCTTCTTCCAGACGCTGGTGGTAAAGGCGGACGGCACCATGACGTTGCTGACCCGCTCGGCAGACCTGCGCCAGGCGCGCCAGACTTCCATCATCGAGGACATCCACATCTGGGTCGACCGCATCAACGCCGACCCGACGCTCGATCTGAAGAACCTGCTGAGCGAAATGGACCTGCTCGGCGCCCGCATCGGCGTCGAATACGATACGCACGGCATGACCGGCCGCGTCGCACGCCTGCTCGACGATCAGCTGACATCGTTCGCCCAGCTGGTCGATGCTTCCTACCTCGTCGGCCGTCTCCGGTTGGTAAAGAGCCCGACCGAACTTGCCTATGTCGAGCGCGCGGCAGCCCTTGCCGACGATGCGCTGGATGCGGCGCTGGCATTGACCGGGCCCGGCGGCGATGAAGCCGCGATCCTTGCAGCCATGCAGGGAGCGGTATTTTCCGGCGGAGGCGACTATCCGGCCAACGAATTCATCATCGGCTCCGGCATCGATGCCCTTCTCTGCCGCTACAAGGCGGGCCGTCGCAAGCTGGATGCCAACGACCAACTGACGCTGGAGTGGGCCGGTACCTACGCCCACTACCATGCTGCCATGATGCGCACGATCGTCGTGGGCGAGCCGACACATCGCCACCGCGAGCTGTTCAGCGCCTGCCTCGAAACTATCCAGGCCATCGAGACCGTGATGAAGCCGGGCCATAACTTTGGCGACGTGTTCGACATGCATGCGAGGATCATGGACGAGCGCGGCCTGGCGCGGCACCGGCTCAACGCCTGCGGCTATTCCCTCGGCGCCCGCTTCTCGCCCTCCTGGATGGAACAGCAGATGTTCCACATCGGCAATCCGCAGGAGATCGAGCCCGGCATGTCGCTGTTCGTTCACATGATCATCATGGATTCCGACACCGGCACGGCGATGACCCTCGGCCAGACCTACCTGACGACCGCGGACGCTCCCAAAACTCTTTCGCGCCATCCGCTCGAATTTCTTAACCGGTAGGGGCGTATCCTGTTTCCTTGAGCGGGAACGTGGATCAAGCCGATGCTGTCCAGTCACCCGCCGGCTCAACCGGGCGATGAAGGGACGCAGGAACCATGGTGTCTGTCAGGTCGATACCGATCATCGTGGTCGCATTCGCGACCTTGTCCGCCTGTAACACGACCGACGCGCTGACACCTCGGGTCGGTATCGGCGACGATGTCGCCTCCGCCCCGGTCACCCAGCGCGAGGTCGAGCGGATGGCGGCGGCGCCTCACCAGCCGACTTACGGCGCCCAGACCCGGGACAGCTATCAATCCAGCTACCAGCAGCAGGGCTACAGCACCACCGGCAGTTCATCCGCAACGCTGGATGAGCAGGCCGATGCGCTGCGCAGCGGCGGCCGCAACCCGGTTGCGTCCAAGCCGCTCCACGATAGCATGTCGCAAGGTCACGATGACGCGGAAAATTCCCTGCCGTCGCAATCCGACGAGCAACGCGAGGCCGAGCGCCGACTGAGCGACCCGCAGCCTGCGCAAGAGCAACAACAGGCCGCCGAGCAGAGCGATCAATCCGACGCCGGGCAACAACAGCCCGATGGCGAGCAGCAGCAAGCATCGCTGCCGCCGGCTGCAGCGAGCGACGGCAACACCATCCGCTTCCTGCCGATCATCGGAGGACCGGTTGAGGCCGTCACGCCCCTGTCGCGACAGCTGGGCGTTGAGGCGCGCGCCAACGGGCTGACGATCAAGGGATCGGGCGACACCGCCGCCGCCTACATTCTGAAAGGCTACCTCACGACCTTTGCAGACGGCCCCCAGATCACCGTCTCCTACGTCTGGGACGTGCTGGACAGCACTGGCGGACGCCTGCACCGTATCCAGGGCACGGAGAGCGTACCGCTGAAGCGCGGCGATCCGTGGGCCGCTGTTCCGCCCTCCGTCATGCAGAAAATCGCCTCGAAGACGATCGCCGAATTCAATGGCTGGCGCCAGACACGCGGTGGATAGCATCCCCCCTACACACAATTCTGGGCTTCACTTGTCCTAAGCCCTTGCATTCGAGACCGGGGCGGTTAAAAGCGCGGCTATCAAACTGGAAATGGGCGGACCAAAATGAAGGTTTTCGCAGGGAACTCGAACCGGCAACTTGCCGAAGCGATCTGCAATTATCTCAACGTGCCCTTGGGCAGGGCAACTGTCCGCAGGTTCGCAGACCAGGAGATCTTCGTCGAGATCCAGGAAAACGTCCGCGGCGAGGACGTCTTCCTTGTACAGTCTACTTCATATCCTGCTAATGATCACCTGATGGAACTGCTGATCATGATCGACGCAATGCGTCGGTCTTCCGCTCGGCGCATTACTGCCGTTCTTCCCTATTTCGGTTATGCCCGCCAAGACCGCAAGCCCGGTCCGCGCACGCCCATTTCTGCGAAGCTGGTGGCCAACCTAATCACCGAGGCCGGGGCTGACCGTGTTCTCACACTCGACCTTCACGCCGGGCAAATTCAGGGCTTCTTCGACATCCCGACAGACAATCTTTACGCCTTGCCAATCCTGACGCGGGACATCAAGGCGCATTACGACATCAGCAACATCACTGTTGTTTCCCCTGATGTCGGCGGCGTAGTTCGCGCACGGGCGCTTGCCAAAAGATTGGACTGTCTGCTCGCGATCGTTGACAAGCGGCGCGACCGCCCGGGCGAATCCGAAGTGATGAACATCATCGGCGACGTCCATGGCAAAGATTGCATCTTGATCGACGATATTGTTGATTCCGGCGGTACGCTAGTCAACGCCGCCGAAGCATTGTTGAAGAACGGCGCCCTTAGTGTAACCGCTTACATTACCCATGGGGTGTTGTCCGGTGGCGCCGTCACGCGCGTGACATCGTCGAAACTGAAAGAGCTGGTCATCACCGACTCGATCCAGCCGACGACAGCTGTACAGTCTGCCCACAACATCCGCGTCATCTCGACGGCGAGCCTCATGGGCGAGGCGATAAACCGGACCAGCCTGGAAGAATCGGTTTCCAGCCTGTTCGACTGAGACTGCTGTCACCTCGAAGCCATCGTTCCTAGACCCTTTTCACCAAGGGGATCGCGCAGGCTTCGCCTCCGTCGAACATTCGTGAGCGCGTCAAAAACCTTTTCTCGCGGCCATTGTCGAGCGAGAACATGCCGCCCCTGCCCGGCACCACGTCGATGATCAGCTGCGTGTGCCGCCAGGCTTCGAACTGGCTGCCGGATATGTAGACCGGGACGCCGCCGATCTCGCCGAGCTTCACGTCATGATCCCCGATCATGAATTCCTCCACCGGGTAGCACATCGGCGACGATCCATCGCAGCAGCCGCCGGACTGGTGGAAGAGCACGTGGGGATGGTCGACCTGGATTTCGCGGATCAACTCCAGCGCCGCATCGGTCGCCAGAACCCGCGGTTCGCCATTGATTGTTTCGGACATCTCGCCTCCTGCGAACGCATTGCCCTCCCCCCTTGTCAGGGAGAGGGCCGATACCTTCAGCCATTCGACATGGCTCTCAGAAGAAACCGAGAGCCTTTGTGCTGTAGCTCACCAGCATGTTCTTGGTCTGCTGGTAGTGATCGAGCATCATCTTGTGGTTTTCACGGCCGACGCCCGATTGCTTGTAACCGCCGAATGCCGCATGGGCCGGATAGGCGTGGTAGCAGTTGGTCCAGACACGTCCCGCCTGGATCTCGCGGCCAAAACGGTAGCAACGGTTGGCGTCACGGCTCCAGACACCAGCACCGAGGCCGTACAGCGTGTCGTTGGCGATCTCTAGCGCTTCCTTGTCGTCCTTGAATGTCGTCACCGAGACCACGGGGCCGAAGATCTCTTCCTGGAACACCCGCATCTTGTTGTGGCCCTTGAAGATCGTTGGCTTGACATAGAAACCGTTGGCGAGTTCGCCGCCGAGGTCGTTGCGCGAGCCGCCAGTCAGCACTTCCGCGCCTTCCTGCCGGCCGATGTCCAGATAGGCCAGGATCTTTTCCAGCTGCTCGCTGGATGCCTGCGCGCCGATCATCGTGGCGCTGTCAAGCGGATTGCCCTGCTTGATCGCCTCTACGCGCTTGACGGCCTTTTCCATGAACCGGTCATAGATGGATTCCTGGATCAGCGCCCGGCTGGGGCATGTGCAGACTTCGCCCTGGTTGAGCGCGAACATCGCAAAGCCTTCCAGCGCCTTGTCGAGGAAATCGTCGTCCTGCGACATGACGTCGTCGAAGAAGATGTTCGGCGACTTGCCGCCCAGTTCCAGCGTCACGGGGATGAGGTTCTGGCTGGCATATTGCATGATCAGCCGGCCTGTCGAGGTTTCGCCGGTAAAGGCGATCTTGGCGATGCGCGGGCTGGTGGCCAGCGGCTTGCCAGCTTCGAGGCCAAAGCCATTGACGATGTTGAGAACGCCGGCAGGAAACAGGTCGCCGACCAGCTCGGCCCAGATCAGCAGCGACGCCGGCGTTTGTTCGGCAGGCTTGATGACCACGCAATTGCCGGCGGCAAGCGCCGGCGCGAGCTTCCACGCGGCCATCAGGATCGGAAAGTTCCATGGAATGATCTGGCCGACGACACCGAGCGGTTCATGAAAATGGTAGGCGACGGTGTCGTGGTCGATCTCGCCGATCGAGCCTTCTTGTGCACGGATGCAGGCTGCGAAATAGCGGAAATGGTCGATCGCCAGCGGAATGTCGGCCGCCATGGTTTCGCGGATCGGCTTGCCGTTATCCCAGGTCTCGGCCTTGGCGAGCAGCTCGAGATTGTCCTCCATACGCTGCGCCACCTTCATCAGGATGTTCGAGCGCTCCGTGGTGGACGTCTTGCCCCAGCTATCCTTGGCGGCATGGGCGGCGTCGAGGGCGGCGTTGATATCCTTCTCGTCGGAGCGGGGAATTTCGCAGAGCTTGCCGCCGGTCACGGGCGTGGTGTTGTCGAAGTATTTTCCGGAGATCGGCTCGCGCCACTGGCCACCGATGTAGTTGCCGTATTTCAGCTTGAACGGCGACTCGACGATTTTCTGATGCAGCATGTCATTCTCCCTGGGTGAACTGATCCTGCGGATCGATGGGAGGAACCTGCACCCGGAAAGGCGCCTGAGGTAGAGCCGGCAATCAATGCCGCAGTGCACAGTGTTTCACTTGTGAGACAAGATGGTGCCTATGCGACAGGCAAACGATCACACGATAGGCAACATCTACCCGGTCGGCTCGATCCACACAGCCTCTTGAGACTGCGTTCGAGCCGTATTGCCCATCGTCACCTCCGAATGAAATGTCAGTGAAGCGCGAGCTTCTTCATCTTGCGGTGCATCGTCGCGCGACTGATGCCGAGCTGCTGGGCTGCCTGGGAGACGTTGCCGTGGTTGCGCGACAGCACGCGGCGCAGGGCTGCGCGTTCGGCCTCCATGAGGTCTGCGCCATCGTCGCTGCGGTCCTCGTGCAAGGCATCGGATGCCGGCAGTCCAGCCTTTATCCGGGCATCGTCGAGTTTGAGCGCCAGCCTTGCAGCGCGGGTGGCGCCGAGAATGAGGTCGTCCTTGTCGACGGCCAGAAGCGCTGCCGCCGGATTGCTGCCGCTTGGAACCATGACGATCCGGGAGCCGCGAAACGCGCTGCGGAAGAGATTGGTCTCGATGCGCAGCGCGGCATCGCGCACCGCCTGCGACAGGATGGCCAGCGCCATTTCGTTGACGTCCTCGCGGCAGGTCGAAATATCGAGCGCGGCCGTCAGCTGCCCGCGATGGTCGCGGATCGGCGCGGACGTACAGCTGAGATTGATGTTCGAAGAGAGAAAATGTTGGTCGCGGTACACGGTCACCGAACGCTCGTCGGCGAGTGCCGTGCCGATGCCATTGGTCCCGGCACTGGCCTCGCTCCAGACGGCGCCAGGCCAAAGCCCGAGGCTGCGAAAATCCTTGTCCTCGCTGCCGGTTCCGCGCCGCTCCAGCGCAACGCCCTTGCTGTCGGTGAGAAGCAGGCAACAGCCGGCCTTGCCGACCGTCAGGAACAGGCGGTCGAGCTCGTCGGTCGCTTCGACGATGAGTTGCGCCGATTGCTCCCTTGCCAGCCGGAACTCCTCATCCGTCAGCCGCAACGGTGCGCGGTTCTGCTCCGGCGCCAGCTGATACATCGACATGCAGCGGTGCCAGGAGGCTATAATCGGCGAACTCGCCGCAGCCGATTTCAGCTGCGCGCTGGCGTAGACCCGCTCCGCATGAGCCATCTCATTGTGCATGCGCCCCTCCCAAGGCTTCGAAGCTGAAATCTTCGCGCGAAACGCCGGCAAGCGCAATGCCTAAGTGCAGCAGGCAGATGGTATCGGACCTTGCAGGCAAGCTCCGCCAAAAGCCGTCGTCATTTTGCCGGGGTGATCACCTGGCCATTGACGGTGAAGGCGCCATCCTCGGTCACCGTGACATCCCAACGCTGCCGGCCGTCCGGATCGGTCTTGGCAAACCCCTTCGCCATCATCATCCCGAAAGAAATCTGGTTGAGCTCAGCGTCGGTCTTTGCGGCATTCTGGACGAAGGCAATAGTCTTGTCGTAGTCGCGGGCAAGCACGCTCATCTGCAACGCGTAGCGATTGGTTTGCTGGAGATTGGAGACAACCTTGCCGGAGACGGCGATATCATAAACGCTGGAAACCGCGCTGATCTCGGGGAAATCGATCGTCAGCTTGTCGTTTGGAAAGATGGCACTGCCGATCTTCCGGCCGCTTTCGGTGGACAGGCCCTCCGGCGTCGAGAAATCGGTGTTCAGCAGTATGTCGGCAGCCGCCGCGAAGTTCATGTCGGGGATACCGACTTCCACCACGGTCGTGTCGGGCACCAGCGCCTCGTAGCCCTCTGGCACCAGGCCGGAAGCAAGCTTCAGCTTTTCCGCCCTCAGCCCGAAGCCGATGCTGGACGCTTCGGTCAGGCCGTTCATCTTGAAGGAGTAGGTGAGCTTGTCCAGCGACGCCGTCCCGACATCGGTCAGTACCGAGAGATTGCTGGCGACGGCGGTTTCCTCGAGCGAGCCGAACAGCGGCAGCGCATTGCGCACCAGCGTCTGGAATTTTTCGCCACCGCGCTTCGACAGCTTCTTGGCTTCGGCGTGTTCGAAAACAAAGCGGATGAGATCGCGCAATGCATTGATCGGTACGCCGGTCGCCTTGGCGTCGAATGTCATATTGTCCGCCTTGATCTCGGCATTGCCCGAGGCCTGGCCAGCGATCTTCTCGTAAAAGCTGGGCATCGCGCCGCTGGCGAGCATATCGACGGTGCCCGGCCTTGCCGTATCGATGGACGAGAACTTGTAGGTCATGCCGGCAGCGCCAGCCTCGACCTTCTGAGCCCCTGAGATCGAGGACATTCTGAAGTCCCTCGCCGTCGCATCCAGCGAGCGCATGTAACTGATCGCAGGATCGAACACCCCGCTATAGACCATCGACCCCATCTGATATTGGATATCGGTCGCCGGCCCGTCGCCCAGCTTGGAATGAGCGGAAATATCGAGGGAATTGTCGCCATCGATGTTCCACAAGCCCTTCTCCGCAGGCGCCGCGAACATCGTGAGCGGCTTAAGGCCGGAAATCGTGAAATCAGGGGAAGGAAACCGGTCGAGCAACTTCGTGAGGTCGTAGGTAACCTCGTAACGATTGCCTACCGGCTTGACGGAGAGGAACGTGCTGGCGACATCGTGGGGAAGGAACGCGCTGAGCGAGTTACGCAGATCCTTGGCACCCTGCTCGTTCACCTCGGCGCCGTAGGATGCGCCCGAAAGACCGGTTGTCAGAACGATTGCAGCAGCGATGGTCCGGTAACGCATAACAACTCTCCCTATGCCGTTGCACCGGGCGACTGTGAAAGACGACGCTACAACCTGTCAACCGTCGATCCGCTGAAACCCCAACCGCCTCCGATATTATCCCGTGTGCCGCGGATCGGTTCTGAACTTCGGTGAATGCCCAAGTCTCGCATTTCGGAGAAACCGTAACCGATTTTCCGTAGAATACCCGGCGCAAATAGCCTGACATTCCCGCCTCCAGAAGACGAGGCCAAACCGCTTTTCGGCATCAATATCGCGCTTTCGTCGCGATGCGGCCGGTAGTCTTGCGTTTTACAGTCTTTTGCCCTATACGCCACGCGTCCGCGCAGACACCCTTGGAGGCAATGCGGATGGGGCCGGTTTCGGCCGTCCTCCGGTCTTGCCACGCGGTTCACCGCAAAGGCCAAGACTCTCCAGTAATCTTGAAAGGAATTGCCATGAGCAACCAAAGCTATCAGCTCAAGGCCGACGCACGCGAACGGGTCGGTAAGGGGTCCGCCCGTGAACTTCGCCGCAAAGGTCTCATTCCTGCTGTCATCTATGGCGACAAGCAGGCTCCCGTTTCCATCACCTTGAACACTAATGAAGTCACCAAGCGCGTTCACGCCGGTGGCTTCCTGACAACGATCGTAACGGTCGAAGTCGACGGCAAGTCCTACCGCGTCCTGCCGAAGGACTACCAGCTCGACCCGGTCCGTGACTTCGTTCTGCACGTCGATTTTCTGCGCGTCTCCGGCAACACCCAGGTGACCGTTGAAATCCCGGTTCACTTCCTCAACGACGACAAGGCCCCTGGCATCAAGGTCGGCGGCGTGCTCAACATCGTTCGCCACGCCGTTGAAGTTACCTGCCCTGCCGACAAGATCCCGGAATCCTTCTCGGTCGACCTGACCGGCCTGAAGATCGGTGACAGCATCCACATTTCGGACGTTACACTGCCGAAGGATGTACAGCCTGTGATCACCGATCGTGACTTCACGATTGCCACGATCGTTCCGCCGGTAGTCGACGTCGTTGAAGACGAAACGACAGAAGAAGAAGGCACTTCGGAAGAGTAAGCTTTTCCGAAAACGTCGAAGAGATCAGAACCCGCCATCCTCAACGGACGGCGGGTTTTTTCGTGCCTGCAACCAAGTTGGGACCATTGGCCTCGGGCACCGCAGTACCACACCGTTAACCCCGCCGTTTCAGCAACCCTTAACAAATCTGTGAAACTTTACGCCACAGAGTTGCAGCCGTCCGATCGACATCGCTCGAGCGCCACCTCAACCAGGGGAAGATTCGGACGCGATGAACAATTCCGTCGAAAACAGGTTTTTTGCGATCGTCTGCGGCGCCCTTCTGGTCTTCGTCGCACCGCTGTTCGTGCTGTTCCTGTTTCTCTCGTCGGAACGCGCCGAGAAGGAAATCCGCGATCACATCACGGTCTTGCTGGCCGCCAATGCACAGGCGCTTGCCAAGCCTCTCTGGGATCTGGACGAGGATACCATCACCCAGGTCAGCGCCACCACCGTCTCCGAGGGCGAGCAGGTTCAGGTCAATGTCCGCGATACATCCGGCCAGTTGGACATCACCCAGTCGACCATTCCCAAATCCTTCGACGGCAAGCTGGAATCGATCTCCCGCGCCATCACCTACAACACGGTGGACGGCAAGAAGACACTCGGCACCATCACCGTTCTCTACCCGCAACTCGGCATCTTCGACGGCCTGAAGCACGAAGAGATCGTCTTCATCTCGATTTTCATCTTCGCCGTACTGACCGTTTTCGGAACAGCCCTGATCGGCAACCGGATATTCGTCATCCAGCCGCTGATGCGGCTCGCCCATGCCATCGAGGCGACACGCCAGCTCGGCTCCCGCCACCACGTCGACTGGCAGTCGAACGACGAAATGGGACGGCTGGCGCGCAGCTTCAACGAGATGCAGATCAAGCTGGAGCGCGAGGAGACGGAGCTGAAGCTCGCCCATCGCGGCGCAACCGATACCTACAACCTCACCCCCGCCATGCTGTTCTCCCTCGACGAGAACGATTGCATTTCCGCCGTCAGCGATTACTGGCTGGCCGCGACAGGCTACCGAAGGGAGCAGGTGCTCGGCCGCCCCTTCGCCAGCCTGCTGATGGAACAGTCCCGCGAGAAATACATTCAGCGAAAGCAGCAACACGGCCGGGCCGCACCGCAGATCGATGTGACGGTCAAGTTCCCCTGTATCGACGGCCGGATCATGGACCTGCTCATCCTGGAATCGACAGCCGTCAAGGGCGGACGGTCGCTGTCGGTCATGACGGATGTCACCGAACTCAAGCAATCCGAAGACCGCAATCTGCGCCAGGCGATCACCGATCACCTGACCGGCCTCCTGAACCGCCAGGGTTTCGAGACCGCGCTCGATGCCAAGATCAACGAGGCAGACCTGCGTCACCGGGAACTCGCCTGCCTGTTTATCGATCTTGACCGTTTCAAGTGGATCAACGACAATCTCGGCCACGCTGCCGGCGATGCAGCACTGTGCGAACTTGTCGCGCGCCTGCAGGCCCACCTATCGCCGGGTGACATCGCAGCCCGCCTCGGCGGAGACGAATTTGCAATTCTGATCTTGTCCGAAGACGCGGAAGAAAAGGCACTCGCCATGGCAGCCAGCGTCGCAGAGATCTTTGCAGCCCCGTTCGTCGGCGACGCCCGCCTGAGCGCCAGCATCGGTATCGCTATCTATCCGCGCCACGCTGCCAACGCCTCCGAATTGCTGCAGAAGTCCGACATGGCGATGTATGCCAAGAAACGCGAGGGCAAAAATGGCGCGCAGATCTTCGACAACAGCATGCTGGACGACGCACGCGGCCGCGCCGAGGTCGAAACCTTCATCGAGACTGGGCTGACCGAAGACTGGTTCGAGGCTTACCTGCAGCCGATCGTCAACATCGAGGATCGCGCGATCGCCGGCTTCGAGGCGCTCATGCGCCTGCATCATCCGCAGAAGGGCATCCTGCCGCCAAAGCCGATCATCGATATCGCCGAGGAAACGGGATCCATCATCCGCATCGGAACGCGGATCATGGAAAAAGCCATCGCCAACCTCGCCCGCATTTCCAAGCTCGACGGGATGCAGGATGTCTATCTCGCGATCAACTTCTCGCCACTGCAGTTCGAGCCGGCACTGCCCGCCCTGATCGCCGGTTTGCTGATGCGCCACGAAATCAAGCCACAGCGGATCGTTATCGAGATCACCGAGGCGGTCCTGATGGACGACAATCCCGAGGTCCGCAACATCATCAACGAGATCTGCAGTTTCGGATGTCGCATCGCACTGGACGATTTCGGGACGGGCTATTCGTCGCTGAGCTACATCAATCGATTTCCAGTCGACATCATCAAGATCGACCAGTCGTTCACCAAGGCCATCAACGACGCGTCTCCGGACGTCCGTCGCAAAAGCCGGATGCTGGTCGAAAGCATCACGACCCTGTCGCACAAGATGAACTGTACGGTGATCGCAGAAGGAATAGAGACCGAAGACGAGTGTGCGACGCTGATCGCCATGGGTATCGACTATGGCCAGGGCTATCTCTTCCACAGGCCACAGCATCCGGATGCGCTGATGGAAACGCTGGCGGGCCGCATGCCCGGCGGTCGCGGCAGCATGGCCATCGCATCCTGAACCTCGCGCGGGAGAAGCCCATGATCAAAATGCTTTTGCCTCTCCTGATCGCCTCCCATCTCACCGTCACGGCCGAGGCGCAGACCGTATCCTTCGTGACAGAAGAATATCCGCCCTTCAGCTACCGCGAAGGAAGCGACATCAAGGGCGCTGCCGTCGACCAGATCAAGCTGCTGATGCGCGGATTGAACGACTTTACCATCGATGTCGTCCCTTGGGCTCGCGCCTATTCACAAGCCCGCACCACACCGATGAACTGCGTATTTGCAACTGCCCATACAACCGAGCGCGACGCCCTGTTCAAATGGGTGGAGCCGCTGCTGATCGACCGCAATTTTCTCGTCAAGCATACCGGCACCGCGGTAAACGCTGCAACCCTCGAGCAAGCAAGGCAGTTTTCCGTCGGTACCTGGCGCGAGGACTATACGGAGACCCTGCTGCGCAATCTCGATTTCCCGAAGATCGACGTTGCCACCACCATGTCGGCGACGCTGAAAAAACTGATGAACGACCGCATCGACATGATGCCGCTGTCAGAACCTTACATGGACAAGCTGATCAAGGAGGGCAAGCCGCTGGAGCGCGTCGTCCTCTTATCGCGCCAGGTGATTGGCATCGCCTGCCACAAGGATTTTCCGGAGGATTTGCGCCAGAAGATGCAGGTTGCCTTGACCGCACTGATCGCCGACGGAACGCAGAAGCAACTCTTCCAGCAATACGGCATGGCGCTCGAAAACTAACGCTTGGCCCACTCACCCGTCAGAAAATCCGTCTTGACTTGACGACCCATTCGCGTCGATGAACGGCTCCGTCATCTGCGAAAGGACGACAGCCATGCTTCTTATCGCCGGCCTCGGCAATCCCGGCCCCCAGTACAAAGCCAATCGCCACAACATCGGCTTCATGGCTGTCGATGCCATCCACCGTCGCCACAGCTTCTCGCCCTGGACGAAGAAGTTCAAGGCCGTCATTGCCGAAGGTGAACTCGATGGCCAGAAGGTGCTGCTGATCAAGCCGCAAACGTTCATGAACCTGTCGGGCGAGTCCGTCGCCGAGGCGATGCGCTTCTACAAGCTGCAGCCCGCAGATCTCGTCGTCATCTACGATGAACTCGATCTCGTTCCGGGCCGCGCACGGCTGAAGACGGGCGGCGGCCATGGCGGCCACAACGGCATCAAGTCTATCGACGCGCATGCCGGGCGAGAATATCGCCGCCTTCGTCTCGGCATCGGCCATCCCGGCGTCAAGGACCTGGTACAGAGCTATGTGCTCGGCGACTTCGCCAAGTCCGACAAGACCTGGCTCGAGCCGCTCCTGGAGACGCTGGCCGATCACGCCGACATGCTGGTGCGCAACGAGGATTCGCAGCTGATGAACAAGCTGGCACTCGCTGTCGGCGACAAGTCGTCGGAAGAAAAGGCACCGAAGCTGGCCGCATCGGGAAAGCCATCAGGCCAGTCGCATATCCGCGCTGCACGCAATTTCAACCAGCCCAAGGCCCTGCCGACGACCGGCCCGATGGCGGACATGCTGAAGAAGTTGTTTGGCGGTAAGGACGGCGACCAATGACCGGCAGTGGGGAAGCAGGGTTTGCCGTACGCCAGGCCGAAGCTTCGGACCTTGACCAGCTTCTCGCCCTCTACCGGGAACTAAACCCCGCCGATCCCGAACCGACGGCGGATGCGACGCAGACAGCTTACGCAGAAATGCTGGCGCAGCCGGGCCTCCGCGTCTTTCTTGGGACCGCCGACCATCGACCGGTGTCCACCGCAACGCTTCTGATCGTCCCTAACCTTACCCGTGAAACTCGACCTTACGCTCTCATCGAAAATGTCGTGACGCTGGAGGAGCAGCGCGGCAAAGGTTATGGGCGCACTGTTATCCTGCACGCCATCGATGTCGCCTTTACCGCCGGCTGTTACAAGGTGATGCTGCTGACAGGGCGGCAGCGCGAACATATTCATCGCTTCTATGAAAGCTGCGGCTTCACCCAGAACAAGGCCGGCTTCCAGATCCGCAACGATTGAACGTCAAAAGAGGATAGCCTCCCAGGCAATAATGCTCTCCCCGCCTATTCCTCCGGCTCGGTGGTGAACATCAGCGGGAAGCCGGCTTCCTTGCCGTAGTCGGTGGCTTCCTTGGCCTTGGTCTCTGCAATGTCCTTGGCGCATACGACGATGACGCAGGAACCCAGTTGATGGGCTGTCATCATCATCCTCGCTCCGGTTTCCTCGCTCATGCGGAACACGGCCTTCAGCACCATGATCACGAAGTCGCGCGGCGTAAAATCGTCGTTGATCAGGATGACCTTGTACATCTTGGGCTGCTCAAGCTTGGGCTTGGTCACGGTCTTGGGTTTGAGGTTTGTACTGCTGGCACTCATGGAAAATCCGTCTCCTGAAGACGCCGGAGCTCTGCTGGGCTCGACTTGGCCTTATATTGCGCTGCGACAGGCTGTGTTCAAGCGGACAATGTTCAAGAACGAACATGCGTGTCTTACAAGCTGAGGCCCCTGCTCGATAACCAGCGCGGCCGATGGGCAAACCATAGCGCCCCCGATAGAATCGGCTGGCCTTTTGACGTTATCGCGCCGCCGTTCAATCCCATCGCCTCGCCCTGGATTGTAGGGCAAATCCGCCATACCTTCAAGACAACGGCCCTGCAGGTGCCGAAAGGCTTGACCGCCCTGCTCCTTTATCTCATACGCACAGCCAAACATTTCCAGTAAATCAGGTGTCACAGCCATGGGCTTCAAATGCGGTATCGTCGGCCTTCCGAATGTCGGTAAGTCCACACTCTTCAATGCGCTGACCAAGACGGCGCAGGCTCAGGCGGCCAACTATCCGTTCTGCACCATCGAACCGAACACCGGCGAAGTCGCCGTGCCGGATCCGCGCATGCAGAAGCTGGCCGACATTGCGGGCTCGAAGGAAATCATCCCGACCCGCATTTCCTTCGTCGACATCGCAGGCCTCGTACGCGGAGCCTCCAAGGGCGAAGGCCTCGGCAACAAGTTTCTCGCCAATATCCGCGAAGTCGATGCTGTCGTGCACGTGCTGCGCTGCTTCGAAGACGACGACATCACCCACGTCGAAGGCCGCATCAATCCGGTCGGCGATGCCGAGACAATTGACACGGAACTGATGCTGGCCGATCTCGAGAGCCTGGAGCGCCGCACCGAGCAGACTCGCAAGCGCGCCAAGAGCAACGACAAGGAATCGATGACGCTGTTGCCGATGATGGACGCGTCGCTCGCGCTCCTCAACGAAGGCAAGCCGGTCCGCACCCTGCTGCCGAAACTCGACGCCGAAGAGCTGGAGATCCTGAAGGGGCTGAACCTGCTGACGTCGCACCCGGTACTCTACGTCTGCAACGTCGCCGAAAGCGATGCGGTCAGCGGCAACGCTCACACCAAGGCCGTGGAAGAAATGGCCAAGGCGCAAGGGTCGCAATGCGTCATCATCTCGGCTGCTATCGAATCCGAAGTAGCGCAGCTGCCGGATGAGGAATCCAAGGAGTTCCTGGAGGCCCTCGGTCTAGAGGAAGCCGGTCTCGACCGCCTGATCCGCGCCGGCTACAGCTTGCTCGACCTTATCACCTACTTCACTGTCGGCCCCAAGGAAACGCGCGCCTGGACGATTGCGCGTGGCACGAAGGCACCGGCAGCGGCCGGCGTCATCCACACCGATTTCGAACGCGGCTTCATCCGCGCCTTCACCATCAGCTACGACGACTACATCAACTTCAAGGGTGAAGTCGGCGCCAAGGAAGCTGGAAAGGGCCGCGACGAAGGCAAGGAATACGTGGTCCAGGACGGCGACGTCATCCACTTCCGCTTCAACACCTGATCCGGCGCAAGCCGTATCGCGCGAAACGGGAGGAGACCGCGATGGGTGACGAGAGACTTGCATTCGAAGATTTCACCGTCGGCCGCAGCTTTCCGCTCGGCCCGATGGCGGTGACGTCGGCGGAAATCATCGCATTCGCTGAGGAATTCGATCCGCAGCCGATGCATCTTGATGAGGAAGCCGCCCGCGCCAGCATCCTCGGAGGCCTTGCAGCGTCGGGCTGGCATACCTCGTCGATGTTCATGCGGATGATGTTCGACAGCTTCCTGTGCCGTTCGCTCTCCGAAGGCTCGCCGGGCATCGACCTCATGGAATGGCGCAAGCCGGTCCTCGCCGGCGATACGCTGTCCGGCCGCTCCACGGTGCTCCAGTCCCGTCCCATGCGGTCCCGCCCGGGGATCGGTATCGTCAAATTCCGTCACGAGGTGGAGAACCAGCGCGGCGAGATCGTCAGCCTCGGGGAAAACTCCATCATGTTCCGCATTGAGACTGCGGCGGGGGGTCCGGCATGACCATGGCGGAGACCTATGCCATCGGCCATAAAGTCGATATCGGCACCTACACCTTCGACGCGGATCGCATCGTCGCCTATGCGACGCGCTTTGACCCGCAGCCTTTCCACGTCGATCCGGAAGCGGCGAAACAATCGCTGTTCGGCGGCCTCTGCGCCTCTGGCTGGCATAGCTGCTCGGCCTGGATGAAGACCTTCGTCGCCTTCTGGACCGAAGAGACCGTCCGCCTCGAAAGCCAGGGCCTGACGGCGCCGAAGCTCGGCCCCTCGCCCGGCTTCAAGAACCTGCAATGGCTGCGACCGATCTTTGCCGGCGACACGGTGCGCTATTCGGTGACGCTGTTGTCGAGCCGCAGCCTAGCCTCGCGCCCGGGATGGATCATCAACACCATCCTCTGCGAAGGCGAGAACCAGGACGGCATCCCGGTTCTCCGTTTTGAAAGTGGCGTCCTCGAATTCGAGTGACGAGGCTCTCGACGGCTCGGGAACCGACTAGTGGCCCGAGAATTCCACCAGCGTGTGCACGGCCACATCCAGCGCTTCGAGCTTGCGGCGACCGCCGAGATCCGGCAGGTCGATGACGAAGCAGGCTGCCACCACCTCGGCGCCCATCTGTCGGAGCAACTGCGTCGCCCCGACAGCGGTGCCGCCTGTGGCGATAAGGTCGTCGATGAGGATCAACTGTTCGCCAGGCATGACCGCATCGCGGTGCATCTCCATTTCATCGAGGCCGTATTCGAGGCTGTAGGCGATGCTGACCGTTTCATGGGGCAGCTTGCCCTTCTTGCGGATGGGAATGAACCCGGCAGACAGCTGGTGAGCCACGGCGCCGCCGAGAATGAAGCCACGCGCTTCCATGCCGGCGACCTTGTCGATCTTCATACCGGCACAGATCTGCACGAGTTCATCGACGGCACGCCGGAAAGCACGGGGATTGCCGAGCAGCGTGGTGATGTCACGGAACATGATGCCGGGCTTCGGATAATCCGGGATGGAACGGATCGATCGGATGAGTTCATTGTCACGGGTCGTCATTGGCGAAGGAGCCCTGCTGCTGTTCGTTGCAAAAAGCCACCAATAGGGTGGAGCAGCCAGCCATGTCCAGCCGAAAGCGTAATCGTCATTGCGCAAGCAGAGACAGCTTCGAACCTAGCAATGACGAGGCCGCCCGAAGCGGCCTCGTCTTGAACCTACCGTCCTGCTCAGTGCTCGGTCTTGGCGTAGACCGACCGCTTTACCAGGTAGATCAGGACGGTGAAGATGAGCAGGAACACCATGACCATGAAGCCGGTGTGCTTGCGCTCCTCCAGATGCGGCTCGGCGGCCCACATCAGGAAGGAAGAGACATCGTGGGCGTACTGGTCGACGGTCTGGGGCGATCCGTCGTCATAGGTCACCTGGCCATCCGACAGTGGTTTCGGCATAGCCAGCACAGCTGCCGCGTGGAAGTACGGATTGTAGTGCCCGTTCGGCGGCACCTGGAAACCGGCCGGAGGCTCCTCGTAGCCTGTCAGCAGCGAGTAGATGTAATCCGGCCCGTTCTCCTGATATTGCGTGAAAATATCGAAGACGAAGCGCGGGAAGCCGCGCTCGACTTCACGCGCCTTGGCAAGCAGCGAGAAGTCCGGCGGTGCGGCACCGTGGTTGGCAGCCTCAGCCGCTTCCTTGTTGGGGAAAGGCGACGGGAAATGATCGGATGGCACAGCCTTCCGGGTATACATCTCACCTTGCGCGTTCGGTCCGTCCTGCGTCTCGTAGTTGGCGGCGAAGGTCTTTACCTGCGCCTCCGAATAGCCGAGATCGCCGAGCATGCGGAACGGCACAAGGCTCATCGAATGACAGGCGGAACAGACCTCAGCATAGACCTTCAGCCCGCGCTGCAGCTGCGTCTTGTCATAGTAGCCGAAGGGTCCGGCGAACGTCCACTTCTGCTCTCGCGGCTCCTTGAGCGGATAGACCGGCGTCGCCTCGGCGGGCGGCTTGGTGTCCTCGGCATGAAGTGCCGTGCCTGCGCCGGCGAGGAGTGCCAGCGTCAGAAAGCCGGCAGCAAACTTGCTCATCATCGTCTTCCCCATCGCCGCGCTCATGCCCCGACCACGACCGCTGGAGCGGACTTGCGGTTCTGCTTCTCGAGTACCGCCTCGGTGATCGAGTTCGGTATTCGTCGCGGTGTCTCGACCAGGCCGAGGACCGGCATGATCACCAGGAAGAAGCCGTAGTAGAAGAGTGTCCCGAACTGCGAGTAGGCGACATAATTGCCCCTGAGGTCGCCATGGAACAAGAGGCCGAAAAGCCCGGTCCCCTCCGCCGGCATAGCTCCGAGCCAACCGAGAAACATTGCGTTGGCGACGAACAGCCAAAAGCACACCTTGTACCAGGGACGGTAGACAGCCGAGCGAACCTTCGACGTATCGAGCCACGGTACGAAAAACAGCACCAGGATCGCGCCGAACATGGTGAGCACGCCGGCCAGCTTCGAGTCGATAGGCCCGATGTTGAAGGTAATCGAGCGCAGCATGGCGTAGAACGGCAGGAAATACCATTCAGGCACGATATGCGCTGGCGTTTTCAGCGGATCGGCAGGAATGTAGTTGTCGGCGTGGCCGAGATAATTCGGCAGATAGAAAACGAAATAGGCGTAGACCAGCAGGAACACGGAGACGCCGAGCGCATCCTTCATCGTCGCATAGGGCGTGAAGCGCACCGTATCCGTCTTGGTCTTGATCTCGACGCCGGTCGGGTTCGTCTGGCCCGCAACATGCAGCGCCCAGATGTGCAGCACGACGACGCCGGCGATCATGAACGGCAGCAGGTAGTGCAGCGAGAAGAAGCGGTTCAGCGTCGGATTGTCGACGGCAAAGCCGCCGAGCAGGAACTGCTGGACCCACTCGCCGACGTAAGGCAGCGCCGAGAAGAAGCCGGTGATCACGGTCGCGCCCCAGAACGACATCTGCCCCCAGGGCAGCACGTAGCCCATGAACCCGGCCGCCATCATCAGCAGGTAGATGATGACGCCGAGGATCCACAGAACCTCGCGCGGCGCCTTATAGGAACCGTAATACAGCCCGCGAGCGATGTGCAGGTAGACAGCGACAAAGAAGAACGAGGCACCGTTGGCATGCATGTAGCGCAGCAGCCAGCCATGGTTGACGTCGCGCATGATCTTTTCGACGGAGTTGAACGCCACGGTCGTCTCGGCGGCGTAATGCATCGCCAGCACCACGCCCGTCAGGATCTGCAACACCAGCATCACTGCCAGCATTGCGCCGAACGTATAGGCATAGTTCAGGTTGCGCGGCACCGGATAGGCGACAAAGCTGTCATAGACCAGGCGCGGCAATGGAAGCCGCGAGTCGATCCACTTTTCAAGTCCGGTGGATGGCTCGTAGGTTGATTGACCACTCATGATTCAGTATCCCCCTCAACCGATCTTGATCACTTTGTCGGATGTAAATGCAAACGTCGGTATGGCGAGGTTCATGGGTGCGGGACCCTTCCGGATACGACCGGCAGTGTCGTAGACCGACCCATGGCAGGGACAGAACCACCCGCCATATTCCCCCGACGTGCCGAGCGGCACACAGCCGAGATGGGTGCAGGAGCCGATCATGACGATCCAGTTCTCCTTGCCCTTGCCGGCTGAGCGGGCGATATCGGTTGCTTGTTCTTCGGGAGGCAGGTTGGCGTTGCGCGCGACGGGATCTTTGAGGTCGCCGATCGGGGCGGAATTGGCCTCGGCGATTTCTTTTTCGGTCCGGTTGCGGATGAAGACCGGTTTGCCACGCCATTTGACTGTCAAGGACATGCCGGGCTCAAGGCTGGAAACATCGATTTCGACGGAAGCAAGCGCCAGTGTGGATTGATCCGGCCGCATCTGGTCGATAAATGGCCAGACGGCCGAAACGGCACCGACCACGCCGGCCATGCCGGCTGCTATATATAGAAAATCGCGCCGCGTCGGCTCGCCCAAGGTCTCGCTCTTCGTGTCGTTCTCGCTCACGCGGCCCCTCCTCTTCACGCAGAACCGCGGATGTGCCGCGGCAATCCTTCAACTCCGGCGAATCGCCCAGGCCACAATTCTGCCATAGATTTTCTCCGCCCCCAGCCGGTTTCTAAGCTTGATCGAACGCCATGTCCAGTCTTGCCAGCGGAGGTGGGCACAATGTCGCGGGCAAAACTACAGTTTTATGGGCGCATGACAGATCAAAACCGTCTACGCTTGGGCTATTGTGGTAACCGCATGAATTGCCGACGAATTCGCAAAGCAAATCCTCGCGTTGCACTGCAAAAATAACTATCGCAAACTTGCTGCGTTGCAACAACAGGGGCACCGTGCTAGTCGCTCCGCAGAAGCGCGCATCCAGAGGTTACCCAGGGTCATGAGAGATACCATCTACTGCGTGATATCGGTGGTGACCACCTGTATTCTCGGCATCCTGGCGGCCCGTTATGTCACGCACCTGTGGATCCTCGCCTTCTTCGAGAGCCTGCAGACCCACATCGGCATCGCCTGCATTGTCGGAGCGCTGCTGGCGCTTGCCGTGCGGCGCCACCGGTACGCCATCGCCATGCTGGTCGTGGCGATCGCCATCACCGGCCATTCGATCGTCCTGCTTCAGGCCCGCGCAGAAACGCCAGCGCCTGCTGACGCGCAGCCATCCTACCGGCTGCTGTCGTTCAACATCGACGGCGACAACTTTGCTAATTCGGAAAAAATTGCCGATCTCGTTCTCAACTCCAAGGCCGATGTCGTGGAAATGTTCGAGGCGCCGCCGATGCTGTCGCAGATGACGCGACTGGCTGCCGTCTATCCCTACCGCATCGGATGCGGCGTGATGGAGGACAATTGCGACAGCCTGTTGATGTCCAAGCGGCCGTTCCTCTCGCAGTCGATCGGTAGCCTCAGCGGGCTGTGGAGAAACCGGTTCATTCTGGCGACCATCGACATCGATGGCCAGAAGATCGCCTTCGCCTCCGCCCATCTGAGCAAACCCTATTTCGACGATTTCCATGCCGACGAACTGGCCGCCCTGTCCGATGCCTTGAACGCAGTCCGGGAGCCGCTGCTGCTCGCCGGCGATTTCAATGCGGCCGTGGTCGAACCCGACATGCAGGCGTTTCTCCGCCGCAGCAATCTGGCCCACGTTTTCCCGGAGCCCGCGACCTGGCCGATCGAGACCGGCGCCTTTGGCATCGCTATCGATCACGTATTTGCGAGGCCGCCGCTGCAGCTGAAATCCGTGCGTCGGATCGAGGATGCCATGGGGTCGAACCATTACGGGCTCATCACCGACTTCACCATCGTCCGTTAGTCCGACTATTCCGCATCGACGGCAATGAAGCCTCCGGATTGCCTCGCCCAGAGCTCGGAATAGAGACCGTTGCGCGACAGCAGTTCCGCGTGGCTGCCATCCTCGATGATCCGCCCCTTCTCGATGACAACGAGGCGGTCGAGGGCTGCAATCGTCGACAGCCGATGGGCGATTGCCAGAACCGTCTTGCCCTCCATCATCGCCAGCAGGTTGGATTGCAGCGCGGCCTCCACTTCGGAATCCAATGCCGAGGTCGCCTCGTCGAGCACCAGGATCGGCGCATCCTTGAGCATGACCCTGGCAATGGAGATGCGCTGACGCTGGCCGCCGGACAGCTTGACCCCACGCTCACCGACATGGGCGGAGAAGCCTTTGCGGCCATTCTGGTCCTCGAGATCGGCGATAAACGTGTCGGCCTCGGCCCGGCTGGTAGCCTGCAGCAGCAGGTCGGCGCCCGCATCAGGCCGACCAAACAAGATGTTGTCGCGGATGGAGCGGTTGAGCAGCGCCGTATCCTGCGTCACCATGCCGATCGCCGCGCGCAGCGATTCCTGGGTGACGCGGGAAATATCCTGACCGTCGATCAGGATGCTGCCCGCTTCCAGATCGTAAAAACGCAGCAGCAGGTTGACCAGCGTCGTCTTGCCGGCACCGGAGCGGCCGACGATACCGACCTTTTCACCGGGCTTGATGACCAGCGAGAAATCGTCGATTACGCCGCTGCCACGCCCATAATGAAACCTGACCTTCTCGAAGCGAATCTCCGGCCGCGACACCACCAGCGCCTTGGCGTCCGGCCGGTCGACCAGCCCGATCGGCTGAGAGATCATCTCCGCGGCGTTCTGGATGGTCCCCAGATTGCGCATGATCGAGTTGAACTGCGTCATCATCCGGCCGAACAACATGTTGAGGCGCAGCACCATGCTGAGCGTAAAGGCCACCCCGCCCGTCGTGATTGCGCCGGAGAGCCAAAGCTGGATCGCAAAGGCGGCAATGCTGGTGATCATCACACCCGACAGCAAGGCGAGCGACGAGCGCACCCCGGTCAAGAGCCGCGTGAAAGGCATGACCGCCGCCTGGAAGCGGTCGAAGCCGTCGCGGATATAGAGATCATTGCGATCCTCGCGGCCGAAGAGCTTGAGTGTCTGGATATTGGCGTAGGCATCGACCATGCGGCCGTTGAGCATCGACGAGGCCTCGGCGGCATCGCGGGCATGGCGGCGGATGCGCGGGACGAAAAAGCGTGCCAGCAGGCAGAACAGCCCAATCCAGACGGCAACGATCAGCGCCAGCCTCCAGTCCAGACCGCCAACAAGGGCGACCGTGGACGCCGCATAGATGATGATGAACCACACAACCTGCAGCAACGACACCACGAGATCGCCGGTCGACTGGCCGGCAGACCAGACTTTGGTGACGATCCGCCCGGAAAAGTCGTTCTGGAAGAAGCTCAGCGATTGGCGGGCGACATGCACATAGGCCTGCCAGCGAACCAGGTTGAGAAAGCCCGGCACGACCACCTGCTCCTCGACCAGTGCGCCAAGGCTGACGACGATGAAACGCACGACGAGCACGACGAAAACCATGCCCAGCAACGACCACCCGTGACCGGACAGAAGCCCGTGCCAGCCATCGCCTTTGGGAACCGTGTCGAGGATGTCAACGAGATGGCCGACAAACCAGAACAGCGCCGCCTCGAGCATCGCCACGGCACCACCGAGCACCGCCATCGCCAGAAACGGCCCTTTGGCCTGGCGGACATAGTACCAGATGAACGCGTAAAGCGACTGCGGCGGCCGCAGTTCGTCATTGCGATAGAACGGATCGAGCCATGTCTCGAAAAGGCGAACGACGGTGCGGATCAACATGCGTGCGATATAGGCAGTTTTCTACGGAGGGCAAAGGGTTGGTTGGCCCCAAGCGGCTTCACGTCCGTCACGTTTGCGACCGCCTTTCCGCTCGGGAGCAGCCTGCGAACCTAGCGTGATTTTGCCCATTTTCGGCACAAATTCGCGGGCAGACCAGTCAGCCGGACATCGAGAGTTCACCAAAATCGGACAATGACGCTTGCACTCGAGCGGCGCGCAAACGAAGACGACCTGCCCATCCTCAAGGAGATTTGCCGATGGCCGACGAAATCCTACTCGCCAGGCCAGACCGCAACACATCCATAGATGCGATGCGCTATGTGTTCTCGTTCGTTATCGTTCTGCTGCATTGCCTGCCTCCGGCGCAGCATCCGCCTCACCCCGCATGGGCAGCCCTCGTCGCCATCGCCTGTCGCGTTTCGGTGCCGTTCTTCTTCATCACCAGCGGCTATTTCCTGAAACCCTTGGCGAGGCTCGATCTATCGGTGGTCGTCAAGCCGCTGAAACGCCTGCTGCCGATCTACCTGTTCTGGATGTTCGCATACTTCGTCTTCCTGCAAATCTGTCCGATCCAGCAATGGTCTTTCGGCCCGCGCGACCTGATCTCGGGAGGCACCGCTTTCCACCTCTGGTTTCTGCCGGCACTGGGACTTGCGCTGGTGCTGGTATCGGCGGGGACGAGCCTCATCGGCATCAGGACCACGGGCGCCCTATGCGTCGTCCTTGCAGCCATCGGCGTGATTTTCAGCAGCTATCACAATGTGCTTCACATGCCAGGCAATCCTCAACGCGGGGGCCTGTTCATAGCACCGCTGTTCGTCTACCTCGGCCTCTGCGCCAAGGTCGGAAACTGGAAGCTGGGCAGATGGGCGGCCCCGGCGATCTGTCTCTCCTACATTGGCCTCATCCTGGAGGAATGGATGATCTACCGCGCTTCAAATGCGGCCGTTTTCATCAGCCACGACTTCACCATCGCCACCTATCTGGTCGGCCTGACGTGTTTTCTCGGGGTGCGCCAGATACCGCGTTCACAGTTTGTGGATCGGCTCGCGTGGGCTGGCCGGATTAGCCTGACTGTCTATGCCAGCCACGTCTTCTTCCTCTGGCTGCTCGCGCCCGTCATCGGCAACGATGAGATCTGGAGAGTTGGGCTCCTGACCCTCCTGTGCTTCGGGCTGGCAACACTTCTGAGCCTTGCGCTCATGCGCGTTCCGGGCCTGCAGCGCGTCATCGTGTGACGACGCGCTGCCTTGTCGTTACCGCGCCTATTCCGCAGCCGCTTCCGTCGAATGGTCGGCAAGGAAGCCGCCGGACTGGCGGTTCCAGAGATCGGCGTAGATGCCGCCCCGGGTGATCAGGTCGGCGTGGCTGCCGGTCTCGATCAGCTTGCCCTTGTCGAGAACGACGACCCGATCCATCTCCGTCAGCGTCGACAGCCGGTGGGCGATGGCGATGACCGTCTTGCCCTGCATCAGCGCGAACAGGTTCTCCTGGATGGCCGCCTCGACTTCGGAATCGAGCGCCGAGGTTGCCTCGTCGAGGATCAGGATCGGTGCATCCTTGAGGAACACCCGGGCAATCGCCACCCTCTGCCGCTGGCCGCCGGAGAGCTTGACTCCACGCTCGCCGACCTGTGCATCCAGACCCTTGCGGCCGTTCAAGTCGACGAGGTTCTCGATGAACTCCCATGCATTGGCACGCTTGGTCGCCTCGATGATCTCGGCGTCGGTGGCATCTGGGCGACCGTAGGCGATGTTATCGCGGATGGAGCGATGCAGCAGCGACGTATCCTGCGTCACCACGCCGATCAGCGCACGCAGGCTCTCCTGCGTCACCCCGGCGATATCCTGCCCGTCGATGGTGATCTTCCCGGACTCCAGTTCGTAGAAGCGCAGCAGCAGGTTCATGAGCGTCGTCTTGCCGGCGCCGGAGCGCCCGACAAGGCCGATCTTCTCGCCAGCGTGGATATCCAGCGTCAGATCCTCGATCACACCCTTCGCCTTGCCGTAATGAAAGCGGATATGATCGAAACGGATCGCCCCCTTCTGCGCCACCAGCGTTGGCGCTGACGGACGGTCAATGATGTCGTGCTTCTTTGTCATCATCTCCATGCCGTCATAGACCGTGCCGATGTTCTCGAACAGCGCCGAGACTTCCCACATGATCCACTGCGACATGCCGTTGACGCGCATCGCCAGACCGATGGCAATTGCAATCGAGCCGACCTCGATGGCGCCGTTCAGCCAGAACCAGATGGAAATCGCCGAGATGACGAAGAGCGCCACGCAGTTGTTGATGTAGACCGACGCCTGGAAAAGGCTGACGTAGCGCATCTGCCCGTAAACCGTCTGCAGGAACAGATCCATGCCCGCCTTGGCATAGGATTCCTCGCGGCCGGCATGGGAGAACAGCTTCACGGTCGCGATGTTAGTGTAGCTGTCGACCACCCGACCGGTCATCGTCGAGCGCGCGTCGGCCTGCGTCGCGGCAATCTTGCGCAGCTTGGGCACGAAAAAGCTGACGATCCCGATATAGATCGCCAGCCAGACCAGCAGCGGCAGCAGGAGCCGCCAGTCCGCCGTTCCGACGATGACGATCATCGTAATGATGTATGTGACGACATAGACGAATACGTCGAGCAGCTTCATCACCGTTTCGCGCACGGCAAGTGACGTCTGCATCACCTTGGTGGAAACGCGTCCGGCAAACTCGTTGGCAAAGAACGTCATGCTGTGGCGCAGCAGGAAGCGGTGCATCTGCCACCTGGCGATCATCGGATAGTTGCCGAGCAACACCTGGTGCATGATGATGGAGTCCAGCACGGCTGCGACCGGCAGGCCGACGAGCACCATCGCCGCCATCCAGAACAGCGTCGCGCCTTCCGTCTGCAGGAAGGTCGCCTTGTCGGCATGCGACAGCCAGTCGACGATCTGGCCAAGAAACCGGAAAAGCGTGACCTCGCCGATGGCTATCAGCATCGTCAGGACGCCCATGGCGGCAAGCCAGGGGGCTGCAGGCTTTGTGTAGTGCCAACAGAAAGCAAATAGCCCGTGCGGCGGAACACTGGGTTCCTCGATCGGGAATGGGTTCAGACGCCGTTCAAACCAGCCAAACATGAAATGCTCCAGAAACGTCGAAGCCGCATCCCGCCGCTGCGTCCAATGGTTTCGCAGCGTCATATGGGAGCGGTCGCGGAAAGAACGAGGCCGTATCAGCCGCGCAATGGTTCAAAAAGGGAGAAAGTCGTCAGATCCTGACGGAGACGACCGGATGAGACACCGGCGTACGCACCGGGAGACGAACAGCCAAAAATCGATCCATTAGCGCCTCCTGCTGGTTTGCGTTGTGAACAAGGCGTCTTTTATCGCAAAAGCGACGTCTGCAAAAGCCCCAAAGGAGGTCCGAACACGCAGAACTTGCGATGGGACGCATCACAGACGTTGATGAAAGCACATTTCAGTTGCGGGTTTTGCTGCCGATCGGATAGTCGAGGAGCCATGACCGCCCTGCACATCGCTCTCTACCAGCCGGATATCGCCGGCAACACCGGCACGATCCTGCGGCTTGCCGCCTGTCTCGATCTTGCCGTCGACATCATCGAGCCCGCCGGCTTCGACATCTCCGACCGCAACCTCAAGCGCGCCGGCATGGACTATCTCGCCGCGGTCTCCCTGACCCGTCACATCAGCTGGACGCATTTCGAGGCGTGGCGACGCGGCACCGGGCGCCGCCTGATCCTTGCCTCGACGAAGGCCGCGGACCGCTACACCGATTTCGTCTTCCGCTCCGACGACATCCTGCTGTTCGGTCGGGAAAGCGCCGGCGTTCCGGATGCGGTCCACGAGGGAGCCGATGGTCGCATCCTCATCCCGATGGTAGAGGGCCAGCGGTCCATCAACGTCGCAATGTCGGCAGCAATGATCGCGGGCGAGGCGTTGCGCCAGACACGCTGGGGCTGACGGCACTCGACCATCAGTGACGCAAATTTGACCCCCAGTTGTCGCTACAAGCGTTGATTTACAGCAGGTTTTGTCCATATAATAGTTAGCCGACGAGCAAATTTTGCCGGGTACGGCTCTCTCCAACGCTGAAATTACGTGCCTTTTCAGTCTCCGGTCGATGCCGGAAGCCTACGGCATGAGAAGGAAATCCCGCGAAAAATGGACTCAACCACGGTCATGATCAACCTGTTCGGCGCAGTGGCGTTGCTGCTGTTCGGCCTGTCGCAGGTAAAGGACGGCGTCACCCGCGCTTTCGGTGCCCGCCTGCGGACCGGGCTGGCGACCGGGACACGCAGCAGCGGCCGTTCCTTCGTCTCCGGCTTCGTCGCGACGATCGCGCTGCAGAGTTCGACCGCGACCGCGCTAATGGTCGCATCTTTCGTCGAACGTGACCTGGTGATCCCGTCCATGGCACAGATCGTGCTGCTCGGCGCCAATGTCGGCACCGCCGTGACCGCATGGATCGTCGCAACCGGCATCGAATGGCTGTCGCCGCTGATCATACTGATCGGCATCGTCCTTTACCGCCGCTCGTCGAGCAATCAGCAGGGCGCAGGCACGGCGCTAATTGGCATCGGCCTGATGCTGCTGTCGCTGCAACTACTGAGCATGGCAACGGCACCGATCCGCGAATCCCAGGCGCTTGCCGCCTTCATCGGCCTGCTCGACGGCGCCCTGCCGGTCGCGTTGATTTTCTCGGCCGCCCTCGCCTTCATCTCGTCGTCCAGCCTTGCCGTTGTCGTGCTGATCCTGTCGCTCGCCTCCACCGGCATCCTGTCGCCCGCTCTCTCCATTGTCCTGGTGCTCGGCGCCAACCTTGGTGGCGCCATTCCGCCCGTCGTCGCGACCATGTCCGGTCCCGCAACCGCCCGCCGCGTGACGCTTGGCAACCTCATCGTGCGCGCCATCGGCTGCGCCATTGCCATGCCATTGGCCGGCCACGCTGGCGCCCTTCTACAAGGCCTCGGCTTTGTGCCCGCAAAACTGCCCGTCGACGCGCATCTCATGTTCAACATCGCGCTTGCCGCCCTCGCCTGGCCGTTTTCTCCCCTGATTTCAAGGCTGATGCTGCGGCTGGTGCCCGCCGATGCCGCGACCGATGACAGCCCGAGGTTCCTCGACGAACAGGCTCTCGGGACCCCTGTGGTTGCCGTCGCCAGTGCAACCCGCGAAGTTCTGGCCGTCGGTGATCTCATCGAACGCATGTTGATCCGCACGCAGACCGCATTCGATAACAACGACCTGGCATCGTTGAAGGAAATCCCGCTGCTGGAAAAGCGCGTCGACCGGCTGCACCAGGAGGTCAAGGTCTACCTCTCCAGGCTAGGCCGTGGCGGGCTCGACGAGGAAACCAGCCGCCGTTCGATCGTCATCATCGACTACGCCATCAATCTCGAACATATCGGCGATATCATCGAGAAAGGCCTTTCGGAGCAGGTAGCAAAGAAGATCGGCCACGGCCTCGCCTTTTCCGACGACGGATTTGCCGAGCTGCAGCGCTTGTTCACCATGACCATCGACAATCTGAGGGTAGCCCAGACGATCCTCGTGACGCGCGATTTCAATCTCGCCCGCCAGATGATGGAAGTGAAGGTCGATGTTCGCCGGCTCGAGAAGCAGTCTTCGGATCGCCATATCGCCCGGCTGCGTGACGGTCGAATGGACAGCCTGCAGACCAGTTCGCTGCATCTGGACATGCTGCGCGACCTCAAGCGGATCAATGCGCACATCGTCTCCGTCGCCCACCCCATCCTCGATGAGAGCGGCCTGCTGATCGAAAGCCGCTTGCTGAACGCAGCTGAGTGATAGCTAGCGGGATGAGCCTGGAAATCGGTTGCTAACGAATGAGCTTCAAACGCCGGCGCAAAAAAGCGATCAGTCTGCGGTCGGCAGGCGGCGCATGGTGAATTCGATGCGGTCGCCTTCGACCTGTCGCCAGCTTTCGACTTCCGTCCAATAGGCGGCCTTCGGAAAATCGTCGAACCATTGGCGGGCTTTTTCGCGCGCGTCGGGGCGGCTGAGGCAATAGGTTTCGCGCACGAAATCTCCCTTGCCGCCTGCAAGCTTGCTGCGGCGGTGGCGGTCGATCTGGCGCTTGAGCCCATCAAGGGGCGGCGATCCCGTAATCTTCATGATAAACCTTGCCTTTGTGCCCAAGATAATACCAGACGGTTCATTTTGCGAGTCGATTATGCCGGTGTTCAAGCGGGGGATGCTGGCTGCCACCTTGCTTTGCTGTTATGCAAAAACCGATTTTGAAGGCCGTGCGAGTCGTGGCCGCTGCACACATGGCGCCGGAGATACTTATGGAAAGACCACAGCTTCCAACCGGATTGCCTGACGACATCGAGGAAAAGAAGCTTGCTGCGCGCGGCTGGTTCGAAAGCCTGCGCGACACGATCTGCACGGAATTCGAGGCGCTGGAAGACGAGTTGACCGGCCCGCTGGCCGACCAGGAACCGGGCCGCTTCGTTGCCAAGGATTGGCAGCGCGAAAGCGATGGCGGCGGCGGCAGGATGTCGATGATGGAAGGCCGCGTTTTCGAGAAGGTCGGCGTCCACACCTCTACCGTGCACGGCGAGTTTGCCCCCGATTTTCGCAGCCAGATCCCTGGTGCCAATGAGGATCCGCGCTTCTGGGCCTCCGGCATCTCGCTCATCGCCCATCCCGTCAATCCCAACGTGCCGGCCGTGCACATGAACACCCGCATGGTGGTCACGACCAGCCGCTGGTTCGGCGGCGGCGCTGATTTGACGCCCGTCCTTGATAGCAGACGAACACAGGAAGACCCAGACAGCCAGCTTTTCCATCGTGCCATGGAGATCGCCTGCGGCCGTCATAAGGTTGCAGACTATCCGCGCTATAAGGCCTGGTGCGAAGAATATTTCTTTCTGAAGCACAGAAACGAATCACGCGGCATCGGCGGGATTTTCTACGACTGGCTTCATTCGAGCGAGGAGGACGGCGGCTGGGAGGCCGACTTTGCCTTCACGCGTGATGTCGGACGGGCATTTTCGATGGTCTACCCGCGGATTGTAAGGTCGAACTTCAACAAGCTGTGGACAGAGCAGGACCGGGACGAACAATTGATTCGCCGCGGACGCTATGTCGAGTTCAATCTTCTGTACGACCGCGGCACGATCTTCGGCCTGAAGACCGGCGGCAATGTAGAGTCTATCCTGTCGTCCCTGCCGCCCGTGGTTCGTTGGCCCTGATGTCAACAAAACGTGAGGGTCTTACAAAGTAACGCGTTGCTACTACTTTAACTTGAACATGGTACAGTCAGAGGAGGATTGTCATGTCTACGAAGAGCAGTGCAGCCCCTACCCCGACCACAGCGAGTGCGATGGATACTCCTGATTTTATCAGGAGGCTGGCGGAGGACCAGCGCATCCGAAGCGGCTCCGATCTACCTTTATCCTGCTTCATCGAGCAGGTGAAGATGCAACTGAAAGGCCGGCCGGCCAACGATGTATCCCGTATTCCGCAGGACCGCATCGCCAGGCGCTCCGTCGCCCATGTCCACCAGACGTCGGAGCTTTTCAAAGCCTGGGCAATGCCTGAATAGGCGGAGCGGGCTTCACGACGCATATCGGGCGCAGCTTCCGCGATGAGGCGGAAGCTGCCCTAAAAATCACACCATTTCCCGCAGCCGCGACAGCAGGGTCGCCTTGTCGGTCGTGAAATTCTCTTCGATCCAGTGGCGTTCAAGATCGCCCAGCACCTCGCCCACACGCGGGCCGGCAGCAATGCCTGCCTTCAGCGCATCGGCTCCGCTAATAGGAAAGACCGGCTTCTGCCAGCCGTCTGTGCGATCCAGCAGCTTGCCGATACGCGCTGTGCGTGCCATCTCGGCAAAGTCGCCCTCCGCCTTGCCCCGTGCCACCGCAAGCGCGAGCTTCAGCCTGGTACGGATACCCTCCGCTCCATGGCGGTACAGCAACCTTTGAAATGTTGTATCGGACATCTCGTCGTCGATGACGGGTGCGGCGGCCCATGCGGCAAGCCTCGCCGCCTCTGCCTTCGACAGGCGCAACCGGATCGCGAGCTTTGCCAGCCTGTCGGCATCCGGCGGCACGATGGAAGCAAGCCGCAGCAATGGATCCGGCGACCAGCCAAGCGCCCGTTCGGTGGAAACAAGCGCCGGGATGGCGTCGATGCCCCACTTCTCCGTTTCCGGCAGGATATCGGTGAGCACGCTGATCTGCCGCATCCAAAGCAGCGCACGCCCCGGATCGGGTGCTCCCAGCAACTTCTTCATTTCCGACCAGATGCGCTCGGCCGACAGCGATCCCAGTGTGGCGCGCGCGCCGGCACAGGCCCTGAGGCCCGCAGCATCGGGCCGACCGGTGCCATAGAAGGCAAAGAACCGGAAAAAGCGCAATATGCGCAAATGATCCTCGGCGATCCGCGTCGCCGGCTCGCCGATGAACCGAATGGTCTTGGTCTCTATGTCCGCGAGGCCGCCAACGAGATCGATGACCTCGCCGCTAGCCGTTGCATAGAGCGCATTGATCGTCAGGTCGCGGCGTTCGGCATCCGCCTGCCAATCCGTGCTGAAAGCCACCTCGGCATGACGCCCGTCGGTGTCGACGTCGCGGCGCAACGTCGTTACCTCGAACGGCTTGCCATCGATCACCAACGTCACTGTGCCATGCGCGATGCCGGTCGGTACGGCCTTAATGCCGGCCGCCTTGGCACGGGCGACGACCGCGTCGGGCAGCAGCGTCGTCGCGACGTCGATGTCGGCGACATCGAGCCCCATCAGGCTGTTGCGGACTGCCCCGCCAACGATGCGCGCCTCACCGCCGTCGCTGTTCAGCAGCGCCAGAACCTGTCCGAGCGCCGCATCCGCAAACCACGTCTCTCCGGCAACAGTCGTCATGCGTAAAGCCTCTCGTACAATGTCCGGACGATCCCGGCGGTAATGCCCCAGATCATCCATTGACCGTAGGGCATGCGGTAGAAATGACGCTCGCTGCCCTTCCACTCCATGCTGTCGCGCATATGGTGCGTCGGGTCCATCAGAAACGACAGCGGCACTTCGAAAGCATCCTCGACCTCGGTCGGGCTTAGCGTCAGCTCGAAACCCGGCTTGACGACCGCCAGGATCGGCGTGATGCGGAACCCGGTCGCAGCCAGATAATGCGGCAGGCGGGCCACAGGTTCGACGAACAGATTGGCAAGCCCGATCTCCTCCTCAGCCTCGCGCATCGCGGCAGCCTCCGGCGACGCATCTTCCGGATCTATGGCGCCCCCCGGAAAGGCGATCTGGCCGGAGTGCTTGCGCAGATTTGTCGTGCGCTGCGTGAAGATGACCCGTGCGTCGTCTCCCTCGTCGATGACCGGCACCAGCACCGCGGCGTCGCGCAGCGTCATCCCCTCGACGTCGAGAATTCTCTCGCGGTTGAGAAGGTGATCGCCGTGCTCACGCCAGGCAAGCTCGACGGGGTTACCCGTCTGGTTGAGCGCGCGGCGGCGGAATTCGGCTGCCGAATAAAGCGGAAACTCACTCATCTGCCAGGGCATTCAGCGTCAGCGCCGGCATGATCGGGAAAGTCGCGCCGCCGGAGCGGACGCAGAACATCGCGACGCCGTCGATGTCGAGCGTTTCGCCGAGAGCCGCCAGATCGTACATGACGGCCCGTGACACCAGCGCCTCCAGCCGACCGCGCACATGCAGATAGGGCTTGAGTTCGTTGTTGTCGCCATGCACGACAAAGCGCAACGGATGGGCCTCGCCTGCCTCCACGACGTCCCCAACGTTCGTCCGGAATGTCAGTAGCGGATGGCCGTCAACCTGCGTCATGGTCATCTCGACCGCCAGAAACGGCGCATCGACGACGCGGATGCCGACTTTTTCCACAGGCGTCACGAGATAGGTCTTACCGTCCTCGTCTTTGCGCAACACCGTCGAGAACAATCGCACCAGCGGCGCACGGCCGATCGGCGTCCCCATGTAGAACCAGGTACCGTCGCTGCGGATTTCCATGTCGAGATCGCCGCAGAAGGGCGGGTTCCACTTGTCGACCGGTGGCGGCCCCTTGGTGTGGTCTCCGGCATCTCCGGCGGCGCGCGAAATCAGGGCAGCCAGGCCTGCCGCGTCGGTCGTCGCGCTGATTTCCTCGGCTGCCATTGTTCCGTCCCGGTTCGTCGCTAGTTCTTGCTGTCACACGAGATAGTCATTCGGGACGCGCTTGTCAGCATTGTTGTGAGGGATAAATTCTCTTGAGTATGGGGCAAATCTGTATGAACTGCGAATCGACAAACCCGTCTTTCAGCCGCCGGAGATGCACATGGGCATGATCAATTCGACAGAGGCTAGCCTCGACGACAAGGCCATGATTGCGTCTGCAGAGCGTGCGCTTGCCGATATCGCCGCAATTCGCGACCAGGTATCGAAGGTCATTTTCGGCCAAGAAAGCGTCGTCGAGAAGACTGTGCTCGCGGTTCTGGCCGGCGGTCACGCGCTGCTGGTCGGCGTTCCCGGCCTCGCCAAGACCAAGCTGGTGACGACGCTCGGCGACGTCCTCGGGCTGGGAGCCAGCCGCGTACAGTTTACCCCTGACCTGATGCCATCGGACATTCTGGGCTCGGAAGTGATGGACCAGGACGACACCGGTCGCCGTTCATTCCGCTTTCTCAAGGGCCCTATCTTCGCACAGTTGCTGATGGCCGACGAAATCAACCGCGCCTCGCCCCGCACCCAGTCGGCGCTGCTGCAGGCGATGCAGGAATACCACGTCACCATCGCCGGCCAGCGCTACGACCTGCCGGCGCCTTTCCACGTGCTTGCCACCCAGAACCCGCTGGAGCAGGAAGGCACCTATCCGCTGCCGGAAGCCCAGCTAGACCGGTTTTTGCTGCAGGTCGACGTCGGCTATCCGGAACTCGCCGACGAGCGCCGCATCCTGCTCGACACGACCGGCATGTCGGAAGCCAAGGCCAGTGCTGCCATCGATGCCGGCAGGCTGTCCGAAATCCAGAAGCTGATCCGCCAGATGCCGATCAGCGACAGCGTCGTCGATGCCATCCTGTCGCTGGTCCGCTCCGCCCGACCGGGCCAGGGCAACGCCACGACAGACAAGCACGTCGCCTGGGGACCGGGCCCGCGCGCCGGCCAGGCGATGATGCTCTGCACCCGCGCCCGTGCTCTATACCAGGGTCGCCTCGCACCATCGCTGGACGATGTACACGCGCTCGCCGAACCGATCCTGCAGCACCGCATGGCGCTGACATTCGTCGCCCGCGCCGAAGGCATGTCAGTGCGCGACGTCATTTCCGACTTGGTCAAGCAGGCCAGGACCTAGGGAGAGAGCGCCGCGTGGCATCCATCGGACAGATCGTCAATCCGACATCCGGCAGTGATGCCCTTTCCCGCGCCCGGCAACGGGCAGCTCTCGTCCCCGATTGCCTGGTCGAGGCGAAACGCATCGCCAACACCGTGATTGCCGGCTGGCACGGCCGCCGCAAGCGCGGCATCGGCGAGAATTTCTGGCAGTTCCGCCCCTACAGCGATGGCGAGAGCCTGTCGCGCATCGACTGGCGGCGCTCGGCCCGCGATGACCATACCTATATCCGTGACCATGAATGGGAAGCGGCGCACACCATATGGCTCTGGGCCGACATGTCGCCGTCGATGATGTTCAGGTCGTCGCTCGGTCATGTCTCCAAGGAAAGCCGGGCGCTGGTCGTCATGCTGGCATTGGCCGAAATCCTCGCCCGCTCCGGCGAGCGCATCGGCTGCCCCGGCATCATGGAACCGATTTCCGCCCGCAACGCTGCCGAACGACTGGCGACGGCACTGATGCACGCGCCGCTGGGCGGTGGGCTGCCGCAGACGGCGATGATCCGCGGCTGGAGCGACGTCGTGCTGATCGGCGATTTCCTCGACGATGCCGATAGCATCATGGCCCGTCTCGGCCCACTTGCCCGGCGCGGATTGCGCGGCCATGTGGTCGAGATCGCCGACCCTGCCGAGGAAACCTTTCCCTATAGCGGCCGCACCGAGTTCACCGATCCGGAAACCGGCGAAAAGCTGGTGGCCGGCCGCGCCGAGACCATTCGCGAGGATTACCAGCGTGCCTACCTGGCGCGTCGCGACAGCCTCGGAGAGACGCTGCGCCACCTCGGCTGGACCTTCGTCACCCACCGCACCGACCACCTCGCCTCCGAGGCGCTTGTCGCCGTGCACACCTACCTGTCCGGCATGCCGACCAGAGCCACCCATGGTGGTCAGTTGTGAGCGCGCTGGGCTTTGCCTATCCGGCGATGCTGGCAGCTCTGATCGCCCTGCCGGCGATATGGTGGCTGCTGCGCATGACGCCGCCGCGCCCGCAGACGGAGGTCTTTCCGCCCCTGAAGATTCTGGCCAAGGTGCTCAGACGAGAGGAAACCCCGGCCAACAGCCCGTGGTGGCTGACGCTGCTGCGTATGCTGATGGCGGCAGCCGTGATCCTTGCAATCGCCGATCCCGTCTTCAATCCGCGCACCAACACCTTGTCCAAGGCGGGACCTCTGGTTCTGCTGATCGACAACAGCTGGGCGAGCGCTGCCGATTGGGATCGCCGCGTGCAGACCGCCGACGCGCTGATCGGCGATGCCGATGCCAGCGAGACGCCCGTCGTCATCGCCTTCACCGCCAACCAGACCAACGATGCGATCCCCGGCACCGCGATGGCAGCGCGCGACAAATTACATGCCGCCGCCCCTATGCCGCTGGTACCGGATCGCCCACGCGCCGTGCAGTCCCTGAAGTCGGCTCTCGCTGGCGCCCATCCCGGTACCCTCGTTTTCCTGTCCGATGGAATTGCTGCCGCCGACAAGGACGATACTGTTCAGCAGCTAGCGTCCCTCGCTCCTGCAGACCTCCGCCTGCTGGAGGGCGATGCCAGCGAAGCCATCGTGCTGACCAGAGCCGCCAACGCCGCCGACGCCATGACCGTTACCGCGAGCCGCCTCGATAGCGCCGGCCCCGCCGGTTTCACGCTCAGCGCGCAGGACGCCCAGGGGCGCCCGATCGCTGCCGGCAAGCTCGCCTTTACCGCTGGCCAATCGGTCGCATCGGGCACGATCACCGCGCCCTTCGAGATGCGCAACGACTTTGCCCGGGTCAGCATCGATGGACACACGACCGCAGGCTCGGTTCATCTCCTCGACGACGGCTTCAAGCGTCGCCGCGTTGCTCTGCTCTCCGGCCAGGCCGTCGACGAGTTCCAGCCGCTGCTTTCGCCGCTCTACTATATCCAGAAGGCACTTTCGCCTTTCGCCGACCTCGTCAATCCGGAGGCCGACGATCTGGCAAAATCGATTACCGAGCTGCTGGCTGGCAATCCGTCTGTCATCATCATGGCCGACATCGGTCGCCTGCCGGCAGACGCCTATGCCCCGATGCAGCGCTGGATCGCCAATGGCGGGACGTTGATCCGTTTCGCCGGTCCGCGCCTTGCTGCAGCACCTGCCGACGATCCGCTGGTGCCTGTGATCCTGCGCCAGGGTGAGCGGGCGCTGGGCGGCGCCATGTCCTGGGCCGAGCCTCAACCACTCGCCGATTTCCCGGCTTTCGGGCCGTTTGCCGGCATGCCGAAACCGTCAAATGTGCTGGTCAAGCGCCAGGTTCTGGCCGAGCCGACGCCAGATCTGGCCGAGCGGACATGGGCAAGCCTTGCCGATGGAACACCGCTGGTCACCGAGAAAAACGTCTCCGCCGGCCGCATCGTGCTGTTTCATGTCAGCGCCGAGGCGTCGTGGTCGGATCTGCCGATTTCCGGCGATTTCGTCGAGATGCTGCGCCGTATCGTGCAGATGTCCCGCTCCGGCGGCGTCACTGCCGCCGATGGCTCCGCCAAATCATCCGCCGGTACGCTGCCGCCGTATCGGCTTCTGACGGCCAAGGGGGCGCTGAACGGTGAGACCGGCAGCGCCCGGCCGCTCGACACCGGCAAGAAGGGGCCTCTGCTCGCAAGCTTCGACAACCCGCCGGGTCTCTACGGCTCGGAAGAAGGGTTTACCGCATTGAATGTCCTGCCCGAGGGCGCCGAACTGAAGCCTCTCGACGCATCCGCTTCCATGGTGGTGCAGCGCGAAGGATTGATCGGCGGACAGGCCTGGTCCGCCAAGCCGGTACTGTTTACCATCGCCCTCCTTCTGCTGCTCACCGACAGCATTGCCGTGCTGTTCATGAACGGCGCCTTCAGCGGCATCCGGGGGCTATCTCGCTCAGCCGCAAAGACCGCCGCAATTCTCGCTATCGCGTTCTCTACGGCGGCTTTCCTGCACCCGGTCGACATGCGCGCCGACGATGCGAGGCCCGGCGACGACGTCAACCAGTCACGACTCGACAAGACGCATCTGGCCTATATCGTTACCGGCGAGGACGAAGTCGATCGGATTTCCGAGCGGGGACTTGCGGGCCTCACCGACTTCCTCACCTACCGCACGACGCTCGAACCCGGACCGCCTGTCGGCGTAGATCCCGCCAAGGACGAACTGGCGCTCTTCCCCGTGCTCTACTGGCCGGTGACCTCGACTGCACCGATGCCCAGCACTGCCACGATGAACCGCATCGACGCCTACATGCGCGCCGGCGGCACGGTGCTGTTCGACACGCGCGATGCATTGAGTTCCGTCGGCGACAATTCGGCTCCCGGCCCGAACGGCGAACGGCTGCAGGCGATCCTTGCCAATCTCGACATACCGCCGCTCGAGCCGGTTCCCGCCAAGCACGTGCTGACGAAATCCTTTTATCTGCTGTCGAGTTTTCCGGGGCGCTACACCGGCAGCCCGCTGTGGATCGAATCCCATCAGGACAACCGCGCAGACACCGGTACCAAGCAGGCAGCCACATCGGACGGCGTGACACCGATCATCATCACCGGCAACGATTTTGCTGGAGCCTGGGCTGTCGACGACAACGGCACACCGCTGCTGCCAACGGTGCCGCAGGACGATATGCAGCGAGAATATGCCTTCAGAACCGGCGTCAACATCATGATGTATATGCTGACCGGCAACTACAAATCCGATCAGGTCCACGTTCCGGATCTGCTGGAACGGCTGGGGCAATAGCATGACGCTGGATTTCCAACCCTTTCTCCCCTGGCCCGTCATTATAGTCTTCGCCGCGGTCGTCGCCGTCATCGCCGCCTTTGCCATCTGGCGTCGCCTGCGTGGGGCATGGCTCCGCGCACTCGCAGCCCTCGCATTGCTGGTAGCACTCGCCAACCCGCTGCTGATGCAGGAAGATCGCGACCGGCTCTCGACCATCGTTCCCGTCATCATCGACCGCAGCCAGAGCCAGCTGACGCCCGAACGCATCAAGATGACCAACGATGCCCTGGCGCAACTTAAAGACCGGCTGGCCGCCTTCCCGCGCATCGAGCCGCGCTATGTGGAGGCCAAGGATACGGCGGAAACCGATGCCCCGGCGACGCGGCTGTTCTCGGCGCTTGCCGGTGCCATCGGCGATGTTCCGCCGGCCCGCATCGGCGGTGCCATCTTCCTCACCGATGGCCAGATCCACGATATCCCCTCGACCGCCCAGTCGCTCGGCTTCAACGCTCCCATCCACGGGCTGATCACCGGCAAGGCCAACGAATACGACCGTCGCATCGAAGTGGTGCGCGGCCCCCGCTTCGGCATCGTCAACGAAGAACAGCAACTGACCCTGCGCGTCGTCGACGATGGCCCGAGCCCCGGCGGCGCGGCCCCCGTTACCGTCAAAATGAACGGCAACGAGATCGCCACTCTTCAGGCGACCCCCGGCCAGGAAACGCCCTTCAGCTTCAAGGTGCCGCGTGCCGGCAACAATGTGCTGGAGTTTTCCGTCGCCGAACTGCCCGGCGAGATCACGCTTGCCAACAACCGCGCCGTCCATCTGATCGAGGGCATCCGCCAGAACATGCGGGTGTTGCTGGTATCTGGCGAGCCGCACGCCGGCGAGCGCGCCTGGCGCAATCTGCTGAAATCCGATGCCTCGGTCGATCTCGTGCACTTCACCATCCTGCGTCCGCCGGAAAAACAGGACGGTACGCCGATCAACGAGCTGTCGCTGATCGCCTTTCCGACGCGGGAACTGTTCGTCGACAAGATCAAGGATTTCGACCTGATCATCTTCGACCGTTACCAGCATCGCGGTGTGCTGCCGATCCTCTACTACGACTACATTGCCCAGTACGTTCAGAACGGTGGGGCACTGCTGATTGCCGCCGGACCGGAACATGCCGGCCAGGATTCAATCGCCCTGACGCCGCTGCAATCCGTCCTGCCGGCAGAGCCGACCGGCGAGATGATCGACAAGGCCTTCTATCCCCGCCTGTCGGAGGAAGGCCGCAAACATCCAGTCACCCGCGGCCTCGACGGCTCGGATGTCGAGCCGCCGCATTGGGGCCGCTGGTTCCGCACGGTCGATGTCGAGCCGCCGCAGGGCCAGACCGTGATGGTCGGTGCCGACAACCATCCGCTGCTGGTGCTGAACCGTGCCGGCGAAGGACGCGTCGCCATGCTGCTGTCCGACCAGGGCTGGCTGTGGTCACGCGGTTTCGAGGGCGGTGGCCCGAGCGTGGCGCTCTACAGGCGCATCGCCCACTGGCTGATGAAGGAACCGGCGCTTGAAGAAGAAGCGCTGACCGCCACCGCATCCGGCCGCACGCTTCAGATCGCCCGCCAGACAATCGGCGACGATCCCGGCAGTGCGACGATCAAATATCCTTCCGGCAAGTCGGAAACCGTCAAGCTGGCACAGGGCGAGCCCGGCCTCTATCGTGCCGAGAAGCACACCGACGAGATCGGGCTGTTCCAGATCACAAATGGCAACTTGTCGACACTCGTCCACGTCGGCGCCGTCGATGCACCGGAATTCAAAGCGATGATCTCGACAACGGAGACGCTGAAGCCGCTGGCCAGCCAGACCAAGGGGCTGGTGACGCGCGTGGCTTCGGCCGGCGACAGCGTCGTCGTGCCGCCGGTCCTGCCGGTGCGGGGTGCAGTGCGCATCGCCGACGACCAGCGCATGAGCATCCGGCTGACAGACGAGACGGTTCTGCGCGGCATCAACACACTGCCGCTGTTTGCAGGGTTCCTCGGTCTCGCCGCCCTGCTCTTCCTGTTGACGGCGACCTGGTGGCGCGAAGGACGATAGCCATGGCAACCCTGGACCTGACCGACGCGCCTCTGGACGGCGACATGGCCGTGATCATGAGCGGGTTGATGTCGTTCAACGCATCGGACGTCGGGCCTCCCGAGCGTCGCTCGCTGGCCGTGTTCATTCGCGGAGACGACGGCAAGGTGATCGGCGGCCTGCTGGGCGTGACCGCCTGGGGCTGGCTGTTCACCCAATGGCTGTTCGTTCCCGAAGCGCTGCGCGGCCAGGGAATGGCCGGCAGGCTGCTCGCCAAGGCGGAAGCCGAAGCCCTGGAACGCGGATGCCACGGCGCCTGGATCGACACCTTCAATCCGCACGCGCTGCGAGCCTATGAGCGCCAGGGCTATGTGGCCTTCGGTGCACTCGCCGACTTCCCGCCCGGCCGCAGCCGGACGTTCCTGCAGAAGCAGCTCGCCGTAACATCCTGATAAGCTATGTTATTCCGTCCAGCCGATGGGCCCCTTGAGCCGCGCATGGACGTCATCAGCCATCGGCACGACGAGCACCCGGCGCGGATCGACCGGCCCCGGAAAGGCAAGCGCGTTATAGGCCACCTTCTCGAAACCGAGCGGCTCGTAGTAAGGCGGATCGCCGACGAGGATGACCGCCTCCGAGCCCTTCCGCCGTGCAGCTTCGACGGCAATGCGCACCAGTTCCCGGCCGATGCCCCGGCTCTTGTGCGACGGCCGGACAGCCAGTGGGCCTAGAAGATGGCCCCTGACGCTACCCGCCAGGACGGCCGTCATCCGGACGGATGCCACTGTCTCACCGTCGTCGGCGCAGATGAACGACAGTGACCGGTCGTGCGGACCCTGCTCGCGGATACGCGCTGCCGCCCGGACGAACCGTCCTGGACCAAAGGCTTCTTCGTTGATGAGTTCGATGACGGCGTCGTGGGACGCGTCCTCGGTGAGGTAGACCAGATCGTGCTTATGCATGAAACGTAACAAACCAGATGACAAAAAGGGATGGGTCTCGGAAACGCCGGATGCGGCGTTCGGGTCCATCAGCGTCGTCGCAGGTCTCTGGTTACGGTCATCGATCACAGTCCTTGAAGTGTGCCGAGGCCGATAGCAGGAAATATTTGCCTCGTCCAACGTAAAATGCGGCAAACGCGACAGCAACGGACTGTTCAATCTTTGCACGCTCGAAAATTCCGCCCGGCAGCGTATGTATCGTTCTGGGCAATTCGAAAGGACGATGACATGGGCATGCTGGTTGACGGCGTCTGGCAGGACGTATGGTACGACACCAAGGAAACCAAGGGCCATTTCAAGCGGGCTGCATCGCAGTTTCGCAATTGGGTGACCGCCGACGGAAGTGCCGGCCCATCCGGCACTGGAGGCTTCAAGGCCGAGGCCGGTCGGTATCACCTCTATGTGGCGCTCGCCTGTCCATGGGCCCACCGGGCATTGATCTTCCGCAAGCTCAAGAAACTGGAAAACATCATTTCCGTCTCGATCGTCGATCCGCTCATGCTGGAGAACGGCTGGGAATTCAAGAACCGCGACGGCGGCACGGTCGATCACCTGTTCGGAGCCAATGCCATGTGGGAGATCTATACGAGGGCGGATCCTCATTATTCCGGGCGCGTCACCGTACCCGTCCTCTGGGACACCAGGACCGGCACGATCGTCAACAACGAGTCCTCCGAAATCATCCGGATGTTCAACGGCGCTTTCGACAGTCTTACCGACATAACGCTGGACTATTATCCGGAGCCCCTGCGGACAGAGATCGACGAGATCAACGCCATCGTCTACGACACGGTCAACAACGGCGTCTACAAATCCGGCTTTGCGACGACGCAGGACGCCTATGAAGAGCACGTGCAAAAACTCTTCGCGACCCTAGACAGTCTCGACGCCCGCCTGGGGAAAAGCCGCTACCTTGTTGGCAACACGATCACGGAAGCCGACTGGCGGCTGTTCACGACACTGGTTCGCTTCGACGCCGTCTATGTCGGCCACTTCAAGTGCAACATCCGGCGTATCGAGGACTACCGCAACCTACCCGGCTACTTGCGCGAACTCTACCAGGTGCCGGGCATCAGTGAGACGGTCAACATGGCGCACATCAAGCGGCACTACTACGCCAGCCACAAGACCATCAATCCAACCGGCATCGTGCCTCTGGGCCCGGCACTCGATTTCAACCGGCCACACGGTCGCGGCGCGCTGTAGCGCCCGGCGCCTACCAGTAGCCGGTGGGTGCGAGGTTGCCGTTGATTTCCTGCAGCCGCCGGTGGGTGGCGGCCGTGGTCGTGGGCGGTAGGGCGTCGAGGGCGAAGAAGCCGCTCTCGACAATCTCCCAGTCAGGGTCGCGCAGCGCCGTCTGCTCGACGTCGGCGCGGTAGAAGGCCACGTGGTCACGGCGGCTGACGGAGCGGTTGAAATAGATGCCTATCAGGGTCGGTGTGCCCAGAATGGCCAAATTGCCTTCCTCCCGCAGCTCCTTGGCCAACGCCTGGTCCACGGTCTCGTGCCTTTCGACACCGCCGCCAGGCATGTACCAGCCGGGCAGGTATGAATGGCGAACCAGGAAAATTCGCCCCTCGCTGTCGAAGCAGGCAGCCCGCACCCCGAGCGTCATGCCGCGCGACAGTGCAAAATAGAGATGCGCAAGGGGGCCGGCAAGCCTGTGCTTCCACCCGCGCCCTTCCTGTACCAGTTCGTCGTCCATGCCATCCCTCTCTTAGCGGCCCGTTGGGGCGGGCCTGCCAAAACTTCCCCTTGTGCAGGCATACGAAGCATTTGATTTGAAACGAGACTGTTCTATGTCTCACCCATGTTCAAACTCGCGCATATCTCCGATATCCACCTCGGCCCGCTCCCACGGCTTTCCCTCTGGGAGCTTGCCTCGAAGCGCATCACCGGATTTGTGAACTGGCACCGGAACCGGCGCAAGCACTTGTTCGGCGGCACTCTGGATCTTCTGCTGGCAGACATCAAGGCGAAGGAGGCGGACCATCTTTGCGTCACCGGCGATCTAGTCAACCTCGGCACAAAGATAGAGATCCGCACCGCTGCGGAGTGGCTTGCAACCATCGGGCCGCCGGCAACGACCTCGGTCGTGCCAGGCAACCACGATGCCTATGTGCCGGGCTCCTATGAGAAATCCGTACGCGCCTGGTATCCCTACGTGCGCGGCGATCTCGCACCCGCTGCCTGGGAGGAAGACATGCACGTCTTCCCATACCTGCGCATACGCGACCGCGTCGCCATCATCGGCTGCTCGACGGCCGTTGCCACCTTGCCGTTTTCCGCGAGCGGATTTTTCGGATCGCGCCAGGCGCGCGAAACTGTACATATGCTGCGGGCTGCAGGCGAAGCCGGACTGTTTCGCGTGCTGATGATCCACCATCCGCCGATCCGCGGGGCCGCGTCGTTCCACAAGCGCATGATCGGCATCCGCCGCTTTGCCGCCGTCGTCTCGACCGGTGGCGCGGAACTGGTGCTGCATGGCCATACCCACCTCAACACGCTTCACTGGCTGCGCGGGCCGATAGGCCGCGTCCCGGTGGTCGGCATTGCCTCCGCGTCGCAAGGCGTCGGCGGGTCCAAGCCTCCCGCCGCCTACAACATGTTTTCGATATCGGGCGGTCCGGGCGCCTGGAGCCTGAAAGCCGAGCGCTTCAGCCTCAACCACCGGGGCGATGGCATCTCGGCTGAGGGCACTGATATATTTGCGTCCTGAAGCAGCCATGATAGCCGCTGGATTCTTGCCGGAAACAACAGTTTTATGGTCACCGCGCCTTTTACTTCGGAAAGACTGCGATATCTCCTGCCAATGGTCGTCTGCATCTGAGATCATCTGTCGCACCGGTCAACGAAGCCTTTATGCCGACTTGCGAAACGGGTCGGGAAGTGGTCATATCGCTGTCATGGATGTCTTCTCGATGCGTGGACCGACATCAGCCTTGCAAGGGCTGGTGCGAACGTCCGATGCATTTATCACGTAGTCGAAAATTCAAACCCGCGTCCGGTGACGGTCACTTCATCGTGGAAAGACAATGCGCGCTCCCATCCCTGCCCCGGACATTCGTCGCGACCTCGTCGGCCTGCTGCCAAAATTGCGACGCTTCGCAGTGACGCTGACCGGAGACGTGGCAGATGCCGACGAATTGCTGCAAAAGGTCTGTCAGCGCAGCGTCGCGAAAATCCATCTCTGGAATACGGAAGAGCGGCTGGACAGCTGGCTCTACGCGATGACACGGCAGGTGTGGGTCGAAGAATCTCGCCGGCACCGGGTCCGCGCCGGCGCTCCGAGAGCCGTCGCCGGCCAGAAAGGCGACACCGCAGTGCAGCAGCCGCGCCCGACCGAAGGCAGCGAAAGCCATCAGGCGATAACAGCGCTCCCAGAGGGCCTTGCCAGCGTCTTCCTGCTCGCCGATGTCGAAGGCCACAGCTACAAGCAGACCGCCGATATCCTCGGTATCCCGCTGTCGATCGTCGCCTCCCGGCTTGCCAATGCCCGCCTGGCCTTTGCCGCCGCCGGGCGCAATCGTCTCAGCCAGAGGTCATGACCATGCAGGATATCCGCAAGACACCGATCGAAGCGCGGCTAGCCGCCTATATCGATGGCGAGGCCAGCCCTGAAGAGAGGCGCACGCTGGAGGATCTGATTTCCGCCGATGCCGACACCGGTCGCGTCTATGAAAACCTTCGGCAGGGATCCGACATAGGACGCAAGGTTTTTGACGACCTCCTGAAGGAGCCGGTGCCGCTGGCGCTCGTCCGCTCGATCAAGAGCGCTCCGGCACCGAAGGTCCGCGAAACGCGGCGGCTTTCGCGGCCGGCCGTCAAACTCGCGCCATCGGGCAAGCAGGCGCTGGCGGCGGCCCTGATCCTCTTCGTCATCGGCGGCGGCATCGGATATCTCTTCGGCACCCAGCCGGGCGCTGGCCGCCTCACCCTCCCCTTGGTCCCGAACCAGGCACGAACCTGGCCCGACGACCTTGCCGCTGCCCAACGCATCTATCTGCGCCAGTCCAGCCATATCGTCGAACTCGGCGCCACAGAGAGCGATGAGATCATGACGTGGCTGACCTCGACCGTCGGCGTCAAGTTCAACCTGCCCGATCTGTCGAGCCAGGGCCTGGTTTTTCAGGGCGCGCGTCTGCTGGTAGCGGGCGGCAAGCCGACCGGACAGCTGGTCTACCGCAACATCGACGGTGAAATCGTCTCGGTCTGCTTCTTCAAGGACAGCGCCGGCACCGATGGCAGCGATTTCAACGAGATCATCAAGGACGATATCGGCATCGTTCCCTGGCACCGCGCCGGGGTCGGCTATGCCATCGTCGGCGCATCCTCGGACGCATTGCTCGACGATATCGCCAACCGCGTGTCGGTGGCGATCTGAACTGTGCCAGACGCAAAAATGGCGGCCTGCCGGGCCGCCATTTCGATGAGATGATGTTTCAAGCTGCGAGCGATGGGCTTCAGGAGCCGGCTTTCAAGGCGAGAACCCGGTTGGCGGCCGAGACTATGGCCTCCAGCGACGCCGCAACGATGTTGGTGTTGACGCCGGCGCCGAACAGTTTTCCACCCGGATAGGACGTCTCCACATAAGAGATCGCAGCAGCGTTAGAGCCGTGCTGGAGCGAGTGCTCGGAGTAATCCTCGACCGACATTTCAACGCCGAGATAGGCCGACAGGGCATTGATGAAGCCATCGATCGGCCCGTTGCCACGACCCTCGATCTTCCTGAGCTCTCCACCGTCGGTGATTTCGGCCGTGATGATCCGTTGCCCCTTGTGCTCGGGATCGGCGAAGATGTGGTGATCGACGAACCGGATGCGGGCATCCGGCTGTTGAACGTAAAGCTCCATGAAGCGATCGTAGATACGCTTGGCCGGCAGCTCCTTGCCCTCGACATCGGTGATGTTCTGGATTTCCTGCCGGAACTCGACCTGCAGGTTGCGCGGCAGGTTCAGCCCGTAGTCCTGCTGCAGGATGTAGGCGATGCCGCCCTTGCCGGACTGCGAATTGATGCGGATGATCGCCTCGTAGGAGCGTCCGACATCCTGCGGGTCGATCGGCAGATAGGGAACTTCCCACACCGAGGTATTCGCGACCTTGCTCGCCTTCATCCCCTTGTTGATGGCGTCCTGGTGCGAGCCGGAAAAGGCCGTGTAGACGAGTTCGCCGACATAGGGATGACGCTCGGCAATGGTCATCTGGTTGGAATATTCGTAGACTTCCTTGATACGCTCGATGTCGGAGCAATCGATCTGCGGGTCTACCCCTTGTGTGAACATGTTCAGCGCCATGGTCACGACATCGACGTTACCCGTACGCTCGCCGTTACCGAACAAGGTACCCTCGACGCGGTCGGCGCCGGCCAGCAGGGCCAGTTCGGCAGCGGCAATGCCGGTACCGCGGTCGTTGTGCGGATGCAGCGAGATGATCAGATTTTCGCGATTGTCGAGGTTGCGGCACATCCACTCGATTTGGTCGGCATAGACATTCGGCGTGGCCATCTCGACGGTCGACGGCAGGTTGATGATCAGCTTGTTTTCGGCTGTCGGCCGGATCTCGGCGATGACGGCGTTACAAATCTCCAGCGCCACCTCCAGCTCGGTGCCGGTGAAGCTCTCAGGCGAATATTCGAAGCGATAGTCGCCGCCGGCCTTGGCCGCCATGTCGGTGATCATCTTGGCCGCATCGACGGCAATCTGCTTGATGCCGTGCACATCCTTGGCAAACACCACGCGACGCTGCAGCTCGCTGGTAGAGTTATAGAAGTGCACGATCGGCCGGTTTGCACCCTCCAACGATTCGAAGGTGCGGGTGATCAGCTCGGGCCGGCACTGCACCAGCACCTGCAGCGAGACGTCGTCGGCTACATTGCCTTCTTCGATGCACCAGCGGGCGAAGTCGAAATCGGTCTGCGAGGCTGACGGGAAGCCGATCTCGATTTCCTTGAAGCCCATTTCCAGCAACAGCTGGAACATGCGCGCCTTGCGGTCATGACCCATAGGGTCGACCAGAGACTGGTTGCCGTCGCGCAGATCGACCGAGCACCAGATCGGCGGCTTGGTGAGCGTCTTCGAGGGCCAGGTACGGTCGGGGATGTTGACCTGCGGATAGGCACGGTATTTTTCGGCAGCTTTGGCCATGCCCTTGAAGCGGGACATGGTTGCAGGAGACTTGCCAGCGGGGGAATGAGTCTGCTCGTCCATCGTCTTTTCCTCGTGCCGTCGATTGCCCGCCTCATAGCCGATCGGCTGGGGCTTGGCGATGACAAAAGCGGCTTTGAATGTGGGCCTTGAATGATTGTCGGATGCTAGGTCGAGGAGCGAATGCCGGGCGGGCTTGTCGGCCGCCGGGCGCTCCTCAACGGACCCGGCAACCGCGCGTAAGGCCGAGGAGAAGAAGCGAGGTGAAGGCGCGCGAGTTGTCACGCAGGGCGATGCGGCCGCGTGCAATCTGGCTGGAAATTTTTGCGCCTGTAGACTTCATGATTGGTTGTATAGCGTCGGGGCAAAAAAGAAGCAAGCCCTGCTCAAGACTCGCGCATCTGCACGACTTCTGGCTTCAAGATACCTTTCTCTAATCCTGAGCGGCGGACAGACGCTCTTCGATCCACAAATTGATCAGTGATTGCCGTGTCAGCCCGAGTCGGGCTGCTTCCTCGTCGAGGCTATTGACCACTGAGGTTGCAAAATCCACGCTGACCTTTTGGGTCGCCATGTTTGGGCGGGTTGCCTTGGTGAGGTCGAGATAGTCGAGTATATCCTCGCCATTGTCGAATTTCTCGTCGAGTTCACTTGCCTTCATAGAGAGCTATCTCCTCTTTCCTCGACCTGCGAACCGAAATGATCCTGATATTGTCATGACGTCTCGTGCAAATCGCGGACCAATGCTTCCCGTCTATTTGACCGACCGCGACAAACCGGCTTTCAAGTCCGCCCCGAGCGGGGAATGAAATCAAAAAGCGATCGATCCAAAGACGCTGCGCCTCCACAAGATCAATACCGTGCTTGATTTTGTTTGTTCTGCTTTTGTCGGGATCAAACTCAAAAGCCATGACCGAGAATAGCACCTAAGCGGCAATGCTTCCAGTCTACTTAGACGCGGGACGGGCAGCCACCAAACGCTGCAGCACCAGCATCAGCCCACCAGCAATCAACCCCCAGAACGCGCCCGAAATGCCGCCGAAGGAGACGCCGGAGGCGGTGACCAGAAATGTCACCGCTGCGGCCTCTCGCGTTTCCACCTGCTGGAAGGCTGCCATTGCGGAGCCGGAAAATGCGCCGATCAGCGCCAGTCCCGCCACGGCCTCGATCAGGATAGGCGGTGCCAGCGCGACGAAGGCGGTGACCGCGCCGGCAAGCAGCCCGAAGACGATATAGACGATGCCTGCGACCACGGCCGCCCAGTAACGACGGTCTGGATCGGCGTTGGCATCCTTGCCCGCACACATGGCGGCCGTTATTGCGGCAAGATTGACCGCATGCCCACCGAACGGCGTGCTCGCCAGCGAAAAAAGGCCGGTCATGGCAAACAGCGGACCGGGTTTCGGATCGTAATGGTTAACCTTGAGCACGGCGATGCCGGGAATATTTTGCGATGCCATGGTGACGATGAACAGCGGCAGCGCGATCGACACCAGCCCGGCCATGGTGAACAGCGGCCGAACCAGTTCGACGCGCGGCATGAGCGACTGCTCGAGCGACGATAGCGCTCCAGCCGGCATCTGCACCCCGAACGCCAGCACGGCGACAAAAGCCGCAAGCGCAGCGGGAACCGCCCAGAGCCGCCGGAAAGCGCCGACGACGACCCAGGCAAGCACGATCGGCAAGCCCAGCAGCGGATCGAAGGCGATGGCCTTCACCGGCGCGAAGCACAGGCCGATCAGCACGCCTGCAAGCATCGCATTGGCGAGAGGTGCCGGGATCGATGCCACAGCCCGCCCCAGCGGCCGGAACAGCCCTGCAACGATAATCAACGCCGCACAGACGACGAAGCCACCCACCGCCGCCTGGAACCCGCCGGCAATCGCGCCGGAGCTTGCCAGCAGCGCCGCACCCGGCGTCGACCAGGCAATGCTCACCGGCAACCGCGTCGTCAGGCTGAGCACAATGGCACAGAGCCCCATCGAGATCGACAGCACCGTCAATCCCGAAGCCGCCTGCCCCGGCGTTGCCCCAACCGCCTGCAGCCCATGCAGCACCACTGCAAAGGAACTGGCAAATCCAACGAAAGCGGTGAGGCAGCCCATAAAGACGGCTTGGGCGGAAAGATCTTTGAGCATGGCGGCGGTAATGACTCGTAAGGGCGTGAGAGCTCAATGGAGCATTACAGGCCGGATTGGCGCAAGAGCACTTCACCGTCATTTTGTAACGAAGATGGCTGTTTGAAACGTAAGATCAAAAGGACGAGACGGTGAGTTCGGTGCAGAATAAACGATGCAGCCGAGCACATTGCCAAAAACAAAAAAAGCGCCCTCGCCCGCATTATGCAGGCAAGGGCGCTTGGTGTGCAACGATCAGAGTTCGCTTTGCGATGTCACGATGCGGGAGACCAGACCGTAGGTCTTGGCGTCTTCGGCCGAGAGCCAGTAGTCGCGGTCGGTGTCCTTGGCGATCTTTTCCAGCGGCTGGCCGGTCGCGGCTGCGAAGATCCGGTTCAGGCGCTCGTTCATCTTGATGATCTCGCGGGCCTGGATCTCGATATCCGATGCCATGCCGCGTGTGCCGCCCGAGGGCTGGTGCAGCAGGAAGCGGGTGTTCGGCAGGCAAAGCCGACGTTCCTTGGGAACGCTGACGAAGATCAGAGCGCCGGCAGATGCAACCCAGCCGGTGCCGATGATCCAGACCTTCGGCTTGATGAACTTGATCATGTCGTGGATCGAATCGCCTGATTCGACGTGGCCGCCGGGCGAACTGACATAGATGCGGATGTCTTCGTCGCTGGCAGCAGCGAGAGCGACCAGCTGCGAGCAGACCTTCTGGGCCAGTTCCTGCGTAATGCCGCCGTAGATGAAGATCGAACGCGACTTGAAGAGGTTCGCCTCCGTTTCCTTGCCGAGCGGCAGTTCCGTCTTCTTGTCTTCCTGTTCGTCGTCGTTCATGAACAACTCTCCACCGTGATTTGTCGTATGCCGCACATAATGCTGTTCCATGCGTAAAACAATGCGGGAAAAAGACAAGCCACGGAACCGGTGAAGATATCCTTGCCGCTTTGCCCGATTACCGACCCGATTACCGAAATGTAACTTGGCAGGGCTTTGAAAAGCCGAAATCCCTTCCTACGTCAGGTGATGCGATCCAGAATCGCGTCAAAGTTTTCATGGAGCCGTCATGTCGCCCGAAGAACGTCAACTGCTTAGCTCTCTCTTCGACCGCGTCAAAGCCGCAGCGGCGACCCCGCGCGATGCAGACGCCGAAGCCTTCATCAACCAGTCGGTGCGCGACAATCCCACCGCGCCCTACCTGCTCGCCCAGGCCGTCATCGTCCAGGAGCAGGGCATGAAAGCGGCGGCAGACCGCATCAAGCAGCTCGAGGATCAGGTCAAGGAACTGCAGGACAGTGCCGAACACCAGCCCGCCGCCTCGCAAGGTGGCGGAAGCTTCCTCGGCGGCCTAGGCTCCATCTTCGGCGGCGGACAATCCGCAGCACCGCAGCCACAGCGTGCCGCCCCGCCCCAGCAGGGTTATGGCCAGCAGCAAGGCTATTCGGCTCCACAGCAGGGCTATGGGCAACCGCAGCCGGGCCCCTGGGGCCAACAGAGCCAACAGCAGCCAGTCGGCCCGTGGAGCCAGCAACCGCAGGCCCAGTCGGGCGGTGGCGGGTTTCTGCGCGGTGCGCTCGGCACGGCAGCCGGCGTTGCCGGCGGCGTGATGCTGGCGAAATCGCTGAGCAGCCTGTTCAGTCCGCATATCGGTGGCGCAGCGGCAGGGCTCGGCGGGCTCGGTGCTGCAGCGGCGGCACCGGCGGCGGCGCCCGCCGTCGAGGAAACGGTCGTCAACAATTATTATGGCGACAGCAACGGCAACAACAACGACCAGAACGCCGGAAACGACGACAACGCCAATGACCAGAACCTGGTCAGCGACGACCTCGACAGTGATTTCGACAATTCCTTCGACAGCGGCGGCGACGACAGCTTCAACGTCTGACGTTTTCGCACAGCCCTGATGCAACGCCGCGCTTCACCCGAAGCGCGGCGTTTTCAATGCGGGTCAGCCGCGACCGCGATAGGTCGGGACGCCCTGGTCCGGCAACCATAGGCCCTCCGGCGGCTTACCGGTCTGCCAGAAAACGTCGATGGGGATGCCGCCGCGCGGATACCAGTAAGCGCCGATCCGCAACCATTTCGGCTGCAGCAGGTCGACGATGCGCTTGGCGATATAGACGGAGCAATCCTCGTGGAAGGCGCCGTGATTGCGGAATGCATGCAGGAACAGCTTTAGCGACTTCGATTCCACCAGCCATTCACCGGGCACGTAGTCGATGACGATATGGGCGAAATCCGGCTGGCCGGTCATTGGGCAAAGCGAGGTGAACTCGGGCGCGGTGAAGCGCACGAGGTATTCGGTACCCTGATGGGTGGCAGGCACCTTTTCGAGGATTGCGGTCTCGGGGCTGGTGGGCGTTTCGGTGTGGCTGCCGAGCATGGACAGGCCGGAAACATCGGTATTGGGCATGGCTTCAAGCCTCCTTGTTCGTTCTGACGCTGCGCCCTGGCTTGACCGCCTGGCGCCGTGCTTGTTACTTCGCGGGTCGCTTGGCTATCCCCTATGGCATCTTCGAGGCGATCGCAAATACAAGCGATAGCCTTGGCAAGGTATCGAACCCCTGCCCGCTGAAAAGTGATATGGCCGAAGCGAAAAGCGAAAATCAGGAGAAATCGCCGTGGCGCATATACTCGACCGGCCTGTCTGGAACACGCTGCAGACGAGCCATGCGCCGCTGGCGATCGGCGGCCCCCTTGCCAAGCGGTTTGCGCCATCGACCGTTCCCTTTGCCGCCGCTGCCGACAACGCGTCGGAAAGCCTTCAGGCGCTGGCAAACCTGCCCACTGGAGACGAAAGGATAGTCCTCGTGGAAGCCGGTCCGATTGTGATTCCCGAGGGAATTGTCGTCCTTGCGGAAGGCGAACTCTACCAGATGACAGCCGACCGGCCGCATGAGCGGATCACCGATCCCCGGATCGAGTTGCTGGACGAAAGCGACGCCGACGAGATGCTGGAACTGGCGCTGCTGACCAAGCCCGGTCCATTCACGCTTGGCGCACAAAGGCTCGGCCCATTCTGGGGTGTCAAGATCGAGGGACGGCTGGTGGCCATGGCCGGCCAGCGCATGCGCCTGCCCGGCTTCGGAGAGCTCAGCGGTCTCTGCACCCATCCGGATTTCCAGGGTCGCGGTCTCGGCAGCCTGCTGTTTCGCTTCGTTGCCGGTGAAATCGCCGCCCGCGGCGAGGTAGCCTTCCTGCATGCCTATGTCGGCAACACGGCGGCGATCGCGCTCTACCAGGCACTCGGCTTCAGCATCCGCGCAACGATGAACATGCGCGCCGTGCAGCGGCAGGAATAGCGGCTCCGTCGAGGCGGCGGGATCGTCCGCCGCCTTTCAGAGAAACCTCAGGCCGCCTTGGTCTTTGTCCGCCGCGCGAGGTTTGCCACGACATTCTCGATCATTCGCATGCCGGCATCGCCACCGAGCGTCATGATCGATTCCGGGTGGAACTGCACCGCTGCAACCGGCTCCTTGATATGCTCGATACCCATGATCGTGCCGTCCTCGCTTTCCGCCGTGATCATGAATTCACGCGGCAGGGTCGAGGGGTCGGCGAAGATCGAGTGGTATCGCCCGACGGTCACTTCCCTGGAAAGGCCTGAAAACACGATACCGGGCTCGAGCACGCGGATGCGCGACGGCTTGCCGTGCATCGGCACGGCCAGTTGCCGGAGATCGCCGCCATAGGCTTCGGCCAGTGCCTGCAGGCCGAGGCAGACGCCGAAGATCGGCAGGTTGCGGGCCCTCGCCTTCTTGATCGTCGCCTTGCAATCGAAATCCTTCGGGTTACCGGGCCCCGGCGAGAGCACGACGAGATCGGGGTCGAGGCGGTCGAAGACTTCTTCCGACACGGGCGTGCGGACCGTCGAAACGGTGGCACCGGTCTGGCGGAAGTAGTTGGCGAGCGTATGGACAAAGCTGTCCTCGTGGTCGACAAGCAGGATGCTGACTCCCTTGCCGACCGCAGCAACATCGCGCTTGGTCTTAGCGGAACCGGCAGACTTTGCATCGCGGATGGCAGAGAGCATGGCAGACGCCTTCAGTTCGGTTTCGGCTTCTTCCTCTTCGGGGATGGAGTCGTTGAGCAAGGTAGCGCCGGCTCGCACCTCGGCAATCCCGTCCTTTATACGCACGGTGCGCAGCGTCAGACCGGTATTCATGTCGCCGTTGAAGCCGACCATGCCGATGGCGCCGCCGTACCAGGCGCGCGGGCTCTTTTCGCGGCTTTCGATGAAGCGCATGGCCCAGAGCTTCGGCGCACCGGTGACGGTGACGGCCCAGGCGTGCGACAGGAATCCGTCGAACGCATCCATGTCGTCGCGCAAGCGCCCCTCGATGTGGTCGACGGTGTGGATCAGGCGCGAATACATCTCGATCTGACGGCGGCCGATGACCTTGACCGAGCCCGGTTCGCAGACGCGGCTCTTGTCGTTGCGGTCGACGTCCGAGCACATGGTCAGCTCGGATTCGTCCTTCTTCGAGTTCAGAAGCTTGAGGATCTGCTCGCTGTCGGCAATCGGGTCCTCGCCGCGCTTGATCGTGCCCGAGATCGGGCAGGTCTCGATGCGACGGCCGGACACGCGCACGAACATTTCTGGCGATGCGCCGACCAGATATTCCTGGTGGCCGAGGTTGATGAAGAAGGAATAGGGCGACGGATTGATCGCCTTCAGACGCTTGGAAATATCCGACGGCTTGGAATCGCAGCGCTCCATGAACTTCTGCCCGGGAACGACCTCAAACAGGTCGCCCTTGCGAAAGCTCTCCTTCGCCTTGTTTACCAGTTCGGCAAATTCGCCCGGGCGATGGTCGCTCTTCGGCGGAATGGTGTCCGTGTGGTGGAAGGGTTCCGGCGGGATATCACCGGCCTTGCCCTCGGTGGTCAGCCCGCCTTTTTCGAAGTCGTAGCGGTCGATCCAGGCCTTGGCGGCGTAGTTGTCGACCACGAGGATCTCGTCGGGCAGGTACAGCACCATATCGCGCTGGTCGGCGGGACGCGTCAGTTTCAGGTCGATGGCGTCGAACTGGAAAGCGATATCGTAACCGAAGGCACCGTAGAGCCCGAGGGCCGCGTCAGCCTGCGAGTAGAACAGGTCGGTGACGGCGCGCAGCACGGTGAACACCGTCGGCATCTTCGACCGTTCTTCCTCGGTAAACACCCGGTCGGGCGCCTTGACGGTGAGGTCGAGCCGACGCGGCGTCGACGCACCGAGGGCCACTTCGCGCACGGTTTGCAGCCGCGCCTCGATAAAACCGAGGATGACCTCGCCACGCTCGTTATAGGCTTCGATCCAGACATTGCGGCCAAAGCAGGAGATGCCGATGGGCGGGTCGACGACGGCAGTGTCCCAGCGCGTGTAGCGGCCCGGATACTCGTAGTTGGAGGAAAACACCGCGCCGCGCCGCTCGTCCAGCTTGTCGATGTAGGACGAGACCGCGTCGTCATAGGGGATTGGCCGACGCTGGCGCGTCACGGTGATGCCGCCCTTGGTCTCGTAGATTTCCGCACCGTCATCCCGCAGGATCGTAACCATGACCGTCTCTCCGCTTCTTCAGGCCCGGATGACAGGCGCTTTACATACAAAAAAAGCCGCCTGAAACTCTCGGGCGGCTTACTCGTCGTCTTTGAACACGATTGATCGAGGCCGCTGTTAGCGAGCCCACCACCAAGATGCACTGTTCGAAGACATGTTCATGGACAAATTGTTAGCGCGAGATGCGGCGATGCGCAAGCGCCAATTCGGCTGAAAGTTTCGGGCGGGCGACCGCCGCCCGAAACCGCGCGAACTCAGGCCGACGGCTGTGCCGAGGCGAAAAACGCCTCGGGTCCATCGACCTCGACCAGCTTTTTTCGCTCGATCTGCCAGAAGCGGTTGCCGACCGCCCTGACGAAGCTGCGATCATGCGATACCAGCAGGCAGGTGGAACCCTCCGCCAGCAATTCGCTTTCCAGTGCCTCCTGTCCTTCGATATCAAGATGATTGGTCGGCTCGTCCAGGAGATGGAAATTGGGTTGGCGCAGGTGCAGCACCAGCATCGCCAGCCGCGCCTTCTGCCCGCCCGAGAGCCGGCCGATTGCCCGTCCCTGCATCTCGACACCGATGCCTGCTCCGGCAAGCAGACTGCGCGCCCGGGGCTCACCCAGCGCAAACAGCCGCGACAGCGTTGCCAGCGGCGTATCGGCGTCGGCAAGATTGGCGAGCGACTGGTCGCTGTAGCCGAGCACCAGCGAAGGCGTGGCGCGCACCGGCGCCGCCCCATCGCCTGCCACCTCTATCGCACCCCTGATCATCTCCATCAGCCGTGTCTTGCCGGCACCGTTGGCCCCGAGCAACACGATGCGGTCGCCCTGGCGGATCCAGAGCTTGCCGGTCTTGAAGAGCGGCGTTCCATCCGGTGTGGCAACGGTGGCGTCGTCGAGGGTCACGAGGATCTTCGCCTGGCTGGCGCTGCTGCCAAGCCTTATGGCTCCGGCCGAGCGCTCACGGTGGCCCGGCCGGGACGCATCCTCGAGGCGGTCGGCCCGCTCCTTCAACTGCCTGGTCTTGACGGTCAGCAAGTCGCTGCCGGAGTTGATACCGATATTCTTGAGCTTGGCCGCCTGCCGCCGTAATTGTTGCGCGGCTTTCACATCCTTCTCGTAGCGCTGCTCCTGCGACGCATCGATATTATCGAGCGCGGCCCTCGCCATGCTGTAGGGAAGCTGGAACTGCTGCGACTGCACGGCCCTGAGGAACAGCGTGCGGTTGGTGACGGCATCCAGGAACGCCCGGTCGTGGCTTGCGACAAGCACCGAGACGGTGCGCGGGAGAGCGTTCAGCCAGTTCTCCAGCAGCGCAATCTTGAACAGGTCCAGATGGTTGGTCGGCTCGTCCAGCAGCATCACGTCCGGCTCGGTGACGGCGACGCGGGCCACCAGCGCCAGCCGCTGCCAGCCACCGCTCAGCTGTGCAAGCGGCCGCTCCCGCAAGGCCTCGGGTACGTCGAGCGCATCGAGCACCACATCGACGCGCCAGCTCTCGCTGTCGGCCTGCCCGGGTGCAAGTGCCTGCGCAACCGCCGCATGAAACGGCAATTTCGCCAAGGCGGGCGCGACGTTCTGTTCGACATACCCGATTGTCAGCCCGCGCGACCGCGTGACGTCGCCCGCCGTCGGTTCGAGACGGCCGGCAATGCAGTTCAGAAGCGTGGATTTACCCCGGCCGTTGGCCGCAACGATGCCGACCCGATCTCCGCCATTGAGGCTGAAATTAAGATTGGAAAACAGCGGCTCGCCAAGGGTAACGGCGAGATTGTGCAAGGTGATCGAAGACATTTTCAGTTCTCTGGTCTGACCGGGCAACGACCACCAACCCGCGTCGGCAGTTCGTCTCGGTCGTTATCAGGATGCAGCGCGAACACGAGAGCTCGGCTGCAGGCCAAAAGGGCAGACCAGAAAGGGTATGGGAAAGTGACAGCCTCTGATCAGCCCTGCAAACGCATCCGCAGGGCATCGGTCGGGCCGAACTGGCGATTGCGCCAGAGTGTCGTGATCATTGCGGCCCTCCTTTCTCAAAAGACTGAACCAGATCGATAGCATTCGAGGGCCCGCGAAACAACTGCGGTCGAAACCGTAAAGCGGCAAAGGGCGGCACCATGGCGCCGCCCTTCACCTGCTGGTTTCTAGAACCTCTGCGAAATCGCCAGTTTGATGTAGCGACCGGATTCCGAGTAGATTTCGGTCGCATTGGTGACGTCCTTGACCTCAAGGGCATCGTAGTAGGTCTTGTTGGTCAGGTTGTAGACGCCTGCCTGGAGGGTCATGCCCTTCAGCGTTTCAGGCTTCCACCAGCCGGTGAGGTTGAAGATACCGTAGCCCGGAGGCTTGGACGATGCCGAGGACTTATCGGAGACGGCCGCAGAGGCGACCATGCTCAGATCCGTACCCCATGTCTCGCGCTCGAAGCCCACACCGAGGATGGCCTTGAGCGGAGCGACGGACGATAGAAGTTCATCGGTATCCATGTTCGTCCCGCGGGCGTAAAATGCTGCGGCGTGGACGTTGATACCGTTGTTGAACTTCTTGTGCCCATCGACCTGGATCCCGTTGATGCGGACATTGTCGATGTTGATGTACTCAGCCGTGCCGACCGCATATCCCGGCGTGGGAATAAAGTCGGAGGTGTCGATGAAGTTCTTGTAGCGTGTGCTGTAGGCGCTGACATGACCACCGAAGTCGTCGTCACCAAGGTTGGCACCGCCTTCGAAGCCCCAGCTGGTTTCAGCCTTGAGATCGGGATTGCCGATCGAGCGGTACATCGGCGTATTGTCGTAGTCGACGTAGAGCTGGTAGGCATTCGGGGCCTTGTAGGCCGTGACGAACTGCGCATAGAGCTCGACATCAGGCGTCGCCTGCCAGGCAGCCCGGAGCTTCGGCGAGAAATGGCTACCATTCTGGCCATCCGGCGTGTTGGTGGGATAGGATGCCGTATCCTGCGGGTCCTGCTTGTACCAGTCGAAGCGCAGGCCGGGCGTCAGCGAGAACGGGCTGCCGCCAACACTGATCTTGTCCTCGGCATAGGCACCGAACTTGTAGCCGTTCACATCTGGCGCATAATTCTGGTTGGTGTGGAAAAAGGCACACGAGCCAACCGGCGGCGTGGTGCATGAATCGACGCCCTTCAGATAATAGCTGCTGCTGGCAAACTGGAAGTCGCTACCGAACGTCAGCTTGTGATCGAGCACGCCGGTCGTGAAGTCCGAATTCGCCCAAGCCGTATAGCCGAGATCGCGCTCGTCGCTTTCCATGATGCGATCGTATTCACCCTTTGGCGTCGTCAGCCGGTTTGCAAGGATACCTTCCTCGCGACCGCTTTTCTGCCAGTAGAGGGTAGCAAAGGCGCTGTCGATCCAGCTGTCGGCGGAGGTCGCATCATATTTGTAGTCGAGCGAAACCCGGTCGCGAGACTTGTCCTGCTTGTATTTGTAGTCGTTGTAAGTCGTGCCGTAGAGCGAATAGGACAGGTAGTCCCGGGTCGAGTTATAGCCATAGTGTTCCGCCGTCAGGCCGATCGTATGACCACCTTCGAGTTCCTGGCGGATCTTGAACAGCAGGTTCCGCTGATTGTAGTCCACCGGATCGGCAACTGTTCTCTTGCTGCCGACACCACCGACATCGCCGTTCGATTCTGACTCGTGCCCGTACTTGTAGGAAGACTGGAACAGCACGGACGTGTTCTCGATCTTCTTGGCGACCGCACCGGAAGCGGTGATCGAGTGATCGGAGCCATCGAAGCTGAGCTTGAACATTCCGCCAAAGGTCTGGCCGTCGCCAATCACGTCGTCCGGCTCCAGCGTATGGAGCATCAGCGCGCCACCCAGCGCACCCGAACCGGCGCGGCTGGAATCGGCGCTGTGCAACACGTCGACGGAAGAAAGCGATGTGAAATCGTAGGTGTCCGCGCCGCCGCCGTAGCTGTAGACGTTGTCGAAGAAGTACGGCAGGGGGATGCCGTCGGTGGTCGTCAGCACGCGATCCGCCTCGAGCCCGCGGATGTTGACGCTCTTCGAAACGTCATTATAGGACACGCTCGGATCGACGGTGTTGCCGAAATCCTTGAGGTCGTCGACCTGCTTCTTCTCCAGGGTCTCCCTCGTGGTGTGCGCCGCCAGTGGCGAGTCCGCTACCGAGCCTTTCTGCACCGTGTTGCGGGCGTTCTTCACGACGATTTTCTGCAGCGTCGTGCTGTCAGTCTGCTCTGTGGCAGTAGACGCCGAAGCCGCAGTCCCTGCCTGCTGGGCCAAAGATGCGGTGGGAATGCCGAGCGCTAGAAACGCCGTGCACGTCAAGAGAACCGAGCGGGATCGCCGGAGCACCATAACCAATTCCTTTCAAGGTGATGTACCGGGCTGGCTGGTTGGCACGCTGCAAGGCGCCCAAGGGGCTGGCTAGGCGGACGGAAAGAGGCAGAAATATCCGCCTCCTTTCTGCCCGATAAAAAACATGACTAAGATTGTCAATATATAGCGTCGATATAATCATGAATGCAATGATCATGTTTTAACGACTGCCCAGCTTGTTGCTGATCTGCAACGAATTTGGCTTAGAAACGTTGCGTCCCGTGAGATATCGAAACGGGTGAAACCATATGCTTTTCCGGATTGCCACCGCTGTCGCCTGCCTGACGCTGCTGACTGCTGCATCGCTGCCACAAACCGGCCCGCTGCCAGAGACGCGACCGGACGACAAGCCTGCGGAGACAGCGCAGCCGGTTGCTCCCATCCCCGAGCCAAAACCGCAGCCGGCACCGGCACCGGAAACACCCGCTGCAAAGCCTGGCACCGAAGCCTCGCCCTCCGATGGCACGACCAGCGGAAAGCAAAGTGGCGACGCGCCTGCCACGAAGGCAACGACACCCGATGCCGATACAGGCAAGCCCGATGCCGACGCCGGCAAGGACGACAAGAAATCACCGGTGTCGAACGCCACCGATGGCAAGGGAAATCCACCGGCCGAGCCGCTCACCATCGAACCGGAATCTGACGCGGAGCATCAGGCCTGCCTGAAAGACCTGCAGGCCATGGGCGCGGTATTCAAGGATCTGCCCCGCATCGACGACGGCGAAGGCTGCGGCATCGACAAGCCCATCAGCCTCTCGGAAGCGTTGCCAGGCGTGAAATTCAAGCCTGAAGGCACGCTGCGTTGCGAGGCGGCGCTGGCCCTCTCCCGCTGGATGAAAGAAAGCGTCATTCCGGCAGGCGAGGCTGCGCTAAAGGCCGCCGGCCCGATCGTCACCATCAACCAGGCGTCGACCTATATCTGCCGCCTGCGCAACAACGCGAGCACTGGCAAGATCTCCGAGCACGCCCGGGGCAACGCCATCGACATCGCGAGTTTCACATTCAAGGATGGTACGACTGTCGAGGTACAGCCGCGCAAGGAGGATTCGACGCTTGCCGGTGCCTTCCAGCGTGCCGTCAGTGCTTCAGGCTGCCTTTACTTCTCGACCGTCCTCGATCCCGAAAGCGACGCCGCCCATGAGCATCATTTCCACATGGACGTCCTGAAACGCAACGGTGACTTTCGTTATTGTCACTGAATATCAGGGACTTGGCAGCGCCGCCAGACTCATTTTGGCAGCGTCTTGAATCGATGGATCAAGCCTAGAACAGACCTTCGATACAGCCCTGCTCGTTCAGCATGATCCGCTCGGCGGCAGGCGAGCGTGGCAGGCCGGGCATTGTTCGGATCTCACCCGTGATGGCGACGACGAAGCCTGCGCCGGCCGACAGTCTCACCTCGCGCACATGCACGACATGGCCTTCCGGAGCGCCGCGCAGATCCGCGTCGGTCGAGAACGAATACTGTGTCTTGGCAATGCAGACCGGCAGGTGGCCATATCCCTGGTCCTCCCAGCTCTTAAGCTGGTCGCGAACGGCCTTGTCCGCAGTCACCTCGCCGGCATGGTAGATTTCGGTCGCCACGACGTCGATCTTCTGCATCAGCGGCAGATCGTCCGGATAGAGCGGCGCAAATTTCGCTTCGCCGGACTGTGTAAGCGCCACGACCTTGTGCGCCAGTTCCTCGATGCCGGCCGAGCCATCCGCCCAATGGCGGCAGAGGATAGCCTCGGCACCGAGACCGGCAACATAGGCCTTGACCGCTTCGATCTCGGAGTCCGTATCGGAGGTAAAGTGGTTGATTGCGACGACGACGGGCACGCCAAACTTCCGCACATTCTCGACATGGCGCCCGAGATTGACGCAGCCGGTGACCAGCGCCTCGACATTCTCGCGGCCGAGATCGTCCTTGGTGACGCCGCCATTCATCTTCAGCGCCCGTACCGTGGCGACGACCACCGCCGCATCCGGCTTCAGCCCCGCTTGGCGACATTTGATGTTGAAAAACTTCTCCGCCCCGAGATCCGCGCCGAAGCCGGCCTCGGTGACCACGTAGTCTGCAAGCGTCAGTGCCGTCCGGGTGGCAATGACCGAATTGCAGCCATGGGCGATATTGGCAAACGGGCCGCCATGCACAAGCGCCGGGTTATTCTCCAGGGTCTGCACCAGGTTCGGCTGCAACGCGTCCTTCAGCAGAACAGCCATGGCGCCGTCCGCTTTCAGATCACGCGCGAAAACCGGCGACCTGTCGTAGCGGTATGCAACGATGATGTCGCCCAACCGCTTTTCCAGGTCGGCAAGGTCCGATGCCAGGCACAGGATGGCCATCACCTCGGAGGCAACGGTGATGTCGAAGCCGCCTTGGCGCGGGAAGCCGTTGGCCACGCCGCCAAGCGACGAAACGATATCGCGCAGCGCCCGGTCGTTCATGTCCATCACCCGGCGCCAGGTAATCCGACGGATGTCGATATTCAGCGCATTGCCCCAGTAGACATGGTTGTCGAGCATCGCCGCCAGCAGATTGTGGGCCGAGGTGATGGCATGGAAGTCGCCGGTGAAATGCAGGTTGATGTCTTCCATTGGCACGACCTGCGCATAGCCACCGCCGGCAGCCCCGCCCTTGGTACCGAAACAGGGCCCGAGCGACGGTTCGCGCACGCAGATCATTGCCTTCTTGCCGATGCGGTTCAGCCCATCGCCCAGACCGACCGTCGTCGTCGTCTTGCCCTCGCCCGCCGGCGTCGGATTGATCGCCGTCACCAAGATCAGCTTGCCGGTCTTCTTGCCCGCCTGCCCGGCAATGAAGTCGGCGTTGATCTTTGCCTTGTCGTGACCGTAGGGCACCAGTTGCTCAGGCGGAATGCCGAGCGCTGCCCCGATCTCGTAGATCGGCTTCTTCGTCGCGGCGCGCGCGATCTCGATATCGGATTTTACCGTAGCCATCAGTCAATCTCCATGCGACCGCGCCGTTTATCTCGCTTGCGCATAAACGAATAGCAAACCGCTGTGAACCGGCATGCCGCAGACTTGGGTGAGAAAAAGTCGGCAGCGGACCAAGGAGCGCCACTGGCTTGTTACGGCATAACCATATGGCTAATGCTGCTTCGGAAAATCAAAACCCGTGAGGTCGTCCGTGAAATCCCTGGAAATAATCGTTGAACGCATCATCCTATCGAGCCGCTGGTTGCTCGTCATTTTCTATCTCGGGCTGGCCGCGTCTCTTGCAATGTACGCCCTCTCCTTCTGCTACAAGTTCTACAAGATCGCCATTAGCGTCTTTTCGCTGGAAGAGTCGGACATGATCCTTGCCATGCTCGGCCTGATCGATGCGGCTCTGGTGGCAAGTCTCGTCGTCATGGTGATGATCTCGGGCTATGAGAATTTCGTCAGCCGCTTCGATGAAGCCAATGAAGAGGACGATGAGGTATCGTTCCTCGGCAAGCTCGATTCCGGCAGCCTGAAAATCAAGGTCGCCTCCTCGATCGTCGCCATCTCCTCGATCCACCTGCTGCAGGTGTTCCTGAACATGGCGCAGTTCGAAACCGCCCAGATCATGTGGATGACGCTGATACACCTCGCCTTTGTCGTCTCGGCCCTGATGCTCGGCTACCTCGAGAAGATCATGGGACAGGCGAAGGGCAAGGATAATGCCTAGGCAGCCCGGCCCGACAGAGAATGGACGACCGGCAGCAAAGCCTGCCGCTCGAGCGGCTGCGGCATGCCAGGCTCGGGCTCGTCGGGCAGCGGCTTGGACTGCGGCGTGCTGGGCGGCGGCGGGGGTGGCGCCGGCATCATGGATACGACGCAGTCGGAGATCGTCTTCTCGCGCGGGCAGGCACCGGCTGCGGCGAGCTGGCCGGCGGAAGATTGCTCGGTCATCATTTTCAGATTGAGCGCCTCGACCTGCGTCAGCAAACGGATCGACTGCGGGTTGGCGCTCATCATCAGGTCGAACAGATCCGGATCGACCCCCATCTTGGTGAGGTAGGCGATCAGCGCCGCCTTCTGCTTGTTGCCGAGCTTCGTGGTGTCGTGTTGCCCAACCATTTTCCGGCCGACTTCGCGTTGCGACAGTATCTTCTTCTTGCCGTTCAGCATTTCGTACTCGGTGCGATACTGAACGCGCATTTCCCGGTATGTGGTGGTGATCTGGTGGACGCCGATCAAGGCAAAGGGACTTGCGATCCGCCTGACGCCTCCGGCCAGTAGCAACGGACAGGCCGACAGGCAAACCGCGCCGTTCGAATAGATCTCGCCGGTCATCGAGCCGTCTTTTTGCCGCGCCGCGTCGCATAGCGGTTCGCTGCCGTCGCAGGCATCGGCGCGTGTCCCGCCAACAGCCACTGAAAGCCCCTGGCGCCGGATGATCAGCCCCATCTGCATGGCGGCCGCAACATCCCCGCCCGGCGAGCGGACGACGATCGGCAGCGATTTCTTGCCGATTTTCTTCAGCAGCTTCTGCAGCTTGCGGGGCGAGTCCGACATGATCTGCCCTTCGGCTGCAATCCAATCGGCACAGGATCCGCCATCCCGGCAGTAAGGCGTTCCGCCATGGATCAAAACGAAGTCCATGGGACGATCGATGGGAGGCTCGGCCGCATTTGCCGCTTCAAGGCCGGCGAGCACGAAAACAACGGTCGCCACAATGCGCAAGACCTGGTTTAACCGCGAAGGAACGGCCCGCGTCAGCGAAGTCAGCATCATCAATCGGCTCGGAGGTGATGTTTCGGAGGACAATCGATAGCAACGACGGCGCTGATTTGCAAGGTTGGCAAGCGATCGGTGACAACAGACACTCAGGATGCCGCCGCCGTCCACCCCACCCGCAAAGAGCTTATTCACAGGGAGCGAACGAGGCACCCTGTTGCAAAAGTTGTTTTTTAGCGCAAATGCACCAATTGCGTTACCGCAAGCTTTTTGACTCGTATTCCGGCCTGTTTCGCGTATTTGATAGCGGTAACACAAACTGAATGAGCCGCGCTCGAATGTCATACATGACAGCTTCTGGACGACAAACGTTTCTGTCCGCCGAATTGGCGGCGGCGCGCACCCGCGCCATGCTTCATCAGGCGCTGAACAGGACAGCGGAGTCGTTCGGATTTGCGTCTTTCATGCTCTACAACGCGCCATCGTCCTCGGACATGCTGCTGACACCGCTGATTATCGAGACGTCGGCCCCAGCCCAGAATTTGCGCGACTTCGATCGCGGCCACCTGCTGCGCATCTACCCTCTGGTCGGTCGAGACCGCGATTCGGCAATTCCGCGCTGCTGGAACCTGGCGGAACGGGCACCCTCACCGGAAATGGAATTCCCCCGCGAACTCCGGACGTTTCTCGAAAGCCGCGGCCTGACGATGGGCATGCATTTTCCGGTCAACGCGTCGGACGGCGAGCGGTTGGCTTTTTCGATGGCGGGAAATCGCAACAACCTCTCCCAGGCTGAACTCAACGAACTCTGCATTATCCTGCTGCATGCCGCCACGGCCTACAACAGCATCAAGCGCAACGGCAACGAGCCCGCAGCCATGCTGTCGGCGCGCGAAATGGAAGTCGTTCGCTGGACTGCGCAAGGCAAGACTTCGGTGGAGATCGGCCAGATCCTGACGCTGTCCGACCACACCGTCAACGCCTACATGACCAATGCCATCAAGAAGCTCAATTGCGTCAACCGCACGCAACTCGTGGCCAAAGCCATCCGGCTCAAGCTCATCAGCTGACATAAGCTTCCCGCCAAGAACTTAGCAGCAGACTACCGCCCGCCGAGTACCGCGCGTGTTTCGACCAGGTTGGAGCGCACCCTCAGGATATAGAACCCCATCGTCGCCAGATGGCTGGGCATGATCAGGCCGTCTTCGCGCCCGTTCGAGACGATCCAAGGCTGGATGCGCAGCGCCGCCTGGAACTGCTTCATCGTATCGCCCCAGAGTGCCCCGACGTTGCGCTCGGCGATGACCTTTGAGAAATCGGCGCCGGCAGCGCTGAGGATGCCGTAATATCCGTAGAGCTGTCCGTAGGCGAACCAGAAGCGGTCGTCGGCGCGCGTGTCGAACCAGCCAAAATTATGGTTCTCGGAGCGCTCGGCCAGCACGTCCGACGTACTGCCGAGATCGTTTGAAATGCGGTCGATGAATTCGATCAGGTTGTCGGCACGGCCGTCGAAGGTGGCGTTGCAGGCGCCGAGATCGACATTGAACTTGCGCAGGCTGTTGATCGAGGCGCGATAGTAGCTCGGGGTCGGCGTTTTAGGCCCGAACGGCTGGAAACCGAAATACCAGCTGGACTCGTCGAACTGGAGATTGCCGCGCGCATTCTGAAGGTCCGAATTGATACCCGATGTTCCGCGTACGCGGCCCAGCGCATCTACCAGCTCGATCGAGGTCCTGCGAACCGCTTGGTTGACACCGCGCTGGAAGGACGCCTTGTTGTCGAGGAATGGCGTATCGTCCCAGCTCAGGCCAAAAAACCCGAGCTTGAAGAGGAGCATGGACGAAATCCACGCATTGCGGTTGACGTTGAAATCCACAAGGTCGGCTGTGACATCGACGATAGCGGATGTCTCGCAACGCTTCGGCGTGGCGGCTGCGACCGGCTTCGCATCGGTCGCGACAGGCACCGGGGTCAGATCCTGGCCGGCAGCCTTGCGGTCGGCAAGCTTGTAGCTGTCGATGTAGTGGGTGTTGAAGCCCGTCCAGGACTGGGTCTGAACGAGGAAGTAGCCGTAGAGGCAGACCAGCAGCACGACGAGAGCGGCAACCGGCACCTTGATGATCCAGTTGCGCTGCCGGTACCAGCCATGCGCTGCAAGAAAAGGCCACGTCACCCAGACAAACAGGAGCCCAAGACCACGTCGAATTGCCTGGAGCATCCGTGCAAAAAAGGCAATGATCGGATCAAGCATGCAATGTCTCCTAACGGGCGTGGTGCTCCAGCAGATATGACCTCCCCGGCCACAGGGCAACCGCGTCGGCTGAATTAAATCGTCGCCGGTTGCTGCTGCGGCGCCGCAGGCACATCTTCCTCGTCGTCGACTGCCGGCTCTCGAGGCGACGGCGCCACCTCCAGACGGCGCGCGAAAGCCTCGTCAGCAGCCTGTTTACGAAGCAGCATATCATGTCCGGCAAGGAGGTTGGCCTCGAACGCGGCAACAAGATCCTCGACCCCGGCCGGCAGGTCCTCGCCTTGCGTCGCCGATTGTTCGTTTGCAGCCTTCAGCAACGCGACGCGCTGTTCGACATCGATCGCGAGCTTGGCAGCCATGACGTTCACAGCCGCGATCCCGCTGTTCAACACATCCAGGAAATCCTCGTCGTCTGTCATCAACCGCAACAAGGTCTCGTGCTCTGACCGCAGCATCTTATCCTTAACCTCGGCCGCCTGCCGATCGAGCGCCAGCTCTTTGCGTTCTTCCTCGGATATCGCATCCAGTGACGGACCACGCTGCGGCAGGGTCGCCGAGGCGCGCTCGTGCGTCCGCGCCTTCAGGGACGAAAGCCGCCGACCCGCCTCGTCCAGCTCGCCGTCCAGCTGCCGCCGACGAGTGACCAGTTGCTGCAGGTGGGCTTCGCAAACGCGGTGATGCAGGGCGAGAAAGGGCTTCGCCTCGCCCAGCATCCTGTCCAGCGCTGCCGATACCGAAAGCAGCTCGACCACATCGAGCGCTATCGCTTCCGGCGCCGCATTGCCGAGATGCACGCGTCGTCTGAGAAAACCCTGAGATTGACGCCCCGCAGTCTCGTCGAACAATCGTTCATATTGCAGCAAGGCTGCGGCCGTCTGGGTATCGAGCTGACGCAGAAGGGCTGCTACTCGGTCCCTCCACTCGCTCCATAAACCAACGGCTTCGCCGAGGAGCGTTTCTTCGAGAGGAAAGTTGATTGCCGTCAGCCGCGCCTCCGGCCGCGAGTGATGCGCCAGCGCCGCCTCGGCAGCAGCTATTCCCTTGCAGGCATCGTCCAGCAGTCGCCGAAGCTGTGCGATGTCACGTTCCGGAAAATGGCCGTGCGCCATGAGGGCTCCTGCTGATCGCGGCGGGTGGGTGGATCCAGAGTAGCGCAAACCATCCCCCGATGGCAGGCCTATTGAGCCGCCGCCGGGTTTTTGAGATAGGCGATCAGATTGTCGAGATCGCTGTCGCTTTTGACGCCGGCAAAGCTCATGCGGGTGCCCTTGACGACAGCCTGTGGGCTCGACAGGTATTTGTGCAGCAGCGCCTCGTCCCACACCTTGCCATCGGCCCCGAAGGTCTTCATCGCAGCCGAATAGCTGTAGGTGGCAACCGACGCCACCGGGCGCCCGACCACGCCCATCAGCGAAGGTCCGACCTTGTTCACCGGCTCGGTCGCAGTGTGGCAGGCGGCGCACTTCTTGAAGACGCCCGCCCCGAGCTTCGGGTCTCCATCGGCGAGGGCAGAGGTCGCCGACAGCAGCGCCGCAACGATAATGGTGGAACAGCAGAACGTCTTCATATCGCCTCCCGATTTCAATCCGCGCGAGCCCTGTGACGCTCAACGATAACGGTCCAGCCGCCAGAGCGTTTGACCTCAGACGTCGCCCATCGCCTCTTCCCAATGGCGACGGCAGAGCGAGACATATCGCTCGTTACCGCCAACCTCGATCTGCGCGCCCTCGTGGAGCACCTTGCCGTCGCTGTCGAAGCGCACCACCATGGTTGCCTTGCGGCCGCAATGGCAGATCGTCCGCACTTCACGCAGCTCGTCGGCGATGGCGAGGAGCTCCTGCGAGCCCGGAAACAGCTTGCCGCGAAAATCCGTGCGCAGTCCGTAGACCATGACGGGAATATTGAGGCGGTCGACGACATGCGCCAGCTGCCAGATCTGCGGCGCCGTCATGAAATGCGCCTCGTCGACGAAGACGCAGGCAAGCGGACCCTCGGCGTGCATTGCTTCGATTGTCGCAAACAGATCGTCATCCCGGTCGAATGGCACGGCATCGGCCTCGAGGCCAATGCGCGAGGCAATCTTGCCGCTGCCGGCCCGGTGATCGAAAGCTGCGATCAGGATCGCCGTGCGCATGCCGCGCTCCTGATAGTTGTAGGAAGCCTGCAGCAGCATCGTCGATTTGCCGGCATTCATTGCGGAATAGTGAAAATACAGCTTCGCCATCAACGTCTCCTTTGCGCACTTCATGGAATCGCGAAGCGCCGAAGGAAAGCCATGGCCGACGTAAGCCACAGGAAATCACGCCGGCTGGCTCCACAGCGTGCAAATGCCTGCGCATCAAGCACTGTGAAAATTGGAGGTGTCGCATTCCATACCGCCAAAGCGCCGCAAATGCAGCGAGACCGCTTGTAAATGTCGGTTATTGGTGATTGCTTGGGAACGTAAAACTGGGAGTACACAATGATGAAATTGACTTTGTTCACTTTAAGCCTCAGCACCGCGCTTTTTTCAGCGGTCATCGCCCCCTCTGTCGCATCGGCGGCGGAGCCGGCAAGTTGTTCGACCGTCCATTTCGCCGAAGTCAGCTGGACCGACATCCAGGCCACGACCGGAACTGCAACTTATATCCTCGACGCACTCGGCTATAAGACGGACATCAAGGATCTCGACGTTCCGATCGTGTTCCAGTCGCTTGCCAACAAGCAGCTCGACGTTTTCCTCGGCAACTGGATGCCGTCGCAGGCGCCGATGATCAAGCCGTATACGGACGCCAAGACGATCGACACGGTTCGCGCCAACCTTGAAGGCGCCAAGTACACGCTCGCCACCAATGAGTTCGGCAGCAAGCTCGGCATCAAGGACTTCTCCGACATCGCCAAGCACGAAAAGGAACTGGACGGCAAGATCTACGGTATCGAGCCCGGCAACGACGGCAACAAGCTGGTGCTGGACATGATCAAGGGTCACAAGTACGGCCTCGACGAGAAGGATTTCAAAGTCATTGAATCCTCCGAGCAGGGCATGCTGTCCCAGGTGACCAAGCTCGACAAGTCGAAGAAGCCTATCATCTTCCTCGGCTGGGCCCCTCACCCGATGAACACCAAATACAAGATGACCTACCTGACCGGTGGCGATGACGTTTTCGGGCCGAATTTCGGCGGCGCCAATGTCTTCACCAACACCCGCGCCGGCTATGTCGCCGAGTGCCCGAACGTCGGCAAATTCCTGCAGAACCTCTCCTTCACGCTGCCCATGGAAAACGAGATCATGGGCCTCATCATGGACAAGGGCCTGCAGGGTAAGGCCGCCGCCAAGACATGGCTGAAAGCCCATCCTGAAACCATCAAGCCATGGCTTGCAGGCGTGACGACCGCCGATGGCGGCGATGCAGAAGCGGCCGTGAAGAAGTCGCTCGGCCTCTGAGCCCGACAGCAGAAAGGGCGGCCCCGCCGTCCTTATTCTTGCCGGAAACAATGCGTGTCACCGCTTCAGCCATCACGGAGTGAAGGCTGTGACGCGCATCTATCCGGTGCTGCAGATCTCAGCGAGGGAACGCGATGGATTGGCTCCATACATGGCTACTTGACGAAAACAACAAGATCCAGATCGGCAAGGGCGCACAGGTCGTCGTCGACTGGCTGACGGGAAACCTTAGCGGCTTCTTCGACACGGTGTCCGCCATCCTCGGCGGCGCTATCGACGGGTTGCTCTACGTGCTGCTCGGCACCTTCACCGAGGGCACCGCCTTCGAGGCCTACTACCCCTTTTTCATGATCGCCGTTTTCTGCCTGATTTCCTGGCTAATCCGCCGCCATGTCGGCGTGGTGATCTTCACCGCCCTCGGGATGCTGCTGATCTACAACCAGCTCTACTGGACGGAGGCGATGGAAACTCTCGCTCTGGTGCTGGCGGCGACGCTCGTATCGATGGTGATCGGCGTCCCTCTCGGCATCCTGGCGGCGCGGCGGGCCTGGTTCTACACCATATTGCGACCGATTCTCGACCTCATGCAGACCATTCCCACCTTCGTCTATCTGATTCCAGCCCTTATCCTTTTCGGCCTCGGCGCCGTCTCTGGCCTGGTGGCCACGGTGATCTTCGCGGTGCCCGCACCGATCCGGCTGACACGACTGGGCATCATCTCGACGCCGCCGGCGCTGATCGAGGCCGCACAGGCCTTTGGCGCGGCCCCGCTGCAGGTGTTGACCAAGGTGGAGCTTCCCTTTGCCCTGCCTCAGATCATGGCGGGCGTCACCCAGACGATCATGCTCTCGCTGTCGATGGTGGTCATCGCCTCGATGGTGGGCGCTGCCGGTCTCGGCGCCCTCGTCCAGCGCGCGCTCGGTCAGATGAACGTGCCCATGGGCTTTGATTCCGGCATGAGCATCGTCATTCTGGCGATCGTCCTCGACCGCACCTTCAAATTCTTCGACGAAGGGGAAACCGTATGACGGCCGTGGTCAAGTTCGACAATGTCAGCATCGTCTTCGGCGACCGCCCGCAGGCAGCCATGGCGCTGGTAGACCAGGGCAAGACGCGCGACGAGATCGGCGCCCAGACGGGTCTCGTTCTGGGTGTCGCCAATGCCTCGCTCGAGATCGAGGAAGGCGAAATCCTCGTGTTGATGGGGCTGTCCGGCTCCGGCAAATCGACGCTGCTGCGTGCCGTCAACGGCCTTGCCCCCGTGGTGCGCGGCGGTGTCACGGTGGAGAGCAAGGACGGACCGATCGATCCCTACAAATGCAGTGCCAAGGCGTTGCGCGACCTGCGCATGCATACGGTCTCCATGGTGTTCCAACAATTCGCGCTGCTACCCTGGCGGACGGTGGCGGACAACATAGGTTTCGGCCTCGAACTCGCCCGGGTGCCGGAGATCGAGCGTAAGGAGCGTGTGGCGGAGCAGCTGGAACTGGTCAACCTGACGCAATGGGCCGGCCGCCGCGTCAACGAACTCTCCGGCGGCATGCAGCAGCGTGTCGGCCTTGCCCGCGCCTTTGCCACCGGCGCGCCGATCCTTCTAATGGACGAACCCTTCTCGGCCCTCGACCCCCTGATCCGCACCCGGCTGCAGGACGAGCTTCTGGAGTTCCAGCGGCGGCTCAAGAAGACCATCCTGTTCGTCAGCCACGATCTCGACGAGGCGTTTCGCATCGGCAATCGCATCGCAATCATGGAAGGCGGCCGGATCATCCAGTGCGGCACGCCGCAGGAGATCGTCAGGAACCCGGCCGACCAGTATGTCGCCGATTTCGTCCAGCACATGAACCCGATCAGCATGCTGACGGCCGGGGACGTCATGCAGCCGGGCGTCGGCCACTCCGCCACGCCGGGCACCGTGACGGCAACGGCAAAGGCTTCAACGCCGCTGATCGACATTCTGGATGCGCTCGCCCGCCAGCCCGGCAGCATCGGCATTGTCGATAACGGCGCGATCATCGGCACCATCACCGCGCAGGACGTGGTGGCCGGCCTCACCAGCCATCGCCGTTAGAGGCAAATTTGGGATAGGCCCAGCCGAAAGCGGAGTATCGGAGGAGACAGTTGGCGACTGAAAAACCACTCTCCGTGCTCCGCAAGACGGATGAGGATGCTCGCAGGCTTGGCCGCATCCTGATGCGGTCCGCGCCCTATGCGGCGATGGCCGTCATCGCCCCCGACACCGGGTTTCCGGCCATCAGCCGTGTGCTCGTCGGCACCGATTGGGACGGCGTGCCGGTGATCCTGGTCTCCACCCTTTCAGCCCACACCAGAGCCCTACAGGCGGATCCGCGCGCATCGCTGCTGATGGGGGAGCCCGGCAAGGGCGACCCCCTCGCCCATGCCCGCCTCAGCGTCGAGTGCCTGGCAGAACAGGTGGCACGCGACATGCAAAGTCACCATCTGCTTCGCGACCGCTTTCTCGCCCGTCATCCCCGCGCCAGGCTCTATATTGATTTTACGGATTTCCAGTTTTTCCGTCTGGTTCCGCAGGCCGCAAGCCTGAACGGCGGCTTTGGAAAAGCCTATCGGCTGAGTGGCGACGACCTGGTGATTCGTGGCGTTCTGCCAGAGGCGGAGACGGCCGTTTGGCGTGCGGGAGTACAAGATTTGCTGGGTGCATACCCACACCTTGCGAGCCATATCGCAGCCACGTTAAAGCTTGAAAAACACGAAGCGTGCCACATATATGGCGCGGATTTGGCTGGTTTCGACCTTTTTTGGGGGGATAGGCTGCTTCGCTACGAGTTTAGCGAGCCGGTACAAGATCTTGCGGATCTAGAATTCGTTATCGCTAAAATAGCAAACCGAGTACCTTAAATTTAGGTATATACAATCTTTGCCGCGATTTAGTATCTTTCGGCGTCAGTTGATTTCGCCAATGAGATATTCACCCGCTTCTGATGTACGATCCGCATTGGGAAGATTTGAAAAAATGAAAACAATTAATTTGTCCGACCATTCCACCGTGGCGGCAGCCCTGCTGTCCGCAATGGCAAATCCGAAAAGACTCATGATCCTGTGCAGCCTGGTCAAGGGCGAGGTACCGGTTGGCGTTCTCGCAACCCAGGTAGGGCTTAGCCAATCCGCCCTGTCGCAGCACCTGTCGAAGCTGCGGGCACAGAAACTAGTCAAGACGAGACGTGATGCTCAAACGATTTACTACTCCAGTTCTTCCGAACCCGTCATGAAGGTTCTGTCGACTCTGGAGGACATTTATAGCGAGGCCGAGAAAAGCAAATCTGCTGCCTGACGGCCGGAGATTGGCTTTCGACGGTGAATTGTTTCAGGTTCGACAACAGGCGCCCGCGCCTGTTTTTGCGCCGAGTATGATTGCAGACTGGACCGGCAAGTTCCCCTTGCCGGTCTTTTTCGTTCAGGCCGATCGATCATCCCAGATCGCGGCGTTATAAATGCCGGCATCGGCTTGACGACCCCGGGCCGGCTGATATTTTGACCGAACGATAAATAATCAGCTGCGTCGCCGATCCGGATGACCAGCGGCCGTGGAGAACAGCATGTCCGACCGTATGAACGCAGCGCCCAACGATCTCAGGGCTTTCTGGATGCCGTTCACGGCAAACCGCCAGTTCAAATCGGAGCCGCGGCTTTTCGTCGGCGCCAAGGACATGCACTACACCACCCACGACGGACGCCAGGTGCTGGACGGAACGGCTGGCCTCTGGTGCGTCAACGCCGGACATTGTCGGCCGAAGATCACCGAGGCGATCCGCCAGCAGGCAGGCGAGCTCGACTATGCCCCGGCCTTCCAGCTTGGCCATCCCAAGGCCTTCGAACTCGCCAACCGCTTGGTCGACCTCGCACCCGGAGGCATGAACCATGTGCTCTACACCAACTCCGGCTCGGAGTCGGTCGAGACGGCCCTGAAGGTCGCGCTGGCCTATCACCGGGTCAAGGGCAATGGCTCCCGCTTCCGCCTAGTCGGTCGCGAGCGCGGCTACCACGGCGTCAATTTCGGTGGCATATCGGTCGGCGGCATCGTCTCAAACCGTAAGATGTTCGGCACATTGCTCACCGGCGTCGACCACATGCCGCATACCCATTTTCCGGACAAGAACGCCTTTACCAAAGGACAGCCGGAATTCGGCGGCGACATCGCCTCCGAACTGGAGCGTATCGTCACCCTGCACGACGCCTCGACCATCGCCGCCGTCATCGTCGAACCGGTTTCCGGCTCGACCGGCGTCATCCTGCCACCGAAGGGCTACCTGAAAAAGCTGCGTGAGATCTGCACCAAGCACGGTATCCTGTTGATCTTTGACGAGGTCATCACCGGCTTCGGTCGCCTCGGCACCCCCTTTGCAGCAGACTATTTCGACGTCATGCCTGACATGATGGTGACGGCCAAGGGATTGACCAACGGCGTCATCCCGATGGGCGCAGTGTTCGTGACCTCGGAGATCCACGACGCGTTCATGAACGGCCCCGAGCACATGATCGAATTCTTCCATGGCTACACCTATTCGGGCAACCCGATGGCATGTGCCGCAGCGCTCGGCACGCTCGACACATACAGGGACGAGGGCCTTCTGACACGCGGCGCCGAACTTGCGTCCTACTGGGAGGAGGCAATCCACTCGCTGAGGGATTGCCCCCATGTCATCGACATCCGCAACATCGGACTGATCGGCGCCATCGAGCTTGCCCCGATCGCCGGCGAGCCGACCAAGCGCGCCTTCAGCGCCTTCCTCAAAGCCTACGAGAAAGGCCTGCTCATCCGCACCACCGGCGACATCATCGCCCTCTCCCCGCCGCTGATCATCGAAAAACACCACATCGACCAGATCTTCAGCACCCTGCGGGAGGTTCTGCAGAACAATATCTGAAGGTAGCCTAGAAGCGGGTCGCGACGAGATCTCGGCCCGCCTTTTCGTTACCAGCGAACGACCTCGATCGCGTTATCGGTCTCCGCTGTCAGGCTTTACTGGCAGGAACTTGCTTCCAAACAATGGGAGCGCTTCATGCTGAACCGAATTTTCATCCTCCTTCTTTTACTCGTGGCTTCTTGCTCGGCCCATGCATCCGACGATGTGGGCTTTCGACAGACAACGCTTGCGGGTGATGAACCCCAACGACCGTTGCAGATCGCAATATGGTATCCGACGGACACGGGACAGCAGGCGACCGTCGTCGGGGAAACACCCGCATTTTATGGCCAGCGCGTTATATTGAACGGGGCAATTAAAGCAGGAATTCGCCCGCTGGTAGTGCTGTCTCACGGCTATGGGGGAAGCTGGCGAAATCTCGCCTGGATTGCAGCGGCGCTTGTCTCCAAAGGCTATGTCGTGGCTGCCCCCGACCATCCTGGCACGACGACATTTGACCGCCGACCCGAGGAGGCCGCAAAACTCTGGAAACGGCCAGAAGACCTCAGTCGTGTTGCCAGTGCGATGCTGCAGGATGCGAGTTTGGGCGGCAAGATTGACGCGCACAGAATCGCTGGTATTGGCCACTCACTTGGCGGCTGGACGGTTGTCGAACTCGCCGGCGGACAGTTCGACCCCGCTCTCCTCATGACCCACTGCGCAGAGCAGTTTGGTACCGTCGCGTGCAAAGTCTTCGAATCCCTTGGCTTGCGAGACCCTGCGAACGCTTCGCACTTGGTCGGCACAGGCATGAAGGACCAGAAATTCAGAGCTGTTGTCTCCCTCGACCTCGGGCCGTCCCGGGGCTTTACTCAGCAAAGCCTCGCTGCAGTACAAGTCCCCATTTTGGTGCTCGCAGCGGGGGAGGATATCGGCACAGACGTCGCAAGGACCGCGATGATCGCGGCCACAAACAAGGACTCCGCGTATCTGGCAGCCCAATTGCCGCAGATATCGACGACCTACATGACGATACCTGGAGCCCTGCACTTCAGTTTTATGCAGTTATGCAAATCTGGCGCCGCTGGGAAGATCGAGCAACAATCTCCGGGCGACGGAATCGTCTGTCAAGATGCCGGCGGGCGGGATCGGGAAGCCATTCATAGGCAGGTGCTGGAGCTCATTTTGGACTTTCTCGGCAAAACGATACCAGAAGAATCTTGAGGCTGACGCTACGGCTGCACCGGCTGGGACACAGCGAGGCAGAGGATGAATTTCTTGAGCAATTGGCTGTCGAAGTGACCGTCTCGCTTGATCATCCACTTCAGCGCCTCTCCCGACGACCAGGGCTTCCGGTAAGGCCTGACCGAGGTGACGGCATCGTAGACGTCGCAGATCGCGGCCAGCCGCGAAAAGTAGGTCAGGCTGCGGCCCGAGAGCTTGTCCGGGTAACCCTTGCCGTCGACGCGCTCATGGTGGTGGCGGCAGATGTCCGTGACCATTGGCTGGATGTCTTCCTGCTGGGTCAGAATATCGTAACCCAGCATTGGGTGGTCGCGCATTACGCGCGTCTCGGCTTCATCCAGCACGCCGGGCTTGCAGAGGATCGAGCGGGGCACCTTGATCTTGCCGATGTCGTGCAACAATCCAGCGACGCCGAGCAATTCGACGGTTGCCTCGTCCAGTCGGAGATAGCGGCCGAAATGGATCATCAGCGCGCTGACCGCGACCGAATGGACAAACGTCGCCTCATCCTTGTCCTTCAGGCGGGTGACACTGATGAAGACTGCGGGGTTGTCATCGACCGACTTGGAGATTGCGCTCGCAATCGCCTTGGTCTGATCGACGCTCACCGGGCCGTCGCTGGCAGCTGACGAAAACAGGTCCTTGAGTTGAGTTACCGACTGTCGCACGGTCTGCATTGCGGCAGCGGCTTGCTGCAGGCAGATCTCGCCAGCCCCGCCATGGCGGCTGTCTGACGCTGGGGCCGATGACAGGTCGGCGCCCCTGGCGGTGTTGATCACGACGCCACTGACCTTGCTTGACCGGAGTTGCCTCGCTGCGACGGCATCGAGAACAAACCGCCTCTTCTGCAGGGGATTGCTGGCCCAACTGCCTTCCATGTCCTCGATGAACATTCCGGCCCGCACCTGATCGAGAGCGATACGCTTCAGCATCGGGAGCACGACAGCGCATCGGCTGAGCCGGCCATCAAATTCGGCGAATCCAAGCCATCGTCAATCATCGGCCTGGCACCCTTCTGCAATCATCAAACCTTCTAAAGGTCGACGTATACAATAGAAAGCTTAACAAGCTTGATATCGAACATCTAATTTAACAGGCATTGAAACAGGAGCAGTCGCGGGGGATGCACGTCAGGGGCCGCCCGGCGCTGACAATATTTCGCTCCCCGGCTGGCTGATTACAGGCTAGACTCGCGACGAACGTCCATACTGATTGAAAGCGTATCGCCATGACCAAGCCTCTCGAAGACTTCATCGACCAGGGTGTCGGCAGAAAGCCTGCAGACATCGTCCTCAAGGGCGGGAGGTTCTTCGATCTGGTGACCGGCGAACTCGTTGCCTCCGACATCGCCATCTGCGGCGACCGCATCGTCGGCACCTGCGGCGATTACAAAGGTGTCGAGGAGATCGATATCACCGGTCGCATCGTCGTGCCCGGCTTCATCGATACGCACCTGCACATCGAATCCTCGCTGGTGACGCCGCATGAGTTCGACCGCTGCGTGCTCCCCTACGGCGTGACGACAGTCATCTGCGATCCGCACGAAATCGCCAACGTGCTTGGCACCGAGGGCATCCAGTTCTTCCTCGATTCGGCGCTCGAGACGATCATGGACATCCGCGTTCAATTGTCGTCCTGCGTGCCCGCCACCCATCTGGAGACTTCGGGTGCCGACCTGCCGATCGAGCGGCTATTGCCGTTCCGCGACCATGAAAAGGTCATCGGCCTTGCCGAGTTCATGAATTTCCCGGGCGTGATCCACAAGGATCCCATCTGCATGGCCAAGCTGGAGGCCTTCCAAGGCGATCATATCGATGGCCATGCTCCCCTCCTGCGAGGTAACGACCTGAACGGCTACATCGCAGCCGGCATCCGTACGGAACACGAGGCGACATCCGCCGAAGAGGCAATGGAGAAAATCCGCAAGGGCATGCACATCCTGGTGCGAGAAGGCTCCGTGTCCAAGGATCTGCACGCGCTGATGCCTATTATCACCGAGCGCCTTTCGCCCTTCATCGCCCTCTGCACCGACGACCGCAATCCTCTCGACATCGCCGAGCAGGGCCATCTCGACTACATAATCCGCACGGCCATCGCCGCCGGCGTCGAGCCACTGGCGATCTATCGCGCCGCCTCGATCTCGGCGGCCCGGGCCTTCGGTCTGCGCGACCGCGGACTGGTGGCGCCCGGCTGGCGCGCCGATCTGGTGGTGGTCGACAGCCTCGAAAGCTGCAAGGCAGGCATGGTCTTTGCCGGCGGCAGGCTGGTGACCGATGCGCTGTTTGCCACCCGCAAAAGCATCGCTCCCGTCGGCCTCGACAGCGTCAAGGCGCGCACGGTCAATGCTGCCGATTTTGGTGTCCCCTTCACCGATGGCGAAACCTCGGTCATCGGCGTGCTGCCTGGCAAGATCATCACCGAGCATCGCCGCTTCCGCCTGCCCTCGGTCGGCAACCAGACGACAGTCGACCTTGCCCGCGACATCATCAAGGTCGCCGTCATCGAGCGCCACGGCAAGAACGGCAATCACGCCAACGCCTTCGTCCAGGGCTTCGGGCTGAAGAAGGGCGCAATCGCCTCCACCGTCGGCCATGACAGCCATAACATCTGCGTCGTCGGCGTCAGCGAGGACGACATGGCACAGGCCGTCCAGCGCCTGAGCGAGATCAAGGGGGGCTTCGTCGTCGTCGAGGACGGCAGGATCACCGGCGAGATCGCGCTGCCGATCGCCGGCCTGATGAGCCTGGAACCCTACGAGCGCGTCCGCGACACCTTGCATTACCTGCGCAACGCTGCTTTCGCGCTGGGCTCGACACTGCAGGAGCCCTTCCTGCAACTGGCCTTCCTGCCCCTGCCCGTCATCCCCCACCTGAAGATTTCGGACAGGGGACTGGTGGATGTCGATGCATTCAGGCTGATCGGGTAAACGGGCCTGCAGGGCCTTCAAGCCATGCTTGTTTGGTGGTATCTTCCGTCCATGTTCATCGTCACCAGGATGCTGGATATCTAACCTACGCCAGCATCGGACTGGCGAGGCCGCTGGAGCACAAATGAAAAAGCTTGAGCATATAGAGCGGACCGTCGAGGAACTCGATCCCACGGAATTCGAGGCCTTCAGTAACTGGTTCGAGGCCTTGCAAGCCAGGCGGTGGGACGGTCGCATTGAGGCAGACGAGAAAGACGGAAAGCTCGATCGGCTGGCAGCTGGCGCCCTTTCCGCATTTCGGTCAGGGAAGACCAGGCCGCTTTGAGGCACGTCGCCACTGCTGAATTCTGGCAGGCATACGAGGCTCTGCCAGAACGTGTGCAGAAGGTGGCTGACCAAAATTTCGAATTATTGAAGACAAGCCCGATGCATCCTTCTCTTCATTTCAAGAAGGTCGGCAACCTTTGGTCCGCCCGAGTGGGCTTGTCGTGGAGGGCTCTTGCAGCGCAAGACGGCCAGACCATCATCTGGTTCTGGATTGGATCCCACACAGACTACGACAAGCTGCTGCGCTGACTTTTTTCACACCAGCCCGCAAAACACATCCATCGCCTCCAGCGTCACTGTCGTCGGTGTCGATTTCGGGTTGAAGCCGGGCATCGGCATGGCAGCCTTGACCGTCAGCCCCTGTGGCAGCGAAAGTTCGATCATCGTCCGTCCGAGATTGAAAACGAAGACCAGCGTTTCGCCATTCTTTTCCCGCGTGAAGGCGAGCACATCCTCGTTTGTGGCGAGGAAAGTCAGGTCGCCGTCGAACAGCATCGGGTGCTGCCGTCGGAAGGCCAGCGTCTGGCGATAATGGGCGAGCACGGAAGATCCATCCTCCTCCTGCCGGTCGACCGCCAGTGTCGCATGCTGGTATGGCACCGGCAGCCACGACTTCTCCGCTGTCGAGAAGCCCGCATGGACGCGGGCAGCTTCCCAGGGCATCGGCGTCCGGCATCCGTCGCGTCCCTTGAACGCCGGCCAGAAGCGGATGCCGTAGGGATCGCGCAGGTCCTCGAAGGCAAGGTCGGCTTCGGGTAGTCCGAGTTCCTCGCCCTGGTAAAGGCAGATCGAGCCCCGCAACGTTGCCAGCAGCGAGATCGCCAGTTTTGCGACCCGTGCCCGCTCGGCCTCCGTCTCTGCAAAGCGGCTGGCATGGCGAACGACGTCGTGGTTGGAGAACGCCCAGCAGACCCAGCCGTCGGTAACGCTCTCCTGGAAGGCGCTGACGCAGCGGCGGAAATGCGCCGGCGTGAATTCCGGCCCGAGCAGGTCGAACGTGTAGCACATGTGCAGCTTGTCGCCGCCGGACGTATAGGCAGCCAGCGTCTGCAACGAGCGGGCGCCATCGCCGACCTCGCCGACCGTCGCGCGGTTCTCATAGGTGTCGAGCAGCGCTCGCAAGCGCTTCAGGAAGTCGATGTTTTCCGGCTGTGTCTTGTCGTAGAGGTGGCTTTGCATGCCGTAGGGGTTGGTATCGGGAGCATCCAGCCCGGCGGCATCGTCGCTCGGCAAGGCAGGCGGATTGTCGCGCAACTGCTTGTCGCAGAAGTAGTAGTTCACCGTGTCCAGACGAAATCCGTCGACACCGCGATCGAGCCAGAATTTGACGGCGGCAAGCACCGCATCCTGGACACGCGGGTTGTGGAAATTGAGATCCGGCTGCGATGTGAGGAAATTGTGCTGGTAATACTGGCGGCGGATACCGTCCCACTCCCAGCCGGGGCCGCCGAAAATCGACAGCCAGTTGTTCGGCGCCGTGCCGTCTGGCTTGGGGTTGGCCCAGACGTACCAGTCGGCTTTCGGATTGTCGCGGCTCGTGCGGCTTTCGACGAACCAGGGATGGACGTCCGATGTATGAGAGATCACCTGGTCGATAATCACCTTGATCCCGAGCGCATGGGCGGCGGTCATCATCTCGTCGAAATCGGCCAATGTCCCGAAAATCGGGTCGACATCGCAATAGTTGGAGACATCGTACCCCATGTCTGCCATCGGCGAGGTGAAGAACGGCGCCAGCCAGATCGCGTCTACCCCGAGCGAGGCGATGTAGGGCAAACGCAGCGTGATGCCCTTGATGTCGCCAAGTCCGTCGCTGTTGGTATCTTGGAAGGATCGTGGATAGACCTGATAGATTACCGCACCACGCCACCAGTCCTTCGCCGCCGTTCCGCTCGTTGAATTCATGTAACAATGCGCCTTCGCTTCAATATCCAGGTGTGTCCGCACACTAGCCTGCGGCCGCAAAATTACAAATCGAAACAATCGCGCTGGTGAATTCCCATCCCAGAACGGTTCGTTAAAGCAACAGAAACGCCGTCCACAGACAAATGCATGTCGTTTTCCATATCGCGGTTTTAGGGGTTGAATCGTCGGTAGGCTGCGATACGTTGCGCTCTTGCTTGCGTGACCAGTTCACCTGCGGGAACAAGAACGACCTTGCTAACAAGGCGAACATAGAAAGATCGGCTCCATGACATATCTGACCAAGGTATTTTACGCGTCCGCGCTCGTCGGATCGCTATTGTCCCTTTCGGCGCATGCCGCCACGCTCAACGTCCAGAACGGTGGCGATCCCCAGTCGCTCGATCCGCAAAAGATGTCCAGCGACTACGAGAACCGCATTGCCGGCGACATCTTCGAGGGCCTCACCACCGAAGACGCCAAGGACAACGCCATCCCGGGCCAGGCCGAAAGCTGGACGATTTCTCCGGATGGCAAGGTTTATACGTTTAAGCTGCGCGACGGCATCAAGTGGTCAGATGGCCAGCCGGTAACGGCCGAAGACTTCGTCTTCGCCTTCCAGCGCCTCGTCGATCCCAAGAACGCTGCCGAATACGCTTATCTGCAGTTCACCATCAAGAATGCCGAGAAGATCAACAAGGGCGAGATCACCGATTTCAGCCAGCTCGGCGTCAAGGCCATCGACCCGAAGACCCTCGAGATCACCCTCGACAACGCAACCCCCTATTTCCTCAATGCGCTGACGCACTACACAGCCTATCCTCTCCCCAAGCACGTCATCGACGCCAAGGGCGCCGACTGGGTCAAGATCGGCAACATCGTCACCAACGGCCCATACAAGCCGACAGAATGGGTCCCGGGCTCCTATGTAACGACGGTCAAGAACGATCAGTACTGGGATGCCAAGAACGTCAAGATCGACGGCGTGAAGTTCTTCGTCATGGAAGACCAGTCGGCCGCTCTCAAGCGTTACCGCGCCGGCGAATTCGACATCCTGACGTCCTTCCCTGCAGACCAGTACCAGTGGCTGAAGACCAACATGCCCGGCCAGGCGCACGTTGTGCCGTTCCTCGGCACCTACTACTACGTCGTCAACGCCACCAAGCCTCCGTTTAACGACAAGCGCGTCCGCCAGGCCCTGTCGATGGCCGTCAACCGCGAAGTCATCGGCCCGAAGGTTCTCGGTACCGGCGAACTGCCGATGTATTCCTGGGTCCCGCCGGGCACTGCCCATTACGGCGAGCCGGCCCAGATCAAGTGGAAGGACGAGCCCTACGCCCAGAAGGTCGAGGAAGCCAAGAAGCTGCTGAAGGAAGCAGGCTTCGGCCCCGACCATCCGCTGCACGCCCAACTCCGCTACAATACCAACGACAACCACAAGCGCATCGCAGCCGCGATCGCCTCCATGTGGAAGCCGCTCGGCGTCGAGATCGAGCTCTATAACACCGAGACCAAGGTGCATTACGACGAGATGCAGCACGGCAAGGTCGAAATCGGCCGCGCCGGCTGGCTCGCCGACTACAATGACCCGATCAACTTCCTCAACCTCCTGTCGACGGGCGTCGACATGAACTACGGCCGCTGGAGCAATGCGGAATACGATGCGTTGCTCAAGCAGGGGAATGCGGAGACCGATCTCGACAAGCGTGCTGCCCTATTCAAGCAGGCAGAACAGATCGCGCTCGACGACAGCGCGGCGATCCCGATCTACTACTATGTCTCGCAGAGCGTGGTGTCGCCGAAGATCGCTGGATATGAAGACAATATCCAGGACATCCACCGTACCCGCTGGCTGTCAATCAAAGAGTAAGGGACACGGGCTCCCTTTGGCCTTGCCGGAGGGAGCCTATCCACGCCCATGATCAAATATGCATTTCGTCGTCTTTTATCGACAATCCCAGTCATGTGGATTGCCGTGACACTGAGCTTTTTCGTCCTGCGCCTGGCGCCGGGCGGGCCTTTCGATGGCGAGCGCCCTTTGCCGCCTGTCATCCTGAAAAATCTGGCGGCTCATTACAACCTCGATAAGCCGCTGATCGAGCAGTACTTCATCTACATGTACGACGTCCTCCACGGCGATCTTGGCCCCTCCTTTGCCAACCAGGACTTCACCGTCACCCAGCAGATCATGTCCGGCCTGCCTTATACGCTGACCATCGGCAGCATCGCTTTTGTCGTCGCCGTACTGGTCGGCGTTCTCGTCGGCTGTCTCGGGGCGCTGTACCAGAACCGGCAGGCCGACTACTGGCTCGGCGGCACCCTGCTGATCGGCCTCGTTCTCCCCGGCTTTCTGATTGCGCCGATCCTGCAACTGCTGTTCGGCATCAAACTCGGAATCCTGCCCGTCGGCGGCTGGGGCGACGGCTCGATCAAGTTCCTGATCCTGCCCGTCACGGTCCTGTCGCTGCCCCACGCGGCGCGGATATCGCGGCTGATGCGCGGCTCGATGATCGAGGTGATGAACCAGAACTTCATCCGTACCGCCAAGGCAAAAGGCATCGGTCCGAGACTTACGGTCATGCGTCACGCGCTGAAACCAGCCCTGATGCCGGTCATATCCTATCTCGGCCCGGCGGCCAGCTACCTGCTGACCGGATCGCTGGTGGTTGAAAGCATCTTCGGCCTGCCCGGCATCGGCCGCTACTTCATCACGGCCGCGCTCAACCGCGACTACGGCATGGTTCTCGGCACGGTGATTTTCTACATGGCGCTGATCGTCGTGCTCAATCTGCTCGTTGATATCGTCTACGCCTGGCTAGACCCGAAAGTGAGAACCCAATGATCCTCAATCTCGCTCGCCGCGAACAGCTGGAAGAGGAATTGCGGGCTGCAGAAGGATTGGCTCCCGAAAGCCGGTCGCTGACCCGCGACGCCATGCGCCGGCTGCTGCGCAACAAGGCTGCTGCCATTTCCCTCGTGGTGCTCACGCTGCTGATCCTGGCTGCCCTCATCGCCCCCGCCCTCATTCCGTACGGCTATGAGGATCCCGATTGGGCAGCCTTCCGCACGCCTCCGGATTTCGCCAGCGGCCATTATTTCGGCACAGACCAGAACGGTCGCGATCTGCTTGCGCGCACCCTCTACGGCACCCGGGTGTCGCTTGCGGTCGCCCTCGTCGCCACCCTCGTCTCGGTGATCATCGGCGTCCTCTACGGCGCCGTCTCCGGCTATTTCGGCGGCAAGCTCGACAGCATCATGATGCGCTTCGTCGATATCATGTATGCCCTTCCCTACATCCTCTTCGTCATCCTGCTGATGGTGATCTTCGGCCGCAATGTCTACCTGCTGTTTGCCGCCATCGGCGCGCTGGAATGGCTGACCATGGCCCGCATCGTGCGTGGTCAGACGCTGTCGCTGAAGCACCGCGAGTTCATAGAGGCGGCGCGTGCCTCCGGCCAGCGCCCGTTCAAGATCATCCTGAAGCACATCGTCCCCAACCTTGTCGGCCCGGTCGTGATCTATGCCGCCCTGACTGTGCCAGAAATCATCGCGACGGAAAGCTTTCTCTCCTATCTCGGCTTCGGCGTGCAGGAGCCCCTGACATCGCTGGGGACTCTGATCGCCGACGGTACCAACGCCATGGAAACCGACCCCTGGCTGCTGGCTTTTCCCGCCGCTTTCCTCGTCGCCCTGCTGATGAGCCTGCTGTTCATCGGCGACGGCCTGCGCGATGCATTCGACCCCAAGGACCGCTGACATGTCGGAAGCCAAAAAGAGCGAGACGCTGCTCGAACTCAAGGACTACTCCATCCGTTTCCAGACCCCGGAAGGGGACGTCGCTGCGGTCAACGGCCTCAACCTGACGATCCGCCGTGGCGAGCGCATCGCCATCGTCGGCGAAAGCGGTTCGGGCAAGAGCCAGACCTTTCTGGGCCTGATGGGTCTGCTGGCGAAGAACGGCCACACCAGCGGCGAGGCGCTGCTGGAAGGTCGCGACGTATTGGCGCTGAAGCCCCGCGAACTCGACCAGATCCGCGGCAAGGACATGGCGATGGTCTTCCAGGACCCGATGACCTCGCTCAATCCGACGCTGAAGATATCGCGGCAGCTGACGGAGCAGCTCGAAGTCCATGGCGGACTGACGGCGCGCGCTGCCTCCGCCACTGCCCTCGACATGCTGAAGCGCGTCGGCATCCCCGACCCGGACCGCCGTTTCAATCTCTTTCCGCATGAGCTCTCCGGCGGCATGCGCCAGCGCATCGTCATCGCCATGGCGCTGCTCACCAAGCCGAAGCTGCTGATTGCCGATGAGCCGACGACGGCGCTCGACGTCACCATCCAGGCACAGATCCTCGACCTGTTCAACGACCTGACGTCGGAGATGAACACCGCTCTTGTCATCATCACCCACGACCTCGGCGTGGTCGCCGGCCTCGCCGAGCGAGTGGCCGTCATGTATGCCGGACGGATCGTCGAGGATGCGCCGGTGGACGACCTGTTCGACGATCCGGCCCATCCGTATACGGCTGCGCTGCATGCCTCGATCCCCCGCCCCGATCAGGATGTCGACGATCTCGCCGTCATTCCCGGCCGTCCGCCGAACCTCAAGCACCTGCCGCGCGGCTGCAGCTTCTCGCCGCGTTGCGCCCATGTCGAGGACAACTGTCTCGATGCGCGCCCGCCGCTTGGGCTTCTGGCACCTCAACGCCGCGCGGCCTGCTTCCATCCGCTTATCGGTCACCAGCAACGGAGCCCTGTCCATGGCTGAACAGACCCTGCTCAAGGTCGAGCATCTCACCACCCAGTTCGAGATCCCGTCAAAATCCTTCTTCAAGCCGGCAACCATGCTGACGGCCGTCAACGATGTAAGCTTCGAGCTCAAGGCCGGGCGCACGCTCGGCATCGTCGGTGAATCCGGTTGCGGCAAGTCTACCCTCGGCCGCTCGATCCTGCGCCTGATCCACGCCCAGAAAGGCCGTATCCTCTGGCAGGGCAAGAGCCTGCTCGACCTTTCCAGCGAGGAGATGCGCGCCGCCCGCCGCGACATGCAGATCATCTTCCAGGACCCGATCGCCTCGCTCGATCCGCGCATGACCGTCGGCGACATCATCGCCGAGCCGCTCACTGTGTTCGAGCCGAAGCTGAGCCGCGCAGAACGGCAGGGCCGTGTCCGCGAGATCATGGCCGCCGTCGGGCTGGTGCCCGAAATGATCAACCGCTACCCGCATGAATTCTCCGGCGGCCAGGCGCAGCGCATCGGCATCGCTCGCGCCGTTGTCACCCGCCCTAAACTGATCATCTGCGACGAGCCGGTTTCAGCCCTCGACGTCTCCATCCAGGGCCAGGTGATCTCGCTGCTGCGCAAGTTGCGCAAGGAATTCGGACTGACGCTGATCTTCATCAGCCACGACCTCTCGGTCGTCCGGCTGATCTCGGACGACGTACTGGTCCTCTATCTCGGCCGCATCGTCGAGGCCGGCGATTGCGCCACGGTGTTCCAGCGTCCGGCCCATCCCTATACCCAGGCGCTGTTCTCGGCCGCCCCCGTGCCGGACCCAAAGGTCGCCCGCACCCGCAAGCGCATCCGCCTGCAGGGCGATCCGCCGTCGCCGATGAACCCGCCGCCCGGTTGCGTCTTCGAGCCGCGCTGCTGGAAAGCCACCGATATCTGTCGCACCGCCATGCCGGCGACAGAGCCTGTCCGCCCCGGCCAGACTGCCGCCTGTTATCACATGGATAGCCCGGAAAACTGATCGCCGCTTCCGGTGCACGGCGGCCTTGCCCGCCCTGCGTCGAAGGCCTACAGCAGGCGCAGGAATGCGATGAGGGAGAGTATCGTGGGCGGACATTTTTTGTCGATCGGCGAGTGCATGGTGGAACTGTCGCAGGCGGGCAACGGCCTGCTGCGCAAAGGCTTTGCCGGCGACACGTTCAACACCGCCTGGTACGCCAAGGCCTGCCTACCATCGGACTGGTCCATCGATTATTTTACGGCCGTCGGTGACGATCCGATGTCGGACGAGATGCTGGCCTTTATGAGCGGCGCCGGGATCGGCACATCCTATATCCGCCGCATCCGGGGTCGCACTCCGGGCCTCTATCTCATCAATCTGAAGGACGGCGAGCGCACCTTCAGCTACTGGCGCGAATCCTCGGCCGCACGCCAGCTTGCCGTCGATGGCGACCGTCTGCGCGAAGCCATCGAAGCCTCCGACGTCGTCTATTTCTCCGGCATTACGCTTGCGATACTCGCCCACGACAGCGCCGAAACCCTGCTCTCGGAACTGCGCCGCGCCAAGGCGATCGGCAAGCTGGTGGTGTTCGACCCGAACCTGCGCCCAAGGCTTTGGACCAGCCTCGACACCATGCACGCAACCATCAGCGAGGGCGCCCGCGCCGCAACGCTTGTCATGCCGAGCTACGACGACGAGGCCGCCCATTTCGGCGACCCATCGATTGCCGCCACCATCCGCCGCTACCGGCAGCTCGGCGCTCCCCTGGTCGTCGTCAAGGACGGTGCCAAGGGCGTGACCGTCAGCACGGTCGCTGGCGACACCCTGGTCGAAGCCGAACACGTTGCCGAGGTCATCGACACAACCAGCGCCGGCGACAGCTTCAACGGCGCATTCCTCGCCGAATACCTGAAGAGCAAGGATCTTGTCGCTGCAGCCCGCTTCGCCGTGAAGATCGCCGCCCGCGTGATCTGCGAGCACGGCGCATTGGTGGAGCGAGAGAAGCTCGGACTTGGTTAAGACGTCTTGCCGTCAAGCTGCGCCTCAATGGCTGTCTTGTCGATGACCGACCAGACATGCCGGATCTTGTCGTTGCGAAATTCGTAGAAGACGTTTTCCGAAAACGAGACCTTCCGTCCGTTCACCGCAAGGCCGAGGAACGTTCCCGCTGGCGTGCAGTCGAACTGCAGTCGTGCGGCGATCCTCGGCGGATCGGCGATCAGTAGATCGATGATGAATTGCAGGTCGGGTATTTGCCGGAAATCGTTTTCCAGCATCGCGCGATAGCCGGAAAGACCGATCTGCCGGCCATTGTGCTCTACATCATCGTCAACGAACTCACCGAGGAGCGTCCAATCCTGCCTGTTGAGACAGTCGATATAGCCTCGGTAGAGGGTCGCAAGTTCGGCATCGGCCATGAGATTGACTTCCTTTGCGCATTCCAGAGTACACCGAAGAGACCTAAAGCTGCATTGCCATCGAAGCAAACCGAAGGGTGTAATATTTTCATCATCGACGGTCGTCACAATGGCTAGGCCCGGAATCATCGGATGGCGTGGGATGTTCCGCGCCGCCGCGATCGACCGGGATGGAACAGTCGACCCATGCTGCAACGTCTATCGAACATCGCCGCCGGGAAATCGCCGGCGCCGGACATGGCCCTGGGCGAACGACTGCTCATCGTCACCGATGCCTGGCACCCGCAGGTCAATGGCGTCGTGCGCTCCATCGAGAACACCAATCGTGAGCTGACGCGCATGGGCGTCACCGTCTCCATGCTGACGCCAGAGGGGTTTCGCAGCATCCCCTGCCCGACCTATCCGGAGATCAGGCTCTCGCTTGCAAGCTATCGGCGCGTTGCCGCTGCGATAGAGGCAACGCAGCCATCCTACGTACACATCGCCACGGAAGGTCCGCTGGGGCTGACGGCGCGGCGCTGGTGCGTGCGCAACGGCATGCAGTTCTCGACCACCTACCACACCCGCTTTCCCGAATATGTCGCAGCCCGCCTGCCGATCCCTAAGTCCTGGCTCTATGCCTTCATCAGGTGGTTCCACAATGGCGGCTTCGGCTGCATGGTGGCGACACCGAGCCTTGCCGCCGAGCTCAAGGCCAAGGGTGTGCGCAACCTGCTGCCGTGGAGCCGCGGCATCGATGCGACGCTGTTCAGGCCTCAGGCACAGGAAGATTCGCCCTTCGGCCTGCCCCGGCCGATCTTCATGACCGTCGGGCGCGTCGCCACGGAGAAAAACCTCCCGGCATTCCTGGATCTCAACCTGCCGGGCTCGAAAGTGGTGGTGGGTGGAGGACCTGATCTGGAGGATCTGAAGAAGCGCTACCCGGACGTGCTGTTCACCGGCGCGAAATTCGGCGAAGAACTGGCCAGCGCCTATGCGCAGGGCGATGTCTTCGTCTTTCCATCGGTGACAGACACCTTCGGCAATACCATTCTCGAAGCGCTTGCGAGCGGCGTTCCGGTCGCAGCCTACCCGGTCACCGGCCCGGCCGATATTCTCGGCGATCATCCGACCGCCGGCGCCGTCGACAAGGACCTCAGGAGCGCCTGCCTGCGAGCGCTCTCATGCTCGCGAGAGGCCGCCCGCAAACTGGCACTCACCTATTCCTGGGAAGCCGCAACGCAGCAGTTCCTCGACAACGTGCGGATCGCAAACGGCAAGATCAGACGGCGCTGAGGACCGACGCAGAGGCGCACCGGTCCCGAAGGATCAGCGTTCCTTCTTGCGCTTGCTCGGATAGGGGTTCTTCCGCTTGCGGTTCTCGAACGGATTTTCCGACGCATGGAAATGGATCCGGATCGGCACGCCCGGCATCTCGAAATCCTCGCGCAACCCGTTGGTCAGGTAACGGATATAGGATTCCGGCAATGAGTCCGGCCGGGTGCACGAGATCATGAAGCCCGGCGGACGAGCCTTGACCTGCGTCATGTATTTCAGCTTCAGCCGGCGGCCGGACACGGCGGGTGGCGGATGCTGGACCTGGCGCGCATCCAGCCAGCGATTGAGCTTGGCGGTGGCGATGCGCTTGTTCCAGACCTTGTCGGTATCGATGATCGACTGCATCAGCCGGTCGAGGCCATCGCCGGTCTGCCCGGCAATCGTCACGGCACGAATGCCGCGCGCCTGCGGCAGCAGCCGGTCGGTCTTTTCGCGCAGGTCGGCGAGCACGGTCTGCCGGTCCTCGATCAGGTCCCACTTGTTGAAGGCGATGACGGCAGCACGGCCTTCGCGGATGACGAGGTCGACGATCTGCAGGTCCTGCTTTTCGAACGGGATCGTTGCATCGAAGACGATGACCACCGTCTCGGCAAAGCGGATTGCCCGCAGCGTGTCGGCAACCGACAGCTTTTCGAGCTTCTCGGTGACGCGTGCCTTCCGGCGCATGCCGGCGGTGTCGAACAGCTTGATGGTCCGGCCGCGCCAGGCCCAGTCGACGGAGATCGAATCGCGGGTGATGCCGGCCTCGGGGCCGACCAGCAGGCGGTCCTGGCCGAGGAAGCGGTTGATCAGCGTCGACTTGCCGGCATTCGGGCGACCGACGATGGCGACGCGCAGCGGCTTCGTCTCGTCGTAATCGGGCTCTTCTTCCTTCTCGTCGTCGAACACATCGTCGCCGTCGAGCGGCAGCGAGACATCCGTCTCGGCCACGTCGTCCTCGTCTTCCTCGATTTCCGGCGGATAGGCGCGGTCCTGGCCGATGGCTGCGACGATTGCGTCGTGCAGGTCGATCATCCCCTGGCCGTGTTCGGCCGAAATCGGGCAAGGATCGCCGAGCCCGAGGGTGAAGGCGTCATAGAAACCGCCATCGGAGCCCTTGGCTTCCGACTTGTTGGCAACCAGCACGACCGGCTTGCCGCGCCGCCGCAGAAGCTCGCCGAACACCTTGTCGAGCGGCGTCAGGCCATATTTGGCATCGACCACGAACAGCGTCAGGTCTGCCTCCTCGATCGCAGCTTCGGTCTGGGCGCGCATCCGGCCCTCGAGCGAATCCTCATGGGCTTCTTCCAGACCGGCCGTGTCGATGATGGTGAAATGCAGGTCCATCAGCTTGGCATCGCCCGGACGACGGTCACGGGTGACGCCCGGGGTGTCATCGACGAGCGCCAGCTTCTTGCCAACCAGGCGGTTGAACAAGGTGGACTTGCCGACGTTCGGGCGACCGACGATCGCAACCGTGAAATTCATGGCGATTGGTGTTCCTTTAGCCCTGGGCCTGCGGGGCTTTGCCCGAAGCTTCGATATTATCAAGCATCATCTGGGCACGATTGGCAATATTGCGGGGTGACTGCTGGTCGCTGACGATGGCCTGGAACCACTGCCGGGCCTTGGCGAAATCGCCGGCCTTGTAAGCGGAAAGACCCAGGACTTCGCGTGCGGAATGGCGGAAGGCACTAGCCGGCACGGCCATCTCCTCGGCGAGCGCGGAGACCTGTTGATAAGTCCCGGTGTCGACCAGCAGGAAGGCGGCGCGCAGGCGGGCGGCGTCAGCGATGACGGAGGGAACGCCGGACTGCTTGCTGATCGCGGTGAACGCGGCCACGGCACCGGCCGTGTCGCCCTTTTGCGCCTGCAGCGAGGCGGCACGCATGCTGGCGAGCAGCGGATAGGCGCCCTTGCCGTCTTTTTCGATGGCAGAGAGGGCTGCCAGTGCATCGTCGGTCTTGTTCTGGTCGGCCAGCGCCAGCGCGGCGAGGAACTTGTCGCCGTTGTCGCCGGCCTGATGGGTTGCCCAGTAGCGATAGCCGACATAGCCGGCCGTCCCGATAACGACCAGCACTGCGAAGCCGATGATCAGGCGGCCGAAACGGCGCCAGACGAACTGCATCCGGTCGGAGCGCAGTTCCTCGTTGACTTCGCGGATGAAGCTGTCGTCGTTGAATGCCATTCTCGTCTCCGGCTCCGGCCAAAACTTGCATGCATAAAAGGGAGCGCGCCGGCAGGATGCAGCGCATGAACGCGCCTTCTACCCGATTTTGCGCCCGTTGTAAGGGGGAACCGCAGAAATCACATCATTGCCAGCGGCGAAACGCCGATAAGCCACTCATGCAGCTTCCAGATGATGGCGCCCCAGAGCACGATGCCGAGGACGACCGCCGCCGCATCGTATTTCACTGACACGAACGGGCGTGGGGTGATTTCGCCGGCCCGAGCCCGGCGCTTCAGCGATATCCGCACGACAACGCCCCAGGCGAGGAAGGATGCAAACAGCAGCACGCCGGCGCTGTCGCCGTTTGCCAGAAGATGAGCGAGCGCCCAGATCTTCACCGCCAGCACCGTCGGATGCTTCGTCCTGGCGGCGATATGACCGGCCGGCAGCAGGCCGGCCACGAGACAGATGCTGGCGATCAGCATCAGCGTCAGCGTGATGTGCGAGGCCCAGGCCGGTGGCGAATACAGCACCGTCGTCTCGTAGCGGGCGATGCTGAAGGCATAGATCAGCAAAACCAGCGTCAGGAGGCTGGCGACCGACTGCAGGACGATCCAGGCGGGACGCCCGAGGCGCTCGATCATCGACAGCCGGAACCCCGGCGCCAGCGCCTGGATCAGGTGAACGCCTAGAAAAAGTATGATGCTGACGACAAGCAAAGCCATGGAGAAATCCTTTGAATCAAGACCACCATCCCTATCGGCTCGGGTTGAAAATTGAAAGCAGCATCAAAGCTTCGCCGCATTCCTCATCCAATGGCGTCCATCGAGCAAACTGACACGGTGCTTCTTTTGCGTTTCATCCCCGCCTCCGCCCTCGCCCTTTCCCTCGTGCTGCCGATAGCAGCCCAGGCAGACGAGAAACCGAAGCAGATCGTGCTGATTTCCTTTGACGGCGCCCATGACAACGCGCTCTGGACGAAGAGCCGAGACATGGCCCGGCGCAATGGCGCTCACTTCACCTATTTCCTCTCCTGCACCTTCCTGATGAACCGCGATCAGGCCAAGGCCTATCAGGGACCGGGACACAGGCCCGGCAAGTCGAATGTAGGGTTCGCCCATAGCAACGAGGAAATCCGCACCCGCATCGCCAACATCTGGGGCGCCCACCAGGAAGGCGCCGACATTTCCAGCCACGCCTGCGGCCATTTCGACGGCAAAGATTTCAGCAAGGCCGACTGGCTGCAGGAATTCAAGGCAGCACAGGTAGCGCTTCGCGATGCCTGGGAGAATTCCGGCGTCCCGACCGACGAACCTGAGGGCTGGGAGGACTTCGCCACCCACGACGTCAAGGGATTTCGCGCGCCCTATCTCTCCACCAGCGATGGCCTCGTTGCCGCCGAGAAGGAAATGGGCTTCGTCTACGACGCCAGCCTCGTCACCCGTGGACCCATGCTGCCGAAGACCGAAAATGGCCTGCCGCGTTTCGGACTGCCCCTCATCCCGGAGGGTCCGGACCATCATCTGGTGATCGGCATGGACTACAATCTCTATGTCCACCACTCAAAAGGCGTCGAGGACCCCGCCAATTCGAAAGTCTATGAGGATCGCAGCCTCAACGCCTACGAAGCCGCGTTCAAGACGCAATATGAAGGCGACCGCATCCCCCTTCAACTTGGTTTTCATTTTGTCGAAATGAACGCCGGCGCCTACTGGCGGGCCCTCGACCGCTTCGTCGGCGACGTCTGCCACAAACCGGACGTCGCCTGCGTCAGCTATTCGGAAGCCCTGCCCATGATCGCCGCACGGGGGGGCAAAACGGCGTCCGGGCTTTGAAGCGTCGTACCGTTTGCAGACTCCACGAAAAAAGGCTCCGTCTCCGGAGCCTTTTTGCATTGTCGCTGGAATTCTCAGGTTTCCGGGTTCTCGCTCTGCGCCTGACGCTCCAGATAATGGCGATCAATCGCCGGCAGGGGCTCGTCGTCGATGGCTGCCTCGAAGGACTTGAGGCGCTTGTGGATCGATAGCAGCTCGATGATCGTCGTCCAGGAGTTGACGAGATACTGGAAGGAGTTGCTGACCTGTCCAAACGCTGTCGAGATCTGCTGGAAGATGCCGTAGGTGATGGTACCGGCGACAATCGTCGGCACGAGCATGAAGACCACGAAAAGCGCGTCCGCCTGGACATAGAAATAGCGGGCGACGTTGAAGTACAGGTAGTGGAAATACATCCGGTAATAATTGCGCCGGACGTTTCCGAACAACTCCGTCAGCGTTGCCGGCTGGGCGCGATCCGCGTGGTCCTCGCCGTAGACGAGTTCCTTGCGATAGGCTGCCTCGACACGCTGGTTGCGGAAGTTCAAGCCAGGCAGCTTGATGCCGGCGACAGCCAGCAGCACGGTCCCGAACACAGACCAGAACAAGGCCAGCCAGAACAGCGAATTTGGCACTTTTCCGATAAATGGCAGATCGGTGACGTAGTTCGACAATGCGAGCAGGATAGGCAGGAACACCACCAGCGTCATGACGGAATTGATGAGCGTGATGCCGAGCCCTTCGAGCGTGCTCGAAAAGCGCATCGTGTCTTCCTGAACACGCTGCGATGCACCTTCGATGTGCCGCAACTTTTCCCACTTGGACGCATAGAAATTGTTCATCGCCGTGCGCCAGCGGAAAATGTAGTGGCTGGTGAAGAAGTCGGTGACGATCGAGACGAACATGCTGAGAAACGCGATCTGCGCGAACACAATCATCAGGTCGTAGAAATTCTCGACTGATATACCGGGTTTCTTGGACAACGCATTCTGCAGTAGGTCCCCGAACGGCCGGCGCCAGTTATTGACGACGACGCTGATCTGGACGCCGAAATAAGTCACGAAGATGATCAGCGCAGAGCCCCAGACCGACCACAGCTTCCATGGGTGATTGATCGCCTTCAGATGCCAAAAACCACAGAAGATTATGCCCGAAAGGAAGAAGTAACCGTAGAACCAGAGATTCTCGCGCAGCAGGAAGAACGACAGGTCGATCGGCTGTTGATCTTCCGGAACGGGTCCGAAGCCTAACGTCACACCGAGATGCGCTGCGCCAAGATACCAGCCAAAGATGGCAACCAGCGTCCAGACGATGAGGGAGGTGAAGAACACCTTGGGCTGAGGAAAGAAGGAATGAAACACAGAGATCGCTTTCCTGAACGGGAAGATGGGAAGCATCAGCCGATGCTGATTTTGCGGGAACCTAAGACAGTTCCAAAGCAGCGGCAACGCTCTTCCCGCTTTCTTACACATTTGTAACGGCTTGTTCCCAGGATATCATCCGATTGCTGAGCGCATCGGCGCCACGCACCGCCGGGAGGTTGCATCTGGCTTCGCGTGCCCGCGTTTCCGAGCGTACGCGCCGATCGGGGCAGGCGCCTTATTCGTCCGCTAGCGTCAAAATCACGGGCCCGTTTCGGGTGGCGATGACGGTGTGTTCGAACTGTACGGTAGGCGCGCGCGGATCGCTGTAGAGGGTCCAGGCATCGTCGCCGCCCTCGGCCCAGCTGGCGCCGAGCGACAGGAAAGGCTCGACGGTGAAGACCAGCCCGTCCTGCATGATCCGCGTCTCGCTCGGATCGGCCCAGGTCGACACCTCGGCCGGCTCCTCGTGCAGCGAGCGGCCGATGCCGTGGCTGGCCAGATTGGCGATCAGCGTGTAGCGGTGCTTTGCAGCAAAGGCGCCAACGGCCTTGCCGATCTGCAGGAAAGGCACGTCGCTGCGCACCTGGTTGAGGCCAACCCACAGCGCCCGCTTGCCATCGCGGCAGAGACGCTCGATCTTCGGCTTGACCGGCGGCACCGTGAAGGATGCGCCCGTATCGGAAAAGAACCCGTCCTTTTCGGCAGACACATCCAGATTGACGAGATCGCCGGCCGCAATGACGCGTGGGCCCGGAATTCCGTGCGCCACTTCTTCGTTGACGCTGATGCATGTCGCGCCGGGAAAGCGATAGACGGTCTCGGGCGCCGACCGTGCACCGGCGTCTTCAAGCGCCTTGCGGCCGATAGCATCGAGCTCCAGCGTCGTGATCCCCGGCTCGAGAGCTGCAGCCATCACCTTCAGCGCATTTGCGCAGATACGGCCGATGTCCTTCATCTTGGTGAATTCGTCGTCGCTTGAAATGATCATCGAAACAGGATTCCGGCTCTAGCGGCCCTGTCGGGCCAAACGGATGGAGCGCTGGCTTTCGCGCCTCCTCACTCGTCCGTCAATGCCTTTTTCCCTGTGCGCCCGTCATTTGCGGCCTATCCAGCACTCAGAGCGTCGCCACCAGCGACGCCAGCTGGTCGGCGCACTGGCCCCAGCCCTCGTAAAAACCCATGTTCTCATGGGTTTCGCGGTCCTCCGCGCTCCAGTGCAGCGCCCGAGCGGTGTAGCGCGTCTGGCCGTTGCCGATGTCGTCGAACGTGACGATGGCGGTCATGAACGGCTTGGCAGAGGGTATCCAGGCGCTGGTGAAGGCGTCGGTGAAGACCAGCTTGCGGTTTTCGACGACATCCAGGTAGACGCCGCGGTTGGGATACTCCACGCCATCCGGCCCGAGCATCACGATAAAACTGGTGCCGCCCGGACGAGGATCGAGCTCGGCAGTCGTGGTCCTGAACGGCAGCGGGGCAAACCATTGCTTCAGCAGTTCCGGCTCCGTCCATGCCCGGAACAGCTTGTCGGGCGTCGCTGCAATGACCCGCGTCAGCGACAACTCGTGACGGACGATATCGGCTTCGCGGACCGTATCTTCTTCGCTCATGGGACATTCCTCCTCGGTGATTGCCTGGACATATGCAGCAGCGGAAGTCTAGGACAAGTCCGGGATCTCGCCAATGGCTGCATGCCTGGACGCAGTGCTTGCACCTTTCCCCGTCAAGCGCGAGAAGAGGCAGAAATCCAATCGGTGAGACGATGACCAGAAAACAAATTGCCATCATAGGCGCCGGCCCCGCAGGTCTCATGGCCGCTGAGGTGCTGGCCAGTTCCGGCCACGCCGTCACCGTCTATGACAGCATGCCGACGGTCGCGCGCAAATTCCTGCTGGCCGGCAAGTCCGGCCTCAACATCACCCATTCAGAGGACCATGCCGCGTTTGCCAGCCGCTTCGGCGGCTCCATTCCCGGGCTTCGCCCTGCCCTCGACGCCTTTGGCCCGGATGCGGTGCGGCAATGGGCGGCAGATCTGGGCATCGAAACCTTCGTCGGCTCCTCCGGCCGCGTCTTTCCCCGCGCTATGAAAGCCTCGCCCCTGCTGCGCGCCTGGTTGAAGCGCCTGCAGGCCGCAGGCGTCACCATCCTTGCGCGACATCGCTGGATCGGCTTTGCCGATAACGGCCATGTTTTCGAGACGCCGGAGGGCAAACGCACGCTACCGTCAGATGCGACATTGCTGGCATTCGGCGGAGCCAGCTGGCCAAGGCTCGGTTCGGACGGCCAATGGACGACAGCGCTCGCAGACTCAGGCGTCGAGATAGCGCCATTCCGCCCGGCAAACTGCGGCTTCGATGTCGAATGGAGCGAGGATATCGTCACCCGCTTTGCCGGCGCACCGCTGAAATCCGTGACGGCCACCTCGGATGCCGGCACGTCTCCGGGCGAATTCGTTATCGGCCAGCATGGCATAGAGGGTAGCCTCGTCTATGCCCATGCCGCAGCCCTTCGCGACCGCCTCGAGAGAACCGGCCGCGCCAGCCTCACGATAGACCTTGCACCCGGGCGAAATGCAAACCGGCTGGCAAAGGACCTGGCCCGCCAGGGCGCTAAAGCCAGCCTCTCCAATCGCCTCCGCAAGGCAGCCGGCATCGAGGGCGTCAAGACCGCGCTACTGCGGGAATTCGTGCCCGCCGCCGATCTTGCCGATCCGGACCGTCTCCCCGGCTGGATCAAGGCGCTGCCGATCCCGGTTCTCCGGCCGAGGCCGATAGCCGAGGCGATCTCCTCTGCCGGCGGCATCGCTTGGGCTGCCATCGACGAGGACTATATGCTGAAGGCCCGCCCCGGGACCTTCGTCGCCGGCGAGATGATCGACTGGGAGGCGCCGACCGGCGGTTACCTGCTGACGGCCTGCTTTGCGACCGGCCGCGCCGCCGCCACCGGTCTGGATGCCTGGCTCAAGCGCTGAATGAAGCAGTTGAATCGGCCTTCCCGCCGAGTGACGCAAGCGATTCATACGATTCGGTTTTTTTCAGATCCTGCGGGGCTTGAGCTCCCGGCCTGACTACCCGCCGCTCAGGGTGCGACGCACAGCGTCCTTCCAGCCCTTGAGCTTGACCGCGCGCGTCGCCTCGTCCATCTCGGGCACGAATTGCCGGTCGACGGCCCAGGCCTTGGCGAAGGCCTCGCGCTGTGGCCAGACGCCGGCGCGGCTGCCGGCAAGCCACGCGGCCCCGAGAGCCGTCGTCTCGAGAATCGTCGGGCGATCTACCGGCGCATCGAGCAGATCGGCCAGCCGCTGCATGGTCCAGTCGGAAGCGACCATGCCGCCATCGACCCTGAGCACCGTCTCGTCCGCGCGCTTCTTCCAGTCCTTGTGCATGGCGTCGAGCAGATCGCATGTCTGGTAGCAGACTGCTTCCAATGCCGCATGGGCAAATTCGGCAGGGCCCGTGTTACGCGTCAGCCCGAAAATCGCGCCGCGTGCATGGGCATCCCAGTGCGGCGCCCCGAGCCCGGTAAAGGCCGGCACGAGGTAGATATCCTGTCCGGGATCGGCCTTGGCCGCCAACTTGCCCGATTCCTCGGCCGAACCGATCAGGCCCATGCCATCCCGCAGCCACTGCACCGCAGCCCCTGCGATGAAGATCGAGCCTTCGAGCGCATAAGTGGTCTTGCCATCGAGCCTATAGGCGATGGTGGTGAGCAGCCGGTTCTTCGAGCGCACCCTGTCCGAGCCGGTGTTGAGCAAGGCGAAGCATCCGGTGCCATAGGTCGATTTCATCATGCCGGGCTCGAAACAGGCTTGCCCGATCATGGCCGCATGCTGGTCGCCGGCAACGCCAAGAATGGGGACCGCCGCGCCGAAGATGTCGGGATCGGTGACGCCGAAATCGGCGGCGCAATCCTTGACTTCGGGCAGCATCGCCGCTGGCACGCGCAGGATGTCGAGCAGCTCCTCGTCCCACTCGTTGTCGGCAATGTTGAACATAAGGGTCCGAGACGCATTGGTGGCGTCGGTGACGAAACTTTTGCCCCCGGTCAGTCGCCAGATCAGGAACGTGTCTATCGTTCCGAAGCAGAGTTCGCCCCTTGCCGCCCGCGCACGGGCGCCTTTGACATTGGCCAGCATCCAGGAAAGCTTGGTCCCCGAAAAATACGGATCGAGCAGCAGGCCGGTGCGCTTCGTGAACAGTTTTTCCAGGTCCTGGCGTTTCAGCTTGTCGCAATAGGCCGCCGTCCGCCTGTCCTGCCAGACGATGGCGTTCTGGATCGGCTTGCCGGTGTCGCGCTCCCAGACGACAACCGTCTCGCGCTGGTTGGTAATGCCGATCGCGGCGATCTGCCCGGCCTCGATGCCGGCAGCGGCTATGGCATCGCGCACGGTCGAAAGCACGCTTTGCCAGATATCCTCCGGATCGTGCTCGACCCAGCCGGATTGCGGATAGATCTGCGGAAACTCTATCTGGCCACCACCTGCCACCTTCATCTTGTCATCGAAGATGATCGCCCGCGTCGAGGTTGTTCCCTGGTCGATTGCCAGAATATAGCCGCTCATATGATGTCCGTCCTTCTCCCGAGACGACACCAATAGGACAGGCTCGCCCGTCTGAACAGAAAGCAAATGGTAAAATTATTGCCGCCGGCGGCAGGTTGTCAGTTGCAGGACTTTGGGACTAACCTCAAATTAAAGTAGCACCGCACGGACAGAGAGCAGAGCATGGCCAGAACAGTCGTCGTCACCGGTTCCACCAGCGGCATAGGCCTTGCCATCGCCAGCGCCTTTGCCGGCAGGGGCGACAATGTCGTCATCAACGGCTTCGGCGAAGCTGACGAGATCGAGGCCATCCGCGCCCGCCTCGAGGCGCCCGGCGGCAGCGTCCTTTACCATCCGGCCGATATGACGAAGCCTGCCGAAATCGCCGACCTGATCGCCAACGCTGCGGCAGCCTTTGGCGGGATCGACGTGCTGGTCAACAATGCCGGCATCCAGCATGTCGCCCCGATCGAGGACTTCCCGATCGACCAGTGGGACCGGATCATCGCCATCAACCTGTCCAGCGCGTTCCACACCATGCGTGCGGCAATTCCCTTCATGAAAGCTGAGCGCTACGGCCGGATCGTCAACATTGCCTCCGCCCATGCACTGGTCGCCTCGCCTTTCAAAAGCGCCTATGTCGCCGCCAAGCACGGCATTCTCGGCCTCACCAAGACGGCGGCGCTGGAACTTGCCGAATTCGGGGTGACGGTGAATGCCATCTGTCCCGGCTACGTGCTCACTCCGCTGGTGGAGAGCCAGATCCCCGACACGGCAATGGCGCGCGGCATGACGGAGGAGCAGGTGAAGACCGAGGTGCTGCTCAAGGCCCAACCGACGCGCGAGTTCGTCAAAGCAGAGGAGATCGCTGCTTTGACGCTCTATCTGGCCAGCGACGAGGCGCGCCAGGTCACCGGAACGCACGTCTCGATTGACGGAGGATGGACTGCAGCCTAACCATGGCAGGTTGAAAGTTTATGACAAACGGCAAGAGGCTCCATGAACGACACGATCCGGTTCATCCTGAATGGCGAAGACATCGCCCTGTCGAGCCTGCGGCCGACGGAGACGCTGCTGGATTTCCTGCGCATCGGCAGGCACATGACCGGCACCAAGGAAGGATGCGCCGAGGGTGACTGCGGTGCCTGTACTGTGCTGGTCGGGAGGCTGATCGACGGCGGCCTGCATTACGAATCGGTCAACGCGTGCATCCGCTTCGTCGGCTCGCTTCACGGTACCCATGTCGTCACCATCGAGCATCTGGCGGCAAAGGATGGCACGCTCCATCCCGTGCAGCAGGCGATGGTCGATTGCCACGGCTCGCAATGCGGTTTCTGCACACCCGGTTTCGTAATGTCACTTTACGGCCTCTGGCTCGCCAACGAAAAGCCAGGCCGCGCCGCCATCGAGAAGGCCTTGCAGGGCAATCTCTGTCGTTGCACCGGCTACGAGCCGATCGTCAAGGCGGCCGAACAGGTGAGCCTGCTGCGCCCGAGCGCGCTGTTCGATCCTTTGCAAAAGACCCGAGCCGACATCATGGCACGGCTCTGGGCGCTGCAGAGCCGCGAGACGATCACCGTATCTTCGGGCGATGAGCGCGTGATCGTCCCCGGCTCCATGGACGATCTCGCCCGCATCCTGGCACAGGAGCCGGATGCCACCGTGGTTGCCGGCTCCACCGATGTCGGCCTTTGGGTCACCAAGCAGATGCGGGTACTGAACCCGGTGGTCTTCATCAATCATCTCACCGAAATGCAGTCGATCACCTCAGGTGACGGCGGCTTTACCATCGGCGCCGGCGTCACCTATACGCGCGCCTTCGAGACTATCGCCTCCCGCGTACCGACACTCGGCCGGCTGATCGACCGTATCGGTGGCGACCAGGTGCGCAATATGGGCACCATCGGCGGCAACATCGCCAACGGCTCGCCGATCGGCGACAGCCCGCCGCCGCTGATCGCTCTCGGCGCCACCGTCAAGCTGCGCTCCGCTGCAGGAACCCGCCAGTTGCGACTGGAAGACTTCTTCATCGCCTACGGCAAGCAGGACAGGCATCCGGACGAGTTCGTCGAGAGCATCTTCGTGCCCTACCCGGCCGACGATGCCAAATTCGCCGTCTACAAGATCACCAAGCGCCGCGACGAGGACATCACCGCCGTGCTCGGTGCCTTCTACCTGACGCTGGACGCTAACAACGACGTTCACGACATCCGCATCACCTTTGGCGGCATGGCCGGAACGCCGAAGCGGGCCCGCACCGTCGAGGCCGAACTGATCGGCAAACCCTGGACCGAGGCCACCGTCGAGGCGGCGCGTCCCGCCTTCGATGCCGACTTCCAGCCCTTGACCGACTGGCGCGCCACCGCCGAATACCGACAGCTGACGGCCAAGAACCTGCTGCTGCGCTTTTATCTTGAGACCACGGGCGAACCGCAGGAACTCAGGCGCTTCGAGGAGATGGCGTGATGGACAAATCCACATTCGAGAAGCGCAAGATCATCAACGGCGCCATGCACGCGTCGCTGAAGCATGATTCGGCTCACAAGCATGTCACCGGCGCTGCCGACTACATCGACGACATTCCGGAGCCCGCCAACCTCCTGCACGGGGCGCTGGGCCTGTCCGACCGGGCCCATGCGGAGATCGAGGGCATCGACCTTTCCGCCGTTGCCGCCGTCCCCGGCGTGATCTGGGTGATGACCGGCGCCGACGTGCCTGGGATTAACGACGTCAGTTCGAACGGCAAGCACGACGAGCCGCTGCTCGCCGAAACAAAGGTCGAGTTCCACGGCCAGCCAATCTTCGCCGTCATCGCCACGACGCGCGAGATTGCGCGCCGCGCCGCACGGCTGGCCAAGATCGACTATCGCGACCTGCCGCACTGGAGCGACATCGATGGCGCGCTGGCCAACGGCGGCCCCGTCGTCTACGAGCCGATGACCCTCAAGCGCGGCGAACCCGAGACCGAGATGGCAAAGGCACCGCAGCGGCTGAAGGGCCAGATGCGGATCGGTGGCCAGGAGCATTTCTATCTCGAAAGCCATATCGCTATGGCTATCCCCGGCGAGGACGACGAGGTGACCGTCTGGTCCTCGACCCAGCATCCGAGCGAAATCCAGCATATCGTCGGCCACGTCCTCAACATTCCGTCCAACGCCGTGACCGTCAACGTTCGCCGCATGGGCGGCGGCTTCGGCGGTAAGGAGACTCAAGGCAACCAGTTTGCAGCGCTCGCCGCCATCGCCGCGAAAAAACTCAACCGCGCCGTCAAGTTCCGCCCAGACCGCGACGAGGACATGATCGCCACCGGCAAGCGCCACGATTTCCTGGTCGATTACGAGGTCGGCTTCGACGAAGACGGCCGCATCCACGCGCTCGACGCCACCTTTGCGGCGCGCTGTGGCTTCTCCTCCGATCTCTCCGGCCCGGTCACCGACCGTGCTCTCTTCCATGCCGATTCCAGCTATTTCTACCCGCACGTCCATCTGGTCTCAAAGCCGCTGAAGACCCACACCGTCTCGAACACCGCCTTTCGCGGGTTCGGCGGGCCGCAGGGCATCGTCGGCGCCGAGCGCGTCATCGAGGAGATCGCCTATGCTGTTGGCAAGGATCCACTGGATATCCGCAAGCTGAATTTCTACGGTCAGCCAGGCTCCGGCCGGACGCTGACCCCCTATCACCAGGAGGTCGAGGACAACATCATCGGCCGTCTCGTCGACGAACTCGAAGCCTCCGCCGACTACCGGGGCCGTCGCCAGGCGATCGTCGAATTCAACCGCAGCAGCCGCTACATCCGCAAGGGCATCGCGCTGACGCCGGTGAAATTCGGGATTTCCTTCACGATGACCGCGTTCAACCAAGCCGGTGCGCTCGTGCATGTCTATCAGGATGGCTCGATCCACCTGAACCACGGCGGCACCGAGATGGGCCAGGGCCTCTATACCAAGGTGGCCCAGGTGCTGGCCGAGGCCTTCCAGGTCGACATCGAGCGGGTAAAGATCACCGCGACGACAACGGCCAAGGTGCCGAACACTTCGGCCACGGCCGCCTCTTCCGGTTCCGACCTCAACGGCATGGCGGCCTATGATGCAGCCCGGCAGATCAAGGAGCGGCTGGTCGCCTTTGCTGCCGCTAAGTGGAATGTCGAGCCGGCAGACGTCATATTCCTGCCGAACCGGGTTCGGGTCGGCGAGATCGAGATCCCCTTCCCCGATCTCATCAACCAGGCCTATTTCGCCCGCGTCCAGCTTTCCGCCGCCGGCTTCTACAAGACACCGAAAATCCACTGGGACCGCAAGGCAGGGCGTGGCACGCCGTTCTACTATTTCTCCTATGGTGCCGCCTGCTCGGAAGTCTCCATCGACACGCTGACCGGCGAATATCTGATCGACCGCACCGACATCCTCCACGATGTCGGCAGGTCGCTGAACCCGGCCATCGACATCGGCCAGATCGAAGGCGCCTTCGTGCAGGGCATGGGCTGGCTGACAACGGAAGAGTTATGGTGGGACGCCAAGGGCCGCCTGCGCACCCACGCGCCCTCGACCTACAAGATCCCGCTCGCGTCCGACCGGCCGAAAATCTTCAACGTCAAGCTCGCCGAATGGTCGGAAAATAGCGAGCCGACCATCGGCCGCTCAAAAGCCGTCGGCGAACCCCCCTTCGTGCTCGGCGTTTCCGTGCTCGAAGCCCTCTCCATGGCCATCGCCAGCGTCGCCGACTACCGCCTCTGCCCCAGACTCGACGCTCCCGCTACGCCCGAGCGGGTGCTGATGGCCGTAGAGCGGCTGAAAGGCCGATGAGGACGAACGACTTGCCGATATCCCGCCCCGGACCGCAACAACCGTGCCGGGAAGCCGAAGCCGCACCGAAAAACCCTCGGCAAATCAACACCTCCCCTCATTCCTGTGCTGGCAACAGGAATCCAGCCACGGCGCGTCTGCGCCGTGAGGGCACGCTTCCACTAGCAACAGAAGATCTTTCGCGCCCAAAGACTTGGGCGCACTGGATTCCTGTGACAGGCACAGGAATGAGGGTAGTGGGAGGCGCTTGTTCCCCTCTCTCCTTGTACGCCGGGGACGGCCGCATTGCACTTATTGTCCAGATCCGCCGCTTGCGCATCACACCGATAAATCTACGGCACACTCACCTCTTCACTCATTCCTGTGCTCGTCACAGGAATCCAGCCATGGCGCGTCTGCGCCGTGAGGGGATGCTCTTCCGGGCCACGATAAGCCCCCCGCGCCCAAAGACTTGGGCGCACTGGATTGCTGTGACTGGCACAGGAATGAGGGAGACCGGGGGGACTTCCTTGATGCTCTCCGTCTATCCGGAGGCCAGGCCATGATCCCCTCCCTTGCCGCCTTCCTCGCGCAAAATCCCGCTGCCGTCCTCATTGAGATCACCGGCACGCAAGGATCTGTTCCGCGCGAGACGGGCACGTTCATGCTGGTTTCGCAACACGACATCTGGGGCACCATCGGTGGTGGGCAGTTTGAGTTTCTGGCGATTGCCAATGCCCGCGCGATGCTCGGCGGCGGTGGCATCGAGGTGATGGATATTCCGCTCGGCCCTGAGATCGGCCAGTGCTGCGGTGGCCGGACGCAGTTGCGCTGCCGTCTCGCCAGTGCAGAGACCATCGCGGACCTCCACAGGCGGCTGGATAGGGAGGCGGAAGCCTTCCCGCAGGTGACGCTGTTCGGCGCCGGCCATGTCGGGCGGGCGCTGACGGCGGCGCTGAGACCGCTGCCGGTCGCAACCCTCGTCGTCGAGACCCGCAGGGAAGAACTGGATGAGCTGCCCGATGGCACCGCGACACGGCTGCTCGCCATGCCGGAAGCGCTAGTTGCTGAGCTTCCACCCGGCAGCGTGGTGCTGATCCTTACGCATGACCATGCGCTCGATTTCCTGATCGCCCGGGAGGCTTTGGCACGATCCGACCTCGCCTATGTCGGCATGATCGGCTCTGCCACCAAGCGCGCCACCTTTGCCCATTGGCTGACGCGCGAAGGCGGCGACAAATCCTCGCTCGAACGCCTGACGCTGCCCATCGGCGGCGGGGCCGTCAAGGACAAGCGCCCCGAGGTCATCGCCGCCATGACCGCTGCCGAAATCCTGACCGCGCTCGCCGCTTACCGCAGCCACGGGTCCTGATAGCGCGGATCGCGACCGTCGAGGAAACCGAGATCGCGCTTGACGCGGTCCGGCGTGGCATCGAGGTCTAGCTTCCCGCCAGCAGGCAACAGTCTGGTAAAAAAGTGCAGCAATTTTCCACGAATTGATATCCTCCGTCTTGCCATTCCAAGCGGCGAGACTGCATTGCAGGCCATGACTTCACCTTTGTTTAATTGATCTCAGGGATTGCAGTGTGCCGCCGCAAATGCTGCAGTTCCAATCGAACAACCGTCTGTATGCATAAAGAGATCTGATCCATGAAGTTATCGAGGCAGTTTCCCCTCAATGCGCTGCGCGTGTTCGAAACGGTGGCGCGGCTGGGCAGCTTCACGAAGGCGGGCGAAGAGATCGGCATGACGCAGACGGCCGTCAGCTACCAGATCAAGCTGCTCGAGGAGAATATCGGCGAGGCCCTGTTCCTGCGGCGACCACGGCAGATCAGCCTCACTGAAACCGGGCTAAGGCTGCTGCCAAAGGTGACCGAGGCCTTCGGGATATTGAACGAGGCGATGGCGTCCGTGAGGGAGGCGGCCGAGGAGACGCTGATCATTCACTCAACGCCGACATTTGCGTCGCAATGGCTCGCGCGCAATCTGGGCTCGTTTCAAATTCTTCATCCAACGATCGCCGTTCGGCTTAAGACCTCGGATGACCTCATCGATTTCAGCCGCGAAACTGCGGACGTTGCCATCCGAAGCGGTGGCGGAAATTGGCAGGGTCTTGCTGCCAACCGGCTCATCAAGGTCGATTTTACCCCGATGCTCAGCCCACGCCTTGCGGAGGACATTGGCGGGATCCATGCGCCGGAAGACCTGCTGAAGCTCAGGATCATCGATGCCGGCGATCCCTGGTGGGTTATCTGGTTCAAGGCGGCAGGCGTAGAAAACCCTGACCTGGAAAGCCGGCCCCGCAGCCGGCTGGGCGCGCAGTCGTTCGAGGCGAGCGCCGCAATTGCAGGCCAGGGGGTGGCTATCCTGACACCCGAATTCTACCGGGACGATCTGGCCTCCGGACGGCTGCTGCAGCCCTTTCCGCTGGTTTGCGACGATGGCCACGATTACTGGCTGGCCTATCCCGAAAGCCGGCGCAACACGCCGAAAATCAGAGCCTTCCGAAACTGGCTGATGACCGCAATTCACGGCCCGACCGCATGAAAGGCAGGCGCCATCGGCAATCGCCCGGCACGCGTCGCACCAACGACTGTAACCGAACCGTCACATCTTGCCGCCGCGTGTTCGCAGGCGCAACAAACAGCATGGTATTCGCTGCCTTCCCCTTCCCTCCGGGCTGAAAATTTTCCAATGTGAGGCGACTGCGACAGGGGACGAATATGTACGAATACGCCATCGCGTGGGAATGGCTGGCCTTTGCGGCCCGCTGGTTTCACGTCATCACCGCCATCGCCTGGATCGGTTCGTCCTTCTATTTCATCGCGCTGGATCTCGGCCTGGTAAAGCATGCCAATCTGCCTGCCGGCGCCTATGGCGAGGAGTGGCAGGTGCACGGCGGCGGCTTCTATCACGTGCAGAAATACCTGGTCGCGCCCGCCAGCATGCCTGAACACCTAACCTGGTTCAAATATGAGAGCTATTTCACCTGGCTCTCCGGCTTCCTGATGCTGGCGATCGTCTATTACGGCGGCGCCGACCTGTTTCTGATCGATCGGCATGTGCTCGATGTCAGCGCCCCCGTCGCCATCCTGATCTCGCTGGCCTCCCTCGCCGTCGGCTGGATCGTCTACGACCAGCTCTGCAAATCGCCGCTCGGCAAGAATACCTGGGTGCTGATGGGGCTGCTCTACGTCGTGCTGGTCTTCATGGCCTGGGGCTACACCCACCTCTTTACCGGCCGCGCGGCCTTCCTGCATCTCGGCGCCTTCACGGCGACGATCATGTCGGCAAATGTCTTCTTCATCATCATGCCCAACCAGCGCGTCGTCGTCGCCGACCTCATCGCCGGCCGCACGCCGGATGCGAAATACGGCGTCATCGCTAAGCAGCGTTCGCTGCACAACAACTACCTGACCCTGCCGGTCATCTTCTTCATGCTGTCGAACCACTATCCGCTGGCTTTCGGCACCGCCTACAACTGGATCATCGCCGCCCTGGTGTTCCTGATGGGCGTCACCATCCGCCACTGGTTCAACACCACCCACGCCCGCAAGGGCCGTCCGACCTGGACATGGCTCGTCACCGTCATCCTCTTCATCGTCATCATGTGGCTGTCGACGGTGCCGAAGATCCTGTCCGGCGATAAGGACGCAGCAGCCGTCGCGCCGGCCTTCCAGCAGTTCGCCGCTGACGCCCATTTCCCGGCGGCAAAGGCCATCGTTACGACGCGCTGTTCGATGTGCCATGCGGCAGAACCCGCCTACGAGGGGATCGTTCGGGCACCGAAGGGCGTGATGTTCGAGACCGATAGCGAGATCGCCATGCATGCCCGCGAAATCTACATCCAGGCCGGCCGCAGCCACGCCATGCCGCCGGGCAATGTCACCGACGTGACGCCGGAGGAGCGCAAGGTGCTGGTCGCCTGGTTCGAAAGCTCCGTCAATCAAGGCAAGACGCAATGACCTCCACACTTCTGCGCGGCCGGCTTCTCTCCTTCAGCCGCGCGCCGCACGACCTCTCCGACACCGGAAGCTACGTCTACGAAAGCGATGGCGGCCTGCTGCTCGAAGGCGGCCTGATCGTCGCACGCGGCCCCTACGATGCGATTAAGGCCAAGGCCCCAGTCGATGCGGTCGAAATCGACCATCGACCACACCTGATCATGCCGGGCTTCATCGACACCCACCTGCATTTTCCCCAAATGCAGGTCATCGCCTCCTATGCCGCCAATCTGCTGGAATGGCTGAACACCTACACATTCCCCGAGGAGTGCCGTTTTGTCGAAAGCGCCCATGCCGAGCGTATTGCCACCCGTCTCTACGACGAACTGATCCGCCACGGCACGACCACTGCCGTTGCCTATTGCTCGGTCCACAAGACCTCCGCCGATGCCTTCTTCCGCGAGGCGCTTCGGCGCAACATGCGCATGGTCGGCGGCAAGGTGATGATGGACCGTAACGCCCCTCAGGGCCTGCTCGATACGCCGCAGCTCGGCTATGACGAGACCCGCGCCGTCATCGCCGAATGGCACGGCAAGGGTCGCAACCACGTCGCCATCACGCCGCGCTTCGCCATCACCTCGACACCGCAGCAGATGGAGGCGGCAGGCGCGCTTGCCCGCGAATTCCCCGAGCTGCACATCCAGACCCACCTGTCGGAAAACCACGACGAGATCAAGTTCACCGCAGAACTCTACCCCGAGGCGCTGGACTATACCGACATCTACGCCCGCTACGGCCTGCTCGGCGACAGAACGCTGTTCGGTCACTGCATCCATCTCTCGGAGCGCGAGGCGGATGCCATGAGCGAGGCCGGCGCCATCGCCGTGCATTGCCCGACGTCCAACCTCTTCCTCGGCTCGGGCCTGTTTCCGCTGAAGGCGCTGGCACGTCGTGAAAAACCGGTTCGCATCGGTGTTGCCACGGATATTGGCGGCGGATCGAGCTACTCGATGCTGCGCACCATGGACGAGGCTTACAAGATCCAGCAGTTGCTTGGCGAACGGCTGAACCCGCTGGAGAGCTACTACCACATGACGCTTGGCAACGCTGAGGCGCTTGCTCTTGCCGACCGCATCGGCACGCTCGACCCCGGCAGCGACGCCGACCTCGTGGTTCTCGATGCAGCGGCTACGCCTGCCATGGCGTTGAAAATGGAGGTGGTGAAAAGCCTGGTCGAGGAGCTTTTCCTGCTGCAGACCATGGGCGACGACCGGGCCATTGCGGAGACCTATGTTGCCGGCTTAGCATCAAAGACAGCACTGTGACTATTTGGTACCAAATTTAAAAAAGCTCTTATAAAGCAAGTCAGCATTTACCCTTATTTAAAGCCGGCTGACCTAATGGTCTTAGCGGCAAGGGATCGTTTTCGGCCGCCATGATGGCACCTGCCGCTTGCCATTTCACTCATCATTTCGCCGGATCCCCGAGTTGCCCGCTTCGTCAAGAGCCGGAGGCATCGCCTCCTGCTGCCGACGTTTGCGGCCCATTCGTTGCCCGCCCACTCCTCCGAGGACAAATGTCAATTCTCAAGAACGCCAGCATCCGCACCAAGATCCTGTCGCTGATTATCCCGCTTTGCATCGTCGGCATTGGAGCAACGGCTTTCGTCGCAAGCCGCTATAAGGCCGCCGATACGGACTACTCCAAGTTTATTGCGACCGACAACGTTGCGTCCGTCGAAATGGCAAGGGCAAACCGCAACCTGGGTGCGACCGCCTACAATGCTTATCGGGCACTTACCTACTCCGCGAAGGATCCAGCGTTCGGCGCGGCTGTAAACCTCTACGAAACCAGCAAGTCGCAGCTTTTCGGGAAGCTGGATTTTGTGAAGACCAGTCTTCCGGATCGCGCCCGACAGGTCGATGCGCTGATCGTCAGGATCAAGGAAATCATTGCCCTGACAGACGCGTCGGTGCGTGCGAGCCAGGCGGGCCAGAGCGACGAAGCCAAGGCCCTCATGGGCAAGGCCGACAGCCTGATCACTCCCGTTGCCATGGACACAGTAGCGCTCAACGATGAAATCATAGCGGCGGTCGGCGCCAAGAGCGACGAGCTCACGGACCAGACAAACCACACAATCTTGACGTCCCTAACCGTTGTCGGAATCACTTTCGCGCTAGGTATCCTGGCTGCTCTATTCGTGGCCGCGAAAGGCATCACAGCACCGATCGTTCGCCTGCGCGACCGGATGACGTCGCTGGCCCAAGGGCATACCGAGGCCCCGGTCGAAGGTCAGGATCGCCGCGACGAAGTGGGCCAGATGGCAGAGGCTGTCTCCGTGTTCCGCGACAATGCCATCGAGCGCCTTCGCCTTGAAGCCGAGGCAGAGAGCAACCGCAGCATGTCGGAGCGCGAGCGGATGGCACGCGAGGCACAGAAAGCGGAGGAAGCAGCCAACGTGCAGTTCGTCGTCGATCAGCTGGGCGCAGGGCTGGACCGGTTGGCCGGCGGGGATGTCGCCTATCGCATCGAAACACCGTTCGTCAGCCACCTCGATGGTCTTCGCGCCAATTTCAACGGCTCGGTCGCAAACTTGCAGGAAGCATTGCAGGACGTCGGCCGGAATGCGCGCGGAATTGACGCCGGCGCCAACGAAATCCGCTCCGCTGCCGATGACCTGTCGAAGCGAACCGAGCAGCAGGCGGCCTCAGTTGAGGAAACTGCAGCAGCCCTCGAGGAAATCACCACCACAGTCAAGGATTCGAGCCGCCGCGCGGAGGAAGTTGGAAACCTTGTATCAAAGGCCCGGGACGGCGCGGAAAAATCCGGTGCCGTTGTCCGGGAGGCCGTAATTGCCATGAACGAGATCGAACGGTCGTCGGGGGAAATCTCCAACATCATCGGCGTAATCGACGAGATCGCATTCCAGACCAATCTTCTCGCCCTCAATGCCGGCGTCGAAGCCGCCCGCGCCGGAGAAGCAGGCAAGGGCTTCGCCGTCGTTGCCCAGGAAGTCCGCGAACTGGCCCAGCGGTCTGCCAAGGCCGCCAAGGAAATCAAGGCGCTTATCACGGCTTCCGGCGAGCACGTTCGCTCCGGCGTCCAACTCGTCGGCCAGACGGGTCAGGCCCTCGAGGTCATCGTGACCGAAGTTCAGGAGATCAATCGCCATATCCATGCGATGGTCGAATCCACCCGTGAGCAATCCGTCGGCCTTCAGGAAATCAATACCGCTGTCAACACGATGGATCAGGGCACGCAGCAAAATGCCGCCATGGTCGAGCAATCGACCGCCGCAAGCCACAGCCTGGCGCGCGAGGCTGCATCGCTCAACGAACTCCTGGCCCGCTTCAATGTCGGCGGCGAGGCTGTCAGCGCCAAGCCTGCTGTTCGCAGCGTCTCCGCCTCATCCCGCCCCGCACCCTCTCCCGCGCGAGCCTTGGGCCGCAAGGTCGCCAGCGCCTTTGGCGGACGCGCATCGGCCGCCGCTGAGAACGCCTCCTGGGAAGAGTTCTGAGCCGTTATCAGCCAAACGTGAAAGCGGGCAGACCTTGCCCGCTTTCACAGGGACTACCCATGCGGAAACTGCTTTTCTCGAAGACAACCCCGGAGTCGGCACCAAAGCTCGCATTTGCCCTTGACCCGGCGCTCGCAGCGGAAGAAATTCGGCCAGCAAAATCGCCGGAATTATGCATAGGCGAAGCCACCTTTTACCCATGAAGGCAGTTTTGATGTCCACACCGCTCACGATCGCCGATCTCAAGGCCCTGGCGAAGCGCCGCGTTCCCAAGATGTTTTTCGACTATGCCGATTCCGGCGCCTGGACGCAGTCGACCTATGACGCGAATGAGAGCGATTTCCAGAAGATCAAGCTGCGTCAGCGGGTTCTGGTCGACATGACGAACCGATCGCTGCACACGACCATGGTCGGACAGACGGTGTCGATGCCGGTGGCACTGGCGCCAACCGGACTGACGGGCATGCAGCATGCAGACGGCGAGATGCTGGCGGCGCGCGCCGCAGAAGAGTTCGGCGTGCCTTTCACCCTGTCGACCATGAGCATCTGCTCGATCGAGGATGTCGCCTCGGTGACGACGAAGCCCTTCTGGTTCCAGCTCTACGTGATGCGGGACAAGGACTTCGTCATGAACCTGATCAACCGCGCCAAGGCCGCAAATTGTTCGGCGCTGGTGCTGACGGCAGACCTGCAGATCCTCGGCCAGCGCCACAAGGACCTGCGCAACGGTCTGTCCGCACCGCCAAAATTCACTCCGAAACACATCTACCAGATGGCGACGCGGCCGATGTGGTGCCTGCGCATGGCCGGCACCAAGCGCCGTTCCTTCGGCAACATCGTCGGTCACGCCAAGAACGTATCGGACCTCTCCTCCCTGTCATCCTGGACGGCCGAACAGTTCGACCCCAAGCTCTCCTGGGACGATGTCGCCTGGATCAAGAAGCAATGGGGCGGCAAGCTTATCCTCAAGGGCATCCTGGACGTCGAAGATGCAAGGGCTGCGGCAGAAACCGGTGCCGATGCCATCGTCGTCTCCAACCACGGAGGCCGCCAGCTCGATGGCGCTCCTTCGTCGATCTCGATGCTGGGACGGATCGTCGATGCGGTCGGCGACAAGATCGAGGTCCATCTCGACAGCGGCATACGCTCCGGCCAGGACGTGCTGAAGGCAGTCGCACTGGGCGCCAAGGGCACCTATATCGGCCGCCCCTTCCTCTATGGCCTCGGGGCGATGGGCAAGGAAGGCGTAACACTGGCTCTCAGCATCCTGCGCAAGGAAATGGACGTCACCATGGCACTCTGCGGCAAGCGTGACATCAACGATGTCGATAGGTCGATCATCTCGGAGTTGTCGCAAATCTGAGGCTTCGGCCCAACTGCTACCTCAGCCAGCCCGTGGCAAGGCCGCTCGCCCAGTCCGGCCGTCCGTTGGCGAGCGCGAGCCCTGCAGCGGCCATGTGATCGTAGGCAACATTGCGGAAGGTCGCCGTCCAGCCGGTTTCCAGCTTTTCGAGGATCGCGTAGGACGCCAGCGGATGACCCGCCTCCACCTTGTGCGGATAGGGCGCGTCATGATCATAAGCCGGGCAGCCGACACTGCCGGGATTGACGATCAGGCGACCATCGGGCAGGCGCACCATGCGCGGAATGTGGCTGTGCGCGGCAAGTATAAGAGGCTGCGGGATATCGACGGCCAGGGCTTCGATCGCCTCGCTCGGCTTCAGGGAAACCCTTCCATCCGGCGACACCTGCTCCAGCCAGTATAAATTGTCGTCCTCGGGCGTCGCATGGCAGAGATAGGCCTCGCCCTTATAGACGAGGCTCGTCGGCAGGGCGCGGATCCACTCAAGATGGGCCGGCGACATCTGGCGATAGGCGACGCTGTCGGAGATCTCCATCTCGGATAAGGGACGGTCGATCAGATAGCGATCGTGATTGCCAAGCACGGTGACCATGGGCCTCGCCAGCAGCAGGTCGCCGACCTTGCCGGCGTCCAGCGGCCCGCTGAAGCAGTCGCCGAGATTGACGATATCGGAAATGCCCAATGCCGCGATGTCGGCAAGCACGGCCTCGAGCGCAAGGAAGTTGCCGTGGATATCGGCGATCGCGGCAAATCTCATTCTCAGCTTCCCCGATATGTCGAATAGCCGTAGGGCGAGATCAGCAGCGGCACGTGATAATGGGCAGTCGTATCGGCGATGCCGAAGCGGATCGGCACGACATCGAGAAACGCAGGCTCGGGCAATTGGCAACCCGTGCCGCGCAGATAGTCGCCGGCGTGAAACAGCAGTTCGTAGGTGCCCGCTACGAAACTGTCGCCAACCAGCATCGGTCCGCCATCGACCCGGCCATCTGCGTTGGTGACGAGCGTCTTCAAGACCGTCCGCACCTCCCCGCCGATCCGGGAAAGAACGATGTGCAGGCCTTCTGCAGGCTTGCCGAGCGCCGTGTCGAGCACGTGGGTCGTCAGTCCGGTCATGGCGTCGGTGCTCCGATGATATAGGGGGTCTCGAAAAAGAATTCCTGCAGATTGTTGTCCGGCCCGTCCCGGTCGACCACGAGAAAATCGCTGGCCTCTCCGAGCGTCATCAGCGGATGATGCCAGACATTTCTGGCATAGTTCACACCCTGGTCACCTCGGGCGAGAAACACGCGCGGCCGGCCGGGTCGCCCACCCTCGTCATCGGAAACGACCACGAGGAATGGCCTTCCGGACAGGGGCGAAAAGCTCTGGCTGCCGAATGGATGTCGCTCCATCATGTCGACTGCGTAGGGAAAAGCACGAGGCTGGCCCCGAAACAGGTTGATGATGACAACCGCGCCATCCCCATCGACCTCCGCCGTGGCAAGCGCATGGAACCGCTCCGTCGTGCCGCCATTGATGAGGCGCATCCTGGCAGGATCGGCTTCGATGACATCGCCAAAAGGTGCAAAGGCGGATCGGGTGAGAGGCCGAATATCGAGAGATCGGGAAAGGGTCATCATTCGCCTTGAGCACGCCAGTTGCGCAGGCCTTGCAATTGATCGAGCAACTCGGGAAGCATGGTTGCGGCGGTGTACCAGACGGTATCCAGATCCACCTGGAAATACTGATGGGCAATGCGGTTACGCATATCCCGGATGTCGCGCCACGGAATGTCGCTATGCTGGGCAACAAAGTCGGGATGGCCATTCATGATCTTAACGACGCACTCGCTGATCGCCATGATATTCATCACCACCGCGTCCTGAGTTCTCTCGTCCAGCAGAAAAGCGTCGTGCCCTACGTCGGAGGCGTATTTTGACGCCTTGGTTGCGGCTGACTGCATGCGATCGAGATAGGTGGCGAGCCTGTCACCGCTCATATGGCAACCGCCTCGGCGATGATGCGATCCCTGATCCCGGGCGGAAAATCGCCCGGCACCTTGACGTCTACACGTACACCGAGTGCAGCCTCCAGATCACCCTGCAGGCCGCCAAGCGTCAGCAACGTCGTACCGGGCATCGCGTCGACAAGAATATCGAGATCGCTATCGGTCCTGTCCTCACCCCGCAGCACGGACCCGTAGACGCGCGGATTTGCCAGCCGACGATTGGATACGATTTCTCGTATCACTTGTCTGTTGTCTCGAAGGGCATCCGATGGCTTCATATCTAAGCTCCTGACGCCGACATTATAGGCAACAACCCACAGGAACGAAAGGCACGCCGATCAAGCCTTGGTCCCAAACAACCGCAGCCGCATGATGCCGCCGTCCGGGTGCATCGCCAGCCTGACGTGGGTGACCGGGCCGATGTCGGCCAGTGCCTCGTTGCCGAACGGATGGATGTGATCCATCTGCAGCTTGGTGCGTGGCAGGAGCGGCTTCCACTGTTCGGAGGCGGCGATATCGGCCTCCGTCAGGCTATCGCCGAGGTCGGGCAGATAGGCGCCAAGAATCTCGCAGGTATCGGGGAAATTGCCCTTGTAGAATGCCGTATCGACGATGGCGCGATGGATTCTTCCGGCATGGCCGAGGCGAATGATTGCCCAGTCATGGCCAGGCCCGCGACGACGCTTGGTTTCCCAGCCATCGCCCATATTGCGACCGCGGCCCGGGCCGAGCAGCTTGTCCGGATGGCCGTAATGGGCGTCGGACCAGGCCAGTGCCTTGGCACCGTGGAAGACGTAGGCAAGATCGACTTCCTCGGAAGCGCCGACCTTCGACCAGTCGAAATAGGCTGTGCCGTAGACCCGCAGCCGGGCAATGCCGCCATCCGGATAGATGTGCAGCCGCAGATGCGTCCAGACTTTCTGCTTGTCGTCCGTTTCGAAGAAGTGGTGGGCGCTGGGGCCGAGCGGCGACTTTGCCAGCAGTTCCGTCCAGGCGGTCGTTGCATCCGGTTCGCCTGCCTCGACGAAGGCTGCCTCGATCGAGCAATGGGGCGGATAGTTGCCGGTGAAATAGCCGGTATCGACGTCGAAACCGAAGATCTTGCCCGGCATGGCAAGGCGGATTATCGCCCAGTCATGGCCGGCAACGCGCTTGCGGCGGCTTTCCCAGCCATCCATCCACTTGCCGTTGTCGTCATAAGCCGTCGCATCCCAGTGGGGCGGCTCGTCCTGGAGCATGCGGCTGAGCGGCGCGAAGAATTCGTCGGAGACATCGATACCCTTGGCACCGAGGCGGGCGGAGGCAAGGTTGATGGCACCCTCGGTGAAGGATGGCATGTCGGGCAGGTCGGTGTAGGTCATTCAAGTCTCCGGAAGCATGGTTTTAAGGCGCAGCAGGGCAATCTTCTCCACCTGCACGCAAGCGGTCGCGAACTCCGTGTCGCGGTCGTTGTTGATACGCATCTCGAACGCATCGAGTATGTCGTCCTTGGTCAGGCCTTTAACGGCGATGATGAAGGGAAAGCCGAATTTCGAAACGTAGGCCTTGTTCAGTTCGGAAAAGCGAGCGTGTTCATCAGGGCTCAGCCGGTCGAGCCCCGCTCCCGCCTGTTCCTGCCGGCTTTCCATCGTCAGCTTGCCGGCAATGGCCAGCTTGCCGGCGAGATCGGGATGGGCGCGCAGCACGGCCAGACGCTCGGCATGGGTAGCATCACGAAAAACCGACACCATGGCGCCGTGGATGCCAACCGCCGTCAGCGGCTCCTTGATGATGCCGGCATCGACGGCGCGCTCGGCGATATAGGGCGAATGCTCGAAGACGCCGCCGAAGCGCGTCACGAAGTCGTAGCGCATGATCATCTACAGCGTTCCCGGCTGGTGGTGCGCGTGCCAATGGCGGGCGATCTCGATACGCTGCGGGATCCAGACCTTCTCATGGCCGAGAACATATTCGATGAACCGCTTCAGGGCCGCTGCGCGCGCCGGACGGCCGACGAGGCGACAGTGCAGCCCGACCGAGAGCATTTTTGCGCTGCCGGCCTTGCCCTCCTGATAGAGCGTGTCGAAGGCATCCTTCAGATAGGCAAAGAACTGGTCGCCCGAGTTGAAGCCCTGCGGGGTCGCAAAGCGCATGTCGTTGGTATCGAGCGTGTAGGGGATGATGAGGAAGGGCTTCTGGTCGATGCCCTTTACCCAGTAGGGCAGATCGTCGGCATAGCTGTCGGAGGAATAGAGAAAACCGCCCTCCTCCATGACCAGCCGCAGCGTATTGTCGGACGGCTTGCCCTGGTACATCCCGTAGGGCCGCTCGCCCGTCAGTTCCGTATGCAACCGCACGGCTTCGACGATATGCTTGCGCTCGACCTCCTCCGGAAAATCCTTGTATTCGAGCCACCGGTAGCCGTGGCTGGCAATTTCCCAGCCCGCCTCCTTCATCGCTGCTACGGCCTCCGGGTTACGCGCCATGGCCATCGTTACGCCATAGACGGTCGCCTGCACGTTGAGATCGGTAAACATCCGCCAAAGCCGCCAGAATCCGGCCCTCGAGCCGTATTCGTAGATCGATTCCATGTTCAGATTGCGCTGGTTGGGCCAGGCTGCCGCACCGACGATTTCCGAGAGAAGATTTTCCGAGGCCGGATCGCCGTCGAGAATGGAGCTTTCGCCGCCTTCCTCGTAGTTGATGACGAACTGCACCGCGATACGCGCGTCACCCGGCCATTTCGGATCGGGCGTTGTCCGGCCATAGCCGATCAGATCGCGCGGATAGATATCGGATACCATCGAACCACCTCATGAAGTCAGGCAGACGGTAAGCATCGAAAGCGGAGTTGTCGAGACGGAAAGTGAGCGCCTGCAGCACGGCAGACGACGGTTCGTCAGGCGGATTTCCGCGCACTGACCTTGCCCATCGGATGCAGCGAGTGGACGCGGAACGGACCGTCGTTGCTCTCTTCCATCATCAGCGCGATATTGGAGACGACAATCGGTTCAGCCAGAACAGGCTCGAAGAGATCGCGCAGGACCCGTTCCATGCGCGGCATGTCTGCTGAATGCACTGGTCCCGTCAGCGCCATCCTGAAACGGAATTCATCCATCACGTCGGCGCATCCCCAACGATGGAGGTTGGCGAACTGCGTCGCCGACAGCAGGTCGGGATCGCAGCGATCGATTTCCGCCTCGGTCAGCGGTGCGCGGAAATGATCGAACTCCTGCGTCAGCGCCGAAGCGAGATAATTCAGCGCACTAAGCGGATAAGACGGCACGAGCCCAAAGGCATTGCCGAGCCGTGCGACTTCGAGGCGCGGGATTTGAAATGGCTCGAATGTCCCTGAATAGCGCATGAGGTCGCGCAGCAATGCGGCTTCAGCCGTCGGCTCTGCCAGTCGGAACGGTGCTTTGAGCGCTGCATGGAATCCATAGCGACGCGGCAGGGCGGTATGAAAGGCGACCTCGCGCAGGCCGAGACCGCCGATCTCCGGCTCCTCGACCCGTTCGCCCGTATAGACGTTCCGACCCAGCCAGCTCGCCGCAACCATCGTCAGCGGATCGCGCGGAGGTGGTGTAAATCCAATGATATAGCGCATGATCCCTCCTCCGGGCCGCGGCCACACGGATAGGTCCATGCGCAACGATGCAGATAAGCGATTTGCGTGACAGAATGACGAAGCGCGGCCGGCAAATTTCACGCAGTGCGCGAAGCCACGCGAATGTGATTCACCAGGGTGAAGCTTTCGGGCATTTCAGATGCGAAAGCCGGGGCACCGGAGATCTCGCCGATGGCAATGGCAGCAAGCCGGTGTGCCAGTCCGAAGGTGATCTTGAAGCCGCCGGTCAAAGCGATCAATGAAGGGTGATCCGGATGCGGCCCTACCATTGGATCGCGGTCAATGGCTTTCGGGCGTAACCCGGCCCATCGCTCCACGAGTTCCGCTTGTGCCAGCAGCGGCACCATGGCTCGCACCGATGCCAGCAGGGTATCGAGCAGCGCATCGGTCGACAGGGGATCGTCGAACTGGTTTTCGCTGGTGCTGCCCACCGCCACATGACCGCCCTCGTGCGGCACGATGTAAAGACCGTCGCGAAAGATAACAGGGAGATTGGGGTCGACATCCACCTTCATAAGCGCTGCCTGTCCCTTGACCGCCTGCCCCAGCGGCTTTTGCAGATCCGCCGTCAACTGTCCCAGCAATGGAAAGGCAGCATGTCCGGCCGACAGGATGCAATGTCCAAAGCGAATTTCGCCTGCCGTCGTATGCGCCAAGCCGCGGACAGGATCGAGGTTCTCGACTGCCACGCCCTCGAGGATGCGGACATGCCGCGCGCGTTGCAGGAAGGCCGACAGAACCGCGATCAGCCCACGCGGCGCGACCCGCGCGGCCAGCGTATCATGCACAAAGCCGCTTTCCCCCGATGCCGGATCGATCCAGCCTTCTCCGGGATCGTCGATGACATTCCAGTGGAATTGTCTGTCTCCCTCGCGCCAGTTGGCATCGGCATCGCGCGAGTGGCCTTCGGCGATCTTGCGCAGGTGTGGCTTCGGCAAGGGGATAAAACGGCCGGAGCGACGATAACCTGCCGAAAGGCCGGTTTCGAGCTCGAGTTCGGCGATATCGCCTTCGAGCGCCACGAGCGAGGCCAGCTGGAATTGCTTCTTGTTGTCCCAGCGATCCGGCATGTAGGGCATCAATGCGCCGAGCACGCCGCCGCTGGCGCCGGACCCCAGAAGGCCGCAATCGACAAGCAGCGTCTCGATGCCCTGGCGTTCCGCATGGACCGCAGCCCAGAGGCCCATGATGCCGCCGCCGACGATCAGCAGTGCGGTAGACGATTGACCGGCAGGCTTTGCCGGATTAACGGCTCTTGGCATGACAGATCCAGTTTCCGATGACGCGTCGCAGACGATGAGCCAGCCGCTCGAATGGCGCGACGGCGATATGCCTTATTCGTCTGCCTTTGGCGATCATTTTTATTGCCAGACCGATGGCCGCCTCGAATGCAGCCACGTCTTTCTCGACGGTAACAGCCTGCCGGCGCGCTGGCGCGACCGGTCAGAATTCCGCATCGGCGAACTAGGCTTCGGCACCGCCCTCAATTTTTGTGAGACGTGGCGCCAATGGAAGACGGAGCGTTCGGCTGGCGCGACCCTGCATTTCATCTCCTTTGAACTGTATCCGATGCAGGCACAGGAGATCGACCGGGCTTTGTCCCGCTGGCCGGAAATCGATGACGAACGAAGGGCGCTGGTGACCTGCTGGCCCGAGACGCCGGAAGGCATCGTCTCGCTGCAACTGGACGAACAGACGCGACTGAGTGTCGTTTGCGGCCCCGCGCTAGATGGAGTAGGTGCCGCGGAAACGGGTTTTGACGCGTGGTTCCTCGATGGCTTCGCGCCGTCCCGCAACGGCGACATGTGGTCGCCTGAACTGATGCAACTGGTCCACGACAAGACGTCGCAAGGCGGCACATTCGCCACCTACGCCGCCGCTGGTTTCGTGCGCCGCAATCTGCAGGCTGCTGGCTTCGCCGTCGAACGACGCAAGGGCTTTGCCGGAAAGCGCGAAATGCTCTGCGGTGTCAGGGGCCTATCAGACGCTTGATTGCTGATCGGAGCCTTTGGCGTTTCTCATCCACAGCCCGATCTTCGCTTCAAGCAGTTCCGGGCTTATTGGCTTCGACATGTAGTCGTCCATCCCCGAGGCAATGCACAGTTCACGGTCACTTTCGAGCGCATGGGCGGTGACGCCGATGATCGGCACGTGGCGTCCGGCACCGTCCCCCGCTTCGATATCGCGGATGGCACGGGTCGCCTGCAGCCCGTTCATGATCGGCATCGAGACATCCATCATGATCAGCGACGGAGTGCACCGGCGGTAGGCAGCGACCGCCTCCTCGCCGTTCCTGACAATCAGGAAATGAGCGCCGGCCGCTTGCAGGATTTGCGTGAAGACGATCTGGTTGACCTCGTTATCCTCTGCCACCAGGATATCGACACTCTCCGCTGGCCTATCCGTCGCAAAAACTGCAGCAGCCGAGACGGACTGCCCCGCGACGGCCTCCGGGGCCTCGGACACCAACGGGCGCGGCGCCTCGCCGGTCGAGCGACGCTGACGGGCCGTGCGCACGACCTCGATCACTGTGTTGCGGAGTACATTTGCGCGCGCCGGCTTCATCAGGTGGGCGTCGCCGCTCAGCGCTGCATATTCCCTGTCAGCACCGGCAACATCCATCGATGTCAGGAAAATCAGCGGTACCCCGTCGAAACGTCGATCCTGTCGCATCGTGCGCGCAATATCGGCTCCGGTCATGCCCGGCATATTGTAGTCGAGTATGACGGCATCGACCGCGACCCCGATGTCGGCGGCCTCCGACAGGATCGCGAGGCCCGTCCGACCATCGGCAACCGCGACGCTCCGGAATCCCCATTCGGCAAGCTGTTCGGTGAGAATCTGGCGATTGATGGCGTGATCGTCGATGACCAGAATCTGGGCACCCTTGACGTTGACCGGAACCTGCCCTTTGCCACGCGAGCCGGTTGCAGTCGGCAACGGCAGGTGGATCTTGAAGGTCGAGCCGCTGCCAAGGGCGCTTTCAACTTCCAGATAACCCCCGAACAGATCCACGAGCCCAGCGGTGATCGCAAGGCCGAGGCCGGTACCCTCGTGGCGGCGTGTCGACGACGAATCGACCTGCGAGAATTTGTCGAATATCGAGCCTAGCCGATCCTTCGAGATGCCGATGCCGGTGTCGGTCACACGGATGGTGACCATGGTGGCCCTGCCCGGCCCAGGGTCCGCATCGACATCGACAAGCACATGACCGTGCTCGGTGAACTTGACCGCATTTCCGACGATATTGGTGAGGATCTGACGGAAACGCCCGGCGTCGCCGATCACCATCGACGGCAGGCGCGGTGAGACGCGCACCAGTAGTTCGACATTCTTCTCGCCGGCCTGAGACGAAAGCAGCGTCGCGACATCTTCGACCGCTTCCGCCGGATCGAAGCTCGTCTGCCGCAACTGCATCTGCCCGGCATCGATCTTGGAGAAGTCGAGGATGTCGTTGATGATCGTCAGCAGCGCGTTGCCGGATTTGGAGATGATGTCGACGAACGTCGTCTGGCGCGCATCGAGCCCGGTCTTGCCCAGCAATTCCGCCATTCCCAGCACACCGTTCATCGGGGTCCGAATCTCATGGCTCATGTTGGCCAGAAACTCTGACTTTGCCCGGTCCGCGGCTTCGCTGCGGGCAAGCAGGCGCTGCAATTCCGTCTCGCGGTCTTTCATGTCCGTGACGTCGGTGAAAACCACCAGCCATCGGCCGGAAGGGCCCATGGATGCGTTCATGTGCAGCCACGTCTCGCCACGGATATTGAAGTTTGCCGAAATCGGCTGGTGACGACGGATCCTGTCGGCCCAGGCAGCGAGTGCCTCCTGCGGCGCGGATCCAAGGTCGCCCCGCGCGGCACAATGGCGGAAGATCTTCAGCCATCGCCTGCCGACGGACAGCGATGCCGCCTCGATCTGCAACATACCGGGCAACGCATCGTTAGAGAGCATGATGATGCCGTCCTCGACGATCATCAGCCCTTGCGACATGGCATGCGTCGCGTCGGTCATCAGTTCCCCCAGGCGCTCCAGCGCCTCGCGCCCTTCCGATAGCTCCCTCTCCTTGCGGCACAGCGATGAAACGTCGGCGTAGCAGAGCAAGGTCCGGTTGCCGGAAAGCTTGCGACCATCCACCAGCACCCGGCGGTCCACGCCAAAACTGATTTCGGACTGGAGACTGCCGTCCGGCCCGGAAATCGCCTCGATTCGCGCTTTATAGAGCGTTTCCCAGTCAGGGGCGTCCGGGCCGAAATAGCCGCGCGCATGGTTTCGGCGCATCACCTCGCGAAGCGACGTCGCCTCCCGGCGATCCTCCTCGGACATTCCCCATATCTCGTAGAAGGCATCGTTGGCATATTCGAGGTCGAAATTCTGATCGAAGATCAGCACGCCTGTCGGCAGCGAACCTATGATGTTTTCCAGATCCTGACTAAGCTGCTCGGCGCGCGCGCGCGTCTCCGTAAGCTGCCTCTCGCCCAGCTTCAGCGTCGATACGTCATCCATCGAGCCGACGACATAGTGATTGCCAGTGGAGGTGGAAACACCCTTCAGCCGCGTAACGACCGCATGCTGGCGCCCCGGGGCGTAGGCGACCTCGTCCTCGAATTCGAGATGCTGCTGGCTGCGCAACATGGCTTCGTTTTCCGCGAAGAAGGCCGTTCCCTCCTCGCCGAACATTTCCACTTCTGTCTTGCCGAGCGACGCCTCCGCTGTCAGGCCGGTCATCCGGAAATATGCCTCGTTGCCGTACAGGAGCCGGTGATCGGCACCGCGCACGAAGGCAGAGACGGGAAGATCGTGCAGGAGAGTGCGATAAAGCGTCGCCTCGTCGATCTTGTTGCGCAACAGCGCCTCACCTTCCTTGATCGCCGTCACGTCGATGCGCAGCGCGACGATGGATCCATCCGGCAGGCGCTTGTGGATGCAGCGCAGCCATTCCCCATCCGGCGTCCGCTCTACGAGATCGCTATGCTCGGCGCGAAGGATCGACAGTCGCTTTTCGATCCAGCCCTGCTTGTCCTCAGTGATCGAATCGGGGCTCTTCCCGGACCAGAAATCGAAGACGGACGAATAGACGTCGCGCGCGTTCATGCCGAGCGTCGGCCCGCCCACCAGGCGCCGATAGAGGTCGTTCCAGCGTCCGTTGCAGTAGGCAAGCTGCAGATCGGCAGTGTAGATGCCGACTCCCATGTCGAGGAGACCGAAGATATCCTCGACCACGCCCGAACGAAGCAGCGACGTGTCGGCGGCGGCGATTAACCCGGTTTCCAGAGCAACCGCAGGGTCTGCGAGCTGCATTATCGATGTCGCGACATCACCGGGCGAAACACGTTCCACCGAGCGGCTGGCACCGATCGGGGGCGGCGCCTCGGTAAAGATGCCGAAGATATAAGCCCGGTCTTCCGCCGGCATGAAGCTTTCGATCTGCACCTCGAACGCCGACAGGCGATCCCGAGCGAAGCAGATCGACGTTTCTTCCGTTCCGAAGACGATGGCGCGGCGCTCTTTATCCTCGCGGTCTGCATCTTCGACGCGATGGGAGAGCTCGTGACTGCGACAACCGATGAAATCCGAGATTTCGCGGCCGAAAAATGCCGCATAAGCCTCGTTTACCGCGACATATCGAAGATCGCTGTTTTTGACATAGGCAGGCCGGTCGGTCTCTGTGATCCGATGACAGGCAATATCCAGCAGTTCACCACGGCTCTTCAAGAAAGCCTCGCTCGTTCGACGCATACAGTCTGTCTTTTTACCAAGCAGGCCGCTAACAATGCGTTAACCATACGCGTTCTGGTCTTTTGGGCGTGGATCGATGGCATCGGGCTGCGACACAAAGCGCTGCTGCCGACAGCTGGTTTATCGAAGCTGACAGTTGACTTCAGCGACGAATAGGGCCATATGCCCCTCAGCTTTCACCTTCCCGGCCGCCGCGTGAGCGTGCCCTGCGAAAAAAGACGACCCGCAAGAGAAGGACAAAAGCGCTCGAAAAACGACTGCCGAATGGCGGCAGTCCCATGCGCTGGAAAGCTATTTTCCAACTTACAAGTTCCCACTTCACGCGGGGTTCTTGACGCCAGAGACCGACCGGACCGCAAGACGCGTTCCGGCGAACTCGTTTTTGGCGCCTCGAAAGGCAATTGAATTGACCACTTTTAGCGATCTTGGCTTGTCCGAACAGATTGTGACGTCTCTGACCCAACAGGGATATTCGACCCCTACCCCGATCCAGGCGGAAGCCATTCCGCTCGTTCTCCAGGGCCGCGACCTCGTCGGCCTCGCCCAGACAGGCACCGGCAAGACGGCCGCTTTCGGCCTGCCGATCATTGAAATGCTGATGAAGGACGGCAAGCGTCCTGAACACCGCAGCACCCGCACGCTGATCCTCGCGCCGACCCGCGAACTGGTGAACCAGATCGCTGCCAGCCTGAAGGAATACACCCGCAAGACGCAGCTGAAGATCGGCCTCGTCGTTGGCGGCGCTTCAATCAACAAGCAGCAGATGCAGATGGAACGCGGCGTCGACATTCTCGTCGCAACGCCTGGCCGCCTGCTCGACCTGATTGCCCGTCGCGCCCTGACGCTCGGCCATGTGTCCTACCTCGTCCTCGACGAAGCCGACCAGATGCTCGACCTCGGCTTCGTGCATGACCTGCGCAAGATTTCGAAGATGGTGCCTGCCAAGCGCCAGACGCTGCTGTTCTCGGCCACCATGCCGAAGGCCATCGCCGATCTCGCTGCCGACTTCCTGAGCAATCCGGCCCGTGTCGAAGTTTCGCCTCCCGGCAAGGCTGCGGACAAGGTCGAACAGTTTGTTCACTTCGTTTCCGGCCAGAACCATAAGACCGAGCTCCTCAAGGAATCGATGAACGCCAACCCGGACGGCCGCGCCATGGTCTTCCTGCGCACTAAGCACGGCGCCGAGAAGCTGATGAAGCATCTCGAGCACGTCGGCTTCGCGGCGGCCTCGATCCACGGCAACAAGAGCCAGGGCCAGCGCGAGCGTGCTTTGAAGTCCTTCAAGGACGGTGAAACCCGCGTTCTCGTCGCCACCGACGTCGCTGCCCGTGGCATCGACATCCCGGGTGTCAGCCACGTCTACAACTACGACCTGCCGGAAGTACCGGATGCCTACGTTCACCGCATCGGCCGTACGGCCCGTGCCGGTCGCGACGGCATCGCCATCGCCTTCTGCGCTCCGGACGAAATCCGTCTTCTGCGCGATATCGAACGCCTGATGTCCATCGACATTCAGGTTGCCAGCGGCGAAGCCCCGGCAGACCGTGCTCGTCCTGCCCGTGGTGGCGGTGGCGGCAATCGCTCGGGCGCCGGTGGCAACCGTGGTGGTGGCCAGGGCCAGGGTCGTGGCGCCGGATCTGGCGCTCCCCGCTCCGACGGCCGTCCAGCCCGTCGTCCGCGTCCAGACGGTGATTTCCGCAGCGAAACCCGCGGCGATCGCCCGGCAGCAGCGCGCGAAAACAACCGCACTGCCGATTTCCGTGGACAGCGCCCCGCGGAACGCGCCCCGCGTGAGATCGACAACGATCTGGCCTCGACATCGGACTTCCGCCCAGCCAAGGCGCCGCAGCGTGCTCGGCCAGCCGGCGACAACGGCGCACCACGCAGCCGTCCGCCGCATGGCCGCCCAGCTCACAAGGCTGGCGAAGCCCGCGGTCGTCCAGACGGCAACAACGGCCAGGCCCGCAAGCCAGCCGGCGGTCGCCCAGGCCCCCGTCGCGAACAGGCGTAAGCCAGACCATCTGACCTAACGAAGCGGCGGGAGCAATTCCGCCGCTTTTTCTTTACCTGGCGCATCGACCTCCGGCTGCTGCCGGCAGGGCATCCTGCAGCAAAAATAGCCAGCTGCGCAAAGGATGTGCAGAGCAAACATGCCAGCCGGAACGCTTCGCATATTAGTTATTCTGTCTATGCCAGCTTTTTCAGCGCTTGCCGGGCTTTCCCATTGGTTCCGAAATTCTATCTCCAACTGCGCATGCTTCTTGCATTGCTTCCGCCATTGTATTCAAATGAGAAAAAACGGGGACCGCAGCTTTGGCATTTGACGAAATGATAACGGCCGGTGAAAGCCCGCGCGCGCCTTATCAAACCTATTCGGAATGGTTCAACAACCAAGATCGCGCCCATCTGATTGCCAAGTCCCGCGACGCCGAGAACATCTTTCGCAAAACAGGCATAACCTTCGCGGTCTACGGACACGAAGATTCATCGGAAAAGCTGATCCCCTTCGATATCATCCCGCGCATCATCTCCGGCCGTGAATGGCGAAAGCTCGCGCAGGGCATCGAACAGCGCGTCATCGCACTGAATGCCTTCCTCGACGACATCTACCACAAGCAGGAAATCATCCGCGCCGGTCGGGTGCCGCGTGAACTGATCGAGAAGAATATCGCCTTCATCCCCGAGATGATCGGCTTCCGGCCTCCGGGCGGCGTTTATACCCACATCGTCGGCACCGACATCGTGCGCACCGGCGAAGACCAGTTCTATGTGCTGGAAGACAATGCCCGCACGCCGTCGGGTGTCAGCTACATGCTGGAAAACCGCGAAACCATGATGCAGATGTTTCCGGAGCTGTTCCATCAGAACAAGGTGCGCCCGGTCGAGGACTATCCGAACCTCCTGCGCCAGAGCCTTGCGTCGCTGGCCCCTCCCGGCTGTTCGGGTAAGCCGCGCGTCGCGGTCCTGACCCCCGGCATCTACAATTCCGCCTATTACGAACACTCGTTTCTTGCCGACATGATGGGCGTGGAGCTGGTCGAGGGCTCCGACCTCCGCGTCATCGACGGCAAGGTGAAGATGCGTACCACACGCGGCTATGAGGCAATCGACGTTCTCTACCGCCGCGTCGATGACGAATACCTCGATCCCCTGACCTTCCGGGCGGACTCTGCGCTCGGCATTCCCGGCATCATGGATGTCTATCGTGCCGGCCACATCACCATCGCCAATGCACCCGGCACCGGCATCTCTGACGACAAGGCGATCTACTCCTACATGCCGGAGATCGTCGAATTCTATACCGGTCGCAAGCCTCTTCTGGAGAACGTGCCGACCTGGCGCTGCTCCGAACCCGACAGCCTCAAATACGTGCTCGAGCATCTGTCCGAACTGGTGGTCAAGGAAGTCCATGGATCCGGCGGCTACGGCATGCTGGTCGGCCCGACCTCCTCCAAGAAGGAATGCGCCGAGTTCGCCGAGAAGCTGAAAGCCAGGCCGAACAACTATATTGCCCAGCCGACACTGTCGTTGTCGACCGTGCCGATCATGGTCAACAAGGGCATCGCGCCACGCCACGTCGACCTCAGGCCCTATGTGCTGGTTTCCGACAAGGTGCAGATCATTCCCGGCGGACTGACCCGCGTGGCGCTGAAGGAAGGCTCGCTGGTCGTCAACTCCAGCCAGGGCGGCGGCACCAAGGATACCTGGGTACTGGAGGACTGATACGGACATGCTTGGAAGAACCGCCAATGGCCTCTACTGGATGTTCCGTTACATCGAGCGCGCCGAAAACATTGCCCGCCTCGTCGATGCCGGAATGCGCATGTCGCTGACCCGCATGGGTGCTGTCGAAGACGATTGGGACGGCGTGCTGCAAAGCGCCGGCGTCCGCGAAACGTATGACGCCGGCCACGCCAAGCTCACCGGCGCCGACGCCATCGACTACCTTTTGCGCGACCGCAACAATCCCTCGAGCGTCATGTCCTGCATCGATGCCGGCCGCAACAATGCCCGCATGGTGCGAACCGCGCTGACACGCGAGACCTGGGAAGCGACCAACGAGTGCTGGATCGACCTCAAGGCGCTGCTCGGCAAACGGCTGAAGGCGGCGGAAATGCCTGAAGTCATCGATGCGATAAAGCGTCGCGCCGGACTGATTCGTGGCGCATTCCACGGCTCCATGCTGCGCAACGAACTCTACAACTTCGCCCGCATCGGCACATTCATCGAGCGAGCGGACAATACGGCACGCATCCTCGACGTCAAATATTACGTCCTGCTGCCATCCGTCTCGGCGGTCGGTTCTTCACTCGATAATGTCCAGTGGGAATCGATCCTGCGCTCCGTTTCCGCCCACCGCTCCTACAGCTGGGTCTACGATGCCGAATACAAGCCGTCGAATATTGCCGACTTTCTGATCCTCAACAGCCAGATGCCGCGCTCGCTCGCCTATTGCTACGAGAAGATCGTCAGCAATCTCAGCTATCTCGCCCGCGAGGATGGCGAACGTCTCGCTGCCCATGACACCGGTGAGAGCATCCGCAAAATGCTGCAGACGCTGGAGATCAAGGATATCATGAACAACGGCCTGCACGAATTTCTCGAGAACTTCGTCTGGCGCAATAACCAGCTCGGCCAGGAAATATCCGACGGTTATCGTTTCAATCAATAAGCGGGTTTGATCATGAGACTGAAGATTAGTCACGTCACCGAATACCGCTACGACGAACCGTCGCAATTCTCGTTGCAGAGGCTACGGCTGACGCCGCTCACCGGCCCCGGTCAGACAGTGGTCGACTGGTCGCTGACCGTCGAAGGCGCCAAGACGGAGGTCGAATATGACGACCAGTTCGGCAATCGTACCAACCTGATGTCGCTCGATGGCGCGCAGGATCGCACCCGCATCGTCGCTATGGGCGAGATCGAGACGCACGAGCTGAATGGTGTGATCGGCCCACACTCCGGCTATTGCCCGCTCTGGCTGTTCCTACGCGACACGCCGCTCACCAAGGCCGGCAAATTGACCAAGGAACTGGTGCGTTCGGCGACCGGCGAGAGCGAGATCGGTCGCATGCACGCGCTGATGGGCACCATCAACCGGACTGTCGAGTATATCCAGGGCACCAGCGATACCGAGACGACAGCCGAGCAGGCGCTGGAGAGAAAGAGCGGCGTCTGTCAGGACCACGCCCACATCTTCATCGCTGCCGCCCACGCCATGCGCATCCCTGCCCGCTATGTCTCGGGCTACCTGATGATGGAAGGCATTACCGAGCAGACGGCGACCCATGCCTGGGCAGAAGCCTACATGCCGGGCCTTGGCTGGATCGGCTTCGACCCGGCAAACGACATCTGCCCGGACGAACGCTATGTCCGGATTGCGACAGGCCTCAGCTACCGCGACGCCGCTCCCGTCTCAGGGATGCGCATCGGCACGCCCGGGGAAAGCCTGACGGTGAAGGTAACGGTCGAAGCAGAACAAATGCAGAGCCAGTCGCAAAGCTGAATGCTGCACCACTTCCTTTAGCAATATCACCGCACCATAATTGTATACGCCTGCCAGAAAACCCCTTAAGTTGAATTTTACCGAATTTCTACTATGGGAAGTGTAAGCGATGTCTTTGGTATTTATTAGCCACGCAGCAGTCGATAAGCAGATAGCGAACCAGTTTCAACAGGACGTCAAGGCTGATTTTTTAGGCTTGTGCGACGTTTTCGTTTCCTCGAACCTGGATAGCATCCAAGCGGGTTTCGAATGGAATCAGGTTATTAAGGCTAAGCTGATTGAATGCTCCATCCTCATTGGTCTGCTTTCACCGATCGCTCTTACGCGCGGGTGGGTGTATGCGGAATTTGGAGCCGGATGGGTGCGCGGAATACCCACTGTTCCTGTTTGTCACTCTGGACTTGATAGAGGTCAACTACCTGAACCGATTTCAGCATTCCAGGCATTGAACCTCTCGGAGCCCGACCATCTCGCCCATCTTTACACTTTAGTCGCCAAGGCGGTCGGATGTAATGTTCCGCAGATCGATTTCGTGGGCCGCACGAGCTCATATCTTGAAACAACGGAAGGAATTCGCACTCGGAGATTGGTCACAGATTGGGCAAAGCAGCTCATAAACTGGAATCCTACAATGATGGAATCTCTCAAATTAAATGGCTCAGAAGAAGGAATCATGGTGCCAGCCAATCTTGATCAAGCTTTCCAAGATTTCGTCACGGAAGCGATGTCGCGCGGCTACTTAGTGATAAAGCGGGCGGGAGTTGCGATAGGAACGCGGGTTGGGCCCCAAGCGTCAGTGTTCGATGTCTCCAGAGGAGAAAAATTTGACGAATTGGTAGCCTCTCTCAATTAATGAAGCGTTCCGCCTCGCTGGAATGCTCCATGACACGGACCAACAATTCGTAACAAGCTGCTGGTCGTGGGGCATTTTGATAATGTCGCAGACAGGCTTCAGTCGACCCGCCGCTTGTTCTAATGTCGCCTCACAACACGAAGCGGAGTGGCATTCATGGCAGAGTTCCCGAACAAGGCGAAGGTCGTTATCATCGGTCTAGGGGGCATCGTCGGTGCCTCCATCGTCCACCACCTGATTGAGCGCGGTTGGGACGATATCGTCGGGATCGACAAATCGGGCGTGCCTACCGACATAGGCTCCACTGCCCATGCCTCGGACTTCTGCTACGCCACCAGCCATGATTTCCTCTCCTGCTGGACAACCCTCTATTCCATCGATTTCTACGAGAAGATGGGCCATTACGCCCGCGTCGGCGGCATCGAGGTCGCGCGTGTCGGCGACGACAGCCGCATGGACGAAATCAAGCGCAAGGTCGCCTCGGGCAAGGCCTTCGGTACCCGCGCCGAATTGATCGGCCCGGCCGAGATCAAGGCGAAATTCCCGCTGATCGAGGAAGACCTGGTCCAAGGCGGCCTTTGGGATCCGGATGCCGGCCTCGTCATTCCTCGCTCGCAGACGGTCGCCGGCAAGCTGGTCGACCAGGCCGAAGCCTCCGGCAAGCTCAAGGTGTTCGCCAATACCTCGGCGCGCTCGCTAGTGGTGGAGAATGGCCGGATCAAGGCCGTCGTCACCGACCGGGGCACCGTCGAGGCCGATTACGTCGTCGTCTGCGCCGGCATCTGGGGCCGCCTGATCGCCGAGATGGTCGGCGAGGACCTGCCGGTCATGCCGATCGACCATCCGCTGACCTTCTTCGGCCCCTACACCGAGTTCGCCGGCACCGGCAAGGAGATCGGCTGGCCGCTGATGCGCGACCAGGGCAACTCCGCCTACATGCGCGACACCGGCGACCCGAAGACAGCCGAAGGTGGCCAGATCGAGTGGGGGTATTACGAGGAAACCAATCCGCGCCTCTGTCATCCCCGTGAACTGCTCGAAAAGCACCAGACCCGCCAGTCCCCATCGCAGCGCGATCTCGACCTCGAGCAGGTGCTGGCGCCGCTGGAACGCGCCATGGAACTGACGCCGATCCTGGCCGAACTCGGCTACAACGAAAGCCATTCGTTCAACGGGCTGCTGCAGGTGACATCGGATGGTGGCCCGTCCATGGGCGAAAGCCAGAAAGTGCGCGGTCTCTGGTATGCCGTTGCCATCTGGGTCAAGGACGGCCCCGGCATGGGCAAGCTGATCGCCGACTGGATGACTGACGGACGCACCTCCATCGACCATCACGCCGTCGACTATTCGCGCTTCTATCCGCACCAGATGGAAGAGCAGATGATCTGGGATCGCTGCTCGGAAACCGCCACCAAGGTCTACAATCCCGCCGTCCACCCGCGCGAGCCCTTCTCCAAGGGCCGCAATGTCCGCCGTTCGCCGTTCTGGGAGCGCGAGAAGGAACTGGGCGGCTACTTCATGGAACTGGGCGGCTGGGAGCGCGCCCATGGCTATGCAGCCAACGAGCATCTGCTGGAAAAATACGCCGACCGCGTACCGGTACGCGAGAACGAGTGGGACAACCGCCATTTCTGGCGCGTCTCCAACGCCGAGCATCTGGCGATGAGCGAGGATTGCGGCATCGTCAACCTGTCGCATTTCGCCATGTTCGATATCGAAGGTCCGGATCACGTCGAACTGATGGAATGGCTCTGCGCTGCCAAGATCGGCGGCGACGGCAATATTGGCAAAGGCATCTACACCCACTTCCTCGACGAGGAGGGCATGGTTCGCGCCGACTTTACGGTGATCCGCATGGCTGATCGCTGCCGGATGATCGACGGCGCCGACGCTGGCCCGCGCGATTTCCACTACATGCGCCGCGTCGCAGAGGACAAAGGCTTCGATGTCACCATCACCGACGTCACCGAGAAATACATCACCATCGGCATCTGGGGACCGAATGCTCGAGAGACGCTGCAGAAGGTGGTCGAAGATCCTGCCGCGCTCGCCCCTGAAAACTTCCCATTTGCAGCCATCAAGCCGCTGAAGATCGGCGGCAAAAACGTTACGGCGTTCCGTATCTCCTACGTCGGCGAACAGGGCTGGGAGTTGCACATGGCCTATGACGACGGCCTTGCCGTCTGGGATGCCTTGCGCGCAACCGGCGTGATGGCCTTCGGCGTCGAGACCTATGCCAACTCCCGCCGCATGGAGAAAAGCCTGCGCTTGCAGAATGCCGATCTTCTGACGGAGTACAATCTTCTGGAAGCAGATCTGGCTCGTCCCAAGGTCAAGGAAGCGGATTTCGTCGGCAAGGCAAAGCATCTGGAATATCGCGCCAGAGACCATCAGCCAGCCATGCTCTGCACGCTCGTGATGACGGACAACATCGATGCCAAGGGCGTGGCGCGCTACCCCGTTGGCATCCTGCCGGTCATGGATCCCGAAACCGGCGAGACGCTGGTCGACGAACTCGGCCGACGCTCCTTCACCACCTCCATCTCCTACGGCCCGACGATCGGCAAGAATATCGCGCTTGCCTATCTGCCATGGTCCCATGCCGAGATGGGTCGCAAACTTATAGTCGAGTATTTTGGCAAGACCTACCCGGTCGAGGTGGTCGCCGTCGGCTACAAGCCGCTTTACGATCCCGACAACCTCAAGCCACGAAGCTGATGGGCAATCGGGCACTCCGCAACCGGAGTGCCCGCGCTGCTAACGCCTTCCGGCAAAGAGCTCTCGTTCTTCCACTTCGAAATGCTCCAGAAGGAGCTGGACATTGCGCCGGTTGGATTTGAAATAGACGTCGAAGAGATCGCCGATCAGCGGCACGCTCCCGGCGACCGTATCGAGCCCGATATTGCCCAGCATTTTCAGAAGCAGCTGGTTCGAAACGCCCAACCGTCTCGCCTCGTTGACGATAACGAGGCCGATCAGCGCACCGCCAGCGTCGCCGATGCCCGGGACAAGCCCCATCACCGAGTCGGCGCCGAAGCTTATGCCGGTGCCCGGTATGCGGATGGCGCTGTCCATCAGCCGGGCAATGCCGTGGGCGCGGCGCAATCGGCTGACCAACTCGTGGCGTTGCATCGCCTGGCCCGTGTCAGTTCTTGTCATGAATACCTCTGTCAGCCGCCAGCACGGCGGCAATTTGTGATAGCCTCACTGGGCGCCGGCGTTCGGCGCCGGCTCTTCCGTGGAGATTGCATCCGTCGTCCGCCCAGGCTTCTCGCCGGACCCGTCCGCATGCTCGACGGTGATCTTCACCGGACCGGGCTCCATTTTGCCGAAGGGAGACGCAAAGGCGATTTCAGCCGCGTCACGCCCGACGCCGATCCGCACCAAACCATCGAGATTGGCCTGGCGGGTGGCATCGAACAGCCACCATCGGCCACCCATGTAGGCTTCGAAAACAGCATGGAAATCGCGAGGCTCGAGCCCGTATGCGTAACAGGACACAAAGCGGGCCGGAATATTCAGAGCGCGGCAGAAGGCAATGCCGATATGCGCGAAATCGCGACACACGCCGGCCCGCAACAACAGGCTTTCGTCGGCCGTCGTCTGCTCGTTCGACGCACCCCGGCGGTAATCGATATTCTCATGGATCCAGTTGCAGATCGCCGTCACACGTCTGTGCCCACCAGGCATCGCTCCAAACTCTCGGTTGGCGAAGGCAGCCAGCCGGTCCGAGGGCACGAACCGCGACGGCAGCAGGAACGGCACGATATCGAGCGGCAGTTCGGACAGCGGCGTCTCGTCGATGGTCTCCGGGTCGGCGCGGAAGACATCGAGCGTCACCTCAGCCTCATATGAAAGGTGGAGCGGACCCGGCGACGCGTCGATGCTGAGATAGCGATTGTTGATATCTGGAACCACATGGGTCCGGCGCTTCAGATCAGGGGTGATGATCAAACGTTCGGTGAGCTGCTGATGACGCATCAGTCTCGCAACTTCCAGATTGAAGATGAACGTCGTCGGCTCGAGAACCTCGTACGACAAATCGCAGCCGAGCCTGTATCGTACGGTCATTTCCAATCCCTGACAGCGTGTGTTGTGCAACGCTCCCAAACAGTTCACCCGCCATTTTGTTCCAGCCGATATCAGCGCATGACCTGCAATTATCAGGGCTCAGCGAGTGGCCTCCTTATATTAGACACTTATCGGCGGATTGAAGGAAAGCGATTTAAAACAACGCCCTATGGAACAAAATTCATCTTCAGGAATTTCTTATCCGCACTGGCCGACACGTCGTCGGCCTACATAATCCTAGGGAGTCCTTTATGAAATTCCGTTCGCTCGTTGCCGGTCTGACGCTCACACTCATCGGTGGTGCAGCCTTTGCTCAGACGTCGGCAGCTACCGGGGCAGATGCCACGATGGCAGGCCCAGGCATCACCATGGGCAAGATGGCTAGCGGCCCCCTGAAGTACGTCAACATTCAGGACACCGACATCGTCACTTCGAAGCTGATCGGCGTCGACATCTACAACAAGCAGAATGACAAGATCGGCGAAGTCTCCGACATCGTCATCGGCGGCGGCAAGTCCGTCATCGGCATCGTCGCCAGCGTCGGCGGCTTCCTCGGCCTCGGCGAAAGCTATGTCGTGCTCGACCCATCGTCTGTCGCCCTCGCCGACGATAACGGCACCTGGAAGGCCTATGTCGACACCTCCAAGGAAGACCTGACGAAGGCTCCGAAGCTCGACTACTCCAAGTTCAAGAAATAATCGCCGACAACCGAATTGGGCCAGCCATTGTGCTGGCCCTTTTCGCGTCTCCCGACCCACCTGAAACGCAGCGGAAAGATTAATCCCATGACCTACAAGACATTGATCCTCGCCACCGTCGCCGCTGCCTTTCTGGTGACACCGGCGCTCGCCCAGACCAAGGAAGATCCTGCAGTGACCGCATGCAAGGCCACCGGCCTGATCGCTCTGCAGGCAAAATCGCCCGACATCACCGACATCGTTTTTGACATGGAGAGCCTGGCCGTCAGCGCCGCGGATACCAAGGTCGAGGATGTTTCGGTGAAAACGGTGCTGCTCGGCGAGGCCTATCTCTCGCGCAAGGGCGTGACCGGTAAATCCGACCGCTTCGTCTGCCTTCTCGGCGACAAGGGCAAGGTCCTGCTGACGTTCTTCACCGCGCAGTAAGGTATCAGGCCAGCCGGACCAACGGCTCGGCAGCGATTTTGAACGTCTGAATGGCATCGACTGCAAAACTGTAAGCGGTGCCATTTTCTGTTGCGCCGCAATATCGAGTCTGGCTATAAGAGCTTATTCGACTGGACCCGGTGAAAATCCGGGTGGCTATTCCGGCCGCCGATCCGCCGGACCACGCAAATATGTGCATGCCAGGATACGACCGCATTTTCAGCGGCGATCGCCATGCTTTGCGAGAATTCATCCCATGATCCTATCGTCCTTCAGCCGGGACTGGTCTGCCCGTCCCACGCGTGAAATGCTGGCCGGTGCAGTTGCCACCTTTGCCCTCATTCCGGAAGTCATCGCCTTTTCCTTCGCGGCCGGCGTCGATCCGCAGGTCGGCCTGTTTGCCTCCTTCGTCATCGGCATCGTCATTGCCTTTACCGGCGGCCGCCCCGCGATGATCTCGGCTGCGGCCGGCTCCGTCGCCCTCGTGGCGGCTCCGCTGGTCCACAGCCACGGCCTTCCCTACCTTCTCGCCGCCGGACTGCTCGCCGGCGTAATCCAGATCCTCTTCGGCCTTCTCCGCCTCGGCGTGCTCATGCGCTTCGTCTCGAAGTCTGTTCGGACGGGCTTCGTCAACGCCCTTGCGATCCTGATATTCTCGGCCCAGATGCCGCAAGTCATCGGCGCCGGATGGGCAACCTATGCGGTGCTTGCCGCAGGCCTTGCGCTCATTTACCTGCTGCCCCTGATAACAACGGCTATCCCCTCGCCGCTGATCTGCATCGTCGTTTTGACAGTCGCGTCGGTGATGCTGCACCTGCCGGTGAAGACCGTCGCCGATCTCGGACGGTTGCCCGACAGCCTACCGATCTTTGCCTGGCCCTCCGTACCGTTGACGTTCGAGACCCTCGGCATCATCGCCGGCCCGGCGCTTGCAATTGCCATGGTCGGGCTGCTGGAATCGATGATGACCGCCAGCGTTGTCGACGACCTCACCAATACGCCGAGTTCGAAGAACCGTGAAGCCACCGGTCTCGGCCTGGCCAACGCGGCTGCCAGCCTGTTTGGCGGCATCGCCGGCTGCGGCATGATCGGCCAGACGGTGAGCAATATCAAATATGGCGGTCGCGGCCGCCTCTCGACGCTGTTTGCCGGTGCGTTCCTGCTCATACTGATGGTGCTCCTGAAACCATGGGTATCGCAGGTACCGGTTGCCGCGCTGGTGGCGATCATGGTCATGGTCTCGATCGACACATTCGACTGGTCCTCGCTCAGGGCCATCGTCATCCATCCGAAAATGTCGAGTACAGTGATGCTGGCAACCGTGGCCGTGACTGTCGCCACGTCGAACCTGGCGATGGGCGTCGCGGTCGGCGTGCTCCTTAGCGGCGTGTTCTTCGCCTTCAAGGTGGCGCGACTGATGGACGTGACGCTGGAACCGGCGGCGGTTGACGGTCAATCCACCTTCCGAGTGACCGGACAGGTGTTCTTCGCCTCGGCCGATCTGTTCGTCGATGCCTTCGACGTCGCGGAGTTTGCCGGCAAGTCGGTCGTCATCGACGTGTCGCGCGCACATTTCTGGGACATTACCGCAGTCGCAGCGCTGGACCGGGTAGTTGCCCGCTTCAGGGCGCAAGGCGCGAACGTGGATGTCCGCGGCATGAACAAGGCCAGTTCGACGCTGGTCGAAACGCTCGACCGGCCATCAACCGACAACGCCTCCTGAGGAGCACATCAACAAAAAAGGGCCCGCTGGCAGTTACCAGCGGGCCCTTTGAAATAAGTCCTAAGCTCAGGCGGCCTGCGTCCGGCGCGGCAGCTTCCAGTTCGGACGGATGAAATGGCACGTATAGCCATTCGGGATCCGCTCCAGATAATCCTGGTGCTCAGGCTCGGCCTCCCAGAAATCGCCGACCGGCGAGACTTCGGTGACGACCTTGCCGGGCCATAGCTTGGACGCATCGACATCGGCGATGGTGTCTTCGGCGATCCGCTTCTGCTCGTCGTTGACATAGAATATCGCAGACCGGTAGCCTGGGCCGACATCGTTCCCCTGCCGGTTCGGCGTCGACGGATCGTGGATCTGGAAGAAGAACTCCAGGAGATCGCGGTAGCTGATTTTCGAAGGATCGAAGTTGATCTCGATGGCCTCGGCATGGTTTCCGTGATTGCGGTAGGTCGCATTGCGCACCTCGCCGCCGGAATAGCCGACGCGCGTCGAGACGACGCCGGGCATCTTGCGGATCAGATCCTGCATGCCCCAGAAGCAGCCACCGGCAAGAACAGCACGTTCGGTCATTGGACTTCCTCCGTCTGGTTGATATAGGCGCCGTAGCCTTCAGCCTCCATCTGGTCACGATGGATGAAGCGCAGCGACGCGGAATTGATGCAATAGCGAAGACCGCCGCGATCTTGCGGCCCATCGGGAAAGACGTGGCCCAGATGGCTGTCGCCATGCTTGGAGCGCACCTCGATGCGGACCATGCCATGCGACGAGTCGTGCACCTCGCTCACATAGGCAGGCTCGATCGGCTTGGTAAAGCTCGGCCAGCCGCAATGGGAATCGAACTTGTCGGACGAGGCAAACAGCGGCTCCCCGGAAACGATATCCACATAGATCCCCGGTTCCTTGTTGTTCAGCAAAGGGCCACTGCCCGGACGTTCCGTTCCGCTTTGCTGCGTCACCCGGTATTGCTCCGGCGTCAGCTTGGCCACGGCTTCTGCCGTTTTCCTGTATTCCGTCATTGTAACCTCCAACGGTTTCTTCTGACCAGAGATGGCGATGCAAAGCCGATTTTTCAATCGCCGATGCCAGCAGGATAATGCAATTGCTTATATGCGACAGCAGTTGTTGCGTCGAAGAAGATGCAGTTACCCCCGGTGATGGCTGGCAGAGACAGAGAAGTATATCGATGGCTAATCCGAACCTCTTACGCTTATGCCATTCAGGAACAAGTCCACCAGATGGCCGATACGCGATTTCGATGGATCGTCATTTTCGATGGCAATGGAGATGGCAGTTACAACGTAGATGAAATCCTCGTAAGTGACATCGCGGCGGATGGTGCCAGCTTCTTGTCCACGCTGCAGCAGCCGACGCCCTTCCGCGGTAATCGCATTACATCCGGGCGTCCCGCATTGGATAACAGTCCCGATCGAAACAGCAAGGCTCTGATACGTGCTCGTGTTCCTGGCAAGATCTTCAAGATAAGCTCGCACCGCATCGCCTGGAGTTAGATCTGGGTCGCGCTTACGGCTGGTCTCGGCCAGCGACAAGAAACGCTCGTTGCTGGTAGCTGCCAAAAGTGCCTCACGCGTGGGAAAGCGACGATAAAGCGTGCCGATACCGACGCCTGCGCGCTTGGCAACCTCTTCCAGCGGAACACCAGCTCCTTTTTCGAGGAAGAGCTCCTCTGCGGCAGAAAGGATAAGTTCGCGGTTTTTTTTCGCGTCAGCCCGGAGGGCGGGTTCATCACTCAACTTATTTTCCTCTATCGCTTGCCAAGTGGAGGCTACCTCCATATTACAAGTGGAGCAATCCTCCACTTGTCAAAAAAGGGCAAATAAGAAATGACAAAACGTTTCGAAAACAAAGTCGTGGTGATAACGGGAGGTAGCGACGGCATCGGCCTCGCAACGGCCAAACTTTTCGCCATCGAAGGTGCGCACGTGTACATCACAGGGCGCCGGCAAGAACTACTCGCCGAGGCCGTGAAAGAGATCGGCCACGGGGCGGTCGGCGTGCAAGGTGACGTCACCAAGTCTGCCGACGTCGTGCGGCTTTACGAACGGATCCAAAGCGACCACCAAAGGGTCGATGTCGTCTTCGCCAATGCGGGCATTTACGAGGTCGTTCCGCTCGATGCAATCGACGAAACGCATTTCGACTCGATCTTCAACGTCAATGTGAAAGGTATGGTGTTCACAGTGCAGAAAGCACTGCCACTGATGACAGCAGGAAGTGCCGTCGTCCTCAACGGCTCCATTGCTGGCAGCAAAGGCCTGCCAAGCCAGTCTCTTTATAACGCCAGCAAGGCAGCGGTGCGCTCGTTCGCCCGAAGCTGGACGAATGAGCTTAAGGAGCGAGGCATCCGCGTCAACGTCGTCTCGCCTGGTGGAACAGAAACACGGCTGATACGCAGCTACCTTGACACGCAACCCGAAGTCGAAGAGGCTCTCAATAGAAGCGTGCCGCTTGGGCGGTTGGGGGAACCGGACGAGGTGGCACGCGCAGTCCTTTTCCTGGCATCAAGCGAGAGTAGCTTTGTCGCTGGACATGAACTCTTCATCGATGGCGGTGTTGCCGCGGTTTAGGCCTCGGGCGTCGCAATGCCATTGCAATCCCGGCCTCGCAACAACTATCTGTGATTGCGCTAGTCCGTCTTGCGGTTCCGCAATGCCTCGGCCTGGGCGTAGAATTTCTTTTCCCACTCCTTGTGGTTGTCGAGACCTTCGCGGATGAACGGGGTGAAGATCGCCAGGTTCATCAGCATCCAATTGATGAAATTGGCCGGGAAACGGGTAGGCTTGTTGAAGTCGACAAACAGCACGACGCGGGTCTTGTCGGTGTGGTTCCAGGCCTCGTGCTCATAGGCGTCGTCGAAAATGAGGACCTTGCCTTCCTGCCAGTGGCAAATCTGGTCCTTGACGCGGATCGCCAGTTTGTCAGCCGGTTCAGGCACGATCAGCCCCAGATGAAGGCGCAACACGCCATTATAGGGGCCGCGATGGGCCGGCAGGTGCTTGCCCGGCTCGAAGATCGAGAACATCGCCGTTTTCATGCCGGGAATTTTCTGCACGACCCGCCAAGTATCCGGGCAGGCCTGGATGTTCTGCTCGGATTTCAGCCCGAAGCCGGCGAGAAAGAATGTCCTCCAGTGGCTGTCCGTCGAGATCGTCTTCACATCCGTGGAAATTTCCTGGAAGGTCGGCAATTCGCTCTGGCGCAGCAACACGCGGTCGAGTTCGGCGCGAATCAGCGGCCAGTCCTTCTCGATCTCGGCGACCCAGGGAAAGATCGCATTATCGTAGACGGGGGGATTGCCGAGCTTGGCATATTTCAGGTTCAGCCGTTCGGCCCAGGCAACGATGCCCATGAAGAAGCGCGTCATGGCTCCCGGGCGCTCCATTGGCGCGATGCCGGTCGTGGCGAAAGTCTGGTCGGAAGGCTTTGGCTCTACGGAAGAGGAATTGGTCAGGGTATCGGTCATATCTATCAATTTCTGCTGGAAAGACGATCGTCGAGCGTCGGAGTTGGGCTTATCGAGCCATTCGGTTTGCGGCTAGTATGTATGCAATCGGCTATGATGCGCAAGCATCGCAGTCCGCGATCCCGGCACGCATCACCGCATTCTGATCGCCTCAGACTTTCAGTTCGCGGCGCTCGAGTTCCGTCACAAGCGCCAGATCCAGGACCTTCTGCAGATTGGCGGCATGGCGGAAATTCGGATCCTGAGGCACGCCGGTCCGCACAGCCTCGACAAAGCGCTGGTAGTTGGTCAGCACCGAGGGCACGTCGACGACTTTCCACTCTGCCGTTTCCACGTCGTCGCCAGTGCAGACACGTAGCTCCGAACCGTCCGGACGGTGGATGACTTCAAGCCCGCCGCGCTCGCCATAGACCCGCAACTTCAGTTCGTTGAGATGCCCCGTCGCCCAGCGCGTCGCATGCACGACGCCGAGGGCGCCGTTGGCAAAATCCACCGACATCGCAAAGCTGTCATTGGCATCGAGCCGGTATTCGCCGATCTGGCCGCCCGGGGCCTTGTTGAAGGTCTTCAGTCGCGCAAACACGTGATCGATATCGGTCGCCGCACCATAGGCGGCAAAATCGAGAATGTGGATGCCGATATCGCCCAGCACGCCGTTAGACCCGTGGCCGGTCGATAGCCGCCATAGCCAGGTAGATTCGCTGCGCCAATCTCCCCAAGCCTTGGAAACGAGCCAGCTCTGCAGATAGGACGCCTCGACGTGCTTGACTGTGCCGATCTCGCCGGCGATCACCATCTCGCGGGCCCGCTGCAGCGGCGCGACGTTGCGATAGGTCAGGTTGACCATGTTGATGACGCCGGCCCGTTCAGCCGCCTCCGTCATCTCGAGCGCCTTTTCGTAGTTCTCGGCGAGCGGCTTTTCACAAAGCACATGCTTTCCGGCCGCCAGCAGGGCGAGCGTCGTCGGGTGGTGCATGCGATCCGGCGTGACGTTCGTCGCCGCGTCGAATTCCCCCCAGGCAATCGCCTCGTCCAGCGACGTGAACCGGGTTTTGATATTGAACCGGTCGGCAAAGGTGGCAAGCCGGGTGGCATCGCTGTCGACAGCCGCGACCACCTCCACGCCGTCTATGCGCGCAAAATGATCGAGCTGGTTCTTGCCCATGACGCCGGTGCCAACGATGATGAGACGCATATTCGACCTCAGCGGTAACCGGCTTCGCCGGCCTGGTGCAGTTTCGGGCCACGTTCGGTAATCGGCTCCAGCGCCTGCTCGACGGGAACGTTCGGCGCGTCATGGATGCCGGTCCATGCCGCCTGCGGATTATAGGCCCAGGCAACGGCGTTGATCAGCACGGTCTTGATATTCGGGTCGTAGTAGGTCGGATAGGTCTCATGACCCGGGCGAAAATAGAAGATGTTGCCGGCGCCACGCTTCCAGGTCATGCCCGACCGGAAAACCTCCCCGCCCTGGAACCAGGAAATGAACACCGTTTCGAGAGGTTCCGGCACCGAAAAGGCCTCGCCGTACATTTCCTCGTTTTCGAGCACGAAATTTTCCGGCAGACCGGTAGCGATGGGATGGCTCGGATTGACGACCCAGACGCGCTCCCGCTCGCCGGCCTCGCGCCATTTCAACGCACAGGGCGTGCCCATCATCCGCTTGAAGATCTTGGCGAAATGGCCGGAATGCAGGACGATGAGCCCCATGCCCTCCCAGACGCGCTTGGCGACGCGCTCGACGATCGCGTCGTCGACGGCTCCATGGTCGGCATGGCCCCACCAGACGAGGACATCGGTGTCGTGCAGCCGCGCTTCGCTCAATCCGTGTTCCGGCTCCTGCAGGGTGGCAGTCGTTGCCTCGATGCGCGCATCGCTATTCAGCGCCGCGGCAATCGCCGTGTGCATGCCCTCCGGATAGACCTTGCGAACCACGTCGCTTGTCTGCTCGTGGATGTTCTCGCCCCAAACCACTGTTCGAATTGTTTTTGCCATAGCATCTCTCCCGTGAGTCTCTGTTGTATTGCGGCATTCCCGCCTTTTTCGGGGCATGCCGCCAGCTCGCATGATGTTGAAGCAAATAGAGCGGCCATCCGAGTTGAGAAAGGGCGCCAGGCCTTGCGCTCAATGCGAAATCGATTTGGAAAACAGGTTGACGACGAGCACTCCGGCGATGATCAGCACAAGCCCGATGACGGCCGGCAGATCAAGCCGCTGACGGAAGAACACCAGCCCGACAACCGAAATCAGCACGATGCCGAGCGCGCTCCAGATGGCATAGGCAACGCCGACGGGTATGGCCTTGAGCGTGATCGACAGACAGTAGAACGAAGCTGTGTAGCACGCGACGAGGACGACGATCGGCCAGGGTCGCGTGAACTGCTGCGACAGTTGCAGCGCCGTCGTGCCGATCACCTCCAGCACGATGGCGACCAGCAGCAGGCCATAAACGGATGCATTCGCCATCGGGCCCTCTTCTTTCTATTTGTGCGTGAGACTGACAAGCCGGTCGACGAGCGCCTGTCGGGATGCGGGTGTTGCATCGCCACTGCCGAGAACCTCGGCAAGCCAGATCCCGTCTATGGCAAACCGCACGATCCGGGCATCGACGGACGAATCCGTACCGACGAAATTCTCGCTCTGCTTTTCCACCCAGTCTCGCCAGCGCTGCCGCAGCGCCGGGTCGGTCAGCAGCGTCAGCGTCGCCTGCCCCCAGTCCCCGGAGGCCTCGGTACGCTCTCTAAGATCGACGACCGCACGCAGATAGCCACGGGTGAAACGGCCATAAGGCACTGGGTCGTTGCGCATCTGCCCATCGATAGCCGCATCCAGCTGGTCCAGCAGGCTGTCGAGCATGGCCTCCAGCAAGCTGGCCTTGGTCGGGAAGTGATGCAGGAGCCCACCCTTGCTGACGCCAGACGCAGCCGCCACGGCATCCAGCGTCACAGAGGCGACGCCGCGCTCAGCCGCCAAACGCGCGGCAACCGCGAGCAGTTGCTGGCGGATAAGCAAGGGTTGCTTTTTTCTGTGATGTGCGTCGGACATTCCGCATGACATACCGTCCAGACGGTTTTGTCAATCGTGTAAACCTGTCAACTTGCCGACCTCACCTCGATGCGCCTTTCCGTCGTGACATCGAAAAGATGCACCTGCGATGGGTCGATGGACAGGCCGATGCGATCCCCCGGCCGTACGCCCCGACGGGAGGTCTCGACGATAGTCAGTTCCGGGACCGTGACTGTCGTCAGGAACGTCGAGGACCCCGTCGATTCGACGGTGTCGATGCGGATATCGAACGTCCCTTGCCCTTCGGGCGCGGTGACGAGATGTTCGGGTCGCAAGCCGGCAAGCACCGGTTGGCCGGGGTGCAACTGGCCGGAGATCGGCAGCGTCCGCTGACCTTCTGCAAAATCGAGCACCACGCTCCGGCCATCGGCAGCGGCGCGTGCCGGCACGAAATTCATCGCCGGTGAGCCGATGAAACCTGCCACGAAGCGATTGACCGGCCGGTCGTAGAGATCGAGCGGGGCACCCTGCTGCTCGATAACGCCGTCCTTCATGACAACGACATGATCGGCCATTGTCATTGCCTCGATCTGGTCATGGGTCACGTAGACGAACGTTGCCTTCAGCCGCTCGTGCAGCATGCGGATTTCCTTGCGCATATGGACGCGCAACGCCGCATCGAGGTTCGACAGCGGCTCGTCGAACAGGAAGGCCTTCGGATGGCGGACGATGGCGCGGCTCATGGCAACACGCTGCCGCTGGCCGCCGGAGAGCTCGCGCGGGTAGCGTTTCATCAACGGCGTCAGCCCGGTCGTGGCTGCAACATCGGCAGCGGCCTTGCGGGCCTCGGCTTTCTTCACGCCACGGATGCGAAGGCTGTAGGTCAGGTTCTCCTCGACCGTCATGTGGGGATAGAGCGCATAGGACTGGAACACCATGGCAATGTCGCGCTTGCGCGGCGGCACGTTGGTCATCAGTTCGCCGGCAATGCGCATGTCGCCCGCAGAGATCTTCTCCAGCCCCGCCAGCGACCGCAGAAGCGTGGACTTGCCGCAGCCGGACGGCCCGACCAGCGCGACGAAGGTGCCATCCTCGATGGCCAGATTGATATCCTTCAATGCGTGGAAGGCACCGTAGTACTTGTTGACGCCGCTGAGTTCGATTTGAAGGGTCATTTGAGGGCTCCCGATGTGAGGCCGGAAACGATGCGGCGCTGCAGAAGAACGAAGATGGCAAGGATGGGCGTCACATAGATCGTCGAATAGGCCATGATCTTGTTCCAGTCGGTGGTGTTGGGGCCCATGAAGCTGTTGAGCCCGACGCTGGCGGGCTGCAGGTCCGCCGCCTGGATCATCGACTTCGAATAGACGAACTCGCCGAAGGCCTGCATGAAGATGAGAATGGCGCTGACGAGGATACCGTTGCGGGCCAGCGGCAGGACGATGTTGAAGAAGGCACCGATGCGCGAATTGCCGTCCACCAGCGCAGCCTCCTCCAGTTCCATCGGCACGCTCATGAATGTAGCGCGCACGAGCACCACGAAGAACGGCATCTTGTTCGCGGCGATGGCGATGATGACGGACAGACGCGGGTAGTCGAGCAGTCCGATCTGCGAGAAGCCGACAAATATCGGCGTGATCATCAGCGACGGCGGCAGCACCTGCAGAAGCAGGATCAGGAACAGCCCGACGTCGATCCAGTGGTTGCGGTACCGCGCCAGCACGTACGCGCATCCGCAGCCGAAGATCGAGATCAGCACCACGGCACCGACGGCGATGACCAGCGAGTTCCAGAGATAGCGGGCCATGTTACGGCTCGCCCACACCTCGCCGTAGATGCTCCATTGGGGATCGTGCGGCCAGAAGCTGGGCGGCGTGACATACATCGCCGAGCCGCTTTTCAGGCTGGTGACATACATCCAGTAGAGCGGGAAGAGGTAGATGACGGCAAGCACGATGGCGGCAAACAGCATCAGCCTGTTGCGGAAAGTGTCACTCATCCCCGCACCTCATGGCGTGTTGACCGGACATAGATCACCGAAGCGACAATGACGAAGACCAGCATGATGACCGAAATTGCAGCTCCCTTGGCGAAGTCGTACTGACGGAACGACAGGTCCCAGGCCCAGAACTGCGCGACGTTGGACGAGTTGTTCGGCCCTCCGTCGGTAATCGCCGCAAACAGGTCGAATTGCTGTAGCGTGAAGATCAGCCCCAGCGAGACCACGGCACCGATGGTCGAGCGCATCATCGGCAGCGTGATCGTCCAGAAGCGCTGGAAGACATTGGCGCCATCGAGTTCGGACGCCTCGAACAGATCCTTCGGGATAGCGGCAAGGCCGACCGACAGCAGGATCATGTTGAACGCCGCGCCCAGCCAGATGTTGGCGAGAATGACGGCCCACAGCGAGAAATTCGGGTCCGATCGCCAGAAGATGTTGCTGCTGATGATGCCGGTTTCGCGGAGTATGAAGTTGAAGATGCCGAAGTCGCCGGACAGCATCCAGTTCCAGACCGCGCCGACAACAAGACCGGGCATCACCCACGACACCAGGAACAGCCCGCGCAGCCAGGAGGCACCGGGAAAATTCACCCAGAAGAACAGTGCGAGGCCAAAGCCGATGGCAAACTGGCCGGCAATCGATGCCACGACGAAGATCGCCGTGTTGAAAAGGATGCTGCGCGTCTGCGGCAGCTGGAACAGGTCGATATAGTTCTGAAGACCGGCAAACGGCCTGATGAAGGTGCCCATGCTGAACATGTCGACCTGCTGGAAGCTCATCAGCACATTGTAGATGAGCGGCAGTCCGGACAGCAGGAACAGGAAGGACAGCGGAAAGACGACAAGGGTGATGTCGAAACCGCGACCATCGGTGAGACTGGATAGGATTTTGCGCATGGTCTCCCTGTGGGTCAGCACGGCGGTGCTGCCTTGCAATCTCGAAATGGGGCCATCTCTACATTGGCGACGAGACGGCCCCTTCCGGGAGGAAACTGTGGGGATGGCGGATCTACACCGCCATCCGGCTAGAGTGCTGGTATCAGCCGAGCGCCTTGATCTTTTGGGCTGCCTGGTCGAGCGCGTCCTTCGGCGACATCTGGCCGGTGAGCGCCGCCTGGATGGCATCCTGGATCGCCTTGGAGATCTTCGCCCATTGTGGCGACGGACCACGCGGCTTGGCATATTTCAGCTGTTCGACGAAGGTCTTCAAAGCTGCGTCTTTCAGAGCATTGCCGGTCGGCGGGATGGTGATGTCGGAGCGGGCCGGCAACTGGCCGAAATCCTTGAACATCGTCGGGTCCTGGGACACGAAATATTCCACCACCTTGAAGGCCTCTTCCGGGTGCTTGCTCTTCGAGAAGATCGCCCAGTTATAGTCGCCCATGGCCGACGAGCGTTGCGCACCTTCCTCAGGAACCGGCAGGAGCGCGGTGCCCCAGTCGAACTTGGCATCCTTCAGCATGCGATCGATTTCCCACGGGCCGGAAATGACCATGGCGGCATTGCCGGAGTTGAACGTGGCGGTCGAATCCCATTGCCCGCGTGTCAGCGAATCGCGCGAGGCAAGCTTTTCGTCGATGATCTGCTTCCAGATGGTCAGTGCCTTTACAGCGCCATCCGTGTTGATGTGGTCGTAGGTGGCGCCGCCCATCTGTGCCCAGGGCAGGAACTGGAACGTCCCCTCTTCACCAGCCTTCGCTGAAAACGCCAGGCCGTAGACGTTCTTTGCCGGATCGGTCAGCTTCTTTGCATCCGCAACCAGTTCGTCCCAGGTCTGCGGCGGCTTGGCGGGATCGAGTCCGGCTGCCTTGAACATGTCCTTGTTGTAGTAAAGCGCGATGGTATTCGTCGCCTTCGGAACGCCGTAGTATTTGCCGTCCCACATCACCGACTTCAGCGGACCGGGGAAGTAATTGGCGGGCTTGACGATCGTCGATTTGGAAATCATGTCGGTGAGATCGAGAAAGGCGCCATGCGAGGCGAACAGCGCATGGTCCGGATTGTCTATGGCAATGATGTCGGGCGCCTTGCCGGTCGAATAGGCGCGCATCGCCTCGCTGACCACGTCGTCGAACTGGATTTCGCGATATTCGATCTTGATGCCGTTGTTGAGCGCATTGAACCGCTTCGCAAGATCGGGGGCCGGTTGCCCATCCTTGTCCAGCGACCAGACGGTGATGACTGTGTCCTCCGCCCTCGCAGACAGCCCGAATGCGGACACGCTGGCCAGAGCCAGGACGCCAAGCAACATGATTTTACGGATACCCATGGTTCTCCTCCTTCTTGGTTATCCATTGGACCGGCGTCCTCCCGCCGGCCTTATGCACGTCTTCAGTATCCTGCTAACCTCAGGCGGCGATCGCGACGAAATCGCCACCGCGGCTCTTCTTCAGGTAATTCAGTCCGTGGACCTGGCCGGTCATCTCCAACTCGTTGCGGTAGACCGGATCATGCCAGCCTTCGATGTCGATCGAGCCGGACCAACCTGCCATCCGCAGCTCGGAGATGATGTCGGTCCAGTTGCTGTCGCCAAAACCGGGCGTGCGCATGAGGACGAATTCTTCCTTACCGAAAATGCCATGCTCCTTGATGACATCCCAGCGGATCGTCGCGTCCTTGCCGTGGACATGAAAGATCTTCGACGCCCACTTGCGGATCTGCGGCAGCGGCTCGATCAGGTAGACCATCTGGTGGCAGGGTTCCCACTCGAGCCCAATGTTTTCATCCGGGGTCTCGTTGAACATCAGCTCCCATGCATCTGGATTGTGGGCAATGTTCCAGTCGCCGGTCGCCCAGTTGCCTTCCATGGCGCAGTTTTCGAAGGCTATCTTGACGCCCTTGTCGGCGGCGCGCTTGGCAAGCTCGCTCCAGATCTGCTTGTAGCGCGGCAGGCTGTCGGTCAACGGCTTGTTGCGGACGCGGCCGGTAAAGCCGGCAACGCAAGTAGCGCCAAAATGATGGGCGTTGTCGATGCAATCCTTCCAGCCCTGCAGCGTCTGCAGGTCCATGTCGCCTTCCTCAAGCGGATTGCCGAACATGCCGAGCGTCGACATGGTGATATCGCGATTGCCGATGGCATCGATACAACGTTTGCCGAGCTCGGCAAGGTTCTGGCCGTTTGTCGTCTGCCAGAAGAACGGCTCGAAACTTTCGAAGCCGAGATCGGCGATCTTGGAGATGCGGGCCGCAGCGTCCTCGTCGGAGGCCTTGACCATGGTGCCGATACGGATGGAATTGGCTGGATTATTCACGATCTCTGTCCTTGTACTGAAGGTCTTCAGGCTGAAATGTCGATGCGTTGGCCGGACCTGGCGCTCTCGATGGCGCCAAGCACCATGGCAAGGCTGCGGATATTGTCGCTGCTCACCGTCTCAGGAGGCCGCCCGGTCTTCACGGCCTCGAGGAAGCTGGCGATGACGCTGGCATGACCATGGGTCTCCGCCTCATGCTCGGGTCCTGGCACCTCGATCGGGGTAAAGCCATGCAGCAGCCCCTCCTCGTTGCCGGCGACCGTCGCCTCGAAAGCGTCCTCGCCATCCCAGGTCAGCATGCCCTTCGAGCCCGTCAGCCGCCACTGGCTTTCCCAGCTCGTCCGCCGCCCCTCGGCACACCAGGAGCCGCGATAGGTGAAAGTGACGTCGTCCGAAAATTCGAAGATGGCGTGGGCAGATGCACCGTCGCGGTACCATGAGCCTTTCGGGTTCGTCTCTACGCAATAGACGGCCAGCGGCTTGCGGTCGGCAACGAAACGCGCCGCATCGAAGGTGTGGATCGCCATGTCGAGCAGCAGCACGTGGTCCATCTCATCGCGGAAACCGCCGAAATGCGGCCCGAGGAAGAAATCGCAGTGTATGCCGGTCAGTTCGCCGATGGCACCGCTTTCCACAAAGCGCCGCAGGCGCCGGATGCCGGCGATATAGCGGCGGTTCTGGATGATGGCGTGCACCTTGCCGGTCTCCGCGGCCAGTTCGATCAGTGCCGCGCCTTCCGCCAGCGATGTCGCCATCGGCTTTTCCGAGAGCACATGGCAGCCGGCTTTCAGCGCCGTCGACACGACGCCGAAGCGCGCAGCCGGAATGACGACGTCGAACACCATGTCCGCCTTCGTCCGGGCGATGACATCGCCGAGATCGGAACCTATGACGGTACCTTCGAGACCGAACTCCTTGGCAAGGTTCTCAGCCGTCTCGCGGTTGAGATCGACGAGGCCGACAATTTTTATGGCAGCGGCTACTGCCGGGTCAGATGCGATGGCGCGCAACCAGCCTTTGGACATAGCTCCGCACCCGCACAAAATGGCATTGAATGTCAAAATCTTTTCCTCCGCCGGAGCGCGTCATCTCCCATGACAATGGCTCCGTAAACGTTTACGAGACTAGTCGGAAATGTTTTGCTGTGTCAAGAGAGGGAAAAACGGAATTTGCCGACCGAAGGAAAAACGCCGCCGATGAAGGGTATCCGACAGCTCGCCAAACACCTCGATATTTCGATCGGCACGGTCTCTCGCGCCCTAAATGGCAAGGCCGATGTCAATGCCGAGACGCGTCAGCGTGTGCTCGCAGCAGCCGTCGAACTCGGCTATGTCGCCAACCAATCCGGCAGAAGCTTGCGCCAGGGAACGACCAACGTTATCGGCCTGATGATGGAATCGAGCAAGGAAACCAACGAGAACGGTGACAACTTCTTCCTAGGCCTGACCAGCGGGCTGCAGAGCGTGCTGTCGCGTCACAAGCTCGACCTTATCATGCTGCCCTGCCCCAGTGAGGAGGATCCGACCGAATACCTGCAGCGCATGGTCGCCCGCGGCATCGTCGACGGCATGATCATCTCTGCCACGCAGCGAATCGACCATCGTCTGGACCTCCTGTCGCGCACCAAGATCCCTTTCGTCACGCTTGGACGCAGCCAGTCCGGCGGTGAATATTCCTGGGTCGATCTCGATTTCGACGGTGTCGCAAACAGCTCAGTCGATCGGCTGATCGCCAAGGGCCATCGCCGCATTGCCGTCGCGGCACCATCGAACGACGTCAATCTCGGCTACATCTTTCTCGACGGCTACCGGAATGCCCTGAAGCGCCACGGCATCGCATATGACCCGTCGCTGGTTTTCAGGGTCAAATCCAGCGAGCAAGGCGGCTACCAGGCGGCACACGAGATGCTGTTGCTTGACGACCGGCCAACGGCGATCATCCTCATCTACGAACTGATGGCGATCGGCCTTTACCGCCGGCTGACGGAGGCAGGCGTCATTCCCGGCCACGACCTCGCCGTCATCGGCTTTCGCGAAGAGCCGCGCGCAAAATTCCTGCAGCCAACGCTGACCTGCTTTCGCATGTCCGTGCGCGATCTCGGTGTCGAACTGGCCGAGACCCTGCTGGCCACCATGCCCGCCTACGCGTCCTTCTATCCGAAAGGCGCCTGCAACACGATATGGCCGCTGGAACTGGTGCCGGGCGAAAGCGATGGCTTCGAGCGGAAACCCTGACCGCAGCGCCGAAACGCCGCAGTCAGCCATCTAAGCTTGCGGGATTGTCGACCGCGCGGCATTTAGGATGCAAAGCAGGAGCCGGCGGTGAGCGAAGAGACGACCACATTGTATGAAGCCATCGGTGGCGCGCCAACGGTGCAGGCGCTGACCGATCGCTTCTATGCGCTGATGGATACGCTCCCCGAGGCCGCCCGCTGCCGCGCCATCCACCCGCCGAGCCTCGACGGCAGCCGAGAGAAATTCTACGAATACCTGACCGGCTATCTCGGCGGCCCTCCGCTCTACACAGACAAGCGCGGCCATCCCCGCCTGCGCAGCCGCCACTTGCCGGCAGCTATCGGACCACTTGAGCGCGACGAATGGCTGCTCTGTTTTCGCCGCGCACTGGATGAGACGATTGCCAGCGAGCAACTCAGGGGCATCATCTGGGAACCGGTCGAGCGCCTTGCCCACCACGTGCAGAACAAGGAATAGCAGCCCGATGAACGCCTATGTCCGCCCAACCCTTCTGCTTATGTCCGGTATCTTCGGCTGCGCAGGCGTTGCCTTGGCCGCAGCCTCCGCGCATGCCGGTGGCGATACGCACCTGCTGGCGTCGGCATCGGCAATGTGCCTTGCCCACGCGCCGGCCCTGCTGGCGCTCTACGTCGGATATCGCAGCCTTCGCACCGCGCCGCTTGGCGGCCTGATGATGGGGCTCGGCACACTGCTGTTCACAGCCGATCTGCTGGCTCTTTATGCAAGGGGAACCGGGCTGTTTCCGATGGCGGCCCCCATCGGCGGCTTTGCAATGATGGGCGGGTGGCTGGTCGTGGCAGCAGGCGCCTTCTTGCGGACAACACCTAAGCCCGATTGAGATCAGCCAGACGGCTCAGATGCCTTGGACCACTTTAAAACCCTCGAACACGGGATGGCCGATATAGACCGCCTTGTGATCGCCGGCATTGCGGTGGGACTTCCGAAAGCTCTCGGATTTGGTCCAGTTGATGAAATCAGCCTCGTTGGCCCAGGTCGTGTGCGAGGAAAACAGGGTGTAGCCCTCTTCCTCGTTTGTCTTGCTGCGCAACAGCCGGAACTCGACGAAGCCCGGAACTTCCGGCAGGCTGGAATCGCGATTTCTCCAGATGGATTCGAATTCCGCCTCGGAGCCGACGGCTACCTTGAAGCGGTTCATGGCGATATACATGGTCATCCCTTTCGAGTCCTACGGGCCTTTCAAGCCTTGGAAGAATATCGCCGATGTTTGCCCGATGCAGCGGCAAAGGCAACCACATTTCTCCCCGTCGCGGCATCGCGTCCGAAGGCTGCGACTGGCACCTCGCCCGGCGGACGGGCGGCCTCACGTGGAAAGACAATGACATCAGGCGCATGGGCCGCTGTACCCCGCCGCGCCATCAGCGCAGAAATCTCAGGCACTGCAGCGCCGCCCTCACCAGTCGGCGCCAGCCTGTGTAGGCCGATCATATTCACGCTGTCGGAGCTATCGGTCATTGTGTCGTGACCCGGTCGTTCATGGTGTGAAGGGCGCGCTCGAGGCTGGATTTGCTGCCGTTGCGCAAGGGGATAAAGGTCTTTCCGTAGCGCTTGCAGCCGGTCTTGACCCTGAGGCAGGCGTCGTGGCTGATACAGTCGATCGGGCAGAAGACGCAGTCTACTGACTGCAGTGCGGTGTCGATGCGCGAAACTGCTTCCCGCAGTCCGCCGTCATGGTGCAACAGTTCGGCGCCGAAATTGCTGGCGATCTGGCGAAGATGGGCAACCTGACAATCGCGTCCGCCGACATAGAGAAAGCTGCGGCCGTCCAATCGGGATTTGCCCGTCGCTAGCGGCGCAGCCTCGGTGATCGCCACCTCGCGGTTATCCCTTTTGCTCTTGCGCGCCATGCCATCACTCCGTTTTTCTGGTTTCATTTCGGCCCGATTTCGGCGGGCCTGGAGCGACCTTATTAAACTGGAGTATTCGAGTAAAGTATAAACTTGATTATTTTACTCATCTTATTTGCCTCCCCTAATTGCCTGTGACCTGCACCTCCTGGGTGAAGGTCCAGCTGGGCTTTCCCCACTCCGGCGGCAGCGATGGAAACGGTGCGGCACGGCGAACGCCGTCGAGCACCACACTATCTATTTCGGGAACGCCGGAACTACGCGCGAGCGACAAAGAGGTCAGCTCACCGCTGACGCCGATGGTCAGCCGCACACGCACTGTCAGCGCTGTCGTGATACGGCGATATTGCGATGGCGGCCGCACCGAGCGGCGGATGCGCGACTGTACCTTGCCGGGATAGTTCGCCACGGCGGCGCTGCCCGATCCCTGGCGATTGCCGACTGCTGCCGAATTGCTGTCGGAGCGGGCTGTTTCGGTGCCTTCCGACGAGCCGCGCTTGGTATCCTGCTCGTTTTCCCCCTTCGAGCCAGACTTCATCTTCGCAGCTTTCGGCGGCGGCTTCTTCACCACGTCCTTCGGCTTCTGTACCTTCGGCGGTGGCGTCGGCTTCTCGATAGGCTTAACCGTCGCCTCCGGCGGAATGATCTCCGCTGGCGGCGCGGGCGGGACAGGAGCACTCGCCGCATCTGTCGGAGGTGCTGCCGGCGGTTTCGTTTCCTCGAGTGGGATCTCGGTCGCTTGCGGCTGGACGACGGTGGGTTCGGCCGGCACTTGCGCCGCCAGTACCTCCGGTTCGGGAGAAACGACGGTCTCCGGAGAGACCTGGCTCAACGCCTGCGTCGGCTGCACCGGATCAGGCTGAATAGCTTCCGGCACCGGTTCAGACGGCTGGACAGCGGGTGCGGGTTCCGTCTGTTGCGGCTCGACCGGCGTGACTTCGGCCGTTTCGGTCTTGCTCGGCTGGACGGCCTGGGCAACGATCTCGTCGGGCTTAGGAGGTTCCTTGTTCTCTTCGCCCGAGGCCTGCTGGTCTGCGTCGCCGTTTCCAAGCATGACGACACTGACACTGTCGCCGGCATCCTCGACAGGATCTTCCGGCAACGTCACGACGGCCGTCATCAGCGCCGAAAAAACCGCTACGTGAAAGAGCAGAGAACAAAGGCTTGCCGCAAAACCTGCCGCCCTCCTTTTCGCGCGGACCGTTCTTGGCGCGTCCGGCAGCGAATCGATCGGCGGCGCTGCCGTGCCTGATTCCGTAGCGGCGTCAGGGTGAGCCGGATAGGAGGCGATGCGGGTAACGCGCGCATAGTGGACGACCGCCTCGGCAGCGGGCGGACGCGGGAGTTCGTCTAGTCCCGACAACTCGTGAGCCAGAAAGGTCGGCGGCGTGTTGTCGTTGACAACGGCTCCCATGCGCGGATCGATGCCGGCAAATGGTCTGGATCGGGACTTGGCTGGACTGGTCATGCGCTGCATCCGCCGTTCGGGGAATAGGCGGGCAGCCGGGATCTACCCCGACGCCCGGGATTTCAACCCTCGAAGGGGATTGGCGTCTGCGACCGGGTCGTCAGCGCTGCCTTGCATTCTCCGGCGGCCGGCCCGTCACAAACCGGCGTGTCGTTGACGATGACCCGGGTGACCGCCTCGCACTTGAGGTTCGGCATATCGAACTGCCGCACCCGCTTCTTGCCCACCGGCAACTCGCGGAAATCGAGCACGGTCACTTTGTCGACGGCGTTCTTTTCGTTGAAAAATGCCAGTTCAAAGGAGATCTTCGCAATCGGCGTCGCCATGTCGTTCTCGGCGACGAAGGTCATCATGCATCCCTTTGCCGATGGCGTAAGGGCATTGAGCTCGACATTAAGCCGAGCGGCAACCGGTGTCTGTTGCTGGGCCGAGGCGGATCCCCCCGCCGCCGCGATGACAACATTGCAGACAAATAAACAGACCATCGTCTTCAAGCGCATAGGGCTCTCCCGCACCGGTTCAGGGCGGCAACGACCATGAGGTGCGTCGCCTGCAAATTTAAACTTGACTCAGTTAGTATCCTATTGCGTCTTTAGAAAACCATGACTATGAGAGTCAAGATAAAACTCCGGGTAGACCGGCCCGATCCCATGATTTTGCAGGCAAAAACGAGCCAGATGATTGCTGATAAGACGCCAGCGACCCCGCCGCCGCATGCGGTGCAGACGGTCAGGACGATCGAGAGCGCGGAGATCTTTCGCGGTCAGAACGAGATCGTCATTCGGCATGAAGATTTCACCTACCGACTGAAAATCACCCGACAGGGCAAACTGATACTCAACAAATAGGGCATTTGACGATGACGACCCCAACCCGACCAAGCCCCGCCGAAATCCGCAGCTTCCGCGCCGAAAACCCGAAGATGCGCGAACGCGATATCGCAGCCCGTCTCGGCATCTCCGAGGCCGCCCTCGTGGCTGCCGAAGTAGGCCTCACGGCCATCCGTATCGACGCCAGCGCCAATCGCTTTCTGGAGCATGTGGAAAGTCTCGGCGAAGTGCTCGCCCTGTCGCGCAACGAAAGCGCCGTGCACGAAAAGATCGGCATCTACGAGAACATCAAGTCTGGCAAGCATTCCGCCATCGTCCTGGGGGAAAACATCGACCTCCGGATTTTCCCGTCACGCTGGGTGCACGGCTTTGCAGTCACCAAGACCGGCGGCGATGACATCAGGCTGAGCCTGCAGTTCTTCGACAAGGCCGGCAGCGCTGTCCACAAGGTTCACCTGCGCCCCGCCTCCGATGTTGCCGCCTATCATGCGATGGTGGCGGCACTGCGTATCGAGGACCAGTCCCAGGAACTCGTCGAGGACATGTCCGGCTATGACAAGGGCAGCGTCGACGGCGAGGTCACGCGTGACGAATTGCGCGACCATTGGGGCCAGATGAGGGATACCCACGAGTTCATCGGCCTGCTGAAGAAGCTGAAGATCGGTCGCCAGTCGGCGCTCCGGACTGTCGGCGACGATTATGCCTGGAAGCTCGACGGCAGCGCCGTCGAAACCATGCTGGAGGCCGCCGCCGCAGATGGCCTGCCCATCATGTGCTTCGTCGGCAATGACGGCATCATCCAGATCCATTCCGGCCCAGTCGCCAGCATCAAGACGATGGGACCGTGGATCAACGTGATGGACCCCACCTTCCATCTCCATCTACGCCTGGACCACATCGCCGAGGCATGGGCGGTGCGCAAGCCGACCGCCGATGGCCATGTCAGCTCGCTCGAAGCCTATGGCGCCGATGGCGAGATGATCATTCAGTTCTTCGGCAAGCGCAAGGAAGGCTCCGACGAGCGCCCTGAATGGCGGAAGATCATCGAGGCCTTGCCGAAAATGGCAGCCGAAAGCGTTGCAGCCTGAGGATACGACGATGAAGTCCATTCGGAATTTGTACCGGATCAAGGCCTGGCAGGCAGCCCTCACCCTCAGCGTCATGCTGATGCCGACGATCCCCGGAGCGACGGCATTCTACCACGTCGCCGGTCAGGCCCGTGCGGAGGAGGCGCGCAAGCTGGACACATCGCGGCTCGTGTCGATCGGCGGCGACATCACCGAAATCGTCTATGCGCTTGGCGAGGAACATCGGCTGATCGCCCGCGATTCGACCAGCGTCTATCCGGAAGCCGCCACGAAACTGCCGGATGTTGGCTACATGCGGGCGCTATCGCCGGAGGGCATACTGGCTGTCAATCCGACTGCCATCATCGCCGTCGAGGGATCCGGCCCGCCGGAGGCCGTCGCAGTGTTGCGCAATGCCAGCCTGCCATTCGAAACCGTGCCGCAGGGCTACGACCGGGACGGCATCCTGAAGAAGATCGCCGCCGTCGGCACCCTTCTCGGCGTTCCCGACAAGGCCCGCGCGCTGGATGACAAGGTCGCCGCCGATCTCGACGCCGCCATCGCGGCATCGGACAAGCGGCCGGCCACCGAGCGTAAGCGCGTCCTGTTCATCCTCAATGCGCAGGGCGGCAAGATCATGGCATCCGGCACCGGGACCGCCGCCGACGGCATCATCACGCTCGCCGGCGCCATCAATGCGGTCGGCGTCTTTCCCGGCTACAAGCCGCTGACCGACGAGGCGATCATCGAGGCCAAGCCCGACGTGATCCTGATCATGAACGGCGGCGGCGGACACGCTTTGAGCGACGAGGACCTGCTGAAGCAGCCGGCCCTCGCCCTGACGCCTGCAGCCGAACACAAGGCAATCGTCCACATGGACGGGCTGCACCTTCTCGGTTTCGGGCCGAGGACTGCCAGCGCGATCCGCGACCTCAACCGCGCAATTTACGGAGGCTGAGCCATGGCGATCAGCGATACCGCCGGACACTCGCTCGGGATCGCGGCCAGGAGCCGCGATTGCCTCGCCCGTTATCGTGCCGGCGATCGGTCGCAGATCGCCGTCGTGGTCATCGGCACGCTGACCGCGCTTGCTGTTTTCGCCCTGCTGTTCTCGATCACGACCGGCGCATCCGATGCCTCCGCATTCGATGTGGTCCACGATCTCTTTCGCGGGACCGGAGCCGCCACCGCGCTCAGCATGCGCGACCACATCATCGTCTTCGACATCCGCCTGCCCCGTGCCATCCTCGGCTTCCTGATCGGCGCCTCCCTCGCCGTTTCCGGCGCCATCATGCAGGGCCTGTTTCGCAATCCGCTGGCAGACCCCGGCCTAGTCGGCGTGTCCTCCGGCGCAAGCTTCGGCGCGGTGGTGATGATCGTTCTCGGTGGCACGCTGGCAGCCCCGATCTACGCAGTGCTTGGCATCTACGCCCTGCCGCTCGCAGCCTTTGCCGGAGGCCTCGTGACCACCCTGCTTCTCTACCGCATTGCCACACGGGACGGCCAGACATCCGTTGCAACCATGCTGCTCGCCGGCATCGCGCTTGGCGCGCTGGCGATGGCGGCCACCGGCGTGCTTGTCTACATGGCCGACGACAGGCAACTGCGCGACCTCACCTTCTGGAGCATGGGCTCGCTGGCAGGCGCCACCTGGACGAAAATCGCTGCCGCCGCGCCAATCATCGTCCTCTCGCTTCTCGCCATCCCGGTGATCGCCAGGGGGCTCAATGCGATTACGCTGGGAGAAGCCGCAGCCTTCCACATGGGCGTGCCGGTGCAGCGGCTGAAGACGGTCGCCATCCTCGTCGTTGCTGCGGCAACCGGCGCATCCGTCGCCGTCAGCGGCGGTATCGGCTTCGTCGGCATCGTCGTACCGCATGCCCTGCGCATGGTGATCGGCCCCGACCATCGCTACCTGCTGCCAGCCTCGGCACTGCTCGGCGGAACCTTGCTGATTTTCGCCGACGTGCTCGCCCGCACCATCGTCTCGCCGGCGGAAATGCCGATCGGCATCATCACCGCAGCCGTTGGCGGTCCTTTCTTCCTGTGGATCCTGCTGCGCAATCGCACCCGGCTCAGCCTGTAAGGACAATAAGTGATCGACGTTTCCAACCTCTCCGTCCGGCTTGCGGGCAAATCCGTGGTCGATGGCGTGAGCTTCACCGCCCGCCCCGGCCAGCTGACGGCAATCTGCGGGCCGAACGGCTCCGGCAAGACGACGGTGATGAAAGCGATCTCCGGCGAGCTTGCCTATGGCGGCTCGATCCGGCTTGGCGAGCACGAGGTCAAGACGATGAAGCCTTGGGCGCTCGCACTCTCCAGAGGCGTCCTGCCGCAGGCGAGCACTCTCTCCTTCCCCTTCTCGGTGCGCGAAATCGTCCTGATGGGCCTTACCGCAGGCGCCAACAGCAAGCCGCAACACGCGGAGAGGATCGCCATGGAGGCTCTCCGCGCCGTCGATCTCGCTGGTTTCGAGGGGAGGCTCTATGAGCAACTGTCCGGCGGTGAGCAGCAGCGTGTGCAGTTTGCCCGCGTGCTCTGCCAGATCCCGCAGCCTGTCGTCGACGGCAAGCCCTGCTGGCTGCTGCTCGACGAACCCGTGTCCAGTCTCGATATCAGCCACCAGCTGGCGATAATGCAGCTGTCGCGCGCCTTCTGTGCGGCCGGAGGCGGCGTCATTGCGATCATGCACGATCTCAATCTGACGGCCCTGTTTGCCGACCAGATCGTCCTTCTGAAGGCAGGTCGGCTGGCCGCCACCGGTGCCGTTTCATCCGTTCTCAGCGACGAAAACCTGCATGCGGTGTTCGGCTGCGAGCTCCGCGTCAACCGTGTACCTGACAAGGCGATCCCGTTTGTTCTGCCACACAGCGTGTTCGCCGAAGCAGGCGCCTGAGATGGAACTTTTCCACCGTCGTCGCGTTCAGTTGTCAACGACATAGGTCAATGCCGACGGCTCAGTTTTGCCGTTGGTAGTGGCCTCCCACAAAGAGACGCATTGGCGCGTTGACAATAAGGAGAACAAAAATGGCAAACTCCCTCCTCGATACCATCCGCAGCAAGCGTAACGGTGCTATGAGCGACATTGAAAACACCATCGAAAATCAGATGGACAACCTGCGCGGCGAGATCGCTGAGCTAACCAAGCTCATCAGCAAGAACGGCGCCAGCCAGAGCAAGCGCATCCGTGCGCAGGCCGAATCCGGTTACGAGGACCTGCTTGCCCGCAGCGAAGACCTGATGCACCAGCTGCAGGATGGCTACGCTCGCAGCGCCAAGGAAGTCCGCGCCACTGTACGCGCGCATCCGACGACCTCGATCGGCGCAGTTGCAGCCATCGGCCTGTTGTTTGTCTTGCTCGCACGCCGCTAAGGAGCATCAATGCTGGGTCCCATCCTTGGCTTGCTGCTATCGGGCTCCGTGAAGAACACCGTTGCGCGTACCAAGCGCAACGGTATTTTCATTGCTATTGCAGCAGTCTTCATCCTCACAACATACGTGTTCGGCCTGTCTGCCCTGGCGCTCTGGCTTGGCACGATCTACGGCCCGCTCCACGCGTCGTTGATCATAGGTGGCGGCTGCCTGCTGATCGCAGTTGCCATCCTCATCGTTATGGCTAGCATCAACGCCCAGGAAGCTCGCCGGGCGCGCGAAAAGCGGCTGGCTGCGCAATCCATGGCCACGGTCGGCCTCGGACTGTTGCGCTCGCAGCCCATGCTTGCTGCAGCGGTTGCCGGCGCGTTTCTGCTCAGCACCGTGATGGGCTCGCGCGACGACGACTGAGCGATCTCGCTCAAGCAATCCCGCTAAGCCAATAAAAAACCCGCCGCACCTTAACGTGCGGCGGGTTTTTTTGTTAGACGTCGAAGCTGAAAACAGTCAGTTGATTAAAAGGCGAACGCCCTTGACGTTAGCGGCGAGGATGTTGCATCCGGGCCGAAGTCTGCCTCACCTGTGATCTGCAACAGTTCCTGCAGACGTTGGCGGGCACGATTGACGCGGCTCTTGATCGTGCCGACTGCGCATTCGCAGATTTCTGCAGCTTCTTCGTACGAGAAGCCCGAAGCGCCGACCAGGATGATTGCTTCACGCTGGTCAGCAGGAAGTTGCTCGAGCGCCTTGCGGAAGTCCTGAAGATCGAGGGCGCCGTACTGCGACGGATGGGTCGCCATCGATTCCGTGAACAGACCATCGCTGTCCTGGATTTCCCGGCCGCTCTTGCGCATCTGGCTGTAAAGCTCGTTGCGCAGGATCGTGAAGAGCCAAGCCTTCATGTTGGTGCCCATTTCGAAGTGGTCCTGCTTGGCCCACGCCTTCATGATGGTGTCCTGGACGAGATCGTCAGCGCGGTCGTGGCGACCGATGAGCGATATCGCAAATGCACGCAGGCTTGGCAGCGCAGACAGCATCTCGCGTTTGAAACTTGGTTGCACTTTATCCATGAGCCTACTCCCGCTCGGCCGACTTTGCGGACGCCATTTCGACCTGGTCGAGTTTCTCAAGCAAATCGAGGAAGCGGTTCGGGATGGCTTCGTCCTGTGCAGCGGCATAAAGGCTGCGGAGACGGCTGCCTATCTGGCTGTTTGGATCGAGGAGGTCCGCAACTCTAACATCGGGCCTTGGCTGTTCCGTGTCTTCCTGATGGGACGCTGTCATATATATTTCACTCTCGGACGTGTTGGCGTTAGGCTTGTTTCCGGGTGACACCGGAAACGCGGATTAGGGATGTCAAGGACCGCATTTACGTTGTCATCGAGGCTGGACATGCTAGATCCAATATCACGTGGACGCATAATGCATGCAGCGAAAAAAAGTTCCAGCACCTCGGAACATTTCTGGTTGCCGCCGGTTATAATCCTATTAAAGACGGTTAAACATGCCACGGCTACTGACGGGAGCTATTTTATGACACTTTCCACTCGAATTGCTCCGCATCTCCCCTACTTGCGTCGCTATTCCCGGGCACTTACAGGCACTCAGACCTCCGGCGACGCCTATGTAGCAGCCGTTCTGGAAGCCATTATTGCCGATATCTCCATCTTTCCGGACACTTCGAACGATCGCGTCGCGCTCTACAAGCTTTTCACCACCCTGTTCGGTTCGAGCTCGGTCCAGGTTCCGGAACCGACTTCGCCTTACGCCTGGGAGAAGCGTGCCTCTGCAAACCTTTCGAAGGTTTCGCCGGTAGCCCGGCAGGCCTTCATCCTGGCATCCGTCGAGAATTTCCGCATGCCTGAGATCGCCGAAATTCTTGGCCTCGACGAAGCCGAAACGGCTCGCCTGCTTGACAGGGCGTCTACCGAGATCTCCCGTCAGGTAGCAACCGACATCATGATCATCGAGGATGAGCCGCTCATCGCCATGGACATCGAGCAGATGGTCGAGAGTCTCGGCCACCGCGTGACCGGCATTGCCCGTACCCACGCCGAAGCCGTTGCACTCTACAATGCGACAAAGCCGAGCATGGTTCTTGCCGACATCCAGTTGGCAGACGGCAGCTCTGGTATCGATGCGGTCAACGACATTCTGAAAAACGCCAGCGTGCCGGTCATTTTCATCACCGCCTTCCCGGAACGTCTGCTGACAGGCGAACGCCCCGAACCGACATTCCTGGTGACGAAGCCGTTCAACCCGGACATGGTGAAGGCACTGATCAGCCAAGCGCTGTTCTTCAACGAATCGACGAAAGTCGCGGCCTGACATTCGATCCACGGAACAATAGAAAAGTGAAAGCGTTCCGTCAGCCCGGAGCGCTTTTACAAAACGACTTGCGATTTGGCTGATGTGCCCGCCTAGTCGGACACCCCGGGTTTCAATCCGGTTAGGCGAAGGAAAGGCATCTTGGTGAATAACGTTGATCCATCGTCCAGCTCACCGCTCGGGTTCGAGGGTAAGGCTGCTATGATGGAACGCGCACTCGGAAGTGCGGGCGTTTCGATAATCTATCAGGACGCCTGTCTTCTGGTATCCTATTTCGAGAACCTTCCCGAACATCTGACCGGCATCGCAGCCCTCGGAATTGACGATATCGCGTTGTTCGGCGAGAAGGATGGAAATCACATCCTGGGCCTGAAGCGCGACGTGCTCAGCAGCGGCAAACAGGCCAAGGCGGAAATCTCGATTCCCTCTGCAGAGGGCATAAAGATCTATGAAATCAAGATGGAACGGACCGATGGTGCCAGCCACGGCATCCTTTCCGTGATCTTCGAGGTGACTGAAAGCCGTCATCGCGAAAAGGTCCTGAAATCGCTTCTGCGCGAGCTGTCGCATCGCTCCAAGAACCTGCTTGCCATTATCCAGGGTATCGCCACCCAGACAGCGCGCAACACCCTGTCGCTCGATAACTTCCTGATCAAGTTCCGGGGACGCCTGCAATCGCTGTCGAACTCGCAGGACCTCATCACCGATTCCAGCTGGCGCGGCGCCTACCTGTTCGAGCTCGCCCAGAAGCAGTTTGCCCCCTACTGGCCGGATGCGAGCATTCCCGTTCCGATCCACGGCATCAACGCCCACCTGACGCCGAACGCCGCCGTCCATCTCGGCCTGGCATTGCACGAGCTGATCGTCAATTCCGCCACCCATGGCGCCATCGCCGCTGGCACGACCAGCATCACGCTGGACTGTCAGGCCGTCGAATGGGAAGGCAAGCAGGCCGTCGAAATCGTCTGGTCGGAAACGATCGTGACACCTGGCGCCGCCAATGATTTTGAAGACAACAGTTTCAGCAAGACGGTGCTGGAGCGCGTCGTACCGACGTCGATGAACGGCCGCGCCAAGCTCGGCGTCAGCCCCGAGCATCTCGACTACCGCTTGACGATTCCGGAAACGGAATACGAGATCCTGAAGCAATCCTGATCTCACAGACGCCCCAGAAATAATGCATTTGAAGACGCAGAAAATCAGCCGTTGCGAGGGCGCGCAACGGCTGATTTATGACTCACCGGGAGGGGGACCGTGAGTAGACGTCCGACGACGCTTTGAAGGGGCGCGCACCTGGGTGGGTGCATTCATCATCAGGACACACTTATAACTGTCCAGCGTACCGCTGGTTCCACCGTATTCGAAATAATTCGCTCTTCTGGACAGGAACCGGCTCGGCGCGTCTGCCGTGCAGGACCCGACAGCCGCATGCGGGGAATGGAGAGCGGAGAGCTCTCTAAACATAAGTCAATAAAAACAGATACCTAGAGAATAAATCCCTTCGCTCGGCCGGATTAAAATCTCCAAAAATTTACCGTTTGATAAATTTTTTTTCCTGAGTTAGCTTTTACGCACTGGCCGTTGATAAGAGGGAACTTAAAATGGGACGACTGGAAGCTGGGATTAAAAGTGGCCGACTGACCGCGGCGGAATACGGTCGAAACTTTTCCGACCTGCATCCGCGGCTCGGCGACCACGAGGCGCTCGTCGAATCCGATCGCTGTTATTTCTGTTACGATGCACCGTGCATGACGGCCTGTCCTACCTCGATCGACATCCCATTGTTCATTCGCCAGATCTCGACCGGGAACCCTATCGGCTCTGCAAAAACGATCTTCGACCAGAATATCCTGGGCGGCATGTGCGCCCGCGTCTGTCCCACCGAGCAGCTCTGCGAGGACGTCTGCGTCCGCAACACGGCCGAGGAACGACCAGTGGCGATCGGCCGCCTGCAGCGCTACGCGACGGATGCGGCGATGGCGGCTCAAAAACAGTTCTATACGCGCGCCGAGCCGACCGGCAAAACCATCGCCGTGGTCGGTGCCGGCCCCGCCGGTCTCGCCTGCGCCCATCGGCTTGCCGTCAATGGCCACGCCGTCGTCATCTTCGATGCCCGTGAAAAGGCTGGCGGCCTCAACGAATACGGCATCGCCACCTATAAGGCCGTCGATGATTTTGCCCAGCAGGAAGTCGATTACGTCCTGTCGATCGGCGGCATAGAAGTCCGCAACGGCCAGATGCTCGGCCGCGATTTCACGCTCGGCGAACTCAGCGCCAAATACGACGCCGTCTTCCTCGGCCTCGGCCTTACCGGCGTCAATGCCTTGAGGGCTGAAGGCGAGGATCTCGAAGGCGTGGCGGACGCTATTTCCTATATTTCGGACCTCCGCCAGATTGCCGACAAGGCGGATATCGCTATCGGCCGCCGTGTCGTCGTCATCGGCGGCGGCATGACGGCAATCGATGTTGCCGTACAGGCCAAGCTGCTCGGTGCCGAAGAGGTGACGATCTGCTACCGTCGGGGCAAGGAACACATGAACGCCTCAGAGTGGGAGCAGGACCTGGCCGCCTCGAAGGGCGTCATGATCCGCCATTGGCTGGCACCGAAGCGCATCATCGAAAAGGATGGCAAGGTAGCCGGCATCGAGGTTGAATATACCGAGCTTCGCGATGGCCGCCTCACCGGCACCGGCGATACCGGCGTCATCGCTGCCGACCAGATTTTCAAGGCCATAGGCCAGACGCTTGTGGCGTCCGGCATCGACACGCTGCAGATGGAAGCCGGACGCATTGCCACCGACGCTGACGGAAAAACCTCGGTCGACGGCATCTGGGCCGGCGGCGACTGCATTGTCGGAGGAGACGACCTGACGGTGTCAGCCGTGGCACAGGGCCGCGACGCTGCCGAATCCATCAACCGCACGCTGGCTGCCGTCGCGCACCCCGCCGCTGCCGTCGCCTAAGGGGAGAGTGAACAATGGCTGATCTGCGCAATAATTTCGTCGGCATCAAATCTCCCAACCCCTTCTGGCTGGCCTCGGCGCCACCGACGGACAAAGCCTACAACGTCAACCGCGCCTTCGAAGCCGGCTGGGGCGGCGTCGTCTGGAAAACGCTCGGCGAGGACGGGCCACCGGTAGTCAACGTCAACGGACCGCGCTATGGCGCCATCTGGGGCGCCGACCGCCGTCTGCTCGGGCTTAACAACATCGAACTCATCACCGACCGCGACCTCCATACGAACCTGCGGGAGATGAAGGAGATCAAGATGAAATGGCCGGATCGGGCGCTGATCGCCTCGATCATGGTTCCCTGCGAGGAGCAGGCCTGGAAGGCGATATTGCCGCTGGTCGAGGAAACCGGCTCCGACGGCATCGAACTCAATTTCGGCTGTCCGCACGGCATGTCGGAGCGCGGCATGGGTGCTGCGGTCGGACAGGTGCCGGAATATATCGAGATGGTCGTTCGCTGGTGCAAGCAATACACGCGAATGCCGGTCATCACCAAGCTGACGCCGAATATAACCGATATCCGCAATCCCGCCCGCGCTGCCAAATCCGGCGGAACCGACGCGGTATCGCTGATCAACACCATCAACTCGATCGTTTCGGTGGATCTCGACAATTTCGCCCCGAACCCGACTGTCGGCGGCAAGGGCAGCCACGGCGGCTATTGCGGCCCCGCCGTCAAGCCGATCGCGCTCAACATGGTGGCTGAGATCGCCCGCGATCCGCAGACCCACGGCCTGCCGATTTCCGGCATCGGCGGCATTACCACATGGCGCGACGCCGCAGAATTTCTGGCTCTTGGCGCTGGCAACGTGCAGGTCTGCACCGCCGTCATGACCTACGGCTTCAAAATCGTACAGGAAATGATTACCGGCCTCTCCGACTGGATGGACGAAAAGGGTCACCGGACGCTCGACGATGTCATAGGCCGTGCTGTTCCGAATGTCTCCGACTGGCAGTATCTCAATCTCAACTACATCGCCAAGGCCAAGATCGATCAGGATGCCTGCATCAAATGCGGCCGCTGCTACATCGCCTGCGAGGACACCTCCCACCAGGCGATCACCAACATGGTCGATGGCATACGGCATTTCGAGGTCAAAAACGAGGAATGCGTTGGCTGCAATCTCTGCGTCAGCGTCTGTCCCGTCGAAAACTGCATCACCATGGAGGAACTCCCGGCTGGCGCTCTCGACACGCGAACCGGCAAGATTGTCGACCCGAACTACGCCAACTGGACGACGCATCCCAACAACCCGATGGCACGCCAGGCGGCCGAATAGGCCCCCGTCGTCAGTCAACTGTTACCGATCTTGGAACGGGCCCCACCACATCGTTTTACAACGTGGGGGCCCTTCCTGTATGGTCGACCCTCACGGGAATGCCAGGCCGATAATCGAGACAGGCCTTATACAATTGATAATTCCATGAAAAGTAACCGAAAACTCGGCTTTGACTGGATATAATCCAGCCCTCAGGTATACCGGGTTCTTGGTGCTCTCACTGGGCAGTAAATATGCTGTTCGGACCGACTGAATGACCTTTCGAAATGCCCTCCGTGCCGGCACTGCCGAGTACCATGATGTTGTCGACCATCTGTTTGGTCGCTTCGACATGACCGATCGCGTCCAATATACTGCATTTCTGGCAGGCCACGCGCGCGCCCTTCCGGCAACCGAGCAAGCTCTGGAGGCCGCCGGAATTGCCCGCATCTTCCCGGATTGGCCGGAGCGTCGCCGTAGCCATCTGTTGCGAGCCGACATGGCGACGCTGGAGCTGGTCATGCCCCCGCCTGTCACCTTGGCTGCCTTCTCCTCCGACGATGAAGTCTGGGGCGCAGCCTATGTCATCGAAGGTTCGAAACTGGGCGGCGCGATGCTTGCAAAGCGCGTACCGGAACATTTTCCCTCCGCATATCTCTCCTACCAGGGACCCAAAGGCGCCATGAAAGCGTTTATGGATAGGCTGGATGCGGCTGCACCCGTTGACAGGGAGCGCGCGATAGCGGCGGCTAGGTCTGTATTTGCCGCTTTCAGGGCCGCCGCCGAACTCGAACTGGAGAAATCCGCCTTTTGACCGATGAATTGCAGCGTATCGACCTAACCAATTGCGATCGTGAGCCGATCCACCAGCTCGGCACGATACAGCCGTTCGGCTTTCTCCTGGCATTGTCGTCCGATTGGTTGATTGCACGGGCCTCTGTCAATCTCGGCGAGTTCATCGGCGTGGAGCACGAGCAGATCCTGGGCCGGCCGCTGACGGAATTGTTTACCCCGGACGCTGTGCACACGCTGCGCAACCGGATGGCCGTGATCCGCGGGCAGGATACCGTCGAACGCCTGTTCGGCGTCGTGCTGCGTGAAGGTGGCGCACGCTTCGACATTGCGCTGCATATTTCGGATAGACAGATAATCATCGAGGCAGAGCCGTCGCCTGCGGCCGACGAAAGTGGGGCGATATCGATTCGCAGCATGACCGCGCGCCTCGACCAGACGGACACACAGCAGGCCTTCTTCCGCGAAGGCGCACGGCAGGCGCGCGCACTGACCGGCTTCGACCGCGTTATGATCTATCGTTTCGACGAGAGCGGCGCAGGCGAAGTCGTGGCGGAAGCGGCGCGATCGGGCATCGGCTCTTTTCTCGGATTGCACTATCCTGCCTCCGACATTCCAGTCCAGGCGCGTGCACTCTATCTCCGCAACCTGTTCAGGATCATCTCCGACGTCGATGCCGTTCCTGTGCCGATCGCACCGCAGCTGACCGAACATGGACAGCCGCTCGATCTTTCCATGTCGGTTCTGCGCTCGGTATCGCCGATCCATATCGAATATCTGAAGAACATGGGTGTGGAAGCATCGATGTCGATTTCGATCGTTGTCGAGGGTTCCCTGTGGGGCCTGTTTGCCTGCCATCACTACAGCCCTCGCCTGCCCTCGCTGGAACGACGCGCCAATGCCGAATTGCTCGGGCAGATGTTCGCCTCGCGCCTGGAAAGCCGCGAACGGCGGATTGCGCTTGAATACGAGCGCAAGGCTAAGCAGATCGGCGATCGCCTGCTGACATCGGTCGCCGGCAATACCAGCTTGCTCGATGACCCCGCTTGGCTGATCGACGCTCTCGCCGATGTCATTCCGGCAGACGGAGTGGGCGTCTGGATCGACGGGCGCATGGCTCTGAGCGGCGCCACCGTCTCCGAAGATCAGGTCGCCGAACTGACGTCGCTACTCAATCGAAATGCCGCAGGCAGGGTCTTCGCGACGGACAGCATTCGCAGCTGGTATCCGGACTGGGACGAGAGCACCCATGTCTGCGGCCTTCTGGCTATCCCGATTTCCCGCTCTCCCCGGGACTATGTCATCCTTTTTCGCCAGGAGATCATCCGCTCGGTACGCTGGGCAGGCGATCCTAACAAACCTGCCGAATATGGTCCGGGCGGTCCACGCCTTTCGCCGCGCAAGAGCTTCGAGAGCTGGTCGGAAATGGTGCGCGGCCACTCCCTCGCCTTCACCACCCCTCAACTGCGCGTCGCCGAGACAATCCGAGTGGCCCTGATCGAAGTGATCCTGCGCCTCTCCGAGGAAGCAAATGCGGAGCGGCGTGTTGCGAGCGAGCGTCAGGAACTGCTGATTGCCGAGCTCAACCACCGCGTCCGAAATATCCTCAGCCTGATCGGAGGGTTGATTCGTCACTCGAAATCCGCCGATCTTTCTGTCGACGGCTACATCGAGCAGCTTCAGGGACGCGTGCAATCGCTCGGCCGCGCCCACGACCAGCTGACCCAGGACCAATGGGCGCCGGCCTCGTTCAGGCAGTTGCTCGAAGCGGAAAGTGCCGCGTATCTCGGCAAGACCTCCGGCCGACTGGATATCAACGGCCAGGAGGTGCTGCTGGACCCGAAAGCCTTTACGACATCGTCGCTGGTCTTCCACGAACTCGTTACCAACAGCGTCAAGTACGGCAGCCTTTCGGCTGCGGGCGTCGTTGCGATCGACTGGGATCGGGATGCCGAGGGCAATCTGCGCATCCAGTGGCGTGAAAGCGGCGGCCCTGCCGTGACCACACCAACGCGCGTCGGCTTCGGATCGACGATCATCCGACGCTCGTTCATCTACGATCTGGACGGCGAGACCAGCATCCGCTTTGCCGAAGGCGGCCTGGAAGCCGATTTTGTCATTCCGGCGAAATTCGTGACCTTTGTCAGCGTCGCCGTCCTCACCGCTCCGCAGAAAGAAATGATCGACAGCCAGATTGCTTCCGCGCCGCTCGGCCAACAACCACTCGCCGGAATGTCAGTGTTGCTTGTGGAAGACAATCTGATCATTGCCATGAACGGTGAGGATATTCTGAAAAGCCTCGGCGCTGCCGAGGTCATCGCCGTCCCCAACGTGTCGCAGGCGCTCGCCGCCCTAGACCAGCAGCCGCTCCAGATGGCGCTGCTGGACGTCAATCTCGGCGTGGAGACGAGCTTTCCCATCGCCGACCGGCTAATAGGCATGAATATCCCGTTCGGCTTCGTGACCGGCTACGGAGACAGCATCCCACAGGGCGACACCTATGCGGAGATCCCCGTCCTGCAGAAGCCCTACACCTGGGAGAGCATCGAGGCATTTCTGGCAGTCGTCCTCAGGCCGCGCGACGAGTGAATGCCGGTGATTACGCCTTCTTCTGCGGGATCATCAGTCCGTTGACGAAAAGCTGCTCGAGATAACGGGCGGCATCCTCGAACCGGCCCTCGCCGGAGCTCCCCTGCCCGAGGACCGCGCGCACCTGGACGTCGAAGTCGGCATAGTGCTGCGTGGTCGACCATATCGAGAAAATCAAGTGATATGGGTCGCATTTGGCGATCTTGCCGGCCTTCGCCCAGGCGCGGATCACCGCCGCCTTCTCGTCGACAAGGCTCTTCAGCGGCCCCTTCAGCTCGTCCTCGACATGCGGTGCACCCTGCAGCATCTCGTTGGCAAACAGCCGGCTTTCGCGCGGAAAATCCCGGGCCATTTCCAGCTTGCGACGGATATAGCTGCGGATCTCGCTCTCGGGATTTCCTTCCGGATTGAAGACGCGCAGCGGTTCGAGCCAGGTGTACATAACGCGATCGATCAGGGCTCGGTGGATCGCCTCCTTGGTGCGGAAATAATAGAGCAGATTGGGCTTCGACATGCCGGCAACCTCGGCAATCTGGTCGATGGTGGAACCGCGAAAACCATGCATTGAAAAGACATCGAGGGCGGCCTCGAGAATGACCTCTTCCTTTACTTCCTGGATGCGGGTGCGGCGCTGCGTCTTCGCCGCTCTGGGGGTGGCCATGTCGATTTCGCTTCTCCTTGAAACCCGCGCAGTTGTCACTTCCGCCACGCGCCGGCGCCAAATCTGATCGTCCGGGTATCTGCCTGTATTTTGTCGCCGCTTTTCGCGATTTTCATCTTGAGCACCGGCGTGGAAGCTGTAATGTTTACCAATCGGTCAAATTATCGATGAGTTGCCATACAAAGGCAACCGTCGATTTTCCGGAGCAAGAAAAACAAAAAACGCTCCGCAGCAAGACCAAGGGAACGACCGGTCATGCCGCTCGCATGGCCGCGACAAAACGGGCGAGGATTATCATATGGTGGCCGCACCAGGCGAAAACATGCGTATCAATGGCGACCGCCTTTGGGATGCGCTGATGGATATGGCGAAGGTCGGACCAGGCATTGCCGGCGGCAACAACCGCCAGACGCTCACCGATTCCGATGGCGAAGGCCGCCATCTCTTCCAGCAATGGTGCGAAGCAGCCGGAATGACTGTCGGCGTCGACCGCATGGGCACAATGTTTGCCACCCGGCCCGGTACCGATCCCGACGCACTTCCGGTCTACGTCGGCTCGCATCTCGACACCCAGCCGACCGGCGGCAAGTACGACGGCGTTCTCGGCGTGTTGGCCGGTCTCGAAGTCGTGCGCACCATGAACGATCTCGGTATCAAGACAAAGCATCCAATCGTCGTCACCAACTGGGCCAATGAAGAGGGCGCCCGCTTTGCTCCGGCGATGCTGGCCTCTGGCGTCTTTGCCGGCATTCACGATCTCGACTACGCCTACAGCCGCAAGGATCCGGACGGAAAGACCTATGGCGACGAACTGAAGCGTATCGGCTGGCTCGGCGACGAGGAAGTCGGCGCCCGCAAGATGCACGCCTACTTCGAATACCATATCGAGCAAGGCCCCATCCTCGAAGCAGAAAACAAGGCGATCGGCGTCGTCACCCACTGTCAGGGCCTATGGTGGCTGGAGATCACGCTCACTGGCCGCGAAGCCCATACCGGCTCGACACCGATGGCGCTGCGCGTCAACGCCGGCCTTGCCATGTCAAGAATTATCGAGATGGTCCAGGCCGTGGCGATGGAGAACCAGCCGGGCGCTGTTGGTGGTGTCGGCCAGGTATTCTTCTCTCCCAACTCCCGCAATGTGCTGCCCGGCAAGGTCGTCTTCACAGTCGACATCCGGACGCCGGATCTAGCCAAACTCGACCGGATGCGCGAAAGGATCGAGACCGAGGCGGCAGGCATCGCCGAAGCCCTCGGCGTCGGCTGCTCTATCGAGGCCGTCGGCCATTTCGATCCGGTCACCTTCGATCCAACATTGGTGTCAGCGGTCCGCAACGCCGCCGAAAAGCTCGGCCTCAGCCACATGAACATCATCTCCGGCGCCGGCCACGACGCCTGCTGGGCCGCAAAGGTGGCCCCTGCCACGATGATCATGTGCCCCTGCGTCGGCGGCCTCAGCCACAACGAGGCGGAAGAGATTTCCAAGGAATGGGCGTCAGCCGGCGCCGACGTACTGTTCCACGCGGTGGTGGAGACGGCGGGGATCGTGGAGTAGACGATGCTGGTCACGTCGAGCGATAGCAAGGCTGCGGGGGCTGTGTCTTCTCCCTTCTCCCCTGCGGGGAGAAGGGGACGCATGCCGCACTCCCGGCGAGGCACGATCCTCTCTTAAGAAAACGTTTGAACACCGAAAATTTCACAATCGGGAACGAAAGCCATGAGCACAGTCATTAAGAACGGCACCGTTGTCACGGTCGACCTGACCTACAAGGCCGACGTCAAGATCGAGGACGGTGTGATTGTCGAGATCGGGCCAAACCTTTTGGGCAACGAAGTGCTCGACGCCACCGGCTGTTATGTCATGCCGGGCGGGATCGATCCGCATGTGCATCTCGAGATGCCGTTCATGGGCACCTACTCGGCCGACAATTTCGAAAGCGGCACGCGCGCAGCGCTTGCAGGTGGCACGACGATGGTCGTCGATTTCTGCCTGCCGGAGCCCGGCCAGTCGCTGCTCGATGCGCTAAACCGCTGGGACAACAAGTCCGCCAGCGCCAATTGCGACTATGCCTTCCACATGGCGGTGACCTGGTGGGGCGAGCAGGTCTTCAACGAGATGGAGACTGTCGTCAAGGACAAGGGCATCAACTCCTTCAAGCACTTCATGGCCTACAAGGGTGCCCTGATGGTCGACGACGACGAGATGTTCCACTCGTTCTCGCGCTGCGCCGAGCTTGGCGCCTTGCCGATGGTGCATGCCGAGAACGGCGATATCGTCGCCCAGATGCAGGCAAAGCTGATGGCGGCGGGTAACAATGGTCCCGAGGCCCACGCCTATTCCCGGCCTGCCGCTGTCGAGGGCGAAGCGACCAACCGCGCTATCATCATCGCCGATATGGCCGGCGCGCCGCTCTATGTCGTCCACACCTCCTGCGAGCAGGCACACGAGGCGATCCGCCGCGCCCGCCAGAATGGCATGCGCGTCTATGGCGAGCCGCTGATCCAGCACCTGACGCTCGACGAGACCGAATATTTCGACGAGGACTGGGACCACGCCGCCCGCCGCGTCATGTCGCCACCGTTCCGCTCGAAGCTGCATCAGGACAGCCTGTGGGCGGGTCTGCAGTCAGGCTCGCTGCAATGCGTCGCGACTGACCACTGTGCCTTCACCACCGAGCAGAAGCGCTTCGGCGTCGGCGACTTCACCAAGATCCCCAACGGCACGGGCGGCCTCGAAGACCGTCTGCCGATGCTGTGGACCCATGGCGTCGCCACTGGCCGCCTGACGATGAACGAGTTCGTCGCGGTCACCTCCACCAACATTGCCAAGATCCTGAACATGTATCCGAAGAAGGGCGCGATCCTAGTCGGTGCGGACGCCGATATCGTCGTCTGGGACCCCACGCGCGCCAAGACGATCTCGGCTGGAAACCAGCAGTCGGCCATCGACTACAACGTCTTCGAGGGCAAGCAGGTCATCGGACTGCCGCGCTATACGCTGACGCGCGGTGTCGTTGCCATCGAGGAGACGACGGTGAAGACCCAGGAAGGCCACGGCAAGTTTGTAAAGCGCGAACCCTTCGCCGCCGTCAACAAGGCCCTCTCCACCTGGAAAGACGTCGTCGCGCCCCGCAAGGTCCAGCGCACCGGCATCCCGGCAAGCGGGGTGTAACTGTGCGCGCCCGCCACCTTCTGGTCACCGCCATTCTGCTCGTCCCGACCTATGCCAACGCCGATGGCCTGGGACTGGCCATCGGCGGCAACTATGGCAGCAAGGAAGGATGCATCTATGCAAAGACCGGAGAATCGAGCGGCGCCGATACATTCCTGCTGCTGACGCCGGATGCCGTGACGACGTCCGTTTCTAGCTGCGAGTTCAAGAAGATCGTCAAGACCAGCAACGACAGGTTCACCGTCACTGCCGCGTGCCAGGCAGAAGGTGAAGACAGCGCTGGAGAAGAGAGAGTTGATATCATCCGTGTAGACAAGAGCAGTTACCGCATCCTTTTCGAGGACGGGACAAAATTGGGACCCGTGAAGAAATGTCGGTAATCGCATCCACGCCAGAACAGAAGATCGCGGCATCCGTCGTGTCTGCCCGAAATCTCTGTCTCACCTACCAGACGAGCGATGGTCCGGTGCATGCGCTGAGCAACGTCGATCTCGATGTCCGCAAGGGCGATTTCATCTCCTTCATCGGCCCTTCCGGCTGCGGCAAGACAACCTTTCTGCGCTGCATCGCCGATCTCGAAAAGAAGACCTCAGGTGAAATCGACGTCAACGGCATGACGCCTGAAGAGGCCCGCAAGGCGCGTGCCTATGGCTATGTCTTCCAGGCACCCGCTCTCTATCCGTGGCGTACCATCGAGAAGAATATCTCCCTGCCGCTGGAGATCATGGGCTACGCCAAGGACGAGCGCGACAAGCGCATCGCCCGGACGCTGGACCTCGTCAACCTCACAGGCTTCGAGAAGAAGCATCCCTGGCAACTGTCGGGCGGCATGCAGCAGCGCGCCTCGATCGCCCGGGCGCTCGCCTTTGACGCCGACCTCCTGCTGATGGACGAGCCTTTCGGCGCACTCGACGAGATCGTCCGTGATCATCTGAACGAGCAACTGCTGAAACTCTGGGCCCGCACCAACAAGACGATCTGCTTCGTCACCCACTCGATCCCCGAAGCGGTCTACCTGTCGACGAGGATCGTCGTGATGTCGCCGCGCCCCGGCCGGGTGACCGATATCATCGAATCGACGCTGCCGGCGGAGCGCCCTCTCGGCATCCGAGAAACGCCCGAATTCCTTGCCATCGCCCATCGCGTCCGCGAAGGCTTGCGCGCCGGCCACTCCTATGAGGAATAAGCCATGAACGGCACCTTCCTCCTCTGGCTCGGCGGCGCCATGCTGATCTTCCTCGGCGGCGCCACCGCATCGCGGGCCTATATCGCCACCAGCAATGTCCTGATCCTCGTGCTGTCCCTCGGGCTCTACTGTGTCGGAAACCTGATGATGGTGCGGCTGATGCGCGAGGGCGGCCTTGGCCTTGCCATCTCCGCCTCGGCCATCGTGCAATTGGTCGCCATCAACATCATCGCCTTTGCCGTCTTCGGCGAACGCCTCAGCTTGGCGCAGATGGCAGGCGTCGGGCTCGGCGTCGTCTCGATGGCGCTGATGCTGCTTCCTTTGCAGGGAAAGGCGTGAGCATGGAGAACGAACAGTTTTTCCGGCACAAGTTCATTCCCGTGACGACCGTTCTCCTCGCCATCCTGGCGATCTGGTATGTCGCCACCGTTATCATGAACGCCCCTTTCCAGATCGACCTCGACAGCCGCGCCGGCGTGTCCACAGGCCCACTGGAGTTCATCGGCAGGACGATGGCGCAGCCGAAGCCGACGCTTCCGGCGCCGCACCAGGTGGCAATCGCGGTTTTCGACAACACCTTCCTGCGCGCCATCGATAGCAACCGCAGCCTCGTCTACAACGCCTGGATCACGCTGACATCCACAGCCGTCGGCTTCGTTTTCGGCACGCTTCTCGGCATCCTCATCGCCATCGGCATCGTCCATGTGGTCACGCTCGACCGCAGCCTGATGCCTTGGATCATCGCCTCCCAGACCGTGCCGGTGCTCGCCATCGCGCCGATGGTCATCGTCGTGCTCGCCGCGGTCGACATCACCGGGCTGATCCCCAAGGCACTGATTTCGACCTACTTGTCGTTTTTCCCGGTGACGGTCGGCATGGTCAAGGGTCTTCGCTCACCCGAAGCCATGCACCTAGACCTCATGCGCACCTACAAGGCCACAGCCACCCAGACATTCTGGAAGCTGCGTCTGCCCGCGTCCGTGCCTTACCTGTTCACCTCGATGAAGGTCGGTATTGCGGCGAGCCTGGTCGGCGCCATCGTCGCTGAATTGCCGACCGGCGCTGTCGCCGGCATCGGCGCAAAACTCCTCGCCGGCTCCTATTACAGCCAGACGATCGACATCTGGGCGGCCCTCGTCGCGGGCTCGGTGCTGGCGGCCCTCCTCGTCGGCATTGTCAGCATTGCCGCCCGCATCGTCGACCGTGCGATGGGGAGGCGCCCATCATGAAGAACCTCCAGTATTCCTGGCAAAGCCTCGTGGCGATCCTACTTTGCATCGGCGCCGCCCTCACCTTTCCGCTGATCGAGCCGGGCAGCGGCGACCCCATCCTGCCCGGTATCAGCGCCCTGATCTTCTTCATGATCATCATCTCATGCTTTCTGTCGCAGTTGACACTGCCGCCGGCGATCAGTGCTGCCATCCTGTTTCTGGCAGCCCATGAAGTCGCCTGGCTGCTGTTGACCGCAATCACCGGCAATGAGGGCGCCGCCAGACTGTCATTCTTCCTTTTGCTGGCATCGGCGTGGCTGCTTGCCTGGCGCTGCGTCAGCATTCTTTCGGATATCCGCCCGCACTCGCGCTTTTCCGGTACGGTCCTGAGGCTGCTTATTCCGGCGATCTTCGGTGCCTGGATCCTGATCATCTGGGAGGCCGCTACGCGTGGCGCCGGCATCCCGTTCATCATCCTGCCGCCGCCGAGTGCCATTGCCGTCCGAATTGCCAGCTCCTTGCCGATCCTTGCCGCCGACGTTCGCCAGACGATCTTCAAGGCGGTGATCGCCGGCTACGTCATCGGCTGCATCAGCGGATTTCTGGTGGCGATCCTCGCCGACCGCTTCGCTTTCCTGAGGCGCGGCCTGATGCCGATTGCCAACCTCGCCTCCGCCCTGCCAATCATCGGCGTCGCCCCGATCATGGTCATGTGGTTCGGCTTCGACTGGCAATCGAAGGCGGCCGTGGTTACCATCATGACCTTTTTTCCGATGCTGGTGAACACCGTGGCAGGCCTTGCGGCATCGGGAGCGATAGAGCGTGACCTGATGCGCACCTACGCCTCGAGTTACACCCAGACCCTGTTCAAGCTCCGGCTTCCAGCCGCAGCACCGTTCATCTTCAACGCATTGAAGATCAACTCGACGCTGGCTCTGATCGGTGCGATCGTCGCGGAATTCTTCGGCACCCCCATCGTCGGCATGGGCTTTCGCATCTCGACCGAAATCGGCCGGATGAACGTCGACATGGTGTGGGCGGAAATCACGGTGGCGGCGATTGCCGGCTCCGTTTTCTATGGCGTCGTGGCCTTGGTGGAAAGGGCAACGACTTTCTGGCATCCGTCGAGCCGTGGTGGCTAGACGGCCTGCTATCCTGGCCAGGGATCGCAGGCATAACTTCAGAGGGAAAAGGGAAGAAAATGAAAAAAATAGTCATGACATTGATGGCCGGCACCATGGCCGTTGCCGCAGCCCAGTCAGCACTTGCTGCCGACAAGGTGACGCTGCAGCTGAAATGGGTCGCGCAGGCCCAGTTCGGCGGCTACTACGTCGCCAAGGACAAGGGCTTCTACAAGGCGGAAGGCCTCGACGTCGACATCAAGCCGGGCGGTCCTGATGTCGCTCCTGAGCAGATCATCGCCGGCGGCGGCGCTGACGTGATCGTTGACTGGATGGGCGGCGCCCTGGTTGCCCGCGAAAAGGGCGTGCCGCTGATCAACATCGCCCAGCCATTCGAGAAGTCCGGCCTTGAAATGGTCTGCCGCAAGGACGGCCCGGTCAAGACCGAAGCCGACTTCAAGGGCCACACGCTCGGCGTCTGGTTCTACGGCAACGAATATCCATTCTTCGCCTGGATGAACAAGCTGAAGATCCCGACATCGGGCGGCACGGACGGTGTCACCGTCCTGAAGCAGAGCTTCGACGTCCAGCCGCTGATCCAGAAGCAGGCCGACTGCATCTCGGTGATGACCTACAACGAATATGGCCAGGTCCTCGATGCCGGCTTCAAACCTGAGGACCTCACCGTCTTCAACTATACCAAGCTCGGCGTGAACCTGCTGGAAGACGGCCTCTACGCCAACGAAACGAAGCTCAAAGACCCGGCCTTCAAGGAAAAGATGGTCAAGTTCGTCCGTGCCTCCATGAAGGGCTGGAAATACGCCGTCGAGCATCCTGACGAAGCCGCCGAAATCGTCGTCGACAATGGCGGCCAGGACGAAGCCCACCAGAAGTTCATGGCCGGCGAAGTCGCCAAGCTGATCGGCTCCGGCAAGCTCGACAAGGCACTCTACGAGCGCACCGAGAAGGCCCTGCTGGACCAGAAGATCATCACCAAGGAGCCAAAGGACGCCTGGACGCACGCCATCACCGATGCCGCGCTGAAGTAGTCTCTGAAGCTCGAAAAATCCTGAAACGCGCGGGTCCTCATGCCTGCGCGTTTCTGCGTTTGAGGGGTGGTGAAATTGCGGCGTCAGATCCCGGATCCCGAGGCAAAATAGGCTCGGAAACGATCGGTTCATCAACCACTTTCGCCCGACCCGGCCGAAATGAAGGCGCACGGGCTGTAAACTGATTGTCACCCGCAGCAGCTATCGTCGCGATATCTGGGTCCTCGACCTGCAGATTTTCATCCTGCGGTGGAGCATCCGCTCGGTAGCGGACTGCGTGTTGCCAGCCGCGCCATTTCCAGCGACACTCGCTTTGATCGCAGCCGAACGAGGAGACCGATATGAACAACATCTCCAGCGAAAACGACCCGGATTTCCGCCCGGCGTCCGCCTGCACGCTCTCGGCGATCTTCGACAGCAGGAGCGAAGCTGCATCGGCAGTCGCCCGCCTGCAAGACGCCGGCATTCCGTCCGAAGCCGTCCATTTCCTGCCCAATATCGCCAGCGAAGGCGACGAGCCGGCAACTGCAGCGGAGCCGGTCGACTTCTGGCACAAGCTCGAAAACTGGTTCTTCGCCGACCACGAGCGAGCCGCCTATTCCGAAGGCCTGCGACGCGGCGGTTTTCTGGTATCGGTGATCGACGTCGACAAGGCGCAGTACGACATCGCCCGCAATATCCTCGACGACGAAGGCTCCATCGACATCGACGAGCGTGCGGACCAGTGGCGTCGGGAAGGCTGGAGCGGCAAGCCTTAACACTTGAGGGCTATGGCGTGTTGCAACCTGGAGAATGACATTTGACACGCGAAATCGAACTGAAGCTCGAATTGTCGCAGGAAGCCAAGGACAGGCTTCTGAACTCGCCACTGCTGGGCGAGCCATTGGCGGTCTTCGAGCAGCGCGCGCTCTACTTCGACACCGCTGACCAGACGTTGCGCAACGCAGGCTTTTCGCTTCGCATCCGGCAGGCAGGCGATGTCCGCACCCAGACGATCAAGGCAACGCACCAGAGCACTGCCGGCCTGTTTGCACGCCCTGAATGGGAATCGACCGTCGAGACGGACGTCCCTGTTCTCGATCACACCGCGCCCATTTCCACAGACCTATGGCCCGATCTCGATGCCGATGCACTGGTGGTCCAGTTCATAGTGCAGGTGCAGCGAAAGAAATGGCTGCACAGGGAGGACGGCTCCGAAATCGAGATCGTCGTCGACGAGGGCATTGTCATCGCCGGGGACCGCCGAAGCCCGGTGTGCGAGGTCGAACTGGAATTGAAGGACGGCAACACCCTCGATCTCTTTCGCGCCGCGCGCACCATCCAGGATATCGACGGCCTGCGCCTCGGGGTGCTTTCGAAATCCGAACGCGGTTACGCCCTGATCGCGCCTTTGCAGCATTTTTATAAGGCCGAGCCCGTGCAGCTCGACCGAACGGCCAACGCCGTGACGGCCTTCCAGACCATTGCCCAATCCTGCTTCCGGCAATTTCGCCTGAACGAGACGGTGCTGGCCGATCGACGAAACCCGGAAGTGCTGCATCAGGGCCGCGTCGCCCTGCGCCGGCTCCGTTCGGCCTTGTCGATCTTCAAGCCTATCCTGGTCGATCCCGAGGCAGGCAGAATTGCCGCCGAACTGAAATGGCTGGCCTCGGTCATGGGCGATGCGCGCAACTTCGACATTCTCGTATCGACCGCAGACAACGGCGAGCTTCGCGACCGCCTGAAGGTTCTGCGCACCGAAAAATACGATCACGCCATAGAGGCGATGGCATCTCCGCGCGCACGGCGGTTGGCCATGGATTTCATCGAGTGGCTATGGTGCGGCGCCTATCTGGAGATGGAGGAAACCCGGGAAGCGCGCCACGCGCCGGCCTCGGAGTTCGCCTCCCATGCTCTCGACCGCCTGCGCAAGACCATCAGGCGAAATGCGAGACTTCTGGCAGATGGAACCGACACGGAGCGCCACGAGGTTAGAAAGGATGCGAAGAAACTTCGCTACGCCGCCGAGTTTTTCGCCTCCTTGTTCAGCGACAAGCAAGGACGAAGGCGCCACAGGGAGTTCGTGAAAGCTCTTGAGAAACTCCAGGAACATCTGGGCGGCGTCAACGATCTCGCCACGGCGCCGGCAGTCCTTCGTGATCACGGCCTGGAAGACCACCCGGATGCCGGCAGGCTATCCCCGACAGGAAAGAAGACCAAGTTGCTCCATGCATCCGCGGATGCGCTGGACGATCTGCTCGATGTCAAAAGGTTCTGGCGATGACGTCATCATTGGTATGGGTCCCATTGAAGGCTCCAGGTATGCGCTGCCATGGATGAGCCGACGGTGAAGCTGCAGACGGGGGCGCCTGCCCTGAAGCAGACTGCACAGCCGCTGTTCGAGCAGGCGGGCGCAATCTGCTATCGCCGGATTTCGCGCGAGGTGCTGCTGATCACCAGTCGTCGGAGCGGGCGATGGGGCATCCCCAAAGGCAATGTCGAAGCTGGCGAAACCTCCGCACAGGCGGCGGAGCGCGAAGCTTTCGAGGAGGCCGGCATACGCGGCACGTGCGCGCCCGAGATACTCGGAGCATTTGCCTACCGCAAGGAGGGCACGAACGCGTCCTACCGTGTTTCAGTCCACCTTCTCGATGTCCGCCTTGCCGTTACGGAGTTTCCGGAGAAAGGTCAGCGCATCATGAGATGGGTACCCTTTCCGGAGGCCATTGAAGCCGTGCACCAGCCCGGATTGAGAATGCTGCTCGGTGTCCTTGGAAAGAGCAGTCTTTTCGCCGAAAATTCATAGAGCCGGAACAGCATCCCGACGCCTTGTGGAAGTCCAACGGAGTGTCGCCACCTCCAATCTGGAGGGCGCTCTCAGGAACTTTCAAACAAGGCGCTTTCAAAACTTATTTTTGCTAGTATTGAACTTCATGATCCGAAGTTTGGAACGGGTCGTAACCTTGTCAAAGGGGTCTACGGCGCGTTTTCACAGGTGAGAGCGCTATTGCAGATGGCGAGTAAACCGAGCATCGAGAACTGCCGCATTTCCAAACGCCCGACGATCGACCGCAACATTCGAAAGAACAGCATGTTCCGCACGCCGCTCAAAGCCCAGACCACCGCATTCCTGCTCTTGAGCTTGCTGCCCGCCTTTGCCGCAAGCGCGGAGGAAACTGCTGTTGCGGCTCCCAAGCAGAACCTTCCAGCCATCGTCGTGACGCAGGCCGTGAAGCGCAACATGGTCGAGAAAATCGTCGCCACCGGAACGGTCAAGGCAGTCGAGGAAGTCTACATCCAGCCGCTCGTCGATGGCCTGCCGATCAAGACGTTGCATGCCGACGTTGGCGACAAGGTAACGGCCGGCAGCACGCTGGCGACGCTGAGCGACGATGCGCTGGTGCTCCAGAAAGCCGAGACGCAGGCAACGCGCGCCAAGGGTCAGGCGACGCTTGCCCAGTTGCACGCCCAGCTGATCGAGGCGCAAGCCAACGACGCCCAGACCGAATTGCAGCGCGCACGCTCCGTCGCCATGGGTGAAAAGGGGACCGTCTCGGTTTCGACCGTCGAGCAGGCAACGGCGTCGGCAGCAGCCAACAAGGCAAGGGTGACGTCGGCCGAACAAGCCATCGCCGTCCAGGAAGCCGATCTCAAGGTGGTCGACAGCCAGATCGCCGACATCGACCTGAAGCTTGCCCGCACCGGCGTCAAGACGCCCGTCAGCGGCACGGTCGCTTCGCGCAACGCCCGCGTTGGCGCCATTGCCAATGGCTCAGGCGATCCGCTGTTTACCATCATCCGGGACAGCGCCCTCGAGCTGGTCACCGACGTCTCAGAGAGCGATATAACCAAGATTCAGGCAGGGCAGAAGGCCACCGTCTCGCTCTCCGGCAGTCGCGAAAAGCTGACCGGCTCGGTGCGTCTCGTCTCCCCGACCGTCGATGCCGTCACCCGGCTCGGCGCGGTCCACATTTACATCGACGATGGCAGCAAGGCACGCGCCGGCATGTACGGCAGCACAGAGATCGTCATAAACCAGACGGACGGCATCGCCTTGCCGCTGACTGCTGTCAACAACGAGCCACAGGGATCGTCCGCCCGCAGGGTCGAAAACGGGATCGTCAAGTTCGTCAGCGTTGAAACCGGTATCCAGGACGGCGCCTACATCCAGATCGTCAAGGGCCTGAATGCCGGCGACGAGGTGGTGGCCAAGGCGGGTGCCTACGTGCGCGACGGCGACCACATTACGCCGGTGCACGATATGCCCGCTGCAACCAACTGAACGGGGCTCAGATGAATTTCTCCGCCTGGTCCATCCGCAATCCCGTCGCACCGCTGCTGGCTTTTGTGCTGCTGCTGTTTGTCGGCGTGCAAGCTTTCAACAAGCTGCCGATCACGCGCTTTCCGAATATCGACGTTCCCGTCGTCAACATCACCGTAACCCAGAACGGCGCCTCACCGGCGGAACTGGAAATGCAGGTGACCAAGGAGATCGAGGACGCCGTCGCCAGCATCAACGGCATCGACGAAATCCAGTCGACGATCAATGACGGCGTTTCCCAGACGGTTGTCGTCTTCCGCCTTGAAGTGCCGACGCAGCAGGCCGTCCAGGACACCAAGGACGCCGTCGACCGTATCCGCGGCAGCCTGCCGGGCAACGTCGACGAGCCGATCGTCTCCAAGGTCGATGTCGAAGGCCAGGCGATCCAGACCTTTGCGGTCTCGTCTCCCAATATGACGCTCGAGGAACTCTCGTGGTTCGTCGACGACACCGTCAAGCGCTCGCTACAGGGCCAGAAGGGCATCGGACGCGTCGACCGGTACGGCGGTGCGAACCGCGAGGTGCGCATCGAGCTCGATCCCGACAAGCTGAACGCCCATGGCATCACCGCGCTCAGCGTCAACCAGCAACTGCGCGGCACCAATATCGATCTCGGCTCAGGCCGTGGCCAGGTGGCCGGCAGCGAGCAGGCAATCCGCGTGCTCGGCGATGCCCGCGACGTGGCCCAGCTTGCCGACACCACGATTGCGCTGTCAAACGGGCGCTTCGTGAAGCTGTCCGACCTTGGCGCGATCAAGGATACTTACGAGGAGCCGAAATCCTTCTCGCGCTTCAACAACAATCCGGTGGTTACCTTCGGCGTCTTCCGCGCCAAGGGCGCCAGCGAAGTCAGCGTCGCAAAGACCGTGTCCGAAAGCCTCGCGAAGGTCAGGACGGAAAACCCGAACGTCAGCATCGAACTGATCGACGATTCGGTCTACTTCACCTATGGCAACTACGAGGCGGCCATCGACACACTGATGGAAGGCGCGCTGCTCGCCGTCATCGTTGTGTTCCTGTTCCTGAAGAACTGGCGCGCCACGTTGATCTCGGCCATCGCCCTCCCCCTGTCGGCCATTCCCACCTTCTGGATCATGGACCTGATGGGCTTCTCGCTCAATCTGGTGAGCTTCCTCGCGCTGACGCTGGCGACCGGCATCCTCGTCGACGACGCCATCGTCGAGATCGAAAATATCGCCCGCCACATCAAGATGGGCAAGACGCCGTACCGCGCGGCAATCGAGGCTGCCGATGAAATCGGCCTGGCGGTCATCGCCACCACCTTCACCATCATCGCCGTATTCGTGCCCGTCTCCTTCATGCCCGGCATCCCCGGCCAGTATTTTATCCAGTTCGGCCTGACCGTCGCCTTCTCCGTGTTCTTCTCGCTGCTGGTCGCCCGGCTTATCACGCCGATGATGGCAGCCTATCTGATGCGTGCCGAAGACGGCATGGACGATCATCACGACAATGACGGACGCATAATGCGCGGCTACACGCGGATGATCCGGGTGACCACGCGCTGGCGCTATACGACGCTGCTGGCGGCCATCGCCTTCCTGATCGGGTCCGTCTATTTTCTCTTCCAAGTGCCGGGCAGCTTCCTGCCGCCTGACGATGCTTCGCGGATCGTGCTCTCCGTCGAACTGCCGCCAAATGCCCGCCTCGACGACACCGACAAAGCGACTGACGCCGTCTACAAGCGGGTCAAGGATATCGCCGGCGTCGAAAGCGTCTTCGTGCTCGGAGGAGCGTCTCCGAAGGGCGACCTGGAATTGCGCCGCGCGACCGTGACGCTCGGGCTTTTCAAGCGCGACCAGTCGCTGGTAACAAGGCTCGTCAACGACGTCCTCGGCTCTATCCCGATCATCGGCCCACATTTGCCGAAGGTCACGCCGAAGGGCCGCGTTAGGCCACAGTGGGATATCGAGAAGGAAGTCTTTGCCAAGCTGCGTGATATCCCCGATGTCCGGATCACCAAGCTGAACGACCGCGGCGAACGCGATCTGTCGTTCAACTTCCTGTCGCGCAGCTCAACCGATCTCAACGGGGCCATTGCGACGCTGGAATCGAAGCTGCGGGCCGATCCGCTTCTGGCAAATGTCAGCCCCGATGGTGCCTTGCCGCGTCCGGAACTGCAGATCCATCCGCGCAAGGACGAGGCTGCCCGGCTCGGCATCACGCCGCAGGCGATATCCGACACCTTGCGGGTGGCTACCATCGGCGACAGCGATTCGTTGCTTGCGAAGATCTCGCTCGACGACCGCCAGATCCCGATCCGCGTTCAGGCATCTCTCGACATGCGGCGCGATCTCGCCGCCATCCGCGCACTCAGGATCCAGACGGCAACCGGCGGCACGGTGCCGCTATCGACGGTGGCCGACATCGACTATTCTGAAGGCCTGAGTTCGATCAAGCGCAACAACCGTTACCGCGTCGTCTCCATCGGCGCCGACCTGCCGCAGGGAGTCGCGCTGAACAGTGCGTCCGACCGTTTCCGCCAGATCGTCGCCGGCGCGAACATTCCGGCAAGCGTCCACCTGGCCGAAAGCGGCGACGCCAAGGTACAGAACGAAATGCAGCAGGGCTTCATCAATGCCATGCTGCTGGGGCTGCTATTGGTTCTGTCGGTGCTGATCCTGCTGTTCAAGGATGTCATCCAGCCCTTCACCATCCTGTTCTCGCTGCCGCTTGCCATCGGCGGCGTCGCAGCAGCGCTGATCGTCACCCACAACCCGCTGTCCATGCCGGTGCTGATCGGCATCCTCATGCTGATGGGCATCGTGACCAAGAACGCCATCCTGCTCGTCGATTTCGCCATCGAGATGATGCACAAGGGCATGCCGCGCGTCGAAGCCATGGTCGAAGCCGGACGCAAGCGCGCGCGGCCGATCATCATGACTTCGATTGCCATGTCGGCCGGTATGCTGCCCTCGGCATTGGGCGTCGGCGAAGGCGGCTCGTTCCGCGCGCCGATGGCAATTGCCGTCATCGGCGGCATCATCGTCTCAACCGTGCTGAGCCTGATTGTCGTGCCGTCCTTCTTCCTCATCATGGACGACTTGTCGCGTCTGCTCGGCTGGCTCTTCGGACGTCTGGTCGGGCGCAGGGATGCCGACGACGTCGTTGTTACCCAGGAAAGTCTCGCAGCAGCCATGGCGGCGAACCGGGCGGAACTCACCGATCTGGAGCGGCGCTTCGAGCGGCTGGAGCAAAAGGATCCTTCCCACCGGGCGGGCGACGATAAACGGTATATCCTCAACTTGCCGCCTCACGCCGCTGAATAATGTGCGATAGTAACAGGCGGGTACGAAAGCGCTGCGATGGCTGGCCGACAGGGGCATCCTTGATCCAGGTCAAGTTGGTGAAAGCCTCGGGTGGCTATAATGAACATTATATTCTTGGAGGGCTTCGTGCATGAGCAGTCTGCTGCCGATGGGCGAGCGTGAGAAGTCGCTTCTCCGAACAATGCCGTTTATAAGTTCGCTGATCGGAGAAGCCTCGGACCAGCTGGTCGAGAGCGCCTCAGCCGTGCACTGCGAAGCGCGCGATATTATCTTCCGCCAAAATGAGCCGTCGGAATTCTTCTACTGCGTGCTGAGCGGCTATGTTCGCCTCTACCGCCTGAACAAGGACGGCAGGGAGGCGGATATCCGCCTTTGCGGCCCAGGAGACACCTTTGCGGAGTGCGTACTCTATGCAGAGGGCGGATACCGCTACAATGCCCAGGCGACGGACACGACGCTCCTCTGCCGGTTCGAGACGCACTCCGTGCGGCGTCTTGCGGAGCGCTATTGCGCGATCGACAAGGCGATGGTGAGCGTCATATCGAGCCACTTTCTAGACAGCATCGATTGCATCGCCAATGACAGGCTGCAGACGGCCCCGCAGAGGGTCGCCAACTATTTGCTGAATGCCTGCGCCGGCAGCGGCGAAGCCGCCCAGCTCCGCCTTTCCTTCCCCAAAAGCCTGCTGGCAGGAAAACTGGGCCTCGCGCCGGAAGCCCTGTCGCGGGCGTTCTCGACCCTCAGAAGCTCCGGCGTTACAGTCCACGGCCGCCTGATCGAGATCAAGGATCCGGAAGCGCTTCGAAACGTCTGAGCTTCAAAGCCCGCCGTGGAGCTTGAGGAAATCGACGATTGTGCCGACACCGTCGCCGCGCTTCATGTCTGAGAAAACGAAGGGCAGATCGGCCCGCATGCGAGTTGCGTCGCGGTCCATGACCTCGAGATCGGCACCGACATGCGGCGCAAGGTCTTTCTTGTTGATGACCAGCATGTCCGATTTCGTAATGCCGGGCCCACCCTTGCGCGGGATTTCCTCGCCCTGGCAGACCGAGATCACATAGATGGTGATGTCGGCAAGATCCGGAGAGAACGTTGCGGCAAGGTTGTCGCCACCAGATTCGATGAAGACGATATCGAGATCCGGAATCCGCGCATTCAGTCCGGCTATCGCCTGCAGGTTGATGGTTGCATCCTCGCGGATGGCGGTGTGCGGACAACCGCCGGTCTCCACGCCGACGATACGATCGGACGGCAACGCCTGCATCCGTACCAGTGCCTCGGCATCTTCAGTCGTGTAGATGTCGTTGGTGACGACGGCGACGGAATACTCGTCGCGCAATGCCTTGCACAGCTTCTCCGTCAGCGCCGTCTTGCCGGAGCCAACAGGACCGCCGATACCGACGCGCAGGGGACCGTTTCTGGATTTCATGGTTCGAACTCCGATAAAACATCAGGATAGTGAAACGCGACGGTGGCGGATAGAGGCAAATGACGTATCCGCAGCCCGCCCCGCCGGGATGGGAGTGGTAAAACGGCGATCACGAGCGGAACAACCTCACCCGTTGCGTTTCGTGTCTGAGCGCAACGATGTCCGCCTGAACAGCGGCCGAACCCAGATCGTCCAAGGTGGAAAACGCTGCTTTGGCGGCGGTAGTCGCAACCATGGCTTCAAGCCCCGCAAGCACCTCGACGCCGTCCCGCTGGCCACAGACACTGAGCCGGATGGACGCCGAGACGCCCTGCGATACGAAAGCGTGCAAATAGGCCGCGATCGCGTCACGTGCCCCGATCCCATGGGCTGCGGCAACCGCGCCGACGGCAACGGGGTAGGCAAGCCTCTCGGGAACCAGCATCGGCATCTGTGGCCATGCGCTCGCAGCCGCCAAGAAAGCTTCCCCCAGTAGCATTGTCTCCTGATGCCGCTCCCGCGAACCGGCCAAAGCTTCTGCGAGTTCGGCGCAGGCAGTAAGCCGCTCGGGATCAGATGCCGAAGTATGCGCCTCCGCCATCAACACCGCATCGTTCCAAACAGCACCATGGGTAAGGACCGAGGATAACCATGCATCGAGATCCTGGACATTGGTCACCAGTCCGTCGTGCACCGCTCTTTCGAGACCTCCGGAATAGGCAAACGAGCCGATCGGGAAAGCCGGCGAAAGCCAGGCCATCAGCCGCAGCAGGGCAGTTGTTTGACTGACGTCACCCATGACGGTCAGTCGTGTGCCGGATGGCCGTGGTCGTGACCATGCGAATGGTAGGCGCCGCGCGCCGGCTGGAAAGGCTCGGTGACATCGGCAACATCGGCACCCAGGCCTTCGAGCATCGATCGAATGACGTGATCGCGCAGGATGAGGATACGATCTTCCTCGATTTGTGCCGGCAGATGCCGGTTGCCGAGGTGCCAGGCGAGCTCGATCAGATGCAACCGGTTGCGCGGCTTGATCTCGAACAGCTTCTCCGGCGCAGCAACGATCTCGATGAGTTCGCCGTCCTCGCGCACCAGAAGATCGCCGTGTGCCAGCAGAACCGCTTCCTTGAGGTCGAGCATGACCATGTCGCCGCTCTCCAGATGCAGAAGCTTGCGGCGAAGATGGCGCAAATCATGCGGCAGGACGACCTTTTCGATCGGATGGGAAGATGGGGTGCCAGCCGGAAGATAGGAGGTGATGCGTTGCATGGAAGGTTCCGTTTCTGTGAAGCGTGACCATGCAAAATAGTCATCGTCTATGCAACAGGAATGCGAACGCGACGTTTGGTTTCCCAGGCGCCAAACCCGGGCCGAGGCATTGCGGTCATATATGTCATGTCGGGATCGAGCAAACTGGAACAGTGCACGACGGTGTGGGGTCTCTCGTTTTCATGCACGACCCGGTTTCGGCCCAGGGCCTTCGCGAGATAAAGCGCGTTGTCGGCAGCCGCATAGACAGCCTCCGGACTGCGCCCCGGGGTGAAGTCGGCAATACCCGCCGAGATGGTGACGGAGATCGCGCCACAATCGATCAAAATACTGGTGTTGCAGACTATGACCTTCGCAGCTTCGATCCGCGCAATACGATCTTCGGCACTGCCTCCGGATAGCAGAACACCGAACTCCTCGCCCCCGAGACGACCGACCACGGCCTGCTCGCTGAAAATTTTCGACAACACCCCGGAGATCGCAACGATAACGGCATCACCGGCGGCGTGACCATAGCGGTCGTTGACCGACTTGAAGCGGTCGACATCGAAGATGACCAGCGATGCATCTTTATCCGCGCCCGCCATGGATTCGGCGAAGGCGCGACGGTTGAACAATCCGGAAAGCGTGTCGGTGCGGCTCAAGCGTTCGAACTCGGCGCGCGACACCGAAATTTCATGGATCGAATAGCCCGTCAGGACCGCGAGAATGGCGGACACGGTCCCCCCGATCAGCCAGGAGAGCATGATGCCAAGCCGGATGCAGTCCGCCAGCGGCAGCCGCAAAATGCCGAGCCACGACATCACCGGCAAGGCCGTCACGACCACCATGAGCGAGAGGAGAACCGATAGAAAACTCGCCTTTAAGGCGAAGATATAGATCGTCCGGCGTTGATGAAAGTTACCGAGCTCGACCTGTAGCGGTATCCATCTAGACATGCAAACCGCCCTCCCAACTCCCGCGACACCCGCATTTGGGATAGCCGCCGTTCTCATTCCAGAGTGTTAAGGAAATCGATAGAATGCGGCCTATCGATAAGTTGTGAACGACCAGCTAACAAACCATAAGCATTTGATTATAATGTTCTAATTTAGACAGAAACGCAATAATTGCCGAAGGTTACGTGCCGCCAAATCCATGCCGGAATTCTGTCTCGCTACGGCACGCAATCGCCTCAAAACCACGCAAAGTATTTACCGCTACAATATCCCTGGTAAACGAATTGAGCCCCGAAGTCGGGGCTCAATCAAGACAGGATATTTTTTGTTAGGCAGCAACCTGAAGCGACTTGAGGTTCTCCAGGATGTTCTGCGGCGAAGAAATGCCATAGGGATCGTTCTCGGCGTTATCCGAGTAGCCCTCTTCTTCAAACCACTGCTCGACGACACCGTCATTGATAACGGCAGCATAGCGCCAGGAGCGCATGCCAAAGCCGACATTGTCCTTGCAGACGAGCATGCCCATCTTGCGCGTAAACTCGCCGGAACCGTCTGGAATAAGCTTGATGTTGACGAGGTTCTGCGACTTGCCCCAGGCATTCATGACAAATGCGTCGTTGACCGAGATGCAATAGATATCGTCGATTCCCGCTGCCTTGAACTCACCGTACAACTTTTCGAAATCAGGAAGCTGGAAGGTCGAGCAGGTCGGCGTGAACGCACCCGGCAGGGAAAACACGATGACGCGCTTGCCGGCGAAATAGTCGGCCGATGTCACGTCCTGCCAGCGGAAGGGGTTGGAGCCGCCAACAGATTCATCGCGAACGCGGGTGCGGAAGGTGACGGAGGGTACTTTTTTCCCGATCATCATAATCATCTCTCCTTCGAAGGATGGGTCAGCAGCAAGTCTTGGGAGAAAATCTGCTGACCCGATTGAATACCCCTCCGTAGCGAAGAAAATGCGGCAGTGCAGCATAAAAATTGGAGTCCACAGGCCCGCATGACAGTCATGCGGGAAGCGCATGGCCTGCTTGTCAATGGATAGGCTGTGACGGCGTCAGGATGCCTGGAGAGACTGCCATTCCCTTAGATCGTCCGTCTGGATCCAGATCGTGTCCTCGTCGCCGGCGCGGCCATGCTCCAGCTTGAAGGCTGCAACCTCGAGAAACAGGGACTGATATTCAAGCAACCGCGAAAGGGATGCATCCGCAGGCTCGGCGACATCTTCGAGCGCCTCGCGGGTGACAATTACCAGCCAATTCTGGCTTTCGTCGCAGACCGAGATATGGCCGTTCTCATCCGACAGAAAGGGTGGGAAACCGTCTCTCAACGACAGCGTCATGACTTCGCCTCTCTCTTGGCCGGCAGTTCCGGGTATTATTTTTGGCGATTGGATTTGCCGCCTGCGCCGTGCAGCTTGATATCGCCGTTGTCGGGAAAGAACTGCGGACCGACGATACGCACCACCCTACTGGGTCGGGCTTCGTTGCCGGACAGGCTTGTGTCGGCCTGAGCTGTCGTCGGCCGTTCCAGCGCAACACTACCGCCAGCGGAAGCCCCGTACACGCCGACGGTCGTTACAGCCGCCAGGAGACCCAGGATGACAACGGTCGTTTTCGAAAATGTATTCATGGTGAACTCGCCAGGGTTGGTGTGTTTGCTGGCGAAATGGTTGAGCGCTCCATAAGTTCCCGCGACGGGCGACTTAAGCGACAGACAGCGAGGCGCATGCGGAAATACTTAACGAAGCAGCCGTAATTCGCGTCGTTATTGCACTGTCCACCCAGCCCCGCCCGGGTTTGCAATCGTCAACCCACGCATTTTGCATGGCTGCAGTGAAATATGAAGGTATTGTGACAATGCCCCGCGCGGCGTACACGCGGCCTCCTCGGAATAAAAGTATACGCAAATCACATGCTCAATATCAAAACTCTTTTAAGCGCCAAGATAGTCAGGCGCGCGATCTGTCGTGCAAACGTCGTTGGCAGACGCCGTCGACGTGCCGAACTGCTGGCGAAGAACGCCGTGCATCCATCGATGTTCGGAGACAGCCTCGGCTGATAGCCGGTATACGCTTTCGTTGAAAGACAAGGCCCGCCAGCATCCATTTGCGATGCTGGCGGGCCGATATGTTTGTAGCCTAGAACAAGAAGTAGCGCTGCGCCATCGGCAGCACCGTCGCCGGCTCGCAGGTGAGAAGCTCGCCGTCCGCCCGCACCTCGTAGGTTTCCGGATCGACCTCGATATGAGGCAATAGGTCGTTGTGGATCATCGATGCCTTGGAGATGCCGCCGCGGGTGTTCTTGACGGCAACAAGCTTCTTGGCGACGCCCAGCCTGTCCTGAAGTCCGGCATCCAGCGACGCCTGCGACACGAAGGTCACCGAGGAATTCGTCAGGCTTTTGCCGAAGGCGCCGAACATCGGTCGGTAGTGCACCGGCTGCGGGGTCGGGATCGAGGCATTCGGATCGCCCATGGGTGCCGCTGCAATCGTGCCGCCGATGATGACCATGTCCGGCTTGACGCCGAAAAACGCCGGGCTCCACATCACAAGGTCGGCGCGCTTGCCGACTTCGATCGAGCCAATCTCGTGGCTCAACCCCTGCGCAATCGCCGGATTGATGGTGTATTTGGCAATATAGCGCTTGACCCGGAAATTGTCGTTTTCACCGATTTCCTGCGCCAGCCTGCCGCGCTGGCGCTTCATCTTGTCGGCTGTCTGCCAAGTGCGGATGGCCACCTCGCCGACGCGGCCCATGGCCTGGCTGTCCGAGGAGATGATCGAAAAGGCGCCGATGTCGTGCAGGATGTCTTCCGCCGCAATGGTTTCCTTGCGGATGCGGCTCTCAGCAAAGGCAATGTCTTCCGGGATAGATGACGACAGGTGATGGCAGACCATCAGCATGTCGAGATGCTCGGCAATCGTGTTGACGGTGTAAGGCCGGGTCGGGTTCGTCGACGACGGAATGACGTTCGGCTGGCCGCAGATCTTGATGATGTCAGGCGCATGCCCGCCGCCCGCACCCTCGGTATGGAAGGCGTGGATCGTCCGGCCCTTGATCGATCCGATGGTATCCTCGACAAAGCCGCTTTCGTTCAGCGTGTCCGTGTGGATCATCACCTGCACGTCGTATTCGTCTGCAACCGTCAGGCAGCAGTCGATGGCTGCCGGCGTCGTACCCCAGTCTTCGTGCAGCTTCAGCGCACAGGCGCCGCCCAGTACCATTTCCTCGAGCGCGCCAGGCAGCGAGGCATTGCCCTTGCCGGCAAAGGCGAGGTTCATTGGAAATGCGTCGGCAGCCTCGATCATCCGCGCGATGTGCCAGGGACCGGGCGTGCAGGTCGTGGCAAGCGTACCGTGCGCCGGGCCGGTGCCGCCGCCAAGCATACAGGTGATGCCGGACATCAGCGCTTCCTCGATCTGCTGCGGCGCGATGAAGTGGATGTGGCTGTCCATGCCGCCGGCGGTGATGATCTTGCCTTCGGCGGCAATCGCCTCCGTGCCCGGTCCGACGATGATGTTGACACCAGGCTGCATATCGGGATTACCAGCCTTGCCGATGGCCACGATGCGTCCATCCTTGAGGCCGATATCGGCCTTGACGATGCCCCAGGTGTCGATGATCAGTGCATTGGTGATGACCGTATCGACGGCACCGTCGGCGCGCGTCACCTGGCTCTGCCCCATGCCGTCGCGGATGACCTTGCCACCGCCGAACTTCACCTCTTCGCCATAGGTGGTGAAATCCTTTTCGACCTCGATAAACAGTTCGGTGTCGGCAAGCCGCACTTTGTCGCCGGTGGTCGGCCCGAACATGTTGGCATAGGCGGCGCGGGAGATCTTGTAGGCCATCGTCTTTTTACCTCTGGAGCTCGGATAGTTGCGTGTCTCTGGCTTATGCCCTGTCTAGGTCGTCGCTGTCGGTCGATGTGTTACCGTGCCATCCGGGGACACCAGCGGGCCCGGCGGCATCGTTCGACGAAGCTCAATTTCCCAAGCCTTCCGCCATTTCCTTCAGTTCCTTCGTCCGCAGCCGGGTCATCGTCGCCTTGCAACTTGATACGAGCATTGGCTCCATCGATCCGCCGCGCGCCTGGAAGCCCTCCGCGTCGCAGTGACCGTCCCGGTAGGCGATCCAGCCGCGCTGTCCGGCAAGCAGTGCCTTTTCAGCACCCTTCATGTCTGCCTCGAGATCGGCATCGACTGCCTGCAGGGATGCCCGGGTCTTCTTGTATTGCGTGTTGAGCTCCGCATCCGCGGTATCGAAATCCTGTTCCGCGCAGATGTTCATATCCATTTGCGTTTCGGCCTTGCTGCAGTCCGGCGTTTCATCGGCCATTGCCACACCATGGGCCATCGCCATCATCATGCCTGCCGCAGCCATCATCAGGTTAAAACGCATCTGAAGTCCTCGGTTGCGGTGGTATCAGAGCTTGCCCATGACCAGCTGGCGAAAACCGTAGACCTCGCGCTTGCCGGACAAGGGAATGAGCGTCACCGAGCGTGTCTGGCCCGGCTCGAACCGCACGGCCGTCCCGGCTGGAATATCGAGCCGCATGCCCCTCGCCTGCTCGCGGTCGAAGGCGAGCCCGCCGTTTGTCTCGGCGAAATGATAGTGGCTGCCGACCTGCACGGGCCTGTCGCCGGTATTGGAGACATCGATCGAGATCGTCGGGGCGCCGGAGTTCAGTTCGATATCGCCGCTGGCGGCAATGATTTCACCGGGGATCATCGGATGTTCCTCCTCATGCGGCTTCAGCGGGCATGCAGCCCCCGGCCTTCAAGATACGTTTCGTCGAGGCCGGATTGGCCGCAAGCTTGGCGGCCGGCCGCACTGGGCGACGGACCAGTTCGCCACCGCAGTTCGGGCATATGCCGGAGAGCGTGCCGGTGGCGCAATCGGCGCAATAGGTGCATTCGAAGCTGCACATCATCGCCGCGAGGCTATCCGCCGGCAGGTCGCGGTCGCAGCATTCGCAATTGGGCCTGAGCTCGAGCATGACAGTCTACCGGATAGGTTCGTGGACGGTGACGAGCTTCGTGCCGTCAGGGAAGGTCGCCTCGACCTGCACATCGTGGATCATCTCGGCGATGCCTTCCATCACCTGGTCGCGGCTGATGACATTTGCACCGGCCGACATCAGGTCGGCAACGGACCGGCCGTCGCGCGCGCCCTCGACGACGAAGTCGCTGATCAGCGCGATGGCCTCGGGATAGTTGAGCTTGACGCCGCGCTCCAGCCGCCGGCGCGCCACCATCGCCGCCATGGAAATCAACAGCTTGTCTTTTTCTCTCGGAGTGAGGTTCATCGTCTGCCTATCGCTTGAACTAGAGATTCCAGACTTTCGGCACTGGCGCGCCATTGCGCAAGGCCGAAATGATCGGGATGAGGATTTTTCTCAACGCAAAGCCATCTGCCGCCGCAAGCCGGATCACCAGCTTGCCGTTCCAGTGGCTGACGCCGCCGTTGCGCCCCTCCAGCATCGGCCGAACGGTCGAGAGATAGCGCTCCGCCGAAGGGCCTGCGTACAGAACCGTGACGAAGGCAACCTGCCCGCCCAGCACCGCCCGCTCGGCAGTCAGTGCCGCGACATCGCCGTCGAACCGCAAGTCCTCGGCATGGATCAGCTTGCCGTCGCGACGAATGCGCCAGCGGTCGCGGAAAAGTCCGGTCAGCATCGCCTCGCCCATCGCCTTGCGGCCCAGCAATACGGCTTCGACAGCGAGGAATTCCGCCGTCCCGTCGAGGTCGACATCGAGCGTGCGCGACAGCGCAGCGCGGTCGAAGAGGATCGTTTCCTGCGGCAACCAGTCGACCCGCGCTCGGGCGCCGACCTCGATCCTCGTCCTGATTTCGGCAATACCGGCGGATGCCTTGTAGATCTTCTCGCAGGCCTGGGTCGTCACGTCGATCCGCGTCTGCGCCGCCGCCGTGACGCTCCAGTCCATGCGGTCGCCACCGGTCAGCCCGCCCGCCGTGTTGATGATGACGGCTTCCATCGAGCTGTCGAAGGTGTCTGGCAGCCGTATCTTGGCAGCGCCTTCCTGGAAGAATTCGGCAAGCCGGGTACGTCCGTCGAGCCACTTCGCCGCCAGGTGGCCGCGTCCCTCGGCCCTTTGCGGCCTGGTGCTCGCTGCCATCATCGTCATTATGCGATCCTTGCGGTAAACTTACACAATAGCCGCCATTCAACCTCGCAAGCGTCTGAATGCAAGCTCTTTTTCGTTTCGCCGTATTTCTGAGAAGCTTCCATCAGACCGTCAGGTGGCGTCGGGCTTCCGGCTTATCCAGCGTTTCGGCCAACCCTTCATGAACGATCTCGCCGCGGTCCATGATGTAGACATAGTCGGCAAGCTCCCGGCAGAAATCGAGATACTGCTCGACCAGCAGGATCGCCATCCCGGTCGAATCCCGCAGATACTGGATGGCACGGCCGATGTCCTTGATGATCGAGGGCTGGATACCTTCCGTCGGCTCGTCAAGCACGAGGATCTTCGGCCGCGTCACCAGCGCCCGGCCGATGGCTAACTGCTGCTGCTGTCCGCCCGAGAGATCGCCGCCGCGCCGCGACAACATGGATTTCAGCACTGGAAACAATTGAAAAATGTCGTCCGGCACGGTCCGGTCGCGGCGCGCCAGCGGCGCAAAGCCGGTCTCCAGATTTTCCTTCACCGTCAGCAGCGGGAATATCTCGCGCCCCTGCGGCACATAGCCGATACCCTGCTTGGCCCGCGCATAGGGCGCCAGGCCGTCGAGCTTATGATCGTTGAAGCTGATGCTGCCGGCACTCAGCGCATGCTGGCCGGTGACAGCCCGCAGCAGCGAACTCTTGCCGACGCCGTTGCGCCCCAGCACGCAGGTGATCTTCCCCATCTCCGCCTTGATCGAAATGCCCCGGAGTGCCTGGGCGGCGCCGTAATGGAGATTTGCGTTTTCGACGGTCAGCATGGTGCGGGTTCCTCATTCATCGGGGCGGGCGCCCCCCTCTGTCCCTCCGGGACATCTCCCCCACAAGGGGGGAGATCAGCCGAGACCTTTTGGCCAGAAAGGGAAAAGAAGGATCTCCTCCCTTGTGGGGGAGATGTCAGCGAAGCTGACAGAGGGGGGTAAGCCCACCCCAGACTGTGGATCATGCCGTTCATCACCGCCCCAGATAATTCTCGATCACCTTCGGATCGCTGCTGACGAAATCGATCGAGCCTTCGGCCAGCACGGAGCCTTCCGCGAGGCACGTCACCTTGACCCCGAGGTCGCGGATGAAGCCCATGTCGTGCTCGACGACAACCACCGAACGGGTCTTAGCGATCTCCTTCAGCAGGATCGCCGTTTCCGCCGTCTCCGCGTCCGTCATGCCGGCAACGGGTTCGTCGACCAGCAGCAGCTTCGGCTCCTGCGCCAGCAGCATGCCGATCTCAAGCCACTGCTTCTGGCCATGGCTGAGGTTGGCCGCCAGCTCGTCGCGCCGATGGTGCAGCCGGACGGTATCGAGGATCTCGTCGATGCGGGCGCGGTCGGTCGGGGTCATCCTGTAGAACAGCGTCGCGAACACGCCGCGACTGCGGTTCAGTGCCAGTTCCAGATTGTCCCAGACCGTATGGCTCTCGAATACCGTCGGCTTCTGGAATTTCCGTCCGATACCGAGCAATGCGATGTCGGCCTCGTCCTTCTTGGTGAGATCGACGGCGCCGTTGAAGAACACCTCGCCTGAGTCAGGCTTGGTCTTGCCGGTGATGATGTCCATCATCGTCGTCTTGCCGGCGCCGTTCGGGCCGATGATCGCCCTGAGTTCGCCGGGCTCGATGACCATCGACAGCGAATTCAGCGCCTTGAACCCGTCGAAGGAGACAGACACGTTGTTGAGGTAGAGCATGCTTGTCGGTTTGCCGTCAGTGATCATGCTCTTACTCCGCCGCCTGAATGGGTTCGTCGCTCTCGCCTTTTTCAGCCGCCGCGGACGCCCGCCGCGACCTGCCGCCGCCGGTACCGTAATGGGCAATCGTGCCGACCACGCCACGTGGCAGGAACAGCGTCACGGCGACGAATAGCCCGCCGAGCGCAAACAACCACACCTCGGGGAATAGTCCGGTAAAGATAGTCTTGCCGCCGTTGACGAGGATCGCCCCGATGATCGGGCCGATCAGCGTGCCTCGTCCGCCGACAGCCGTCCAGATGACCACTTCGATAGAGTTGGCCGGTGCGAATTCGCCGGGGTTGATGATGCCGACCTGCGGCACGTAGAGTGCACCGGCAATGCCGGCCATCATCGCCGAGACAACGAAGGTGAACAGCTTGATGTTCTCGACTCGGTAGCCGAGGAAGCGGGTCCGGCTTTCGGCATCGCGCACACCGACCAGCACCTTGCCGAACTTGGAGCGCACGATACCCGACGCGATCAGCAGGGCCAGCGCCAGAAACAGCGCGGTCAGCGCGAACAGCGCCGCACGGGTGCCGTCGGCCTGAATGTTGTAGCCGAGGATTTCCTTGAAGTCGGTGAGGCCGTTATTGCCGCCGAAACCCATGTCGTTGCGGAAGAAGGCCAGCAGCAGCGCGTAGGTCATCGCCTGCGTGATGATCGAGAGATAGACGCCGTTGACGCGCGAGCGGAAGGCAAACCAGCCGAATACGTAGGCGAGCAGCCCCGGCACCAGCAGCACCATCAGGGCTGCAAACCAGAAATGGTCGAACCCGTACCAGAACCACGGCAGCGCCTTGTAGTTCAGGAACACCATGAAATCGGGTAGGATCGCGTTGCCATAGGAGCCGCGGGCACCGATCTGGCGCATCAGGTACATGCCCATGGCATAGCCGCCGAGCGCAAAGAAGGCGCCGTGACCGAGAGACAGGATGCCGCAAAAACCCCAGACGAGATCGAGCGCCAGCGCCAGTAGCGCGTAGGTCAGGTATTTGCCGAACAGCGACATGATGTAGGTCGGCACATGCAATGCGCTCTGCGGGCTCGTCAGGAGGTTGGAGGCCGGGACGAGGATTGCCACTGCAATCAGCAGCAGGATTGCAATGATGATCTTGCGGTCGAGAGACCGGAGCAGGAAGGCCGTTATCATGCTTCCACCGCCCTTCCTTTGAGTGCGAAGAGCCCACGCGGTCGCTTCTGGATGAACAGGATGATGAGGACGAGCACCAGGATCTTGCCGAGCACGGCGCCGGCATAGGGCTCGAGGAACTTGTTGAGGATGCCGAGCGACATGGCGCCTACCAGTGTTCCCCAGAGACTGCCGACACCGCCGAAGACGACGACCATGAAGCTGTCGATAATGTAGGCCTGGCCGAGATTGGGCGAGACATTATCGATCTGACTGAGCGCGACGCCAGCCATGCCTGCAACGCCCGAGCCAAGCGCGAAGGTGAAGGCATCGACCCAGGCGGTGCGGATACCCATCGAGGACGCCATGCGCCGGTTCTGCGTTACCGCCCGCATCTGCAGCCCGAACGATGAGCGCTTCAGCAGCAGCAACAGGGCGACAAAGACGACCAGCGCAAAGGCGATAATCCAGAGCCGGTTCCAGGTGATATCGAGGCCGCCGAGGTCGAACGAGCCGGACATCCAGTTTGGATTGCGGACTTCCCGGTTGGTCGGACCGAAGATCGATCGCACCGTCTGCTGCAGGATGAGCGAGATCCCCCAGGTGGCGAGCAATGTTTCCAGCGGCCGCTTGTAGAGGAAGCGGATGACCGTGCGCTCGATCAAGAAGCCGACGGCGCCGGTGAACAGGAAGGCGGCGGGCACGGCAAAGGCCAGGGAATAGTCCGCAAGTCCCGGCGCATATCGGGTAATGGCCTCCTGCACGACATAGGTCGTGTAGGCACCGAGCATGACCATTTCACCATGCGCCATGTTGACGACGCCCATGACGCCGAAAGTGATGGAGAGGCCGATGGCAGCCAGCATCAGAACCGAGCTCAGCGACAGGCCGTACCAGATGTTCTGCGCGACATCCCAAAGCGCCAGGGTATCCTTGATCGCATCCATATCCTTTTGGATGGCAGGCTGCAGGTCGGCCGATGCCGTCTGCATCGCTGCCGTCAGGATGGTCAGCGCATCGCGGTCCCCACGGGCGGCGATCATGTCGATGGCAGCCTTCTTGTCGGCCGGGCTGGCGTCGGTCTTCAAAAGCACGACAGCGCGCGCCGCTTCCATGGTCTTCTTGACCTGCGGATCTTTTTCCTCGGCAAGCGCGGAATTGAGCAGATCGATATTGCTAGGGTCGGCGTCCTTCAACATGCCCTCGGCTGCCGCCAGGCGGGCGCCGCGATCCGGGCTCAGCAATGTCAGTTGGCCGATGGCGGCGCTGATTACGCCGCGCAGCGAATTGTTGACCTTGACCTTGACCATCGTGTCCGGATCGACGTCGGCCACAGCCTCGCCGGTGAGCGGATCGGCAAAGGTCGGCGCATCGTCGGTGCCACCCTGCAAAAGTACCGGGCCGCCATCCTGGTTGACGAACAGCAGGCCGTCGCCCAGTTCCTGCAGGATCTTGCCGACATGCGGGTCCTTGGAGGCAACCAGCGCCTTGATCGCCGCTTCGCGTTCCGGAAAATCGCCGACGCCGAGTGCATCGATCAGCGGGTGAATGGTGTCCTCGGCCTTCAGCACCGTCGCAAAAGCCGGCATGGCGAGGCAGAGGGTCACAAGGAAAATCTTGATGGCGCGATACATCGGCTCTTTTGCCTCGGTTATCGTGGGAGCCTTCCGGCGCAGCCTGGAAGGACGGTGCTTCCGCCCGGAATAACCGGACGGAAGTGATTGCGGTCGTCGATCAGGCGATCGAATTACATGCCCTTGCCGCCGCACTTGCCGGTAGCGACGTTGAAGTTGCCGCAGGACATTGGCTTGCGCCAATCGGAGATCAGGTCCTTGGAGTCGGGCAGGTAGTCCGACCATTCGTCGCCAACGACAGCAGGCGTCTGCTGGACGATGTCGAACTGGCCGTTGCCCTGGATTTCACCGATCAGCACTGGCTTGGTGATGTGGTGGTTCGGCATGACGGTCGCATAGCCGCCGGACAGGTTCGGCACGGTGGTGCCGATGATCGTGTCGAGCACCTTGTCGGTGTCGGTGGAGCCGGCAGCCTGAACAGCCTTAACCCAGGCGTTGAAGCCGATATAGGCCGCTTCCATCGGGTCGTTGGTGACGCGCTTGTCGTTCTTGGTATAGGCATGCCACTGCTTGATGAAAGCCTTGTTGGCAGGCGTTTCAACGGATTCGAAGTAGTTCCAGGCAGCGAGATGGCCGACCAGTGGCTTGGTGTCGAGACCGGCCAATTCTTCTTCGCCGACCGAGAAGGCGATGACCGGGATGTCGGTGGCCTTGATGCCCTTGTTGCCGAGTTCCTTGTAGAACGGCACGTTGGCGTCGCCGTTGATCGTCGAGACGACGGCGGTCTTCTTGCCGGCCGAACCGAAATCCTTGATCTTGGAGACTTCAGTCTGCCAATCGGAGAAGCCGAACGGCGTGTAGTTGGTCATGATGTCTTCTTTCGGAATACCCTTCGAAATCAGGTAAGCCTCAAGAATCTTGTTGGTGGTGCGCGGATACACGTAGTCGGTGCCTTCGAGAACGAAGCGCTTTACGCCTTCCTTCTGCATCAGGTAATCGACGGCCGGGATCGCCTGCTGGTTAGGCGCGGCGCCTGTGTAGATGATGTTGCGCGAGGATTCTTCGCCTTCATACTGAACCGGGTAGAACAGCAGCGAGTTCAGCTCCTCGAATACAGGCAGAACCGACTTGCGGGACGAGGATGTCCAGCAACCGAATACGGCCGAAACCTTGTCCTTCTGGATCAGTTCGCGGGCCTTTTCGGCAAACAGCGGCCAATCGGAGGCGGGATCGACAACGACGGCTTCGAGCTTCTTGCCGAGAAGGCCACCCTTCTTGTTCTGCTCGTCGATGAGCATCAGCATGGCATCCTTGAGAGTGGTCTCGGAGATGGCCATGGTGCCGGAAAGCGAATGAAGAATGCCGACCTTGATCGTGTCGTCCGCAGCATAGGCGGCGCCGTTGAACAAAGCCGACGTCGACAGGACGGTACCGATAACGGCACCCGTGACGTAGTTCTTGAAATTCATTGTTTTATCCCCTCTTCGAATTCGACAACACCGGCGAAAACCCGCCGTTAACTGTTGCTTGAGGGACTATGGTTTGGCGCGGGAGAAAACCGTATACGCAATTTGACGTAGGCGGTGGGCGAAACGTGCATCCTTTGCGTCGCGCCGCTTTAAGGCCAGCGATGAACCGTGTTAGCTATCCTCACAGCAAATCGCAGAGGACGTCGACAAAGGCATGGCCGCACGCCAACGCATCATCCCCGTCAGGCGCGAATATAATCGCTGGGTCGCCAACCAGACGCTGGAAGACTACGCCCTGCGCTTTACCGCCAAGAGCGCCCGGCAATTCTCCTCGGCGCGGATTTCGCAGACGGCCATCGGCGCCATCTCGTTCCTGGCGCTGGAGGCAATCGGCGGCGCCATTACGCTGTCATACGGCACCACCAACGCCTTCTATGCAATCATCGTCGCCAGTCTGGTGATGCTTGGCGTCGGCCTGCCGATCAGTCGCTATGCCATCCGCCACGGTGTCGATATCGACCTCCTGACCCGTGGTGCCAGCTTCGGATACATCGGCTCGACCGTGACCTCGCTGATCTATGCCAGCTTCACCTTCATGCTGTTTGCCATCGAGGCGTCGATCATGTCCGGTGCGCTGGAGCTGACGCTCGGGATCCCGCTGTGGATCGGTTATATCATCAGCGCCTGCATGGTCATTCCGCTGGTCACTCACGGGGTCCGCCTGATCAGCCGCTTCCAGCTTCTGACCCAGCCCTTCTGGATCGTCCTGAATGTCCTTCCCTTCGTGTTCATCGCCTTTTCCGACTGGGAAAAGTTCGATATTTGGCGGGCCTTTGCCGGCCTCGACCGGCCATCCTCTTCGGGCGCCCTTGCGCCCTTCAACCTGATCGATTTCGGCGCTGCCTCGGCTGTCATCCTCGCGCTGATTTCGCAGATCGGCGAACAGGCAGATTTTCTGCGCTTCCTGCCGCCGGAAGGCCATCGCAAGCTTCGCCACCGGCTGGCGATCTTTCTTGCCGGTCCCGGCTGGGTGATCATAGGCGCGCCGAAGCTGCTGGCCGGCTCGTTCCTTGTCGTGCTGACGCTAAGCGCCGGCGTGCCGCCCGACCGTGCAGCCGACCCGGCCCAGATGTATCTCACAGCATTTGGCTACATGATCCCCTGGCACAATGCAGCGTTGCTGCTGATGGTCGCCTTCGTGATGGTCTCGCAGCTGAAGATCAACGTCATGAACGCCTATGCCGGCTCGCTGGCCTGGTCGAATTTCTTCTCGCGCCTGACCCATAGCCATCCCGGCCGCGTCATCTGGCTGGTGTTCAACGTCGCCATCGCGCTGCTACTGATGGAGCTTGGCATTTACCGGCTGCTGGAAGAGACGCTCGGCATCTTCTCGATCATCTCCATGGCCTGGCTCTGCACGATTTCGGCGGACCTGTTCATCAACAAGCCGCTCGGCCTCGCCCCAGAAGGCATCGAGTTCAAGCGCGCCCATCTCTACGACATCAACCCGGTCGGCCTTGGCGCCATGACCCTGTCGGCCGGCATCGCACTGACGGCGCATTTCGGCCTGTTCGGCGCGGTCGCCGCATCGCTTGCCCCCTACATCACCCTGATCGTAGCGCTGGTCGCCTCGCCTGCCATCGCCTGGGCCACCAAGGGCAAGTTCTACCTCGCGCGCAAACCGCGCCAGAGCTGGAAGAACCTCACCGATATCACCTGCTCGATCTGCGAGCACCCGTTCGAGCCGGAGGACATGGCCTGGTGCCCCGCCTACGCGGCGCCGATCTGTTCGCTTTGCTGCTCGCTCGACAGCCGCTGTCACGACATGTGCAAGCCGAACGCCAACCTCAACGCCCAGATCGGCACCGTCGCCCGCGCCGTGCTGCCGGCGACGGTCATCGCCAAGCTCACCACGAGGCTTGGGCGCTACGGCATCGCCGTTGTACTCGCGCTCAGCGCCGTCGGCGTCATCCTCGCCCTCATCGCCCACCAGGTATCCTCCGCCTCGCCGGAGACGGCCGAAGTGGTCAACCGCACCATCCTGATCGTCTTCTTCGTCTTCGCCGTTATCGCTGGCATCGTCTGCTGGTTCTACGTGCTGGCCCATGACAGCCGCGTCGTTGCTGAAGAAGAGTCCTCGCGGCAGAATACGCTGCTGCTGAAGGAGATCGCCGCCCACAAGAAGACCGACGCGGCGCTACAGTCCGCCAAGGAAACAGCTGAAAGCGCCAACCGCGCCAAGAGCCGCTATGTCGTTGGCCTCAGCCACGAATTGCGCACACCGCTCAACGCCGTGCTCGGCTATGCCCAGATCCTCGAGCGCGACGAAACGATACCGGCTCCGCGCCAATCCTCGATCCGGGTCATCCGCCGCAGCGCAGAGCACCTGTCGGGGCTGATCGACGGACTGCTCGATATTTCGAAAATCGAGGCCGGTCGCCTGCAGGTCTATTCGAACGAGATCAACATCCGCGATTTCCTCGACCAGATCATCGACATGTTTCGGCCGCAGGCACAGGCAAAAGGCCTCACCTTCATCCATGAGCGCGCCGCCTCCCTGCCGGATTACGTCCGCACCGACGAGAAGCGGCTGCGGCAGATCCTCGTCAACCTGCTGTCCAACGCCATAAAATTCACCGACCGGGGAACGGTGCGCTTCGACGTCGGCTATCGTAGCCAGGTGGCGACATTCTCGCTGTCCGACACGGGACGCGGCATCGCCGAGAAGGATCTCGGACGCATCTACGAGCCGTTCCAGCGTGGCGAGGCCGAAACCGTCCGGCCGATGCCGGGCCTCGGCCTCGGCCTGACCATCACCCAGCTCCTCACCAACACCCTGGGCGGCGAGATTTCGGTGACCAGCGAAAAGGATGTCGGCTCGACCTTCAAGGTGCGGCTGATGCTGTCCGCCGTGCAGCGGCAGATGAAGCCCGTGCCGCAGGAGCGCAAGATCGTCGGCTATGACGGCTCGAGGCGGACAATCGTTGTCGTCGATGACAACGAGGATCACCGGGAGATGATGCGCGAGATATTGGTGCCGCTCGATTTCGTTGTCCTGACCGCCGTCAGCGGCCCGGATTGCCTGACACTGATCGAAGGCATCAAGCCCGATCTTTTCCTTGTCGACATCTCGATGCCCGGCATGAACGGCTGGCAACTGGTAGCAAGGCTGCGCGAAAGCGGACAGGCGGGACCGATCCTTATGCTCTCGGCCAATATAGGCGATGGAACCGCCGGTCGCGAAAACAGCAGCGGCCACGACGACGCCATCAGCAAGCCAGTCGATATCCGGCAATTGCGCGACCGGCTGGCGCTGCATCTCGGCCTCAAATGGATCTATGCCGACACCGTTGCAGTCCCTGCCATCAAGGCACCGCTGCCGATGAAGAGCCCCGGCCTCGATCATATCGGAGAGTTGATAAGCCTTGCCGAAATCGGCTATATCAGGGGCATTGAGGCAAAGCTTACAGATCTCGCCAGGCTGCCCGAGAACCAGCCTTTCATCGATGCGCTGCGGGTCTATGTTCAGGCCTTCGATCTGACCGGCTTTCTGGCATTCCTGCGTGAATTCGACATCGAAAAGGTAGAACCGATTGGCTGAACCCGCCCTGCCCCGCGACATCGTTCTGCTCGTGGATGACTCGCCGGAAGCCCTCGGATTTCTGACCGACGCCCTCGAACAATCGGGCTTTTCCGTTCTGATCGCCACTTCCGGTCCGGCGGCGCTCTCCATCGTCGAGCGTATCACGCCCGACCTTATCCTGCTTGATGCCGTGATGCCCGATATGGACGGTTTCGAAACCTGCCGCCGGCTGAAGGCGAATTCCGGCATTTCGCAGGTGCCGGTGATCTTCATGACGGGGCTGACCGAGACCGAGCATGTCGTCCACGCGCTGGAATCCGGTGGCGTCGATTATCTTACCAAGCCGATCAATATCGACGAGTTGCGCGCCCGCATCCGCGTTCATCTGCGCAATGCCCGCTCGGCGCAAAGTGCAAGGGTGGCGCTCGATGCCGCCGGCCGTCACCTGCTCGCCGTCAGAGGCGATGGCAGCATCCACTGGTCGACTCCGCAGGCAACGCGATTGGTCAATGCCGCCACCGGCAGCGACGATGGCCTTGAGCTTGTCGTGGCTGAAATCAGCGGCTTCATGCGAAAAGGCGGGCGCACCCTTCCCACTCGTGACAACGTTCTGTCCATCAGCCCCAACGGCCATGCAGCGCTGCAACTGGCTTTTCTCGGCACGATTGGTCCCGACGAGCACCTGTTCCGGCTGACCGCTGCACGGCAACATGCCGACGACAGCGTGCTGCGTCAGCATTTTTCCCTCACCCAGCGCGAATCCGAAGTGCTGCTGTGGATCGCCAAAGGCAAGGCCAACCGCGATATCGGCGAAATCCTCGGCCTTTCCGCCCGCACGGTGAACAAGCATCTGGAGCAGATCTACGTCAAGCTCGGCGTCGAGAACCGCGCCTCGGCAGCCGTCAAGGCCGCCCATGTGCTGCGCGAGATGTAGCGACGCAATCGATCCTCCATTTTGCAAGCAAGGACCAGCACGATGAACTACCGTGTCGTTCTCTCCGGCTGCTCAGGCGGCGGCAAATCAACCCTACTCGCCGAACTGAAGCGTCTCGGCCACAGTGTTATTGAGGAGCCAGGCCGGAAGATAGTCGCCGAGGAGCGACAGGGCGAGGGCAAAGCCCTGCCCTGGGTCGATCTCGCAGCATTTGCGCGGCGCGCCTTGGTGATGGCCAGGAGCGACTGGAACACTGCCAGCCAACTTGAAGGCTGGGTGTTCTTCGACCGTGGTCTTGTGGATGCCGCCACAGCGCTGGCATACGCGACTGACGAAAATACGCTTTTGCCACTCATCGACGGCTGGCGCTACCACCATCAGGTTTTCCTGACGCCTCCGTGGCAAGAAATCTTTCAGACCGATGCTGACCGCCGCCATGCGTTTGACGATGCAGTGCGGGAATACGAGCGCCTTCTGATTGCTTATTCGAGGCTCGGATATGAAGTCGTCGTCCTGCCGAGATTGTCTGTGACAGAGCGTGTCCGCTTCGTGTTGGAAACGCTGTCGCCATTCGGCGACACGACGTCTCCGGTCGATAACGGAAAAGGCCCGGACGAGCCGGGCCTTCCCAAAATCAACGACAGAAAATGAGTTACTTCACGTCCTGCGGGAAGTAGCTGATCTTGCCGTCAGGACCCTTCTTCCATTCGTACATGATGTAGCCCGGGATCTTCGGGTCGCCCTTGGCGTCAAACGAGATATCGCCGAGAACGGTCGAGAACGGACCCTTTTCGTGCATGGCCTTGGCAACGGTTTCAGCGTCAACCGAAGCAGCAGCCTTGGCAGCGGCAGCGATCGTCTGAACGGCAGCATACGAATACAGCGTGTATGCTTCCGGGTTGAAGCCGGCAGCCTTGAACTTCGCAACGAGGTCCTTGTTGGCCGGGTTCAGTGTCGGATCGGGACCGAAGGTGTTCAGCGTGCCGATGACGGCGTCGCCAGCGATCGAAGCCAGTTCGTTCGAAACGATACCGTCGCCCGAAACGAGTGTAGCCTTGACGCCCTGGTCGGCAGCCTGGCGAATGATCAGGCCGGCTTCCGTGTGCAGGCCACCCCAATAGATGATCGAGACGCCGGCTTCCTTCATCTTGGCGATGAGGGCCGAGAAGTCCTTGTCGCCTACGTTGATGCCTTCGTACATGACTTCCGTCATGCCGGCGGTGTTCAACGCCTTCTTGGTTTCATCGGCGAGACCCTGACCGTATGGGGTCTTGTCGTGAATGATGGCGATCTTCTTGTCCTTGAAATGGGCAGCGAGATAGGCGCCGGCAACGCCGCCCTGCTGGTCGTCACGACCGCAGGTACGGAAGGTGTTCCACAGGCCGCGTTCCGTGAAGGTCGGGTTGGTCGCGGCAGGCGTGATTTCGAGAATGCCGTTTTCGGCATAGACTTCCGATGCCGGGATGGAAACGCCCGAGTTGAAGTGACCAACGACGTACTTGACGCCATCGGCAACGAACTTGTTGGCAACCGAGATGCCCTGCTTCGGGTCGGAAACGTCGTCGCCGAGTTCGATCTTGATCTTTTCGCCATTGATGCCGCCGGCAGCATTGATGTCTGCTGCGGCCTGTTCGGCACCCTTCTGGAGCTGTGCACCGAAGGCTGCGTTCGGACCGGTCAGGGGACCACCGACGCCAATGATGATATCGGCCCATGCAGTACCGCTGAAAGCGACGAGCGCCGTCAGAGCCACTGCCGAAAGAAGAGATTTCTTCATATTATTACTCCCAATTTTTGGGCGGGGACCGGTCAAGAACCCAACGCATTACCCACCATTGTCCGCGTCGGGGAAGCTGTTCCACTCCAGGCAATTCATGCCCAGTTTCAACGGGCTGTCAATGTTTGTCCTTCCACGAAAACGCGGAAGTCCGTTCGTACAGCCAGTAATAGTTGTTGACCATCTGATTGGTGCGGCGATAGCGGAAACCGGCCATCGAAACGATCAGGAGGACAACGAAATCGATGCCGAAATACAAGGCGCTGAGCATGGGCCCATCGAAGAGCGCATGGTGCAGGAACTGCATCACCCACGCCAGAAGAAACGTATAGGCGATGACCAGGCCGTAGCCATCCCAGTTCTCGGCAACAGCCTTGCCGGCCCGCGACGCGGTCCACAGGCCGAGCAGCAAGACGAGGCCCCGGATGATCATCCGCACGCCGGTGTCGGGCTCGAAGAAAAGTCCCTGCATATTAAAGCTCCCCTTCTGTCGGCCTAATGCCGGCCGCCTTCGAGATAGGCCGCGCGGACTTCCGGATTGGCAAGCAGTTCCCTGCCGGAGCCGCTCATCGTCACCTTGCCGTTGACCATCACATAGGCCCGATGCGAAAGCTTCAGGGCTGCGAATGCGTTCTGTTCGACGAGGAAAACCGTCAGGCCTTCCTTCTCGTTCAGCTGCTTGATCGTCTCGAAGATGCCCTTGACGATCAGCGGTGCGAGACCGAGCGACGGTTCGTCCAGCAACAGCAGCTTCGGGCGGGCCATCAGCGCGCGGCCGATAGACAACATCTGCTGCTCGCCACCCGACAGTGTCCCGCCGCGCTGCGCATGGCGCTCCTTGAGGCGTGGGAACATCGTGAAGATCTTCTCGACGTCTTCCTTAAAGTATTTGAGATCGTCCAGGCCTGCGCCCATCTGGAGGTTTTCCATGACTGTCATGCGCGGAAAGATGCGACGACCTTCCGGTGACTGGGCGATGCGCAGCCGGGCGATCTCGTGCATCGGCAGCTTCGTGATGTCGCGGCCTTCGTAGATGATCGAGCCGGAGCGCGCCTGCGGACTGCCGCAGATGGTCATCATCAGCGTCGATTTGCCGGCACCGTTGGCACCGATCAGGCTGACGATTTCGCCGCTGTTGACGTAAACATCGACGCCGGCGAGCGCGCGGATATTGCCATAGTAGGTTTCGACGTTCTGGACGTGAAGCAAGGGTTGGGTTGTCATGTTACTGGGCGCCCCCTTCGAGGTGCTCGACTTCGGCGATCACGTCTTCCACTTCGTCGTCCTCGACGCCGAGATAGGCGGCAATCACCCTCGGGTCGTTCTTGACGTGGTCAGGCGTGCCGTCGGAAATCTTCTGGCCATATTCGAGAACGATGACGTGGTCGGAGATCTCCATCACCACGGACATGTCATGCTCGATCAGCAGGATCGACGTCCCGGTTTCGGCGCGGATGGCACGCAGCAATGCGTTCAGCACCGCCGATTCCCGCGGGTTCAAGCCTGCTGCCGGTTCATCGAGGCAAAGCAGCTCCGGCTCTGTGCACATAGCACGGGCGATTTCCAGACGACGCTGGGCGCCATAGGGCAGATCGCCGGCAGGATCGTCGGCGCGTTCGATCAGATCGGCCTTCTCCAGCCAGAAGCGGGCCAGTTCGATCGCCTTCTTGGCTTCCCGGCTGTATCCGCCGATGCCGAGCAGGCCGAGGATCGTGTAGCCGGAAGCCTTCATCAGCTTGTTGTGCTGCGCCACCAGCAGGTTTTCCAGCACGGTCAGGCCGGAAAACAACCTGATATTCTGGAATGTGCGGGCGACCTTGGCTTCGCGGGTGATGCGGAAATCCGGCAACCGCTCGAGCTGGAAGGTCTTCCCGCTCTTCTGGTTCATGGTGATCATCCCCATCGTCGGCTTGTAGAAACCGGTGATGCAGTTGAACACGGTGGTCTTGCCTGCACCGTTGGGGCCGATCAGTGCTGTGATATTGCCGCGCTTGGCCTCGAAGGAGAAGTCGTTGATGGCCATCAGGCCGCCGAACTTCATCGACAGGTGCTCGACCTTGAGAAGCGTTTCGCTGGACAGGGTGTTCATCAGCCGTGTCCCTCCTTGGTAAAGCTGCCGGAAACTGACTTGCTTTCTTTCAGGAAGGCCGTCGGCGAGCGAGACCCGACAAAGCCGCGTGGCTTGAAGAGCATCACGATCACCATGGCCAGCCCGAACAGCAGCATGCGGTAGAGTTCAGGGGTGAAATCGGGACCGAAGATCGCTTTCAGGAAGTCGAGTTCGCGCAGGATTTCCGTGCCGCCGACCATGACGACGGCAGCGATGGCAATTCCGGTCAGCGATCCCATGCCGCCGAGGACGACGATGGCAAGGATGACGGCCGATTCCAGGAACACGAAGGATTCCGGCGAGACGAAGCCTTGGCGGGCGGCGAAGAAAGATCCGGCGAAGCCACCGAACATCGCGCCTGTTGCAAACGCCGTCAGCTTTGTCGTCACCGTGTTGATACCGAGCGAGCGGCAGGCGATTTCGTCTTCGCGCAAGGCTTCCCAGGCACGGCCGATCGGCATGCGACGCAGGCGGATGGTGACATAGGCGGTCAGCATGCAGAGCGCCAGGATCAGGTAGAACAGGAAGATCTTGTAATAGGCGGACGAAATCGGCAGGTCGAACATCTTGGCAAAACCGGTCGACGTCGCGTCGAACTTGATGCCGAACAGCGTCGCCTTCGGGATACCGGAGATACCGAACGTGCCCTTGGTAACCTCAGTCCAGTTGATCAGCACCAGGCGGATGATTTCACCGAAGGCAAGCGTGACGATCGCGAGGTAGTCGCCGCGCAAGCGCAGCACCGGGAAGCCGAGGATGACGCCCCACAAGGCAGCGAAGATACCAGACAGCGGCAGCAGCAGCCAGAATGACAGGCCGAAATGTGTCGAGAGAAGCGCGTAGGAATAGGCGCCAACGGCGTAGAAAGCCACGTAGCCAAGATCCAGCAGTCCGGCAAGGCCGACGACGATGTTGAGACCCCAGGCTAGCATGACGTAGATAAGGATCTGGATGCCGAAGTTATCGACGTAGAGCAGCGAGCCCTGCGCGCCCACGAGGCCGACGACGATCATCGGATAGAGGATCATCAGAACCAGGGCAGCCTTGAGAAAGTGCTTTTGAAGAAACGTCTTTTCAGTCGATATCGCGAGTTCGCCGGCGCGCGCCTTGCTGAGCTTGCGCTCGTCCAGGTGCGGGCGGAGAAAGACGATGACGGCAAAGCGGCCAACGGCGGCGATGGCGACGAATATCGCCAGCAAGCCCCAACGCTGGACGATGATCAGCTCGTTGTGGATGTTCTGGTCGGTTTTCAGGCCGATGTAGAGAACGAACATGCCGAACGAGATGAGGGCGGCAAAAAAGGCTTCGATGAGGCCTCTCCGGATCAGGCCCGAGGAGGTCTTGCCGGTATCGGTGGTCGCATTTGCCATGTTATTAAACCTTCTCGACTTCAGGCCGTCCGAGGATACCAGTCGGCTTGAAGATCAGCACGAAGGCCAGGATCGCAAAGGTTGCAACGTCTTTGTATGCGATGGTGAAGTAGGCAGACCATAGCGACTCGATGAGGCCGATGAGTACCCCGCCAAGCACCGCCCCCGGGAGGGAACCGATCCCGCCGAGAACCGCCGCGGTGAAAGCCTTGACGCCGGGGGTGAAGCCATCGGTGAAGGAGGCCACACCGTAATACATGAGGTACATGGTACCCGCGACGGCAGCGAGCGCTGCGCCCATGATGAAGGTGATGGAAATCGTCTGATCGACATTGATGCCAAGCAGTGCGGCCATCTTGCGGTCTTGTTCGGTGGCACGCTGGGCACGACCGAGCGCTGTGAACTTGACGATGTACCAGAACACAGCCAGCAACACCGCAGTGATGATCAGGATGATGATCTGCTTCAGCGATACGGAGATGCCGGCAATGGTGTAGACGTCACGCACAAGCGCGGGGATAGGCTTGTTGCGCGGGCCCTGGGCAACCTGGATGAAGTTCGACAGGGTGATGGACATTCCGATCGCGGTGATCAGCGGCGCCAGCCTGAACGATCCGCGCAATGGCCTGTAGGCAACGCGCTCGATGACCCAATTCCAGAGGCTGACGACCAGCATGGCGACGACCATCATGATCAGAAGGATAACGGCAACCGGCAACCCGATGAAGATCGATGTCAGCACCAGATAGACGATGAGAGCAGCAAACCCGCCCAGCATGAAGACGTCACCGTGGGCAAAATTGATCATGCCGACAATGCCGTAAACCATCGTATAGCCAATGGCGATGAGGCCATAGATGGACCCAAGAGTCAGCCCGTTAAGGAGCTGCTGGATAAAGTACTCCATATATCTCTTTCCCCTGGACGCGAATTTTTTTCGCGTCTCTTATTGGTTAACGTTTGCCTGCAAAAGAGGCATCCATTCCTCAAAATCCATAGCGCTTTCGGCGCGAATGTGAAGACAAAAATACAGTACGTTGATAAATTCTTTTCAGAAAATGAGGGATTGGCGCATTTTAATCCACAGGATGGTCAAAAAAAGCACGCTCCGGCTGAAAAATAACCACTGGTGCGCGTAAAAGCATTTTAGGCTGAAAATATTCAAACAGAAACGGGCCCCGCGAGGCCCGTTCGACAGCAAAGCTCAGTGACAATCAGGACCGCATGCGCGAGCCGTCGGCGTCGAACAGCGGCGCAGACTGAAGGCTCGCCGGCAGCAATTCGCCGAGCAATTCGATCGACCAACCCTCTGTCTCATCCGCGATTTCCTTCGGAACGTAGCCGAGCGCCACCGAGACACCGGAGCCATGGGCAAACCCGCCAGATGTCACCCAGCCCTTCACCTCTCCCTGGTAATAGATCGGCTCGTCGCCGATGACGTCAGCATCCCTAGCCGAAAGGATGAAGGTTTTCAGCCGCATAGAGCCGCCTTCCGCCTTTTCCCTGGCCGCCGCCTGCTTGCCAACGAAATCGGCGCCCTTCGACAGAGCCACGAATCGACCGAGGCCTGCCTCGTAAGGACCGTAAAGTGGCCGGTATTCGCGCGACCAGCTGCCATAGGATTTTTCGAGACGCAGCTCATTGAGGGCGCGAAGTCCAAACAACCCGATACCGTACTCTTTTCCCGCCTGCATGATGAGATCGAAGAGATAGTTCTGGTACTCCGGCTTCATCCACAGCTCATAGCCGAGATCGCCGGTATAGGAGACGCGACCGACGATGGCCGGCGCCATGCCGATATCCATTCGCCTGATTTCCATGAACGGGAACGCTGCGTCGGAGATGTCCTGATGAGTAAGCTTTTCCAGCAGCTTTCTGGCATTGGGTCCGGCAATCGACAGGCCGAGCAGCGACAGGCCGAGCGCCCTGAGTTCGACCGAGCCATCCTTCGGCAGATGATCCTCGAACCACCGCATGTGGTAGGATTCGGCGACGCCGGAGCCGACGAGCAGAAAATCTCCCTCCCCGAGTTTGGCGAGCGTGAAATCGCCGATGAGCTTGCCGTCGTCCTTCAGCATCGGCGCCAGCGTCATACGACCGGTGGCTGGCAGGCGGCAGGTCAGCAGGCCATCAAGCCAGGCCTGCGCACCCGCACCCTTGACGGTATATTTGGCAAAGCCGGATGTCTCCATCATGCCGACGCTCTCGCGCACCGCCTTGGCTTCGGCGCCGACCACGTCGAAATCGTTCGAACGCCGCCATGAGAACGCATCCTCCTCGCCTGCAGGCGCAAACCACAGGGCCTGCTCCAGTCCGTAGTAAGCGCCGAACACGCCGCCGGCAGCTTTCAGCTTGTCGTAGATCGGCGTCGTCAGCAGCGGCCGGCCGGCCGGCAATTCCTCATTCGGATAGCGGATGGAGAAGCGGCGCTGGTAGTTTTCGCGCACCTTGGCGTTGGTATAGGCAAGCGTCGCATAATCGCCGTAGCGAGAGACATCCATGGCGAAGACGTCAAAACCCGGGTCGCCGTAGATCATCCAGTTGGCAAGCGCCAGACCGACGCCGCCACCCTGGCTGAAGCCGGCCATGACAGCGCAGGCCGACCAGTAGTTGGTCATGCCGCGCACCGGACCGACCAGCGGATTGCCATCCGGCGAGAAGGTGAAGGGACCGTTGATGATCTTCTTGATGCCGGCATTGTTGAAGGCCGGGAAATGCCGGAAGCCGACTTCGAGCTCGGGTGTGATCCGCTCGATGTCCTCGGCCAGCAGCTCATGGCCGAAATCCCAAGGCGTATTCAGCGGCGACCACGGGCGACAGGCCTTTTCATAGGTGCCCATCAGCATGCCCTGCCGCTCCTGGCGGAGATAGATCTCGCCATCGAAATCGACGCAGTGCATCAGCTCCTTGCCGGTCGCGGCATTGAAGTCGGTGACTTCCTTCATGTCCTCGGTGATGAGGTACATGTGCTCCATGGCGAGAACCGGCAGCTCGATGCCGACCATGCGGCCGACTTCACGAGCCCAGAGGCCACCGCAGTTGACGACATGCTCGGCGATGATCTCGCCCTGGTTTGTGATCACCCGCCAGCAGCCGTCCTCGCGCTGAACGAGATCCTCGACCTTGGTGTGGAGGTAGATGTCTGCGCCGTTCTTCTTGGCGGACTTGGCATAGGCATGCGTCGTGCCGTAGGGGTCGAGATGACCTTCGACAGGATCGTAGAGCGCACCGACGAACTGGTCGGGGTCGAGAAGCGGCATCATCTCGTGCGCCTCTTTCGGCGACAGCAGCGTCGCCTCGAGCCCGTTGTAGCGACCCTTGGCAAGGATGGACTTCAGCCAGTCGAACCGCTGCGGCGTTGCGGCCAGCATCAGGCCGGAGGTCATGTGCAGGCCGATATCCTGGCCGGAATACTCCTGGATTTCCTTGTAGAGTTCGACCGTGTATTTCTGCAACTTGGCGACATTCGGATCGCCGTTGATCGTGTGCATGCCGCCGGCCGCATGCCAGGTCGAGCCGGATGTCAGCTCCGAGCGCTCCAGCAGAACCACGTCGGTCCAGCCGAATTTCGTCAGATGGTAGAGGACCGAGCATCCGACGACACCGCCGCCGATGACGACGACCTTCGTATGGCTTTTCATGGATAATCTCCGGTTGCATGCGCTGGCTGGCAGCGCAATCGAAACAGTCTGGAATGGGTTGGCGTTCGATGCCGGCGAAAGGCCGTTCGGCAAGACAATCCCCGCCGAAAAACTCCCTTCGATCCGTCGAATTGAGGATCAGCCTAGAGGCAAAATTTCAGGCCACATAGCCCGAACTGCGAAGCCGATACTCCCATTTGCGACATGGAGATTGTCCTCATCGCGCCATAATCCTAGTCTGCGAAACCAGCCGTCAGGTTGAATTCGCGACCCATCTCCAGCACCTCGTCAAACACCGTTCCCGCGAAGGAGCGCATCACGGCAATCTCGAACGTATCGGGCCCGGTCCGGGCCACATTGGCGCTGACATGGCAGCAGAGCATGGTGCCCGACTGTCCCTCGGCAAAGACGTCGCGGTGCAGATCGACCGGCACGCACTTGGCAAGGATAGCGCGGACATTCGGCCCGGAGAGACGTAGCAGCGTCCGTCCGTCGCTCTGCTCGAAAAAAGACAGCCGTGCCGCGTCGAGCATGGAAAGATCCCGCGCCAGGCTTTCGGCCCCCAGCGTCTCGGAAATCACCAGCCATTCGCCGGGTCCGACGCTGCGCACCGACACATCCTGCATTGCCCCCAGCGCCGCAAGCGCCCAGGCTTCATGACCCGCGTGCGCGAGAACGGAAAAAATGGCGGCGTGGCGGATGATCGACAGGTGATCGGCGCTTGGCTGCGAATGGAAGCCGGCGATCCGCTCTTCCAGGATATGGCGGTTGGTGAATGCGACGCTCATGGCCCGCTCCTCAAACATGCAGTTTCTGGGCGTCCGGATCGACGAATACCGGACTGCAGACCTCGGCCAGGAACTCCTCTCCGCGCAGCCGATCCCACACCAGCACCTTTTCGCCAATCCGCTCGCGCCCTGATTTGAGCATGGCAAGCGCGATGGAATGACCGAGCACCGGTGAGAAGCAGGCAGATGAGACATGCCCCTGGTCGTGGGCTGTCGACGGCGCAGCGCCTTCTTTGAGGATATGCGCGCCCGCCTTGATTTCCTTGTCATGGTCGACCGGCTTCAGGCCAACGAGCTGCCCACGGTCCGCTGCCGTCAGCCCGAAGCGGGTCGACAGTCGCTTGCCGATGAAATCTGCCTTCTGCGTCGACAGCATCCGCCCGAGACCGACGTCGTCCGGCGTGGTGCGACCATCGAGTTCGTTATGGGTGACGTGCCCCTTCTCGATGCGAAGCACATTCAGGGCCTCGACGCCGTAAGCGCAGATGTCGTGTGCCTTGCCCGCTTCCATCACCGCATCCGCCACCGCCTCACCGAAACCTGCCGGCACAGCCAGTTCGAAGGCGAGTTCGCCGGAAAACGAAATCCGGAACAGCCGCCCCTTCAGTCCGCCCTTGAGCGTCACGCTGGCCGCGGCCAGGAACGGAAATGCCTCATTGGAAATATCGTCGTCGATCAATTTCTCCAGCACCAGTCGCGCCTTCGGGCCGGCAACCGACATCTGCGCCCACTGGTCCGATGACGACACGAAGCGCACGTCGAGATCGGGCCAGAGAACCTGCGCGCAGAATTCCATATGGCTCATGACTTCGCCCGCATAGGCGGTCGTCGTCGTCACGAAGAAATGGTTTTCAGCGAGCCGGCTCGTCGTGCCGTCGTCGTAGACGAAACCGTCTTCGCGCAGCATCAGCCCATAGCGCGCCTTGCCGACCGGGAGCTTGAGGAAGGCGTTGCTGTAGATCCGGTTCAGGAACTCGGCGGCATCCTTGCCGAACACCTCGATCTTGCCGAGTGTCGAGACATCGCAGATGCCGACATTGGCGCGGACGTTGAGCACTTCGCGGTCGACGCTTTCGCGCCAGGTCTTTTCGTCGCCCCTCGGAAACCACGAGGAGCGGTACCAGGCACCGGCCTCGACAAAGATTGCGCCGTTCTTCTTCGCCCAGCCGTGCAGCGGCGATTGCCGCACGGGCCGCGCATGCTTTCCACGCGCCGTCCCCGCCATCGCACCGAAGGAGACCGGCGTGTAGAAAGGCCGGAATGTCGTCGTGCCAACCGCTGCCGGGCTGACGCCGCGCATGCCGGCGATGATGCCGACCGCGTTGACGTTGCCGAGCTTGCCCTGATCGGTCGCCATGCCGTTGGTGGTGTAGCGCTTGGCATGCTCGACATGGCCGAAACCTTCGCGCAGTGCGAGGCCCATATCCTTGGCATGGACATCGTTCTGGAAGTCGATGAAAGCCTTGTCCCGGGCGCCGGGCACGTGCCAGGCGGCAGCGAAGGACGGATCGTACTCGCCCTCAACCTCGGGCAAGTCATGGCCCTGAACACTGAAGCCCAGGCTCTCTATGACGGCGGCAGCCTTCGCCGCACCGTCGGAGAGGCAACCAGCGACGCTGTCGATACCGCCGGCAGCTCCGGCCACCACTAGCCCGCCTGTATCCTCCGGCGCCATGAACGCCTGCCGTTCGTCCGACCAGACGGGCTTGGCGCCGCGCTGGCAGGCGAGATGGATGATCGGCGACCAGCCGCCGGACATTGCCAGCGCATCGCAACCGATGAACTCGTCCAGTCCGCCACGATCGGCAAGCAGACCCTCGATCCGGTATTTGCCCTTGGTGGCAACGACCGTGCCGCCATGGATAACGCGCACGCCATTCGGCGCGACATCCGATGTCCCCGGGCGGGTGTCAATGATCGCGGCGATCTCGACGCCTGCGGCGATCAGGTCGTGCGCCGTGCGATAGCCGGAGCCACCATTGGTGAACACAGCAACCTTCTGGCCGATGGCAACACCGTAGCGGTTGAGATAACTACGCGCGGCCCCAGCCATCATCACCCCCGGCCGGTCGTTGCCGCCGAAAACCAGCGGCCGCTCCTCGGCCCCAGTAGCGACGATGGCCCGCTTGGCAATGATCCGCCACAGCCGCTCCACCGGCAGATCCGCCGACGGCATGGCGATATGCTTCTGCACCTTCTCGACTGCGCCGAAAACATTGTCGTCGTACCAGCCGAAAACCGTCGTGCGCGGCATCAGCGTGACGTTGGGGAAGCCGGCGAGTTCGTCGAGCACGGTTCTCGCAAAAGCATCGGCGCTCACGCCGCCGATGGCGAGCCTTTCCGACAGCAGCGAGCCCCCGAGACGAAAGCCTTCGTCGGCGAGGATGACGCGCAGTCCGGCGCGCGCCGCAGTACGGGCCGCCATCAGCCCAGTAGGTCCGGCGCCAACCACCAGCAGGTCGCAATGGGCCCAGGATTTTTCATATCGATCGGGATCGGCCTGCATCACAGCGCGACCGAGGCCTGCGGCCTTGCGGATGATCGGCTCGTAGACCTTTTCCCAGAAGGCCGCCGGCCACATGAAGGTCTTGTAGTAGAAACCAGCCCCGAGGAACGGCGACAGCAGGCTGTTGAGCGAGCCGATATCGTGCTTCAGCGACGGCCAGCGGTTCTGGCTGACCGCATCGAGCCCCTGGTAGAGTTCGGCAACGGTAGCGCGCGTATTGGGCTCGGTGCGCCCACCCTTGCCAATGGTCACCAGCGCGTTCGGCTCGGCGGATCCCGCTGTGACGATGCCGCGCGGACGATGATATTTGAAACTGCGGCCGACCAGCATCTGGTCGTTGGCCAGCAGTGCCGAGGCGAGCGTATCGCCACCCAGCCCCTGCAGGCGCTTGCCGTCGAAGGTGAACCCGAGGGAGGTGCCGCGATCGACAAGACCGCCGGTGGAAACGCGATAGGCCGTCATTCCACGCCCTCCCGCACAGCATCGGCGACATCTGTCACGGAAAACACCTCGTGCGTGACGTTGCTGCGCTCGACGACCAGCCAGCGGCGGCAGCCGGAGGCGTGGTGCCAGTGTTCGCGGTAGCGACCGCGGGGATTGTCGCGGATATAGACGTAGCGGTTCCACGCGTCGTCGGATGCCGTGGGTGACGGGCGCGATACCGAAGCATCGCCGCGGATCGCGAATTCTTCCTTCGGGCGGATGCCGCAATGCGGGCAGTGTATCAAGCTTGCCATTATCTCATGCCCTCAATGCAGGTTCGGCTGCGGGCCCTTGCCGCCTTCGTCGATCTCGAAGCCATGGGCGAAGCGGTCGAGCCGCAAAAACCGGCTGACGTCGTGGGTCTCGTTCCGGGCGATCAGATGTGCAAAGCAAAAGCCGGAAGCTGGCGTCGCCTTGAAGCCGCCGTAGCACCAGCCGCAGTTCAGATAGAGATTGTCGATAGGCGTCCGGTCGATGATCGGCGAACCGTCCATGCTCATGTCCATGATGCCGCCCCAGGCGCGCAGCACCCGCACGCGCGACAGTCCGGGGATAAGCGACACCCCCTCCTCCAGCGTATGCTCGACCGTCGCAAGGTTGCCGCGCTGGGCATAGGAACTGTAGCCGTCGATATCGGCGCCGAACACCAGCCCGCCCTTGTCCGACTGCGAGATATAGAAGTGGCCCGCACCATAGGTGATGACATTGTCGATCACCGGCTTCAGCCCCTCGGTCACGAAAGCCTGCAGCACATGGCTTTCGATCGGCAGGTCGAGATCGGCCATGCGACCGAGCGTCGAGGTATTGCCAGCAGCAGCCAGTGCCAGCTTGTTGCAGCCGATGAAGCCGCGCGTCGTTTCGACCCCGGTGACCTGACCGTTTTCCCGCCGGATGCCGGTCACTTCGCATTGCTGGATCAGATCGACGCCGCGCGTATCGGCGCCGCGCGCATAGCCCCAGGCAACCGCGTCATGGCGGGCCGTTCCGCCACGCTTCTGCAGCAGACCGCCGAGGATGGGGAACCGGGCCTGGTCGTAGTTCAGGTATGGCATCATCTTGCGGACTTGCTCGCGGTCGAGCAAGTCGGCATCGACACCGTGCATCCGCATCGCATTGCCGCGCCGCGCATAGGCGTCGCGCTGGCCGTCGGAATGAAACAGGTTGACGATGCCGCGCTGGGAGACCATTGCATTGTAGTTAAAGTCCTGCTCCAGACCTTCCCACAGCTTCATGGACAGCTCATAAAACGGCTCGTTGCCAGGCAGCAGGTAGTTCGAACGGATGATGGTCGTGTTGCGACCGACATTACCGGAGCCGATATAGCTCTTCTCCAGCACGGCGACATTGGTGATGCCATGCTCCTTTGCGAGATAATAGGCCGTCGCCAGCCCGTGCCCGCCGCCGCCGACGATGATTACGTCGTAGTGCGGCTTAGGCTCCGGCGTCCGCCAGACCGGCTTCCAGTCACGGTTGCCGGTAAATGCCTGCTTCAAGATGTTGAGTGCTGAATAACGCATGCGATGTCCCAAACTCGATCCCGTCAGACATTCGCACATGCAGCAAAAACAACAAGCCTCCGAAGGACCTAAAATTCGCTGATAAGGACATGATCCCTTTTCTGACCTCAGAGGCGCTTGGACAATACCTTGGGGTCCATCCATACTGCATTCGGTTCAGATTATGGCAAGAAACTGCATCCATCAGAGATTAGCCTGTCTCATTGCAGGACACGCTTCACCAAGAAAAGCGGAGGACATTCCTGAAGCTCGACAAAGCGGCCAACCGCCTTGCACAACGCGCGTGAGAACGTGCGGCTGAGAACGCTTGCGGCCCTAATCGTGCGCTTATTTTCGTCGACTGAAAGAATAAAAGACATTTGATTGAATTGCCTGATTTGCTCTGCAATATGTAGGCTACGAATAAGGGGAACTGAGGATGGCGGACCCGAATGAAGTTGTTAATGCAGCAGTAGCTGCCGCGAATGCAGCGGCATTTGTGGTTCCAAAAACTGTTGAACAGATCGACAAATTCGGTGCTGACGTTGTTAAGACCGTTCGCCTTCTCACGTTCCCCTTCCAGTTCACTGGAGCGCTACAGGCTCGGTTGGAGAGTTACATCGAGCGGGCGATACGCCAGGTTCCAGAAGAGCGGCGCATCGAACCGGTAGAATCCATAGCATATCCCATCGTGGAAAAGCTTCGATTTCAGACCGAGCATGATCCAATCACGAAACTGTATATTCAGCTACTTTCCAGGGCTATGGACCGAGAGCGGGTTGGAGATGCCCATCCTGCATTTTTCAGCATCATCACGCAGATGGCTCCTGATGAGTTGATATTCCTTCAGGATTTCGCCAGCCGAGACGAGACGCTTATAATGTCGCCCACTGGCCAGAAGATCTACCCCGACCCGGCACGGAGACGGGCAAGGCTGGATAGAAGCGAGATATCAGCGGACATTAGGCGGGAAGTGGAGGATCGCACATTCAGCTACGAGGCTCTAAGCCAGCCAGAGATGTTCCCAGTCTATCAGGAGCATCTGCAGCACCTCGGACTGATTGAATATTGTGGCAATAGTGCATATCACCCGCCGCTCGAATTAAAGCAGAGCGACTACTACGAGTTGTCGGTGTTCCTGATGAAGATCACCCACTTTGGCGGCATGTTTCTAAGGGCCTGCACCAATGGAAACTCCAGTTCCGCTGCCAGCACCGACACATCCAATGGCCCGAATTCTTAAGTGGAATTCTCAGCAAGCATTTGCGTCATTAAGGAACCTTTTCAGGGTTTCGTGCGGTCACCCCCACATTTGCCGAACCGAAGATTAATCATGCGCCACAAAATAGAAAACGCATTCATAGAATTCCTAGCCGTGGAAAATCAGCATTATGACGCGAATTTCACATTACCGCTTACCAATCCCCGGTGCCTTGAAGTAAACGACGGATCTCTGAAATTGGTATCGTGTCATGAATACTGTCGTACCCGGCAATAAGGCGAGCAATCGGAGCTTCCCGATACTCATGTATCATCACATCGCCGATGCTCCGCCGCGCGGGGTGGGGTCGCGATATATGTTCGTCAGCAAGCGGCGTTTTCGAAGCCAGATGCAGGCCTTGAAACTGCTTGGCTATACCGGCTGCTCGATGGCGGAACTGGGCCTCTACATGTCGGGCGAGAAGAAGGGCAAGGCGGTCGGCATCACCTTCGACGACGGCTACCGCAACGTTCATCACAATGCCCTGCCGGTTCTGGCCGAGTTCGGGTTCACCTCCACCACCTATTTCGTCAGCCGCCAGGTCGGCGGCTACAACAAGTGGGACGAAGGGAGGATGCCAGTCGACCCTTGCATGACAAAAGAAGAACTCCGGGAATGGATGGCTGGCGGCCAGGAGGTGGGTGCCCATACCCTCGATCACGCCCGTCTGGGCCTGCTCGGCGAGGCCGAGGCACGCGAGCAGATGGCAGGCAGCAAGGCCGAACTCGAGGATATCAGCGGCAGCGCGGTAACGGCTTTCAGCTACCCGTTCGGAAGCCATAATGATCTCGTCGTGGCAATCGCCCGAGACAGCGGCTTCCTGACGGCAACGACCACCATCAAAGGCAAGGCAAACGCCAGCCTTGACCAGATGCGCCTGCCACGCGTCACGGTGCGCCGAAAGGATATCGTTCCTAAATTTCTCTGGAGCCGGATTCTGTAACGAGCCGGATTTCAGTCGCTTCATTCGCCTCGGGCGCTGTGTCAGTCCAATAGGACTGGCCCGCAACCACCTGCTTGACGATATTGCGCTCTTTCCTCCAACTCCGGCCGATATCCTCGATGTAATAAGCATCGATCTCGCCGACGATCAGGTTCCGATATTGCGCTGCATAGCGCTCCAGCGGGCGGTTGACCCCTCGGCAAAATTGCTTTTCCGGATCGAGAGCGAAATCCATCAGTTCGGCAGACCGGTGAGCGAAGGATCCCCTGAGAAAGGATGGCCCCGTCAGAAATGTCGGCTTCTTCTGGCCGATGGAGCATTTTATGCCAATCAGCCGGAAGTGCTTCAGGGCGTAGCAGAATGACCCATTTTTACGGACATCCCATCGCTTGTTGGCGTGATTGAAGCTGATCTGGCCGATCCATGGGTAGTCTACGAAGGCATGCAGGTGATCCGGGCGAACAGGGCGATTGAGAAGCCAGTCGTCTTCCAGATGGAGGATGACGTCGGTTGAACTGGCCAGCCAGTTACTGGCGACAGCCTTCGCGAAATTCGGCCGCTCGGGAAGAGAGATCAAGGCATTCGGGTCATACTGGCGAATGATGGCTATGCATCTATCTTGATCCGCCTCGCTCCCGAACAGCGGATCGATATTTGCAATGATCCTGCGTATCCTGAAGGCACTGAACAGATTTGCGTGGAAAGACCGAAGTGTCCGCTCCAGCAAATCGGGGCGACGCGTTGCAACAATACAGACGTCGATCCACTTCAATTCTGCTGGCATAACAGAAGTATTGTACTCTTCCTGCTGATACATTTTCGCATTTCTCGTAGAGCAAAATAAAATTTTCTTATTCTATCGATCGCATAGATCGAATGGACCTTCAGAAGTGCGGTGAAAAACTTTTATGTTTTAAAATTTAAAATCATAGAAATCAAATGATACTCTCAAGTTTATTTATATATTCGCGAATTTTTTCAGTCATTTTTTTGTAAAAAATCTAAAATTAAGTTTCACCTCATAAAGTAAAAACAATAAGGTATTTTTCGATAGTGAAGCGAAGCTGATTTTTACTAATATTTTTGGCAACAGGATCTCACTCGCCCATGGCGAGTTGAGGCTGCCGCTGCCCAAGCACTCCCTTGGCACCGAGACGAAGGATGGCGTAAAAGAGGAGCATGCTTGCAGTATTTGAAAAAGCCGCGTTGGAAGCGGGTCAAGCCATTCTGGCCGTCTACCGCTCCGGACATGCGGTGACCCGGAAACTCGACCTGTCGCCCGTAACTGTTGCGGATGAGAGGGCGGAGGTGATCATCCTTGCCCATCTTGCGGCGGCTTTTCCGGACATTCCCGTCATCGCGGAAGAGGCAGTGGCCGCCGGCTACAGTCCGGCAACCGGCACGACGCCGTTCTTCCTTGTCGATCCGCTCGACGGCACACGTGAATTCATCGAGCATCGCGACGAATTTACCGTCAACATAGCCTATATCGTTGACGGCAAGCCTGTTGCCGGAATCGTCTATGCCCCTGCCCTCGGCGTCGCCTTCACAGGCGAGGACGGCGTGGCTGAAAAGCTGGTGGTGGATGCCGACTTCAGGATCGCCAGCCGCACGCCGATCACCGCGCGCCAGGCTGGTAAAACGCTGACGGGGCTCGCCAGCCGCTGCAACGGCAACGACCGAACAGACGGTTTTCTCTCCGACAACGCCGTCAGTGCTTGCACGATGATCGGCTCATCGCTGAAATTCTGCCTGCTCGCCGAAGGCAAGGCGGACGTTTATCCGCGTTTCGCAAGGACGATGGAATGGGACACGGCCGCCGGCGATGCCGTGCTTCGCGCAGCAGGCGGAACGACAGTCACCCTCGATGGCAAACCGCTCGGCTACGGCAAGCGAAACCAGCCGACCGACAGCGACTTCGCCAACCCCGACTTCATCTCATGGGGTGCACGGAATGCAGTTTCGGGGGGATAAACCGTCTGGAAAATCCAGCAAAAACAATGCCGACTAGCGTTTTTCATCCCCGCACTCTCCATCGGCTTTAAACTCGACGGTGAATGACGCCGGCAAGCTGACCTGAAAGCTCCGGCCCACACCGCGGGAGATGCCAATGTCAGACCAGACCGCTAACCTATCGCTACCCTATATCCTGCCATCCCAGGCTCAAAAGCACGTCACCCATAACGAAGCGCTGCAACGGCTGGATGCCATCGTCCAGCTCGCCATCACCGCAACCCGTTCATCGCCACCGCCCGACCCCATCAGCGAGGGCGACTGCTATCTCGTCGCGTCGGCGGCGACAGGCATCTGGTCAGGCAAATCCGGACAATTGGCTCTCAGGCAGGACGGAGCCTGGATTTTCCTGCAGCCGCGCACCGGTTGGCGCGCCTGGTTCACGGCCGACAACCGCCTTCGCGTCCTCGAAGGCGGCACCTGGAGCGAAATGAGCCTTCCGTCCGAGGGCACGATGTCTGCGCTCGGCATCAATGCGTCCGCCGATGCCACCAACCGCCTCACCGTCAGCGCGGCAGCAACGCTGTTCAACAATGCCGGCAACGGCCACCAGATCAAGGTCAACAAGAACTCTTCCGGCGACACTGCCTCACTGCTCTTCCAGACCGGTTGGTCTGGGCGCGCGGAACTGGGACTGGCGGGCAACGACAGTTTCTCCATCAAGGTCAGCCCGGACGGTGGGACATGGCAGACCGGGCTGTCAGTGTCGCCGCAGGGCATCGTCGACATGCCGCAACAACCGGCCGCGCGTGCATCGCTCGCCGTCGGCGCGCTGACACCGTCGAGCGGCAGTCAGACCGGCTTTACACAGCTGAGCGCAGCGCGTGGCGGCTTCGCACTCGGTACCAGCCTCGGTGGCAGCCTCGGCAATCGCCTCGTGGTGCCGGTCGCCGGCCTCTATCTTCTGTCGATGAGCGCAAGCATTCTCACCTCCGGTGGGCATTCCGCCAGCCTTGTCGCCAACGGCAGCACCACGCTTGCCACTACCAGTGCAGTGGCGAGCAGCAACCCGTTTCGCCACAGTGGCGTGGGATTGGCCACCCTTAACGCTGGCGATCTGCTGACCTTGCTTCATTCCGGCACGGCGCAATACGATTTCGGCGCCGGTAAAACGGAGATAACCATAGTCCGGCTTTGAGAAATTAACGGAGGGGCCGGCAGATGCAAAAACTGCCGGCCGATGGCGCGGCTGGCGCTGGACGTATCCTCCGACCTCGCCTCCACACCGGAAAGTACGCCCAGTGGCCCACCGGTTTGCGCCAATCTGTGAGAGATCAGCTGGATGCCATTGAAAAAATACAAAATAATTTCAGCTGTTCGCTGCTGCTCAAAAACACAAAATACTGAATTAGCGACTTAAAAGAAATGCCGAGAATCAGCCAGTTTCTGCGCGAACGTAAGGACTTGGCGGCGATCAGCGACGATTGGAACGCCGCCGCAAATCAATTCGGCGCCACACTCCGTAAAATTGTTATCAAAGTGTTACTGAGGGCTTAGTCAATTTTTAAATGTGGCGAGATACAGTCCTGGAAGTGGTCTTGAGTGTGTGTAGAGAGTCCAATGACCGAAATGATACGTCCCCGGGTGAAATACGTCATCGGCCCCGATGGCAGCCCCCTTACGATTGCTGACCTGCCACCGCCCAATACGCGGCGCTGGGTCATCCGCCGTAAAGCAGAGGTTGTCGCGGCTGTGCGCGGTGGCCTGTTGAGCCTGGAAGAAGCCTGTGACCGTTATACGCTGACGGTCGAGGAGTTCCTGTCTTGGCAGTCCTCCATCAGCAGCCACGGTCTTGCCGGCCTGCGCACCACGCGCATCCAGCAATATCGCCACTGACGCGATAACCTGATCTTCGCAGAACCTATTTTTTCGGGCCCGATCCATTCCTCAGTAGGAAATGGAGGAGGCCCGAAATTATTGTCGAGCCCGCGTAAAACCAGAGACCGGGCTGCGTGAAAGCGCTCGCCAGACCACTGGTCTTGGCAGCCGCGATGACAATTGCCACCAGCATCACATCCATCATCGACCAGCGCGAGAGTTGCGGAACGACCCGCTCGAAAAATGCCCCGCCTTCGCCCCTGCCATCGCTGGACAGGGCCTCCATCGCCAGGGCCACGAGCTTCACGATCGGCAACCCGATCGACACCACCGCCACGACAGCCGAAAGCACACCGTTGCCGCTCTGCCAGAGCGATGCGACGATGGCAAGCAACGACGGCGTCTCGCTGAAAAAGTAGAGCCGGTCGAAACGCACCAGCGGCAAGACCAAACCGAGGGCCAGGAAAAATGGCGCCGCAATCAGGAGAACGGCCCTGACGCTCCTGATGTCCATGACCCGACCCCTCCAAGACGATGCTGCGGGTGCAGCGATAGCCTGAAGCCGGCCCGGGGCGCAACTGTGCCCCGAATGTCGAACCGACAGAAAAACACCAAAAGCCGTGCATGGCTGGCCACCAGGCCAGTCATGCACGGCTCTTCGCGGTGACTTTCACAAACCCCAGCGAAGATGCGATCAGGCGCGGGCTCTCGCCCCACCGTCACGCTCTTCCAGCGCTGCCGCCTTGGCATACTCGGCCTGCATCTCTTCGAGAGTGCTTTCCAAGGCCTCCTCCTGCGTCCGCAGTTCCCGGATCGAGACCTGCAGGTTGTCCGCACGCTGCCGCGCAGCCTTGGCAAAAGTCGGATAGGCAAAGTGGTTCGGGTCCGTAATTCCGGACTTTTTCTCTTCCAAGACGATCTGGCTCTCCAGATCCTTGGTCATCCTGTCGAATTCCGCTGTCATCATTTGCAACTGCTGCAACTGGCGACGTTTTTCGTTTACCTGGAACTCTTTCAGACGGACTAGGCTCTCACGTGACTTCATACGCATTACTCCCGTGATGAGAGACCCCGGATCTCTACACATTACCCGCCCACGTCGATTTGAATCGCAATGGGACAAAAAAATTCCGGCGGCGTTAACAAAAAGCTACCTCTGGTAACCTTTCGTTTACGGGCATCGTTAATGATAGGCCCTATCATTTAAGGGTCGGTAAATACCTCGGACGAAATCGAAACAAAGGCATTATCGATTCAAAAGAATCAGTTGGCTTATTTTCTTAATGTAGAAGTTAAGAAAATCAGAATGCTGATTTACGTGGAAAATCAGGGAAGTGAGAAAAATATTTAATAAAGTCGATACAGCTTGCCAGATGGAATCAGAATTTGTTAACCATTCCGTGGCAGCTTTCAAATCAGGCAGTGGTTGAATCGGTATCGCGTAGGAGGCTTTCGACCTTTCGGCGGCGGTAAAGGGGAATATTATGCGGGTTCTACTCATTGAAGACGACAGCGCGACAGCGCAGAGCATCGAATTGATGCTCAAATCCGAAAGCTTCAACGTCTACACGACCGACCTCGGTGAAGAGGGCGTGGATCTTGGCAAGCTGTATGACTATGATATCATTCTACTCGATTTGAACCTTCCAGACATGTCTGGCTACGAAGTTCTTCGTACGCTGCGTCTGTCGAAGGTCAAGACACCGATCCTCATCCTTTCCGGTATGGCCGGCATCGAGGACAAGGTTCGCGGTCTCGGCTTCGGTGCCGACGATTACATGACAAAGCCGTTCCACAAGGACGAACTGGTCGCTCGCATTCATGCGATCGTCCGTCGCTCCAAGGGTCACGCCCAGTCGGTCATCTCGACGGGCGAACTGATTGTCAACCTCGACGCCAAGACCGTCGAAGTCGGCGGCCAGCGTGTCCACCTGACCGGCAAGGAATACCAGATGCTGGAGTTGCTTTCGCTCCGCAAGGGTACGACCCTCACCAAGGAAATGTTCCTGAACCACCTTTATGGCGGCATGGACGAACCGGAACTGAAGATCATCGACGTCTTCATCTGCAAGCTTCGCAAGAAGCTCGCCAATGCGGCCGGCGGTGCGAACTACATCGAAACAGTCTGGGGCCGCGGCTATGTGCTGCGCGAACCGGAAAGCAGCAGCTACGCCGAAAGCGCCTGAGCTACCCGACGGAACCCGACCACTGCCACATATCAAAAATCCCGCCTCGGCAACGAAGCGGGATTTTTAGTGGCAATCGTTGGGGTGAAGGAGATCGGAAACTTGCCTGCTTGATCCTCAGGCGGCGATGGCGCGGTTGCCGAACACGGCCGTCAGGATCTTGCGGTCGAATGGCTTCAGCAGGAAATCTGTCGCCCCTGCCCGCTTGCCGGCCATCAGCTTCTTGAGATCGGCTTCGACGACGCAATAGTAGATCTTGACGTCCTTGCCCTCAGGCATGGCGCGGATCGCGGCGATAAGCTCGAGCACGCCGTCCATGCCGGCATCGACGATCATGTAATGCGGAATACCGGATTCGAAGCGGCTTAGCGCCTCGTGCGCGTTCGATGCCTCGCTGACAAGGAAATCGAGCTCGGACAGGATGCGCATGCCGACCTTGCGCACGACGTCGGATGTGTCGGCTATCATGAACCGCTGCATGGGCAACTCCTTTGCATCGAACCACCGTCCAAGGAACGCGTCTTCGCGAAAGACGATAGTGGCTCGACGCTAAAGAAATCGTTACTTTTCCCCGTCAGCGCAACGCAGGGTTAAGCCGTCCGCATCTCTGCGACGTAGGTTATCTCTTCGGCCGTTGCGGTGTAGGTGATGTCCATCCCGCTCTCGTCGGCCAGCAGCACCGTGTAATAGGGCTGCACGGAATGGGCATCGATCGCTTCCTCGATGACACCATTGCAGATCTCGGCGAATTTCGCCGGAACGCGCATTAGCTTGCCCTTGACGACAAGTGTGAACTTCGCGTCGAATTCTGGATTTTCGAGCGTCACGTCGATAGTGCCGCCGCGCGGGATGGACGCATAGGCGACCAGGAACAGGTTGAGAAGCAGCTTGACGCGATTCTTGGCGACAATCGCCCGCGGTCCGTTCCAGACGACGGTTGCCTTCTTCTCGGCCTCGGCGAAATCCTTGGCGGCGCGCTCGGCTTCGCCCGTATCGATGGAAGCACCGACAGACCCGGATGCACCGAAGGCGATGCGCGCAAACTTCAGCCGTACCGAGGCATTCAGCGCGCTCGTGCGGATGAGATCCATGGCATCCGCGTCAGCGCCGCCCTCGTCCAGCAGTTCCAGTCCGTTGTTGATGGCGCCGACGGGCGAAATGACATCGTGGCAAACGCGGCTGCACAGGAGCGCGGCCAGATCCGTCCCATTCAAAGTCAGATTCGGATTTCTTGACATTCATTGTCTCCTGTATGCCGGGCGAGGTTTCGTGACCTGAGATTGCCACGGCAAGTTTGCACGGGGATTACCAGTTTCGGCATCTGTTGCGCCATAAAGACACCATATTTGGTAAACCGATTGTTAAGAGGATCAACGCAAAATGCGGCCATCGTCGGGCGCATGCTTTGCGCCCACTGAGATGAACGGATGAGCCTATGCGCAATCAAATCCTACGCAGACTATTCGGCCTCGGAATGGTGGCTGCGTTCGCCGCCCTCGTCAGTGTTTCCTTGCCCATGCGCGCGGCGGAAGCAGCGCCCAACAGCGGCCAGTACACCGTTCAGGAGATCATCGACGCGGGCCATTCTTTCTTCGGCTCCACCAGCGGCGGCCTTGCCAAGGTTGTCGAGACCGCCTTTGAGCGCTACGGCCTGCCGAACGGCTACATTCTCGGACAGGAGGGCTCCGGCGCCTTTATCGCCGGCCTGACCTATGGCGAGGGCCAGCTCAATACCAAGAACGCAGGCGAGCACCCGCTCTACTGGCAGGGTCCATCGCTCGGCTTCGATTATGGCGGCCAGGGCACTCGCGTCATGATGCTGGTCTACAACCTTGCCAACACCGAAGCGATCTACACGCGCTTCGGAGGCATCAGCGGCCAGGCATTCGTGATCGCCGGCGTCGGCATGACCGCGCTGAAAAACAACAACATCGTCGTCGTGCCGATCCGCACCGGTATCGGTGCCCGTCTCGGCCTCAACCTCGGCTATCTCAAGGTCACGCCGCAACCGACCTGGAACCCGTTCTGACCGGGCGATCCCTACCGCGATATTAACTGCGCACAGACATGAAGCTTGCCCAATGGCAGGCTTCCTGCTTAATTTCCACCTCCGCTCTATGCCCAAGTACAGGTGATTGCCGCGCCGTGATACAATTTGCGCTACTGTTCGGTTTAGGCTTTCTGACGGCGGTGATCCTCGTATGCATGGTGGCGCCCGCCATCCATCGCCGCATCGTCCACTTCACGGAAAAGCGCCTGCGCGCCACGATGCCCCTCAGCGCCCAGGAGGTGCGTGCCCAGAAAGACATGGCACGGGCCCTCTATGCCGCAGAAAATGCCAAGACCGAGCAGGCCCTCTCCCGTCAGCGGGAAAAGAGCATCGCTCTTCAAATCGCGCAGGAAGTTGTGAAAAAGGAAGCCGGGCGTCTGGCGACGGAAAACGAACAGCTGCATGCCCAGATAAACGATATGAGCGTGGAGGCCAGCGACTTGCGCGCGCGCCTGCGCCGCGAGGAGAGCAACATCAGCCAGTTGCGGTCGGCCCTGCGCGTTTCCGAGCTGGCCCATGCGGAGAAGGAAGCGGATCTCGACAGCCTGCGTAAACGCATCGACAGGATGGCGGTCGATGCCGACAACACGAAGATCGACCTTGCCGCGCGCGAAGCAGAGATCGAGAACCTGCGTGTCCGCTTCAACGGTCTTCGCACCGAAAGGGATGCGGCGCGCAGTGAGCTCGAGACCTTTACGAGGCGCGCAACCGAAGCCGAGATGCGTCTCGGCGAGGAGCAGAACAAGGTAACCCGGCTCGAGGAAAAACTGAGCCGCGAAGTCGCATCCAACGCCGACCAGCAAAACCTTATCGCGCGCCGGGTCGAAGAAGTGACGCGCCTCAAACAGAAACTGAAGATGGCAACGATCGACGCCAGGGAAGCCGCGAAGTCGTCGAGACGTGCGGCAGGACCTGTGAAGGTGACCGCAGCCGATGGGACGAAAAACGTGAAATCCACCAGTAACGCACCGGCTGACACTGACACCGTTGCTGATGACGCCGAACCCGCTTTGGGAGCCGACATCGCGGTGCTCGCCGACGACGCCCGCAATCGCAGCACGGCCCTCTCGGACAGGCTGCTCAAATCCCGCTCGACCGCCCAGGATGGGGCTCTGCGCGAAGAGATCGCCACCATCGCCGCCAGCATGGTGGCGCTTACGGCGCTTACCGAGGGCAAGCAGTCGCCCATCCATGCCTTGCTTGAGAAAAATGGAGAGAGCGACTGCGGCGACCGCAGGAGCCTTGCCGATCGCGCCTCCGAACTGCTCGAGAAACCGTCGGCCTAGATCCTCCCGGCAGACGATGCCATGGCAAACAGCGCAATGCCGGTGGCCGTCGCCACGTTGAGGCTGTCCAGCCCCGGCGCCTGCGGAATGCGCGCGGTCCGGAAGCGCGAAAGGATGGAGCGGGGCAATCCCTCCCCTTCCGTGCCCACCACCAAGGCCAGCCGATCCGATGGCGGCACAACGGCAATCGACGTTTCGCCGCGTGGCGAAAGCCCCCAGATGGCAAAGCCACGGGCATCGAGCGCGTCGAGAATGGCAAGATCGGAGCCGGCCCGACAATAGGGCAAGGTCAGCACCGAGCCGACCGAGACCCGCACTGCCTTGCGATAAAGCGGGTCGCAACTCGTCTCGTCGAGAAGAATACCGTCGGCACCAAAGGCCGCAGCATTGCGAAACATCGAACCGACATTGTCATGATTGGAAATGCCGCACCCGACCAGCAGCAGGGCCGATTTCGGCAGACTGTCGATGAAGGCAAGCGGATCGTCCGTGACTACACGGCGCCCGAGTGCAAGCACGCCACGATGCAGATGGAAGCCGACGATGGCATCGAGCACCGGCGCCTCCGCCACATAGACCGGCACATCACGCGGCAGCGCCGCGATGATGTCGGCAAGTCCCGCCGCACGGTTGCACAGCAACAGCACCTTTTCAGCGACAAAGCCGCGCTCGGCCCGGTGCGCGTCGGCCAGAAGCCGCAACACCACTGTTCCCTCGGCAATGAAGCGGCTTTCACGGCCGGTCAGGTCGCGCTCGCGGATATCGCGGAATTCGGCGATGCGCGGATCGTCGGCATCCGCGATGATGGTCAACCGGTCCTCGCTCATCGGGCTATCCGTCAGGGCGTCGGCAGCGAGACCGTCGAGACGATGCGGCCAACGCCATAGTCGAACACGATCGCCTGTCGCTGGCCGGATATGGTCACGCCGTAAAACAGCATCTGGTTGCCGGAGAGACTGACCGACTGCACCGAAAAGCCCGCCGGCAGCGCCACGGAGGACGAAACCGGAGCATCCGAAGGCACGCCGCTCGTCGCAACACCCTTGGCCGCCGGCCGCATCGCCTTGTAGACAATGGCACCGAACACCGCCATAAGGCTCACCACCATGACGGCACCCGAGACGATCATCAGCCGTACCATCTTGCGCCGCACATTTTCCATTGCCGGATCGAGAGGCTTTTCGTCCTGGTCGTCTGGCTTGAGACTTGTCATGAATACGTCCTGTTCTTGATCTCGCCGGAGAGAAGCGTTTGAACGACCCCTTTAAAGAAGCCGATGCCATTAGCAAAGTGCTGATCGCCGACGAAGCCGCAGAAGGCCGCCTCGATGCCTGGTTGACCGCGCAACTCGGCGACGACATTTCGCGCAGTCGCGTCAAGGTGCTGATCAAGGAAGGTGCGGTACTGCGCAACGGCGAACCGATGACCGATCCGCAGCGCAAGGTCCGGCCGGGCGAGCGTTTCGAGATCACCATGCCGGAACCGGAAGATCCGACACCCCAGGGCGAGGACATTCCGCTCGACGTGCTCTACGAAGACAGCGACCTCATCGTCATCTCCAAGCCCGCCGGCCTCGTCGTTCATCCCGGCGCCGGCAACTGGACGGGGACGTTGGTCAATGCCCTCATTCATCACTGCGGCGACACCCTGTCTGGCATCGGCGGCGTCCGCCGTCCCGGCATCGTCCACCGGCTCGACAAGGACACCACCGGCGTCATGGTCGTCGCCAAGAACGACATCGCCCACCGCCACCTGTCGGCACAGTTTGCCGATCACGGTCGGACCATGCCACTGGAACGGGCCTACCGCGCCATCGTCTGGGGCCGGCCGCGCCAGCTCAACGGAACGATCGATGCGCCGCTTGGCCGCTCGACCGGCGACCGGACGAAACGCGCCGTGCAAAAGCCCGACCGCGATGATTCGGACGAGGCGATCACCCATTACACGGTGCTCGAACGCTTCCACGAGCAGCCGGATGCAACAGCGCTTGCCGCACTGGTCGACTGCCGCCTCGAAACCGGCCGCACCCACCAGATCCGCGTTCACATGGCCCATATCGGTCACCCGCTGCTCGGCGACACCGTGTATGGCGCCGGCTTCCGGACCAAGGCGAACCTTTTGGCGGATGAACGCAAGGACATCGTCAGCCGCTTCCCGCGCCAGGCGCTGCATGCCTACCTGCTGCAGTTCGAACATCCGCGCACCGGCGAAATCCTGCATTTCGAAGCCGCTCTGCCCGACGATATGCTGGAGCTGGCCGAGGCTCTGCGCAAATAGTGGGTGGATCTGGACATCTGAGCGCGAAGAGCTTATAAAAGCGCTGATTGTTCAGGATCTTCGCCAGCATGCCGGTTATGCGCTGGATAATTTCGATATCGCCGATAATAATTGGCCTTTGGTGCATCTCACCGGTCACACATGCGTGACACAGTTCTTGAATCCCAGTTTCGTCATACTTATTTATAACTAGACTTAGTGCGGGGTCTGCCAGAACCGCACGTGCTGGCCCGCTTTTCGCCATGTTGAATGGCGTCTCGAAGGGGCTGGTTTCCAACAAGGAGGGTGCTTCATGGCCCGCAATAACTTGCCATCCATTACCGCCGGCGAGACCGGCCTCAATCGCTATCTTGACGAGATCCGCAAGTTCCCAATGCTGGAACCGCAGGAAGAGTACATGCTCGCCAAGCGTTATGCCGAGCACGCCGACCGTCAGGCAGCCCATAGACTTGTCACAAGCCATCTCCGTCTGGTGGCAAAGATCGCCATGGGCTATCGCGGCTACGGCTTGCCGATCGGCGAAGTCGTGTCCGAAGGCAATGTCGGCCTTATGCAAGCCGTCAAGAAGTTCGATCCGGAACGTGGCTTCCGTCTGGCCACCTACGCCATGTGGTGGATCAAGGCCTCGATCCAGGAGTACATTCTGCGCTCGTGGTCGCTGGTGAAGATGGGGACGACCGCCAACCAGAAGCGGCTGTTCTTCAACCTTCGCCGCCTCAAGGGCAAGATCCAGGCAATCGACGAAGGCGACCTCAAGCCTCACCAGGTGACCGAGATTGCCACGACGCTGAAGGTATCCGAGGAGGAGGTCATTTCGATGAACCGCCGCCTTTCGGGCGACGCATCGCTGAATGCGCCGATCAAGGCTGCGGAAGGCGAAGGCGGCCAGTGGCAGGATTGGCTGGTGGACAACCACGAGAGCCAGGAAGCGGTTCTGATCGAACAGGACGAACTCGAGACACGTCGCAACATGCTGGCCCGCGCAATGAGCGTGCTCAACGACCGCGAACGCCGTATCTTCGAGGCTCGCCGCCTGTCGGAGGATGCCGTGACCTTGGAAGACCTGTCGTCCGAATTCGATATCAGCCGCGAACGTGTCCGCCAGATCGAAGTGCGCGCCTTTGAAAAGGTCCAGGAGGCTGTCCGCAAGGACGCCCTCGACCGCGCCAAGGGCCTGCGCGTCGTGGAAGCAACTGCATAAGCATCCGGTCCACAGACCGGATGTGTTGAACTGAAAAAGGCGGGCCCGTTCGGACCCGCCTTTTCTGTGTGGCTTGGAAATCCGCTCGTTACTGGCCGCTAGGACCGGCGATAGCGGCCCATTCGCCAATAACCTTGTTGAAGGCGTCGGTGCCGGTCGTGCCCTTGTCCATGGTCAAGAGGGCGCGACGGCCGTTACGGTAGGTGATCGGAATGTCGATCCAGTTGCGGTTGCGCAAGAGGTCCAAATTGGTCTTGCGAGCATCCGGGAAGTCGTTCAGCGCCACCATGTGGAAATCGTCTGTGATCTTGGCCGGCACACCGATCAGCGCATCGCCACGATCCTGCTCGGTCGCCTTCATCGCAACGCGCTGGACGCTGTCGATGGCACCGCCTTCGAAATTCGGCGGCAGCGAGAATACCAGTTCGATCAGATGGCTTGCCGGCAGCGACGGGTCGCTGTTGCGCTTGAAGGTCACCAGCGCGGTCATGCCACGTTCGGGCACGTTGATGCTGCCCTGGACAGTCGGAGATGGCTTGCCATCGTCGCCCTTGTCCTCATGGACGCTCCAAGTCACCGTACCCTCGATCGCGGTCGGCGACGTCTGGCCAAGACGTTCTTCGTACAGGAACATCTTCTCACCCGTGCCGACAGTCGCCGTCTGCGTCGCTGCCGGCGGCGTAGCCGACGGAACCATTGCGGTCGGCTGTGCGGGAGCCGGCGTCGGTGCAGCAGCTGTCGGCGCAGGCGTTGGAGCCTGTGCCGGCGGCGCGGATGCGGGAGCCGGTACGGATGGATTGGCAGCAGCCGCAGCGGGTGGCGGCGTCGCGGCTGCGACATTCTGCTGGGCGATGGACTTGCCCTCGGCAGCGACCGGTCCACCTGGGACAGGAGGCACGCCTGCATCCACCTCGCTGCCATCCGCCATCAGGCGCTGGGTAAATTTGCTGTTGACGGTGTTGCCGTCGTCAACCGGTGGAGTTTCCGGCGTCGTCGGCTTCGTGGCGACAGGCGTGGTTGCTGCCGGTGTTGCGGTCTTGTCTGCGACCGTTGCATTTTTCGGTGCGGAACTCACCAGTCCGGCGACCATCTCGTTGAGCGCGGTGCGGTTCATCCAGGCGGCATAACCACCGCCGGCGACAACAGCGACACCAGCCAGAGTAAGGAGGATACCTGCGACGCCAAAGCGGCGGCGCTTCGGCTCCATGCGGTAGCTCTTGCCCTGAAGCCCGGCGACACTGACCTGCCCCAGATCCGACGGTACCGAATCGCTGAAATCGGTCTCGGCGGCGAATTTCTCGTAGCCGGAAAGCTCCTTGATCTCGTTCCAGCCGTCCGACTGCCCGGATTGAACGGCAGGTTTGGCAGCATTACCGTGAACATCGGCAAACAGGTCGACATCGTCGAAGTCACCGGCAGGCGTCGGCGCGGCCTGCTTGACAGGCGCAGGCTCTGCGACGGGACCGGATTTTACCGGCGGCAGATCGTCGAACGTCGCAGCTTCCCAGGCGACGTGTTCGCCAGCATCCGGCATGCGGGCGGAGGGATGTTCCTCAGCCGCAAAGCCGGCATCCGGTGGATAGTGAACGGGAATGGCCGTCGGTGCCGGCTGTCCGCCCGGTGCCGCCGTTGGCCACTCATGATGCGGCGAGCCAGCATCCTCTGGTTCCGGGGTTGCGGTTTTCGCCCAGACGTCGTCGAAATGGCCGGCATTGTCCGAATGAGCGGGATCGCTATGCGTCTCGGTGATGCCGTAGCCGGCGTGGTCGGCGGCATCCAGTTCCGGCGCCGGCTCGTGGACCTCGCGTGGGACCTCGTCGACGGAAGAGGAGTGATATGCCTCCGGCTCCGGCTGCCATTCGGCATGCACGGGCTCAACTGCAACCGGCTCGACCTGCTCACGATAGTGCTCGTGCTCGGGCGCTTCGTAAACGGCCTCCAGCGCTTCCAGAGGCTGCGGTTCCCTGTCCGCCTGCCAGTCATCTTCGGCGCGCCAATTATCGTCGACGGTCGGAGCGGTGTCCGGATGTGCACTCTCTTCTGCGTGGTGCACCTCGGCAGGCGCCACGGGCGCGGGTTCCTCGATATGTGTCGGTTCTTCCTGTGCCGCTGCCGGCTCTGACTGCACCGCCGGCTCTGGCTCCGGCTCTGGAACATGCTCCGCCACCGGTTCCGGCTGATGATATGCCTCGTCCGGCTGGGCGTGGAACTCCTCCGCGGCGGCTTCCTCTGCGATTGCAGGCGGCACTCCGGCTTCGGCATGCTCGGCCTCGACGTCGCGAATGGCGGCTTCGAGCTTCTCGAGCTGGCGCTGCAGCATCGTCTCCGGCGGTCGCGGCTTCATGCTTTCCAGCTGGCGCTGTACGGCACCGCGAGCGCGGGCATAAACTTTCACCCGCATTTCGGGTGTATTGTCGGACAAGCCATCTACGGCACGTCGGATGACTGCTACAAAATCCGCCATCAGTACTTTCTCGTGATGTCCAGCAGTAAGGCCGAACAGCGTTTTATCGTTGGCGCGACATTAATCCTCAAACGGATCAGTCACAAGTATGGTGTCGTCGCGCTCCGGGCTGGTCGAAAGAAGCGCTACCGGGGCACCGATCAGCTCTTCCACCTGTCGCACATATTTGATTGCCTGAGCTGGCAGGTCGGCCCATTTGCGGGCGCCGACGGTCGATTCTTTCCAACCCTCAAGCGTAATATAAACCGGCTCGACCCGGGCTTGCGCACCCTGGCTAGCCGGCAGGTGGTCGATCTGTACGCCGTCGAGCATGTAGCCCACGCAGATCTTCAGTTCTTCCAGTCCGTCCAGCACGTCGAGCTTGGTCAGCGCGATGCCGGTAATGCCGTTGGTGGCGACCGACTGGCGCACCAACGCCGCATCGAACCAGCCACATCGACGTTTACGCCCGGTAACTGTGCCGAATTCATGACCTTTCTCGCCGAGAAACTGGCCAATCTCGTCTGTCAGCTCTGTGGGGAACGGCCCTTCGCCAACGCGGGTGGTGTAGGCCTTGGTGATGCCGAGGATGTAACCGAGCGATCCCGGCCCCATGCCGGAACCGGCCGACGCCTGCCCTGCAACGGTGTTCGACGAGGTAACGAACGGATAGGTGCCGTGGTCGATGTCGAGCAGCGACCCCTGCGCGCCCTCGAATAGGATGCGCGCACCGCGACGGCGCTCCTTGTCGAGAAGAAGCCAGACGGTCTCGCGGAATGGCAGCACGCGGTCGGCGACCGACGTCAGTTCTTCCATGATGGTTTCGTGGCTGACCTCGGCAACGCCGAGACCGCGACGCAGCGCATTGTGGTGCGTAAGGATGCGGTCGACCTTGGCGGGCAGGGTTTCGAGATCGGCAAGATCCATGAAGCGGATCGACCGACGGCCGACCTTGTCTTCGTAGGCAGGGCCGATGCCGCGACGTGTGGTCCCGATCTTGGTGCCGCTGTTGCTCGCAGCATCTTCGCGCAGTGCATCGAGTTCACGGTGCAGCGACAGGATCAGCGTGGCATTGTCGGCAACGCGCAGGTTTTCAGGTGTGATCTTGACGCCCTGGACCGCGAGCCTGTCGATTTCGGCCAGCAGCGCATGCGGATCGACGACCACGCCGTTGCCGATGACGCCCATCTTACCCGGCCGCACGACGCCGGAAGGCAGCAGCGACAGCTTGTAGCTGATGCCGTCGATGACGAGTGTGTGGCCGGCATTGTGGCCGCCCTGGAAGCGGACAACGATGTCCGCGCGCTCCGAAAGCCAGTCAACAATCTTGCCCTTGCCTTCGTCACCCCATTGCGAACCGATCACGACCACGTTCGTCATTTGTCTCTTCCTGCTTCCTGCGCAAAGATGCGCCTTGCCCAAACCCGCGCATCTATAAAGCGTTGCTTTTCGGAAAGCGACCCCGTTGTCGGCGGAGATCGCGCTTTTGCAGGGCAAATCAAGAGGAACGACAACAGCCGGCTAGCGACTTCGCCGTGTCTTTGGCCAGTGAGGGGGATGACGGGACCGACGGAACTCTGGAACAGGGCTTGGAGCCTGGCAGGGTCCGGGTCACGCAACCTTGCGAAACGGACCAGCCTGCGAGGTCTGCAGTCCCAGCGCATGCAGCATTTCGGCAAGTTTTACCGCCGCAGCCACACCGTCGATCACGGGCACGCCGTGTTCGAGGCTAAGCTGCCGGGCAAGATCCGCCATGCCGGCGCAACCAAGCACGATGGCATCGGCATCGTCCTTCGCCAATGCGGTTGCAATCTCGAGCGAGATGGTGCGGCAGGCATCGGAGCCTTCACGCTCGAGTTCCAGCACCGGTACTTCGGAAGCCCTCACCCGGGCACATCGGAGACTGAAACCGTAGGCACGAACATTGTCCTCGATGACAGGCACCGACACGGACAGCGTCGTCACGACGCTAAATCTCGACGCAACCAGCGTGGCTGCATGAAAGGCCGCCTCGCCGATGCCGATCACGGGCCGCGCAGTTCGCCCGCGCGCCTCGTAGAGCCCGGTATCGTCGAAGCAGGCGATGATGACGGCGTCGAAATCCTCGACATTGGACCGCTCGATTTCATACAGCAGCCCAGGCAAGGCCGCCTCGCCGTCCTCGGGTCCCTGAATGCTGACGGGGCCGATAACGGGATTGCGGGCAACGACTTCCGTCCCCGGGCTTGCAACCGCCCGCGCCGCGATGCCGATCTTGTCCGTCATCGACGCCGTCGTGTTGGGGTTGATCACCAGGATCCGCATGCGCTCAGACCCCCTTGCCGGCATCCGAACCCACGGCAGCGCGCCGCCGGCTGACATACATGCCGATGCCGACGCAGGAGAGGATGATGGTGAAGGAGAACAGCGTCGTCACCGTGCCGAGCGCATAAAGAACCGGCGTGGTGACATTGGTGGTCATCCCATAGATCTCCAGCGGCAGCGTATTGAACGAGCCCGACGTCATCAGCGTCCGGGCAAACTCGTCGTAGGAGAGCGAAAAGCCGAACAGCCCGACGCCGATCAGGCTCGGCGCGATCATCGGCAGCACGACGTGGCGGAACGTCTGCCACGAACTCGCACCGAGGTCGCGCGCCGCTTCCTCATACGATGGCGAAAAACGGTTGAAGACGGCAAACATGATCAGCACGCCGAACGGCAGTGTCCAGGTCAGGTGGGCGCCGAAGGCCGAGGAGTACCAGGCCGGCGCAAATCCGAGCTGCTGGAAGACGACGCCGATGCCGAGCGAGATGATAATCGACGGCACCACGAGGCTGGCGACCGTTCCGTAGAAGACCAGCGATGCGCCACGGAACTTGCGCCGGAAGGCAAGACCAGCCAGCAGCGACACCACGACGGTCACGACCATCACCATAAGGCCGAGAAAGAAGGAGCGCTGGAAAGCCGCACCGAAATCACCGACCGACTGCTTTTCGAACAGGTTTGCGAACCAGTGGAACGATACGCCGTTGAGCGGAAACGTCAGCCCGCCGTCAGGCCCCTGGAAAGACAGGATGAAGATCGCCGAAAACGGCCCGTACAGGAACAGCACGAACAGGATGAAGAAGGCGGTGAGCACGTAGAACTCGAGAGGGCGTTTGTCGGCGTTCATCTCAAAGCTCCTTGCGGATGTCGACGACGCGCAGGATGGCGGCAACCATCAGCAGCACGAGGACCAGCAGCACCACGGCGTTGGCGGCAGCGGCCGGATATTGCAGCAGCGACATCTGGTTCTTCATCATCAGCGCCACCGAGGCACTCTGGCCTCCGGACATCACCTGCACGGTGGAGAAGTCCGCCATGACAAGCGTCACCACGAAAATCGAGCCGATGGCGATGCCGGGCTTGGCAAGCGGGATCACCACGTTCCAGAGGATCTGCCAACCGGTCGCCCCGGCATCGCGGGCCGCTTCGAACAGCGAGCGATCGATGCGCATCAGCGTGTTGAAGATCGGCGTCACCATGAACAGCGTGTAGAGATGGACCATGGCGAGTACCACGGCGAAATCGGAATAGAGCAGCCACTCGATGGGCTTTGGAATGATACCGGCACTGATCAGCGCAGAGTTGATCAGCCCGTTTCGCCCCAGCACCGGGATCCAGGAGATCATGCGGATGATGTTCGATGTCAGGAAAGGCACCGTGCAGATGAGAAACAGCACCATCTGCGTGGACGGCTTGCGGATGTGGAAGGCGAGGTAATAGGCAACCCAGAACCCGATGAACAGGGTGATCGCCCAGACGATCAGCATGAATTCTATGGTGTGGAGATAGGTCTTCCAGGTAACCCACGATTCAAGGCTGTCCGAATAGTTGGTGAGCAGCATCGCCGGATAGATGCCGGCAAAATCATAGTCCCAGAAGCTGACGACAGCGATCATCAGGATCGGCAGGATGAAGAAGAAGCCGAGAATTGCAAGCAGCGGCAGCGCCTGAAGATAGGACACGAGACCGAGCGGAACCGTCAAGTTGCGCTTCTGAGGCCTGTCCGTCGATGTCGTTGCTAATGCCATTATTCGGTGTCTCCGATTTTTCCTGATCTCCCCCCTTGTGGGGAAGATGTCGGCAGAGCCGACAGAGGGGTGATGGCCGCAGATCTGGAGTTTGCCGCACCGCCCCCCTTTGTCACTTCGTGACATCTCCCCCACAAGGAGGGAGATGAAAAGGTGCCTTAGGCAGCGATGAATTCGTTCCAGCGCTTTACCATGTAGCGGTCCTCGTCCATGACCGAGTTCCAGCAGGCGACGTGGCCCATGCGCTCTTCGAACGAGCCGCCGTCGCGGACTGCTCCGGCCTTCTCCATGACCTTGCCTTCAGGCGACATGATATCGCCCTGTGCCGGCTTGCCCTCGATCCAGTAGCCCCACTCGTCGGCCGTCATGAAGTTCTTGGCGGTGTCCATGCAGGCAGAGTAATAGCCCTGGCGGTTGAGGTAGCCGCCGACCCAGCCGGACGTGTACCAGTTGATGTACTCGTAGGCCGCGTCGAGTTCGGCGCCCTTCAGGTGCTTGGCAAGGCCGAGACCGCCACCCCACGAGCGATAGCCTTCCTTCAGCGGCTGGAACTTGCAGGCGATGCCCTTGGAGCGCACAGCGGCAACGGCCGGCGACCACATCGACTGGATGACGACTTCGCCCGAGGCCATCAGGTTAACGCTCTCGTCGAAGGACTTCCAGAAAGCGCGGAACTGGCCGGCCTGCTTGGTCTTGATCAGGAAGTCGATCGTCTTGTCGATCTCCGCCTTGGTCATGTTGCCCTTGTCGGCATATTTCAGCTGACCGGAGGCTTCCATGATCATGGCAGCGTCCATGATGCCGATCGACGGAATGTTGAGGATCGCCGTCTTGCCCTTGAAGGCAGGGTCGAGGATGTCGGCCCAGGAGGTGATATCGCGACCGACGAGGTCCGGCCGGATGCCCAGCGTGTCGGCGTTGTAGATGGTCGGGACCATCGTCATCCATTCGGTCGGTGTCTTCGAGAACTTCTTGGAGTCCGGGCCGTCGACGAAGCCGACAGTGTGCGGCGCCGTGCCCTGTGCGATGACGCTGTCGGGCTTCAGCTTGCCGGTGATGAAGAGCGGCACGATCTTGTCGAAGTATTTGAGCTTCTTGGTGTTCATCGGCTGCATCACGCCGGCTGGGTAGACCTTCTTGGCGATCCAGTATTCGATATCGGCGATGTCGTAGGAGTTCGGCTGGGTGACGGCGCGCTGGGCGGCAGCGTCCGAATCCGTTGCCGTCATCTGCAGCGTGATGCCGAGGTCGGCCTTGCACTTGTCGGCGATGGCATTGAGGTTCGACACGCCGGTGCCGAACTGGCGCAGCGTGATCGGGTTCTGAGCCCAGATGGTCGGGAAGCCGGTGACGAGGCCGGAGCCGACGACGGCGCCGAGCCCGGCAGCGCCGGTCTTCAGGAGATTACGGCGGGAAATACCCTTGGCCGGCTTGGTAGACTTTGTGTCCTTGGTCATGCTCAGTTCCCCTTCAGGTGGTTGATGGATCAGCCGCGGCCGAGGAGGACTGCGTCCTCCAGGGCCCAGCTCAGTGACAGTGCATCGCCGACCGAAACCGGCTTGGCGAAATAATCGGTGTCGCGAATGATCGCCGTGAAGTCCTCGCTACCGGCGCCGATGACGGTGATTTTCACGGTGGCGCCGCGATATTCGACGTTGGAAACGATGCCGTTGAAGCCGAGGCCCTTCTGCGATGGCTCGGCGAGGCGAACCCGGTCTGTGCGGATACCGATATCCACGGGCGCGCCGACTTCCGTCTGGCCGCGAACGGAAAATGTCTGGCCCTCAGGCGCTTCCAGCGTCACGACCCCGTCCTGGCTGTGGGTCGCGCGACCGGAGAGAACATTGTGATCGCCCATGAAACGGGCGACGAAGGCGGTGGCAGGCCGCTCGAAGACCTCGCGCGCAGAGGCTGCCTGCTCGATGCGGCCGTTGTTCATCACCACGATCAGGTCCGACAACGCCATCGCCTCTTCCTGACTATGGGTGACGTGGACGAAGGTGATGCCCAGCGTCTTCTGCAGCTTCTTCAACTCGGCACGCATGCGAATCTTCAGGAACGGATCGAGCGCCGACAGCGGCTCGTCGAGCAGCAACGCTTCCGGATCGGTGATCAATGCGCGAGCCAGCGCCACGCGTTGCTGCTGGCCGCCGGAGAGTTGCGCCGGACGCCGGGTGGCATAGGGCTCCATCTGCATCAGCGTCAGCATCTCGAGCGCCTTGGCCTGGCGCGCCTGCTTGTCGACGCCCTTCATCTTCAGGCTGAAGGCGACGTTGTCGATGAGATCGAGATGCGGAAACAGTGCGTAGCTCTGGAACATCATAGCCGTCCCGCGCTCCGCCGGACGGGCGTGGGTGATCTGGCTTTCGGAGAGAACGACATCGCCGCCGGAGACACTTTCATGGCCGGCCGCCATGCGAAGCGTCGAAGACTTGCCGCAGCCGGACGGGCCCAGCAAGCAGCAATAGGTGCCGGCTGGCACTTTCAGATCGATCGCGTCGACGGCAACCGTGCCACCGTAACGCTTGGTCAGCCTGATAAGTTCTAGATCGCCCTTAGCCATCGGCCCCTCTTCCGCTTCTTCACAGGAAAGAGGGATTGCAAGGCCCATGCCAAATCTTAAATATTAATTAACATACTGAAATCGTTGACTTCGAAGATAGGTAGCCAACCATAGCATAAAGAATATGCCCATTTATTAGATGCGGCAAATTCAGCAGATGCACACAACGTAAGCAAATATTGTATACAAAACTCACATGGTATTGGACGCAATAATCAGTTATGCTCTCGGCCAAGATCAATACTCGGATTCCGGCACCGCGCCATGCTTGAAAAATCCATCAGGGCCAGAGCGGCGGGGCAACCGCCAGTGCAACAGTCGCCTGTGTATCTCGGCATTCGCAGCGCCATTCTCGGCCACAGCGTGGCGCCTGGAATGAAGCTGCCGGAAGACGAGTTGGCCGAGATCTATTCTGTCAGCCGCACAGTGATACGCGCAGCCCTGCAGGCACTGGCACTCGACCATCTCGTCACGCTCGAAGTCAATCGCGGCGCTTTCGTCGCCAAGCCGACACGGCTGGAGGCCCGCGAGGTTTTCGAGGCTCGCGCGCTGCTCGAGCCGAAAGTCGCCGCCATGGCTGCCGAGATCGCCAAGCCGGCCGACATCGTCCTGCTGGAGCGCCACATCGCCGAGGAACATGCGGCGGTCGCCGCCGGCCGGGACGGCGAAGCGGTCCAGCTCTCAGGTCAGTTTCATGTGGCCATCGCCGAAATTGCCAATCATTCTATCTACATCGACTTCGTCCGCAGGCTTTGCTCACGCTCGTCGCTGATCGTCGCCCTCTACTGGCGCCGCCGCGATGCCATCTGCGAGCACCACGCTCACCATGCGCTGGTCAATGCGATTGCCAGCAACAAGCCGAAGGACGCGTCCGAGCTGATGGTCAGCCATCTCGTCGACCTGTTTTCGGGCCTCGATTTGTCAGAGCGAGAGCCCGGTTCCCGCCGCCTCGCGGAGATCCTCAAGGCGTGACCGACACTGCTTCGCTTCAATGCTCGCTGGCGACCGGCGCGTAGGCAGCAGGATCGACGAAATCGGGCCGCCCGTCGAGCGACAGCCTTGCGCCTCTCGCCGGCGTCTCGCTGATCACCATGCCACGACGAACGACGAACAAACGCGTTGCGCGCAGCCGGATTGCCTCGATCGGGTCTTTCGCCTGCAGCACCACCAGATCGCCGTTGCAGCCGATATCGAGACCATAGCCTTCCAGCCCCATCAGCTTGGCGGGATTTCTGGTGACCGCGTCGAAACAGAAGCGCATTGCCTCGCGAGCCGACAGCTGTCCGACATGCAGGCCCATATGCGCGACGTCGAGCATGTCGCCGCTGCCAAGCGAATACCACGGGTCCATGCAGCAATCCTGGCCGAAGGCGATGTTGATGCCATGCTCGCGCATCTCCCTCACCCGAGTCATGCCGCGCCGCTTCGGGTAGCTGTCGTGGCGCCCCTGCAGCATGATGTTGATCAGCGGGTTGGCGACCACCTGGACATCCGCCTCGGCTATCAGCGGCAGCAGCTTCGACACATAGTAATTGTCCATCGAATGCATCGAGGTCAGATGGGAGCCGGTCGCGCGGCCCTGCAGTCCCAGCCGCTGCGTCTCACAGGCAAGTGTCTCTATGTGACGCGAAAGCGGATCGTCCGTTTCGTCGCAATGCAGGTCGACGCGCAGGCCCCGCCTCGCTGCGATCTCGCAAAGCGCCCGCACCGACCGCGCGCCGTCTTCCATCGTCCGCTCGAAGTGCGGAATGCCTCCAACGATGTCGACACCCAGATCCAGCGCCCGCTCGAGATTGGCGGCGGCCGTCGGCGAACGGTAATATCCATCCTGCGGAAAGGCGACGAGTTGCAGATCGAGATAGGGCGCGACGGCCTTTTTCACGTGCAGCAGCGCCTCGACAGCCAGAAGCCGGTTGTCGCAGATATCGACATGGGTCCGTACCGCCAGCAACCCTTGCGATACGGCGAGATCGCAATAGCGCAGTGCCCGCTCGACCACCGCCTCCTGCGTCAGCAACGGCTTCAGTTCACCCCACAGCGCGATGCCCTCGAGGAGTGTACCGGACGTGTTCAAGCGCGGCAGGCCCAGCGACAGGGTGGCATCCATGTGAAAATGACAATCGACGAAAGGGCTCGAGACCAGCTGGCCGCCGGCATCGATTTCGCGCCCGGCGTTCGCAGCGATCTTCGGCTCGATTGCAGCGATCCTGCCGCCGGCGATACCGATGTCGATCCCCGTGCGGCCATCGGCAAGCGTTGCGTTTCGGATGAGTAGATCGAACGTCATGAACCGGCCCCTTGCTCGACAGGCGCTGCGCCTGAACGTGACAAATTTTTAGCACGCCGACACCACATGCCAACCGTTGAATACGCCGAACATCATGGACAAACTGCATTTTTTCAAACGAGGGCGAAGCCGGGCGACGCTTCCCGCCTATAGGCGGCGGCGGAAACGCTGTGTATAAGCGCAGGCAATCAACTGCTCCTGAAAGCCGGGACCGCTCTACCACGCTCCCGAAGCGTTGACCGGGTGCGACCGGCGCCATCACGAAGGACCTGACATGCGCTACCTGATCACCGGCACCGGTGGCTTCATCGGATTCCATCTCGCCAAGCGACTGCTTGACGAAGGCAATTTCGTTGTCGGCTTCGACGGCATGACTCCGTATTACGATGTGGCGCTGAAGGAAAAACGGCACGCCATCCTCGCGCGCTCGAACGGTTTCAAGCCGGTCATCGCAATGCTGGAAGACAAGGCGGCGCTCGATCGGGCGGCCGAATTGGCGGAGCCTGATGTCATCGTCCACCTCGCCGCCCAGGCCGGCGTTCGCTACAGCCTCGAAAATCCGAAATCCTACGTCGATTCCAACGTCACCGGTTCGTTCAACATTCTCGAACTCGCCCGCGCCATCAAGCCGAAGCACGTCCTGCTCGCCTCGACCTCATCGGTCTACGGCGCCAACGAGAAGATGCCGTTTGCCGAAAGCGACAAGGCCGACGAGCAGATGACGATCTATGCGGCGACGAAGAAAAGCATGGAGCTGATGGCCCACAGCTACGCCCATCTCTTCGACATCCCGACGACGGCGTTCCGCTTCTTCACCGTCTACGGCCCCTGGGGCCGGCCGGACATGGCGCTGTTCAAGTTCGTCGACGCCATCAGGAACGATCGCCCGATCGATATCTACGGCGAAGGCCGGATGAGCCGCGACTTCACCTATATCGACGACCTCGTCGAGGGCATCGTCCGCCTGATCGCGGTGCCGCCGGCGGAGGCCAACCGCATCGTCTCCGATACCGTCATCGATTCGCTGTCGAGCACCGCCCCGTTCCGGATCGTCAACATTGGCGGCGGCGCGCCGGTCGAGCTGATGCACTATGTCGAGACGATAGAGGCAGCGCTCGGCAAGAAGGCCATCCGAAACATGCTGCCGATGCAGCCGGGCGACGTGCATCATACCTACGCCGAACCCGGCCTGCTCGTCGCCCTGACGGGCTACAAGCCTGAGCTGGGCGTCGAGGAAGGCGTCCGCCGCTTTGTCGAATGGTATCTGGAAAACTACTGAGGGGTCAGCCGGCCGTGTGATAATTTCGGTCGAAATAGACGAGGCCCTGCCCGCCATCGCGACGACGGATCGCCTCGACTTCGCACATCAGCACTTCGTGGGTACCCACCTCCGCGCGCTGGGCGATCCGGCAATCGAACGACACCAGCGCGTCCTCGAGCGCCGGCGAGCCGGTCACCAGTTCGGACCACTCGGCGGCTGCAAAGCGCTCGGCAACCGGCGTCTTGCCGCCGAAGAGGCGCGACAGATCCTGATGGCTCTCCGACAGGACGTTCACGCAGAGCACGCCATTGGCAGCGACAGCGGGATAAACGGAGGCATTGCGGTTCAGGCACACCAGAAGCGTGGGCGGGCTGTCGGTGACACTGCACACGGCAGTCGCGGCAAAGCCGGCAAGACCTCCCGGACCGTTGCTGGTGACGATATTGACGGCTGCTGCCATGCGCGCCATGGCATCGCGGAAGGTGAGCCGCAGCGCTTCGGCATCAGCCACGGGTATCTTCTGGTCGGTGGCTGCAGACGTTTTCATGTTCATCCCCATAATTTCATGCGGCAGGTGCTGTTCCGGGCCGCAAACTAGACGCCGGATCGGTGCGTCTCAAGCAAAAGCATTTCGCCCAACGGCGGGCACGAGACAATACATTCCCCTGAATCCTCCATCGTCAACAGCATACTTCGAAAAATGTTGCGATGCACAATGTCGATGACGGCTCTGAAGCCTTCCGGCGCTCAGCCGGGATTGACGACCATCGGCGCCCGGTTGCGCCGGACCTCCGTGAAAATGTGGCCAAACAATGCGACAAGCACGATCGGCCCGCCGATCATCGTCGCGCTCGATGGCGTCTCGCTGAAGAATATCCACACCCAGAGCGGCGTCAAAGGCACCTCGAGCGCGGTCAGCAGGCTGGCATCGGCAGCGGGAATGAGACGGGATCCGAATGTGTAGAGGCTAAGCCCAAGCGCATTCTGGATCAATCCGAAGGCCACGATCAGCCCGGCGTCACTTCCCGAGACGGACCCTGGCGATGCGAACCAGAAACACACCAGTGAGCACAGCCAGCCGGATGCAGCCATGGCCGGCAGCATCGGCACATCGCGGTGACGGCGCATGACGACTGCAAGTCCGGCTACCATCAGGGTCATGATGGCCGCAAGGGCGCGCCCGAACCAGCTTCCACTGCCGGTGCTATCGCCCATTAGCATCACCAGGACCCCGACCAGCGCCACTCCCGCCGCAATCATCGTCGCGGCACTGGGGCGCTCGCGGATATACAGGAAGGCGACGCCGGCGGTGATGAAGGGCACCGTGGCGTAGATCACCATCGAGTCGGCGACGGAGGTGTAATAGATGGAGCCGATGCCGCTGATCATCGCGCCCGTCGAGAAAAACATCGCGGCAAACGACGGCCCGCGCATCGCCCCGATGATGCGCCACGCGCCACCGCGTTCGATGAACAGGAAAAGCAGGAATACCCCGCCGCCCGAGACGATGCCGCGATAGAAGAGGATGGTCATCAGATCGGCGTGGATCGCCCGCATGAACAGCCCGGCCGAGGACCAGGCCAGCGCAGACAGCGCCACATAGAGAACGCCCAGACGATATTGGCTCTGCTCGGCAAGCGTCACAACGATTCCCCCTGGACTTGAGGGCTGACCATTAGCGAGCTACGCAAACACCTGCAAGCAGGCGTTGCGCCCTTTGGGATAACGGATCAGATAACGGCGATTGGTGGCCCAACTGCCACTGGTGACCGCCGTGCTTCTCCATGTCCACGCAAGGCTTTTCATGGTCTTATCGGCAGCGATTCGGGAGAGTAGTATGAATGCTTTGATGGCTGGGCTTATGGCATGTGGCTGCGTCAGCCTGATCGACGCTCCCCTTTGGCCGCCTGCAAGCGACTACATCAACGCCGCCGTCGATTGCCGCCAGAGCAGCAATGCGACAGGATGTGAAAGCGCGCGCAAAAGCTGGAACGGCGATTTCAGAGATGCGATCGCCGGCAAATATCAGGCACAAAGCACCGTCGCCACGTGCCTCAGCACCGGTTGCGACGGCGCCATCAAGCCCGACCCGATGCTCGGCTGCGCCTGGCGCAAGGTGGCGATCAGGACCGCCCACGGGCAAGCGGATGCGCGCGACACCGCAGGCCTGGAGCAATATTGCAGCCAGCCCTATCTCGACGCGGCCGGCCAGCACGCGGCTGACGAAGAAGCACTGGCGCTCCAGCAAATGCTGAGCGCAAAGTAGAGGTGGCTCGCACCGGCGCAACGGCCCTTGAACCGCAGCGCCGGATTGCAGGCCTCATTCAGGCATAGGCTGCAAGCAGCGTCCGCACCGCATCTATCTCGTTCGGCCGGATATCGTGACCGCCCGGGTGCCATTCGAGCGTCGCATCCGCTTTCTGCCGGACAAAGTAGTCCGCAAGCGCCTTCGTCAGGGAAGCCGGTGCAATCGGGTCTCGCGCGCCGGCCGTGATCAGCACCTTCGAGCCCGCCAGTCCGGCATTGTCGCGCGGTTCGAACGGGATGAGCGGATGCATCAGCACAGATGCGTCGAAAAGTTTGCCTTCCTCGATCAGGACATTGGCAAGGATATTGGCTCCATTCGAAAAGCCGAGGCCTATGACTGCCGACGCCTTGTGCTCATCCGCCAGGCTTTTGACGTAGCCGACCATCTTCGTCGTCGCCCGGGCGAGATCGTCCATGTCATAGACGCCCTCGCCGGTGCGACGGAAAAAACGGGCAGCGCCATGTTCGGTAACGTCGCCGCGCGGCGAGACGATGGTCGCCTCCGGCAGCAGCTGGCTGGCAAAGTCGAAAAACTGGTTCTCATCGCCGCCTGTGCCGTGAAAGACGAAGAATGTCGGCTTCCCCGGCGCACCGGCTCGCAGCCGGTGCACATATGTCGATGTCATGATGACCTCCTGCCTCAAGCGTCGAGTGGCTCGAGATGTTCTTCAAGCAGTGGGCGCAGATGCGCGTGCTGCGGTGGCAGCTTTAGTGCCTCGCCGAGATGTGCCGTATCCTCGTCGCGATCGAAGCCAGGTTCATTGGTTGCAATCTCGAACAGGACGCCGCCCGGTGTGCGGAAGTAGATCGCCCAGAAGTAGTCGCGATCGATGACCGGCGTCACCTGATGGCCGGTATCCATCAGCAGCTTGCGCACTTCGAGTTGCTTGGCGCGGTTTTCGACCGAGAAGGCTACGTGGTGGACCGACCCTGCCCCCGGCAGTGAACGGGCGATGTTCGGCATGGTTTCGAGATCGATGAAATCGGCACCATTGCCGCCTGGGATGACCAGCCGCTTTGTGCCCTCATGGGTGTCGGCAACCTGATAGCCCATGTATCGCAGCAGTTCGTCCGTCGCACCGTCGTCGCGCAGGCGCATCGACACGGAGTGAAAGCCGCGGATGGCATGATCGGCCTCTATGCCTCCATGCAGCCAGGGCTGGCGAAGATCGTCCCGGACCTCGACAAGCGCAAGGTCGTCACCATCAGGACCGGCAAAGTGCAGGCGCTTCTGGCCGAAGGATTCGTCGGCCTTCAAACCCCTAATGCCCTGCGCTGCCAGACGGTCCGTCCAGAAACCCAGCGAACCTTCGGGGACCGAGAACACCGTGGTGCCGACCTCGCCCGTACCGGGACGACCACGCGCCATCTTCGGGAACGGAAAATAGGTCATTACCGAGCCGGGTGCGCCGACTTCATCGCCGTAATAAAGATGATACACATCCGGCGCGTCGAAATTGACGGTCTTCTTGACGCGGCGAAGGCCCAGCGTCTGCGTGAAGAACTTATTGTTTGTGCGGGCATTCTCTGCCATCGACGTGACGTGGTGGAGGCCTTTGATCTGGTCAAGCATGTCAAACCCCTTTGTTCTGCCCGGTCGTATCGACCGGTTCCATGGGGTGAAGATGGTCGCTGTCAGGCTTTTGCGATAGACCGCAAGACCCGGACGGATTGTCTCCAGATCGTGAACGATCCATCGATGTCGTTCACGCTACGCGCGATCCGGAACAGTCCAAAGCGTAGTCGGCGCAATTTGCAGCCTTCGATCAAACGCTTGCAGCTCAGGTGCCGCAGCTTCGGATGACGCAGAACACGAACCCGCCTATTCCTCCTCGACCTCTTTATCGCGCTGGCAACAGATTTCGGCGATGGCTTTCACCATCTGGACTGTGTTCGGACATGTGAGGGAATAGCGGACGTTCTTGCCGCAGCGGCGGCTGCGGACGATGTTGTTGTCACGAAGGATCGTCAGGTGACGCGAGACGCCAACCGGAGTTTCATTCAGCTCCCGCATCAGATCGCGAACAGAATGCTCGCTTTCGAGCAACAAAAACAGGATGTGCAGGCGATGGCGGTTTGCCATGATCCCAAGAAAATCGGATTGCGCTGCAGCGGCCCTCTGCATCTCTTCCCCATATATGCCAAAATCATCGTCCCCCGACGGTACCACCAAGAAATCTCCCCAAATCCCGCCTCCGGAATTTTAAACTATTGCTGCTGTTCCACTTCTATTTTCTATTGATTAGAGGAACAAAAGGCAACTTGGCCTTAGAAAAATAAATATCGGGATTTATAGCTATATTTTATATTTGACATGAAAGTATTTAATCGAAGAATTCGCCAACTAGTGGTTACCGCCTGACATAAGAGTCCTGTATGGGATTCCATTTGCTGGGTTGGCATGCGAGTCTGGCGCATGCGCACAGGAATATCGTTCACCGTTTCGCCAACAGATCACCAACGCCTGATGGCCTTGACCAGGGATCGCAATGCGCCCCAAAAGCACGTCTGGCGGGCCGAGATCATCCTGCTGAGTGCCGATGGCGTCGGAACTGTCGAGATTATGCGCCAGACCGGCAAATCGAAGACCTGCGTATGGCGCTGGCAAGAGCGCTTCGCCACAGAAGGCGTCGAGGGTCTCCTGCGCGACAAGACGCGGCCGTCGCGTATTGTGCGGCTCGGACCCGATGTCGCCGAGCGTGTGGTGGCCCTGACGCTGGCTGATCCGCCGGGCGAGACGACGCACTGGACGGCCGACATGATGGCGACGGCCGCCGGCATCAGCGCCAGCGCAGTCAGGCGTATCTGGAAAGCGCATGGCCTCGCACCTCATCGGTGGCGGCAGTTCAAATTGTCCAACGACCCGAAATTCGTCGACAAGCTGCGAGACGTTGTCGGCCTCTATGTTGATCCGCCAGCCCACGCCGTCGTGTTGTCGGTCGATGAGAAAAGCCAAATCCAGGCGCTCGACCGCACCCAGCCGGGCCTGCCGATGAAGAAGGGTCGGCTCGGCACCATGACCCACGACTACAAGCGGCACGGCACAACCACGCTGTTTGCCGCCCTCAACGTGCTCGACGGCACCGTCATCGGCCGCAACATGCAGCGTCATCGTCATCAGGAGTTCATCCGCTTCCTCAACGCCATTAACGCCCAGGTGCCGGACGACAAGGCCGTCCACGTCATCCTCGACAACTATGCTGCCCACAAGCATCCCAAGGTGAGAGCCTGGCTCGACCGTCACGAGCGTTTCACCTTCCACTTCACTCCGACTTCAAGCTCATGGCTCAACGCGGTGGAGGGTTTCTTCGCCAGGCTGTCGAAGCGGCGTCTGAAACGCGGCGTTTTCCATTCCGTCGTCGATCTCCAGGCCGCCATCAACCGTTTCCTCGTTGAGCACAACAAAAAGCCAAAGCCCTTCACTTGGACCGCCGATCCCGACAAAATCATCGCCGCCGTTAAACGCGGGCACCAAGCGTTAGATTCCATCCACTAGAAATTATGCGATATCGCGTCCAGAGCATTCAGGATGACAACCACGTTGATCGATTTCGCGGCGTAAAAGATGTTTTGAGCTTTCCTGTTGGTGGTGACGACCCGTCCCCGTCTCAGCTTTGCCAGGTGCATGGAGGTGGCATTTTCGCTTAGCCCAACTTGCGTGGCCAGCTGCCCGACCGATCTCTCTTCCTCGAGAAGAAGTCGCAGGATAGTCAGTCTCGCCGGGTTGGCCATCATCGCCAGGAGCGAGGCTTGATCACGCATCAGTTTTTCCTGCTGCTCGGCACCCATGGTCTGCTCCTGTGCTTGTTTTTAATTTCCAATATCTTCCAGGATGAAACAGAAAAGGCCCAGCTGGGATGCCGGACCTTTTCCGTTCGGACCGGAGGTCAACCGATCAGTCTTTCCCCGCAGGCATTCACCCACGGGATCCTCAGCCTGGCAGACGCCAGGTGTCGGGATTAGAAGTTGCGCTGGACGCGGAGAACGCCTGCCCAAACGCTTTTATCGACGTTGTCATAGTTGACGTAGGTGATTTCCGGCTGGAGCTTGAGGCCCTTGACCGGGAAGAAGGCAAGGTTGGTGGTTGCTTCGAAGGTCTTGTTGTCAGCATATGCCAGCTGCACGTTCCAGCTCAGCTTTTCGCTGAACTTTGCAGTGCCGCCGCCCCAGACAGCCCAGTCACCCGTGGTGCCAAAGGGGTCGCCATTGGCGTACTTGTTGGTCGTGTTGCCGTCGGTGTTCCAGGCACCCATCAGGAATGCGCTGACTGTGCCGAAGTCTGCATCGAGGCGTACCTTGACTGCGCCTTCTTCGGCGACGGAGTCATAACCGCCCGCAACCTTGATCCCGAATGCGCCGGCCTTGTAGCCGAGTCCGGCAACGACGTCGGGAGCATAGTGGTCATAGGCTACGCTGGAATAGGAATCTTCGAGCGAGATCACACCGGTGAAGCCGGTGCCGGAGTCGTAGGAATAGGTGAGCTGGTTCAGCTCGTAAGGTCCATCTCCGATCACATCATCGTTGATGACGTTGCCGGCATAACCCATGTATTCGTTATACTGCGAGTCCTGCCGACCGATGAGGAAACCGCCGAGCGAAATATAGGCGATCAGCGGAGAGGCATCCGAATTTACGCCTTCCGAATAGTTGAAGCGCAGCGTCGTCGCCGTCTTCAAGGGACCATATTCAGTGTCCGTTGCGGAGTTGAACGAGAGTTCAGCGCGGGTGTAGTTCTTGGTCCCAAAGGCACCAAAAGGATTGTAGGCATCGTGCCAGTAAGTATCGTTGCGGATCATGCCGCCGATCTTGAGGCAAGTTTCGCTGCCTGGAATGTAGAAGTAGCCGGCGCCGTATGCGTCGCAGATGCGGACATATTCCAGCGGTTCCGGTTCGGCAGCGACGATTGCGTCGGCCGCATGTGCACCAGATACAACAGCGAGCGCTGCAGCGGATCCGAGAAGAAGAGATTTGATATTCATGAAAGCTCCCGATGTGTTATCTCGGCACAATTCTTCGCTTGCGTAAATCAATACACAATTTTGAAAGCACCAATTTGTTGAGACCCTTACAGATCAAAACCGAAGCAGAAGTCTTCGATTTACAATTCGAATATCATCGCATCACGATAATATGACAACAAAGATTTTGTATTAGGTGCGCACTTGAACAATATAAACTTGGATCTATGTTGCAGCCATGTAACTTATTATTATAGTAAATATGTTTGTTATTCTAATAAATTCCCGTAATTGTATTTTATCAAGTCAATATATCGAAAACAAACATATCTGTATCTCTAATATTTTAATTTTTACTTGAGAATCATCGGTAAGGCTGAGCGCTAGTCCGCATCGGGCTAGCGCTGGCCGCCATGGCGTTCGGCACGCCTGGAATTTCGGTGGGAGATCTCTGGCGTCGATTGCGGCCCTAAGCCTGGCCGGCGCCTGGATTTTCCGGGAGCGCCCAGTCAATCGGCGTGCGTCCGTGTTGCTCAAGATAGGCGTTGGCCTTGGAGAAAGGTCTGGATCCGAGAAATCCGTTATGGGCCGAAAGCGGCGACGGATGTGCGGATTTCAGCACCAGATGGCGCGACGCGTCGACGAATGCGGCTTTCTTCTGCGCATAGGCACCCCATAGAAGGAAGACGACATGCTCGCATTGATCGTTGACGGCCCGGATCACGGCATCGGAAAACCTTTCCCAACCCTTGCCCTGATGGGACGCGGCGCGAGACTCCTCGACGGTCAGCACGCTGTTCAGCAAAAGTACGCCCTGCCGGGCCCAGCTTTCGAGAAACCCGTGGCGTGCCGGTGGAATGCCGAGATCGGCCTGCATCTCCTTGTAGATATTGACCAGCGACGGCGGCGTGCGCACACCCGGCCGGACGCTGAAGCAAAGGCCGTGCGCCTGCCCGAGGCCGTGATAGGGATCCTGACCGAGGATCACCACCTTGACATCATGCAAGGGCGTCAGGTCGAGCGCGCGGAAATATTCAGGCCCGCGCGGAAAGATGGTCTTGCCGTTTTGCCTTTCCTCAACCAGGAAGGCCTTGAGCTTTTCCATGTAGGGGCTGGAGAATTCCGCCGACAGCGCATTCTTCCAGCTTTCCTCCAGCTTTACTCCCGCCTCCGGCATTCACTTGGCTCCTTGTTAGGCCTCCACCGTGATGGCGAAATGCTGCCCAAGTCAACAAAACGACGTCGGGGATGTCCTTAAAGCCACAGCCTTTAGGCTCTGATACGAGCCATCTGCGGATCGTAGAGCGGCTTCAGCGAGACAGTACAGGGCACGCGTCGCATCGCAACGTCGAGCGTATAGCGTCCCGACATGACGAAATCGGCTGTGACCCCGGCAGCGTTGCGGACGTACCCGTAGCCGATCGGCCGGTCGACCGTGTATCCGAAGCCACCGCTCGACAGCCACCCGACGCGTTGGCCACCGCGGTAGATGGTTTCCCGTCCGAGCAGCACCGTATCGCGGTCCTCCGGCACGAAACAGGCCAGCAGCTTCTTGACGCCGGACTTGCGCTGCTCCTCGATGGCCGCCCGCCCCCTGAAATCAGCGTTCTTCTTTACGGCCCAGCCAAGCCCGGCTTCGATCGGCGTGTGGTCCGGGCCGATGTCGGCACCCCAGGCCCGATAACCCTTTTCCAGCCGGCAGCTTTCGATCGCCCGGTATCCGGCATTGACCAGATGGTGCGCGGCACCGGCCGTCATCAGTGCATCGTAGACCGCCCCGGCATTTTCCACCGGCACATGCAGCTCGAAGCCGAGTTCACCTACATAGGTAATGCGCAGCGCCCGCACAGGTGCCCCGGCGATACCGATGGTGCGCACTTGGCCAAACGGAAAGGCGGCATTCGAGACGTCGGCGCGGGTCACCTGCTGGAGCACGGCGCGCGATTGCGGCCCCATCAGCGACAGCACGCAGTAGCCCGATGTCACCTCCACCAGTTCGGCCTGCAGACCCTTGGGGATATTGCGGCTGATCCAGTCGAAGTCGTGAGTGGCAAAGCCGGTACCGGTGGTGATGTAGTATTCGTTGTCTGCCAGGCGAGCGACCGTCAGATCGCATTCGATGCCGCCCCGGTCGTTGAGCATCTGGGTGTAGATCAGCGATCCGACCGGCCTCGCCACGTCGTTGGAGGCGATCCAAGTGAGCGCCGCTTCGGCATCTCTCCCCTTCAGCACGAATTTCGCAAACGACGTCTGGTCGAAGATGACGACGGATTCGCGCACGGCCTTATGTTCGCGGCCAACGGCATGGAACCAGTTCTGCCGACCGTAGGTGTAGATATCGCGGGGCTCCTCCCCGGCAAAAAGGTCGGCAAACCAGTTCGGCCGCTCCCAGCCGAGTTTTTCTCCGAAGCAGGCCCCTTGCGCCTTCAGGCGGTCATAGAGCGGCGATTTGCGGCAGGGACGTCCGCTCGCATGTTCCTCGAACGGCCAGGCCATGGTGTAGTGCTTGCCGTAAGCCTCCAGCGTCCGGCTGCGCACGCAGTCGGTGTCGAAATGCGGCCGGCCGAAGCGACGAATGTCGACAGGCCAGAGGTCGTAGGGAGGCTGTCCCTTCGAGACCCATTCCGCCAGAGCCATGCCGGCACCGCCGGCAGATGCAATGCCGAAGGCATTAAAGCCGGCGCCGACGAAAAAGTTACGCAGCTCCGGCGCCTCGCCGAGGATGAAATTGCCGTCGGGCGTAAAACTTTCCGGCCCGTTCAGCAGTTGCTTGATACCTGCCGTTTCCAGTGCCGGAACGCGGGCGAGTGCCTGCTCCATGATCGGCCCGAAATGATCGAAATTGGAATCGAGCAGAGAGAAATGGAAATCCTTAGGTATGCCGTCGACTGCCCAGGCGATCGGGTTGGGCTCGTAGCCGCCCATGACGAGACCGCCGACCTCCTCTTTGTAATAGGTGAGCCGATCCGGGTCGCGCAATGTCGGCAGGTTCGAGGGCACGCCGAAGGATTCGGTGATGATATATTGATGCTCGACCGAGACAAGCGGCACGTTGACGCCGAAGCGGGCCGCGAAATCCCGCGTCCACTGGCCAGCGCAGACGACGACCCGCTCGCACTCGATCCGACCGCGATCGGTGAGGACGGCGCGGATGCGGCCCTTGTCGATTTCGATGTCGAGCACTTCCGTATCCTCGAAGATCGCAGCGCCGGCCATGCGCGCACCGCGCGCCAGCGCCTGGGTGATATCGGAGGGATTTGCCTGCCCGTCGGTGGGAAGGTAGGCAGCACCGATGAGGTCGTCGACCTGCATCAGCGGCCAGAGCGACAGCGCCTCCGATGGCGTCAGCAACTGCATGTCGAGGCCGAACGACTGGGCGGTCGTCGCCTGGCGCTTGACCTCGATCCAGCGCTCCTCGTTGCAGGCAAGGCGCAGACCGCCATTCATCTTCCAGCCGGTCGCAAGACCCGTCTCCGCCTCCAGCCGCTTGTAGAGATCGACGGAATAGCCGAGCAGCTGGGTGATGTTGGCGTTGGAGCGCAACTGGCCGACTAGTCCCGCCGCGTGAAACGTCGTCCCGGACGTCAGCTTCCGGCGCTCGAGAAGAACGGTATCCGTCCAGCCGAGCTTGGCGAGGTGATAGGCGGTAGAACAACCGATGATGCCGCCGCCGATGACGACTGCTTTTGCTGTCCCGGGCAGTTCCTTCATCGACGTTCCTCGATATCAAACAGCTGATAGGCGCGCTCGAAACGCGCCATGTTGTCGGCGGTATAGGCGACGTAGTCGAACTCTATCGTGGAATAGGCTTCGGACACCATGCTCCAGAGCGTTTCGCGCAAAAGCGATGCACATTTCATCGCCTCGTAGCGGCGCTTCAATCCTCTTTCCCCGACGCCGTCGTGGTAGATATCCAGCATGGCGGCCTCCTGATCGGCGGAAAATCCGGCATTGGAGGCAAGCCCGCCGAGATCGAACAGCGGCGTATTGAAGCCGGCATAGTCCCAGTCGATAAGCCAAAGCCGGTGACCGTCGTCAAGAAAATTGCTGGCCAGCAGGTCGTTATGGCAGAAGACGATGTCAAACGGTCCCGCCGCCTTCTCCAGCCTCCTCATCTTGTCCAGCGATCCGTGCATCAGGGGCTCGTAGCGGCTCCCGATATCCCGGAGCGTCGATGCGTAGTCGGCAATGATATGAAACGACCAGAACATCCCGGCAGCGCCGCGCAGGTGGCCGCCAACCCTGCGATGAGCATCGCGCACCAGCAGCACGACACGCTCCAGCATATCCGGCCGCCCGAGCACCTCGGCCGACAGCGCCGGCGCGTCGATGTAGTCGAGTACGAGAATGCCGGGCTCATGATAGACGACATCGGGAGACAAGCCGGCAGCATGGGCAGCCAGGCTGGCCGCCAGCTCGTTGGCACGGACGATATGATGAACCGGAATATCGGAGCCGAGACGCACGACACGGCGCCGCGAACCGTCCCTTACAAGATAGTTGCGGTTGGTGATGCCGCCGGTCAGGGCAGCGATCTCGATTGGCCCATGCCAGATATCGAGCGCGCGAATACGATCCTCGGGCTTGTCGATAATGCCGGTTCTCCCATTGCAGAAGAGCTGACCCGAAATTTCGTCACAATTGCCGGACTGTCAAGGATAATGCCGGAAAGTCAAGCATTCTGACCAATTTGGAGCCGCACCGCAGGCGTCTCAAGAGGCGCTGGCTCGAGGTGTAACAACGCGGCACATCTGTTCCAGCGCGATGGACGCCTTGCTGGCGTGCCGTTCCTTGTGGCGCAGCAGGCGAAAACTGCGGGCCGGTAGCTCGAAGGCCGCCTTCACCAAAAGCCCCTGTTGCAGATAGAGACTGGCCGAGACGCTGGAAATCGCCGCCGCGCAGGCGCCTGCCTGCACAGCCGATAGAACCGCTTCGTTGGATGGAAAGACCAGCGCGACCTGCATGTCCTGCGGCACGATGCCGAAGCCCCGCATAGCCTCCTCGAAGGCCGAGCGGGTGCCCGACCCTTTCTCGCGCATCACCCAGAGACTGTCGGCAACGAGGTTGGCTGCTGACAGCGCCCGGCCATCCGCCCACGGGTGGTCCGGCGCCACCACCACCGATAGCGCATCGCTTGCAACAACGGCGGACGACAGTTCCGGTGCGTCGATCTCCCCCTCCACCAGCCCGAGTTCCGCCTCGCCGGCGATGACTGCATCCGCGACGGTGCGGGTATTGCCGATGGTCAGGCTGAGGTCGATGCCGGGATAGGCCTGGTGGAAGCGCATCATGACCGGCGGCAACCAGTAGCTGGCGATGGTCTGGCTGGCATAGAGATTGAGTTGGCCGCGCTGCAGCCCGCCGAGCTCCGACAGCATCAGTTCGGCCGCGCGTACGCGCGCCAATGTCGCCCGCGCCTCGTTCAGAAACACCCGTCCCGTCTGCGTCAGCTCGATCCGCCGTCCGACGCGATGAAAGAGTTCCACGCCATAGAATGCCTCGAGGTTCTTGATCGAGGCGCTGACGGCTGACGGCGTCAGCCGTATGGCTTGCGCGGCGCGGGTCAGGTGCTCCCGCTCGGCAACGGCGACGAAGATGGCCAGCTGTTCAAACGTCATAAGCCAACCGTTCGTTTTAATCGAACGAAACATGCCATAATATTCGATGGAAATCTACAACTCGCTGTAGGACAGTCCGGGCACCAGACCAAAGAAGGTGACCCATGTCTATCGCCTCGCGCTCACGTCACATCCTGCCGGGATTGGCACTTTGTCTTGCCGTCGCACTGGCTGCAGTGGCGGTCGAAAAGCTTGAGGTTGTGCTGCTTGGCGGCCGATGGATCGAAGGTCTCATCCTGGCGATTGGCTTCGGCATCGCCGTTCGAACCGCACTGCCGCACATGCCCTCGATGCGCGCGGGTATCGATTTCAGCGCCAAGATCCTGCTGGAAGTGGCTATCGTGCTGCTGGGTGCATCGATCAGCCTGTCGGCAATCCGGGGTGCCGGGTTACCGTTGATCGGCGCGATTGCCGGGCTGGTCCTGCTGTCGATAGCCATCAGTTACGCCATCGGCAGGCTGCTGGGGCTTCCGGGCAAGCTGGCGACGCTGATCGCCTGCGGCAATGCCATCTGCGGCAACTCTGCCATTGTCGCCGTAGCGCCGGTCATCGAGGCCGACGCCGAGGAAATCACTGCCGCACTGGCCTTCACCGCCGTGCTCGGCGTTTTCGCGGTGTTCCTGCTGCCGGTGCTGTTCGTCAGGGCGGGTCTCAGCCCGTCGCAATACGGCGTGCTTGCCGGCTTGACGGTTTATGCCGTCCCGCAGGTGCTGGCTGCAACGGCACCTGCCGGCTTGCTGGCCGTCCAGACGGGCACCTTGGTCAAGCTCGTGCGCGTGCTGATGCTCGGCCCCGTCATCGTCATGATCGGCACGATGATGAAGGGCGTGAAGACGGAACTCCCGGCACAGCACCACTCCATCGTACCGTGGTTCATCGTCGGCTTCGTGCTGATGATGGGCTTGCGTTCATTCGGCCTCATCCCGGAGGTTGCCTTTGTACCGATGAACCTAGTCTCCAACACGCTGACGCTGGTCGCCATGGCAGCACTGGGATTGTCGGTGGACGTTCGGGTCGTCGGCCACGCCGGTGGCCGGGTGATCGCGGCAGCGACGCTATCGTTGCTCGTTCTCGGCGGGCTGAGTTGGATCGTCATCACGTTTCTGCAGATCCAGTAGAACGCCTGCGTCTTCAGCGTGGTCTATGCGCTGTCTGCTGGCATCTTTGACAGCAGCATGAAGATGTCAGCTGCCGGGCTCGGATAACCCAGAGCAAAACCCTGCAAACCGTCGCAACCGATCTCTCCCAGCACCCGGGCATGCTCCTCGGATTCGACACCCTCGGCAATGACTTCGACATTCAGTGTCTTGGCAATCTCGACGATCGACGCGACAAGGCGCCGCTGTTCTTCCGACACGGTAATGTTGGTGACAAGCTGGCGATCGATCTTCAGCCGCTTCGGCCGCAAGCTGACCAAGCCGATCAGCGACGCATGCCCCGACCCGAAATCGTCTATCTCGATATCGACACCTAGCGTCTTCAGACCCGCGATGTTCGAGACGACGATATCTTCGCAATCATCGAGGAAAATCGTTTCAACCAGCTCGAAAACGATAGATTCCGGAGGGATATCGAGCCTGTTCAATTTCTGGATCAGTTGCGGGTCGTTGAGCCGTTTGGCAGACACATTGACCGCAATGCGCGGCGGCACGATACCTTCCGCCCGCCATCGTCCGTAGTCAGCAAGGGCCTGCTCCAGAACCGCGGCATCAATTTCGGCTTCCAGACCGTATTCCTGGGCAACCTTGAGGAAGGTCCCCGGAAGCATCAGGCCATGCACGGGATGCTTCCAGCGCGCCAGGGCCTCGAGGCCAAAGATGCGCCGCGTGCGCGCATCCACCTGCACTTGATAATAGGGGATGATTTCATGGCGCTGCAGTGCCAGCTTGAGGTCGCCGGCCAATTGCCTTTTGCCCAGCAAATCGGATTGCAGCTTCGCACTGAAAAACTGCACCCTGTTGCGACCGAGTTTCTTCGCCTGGTACAGCGCCAGATCGGATTCCGCCAGAATATTCCCGGCCTTTGACGTCATGTTCCAGGCGATACCGACCGAGGCATTCGTCTGCACGACGCCGGCTGCGAAAGGCACATCGGCGCGCAGCGCAGAGAGGGCGCCGTCGGCCAGCGTCTCCAGCGCGCCGGCCTCGGCCACGTTGGTCAGCAGGATCACGAATTCGTCGCCGCCGATGCGGGCAACCATGCTCGCTCCGGAAACGGCGCCGGAAAGACGCGCGGCGGTGGCCTTCAGCATTGCGTCGCCGGCGGCATGGCCAAGCTTGTCGTTGATCTCCTTGAACCGGTCGAGATCGATATGGATCACAGCGAGGCTCTCGACCGTCGGATCGCTCAACAGTTCGGCAAGACGGCGGTCGAAATAGCGGCGATTGGGCAAGCCGGTGAGATAATCGTGGTTGGCAGCGTGCTCGACCAACCCCTTGCTGCGCTCGACCGCAACCGCCCTCGCCTCTGCCACCGACTTTTGCTCCGCCAACTCACGGGTCAGGATGACATCGGCGGTGACGTCCCACTCGGCGCCGATGATTGACAGGGAACCGTCCGGCCCCTCGTAGAAACGCGCGCTCGAGCGGATGTGGCGCGTCTGGCCGTCGGCGAGAATGATGCGGAAATGTGAGTTGTATCGGCCTCTGGAGGCCACGGCTGCATCGAATTCGGCAGAGGCCCTGTCGCGGTCGTCGGGATGAACCGCATTCAGCCAGATGTCACCGGTCACTCTGCCCGACAGGCCTGTCCCGTAGAGCCTGTGCATGGAAAGGTCCCAGACGACGGTGTCATCCCGAAGATCATGCTCCCAGACACCAATTTGCGATGTCTCCAGCGCCAGCTCCAATCTCCTCACGAGATCCTGGAACTCCTGCTCTGTCCGACCTGCATCGATAGATGGTTTCGCGATCGCCGCTCCTCCCGACGCCAAGGCAATGTGACACGCCTTGCCGACATCAGATCACATAGCTTTTAATTAGCTAATTTTAATAAACACAGGAAACGCGAGCGTCTATCTTCGTGATACATCAGACGGGCAAAGCCATGGCATTCCGTGCCTTGATCCTCAAACGAAGATATATCTTATTCCAGAAACGACAATGGGCGGACCCTTGCGGATCCGCCCATTCTGTCTGTTCGAGGAGGTCAAGCGCCGAACAGGCAACTTTTATTCGGCAGCAATCCGGATGATCTCGGCGTTATGCTCTTCATGCTGCTTCAGCGGACGGTTGCCCGATAGCTTGCGGATCAACACATAGAACACCGGCGTCATGAAGATGCCGAAGAATGTCACCCCGATCATGCCGGAGAATACCGCCACGCCCATGGCCGCACGCATCTCGGCGCCCGCACCCGTCGAGGTGATCAGCGGCACGACGCCCATGATAAAGGCCATCGAGGTCATCAGGATCGGCCGCAGTCGCAGACGGCTGGCTTCCATGGCAGCCTGAACGGGCGTCCTGCCGACAAACTCCAGCTCGCGGGCAAATTCGACGATCAGGATGGCGTTCTTCGCCGATAGCCCGACCAGCACCATCAACCCGATCTGGGTGAAGATGTTGTTGTCACCGCCCATCAGCCACACACCGGTTAGCGCCGCAAAGACACCCATAGGCACGATCATGACGATCGCCAGCGGCAGGGCGAGGCTTTCGTACTGCGCGGCAAGCACGAGGTACACGAGCAGCAAGGCCAGCGGGAAGATGATCAGTCCGGAATTGCCGGCGATGATCTGCTGGTAGGTCAGGTCCGTCCACTCATAGCCGATACCCTTTGGCAGAGTGTCGGCCGCAATCCGCTCGACTGCTGCCTGCGCCTGGCCGGATGAAAATCCGGGGGCTGCGCCGCCGTTGATGTCGGCAGCCAGGAAGCCGTTGTAGCGCGTCGTCCGCTCAGGTCCGGTGCTGGCCTCGACCTTCAGCAGCGCCGAAAGCGGGATCATCTGCCCTGTCGACGAGCGCACCTTCAACTGCCCAATATCACCGGGATGGGCCCGAAACTTCGCATCCGCCTGCACCCGGACGCTGTAGGTGCGGCCGAAAGCGTTGAAGTCGTTGACGTAGAGCGAGCCGAGATAGATCTGCAGCGTGTCGAAGACATCCGTTACCGAGACACCCAGCTGCTCTGCCTTGGCGCGATCAAGGTCGGCGTAAAGCTGCGGCACGTTGATCTGGAAGCTCGAGAACAGACCCGCAAGCTCAGGCGCCTGATAGGCCTTGGCCAGAAACGCCTTGTTGGCTTCGTCTAGGGCCTGGTAGCCAAGCCCCGCCTTGTCCTCCAGCTGCAGCTTGAAGCCGCCGGTGGTGCCGAGACCTTGCACGGGCGGCGGCGGGAACATAGCGATGAACGCTTCCTGGATGCCGCCGAACTTCTTGTTCAACTGCATGGCGATGGCGCCGCTCGACAAATCGGGTGTCGTACGCTCCTCGAACGGCTTCAGCTTGACGAAGATAACGCCGGCATTCGAGGAGTTGGTAAAGCCGTTGATCGACAGGCCGGGGAAAGCGATCGAATGCTCGACGCCCGGTTCCTTCATCGCGATCTCGCTCATGCGCTCGATGACATTCTGCGTCCGGTCGAGACTGGCCGCATCCGGCAGCTGGGCAAAACCGATCAGATACTGCTTGTCCTGGGCCGGCACAAACCCGCCCGGCACCGCCTGGAACAGGAAGTAGGTGGCACCGATCAGGGCGAGATAGACGACCATGACGACGCTTTTCATCGACAGGATGCCGCCGACCCCACGGCCATAGCCATTTGAACCGCGCTGGAAGACCGTGTTGAATCCACGGAAGAACCAGCCAAGGCCCTTGTCCATCACCCGCGTCAGCCAGTCCTTCGGGGCATGGTGGTCCCTGAGCAGCAGCGAGGCCAGCGCCGGCGACAGCGTCAGCGAGTTGAACGCGGAGATCACCGTCGAAATGGCGATCGTCAGCGCGAATTGCCGATAGAACTGGCCGGACAGGCCGGAGATAAAGGCGAGCGGCACGAACACTGCGACCAGCACCAGGGCGATGGCAACGATCGGGCCCGACACTTCCTTCATGGCCCGGTAGGTGGCATCCCTCGGCGACAGGCCGTTCTCGATATTGCGCTCGACATTTTCGACCACGACGATGGCGTCGTCGACGACGATACCGATGGCCAGCACCAGCCCGAAGAGGCTAAGCGCATTGATCGAGAAGCCGAACATATACATGACGCCGAAGGTACCGATGATCGACACCGGCACTGCCACCAGCGGAATGATCGACGCCCGCCATGTCTGCAGGAATAGGATGACGACAACGACAACCAGCGCGATGGCTTCGAGCAACGTGTGCACGACCTTGTCGATCGAGGTGCGGACAAACTCGGTGGTATCGTAGACGATCTCGTACTTCACGCCGTCAGGCATCGCCTGCTGCAGCTCGTTCATGGTCTTGTGGACCTCGTCCGAGATGGTGATGGCGTTGGAGCCGGGCGCCTGGAAAACTGGGATTGCGACAGCCGACTTGCCGTCCAGCAGCGAGCGCAGCGAATAGTCGGATGCACCGAGCTCGACGCGGGCGACATCGCGCAGGCGGGTGATCTCGCCATTGGTGCCGCTCTTGACGATGATGTTGCCGAACTCCTCCGGCGTCTGCAGGCGACCCTGTGCATTGACGTTGAGCTGCACGTCGATGCCGGTAAGGTTCGGAGAAGCGCCGATGACGCCGGCGGCAGCCTGAACGTTCTGCGCCCGGATGGCATTGGCGATATCGTCGGCCGCAAGCCCGCGCTCGGCGGTCTTCTGCGGATCGACCCAGACGCGCATGGCATAGTCGCCCGAGCCGAAGATCTCGACCTGGCCGACGCCCTGGATGCGTGCAAGCCGATCCTTTACGTTAAGGACCGCATAGTTGCGCAAGTATGTGATGTCGTAGCGATTATCCGGCGACACCAGATGCACGACCATCATCAGGTCGGGCGAACTCTTGACGGTGTTGATGCCGAGATCGCGGACGTTCTGCGGCAACCTTGGCTCGGCCTGCGAAACGCGGTTCTGCACCAGCTGTTGCGCCTTGTCCGGGTCGGTGCCGAGCTTGAAGGTGACAGTCAGCGTCATCAGGCCGTTGGATGTGGCCTGGCTGGACATGTAGAGCATGCCCTCGACGCCGTTGATCTGCTCTTCGATCGGCGTTGCCACCGTCTCGGATATGACCTTCGGGTTGGCGCCCGGATATTGCGCGGTAACGACAATCGACGGCGGCACGACTTCCGGATATTCCGAAATCGGCAGCAGCCCCATGCCGATCAATCCTCCGACGAGGATCAGGACCGACAGCACACCAGCAAACACCGGTCGGTCGACGAAAAAGCGAGACATGTTCATGATGTGGCCCTCTCCAGGGATAACGGTGGACGCACTGCGCAGGACCACGCGGCAACTCCGCCGCAGGTCTCATGCCATTTGCAATTTTTAACTGACCGGGAGGCCCCCTCCCGGTCTTCAAGGCGCCTACTTCGAAGCGGCGACCTTCTGCTCGGGCTTCTGTTCAGGCTGCGGATCGACAAGTGCACCCGGGCGCACCCGCTGCAGGCCGTTGACGACGATCCGGTCGCCGACCTTGAGGCCCGATTCGACGATGCGCTGGCCGTCATTGAGATCGCCGAGCGTCACCTGCCGATAGACGAGCTTGTTGTCGGCGCCGACAAGAAACACGAACTTCTTGTCCTGATCGGTGCCCACGGCCCTGTCGTTGATGACGATCTTGTTTTCAGACTTCGGCTGGCCCATTCGCACCCGAACGAACTGCCCGGGGATGAGATGGCCGCCCGGATTGGCAAAGACGGCGCGCACACCGATGGTGCCGCTGGCCGTATCGACCTCGTTGCCGATCAGTTGCAGCTTGCCGGTGATCGGCGTGCCGCTGTCGCGTGTCGTACCGATCTCAACCGGGATCTGCTCGACTGGCGGCGCAACGCCGTCATTGGCCGTCAGTTGTCCGAGGGCGCTGGTCACGGCCTGCTCGTCGGCATTGAAGCTTGCGTAGATCGGATCGACCGAAACCAGCGTCGTCAGCGCCGGCGACGCCGAGCCAGCAGCGACGAGATTGCCAACAGTCACCTCAAGCTTGCCGACACGACCGGCAATCGGTGCGCGGACCTGCGTGTAGTCGAGGTTGAGCTGGGCGGTCTGCAGGGCTGCCTGGGCCGCCTGAACATTCGCCTGCGCTTCTGAATAGGCGCTCGCCCTTGTGTCGAGGTCGCTCTGCGAAATCGTCTTGTTGTCGGAAAGGCGACGACCGCGGTCGAGCTCGAGTTTGGCAAGATCGACGCGCGAAGCGGCGGCCTCGACCTGCGCCTTTGCCTGGGCTACGGCCGCCAGATAAGGCGCCGGATCAATGGTCAGCAACAGGTAGCCGGGTTTGACGAGTGCGCCCTCGCGGAAATTGACCGACTGGATGGCACCGGCAACGCGCGGACGGATGGACACCCGTTCGATCGCTTCGAGCCGCCCGGAAAACTCCTCCCAGGCCGTGACATCCGCAGCCGCAACCGTAGCGACTGTCACCGGAACGGCCGCAGGCGCCGCAGCCTTGGCAGGCTCACTGGCAACCGCACCGCGCGGCAGGTCGAGATAGAAGGCTGCCCCGAAAACGGACGCAGCAAGGCTTATGCCGGCGCCCCACAGGGCCCAGCGCTTGTCTTTGGTTGTCATTGCATTCTCTCCTTTTCAGCCCCGGCTTGGGATCCCGGGCTGCAGATCACTGGCTCTAATCAGCCAGGCCGAACACGAATATCGTCTACGAAGCTCTTGAAACTCTTGCAGATATCACCCTGCCAAGTTTGCTCGTCGGCCGATTGTCCGCCATAAATTCTTGCCCAGCCCATACCGGCGGACAGGATACGCTGCTGGACAGAAACGCCTGCCTTTTCCAGCAATTTTCCATATTCCACGCTCTCGTCGCGCAACGGATCATCCTCCGCCGTCAGCAGCAAGGTCGGCGCCACGCCTGAAAGCCGCGAACAGAACCGCGGCGCGGCATAGGGATGGCAGACACCACCGAGGAAACCCAGATAGTGGTTCCAGCCCTCGCTCCAGCGTTCACGCATCCCGCTCTTGTCGGCGCACTGAAACGACTTGCTGCCCATGAAAGGGTCGAGCAGAGGCGAGATCAGCACCTGTCCGTCAAGCATCCCTGGCATCTGGTCGCGCGCCTTTAGAGCGACGCCAGCCGCAAGGTTTCCGCCCGACTCTTCGCCGGCAACAAGCAATAGCGACTTCTTGCCACCCAGCTCGCGCTTGCGGGCAAGATATTCCAGTACGCCGTAGGCATATTCGAGCGACTTCGGAAAACCGTTGTCGGTCGGCCCACTGCAATCCGCGTCAACGACGATGGCACCGGCATCTGCCAGGCACTCCGCAACCGGACGGCCGACATAGACCGCCTTGTCCAGAAACGCGCCGCCGTGAAGATATAGCACGACCGGCGCATTCTTGTCGTCAAGCGAGTCACAGAACACACGTGCGGAAACCGGACCTGTAGCCACGCCTTCCAACACAACTTCCTTAAACGGGGCACGCATCGAGGGGCTCCCAACTGAGTGGACCGATCAAACGAGATCAATTCCGCCTCATCTCTTGGGTGGAACATATTGTTATTCCGTTTTACAGATAAGTCCCCTATATTCGATCAGACTATTCACGATCTCGAACAATGGGCAGCTTTCCGTAAACCGGCTCAGGATTATTACAGGATGGACCAGCTTTCCGCCATGCGCGCTTTCGCCCGTGTTGTCGAAACCGGCAATTTCACGCGCGCAGCCACGACCCTGTCGATGCCGAAGGCGACGGTAACGACACTCATCCAGGGGCTCGAACAGCACCTGCACACGAAATTGCTGAACCGCACGACCCGCCGTGTCATGGTGACCACCGACGGCGCCCTTTACTACGAGCGCGCGATCCAGATCCTTTCGGAAATCGAGGAGCTCGACGGCAGCGTCAGCAATTCGCAGAGCCTGCCGAGCGGCCGGCTGCGGGTCGAAATGGCTGGCGCCTTTGCCGACGAGATCGTTATCCCGGCGCTGTGCGACTTCCACCTGCGCTATCCCGATATCCGCATCGACATGGGTGTCGGCGACCGGCTGGTGGATTATCTCGCCGAGAACGTCGATTGCGCCCTGCGCGCAGGCACCCCCACGGATCAGTCCCTGATTGCCCGGCGCGTCGGCGAAATTCCGATGGTCACCTGCGCGTCACCGCGTTACATCGAAAAATTCGGCACGCTTCAGTCCCCTCAAGACATCGAAACCGGACACTTCGCCGTCAGCTACTTTCGCGCCCAGACGGGAAAGACGATACCGTTCGAGTTCTCCCGTGCCAATGAGACGTTCGAGATCAGCCCCACATACATCCTGTCGGTCAATGATAGCAGAAGCTTCGTCAACGCGGCTCTGAGCGGTCTCGGCATCATCCAGGCTCCTGCCTTCATGATCCGCGAAGCGTTGGCGGATGGGAAGCTTGTGCGAATGCTTCCTGATTGGCACCGCGACCCCTTGCCCCTGCACATCGTCTATCCGCCGAACCGGCATCTCAGCAACAAGGTCCGCGTCTTCGTCGACTGGCTGGCAAAGCTGCTGGTCACCTCCCGCATCGGCGATCTCTGATACATGGCATCGGCAGCGTCACCTGCGCCGCATCTGGGTGGGGCTGCTGCCTGTCAGGCGTCGGAACATGGCAATGAAGGCCGAGGCGCTGCCGTAGCCCAATTCTTGCGCCACCTGCCGCACCGGCATGTCGGCTTCGAGCATCGCCAGCGCCGCAACCAGCTTCAATCGCTGCCGCCAGTCGTTGAACGACATTCCCAGCTCGTCCTGGCATCGCCTCGAAAGCGTCCGCTCGGTGGTTTTCATCATCCGCGCCCATTCTTCCAGGGACCGGCGATCGCCGGGCGCCTCCTGCAAGGCAGACAAAACGGGTCCAAGCAACGCATCGACGGAAAGCGGCAGATAGCTTTCGCAGCGCTCCGCCAGCCGTATCTGGTCGACCAGCACCTGCGCCAGCCGTAGATCCTCCGTCGTTTGTGGCACGCCGACGTCGCGGATCGCAAAGTCCGCCAGTATAGCCTTCAACAGCGGACTGAGGCTGAGCGTCTGCGGAACGGGCGGCAGATCCGCACACAACTCCCGCGCGACATACACCGTGACGTAGCGAACATCATGCCTGATCCACGCTTCATGCAGGGTGTAGGGCGGCAGCCATATGCCGTAATGCGGTGGGGAGAGATAGCGGATACCTTCGATGTCCAGTTCCGCGACGCCGACAAGCGCATAGTTCAGCTCGCCCCACTCCTGGCTCTTGGCCGGAAAGACCGTACCTCCAACGTAACTCTCGGTTCGGAAGGAAACCGGGGCTGGCGGCTCTCCGTCAAGGCGTGGCGATCGAGCGGACATGGCGGAATTCCGGGACTGGCTTTCTGGAATTCGCTATATACCACTAATCGGACAAACGCTAAACACACCCCTGCAGCAGGCATCTCCCTTATTCGTTTTGCGGGAACATCCATGGCCGACGGAAAATCCATCGAGACAGCGACGCCGCTGACCCCGGCTTCGGCCTTCGCGCCGTTTGCAACCGTGCTGATCTGGTCCGGCAACGTCATTGTCACGGAGGCGGCATTCGGCGTCATCGCTCCGGGATCGATCGCATTCTACCGCTGGCTGATCGCTCTCCTCGTCCTGCTGCCCTTTGTCGCCAAGGTAGCCTGGCAACAGCGAGCCGTCGCGGCGCGTCACTGGTTGCAACTGGCAGTGCTAGGAGCGCTTGGCATGGTCGTCTACCAGAGCCTTGCCTATGAGGCGGCGAAGACCACGACCGCCGTCAACATGGGCGTTATGCTGGCACTGATGCCGCTGATGTCGGCGCTGCTTGCAAGCCTGCTTGCCGCCGAAAGACTGTCGTTCAACCGCCTCGCCGGCGGCGGCGTCTCGCTCGCCGGCCTTGTCTATCTCACGTCGCACGGCGACCCCGCCACGCTTCTGACCGGTGGATTTCACATCGGCGATGGCCTTATGCTGATCGCGATAGCAGCAAACTCGCTCTACGGCGTTCTGCTGAAGCGCTGGACAATTCCGCTGTCGCTCTGGCTGCAGCTGTTCTGGCAGATCGCCTTTGCGACCTTGATGCTAGTTCCCGTCTGGCTGATGGGGACGATTTCGCCGATCACGACGGCAAACCTGCCGCTCATCCTCTACGCCGCCATCCCCACATCCCTGATCGCGCCACTCTATTGGATGACAGCGATCCGCAGCCTTGGCGCCGCCCGCACCGCCCTCTTCATCAACCTGCTGCCGGTCGTCGTCGCCATTCTCGCCTGGGCTATCCTGAAAGAGGAGTTGCACGCCTACCACGCCATCGGTGGTGCGCTTGCACTAGCGGGCGTCGGCATCGGCCTTCGCCAGCGCAAGCCCTCTCGCATAATGACAAAAGCCGTCACCAACCCTGCTCAACACAGGTCGTGATCTTCCACCGAATGCAATCTTAAGGCGATTTTTCTATCTTACCCTCATCTACTTCGACTATGCCTGATAGAGTCGGTAGCGAAAGCAGCAGGCACCGTGGCCAGCGGTGCATCGAGGAAGACGGGCCTCCTCGACCCAGGCGAGGGCCTCGTTACTGAAAACGGAGGTGATCTATGTGGTATATACCGCTTAGTTTCACGTTTGTGGTAAGAAAAACCCGCACAGGCTGGTCAATGACGGTGCGGGTTAACTTTTTATCATAAACAAAACGGTGGGTGGAGTTAGCGCTCCGTCCACCACTCCAAGATATGTCGAAACAACCAGTTTTGCAAGTACAGTATCGAGCTCACCGAGCCGATCCCAAGACCAGCCGCGAATTTAGTTGAACTATAAAATATCTCGTGATCATATGCTTGCGAGACGGCAGGGGACCCCGCCTCAAACCGACCAAACGAAACGGCGCCCCCCCGCGAGACACCCATGAACGCTGCAGCTTCCGACACGACGTTTACCGGCGAAAACGGCTTTCCGGTCGAGGAACTGCGCGGCATGTTTCCAGCACTGCAGAAGGCCGGCGATTTTGTCTTTCTCGACAATGCCGGCGGCGCGCAGGTGCCGCAGGCTGTTGTCGACGCGGTTGCAAACCACCTCATCGACTTCAACGTCCAGCGCATGGCCAAATACCAGCACAGCCAAGGTGTCGACCGTAATCTCGATGAGGCACGCGAGACCGTTGGCTTGCTCGTCAACGCCTACCGACCGGAAGAAATCTCCTTCGGCCTGAACGCCACATCTTTCATCCGGCTCGTTAGCCTTGGCATTGCCAGGATGCTGGAGACACGCAACGAGATCATCGTCACCGACATGGACCATGACGCAAACATCGCCACCTGGATGGCGCTGGAGGCCGATGGCGCAACGATCGTCTGGTGGCACATGCGCGAAGACGGTACGCTGCATACGGATGACTTGAAGCCGCTCCTCTCGGAGCGCACCCGCCTAGTAGCCTGCACCGTCACGGCCCATTCGATCGGCACCATCGTCGATGTCAAGACGGTCGGGCAGCTGGCCCATGCGGCCGGCGCCGAAGTCTTTCTCGACAGCGTCCACTACGGCCCGCACGGCCTGATCGACGTGCAGGACTGGAACTGCGACTATCTCGTCTGCTCCGGCTACAAGAATTTCTCGCCGCACATGGGTTTCCTCTGGGGCCGCTACGATGCGCTGGTCAAGCTGCCGACGTTCAAGGAAGACTTCATTCCGGATGTCCCGCCCTACAAGATCGAGGTCGGCACCTTCGCCTACGAGAACGTGGCCGGCATGAACGCTGCCGTCAAATATCTAGAAACCCTCGGCCGCCGCTTCCTGCCCGCCGGAGAACACTCCCGACGCGCTGCCATAGCCGCCGCCATGGGCGCCATCCGCGCCTATGAAACGACCCTGTCGCGCGAATTGCTGGCAATCCTCAAGCGTCACGGCGCAGTGATCTACGGCATCTCCGACGAGACCAACATTGCCGGTCGCGTGCCGACAATATGCTTCAACATCCCCGGCATCACGCCCCAGCAGATTGCCGGTGAGATGGGCGAAGCCGGCATCGGCCTGCGCGACGGCCACATGTTCGCCCCGCGTCTGATGAGACGTCTCGGGCTGACCATGGAACAGGGTGCGCTCAGGATTTCCATGGTGCACTACAACACCCTGGCAGAAGCCGCCCGCTTCGACCTGGTCCTCGGCAACATCATCGCCCGCCATCGGTGAAATGCATTCTCACATCCGATACCCCGCCTGCTGCAGGATCGGCAGCACGCGGTCGCAGAAATATGGCAGTTCCTGCGTGTAGTTGACGAAGGAAAGGGCTATGCCGGCATAGCCTTTTTCGCTGACCTCGATCATTTCAGCGGCGATGCTCTCCGGCGTCCCGATCAGCGGATAGCTGCCGGCACCGCCTGCAAAGCGTTGGCGATAGCGATCATAGGCTCCGGCATCATGCGATTGTGAGAACTCCTTCTTGCCTGCCATATGGGCATCGACCGCCTCGTGATCGGCCATGTTGACGGCGTAGCGCACGTAATAATCCTGCGCTTCCTGCCGGCTCTCGCGGCAGACGACATGGCAGACGGTGTAGACGCCGACATCTCGGCCTTTGGCCTCCGCCCGCTCGCGGATATCGGCAACCGGCTTTCCGGCATCCGCCATCTCCGTGAACGTGGTGAAGAGGTAATCGCAATGGGCTGCGGCGAAATCTCGACCCGGACCGCCGAATGCTGCATTCATGGTCACCGGGCGAGGTATTTGCAGGCTTGCCGGCCGGCTGACTGCATCCTTCAGGCTGTAGTAGACACCGTTGAAATCGAAGGGCTGATCGGGGCCGTAGGCGCGCTCGACAATATCGAGCCACTCGGCTGCCTGATCATAGCCCTTCTCGACCAGCGGCGTGCCGAACATGCCGAATTCCTTCGGGTTCCAGCCGCAAACGATGTTGAGGCCTGCCCTGCCGCCGCTGACATGGTCGACCGTCGCCAGCGATTTTGCGGCGTAAAGCGGATGAACGAGTGGCACGTGGACTGTCATGAACAGGCCGATCTGCTTGGTCGAGGCGGCCAGCGCCGCTGCCCATGTGAAAGTCTCGAACGACCATTCGCGCACCCGATTGCGGCCACCGAAACCGCGCCAGCGGGCAATCGGCAGCAGGAATTCCAGCCCGGCGCGGTCGGCGATCTTTGCCGCAGCAAGATTATCCTCCCAGCTTGCCGTCCACCGCTCCGGCACATCGGTGATCGCCAGCCCACCATCGGCATTGGTCGAAAACACGCCAAGCTTCAGCCTATTCGGCCCCTTGAGCGGATGCTGCTTGATCATGGTTTCTCCCTCACCTTATCAGTCAGGCTACGTGCAGGATAAAATATTTCAAGCCTAAAATAGATTTCGCTTTCGCAGACTTTGCGTTTAGGTTTATCGGTGAACAAACCAATGCCGCCATCCGGGGATCCACCATGACCAGTTTTCGCCAGCGCTGCCTCGACCGCGCTCCGCTGATCGGCACGTTTTCGGCCATCCCCCATCCTGTCGCGGTGGAAGTCGTGGCGATGGCGGGCGTCGATTTTCTCTGCATCGACTGGGAGCACGCGCAGATCAGTCGCGAGCGCATCGAGGATCTCATTCGCGCCGCCGACGTGCATCGCGTGCCTGCAATTGTCCGGGTGCCCGGCCATGCGCCGGAATCCATCGCCGCCGTTCTCGATGCTGGAGCAGCCGGCGTGCTGGTGCCGCGCATCTCCAATGCCGCAGAGGCCACGGCCGCAGTGATGGCAACGCGGTACCCGCCGGTCGGCGAGCGAGGCGTCGGCCCAGGTCGCGCCGCAGCCTACGGCTACCGCATCCCGGACTACTTGGCGAAAGCCAATGGATCGCTCGTTCTCGCCATCCAGGTCGAGACGGCTGAAGGCCTTGCCAACATCGCGGAGATCGCGGCCGTCGAGGGCGTCGATGTCATTTTCATCGGCCCCGGCGACCTGTCGGTGTCCATCGATGCACTCGGGCCAGATGGCAAGGACAGGCTCGACAAAGCCATCCGCACCATCACCGAAACATCACTTGCAGCCGGCAGGACTGTTGGCATTTTCCGTCCCTCGACATCGGATATCGCGACTTGGTCGGCGGCCGGCATCAGTTTCTTCCTGCTGGCCAGCGACACAATGTTTCTTGGAGCCGCCATGGCGGAAAACGCTGCAAAAGCGCGCAATTCTTGCGCTTAGCAACAACCGATATTTAAGTTAGCAACATCAACGACTTGAAGCCAATTTTCAAACGTCAAAAATATGCTTTTTTCTTAGACTTTTTAAGCTTCAAATTTTTTTCTTGAAATGCCCTTCGTTTTGGATAACCATTCGAAATCAAGGGGTGATCCATGCGTCTTCCGAAACTATCGGCGACGTTCCGACATCTGAATTTCAAGGAAAAGACCGTGCCTTTACGAGCATCACCCGCAGCCGACAACGACCGTTACGCTTTCGACGGCATCCGCGCCCAGATCCGCGACCTGCACACCGAGAATATTGCCGAACTCGCCATGCGCGCCCGCGAACTCGGAGATGTGATCCCGCTCTGGTATGGCGAAGGCGACATGGTAACGCCGGCTTTCATCCGCGATGCCGCCAAGCAGGCACTCGATGACGGCACCACCTTCTACATCCCCAATATGCGCGGCTCCGGTCCGCTCAACGAAGCCCTTTCGGCCTATCAGTCGCGGCTGCACGACCGCGACATTCCGATCCAGCGCACGACGATTGCGCCGGGCGGCATGCAGGCGCTTTATCTCGCCCTCCAGCTGCTGGTCGATGTCGGCAGCAATGTCGTCTACGTCGCGCCGCAGTGGCCGAACATCCACAACGCCATCCATCTGATCGGCGGCGAGCCACGCCCCGTACCGCTCGACTTCGACACCGACTGGCACCTCGATCTCGACAAGCTGTTTGCCCGCTGCGACGCCCGCACACGCGCCATCTGCCTGTCGACACCATCCAATCCGACCGGCTGGACGGCTTCGCGCGACGAGATGCAGGCGCTGCTGGAATTCAGCCGCCGGACCGGCATCTGGATCATCTCGGACGAGGTTTACGCGCGGCTCTATTTCGAAGGCATAGTCGCACCCTCGATCCTCCAGGTTGCCGACGATGGCGACCGGGTGATCTCGGTGAACAGCTTTTCGAAAGCCTGGGCGATGACCGGCTGGCGCATTGGCTGGCTCACCCACCCCTCCGGCGTCGCCGACCAACTGGCTGCGATGACGCAGTATATCAACAGCGGAACGGCCGGCATGATCCAGGCTGGAGCACTGGCTGCCGTCAGGGATGGCGAGCCGCTGGTCGAGGATGTCAGGCAGAAGATCAAGGCCGGCCTCGACCTCGCCTACGAGAAACTTCCGCAGATTCCGGGAATCGTCCTGCCGGTAAAACCGCGCGGCGGCATGTACGCCTTCTTCGCGCTCGAGGGCGAGAGCGATGCCCGCGCTGCCTGCACCCGCATCCTGGAGACCTCGCGCGTCGGCCTGGCCCCGGGCTATCTCTTCGGAGACAGCTCCCGCGCCTTCCTGCGCATGTGCATCTTCCGCGACATCGAACAGATCCGCACTGCGCTCGACCGGATGGTCGGCGCCATGACATGACGGCCAGCCCTTGAGGGCGCGCCGATGCTACCCCCGTGGGCCAACGATGCCTTCGGGTCCATAACCAGAGGGAAACAGACATGAGCCTTACGCGTCGTAATCTATTGGTGCTCGCCGCCGCCATCAGCCTTGCCGGCGGGTCGTCCATTGCCCATGCGGCAGAGACGTTGAACGTCGGTTCCTACCCGAGCAACCCGCCGTTTGAGTACAAGACAGACTCGGGCACCTTCGAGGGCTTCGAGGTCGACATCGTCAAGGAAGCCGCCAAGCGCGCCGAAATGACCCCCGAAATCGCCGACTATGGCTTCCAGGCGCTGTTCGCCGGAACCTCGTCCAAGCGCATCGACGTTGCGATCTCGTCGATCACCATCACGCCGGAGCGGCTGAAGTCGCAGTCCTTCACCCAGCCCTACTACGATTCCGACATGGGCATCGCCGCCAAGGCCGACAGCGCCATCAAGGGCATTGCCGATCTCAAGGGCAAGACCATCGGCGTGCTGTCCGGCTCGACCGGTGCAAAATGGGTCGACGAGCATAAGGCCGCAGATGGCTTCGCAGACGTCAAGGGCTACAATGCCCAGCAGGAAATGTTCCTCGATCTCGGCGCCGGCCGGGTCGATGCCGTGGTCAGCGACGTGCCCGGCATGGAATACCTGTTCGTCAAGATGAAGGGCTTTGCCGTAAAGGAGCGCATCAAGACAGGCGAACAGTACGGCCTGATGATGACGAAGGATTCCCCGCTGCTCGGCAAGCTTAACGATGCCCTGACAGCGATGAAAAAAGACGGCACCTTGCAGGCGATCCACAAGAAGTGGTTCGGCAGCGATGCACCGGCTGGCTCCTCCACGGTCGTCGAAATGCCGATCCCCAAGGCGTGATCGAACCATAACCTGCCATGATCCATGCCGGTCGCCCAGAAGCCGGCATGGATATGACGGACTGAACGCTTGCAAGACCGGTGGATACCATGTCGCTCGTCGAGACCTTCTTCAACTACGACGTCCTGATGTCGTCCATACCGGCCCTGCTGCGGGGTTTGTGGAACACCATCCTGCTCGGCATGATGAGCATCGTCATCGGCGTGCCCTTCGGCCTCGTCATCAGCCTCGTCAGGCTCTATGCGCCGAAACCATTCCGGCTGCTCGCCGTCGGCTATATCGACATCCTGCGGGCAACACCGGTCCTCGTCGTCCTCATCCTGATCTATTATGCCTTGCCGTTCCTTGGCATCAGGCTGACGTCCTGGGCATCGGCCGTCATCGCCTTTTCCATCGTCATGGCCGCCTACTCCGCCGAGGTCTTTCGCTCCGGCATCGAGAGTGTCGCGAGGGGTCAGTTCGAGGCGGCCTCGGCCCTCGGCCTGCCCTTCATCGTCACGCTCTACAAGGTGGTTTTGCCGCAGGCGATACGCATAGTCATCCCGCCGATGACCAGCAATTGCGTGTCGATGTTCAAGGATACCTCGCTGGCCTCAACCGTCGCCCTGCCGGAATTGCTGAAGGAAGCGCAGGACGCCCAGGCCCTCTACGCCAACCCCTCGCCCCTGATCGGCGCAGCACTCGTCTACATCATCCTGTTGTGGCCAATGGTGCGACTGGTGAGCATGCTGGAAAAGCGCTTCAAGACCGAAAAGGCCCATTGAAGGCTGCGGTTGCCTGGACGGCAGACGTAGCCTCTTGGACAGCACCGCCAGCAATCATTGCGGAGTGCCTCCGCAAGAAGGCACTCCAGAGCGGAAAACATTCAGCTCCTACACCGAGCCGACTTCTGCCTTACGGCCAAGCGCGCGTTCGACCACGATCACCAGCACGCCTGCGGCTGCCAGGCATGCGGCAAGGAAGAACATCGGCACGATCTTGCTTCCGGTGGCATCGCTGATCCACGGCACCACGTTCTGTGCGATGAAGCCACCGAGATTACCGACCGAGTTGATGGCGGCCAGGCCTGCTGCGGCACCGGCACCCCGGAGGAAGCGCGATGGCAGGCTCCAGAACACCGGCTGCCCGGCAAAAATCCCCGCCGCGGCGATGCAGAGAAAGATGAACTGCAGCAGCGGCGAAGTAACAAGGGCGGATAGCGTCAGGGCGATGGCGCCGACGAAAGCAGGTCCGGCGATGTAGGGTGTCTTTGCTTCCGTCTTGTCGGCAGCGGCAGGCACGACCCAGAGGGCAATCGCCACGACCACCCAAGGGATGATGTTGATGAAGCCGTTGACGGTGTTGGTAACGCCGAAGCCCTTGACGATGGTCGGCAGCCAATAACTCAGCCCATAGGCTGCCAGCGGGAAGCCGATGTAGCAGATAGCCATCAGCATCACCCGCGGGTTGATAAGCGCCTTGAAACCGTCATCTGCGGTGCCGTCCATGCCCTGGTTTTCCTGCGCCAGCCGCTCTTTCAGCCAAAGCTTTTCAGCGTCGTTGAGGAATTTTGCCTCTTCCGGCCGGTCGTCCAGATAGAAGAACGTTACCAGACCCACCACAACGGCGGGGATACCGGTGGCGAGGAACACCCACTCCCAACCGGCAAGGCCCAGGAAGCCGTGCAGATCCAGCAACATGCCGCCAAGCGGCGCGCCGACAGCATTGGCGATGGCGCTGAAGATCATGAACAGACCGACCATGCGCCCTCGATAGTTCCGGGGAAACCAGAGGGTCAGGAGAAACAGCACGCCCGGGAAGAAGCCGGCTTCGGCGACGCCGAGCAGGAAGCGCAGGATGTAGAACATCGTCATATTCTGTGTGAAGGCCAGCGCAATCGTCACCAGACCCCAGCTGACCATGATCCGCGTGAACCAGACACGGGCTCCGAACCGCGTCAGGAACAGGTTTGCAGGGATTTCGAAAATGAAATAACCGACGAAGAACAGGGACGCACCGAGGCCATAGGCGTATTCGCTCATGCCGAGCGCATCGACCATCTGGAGCTTCGCATAGCTGACATTTTGCCGGTCGATATAGGCGATGAGGTAGAGGAGACCCAGAAACGGCATGAGCCGCCAGGTGATCTTCCTGATAAGTGCCTGTTCCGAAACCATGCCGCGTCTCCTCCTCGCAAAATAACAATCAGCCTCCCGTCACCTAGTGCCGGCGTAAAGGCTGGCAACCCTGTAAGGGAAACTTACAGTTGTGTCGCGGATTTGGTGGAGCGCCGTTTGATGCGTTAGTAGATAGAGCTGATAGTGGCAGCCCAAGTCAAATTCGGAGAGAAGTGTTTCATACGTATATAGTCGTGAAATAAAATAATTAAAGCGATTGAGCGAATGTCGACCTGCTCACTTTATGGCCTGCCAGTAAAGATAATCCGTGTATTCCTCAGTAGTCATCTCCCGATAAACAACACCCATCGGTGAGGATTTCTTCATGAGGGGGCCATCAAGCGAGATGCCGGATTCAAGCTCAACAACACCGGTGGCAACACAAGGCTCCCACTTCTCTGTAACCCCAAATAACCTGTTCAAAACCGCGATCATATCATCCCCTAGCTGAAATTCATGCTTAACAAACAACTAACGCGAATTGCTAGCCATCAGATTTAAGCTGGGGACAAATTTGCAAAAGTGGTATTATTGCAACTATATTTGCAATGCCAAATTTTAGAGATAACAATGCATGTTTCACGAAAATTTTGAGAACAGGCCAGCACCGGCTGTAATTTATAAGCGAAATTATATTTATAATATTATATATAAATGAAACTTATTAGAGTAAATAATACAACAGCAGGCCTGCTAAGGCAAAATATACATAATAACAGAAGAAAAATCCACTATAAACTCTTTAATTGACGCCGCCATGCGACATCGACTGCCAATAACGTCCACTATATTGGGCTGCTGCTCTGCCGCCGACTCTTAATCAAACTCCCCGCCTGAAAGGTGGTTGCTGACGGAGGCCTTGACGGTGCCGATGTCGGTCCAGAGTTCTGCGATGATGGACGGGTCTACGTCTCCCAGCATGTCGCGCAGCCAGCCTTCGTGGGCGGCGGCCATGGCGGTGAACAGCTTTTCGCCCTTGGCCGTCAACTTGGCGACGGTCACGCGCCGGTCGCCGTGGGGCGTTTCGCGCAGAACCATACCGTCGATTTCCAGCCGCTCGACCAGCCCCGTGACGTTGCCGTTGGTGACCATCGTCCGTTTTGAGAGTTCGCCGAGCCTCAGCCCGTCGCTTTCGCGATAAAGCTGCGCCATCAGGTCGAACTGCGGCAGCGTCGCGCCGAATTCGGCCCGCAGCCGGCGGCGCACTTCCTGCGAGATCAGCTTCGTGGTCGACAGCATGCGCAGCCAGAGGCGCAGTTCCTGCTTCTTGCCATCCTGGGCGCCGTGCGCAATCGCCTCCAGGTCGACAGTTTCGCTTTCTGCTTCGGCCATGATCCCCGCTCGAATTCCTGGACCGCAATCCGTGTTCCCATGGCATACGAAGCAATATTTGAAATGTCAAAGGTTTCGGATCGGGCCGTGTCGCACGCCAGTGGATAGCCTCATTTGGCCAGCATCCGGGCAAGCAGGAAGCCGGAGCCAGCTCCCGTTCCAGCCCCCGGCCAGGTGGAAGCACCGCACATGTAGAGGCCGGCGACAGGCGTCCTGTAGCGCGAATATCCGGCGACGGGCCGGAACAGGAAATTCTGGTCCAGGTGATGGCTGCCCGAAAGGCTGTCGCCGCCGATGAGATTGGGGTTTTCGCGCTCGAGGTCCAAAGGCGAGACGACGGTCCGGGCGAGGATCTTGGCCCGCAGGCCCGGCGCATGGGCCTCGATGATATCGATCACCCGGTCGGCATAGTCCTCCTTGGCCGCATCCCAGCTGCGCGCGCCGATCTGCCCGGCGGCATCGCCGAGGATCTCGGCCGGAAGAACCCGCACCTGCACCCAGAGCACATGCTTTCCGGCAGGCGCCCGCGACGGATCGATAGCGGTCGGCTGGCCGACGACCAGCGCCGGCTCTATCGGCAACAGACCGGCCGCCGCTTCCGCATAGACTTTCGACATCATCTCGAGATCAGGCGCGATATGCACATAGGCAAAGCTCTTCAGCGCCTCTCCGGCCGTCCAGTCCGGCAGGCTGTCCAGCGCCAGATGGATCATCATCGTGCCGGGTCCGGCACGGAACCGGCTGACCTTGCGATCGAAATCTCGGCGTTTCGGATCGGCATCGAGCAGCTTGCCGAACAGGTTCTTCGGATTGACGTTGGCGATGACGGCGCGGCTCGCCTCCAGCCGACGACCATCGGCCAGCAGCACGCCGGTCGCCTTGCCGCCGGACACCAGCACCTTGTCCACCGCCGTCCCGAGCAGGATCTCGCCCCCGCGCGCGGTCAGCATGCCCGTCATCGCCTTGATGATCGTATCCGCACCGCCTTGTCCAATGACCATGCCAAAGGCCTGGTTGGCCATCGATTCCAGATAGGGAAACAGCGCACCGCCTGCGACATCCGGTGCAAAATCGAGGTGTAGCCCCCAGGCGGCCATCATCGTCTTCAGCTTCGCGTGACGAAACCGGGCATCGAGGAAACCGCGCGGGGAGGAAAGCAGCATGCGCACCGTGTCGTAGAGCCAGCCGCTGCCCTTTTGCCGCCAGGCCTTCCAAAGGACGTTCGCTGCTGCAAGCGAGGGCATGGGTGCACCGAGCAGCCCGAAGATGTGCCGCGCATCGGTGGTGAATTCGGCAAGCATTGCCCGCCAGGCCTCCGCGTCCTCCGGCGAAAGGGCCGCAATCGCAGCCGCCGTCTTTTCGAGATCGGTGCTGACGCCGAGATACGTGCCGTCGCGGAAGACGCTGGCGAAACAATCGGCGGCCGGCACGAAACCGAGACCGTTGGCGACGAGCTCCTGCCGGTATTGGGCAAGGAATGCCGAGCCCGCAAACATCGAGAGGTTCATGGCGCAGAGATCGTGCCGAAAACCCGGCAGCGTCACCTCCGCAGTCTTGACTGCGCCGCCGGCGGTCGTGCTGCCTTCGACGACCGCAACCTTCCAGCCTTTGGCGGCCAGATGTACCGCTGCCGCAAGCCCGTTATGCCCCGCCCCCACCACCACCGCGTCGTATGCCATGATCCACCTTCCGTTCCCTTATTATTTTATACCTCACATGCATACATTCTGCGCCGCCGGCATCAAGGGCAGCGGCCTCGAAATCCCGTCATGGACTGCAATACGATGCGGAATTTGGCTGGAATAACCCCGTTGGATAGCCTGTTTTATAGGCCATATGTCCGCATTTGCCCAATTGTCGGGCGGCCTGAAACTTGACGCCCGAGCCGCCCCGCAAATGCTTGCAATATCATATGGTGTGACATAGGCTTGCCCCATTCAGCCGCCTGCCTGGGCGCAAGAAGGGTAGATCAATGCCCCATCCAGCACGGCGGTTTTCGTTCAAGGGGAACACAGGAATGACGTCGAACACGCTTGCCAGCCTGGCCACCGCCCTCGTTTCGGGCTCCATCAAGGTCGTCGATCTCACCGCATCGCTCGGCCCCGACACCCCGGTGCTCTACCTGCCGCCGCAGTTCGGCAAGAACACGCCGAAGGTCAAGGTCCACACCATCTCGGAGTACAACGAGGATGGGCCGTTCTGGGCCTGGAACTGGCTGGAACTCGGCGAGCATACCGGCACACATTTCGATGCGCCAAGCCACTGGATCACCGGCAAGGACAACCCCCAGAACACCACCGACACCATCCCACCGCAAAACTTCGTCGCCCCCGTTAATGTCATCGATCGCTCGAAGGAGGCAGCCGCCAATCCGGACTATTTGCTGACCGTCGACAGCATCAAGGAATGGGAAGCCGAGTACGGCGACATCGAAGCCGGATCCTGGGTATTGCTGCGTACCGACTGGTACAAGCGCAACGGTTCGACCGAGACATTCCTGAACGCCGACGAGAACGGCCCGCATTCGCCGGGTCCGACTGCCGAGGCGATCGAATATCTGCTCACCAAGGACATCATCGGCTGGGGCCAGGAAACTATCGGCACCGATGCCGGCTCGGCCGGTGGCATGAACCCGCCCTTCCCGGCCCACAACCTGATGCACAAGAACAACCGTTACGGTCTCGCCAGCCTCTGCCAGCTTGATCTTCTGCCGCCAAAGGGCGCCATTCTCATCGCCGCCCCACTGAAGATCGTCTCCGGCACCGGCTCCCCCGTGCGCGCCCTCGCGCTGATCGCCCAATAGACGACGCCCATGCCCCTAGGCGCTCCCTCTCTCCGCCACCGGCAAGGCTCTTGGCCCGGGAGAGCGTCCGCCAAAGGGCACCGGGCGCTTTCGAGCCCTGCTGCGGTGAAGGGACTGGCGGAAGCAGAATCGCTGCCTCCGCCCTCCGCCGCTAGGCAAGCCGCCGCCCCATACATCCCCCACCCTCATTCCTGTGCTCGTCACAGGAATCCAGCCACGGCGCGTCTGCGCCGTGAAAAAACACTTGACCGTCCGCCACAAGCCCTCCCGCGCCCAAGGACTTGGGCGCACTGGATTCCTGTGACAAGCACAGGAATGAGGGAAACCGTGGCAACCTCCCGCCCTCCCGCAAAAGCCAGACTGGCGGAGACAGTGGAAGCAGAGGCAGCAGAGGCAGCAGAGGCAGCAGAGGCAGCAGAGGCAGCAGAGGCAGCAGAGGCAGCAGAGGCAGCAGAGGCAGCAGAGGCAGCAGAGGCAGCAGAGGCAGCAGAGGCAGCAGAGGCAGCATCATTGCAAGCGCCTATCCCACTAAGGCAAGCCATCGGAAGCGCCACTTCCCTCCCTCATTCCTGTGCACGTCACAGGAATCCAGCCACGGTACGTCCGCGCCGTGAAGGGACGTCTCTGGGCTCGTCATATACCCTCCCGGCCTCGACGAGCGGGCCCCATCCTCCAACCACTCTTTGCGGGACAACGGCATGAGCAGCCATGACTACATAATCGTTGGCAGCGGCATCAATGCGCTGGTTGCGGCGGCCATGCTGGGCAAGAAGGGTCGCAAGGTTCTGATCCTCGAGCGCAACGAGCGTATCGGCGGATGCCTGCGCACCGAGGAGATTACCGAGCCCGGCTTCGTCCACGACGTCATGGCGACAACGATGGTGCTGTTTCTGACCTCGCCGGCCTACGGGGCGCTCGGTAAGGATCTGGAGGCGCGCGGCCTTGCTTTCTCGCATGCCGACCTGCCAACCGGCGTGCTGCGTCCGGACGGATCGAACGTCATCTTTTCCAGGGATCGCCAGCGCAACATAGCCACATTCGAAGCCCTCTCGGCAGGCGACGGCAAGACTTTCTCCGACGAAATGGACAGGCTCGGAGCGGATGCGCCGTTCTTGTTCTCCCTGCTCGGCGGCGCTCTCTGGTCGGGCAATATCTTGAAGACTGTGTCCCGGCAGGCCTGGGGCCGAGGCCTTCGCAACCTTGCTGCCTGGTTCGGTAGCGCGCTGACGCCCGCGCGCGGCTACCTGCAAACGGCCTACGGCTCGGACCTTGCCCGCGCACTTTGGGCGCCCTGGGTGCTGCATTGCGGGCTCAGCCCGGAAGATGCCTATTCCGCAGAAATGCTGAAGGTCATCGGATTTGCCATCGAACTTGCGGGCTGCCCGGTAGCGACAGGGGGCGCCGGCACCCTGGTCACTGCTTTCGAACGGCTGATTGCGGACCAGGGCGGCACCATCCGTACGGGTGCCGATGTCGCAAGCATCCTGCCCGGCCCCGGCAACGTCGCCGGCGGCGTTCGCCTTGTGAGTGGTGAAACCCTCACCGCCACCGGCGGCGTCATCTGCTCGACGACCCCGAACCAGCTTTATGAGCGCCTGATGGCCGACTGGCCCGGGCCGCTGCCGGCACAGATCCGCAAGGATGTCTCCCAATATCGCTATGGCAAGGGCAACATGCAGATCCACTACGCGCTGTCCGCCCCGCCCCGCTGGAAACATAACCCTGAGCTCGGCCAGGTCGCGTTGCTGCACCTGACCCCCGGCCTCGACGGTGTCTCGCGCGCCTGCAACGAATGCGAACGCGGTCTACTGCCGGCGGAACCCACCGTTTGCGTCGGCCAGCCGGTATCCTTCGACCCCAGCCGGGCGCCCGAGGGCAAGTCCATCCTCTGGCTACAATTGCCGGAAGCGCCGCGCCTGCTGAGAGGCGATGCCGCGGCCAAGATCGAGACGCCGGCGGATGGCCGCTGGACGGAGACGGTGCGCGAACAGTATGCGGATCGCATCGAGGCGCTGCTGGCGAGCCACATCGAAAACTTCGCCGAAATCAGGCTTGCCCGCCGCGCCTATTCTCCGGCCGATCTCGAGACGATGAACATGAACCTCGTCGGCGGCGACCCCTATGGGGGCCATTGTGGCCTCGACCAGTTTTTTCTCTGGCGGCCCTTCAAGTCTTCGGTTAATCACCGCACCCACATCAAGGGCCTGTACCACATCGGTGCGTCGTCCCACCCGGGCCCTGGCCTCGGCGGCGGTTCGGGTTTCCTGCTCGCATCCTCGCTGAAATAACAGGAAGACGAGGAGGCGTGTGTACATGGAAGAACGGTTTTCAGGTGTCGTGCTCAGGCGCAAGGACGATGGCTACGATGCCCGCCCGACCATGGGCGAGATCGGCCTGAACCATTTCGCGCCCTATCTGATGAACCGACTGATGTCCCGCTGGAACGCCAACATGGCCGACGAGCTGAAGGAGCTGGACATCTCGACCGCCAAGATGCGGGCGCTGGCGGTGCTCAGCGTCTCGACGTCAGTGACCATCAACGAGCTATCGATCTTCGCCGTAACCGAGCAGTCGACAATGAGCCGGACGCTGGATTCACTGGAAACCCAAGGCTATATCCGCCGGCAACCGCGCGCCGAAGACATGCGTATCCGCGACGTCTCGATCACCGAGGAAGGCCGCGCCGCCTTCGAGAAAGTCTGGCCGACGATGTACGACCTGCTGCTGCAGATGTTCGACGGCGTCGAGGAAGCCGAATACCGCGCCTTCATCGGAACGCTGCACAAGGTGCTGCATAATATCCGCAAGCACGAGATTTGAGGACATTGGAGTGGCCGCGCTGCGTGGTGACAAAATCTGAGGGAGTTGGTACTATCGGACCATGGACCGGAAAGAAGTCATTACCCGCCTGATAGCCACCGAGCCGCAGATACGCGCGCTGGGTGTTGATGCTCTCTATCTGTACGGCTCATATGCCAGCGACAGCGCGCGCAGTGATAGCGATATTGATGTCTTGGTCGATTTCGGTCCGGAGAGCGGCAAGGGCCTAACAGCTTTCATGATGCCTTACCAACTTTTGGAAGACCAGTTCCCAGGCGTCGAAATTAGTTACGGTACGCGGGAGTCAATTTCGCCTGCCTATCGCGCCTCTGTAGAGCAAAGCGCGATCCGAGTATTCTGATGACCTCAGCGAAGAGTGCGCATGTCCGCTTGCTGCACATTCTTGAAAACATCGATGGCATTCTGTCTGCCACAAAGGATGTGAAGCCGGATGCGATCGCCGACGATTTTTTGGTCCTGTGAGCCATCGAGCGCTGCATTCAGATTATATCCGAGGCAGCGAAGGAATTGCCCTCCGAAATGCGTGCGAGCGAACCCGATATTCCCTGGCGTGCCATTATTGGCATCGGCAATCTGCTGAGACATGAATATTACCGCATTCGGCCGGGCGACCTGTGGGACATTATCCACGTCCACTTGCCCAAACTGCGACCAGCCATTGCAAGGCTTCTGTCAGAGGCAGAACAATGACTGCTACGCCAGTCAGTCCAGCAAATTATCACGCCTTAGATCCCAGCCCCAAAAGCATGGGGCCAGAGTGTTGAGGTAGCCGCTACACATGTCCGGTTCGAACGCTGGCGTGCTATTGGGTCTGGGTAGTGACCGCCGGCTGCGGGCTGGATGCATCGGGGGCGTTGGCCTTTCCGACGAAATACATTCCGCCCACAAAGATCACACAGGCAACCACCGTGATCGCTGCCAGCTTGGCAATCGATCCCACGCTGGTCCGTTCCGTACCAAAACCCATCTCTTCTGAAGTCATCGTTTAAAAACTCCTCCGTTGATGCGAGCGCTTCTCCTCTTCGCTCGCATTTGGGAAGGGTAACACAGCTTTCCCCCGGTTACAGCCCCTAAGATGTAACCAGGCATATCTACACGTATTGCGGTGCAACATGCAGTGGCCGGAGAACTGGCGCAGTGCAACATCGACCGGTTTCGGACCGCACGTTAGACTGCTGGTTTGTTGGGGATCAGCGCGGTTGCGCCGGCTGCAATTGCCGCGATGATTGCGAAGATGTAGAAATTTCACTCGGGCGCAACCGCGATGCTGGCGATATAGCCGCCGATCAACGGCCCCAGCAACGCTCCGATCCGCGCGAAGCTCAGAGCCCAACCGGTGCCGGCAGCGCGGACAGAGGGCTTGAGATAGTGGGCGAGACAGCCGGTCAGGATAAGCGATGCCGACACCGTGCCGAAACCCGCCACGGCCACGACCGCGTAGTTCAGCAGGATCGAACCCTTGAAGGCGAGTGCGGCGATACCGATCGCGCCGAGCAGGTACGACAGGGTGACCGTCAGCTTCACGCCGAACCTATCCGCCCATTGCCCGAGCACGATACCACCGATCGCCGACGTAAAGGAAAAGACGGCAAGGAAGAGCAGGCTGTCGCCAAGATCGTACCCGCTCTTGCGCATGATCTGCGGCAGCCATTGCGCCAGCCCGTAGACCAGCAGCAGCCCCATGAACAGCGCCACCCAGAAGCATATCGTCGCAAAGGCATTCTTCGGTGAGAAGATTTCGCCGAGTGCAGTTCGCCAGCCGACCATCTCCCTGGTGTGGGAAGGTTCCACCGGGACCGGCAGACGGAGCCGCGTGGCCAGCTTCGCAGCCGCTTCGTTGCGCTTGCGGGAGACAAGATAGTCCAGCGATTCTGGCAGCAACCAGGCTATGAGGGGTACGCATAGCAAGGGGAGTGCCCCGATGAGCACCACCGGTCGCCAACCGTAATCCGCAAGCAGCCCCCGACCGACCAAGGCCGCCGCAAACAGCCCGAGCGAATAGCCGGAATACATTATGCCGTAGTTCAGGCTCTTCTTGCTGGCCGGGGAATACTCGATGGTCAACGCGGCGGCGATGGGGATTATGCCGCCGAGACCGAGCCCCGCCACGAAACGGCTGAGGGCAAAGACGGTGGGTGTCGGCGCTGCCGAGGTGACGATCATGCAGACCGCGAACAGCGACAGGCAGCACAGAAACATCGGCTTGCGTCCGTAGAGATCGCTCAGCGTACCGATCAGGATACCACCGACCAGCATGCCGAAAATGGTGTAGCTGCCCATGGCGCCAAGCTGCATCGGCGTCAGACCCCAGGCGCTGTCGGTCGAGAGCGCCGGCAGGATCGCACCGAGCACGCCAACGTCATAGCCCTCAGCAAAAATGGCAAACCAGCACAGGAACACCACCATCAAACCGGTTTTCTGGCGTCTGACAGAGGTCCCCGCGTCGACCCGGGATGCTTGAAGATCGTCCATCCAGTTCCCCTTTATTTGCAACCGTTCCGTCCTCACCCTCATCGCTGTGCTTGTCACAGGAATCCAGCCACGGTGCGCCCTTGGGAAAAGACGTCTCGCCCAACGAATTAGGCACCTGACAACGGTGACGGGCACTAGAACGAGACAAAAGCGCCTCTCCCGCATGCGATGGCCTTCGCCCCAAAGCGTCGGCAATCCCTCCACCCTCTAAAGCGTTGCCACCGTCTTTAGCGCGCCATCGAGCGCGATACCGCTTTCGTCGAGCAGGGCTGCCTGGCGCAGGCGCTTCATCCAGGCGGCACCGTCTTCGCGATCTCGCAACAGCGGCAGCGCCGACATGACCCGGTCGAATTTCGACAGGCCACGGGCGTGGGTGTCGGAGTAGCCCTTGACGAGGCGCCTGTTGTTGAGCACCTCGACGGCCAGATCGTAGTTTGCAGCGAGCAGGCCGGTGGCCATTGCGAGCCAGGCGTCACGATGTGCCATCTCGCGGGAGTGGCGCAATGTTCCCCGGCGTGTGCCGCGCAAGGCCGAGACGGCATAAAGGCTGAGGAACCAGAACAGCGTGCCGGTCTGCACCCTCCGTCCCTTGTTGACGAAGCGATCGAGCCGGGCAAACAGCTTCGGCCGGTTCTCGATCCACATCCCCAGCCGCTTCGGAAGAGTGCCGCAGATCTCCTCCATGCGCGGATGCATATACTCTGTCATGTAGACGATCTGGTCGGCCTTTGCCCCGACCTCCTTGCGAACCCGGTCGAAGCGGGATGAGCGCACCTTGAGGTCGGCAACGCGGATGACATCGTCATAAGCCATAGAGATCGCGACGTATTTCGCTGCCTGAACGGTGAACGCGAAGCCTTTTGCCGCGCCGCCATATCTGCGGTCGAGTTCAAGCAGACTTGCCACGCGGCTCAGATATTCGTCGCCATAGGCCGGATCCTGGAAATCCGTCAGCTTCCTGGCACCGGCGTAGAGCAGTGGATGGGCCTCTTCCGGAAACTCGGCGCGGATGCGGTGGACGATTCTGTCGAGAGAGGGATGGCCTGCCGTCTCGGGCAGCGCCTCGAAATGCTTGTGCGGCGTCGCCGAGACGACATCGTTGGTCCTCGCTGTTGCCCGCTCGAAGGCTGCATTGAAAGCCTTCAGGCTCGGCTCGATGCCTTTTCCGCCGCGGCGAATGGTCGTCTCGAATGCCTCCCTGGAAAAGGGCAGCACACCGGCGGCGGCCAGCGCCCCGAACATGGACGCGGAAATGACGCTGCCGTTTTTGGCCGCCAGCGTATCCATGTCGAAGGCGATAATCCGCTTGGCGGCAAAATCCGTGGCTTCGACGACAACTTCGGGATTGCCGATGCCATCACCCGGCTTCTCCTTCTCGCCGACCGCCAGCGCGCGGTGCGTCGAGGCAATCAGCGTCGTGCGATCCGGCGTCACCAGCCCGCGCAGCACCGAACGGCCCGCTTCCATCAGTTCGGCGGCGAGCACAATATCGACGTCGCCCGGCGTCGGCATCAGCGCGAAGATCGGATGGCGGCCCTCGCGGGCGGGCAACAGTTCGAGATAGTAGATAGTGGCGCCGGTACGCTGGGCAACGCCGGGAACAGACGTCGTCTGTGCCATCCAGCCTTGGCTTTCCGCCAGCCCAACGATCCAGTCGGCAAGCACCCCGCCGCCCTGGCCGCCCATGGCGAGAATGGCAATCGAGATCGGCTTGTCCGTCGACAGGCGAATGGCGCCGACGGCCGTTGTAGCAACATGCTCGTTCATGGCGATCCCCTCAATCTGCAAAGACGATGCGGCTTGCCTTGCGGCGGGCCTGCATCCAGCCGATGACGGCACCGCGCATCCGGGCGAGAAAGCGGTCCCAGCCGGTCGGGTTGTGGATAATATCGGCGCGGTAGAACGACGGACAGAGGATGGCGGCCTCCGCCACCTCGCCGCAATTGCCGCAGCCGACGCAGCTGTTGTCGATGGCAGCGACCGGATCGTCCTTCAGCGGGTCGTCAGTATGTTTCACCGACAGCGACGGGCAGCCGGAAAGACGGATGCAGGCGTGGTCGCCGGTGCAGATGTCTTCGTCGACGCCGAACCGCTCCTTGACCATGCGCTTGCCGTCCTTGACCGCCTTGTTGAAGAGCGGCTTGATCCGGCGCTGCTTGTTGAGCATGCATTCCGACGAGGCAACGATGATCTTCGGGCCGGGCTCCTTGGTCGTCAGCGCCTCGCGAAACGTGTCGCGCATCTTGGCGACATCATAGGTCCGGTCGATCTGGCGCACCCAGGTGGCGCCGATGCCCTTGACGGCATTGACGATCGAGTTGTTGGTCTTGCGCCGCGGATTGTCCGCACGCGACGACAGGATATCCTGGCCGCCAGTGGCTGCCGAATAGAAATTGTCGACGACGAGGATGACGCCGTCCTGCTTGTTGAACACCGCATTGCCGACTGAGGTCGCCAGCCCGTTGTGCCAGAAGCCACCGTCGCCCATGACCGAGATCGAGCGCTTGTCGGCCTCGACATTGAAGGCCGAGGCCGAGGCGGGTCCGAGACCATAACCCATCGTCGTGCCGCCGATGTTGAAAGGCGGCAGGATCGAGAACAGGTGACAGCCGATATCGGCGGCGACATGATGCTCGCCCAGCTCCTGTTCGACCAGCTTCATTGCCGCAAAGATCGGCCGCTCCGGACAGCCGATGCAAAAGCCGGCCGGGCGCGGCGGCACGACTTCGGCGAGCGCCCTGACCTTGGGGTCGTTGAGAACGGGCGACGGATCCGGCAGCGGCGGCTGGTTGCCGAGCAGCACGCGGGCATGGGTCTCGAGGAAGGTCTTGATGCCCTTCATCAGCACCTGCGTCGTATATTCGCCACCCATCGGCAGCGTGTCCTTGCCGGCGATCCGCGTCTGGATGTCGCGGCGGCGCAGGATCGTGTTCAGCGACTGCTCGATATATTCCGGCGCGCCTTCCTCGACCATCAAAACGGCCTTTTTGCTGGCGCAGAATTCGGCCAGCTGGTCATCGATCAGCGGATAGGCGACGTTGAGCACGTACAGAGGCACGGAACAGTTGCCATAGACATCGGCAAGGCCAAGCTGCTGCAACGAGCGCATGACGCCATTATACATGCCGCCCAACAGGATGATGCCGACATCGCCTTCGCTGGGACCGAAATATTCGTTGAGCTTGCGGCGCTTGATAAACTCCACGGCGGCCGGCCAGCGCTGCTCCAGCTTCTGCTTCTCATGGACAAAGGTTGCCGGCGGCAGGACGATGCGGTTGACGTCGCGGACCGGATTTTCCAGCGCCTGGCGCAGCGTGAACTCCGGCCGCTTGTTGTTCTTTGCTTCGAACTGGCCGTGCACATGGCAGCTGCGGATGCCGACCTGCAGCATCACGGGTGTATTGGACGCTTCGGAAAGCTCGAAGCCGGTTTCGACAGCATCGACGATCGACGGCAGGTTGGGGCGCGGATTGAGCAACCACATCTGCGACTTCATCGCATAGGCATGGCTGCGCTCCTGCATGATCGACGATCCCTCGCCGTAATCCTCGCCAATGATGATCAGCGCGCCGCCGGTCACCCCGCCCGACGACAGGTTGGAGAGTGCGTCCGAGGCAACATTGGTGCCGGCCGTTGACTTCCATGTGACGGCGCCGCGCACCGGGTACATCACCGAGGCGGACAGCATCGCCGCCGCTGCTGCCTCCGAGGCCGATGTCTCGAAATGGATGCCGAGATCCTCCATGACATCCTTGGCGTCGGCCAGCACGTCCATCAGATGCGAGATCGGCGAGCCTTGGTAGCCGCCGACATAGGAGACGCCGGACTGCAGCAACGCCTTGGTAATCGCGAGAATTCCCTCGCCGCGGAAGGTGTCGCCCTCCCCCAGCTTCAGGTCCTCGACTTCGCGGGCAAAAGACCGTTCAGCCATTTCAGTTCCCCTTCGCCCTTGTCAGGCGTTTTCTTCAATCATTTGCAAAAGCATATTTTGCGCTTCGACCGGCTGTCAATCAGCAAATGGCCTGAAGCCATCAACATGCGTTACCGCACGCCCGTTTGATCGAAGTAAAAGCAACCTGAGCCGAATAAATATGCAAAAGCATACATTATGCTCAACTTGATCTTGCGCGGTCTCTGGCTGATTCCGGGAAATGGAGACCGACACTGCTATTTTTCTACAACGCCAGAGAATCCGCTTGCGCTTCCCAATGGTTATTTTAAGATTAAAACATTCCGATAATAAATCGCCAGCGGCAGGCCGGCCACAGGTCATCTACCGCTGAACAGGGGAACGGAGTGACCATGGACCATCTGACACGGCGCCAGGCGTTGAGCCTAGGCGCGGCTACTTTCATCACGGGCATTCTCGCTGGCCGGACGGTCGTCGAGGCGGCCGATGTGAATACGCTAACGATCGCATTCAACGTCAACCTGCCGGCCTTCGACCCGACGACAGGCCCCTCGGCCGTCAATCCGACGATCCAGGCGATCTACCGCTCGGTCTTCGACCAGTTCATCGGCCAGGGCCCGGACCTGAAGTTCCAGCCTGGCCTTTTGACGAAATGGGGCTGGAACGACGACAAGACCAAAGTCTGGATGGACGTCCGCGAAGGCGTTACCTGGCACGATGGATCCAAATTCACCCCGGAGGATGTCGTCTGGTCGCTGAACCGCGCCGGCGACCAGAAGGGCGGCAACCCCATCTCCTTCATCTGGTCGACTGCCACCAACTACAAGATCGAGGGCAACCGGATTACCGGGGACGTCGTTCGCTACGAGCCGACCTATTTCATGTGGATGGCCTTCCTGACAGGCTATGTCCTGCCGAAGGATTATTACACCAAGGTCGGCGCAGAGGGCTTCGAGAAGAAGCCGATCGGCACGGGCCCGTATATGGTCGATGCCTACGAGGGCAATTCCTTCCTGCGCCTCAAGGCAAACCCGAACTATTTCGGCGGCAAGCCAGCCTTCGAGACGGTCATTTACAAATTCGTCCCGGATACGACAAGCCGCGTCGCCGAGATCGAATCCGGCTCCTCCGACGTGACACTGGAAGTGCCCTACGAGGATTTCGACCGTCTCAAGAAGAAGAAGGGCCTCGACGGCGTCGCCACGCCTGTCTCCGACATCGGCATGATCTTCATCTCGAATGTCGGCCCTATGCTCGACAAGAACGTCCGCCTCGCCGCCAACATGGCAATCGACAAGGAAGCCATCATCAAGCGTCTGTTGCGCGGCTACGGCAAACCGCTCTCGACGCTCGAGGCCCCAGAATACTCGGCTTACGATGCTGGGATCAAGACGCCTTACGATCCGGAAGGTGCCAAGAAGCTTCTGGCGGCCAGCGGCTTCTCGCCAGAAAAGCCGGTGAAGTTTGCCATCAAGACCACCCGCGGCTTCAAGCCGAAGGACTACGAGATGATCCAGGCAATCGTCGGCATGTGGCGCAAGGTCGGCATCGAAGCGGAAATAGAAGTCTACGAGATCGCCAAGCACTATGAGCTTCGCGCCGCCCACCAGCTCGGTCCTGCCGCCTTCTACAACTGGGGCAATGCCATCGGCGATCCAACGACCTCGACCGGCTTTGCAATGTACAGCAAATCGCCGCATTCGGGCTGGAAGACGGACGATGTCGACAACCTGATCAACCCGCTCTGGGGCGAAAAGGACGAAGCCAAGCGCATCGCGGGCTGGAAGGCGGTCGATAAGTATATTGCCGAAGAGGGATACGTCATCCCGCTGCTGCAATATGCCCAGCCGATCCTCTACAAATCGAGCGTCAAGGTCACCCCGAACGTCTCGGGCGCCCTGCAAGCAGCACAGGTAGCGAAGGCCTGATAGAGGTTTGGACGCAAGCCACGGGCTAATCTCCCCCGTTGTGGGGGAGATGTCGGCCAAGCTGACAGAGGGGGTTGGTCGCCACGCACTTCCACAGTGACGAGCGACACCTGTGCCTTGTCCCGAACATCCGTAGGCGCCCACTCATCAGTCGTTCGGTCATCTTCCCGCCGGCGGGGAGATGAATTCCTCTTCATTGGCCAATTCAGCCTTATTCGATCGAACGGGCACCGACATGAGCCTATGGCGGCACCAGACCATCCTCCCTCACTCCTGTGCTCGTCACAGGAATCCAGTGCGCCCAAGTCCTTGGGCGCGGGAGATATCACGGCTAGACGCATCGAGTTCTCTAACGGTGCCCCTATTGCGACGATCAACAGGTGGCAGGATGCCCAGGGCTGATGCCGCCGTGACTTTCACCAGGAAGCGGCCGAGAATTGGCTTATGCCACTGCCTGAGGGCCGGAAGCCATAATCCATGATAGCCATTGCCATTCTCAATCGCCTGGTCATGGCCCTTGTCACGCTGTTCGGTGTGGCGCTGATCGTCTTCGTGCTTTTGCGCGTTGTCCCCGGCGATCCGATTGCCATGATGATCTCGCCAGGCGCGACACCGGCCGACATCGCCGCGATGCGCGCCCATTACGGGCTCGACGCCAGCCTTCCGGTGCAGTTTGGCCTGTGGCTGAAGGCTGTCGCGATCGGTGATTTCGGCACCTCGATCTCGCTGAAGCGCAGCGTCCTCGGCCTGCTCGGCGACCGGCTTCCGGCTACCCTCGAGCTGGCCTTTGCCGCCCTGGTGCTGGCAGTCCTGCTCGGTGGTCTTGTGGCGATTGTTGGCACACTGGTACGCCGTACCATCCTCGAGCCGATCATCGACAGCCTCAATGGGCTTTTCCTCGCCGTCCCCGATTTCGTCTGGGCGCTGGCCCTTGTGCTGGTCCTCGGCGTTGCCTTTCCGCTGTTTCCGCTGTCGGGCCGCATCGATCCTAGTATCGACGCGCAGTTCCACACACCCTTCTACCTGATCGAGAGCTTTGTGACCCTGCGCTTTCAGATCTTTGCCGACGTTGCCGCCCATATGGTGATGCCCGTGCTGGCTCTAGGCCTGCCGCTTGCCGCCATCGTCGCCCGGGTGCTGAAAGCAACGCTTTCGGAGGCGATGCTGCAGGACTACATCCTGCTTGCAAGGCTGAAGGGCATGTCCAACCTGCGGCTGGTGCTGCAGGAGGCGCTGCGCAATGCCGTCGGACCGACCATTGCGCTGACCGGCGTGCAGTTCACCTTCCTCATCGGCGGCACCGTCATCGTCGAGCGCATCTTTGCCTATCCGGGCATCGGCAACATGGCGATCGACGCCGTCATTAATCGCGACCTGCCGCTGATCCAGGGGCTGGTGCTGGTCTTCGGCCTGCTGTTCATCGTCATCAACCTGCTGGTCGACGCGCTCGTCGCGGCCTTCAATCCGAGGCTGGCTCATGGCTGAGATCGTTGCATCCACTGCGCCGAGAACGCCGTCACGCTCCGCAAGACGCCTGCTGGCCCTGCTTCGCGAGCCGAAAGTCCTACTGGGCGGCGGCTTTATCCTTTTGCTGGTCATCCTTGCCGTCTTCGCACCCCTCATTGCCCCGAAGGACCCGCTCGAGCAGGACCTGATGTCCGGCACCCTGCCCCCCGCTTGGATGGATGGCGGCGACCAGAACTTCCTTCTCGGCACCGACGATCTCGGCCGCGACGTGCTGTCGCGCATGATATTCGGCACCCGTATCGCCCTGACCGTTGCCTTCGTGGCCGCCGGGCTTTCCGCACTGATCGGCACCTTGCTCGGCCTGTTTGCCGGCTGGTACGGCGGGTGGCCGGACCGTATCATCTCGCGGCTGGTCGATATCTGGATGGCATTCCCGCCGGTGCTGCTGTCGATCCTTCTGGTCGCCGTGTTCGGCTCGGGCGTCCATTCGGTCATTGCCGCCATCGTCATCATCGACTGGACCCGCTTCTGCCGCGTCGTACGCTCGGAAACCCAGGCGCAGGCGCAGATGGACTACGTCACCGCCGCCCGCACCATCGGCTTCTCCAGGCTGCGCATCCTGTTCTCGGAAATTTTGCCGAATGTGGCGCCCGTCCTCATCGCGCTTGTCAGCCTCGAAATGGGCATTGCGGTCATCGTCGAAGCCATCTTGTCCTTTGTCGGCCTTTCCGTCTCCTCGGACACGCCAACCTGGGGCGGCATGATCGCCGAGGGCCGGCAGATTATCCATGACGGCTGGTGGGTATTGGTGGCGCCGCTGCTGGCGCTATTTGCGACTGTGCTGGCCTTCAACCAACTCGGCGATGGCCTGCGCCGCGCCCTCGACCCGGTGATGCGCCGATGACCCAGCCGCTTCTCTCGATAACCGGCCTCAGCGCCGTCTCCGACCGCGACGGCGGCGCGCCGATCCTGCGCGATGTCGGGCTGACGCTGGAGCGCGGCGAGGTTCGGGGCCTCGTTGGCGAAAGTGGCGCCGGAAAATCGACCATCGCCAAGGCGCTGCTCGGCATCCTTCCGCGCACTGTCCGCGTCGTCGGCGGCTTTATCAATTTCGAGGGCCGTGACTTGCTACGGTTGCCGCAGAAGGAACTGCGCTCGATCATGGGCAGCGAGATCTCGCTGATTCCACAGGATCCGCAGACGGCCCTTAATCCGGGACGCCGCATCGAGGCACAACTGACCGACGGTCTTCGCCTGAAGCGCGGCCTGTCGTCGAAGGAGGCCGCTCAGCGGGCGCTAAAACTGCTGGAAGAAGTTCATATCCACGATCCCGAAAGGGTACTGCGCTGCTACCCGCACGAACTTTCCGGCGGCATGCGCCAGCGCGTTCTGATTGCCGCCGCCTTCGCGCTGGAGCCTAAACTTGTCGTCGCCGACGAGCCGACGACGGCCCTCGACGTGACCGTGCAGAAGCAGATCCTGCGGCTGATCCGCCGCCTGCAGGAGGCGCACGGCACCGCCGTCATCTTCGTCACCCACGACCTCGGCGTCGTCGCCCAGATCTGCGACAGCGTCACCCTGCTCTACGCTGGCAAGGTCATCGAGGAAGGTCGTACCGCCGAGGTGCTGTCGACCCCGCGCCACATTTACACGCAAGCCCTGATCGCAGCCGGGCCACGCTACGACCGTCCAAACGCCGGCCTGACGCCGGTGCCGCCCGAAATCTTCGAAGAACTCCGCCGCGAGATTGGCCTTCACGACGGGAGCCGCAGCCATGTCTGAGCCCCTACTCACGGCCACTGGCCTCGAGGTCACCTATGGCGGGCGGCGCACATTGGCCGGCCGTCATGTCGATGGCGTCAAAGTGCTGCACGGCATCGATATCGCCGTCCAGCGTGGCGAGACCATTGGCATCGTCGGCGAGAGCGGTTCGGGCAAGACGACGCTCGGGCGGGCCCTGTTGCGGCTGGTCGACACCTCGGCCGGCGAGATCCGCTTCGACGGGACGGATATCACACGTCTGCCGGATGCCAGGATGCGGCCGTTGCGGCGCCGCATGCAGATGATCTTCCAGGATCCGATGGCCTCGCTCAATCCGCGCCACTCGATCCGTCGCATCCTCGTCGAGCCGCTGCTGCTGCACGGCGTCGCCAGGGATCGGCGTGAAGCCGAGCGCAAGGTCGCTGCGATCCTCGATCGGGTGACGCTGCCGCAGGCCTGCCTCGACCGCAATCCGCACGAACTCTCCGGCGGCCAGCGCCAGCGGATCGGCATTGCAAGGGCGGCGCTGCTGGAACCGGATTTCGTGCTTGCCGACGAGATCGTCTCGGGCCTCGACGTCTCTACGCAGGCTCAGGTACTCAACCTGCTGAAAGAGCTTTCGACGGATCTTGGCCTATCGATGGCTTTCATCAGCCACGATCTCTCCGTCATCCGCGCCATCTGCGACCGCGTCTACGTGATGCGGCAGGGCCGCGTCGTCGAGGAAGGGCCCTGTGAGCGCGTCTTCGCCGCGCCCGCCTCCCAATATACGCGCCTGCTACTCGACGCCATTCCACTGCCCGAGGTCGACCCGGACTGGCTCTGGCGCGTCAGCGAAAACGAGGACTCGGCCTGACCTTAGGCCGAGCAGTATGTGCTTGCCATAGCCATGAGATACGCACCGGGGCCGCGGGCCTTCGGGGCGGAGGAAGACTGGTGCCTTCCGGAAAACGCCCGCCAAACAGGGGAACGTAGAAATGAAGAAGCATATCACGGCCTTCGCATTTGCCATGACCACTGCCCTCTCCAGCGCTGGTATCGCGTATGCCGACGGCATACCCGGCATGCGCGGTCACGACCACACCGGCATCACCGTGCCCGACATGAAGCAGGCGCTTGACTTCTTCGTCGGCGTCGTCGGCTGCGAAAAAGCCATGTCCTTCGGCCCGATCTCCGACGACAAGGGCACGCTGATGACCGACCTCGTCGGCGTCGATGCCAAGGCCAAGATCGACCAGGTGACGCTGGTGCGCTGCGGCTACGGCTCCAACATCGAGATCTTCCAGTACGAGGCCCCCGACCAGCGCGACCTCAAGGCCCGCAACAGCGATATCGGCGCCTTCCACATCGCCCTCTATGTCGACGATGTCGGAGCCGCCAAAAAATATCTCGACGGCAAGGGCATCGCCACCCGCATGGGGCCTGTGCCGATGAACGACGGCCCGATTGCCGGGCAGACGATCATGTATTTCCAGGCCCCCTGGGGCCTGCAACTCGAAGCCATCAGCTATCCCAAAGGCATGGCCTACGAGAAGGAGTCCAAGGTGATCCTGTGGTCACCCAAGGACCCCGCGAAATAGGGCTGCGACACTTTGGCTGCCTGGTTTCGCTGGAAATCGGGCGGCCGGCGGTCACTTCCCGCAATTGCGACTTGACGCCCAGAGGCTGCGTTTATATTTTAAACTTCAAATAACTTGCGACGCGCAGCGACCTGCAACATGACAGGGAAGGATTCACGATGAAAATCGTTTGTATCGGCGGCGGCCCGGCCGGGCTTTATTTCGGGCTGCTGATGAAGAAGCTGCATCCCGGCCATTCCATCCGCATCGTCGAGCGCAACAAGCCCTACGACACCTTCGGCTGGGGCGTGGTGTTTTCCGACGCGACGATGGAATCGATGAAGGTCTGGGATCCGGAGAGTGCCGCCGAGATACAGGACGCCTTCAATCACTGGGACGATATCGAAGTCTGGTTCAAGGGCACGAAACAGCGCACCTCCGGCCATGGCTTTGTCGGCATCGGCCGCAAGAAGCTCCTCAACATCCTGCAGCGCCGCTGCGAGGCGCTGGGCGTCGAGCTCATCTTCGAGACCGACGCAACATCCGACCTCGATTACCCCGACGCCGATCTCGTCATCGGCTCCGACGGGCTGAACTCCAAGATCCGCAACCATTATCCGGAGATCTTCCAGCCGGACATGATCACCCGGCCGAACCGCTATATCTGGCTCGGCACCAACAAGCTGTTCGATGCCTTCACCTTCGATTTCCGCAAGACGGATCACGGCTGGTTCCAGGCGCATATCTACAAGTTCGACGAGAACACATCGACCTTCATCATCGAGACGACGGAAGAGGCCTATCGGGCCCACGATCTCGACACCATGGAACAGCAGGCCTCGATCGACTTCTGTCAGGACCTGTTTGCCGAAGCGCTGGACGGCGCGCCGCTGATGACCAATGCCCGCCACATGCGCGGCAGCGCCTGGCTGAATTTCAACCGGCTGATCTGCGGCAAGTGGAGCCATTTCAACGGCAATTCGCACGTGGTGCTGATGGGCGATGCCGCCCACACGGCACATTTCGCCATCGGCTCCGGCACAAAGCTTGCCATCGACGACGCCATCGAGCTAGCCCGCCAGTTCGAGATCCACGAGCACAGCGCCGACAAGATCCCGGCCGTTCTGCATGCCTACGAGGAGATCCGCCGGGTCGACGTCGCCCGCATCCAGAACGCCGCGCGCAACGCGATGGAATGGTTCGAAGTCGTCGGCACCCGCTATGCCGACGCGCTGGAGCCGGAACAATTCATGTATTCGATGCTGACCCGTTCGCAGCGCATCAGCCACGAGAACCTGCGGCTGCGCGACAGGCACTGGCTGGAAGGCTATGAGCGCTGGTTTGCCGAGAAATCCGGGCTGACGGTGGGCAACGGCCGCTGCCTGCCGCCGATGTTCACGCCCTTCACCCTGCGCAACATTACCCTGCCGAACCGCCTCGTCGTGTCGCCGATGGCGATGTATTCGGCAAAGGACGGCTTGATTAACGACTTTCACCTGGTTCACCTCGGCGCTCGCGCTCTGGGCGGTGCCGGGCTGATCTTTGCCGAAATGACCTGCGTCTCTCCGGATGCGCGCATCACGCCCGGCTGCCTCGGTCTCTGGAACGAGGAACAGGCCGCCGGCTGGCGCCGAGTCGTCGATTTCATCCACGGCAATGGCGATGCCAAGGTCGGGATCCAGATCGGCCATGCCGGCCGCAAGGGTTCGACCAAGCTCGCCTGGGACGGCATCGACCAGCCGCTCACCGACGGCAACTGGCCGCTGATCTCGGCCTCCGCCATTCCCTACCTGAAAAACAGCCAGGTGCCGAAGGCGATGGACCGCGCCGACATGGACCGCGTCAAGGCCGACCACGTCCGCTCGGTGCAGCTTGCCGTCACCACCGGCGCCGATTGGCTGGAGCTGCACTGCGCCCACGGCTACCTGCTGTCGAGCTTCCTGTCGCCACTGACCAACCAGCGCACCGACGAATACGGCGGCAGCCACGAAAACCGCGCCCGCTATCCCCTGGAGATCTTTGCCGCCATCCGTGCCGTCTGGCCGGACGACAAGCCGATTTCCGTGCGTCTCTCCTGCAACGACTGGGCCGACGGCGGCAACACGCCTGAAGACGCAGCCATCTTTGCGCAGATGTTCAAGGATGCCGGCGCCGACCTGATCGACTGCTCCTCGGGACAGGTATCGAAGGAGGAGAAGCCGGTCTATGGCCGCCTGTTCCAGACGCCGTTTTCCGACAAGATCCGCAACGAGATCGGCATTCCGACGATCGCCGTCGGCGCCATCTCGGAGGCCGATCATGCCAATTCCATCATCTCGGCCGGTCGCGCCGATCTCTGCGCCATCGCCCGGCCGCATCTCGCCGATGCCGCCTGGTCATTGCATGAGGCCGCAAAAATCGGCATCACTTCCATTCCCTGGCCAAAACAGTACCAGTCGGCCAAATCGCAGTATGAAAACAATCTCGCCCGTGCGGTTCCCGCCGCGCCGGCCAAGTGAGAGCCTGACATGACCCATTCGGGCAGACTTGGCGGCCGCCATGCGCTCGTCACCGGAGCCGGAAGCGGCATCGGTGCGGCGATTGCTCGTGCTCTGTCCGCCGAGGGTGCCAACGTGACGCTCGCCGGCCGGCGGCTGGAGCCGCTGCAGGCGCTGGCCTCCGAACTTGGCGTGGCGACCTTCGTTGCGGACGGCTTCGACGTCACCAGCGCAGACGCCATCGCCGCAGGCTTTGCAGCCGCGAAGGCTAAATTCGGTCCGGTCGATATCCTGGTCAACAATGCCGGCGAGGCCCCGAGCGCGCCCTTCGAAAAGACCAGCCTCGAGATGTGGTCGCGGGTCATCGCTGTCGACCTGACTGGTGTATTCCTGGTGACGCAAGCGGCAATGACGGATTTGCGCGCCCATGGGCAAGGCGCCCGTATCATCAACATCGCCTCGACCGCCGGCCTCACCGGCTATGGCTATATTTCGGCCTACACCGCCGCCAAGCACGGCGTGATCGGGCTCACCCGATCGCTGGCGGTCGAGCTTGCCAGGACTGGCATCACCGTCAACGCGGTCTGCCCCGGCTTCACGGATACGCCGATCCTCGAGCAGTCAATCGAAAGGATCGTCGAGAAGACCGGCCGAACGCGCGAACAGGCGAAAGCGGAATTCACCAGATCCAATCCGCAGGGGCGGCTGGTGAGACCCGAGGAAGTTGCGGACACCGTGATATGGCTGGCCTTGCCCGGTAGCGCGTCTATCAACGGCCAGGCAATCGCCGTCGCAGGCGGGGAGGTTCTAACGGGATGAGCGAGCGCGACATGACGATGCAGGGCCATCTGCGCCCCTTCAGGGACTATCGGCCGAAGACCTTCCTCTGGGATGTCAGCGAAGACGGACGGGTGGCATTGCTGCGGCTGAATCGCCCGGAACGCAAGAACCCGCTGACCTTCGACAGCTACGCCGAGCTGCGCGATCTCTTTCGCGACCTCGCCTATGCCTCCGACGTCAGAACCATCGTCATCACAGGTGCCGGCGGCAATTTCTCCTCAGGCGGCGACGTGTTCGAGATCATCGAGCCGTTGACACGCATGGCCATGCCCGAGCTGCTGGCCTTCACACGCATGACCGGCGATCTCGTCAAGGCGATGCGCAAATGCCCGCAACAGATCATCGCCGCCGTCGATGGGATCTGCGCAGGTGCCGGCGCGATCCTCGCCATGGCGTCCGATTTGCGCGTGGCGACGCCGGAGGCCAAGACCGCCTTCCTGTTTACCCGCGTTGGGCTTGCCGGCGCCGACATGGGTGCCTGCGGAATGCTGCCGCGCATCATCGGCCAGGGCCGTGCCGCCGAATTGCTCTATACCGGCCGCTCCATGTCGTCGACGGAAGGCCATGCCTGGGGGTTCTACAATGCCCTTCATGCGAGCGCCGATCTTGAGACCGAAGCCACCAAGCTCGCCCGCTCGATCGCCGATGGCCCTTGGTTTGCGCATGGCATGACCAAGACCATGCTGAACCAGGAATGGGCGATGGGCATCGACGAGATGATCGATGCGGAAGCCCAGGCCCAGGCGATCTGCATGGCGACACAGGATTTCCGCCGCGCATTCGAGGCCTTCGCCGAAAAGCGCCGGCCGGAATTCAAGGGAGACTAGGCGATGCAGCCGGTAGCCGCCCTGAAAGGACCGACCCGCGACCATCTCGACTGGCCGTTCTTCGACGCCCGTCATCGGCAGTTCGCCGAACGGCTCGATGCCTTCGCCGCATCGACACCGATGGCTGCCATCGATCACACCGATGTCGACGGCGCCTGCCGCAAGCTGGTACGCGCACTTGGCGATGCCGGCCTACTGGAAGCCGCCGTCAGTGCGCCCGACGACCCGACGCCGATCGATTCCCGCAGCGTCTGCCTCGCCCGCGAAACGCTCGCCTGGCACGATGGACTGGCCGATTTCGCCTTCGCCATGCAAGGCCTCGGCACCGGCGCCATCGGCCTGTCCGGCTCCGGGGAATTGCGGTCGGCCGTATTACCGAAAGTCCGCTCCGGCGAATGGCTGGCGGCCTTCGCTTTGTCGGAAAAGGATGCCGGCTCCGATGTCGCCGCGATGGCCTGTGCCGCCCGCCTGGAAGGCGACCACTACATTCTCGATGGCGAGAAGACCTGGATTTCCAACGGTGGCATCGCCGATGTCTACACCGTTTTTGCCCGCACCGGCGAAGCACCGGGCACGCGCGGTATCTCTGCCTTCGTGGTCTTTGCCGACGACCCCGGCTTTTCGGTCACAGAACGTATCGAGGTGATCGCGCCGCATCCGCTGGCAACGATACGCTTCGACGCGTGCCGCATCCCGGCATCGCGACGCCTGGGCACACCCGGCGAAGGCTTCAAGATCGCCATGCGCACCCTCGATATCTTCCGCGCCTCGGTGGCAGCCGCCGCCCTCGGCTTTGCGCGCCGGGCCCTGGATGAAACGCTCGTTCATGTCCAGGAGCGCCCGATGTTCGGCGCCAGGCTTGCCGACCTCCAGTTGACGCAGGCAGCGCTCGGCGATATGGCGACCGGCATCGATGCGGCGGCTCTTCTGACCTACCGCGCCGCCTGGCGTCGTGACGTGCAGCAGCTGCCGACGACGCGCGAGGCGGCGATGGCCAAGATGACGGCAACGGAGACAGCGCAAGTCGTGATAGATCGCGCCGTCCAGCTGTTTGGCGGGCGCGGCGTGAAAACGGGCGAGATAACCGAGAAACTCTACCGCGAGATCCGCGCGCTGCGCATCTACGAAGGTGCGACCGAAGTGCAGAAGCTGATCGTCGCGCGCGAACTGCTGAAATCAAAGTGATGGGAGAGAAACCAATGGCGCATAGCCGCGAGATATTCGACTGGGCCGACCCTTTCCGTCTGCAGGACCAGCTGACCGACGACGAGCGCATGGTCCACGACACCGCACGTGCCTATGCGCAGGACAAGCTGGCGCCGCGCGTGCTGGAAGCATTTCGCCATGAAAAGACAGACCCGGCGATCTTCCGCGAAATGGGCGAACTCGGCCTGCTCGGCCCGACCATCGCACCCGAATACGGCGGCTCCGGCCTCGGCTATGTCGCGTACGGCCTGATCGCCCGCGAGGTCGAGCGCGTCGATAGCGGCTATCGCTCGATGATGTCGGTACAGTCCTCGCTGGTAATGGTGCCGATCGATGCTTTCGGCTCGGAAGACCAGAAGCAGAAGTACCTGCCGAAGCTTGCCACCGGCGAGTGGATCGGCTGCTTCGGCCTGACGGAACCGAACCACGGCTCCGACCCCGGCTCGATGGCCACCCGCGCGAAAAAGGTCGACGGCGGCTACCAGCTGACTGGATCGAAGATCTGGATTTCCAACTCGCCGATTGCCGACGTCTTCGTCGTCTGGGGCAAGACCGAGGACGGCGTCATCAGGGGCTTTATCCTCGAAAAGGGCTGGAAGGGTCTGACGGCACCGGCCATCCACGGCAAGGTCGGCCTGCGCGCCTCGATCACCGGCGAAATCGTCATGGACAACGTCTTCGTGCCGGAAGAAAACCTGTTGCCCAACGTCACCGGCCTCAAGGGCCCGTTCACCTGCCTGAACTCGGCCCGCTACGGCATCGCGTGGGGCACGCTCGGGGCTGCCGAGGATTGCTACGCCAGGGCACGCCAATACGTCCTCGACCGGCATCAGTTCGGCCGGCCGCTCGCCGCCAACCAGCTGATCCAGAAGAAACTCGCGGACATGACGACGGAGATCGCACTTGGCCTGCAAGGTTGCCTGCGGCTCGGCCGGATGAAGGAGGAAGGCCATCCGCCTGTCGAACTGACCTCGATCCTGAAGCGCAACTCCTGCGGCAAGGCGCTCGACATCGCCCGCAACGCCCGCGACATGCTCGGCGGCAACGGCATTTCCGACGAGTTCGGCATCATCCGCCACATGGTCAACCTCGAAGTGGTCAACACCTATGAGGGCACCCACGATATCCATGCCCTGATCCTCGGCCGTGCCATCACCGGCATTGCCGCCTTCGCGAACTGAGGCTGTCGTGGCATTCAAGACGACAAGACCGTTGCGCTTCGGCGATTGCGATCCCTCCGGGATTGCATATTTCCCGTCCTACCTGAACATCCTCGTCGGTGTTCTCGAGGACTATTTCGCAGCGCTCGGTTTTCCCTGGAAGACGATGATCGAAGAGCGGCGGATCGGTGTGCCGACCGTCCGCCTCGACCTGACCTTCTCGTCACCGGGTTTTCAGGGCGACGACCTGGAATTCGTCGTGATCGTCCGCCGCATCGGCCGCGCCTCCCTCGATCTCGAGCATCAGGTTTCGGCCAGGGGCAAGATCCTCTGGACCGCCACCCACCGCGTCGTTGCCACGAACCTCGACACACAGCAATCGCTTGCCTGGCCGGACGACATCAGGGCCGCGCTGGAACACCATCTGGAGAAGACCGATGCACACGATCCTGCAGCCTGAGGGCTGGGCCAAGCCGATCGGATACGCCAACGGTGTCGCCGCGACTGGTCGCACGGTATTCGTCGGCGGCCAGATCGGCTGGAATGCCGCTTGCGAGTTCGAAAGCGACGATTTCGTCGATCAGGTTCGCCAGACGCTTTCCAACATCGTCGCCATCCTCGCCGAAGGCGGTGCCGGGCCACAGCACATCACGTCCATGACCTGGTATTTCACGGACAAGGCCGAATACCTCGCCAACCTCAAGGGCGTTGGCCAAGCCTACCGCGACATCATCGGCCGGCATTTTCCGGCGATGGCTGCAGTGCAGGTCGTCGGCCTCGTCGAGGACCGCGCCAAGATCGAGATCCAGGCTACCGCCGTCGTTCCGGAATAGGAGAGCGGCGATGTCGGCAATCATCTTTTCGGAGAGCGTCTCGGGCGAGACATCGGACGCCGTGCTGGTTGTCACCCTCGACAACCCGCCGGTCAACGCCATGTCGAGCCACGTGCGCGCCGGCATCATGGCAGCGCTGGATCACGCAGCGGCGACGGCGTCGATTGGCGGCATCGTCGTCACCGGCGCCGGTCGCACATTCGTCGGCGGCGCCGATATCAGGGAGTTCGGCAAGCCATCGATCGAGCCCCATCTGCCAGATCTCATCAATCGCATCGAAGCTTTTGAAAAGCCTGTTGTTGCTGCCGTCAACGGCGCGGCACTGGGCGGCGGCTGCGAAATCGCCCTCGCCTGCCACGCCCGAATCGCTAACCCAAACGCCAGCTTCGGACTGCCGGAGGTCAAACTCGGCCTGGTGCCCGGCGCCGGCGGTACCCAGCGTCTTCCAAGGCTCATCGGCACGGTTGCGGCTCTCGAGCTCATCGGAACCGGGCGGGTGGTCAAGGCTGCGGAAGCAGCATCGCTCGGTCTTGCCGATGCCACCGATGCCGACGAGCGGTCAGCGGCGATTGCCATGGTACAAACGCTTGCCGGAACTGCGCTCCGGCGCACCGGTCAACTGGTCGTTCAGCAACAGGACATCGCAGCGATCGAAGCTGCAGCGGCGAAGGTCGTCGGAAAATCCCGCGGTCAGGCAGCACCCGTCGAAGCCGTGCGGCTTGTCAGGCTCGCCACCTCCGCAACCCTTGCCGATGGCCTGTCGGACGAACGCGCGACATTCCTTGGCTTGCGCGACTCCGAGCAATCGGCAGCCCTCCGCCATGTCTTCTTCGCCGAGCGCGCCGCCGGCAAGGTCGATGGGCTCGCAGGCCTAGCGCCCCGCAGCATCGAGACCGTCGGGATCGTCGGCACCGGCCTCATGGGCTCCGGCATTGCGGTGGCGACGCTTGGCGCCGGCTTCTGGGTCGTCGCCGTAGAGCAGACCGAAGACGCCGCTGACAAAGGTCGCGAGCGCATCGCAGCCACGCTGCAAAAGGCGGTGCAGACCGGCCGTCTCGACGCCAACGGCCTTGCCGATCAGCTGAGCCGCCTGACCGTCACCAGCGACATGACGGCGCTCGCCGATGCCGATCTTGTCATCGAGGCTGTGTTCGACGACATGGCGGTCAAGACGGCGCTGTTCCAGCGGCTCGATGGCATCGTCCGCGCAGATGCCATCCTTGCCACCAACACCAGTTATCTCGATCCCGACGCCATTGCCGCAGAAACGCTTCATCCACATCGAATCCTCGGCCTGCACTTCTTCTCCCCCGCCAATATCATGCGGCTGGTGGAAGTGGTGAATTGCGCGGAGACGGCACCGGATGCGCTGGCCAGTGCCCTGGCCTTTGCCAAGCGCCTCGGCAAGCTGCCGGTCGTCTGCGGCGTCACCGAAGGCTTCATCGGCAACAGCGTCTTTTCCGCCTACCGCCGGGAGGCCGAGTTCATGCTCGAGGATGGCGCGCTGCCCCACGAGATCGACGCAGCGCTCGAAGCCTACGGCTTTCCCATGGGGCTCTTTGCCGTCTACGACATGGCAGGCCTCGAAATCGCCTGGGCCCGCCGCAAGCGTCAGGCAGCAACGCGCAATGCGGATGAGCGCTACGTCCCCATTGCCGACCGGCTTTGCGAGGCCGGCCGATTTGGCCAGAAGTCCGGACGCGGCTGGTATGCCTACCCGGACGGCAAGCGGACCGTCGATCCCGAAGTGACAGCGTTGATCGAGCGGGTGCGGGCCGAAAAAAGCATCACCCCGCGCAGTTTTTCGTCGGACGAAATCGTCGCACGGCTATTGCGGGCGATGGCCGACGAAGGCAAAGCCTTGCTCGAACGTGGTGTTGCCGCCCGCCCGGGCGACATCGATCTGGTGATGATCAACGGCTACGGCTTCCCGCCTCACAAGGGCGGTCCGATGTTTGCCGCCGGCAAGCGCTGAAGCCGCTCAGGCAGCGTGCATCAGCGTGAACAGTTCCTGCGCCCGCTTTACGCCCCGCAACGCGTAGCGGCCGACGGAGACGAGATCGTTGCGCTGCGAGACCTCTGCCGCTGCAACGAAGTTCGACGACATCAGCACGTCGCGGTCGACGGAATGGCACATCGAGGCGATGCGGCTGACCTCGTTCACCGCCGGCCCGATGACGGTGAAATCAAGCCGGTCTTGGCTGCCGATATTTCCGTAGAACACCTCGCCGATATGCAGGCCGAGATAGATCTCCGTCACCGGCCTGCCCTCGACCTGCCGCTGGGCATTGAGATTGCGCAAACGCTCCCGCAGCAGCGATTCTGCCTTGAGGGCCGCCGCACAGGCATCGCGTTCGTCACGCGCCTTGAAGATCGCCAGCGTGCCGTCACCGATCAGCTTCAGCACGTTGCCGCCCGCCTCGTGGATCGACGAGATGACGGCGTCGGCGTAGTCGTTCAGCATCGGGATGATCTCGTCGGGCTCCGCCGTATCCGAGATGCGCGTATAGTTGGCGAGATCTGAAAACCAAAGGGCCGCCGAGATGCGCTCCGTCTTGCCGCGCGTGATCTTGCCGCCGAGCACATGCTGCGCCGCGTCTTCGCCGAGATAGACCTCGGCGATCGTGCGGGCAATCCGGTCGAGCGCGGTGCACTTGATCGCCAGCGCGAGCGCAGGCACCAGCCGGCGCAGTGTGGCGATATCGTCGTCCACGAAGCCATCCTTGTCGGCAGTGGCGAAATGCGCGAAGAAACAGTCCATGTCGCCGATCGTACCGGCGTCTTCGAATGGGTGGGCAAAGGCGATGAAGTCCGTAACGCCCGCCTCCTTCAAGACATCGAGCGTGTAAAAATCGACAGGATCGCCAAAGCCTATTCGGCGGCGAACTTCCGATGTCATGGTTTCCTGCAGATAGTAAAACGCCGATTTCAGCCAGTTTTCCGCAGCGATACCCTGGTTGGTGGAGCCATATTCGAACACAGGCTCGATGACCTCGGTGCTGTCCCAGCGAAACACGCGACCTTCGTAGACCGGATGCAACGTGTCCATCAGCGCCATGCCGCGACTAAGTTGCAGCCCGCTTCGGCGACAGGCCTCGCAGAAGCCGCTCAAAAGATCGATTTCAGTCGCGCCCTTCAGACCTCGCTGCATCAGCCATGCGGTAATATCTGCGATGTCTTTCTCATGCATGGATTGGTGTCCCCGAGGCTTGAAAGCTTGGTCTATTCCCAATTGGCCGCACGGAAAAGGCGAACAACCAAAAAAGATTGGTCACCTATGTATTTTCGACGCGCCACTTCTAGCTCCCGGCCGTTGATTGATACGAAGGCATCCCCATCTCAAGTCATGGTTTTGCTGCATCGCAGTCAAGCGGTGCCAAGAGAATTTGAAAAGGATCCCCTGATGTCCGGCCAGAAGCAAATGAAGCTCGGCGCTTTCATGCGTCCTGTCAGCCTGCACACCGGCGCCTGGCGCTACCCCGGAGCCTATCCGGATGCCAATTTCAACTTCAGGCACATCAAGAGTTTTGCCCGGAAACTCGAAGCCGCCAAGTTCGACGCCTTCTTCATGGCCGATCATCTGGCCGTCCTCAACATGCCCATCGAGGCCCTGAAGCGCAGCCATACGGTGACATCGTTCGAGCCGTTCACGCTGCTCTCGGCACTGGCTGCGGTCACCGAGAAGATCGGCCTTGTCGCCACCGCCTCCACCACCTTCGAGCAGCCCTATCATATCGCCCGGCGCTTCGCCTCGCTCGACCATATCAGCGGCGGACGCGCCGGCTGGAATATCGTCACCACGTCCAACCCCGATGCCGCCCTCAACTTCGGTCTCGAGGATCATGTCGAGCACGACGAGCGCTATCGCCGGGCGCGCGAATTCTATGACGTCGTCACCGGCCTTTGGGACAGCTTTGCCGACGACGCCTTCGTCCGTGACACCGAAACCGGCATCTTCTTCGACCCGGAAAAGATGCACGTGCTCGACCACAAGGGCGAAAGTCTCTCCGTGCGCGGCCCGCTCAACATTGCCCGGACGCCGCAGGGCTGGCCGGTCATCGTCCAGGCCGGCCAGTCGGAGCCCGGCAAGCAACTGGCAGCCGAGACCGCCGAGGTGGTATTTGCAGCACCCCGCGATCTCAAGACCGCAAAGTCGCTCTATGCCGATATAAAGGGCCGCATGCCTCGCGTCGGCCGCAACCGGGACCACCTGAAAATCCTGCCGGCCGCCTTTGTCGTCGTTGGCGACAGCGTCGAGGAGGCGCGCGCCAAGCGGGCCCGCCTCGACAGTCTGGTGCATTACGACAGCGCCATCGCCTCGCTGTCGATCTCGCTCGGCCACGACGCCTCGAAGTTCGACCCCGACGCCCCTCTGCCGCAAATACCCGAAACCAACGCCAGCAAGAGCGGCCGCGAACAAGCGATCCGTATGGCCGAGCAGGAAAACCTGACCGTCCGCCAGCTTGCCCAGCGGCTGGGCGGCTACGGCGGACTGGCCTTCGTCGGCACGCCCGAGACCATTGCCGACGAAATGGAAACATGGCTGTCGGAAGAGGGGTCGGACGGCTTCAACGTGGTTTTCCCCTTCCTGCCGCAGGGGCTCGACGATGTCGCCGACCGCCTGGTGCCGGAGTTGCAGCGGCGCGGTCTTTTCCGAAAGGAATACGAAGGCACCACCCTGCGCGACCATCTCGGCCTGCCACGCCCGGAAAATCGTTTCTTTCCGGCTGTTTCGGAAGCCGCGGAGTGACAGAGTTGCGGAAATCGGCAAAAAGAGTGCGATCCCTCCGAGAGCAGCACCGATGAGCCATCTGTCACACTTCGACTACGCCACAGCATCCGATAAGGCCCGCGCCGAGCATGACCGCGAGGTGATCCTTCGCGGCCGGATGACCAACATGAAGCGGACGCTGCTGCATTCGCCTGTGGCCCACCGCATCTATGCTGAATGGTTTACCCTCCGCGAAGAGCTGCGCCCCGATCTCGACGACCGCGCCGTATGGCTCTTCTGCCAGGCAATCGCCATCGAGTGCCGCTCCATCATCCCCGTCGGCTTTTTCCGTCGCGCGCTGATCAATGCCGGCCTGAAACCCGAGACGATAGAGCCAAGCCCAGATGAGGCCACGCTGATCGCCTTCGGCCAAGCAATGGTCGCGGACTCCAACGCCATTCCCGACGACCTCTGGGCCCGCCTCAAAGCCCGCTACGATGAGCCGACGCTGGTCAACCTCGTCGCCTTCGGGGGCATCATGATCGCCACGGCGATCTTCAACAACACCGTCAAGATCGACATCGATCCCGAACTTGGCCCCTTCCTTGAGGGTTTTGTGATGCCGCCCCGCTAATGGGCCTACCCAACCACCACCGTTGAAAATTCGGGATTGCCGCGGATGGTGTTGCTGACGGTGCAGATCTCGCCTTCGGCGGCGTGAGCGATGGCGTTACGGGTTTTGTCGTCGAAGTCGCCCTTAATGGTGAAGACGATGTGGAACGTCTCGACGCGCGACACGCCCGAGGCTGCCTTCTGCCCCGTTACCTCGGCCGTCACTTCGGATAGCTTGTCCAGCACGCCCATCTGTCCTGCGGCCATGCGGGCGCTGAGCACGAGGCAGGCGGACAGCGATGCGTAGAGCAGGTCGAGCGGGTTGAAGCCGACCTGCGACGGCGCCGTCACCACGTTGATCTTGCCGCCGGTGACCGACGTCACCTGCGGAAATCCGGTACGACCAAGCACGGCCCTCGCGCCCGTCTGCCGTTCCTTGCCCTTCAACTCAACCATGTCGGAAACCCCTACCTGCAATTCACCTGTCGATGCGAAACAGATAGGCATTTCGCGTCAGGGAAACAATCGCCGTCCTTGCGTCCACCCCGCCGTTGAGGCTTGCAACGCGAGCGGTGTTGGTTCATGCCCGTGTTAACGACATCAGGCAGACAACCATGACCGTCACCGATCCCCGCGCCTTTCTCACAGCCCTGTTCGATGCGGCCGTCGCTGCGGCCGATCCACTGGCCGGCATCCGCCGCCATCTTCCACGGCAGCCGAAAGGCCGAACCATCGTCATCGGCGCAGGCAAGGGCTCGGCGCAGATGGCCGCAGCGCTGGATAGCTGCTGGGACGGACCGCTGGAGGGGCTCGTCGTCACACGCTACGGCTTTGCCGTTGCCTGCGAGCGCATCGAAATCGTCGAAGCCTCGCACCCGGTCCCCGATCGATCAGGGCTCGATGCCGCAACGCGGCTGCTGCGTCTGGTGCAGGGGTTGAGTGCCGACGATCTGGTGATTGCGCTGATATCGGGAGGCGGGTCGGCGCTGCTGCCTTCTCCGGCCGGAGGGCTGACGCTTGACGACGAGATTGCCGTCAACCGCGCCCTCCTCGCATCCGGCGCGCCGATCTCCGTCATGAACACAATCCGCAAGCATATCTCGACCATCAAGGGCGGTCGGCTTGCCGTCGCCGCCTATCCCGCCAAGGTCGTCACCCTTGTCGTCTCCGATATCCCCGGCGATAACCCGGCGCTCGTGGCCTCCGGCCCGACGATTGCCGGTGCAGGCGACCGCGCCGACGCCCTGGACCTCATCCGGCAATATTCTCTCGCCCTTCCCGCCAATGTCCTCGCCCACATCGCCAGCCCGCAAGCGGATGCACCGGCGACCGACGATCCACGCTTTGCGCGCAACGAAGTCCACGTAATCGCCTCGGCCGGCGTATCGCTGGAAGCAGCCGCGAACGCATCCCGCGCCTTCGGCATCGAAGCAGCCATTCTGTCCGATGCGATAGAAGGCGAGGCCCGGGAGGCCGCCCGTGTGCATGCCGCCATTGCCCGCGAAATAGCAGCGCGCAATCGCCCGTTCGCAAAACCCGTCGTGCTTCTTTCAGGGGGCGAGACGACTGTGACGGTGGCCGGCGACGGCAAGGGTGGCCGAAACTCGGAATTCCTGCTGTCTCTCGCCATCGATATCGACGGTTTTCAGGGCATCGACGCCATGGCGGCCGATACGGATGGTATCGACGGCAGCGAGAATAATGCGGGAGCCTTTGCGGACGGCAGCAGCGCTGTCCGCATGCGCGCGGCTGGTATCGTGCCCGCAGATCACCTGCGCAACAACGATGCCTGGTCGGCTTTTCACGCTATCGGCGATCTCTTCGCCCCGGGTCCGACCGGCACCAACGTCAACGATTTCCGCGCCATCCTGATCCGCTAGCGCAGCACCCCTGCGAGGCTATTGATTTAGGATTTGGAGCAATCGTCGCATCGACCATAGGCAGCGGCGGTGGATGTCCAGCGGAAGAAATGGCTGTGGCAGCCAACGCATTCGATTTTGGTAACGGGACTTTTCTTGGCGGGACGCGCAAGAAATGGCAGGCGATTCTCGGTCTTCCACTGCTCAAGCCTGGTGACGATCATGTCGCCCTCCCGCAAACCGCGTTCTGTCTCGAAACAAGACTGCCCTAGTTTGGAAATTTTGCGAGAGCTGGGACTGTCCAGACACACTAAATTTTTTCAACAGCGTTAACCGATAGTAAAAATGCAATAAATAGCCCGTGAGAAATAACGTTTCTATTGTTGAAATCTGCCGACAAGCACCGCCATACAGCTTTTCACCAGCCGATTTTCAAGCGACTCACATCCCTGCGCCACAGGACGGTATCGCCATTACCTCCGATTCAATTATGACTGGACATATGGGGAAGGCAGCGCTCTTCTGGCGTTTATCCTGTTTCGGAGAACCGACGACATGCACCTGACTGCCAAGCGCTTGACCCTGACCGCCCTGATCCTGACGCTCGACCTGATAGCAGTGATGCCGGCCTTTGCAGCTTCCCCGCAACCGGTGAAGGCAGATCACGGCATGGTGGTCACGGCCCAGCACCTGGCGACGGATCTCGGCGTGGCAGTGTTGAAAAGCGGCGGCAACGCCATCGATGCCGCTGTCGCGGTTGGTTACGCTCTGGCGGTCGTCTATCCGACAGCTGGCAACATCGGCGGAGGCGGCTTCATGACCATCCGCCTGAAGGACGGCAGGACAACCTTCCTCGACTTCCGCGAGCGGGCGCCGCTCGCCGCCACCAAGACGATGTATCTCGATGACAAGGGCAACGTCGTCAAAGGCGCCAGCACCGAGGGCTACCTTGCCGTCGGCGTGCCGGGATCGGTCATGGGCCTCGAGACGGCGCGCGAAAAATACGGCACGAAATCGCGCGAGGAGCTGATGGGGCCGGCAATCCGCTATGCCCAGGAAGGCTTCACGCTCGACCAGGGCGATGTCGTCGAACTCGGCGGCGGCCAGAAGCGCCTGTCGCGCGACCCGGCTGCGGCTGCCATCTATGTCAAGCAAGATGGCAAGTCGTTTGCGGTCGGCGACCAGTTGCGCCAGCCGGACCTCGCCGCCACCTTGTCGCAGATTGCCGAGAACGGCCCGGATGGCTTCTACAAGGGCCGGACGGCAGATGCGATCGTCAAGGCGAGCCAGGACAAGGGCGGCGTCCTCGCCAAGGCAGACTTCGATCAGTACAAGGTCCGCGAACTCGCACCGGTCACCTGCAATTACCGGGGTTACGAGATCGTCTCTTCGCCCCCGCCCTCCTCCGGCGGCGTCATCATCTGCGAAATCCTCAACGTGCTGGAAGGCTATCCGCTGTCCTATCTCGGTTACGGCTCGGCGGAAACAGTACATCTGATGGTCGAGGCCATGCGCCACGCCTATGTCGACCGCAACGCGGCCCTTGGCGACCCCGACTTCGTCGATAACCCGGTCGCAAAGCTGCTCGACAAGGGCTACGCCAAGCAGATCCGCGACAGCATCGATCCCTACCGCGCTGGCGTCTCCAGGGACCTGATGCCGAAGGGTTTTGGCGAGAGCCACGAGACCACCCATTATTCGATTATAGACAATGACGGCAACGCCGTGGCCGTCACCTATACCCTGAACGGCTCGTTTGGCGCCGGCGTCGTTGCGCCCGGTACCGGCGTGCTGCTCAACAACGAGATGGACGATTTCACCTCCAAGCCCGGCGTGCCCAATCTCTATGGCCTAGTGCAGGGCGAGGCCAACGCCATCCAGCCGAAAAAGACGCCGCTGTCGTCGATGAGCCCGACCATCATCGCCAAGGACGGCAAGCCCTTCATGGTCATCGGCAGCCCCGGCGGTGCGCGCATCATCACCATCACGCTCGAGACGATCGTCAACGTCATCGATTTCGGCATGGATATCCGCCAGGCCATCGATGCCCCGCGCATCCATCACCAGTGGCTGCCGGACAAGGTCTTCACCGAGCCCTACGCGCTGTCACCCGACACGATGCGGCTGCTTGCCGCCATGGGCTACAACGTCGCGGTCGACAAGGACTGGCCGATCTGGGGCCAGGCAGCCGGCATCTTGGTCGGCGGCAAGAGCCTTGCCGAAATCGCGGCCGGCGGTGGTGCGCGATACAACGGCGCGATGGACAGCAGGGCCGGTTCCGGCACGGCGAGCGGCTACTAGCGCGGTATCTACCGGCAAAATCCGGCCGTCGCCCGCCAGATCCGGGCAAAACTGTTGCAGGTCTGCAAAATAAGTCTGCCTTTCTAGTTTTGCGGGGTTGATCTGCATAATTGCATATAGCAAAGCTGGAAAACGAGGCGTATACCGGCCCCGTTCAAATGCGGCTCTTGCGCCGTTACCAGATTTGCGGGTCTGCCCCCGGGCTCCCACCGCACCACCGAGAGCGATAACCGACGATGTCGGATCAGACCTATCCGTCCGCCTCCCGGCCGGCGGCACCAAATTTCCGTACGATTGCGCTGATCGTCGCCAGTTCGATGTTCATGGAACAACTCGACGCCACCGTGCTGGCAACGGCCCTGCCGACGATGGCGCGCGACTTCAACGTCAGCCCACCGGCAATGAGCATCGCGCTGACATCCTATCTGCTCAGCCTGGCGATTTTCATTCCCGCCAGCGGCAAGATCGCCGACCGCTTCGGCTCGCGCACCGTGTTTCGCAGCGCCATAGCCGTGTTCGTGTTCGGCTCCATCCTCTGCGCCCAGGCGCCGACATTGTCCTTCCTCGTAGTCGCCCGGCTGATCCAGGGCATCGGCGGCGCCATGATGATGCCGGTCGGCCGTCTCGTGCTGATGCGTAGCGTCGACCGCAAGGATCTGGTCTCGGCCATGTCCTGGCTTCTGGTGCCGGCGCTGATCGGCCCGATCGTCGGACCGCCGGTGGGCGGTATGTTCGTAACCTATCTCGACTGGCGCTGGATCTTCTACATCAACGTGCCCATCGGCATCCTCGGCTTCGTGCTCGTCAGTATCTTCATCGAGGACGTCAAGGGACCGGCAAACGGTCCGTTCGATCTCTCCGGCTTCATACTGTCCGGCATTTCGCTGGGCTCCCTGCTGTTCGGCTTCGAGATGTCGAGCCGATCCGGCGAAGGCTCCATGGCAATCATGCTGATTGCAATAGGCATGCTGTTCGGCATCGCCTATCTCAGACACGCCAGGAAGCACCCCTCGCCGATCATGGATTTCTCGCTGATGCGGGTGCCGAGCTTCGGCGCGTCCGTCATTGCCGGCTCGCTCACCCGCATTACCCAGGGAGCCCAACCGTTTCTCATCCCGCTGATGCTGCAGCTAGGTTTCGGCATGTCGGCAGCCGCTGCCGGCCGGATCGTCATCGCAACTGCCATCGGATCGATGGCCATGAAAGCCCTGCAGTCAAAGGTGCTGAAACGTTTCGGCTTCCGCAACAGCTTGATGGTTTTCGGCGTCATCGGCACGCTCGGCTACGGCACCTGCGCCGCCTTCCGTCCGGATTGGCCGATGCCGCTGATCTTCGTGATCCTGATGCTGTGCGGCTTCTTCATGTCGTTCCAGTTCACGGCCTACAACACCATCGCCTATGACGAGATCGACAGAGACCGGATGAGTGCTGCCACCAGCTTCTACACGACCTTCCAGCAACTGATGCTGTCGCTCGGCATCTGCGTCGCAGCCCTGGCGCTGCACGGCTCGATGTTCATCCAGGATCACCAGCAGGCCGAACTCAACGACTTTTCAGCCGCCTTCATCGTGGTCACGCTGATTTCGCTGAGCGCGACGATCTGGAACTCCCGCTTTTCGAAGACCGCCGGCGCCGAAATGAGCGGCTACAAGAGCAAGCGTCCGTCGCCGATCAGTGAACACTGAGGGCTCGCCGGGCGCATTGATGCCAACCCTCTTTCCGGTCTAGATGAGCTCAGGTCGCAAAGCGGGCAGAGCCCTGGAGCAGAGATGGTCGCCGGTATCCACCACATCACGCTGATTACCCGCAAAGTGCAGGCAAACGTCGATTTCTACGCGGGCTTCCTCGGGCTGCGGCTAGTTAAGCGTACTGGCGGTTTCGAGGATGCGACGCAACTGCACCTGTTTTACGGTGACGCCAGCGGCTCGCCAGGCTCGCTGGTAACCTTCCTCGTCTGGGAAGACGGGTCGCCCGGCCGCGCCGGCTACGGACAGACCGGCGAGATCTCGCTTGCCATTGATCCCCTCAGCATCGGCTTCTGGCTAACCCGATCCCTCACCTTCGGCCTGAAGGTGGAAGGGCCCATGGATGAATTCGGCGAACCGGTGCTGCGGCTGAAGGACCCGGATGGCATGATCGTCAAGCTGGTCGGGAACACCGGATTGCACGCCGGCACGCCATGGGCATCGGACGGCATTCCCGGGGAACACGCCATCCGCCGCCTGCGCGGCGCGACTCTGTTTACCGAGAAGCCCGGGGAGACGCAGTCTTTCCTCGAACGACATTTCGGCTACCGGCCGCAGGCGACCGCCGGCAACATCCGCCGCATGGTCTCGGAGCCCGGCGACATCATTGATGTCCGGGATGCCGCCGGCTTCTGGTCGAGCGCGCCGGGAACAGGCACCGTCAATCACGTCGCCTTCCGCGCCAGCGACGATGCAGAACTGCAGGCCGTTCTCGGCACTCTGCAGGATTCAAATTCGGGCACCGTCAACGTCCACGACCGAAAGTATTTCCGGTCGCTCTACGTCCGCGAGCCCGGCGGTATCCTGTTCGAACTCGCGACCGATACGCCCGGCATGCTGATTGACGAGGAGAGCAGTACACTTGGAACGAAACTGTTCCTCCCGGCCGGCAATGCCGAGCGGGAGCGCGAACTGACGTTGCTGATGCCGCAATTTGCAATGCCCGGCGAGCCGAGGGTGATCTATCGCGACCTGCCCTTCGTCCACCGCTTCTATACGCCCGAAGACGCCGACGGCAGCGTGATCGTGCTGCTGCACGGCTCCGGCGCTAGCGAAACCAGCCTTTTGCCGATGGCCAACAAAATCGCACCACGAGCCACACTGCTCGCCGTCCGCGGACGCGCCGAAGAGGATGGCTTGCCGCGCTGGTTCCTGCGCCTCACGCCCTTCACCTTCGTCCAGAGCGATATCGTCAGCGAGGCCGAAGCCTTCGCCGCCTTCATCGACGGCGCCATCACATCCTATGGCCTCGACCCTCACAGAACCGTCTACCTCGGCTATTCCAATGGCGCCAACCTCCTCAACGCAATGCTGTCGCTGCATCCGCACGTGATCCACCGTGCCGTACTGCTGCGTTCGATGCCGGTCCTCGACCAGCGTCCGCAGGCTGATATGAGTGATGTGGACGTGCTGATGATCTCGGGCGAATTCGACGACTACGGGCGATACGCTGAAACGCTGCGCACCGAACTTGCCACGGCCGGTGCCGACATCGAGCTCCGGATCGTGCCGCATGGGCACGGGTTGACCGATGACGATGTGGGGATCGTGCGGGCTTGGCTCGGTGGGGGTACAGAGTGACTCAGGTCGTTCCAGGCCAGACCCCTCTCTGTCACTTCGTGACATCTCCCCCACAAGGGGGGAGATAAACCGCAAGCTCCCCGGCCGCCTGACAAAAATACGCGCAGGCTTTGATGACGATACGATGCGCGGCTGGCGCTTCAGCTAATCGCCCCCCTTGTGGGGGAGATGTCGGCGACGCCGACAGAGGGGGGCCCTTGCACCGACGTTAAATCCAACCCCTCAGTTCTTCGTCACCGGCTTGGAGCGCATCCGCGATACCGTTTCGCGCTCGGCGCGCTTGCAGCGCATCGGCGGCAGGCCTCGGTCCATGAGGTCCATGTCCTCGATGACCATGTCGCCCATCTTCTTGAAGGCGCTATCCAGGGCGCCGGCACGGTGCGCGGAGCGGATGAAGCCCTTCAAACGGCGCACGGGATGATCCTTGCCCAGCGGCTCTTCCGGATAGACGTCACTGGCAGCGACGATGTGGCCCGAGGCGACGGCTGCCATCAGCGCGTCGAAATCGACGACGTCAGCGCGGCTGAGCAGGATGAAGGCCGCCCCCTTGCGCATGCCGGCAAAGGCCTCGGCGCCGAGAAAGCCCTTATTTTCGCTGGTGACGGACGCGACCACAAAGACGAAATCGCTACTCGCCAACACGTCGTCGAGGCTGGCAGGCTGCACGCCAAAATCCTCGAGAATGGAGCGCGGCATCCAGGGATCGTAGACCTTTATCTTCGCCCTGAAGCCACTGAGGACCCTGTTCAGCGCCTTACCGAGATCGCCGAAGCCGACGATGCCGATATCGGAGCCACTGAGCTGGCGGGCGCCGGCATTGCCATCGCCGCCCCAGAGTTCGTTGCCTTCGCGAAACGCGACGTCCGCATCGACGATACCGCGCGCCAGACTGAGAGCGAAACCGAGACCGATCTCGGCCACGGGCTCTGCAAAAACCTGACCGGTAGTCACAACATGGATGCCACGCTGGAACAGCACATCATAGGGCATGTTGTTCATCAGGTTGCTCTCGACATTGAGAATGCAGCGCAGCTGCGGCATCCGGTCGAGCGTTTCATGCGAAAGCGGCGGCTGGCCGATGATGTAGCGCGCCCGGCCAAGAATATCGTCGCCAAGCCCGGCGATGTTTTCAGGATCGGCCTCGACGATCTCGTAGGTCGCCCTCAGATGCGCAAGCGCCTCGGGCGTGAAGATCAGTTCGAGCGTGCGCGGCTCGGGCGCGCTGATGGCCAGCGGCCGGTCTGTGGTGGGCATATAATCTCCTGTCGTCTGACGCCACTCCCCGGGCGCGTTTCAGTGCAACATGGCGAGTAACGGAAAAAACGCAATGGCCGCGAACGCTCCTCTCGTCCGCGGCCCGCCGCAGGCCGGAAAGCGTTCAGCCGCGGAATGTGTATGTTTCGATCGATTGCGGCTTCATCTCGATCGAGAAGCCCGGCATGCTCGGCGGCATGTAGGCGGCGTCCTTGATCGTGCAGGGATCGAGGAAATGCTCGTGAAGATGATCGACATATTCGATCACGCGGCCATCTTTCGTGCCAGAAACCGCGATGTAGTCGATCATCGACAGGTGCTGCACATATTCGCAGAGACCGACCCCACCGGCGTGCGGCCAGACCGGCAGCTCGTATTTTGCCGCGACCAGCAGCACCGCCAGCACCTCGTTCAACCCGCCCATGCGGCACGAATCGATCTGCACGATATCGATCGCCCCCTCGGCGATGAACTGCTTGAACATGATGCGGTTCTGGCACATCTCCCCAGTCGCCACCTTCACCGGCGCCACGGCTTCGCGGATCTTGCGATGGCCGGCAATATCGTCCGGGCTGGTCGGCTCCTCGATAAAAAACGGTTTGACAAAGGCCAGTTGGTTCACCCAGTCGATGGCCTCGCCGACTTCCCAGACCTGATTGGCATCGATCATCAGATAGCGGTCGGGGCCGATGACCTCGCGGGCAATCGTGAGGCGACGGATATCGTCCTCGAGGTCGCGGCCGACTTTCATCTTGATATGATTGAAACCGGCATCGATCGCTTCCTGGCAAAGACGTCGCAGCTTGTCGTCGCTATAGCCGAGCCAGCCGGCCGACGTCGTGTAGCAGGCATAACCGTCCCGCTCGAGGGTGGCGATGCGCTCCGCCTTGCCGCTTTCGGCTTTTTTCAGAAGCGCCACCGCCTCGTCGCGCGTCAGCACGTCGGTCAGGTAGCGATAATCGACGATATCAGCGATCTGTTCGGCGTCCATCTCGCTGACCAGCCGCCAGACCGGCTTCCCCGCCTGCTTGGCGAGCAAATCCCAGACCGCGTTGACGACGGCGCCGGTTGCCAGATGCATGGCGCCCTTCTCCGGGCCGATCCAGCGAAGCTGGCTGTCGCTGGTCAGGTGCCGCCAGTATTTGCCGGGATTTTCAAGCACGGTCGCAAGGTCCGTGCCGACAACCAGATGCGCCATCGCCTTGATCGCCATGCAGCAGATCTCGTTGCCCCGGCCGATGGTGAATGTCAGGCCATGGCCGGAAAGGCCCGGCTGGTCGGTCTCGAGAATGACGTAGGCCGCCGAATAGTCCGGGTCGGGATTCATCGCATCGGATCCGTCAAGGCTGAGCGAGGTCGGGAAGCGGATGTCGAATACGCGGAGATCGGTGATACGCGTCATGGCGGCTGCTCCTTGGAATCAGCGACTGGGCGCTGGCGCTAACGGGCCGCAAAATCCAGCAGGCGCCCATGCGGATTGTTCTTATGTGAAGAATATTTTCACAGATGGGTCGCGCGTGCAAGATCGCCAAGCGCACAGAGAGGTCGGGAGCGCCCTTTTCACGACACTAAAAAGCCGCCGGTCTTTGCAAACCGGCGGCCTTTCAATCTATCCCGGACCGACCTAGCGGTCGGAAATATCTTCCGCCTGGCGCTCGGCCACTGCGGCAACCGGCACTGCGCTGTCATCGGCCAGAAGCCGCTTGCGCACCAGGACGCTCATTACGCGGGCGGCTGTCGAAAATGTCATCGTGTCGAGCGGGCCTTCGCCTTCCCAGGGTTTTGTGAGACGCTCGGTCACCGCGCCGAGCAGGTTGCTCGGCATGATGTCGGTGCAACCCCGCATCGCCTCGAAGGCAGCACTGATCGGAAAGATCCGGCCTTCAAAGGTGACCAGCGGCTCGGAGCTGTCGGCGCCCCATTCCTCGAAAGCATGGATAGCTTCGCGAAAAAGCTGCTGCAGGGTGATCGGTGCGTGCCCGTCATGGAGGGCTGGCAGTACATTGGTCATGGCTGTCTCCTTCTATGAAGGTCCGAGGACCTCCGGTAAGGCCGGCAACATGGGTAACGAAACGTATTCCCGTTGGCCAACTAACACGACCGAGTCTATAGATTAATCAGGATTAGGAAAGCCCCCAATGGGCAGTTCGTCGATTACGCTTCACTTTCAAGACCTTATTTAGAATATCATGCTGATGAAAGTTGATGCAGCGCACCGGCGGCGCGCCTCCGTGAGGGCAGTTGATGTCACGTCGCCGGGGTGATTTTAATATCATCGACACGATTGGAATAGAAAGCCATGAAGCCCTTTATGGCTGCAACTGCCTCGTGGGGCGTCTCGTAGGTCCATATCGCATTCTCCGAGCGCTCGCCGCCACCGGGTATGCTGTAGTAGGAACAGTCGCCCTTGTAGGGACAATGGGTGCTGTGATCGGTTCTCTGCAACTCCGTCATGTCGACGTCCTCGCGGGGTATGTAGAGCACCGGCGGATATGACGCCTCCCGCAAGCTGAGCGCGCGGCGCGTGTCGGCGATTGTCTTGCCTGCCACCGTAACGACGACATGATCGTTCGTTTGCTCGATCGAGATGGGGTGATCGGGTCCAGGGATCTTGATAGGGTTTTGCGGCATGTGCATTCCTCCACCGTGCCCGGCGCCTTGCCGGGCTATCTTCACGATATAGGGTGGCGCGGCGTCGACGCAATGTACGCCTCGGGCGTACCCTCTTCCCTTGTGGTTACGCGTTAAGGTTTACGGCGGAAGCGGCTGGAAGTAGCAATCGCGCTAGCATAGGGATGCCCGGTAAATAGCTGCAATGATTGCAGTCCACGCCGGGAGGCCCGATCCATGCTCATGACCTCGCGCGAAGCTGCAGATCTCGGTTTTCAGGTAATCCTGGCGATCGGCGCAGTCACCTGGGGCATGGCGGTGGCAGATGTCTCGCTCAGGGGCCGGCAAACGCCAGTGCACATCATAGACATCGGACGTCCCGTCCTCTGGGCAGCTGTGCCCATGCACATCGATCGACTTGATCAGGTGTTTGCCGTCAACGCAGCAACACCGATGGCAGCCCGGCCGGAAAACGGCATCTGTATCGACGCGATCGGGCTGAGAATGGCGTGCAACCTCATCGCCCCACGTCCGCGTTCTTCGTAAGCCGTTCAACCCTCGAGCATGGTCCTGAGTTCGGCAGGGTCGCTGATGCCGAACTCGTACCAGTCGATCAGCGAACGTGCGGCCACCTGAGCATCGGCGCTGTGGATGTCGACAGACTTGTCCACGCACCAGGCGTCGAGCACCGCCTGCAGCATGCCGAGATCGCTGGATTGAATGCCTTCCTTGGGCCAGTCTGTCGTTGTCGTCATCTCGCCCTCGCTTTCAATCCCTGAAGCACAGACCTTACCCGCAATCGCCATATTTTCAACAAATTTGCTCAGCCTGCCGGGCTGTTAACTCGGACCCGTGGGAAATTTGCCGCATTCGGGCCAGCCACTAGGCGAGCTGGAACTTTTGCCATGAAATCAGGAACCAACTTTCCACTTGCTAGTTCTTGCAACGGTTGGTCGCGCCACATTTGCGGCAACTCAAGATAAATGCATAAGGCCAGTCATCTGGCAGGAGGTTATTATGGGTCGTGGTATTTTGCTTTGGTTGCTCGGCATTCCGATTCCGCTCATCATCATCATTCTCCTATTCGTTCGATAGGAGGTCGCAGTGACCATTCCAACAACCGGCTACGAGGCGGCTGCGCCAGTCGAATCGTCGGCCTCCGCCGTAAGCTGGGCACCGGTTATCGCCGGTGCTGTAGCCGCTACGGCGATCACCCTGATACTTCTGCTGGTGGGCTCCGGCCTTGGCCTGACGATGGTGTCTCCTTGGGCTAACGCAAGCTCGTCGGCGGCAACTGTCGGCGTCGCTGCCGCTGTATGGCTCATCGTCATCCAGTGGCTTTCGGCTGGCGTCGGTGGGTACCTGACCGGCCGGCTTCGCACGAAATGGACCGGCGTCCATACTTACGAGGTCTTCTTCCGTGACACTGCCCATGGGTTTCTGTCATGGGCACTGGCAACGATCGTCGTCGCCGGCCTGTTGAGCTCGGCTGTCAGCTCCGTCATCGGTGCCGGCGCGCAGGCAACGGCAGTTGTCGCCGGCGGTGCCGCAGCAACGGCTGGTTCCGCTGCTGCCTCGGGTGCTTCCCAGTCTACAAGCACCTTCTCGCCTGCCTACTACACCGATGCACTGCTGCGGCCTTCGCGTCCTCAGGCTGCTCCTGGCAGCGACAGCAACGAGAACGTCACAGCCGAAGTGTCGCGCATCCTGCTGACTGGCGCGGCCGACGGCGGTATTTCGCCTGACGACCGCACCTATCTGCAGCAGGTGGTCGCCTCGCGCGCCGGCCTTTCCGATGCTGACGCCAAGGCCCGCGTCGATACCGTCCTCAAGCGTATCGACGATGCCAAGGTTGCCACACAGCAGGCAGCCGACAAGGCTCGCAAGAGCGCATCGGTCGTCGCTCTTCTTGGAGCCCTGTCCCTGCTTGTCGGCGCCTTCATCGCCGGGGTTGCCGGCGCCGTCGGCGGCCGTCAGCGCGACGAGGACGAAGAACGCATGGCGCTCAACGCCTGAACCAACTTTGCAATTGATCCGGGAGGCGGCCTCAAGCGGGCCGCCTTTTTTATTTGCTCTGCAACCGGTGAGCGTCTTCGGAACAAACTGCGCCTTTTGAGGTTTGACCCCTGTCCCACTGAAAGGTTTCCTATGCAAAACCCATCCCCAACGCCGTCCGGCTTCACGGTGCCGGTCGTCCTCACCATCAATGGCGAAAAGCATGATCTTCAAGTGGCGCCCTGGACGACACTGGTTGATCTCCTCAGGGAAGATCTGCATCTGACCGGAACGAAGAAGGGCTGCGACCACGGCCAATGTGGCGCATGCACGGTGCTAATTGACGGTGTCCGCTTGAATTCGTGCCTCATCCTCGCCGTCACCCGTGACGGCGCTGAAATCACCACCATCGAAGGTGTCGGCGAACGCGACAATCTCCATCCGATGCAGCGCGCCTTCGTCGAAAACGACGCCCTGCAGTGCGGTTACTGCACCCCCGGCCAGATCTGTTCCGCCATCGGCCTCGTCAACGAGGGCAAGGCCAACAACCGGACAGAAATCCGCGAGCTCATGAGTGGCAACATCTGTCGGTGCGGAGCGTACACCAACATCGCCGATGCGGTCGAAGACGTGCTATTTGAAGACCACCGGGAGGCAGCCGAATGAACCGGTTCGAATACATCAAGCCAGCCAACGTCAGCGAAGCGGTTGCCGCACTCGCATCGAATGCCGGTGCGCAGGTTATTGCCGGCGGCACCAACATCGTCGATCTGATGAAATACGACGTTGTCGCCCCTTCCGTGCTCGTCGATATCAATGGCCTCCAGCTGAAAGACATCGAAGCGCTGCCCGACGGCGGATACCGGATCGGAGCACTCGCATCCAACAGCGACATCGCCTACCACGAAGGTATCGAGCGGGACTATCCGCTGCTCTCCAGCGCCATTCTCGCCGGCGCTTCCCCGCAGCTCCGCAACGCAGCCACGGCGGGCGGAAACCTGCTGCAGCGGACGCGTTGCTATTATTTCTATGACCCGTCGACGCCGTGCAACAAGCGCGAGCCGGGCAGCGGCTGTTCCGCCATCGGCGGCCTCAACCGTATCCATGCCATTCTCGGCACAAGCGATAGCTGCATCGCAACCCACCCTTCCGACATGTGCGTCGGGCTGGCGGCGCTCGATGCCATTGTCGAGGTCACAGGCCCGGACGGTGAACGCACCATCGAATTCGCCGACTTCCACCGCCTTCCCGGCGATATGCCAGAAAAGGATAACACGCTGATGCACGGCGAAATCGTCACCGGCATCCGGATCGATGGCAAGCCGAGCACCACGCATCACACATACCTGAAACTGCGCGACCGTCTTTCCTACGCCTTCGCGCTGGTATCCGTGGCCGTATCGCTGGACATGGACGCGGGTGTCGTATCCGGCGCCCGTATCGCGCTCGGTGGCGTTGCCCACAAGCCATGGCGTGACAGGGAAGCCGAGGCCGCGCTCATCGGGCGCCAACCTTCGGAGGCCGATTTCCGCGCCTTCGCCGCTACGCTGCTTGCCCCCGCAAAGGGCCAGGGCAGCAATGATTTCAAAATACCGCTGGCAGAGAAGGCCATCGTGCGTGCCCTGAGGCAGGCCGTTGCCGGAACCCCGCAGGTCCAGTCCGTAAAGGCGATCGCATGAAAGAGAGCCCCTTGAGCACTAATACACGCCATATCGGCCATCCCGTCCCGCGCGTCGACGCAGGGCTGAAAGTCACCGGCCAGGCGACGTATTCCGCGGAATATTCCGAACCTGGCCTGCTGCACGGCGCCGTCGTGCTGAGCACCATAGCTGTCGGCAAGATCGTCAGCATCGACACCACGGCCGCGAAGGCCTTTCCCGGTGTCGTGGAGGTCTTCACGCACGAAAACCGGATGGACGTCGCCACGTCGGACAAGAAGTGGCAAGACGATACCGCAGCCCCGGGCCATCCCTTCCGACCGCTCGATTCCGACAAGATCCTCTTCGACGGCCAGCCCGTCGCTTTCGTCGTCGCCGATCGATTCGAGACCGCCCGCGATGCGGCGGCGCTGGTGAAGGTACAATACGAGGCAGCCGAGGCGCATACCGACATCGAGGCGGAGCGCGGCAACAGCTACGTGCCGCCTACCAAGAGAAACGGCATAGCACCTCCCCCGAAGCCGCGCGGCAAGGCAGAAGAAGCCTATGCATCGGCGCCCTTCAAGGTATCGGCGGATTACGCGCTGGAAGGCGAACACCACAACCCAATGGAAATGTTTGCCACCACCGTTCTGTGGGAAAGTGACAAGCAGCTGACCATCTACGACAAGACACAGGGATCGCAGAACTCCCAAAAGTTCGTCTGCAATGTCTTCGGGCTGGAGCAGGACGACGTGCGGGTCATCAACGCCTATGTCGGTGGCGCCTTCGGTGCTGGCCTCCGCCCGCGCCACCAGCTTTTCCTCGCTGTCATGGCAAGCCTGCAGCTGAAGCGTTCGGTGCGCCTGGAACTGACGCGTCGCGAAATGTTCTATCTCAGTTTTCGCCCTCTGATGTTGCAGACAGTGTCGCTTGGCGCCGATGCCAACGGCCAGCTGCAATCCGTCATGCACGACGTGGTTTCCGGCACGTCGCAGTTCGAGGACTACCAGGAAGTCGTCGTCAACTGGTCGGGGCTGGCTTACCGCTGCGAAAACGTCAAGCTGGGCTACGAACTCACCAAGCTCGACACGATGACACCGGGCGACATGCGCGCGCCGGGCGCTGCATCAGGCCTTTTCGCGCTGGAATCCGCGATGGACGAACTCGCCTACGAGATCGACATCGATCCGCTCGAACTCAGGATCCGCAACTTCATCCATTTCGACCAGAACGATGACAAGCAGCTGACCAGCAAGGCGCTGCATGCCTGCTACCGGCAGGGTGCGGAACGCTTCGGCTGGTCCCGTCGTCAGATGCAGCCAGGCTCGATGCGCGACGGCAACGAACTGGTTGGCTGGGGCATGGCCACAGGCTTCTGGGACGCGATGCTCAGCCCCGCCGAGGCCAAGGTTCGCTACACCGGCAATGGCCAGATCGTCGTGGAAGCGGCAGCCAGCGATATCGGCACCGGCACCTACACGATCCTGACGCAGATCGCCGCCGAAGCCTTCGACGTTGCCATGGACCAGGTCGTCGTTCAGATCGGCGATTCCACCCTGCCGACGACCACGGTCGAGGGTGGTTCGTGGACAGCCGCCTCCACGGGTTCAGCCGTACAGGCCGGCTGTCAGGCTGTCATCCAGCAGATCCTGACGCTGGCACAGAAGACCAAGGGATCGCCACTCGACGACGCCAAGATAGGCGATGTCGTCATCCGCGAGTGCCGCCTGGTGCTGAAGACGGACGAAACCAAGGGAGCGGCCATCGCCGATCTCCTTGCCGCCGAGGGGCTGTCGTCTCTCGAGGGCGACGGCTCGGTGGCACCGGACAAGATGCAGATGATGAAGTTCATCAGCTACACCCATTCCGCAGTGTTTGCGGAGGTGCGTGTCGATGCGGAACTGGGTGTCGTTCGTGTCACTCGCATCGTCAGTGCGATCGCTGCCGGCAAGATCCTCAACCCGAAAACGGCACGCAGCCAGATTCTCGGCGGCGTCGTCATGGGGATTGGGATGACATTGCATGAAGAAGGCATGTGGGACCACCGTAGCGGCCGGATCATGAACCACAACCTTGCCGAATATCACGTGCCGGCCCATGCCGACATCGACGATATCGATGTGATCTTTGTCGAGGAATTCGACGACAAGGCAAGCCCCATCGGCATCAAGGGCCTCGGCGAAATCGGTCTCGTCGGCGTCAGCGCGGCGATTGCCAACGCGATCTTCCACGCCACGGGCAAGCGCCAGCGAAACCTGCCCGTGACCATCGACAAGATCATCGACCAAACGATGCCAGCCTGAGGACGACCCCATGACAAAGACCCCACCGCACAATCCGCAAGCCTACCGCGACGATCTGGAAACCGTCGAAAAGGACGAACCGGAGACCGCCCGCGCACTGGCGGAGACCATGCTGTCGATCTCGCACAAGACTTACCGCGACGGGGGCCATGCCATCCGCAGCGTCCATGCCAAGAGCCATGGTCTGCTGGAAGGCGAGTTCCGGGTCATGGACGGCCTGCCGCCCGAACTGGCGCAGGGCCTGTTTGCAAAGCCTGCCAGCTACAAGGCTTTCGTGCGGCTATCGACGACGCCCGGAGACATTCTCCATGACAGCGTCTCGACACCGCGCGGTCTGGCGTTGAAAATCGTCGATGTCGAAGGCCCGAGGCTTGACCCGGAAGACGACAGCGCATCCCAGGATTTCCTGATGGTCAACGGCAAGCAGTTCAACGCGTCGAGTGCCAAGGCCTTTCTCCTCAACCTCAAGGCACTGGCGGCAACCACCGACCATGCCGACGGCCTAAAGGAAGTTGCCTCGAAGGTGCTGCGTGGCATCGAAAGCGTTATCGAGGCTGTAGGAGCAAAAAGCGCCTCGATCATCTCGCTTGGCGGCCACCCCGAGACCAATATCCTCGGCGAAAGTTTCTTTGCACAGCTTCCCCTTCGCTACGGCGATTATGTCGCCAAGTTCGCGCTCGTTCCACAATCCGAAGAGCTGAAAGCGTTGACCGGCCAGGAGCTGGACCTCAACCACAATCCAGACGGGCTGCGCGAGGCCGTGTCCGACTATTTCCGCAGCAACAAGGCGGTTTGGGAGTTCCAGGTGCAGCTCTGTTCGAGTGCGGAAGAGATGTCAATCGAGGATGCCGCTGCTGTCTGGGACGAGGAAAAAAGCCCGTTCATCACGGTCGCCACCCTGACGGTCGAGCCGCAGCCATCCTGGACAACGGAGCGCGACCGCGAGATCAACGACGGCATGTCCTTCCGCCCCTGGAACGGCCTTGCCGCTCACCGTCCGCTTGGCAGCATCATGCGGATGCGCAAGCTTGCCTACGCCCGCTCCGCAGCCTTCCGCTCGGAACGCAACCAGACCCCGGTCGAAGAGCCTACCGAGAAGGCCCTGACCGCCTAGCTAAGATCAGCCTTGCGGCGGCCGCTTTCAGCATCCCTAATTTCAACACTGTCTTCGGCTGATTCCCAGCCGAAGACGCTCCGGCCGCCCCACTCCGCCGAGCGGCGGAATTCGCCGGCGACGATCTCCTTCAGATCGGGGCCGGTAACGTAGCGCTCCAGCTGGCGTGTCTGGTCGTCGAGCCGTTTCAGCGCCTGCATCTCCTCGTCACGACCGAGGCGCCCTTTGCGCACCGCCGATTTCATCACGTTGATCGTCTCGTCATAGACCTTTAGCGGCACCGGAAACGGATGCCTATCCTTGCCGCCATGGGCGAGCGAGAAACGCGCCGGGTCGGAAAACCGGCAGGGCGCGCCGTGCACCACTTCCGCCACCATGGCCAGCGCCCGCACCGTGCGCGCGCCGACACCGGGCACCAGCAGCAATTGCGAAAAGTCCTTCGGACCACGATCGGCCGCAGCAGCTATCGCGCCATGCAGCCGTCGCATGTTGACATCCTCCTGCCGAACATCGTGATGGGCGGGCATTATCAGATGCGGCAGCGTCATTTGATCGGATAGTTTGCGCGGTTTTCCGGCAGCCTCGAGATCGATGACTTCGCGCAGGATGCGGTCGGGACCGAGGGAGGCCAGCAGATCCAGCTGGCCGGAGCGCGATTGGTCCGCTCGCCGGTCTGCAAGATTGACGATCTCGCCGAGGCTATGACCTTCGATAGCGGCGTGCGGCGAATCGAGGAAGCTTTCGAGCCCGGCCGATTGCCAATGGTAGCGCCGCGCCTGCCTCGCCTCGCCGTTCATGCCCTGCTGCACCACCACCCACTTGCCGTCGTCGGTGACGATGAAGCCGTGCAGATAGAGATCGAAGCCGTCCTGCAGCGCTGCACTGTCCACCTTGGCGACGAGCCGGCTGGTCGTCGCCAGTGCTGCGCCATCGATGCCGACACGCCGCCCAATGGCCATCAGCTCGTCCGGCGTCTTGCGCGATTGCGCGCCTCGACCGCCGCAGACATGGATGCCCAGTTCACCGGCCATCGGCGCCAGCCCGCGCTTCAGCGCTCCGATGACGCTCGTGGTGATACCGGACGAATGCCAGTCCATCCCCATCACCGAGCCAAAGGATTGAAACCAGAAGGGATGAGCAAGTCGGCTGAGAAACTCGTCGCGACCGTAATGCTGGACGATGGCCTCGGTGATCAGCGCACCCAGCCGTGTCATGCGCTGCCCCAGCCACGGCGGCACACGACCACCATGCAGCGGCAGATCCGCGCTTCCCGCCCTTTTCGTCACGAACCCATTCCTCTCAGCCGATTACCCCCAAATCACAGGCGACGATGGTTGTCAGCCATCCCAAGCCGTCGCACCGATAAAGATCGCCGCCATCGCTTCGATGCCGGCCTGATCGACACGGTCGAAACGGCCCGGCAGCGGGCTGTCGAGATCGAGCACCCCGAACACCTGGCCATCGCGGATCAACGGCACGACCAGCTCCGAGCGCGAAGCGGCATCGCAGGCGATATGGCCGGGAAAGGCATGGACATCCTCGACCAGCATGGTCTGCGCCTTCTCCACCGCCGTCCCGCACACACCACGGCCCACGGCGATCCGCACGCAGGCAGGCTTGCCCTGAAAAGGCCCGAGCAGCAATTCGTCCTCCGACTGGAGAAAATAGAAGCCGGCCCAATTGATATCGGGCAGCATCTGGAAGATCAGCGCCGAGGTATTGGCAGCATTGGCAATCGCATCCGTCTCGCCGGCAAGCAGGCCGCCCAGCTGCGCCTGCAGCGCATGGTAGAACTCCGCCTTGTCGGCATGTACAATCATGGTTTCCTGGAACATCGCCTATCCCCCGTATTTCTGTCCTGCCGATGGCCGGGGATGCCTTATCCCCATGCCCGCACATGTCGTCTTGCCCTTTTATCGTCCCGGACCGTTTATAGGCCAATTCGCATCACGCTGACAGGGACTGTCGCGGCCGGCCCAACCGCCATAGCCAGCGGAAAATACGATACCCCGCAAATACCGCTGCCAGCACCCACATCAGCCCCGCCAAAAGCCAGCCGGATACGGTTGCAAGAAGGCCTGCCGTGGTCAAAGCGGCGCCGCCGACCAGCACCAGCGCGCCACGGAACCGCGTGCCGAAGCTATCGGCGAGCCGCCGGAAACGCGAGATATCGGCGGGACTGTCCGCAAGCTTCAGCACATCGTGCGTGGCACGGTAGCCCGCGCCCTTCGCGAGGGCGCCGAGTTCGGTCGCGGTGGTCGTTAGCGCCGCCAGCGGTTTCGCCCGCACCGAACGGGAGAGCGCCAACCGGGCCGCGCCAAGATTGCCGGCGGAGGCAAGATCGACCGTTTCCCGCACAGCGTTCGTGTCGATAAGGTCAGTCGCCGCCGAGGTCATCGCGCGGCGGAATGGCGGCCGCAGCAAATCCGCCTTGTCGGCGGCCTTCAGCGCCGTGACGCCGACCCGCGCTGGCGACGCCATGCCGAAACTGGCGATCGTCACGCCTGTAATCACCAGCCCAGCAGCGGCAAGCCCCATCGTCAGCGGACTGTAGACCTCGCCATTGATATAGGAGCGGCCTTCGTGCACGAGGTCGCGGGCGTCGCTGATGCCGGTGAGATCTGCTGTCACGGCACCCGCCAGCGCCTCGGGGCTCCTGGCGTCACCGCCGGCAAGCCCGCTCCAGGCATCCCGCAGGCTGCGTCCGGCATCAAAACCCTGTGCCGCCGCGACACGCTGCCGAAGATCGGCTGGAATGATGACATCACGGCTATCGGCGAGTGCCAACAGGCTTGCAGCCAGATCCGGATCGTCATCGCCAAGCGCCTTGCCGATCGCATCCTGGTAGGCAGTGGCCGGAACCCCGCGCAGGCGATAAGCGACAATCTCCGCCTCGCTCGCCCCCGGCCGCAACACCGCAACCCCCTCCACCGCCTCCGGCACGATGACAACCCCCGCAACCAGCCCGCAAGCAAGGATCACAGAGAGCGCAAAGCGGGATACGGAAGAAAGCAAAACCACGAAAACCTCGCTGGCTCGAAGGCTTCGGCCGTGCGCAGGATATAGGGAGCGTAGGGGAAACGGCAAATTCGGTGGGGAGGTCTGGGCAAGGGTGACCAACACCGTTTGCGCTTTCGCAGACCGCCAGCCGCGATCTTCAGAGCGCGCCCTGACTTGCACTTTGTGACTGAGTGAGCAGGATTTGAAACTTTGCTGTCGTGATCTTGTCCCATAAGCTGCTTGTAGCCACCGACTCGCAGGCCCTGCGCTCTCGAGGGAAATGCTGACGATGATGACCACGAGAATTATAAAACTCGCATCCATCCTGTTGGGCCTGCTTGGCTTCGGTCTATCCTCAGCCGTTGCGCAGGATGTAGCAGCACCGCTCTCGGCGGGATTTGAGGACCTGTGTGTCGCTGATAGCGCCCATCCACCGAAGCTCTGGAAGATCAGCGGCAAACTCGACCCCAATGCATGGAGATCGCGTATTGTCTGCGACCTCTCGTCGCCTGCGCGGCCTGTCTTGCATATCACGGTGCATCCCGGCGACGCGCCTGACCAGAGCGTCGGTGACGCACCGATAGAGCGCGTCGAAATCCAGATCAGGAAGCAGGTCATCAAGTTCGACAAGCCGACCTGGTATCACTTCACCTTCAGGCTCGACGCGCCATGGGCAGGCATCGGCAATCGTACTGTCATCCATCAGGTAAAGCAGAATATCCCGACAGAAGAGACGAAGCCTCTCGGTTCTTGCCAGTCAGCCAACCCGCTGTTCAAGATCGAGGCAATCCCCTCCAAGACCGGCGCAGATTTCGTTGCAAAGGTGAGAGGAACATCGGACTGCAATGCCGGTACGTCCCAGATCGTCTGCGGACCCTGGCCCCTCGAGATCGGCGAATGGACCGATGTCAACGTCATGCTGAAGCCAAGCCTGCAGGAAGGCGCAAGCGCCCTGCAAGTCGCCCTCAACGGACGCGCATGCGCAATTTCCTACACCGGACGCCTCGGCTATCTCGATCACGGCATGCGCGACGAAGACGGACACCCGTACATAGACGTCCAGCCACGCTTTGGCATCTACAGGGACACCCTGCCCGATCTCATCCAATCCATCGACTTCGCCGATATCAAATTCTGGTCCACCGACCCTACCGGCAATCCCGCCTGGTCGAAACAGGCAGGATCCGGCAGGTAAGGAGAGCCGCCGCGAAAGCATTCTTGCTTCACGCTCAGAATGCTCTTGTGGAATTCCTCCTGACTTGATCCACGACCATAGTCGCCAGAGGTGGCACCGATGGTCTCACGCTGGGGGATGTCAAATCGGACGGGAGGTCGGCATTCGGAGCTACGGGAAATAGTGTTTATCGGGTCATCCCCTTAGTTCGGATCTGCCAACTTCAATTTGGCCAGCGCGCTCTTCAGTCCTTTGGGATAGAGTTCAGGGTAGCCATCGCGATCGAGCTCGTCCGGGTGGTACCAGCGCGCGACGTTGGGGGTGCCGTCGCTTTCATGAAAGACGATGTGATCGCCTGTCATGGATTCTTTGAGAGGGAATTTGACCTCGAAGACGAAAATCACTTCATGACCGGGCACGCCGCCAAACGTGTAGAGGTTTTCAAAGACCTGCGGTCCACCGACAATTTCGATCTCGACACCCAGTTCTTCCAGGAACTCACGCTTCAGTGCGACTTCGGAAAGTTCGCCGAACTCGATACTGCCACCCAGCGGACGAACGCCTGCAACGCGACCTTGGCCGTCTGGAACCTCGGCTGCAAGAAGGCGCCCTTGGTGCCAGACCAGGCCTATTGCCTTCACGCTGATTGGCGTCATTGGATGCGATGTGCTCATCGTCGATACAATTAGAAGAGTAAATTAACGGCCGCAAGTCGTCGAAACGCGCTGCGGCGGCAGGTAAAAGACAACCTCCGCCGTTTCCCCGAACCCACTATCTCGCTCATCCCGTTTTGCCGCAGATTTTACTGCTCTTTCTCTGCGGCTTGTGATGTAGTCCCCGCAGGCCGCAATCAGCGAGAGACATCATGGCATCCGACCTCGACCGTAGTTTCCAGACATCCCGTCGCGAAGATCTTGGCCTTACGACGATCGGCAATCCGGCCGGTCTTTCGGTATCGGCGCTTGCCAATGGCGCGCTGTTTGCCATCGAGCACAGCGACGCCGCAGGCGTGCAGGTGATGATCAATCAGGTGCAGGGCTCGCCTATCTATGGCGGCATCGGCCGGCTTTATCTAAGGACCGGCGGCTCCGGGCCAGCAGTGGCCGAGATCGTTGGTCCCCGCGCAGACGTTCGCTTCGCCAGCAGCGACAGCGCCTTTTCTTGGACCGGCGAAACCGGCGGCATCCGTCATCGCGTCCGCCTCGAGTTGCACCCGGCCGAGCCGATCTGGCTTTGGCGCGTCTCGCTGGAAAACACCCGCTCTGAACCCGTCGATGCCGACGTCGTGCTGCTCCAGGATATCGGGCTCGGCGACCGCGGGTTTTTGATGAATAGCGAAGCCTACGCCTCGCAATATATCGACCACCACATCGCGACGCACGAGCGCTTCGGCCCGGTAATCATGAACCGCCAGAACCTCAAGCAGGGCGGCGGCCACATACCATGGCTGGCACAGGGTTGCCTCGAAGGAGCCGCGGCCTTTGCCACCGATGCGATCCAGCTCGTCGATAGCGGCAGGCCGGACGGACAGCTCGTGGCCGCCTTTGGGGTGGCCCTGCCGAGCGAACGGCGCCAGCACGAAGTCGCCTGCCCGGCACTTCAATCGCCATCGATGTCGCTTGCGCCCGCAGCCTCGGGCAGTGCCACCTTTTTCGGCCTGTTTGTTGCCGATCATCCGGAGGCATCGAGCGATGCCGATCTCGCACTCCTGGCACCGCTGGCGGATCTGCCGACCGCCACCACCGGTGCGCTCATCGAAACGCCCCCCGTGCACGGCCTGGTGCAGGATGCGCCGCTGCTGGCGGCGGCGGCCCTCGACGACGCAGCCGTTGCCGATCTCTACCCAAACCGCGAGCTGGAGGAACGTGTGGATGGCAAGCTGCTATCGTTCTTCGTGCCCGGCGGCTTTCAGAACCGCCACGTGGTTTTGCTCGAAAAGGAGCTCCGTGTCGCGCGTCGCCATGGTGCTATCCTGCGCAGCGGACAGAGCATGCTGCCGGACGACAACACGCTGGCGGCAACATGCTGGATGCAGGGCATCTTTGCCGCCCAGCTGACCATCGGCAACACCTCCTTCCACAAGCTGTTTTCCATCTCGCGCGATCCCTACAATCTCACCCGCAACAGCGGGTTGCGGATCATGATCGATACAGGCTCCGGCTGGCAGCTGCTCGGCGTCCCCTCGGCATTCGACATGGGCCTCAGCGACTGCCGCTGGATCTACCGGCTGGCCGACCGCACCATCACTGTCTCGGCAGTTGCTGCCGGCGACGATCCCGCCATGCAGTGGAGCATCGCCGTTGAAGGCCCGGCCTGCCGCTTCCTCGCCTACGGCCAGGTGACGCTTGGCGAGCGCGAATACGAGACACACGGGCGGATCACCATCGATGCCGAAGCCAAACAGATCACGCTGCAGCCGGATCCGAACTGGCTCTGGGGGCAGCGCTACCCCGATGCCAGCTACCGGCTGGTGTCATCGACGAAAGACGCCGTCGATGTCGTCGGCGGAGATGAATTGCTCTATATCGACGGTGTCGCGCGGAACGGACCTTTCATCGCCCTCAGGTCGCATGCGACGCAATCGCTGACCTTCGCCGTCGTTGGTTCGATGGTAGATGCCACTGAGGCCGAAAGCCTTACCAGCCGCTACCAGGCCGGCGTCTCCGAAGCCGCCATGCTCGACCCTGCAGACCGCTTCTGGAAACACGCGACACGCGGCCTCCAAATCACCGGCACCGGCCCGGATCTCGCAGCCCATACAGCGATCCTGCCCTGGATGGCCCATGATGCCATCGTCCATATGAGCGTCCCGCACGGTCTGGAGCAATATACCGGCGCCGCCTGGGGTACGCGCGATGCCTGCCAGGGGCCTATCGAGTTCCTGCTGTCCTACGAGCATGACGCGGAGGCCAAGCAGGTCCTGAAGATCATATTTGGCGAACAGTTCCGCGACCGGGGCGACTGGCCGCAATGGTTTATGTTCGAGCCCTATGCCAATATCCGCTCGAGCGAGGCCCATGGCGACATCGTCGTCTGGCCGCTGAAGGCGCTCTGCGACTATATCGAAGCCACTGGCGATCTCGGCTTCCTCAACGAGACCACGGCCTGGCGCGACGACGGCAGCATGGAGCGGACGTCCGAGAAGGCATCGATCGCCGACCATGTCGAAAAGCTGCTGGCGACGATCCGCACCCGCTTCATCCCCGGCACCAGCCTGATCCGCTATGGCGAAGGCGACTGGAACGACTCGCTCCAGCCGGCCGATCCGCACCTGCGCGACTGGATGGTCAGCAGCTGGACCGTGGCCCTGCTCTACGAGCAGATTGTCCGCTACGGCGCGATCATGGAAAGCATCGGCAAGATCGCCGAGGCAAGGCGGCTGCGCGCCAGTGCGGCGGCGATGCGCAGCGATTTCAACCGCCTGCTGATCCGCGATGGCATCGTCGCGGGCTATGCCATCTTCGATCCTGCCCATGACGGCGTCGAACTGCTGCTGCATCCGGAAGACCAGCGCACTGGCCTGCACTATTCGCTGATCTCCATGACCCAGCCGATGCTCGGCGGCCTGTTCACCGCAGACCAGCGCCACGATCACAAGGCTCTCATCCGCGACCACCTGCTGTTTCCGGACGGGACGCGCCTGATGGAAAAGCCCGCCACCTATTCCGGCGGTCCCGAGACGCTCTTCCGCCGCGCCGAATCGTCGTCCTTCTTCGGACGCGAAATCGGCCTGATGTATGTGCACGCCCATCTGCGCTACTGCGAAACACTGGTGCTCGACGAAGATGCCGATGGTCTCTGGCAGGCTCTGGCGCTCGCCAACCCGATTGCCGTCACCGACCGCCTGGCGCACGCATCCCTGCGCCAGCGCAACACCTATTTCAGCAGCAGCGATGCCGCCTTCCATGACCGCTACAGCGCCGCACGCGAATGGGATGAGGTAAAGGCAGGCTCCATTGCCGTCGATGGCGGCTGGCGCATCTATTCGAGCGGCCCGGGCCTCTACACCAAAGGCCTGCTGCAAAACGTCTTCGGCTTTCAAAGGAAAGCGGGCAAGCGTCTGGCGAAGCCGTTGATCTCGTCATCGATCAACGTCTCCCGTATGACCCAGGACGATATATCATCGGAGAATGCCGGTTAGGGTATCGAGACCTCAAAGCCGATATAATGAAAAAAGGGCCCGCCGGGAGAACTCGGCGGGCCCTTGGTCTGAAACGTCAAGCGGCAGTCCGAACGTTTGAAATCACGCCGATCAGGTCATTGACGATGCGCTCGACCTGAACGCGGTCGTCGCCCTCGGCCATCACCCGGATCAGCGGTTCGGTTCCTGACGGGCGGATGACGAGGCGACCGTTGCGGGAAAGCTCGCTCTCCGCATCGGCGATCGCCTGCTTGACCTCGATATTTTCCAACGGCCGGCCGCCGGTGATGCGCACGTTGCGCAGCAGCTGCGGCACGGGTTCGAAGCGGCGGCAGACTTCGCTGACGGGCTTGCCGGAACGCTTGACACAGGCAAGGATCTGCAGAGCCGCGACCAGGCCATCGCCCGTCGTGCCATAATCCGACAGCACGATATGGCCCGACTGCTCGCCGCCGACGTTGAAGTCGTGCTGGCGCATGTGCTCGACGACATAGCGGTCGCCGACCTGCGTGCGGGCCAGCTCAAGACCCTTGTCGCCAAGGAAGCGCTCGAGCCCGAGGTTGGACATGACGGTGGCGACGATGCCTTTGCCGCGCAGGCGCTGGGTATCGGCCCAGCTCTCGGCAATGACAGCCATCAGCTGGTCGCCGTCGATGACCGAACCGTTCTCGTCGACGATGATGACGCGGTCGGCATCGCCATCGAGGGCAATGCCGATATCGGCACGCACCTCGTCCACCTTCTTCTGCAGCGCCATCGGGCTGGTGGATCCGCAATTGAGGTTGATATTGATGCCATCGGGCTCGTTGCCGATCGTCACGACCTCGGCGCCAAGCTCCCAGAGCACGGCCGGCGCTACCTTGTAGGCGGCACCGTTGGCGCAATCGATGGCGATGCGCAGGCCCTGCAGCGTCACGTCGCGCGGCAGGGTGCGCTTGGCGTTCTCGATATAGCGGTCATGGACGCCGTCGATGCGCTTGGCGCGGCCGATGTCGTCCGATTTCGCCAGCTGCAGGCTCAGGTCCTGGTCGAGCAGGTCCTCGATCTGCATTTCGATATCGTCGGAGAGCTTGTAGCCATCGGGGCCGAACAGCTTGATGCCGTTGTCCTTGTAGGGATTGTGGGAGGCGGAGATCATCACGCCGATATCGGCGCGCAGCGAGCGTGTCAGCATGGCGACGGCAGGCGTCGGGATCGGGCCGAGCACGAAGGCATCGATACCGGCAGCCGTGAAGCCCGCCACGAGCGCGTTTTCCAGCATGTAGCCGGACAGCCGAGTATCCTTGCCGATCACGACGCGATGGCGATGATTGCCACGGCGGAAGATCGTGCCGACCGCGATGCCGACCCGCATCGCGAGATCGGGCGTCATGGGGAAGACGTTGGACTGCCCACGGATTCCGTCCGTGCCGAAATAGCGACGCTTCATAGTGTCTCCCGCAAATTTAAGCGCCTCCCCCACGGAGGCGCGTCCCGACTTGGTTGATGTCCGGGTCATCGAATGCGACGCTCATGCCACAGATCGCCGTCTTCATCACGTCAATTAACGCAAAGAACTATCACATGTCGTGACCGACGAAAAAGGCCGGCTCCCGCATGACGGGAACCGGCCTGATGTTATGAACGCTATTTTGAGATCAGCGCGGCTGCGGCTCGAGACCGCCTTCGGCTTCGTCGCCCTTGGCACCGATGGAACCGTCCTTCTTCGTGCCAGTCTTCGGCACGGCGGAGCCACGGCTTGGCGGCGTATCGTCGCCCATATCGCGCGCCGGCTTTTCGCCACGGATCAGCGCCTTGATCTCCTCGCCGCTCAGCGTCTCGTATTCCAGCAGCCCTTCGGCCACGATGATGAACGCGTCGTGCTGTTCGGTAAGGATGGTACGGGCCTGAGTGTAGGCTTCGTCGATCAGGCGACGGACTTCGTTGTCGATCTTCTGGGCCGTCGCTTCGGAAACGTTCTTCGACTGCGACACGGAGTGCCCAAGGAAAACCTCCTGCTGGTTTTCGCCATAGGCGACTTGGCCGAGCTGGTCGGAGAAGCCCCACTGCGTCACCATGGCGCGGGCAAGCTTGGTGGCCTGCTCGATATCCGAGGATGCACCGGAGGTAATGTTTTCCTTGCCGAAGGTGAGTTCTTCCGCGACGCGGCCGCCCATCATGATGCACAGACGCGAAATCATCCACGTGTAGCTCATGGAGTAGCGGTCGCCTTCCGGCAGCTGCATGACCATGCCGAGCGCACGACCGCGCGGAATGATCGTCGCCTTGTGGAGCGGATCGGCGACAGCGACGTACAGTGCTGTCATCGCATGGCCCGCTTCGTGATAGGCCGTCAGCTTCTTTTCCGCCTCGGTCATGGCCGACGAGCGACGCTCGGCACCCATCATGATCTTGTCCTTGGCGTCTTCGAATTCGGCCATCGTGACCATGCGCTTGTTGCGCCGCGCCGCCATCAACGCTGCCTCGTTGACGAGGTTCATCAAATCGGCGCCCGAGAAGCCCGGAGTACCGCGAGCAAGAACCTTGAGATCGACATTCGGTGCCAGCGGAACGTTACGGGCGTGCACCTTGAGGATACGCTCGCGACCGATGATGTCTGGATTAGGCACCACGACCTGGCGGTCGAAGCGGCCCGGACGCAGAAGCGCTGGGTCAAGAACGTCGGGACGGTTGGTGGCGGCGATCAGGATGATGCCTTCGTTGGCTTCGAAGCCGTCCATCTCGACCAGCAGCTGGTTCAGCGTCTGTTCGCGTTCGTCGTTACCGCCACCGAGACCGGCGCCACGATGGCGACCGACGGCGTCGATTTCGTCGATGAAGATGATGCAAGGTGCGTTCTTCTTCGCCTGCTCGAACATGTCGCGCACGCGGCTTGCGCCGACGCCGACGAACATTTCAACGAAGTCCGAACCGGAGATCGTGAAGAACGGCACATTGGCTTCACCGGCGATAGCACGGGCGAGAAGCGTCTTACCGGTACCGGGAGGGCCGACCAGCAGCACGCCGCGTGGAATACGGCCGCCAAGACGCTGGAATTTCTGCGGATCGCGCAGGAATTCGACGATTTCCTCGAGATCCTGTTTGGCTTCGTCGACGCCGGCGACATCCTCGAACGTGACGCGACCATGAGCCTCTGTCAGAAGCTTCGCCTTCGACTTGCCGAAGCCCATGGCGCCGCGCGACCCGCCCTGCATCTGGCGCATGAAGAACAGCCAGACACCAAGGATCAGCAGCATCGGCAACAGCGTGCCGAGATAGCTGAGGAAGCTAGACGAACCATCCGACTCCGGACGAGCCGACACGACGACGTTCTTCGCCTGGAGCTTGTCGAGCAGGCCGCTGTCTATGACTGGAGAGTAGGTCTGGAAGGCAGCGCCATTCTCGACATAAGTGCCGACGACGCGGTTGCCGGTGATCACGGCATCGCGGACGCGACCGGAATCAACTTCGCGAAGGAACTGCGAATACGGGATATCCCGCGAACTCGTCTGTGAGGGCGAGGTCTGGAACATGCTGAACAAAGCGATCAGCAACAAAGCGATAATCGCCCAGAGAGCGAAATTACGAAAATTAGGGTTCATTGAACTCCCCAGGGACTGAAACAGCCCGGCCTTTTGGCGACTGCATTACTTGGCTGCTAACATAGGGTTACGCTGGGCCCTTGCCAAGGCAGTCAGCGCAACCACATGCGATTTCCGTCAATAACTCTTAAAACGGAGGTGACACATAGGCTGACCGTCCGAAAGCATCCGCCAGCCGATCAGCGAGACTGAGATCGAATCGTGTCAAAAAGCGGTCGAATGGCGCCAAATACGGTGCAAAACGGACCGGATAATGCTCGTAACGCGGGTCTTCATCGTCGAAACGGATTGTTGGCGCCGACGCCGCTGCGCGCATCGCCGCACCTTTTGGGGTCCCTGCAGCGAAAGCCATCCGCGAAGTTGCGCCGGCTGCGACAATTTGCACCCCGCCATGGCCGTCATTGAAAACCTCGAAACGGCCATCCCAGATGCCCCTCGCCCCCGGGGCAAGATGCAGAGCGTCGATGTTGCGGCTTTCGCGCATCAGGAAGAGACCGTTGCGCCTGAGGTCGAAGACTACTCCGCCCGCCGTTCGCCGACCGGGCTCGTCGGTGTCGATAAATCCAAGGACACGCTCCATCCTTTCCTGCCCAAGGCCATAAGGCTGGCCGCCGAAGATGGCTGCAAGGCAGGAGAGCCCGTAGGCAAACTCGGGCGCTGCAGCATCGATGCCCTCGGGAGAGATGCGGCAGAGCAAACCGCCTTCTATCACGACAGACTGTTCCACCCAGCGCGCCGCTGCCGATGACAGATCGGCCTTAGCGCTCCCGCCGCCATCCGATGCCATGAGGTTGCCGGTGGCGAGACCCGCCCGGACACGGACGCGCTCGTAGTGAAGGTCGAGATTGCTCGGGTCGTCGATCCAGCCGATATTTCGTTCGGTGAGAAAAGCCCGAATGTCATTGCGCAGGCACGACAGAAACGGGCGTACCACCCAGATGCGCCGATCGAACAGCACCGCATCGGCAATACCGGTCGCAGAAACCCGCCCTGCCCGCACACGCGCAGTGCGCATCGCCAGCGTCTCCTGCTGGTCGTCAAGCGTATGGCCGGTGACGATCAGGTCTGCCTGGACCTCGGCAGCCACGTCGGCCAGGAGGCTGTAACGGGCCTCCCGCGCGGCGGCCATGATGCCGGTCGCAGGCTTCTCACCAAGCCAGCGACGCGTGCTGTGGGCGATGCCCAGTTTCCGGCAGACATTGGCCACAGATTTCGCCTCGTCGGCCGAACCGGGGCGCAGGTCGTGATCGACGGTGGCAGCGGAAAGCCGGTGCGAAGGGTGGCTGTCACGGATCGCATCGGCAAGAGCTATCAACAGCCCGGTCGAATCGCTGCCGCCAGAGATAGCGACGAGGATGTGCGAGGGCTGGCGAAGCGATGCCAGCAGGCGGGCTGCAGCGGCCTGGGGTGAAGAGACCGGACCGCCGGCCATGGCCTTGCCGCTCAGCAGGCGAGACGTTTTTCTTCGCTGGCGACCTTGGCCACGACGGGCTTGGAAGCCTTTGGATATTTCTTGGTCACTTCATGCAGCGTCGCGCAGGCTGTGTCCTTCTTGTCGAGGGCCGCGAGCGACATGCCGAGCTTCAGCAACATTTCCGGCGCTTTCTCGGAGGTGCCGTATTTCTTGTAGGCATTGACGAAAGTCGTCGCCGCATCGTTGTATTTACCCTGCGAGTACAAGGCTTCGCCTAGCCAGAAATTGGCATCCGGCGAGCGTGCGCTTTCCGGATAGGTGCCGAGATACTGGCGGAATTCCTTCTCGGCGATGGAATAATCTCCCGACAGCACATGGCCATAGGCAGCCTTGTAGGTGTCGCCCTCGTTGCCGAGCGACGCAGTCTTGTCGCCGACGGCTGGCGCGGGGCCGGAGCCTACATCATTCGTATTGACGTTGCCGCCGACAGGCTGGCCGTTCTGGTCGAACTGGATCGAGCCGAGCTGTGCAGGCGGTGGCGCGAGAGTGCTGCCCTGCGCAGCGCGGTTGGCATCGGCACCCTGGGGTGTCTCGATCACCTTGGCGACATCGTCGGATTGACCTGTGCCGGACGTGTCTGCCTCGCTCTTCTTGATCGGCGCGCCCGCTGCCGGTGCGGCACCCGTGGCGCCACCCTTCTTTTCCAGCATCTGGAAGCGAATTTCGTTGTCGGCCTGCGCCTTGCGGATGGTCTCCTGCATCTGCAGAAGCTGATAGCTCATTTCCTCAATGCGACCATTCAGCTGCCGCATCTGGTCTTCCGCCTGCTGGAGGCGGATTTCCGCGTCGCCGCTCTGAACCATGATCGGCTGCTGCGGCTGCTCGCGCTGCTGCGAGAGCGGTGCCGGCGGAACCTGGTCGGACGAATTGCGGTCGCCGAGGTGAAGGCCGAACAGGTTCATCGAATAAGCTTCACGTTCCGTGCCGGACAAGGCCACCAGACAAACCATGCCTGCGACGACGAGTTTTCTCATAGGTTCGATCCCGTCTCTTTTTGATTCTTGTGCCCAACGGCACCAGCCGGGGATTTTTAACAATTGCCGTCAAAAAGCAACGGAGTTCGGCCAAAGTGTGGTTGAAAATACAAACCCGCGTTGAAAACGAAGAAGGCGACCTCTCGGCCGCCTTCAAAATCAAGTGATATCGAAGATATCAGGAGCCGGCGCCGTTGAGAACGGTAACTGCGCGGCGGTTCTGCGACCAGCACGAGATGTCGTCGCAAACGGCGACCGGACGTTCCTTGCCGTAGGAAATCGTCTTCATGCGACGTGCGGGCACGCCCTTGGAAATCAGATAGTCCTTCGTCGAGGCGGCGCGGCGCGCACCGAGAGCCAGGTTGTATTCGCGGGTGCCGCGTTCGTCGGCATGGCCTTCGACGGTGATTGCGTAGTTCGGATAGCGGGCAAGCCACTGTGCCTGACGATCGAGCGTCTGGGCAGCATCGGCGCGGATCGACGTCGAATCGGTGTCGAAGAAGATGCGGTCGCCGACGTTGACGGTGAAGTCCTGAGCCGAACCCGGGGTTGCCGAGCCGCCATTGGCACCGTTGAGGCCAAGATCGCCTGCATTGTTCGGCAGGTTCTTCTTGGATGCGCAGCCCGCCAGGGACAGGCCCAGGAAGAGGGCAAGCATCATCGGGTTGCGGGCGAAGCTCTGCATGCGGCTTGTGGCCGAATTGTCAATACGGCTCATGGCCGGTCTCTCCTTATGACATTATCACGGTTGCCAGACTGTAACCGCACGCGGTTAATGCTGTTTCAACGGTTATGGTTAATTTTTTCTTATAGCGTCCCGCCGCATGAAGTCACAGAACTTTTTGCGGCGGGAAGTTGCAGGCGTATTTACGAACTATTCCATCAGCGGCGACCAGGCCGGGTCCGAGGCGAAGGACGGGGTCTTGATCTTCTGCTCGTTATAGCCGGTCAGGTCGATCGAGTAGAGTTGCGGGCCGCTCGATCCGGCCGGCTCGCGGAAGAACATGATGACACGGCCGTTCGGTGCCCATGTCGGGCCTTCATTGTGGAAGCCGGACGTCAGCAGGCGGTCGCCCGAACCATCCGGCTTCATGACGCCGATACCGAAAGTTCCGCCCGACTGCTTCGTGTAGGCAATCAGGTCGCCGCGTGGCGACCAGACCGGCGTCGAATAGGCACCGTCGCCGAAGGAGATGCGGTGCTGGTTGGAGCCATCTGCATTCATCACGTAGATCTGCTGCTTGCCGCCGCGGTCGCTTTCGAAGGCGATCTGGGTGCCATCCGGCGAATAGGACGGCGACGTGTCGATGGCAGCCGTCGAGGTCAGCCGGGTCGTCGTGCGCGAGCGCAGGTCCATCGTATAGATGTTGGCATTGCCTTCCTGCTGCAGCGACAGCACAACGCGCTGGCCATCCGGCGAGAAGCGCGGCGCAAAGGTCATGCCCGGAAAATTACCGACAACCTCGCGCTGACCGGTGGCAATGTTGAGGAGGTAGACCCGCGGCTGCTGGTTGGCAAACGACATGTAGGTCACTTCCTGCTTGTTCGGCGAGAAGCGCGGTGTCAGCACGAGGTCGCTGCCGTCTGTCAGCATGCGAGCGTTGAAGCCGTCCTGGTCCATAATGGCCAGTTGGTTCTTGCGGGCAGTCTTTGGTCCGCTTTCGGACACGAACACGACGCGCGTGTCGAAATAGCCCTTTTCGCCGGTGATCTTCTCGTAGATCGCATCGGCAATGATGTGCGCAACGCGGCGCCAGTTCTCCGGCTGGGTGTAGAACTGCTGGCCGGTCATCTGCGTGCCGGCAAACGAGTCCCAGAGGCGGAACTCGGCGCGCAGGCGGCCGTCGGGCTGCTGCGTGACGCGGCCGGTGACCAGCGCCTGGGCATTGATCGACTTCCAGGACGCGAACTGCGGCGCTGCATCAGGATTGGTGATCTTCTCGATGAACGCGGCCTTGTCGATCGGCGCGAAAAGCCCCGAACGCTTCAGGTCGGCGGCGATAACGCCGGAGATCTGGGCTCCGAGGTCGCCGTTCGAGATGAAATCGGTGATGGCAATCGGCAGGGGCTGAACATTGCCCTTGTTGATGTTGATTTCCACCAGGGCGTAGGCCGGCGAGATGTAGGTCGCCATCAGGCCACCCATCACCAGCATCAGACGAACGAGAGAACGCATTTTCATGTGTACACAGCCTTTCAGCATTTATAGTCCCAGGTCACTGGGGTCGAAATTGACGATAACTTCGTTCCAGGCGTCGTATTTGTCGCGCGGTAGGTTCTTGAAGGGCGAGGACATCATCACCGCCCGAGTGGCACTGCCTGACAGGGCCTGTTGAGCCGACTCGGAGCCGCCCGTCACCTGCACGTCCGGCATTCCGACGATGGTGCCGGATTCGTCGAGCTTCATGTGTACCCGGATCACCATGCCCTCGACGCCCGACATGCCTGCCGGAACATTCCAGTTGTTCTGGATCTGGCTGCGCAGGGCATCGATCTCGCTCTGGCTCAGCTTTGCGCCGTTCGCGGGCTTGTCGGTACCGAGGGCTGCCTGCTGCTGCTGGCGCTTGGCGCCGCCGCCGGTGGCCTGCTGCTTGTTCAACAACGCTGAGATTTCGTCGGCGTCGAAGTCGCTATCCTTGGAGGACGCGGCCTTGGCCATCTCGCGCTTCTTGTCGTCCTTTTTCTTGTCGGTATCGGACGACTTGTCCGCCGTCTGCACAGGCTTTTCGGCCGGCTTTGTTTCCGGCTTCTTCTCCGGCGGCTTTTCAACCGGCTTTTCGGCAACCTTCGGCGGCGCCGGCGGCTGCGGCTTGATTTGCGGCACGGGAACGTTGTCGGGCGTCGCCTGGTCGCTGGGCGCCAGTTCGGCCTTGTCCTGCGTCGGCACGGGCGTTGGCGGCGGTGGAGTCGGGATTGGGGGCGGTGTGGGGGTTGGCACCGGTGTCGGCGTCGGCGTCGGCGGCTTCGGAGCCTCCGTCGGGGTCGGCGGCGGCGGCGCGACGTCGGTCTCTTCCTTTTCGACGGACTTCACGTCGTTCGGGGTCGGATCGACCTTCGGCGTCGGCGCCTCGACTTTTTTCGGCGCACCGGTCGACTGGTTTTCGGTAGGTTTGGGAACCGGCTTCGGCGCCGATTTCAGGTCGACGTCGTTCTCGCCGGCATTCTGCGCGTTGGCAATTTCGGTCTGCTTTGTCGTCGGCTTCGGCGCCGCCTTGTCCTTCTGCGGAGCCTTCTTGTCACCGGTCTGCGTCATCGACACATCAGTCACGATCTCGACCGGCGTCGATTCGTCAGGCTGTACCTCGAAGGATTTGGGAGCGCCAATAGTCACCAGCGCCCAGACGAGGACCAGGCCGTGAACAACCGCCGATGTGACAATGCTGGCCTTCATTGAATGGGTTTACTTCGTCTTTTCTTGCTGGGTTACCAGACCGATGTTCTTAAAGCCTGCAGACGATATCCGCGCCATCACCTTCATGACGGTGCCATAGCCGGCGGCACTGTCGCCGCGCACATATATCCGCTCGTTGTAGCCGGTCTTGGCGATGGCCTGCAGCTTCGGCACGATGTCATCGAGCGCGATCGGGCTCTCCTGCATGAAGATGTCGCCGGCCGGATTGACCGAAACGGTGATCGGCTGCGTGTCCGAATTCATTTCCTTGGCCGCCGTTTCCGGCAGGTCGATCGGCACGCCGACCGTCAGCATCGGTGCCGCGACCATGAAGATGATCAACAGCACGAGCATCACGTCGACCAGCGGCGTCACGTTGATTTCCGAGATAGGTCCACTGCGGCCATGACCGCCACGACGGCTGCCGCGACGACCACCGCCGCCACCGCCACCGCCTCCACCTGACATTCCCATAAGCTTGCTCCGGTTCCGTCTTTACTGCGCGGCCGCGCGGGGCTGCAGCTTCTCATCGATCTGGCGCGAAAGAATGGCGGAGAACTCATCCGCAAAACCTTCCATGCGGCCAGACAGCTTGCCGGCATCTGCGGAGAACTTGTTGTAGGCGATAACCGCAGGAATAGCCGCGACAAGGCCAATGGCTGTCGCCAGCAGCGCTTCGGCGATACCGGGAGCAACGACCGCAAGGTTGGTGGACTTCGATCCGGCGATAGCCTGGAACGAGGTCATGATACCGACGACCGTGCCGAACAGGCCGATGAACGGGCCGGCCGAACCGATGGTCGCAAGCGAACCGAGACGGGCACCGAGATGTTCCGTTTCCCGCGCCAGCGTCACGTCCATGGCCCGGTCGATACGCATCTGCAGGCCGATCGGCGAGCGCGCGCCGCGCTCGAAAGACTTTTTCCATTCGCGCATGGCCGAGACGAAAATCGCCGCCAGCCCGGTATTGGTGCGCTCGGAAAGCGTCCGGTAAAGCTCTTCCAGCGACTGGCCGGACCAGAAAACCTGCTCGAACTGGTCGAACTGCCGGCGAGCCCGGCTGAAGCTCAGATATTTGTCGATGACGATTGCCCAGGTCCACACGGATGCCGCTATCAGTCCGAGCATCACCAGCTTGACGACGAGGCCAGCCTCCATGAAGAGAGACAGAAGCGTCACGTCACTTGTCGCTGCAGCCAATCCAACTTGTTCCATTTGATCCAAATTCCCCGAATCCAAACGCCCGGTGCAGGACCGGGCGGCAAAAAAATGATCGCACAAGAAATGTCTGGCAGCTGCCGCTGAACGCCGTCGTCAGGCTTCCAAGTCTACATCTGCCTTCTTGCCGTCAAATTTGGTCAAAGGAAGGCGTGCACCGCACAATCTCTGACCATAATATTAAGACACTATTATGGTTAAGAGATCGTTAGTGTCCGCGCGATCGGTAATTTTTCTTGGCACGCGGATATACGTTGTAGAGGAACACGAAGCGTAGGCAGCAGCGAACGAGAACCTCCCGCGCACCGCGGGAATTCCTTCTCATGCCAGTCATGTTTTAGCAAGACGCGTTTTCAGGCACCTGCCCCGCGTTTCAGGCAACCGCATCTGATGCATCGACCGACCCTGAAGCCTGCAGCAGCTGTGCCGCCAACGCTTCCGGCAACCGCCGGGGACGGCCGCTGGCGTTGATGACGGCGATGATCACCCTGGCAGCGATCAGCAGAGCGCCGTCGCGGCGGATCTCCTGCGTCAGCACCATTTTGGCACCGCCGGCCTTCTCGGTCACCGTCTGAATGGTGAGCACATCGTCCATGCGCGCCGGCCCCTTGAAGTCGATCTCCATTCGATGGACGACGAACACCAGACCTTCCTCATCGGCGGTAATGAGCTCACGCTGCTCCACGCCGAGGCAGCGCAGATAATCTGTGCGGCCGCGTTCGAGGAAATGCAGGTAGCGGGCGTGATAGACCAGCCCTGAAAAATCCGTATCTTCGTAATAGACACGCTGCAGCAGCCGGTGGCTGCCTTCGATCAGTTCCCCGGCAATCAAAAAGGGACCATTCGTCATCAAAAGCTCCAAAACCTGTGGAGAGCCTGTTTGGCCGAAGTCGGTTTGGCAGGCAAGTATTGAACAATTGTCATACTGCCTAATTATTTGAAAACAAGCGGTCGGCGACCGGCCAACAAGGAGACGATGTGATGAAGATTGCGATCATGGGCGGCGATGGATTTATCGGATGGCCAACATCGCTGCATCTGTCCGATGCCGGTCACGACGTTCACATCCTCGATAACCTGTCCCGCCGCTGGATCGATACCGAGCTTGGCGTGCAGTCCCTGACGCCGATGGACAGCATCCAGGAACGCACCCGGATCTGGCATGCCGAGACAGGTCGCCGCATTCACTTCAACCTGATCGACCTTGCCAAGGACTACGAGCTCCTGAAGAACTGGCTCGCCGAGCACCGCCCGGATGCCATCGTGCATTTCGCCGAGCAGCGTGCCGCCCCCTACTCGATGAAGAGCGACCGGCACAAGAACTACACCGTCAACAACAATGTCAGCGCCACCCACAATCTCCTGAACGCGCTGACGGAGCTGAACCTCGACACCCACCTCGTGCACTTGGGCACGATGGGAGTCTACGGCTATTCAACGGTCGGCGCCGCTATTCCGGAAGGCTACCTGCCGGTCGGCATCGAGACGGTCGACGGCCGCACCGTCAGCCAGGAAATTCTCTATCCGGCCAATCCGGGCTCCATCTACCACATGACAAAGTGCCTGGATCAGCTGCTGTTCCAGTTCTACGCGAAGAACGACGGACTGAGGATCACCGACCTCCACCAGGGCATCGTCTGGGGCACCCACACGGAGCAGACACGGCGGCACGAGCAGCTGATCAACCGCTTCGACTATGACGGCGACTACGGCACCGTGCTCAACCGCTTCCTCATCCAGGCGGCGATCGGCTACCCCCTGACGGTGCACGGCACCGGAGGCCAGACGCGCGCCTTCATCCACATTCAGGATTCGGTCCGCTGCATCGAGATCGCCTTGAAAAACCCGCCGTCGCGCAATTCCAAGGTAGAGATCTTCAACCAGATGACCGAGACGCACCGTGTCCGCGACCTCGCCGAGATGATTGCCGGCATGACCGGGGCCGAGATCGCCTGGCTGCCCAATCCGCGCAAGGAAGCGCCTGAGAACGACCTCGTCGTCAGAAACGAGAAATTCCTCAGTCTCGGCCTCGAGCCGACGACGCTGAAGACCGGCCTGCTTGGCGAGATCGTCGATGTTGCCCGCAAATACGCCTACCGCGTCGACCGCGCGCGTGTGCCCGCCGTGTCCGCCTGGACAAAAGACCTTGCCGCCAAGCTCAACCACGATCCGGAAGGCAAGCGGCTGAAGTCGGTTTCGTGAGCGCCTCCCCCCGGACGACGAGAGCCTACGTCACGCTCGTTACCAATGCCGATTACGCCCTGGGCGCGGCGGCACTCGTCCGCTCCATAAGGCGAACCGGCACGAAAGCCGACATCGTCGTGCTGCACACCGCCGGAGCAACCGTCGACGATCTCTCGCCGCTGGCGTCGCTCGGATGCCGGCTGATGCCCGTGGACCATCTGCCGCTCTCCGATGACTTCAACGCACGCCATGGCCGCACCGCCCTGCATTCGGCCGCTCCCTTTACCAAGGGTCGCAAGCCGTCCTTCCACTCACCGCTCGACAATTTCTGCAAGCTGCGGCTTTGGCAGCTGATGGAATACGAAGCTTGCGTCTTCATCGATGCCGACGCCCTGGTGCTGAAGCCGATCGACAAGCTGTTCGATTACCCGGAATTCTCGGCTGCGCCGAATGTCTATGAGGGCCTGGCAGATTTTCAAAGGCTGAATTCGGGCGTCTTCGTTGCCAGGCCGTCGCTGCAAACCTTCGATGCGATGATCGATAGTCTCGACCAGCCGGAGGTCTTCTGGAAGCGCACCGACCAGACCTTCCTGGAGACCTTTTTCCCGGATTGGCACGGCCTGCCCGTTTATATGAACATGCTGCAATATGTGTGGTTTACCATGCCCTTGCTTTGGGACTGGAAGAGTATTTCGATCCTGCACTACCAATATGAAAAGCCATGGGAGACGAATCATCCCAAGGCTGACAGACTGGCACCGCTGATCGATCTCTGGCAGCGATTCCATCAGGATCTGGACATTCCGGACATTGCTGCGCTGGCAAACCCGAAAGTGACGACATGAAAGTTTTGGTATCGGGTGGGACGGGCCTCGTCGGTCGCTATATCGTCGAGGATCTTCTTTCCCATGGCTATTCGGTCGCTGTCGGCGGCCGGCATCAGCCGGAGCCCGGCCTATTTTCAAAGCCCGTCAGCTTCGTTCCGCTGCGGCTCGATCCGAACGCAGACCAGGGTCACGCCTTCGACGACGCCTATTTCTTCGTCCACGCCGGCTTCCATCATGTCGCTGACCGTTATCGTGGTGGTGAAGGCGACGACCCCGCAGCCTTCCAGAGGCTCAATCTCGATGGAAGCGTCAAACTGTTCGAGACCGCCCAGCGCGCCGGCATCCGCCGCTGTGTCTTCCTGTCGACGCGCGCCGTCTATGGCGATCGCTCCTCCAGCGAGGTGCTTTTTGAAACCTCGGAGGCCAACCCGAATACGCTCTATGGCCGCGTCAAGCTGGACGCCGAGCGCGCGCTCTCCGCGATCAACGCCCCCGGCTTTGGCGCCGCAAGCCTTCGTCTGACCGGCGTCTACGGCGATCTCCGACCGAACAAATGGACCGACATCTTCGGCAATTACCTTGCCGGCAAGCCCGTCCCATCGCGCGCCGGCACCGAGGTTCACGGACGCGACGTCGGACAGGCTGTCCGTCTCATGCTCGAAACCGACACCGCCCGCATTGCCAATGAAGTCTTCAATGTCTCCGACGTCCTGACGGAAACCCACGAGATCCTCGCCATTCTCCAGCGCGTCACCGGCAGCCCTCACCCTTTGCCAGCCCGCGCACCCGGCAACATCATCAGCAAGATGGACACATCCAAGATCGCAGCACTCGGATGGCGCGGCGGCGGCAGGGCCCTGCTGGAAAAGACGGTTGCCTCGCTGGCGCAGGGACTGCCGCATGCCACCGAGGCAGTTCCGGCCACGGTGTCCAAGCGGGGATAGTCGTTTCGTCAGCGGCGCAGGCTTGTAGCCGTCCGATCTCAGGAGGCAGCCTTGATTTCGGAGTGGCTTTTCAGGACACGCCCGCCGTCTTCCTGTTCGATGAGATAAGCTGGCTCTTCGGCGCTGGCCTTGCGCTTGATCACCGACCCCTCGATAGTTTTCTCCACATCGTCGGTGAAACTCTCCGTCACCTTGCCGGTGCCCGTTCCCTTGCCCCACTTCCACTCGACCTTGGACCCCACGCGAAATTTGTGCATTGCGATGCTCCTCTCGAAGCCTCCCAAATGCAGATGCCGGGCTCGTTGTTCCCTGAACGGGCGCTCACTCCTCTTCCTGGAACAGCCGGAACTGCGCCGCTTCCAGGTCTTTCGGCGGCTGCAGATCCAGATGCCGCCAGGCGGTCGGTGTCAGCACGCGGCCACGGGGCGTGCGCTGGATGAAACCCTGCTGGATCATGTAGGGCTCAATGATATCCTCGATCGCATCGCGCGGCTCGGACAAGCCGGCAGCGATGGTCTCGATACCCACCGGTCCGCCACCGAAGTTAACGGCGATCATGTTGAGATAGCGCTTGTCGAGCTGATCGAGCCCGAGATTGTCGACCAGCAGCCGAGTCAGCGCCTCGTCGGCAATCTGCCGCGTAACGGATTCCGCCCGCGCCACCTCGGCGAAGTCGCGAACCCGGCGCAAAAGCCGGCCGGCGATCCGCGGCGTCCCACGCGCACGGCGGGCAATCTCCCGCGCCCCGTCATCGGCAATCGGCAGCCCCATCAGCCTTGCACCACGCCGGACAATAAGTTCCAGTTCCTCAACCGTGTAGAAGTTCAGCCGCACGGGGATGCCGAACCGGTCGCGCAACGGTGTCGTCAGCAGACCGAGCCGGGTCGTGGCGGCGACCAGCGTGAATTTCGCCAGGTCGATTTTCACGGAGCGCGCCGCAGGCCCCTCGCCGATGATCAGATCCAGCTGGAAATCCTCCATCGCCGGGTAGAGAATTTCCTCGACCGCCGGGCTCAGCCGGTGGATTTCGTCGATGAACAGGACATCGCGGTCCTCGAGATTGGTCAGAAGTGCTGCCAGGTCGCCGGCCTTGGCGATCACCGGTCCTGAGGTCGAGCGGAAATTGACGCCCAGTTCCTTGGCCATGATCTGCGCCAGAGTCGTCTTGCCGAGACCGGGCGGACCGACAAAGAGCACGTGATCCAGCGCCTCGCCCCGGTTCTTCGCCGCCTCGATGAACACTTTGAGGTTGGCGCGGGCATCGGCCTGGCCGGTGAACTCGTCGAGCGACTGCGGCCGCAGTGTCGTATCCAAGTCTTCGCCACGCTTCTCGGGCGTGATCAGGCGGGCGGGTTCGGTCATGCGAGCAGTTCCATTCCCTCGATCGTCTTGGCGGCGCGCTCGTCGAATGTGAAGGTTGCGCTACACCCGGCATTGCGATTGCGGACGGCAATGAACGCGTCTGCAAATTCAGCCTGCGAGCGGCTCATTACGTCAAGAACCGCTTCGACAGCTTCTTCGTCTTCCAGAATTATGTCTTCCGAATCCAGCAGATCCGCAATTCCGTCAGCGATCTGCTCTCTCGTGAGCTTGATACGCTGTCGCAAAAACCAAGCGAATTCCATGAGCGTGATACAGCTTATATACCCGGGACCTATTTCACCGAGACGCGCAAACAGTTCAGCGACCTTAGCGCTTTGCGCCACATCGTCTTTCAAGAAGACGCGCAGCAAGATGTTTGTATCCAGACCGATCATTGCGTTCCAACAATATGGTCGAAAATAGCCTCGCCAACGGCACGTTTCATTTCGTCCACGGGGATCGGAAGCCGATCCGGGTCGTAGAACTTGCCCAGAAGATCGACAGCACGTTTGTTTTTAGCCTTGATAAAGATTTTGCCATCCTGGTGGACATAGCGAATTTTGTCCCCGGGCTTCAAACTCAGTATGTCACGAACTTCTGATGGCACGGTAGTTTGCCCCTTTGATGTTATCGTTCCATAGTAAATCTTCATTGGCAGCATCTCCTTACTTTCCAGCGATAGCAAGGAGTTTTGGGAGCGGCAAGGAATTCTCACTTCGACAGTTCCCTCAGCCCCAGCCTGATGAGCTTGGCGCTGTCGGCACCCTCGCCCGCCGTCTTCATGGCGGCGGCAACGGCGTTGGCGGCTTGGTCACGCGAGTAACCGAGATTGGTAAGGGCCGACACGGCATCCGACACCGGCGCTGCGGCAACGCCCTCGCCGATCTCCTGCTTGAGGCCCATGTTCAGCGCTTCGCCTGCAAACGCCGGAGCCTTGTTCTTCAATTCCAGTACCATGCGCATCGCAACCTTGGGGCCGACACCGGGTGCTCGGGAAATGACGGTCTTGTCCTGCAGGGCAATGGCGTTGGCAAGCTCCGAGGTCGTCAGCGTCGACAGCACCGCCAGCGCCACCTTCGCCCCGACGCCCTGGACGCTCTGCAGCAGAATGAACCACTCCCGCTCCAGCACGGTGAGGAAGCCGAACAGCTTCAGCTGGTCCTCGCGCACATAGGTTTCGATGAACAGCACGCAGGCCTCGCCGACGCCGCCTAATCTTGCCAGCGTCCGGCTGGAGCAATAGGCGACATAGCAAACGCCGTGGACATCGACGAGCGCATAGTCCTCGCCGATTTCCTCGATGGTGCCTTTGAGTTTGCCGATCATGGGATATCCGTCAGGTTCTGGTAGTGGTGACGTATCAAAACGCTATCCGGCGGCCAGCAAGGCCTGTCGCATGCGGTTGCCACCACGATTATGGGCATGACATATGGCGATCGCCAGCGCATCGGCGGCATCGTTGCCCTTGAACTCCGCCTTCGGCATCAGGATCTTCAGCATCATGTGGATCTGCTGCTTTTCGCCGTGGCCGACGCCGATGACCGCTTTCTTGACCGCGTTCGGAGCATATTCGGCGACCGCGAGCCCCGCCCTTGCCGGCACCAGCATGGCGATGCCGCGTGCCTGGCCGAGCTTGAGCGTTGCGACAGCATCCTTGTTGACGAAAGTCTGCTCCACCGCCGCCTCATGGGGCTGATGGGTGTGCACCACATCTGACAGCCCGTCGTGCAGCTGGCAGAGCCTCGACGCCAGATCCATGTCGCCATCCGAAAGCACGGTGCCCGAGGCGACGAACCGCAGGGAGTTTCCGAGCACGTCGATGATGCCCCAGCCCATGCGGCGCAGGCCTGGATCTATGCCGATGATACGAATCGTGTTCTGCATGGTCGTCAACCTACCGTTCATGGCAACCATGTGCCAGAAAAATGTGAACAAAGCAAAAACATCACGATAATTCATCACGCGTCTTTACGTGCGATTAAGCCATTTTGCCGACTCTTCCCCGATATTGCCTACGCAGGTGGTTCGGCAGCGGCCGCACCCCAGTTTAACAACTTTTTCGCTGCACATCGTTTCGCGCTATGGACGAGACGAGAGTCTAGAGGTTACGCCATGTCTCGCCGGTTCCAGTCGCTGTCCTTCAAGGTGATCGCCACCTTCCTGCTGCTGACGCTCCTCTCCGTCGCCGTTCTCGACGGCCTCGCCTACATCGCCAGCAACAGGCTTTCGGACGATCAGGCGCTCGAGGCAAAGAAGAGCGTGCTGGTTTTCCGCGGCGACATGCTGCAGGACCAGTTGCAGCAGATCGGCACGCAGGCGGATTCGATCGCCCGCATCGAGGCGGTACAGATGACGATCACCAGCCTTAGAAGCGGCTGGAAAACCATCGAGAAGACCTCCGGCGACGCCCGCGCGGAATTGCAGAAAGTATTCGTCAGCCAGAACCCCAATCCGGCGGACCAGCGTGAAAAGCTTCTGAAGCCCGGTGGTCCCAGCGGGTTCTATTACTCCAGCCACGAGACCGCCCAGGCAGAAATTGGCCGTGACCTCCAGGGCTCGCCTTTCAGCGACCTGCTGATTGCCGACATGGATGGCGCGGTGATCTATTCCTACAAGAAGGGTCCCGCCTTCGCAGAAAATCTCAAGAGCCCGGCCTGGGTCGCATCGAGCCTCGGGAAAACCTACGCAGATGCTGTCGCAAACGTCGCCAAGGCAACCAACGACACCGCCCCGAGCGCCTTTTCCGGCCTGCGTGTAGACCCCGCGACCCAGAAGGGCGCCGTCTACTTTGCCGTCCCCATCCTCAAGCTTGGCGCACCCAAGGGCGTGATGATTTTCCAGGTGCGCGACGATATCCTCGCCTCCATCCTGTCCAAGGGCAACCCGGCCACGAGCACGGCGAGGTCGGTCGTAGTTTCGGAAGACGGTTCGGTTATCGGCGTCGACGAAGCCGCACACCTCGTAGCTGTCGATGGCGCCGCCTATAGTTTTGCGGCTGAAGCATTGGCCGGCAACGATATCAGCGTCGCCGATCTCACACGTCCCGATGGTGAGGCACGCGCCTATGCCCGCCCGATCGTATTCGGCGGCAAGCATTTCCTGATCGTCGAGAGCCTGCTCAAGAGCGAACTGAATGCCGGCTCGATCGCGATTGCCAAGTTGCTGACACTCATCGGCTTCGGCGTACTCATCCTCGTGGCGCTGGCAACCGGCCTTGTGATGAAGCTTCTCTTTGCGCCGCTTGCCCGTCTGGCCGCTGTTACCCGCGATGTCGCGGATGGCAAGCTGGACAGCGAGATCGGCAGTCAGGATCGCAATGACGAGATCGGCACGATGGCGAAGGCCCTTGCACGCTTCCGCCAGTCGCTCATTGACCAGCGCCTGCTGGAGGCGGCCAGCGCCGAGGCTCATAAAAACGCGGAAGCCGAGCGCCAGGCAAGGCTCACGGAGCGCGAGGCGGAAGCCCGCGTGCTGCAGGATGTCGTCGAAAACCTGGACGAGGGTCTGCACCACCTGGCCGCCGGCGATCTCGCCTACCGCTTCGATACCGCCTTCCCCGCCGAACTCGAAGGCCTTCGGGTCAATTTCAACAAGGCCCTGGCAACGCTCAGCGACACCATGACGGCGATCGGCGGCAACTCCATGGCCGTCCATTCCGGCTCTGAGGAGATGCGCGGCGGTGCCACCGAACTTGCGGGCCGCACAGAACGCCAAGCGGCCTCGATCACCGAGACGGCAAGAGCGGTCGGCGCCATCACCGATGCCGTCCGTCTGCAGATCACCCGCGCGGAGCAAGCCGAGCGCATAGCACGCGACGCACAGGCCGAAACGCAAGGCTCGGGTCGCATCATGCGCGAGACGATCGCCGCCATGGAAGCCATCCAGGGCTCGTCGCGACAGATGAACCAGATCATCAGCGTCATCGATGGCATTGCCTTCCAGACTAATCTTCTGGCGCTCAATGCCGGCGTCGAAGCGGCCCGTGCGGGCGAAGCTGGCAAAGGCTTTGCAGTTGTCGCGCACGAAGTGCGGGAACTGGCACAGCGCTCGTCCAGCGCCGCCAAGGAGATTGCTGGACTGCTGGCGAAATCGACCGGGGAGGTCGAAAACGGCGTAGCGCTGGTCGAACGCGCCGGCGTCGCACTCGACGGCATCAGCACCCATGTCGAGAACATCAACGTTCAGATCCGCGAAATCATGCGCTCGACACACGAGGAAGCCGAGACACTTCGGCAGATCAACCTTGCCGTCACCGATCTCGACGCCATGACGCAGCAGAACGCCGCCATGGTGGAAGAGACGACCGCCGCAATCCATCGCCTCGCCTCAGAGGCGGGCGAGATGGACAACAGGCTCGGCAATTTCACGCTGACAGATCCGGTGCGACGCAAGACCGCCGAGATCCACTTCCTGCACCGTCGCCGCTGAGGCTTCGGGCATGGACGACGGTTTGGCCACTTCTCCAGCTTGCCACAACGGACCTGGCCTCAAAACACAAACACCCACCTTCCGCAGAAGCGGGTGGTGGGTGTATCAACTCGGTAGCCCGCTAAAACGTCAGGCCGACAGCTTGGCCATGACCTCGTCGGAAACCTCGAAGTTAGAATAGACGGACTGGACGTCATCGTCGTCCTCCAGGCTGTCGATAAGCTTCATCACCGACACTGCCTTTTCCTCGTCGACCGGCACTGTGTTCTGCGCCTTCCAGACGATCTTGACGGTTTCCGCCTCGCCCAGCGTTGCTTCCAGCGCCTTGGAGACTTCGTTCAGCGCTTCGAAGCCGCAGATGATGGTGTGGCCTTCTTCATCGGTAGTCACGTCGTCGGCACCCGCCTCGATTGCCGCTTCCATCACCTTGTCTGCATCGCCGACCGCGAGCTTGTAGGTGATTTCGCCAACGTGGTCGAAGGAGAAGGAGACCGAGCCTGTTTCGCCAAGCGTACCGCCGGCCTTGGTGAAGGTCGAGCGGACGTTCGAGGCGGTGCGGTTGCGGTTGTCGGTCAGCGCTTCGACGATCACGGCAGTGCCGCCGGGGCCGTAACCTTCATAGCGGATCTGCTCGTAGTTTTCGCCTTCGCTACCCGATGCCTTCTTGATCGCACGGTCGATGTTGTCCTTCGGCATCGACTGCGCCTTGGCGTTCTGGATAGCGAGACGCAGGGCGGCGTTCATCGTCGGGTCGGGCAGTCCGGCCTTGGCGGCGACGGTGATTTCGCGCGCCAGCTTGGAGAACATTTTCGACCGCACGGAATCCTGACGACCCTTGCGATGCATGATGTTTTTAAACTGTGAATGGCCAGCCATGGCACCCCTGCTCAGTCTTCTGATATGAATGGCGCCTTATAGGTGCGAAGCCACAGGCATTCAAGCGAAAAGCCCTGCCACGCCGGAGGTTGACTGAAGGAACAAAGGTGGCCCACCTCACGTTTCAGGACGCATTATCAAATCGAAAGGATTGGCCATGGCCAGCTTCAGCGAAGCACAGGAACATCCGGCAAAGCAGTTGTGGGAGCAGATCGATGCGGTGCACGCCGGCATGCTGGGTATCGACGGCATCGACATGCACATGCAGCCAATGGCGCCGCACGCCGATCCGACGACAAACACCATCTGGTTCTACACCAAGACCGATGCAGACATCGTCAAGAGCATCAAGACCGGCGCCCGAGCCCGCTTCTGCGTGGTCGGCAAGGATCACGACTATCACGCCAGCCTCGCCGGCAAGATCGAGGTCCGCGCCGACCAGGCAAAGATCGACGAGTACTGGAGTTCGGTGACCGCCGCCTGGTATCACGACGGCAAGAAGGACCCGACCCTGACGATGCTTGCGATGCATGTCGAAGATGCAGAACTATGGATCTCAACCGGCAGCAAGCTGAAATTCGGCTGGGAGATCGCCAAGGCCAATCTCGACGACGACAAGATGCCGGACGTCGGCGTCAAGCGTCATCTGACGTTTGCCTGAACGAGAATAGCCCGGGCCGTCAACGGACAGCCCGGGCTAGCTCATAAGTTAATCATCGGTCAGTTCCAGAACGAGGGAACGGTCTCAGCGAGTCTAGGCCCGATCCGCAGCGGCGCTATCTTTTCCGCCAACCCGGTCGAATCGGAGATTTCCACGCCGACCCCACATATCGTCGCCGGCCCGGATGCCGCCTCGAAGCGGCCTTTCGGCATCTTCGAAATGAACCGGTTGAGCGGTTCTTCCTTTTCCATGCCCAACGAAGAGTCGTAGTCGCCACACATGCCGGCATCGGACATATAGGCTGTTCCGCCGTTGAGGATCTGTGCATCGGCCGTCGGCACATGGGTGTGGGTCCCGACGACAAAGCTGGCGCGGCCATCGACGAAATGTCCGAAGCACTGCTTTTCGCTGGTAGCCTCCGCATGAAAGTCGAAAACGATCGCATCGGCCTGCTCCTTCAGGGGGCAGGCAGCGAGAATGGCCTCGGCCGACTTGAAGGGATCGTCGAGTTCGGGATGCATGAACACGCGGCCCATGATGTTGGCGACCAGCACGCGGGCGCCGTTGCGCGCATAATAGAGGCCGGAGCCGCGTCCGGGCGTTCCGGCCGGATAATTGGCCGGGCGCAAAAACTGGTCGTGCCGGCCGGCAAAGGAAACCGCTTCCTTCTGGTCCCATACATGGTTGCCCGTCGTCACCACGTCGGCGCCGGCATTGATGGTTTCCAGGAAGATTTCTTCGGTGATGCCGAAACCGCCGGCCGCATTCTCGCCGTTGACGATGACAAAATCGAGCTTGAGATCGGACACCAGCCCCGGCAGGCGGTTCCAGACGCTCACGCGCCCGGTCTTGCCAACCATGTCACCCAGAAATAGCAGTCTCATTCCACGTCGGTCTCCGGTCAGAAAATGCGAAGGCCGCTTTCGGTCAGAATGGCGTCAAGGGGAACGTCGTGCGGCTCGGCGGGTACTGATGGCACTTCTTGGCAATCGAATGCAATGCCGATCAGGCGCCGCGCGAGGCCTTTCCGTCGTAAAAGCGCAATCGCCCTGTCATAATAGCCGCCACCGTAGCCAATCCGCCGTCCGGCAGCGTCGAAGGCCGATAGCGGCACCAGCAGGATATCGGGTTCGAGCAAAGCTGCGGTCTCGTCAGGGCCGAGCGTACCGAAGGCACCGGGAACAAGCGAACGGGCATCTGCCAGTTCGCGAAAGACGATTGTTTCCCTGTCGACAACTACAGGAAGACAGACCCGCGCGCCCCGCGATCGCAACAGATCGAGCAGCGGCCGGATGTCCGCCTCGGAGCGGATGGGCAGGAAGCCGGCAATAACCGCTCCCGGCTCGAAGCGAATTTCCGCATCACCACACCGCACCATGGTGGCGCTTTTTTGCGCCCGCAAATCCGCCGGCAGCGCGTCGCGAGCCGCCAGCCGTTCCTTGCGAAGCTGTGCTTTCATCTCACTCGAAGCCATGTCGTCCATCCCGTAAGCCAACGCCCCGGGCGTGGCTGCACCCCTCAGGCGCGCACCACCGACAGTTTTCCGTTGGCGCCGATACGGGCGCTGACGTTATCATAATTGAGGATCGTCGTGTGCGGTGTCTGCATCGGGTGGCTATGCGTCGCGGTGATAACCATGACGTCGGCGCCTGCCGCCTCGCCAGCCTTGATACCAGCCGGCACGTCCTCGAACACCAAGCATTCGGTGACGCTCACGCCCAGCCGTTCGGCACCCAGAATGTAGCACTGCGGATTGGGCTTGCCGACCTTGACGTCCTCGGCAGTCACGATGAAACGCGGCATCGGGATTCCCGCTTCCGCCAGCCGCGCCTTGGCAAGCGCAATCGGCGACGAGGTAACGATGGCCCAGCGGTCGGCAGGCAGCGAGGCAAGGAAATCGATGGCACCGGAAATCGGCACGACGCCGGCGACATCGGCGATCTCGTCCCTCTCGATTGCAGCGGCTTCGACAGCAGGATCTACGCCGGGAAGATTGAGGTTGCGGATCGTATCGATACCGCGGGCGCCGTGCATGGTGGGCATGAATTTCTCGACATCCAGGCCCTGGCGCGCAGCCCAGGCGCCCCAGACCCGTTCTGCGGAGGCGATTGAGTTCATGATCGTCCCGTCCATGTCGAACAGGAAGGCGGCGTAGCTTTTATCGAAGACGGAAACGTTATCAGCGGACAAGGAGTATCTCTTTCGGTTGGCGGATGATCGACCGGGCCGACGCAGGCGTCGCAGGTCGAAGATTGCCCCAGATACCGTCAGCCGCAGTCAGATGCAAAGCTAGATAGTCTCGCCGGGGCACTGCGACAAGCAATGTCCCGGCCGGATGTTCCCTACTCGCCGAGGCGGCTTTTAACGCCGGCGATGATCGTCTTCGACAATGTCTCGTAATCGTCGTCGAAATGGTGACCGCCGGCCATGGCGACGACTTCGGCGCCGGTGCCCTTCAGATCAGGGCAGGCAACGTCCTCGTCGTCATCCGTGCCATACACGCACTGGACGATCTTCGGGTTGATCTTCTTAAGGTCCTTGAGCGGATCGCCGCCCTTGCCCTCGCTGGAAGCGCCGAGCCAGCCCATTACCGAGATGACATAGTCCACCTTGCGCGACAGCGACAGCAGCGACATCTGCACCACCTGGCTGCGTTCCTTCGGCTTCAGCAGATTGTAGCTGGCCGGGATGACGTCGGCACCGAACGAGTAACCGATCAGCACCACGTGCTGCACATTGAAGTGCTTGGTGTAGTAATCGATGATGCGGCCCAGGTCGTCTGCAGTTTCCTGTGGCTTACGCTCCGACCAGAAATAATGCAGCGTATCGACGCCGACCACCGGAATGCCCTGATCCTGGAGATAGGAGCCGACTTCCTTGTCGATGTCGCGCCATCCGCCGTCGCCAGAATAGATGATCGCCAGCGTGTCCTCGGTCGGCTTGGTTTCAAGCACGTTGATGGGCAGGCCAAGCGGTGATTTTTCGGCGCTCAGCGACTTCACCAGGTCGACCAGCGTGTTGCTGAGGGTCGTCATGGCGTCGTCCGTGGAATCGCGGATTTCGATTTCCGGATGATCCTTCTGCATCGCCTCGACATGGTCGCGGCCATCCTTGGGCGCTGCCGGGGTGAAGCTGGCAATGATCGGGTTTGGCAGCACGCCGTCCATCAGTCCGATGACGACGTTGTCGCCGGTCTTGACCTTTTCGGCGGGCGTGCAGAGATCCTTGGTGAGGGCGATGCCTGCGGCAGGATCGACGGCCAGTGTCTGTGACACAGTGGCGTCCGGTGTCTGCGCGGCAATTGCCAGCGCCATGGTGCCACCAGCGCCAACGCCGGCGATGATCGGCAGCTCGTAGGCGCTGTCGGCGACAGACCGCTGTACCTGCTGGCTCAGCGACTCGATGTCGGAAACCATATAGATGCAGCCATCGTTCTGGCTGACATCGTAATTGTTGAGTGCCTTCAGGAAGGAAGGATAGTCGATCCCGATGACCATCGAGCCCTTCGCCAGCAGCGTCTGTGCAACGGCGTTTTCCTTGTCGCCCCAGCCACCGATATCCGAGATCAGCACGACTTCGCCGACCACCTTGCCCGTCGGCACAAGGATGTGCGGCGACGGGATGATGCCGGTGTCGTATTTCTTATTGACCTCGTCCGCGTGGGCGACACCCAGCATGAGCAAGGCCGCCATTGCGAAGGAAGCTGCGTATTTCAAGATCATTTCCTGACGACTCCTCTTAGTCCGCCGCCGATCAGGAACGTCGCGTCCATCAGCGCAATCATCGGACTGACCCCGCCTGAAACCGCGAGATAGCGCGGCTGCCAGTCGGGATGAAATTTTGCTTTGAAGGCTCTTAGCCCTTTGAAGTTATAAAACCGTTCACCGTGTTCGAAAACCGTGCCGCCGATCCGGTCCCAGACCGGCGCCGATTCACGCTTCGACATTCCGGATAGAGGTGCCATCCCGAGGTTAAAGCGCTGAAATCCGGCATTCCTAAGATGCTCGAGGATCTGGACGAAGAGAAAGTCCATGGAACCCTTCGGTGCGTCAGGCGAAAAGCGCATTAGGTCGATCGAGCCCTCTTCGTGGGTCGACGTCACGAGTATGTTTGCAAACGCAACGATGCGGCCGTCCTTCCTGAGAACGCCGACCGGCTGCGATAGGATATAGTCGGGATCGAAGGCGCCGAGAGAGAAGCCCTTTTCCTTGGCGTTGTGGTCTTCCAGCCAGGCGTTCGAGACTGCCGCGAGTTCGTCCAGCACCTCGCCCACGTTCTGCGGCTCGATGACCGAGAATTCAAGCCCGTCGCGCACCGCACGGCTTGCCGTCTGGCGGAGATTGGCCCACTTGCCGCCCTTCAGCTCGAATGTGTTGAGATTGACGACGGCGAGTTCGCCGAGCTTGTAGGCCCGCATGCCGGCATCGGCGCAGTGCGAAAGGAGCCCCGGCGAGATCTGGTAGAACACCGACCGACAGCCCGCCGTACGGGCGGATTCGACAAAGCGCCAGACGAGATCGGCCAGCGCGTGCCGCGGCCCGATCGGATCGAACAGAGCGATCCAGGAGCGACCGCGCTTGCCGTACATGATGAAGGCATCGCCCTTCTCGGAGAACATGATGCTCTTGTCGCGCATCCGAACCAGATTGGCGTCGGCGATGCCGTGCGCTTCGACAATGGCAACGGCCCGCTCGACATCGTCGTCCGAGACCGGCAGCAGCCGCGAGGTCGCCGGACGGAGCAGGCTGAACGCGGCAATACCGGAGGCAACGATGCAAAGGCCGAGCACGGCACGCAGGCCACGCGGCGCCTCGTCGGCAAACTCGAACTGCCACCAGAGCTGGTTGCTGTAGGCGACGTCGCGATAGACGAAGAACAGGATGACGATGGCGCAGATACAGATGACCGCTATCGCCATCAGCCAACCGGCTGTCAGCGCCTGGTTGACGAGCGAAGCCGGGCGATTGAACAGCTTGCGGCTGACGAACAGTCCGAAGATGAAGAACAGCAGGAACGACGCCTCGACGAGCGCGATTGCCTTTAGCAGCGACAGAGTTACCGCTGCAACCGCGCAGCCCACCGAAACCCACCAGGCGCCATCGAGGCGCTGGCCCAGCCCACGGGCTGCGACGACCATGGCAAGGCCGACGAGGCTCGACAGGAAGTGGGCTCCTTCGACCACAGGCAGGGCCAGGTAATCCGACAGGAACTCGAGGTTTTCATCCGGCGTCGGCGTGACGCTCGAAAAGATTAGCATGACGCCCAGCAACAGCGCGAAGGTCGACAGCAACTGCGGCATAAGCCGCCCGCCGACACGCCGCACGCTGGAAGCAGCGGGATGGTCGACGAAGCGGCGCAGTTCGGTCGCCGCAACGACCATGATCGCAAGCAGCAGCGGGATCACATGGTAGATCACCCGGTAGAGCACCAGCGAGCCCAGCACGGCATCGACGTTGACGGCGCTGCCGAGCGAAGCGACAATCACGGTCTCGAACACGCCAAGGCCGGCCGGGACATGGCTGAGGACGCCGAGGCCGACGGCGATGGCATAGACCGCGAGGAATGTCGGCCAGCCGATCGACGATTCCGGCAGCAGCACGTAGAGAACGGTCGCTGACGCCGCGATATCGAAGGCGGTGACCAGGAACTGGCGCGACCAGGTGCGCGAATCCGGCAGACGCAGCGTGAAGCTGCCGATGGAAATCACCCGCCCGCCGCGGCCCATGTAGAGCAAGACCGCCAGTAGCCCCAGGATGACACCGGCGACGCCGCGCAGCACGAGGCTGTCGACATTGATCAACGGCCCCATTTCATCGGCAATGATCATCAGCGCAATCGAACCGACAGCGGCAAGGCCGAGACCGAACGACAGCGTCACGAAGGCGACGATGCGGCCGATGTCTTCCGGCGTCAGCCCCATGCGCGAATAGGCGCGGTAACGGATCGCGCCTGCGCTCAATGCGCCAAAACCGGCAGTGTTGCCGACGGCGTAGGCACTGAATGCCGTCAGCGCCACATGCGGAAACGGCACCTTCTTGTCGATGAATTCGAGCGCGTTGGTATCGTAGAATATCAGCGCGAAGAAACTCAGGCCGGTAAACAGCAGCGCAAGCAGGATCGCACGGGCGGAGGTGTCGCTCAATGCCAGCACGATATCGTCGTAACGGACTTCCGTCGTCAGATGGAAAATCGCATAAGCGACCATCCCGAAGACGACGACGCTGCCCAGCGCCAGCAACTGCGTGCGATAGCGGCGCAACATCGTGACCAGCCAGCCGCGCTCCTCGAGGTCGTCTTCGGCTGGTTCCAGATCGATCGGGCTCGACATACTTTACCTGTTTGAATGGGTCACTTCTGCGCCCCGCTTAGCAGATGTACGTCAACGCGAATATTTCTATTCGGCGGTTGTACGCAGATTCTTTCAAGGCGACGACATGTCGCCGTCACATCTCTCTGAATTCAGGCATTTTTGGCGCAGCGCCTTGATGGGCGACAATATTCTCTTCAAAAAAGGAAGATTATAGTGGGCGCGACGGGCGCGGAGACAGAAGTCGCAAGGCAAATTGCGTAAAACCCGCCCGAAGGCGAAAAGTGCGATCCACGACGACCGGTGGTTTTTTACGATCCTGGGTGCCTACAAACGTAGGTGGGCGCCATATGTCCAAGCCCACGGGCCTGGCCTTGATTTTGTTCGATTAATAACCGTCTAATTCGAACCAGTGTCTCATACGGTGTGAAAATTTTCAACCAACTTCCTGTGCGGATCGGCGCTTTTTGCAAACTACGTTGCCCTATTATCAGCCCTCCCCTAGCGGGTCTAAAAAATCGATTTCCGCAGCTCTAGATTATTATTTCTCACACGACGAAAAAGCGCTCGGGTGGTAGCGCACTAGTCAAATGTGATTTACTTGAACAATCGCCTATTATTTAAGCGTTCACTTGAAGAGCCGATTTTGAGTGCAAATTAGCTATTGCTCCCCCGGCTCCCCAAACTCAGCCTCAATTTTGATGTCATATTTCATCGCCGATACGGAATGCCGGCTCTTCACGACAAGCTCAAAACGCTGCTGTTTCGTTGGCGTAAACGTTACCTCTTGCCAGCACTCGGGATTTTCTGACTTGGCCACCAGCTTGCCCCGACTGTCGTAGACATAAAGGTTAAGGTTGACATCGGAATAGCGATCACACCAGCCTTGCAACACGATATGGACGGGCAATTTTGCGAGATACGAGTCGGTGTAGCTCTTGCTTGAGTAGCCAATGACAGAATCCGAGAACTCCCGACTTCCATTTAGCGGGAACGCAAAAACGGGCGACGTAAAAACCGGCGACGTAAAAAAAGCTATCGCCAAAAAGGCACATGCGGCGTTCGTTTTCATTTGCGTCTCTCGATTTTCAAACAAAATTGCCGTTTTCTGAATTCTTCGACAGAAAACTGTAAAATAACAATACGATCCAACCGATGCCGGTCCACCCAAAAAGCAAGTTCAATATGAAAATCGAGCCCTTGTTCGCCAGCGCCCTATTGTACGCAATGAAGAAAGGCAGAAAATACAACAAAATTGCTAAAGCGAGAGCGAGTCCGTATTCACCCGACATTGGCGTCCTCCCGGACATCCTTGGCAATTTCTTTCAGAAGCCGATTGATCCGATCGGAGCTGCCATTTGACAGACTGCCGATTAGCTCGTCGCCAATCATGATATCCGAGACGATGGTTCTATTCTTGAACTTGATCTCTTTCGCCTGCGACAGCGGCAGCTTGCCGGATACAGTCTTTCGCTCCATGATTTTTGCAGTTGCACCCAATTCGTAGAAAACATGCCTGTTCGTAAACAACAGGAAGTTGTTCTTCTCCGTCTTGATGAGGATTTCCGCTTTCTCGTCCGTACCGAGCTCATATTCCGATTTAGCGAGCAACGTAGTAACTTCGTGAGGTTCGATCTCTTGAGCCGAGCCAGTCGCAAAGACACTCGGATGGAATCGCTTCTTTTTGAAAATAGCCAAGAGAATTGGGCCAACGAACATCGTCATCATACCGAAAACGAACACGAAAATTGCTGTAACAAGTTTGTTTTGTAAATCCTCACTGCTCTGTCCGCTGAATACCCGTTTTTTTGATTCCGCTAATATTAGGCGCTTGGTGTGTCGAAACTCCATCGTATTGCTCCCTCAAGAGGTTATGGCGAGGCCGGAAACGGGAATGCGGTCGATCGCTGCAAATCGGCTTCAATACGTTATTAGAGATTGTCAGTCCGTGGATTGTCAATCTGCTATTTGTTTTCTCGTCTTATGGACGCGAAAGAATTGTTGGGCTGGAATATCAGAAAAATTCGGGTTGGCCGGCAGCTCTCCCAAGAGGCTCTAGCTTTTGAGGCCAGAATCGATCGCGCCTACTTGGGACGTGTGGAGCGTGGAAAAGAAAACGTCACTCTAAATGTGATGGAGGCGCTTGCAGCCGTTCTTGGGGTGCCTCTGGGGGATCTCTTCACTCTGCCTGTGGCTGGTGAAGCTAAACCCGCTGCACTTAAGGCCGGACGTAGGAGGAGGAAGATTGGCTAATGGGAAGCTGTGACCCGACGTCGAGGTCTCGTGATGAATGCCAGCATTTATCGTTTGGGCAAGCGGGACGATTTCGTGCGGTTCAACACCGTCAGCGGTAAATGACTTGGGTAACTGAAAACGGGTCTTTGCGGCTACCTTCTAATATATAGCAAATGGCTTCGCCGCATATCTGCGCTTGGAACTTCCCAGCGAAGCTTCGCAGAGCATGGACGGATCGTTTTTTCGATTTAAAACGCCGTTTCATGACGCCGCCGATACACCGATCAGATCTGATCCGGCAGCGCCGGGACGGCAGCTATAAATCGCTCCAACCCGTCTGGAATGGCTGATTTGGAAGCCATGCTTCCTAGCGTAATCTCTTGAAGTTTGGCATTGGACGTACGGTCGAGATCACTAAAATACGTGCTGGTCGGCGAATTGTAATCCTTTCCCAGCTCATGTAGCCAACGATCAAAGAACCGGTAACAATATTTGCCACGATATCTCATTGGGCGGTCTAGTGCTTCAAATTCTCTATTAAGATCCCCAATCTCGGTGATGTCTGGCTCCCTGTCGACTTTGACGACCGTCACGATGTTATCGTACTTCTTGCGAACCGAAGACAGATCGAATTCAACAAATGTGCCTAGCTTCTCGGGGAGATTTGCTGCGTTTAACCCAAGTTTCCTAGCCAAAAATATTCGATGATTAACGTCCTTAGTCTCTTCCAGAAAATCATTATATAATTTAGTAAAATCAGTAATTATTCGCTCCCGAAGGATCGGCCTGCCATGGCAATGGAATTCGTTAATTAGGAACTGTCGAAGTACATCTGGCGACACCAGGTAATTTTCTACTGAATAGCTTTCGGTGATAAACGTGCTTTCATGCGCACCGAAGCCCGCCCAGTCGTCAAAGTCTCGATCGATGAAGAAATGTACACCGGCTAAAAGATCCCCTCGATCACGAATAGCAGCGTTGCGTAATCTAAGGACTCTCTTTTTCCCACGCATGGGAAGTGGCTCATACACAATTCCGGTGGATATTCTGTTTATCCAGTTAAAATACACAATCTTGTCTTCATCCCCTTCAAAAACGAAAATTAGTCTACCGGGGAGGTCACTCTTTACGCTGATTAGCTCCATTTTAAGCACCGCATCGGCATCTCTTGCGGCCTTAATACTGTTCAAATACTTGTCAGTCTCCTGGATATAATTTTCACTCATCGTTATCTTCGTCGTAAAATTCCACCGGTTCGATTGCGTCGACATCCAGGGAAAGATTAACGGCTCTAGCAAATGGCTCCAGCGGATTGTCGAACACGAATGGCGAGTGAGTTATGGCGATAACTTGTTTGCAGAGCGGGGCAGTTATGACGTCCGCAAGGACTTGACGCTGCCATTTCAGGGACATCGAAAGTTCCGGTTCGTCTATCAGGACAATTTTTTCTTTCTCATACAAATACAACTTCGCAAACAAAGAGACCATTTGTTTCTCGCCAGATGAAAGCGAGTCTAAAGGAATCTTTCTTCGAGAAGCCGTACTTTCCGCATGTACTTTCAGGTTTCGTCTATTAAGACGCAGTAACTTACCGTCCAATCTGCGCTGCTTTTGAGATTGTACTGAGTCAATTGTATCTGCGCTTTCATCGTCATCACTTAAATATTTATTGCAGATAGCAATGAATTCTTCGACTCGAAGCTCAATATCTTTTGTGGAATTGATGACGTCATAAAGCTTGCTTAGAAAATATCGAAGTGTTTTTCGAGATTCACCGCCGATGTCGTCGGACCCATAAATCTTTTCGATGCTTGGTATGTTTACATCGCTATACGGTCCGATTCTACGCCCACCTTCACGAAGTCGGGAAAAGAATAGTTCAAGTGACTCTCTGTCAGGCAGTTTATCTGCCTCGAAAGAGTCTCGCTCAAATGTCCCGTCGATCAATTCATTTATGATATTTGCGCTGATACGGCGGTAACCTATATTCGAATCTGCTAGTATTCGCTGATTCAATTCGGAAAGGCGATCATGAATATCACCGAGACCGAACTGAATATCTGCGCCATAGAGGCTTGAGGAGGTGGCAAACCGCAATTTGGCTCGACGGGCACGACCTTGGTCACTTTGAAGTGGCAGCTCCACACGCCGGAACGTGGGCAAATAAAGGACGTCAACATCGTTCAACGCCAAACGTATCTCCCTCTGATTAAAGGCGAGATCTTCATTATTTGTGTAGATAACGGATTGCAGTTTTTGGCATATATTTGTTGCCTCGCCGTAATTAAATCCACTGTTCTTTAGAAGCGCACTGAATATTTTGGTATCCGTGAGCGCCGAGTAGTCTCCCTTCAATGTGGGGTAGTCTTCCGATAAAAATTTTCGAATTGTAGTTACATCAACTTCTAATAATCGAGCATATCGCAACAATTCGCTGTCTGGAGGCAGGTTAGTTAGACTCTCTACGTCTTCCCTGGTGATAGTTAAATCGTTTTCTAAGCCTCGCAGCGATAGGCGGATAGTTTTAAAATCTAGACCCTGCAAGCGATAGAACTGGCACTTCAGTACCGCATCAAGCGCCCCAAGGAGTGTACTTTTACCGGAACCATTTTTAGCTATCAGAATCGTTGCGGCAAAAGGTGATGCGAGCGAAATAGATCGATAGCCATACAATCCCTCGATGCCGAAATATTGCACAAGGGAAGGCCCCGCACCGATTTCGGCGATTTCGCTGTCGCTCGGTGGCTTTACAGATTGTACGAGGCTCATTTTCGATCCAATACTAGCCATGATTGCATGGCATCATGATGCGATGCAATTTTCAAAATCGCAACACAAACGTATGCGGCGTCCACGCCCCATTGATTTTTCAGTTGCAGCGGCTTGATAGTATTGCCTTTGGGGCCGGATGTGAGCTCACCGACGAGTATCTGACGAGCTCATTGTGAGGACTTGATGCGGGCGGCATAGGCCCAAGGCATTAGGGCATCGATGTCTTTGGCGAGGTGGCCGTTTGCGAGGCGGGTGAAGAGGTCGCACAGATAGGCGTAAGGCTCAATTCCATTCATTTTACATGTGCCGATCAAGCTGGCAAACCGGGCCCAATTTCGGCCCCCTTCATCGTGGCCGGCGAAGAGCGCATTGCGGCGGTTCATGGCCGGGCGACGGATCGCGTTTTCCACCAGGTTGGAGTCAATATCGACATGGCCGTCGTCTAAGAACAATCTGAAGCCGTCTTGCCGCGTCAGCATGTATGCCAAGGCTTTTCCAAGATCTGACTTGCGTGAGACACGTGCAGCCTGAGCCGCGATCCATGTGAAGAACTTGTCCACCAGCGGGAGCGACAACTCCTGTCGGACTGCCCGACGATGTTCGGGCTCATTGCCTCGAATACTGTCTTCGATCTTGTAGAGCGCGGCGATGCGAATGAGCGCCTCATCAACGATGGGTGATCCGCTCCTCGGCGTGGCCTTGATCAGCTTTCTGCGCCCGTGTGCCCAACAGAAAGCCAGTTTCAAGGGATCGCCGCCCACACGCTCCGACGTGGCAAGGTGAGAGTAACCACCGTAGGCATCGACCTGGATCGTGCCGTTGAACCCGTCGAGGATTTCAGCGGCATATTCGCCTTTACGCCCAGGCCGATAATGGAACACCACGCCTGATGGCGCAGAGCCATTCCAGCCGCGGTCGTCACGCAGCACGGCCCAGAGATAACCCGTCTTCGTCTTGCCTCGCCCCGGATCAAGAACCGGGGCGGTCGTCTCATCGACATAGAGCCGCGTGCTGTCCCACAGGAGCTGTTTAGCCATATGGTCGACCACCGGCCGGATTTCGCTGCCCGTGCGCCCCATCCAATCGGCCAGGACCGTGCGGTCTATCGGCACCCCGTGTCGTGCCATGACCTCGGCCTGCCGGTTGAGCGGCATATGTTCGGAATGCTTGGAGACGGCAATCTCCGCCAGAAGGGCTTCGGTCGGCCAGCTCCCTTCCAGCAAATGTGCAGGCGCTTTGGCCTGGACAACGCCAGTTCGCCCCTTGGGACATGCGTATTTCGGGCGGATCGTGACGATCACCTCGTAGCGTGCCGGGACCCGGTCGAGCCGTTCCGTCCGATCCTCGCCGATCCGCACCATGTTGCCGCAACCGCAGGGGCAAACGATGCTCTCGGGCTCGATCACGCGCTCGACCCGAGGCAGGTGTTCAGGCAGTGCACGGGCCTTACGCTCCTTGCGAGAAACGGCCTTGTCCGGATCGCCAACCTCTCCAGGATTGATTGCGCTGGCTTCGATCTTCTTCTCGACGGCGGCGATCCGCGCCTGTGTTTCGGCAATCGCCGTTTCAAGGTCTTCCAGTGCCAGTTCCATCTGCCCCGGATCAAGCTTTTCCGATTTCGGCCCGAACTTCGCGCGCCGATATTCATGAACCTGACCCTCGAGTGTCTCGATCAGCTCCTTCAACTCGGCGATGAACACATCCTTTTCGGCCACAACTGCCTGCTCGTGCTGACGTGCTGCACGCTCGACCGACAGCTCGAACTGCATCTCCGCGAAGGCTTTGGCGACCTCTGGTGGAAGGTCCGGATACAAGCTGAGATCAAAGGATTGCGACATGCCACTTTATAGCAAAATGGCATCAAAAATCCAAATAAAACAATGCGAGAGCCGCCAGAATTTACCCCGCTGCAGACGGCGCACTCACCCGTTGCGCCATCACCCGTCGCCAGTCCAGACCTTCGAACATGGCCTCATACTGACCCCTGGAAAGACGCATCGTTCCATCCTGAACCTTGGGCCAAGCAAAGCTGCCTTGTTCCAGAATTTTATATATTAACACCATTCCGCTGCCATCCCACACCAGGATCTTCAGACGATCTCCGCGCTTCGACCGGAAGATGACCGTAATCCCGGAATGTGGATCGAGCTTCAACTCGGTCTGCACCATCAGAGCCAGCGCCTGATGCCCACAGCGGAAGTCCACCGGACGCGTTGCGATCAGGATCGGCAGTCGTTGGCCCGCGACAATCATGGCGCTCCTCGCACAGCGCGAACCAGAGCGGCGACCCGTTCAACGGGCACATCGTTCGGAACCCGCATCACAACGTCTGAGCCAATCTCCAACGTCAAAACCTGCACCTTCGGCCCGTCGGAGGCCAGCTTCGGCAGCGGCAACCGATTGACAGGCTCAGGCGCATCCGCAGCGATTGCCAGAGGCACGAATGCCGGCTCGATACCATCGTGCTCCGACGGCGTCGTTGCCGCCGCAAACGGCAGCACCAGAATGCCGTCGCGCACCTGACGTCGCCAATCGGAAAGCTGGTTTGCTATAACGCCGTGACGGCGCGCGACATCCACAACGCGAACACCAGGCTCAAAGCTTTCCGCCACGATCCGCGCCTTCACATCATCCGGCCAACGCCGGTTTCCGCGGCGCGGCTCGACAACTTCGTAGCGACCAACAAATCCATCATCTGCCATGAAAATCTCCAGATACAACTGGAAACCTTCTCGCATATGCAGCAAGCCTCAAAATACACCCAATCCAATGGGGCGGAGACGGCGCTTACACACAAACCTTAAAACGTCAAATTGAAAAATAAGTGCGATTGAGGAAAGCTGGGGTCCATCGCATTTGACAAAAATTGGGTGCTGATGTCCGCACAGCTTATGCCCGAACTCATATGCGCCGCCCACAGTGAGTCCCCTCGCAGGGTTGACTCAAAGATGCGGTCAAAAGGAAAGAGATGCAACTGGCCAATCGCCTCCAGGCTTGCCGAAAAGCGCCTCTGTCGGTCGTTTGAGCTGCACCGGCAGAGGGGAGGCGTGCGTTTAGTACAGCTGATATGAGGCGCCGACGGATATTATCAGTTTGTAAATTCGAGGCTAGTTTTGCGAAAAGCTAGCTGTCGAAATTTTAAGCTAGCTCGACTGAATCAGCAGTCGTCAATACAGCCATCTTTGTGAAACTGCCTCTCGACAGAGTTCCATAACGTTGCAGCTCCCAAACGGTTGCATCACGCTTTATATGCGCTTGAAATTCACCTTTGAAGTCGTCAAATCCGATCTTGTTGGTGGCGATTACAGTGGCGTAAACGAACTTAAATTCGTGATTTAGGCCCGTGGTCAGCGTCAACAAGCGGCGATTGCGAGTAATTCTGGGGGTAAAGCAAAGGGGACGTCCCTCTAGGTCTCCCACGATATCGACCTCCGAGTAATGTAGCGCTAGAACTCGTTCCACTATATTTAGTCGCAGCTGGTTTTCAGGGAGCCTTTCCACTATCTGTTCGTACAGATCTTGGTTTTCAATTTGCTGTAAGGGGATATTATTCATTTGGTTTCTTCAGCTTTTGATTATGCGTTTTTTGGCTTCTAATAGGAAAATCTTTATAATCGGTGTGCGTTCCTTCTGGTGTCGCCTGGGCTTAGGGTATGGCTTAATCGAACCGGCGAAATGACAGGTTCGATAAATGCGCTTGCGTAGCCTAAGCGAACCGGATATTATCGAACCATGTAAAACGGACTGGTTGGATTCCTATGACATTCGTCAGAGCATATCTGAGGGCATCAACGAAGGATCAAGACGCCAACAGGGCGAAGGACGACTTGATCAAATTTGCACGAGAGCGAAGCATGCGTATCGCCTCATTTTATGCGGAGAACGAAAGCGGCGCTTCGCTCAAGAGACCAGAGCTATTTAGGCTATTGAATGACTGTGAGGCTGGCGACATTCTGCTTGTTGAGCAAATCGACCGCCTCTCAAGACTCAACTCCAATGATTGGGACAGCTTGAAAACTCAGATCCACGAAAAGAGGGTGAAGGTCGTGTCTCTCGATCTTCCCACCTCCTGGATTTTAGCGAAGGCTGATGCCGACGACATTCAGACTCGCATACTCGAAGCGATAAACGGGATGATGCTCGACATGCTGGCTGCAATTGCCCGGAAAGACTATGTCGATCGCAATAGACGGCAAGCCCAGGGTATCGAAAAAGCGAAGCTCGATGGCGTCTATAAAGGCCGTCCTGAAAACAAAGCCCGGAATGCAGCGATTCGAAAAATGCTTGCATCCGGGCAAAGCTGGAATTCTGTTATTGCCGCAACAGGGGCGTCTAGATCGACCTTGGCAAAGTTGGCAAAGCCGGTCCCTGATCAGTGAGCGCTCTTTTCTTAAGCCGGTCTGTCCAGAATTCTCTGCCATCATTTGATAGCGTCACATCAGGTTCTGCTTTCGCTTGGAGAAGAAACTCAGCAACATTGTACATTGCAGTAGCTATACCCCTTCTGCGGTGCCACTACCCCCAAACTGCCATGCCATGGTGCACATTGGAAATAAGCTTCGATCGGTGAATGAAATCCGGGCTGCATTCGACTGAACCATTTCAAAACGCAGAGTTCATCCATTTGACAACGATTGCATCTTACAAACCAGCCCCAACTTGGGTTTCGCAGGTCTTCCTGTGAGTGTCATAATATGATCGTCCGCAACGTTAGCCAAACACATGGTCATTTCGCTTTCCGCCACCCTCGACACAGCGTCTCAAATGATTTGGCGCATGATTATCTCCATTTCTGACCTGCACATGATCCGCCTTTCATCTGTGCCGATAGAGAATTTGGGGCTGCGAGTATCGACCATTAAAGAACTCTCGATTAAAATGAAAGTGAGCCGAACTTAAAATCTACTTGGTAGCTGCGCCTGACACGATTACCCTGCCTTTCATACCTGGATGATACTTACAGATGTATTCGTAGGAACCTGAAGAGTTAAAAAAGTATCCTTGGAATTGCTTAGGCTGCAGATCGCCCAAATTCCAACTTCCCTTCGCATCGGTCACGGTGTGGGGAACGACATCCTTATTGACCCACACTACTTCATCGCCCATGTTCACGGTGACGATTGAGGGCGAATAATCCATCCCGGTGATAGCGATAATCACTCTTTTTCGAGGCTTCGGGGCGTTTTGGGCGTGAGACGAAACCGTAAAGAGAAAGCACGCCGACAAAAGGCATGGTAGCCAAAGTCTTCGTGCTCTCATTGCTTCAGGCTTATCTGGTATGCCTTGGCGATCGTCTTCGCCATATCACGATGCTCAGTCAGGACCTTTACGGTGCTAACTCGAAAATCTTCGACCTCGGGACTAAGGTTCGCCGTAGTAAGGCTATCGAGGTAAGTAACGAGACCAGAGTGGAATCCAAATTCTCCGACAAGATAAGCTTGCTCAAAGCTCTTTGGCGACTTCATCAGTCCAGTGAGTTTGGATTTTGCGTCATCGACATGTTTTCTGACCCACATAGTCTTGTCGTTAGGCTTGTCCTTCGGATCAAAGCGCTCCTTCAAACCCTCGTTAATGGCACTGTGATCATTTACCATATTTTTTGCCATATCCTGGATCTGGCCTGACTTATCTAGAGCGAGTTCCAAGTTTCCCAAACGTATGGCCCCCTCGTTAATCGAAGCAATAAGTGTCAGCAAAGCGCTGTCGTCAGGGGTCAGATCACTTTTTGGCGGACCGTTGAAGTGTGGCATTAACGTAGCCACGTCGATCATATCAGGCATGTCGGGAATATTGGGTTCGCTTGAGCTATCCTGCATCGTATCGATGCCAGTTTTGGCATCAGTATCGGCATTTTTTTTGCCGGTCGAAGTTGAATTTGCCACCGCCGCCAAAACCCGGCCCTGTACTGTTTGCAGCCGCTTCTTAGCCGACGCTTCAATACAGCTCAAATCGCTCGATTTACAAAGGGATGATAGGAAATCGTACCAATTGTCCTGTTCCTTCAGAAAGCGCTTCCTGTCGGACGATGAAACGTTTTCGTCGTTCATAAGAGCGAGAGCGCTAGAGATATATAGCTCTGTCCGACCACTGGGATCGTTGCAAATTGCAAGCTCAGTCGGCGTCTGTTCTGTCGTATAGCCGGGCTTGCAGAAAGAGACAGTGGTTTCCTGAGCAGAAACAGAGGAATGCAAGCCAAACGAGCACAAAAGTACCGCAGCACCGACGAATAAAGACTTCTTCATGCCTAACTCCCAGCTCTTGATGACTATGCAACAAACTGGAAACTAACGACATTTTTAGCTCAACACATATATCAAACGATATACGAAATCCGAATTTTTTCTTCTCCAGCATTTAATTTTTTGCCGTTATTCTTATGACTAGGTATTCTTGCCGATAAGCAAAAAACGAAATCTGCTAGAACACCGTTCTAGAAATATTATTAGCATTATTAAACGTACAAATTCATAATGCATCGTCAGTTCATTATTAAACCAGAGATGTTTACTGCCTTCCGATCTGCGAAATTAAGCGTGTCAGTTCGCTCTGACGTCGAGCCCCAGTTTTCTCGAAAATTGAATGCAGTTGCACTCGAATTGTACCTGTCGAGACGCCTCTAAGCTTCGCAATTGAGTTAACATCACGGCCGGCAGCTATTTCTCTTGCAACTTCTGACTCTGCCGGTGTGAGATCATAAAGCCCCATGAGTGTGCCGTCTGCCACGGCTAACTCCCTTGAAGCTTCGGTCACAGCGATCAAAGCGTCCGCTGTTCCAAACACGTCATGGGCTGATCCGGCGATCGGCAGGATGTGGACGACCATGGATGAAAATAACTCTGTGGCTGCAATGGGGAACGACCCGCCATACCGCAAGACCTTTCCCTCTATAAGGTTGGCCCAATACCTGTTGGCAGATTGTGCCTTGAAAACTATTTTGTCCGATCGATCTTCTATTACAGACGGAATGAGTTTTGCGAAATTTGCGCCAGCTTGCAAAAGTCGCCCATTTTTGATCGCAGCAGCCATGAAGCCCATAGCGTCTAGTGCATCTAAGGCAATCTTCACCTGTTGAAAGCGAAGGCGAGCAGCAATTAGCGAAGCCCGAGCGAGATGCGGCCGAAGAGCTGTCAGTTGATCAATTGATTTAGGTGCGAGTGGTCCTGCCTCAAAACTTCTATGGACCGACAGTTTTATCGTGTCGCCCGACGCAGCGATTATCGAAGTTCCCGCATGCCAATAACACCCGTGAGGAAGCATAAAGTTCTGGTAATATGAGCTTTCACGCATTTCCTCGGCAGACATAACGTCCGTGTCCAGCAGAAATCGAGGCTCGTTGAATTTCCTAATGCGCTCTTCGGTTTGCAGATATGGGTTTTGTAAAACCCATCGGTCCCGGACATAGGTCTCCATCTTTTCGTTAGCGGCGTCATTACTTACCCATCGGACCCCTCCGTCCGGAGCAATCGCAAATAATATTCCATCGACGCATTTAGCTACATTGGCTAGCTTCTCGAGGACCCCATTCCCAGTCCAATTCTCCGGAACTGCGGCGGCTTCGTAGATTTCATCAATGAACTCCAACAAATACTCCCACTTTCTTAGACCGGTCGAGCTTATACGTAGGGATCGAAACGATATAAATTTTATCGACGTTCAGTCGTAGAGGAACGTTTTGAACGACATGTCTCTTTTGAAGTTCACAGGTTTTGAGATGAAAGTTTCTGATTTATATTACTTGATATATGCAGAAACTATAAGGGGATGATATCGAAGCGCAAGGGACATACTGACATTTTTATGGCTCTGTCCGGTAAGTGACTATAAGTAAATACCGACTCCAGAACTCTAAATTTGATTAAGAAGTTTTTTTGCGAGGTAACGTGGGCAAATTGTGGTCGGGAATTGAGGTATGCCTGCTAGGGACTTCTGTTCTACTTATCTCGTCTTGCGTTTCTGGATTGAGTGAGACGCAGCGAGCCTACAATGCCTGCACCAGCTATTGGAACAGCGAAATTCAGCACAGGCCCGAACCACTTGCTGCCGTCGCTGGAGTGGATGGAGATAGAACGAGCTGCTTCTGGTCGTGGTCAATGCCATCAGGTCAAGCTGCCGCAAACCGCTCCATGGCAGAATGCCGCAAGAAATTCGCCCGGTGCTTCGTCTATTACCAGACTGGCATTGGCTATTCCCCTTGGCAGAAGAAAGTGAACGCAAATGGCGGGAATGATCCTAACGGGTATTCAAACACGGACAGTGCAAATGCCAATGCGGCGGCCGCTGCTATGGTTGCCGGGATTGCCAACGGTATTGCAGCATCACGAGGTATCAACGTCGCCCCGGCAATCTCTTCACCTATAGTAAACAATAATGGCGGTCAGACTTTTGGATTGTCGGGCGGCTCCTGCGATTCAGCCAACGTTGAGGCGTCAATTGCCCGCTTGAAGGCTCAAACTGGTCTTGGAATCTGCAACATGGCTCGTCAAGAGGCGGGGGTGTTCCGACAAGCCGCAGCTATGTACCGAAGATGTGGTCAAACTCAGAATGCAAACAGCATGGAAGGAGCCGCAAGCCAAGCGGACGCAACAGCCAGTCAAGCCTGTGTGAATTAAATGTAAGAGACTATAGGGATATCGACGGATCTGTCAGATAGCGCCCTATAAACCGTAGCCTTGCTCAGCTTCGTTTCGGCCATAATATCCCGGATCAACTTGCCGTCGGACCTCATCTTGGAAATGGTGGCGATCACCCCTGTCGTCAGTTGGACTTTCCTGCCGAATTTGGTGCCTTTTACCTTGGCAGCAGCAATCCCATCCATTTGCCTCTCTTTCCGTAGGCCAGTTTCGAACTCAGATATAGAAGCCAGGATTCCGAACATCAGCCGACCGTACTTGCTCGTAGTATCCAATTCCGGCTGATCGATACATTGAAAGCCGACACCCTTTTTTTCCAGGTCATCGACAATACGATAAAGGTCTGCGGTAGAACGGGCTAGCCTGTCGACACGAGAGACAAGCAGCGTGTCCCCCTTCCGGACAAAACGAAGAGCCTCTTTCAACTGTGGCCGCTCGCTATCCAAGCCGGATTTCTTCTCTTCATAAATGAGTTCGGCATCAACTCCTGCTTCGAGCAGCTTCTCTCGCTGAACTTCCAAGGACTGACCAATTGAGCTAACTCGGGCGTATCCGACGAGTGCCATGTCTCTTAATTCCTAAGGGCTTATTGGAATAAGTTATAAGACATAAAAAGAGACGGGTCAAACGACCTTTTTGGAAGGGTCTCGGAAATCTTACTTTTTGATACGCAACATCTGCACCTGTAAATTTTTTGGATACCCTGAACAATATTTTTATTGAGATTACGGGTTTCTTAGCGTATAACTATCTTCATCTGTTGATGCCCAAGGGCATCCGTCCCTTGGACGGGGTATTTTTTAATATTATTTTTATTGAATATCGCCAGTCAGCAATCTTGCTGTGACAACAGGTTGAAAAAAATTAATTGTATTAGAACTTACACTAAATTTAATTTATGTCACACTTATTATAATATATATAATTTTTTATATTTATCGTGACTACTTTTTTTTCAACCTGCTTAAAGTCAGGTTTGCTAACTGCCATAATCAAGAATTCTGTATTGAGATAGCTCCCTGTCCGTAGGACAGATGCCGGAGGCATTGGCATTTATAGCCGTGCCCTCTTACCGAGAACACATCCTCCCAAATAGAAAATCAAGACTGCAAAAGAATTACTGTGTCTTATTTTAATAATTAGAAATTATATCAATGATGGAAATTAACTACGTCTCTTCGCCAACTGCCTCCGGCAAGACCCACGCACTACCGATGGTTATCAAGCCTCAATCTCGAAATATTATTGCCACTCCACGAAAAAAGTTAAGCCGCGAAATTGGCGAGGCGTTCTCGCAGGCCTTTTTCAAAACAAAGGTGATTACCGGTAAAGACATCGGCACGACCGAGGACGGTATCCAGACATACTCGGACTGCGGAAAAGCGCTGAGAGATACCGTCAATGCGGACAATCATGAATGCATTGTAGTCGATCACTCAGTCGCTATGAGGCGAATTCCGGGCGTCGAGCAGTACGACCTCTTTATTGACGAGGTTCCTACAGTTGTTAAAAACATTACGATCAAGGGAGAGCTTCTTGTAACTCAGCAAGTTTTTATGTCCCTCTTCCAGGACGAGATCATCTCAGAAAGCCACCTGTTTTATGAGATCAAGTCCACGGATGCACTAGTAAACTTTATAACGGGGAAAGATGCGGATGAAGCGTTACCAGTCTCAGCTAAGTTTCGGGAGCTGAGGCACGCAATTATGTCTGACGACCATCAGGTGGTAATTCGAGGAGCGTCCCTTCAGCGGTACCGAGATCTTTTCAATACTGATCCGGAAAAAGTGAGCCAGATGCGGCTCACATTCCGCATTATCACCATGCCGTCGGTTTTAAGAAATTATCGTTCCGTTACTGTCATGGGCGCAAATTTTCTCAATTCGGTAATGTATAAATCATGGGGGAAGATCGTTAAGTTTGTCGAACATGAGTGCATTAAATCGAATCTGCGCACTTTTCCCGAACAAAAAAAAGGGACGGTCAACATTTTGTACGTATCCGAAACGCACGATACCTGGAGCAGCCTCAAAAGAGTTGACTATCCAAAGTTTTTGAACAGTGTTGCTTGCGCATTCGATGCAGCCTTTCCAAATGTCCCGCATATTTTTACATTAAGAAAAGCTAAGGACGAATTCGGAAGGCCGTGTGAACCATACAAGTGGGCGCTCGAATATCGGGAAGACGTTGTACGTCTGGACCCGACAACCAGGGGCGTCAATGGGTTTCAGCGTTTCAATGTTGCAATCCATCTAGCACCGCTCAATCCAACAAAATCCGACTACAAGTTTTATAAAGACTATTTTGGCATGGATTCAGCTGATGTGAAATGGTCGATTTCCTATGAAGCACAGTACCAATTTGCATCCAGGACAAGCGTCAGGAACTTCGACAGCACCGAGCGAGTGACTATTATTGTGCTTGACCGGAAGTCTGCGATGGCTTTGCACGACCTCTTCGGTGAAGCGAGCGCTGGAGAACCTGAGTTTTTCGACATCGGAATGCCCGAGCTTCATTGCGAAAAGAAGACACCGCTTTCTCCGAGAGACAGAAAAGCGATTTCCCGCAAAGCCATAAAGGCTAGGGAAAACGAGAAGGCATCTGAGTTCCAATATGACGACTTCAACATCAGACTCTGGCATCGTGCTGACGATAAGCATCCCGTAGAAAGCCGGGCTTCATGGAGCGAGCTTGTCTCCTTTATGCAGGGGTCTTCACAGACGCTGGCACTCGAATCGAAATCGGAGTGTCCGCATTTTCGCGAGGGTTTTTTTATCGACCCTTTGAACCATAAGCTCGTTGGTAACATTCAGACCAGCAAACTGATTCAGTTGGATATCGATAGTGCAACCCGTGACCCAAGCGAATTAAGCGCATTTTTGAAGATAAACAGGCTTTCGCATCTGATGGTGAATAGCTTCAACAGCACACCTGAAAAACCACGCTTTCACCTGTTGATCCCGATTGATATCGCTGTTTGTGCTGATGATTACCATAAAATCTTCAAATTGCTGCATGCGGACATTGTTCAGAAATTTGGTGATGCTTTTGAAATTGATGGCAGTTTTAAGAGTATAAACAAGAAGATAAGCATGCCGTGTGTTTCCAAGTATGATGGAAACATCCTCATCTGCGAAACCGTTTCGCAAAACTCGATAATTTCTGAGCCCGCTTTTCTTATCTCGTCATGGTATCTCAATCGCGTCCAAATTGCCGACCAGTCGGCTGCAGGCACAAACTGCAACACACATCACGGCACATTGGACCACGGGGATATCGAGGCCATTATCGAGAAGTGGGCTGTTGGTCCAGGCGTGGGAAAGGGCGGTCACCATTTTTATCAAGCCGGCTTGGAACTAAAAAAACGGCGCTGCGAATACAATGTGATTGTTCAGACTTTGGATGTAAATCGAAACAGATTTGGTAACGGCAGCGAACGAAATGCTCGAGGGGCGGTCGAACACCTATTTAGTAGACAATTTTGATACCTACAATATCCAATTACAACGAAAAAAAGATGTATTTAGTCGTAATGCGTAGCGCCAGGAGGCGCTACGCATTACGATTTTATATGCGCTAAAACTCCCGTTTCTACGATTCCGGAGTTGATTTCGTGCCCCGCCTGACAATACCTGCCTCGTGATCAAAATAATGCTCAACAAACTGCGAGAGGTTCATGCTGTGCAGGTCGAACAATTGGCTGCATGATTGATCATACTCGATATGAATGTTCGCCGCCCATTCCGCTTTCATGGAATCGTAATTCGCGAACAGGTTGCCTATCCGGCGCTTCAAAGTAGCTGACACCTGCTGCGAAATGCCTATTCCAGTCAAATAGACACTTCTCGGGTTTGAATTATAATCAGAGAACTCCTTCACACGGAGCAAATCGAAATTTTGATTGTTGAAGCCAAACCCGAGAAATACAAGCACATTGCTTCTCCCCACAGCATCATGAATAGCGATGGTCCGAGTGACGTCATGCTTCTGCTCTGTGTATGTACGGATGTTGTTTTTTGCGATTTCAAACCAGGACGTATACAAGTCGAGATGTAAGCGCTAAGGCTACCCCACGTAGCATTGAGCAGGAAAATCGCTCATTTTCAGTGTGAATCATGCTGGGAAACCTATGAGTGAAGATATGAATCAGGGTCGTACGTTCGAAATTCTGACGGCTGATCCTGTGCGAACGCGGCGGAAGCCGAAGTTGTGGTCAGACGAGGAGAAATCTCAGATCTTGGAGGAAGCGCTTGCTCCTGGCGCGAATGTGTCTGCGGTTGCGCGTGCTCATGGAATGGACCCGTCGCAGCTTTTTGGTTGGCGGCGAATAGCGCTTGCGTCTGGTTCGGTTCAGCGCCTGAGCGCAGCCGGAGATGGCGAGGCCTTTACCCGTTTCGAAGCAGTCCGAACGGACACCGTCGAGATAAAGGTTGGCGACGCGACACTTCGCGTCAGCGCCTCGATCGATCCGGCGCTGCTGAGCGGCATTGTCAGAGCGGTACGGCAGGCATGATCGCTTCGGGTGTCGTGGTCTACGTGTCGTGCCAACCGGTCGACTTCCGCAAAGGAGCCGCGTCGCTGATGGTCCTGGTGCGGGATGGCGGCCTTGACCCCTTTAGTGGCGCACTTTTTGTCTTCCGGTCGAAGCGAGCAGACCGGATCCGGATTGTTTGGTGGGATGGGACAGGTGTCTGCCTTTACGCAAAAATTCTTGAGGAAAATGGCTTCTGCTGGCCAGGGCAGTCCAGCGCCCGTATCCGTCTCGACCATGCGCAGTTGATGGCACTTCTAGCCGGAATGGATTGGAAAAAGATCCATCCCGTCCAAGTGCGCCGACCACTGTCAACGGGCTGAATTGCCTGCGACAAGATGAATCATGTCGCTGTAAGTGTTGGGAAATCGGCCGCTTTTGTGCTTTACTGGCATCATGATTTTACCCGGTCCCGCCCTTCCCGACGACGTCGATGCGCTGAAAGCGATGATCATCGCTTTGAACGCGGAGAAGGCTGCGACTGATGCTGAAATCGCTCGAATGAAGGTTGCCCAACAGAAGGCCGACGAGCGGATCACCAATTTGACGGCAATCTTAAAGGTTTTGCAGCGTGCTCAAAAAGGAACGCGCTCCGAGCGTCTGCGGCTGGCGATCAACGACGACCAGATCGACTTCGCCTTCGAGGAGGTCGAGACTGACCTTGCCGCGATTGATCGTGAACTCAGCCAGGTCGGCAGAGAACGACCAAAGAGGCAAGCCCGTCCTCGCAAAGGTTTTGCAGCCCATCTGGAGCGCATAGAGGAAGTCATCGAGCCGGAGATCCCAGAAGAATACCAGGGCTTGGAGAGGGTTCTGATCGGCGAAGATCGATCAGAGCGGCTCGATGTCATCCCGCCGAAGTTCAGGGTCATCATCACACGCCGCCCCAAATACGCGTTCCGGGAGCGTGACGGTGTGCTACAGGCTTTGGCACCCGCGCATATCATCGAAGCTGGCCTGCCGAGCGAACGGTTGCTGGCCTATATCGCTGTCTCCAAATACGGCGACGGTCTTCCGCTTTATCGCCAGGAGGCGATCTATCTGCGCGACAGCGTGGTTCTCAGCCGCTCCTTGATGGCCCAATGGATGGGGCATCTGGGCTTCGAGCTGCGGATCCTTTCGGATTACATCTTGGAGCGTATCAAAGCCAGCGAGCGGATATTTGCGGACGAGACGACCTTGCCGACGCTGGTTCCAGGCTTTGGCAAGACAATGACGGCCTGGTTATGGGCCTACGCTTGCGATGACCGACCTTTTGGCGGGTCTGGCCCGCCTATGGTTGCCTATCGCTTCGAAGTCAGCAGGGGTGGGAAGTGTGTCGCGCGTCATCTCGAAGGCTTCAGCGGCATCCTGCAGGTTGACGGCTACTCGGCCTATACCAGCATGCTCAAAGAACGCGCCAAGTCCGGCAGCAATGAAACGATCAAGCTGGCCGGATGTTGGGCGCACGTCCGCCGCAAGTTTTATGAACTGCACGTCGGTGGCATCAATGACGCCGCGACAGCGTCGATCACCGCGATGACGGGACTTTGGCAGGTTGAGGACGAGATCCGCGGCAGCGACGCCGAGACCCGCGCAAGGCGTCGTCAGGAGACGTCCGCTGGCATCGTCGCCGATCTCTTCCAGGTGTGGGAAAAGGAGCTATCCAAAGTCTCCGGGAAGTCCAAGACAGCCGAGGCAATCCGCTACGCTCTGACACGCCGAGAGGCGCTGGAGCACTTCCTGAATGATGGCCGTGTCGAGATAGACTCCAACATCGTCGAACGCGCGATCCGGCCACAGACAATTACCAGAAAAAATAGCTTGTTTGCGGGAAGCGAAGGCGGTGGAGAGACTTGGGCAACGATCGCCACACTCTTGCAAACAGCGAAAATGAACAACGTCGATCCGCTTGCCTGGCTTTCCCAGACGCTGACGCGCATCGCAAACGGTTGGCCCGCCGCCGATATCGAGCTGCTAATGCCCTGGAATTATAAGGCAGACGCTGTCGGCTAAGCGCTTACGTCGAGATCCGGGCCAAACTGCAGCACGTCCGAGCCGTTCCCATTCGCTGCCCATGGTAGATCGCCCAAAGTTCCGTACGGATGGATTATGTTCATTCCGGAAACAATGTCTTCGGCCTCATCTGTATCAATGTCGTACGCATTCGCAATGGCATTTACCAAATAGTATTCAATGCACCGATCGTAGTTAAAACATATAATTGTGATGTTATTTCCGATTTTAGATCTATCGGATACTCCATCCAATAATATTCTTACAAAGCTCCCAATCCACGTGTCATCAGCACTCTTGAAATGTGGGGTTCCAAAATCGAGTTCAATTTGGCTCGGGTGCATCAGACTTTTGCGTTCTGCATCTGCGATCTCAATAGCAATCAAAAGCTTTCCAAGTTTGGCTATTTCGCTATCTTCTTTAAAACGATCGATGAACGCGTCTATGCTGACCGCTGTGTGGAGTCCTTGCTCAATCGTACTCAATGGATAAATTGCCGCCTCAAGGTCCTTCCGCCCGACGTGGTCCACCAACAATTCGAATAAGAACTTGTCGACAGGCCTTAACAAGCGCCCGCCGTCGTCGGCACAGAACGCCCGTTTTTTGATAAGTTTTGCTAGACCTGACCCAACAGGCAAACCAAATTCTGCACTTGCTCCAGCACCGATGATAAACGTCGTGTTATTTCTAAACATGACTCAACCTGCATATCCGTAATATCCGAGCAGTGCGTGTTCGACCAAGACCGTTCCTGCTGCGATTCCTATGTTCCAAGCGCCGGACGCTGCTTTGACGGCCATTTTACCAACCCAAGATCTAACCATTGGGCCAAACTGTTTGTCAGCGCCGATCTTTGGCTCTTCTGCGAGGGCTGCTTCCAGCTCCAGCACGTCGTCCAAGGCAACACCACTATCAAGCAGATGCTGTCGTAGCCCCTGCAGGTTTCCCTGATTCACTGTGATGGTCACGGTCGATTTATTTGCAGTGCCGACAACGTTCGCATTGCCGCCGTTGATCGTCGTGTTGAATATCTGGCTCACAGCTTGCTGCACTCCCTGCTGCTCGGACTTTAATCCCTCCACGCCATCGGCTGTTGGGTATTCCTTCTGTAATGTCAGGACAAATTTTAGAACCCTGTTTTTGACCGCATCGAGGATTCCCAATATTTGAGTCGGGGGGACCTCTCCCCAAAACTTGGTAATGTTCATTCTGCTATCGAAGACTTTTCCGATCAGCATAAACGAGTAATTGTCGAGATTGACGGTCAAAACTCCGTTTGCCTTCTCAATTTCACCGGGATCAATTGTCCCGATTGCTGGCCTGTATTTGAGGATGTCGAACTCATCATCCCTAGCCAGATCATTCACTAATAGCTGGGGAACGTTGTGTCCTGTGACACGCCAAGCCATGTTCATGGCGTTGATTTTGAAGTTCATTGGGATTCGTCTGTATGCCGGAACTGAGGCTTCAGAAGGATAGCCATCAAGTTCCAACGTCACCCAATCTTCGAGCAGATCGCTGTCGAGCTTATGGGCAAGTACCATGCATTTTCGGAGCATTGTCGAGACCGACGTCGTGTCGGACAAAGCGTCGTTCTGAATATCAGTAAGCAGGCCCATGTATCCCCGGATCGATATTCAAAGCTATCAACGTGTGCGCAAGTTCTGAGGGGTAATCGAATTTCTACCTAATCATTGATACTTAAAGGGCAAAGCTCGACGGCGCCTATCGTGATCGCCGTCGTTGATCCTAGGCAGTCGTAGTAGCAGATCTTTTTCATTCCGCTTGTCTGCTCACCCGTTTTGAAGCAAATCGCTGCCGTCTGAATACTCGACATGTTGGGTGCGTGGTTTGTCGGTATGGTGATGGCGGCAGTCGAAAGAACGGTAGCAATCGTAAAAAACATAGCTCATCCCCCAGTTGAGAAAGTACGGTAGACCAGCAATCTGATGTGGGCAATGGCACCTGATTAAGTGCACATATTTTTAGGAAGAGGCGGCTTGACATGGCGATCACGCAGAAAAACTGCTTCCAAGCTTTTTTAAGGGAAATGATCTTAGTTTTTGGGTTGGAAGCGTATTATATGTGACAGATCCAGCCCGGGAAAACCAAGCGATTGAACCGCCTCATTCAAGGCAAGGAGGCCATATCCGTCGCCGTATACTTCTCGGCTTCCGACCTGGGAATGCCCTTGCAGCTGGTCCATAATTGCGCTGTCCACTCCGCTGTCTCGACACGCTTGCTCAAATGAATGCCGCAGAGAATGCCAAACCTTTTTTGACGCTTTGATCCCGGCTGCTTCCAGCAATTTGTTGAACATCTTAGAGGCGTGGCGATGCCGTTGTGCAGGAGGTCCGATTGTAATGTCGGGAAACATTCGATCCTGCTTCGGTATGCTCGATGCAAATTCTAGAAAGCCCAGTTGCAGCAAAACCGAGTGGACTGGGATTTTCCGCCTCGAAAAGCCATTCTTCAAACGTTTACCGCTGCAATCATCATCATCGTTGACGTCTATGAACCACACATCGCTCTCGCAACGAATGTCCCCGCCCATCAACTGAACTGTCTCCATCAGCCTAGTCCCTGCAAACATCGCCAGCAATGGCACCCAAAACCTTCCACTGTGTTGCATCGTGACAAGGCCAGGTTTCAGCCAGGCGACTTCGCTTTCGACCCCAGAGAAGACAGGCGTACCAAGCAATTTCTGAAGCTCACCTACAGAAAAGGCATGCCTTTTGTTCCTTTTGGAGCCTGTACTTGAAGGGGGCGGTATCATCGGCTGGACAATGTTCTTGAGCGAGAGGTCATACTCAGCTCTGGCCCATCCAAAGACAATGTTCATTGAAGTCATGATCTGCCTCACGCTCTCAGCAGATAGACCGGTCAATCCTTTTCGCTTAGCCAAATCCGCAATTTCAATTTTCGACAGCCCCTGAAATTGCCTATTGCCGTGAGATTGAGGTGGAAGGGCGAAAAGTACTGTCTTCAGCAGCCGCACGTCGAATTGGGAATAGCGGTTTAGAGGTTTGTCACCGCAGATCTCGATCACTTGCCTTATCTGCGTGGCTCTCGATGCCTTAGTCTTTGCGCTCCATTTTTTTTCGCGCCCGACATCTAGAAAGCACTCCGACGCAAGCTGAGACATCACCGGTAGATCGGATTGGTGCCGGCGATCCTCAACAAGACGTTTAGGGCAGTCTTTACCATTTGGCCTCGGTGCGAGGCTTTGGTCAGGTGTGGGCTCGTCTTGAAAACTTTGCTCCGGACCTTGAGCCGATGACAATTCGGCCCGTATGACCTGCCGGATTCCATTAAGCAGGTCGTTGGCAGCGACAGCTTGCGACAGCGACTTGTCACCTCCACGTCTTCGAATGGAGGAAGCCGCTGAGTTATGAGGAGGGGACGTTGTAAGCCGACCCAACGCCTCGGAATGCTCGGTGCGGAATGATCTAAATATTCCGTCGATCTCGACAATCACAGCCGGTAGCCGCCGAACAGCCTCTTTGAAACTGCGAGTCTTAAGAGAAGTTTGCTCGATTTCCTTGCCATACAACAAACGGATGTCAGCTGGCACCTTGACCCGGTGATAAAAATAGCCGTTGGCGTGTAAATGAAGGCGATGTTGTTTTGACATATTCCGACCGTTCAATTTTCACACCGGTGTTAAAGTCGGTGTGAAAAATTCAATGACGATCAAAAAACAAAACAAAATCAAAGGCGAAAAGTGCGATCCACGACGACCGGTGGTTTTTTACGATCCTGGGTGCCTACAAACGTAGGTGGGCGCCATATGTCCAAGCCCACGGGCCTGGCCAGGGACAGCTCCCTTTGGATCGAGTATGGCCCCAGGGATTGTGGTACCTGCCGGGAAGCGCAGACCGCAAGTCGACATATAATGCGCTTTGCGTTTGCGCACCAGTGCCATCGGTCGAGAATTAACGCTCGGCGACGTCATCGACGACGCTACCCTCCACGGATTTGCCGTTCAGGGTTTTATCGCCGTCATGTTCAGATGCCAGGGTTCGCAATCGATGCCGGAAAGCTGGCGCGCAATCTGCCGATAGCCGAATTCCGAAAGCAGCACGGTCATCGTCCGCTCCGTATATCCCCATCGATGTGCGTCTTCGCGATTTCCACCACGGCTCTCGTCGCGCCATCCGAAGAACCCGGCAAAGGCGTGCGCCTGTTGATCGGCAAACGTGCTGAAGCTGGAGCCCAGCAACTGACGGCAATGAAATTCCAGATCGGGGACGACGATGTTGAGCGTTCCTCCCGAGCGCAGCGCCTGAAACCAGCGCGCCAGCGTCCGCCGGGCATCGTTCGGATCCAAGTGCTCCAGCATGTGCCGCCTATAGATTTCGTCGACACTGCCGTCGTCGATCGTTTCGAGACCCCAGGCATCGGACACGATGTCAGGCTTGGCATGGGCCCGCACGTCCACGCTCAAAAAGCCTTCACGGCGCGTAGAACCTGCACCTATATTCAGTTTCATCGGCAACCTCCAAAGGGTAGGACCTGGACACTGGGGCGAACAAAGAACCTGGGCCAGGGAGGCACCCTTATATCAACGGCATCAAGTACGGTAACAATGGTGAGTGTGGTGGGCTAAACGCACCGTTATCCGACCTCAGTGCGCTTCCGCGCCCGGCTTGGCGACCAGTTTTTCGGTGATGCCGCGAATGCTGCTGGCGACTTCGTCCAGAACGCCGGCCAGCGCCTCTTCCGTCTGTGCACTGGCGGCGAGCGCGGTGTCGCGATTACCGCGCAAGGCGTCAAGTTCGGCCTCCAGCCCGGTCACCTTGCGCGTCAGGTCGGCCACTTCATCCATGATCATGATGCCGGCCATGACAGTCACCCGGAGATCGCCGATCTCGCCGAACTGCTCCTTCAGGTGGCTGACATAGCGATCGAAGCGGGTGGCGAGATCCGTCAGGTGATCTTCCTGCCCCTCCTCGCAGGCCATGCGATAGGCCTTGCCGTCGATCGTTACCGTTACCTGCGCCATGCGATATTCCGTCCTGTCTTGCCCGATGCGGCAAAGGTTGTCTGCAACGCTGCGTCAGCGATCGAGTACGGCCCTGATCGTTTCCATGGCGGTGACCAGCCGGCGGGAAACCTCGCGGTTTACCTCCTCCAGCCGGTTGGCGCGAAATTCCGCCTGGTCGAGTTCCTGTGCCAGCCTTGAACGGTCGGCGTGGGTCCGGCGAACCTCAGCGTCGATCTCGCTTCGCTCGCGCTCCCGTTCGAAACGCACGTCGACCGCATTATCCAGCGCTGCCAGCGCCTGACGCAGTGACGTGATGGCGGCGTCCACTGTCTTGCCTGTGGGCATCATGTCTTCCCGGTTCCACGCACAATGCTCCGAATCGCCATGGTGGCGCATTGCCCTGATCTGTCACAGTATTCAACTCGGCAACTGGCCGTCAATAAAGGCCTGCATGCGGCAAGGCCGCTAAACTGTGGATGACATGCGACTTTCCTCAGTTCCGGCAGCCTATCAGGCTCATGTCGTCTTTTGTACAAGACAAAAGGCAAATGTTAAATATTTGCGACGGAGGCCGGGTTTGGCCGCCGGATTTATTGACTTGCTCGCCCCAACTGCTATGTCTCAGCCGCCTGAGGCAGACTGCGATCCAGGGTTCCAAGCATCCCTCCCTCGCTGTGCCTTCCAACCGGTGGTCCATCCCTCTCGAGACCGAGACCATCCCAAACCTTGCGGAACGACCATGATCTCTCGCGAAAAACACGACCGGATGGCAAACGCGATCCGTTTCCTTGCCATGGATGCCGTTGAGAAGGCCAATTCCGGCCATCCCGGCCTGCCGATGGGCATGGCTGACGTCGCCACCGTACTCTTTTCCAAATACCTGAAATTCGATCCGAAATCGCCCCATTGGGCAAACCGCGACCGCTTCGTGCTGTCGGCCGGCCACGGCTCGATGCTGCTATACTCGCTTCTGTATCTGACCGGCTATGAAGACATGTCGATCGAGGATCTGAAGAACTTCCGCCAGCTCGGCTCAAAGACTGCCGGCCATCCGGAATACGGTCACGCCACCGGCATCGAAACAACGACCGGTCCGCTCGGCCAAGGTATTGCCAACGCCGTCGGCATGGCGATTGCTGAACGCAAGCTCGCCGTCGAGTTCGGCTCAGAACTGCAGGATCACCACACCTACGTGATGTGCGGCGACGGCTGCCTGATGGAAGGCATCAGCCACGAGGCAATCGCGCTCGCAGGCCACCTGAAGCTCAACAAGCTCATCCTGTTCTGGGACAACAACTCGATCACCATCGACGGCGCCGTTTCGCTGTCGGACTCGACCGATCAGATTGCCCGCTTCAAGGCTGTTCACTGGAACACGATCGAAGTCGACGGCCATGAGCCTGACCAGATCTCTGCCGCGATCGAGGCAGCCCAGAAATCAGACCGTCCGACCCTGATCGCCTGCAAGACGATCATCGGCTTCGGCGCTCCGCACAAGCAGGGCACCCACAAGGTCCACGGTTCGCCGCTCGGCGCCGAGGAAATTGCGGCTACCCGCAAGGCTCTCAACTGGGATGCCGAGCCCTTCGTCATTCCGGCCGACGTGCTCGACGCCTGGCGCGAAGCCGGCAAGCGTGCCGTTCCCGATATGAAGGACTGGCAGTCGCGTCTCGCTGCAGCCGATGAAGCCAAGAAGGCCGAGTTCAACCGCCGCTTCGCCGGCGACCTGCCGGCTGGCTTCGACGCCGCCATCAGCGACTACAAGAAGAAGCTGGCCGAGACCAAGCCGACCGTTGCGACCCGCAAGGCGTCGGAAGACGTGCTCGAGGTCGTCAACGGCTTCCTGCCTGAAACGCTCGGCGGCTCCGCCGACCTGACGCCATCGAACAACACCAAGACCAGCCAGATGGTCTCGATCACGCCGTCGGATTTTGCCGGCCGCTACATGCACTGGGGCATACGCGAACACGGCATGGCGTCTGCCATGAACGGTATCGCTCTGCACGGGGGCCTGATCCCTTACGGCGGCGGCTTCATGATCTTCTCGGACTATTGCCGTCCGCCGATCCGCCTGGCGTCGCTGATGGGCATTCGCGTCATCCACGTTTTGACGCATGACTCGATCGGCGTCGGCGAAGACGGCCCGACCCACCAGCCGGTGGAACAGATGGCCTCGCTGCGCGCCATCCCGAACCTGATGATGTTCCGCCCGGCCGATGCCACGGAAACGGCCGAGTGCTGGCAGATCGCGCTGAAGACCAAGGACCGTCCGTCGGGTCTGGCCCTCACCCGCCAGAACATGGTCGCAGCCCGCCTGGAATACAGCGAGAAGAACCTCTGCGAACTCGGCGCCTACAATCTGGCCGGTTCTGCCGATGCCAAGGTGACGATCTTCGCTTCGGGCTCCGAAGTCGAAATCGCCGTTGCCGCCCGCACTGCGCTTGAAGCCAAGGGCATCACTGTCCGCGTCGTCTCGGTTCCCTCGACGGAATTGTTCTTCGAGCAGCCCGAAGCCTACAAGGCGGAAATCCTCGGCAACTCGCCAGTCAAGATCGCCGTCGAAGCCGGCGTCCGCGAAGGCTGGGATGCCTTCATAGGACCGGAAGGCACGTTCATCGGCATGAAGGGCTTTGGGGCTTCCGGCCCGGCCAAGGAAGTCTACAAGCATTTTGGTATCACGGCGGAAGCCGTCGTTGCCGCTGCGGAAGCCAAGCTTTCCTGATCCCAATACAGGGCGCCACGGCGCCCTGCTTCCTTCAAATAGAAAAGTCCTGTCCGATTTGGGAGTGTCCACCATGACTGTTAAAGTTGCCATCAACGGCTTCGGCCGCATCGGCCGCAACATCCTGCGCGCCATCGTCGAATCCGGCCGCACCGACATCGAAGTCGTTGCCATCAACGACCTCGGCCCGGTCGAAACCAATGCCCATCTGCTGCGCTACGATTCCATCCACGGTAAGTTCCCTGCCTCGGTCAAGGTCGAAGGCGACACGATCATCGTCGGCAACGGCAAGCCGATCAAGGTCACCGCGATCAAGGATCCGGCAGCCCTGCCGCATGGCGAACTCGGCGTCGATATCGCCATGGAATGCACCGGCATCTTCACATCGCGTGAAAAGGCCGCCCTGCATCTGACCGCCGGCGCCAAGCGCGTCATCGTCTCGGCCCCTGCCGACGGTGCCGACCTCACCGTCGTCTTCGGCGTCAACGACGACCAGCTGACCAAGGAACACTTGGTCATCTCCAACGCGTCGTGCACCACCAACTGCCTGGTTCCCGTCGTCAAGGTCCTGAACGATGCCATCGGCATCGACCACGGCTTCATGACCACCATCCACTCCTACACCGGCGACCAGCCGACGCTGGACACGATGCACAAGGACCTGTACCGCGCCCGCGCCGCAGCCCTGTCCATGATCCCGACCTCGACCGGCGCTGCAAAGGCCGTCGGCCTCGTGCTGCCGGAACTGAAGGGCAAGCTGGACGGCACGTCGATCCGCGTTCCGACACCGAACGTCTCCGTCGTCGACTTCAAGTTCGTCGCCAAGCGCAATACTACCGTTGAAGAGATCAACCAGGCGATCAAGTCTGCCTCCGACGGCAAGCTGAAGGGCATCCTCGGCTACACCGACGAGCCGCTGGTCTCGCGCGACTTCAACCACGACAGCCACTCGTCGATCTTCGCCTTCGACCAGACCAAGGTCCTTGAGGGCAATTTCGTCCGCGTGCTCTCCTGGTACGACAACGAATGGGGCTTCTCCAGCCGCATGTCCGACACAGCCGTCGCCTTCGCCAAGACCATCTGAGCGACTGCACGGCCACGTTAGAAAAACGGCTCGGGAAACCGGGCCGTTTTTTGTTTAGACACTTGATATTCCACATTTCGCCCAGCTATCGACCAGATTGATCATTAAGCCTTTGAGAGCAAATCTGGATGGCCTACAATCGGCGGGCAATCATTTGCGCGGGGGATTCGGGCGCCGGGGACGGGAGCGCAGGGAGGGCTCGACCGTCGAGCAACGGGCTGCAGTGGGGCGTTCGGTATCTGCCGGATGCGAGAAAAGGGAAGTGTCCGTGGAAGCATTTTATGTCGTCGTCCTGGTCTGCACCGTCCTGATCCTCATTGCCGCCTTTTCCAGCCTTCTCGCCTTCCGCTTCGGCGCCCCCCTGCTGCTGCTGTTTCTCGTCATCGGCCTGCTGGCCGGTCAGGATGGGCTCGGCATCGCCTTCAGCAACAATTACCTCGCCTATATCCTCGGCTCGATCGCGCTCGCCGTCATTCTTTTCGATTCCGGCTTCGGCACCTCGCTCTCCTCCTTCAAGGCGGCCGCCGTCCCGGCTCTGACGATAGCCTCGCTCGGGGTCATCATTACAGCCTCCATTTTCGGGCTGGCCGCATCCTGGCTTCTCGGTTTCAGCTGGATGGAAGGCCTGCTTCTCGGCTCGATCGTCGCCTCGACGGATGCCGCCGCCGTCTTCTTCCTGCTGCGCATCGGCGGCATCAACATCCGCGACAAGGTGCGCTCGACGCTGGAAGTCGAATCCGGCACCAACGACCCGATGGCGATCTTCCTGACCATTGCGCTGGTACAGGCGATCGGCAGCGGCGAAGGCGTCGGCGGCGTCAACATCGCCATGCTCGCGATGTTCGTCCAGCAGATGGGCCTCGGCGTCATCCTCGGCCTGCTCGGCGGCATGATGATCGTGCTGGTCGCGGGCAAGCTCGAAACCGACCGCGGCCTGACGCCGATCTTCGTGCTGGCGCTGGCGCTGCTGGTGTTCTCGTTCACCGGCGCCGTCGGCGGCAGCGGCTTTCTTGCGGTCTATGTCGCGGGCATCTACGCCGGCAACCACAAGATGCCGGCCTCTGCGACCATCAAGCGCTTCCAGGATGGCATGACCTGGCTCGCCCAGATCATCATGTTCCTGGTGCTCGGCCTGCTCGCCTCGCCGTCGGAGTTTCCAGCCATCGCCGTGCCGGCCGTACTGCTGGCGCTGGTGCTGATCTTCGTCGCCCGACCGGTTGCCGTCTGGCTCTGTCTGCTGCCGTTCGACTATACCCAGCGCGAGACAGGCTTCCTCGCCTGGGTCGGTCTGCGCGGCGCCGTCTCCATACTGCTTGCCATCATGCCGATCCTCGGCAATCTCGATTTCGGCCAGACCTACTTCAACGTCGCCTTCATCATCGTGCTCGTCTCGCTGATGCTGCAGGGCTGGACGATCAAGCCGGTGGCAAAGAAGCTCGGGCTCATCATTCCGCCGCGCATCGGCGCCGTCCACAAGGTCGAGGTCGACCTGCCCGGCGCTGCAAACCACGAGCTTCTCTCCTACCGCGTCGTCAAGGACAGCCCTGTGCTGCTGGGAGAGCGTATCCCGCGCTGGGCCATGCCATCGCTGGTGGTGCGCGACGGCAAGTCTATGCGCTATCAATATGCCGGACGGCTGCGGGAAAACGATCTGGTATACCTGTTCATCGCGCCAAGCTTTTCGCGGCTGCTCGACAGGCTTTTCGCCACCCGCGCACCGGTCGATCCGGAAGATACCGAGTTCTTCGGCGCCTTCTCCATTTCGCCGCAGCGGCAGGCAGCGGATCTCGATGCCGCCTATGGCCCGGGCCTCCTGCACGAAAACGAGAAGAACCTGACGATCGCCGAACTGATGCGCCAGCGCTTAGGCGGCAAGGCGGACTATGCGGACCGGGTGCGTCTCGGATCGCTCATATTGATCGTTCGCGACCTCGATGAGAACGACCATATCAAGGCTGTCGGCATGTCGCTCGAAGTGGTCGATTCCACCGATGCGCTGCCGCTGTTTATCAACATGCGCGAGATCGCCCATCGCATTCGCGATGCCCTCAGGCGACGCCGCGCAAGGGCTGCGAAGGCGAATTCAAACGATTCGAGTAGCGACTAAAACCCGGGCTGACAGCCTTGCGTCTCCGACCATCCGTAGTATGGTCGGCGCATCTTCCGACCATATCAATTTGCGGATCTTTCCCATGCCAAGCTTCAAGACCCTCGACGATCTCACCGAAATTGCCGGCAAGCGCGTGCTTGTCCGCGTCGATCTCAACGTGCCGATGAAGGACGGAAAGGTCAGCGACACCACCCGCATCGAGCGCGTTTCCCCGACCATCCTGGAACTGTCGGCCAAGGGCGCCAAGGTCATTCTGATGGCACATTTCGGTCGCCCCAAGGACGGCCCGACACCGGAATTTTCGCTGTCGCAGATCGTCTCCTCGGTGAAGTCGGTGCTCGGCCACGACGTCCTTTTCGCCTCCGATGCCATCGGCGCACCCGCCACGGAAGCGATCGCCAAGATGAAGGACGGCGATATCCTGCTTCTCGAAAACACGCGTTTCCACAAGGGTGAGGAAAAGAACGATCCTGCCTTCATCCAATCGCTGGCAGACAATGGAGACATCTATATCAACGACGCCTTCTCGGCTGCCCATCGCGCCCATGCCTCGACCGAAGGTCTGGCAAAGCTGTTGCCGGCCTACGCCGGGCGGACGATGCAGGCTGAACTTGAAGCCCTCGAAAAAGGCCTGGGCAATCCCGTCCGCCCGGTAGTTGCCATCGTCGGTGGCGCCAAGGTGTCGAGCAAGATCGATCTGCTGATGAACCTCGTCAAGAAGGTCGATGCACTGGTGATCGGTGGCGGCATGGCCAACACCTTCATCGCCGCCCGTGGCACCGAAGTCGGCAAGTCGCTCTGCGAACATGACCTTGCCGATACGGCACGCCAGATCATGCTTGAGGCAGCCCAGTCCGGCTGCACCATCGTGCTGCCGGAAGACGGCGTGGTCGCCCGCGAATTCAAGGCCGGCGCTGCGAACGAAGTCGTCATCATCGACAGCATTCCAGCCGACGCCATGGTCCTCGATGTCGGCCCGAAGACGGTCGAGCAGATCAAGGCCTGGGTCGGTCGCGCCGAAACGCTGGTCTGGAACGGCCCGCTCGGCGCCTTCGAGATCACGCCTTTCGATGCAGCAACCGTGGCGGTCGCAAAGTTTGCCGCCGAATGCACCAAGTCGGGCAAGCTGACATCGGTCGCCGGCGGTGGCGACACGGTTTCGGCGCTCAACCACGCCGGCGTTTCCGACGACTTTACCTACGTTTCGACCGCCGGCGGCGCGTTCTTGGAATGGATGGAAGGCAAGGTCCTGCCGGGCGTTGCAGCGCTGGAAGCTCAAGCCAAGGCATGAGCTGCATGATGGCGGTTCGCCCGTCTAGTTGAAGTTTTGATGACCGTGAAAGCGAAAGCTTTCGCGGTCTTTTCGTTGGTGCTAGTGTAGCCGCAGACATTACAAACGATTGAATTCATTTCAATCGTTTCAGTAGCTTAACCTAGGATTTTCCTTTTAAAATTCTTCTGGTATCGCAGGTCCGGCAGTGTTGGGAGAGCATGAAAGGACCGAACGTCTTGGAGATGCAGATCCATTAGTTTGATCGATAGAGGCGTTGCCGGTCGGTCGTGAAATGAAACAACATCCGTGCGTGCGCAATGCGCCGCTTCGAGGGATAGGGAGTGAACTATGGTAGACGCGAAGATGTTGGACAAGATGAGCTCTGCACCGGGATTCATTGCGGCGCTGGACCAGAGCGGTGGTTCGACGCCCGGTGCGTTGCGTCTCTACGGCATTTCCGAGACCGACTACCAGGGCGACGATGAAATGTATCGCCTGATGCACGCCATGCGCGTCCGCATCATGAGCGCGCCTGCCTTTACCGGTGACAAGATTATAGCCGCCATCCTTTTCGAGCGGACCATGGACGGCGACGTCGACGGCCAGCCAGTTCCCTCATTTCTTTGGGAAAAGCGCGGCGTCGTGCCTCTCCTGAAGGTCGACAAGGGATTGCTTGCTGAAGAAAATGGCGTCCAGTTGATGAAGCCGATGCCGGAGTTGGACGCCCTCCTGAAGCGCGGCCGCGAAAAGGGAATTTTCGGCACCAAGATGCGCTCGGTGATCGGCAATGCCGACAAGGCCGGGATTGCCGCCGTCGTCAAGCAGCAGTTCGAGGTTGCCCGCCAGATCATCAGTCACGGCCTGATGCCGATCATCGAGCCTGAAGTCTCCATCAAAAGCGCAACGAAGACAGAGGCCGAAGCCATTCTTCGCGACGAAATCGCAAAGCAGCTCGATCTGCTGCCTGCATCCGAAACCGTGATGCTGAAGCTGACGATCCCCACGGTCGCCGATTTCTACGCTCCGCTCATCTCTCACAAGTCGGTCGTCCGGGTCGTAGCCCTTTCCGGTGGCTACAGCCGCACGGACGCCTGCGAGAAGCTCAGCCATAACCATGGCATGATCGCCAGTTTCTCGCGCGCGCTGACGGAAAACCTGCGCGTCACGATGAGCGACGCTGAATTCGACGCCAACCTGGCCGAAACGATCGATGAGATCTACTCAGCCAGCGTCAACAAGGCCTGATACTGTCCAGACGCGGCAAGCACTTGAAGGTTGTCTGACCGAATGCTCGTAGCCTCCATGGCCCGGCTAGCCACAGCCGGGCCATTTCTATTGCTACATCAGCATCAGAGCGCTTCGCGAAACACCAGCGCGAACGTCCAGATAGCGAAGGCTAAAATCGCGATTTTCCAGAAGTCCGCGCGCCGCCGCAGCCCGGGCAAGCCGAGCGGCCGGATCAGATGCACCACCATCGCCAGAAGCAGCAGCAAGCCTATGAGTTTGGACATAAAATTCTCTGTTGTCTGGTCACGGCCACAGACAGGACATTTTTCTCCTCGAAAAACTGCCCTGAACTGGCCGACCGATGCCTGTCCCCGCCGTCTTATCTGATTTTTAAGCCTGATCAGCGGACAATAGGATATGAAAAGAAATATTCTGCCCGTCCTCGCGCTCCTGTTCGGAACCCTGTTCCTGTTCATGGGCAACGGCCTTCACAGCCTGCTGTTACCCGTTCGCGGCACCGCCGAGGGCTATGCAACGACGACGCTCGGCCTGCTCGGAACGACATGGGCAACAGGCTTCGTGCTGGGTTGCCTGACGGCGCCCAAGCTCGTCCGCCGGGTCGGCCATGTCCGCGCCTTTTCCGGCTTTATCGCCGTCATCGCCATCATCGCCCTGCTGACCGGCCTGATCGTCGATTCCGCCTGGTGGGTGGCGCTGCGGGCCGTCACCGGCTTCTGCACCGCCGGCACTTCGATGATCATCGAGAGCTGGCTGAACGAGCGCGCCACCAACGAAAGCCGGGGGGCGATCTTTTCGCTGTACATCGGCATCACCCTGATAGGCGCCGTCGGCGGCCAGATGATGATCCCCTTTGGCGACATCCATACGCCGATGCTCTTCATGGTCTGCGGCATCTGCTACTGCGTTGCCATGCTTCCCACGACGCTGTCCAACGCCGCCTCGCCGCAGCCCCTGAAGGCCATCAAGCTCGACCTCCCGGCCATCTACAGAAACTCACCCGTCTCGTGCATCGGCATCCTGCTCGTCGGCATCGCCAACGGTGCCTATGGGACGCTTGGTGCTGTCTTCGGCGCCCGTGCCGGCCTTGACGAAGGCAACATTGCCATCATGATGAGTTCGACCATTTTTGCCGGCGCGATGATGCAACTGCCGGCGGGCCGGCTCTCCGACCGCATCGACCGCCGCTACGTGCTGGCCATCATGGCCGCGATTGCTGCCGTCGATGGGCTGCTGTTGTTTATCTTCCAGCCCAGCACGCCCTATCTGCTGATCAGCCTTGTCATCGTCTACGGCGCTGCGGCCAACACGCTCTATCCGATCACCGTCGCCCATGCGAACGACTTCGCCTCGCCGGAGGAATATGTGAAGGTATCGGGCGGCCTGCTGCTGCTCTATGGGATAGGCACCATCATCGGACCGACCATGAGCGGCCCGATCATGTCTGCCATTGGCCCCTACTCACTGTTCCTCATCACCGCGATAGCCCATCTGGCGATCAGCGGTTATTCCATCTTCCGCAGCCGCCAGCGCGCCGCCATTCCAGCCGGGGAGCGCGATGCCTATACGAACATGCCGTCTGCGAATACGCAGATGATCACACCGGAAAGCATGTCGATGGCCAACCCCATGGACACGCCGACCGAAACGGACGATCCTGCCGTCAAATACGGATGAAGGAGAAACCGCGATGAGCCTGTTTGACGACGACCGGCCGAAAAAGCCGGGTATCCACGAGATCGGTAGCGATATCACTCTGCTGTCGGTCGATGAACTGAAGAAACGTATCTCTCTTCTTCAGGAGGAAATCGCCCGTCTCGAACTTGCCTGCAACGAAAAGGCCTCCGGTCGGAAGGCAGCCGAGAGCCTTTTCCGTTCCTGAAATTTACCCGCCGCCTCGGCAATCTGCATAGCAGCAAGTACAATTTCGGGGCGTCTTTAACTAAAAATTAAGCTTTATCATTCATTACTGTGAACATCCGGATTTTGTCTGGACTCAGACAGTTTTTCACCATTTGGCGAATTGGTCTGATTTTTCTCCCTGTTTCACCTTCAGAGCCGCTTTTTGCGGCTCTTTTTTTGTCTTTGCCTGCCGGCGCAGGCCAAGGAAACTGTGGAGATTAACCTTCTATTAAGAATCGACTTGCAGATCTGGGGTAAAACTACCATCTTGAAGTCAATCAGCGCCGCCTAATCGAAACCTTTTGCGACCTGCCGGCGTTACATAAGCAAAACTGACTGTCTGCAACAGGGACTACTCTGATGTCTGAACTTGGATTAAACACCGTTAGCTTTGCAGGTCGTGCCGCCTCGTCGTCGCAATTCAAGGCGCTGTATGCTGAGGGTATGTCCCTCGTGGAAGAAACAGCGGCTTACCTCGATGGTAACGGTCGTGCTGCCTCCAAGGTCCTGCCGCGCATGGCATCGGTGCTTTACGCAGCGGAATCCATGCGCCTTACCACACGTCTCATGCAGATGGCTTCTTGGCTCCTGCTGCAGCGTGCCGTCAACAACGGCGAGATGTCGCGCGACCAGGTCCTCACCGAAAAGAATAAGGTCCGCCTGGACGGTTTCAACGTCGACAAGACGGCGCCTGGCTGGGGTGATCTTCCGGAATCTTTCCGCGACCTCGTCGAGCGCTCTCTTCGTTTGCAGAACCGCGTAGCAATTCTCGATCGCGAGATCTATCGCCCTTCAGAGACTATCGTTCCGGACAACCAGAATAGCGTCAAGGCGCAGCTGAGCCTGCTCCAGACCGCTTTCGGCATGAACTGATCTGATCAGACCTCTCTTTCTTGGAAAGCCGGCCCGCTCATCGCGCGGCCGGTTTTTTGTTGTCAACCGCCTGGCGGCAGGACAAAGAAAAGCCCGGCAAAACCGGGCTCCTCAGAAACATAACGATAAAGCGGCGTATTAAACGCCGAGACCGCCGAAACGCTTGTTGAACTTCGAGATACGGCCACCGCGGTCCATCATCTGCTGATTGCCGCCGGTCCATGCCGGGTGCGACTTCGAGTCGATTTCGAGGTTCATCGTGGCGCCTTCAGAACCCCAGGTGGAGCGGGTTTCATATTCGGTGCCATCGGTCATGACGACCTTGATGGTGTGGTATTCGGGATGGATGTTTGCCTTCATAACAATATTCCTGCCATGCCAGGGTCCATTTGTCGCAAGCCATTGCAGCGACCGACCCGATTGAATAAATGAAGCCGCAGCAGATGGCGGCCACGGCTTCCAATTACGATGCGGTGCCTATACAGCAAGGCCACGCAGATAACAAGGGCCGATCAAGGCCCAAAGCCTGGCTTTACAGGGATAGGAGACGACGTGTCAGAAACGGGAGAGGCAGGCGCCAAGCCACGCAAATCCATTCGACCGCTCGGACGCCTGCTGCCCTATCTGCAGCGCTACCGTCGCATGGTTACGGGCGCCGTCATCGCTCTCGCGCTCGCAGCCATCACCTCGCTGGCCCTGCCGCTTGCAGTCCGCCGGCTGATCGACCACGGGTTTGCACAGAGCGACGGAACCTTCATCAACAGCTACTTCGTCATGCTGATGGTGATGGCCGTCGTTCTCGCCATGTCGAGTGCGCTGCGCTACTATTTCGTCATCACGCTGGGCGAACGCATCGTCTCCGACCTGCGCCGCGAGGTCTTCGACCATGTGACGCGCCTGTCCCCATCCTTCTTCGATATCAACCAGTCCGGCGAGATCATGTCGCGGCTGACCGCCGACACCACGCAGATCAAGTCGGCCGTCGGCGCTACCGCGTCTGTCGCCCTGCGCAACGTCATCCTCTGTTTCGGCGCCATGGGCATGATGATCTTCACCAGCCCGAAACTGTCAAGCATCGTGCTGATCGCCATTCCGCTGGTGGTGTTCCCACTGGTCGCGTTCGGCCGCAACGTCCGCAAGCGCTCGCGCGCCGCCCAGGACATGCTGGCGGACGCCTCTGCCTATGCCAACGAGACGATCGGCGCTACCCGCACCATCCAGGCCTTTAATGGCGAGAGCGCCGCTGCTGCCCGCTATGGCGGCGCCGTCGAGAACGCCTACGAGGCCGCTCGCTCGGCCGTCAAATCCCGCGCCCTGCTGACGGGCTTTGCCATCACCATGATTTTCGGCAGCGTGGTTGCCGTCCTCTGGGTCGGTGCCCAGAATGTTCTGTCAGGAACCATGTCGCCGGGAACGCTGAGCCAGTTCCTGCTTTACTCCGTCATATCGGCCGGATCGCTAGGCGCACTTTCGGAAGTCTGGGGCGAGCTTTCCCAGGCCGCCGGCGCCGCAGACAGAATCGGCGAACTGCTGACAGAACGCTCGGCCATCGCAGAGCCGGAATATCCCCTCCCCCTGCCGACGCCCCGCGTTGGCCGTGTCGAGTTCTCGGATGTGCATTTCGCCTATCCGTCGCGCCCCGGCAAGGCAGCCCTTCATGGCCTGTCCCTCGGCGTCCGGCCCGGCGAGACAGTCGCCATCGTCGGACCGTCCGGTGCCGGCAAGAGCACCATATTCTCGCTGATTCTGCGTTTCTACGACCCGCAGAGCGGCACCGTCTCTGTCGACGGTATCGATACCCGCCAGTTATCTCTCGATGCCCTGCGCTCGCAGATCGCCATCGTGCCCCAGGATGTAACGATCTTTGCGGCCTCTATCCATGACAACATCGCCTTCAGCCGCCCTGGAGCGACGCGCGAGGAGGTCCGTGCGGCCGCCATTGCGGCACAGGCGGATGAATTCATCAGCCGCCTCGACGAAGGCTATGACACGCCCACCGGCGAACGCGGCATTACGCTCTCTGGCGGCCAGCGCCAGCGCATTGCGATTGCCCGCGCCGTGCTCAAAAACGCCCCGATCCTGCTGCTCGACGAAGCAACGTCGGCGCTCGATGCCGAGAGCGAGATGCTCGTGCAGAAAGCACTCGACGACCTCATGGAAACCCGCACTACCATCGTCATCGCCCACCGGCTGGCGACTGTGCTGAAAGCAGACCGCATCCTCGTGCTCGATCATGGCCGCATCGTCGAGGAAGGCACCCATCAGAGCCTCGTCCAACACGGCGGGATCTACGCCAAGCTGGCCCGGCTGCAATTCGACACCGGCATCGAGCAGCGCCTGACCATGGTGAACTGACACCCCGGGCGACTGCGCGGAGGCTGAACCCTCTTCGCAAGGCTGCTCTCGCTTCGTGGCTTGCATTTTGCCGCCCGCTCCATCTTGACAGACCTGCATCTTTCAGGCGGCATTGCTAGGCGCTGCAAGCAGCCGAAAGACGAACGTCCAGACAGGGAGACGAGCATCATGTACAAATTTGAAGTCTACAAGGACAAAGCCGGCGAATTTCGTTTCCGGTTCAAGGCATCGAACGGCGAAACGATGTTCTCGTCGGAAGGCTACAAGGCAAAGGCCTCGGCCATGCATGCTATCGAATCGATCAAGAAGAACACACCCGGCGCCGACATCGACGACCAGACGAGCGCCACTGTCTGAGGCTGACGGTAGCCTTCCCGGAACAGCAAAGCCGGCGCCCGCGCGCCGGCTTTGCTTGATCATGTGTGTCGGTCAGGGAACCAGATCGCGCCGATTACTTCTCGGTCAACTTGAGCTCGATGCGCCGGTTGGTGGCGCGAGCCTCCGGCGTATCCCCCGGCGCAATCGGCTGGAATTCGCCAAAACCTGCCGCTACCAGCCGGTCCGCAGGAACACCTTGCGAGATCAGATATTTGACGACCGCGATGGCGCGCGCTGACGACAGGGCCCAGTTGTCGGCATACTTGCCGGTCCCGGACAGCGGCACATTGTCGGTATGACCGTCGACACGCAGCACCCAGTTGATCTCCGGCGGGATTTCCTTGGCAACGTCGATCAGTGCCTTTGCGAGCTTGGTCATTTCGGTCAAGCCCTGCGGGTTGAGATCTGCCCCGCCTGACGGAAACAGGACTTCCGACTGGAAGACGAAGCGGTCGCCGACAATGCGGATATTGTCGCGGTCGGACAGGATTTCGCGCAGGCGCCCGAAAAAGTCCGAACGGTAGCGGTTGAGCTCCTGAACCTTCTGGGCGAGAGCGACATTCAGCCGCCGACCGAGATCGGCAATCTTCACCTGCGAGGAATCGTCCTTGGCTTCCGATGCCTGCAGGGCAGCCTCGACCGCCGCGATCTGGTTGCGCAGCGCGGCAATCTGCTGGTTCAGCAGGTCGACCTGGCTGAGCGCTCGGCTGCTCGCCTGCTTCTGGTCGTCGAGCTGCTGCGTCAGGCTGCCAATCCTCGCCTGCGAGGCCTCAGTGCTGCCGGATCCGGCAGCCAGCAACGTCTGCAGCCGGGACTTCTCGCTTTGCGCCGAGGCCAGCGACGCCTGCAGGTTCGCAACGGAATCCTCGAGATCCTGCTTGCCGCTCTTTTCCAGCGCCAGCAGTTGCGTCAGCTCGTTGATCTGGCCGTTCAGCCGGGCAAGTACCTCGTCGCGACCGCTGAGCTGGCGGCTGAGGATGAACTGGCCGATGACGAATACCGTCAGCAGGAACATGATCGCCATCAGCAGCGTCGACAGCGCGTCGACGAAGCCGGGCCAATAGTCGATGGTTCGCTGGGTCCGGCGGTTGCGCGAGAGCGCCATGGCTACTTGCTCCCGGTCTTCTCAATGCTACCGATACGATCCGACAGCCGGTCCAGCGTCCGGCGCATCGACTTCGCCTCTTCCTGCTGCGCTTCGATCCAGTCCCGCAGCATCTGCTGCTCGTTGCGCATGTTCTTGACCAATCCCTGGATGCCATCGGCAAGGTTAGCCATGGCCGCGACCGATCGCTGGCCGCTGCCGCCTTCTTCAGCGATCTGGCGCATCTGTTCAGACAAGGCGCGGACATCATCCGCAGAGGCTCCATTGGTAGCGTCGGTCACGGACGACATGTCGGAACCTACATCGGTGACCGATGACAGCCAGTTTTCCAGTTCCGTGTAGAAACGGCTCTGCGCCCGCCCGGCCTGCAGGTCGAGGAAACCGAGGATCAGCGACCCGGAAAGACCGAGCAGCGAAGACGAAAACGCCGTACCCATGCCGACCAGCGGCGCGGCGAGACTTTCCTTCAGCGTGCCCAGGATGTCGCCACCCTCGGCCACATCGAGCGACTGGATGACCTTATTGATCGATCCGATTGTGCCGATCAGGCCCCAGAAGGTACCGAGAAGGCCGAGGAACACCAGCAGGCCGATCAGATAGCGCGAAATATCCCGGGATTCATCGAGCCGCGAGGCAATCGAATCGAGGATGGAGCGCAACGTTGCAGTCGAAAGCGACATCGACTTGCGGCTGCCGAGAAGCGCCCGCATCGGTGCCAGCAGTTTCGGGTTGAGGTCGACCTTGTCGGCATCGCCGACGACGCGGAACGAATTGAACCAGCGGACTTCCGGTCTGAGGGAAAGCACATGGTTGAAAACAAGGATGATGCCGACGACGAGAACGCCGAGGATCAGGCCGTTCAGGCCCGGATTGTGCATGAAGGCTTCCTGCCCCTGGCGGAACAGGATGGCGGCAATGAAGCCGACGATGATGAGAAAAAGGATCATCGTCCAGAAGAAGGCCATCGGGCTCGATAGCCTGTACGCGCGGCTCTGCATCGGATCGTCAGTCGACCCAAGATCCGATAATTTCACATTTTTCATGAATACCTCAGCCACCGCAGATTTTCCGCCTGCGAAGACTAGAGCATCATTGCGCCGAATTGAAGAGTATCGCCCCACAAAACATGTGCGTTGCGGTAGGCTATCCGACCGTCCTAAGCTGCGTGTTTTCTTGGCTTAACGGGTCGGGATCGGCCGTTTGACGACTTCCGACAGCGCCTTCTGGATGTACTCGTTGCCGCAGATGATCGAGCCTTTGGCAAGCATCTCGGTGCCGCCGTCGAAATCGGAAAGGAAGCCGCCGGCTTCGCGGATCAGGAGCACGCCGGCAGCGATATCCCAGGCGTTCAGCCCGGTTTCCCACATGCCGTCGAAGCGACCGGCTGCCACATAGGCCAGATCGAGCGCCGCAGAGCCCAGACGGCGAACACCGGAGACTTCACCCATGACATGGCGCAACTCGACGAGGAACTTGCCGTGACTGCCGCGACCCAGATGCGGTACGCCGCAGGTGATGACGCAATCCGACAGCACACGGCGGCCGGCAACACGCAGGCGACGATCGTTGAGGAAGGCACCGCCGCCACGCTCGGAGGTGTAGAGTTCATCCGTCGCCGGATTGAAGATGACGCCGGCGACGATCTCGCCGTTGCGTTCCAGGCCGATCGAAACCGCAAACAGCGGAATGCCGTGCAGGAAGTTCGTCGTGCCATCGAGCGGATCGACGATCCAGCGATGGGCACCGTCGGTGCCGATGATTTCCTGGCTTTCCTCACCGAGGAAGCCGTAGGTAGGCCGCGCCTTCATCAGCTCTTCGCGGATGATTTTTTCAGCCTTGAAATCCGCCTGCGAGACGAAATCGCCGGGGCCCTTGACAGAGACCTGCAGGTTCTGCACCTCGCCGAAATCGCGGCTCAGGGACTTGCCAGCCTTGAGGGCGGCCTGGACCATGACATTGAGAAGAGCAGAGCGAGCCATATGGCAATTCCTTGAAACACGAAAGACGCCATCCGGACCCGGATCAGGGTCCCGGCGGAGCGGGATCGGCGGCGCGATAAAGATTGGCGGCCTCAAGACCACAAAATCGTGCGCATTTCAAGGGCACAGCCGCATAGCTGCGTTGCGCCGCTCAAGGATCGTTAATTTAACGAGCCCGGATCCCGCCGCTAGAGGCGATTGCCAAATGCGGATGTCGCCGACGCGGGAAGCAGCGCGAGGCGCCAACCACGGTCTCTGCCCCTAGAACTTCTGCTGCGCAATCAGGATTTCGCGGGCCAGCTGGTCAAGCGGCAGGATACGGTCAACGCCACCATGGGCGATGGCTTCCTTCGGCATGCCGAAAACCACGCAACTCGCCTCGTCCTGGGCAACCGTATAGGCGCCGGCCTGCTTCATCTCAAGCATGCCGCGCGCACCGTCGTCGCCCATGCCGGTCATGATGATCCCCATGGCATTCGAGCCGGCAGCCCGTGCGGCCGACCGAAACAGCACGTCGACCGAAGGCCGGTGGCGGGAGACAAGCGGCCCCGGCTTTACAGACACCGAGTATCGGGCACCATGGCGTTCCAGAAGCATGTGCCGGTCGCCGGGCGCAATCAGCACGTGGCCCCGCAGGACAGGATCGCCGTCGACAGCTTCCTTGACCTCGACCTCGCAGAGGCCATTCAGCCGCTTTGCGAAGGCTGCAGTGAATTTCTCCGGCATGTGCTGGACGATGACCATGCCCGGCGCGTTCGCAGGCAGTGCCTCGAGCAGCGCACGCAGCGCCTCCGTCCCGCCCGTCGAAGCTCCAACGCAAACCACCATTTCCGTGGTCTTTGCCATCGCCCTGCCGGTTGGCGGTGGCAGCATGACGTCGGCCGTCAGCTTTGCTGCGGGAGCGCCAGCCCGTGCAGCAATTCCCTCGGCCGCCCGCTTGCTGCCCGGAATTCGAGCATGCGACGCGGCCTTGACGACCTCGCGGATCCGCATCGCTTCGTCGGCCAGATAGTCTGCAGCGCCGATCCGGGGCTTGAGGATGATATCGACGGCGCCCGCTTCAAGCGCCTGCAGCAAGGTCTCCGAGCCCGCCTCCGTCAGCGACGAGCACATGACGACCGGGATCGGCCGCTGCAGCATCAGCTTGCGCAAAAAGGTAATGCCGTCCATCCGCGGCATCTCGACATCGAGGGTGATGACATCCGGGATTTCCTCCTGGATCTTGCGTGCCGCCGCAAACGGGTCGGCAGCCACTCCCATGACTTCGATTTCAGGATCGTCGGACAGGATCGCGGTCAAGGTCTGCCGGACACTGGCGGAGTCATCGATAATCAGAACTCGAATTTTCTTTGGCATACCTTTTCCATGCATTTAGAGGCGCTGAAAGACCGTGTTTGACACCTGCTTCAAGGGCAGGTCGATGCCGGCAAGCGATTCCGAGTGGCCGATAAACAGATAGCCGCCCGGAAGCAGGCAGTCGCAGAGGCGGCCGATGACATCTGCCTGGGTGGGTTTGTCGAAATAGATGAGAACGTTGCGGCAGAAGATAATGTGCATGGGACCACCGACACCGTAGGACTTGTCCATCAGGTTCATCCGGCCAAAACCGACATGCGACCGCAAACGCGGCGCGATGCGCACCTCCCGCCGTTGCTGCTGCTTCGAGCTCATCACATATTTCCGGCGAAGATCGGCCGGCACCGGCTCGACGAGGCTGTCGGCGTAAATCCCGATACGGGCCGCCTCCAGCACGTCGGTGCTCAAATCTGTCGCAAGCACCGAATAGTCGACCCCGGGGACGCGTTCGGCAAACTCTGACAGCACCATCGCCATCGTGTATGGCTCGGCGCCTGTCGAGCAGGCAGAACTCCACGCCCGCAGCCGCCGTTCCCCGCGTTTGACGAGATCGGGCAAGGCCACGGCTTCCATGTATTCGAAGTGCTTCGGCTCGCGAAAGAAGTCGGTCTTGTTGGTGGTGACGGCATCGATCAGGTGCACCGTCTCGGTTTCCAGCCCCTCGCCGTTGAACAGGAAATCGCAATAGTCGTCGAAGGAAGTGATCCCCGTTGCCCGAAGGCGCCGGCGCAGGCGGCCCTCGAGCATCGTCAGTTTCGTTGTCGGCATCTTGATGCCGCTATACTCGTAGATGAACTGGGCAAGCTTTTCGAAATTACGCTTGCTGATATGATCGCCGAAAGCCTGGCTTTCCTGTTGGGCCACTCTCATCCGCTGCCCGCTCACGCTGCTTGGCCGGTGCGCGGGGAAAGCATCGCGGTGTCCTCGCGCGACAGCAATTGCGCCAGGTCGACGATGACGACGAAACCGTTCTCGCGGCGGACGACGCCGGCGATGTAGTCGGAACGCCAGCGAATGCCGATATCCGGAGCCGCTTCGATCTGGTCACGCAAGAACGGCGTTACCTCGAAAACCCTGTCTGCAACGAGGCCAAGCGTCAGGGTTTTCGGACCGATTGGAATGTCGAGAACCAGCACGCGGGTATGCGGTGTCGGGATGGTCTTCGACAGACCGAGCTTCAGCCTGAGATCGATGGTGGGTACCCCCTGCCCGCGCACATCGCGCAGGCCGAGAAGGTAATCCGGACCGTTGGGGATCTTGAAAGCCTCGGCATAATCGAGAATTTCGCGAACCACTTCGACCGGCACGGCGAAGACTTCCTCGCCGAGGCTGAAGGTGACGAATTGCGATTCGAGAGGTGCTGTGGCCATGATTATGCGCTTTCCTTGAAGTCCATGTCGCCATCGTCCGGGCCGCCCATGGAGAGATCGAGTGCGTAGCCCTTCAGCCGTGCCTGCTGGCCTGCGACCGTATTGCTTGCCTTCGAGCCCGGAGACTTGCGGGCGGAAGTGACCGGTGTCCGGGCGGTGGTCCGCACGGCAGGGGCACGGGTAGTTTTCTTCGAACCCTGGTCGACCTTGAAGAAGGCGATCGACGTCTGCAGTTCTTCGGCCTGGGCCGCGAGTTCTTCCGACGTTGCCGACATCTGCTCGGAGGCACCGGCATTCTGCTGGGTCACCTTGTCGAGCTGCTGGATCGCTTCGTTGATCTGCGAGGCACCGATATCCTGCTCGCGGCAGGCGGCACTGATTTCCGAGATCAGCTCGGCGGTCTTGCGGATATCCGGAACCAGGCGGCTCAGCATGTCGCCGGCTTCAGCGGCTGCCTTCACCGTATCGCTGGACATCGAGCCGATTTCGGCGGCAGCCGACTGGCTGCGTTCGGCAAGCTTGCGGACTTCCGAGGCGACGACTGCAAAGCCCTTGCCATGTTCGCCGGCACGGGCCGCTTCGACGGCTGCGTTCAGGGCCAGCAAATCGGTCTGGCGAGCGATTTCCTGGACGATGCCGATCTTCTCGGCGATGGTCCGCATGGCGCTGACGGCGCGGGTGACGGCTTCGCCGGACGCTTCCGCATCCTTGGCCGACTGGCGGGCGATCTTTTCCGTCTGCGCGGCATTGTCGGCGTTCTGCTTGATGTTCGAGGCCATCTCTTCCATCGCAGCCGAGGCTTCTTCGGCAGAGGCTGCCTGTTCGGTTGCGCCCTGGGAAACCTGCTCGGAGCTGGCCGAGAGTTCCTGGCTACCGGAGGAAACGTTATCGGAAGCGGACAGGGCATCGGCAACGACCCCACGAAGGCGGTCGACCATCTGCTCCAGTGCCATGCCGAGCGTATCCTTGTCCGACAGCGGCTTCGGCGCAACCGTAAGGTCGCCGTCCGAGATCTGCGATGCGATCGTCGCTGTGTTGCGAAGGTTCGCCGTCATCCGGCTCATAGAGGTCACCAGATCGCGGATTTCGTCGTTGCTTTTGTGTTCGATCTCCTGATCGAGATCGCCAATGCTGACTGCATCGGCAAGGCTTACCGCGCGCTTCAGGCCGCGCGAGATATTGAGCAATATCCAGAGCGCGGAAATGGACGCCACGATGATCAGTCCAATGGTCATCGAGACCAGAAGATTGCGCGAGGTGGCATACTGGTCGTTGGTGGCCGAATCCGTTTCGGCGACGTTGCCGGTGACGGTGCTGCTCAGCTTCGACAGGACCTGCAGAAGCTGGACGGTGATCTGCTGGCCTTCGCCCATCGAGATGGTGCCAGCCTGGCTGTTGGATTCGGTGGTATTTTCCTTTGCGAGGACGATGACGCGATCCTGCAACGGTAGCCATTTGCCATAGAGATCAGCAAACTGGGTTATGCCGTTGCGGACATCAGGGTCAGGCGATGTGGAAAGACGTTGCACCAGAGTTTTGACCAGTTCGCGCTGCTGCGTGACCTCGTCGACATAACCATTGATCTTGGATGGATCGGTGTTGATGATGGCGTCCTTTTCCGAGCGGATAGAGCGCAGGACGGCATCCGAAAGCTCTCCGGAATCGCGCAGGTTGGCAACGGGGCCTGCAACCATTTCAGAAATGTCGTTGTTGAGCGAGGACAGGTTGTAGATCGACAACCCGGCCATGGCGCAGGTGAGGAGGACGATGAAACCGAACACTAGGCTCAGCTTTAATTTGATCGTGAAACGCATGAGAAGGCTCCAAGCGGGTGGTGTTGTTCGGGACAAGCCTATGACCGGCGGCCACCAAGGCACGCCGGAAGTTGTTGATTAAGTGAAGAGCTTGACATCTACTCCCGCGTCGAACGGCTCGAAGCCTTTCACGCATCCAACGGCCACATCCGTTGGCTCAGGCACTTTCGGGGCCGCGTGGACCCCGTATCGGGTTAGCCTCTCGGCTCAGGCGCTTTCGCGGAAGTCGTCGTCTTCTGCGTCAGGTCCGCCCATGGACATATCCAGTGCAAAACCCTTGGCACGAGCCTGCTGCGCGGCAATGCTCTGCGAGGACTTGCCGTAGGACGGTGCGATGGACTTTCGTGCCTGGGTGGGGGCGGAGACGACCTTCGTCGAAGCCCTCACCGGTGTCTTCTTCGAGGCCGAAGCCCTCGAGTTAGACGTCTCGACCTTGAAGAAGGCGATCGACGTCTGCAGCTCTTCGGCCTGGGCAGCCAGTTCTTCCGACGTTGCCGACATCTGCTCCGAGGCACCGGCGTTCTGCTGGGTCACCTTGTCGAGCTGCTGGATCGCTTCGTTGATCTGCGAGGCACCGATATCCTGCTCGCGGCAGGCGGCACTGATTTCCGAGATCAGCTCGGCGGTCTTGCGGATATCCGGCACCAGGCGACCGAGCATCTCACCGGCTTCGGCAGCTGCCTTCACCGTATCGCTCGACATCGAGCCGATTTCGGCGGCAGCCGACTGGCTGCGTTCGGCAAGCTTGCGGACTTCGGAGGCAACGACTGCAAAGCCCTTGCCATGTTCGCCGGCACGGGCGGCTTCGACGGCTGCATTCAGGGCCAGCAAATCGGTCTGGCGGGCGATTTCCTGGACGATGCCGATCTTCTCGGCAATGGTCCGCATGGCGCTGACAGCGCGTGTTACCGCTTCGCCGGAGGCTTCCGCATCCTTGGCCGACTGGCGGGCGATCTTTTCCGTTTGGGCGGCGTTGTCGGCGTTCTGCTTGATGTTGGAGGCCATCTCTTCCATTGCAGCCGAGGCTTCCTCGGCAGAGGCTGCCTGTTCGGTTGCGCCCTGGGAGACCTGCTCGGAGCTGGCGGACAGTTCCTGGCTACCGGCAGACACGTTGTCTGCTGCAGAGATCGCGTCGGCAACGACGCCGCGCAGGCGTTCCACCATCTGCTGCAGCGCGATACCGAGCGTATCTCTCTCCGACAGCGGCTTTGGCGAAACAGTCAGGTCGCCTTCCGCAATCTGGCCGGCGACATCAGACGTCGTCCGCAGGTTGGTGATCATGCTCTGCATGGCAAAGCCCAGCACGTCCTTGTCGGACAACGGCTGCGCCATGACCGACAGGTCACCCTCGGCGATCTTGCTGGCCATAGCCGCCGTGCCGCGCAGGTTGACAGCCATCCGGCTCATCGAATCGACGAGATCGCGGATTTCGTCATTGCTCTTGTGCTGGATCTCCTGGTTGAGATCGCCAAGGCTGACGGCATCGGCAAGGTTCACCGCGCGCTTCAGGCCACGGGAGATGTTGAGCAGTATCCAGAGCGCCGAAGCCAACGCGATGACGATCAATCCGGCGGTCATCGCCACGAGCAGATTGCGCGAGCTGGCATACTGTTCGTTCGTCGCTGTATCTGTTTCAGTCACGTTGCCCGTGACCGTGTCGCTGAGCTTCGCCAGCACCTGCAGAAGCTGCACCGTGATCTGCTGGCCCTCGCCCATGGAGATGGACCCGGCCTGGCTGTTGGATTCCGTAGTATTCTGCTTGGCAAGCCCGGTGACACGATCCTGCAACTGCACCCATTTGCCATAAAGATCGGTGAACTGGGTCATGCCGTTGCGGATATCCGGATCCGGCGAGGCGGAAAGACGTTGCACCAGCGACTTGATCTGATCGCGTTGCTGCGCGATTTCGTCGATGTAGCCGCCAATCTTCGTCGGATCTGTGTTGATGATGGCATCTTTTTCCGACCGGATAGAACGCATGACCGCATCCGAGAGTTCACCCGATTCCCGCAGGTTGACGACGGGGCCGGCCACCATTTCGGAGATATCGCCGTTGAGCGAAGACAGATTGTAAATCGATAGGCCGGCCATCGCGCAGGTGAGCAGGACGATGAAACCGAATACGAGGCTCAGCTTTAACTTGATCGTGAAACGCATGAGGAGACTCCAAGCGGGTGGCATTGATCGGGACAAGTCCTGTGACCAAAAGCCACTCAGGATCGCCAATTTTAGATCGGAGGTAAGAGCTTGACATCTACTCTCGCGTCGAACGGCTCTCGGCCCTTCGCGCATCCAACGGCCACATCCGTTGGCTAAGACATTTCAGGACAAGGTAATTTCCTGAATAAAAACGAGCGCATAAATACGTTGGGTCAGTGCGCCGGCGGCCTTAGTGGCCGCCGGTAACATTCGGTCCGATCAAGCGCTTTCGCGAAAATCGTCGTCGTGTGCATCCGGTCCGCCCATCGACAGGTCGAGTGCGAAACCCTTGGCACGGGCCTGCTGGGCGGCAACGCTGTTCGGCTTGTTGGCGACAGCAGGCCGGCGGGCATTTGCTGCAGCCATTGGCGCCTTGGCGAACGCCCGTACGGCGATCTTCTTGGCGGCAGGCTTGTGAGCGATGCTGTCGACCTTGAAGAAGGCGATGGATGCCTGCAGCTCTTCGGCCTGGGCCGCAAGTTCTTCTGACGTCGCAGACATCTGTTCCGAGGCGCCGGCATTCTGCTGGGTCACCTTGTCGAGCTGCTGGATCGCTTCGTTGATCTGCGAAGCGCCGATATCCTGCTCGCGGCAGGCCGCGCTGATTTCCGAGACCAGCTCGGCAGTCTTGCGGATATCCGGCACCAGGCGACCGAGCATTTCACCGGCTTCGGCCGCTGCCTTGACGGTATCGCTCGACATCGCGCCGATTTCAGCGGCAGCCGACTGGCTGCGTTCGGCAAGCTTGCGGACTTCCGAGGCGACGACTGCAAAGCCCTTGCCATGTTCACCGGCACGGGCCGCTTCGACGGCTGCATTCAGAGCCAGAAGGTCGGTCTGGCGGGCGATTTCCTGGACGATGCCAATCTTCTCGGCAATAGTCCGCATGGCGCTGACGGCGCGGGTAACGGCTTCGCCAGAGGCTTCCGCATCCTTGGCCGACTGACGGGCGATCTTTTCCGTCTGGGCGGCGTTGTCGGCGTTCTGCTTGATATTGGAAGCCATTTCTTCCATCGAAGCCGAAGCCTCTTCGGCGGAGGCAGCCTGTTCGGTGGCACCCTGCGATACCTGCTCGGAGCTGGCCGAGAGTTCCTGGCTACCGGACGAGACGTTGTCGGAAGCGGACAGCGCATCGCCGACCACGCCGCGCAGGCGTTCGATCATGACGTTGACGTTTCCGAGCATCTCGCCGATTTCGTCGCGGTTGGTGATTTCAGCGGTCTTTGTGAGGTCGCCTTCTGCAACATCGCGGACCACGGCGTTGGCACGGGCAAGACCCTTGCCGATCGTGCTGGCGATCCAGTAGGCGGTGATGGCAGCAATCAGCAGCGCCGCGCCGGCGACTGCCAGCATCATCATACGGATATGGGCATACTGAACGTCCGCATCGTCGTCCGCAAACTTCATCTTGACCTTTTCGTCCTCGAGCTTGTCGTTGAGGCTGGCTCCGATGGAGTTGGCGGTCTTGCGAGCTTCGCCGACAGAAACGGCATAGGCGCCTTCCTTGTCGCCGGCATTCAGCAGGTCGCGGATCTGGTCGTCGGCGCGGACGAACATTTGCGCCATCTTCTCGGTTTCGCCCCACGCTGCGCGGCTATCCGGCGACAGGATCTTGTTGAGCGACGCAAAATCGTCTGTCAGGGCCTTGCGGGCTACATCACCGGCAGCAATCGCCGCCTTGCTGTCTTCTGCTGTACGCGCTGCCAGCAGGTTCTTCTGCTGACGGATGATCTGCAGCTGATCGATATTGATCTGCTGTGTCAGCTCAAGCCGTGCGGCCGGTCCCTCGAGGACGTCGCTGATGGTGTCGTTGAAATTGCTTAGGCTCATGATGGCGTAACCGGAGGTGCCGATCAGCATGAGTATGATAAAGGCGAAGGCCCCCACCAGTTTGGCCTTGATCGTGAATCGCATAATATTGTCCCCTATATTTCGTCTCATGGCTGCCTTGGTCAGGCAGCCAGCGCGTGATCCCGTCGCGTCGCGAAAATGGCCTGCAGGTTTGGAAGGATGATGAATTCGCCGCCTCGCTTGACGAGGCAGCTGATGTAGTCCGGCCGCCAGCGCATGCCGACGCTCGGAGGCGCTTCGCTGGAGGCTTTCGCCAGCGTGGTGACTTCATTCACCTTGTCCGTTCGCAAACCGACCAGTGTCGGTTCGTCCTGGATCGTCAGGGAGATGACGACGATGCGGCTGTCGATGGTCGCTGCTGCCGCTTCCATGCCGAAGGCAAGGCGCAGATCGGCGAGCGGAATGACTTTGCCGCGAAAGTTGATGACGCTGGCAACGAAAGGCTGGCTTCCCGGCACCGCAGTTTCCGGCAAGAGATCGAGGATTTCCTGAACCATTGCCGCCTCGAGCGCAAATGTCTCGCCGTTCAGATCAAACGTCAGCACCTCGAGTTCGTCAGTGTCGTTCCAGTGATTATCGTTCTGAAGGGACTGGTTCATCCTGCTGCACGCAACTGCGCCTCCTGTTGCTGACCGGCGGCGACCAGGTGGACGACGTCGAGAATAAGCGCGACATTGCCGTCGCCGAGAATGGTGGCACCGGAGAATGTCGAGACATCCTGATGCAGCTTGGACATCGACTTGATGACCGTCTGGTGGTCGCCGATGATCTGGTCGACGACGAGACCAACCCGTTCCGTGCCGGTCGAGATGACCACCACCTTCTGATGCACATCCGGCTTGGTGCCGGTGCGGAACAGCTCGCGCAACCTGAGGAAAGGCACGAGGCTGTCTCGCAGCGAGATGAAGCTGCGACCGCGCGAGCGCAGATCCTCCTCCAGCGACAGTTCGAGGCATTCCTCGACCGCCGAAAGCGGAATGACATAGCGACCGGTGCCGACCCGCACGAGCAGGCCGTCGATGATCGCCAGCGTCAGCGGGATGCGCAAGGACACTTCCGAGCCCTGCCCGTCATGGCTGGTAACGTCGATGGCGCCGCGCAATGCCTCGACTGTCTTCTTGACTACATCCATCCCGACGCCACGGCCGGAAAGATTGGTGATCTGCGCCGCAGTGGAAAATCCCGGCGCGAAAATAAGCTGCAGCAGGTCGCTGTCGGACAGCACCTGGCCCGGCTGGATAAGCCCCGAGCTTTCAGCCTTGGCACGGACTCGCTGGCGATTGATGCCACGGCCGTCATCCTTGATCGAGATGATAACCTCGCCACCCGATTGCCGCGCCGACAGCGTGACTGTGCCGCCCTCGGATTTGCCGGCGGACAGGCGCTCGGCCGGCGGCTCGAGGCCGTGGTCGATCGAATTGCGCACCAGATGCACCAGCGGATCGGCGAGGCGTTCGATGACCGTCTTGTCGACTTCCGTGGTTTCGCCTTCCGTGATCAGCTCGATGACCTTGCCGGTCTCGCGGGCGAGATCATGCGTCAGGCGGCGGAAGCGGCTGAACAACGTTGCGACCGGCACCATGCGCAGTACCATCATCGTGTCGCGCAACTCGCCGGACAACCGTTCGATTTCTTCCGATACGGAGCGCAGTGCGAGATCGGAACTGGAATTGGCCAGTTGGCGCAGGCGTGACTGGGCGATGACGAGTTCGCCGACCCGATCCATCAGCTCGTCGAGCCGTTCGGCCGGAACGCGCACACTTTCGGATGCCTTGGCCTGCCGGGCATCGGTCGGAGCCGGCGATAGCGTCTCAGGCTTGGCGGGAACGAGCTCGGCAGCGGCCGGTGCTGGTGTAGCGACAGGCAACGACACCACCACGGCAGGCTGTTCGACAACCGCGACGACCGGAGCCGGGGCCGGCGCTGGCGTCTCGCTCAGCGTCTCGACCTCGAGCTGCATGTCGTCCATGACGAAAATGAACACGTCGTCGATGGCGGAGCGCGGCTGGTCGGAGGTCAGAAGCACCTCCCAGGAGAGGTGCAGTTCCGTCGGCACCAGCACGTCGAGCGGCGGAATTCCGGCGGTATCGGCAACGATCCGGCATTCGCCGAGATCGCGCAATTCATCGAGCAGACCGAGCGGGTTGGTGCCGTTGATCATCGCATTGTGCGGCAGGCTGAAGCGGATTCGCCAACGGTTCAATGGTTCCTTTGCAGCAGCCGCGACCGGCTCTGCGGATTTGCCATCGACGGCAGCGCGCAGCAGTTCCAGCAGGCGATCGCCGGCGGCCTGGTGATCGCCGTTCGGCGTCTCGACCAGGGCCCGCATGTGATCCTGCGCCGCCAGCACGGCGGCAACCAGTTCGGCAGTTGCCGGCACTTCGCCCTTGCGGACACGGTCGAAGGCGGTTTCGCAATGATGGGTAAACGCGGCCAGCGCGTCGAAGCCGAACATCGACCCGGAGCCCTTCAGCGTATGCAGTCCGCGGAACACCGCGTCGATCTGCGCCTTGTCGTCGAGCCTGTGGGTAAGGTCGAGGAGGCCGCTTTCGATCTGTTCGAAAACCTCGGCAGCTTCAATGCGGAAGACGGCAACCGGATCGAGCGTGTTCATCGGCCGAGTACCTTACGGGTTATCTTGATCAGGTTTTCAGGATCGAAAGGCTTCGTCAGCCAGCCGGTGGCACCGGCAGCCTTGGCGCGGGCCTTCAGGTCGGCATCCGATTCCGTCGTCAGGAAGATGATCGGCACGCCCATGTGCTCGGGCAGCTTGCGCAACTCCTCGATCATCGTCAGGCCGTCCATGACAGGCATGTTGAGATCGGTAATGATGAGATCGAATGCGCCGCCCTTGGCCTTGGCCAGTCCGTCCGAACCATCCACCGCCTCGGTCACGGTATAGCCGGCATTGGAAAGGGAGATCTTTGTCGTCATTCGAATGCTGGCGGAATCGTCGACCGTTAAAATGTTCGCAGTCATACTCGTACCTCTTGATGTAACCAGAATTGCGCGTCTTCCGCCGACTGGGCGCCGGTGAAACCACCGCGCTTCAATACCTTCAGCACCGACCCTGTCGCAGGAGCCGCCAGCCGCATCGTCTTGCCAGCGGCGCGGGCATCCATGCGGGCGGATTCAACCAGTTGGACAAAGCTAAGATCAGCCTCGGCATCCCCAGGGATCTCAAGCGTAATTTCCGGACTTTCCGTCAGGCGCATATGAATAATTCCATGCACTTCCGCGATATTCTTTATAACCAAAGAATTCGGAAGCTGCACAACGTCCTTATACTTACGATCCGCTGTCAAAATTGCCTCCTGAGTGGACAGATGCATAACCTCTGATAGAGGAATCTCATGACAGCCTTAACAGGCAGTAAACCCGGGTTGCACCGAAGCACAATTACAGCGAGTCCCCATGGTGCGATTTATTACCTGAAATAAATTGGGATTTAGTTTAAGCATTTCAGTAAAATTGAACAATTTCCGTTACTTATGGGATATTGCAATAAAGCTTAGTATAACTGATGAGTGATTGTTAACGATGCTTCGAGATCGATGCCGATACAACGTCTGCGAGTCACCGCAATTTACCGGAACTTTCCATCCTTGAGTCTAGTATTGAGCCACAGAAGACGAGATTCAAGTAAAGGAAGAACAATGACAAGTGGAACAGCTCTGGCGCATCGCCCTTTACAGATGCCGGTCGCCGACGTCCGCGACACATTGGAGTCGGCCCGCAATCAGGTCGAGAAGCGCTTCCTGGACGGCGGCGCAGTGCTGGTTTCGGTGATGGAGGTCATCAACGAGCTGCTTGCATCCCTCGATCGTCTGACGAAATCACTGGACAGCGATGGCACGAGCGACACGGCGGCGGATCTGCTGCAGACCGTGACGACGCTGGTCGACCTGCCCGACCTCGAAGCCAGGCGCCAGGAGAATTTTGCGGTCCTGTCAGCGGCCGGCGCCGTGCTGAGCACCCATGTCATGGATATGCAGGAAACCATGCGCTACCTGCGCACTTTTGCGATTACCGTGAAGATTACCGGCGCCGGCATTGCCGAATTCGGCGGCTTCGCGCAGGAGATACTCGAGCGGATCCAGTCCGGCACCAACGAGGTCAACAGTTTCGCCGACCAGCTGACCACGCTGGAGCGAGACCTCAAGGTTGCGATGAATGTTGGGGCAACAACGACCAAGGACTATGGCCACACCATTCCGAAAGTCGTCGATGCTCTTGAGAAGGACGTAAAAACCATCGCCAGCCACCGCAAGGATCTTGCAGCGATTGCCGGCCAGGTCGGCGCTATCGCCCGCGGGGTCCAGGGCAAGGTCGCCTCCACCCTGTCTGCGCTACAGATCGGCGACATCACCCGCCAGCGTATCGAACACGTACAGAGCGCCTTCACCTTTCTCGAGGAATTCCTTGAAACCGAGGAAGGCCGCGCACTCGACAACGATGCACGCTACCGCCTCGAAAACCTCATTCACCACCTGACGGCGGCGCAAATGCGCGACATGGTCGAAGACTTCCAGCGAGAATCCCGCAATGTCGTCCAGACGATCACCAGCTTCAGCCACGATACCCAGGAAATCCTGAAACTGCGCGATGACATGAAGGGCAGCGGCGAGGAAACCGGCGGCAATTTCATGCGCACGCTGGAAGACAGCGTCTCCACCGCCCTTGGCATCGTCAAGCAGGTGGAAACGGCGCGCACGCAGACAAACCGGATCAGCCAGTCCACCCTCGACACCACATCCAACCTTTTGAAAAGCATCGCCAACATCCGCGCGGTCAAGACCGACATCCACTATATGGCGCTGAATACCAACCTGCGCTGCAGCCGCATGGGCGAAGAAGGCCGTTCGATCAACGTCATCACCGCCGAACTGCGCATCTTCGCAGCCAAGCTCGACGATTCAGCAGACTCCCTCGTGACAGGCCTTTGCGATCTGGAGACTGCCGGCAATGGCGTCGCCTCGACCCATGAGGCCAACGCCCGCCGCCTCGACGAACGGCTTGGCGGCGCTGTCGGCAATATCCGCGCCGGCGCCGACGTCATGGAGAAGGAACTGGCTATCCTGTCCGAGCACGGGCGCGAAGTCGCTACCAAGATCAGCCTGTCGCTCAGCAAGCTCGACTTCCAGAACGACCTCGGAGAGATCCTCGCCACCTGCGCCGATACACTGAGCGATCTGGCAGGCCCGCAGCAGCCCGACGTCAGCGACCTTGCCGACAGCCTGGGGCCGGTCGCAGCCCGGATCCTGAAGGTCTACACCATGGCGCAGGAACGCAATGTCCACCACGACATCGTCCCGGCCCAGAGCGGCGCCATCCTGCATGTCGTTGAAACAGCGTCCGCCACGAACGACGAGGACCTGTTCGAAGACGCGCTTTTCTAGGGCAAGGCCGGCTATAAAATGACGACGTGGGGTATCGAACGCGCGTCTCACCCAGTGTGAACGCTTTGGGCGAACTCAGCGCGCGCTGCGGAATTTGTTGGCCGCGTTGATCGCGGCCTTCTGCTGGTCGTCCTCGATCCCGAGATAGAAATCCTCGAGTTCGGGATCCTTCAGTCCGGCGCGGCGCGAAATGACGTACCATTTGGCAGCCTCGACCGCATCCTGGGGCGTTCCGAGCCCGTTGATATAGAGGTGAGCCAGCTTGTTCTGCGCCACCACGTTGCCGCGATAGGCCGCGACCTTCATCCACTTGAAACCTTCTTCGAGCTCGGTCTTGCCACCGACGCCGTTGATCAGCCAGACCCCCATGTCCAGCTGCGCCGTGTCGAAGCCGGCATTCGCCGCCCGCGCCAGCCACATGCGCGCCTGTGCCTTCTTCTCCGGCGGTACGCTTTCAAGCGACATATAGAGTTGCGAAACGGCGTATTGTGCATCCGCGATGCCCTGGGCGGCAGACTTTTCGTAATAGGGCAATGCCAGCTCGAGGCCCTTGATACCAGCGTTGTCGGCAGTCAGACTCTGTGCCCAGTTAAACTGCGCCGTCGGCTCGCCGGCATCGGCTGCTTTTTTCATCCACTGATCGGCCGACTTGCGGTCACGCGGGACATCGCGGCCTTCCATCTGCGCCAGGGCAAATTTGAACATCGCCGTAGGATTTCCGCCTTCCGCTGCCTTGCCATACCAGAAGGCGGCGTTCTTGCTGTCGCGCCGGACGCCCAGTCCCTGCGACAGCAATTCGGCGATCAGCGTCTGTGCCGCCGGATCGCCGAGTTGGGCGCGCGGCAGGGCTTTCTGGAATGCCGTGAGATAGTAGCCACGCTGAAAGGCACCATAGGCCTCGTCGACCACGCCCGTATAAGGCTTTTCCGGCGGAAGCGCCGGCAGGCCTACGCCCATGCGATCGAGGACGCCGATGCCACCCGAAGGCTTGGTTGCCTTGGGATCGGCAGGCACAGGTGCTGCCTCGCCGCCTTTCTTGAAAGGCTGTGGCTTCGGCTCGTTCGAGGGTAAAATGTGCTCGGTCGGAAAAGCCCCGACATTAGGGGAATTCGAGACCCCGTCCGCAGCAGACTGCGCTCTTGCCATAGGGGGAAGAACAGCAAACCCGGTGAGGAGCGCCAGAAACAGCAAGGGCGGATGATAGCGGTGCGAGATCGACATGAACTGCTATCAATCTTCAAACCGTGGCGCTTTTTCGTCCAGCAAGGCATTCACGGCAGAAACAACAGACGATGCCTGTGCTGCATCGGCAAACACAGCGGATCTCAACGCCACGAACTCCACGCCGGCGAGCGCCACATCGAGCGCGGAGTTCGGGTCGGTGCCGCCCATGACGATGCAGGGGATCTCGATCATCGATGCCCACCATTCGCCGAGATCGACGTTTTTCGGATGTGCCTCGGGCTTGAAGTCGCCGTCGAACTTGCCGAAGAAGATATAGTCCGGCCTCAGTTCACCGATTTCCAGCGCGGTATGCCGATCCTTGGCCGTTCCGCCGCCGACCATGAAGCTTGCCGTCTGCTTTTCCATCGCCTCGGTGAACTCGGCAATATCGGCAGCGATATGCAGCCCATCCGCCTTGGCGCGCGCCGCGACGCGGCTGTCGCCGGCAATGAGGGCTGCGGCACCGGCGGCCTGAACGATCGGAACCAGCTTTTCCGCCGATTTCTGGAAATCGAATTCGTTAAGCCCGTATTGCGGAATGATGACAGAGGCGACGTCGCCGCCCTCCAGCGCCTTTGCCACGAGTGCATGCTGTTCTGCGATGTCGGTCATCTCGGGCACGATGAGAACCAGACGGCAGCGGCTTGGGGGCAAGATCATGCAGGCTTCCTATTCGGCGCATCCGGCCGGAACACGAAGTCCGGCATTCCGGTCTGTGAGTAAATCCGTTGGGACCTGCTGACAAGGGGAGCGTCGCGGAAAACCGCAAGGCCCCTATTGCCCGGGAACGCGAGCGGAGCTGCAATAAGCGCCGTGCCCGCCGCTCTGTCCGTACCGCTGGCCGCAAGGCACGGAAGCTTTCAGCTACCTCACACAAACAGTTGCGCCAACCCCTGCGTTAAAGGAAGTTGGCGCAAAATTTCGTCAATTCAGTGCAAAGTCCGCATTTCAGACGCGACGGAGCAGACTGCCCGATCCGGCCGCAACGCGGCTACGGCATCAGTGTACCGATGTGGCAATACGCTGGATCTGGTCCTTGATTTTCAGCTTCATTCGCTTGATGTCCGCGATTTCACGGTCATCCACTGAGGGGGAGGTCATCGCGGAGTGCAATTTCTCTTCGAGGGCGACATGCTTTTTCTGGAGCGATTCAAGATGAGCCTGAACTGTCATTTGACCTTCCTTCTGCTTGCCTTCCCCAGCCATCCATCGCTGGAGTTCTAGGCTTTAACGACAATAGTGTGACATACTAATTCTTCAATGTCGAAGGCCAAAAAGTGACTTGAACAGGGCAAATTCATGATCACGGATAACTTCCCGTTACCGTTATTTGGTGATAGGAGCTTGCGAAATTAAACCGCTGGATCCAAAGGGTTCCGCGTGACGACGACTGGGGACGAACACCATGCCCGATCAGGATCAAGCCGACGTGAGACTCATCATGGCGCGCCTGCGCCAGGAACATGAGGATTTCGACGTCGCTATCAATGCGATGATCGAAACCGGCTGCGATCAACTCCGTGTTCAGCGCATGAAAAAGAAGAAGCTGGTCATCAAGGACAAGCTGACCAAGCTCGAAGACCAGATCATTCCGGACATTACCGCTTGAGGGGACGCGTCGCCATGACCGAAAGACCGCCTGTCGCCATTATCATGGGCAGTCAGTCCGACTGGGAAACCATGAAGAATGCGGCCGATACCTTGGAAGCCCTTGATATCACATATGACGCCCGCATTATCTCGGCACACCGCACGCCCGATCGGCTGGTACGCTTTGCAAAGGGCGCGCGCGACGAAGGCTTCAAGATTATCATCGCCGGCGCCGGCGGCGCAGCCCACCTCCCCGGCATGGCTGCATCGATGACATCGCTGCCGGTGTTCGGCGTGCCAGTCCAGTCGAAAGCCATGTCAGGCCAGGACAGCCTTCTCTCCATCGTCCAGATGCCGGCCGGCATTCCAGTCGGCACGCTTGCCATCGGCCGGGCCGGCGCCATAAATGCAGCTCTGCTCGCCGCCGCCGTGCTGGCGCTCAATGACGAGGATATCGCCGACCGGCTGGATGCATGGCGGGCGGCCCAGAGTGCTGCAGTCGCTGAATACCCGATGGATGACCTATGACGACACAGACGATCGGCATCATCGGCGGCGGCCAGCTTGGCCGCATGCTCGCCATGGCCGCAGCCCGACTGAACTTCCGCACCATCATCCTCGAGCCGCAGGCCGATTGTCCGGCAGCCCAGGTCGCCAGCCGCCAGATCGTCGCCGCCTATGACGATCCCGCAGCGCTGGCGGAACTTGCAGCAGCATCGGATGTCGTGACCTACGAATTTGAAAACGTGCCCGTCTTTGCCGCACAATCTCTATCCCTGAGCGTGCCCGTCTATCCGCCGCCGAAGGCACTGGCCATGGCGCAGGACCGCCTGACGGAAAAGCAGTTCCTCAACGGGTGCGGCGTCGCCACAGCGCGCTTCCATGCCGTCGACAGCCAGGCCGACCTCGAGGCGGCACTTGCCGATTTCGGCGGACAGGGCGTGCTGAAGACGCGCCGGCTCGGCTACGACGGCAAGGGGCAGCGTGTCTATCGCTCGCTCAATGACAGTCCGGAAGGCGGCTATGCCGCGCTCGGAAACGTCCCCCTGATTCTCGAAAGCTTCGTAGCGTTCGAGCGAGAGATCTCCGTGATCGCGGCCCGCAACCCGGAAGGCACGATCGAAAGCTACGATCCGGCCGAAAATGTTCACCGCGACGGCATTCTGCACACCTCGACGCTGCCAGCCCGGCTCTCGCCGGAAACCGCGTCGACCGCCGCTGCTGCTGCCAAAACGATTCTCACGGCGCTCGATTACGTCGGCGTCATCGGCATCGAGTTCTTCGTGTTGGCCGATGGGCAATTGATTGCCAATGAAATGGCGCCACGCGTGCACAATTCCGGTCACTGGACGGAAGCTGCCTGTGTCGTCTCGCAGTTCGAGCAGCACATCCGCGCTGTTGCCGGCCTGCCGCTCGGCAATCCGGTCCGCCACGCCGATTGCGTCATGCAGAACCTGATCGGCGACGACATCCTCGCTGTTCCGGACTGGCTGGCGCGCGACAACACGCTCGTGCATCTCTACGGCAAGACCGAAGCCCGGCCCGGCCGCAAGATGGGGCATGTCACGACACTTCTTTAGTCTGTGCATGACCTGCAGCATCGGGAAAAAGCCCGGATAGTCGGTTGACAGGGCGAAAGCGACACGGTATCTGCTCCCCACCCTAAAAGAGCGCGCCAAGAGCGCGCTTTTGATTGTTTAAAGATACGGGCGAATGTGACATTCCCCCTAAAACCTCGCGGATCGAAAAAATGAAGATCAAGAATTCGCTCAAGTCGCTCAAGGCTCGTCACCGCGACAACCGCCTCGTTCGTCGCAAGGGCCGCGTTTACATCATCAACAAGCTGAACCCGCGCTTCAAGGCTCGTCAGGGCTGATTTGCGGATGCCGTTTGGTTGTCGGTCGTCCCGCGCCGCGTGTGCGGGCACATCGACGACCAGGTTTCTGACGGCATGACGTTCAATCGAATTTGTTTTGATCTTCTGCGGTGGCGGGCTAACATGCCCGCCATGTTTGTTCGTGCCCTGTTGCTCCCCACCCTGCTGCTGCCGGTCTTGCTTGCTGCTTCTGCCCCGCAGATGGCAGTCGCCGATGACGCGCGGATCGTAGAGCAGCAAACCGAGAGCGTCTCTCCGAAACAGCGCCTCGACGATCTCTTCACGGCACTTAGACGCCAGCACGATCCGGATCAGGCCGCAGGCATTGCCAACCAGATCAAAGTGGAATGGTTGCAATCCGGCAGTGCCACCGTCGATTTGCTGATGCAGTGGGCGGCCAAGGCCATTGCCGAAAAGCGCAACGCCGCCGCTTTCGATTTTCTCGATCAGGTCATCGCCCTGAAGCCACGCTATGTCGAAGGCTGGAACCAGCGCGCGACGCTGAACTACGCGCTTGGCGACTACAACAAATCCATGGCTGATATCGAACAGGTCCTGCGGCTGGAGCCACGCCATTTCGGCGCGCTCGCCGGCATGGCAGCGATTCTCACCGAAAATGGCAAGGACCAGCAGACGCTGGAAATCTGGCAGCGGTTCCTTGCTATCTATCCCGCAAACCGCGCGGCCCAGCAACAGGCCGACCAACTCAGCGAAAAACTTGCGGGCAGCCGTACCTGACTGTGCAACCGGATGCCGCGCTCGACCGTATAGAATCACGAGGCTCGGCGACCGCGTTCCGGGCATTTTTGCGAGTTGCCTGTCGATGCTGAGTTTTCTGGTTCTGGTTGCCCTGCTGCTCGCAGCGGCGTTTGCCTACACCACCTTCAAGAGCCGGGCCATCACCGAGGCCAATCCGAACATCAGCAACCTCATTGACATCGGCGGCTACAGTATCAATGCTCTCCACCTGAAGCGCCCTGACGGCGCGGACCTGCCGCCTCTCGTCTTCATTCATGGCGCCAGCGGCAATCTGCGCGACCAGATGCAGGCCTTCGCCAGCCCTCTCGAAGGCCGCGCCGAAATGCTCTTCGTTGACCGCCCGGGCCACGGCTATTCCGAACGCGGCGGGCCAGACAATGCCTTTCCGTCCGGACAGGCCGATGCCATCGCAAAGTTGATGGATAAACTGCAAATCGGCCCCGCCATAATAGTAGGCCACTCCTTCGGCGGCGCAATTGCCGCAGCCTTTGCGGTTCGCCATCCCCAAATGACCGCTGGCCTGCTGTTTCTGGCACCGGCCACCCATCCCTGGCCCGGCGGTGTCGACTGGTACTACCGGCTGGCGTCTGCGCCCGTCCTCGGCTGGATCTTCGCGCACACGCTGGTCATTCCCGCCGGCCTCCGCAAGCTCGACCAGGGCACCATCGGCGTCTTCAGCCCCAACCCGCGGCCGCACGACTATATCGAAAAGACGGCGCCAGCTCTGGTCTTGCGGCCAGATGTCTTCCGCAACAACGCCCGGGACGTCGTCAACCTGCTTGGCTATGTGACGCGCGAATCGCAGAGATACCGGGAGATCAAGGCGCCCACCGTCATCATCACCGGCGATTCGGACGACGTGGTGCTGGCCGAACTCCATTCCATCGGCCTCGAGCGCGACATCGTCGGCTCCGAACTGATCACCATCCGCAACCTCGGCCACAAGCCCGATTACATCGCCAACGACGTCGCCATTGCCGCCATCGAATATCTCGCCGGTGCGCCACGTGACCTGCAGCAGGTGGCCCGCCTCGCGGAAATACGAATTGCCGCCGAGATCAGTTCGGACCCATCTCCAGCGACCCGTGCCTGAATGCTGCAAGTGACGGACGCAACGCTTCCAGAATAATGGCAGCGAGGCGCTGGGTGGCGGGACTTTGCTCCGCCGAAGCACGGTGCAGCACGAGGTCTAGCTTCGGCAACGACGGCAGCCCAAGCTCTCCGTCAAACAGCGGCCGCAGCATGCCGGGCAAACCGAGCGGCGTGCGCACCGTTATCCCGAGACCGGCCGCTGTCGCTGCCCACAGGCCGCCGAGACTGGGGCTGACGAAAGCGACCCGCCAGCCGAGGCCAACACTATCCATCGCCTTTGTCGCGGCGGTCCTGAGCAGGCAAGGCGCATCGAGCGTGGCGAGCGGCATCGGTTCGCCGCTATCGGCCATCCAGTCGATCCGGCCGTCCATCGGCCCCACCCAGCACATCGGCACCTCGCCGACAAGCTCGCAATGCGCGGTCCGCTCGCCATTGCTCCACGCCAGTGCCAGATCGAGCCGGCCGGACCGGACCCGCTCCATCAGCTCGACGTTGCGTACCACCCGAGCCTCGATGCGCACTTTCGGATGAGCGCGGGCAAAGCGACCGAGAACTTCGGGAAGCAGCGCCTCGCCAAAATCCTCCTGCAGGCCGAGCCGGACCCAGCCTTCGAGTTCCATCCCCTGCACCGCCGTAACCGCTTCATCGTTGAGGTCGAGCAGCCGGTGCGCATAGCCGAGCAGCGTTTCGCCGGCTTCGGTCAGCGCCAGCCCACGGCCGGCCTTGCGAAAGATCGGCCTCCCCGCCTGCTCCTCGAGCTTCTTGATCTGCGCACTGACGGCTGATGTTGAGCGCCCGACGCGCTCCGCCGCCTTCGCAAAGGTACCGAGCTCGATGCCCGCGACGAAGCTTCTTAGAATATCGAGATCGAAGATAGGCTTGCTCACATCATTGTCCAGTTTATCGGGATCATAAATCCATATATATCTGATTATCCGGACGGATAAAGGGTGCAATAGAAGTTGCGTCAACTTGTTTCAGCCGAGAGAACCCTCATGCCAATTACCCGAATTTCCCTGATGCGCGGCAAATCGCCAGAATATCTCGCGATGCTGTCCGACACGTTTCACCGCGCAATGGTCGAGACTTTCGATGTCCCTTCCGCCGACCGGTTTCATGTCATCCACCAGTGCTCGCCCGGCGAACTGGTCTTCGACCGCGACTACCTCGCCGGACCGCGCTCGGACGACTACCTGTTTTTCGACGTCACCATCGGCAAGCCCCGGACCGCCGAGGTTAAGCAGGCATTCTATCGCCGAGTAACGGAACTGCTCGGCGATACAATGGGTATCCGTGCGGCGGACGTGATGATCGTCATCACCACCACCGGGCGCGAGGACTGGTCGTTCGGCAACGGCCGCGCCCAGATGATAGAGGCGGCATAACGTCATGCCCCAAAACAAATTGGACCGCGTCCATAGAGCCGGCGAGGCTCGGCAGCAGGCACCCGAGGGGATATCCAGCCAGCCATTTTTGCTGGAGACGCTCATCCCGGCGTCTGAGAATGGGCTCGGCGCCATGATCGCCATGCTCAAGCCTGGAACGCTGACCCACTGGCACAGCCATCCGCACGGCCAGATCCTCTACGTGCTCTCCGGCATCGCCTTGGTCCAGTGTGACGGCGGACCGGTCGAGGAACTGCATGCCGGAGACTCCATCCGTTTCGAGCCAGGCGAGCGCCACTGGCACGGATCCGGCGCGACGACGAGTTTGGCTTATCTGAGCGTCCAGGCCGCACACGAAGGCAGCGCCGTCGCCTGGTTCGAGCCCGTTACCGAAGGAGACCGACAGTGATCGCCATGCAATACAGTTTCGCGCTCCCCGCCGACTACGACATGGACATCGTCGACCGGAGAATTCGCGATAAAGGCCCCCTGCTGGACAACTTTCCGAACCTCGTCTTCAAGGCCTATCTCACTGCCCGCAAGGGCGACGCGACCACGGGGTCAAGAGACAATCTCTATGCGCCGCTCTATGTCTGGAACGGTGTCGAGGGACTGAACGATTTTCTCTGCGGCCCGGGCTTTGCGGGCGTCAGCGCGGCGTTTGGCCGGCCGCAGGTGAACACCTGGATACTTTGGAAAACCGCGATTGCAGCAGACGTCCGAAAGGCCCGCTTCGCCACCCGCGAGATTTCCGACATCGGCCTGGATGCCGATCTCGGCAAGATGCGTGCAGCAGGCAGCGCGGATGCGCTAGCCGACATCGAAACGGGTGCAGCACTCGCCTCGGTTTCGGCCTTCGATCCCGATGGCTGGAAACGCCTTCGCTTCCGGCTTTGGCGGGAGATGCCACAGGCGCCGTTGCCGACCGACACTCTTGCCTATCGCCTCGGCCATCTCTCGTTGCCCGAGCGCGCCTGCCCCCTCGACGCCGACCAAAATGCTGTCACCGGGACAATGTCCCTGTTCCATCGGGGCTGACGAGATCCTATGCAAGGGACGCCGCTACCTTTTCGAGATGGAGCTTTTTCTTGGTCGATATTGCAATGATCGAAGCAGCCCGGGTGCGCCTTTCCGGCAAGGTACGGCGCACGCCGCTGCTGTCTTCGCCCTTTCTCGACGAAATCGCCGGGCGGCGCCTGTTCGTCAAGGCTGAGTGCCTGCAGCATACCGGCTCCTTTAAATTCCGTGGCGGTTGGTCGGCTATCTCGGCGCTGTCGCCCGACATTCGCGCGCGCGGCGTCATCGCCTTTTCCTCCGGCAACCATGCTCAGGGCGTGGCCCTGGCGGCCCGCATGCATGGTATTCCCTCGGTCATCATCATGCCGTCGAATGCACCGAAGATGAAGATCGACAATACCCGCGCCTTCGGCGCAGAAGTGGTGCTCTACGACCGGGCCACGGAAGATCGCGACGAGATCGGCGCCCGGCCGTCGAGGGAACGCGGCCTGACGCTGATCCGGCCCTATGACGAACCGATGGTCATCGCCGGACAGGCAACGACGGGGCTCGAGATCGCCGAGCAGGCGCTTGAAAACGATATCGGCGCGGCCGAAGTGCTGGTGCCATGCGGCGGCGGCGGTCTGACGTCGGGGATCGCACTGGCGCTGGAAGCCCGAGCGCCGAAAATGAAGGTGCGTCCCTGCGAGCCAGAGGGCTTCGACGACGCAACACGGTCGCTGGCGTCTGGCCGGATCGAACGCAACTCCTCGCTTTCGGGCTCGATCTGCGACGCCATCATCACGCCGCAGCCGGGCGAGATTACCTTCCCAATCATGCGGCGGCTCTGTGGCACCGGCCTCGTCGTGACGGACGCCGAAGCCCTTGCCGCCATGGCGCTGGCATTTACCCGACTGAAACTGGTGGTCGAACCCGGCGGCGCCGTCGCCTTGGCCGCCGCCCTCTTCCACGGCAACGAACTCGCCGGCGACACGGTGATTGCCGTCACTTCAGGCGGCAACGTCGACAACGACGTCTTCCTGAAATCCCTCGGCCACTAACGGGGAGACTACCTCTCTGGAACAGATGAGCCTTCAGACGAAAAAGCCCGGCGCTGAGACATCAGCGCCGGGCTTTGTTTTACAAGTAGTGCGGCCGCGCCTACTTGGCGGAGACGCGCCAGACTGTGTTGCCGGCGTCGTCGGCAATCAGCAGGCCACCGGTTTTATCAACGGCAAGGCCGACTGGCCGGCCACGGGTCTTGTTGTCCGCACCCATGAAGCCGGTAACGATATCCTGCGGCTTGCCATTCGGGCGACCATCGGCAAACGGGACGAAGACGACCTTATAACCGTTGAAGGTCTTGCGGTTCCAGCTACCGTGCTCGCCGACAAACGCACCGCCCTGATAGGCCGCCGGCAGGTTTGTGCCCGTATAGAACGCCATGCCGAGCGGCGCGACGTGCGAGCTGAGCGCATAGTCCGGAACGACAGCCTTCTCGACCAGATCAGGCCGCTGCGGCATGACACGCGGATCGACGTGCTGGCCGTAATAGCTGTAAGGCCAGCCGTAGAACGCGCCATCCTTCACCGACGTCATGTAATCCGGCACCAGATTGGGGCCGAGTTCATCGCGCTCGTTGATGACAGCCCAGAGCGCATGGCTCTTTGGCTCGAAGCTCAGCCCATTCGGGTTGCGCAGGCCGGTTGCAAACAGCCGCGAGCGACCCGTTTCCCTGTCGACTTCCCAGATCGCAGCACGGTCCTTCTCGGCACCGATACCATTTTCGGTGATGTTGCTGTTCGACCCGACGCCGACATACAACAGCTTGCCGTCATCGCTGGCGACCAGGCTCTTCGTCCAGTGATGGTCGATAGGGCCGCCCGGCAGGTCGACAAGCTTGACACCCGGCTCGGTTATCTTGGTAGCGCCCGGTGTATAGGGAAACCGCATGATCGCATCGGTGTTGGCAACATAGAGATCGTTGCCAACAAGGGTTACTCCGAACGGGGAATTCAGGTGATCGAGAAAGACGTCGTGAACTTCGGCAACCCCGTCCCCATCGGCATCGCGCAGCAGCGTGATGCGATTGCTTGCCTGCTGTGGCGGGCTTCCGGTCGCAAAAGATTGAACCCAGCCCATGATCAGGTCCTTGGGACGTGTGATAGCGGCTGCAGGCGGCGCGACGGATTCGACCACCAGAACGTCGCCGTTCGGCAACGCGTAAAGCGAGCGAGGGTGAACAAGCCCGGAGGCCAGCGCCTTGATCTGCATGCCCTCGGGCACGGTCGGCGTCTCGTCCTTCTGCCAGCCGACCACGGGGGCGACATGCATTGGCGGTACCAGATATTGCGATTGTTCCGGTAGCGTCGGATTTGCACCGATTTCGCTCGTCGGATCCGGATCGCTGCCACCGCAGCCGGCAAGAGCGAACATCGAGGTGCAAGCGAGCGCGACAGCGAGCGAGCGGCGGATGGTTCTCGGGGAAATCACTGTGCGCATCACTCGACTACTCCTAGGTCTTGGCGATAGACCGGCGTGCGGCCGAGCAAACCACCGAGAATCAATACGATCAGCGTGGCTGCGGAGAGGACCAGGCCCATCGGGACAACCGAGGTCCAGGCATCGCGGCTATGGATCAGGGCATTGAAAATGGCGAGCACCAGGGCGATACCGTTACCGAGCACATAGATGGCCGAGAGACGGTTGACGCCGACAAGGCGGCCAACGAAGAAATCAACGAGGCAGACCAGTGCTGCTACCGCGCCGACCATCAGGCCGGCCGTCAGCAACCACGCCGAAAAATTGGCCCACATCATTTCGGCAGTTCGCCAATAGGTGATGTCGGTAATCATCGTGCCGATGAAACAGGCAACGGCGAAATGCCACAGAATGGGAAATAGTGGAGGTTTAACGATCCTTACGGGATAGATAATGGGGTTTGTCATGGGGTTTTCTTCCAATGCCGCCAAATTGCGTCGTTGGCAAACCAGTTAGCCAGCCTTTCGTTCCGACATTTTATAGCCGCTATCTATAGCCGCTGCGTGGGGCACTTGCCGGGCCCTGAAACGAAAAAAGCTCCCGCGAAGGGAGCTTTTGAATGTCTGCCAGAAAACCTCAGCCGCGACGCGCGAGCGAGAACTGGGCGCCGCTGTCGGACGTGCAGTTCAGCTGGTTCGAGTTGACCAGCGCGCAATTGACCTTCGAAGTCGTCTTGCGAAGCATTGACGTCATGTTGATCTCGACAAGGCCGGGCGCAGTGTTGACATAGGTGCCGGAGGCGAGCAGCTGGTTGCTGTCGGTGGTGCGGGTGGAGAAGCCGCCGCCCTGGAATGTCGAGATGATGCCGTTCGGATCGGCCCAGGTGCCGTCTACCGTTTGCGGTGCCTGGCGGGTCGCGACCTGCATCGGCATCTGCCGCGGACCCTGATCCATACAGGAGGCGAGCGACAAGGCCGAGACAAGGAGGGCAAGGCTTGCTTTGATCTTCATGGTTCTTCCCCGAAATTCAGAATCGGCATCTGCCGCACACTTTGCGAAAAGATGGAGCGGCACCCCCCTGAAAGCAAGGCTCGGACCGCCGATCCGCATATTTATCCTTGAGGCGTAACAAAAATGCCCGCACCAACGATGCGGGCATTCCAAGTGCTAATCAGCCAGTCTTATCAACGAACGAGAACGTTCTTGAACTGCCAAGGGTCCTTGGTGTCGATATCTTCCGGGAACAGGCCGGGACGACCGGTCAGCGGCGTCCAGTCCGTATAATGGCCTTCGACCGGACCGAGATAAGGCATCTGCACTTCGAGGCAGCGCTTGTAATCGATCTCGTCGGCCTCGACGATACCGGCTTTTGGGTTCTCGAGAGCCCAGACCATGCCGGCGAGAACGGCCGAGGTGACCTGCAGGCCGGTGGCGTTCTGGTACGGCGCAATGCGGCGCGTTTCTTCGAGCGAAAGGCGCGAACCAAACCAGTAGGCGTTCTTGTCGTGGCCATAAAGCAGCACGCCGAGTTCGTCGACACCCTCGACCAGTTCGTTCTCGTCGAGAACATGCATGACCGGCTGGGCGTTGCCACCATTTCCGAACATTTCATGCAGCGACAGGACGGCATCGTTGGCAGGATGGTAGGCGTAGTGGCAGGTGGGACGGTAGGAGACGTCGCCGTCCTTGTCAGTCACCGTGAAATAATCGGAGATCGAGATCGACTCGTTGTGGGTGACGAGAAAGCCGTATTGCGCACCGGGTGTCGGGCACCAGGTACGAACGCGTGTGTTGGCGCCGGGCTGCTCTAGATAGATCGCCGCCTGGCAACCCTTCTTGTGCTTCTTGGCATTCTTCGGCATCCACTCTTCGTGGGTACCCCAGCCGAGTTCGGCAGGCTGCAGGCCTTCCGAAATGAAGCCTTCGACCGACCATGTGTTCCAGAACACGTTGAGCGGCTTCGGGTTCTTGGTCAGCTGCGTGTCGCGTTCGGCAATATGGATACCCTTGACGCCGACCTTCTTCATCAGCTTGGCCCAGCCTTCGCGATCATGCTGGTCCGGCTCGTCGAATTTGATGTCGAGATCGCGGGCAAGATTGACGAGGCCCTGCTTGACGAACCACGAGACCATGCCCGGGTTTGCGCCGCAGGTGGAAACGGCCGTCGTGCCGCCCGGGTTCTTCTTCTTCTCATGGCGCACGGTTTCGCGCAGCGCATAGTTGGTGCGGTCGGCGTTCTTCATGGTCTTGTCGAAATAGAAACCGAGCCATGGCTCGATGACGGTATCGATGTAGAGAACGTCGAGCTTGCGGCAAAGCTTCATCAGATCGAGCGAGCCGGTGTCGACAGAAAGGTTGACGCAGAAGCCCTGGCCTTCGCCTTCGGTCAGAAGCGGCTTCAGCAGCTCCTTATAGTTATCCTTGGTGACATATTCCTTGATATGGCGGATGCCATGCTCGGCAAGAATAGCCATGTCGCCTTCGTTTTCACGCGGGTCGATGACAACCATCCGGCTCTTGTCGAATTTGAAATGGCGCTCGATCAGGGGCAGCGTGCCGCGGCCGATGGAGCCAAAGCCGATCATCACGATCGGGCCGGTTATTTCGGCATATACCGGGTAGTTTTCCTGCTTCATTCTTTTCTCCTTCAAAGAGCGGAGGCTCTTTGGTGTCTATCGATTCATCAGCAAACGCTTGACGATGGGTGAAGGGCTCTAATCACAAAATCCTGTCACAATAAAGGGTGGATGACCACCTCGCCGAGCGTAACTATAGCCTATCCGTCAAAGTCCCCTGGTGGAAAACCATAAGCCAGCGCCCGTCTTCTTCCTGCCGCCAGATCGAACTGCGCAGGGAATGGACCGCATGGCCCTCCATGGTCTTCCGGATCGATCCGTAAGTCACCAGCGCAACATGCTCCGACAGCATGACTAGCCGCGGATTGTGCAAGGCACGTGACATCACCGGCTCTTCCGTCAGCAAGGCCGAAATGATGTCGTCGAAGCCGAACATACGCCCGGAACTGCCAATCTCCCGGAATTCCGGCGACAGAAGCTCCTCAAGCGTCGCTCTCGACGAACGCACAGCCGGATCGAACAGCCTTTCCTCAAGCTGGCGAAGATATTCGAGCAATCCATCCATGGCTTTATCCCCTCAACAAATCCAGCCCATCCACCTTTGTACGACAAATGCATAAGCGAGCCATGGACGACTATATGCAGGGCAATTCCGCCGACATTTTCGACCGTAGCGTTTCGCACTGAAAGCGGGAGACCAGAAAAGCCCCGACTTGTTGCCGGATGATCCACGCTTTGTTAGACTTAGGACATCGAAGGTGTGGAAAGCGTTTCATGGCTGACAATAAGCTATTCGTGGATCTTTCGGATGACACGAAACAGCGACTGGATCGCCTTTCCAAGGCAACAGATCGCTCCGCGACATCCATTACCGCTGAGGCCCTGGAGCTTTATCTGGCTCAACAGGAATGGCAGATCTCTGCCGTAGACGAAGCCGTTCGCCGTGCAGATCGTGGAGGCTTCGTGTCCCACGAGGCAATAACGTCCTGGCTTGGCTCTTGGGGAACCTCGGGAGAGCTTCCTGCACCGAAGCCGCTCGGCCGTAAGACGGCGCAGTGAACATCATTTGGGCTGAGGCCGCGGTTGCCGATCTGGTGGCCATTCGCGCATTCATAGCCGACCACAATCCTCAGGCGGCAAATAAAATAGCGGCAAAATCCTGCACGCGGCCAACCTCCTCAAAGATAAGCCACGCCTCGGACTTGGCACACATGTCGCAGATGTTCGGAGGTTGATTGTGCACCAGTCGCCGTATTCCATCATCTATCGGATAGTTGGAACGGACCTGCAGATCCTGGAGATCTTCGACGGACGGCGATCGGCACCTCGCACCGATGTGAGAGGCTGATCTTTATCCCCTCAACAACTCCAGCCCCTCCACCGTCCTCGTCAACGCTATCTCGGTGATCTCGTAGCTTGCGATGCCATGCAGCGTAAACGGGTCGGCGGCGACATAGGCTTCCAGATCGGCGCGCTCACCCTTTGCAAAAATCACGCCGCCGGTGCGCGGTACCTTGCGGCCGGACGCGAGAAACCACCCCCGACTGTAGCCTTCCGCTACCCACTCTATATGTGGCTCCATGAACAGATCGGCATCTTCGTTGCTTTTCAGATAGGTAAGCGAGAGAATGAACATGGGCGACCCCTGGGATTGCGATGCCGCGATGTGACACAGATCGAATAGGTTAAGAACCCCGGCCGTTCACATTCTTTTTAGACGTCAACATGATATCAGCATCCTATTGGAAACAGGAAGACCGGAATGGACCTCATGTCTGAACGGTTTGCTGCGCTTCTGTCGACGAGCGCGGCACTGATTGCCGTCTATGACGAAGACGATCGGCTACGCTTTGCCAACGATGCCTTTCGGTCGGCATTCGCGCTGACTGCGGAGGAAACGCCGCTCTGGTCGGAGTTGATGCGCCGCAATACGCTGGCCGGCCTCGGTACCGTCATCCGCTCTCCCGATTTCGAATCATGGCTGGTCTCGGCACAGTCGCGCCGCGGCAAGATCCCGTTCCGCAGCTTCGAAACGGATCTCGTCGACGGTCGCTGGCTGTGGATGAACGAGACTGTCGAGGAAAATGGCTGGATGCTCTGCGTCGCCTCCGATATCACCCATATCAGAACCAGCGAGCGCAACCTCCGCCAGGACCGTGATTTCGCCTTGCGTGCGTCGCAAACGGACGAACTGACGAGCATTTCCAACCGGCGCTTCATGATGGCGGCACTCGACGAACTTGTCCGCCGCCAGGCTGGCGCCCGGCCGATGATGAGTTGCGCCTGCATCATCGATCTCGATTTCTTCAAATGCATCAACGACCGTTTCGGCCACCAGACCGGCGACGACGTCCTCATCGATTTCGCACGCCGCGTCCACATGCTGGTGCGACGGCACGACAGTTTTGGCCGCATCGGCGGCGAGGAATTCATGCTGTTGATGCCCGATACCGATCTTGCCGAAGGCGAGGCGATTATCGGTCGTGTCTTGCAAACCGCGCGTCAGGCCCGACCGATCGTCTCCGATCCGTCCTTTTCCTACACCTGCTCGGCGGGCCTTGTGCAACTTCGCGCCGGTGAAACGACGCGCGAAATCTATTCACGGGCAGATGCGGCACTTTACGTCGCCAAGCGGGCCGGCCGCGACCAGCTGAAAAGCGTGGCCTAGCTAGTCCGACACCAGCACCGCAGGGATAAGCCCGCGCAAAGAATTGCCAACGAAGAGTTTGCCTCTGTCGACATCGGCGAGGGTGAGCCGAGAGGTCCGGGCTTTGCGCGTGCAGATCAGTTCGCTGCGCAACACGCCGGCCAGTAGGCCGCAGGCAATCGGCGGCGTCAGCAGCATGCCGGAGCCGTCTTCGATGAAAACCGAGGTAATGGTGCCTTCGCAAACGTCGCCCTTCTCGTTGAGCAACAGAACTTCATCGGCCTCGTCTGGGCTGAATTCGGCACGGGCGCGGTCATAGACCCCGCGTCGCGTGGTTTTCGCCCTAAGCAGCTTGTTGCTGGAATCGAGACGTGTGGCGGCGATGCGGACCCGCCATGTCACATCGGCAGCCAAAGGCACAAAACCGGCCGTGGTGACCGTAACACTGCCGGTACGGTTCATCGTCAGGCGGACACGCTGCGGGCTGGGGGCGTCGCAAACGGCCGCGTCAAGCGCCGCTTCCACCTGCTCCGGTGCCGCAAAACCAAGGCGTCGGGCAGAACGCTGCAGCCGCGCCAGGTGCAGCTTCAACCTGAGGAAGCCGAGGCCCGGCTCGTAGCGCAGGGTTTCGATCAGCGAGAACTCATCTACCGGGCGATCCACGCGTCCCCCACGGCAAACCGCGCCTTCAGCAGGCATTCCGCGTACTCCGCCTCGGCAGTCGAATCGAAGACGATACCGCCGCCGACATTGAAGACGGCCCTGAAATCGTCGAACAGCGTGATCGTCCGGATGGCTACGGAAAAGCGCATGGCACCATCGGGCGCAATCATCCCGATAGCACCGCAATAGGCGTCGCGCGGACCGACCTCCAGCCCATGGAGGATCTCCATCGCCCACATTTTTGGCGCGCCGGTGACCGAACCGCACGGAAAAAGCGCGGCCAAGATATCCCGGATCGACAGGTCAGGAAGGAGCTTTGCCTGGACGGAACTGACCATCTGATGGACGGTCGGATAGCTCTCGATATCGAAAAGTCTCGGCACCTCGACGCTGCCTGTCTCTGAGATCAGCGAAATATCGTTGCGCAGGAGATCGACGATCATCCGGTTTTCGGCCTGGGTCTTGCCGTCCTGGCGCATCGCCTCGACGATGGCTGCGTCTTCGTCTGGCGTTGGTCCGCGCGGCGCCGTCCCCTTCATCGGACGCGTTTCGATCCAGCCCTCGGCGTCGACCCGGAAAAACAGTTCCGGCGAGCGCGACAGGATGACCGGGCCGGCGAGATCGACAAGCGCTCCATACTTGACCGGCTGTCGTTCGATCAGCGACCAGAAGGCGGCGCGCGGATCGCCATTCCAGCGCGCCTCGATCGGCATCGTCAGATTGCCCTGATAGCAGTCACCGTTCCGGATGTGGCGGTGAAGCTGGTCGAAGCTCTTCTGATAGGCGGCAAAATCCCATGCGGCCTTCGGATCCGTCAGAAAGGCTTCGTTTTCAAGACGACGCTGCGGCTGCGAGAGCGGATGGTCCGCAGCTGCCGGTCCGTCGAACACCCCGAAAACCATCAGCGGCGTCTGGCGTCCCTCCGCGATCAGCGGCGCAAGCTTGTCCTCGACGACGAAGCCCGCCTCATAGGCCATGTAGCCGGCCAGCCAACGACCGGCCGCCTTCTCCCGCTGCATCCGCGCCAGACCGGCCAGCACCTCGGCACCTGTATGGGCAACGATCACATCCAGGGGTTCGGCAAACAGCATCACCTGGCCGGTAGTATCGTCTCGGAAAAGGACTGATGCGGTGCTGGCCATGTGTGCGGCGTGTCTGTCCTGCGTTTACGCTTCGTTGTTTTATGACTCGTCCAGTGCCTCGAGTTCGTCGATAAGCCCCTCGATCATCGAAAGCCCCCTCGCCCAGAACGACGGATCGGTGGCATCGAGGCCGAACGGCTTCAGAAGTTCGGAATGATGTTTTGTGCCGCCGGCCTTCAGAAGCTCGAAATACTTGTCCTGGAACCCTGGCTCTGCCTTCTGGTAGACGGCATAGAGCGAATTGACCAGGCAATCGCCGAAGGCATAGGCATAGACGTAGAAGGGCGAATGGATGAAGTGCGGAATATACGTCCAGTAGGTCTCGTAGCCGTCGGAGATGCGGATCGCCGGCCCGAGGCTTTCCTCCTGCACGGATAGCCAGAGCGCCCCGATATCCTCCGACGTCAGCTCGCCGGCCTTGCGCGCCGTGTGCAGCTTGCGCTCGAATTCGTAGAAGGCGATCTGGCGCACGACCGTGTTGATCATGTCCTCGACCTTCTGGGCGAGCATCGCCTTGCGCTCGCGCTTGTCAGTGGTCTTTTCCAGAAGAGCCCGGAAGGTCAGCATCTCGCCGAAGACCGAAGCGGTTTCGGCCAGCGTCAGCGGCGTCTGGCACATCAATGCGCCCTGCCCGCCGGCCAGTACCTGATGCACGCCGTGGCCGAGCTCATGGGCAAGGGTCATCACGTCGCGCGGCTTGCCGAGGTAGTTGACCAGCACATACGGATGGGCGGAAGGCACTGTCGGATGGGCAAATGCGCCCGGCGCCTTGCCGGGCCGCACCGGCGCATCGATCCACTGCTCGTCGAAGAAGCGGCGGGCGATTGCGGCCATCTCAGGTGCAAAGTCATTGTAGGCCGACAGCACCGTCTCCTTGGCGTCGCCCCAGGGAATCAGCACATTCGAGGTTTCCGGCAACGGCGCGTTGCGGTCCCAGAAGTCCATCTGCTCCATGCCGAGCCATTTGGCCTTCATCTTGTAATAGCGGTGCGACAGGCGCGGATAGGCATCGCGCACCGCAGCGGCCAGCGCATCGACGACCTCGCGCTCGACCCGGTTGGCAAGATGCCGGCTGTCGGCGATGTCCTTGAAACCACGCCAGCGGTCGGAAATGTCCTTGTCCTTGGCGAGCGTGTTTGTAATCAGCGTGAAGACCCGCAGATTGGCCTTGAAGGTGGCGGCCAGCGCCATGGCGGCTTTCTTGCGGACTGCCGTGTCGGGATCCTGCAGCAGGTTGAGCGTCATCTCCAGCGGCAACATCTCGCCGTCGATCTCGAAGCGCAGCTCGGCCATGGTCTCGTCGAACAGACGATTGAAGGCGGCTGCCGACGTCATCGACTTTTCGAGGAACAGTTGCTCGATCTTGTCCTCGAGCTGGTACGGCTTGTCCTGGCGCAGGTCGACCAGCCAAGGACGATAGTGGCCGGCTTCAGGATCGTTCTGCATGCAGGCATCGATCAGCACGTCATCGAGCCTGTTAAGCTCCAGCGCGAAGAACAGCAGGTGCGAACTGGCTTCGGTAATCTTCGCCTGTACATCACCGTAGAGCTTACCGTTGGCCGGATTACTGGTGTCAGAGAAATAAGTCAGGCCGGCGAAGGAGGCGATCCGGCCCATGAGGTCGTCAAGCGCCTCGTATTCGCGCAGCGCCGCACCGATACCGGCATCGCCCGTGCTCATCGCCGCAGTGCCGAGCTTGCCCTTCCACTTTTCCGCGAACGCAACCGACGCTGAAGCAGCCTTTTCCATGTCGGCGAGAAACGCCGGAGACGTTGCCGAGGGATAGAGATCCGCGAGCTTCCAGACGGGCAGATCGCCCAGCGCTGCATCTGCAGGTGCTTTGACGGCAATGTCGCCCGAAAGGTTAAGAAAGGCGTGGAGCGAATGGCGGCTCATGGGCAGTTATCCTCTGCTTTCCTGGTCTGGCACGGTCACCTGTCGTGTCTAATTGGCCCTAACGATGGCGGCAAGCCGATTTTCGCGGCGAAATCACTGCCTCGGGCCAAAGTTGTGCTGATCGTGCATTGATTAAAATGCCGTTATTTCTCAGAACTGGATGTTCAATCCTGTCTGCCAAAATCACCTCAAGTTTCGCATGAGGTGAGGCACCAATGACCATACATAATGACGCCAAGGTCGGCGCGCAAATTCTCATCGTTGAGGATGATCCGGTCCAGCGCCGGCTTCTGAAGAATGCTGTCGAGCGGCATGGCTATGCGACGCTGCTAGCCGAGAACGGGCGGCTCGGGCTGCAGGTCCTCAAAGAGAACAGTGGCCGCGTCAATGTCATCGTGCTCGATCTGATGATGCCGGAAATGGGCGGGCTGGAATTTCTGGCCGCCCTTCACGAGATGGGCACCGACATACCGGTCATAGTCCAGACGGGCCAGGGCGGCATTGAAACGGTGGTGCAGGCAATGCGCGCCGGGGCTTTCGATTTCGTCGTCAAGCCGGTTTCGCCCGAACGCATCGCAAGCGCCATTCACGGCGCCCTGAGGCTCGACCAGCGCGAAGCCAAAGCGCGGGCCGGCCGCAAGACGCGCTCCGGCAGTATCAGCTTCGACGACATCATCTCCGCCAGTCCGGCGATGATCCGCATCACCGACCTCGCCCAGCGGGCAGCGCTTTCGAACATCCCCGTGGTGCTCGAGGGCGAATCCGGCGTCGGCAAGGAACTGGTGGCACGTGCCATCCAATCGGCCAGCGACCGTGCCAACAAGCCTTTCATCACCGTCAACTGTGGCGCCATACCCCACAACCTCGTCGAGAGCATTCTCTTCGGCCACGAAAAGGGTGCGTTCACCGGCGCCACAGAGCGCCATGTCGGCAAGTTCATGGAAGCCGATGGCGGCACGCTGTTCCTCGACGAAGTCGGCGACCTGCCGGTCGAGGTGCAGGTGAAGCTGCTGCGCGCCGTACAGCAGGGCGAAATCGAGACGATCGGCGCCCGCACGACGCAGAAGGTCAATGTCAGGCTGATCTCGGCCACCAACAAGGACCTGATCGAGGAAGTGAAGGCAGGGCGTTTCCGCGAGGATCTCTATTACCGCCTCAACGTCTTTCCGATCACAATGCCGGCGCTGCGCCGGCGCAAGGAAGATATCCCGCATCTGGTGCGCGTCTTCGTCGAGCGCTTTTCCGCCGAGCAGAAGATCGGCCACACGCTCGGTATCAGCGCCGGCGCCATGGCGCTGCTGACTGCCTACGACTGGCCCGGCAATATCCGCCAGCTCGAAAACGCCATCTTCCGCGCCGTCGTCCTGGCGCAGGGCTCCGATCTGGTCGAAGCGGATTTTCCGCAGATCGCCGCTCAACTGCCGGGCTACCTCACCTCGGAACAGATGGCTGCCGGCGGCATCTCCAGGCGTGCCATGGGCGAAGGCGGTCTTTCGCTCGTGGGCGGGCGCGAATCGGACCACGTCGAGAGCGTCACCAACGAATCACCGGCTCCCCAACCGGCTGAAACAGCCGATGTTTCAGTTCCCGACAATCAGATCGCCAGCACCGGCCCGTCCGGCGAAGTGCGGAAACTGGCCGACGTAGAGGAGGAATTGATTCGTTTTGCACTGAAATTTTACCGCGGCCAGATGAGCCAGGTAGCCCGAAAACTAGGCATTGGCCGCTCTACCCTCTACCGCAAATTGAAGGATTACGGTATAGATCCGGACGACCCGCAGAAAAACGCTGCCTGATCGCTTTCTTAACGTTCGGGCAAGCATATTCCGTTACTGGTCGTAAAGCTCTTGTTAGTGGATCGTTCACTATGTAAGAAGTGGTTGAACATGTGTGGCATTTTTGCCATCGTGTGACCGCAATTGACAGACATTTGGAACGTTATGCGGCATTTGCTGTCGGACGGGGATCGACTTGCAGAAACTGAATGGGAATTCCAAGCGTAATGGCTTGAACTGGCGCACCGTATGTTCGGATATTTGCGTGAAGACGGCCAAGGCGCTTGCCATTGGTGCGGTCGCCATCGCAGTTTCGACGCCGGTATTCGTGGGTTCACCTTCACAGGCGGAAGGCGAGACGCGCAGCCTTAAGATCTATTATGTCCATACGGGTGAAAAGGCAGTCATCACCTACAAGCGCAATGGCAAGTTCGACCCGCGTGGTCTTGAACAGCTCAACCGCATCCTGCGCGACTGGCGCAAGAACCAGCCGACAAAGATGAACCCCCGGCTTTTCGACCTGATCTGGGAAGTTTATCGCGAGAGCGGTTCCCATGAATTCATCAACGTTGTCTGCGGCTTCCGCTCGCCCGATACCAACGAGATGCTGCGCACCCGCAATGCCCACACCGGCGTCGCGAAGAAGAGCCAGCACATGCTCGGCAACGCGATGGATTTCTACATTCCCGACGTCAAGCTCGCCAAGCTGCGCGAACTCGGCATGAAATTGCAGACCGGCGGCGTCGGCTACTATCCGACATCGGGCTCGCCTTTCGTTCACATGGACGTCGGCGGCGTTCGCGCCTGGCCGCGCATGGATCGCCAGGACCTTGTCCGCCTGTTCCCGAACGGCAAGACGATGCACATCCCGGCCGACGGCAAGCCGCTTCCGGGCTACGACCAGGCAGTCGCCGACTACAAGCGCCGCATGTCTTCAGACGATATACAGGTTGCCAGCGTTTCGCCCACCAAGCATCGCGGTTTCTTCGCGACGCTGTTTGGCGGCGGTGGGGCTGACGAGGCCGAAGACAATTCCGATGCCGAATCCACGCCGACCAAGGCAGTGGCGACGACAACGTCCACGCCGCGCCAGCAGGCACCGGCAGTCGTCCAGCCAACGGATGACGAAGAAGCACCTCGGACCGCCGTGGCGAGCCTCAATGCACCGATCCCGGCCGTCCGGCCTTCGTTCGGTAACCTTGCCGGCGGCAGCGACGTCGCTTCTGCGCTGGTCTCGCCAAACCATAGTGCCGCCCAGGATGCGCTCTCCGCAGCCCTGCCGGCAAACGGCTCCTCCTCCCTGCCACAGTATACGGACCTGAGCTCGTTCAGCGTGCCCGTGCCATCGCTGCTTGGCCAGAGACGCGCACCGGGCGATGCCGAAACGCAGACGGCGTCTGCCGATCCGCTTAATTCGCAGGCCGACTCGCAGCTGTCGTCCGTCCCGGTTCCGGTGGAGCGTCCTGCCGTGGCTGAAAACCTTCTGGCTTCGGCGCAATCGGATACCGATGCCGAGGAAGACAATGCGGATGAAAATGCGCTTTCGCCTTCGGTCGTTGCCGCGCTCGAGCAGCATCGCAAGGACGAGGAAGTGTTGAATGCGCTCGCAGCAACGCCGATGCCGCCGGCAGCCCAGGCAATCGCCTCGGTGACACCGCAGGTGGTTCCGACACAGCGGCCGGCCCAGCAGCGCCCGACGACGTCGGTACCGATGCAGATGGCGGCACTGGCTCCACAGACGAAGATCGCCCCGTCGGCCAATAATGTCCGCTTCTACGATGCCTTCGATGCGCCGACCGCCGATGACAGCAATATCGCCGCAGGTATCCCGACAAAAGGCGGACGCCCCAGCAAGAAGGACGCCGTTGTCGCAACGGCAGGCCGCGCCACCCTTCGCACCGAACCGAAGCTCACCGAGAAGATGGTCGAGCATTGGGCTCTGAGCAACGCACGGCTCGAAACCGCGAGCCGCCCGGTAAAAGCTCCGCGTTTCGTCAGCCAGCAGCTGCGCGCCCAGCCAACAACCGTCTACACCGAAGGTTTCAAGCAGCAGACCGCAGCCATCGACCCCGAACGCTTCAACGGCTCCGCTGTCAACTTCCTGCCGGTCAAGAAGTTCGACACGCTGCAATAGCCAATACCCAAGCTCATAAAGAAACCCGCCGGATCGCTCCGGCGGGTTTTCTGTTTGAGTGCTGAAGTGCTTTCTGGAGAAAAGCCCCGAGTGGGCTATTCCATGCCGAGTGCGGCCATGTAGGTCTGCAGGATGGTTTCTTCTTCCATGCGCTCGTTGGCGTCTTTCTTGCGCAGGCGGATGATGGTGCGGATGGCCTTGGTGTCGTAACCGCGGCCCTTGGCTTCGCCCATGACATCCTTGATATCGCCGCTGATCGCTGCTTTTTCTTCTTCCAGACGCTCGATGCGTTCGATGAACTGCTTCAGTTCGGCGGCCGCGACCGGCTCTGCGCCCATTACTTCACTCATGGATTTCTTTCCTCGCTAGACAGATGATGCGGGCCGTTAAACGCAAGCAGCTGGCCGACAGCCGTGTCGACGGCAGGCGCCGCGTGTGGGACGGACGGGTGGCTTGATCGCGGGATGACGTGCCGCGAACGGCGCTGGAGGTCAAGCCGATTTGCTAAAGGTTGACCTATTCTTTTGGCTTGCTGGTTTCAAAAGCGGCTTTTTGCACAGGCGTCGCTTCTATCTGGTGGAGGCTCTGCCACTCTCCGTAGGGCATGCCATATATGATTTCGCGCGACTCTTCCTTGCTGAGCGGCACGCCGCGCTCATTGGCCGCCTCGCCATACCAGCGCGACAGGCAGTTGCGGCAGAAACCGGCAAGGTTCATCAGGTCGATGTTCTGGACGTCGCTGCGCTCGGCGAGATGAGCGACCAGCCTGCGAAAGGCGGCAGCTTCGAACTCGGTCTGCTGTTCCTTGCTGAGTTCGGTCATTTTGTCTCCTTAAACCGTTGGATAGGGGCCTGTGCGTGACGGAAACACCTTGTACTCGTGCAAGGCAGGATCGGCATTCATGGCCGCAAAGATCGGTGCCAGCCGATCGGCCCAGGCTGCAACGCCTTCAGCATCGCCGATCAGGTCCTGGCGCACCTCCAGCAGAGTGTGCGGAATGCCGGTCACCATGCAGTGCCGATAGAGCGTATCGCCGCGCAGCGCACCGTCATAGGGTTCGTTGTCTCCGACAACCAGACCTCCGGCGCGGAGCATGGACAACAGCGGCAGGACGGCGCGATCGTCGGTGTCCCAGAGGACCGCCGCATGCCAAGGCCGCGGCACGCCCTTCCAGGCGGGCGTATAGGAATGAAGCGACAACACCAGCGGTGCCTTCCCGCTTTCAGCCGCCACACTGGCGATCACCTCTGCCACGGCATCGTGATAGGGACGGTGATAGGTGGCAATGCGGTTCATCCATTCGGCGTCCGAAATCGGGTGGTTGCCGGGGATGATCGCGCCATCTGAGATTTTCATGATCAGCGTCGGATCGTCTTCGCCGCGATTGGGATCGATCAGCAATCGCGAAAAACCGCTGAGCACGGCGGGCACGCCTAGCATGCGCGACAGCCTCCGGCACAAATCCTCTACGCCGATGTCATAGGCGATATGCCGCTCGAAAGCAGCGGCCGGCAATCCGAGCTGATTATAATGTGGCGGCAGCCTGTTCATGGCGTGATCGCCGAGGATCACCATGCCCCTGTCACGATTGCCGTCTAGGATTTCGAAAGCGTCGAAGTCATGCATGCGCGGGTGCTGCCAGCCTCATTTCGGTCCGCTGCTTGATCGCATGCACGACGCCGAGGTGCAAGGTTTGCATGATATAGTGGCGGGTTTGGGGTTGCCGATGACAATGGCGTGAACGAATATAATCGATTAGCATTGCGTTGACATTCCGGGGATGGCAGCGCAAGAAGACGGGAGAACGAATAATCATGGAGCCCATTGGAAGCAGTGTCCAGCCAAGTCGCGCCCAGTTTCGTTAAGCGGTCAAATCCGCTCGTCAAGCTCGCCCTTTTTGCCCTGGCCGCAGCCTCGCCGTTTATCCTGCCGAATGTTGCACTTGCGGATTTCCGCGTCTGCAACGGCACGCAAAACCTGGTCGGCGTAGCCATCGGCTACCGTGCAAAGCAGGGTTGGGTGACGGAAGGATGGTGGCAGGTCCCAGCCACCACATGCGCCACTCTGATCGAAGGTCCGTTGCAGTCACGTTATTATTATCTCTACGCCGAGGACGCTGCCCGTGGTGGCCGCTGGACTGGCGATGTGGAAATGTGCGTGGCTGAAAACGAGTTCAAGATCGAGGGCGTCAAGGACTGCTACGCACGCGGTCACCAGAAAATGGGATTCAAGGAATACGACACGGGGAGGCAGGCGAGCTGGATGGTTCAGTTGTCCGACACCCCGGGAAGCCAAGAAAGCCAGAATTGATGAAACGCAATAGAAACGTCAAAATCCTCGCCACACTCGGTCCCGCTTCTTCTGACGAAGCGATGATCCAGAAGCTCCATGAAGCAGGCGCCGATCTGTTCCGCATCAACATGAGCCATTCCAGCCATGAGATGATGCGCACGCTGGTGTCTCGCATCCGCGCCGTCGAAGCCCGCTGTGGCCGGCCGATCGGCATTCTCGCCGACTTGCAGGGACCAAAGCTGCGCGTCGGAAAATTCGCCGACACCAAGGTCACGCTCGTCCCAGGCCAGACCTTCACGCTCGACGGCAACGATACGCCCGGCGACAACAAGCGCGTCTTCCTGCCGCATCCGGAAATTCTGGAATCGGTGAAGGCCGGAGACCGCCTGCTGATCGACGATGGTAAGTTGCACCTGCGCGCTGAAACATGCGATGGCAAGACGATCGTCACCAAGGTCATTTCCGGCACCACCATTTCCGACCGCAAGGGCGTCAGCCTTCCCGATACCCTGCTGACGGCAGGCGTGCTTACCGACAAGGACCGCGCCGATCTCGACGCCGTTCTCGCAGTCAACGACGTCGACTGGGTTGCCCTGTCGTTCATCCAGCGCCCGGAAGACCTCACGGAAGTCCGCGAGATCGCCCAGGGCCGCGTTGGCCTGATGTCGAAGATCGAAAAGCCGCAGGCCATGGAGCGGATCGACGAGATCATCGAACTCTCCGACGCCCTGATGGTTGCCCGCGGCGACCTTGGCGTCGAAATGCCGCTCGAAGCCGTTCCCGGTATCCAGAAGCAGCTCATCCGCGCCTGCCGCAAGGCCGGCAAGCCGGTCGTCGTCGCCACGCAGATGCTGGAATCGATGATTTCGGCTCCTGTCCCGACCCGCGCCGAAGTGTCGGACGTTGCCACCGCCGTCTTTGAAGGCGCCGATGCCGTCATGCTGTCGGCCGAATCTGCCTCCGGCGATTATCCCATCGAAGCCGTCGCCACCATGGCGTCGATTGCCCGCACCATCGAGCGCGAGCCTCATTATCCTGGCATCATTTACGCCCAGCGCCCTCAGCCTGAGGCAACAGGCGCCGACGCCATATCACTGGCCGCCCGCCAGATTGCGGAAACGCTGAAGCTGACAGCCATCGTCTGCTACACATCGTCCGGCGGCACAGGTCTGCGCACCTCGCGCGAGCGCCCGAACGTGCCGATCCTGGCGCTCTCGCCGAGCGTCCAGACAGCCCGCCGCCTCTCCGTCGTCTGGGGCCTGCATTGCGTCGTCACCCACGATGCGACCGACCTCGACGACATGGTCAACCGCGCATGCCGCATCGTCGTTGCTGAAGATTTCGGCAAGCCCGGCGACCGCGTGATCATCTCGGCCGGCGTTCCGCTCGGAACACCGGGCGCCACCAACATGCTGCGTCTGGCCTATATCGGCTCGGACGGTCAGGGCGGCATCTGATCGATAGCCTCCGATAATGACGAGCCCGCTGCCTTGCAAAAAGGCGGCGGGCTTTTTTTATGGCTGCGCCCCGCCGACTTTCAAGGCTGCACCGGAGCCGTCACGGGTTGCACCGAAGCCAGAACACCATCATTGTACGACTGCCACGAAGAGGCTCTAGGAGAGACGGCGGGGGCTGCGCCGCAGCGCGACTTTGCCAAACAGGAGAGAGAGATGAGGAAAACCGCCAGGTTCGGTCTTTTGACCATTGCGGTAGTGGCGCTCAGCGCCGGCACGGCCTTTGCCGACTATCAGCTCAATATTCTGCACATCAACGACTTCCACTCCCGCGACGAGTCGATCAACAAATTCGACGCCACCTGCTCGGCAGATGAAGAGAGCAAGAACGAATGCTTCGGCGGCGCAGCCCGGCTGAAGACGGAAATCGACCTGCGCCGCAAGGCGCTCGAAGGCCAGAACGTCATCCTTCTCGATGCCGGCGACAATTTCCAGGGCTCGCTTTTCTACACGACCTACAAGGGCCAGGCAGAGGTGGAACTGCTGAATGCCATGAAGTTCGACGCGATGACCGTCGGCAACCATGAATTCGACGATGGCGAAAGCGCACTGGCGCCGTTCCTCGACAAGGTCCAGTTCCCGGTACTCGGCGCCAACGTGCTAACCGATTCGGAATCGAAACTCGGCGAGCGCATCAAGAAATCAATCGTGCTGGATGTCGGCGGACAGAAGATCGGCATCGTCGGCGTCGTCACCACGGATACGCCTGCCCTTGCCTCGCCCGGGCCGCACGTCAAGATCACCGATGACGCCCAGGCGATCAACGCCGAAGTCGACCTATTGAAGTCGCAGGGCGTCAACAAGATCGTCGCGCTCACCCATGTCGGCTACCACAGGGACCTGGACGCGATTGCCAAGATCCCCGGCGTCGACGTCGTCGTCGGTGGCCATTCGCACACGCTGCTGTCGAACATCGACCCGAAGGCGGAAGGCCCCTACCCGACCATGGTCGACAATCCCGGCGGCTACAAGGTCCCGGTCGTCACCGCCGCCTCCTACAGCCGATATCTCGGCGACATCGTCATCACCTTCGATGACAACGGCGTCGTCAAGGAAGCCAAGGGCGACCCCATCCTGCTCGATTCCTCGGTGACCCCTGATCCGGCCATGCTGGCCCGGGTCCAGGAGTTGGCAAAGCCGATCGCCGAGGTGCGCAAGAAGGTCATTGGCAAGTCCGAAGGCCCGATCGAGGGCGCTCGCGAAGTCTGCCGGGCGCAGGAATGCTCGATGGGCAATCTCGTCGCCGATGCGATGCTCGACCGCACCAAGGCGCAAGGAATGAGCATCGCCATCCAGAACGGCGGTGGCCTCCGGGCCTCCATGCCTTCGGGCAATCTGACCATGGGCGATGTCCTCACCGTGCTGCCCTTCCAGAACACTGTCGCCACATTCCAGCTGACAGGCGCGGACGTTGTCGCAGCACTGGAAAACGGCCTTAGCCAGATCGCCGACGGGGCCGGCCGCTTTCCGCAGGTGTCGGGCATCAAATACACCTTCGACAAGACCAAGCCCCCGGGCAGCCGCGTCGTGTCGGTCGAAGTCATGGAGGGCGATCGCTACGTGCTGCTCGATCCGAAGAAGACCTACGGCGTCGTCTCCAACAACTACATGCGCTCCGGCGGTGACGGCTACACGGTGTTCTCGACAAAGGGCCAGAATGCCTACGACTTCGGTCCCGATCTCGAGCAGGTCGTTGCCGACTACCTGGCGGCCCATAATCCCTACAAGCCTTACCTCGACGGCCGCGTTACGCAGGTGGCCGCCGCCTCGCCCAGCGCCCAGCCGGACGTGGTCAAGCCGACAGACACTCAGATCGCTCCCTCTGGCGAGAAGCCGGCTGAAAAGCCGACGGTGGCAACCACGCCGACACCCGCGCCGATCACTCCGCCGCCTGCAGTGTCGACCACCACAGCGGCTTCACCGACACCGCCAGCTCCGGCTCCGGCACCGGCACCGGCGCCGGCTGCGAACCCGCCGGTTGCTGCAGAGCCAAGCGCCAAACCGAAGCTTCCGACGACCCACGTGATTGCCGCCGGCGATACGCTCTGGGATCTGGCCCAGACGTTTTACGGCGATGGCGCCGACTGGAAAAAGCTCGCCGCCGCAAACCGCCATGCGAGCCCGCGTCGCCTCTTGGTCGGCCGCGAACTGCAGGTTCCGGCCAAATAATGCATCAGGCCATCGCCAACTACCGGTCCGGATTTTCCGGACCGGTTTGTTTCTACGACGTTTGAACCGATCCGCCGGCACTGCGTAGAACGGGTAACAATTTTTGAAATGAACGGACATTTGCCATGACGATAGACGTTTCCGCCCTCCCGCCAGGCCACCCGCCAGTATCGATCGGCAAGGTCGGCGTCCTGATTGTCAACCTCGGCACACCCGATGGCACCGATTACAAATCGATGCGCCGTTATCTGCGCGAGTTCTTGAGCGACAAGCGCGTCATCGAATGGTCGCGCTTCCTCTGGTATCCCATCCTCTACGGCATCGTTCTCAACACGCGCCCCGGCAAGGTCGGCAAGGCCTACGAGCAGATCTGGAACAAGGATCTGAACGAGAGCTACCTGCGCACCTACACACGCAACCAGGCAACCCGCCTCACCGAAGCGCTGAAGGACTTGCCCAACGTCACCGTCGACTGGGGAATGCGCTATGGCCAGCCATCGATCGCATCCCGCATCGACGCACTGAAAGCTGCCGGCTGCGACCGCATCCTGCTTTTTCCGCTCTATCCGCAATACGCCGCGGCAACGACGGCGACCGTCAATGACAAGGCTTTCGAGACGCTGCTGAAGATGCGCTGGCAGCCGGCACTGCGCACCGTGCCGCCCTACCACGATGACCCCGCCTATATCGAGGCTCTGGCCAATTCGGTGACCAACCATCTGGCGACGCTCGACTGGGAGCCGGAGATCATCATTACGTCGTTCCACGGCATCCCTATGTCTTATTTCAAAAAGGGCGATCCCTACCACTGCGCCTGCATGAAGACCGCCCGGTTGCTGCGCGAACGGCTCGGATTCTCCAAGGAAAAGCTGATGATCACCTTCCAGTCGCGCTTCGGTCCGGAGGAATGGCTGCAGCCCTATACCGACAAGACCGTCGAGCGGCTGGCTAAGGAAGGCGTCAAGCGCATTGCCGTCATGAACCCAGGCTTCGTCTCGGATTGTCTGGAGACACTGGAAGAAATCGCCGGAGAGGCAATGGAGATATTCCATCACGCCGGCGGCGAAAAATTCTCCCACATTCCATGCCTGAACGACAGCCCAGGCGGCGTCGCCGTGCTGGAAAAGGTCATCCGTCGTGAACTGCAGGGCTGGGCCTGAGGCTCGCAAGAGGCCAAGTCCATGCTCAGGAGACGCCCTGTCGGTCCATCTTATTGCTGTGGATCGGCAGGCGTTGGCTCGATGACTAGCTACACCGCCTGAAATCTTCGACCAACTCGTTGAGCAACCATCTCGCCGCATTGCCGAGTGGTCGGTTTCGATTGCGGACAGCATAGATCGGGATTGAAACAGGAAGAACGCTGGAATCCTTGACATCGAGCCGGACGAGAGAGCCGTCCTGCAAATGATGTTCGACCAGATGCAGCGGCATCGAGCACCACCCAAAGCCTGCCAAAAGAAACTCCAGTCGGCGAAGCATGTCCACGAACCGCCAGAAACGGGCGCTGACGACGCCATGGCTCGGCCCATCCGGCGCGTGCGGATCGGTCAGGATGAGTTGTACGTAGTCGGCCAGGGTCTCCCGGGTTATCTCCCTACTTTCCGTTGCAAGCGGGTGCGATGGAGCGACGACGGGAACGAGGGTGATCTTCGTCAGGACGTGCGCCTCGAGATCCTGTCCGGCTGTCGGAAAAAGCCCACACAGCGAAATCATCGCCGACCCATCCCGCACGCGTCGTTCTGCCGCCCAGATACTTTCGGTGAAGAGCGTCACGGGAAGATCGGGAAATGTCGACTGCAGCTTCGACAGGGTCCGCAGCACAGGGCCGGTAGGCGTCATGCTGTCGATGGCGATCGTCAGTTCCGGCTCAAGACCCCCGGCAATGGCGCCTGCCGTTCTTTCGAACAGCTCCGCCTGTCGCAGAACCTGCCGCGCCTGCGCAACCAGCACACGCCCCGCTTCCGTCAACCGGGGCGAACGGCCGGATCGGTCGAACAGGAGCACCTGCTGTGTGGTTTCCAGCGTCCGGACCGTATTGCTGATCGCAGACTGGACGCGTCGCAGCTTCCTTCCAGCCGAGGAGAAGCTCCCCGTATCCGCGATCGTCACAAGCACAGTCAACTGGTCGAGCGTCAGGGACCCAATCATCATCTATCTCCGTTAGAGATAGTTCGTATCATCAATCCATCGCTTCTCATACAGTCAGAAGCGTTTACGGTGGGCGCCAATCTCATCTGGAGCAGATAATATGAACACCACCACTCTAAACTCACCTCGAATCCTGACGATCTCGATCTGGGTCTTGCGCGTCCTCGTGGCGTTGATGTTCCTCGCGGCAGCAACGATGAAGCTGACATCGCAGCCGATGATGGTTGCGGAATTCGAACAGGTCGGCCTCGGCCAGTGGTTTCGCTTCCTGACAGGCGGCCTCGAACTGATCGGCGCCATCGCCGTGCTCGTTCCCCGCACATCCATCCTGGGAGCCCTGCTGCTTTTGCTCGTCGATGCCGGCGCTTTCGTCGCGCAGATCGCGGTCCTGCACATGGACTGGGTCCACACGATCGTCATCGGCGCAGTCATCGCCCTGCTGATCTACCTGCAGCGCCGGACCACTGCCTAAGCTCTACCCGCGCGGCAACTAGACGCCGCGCCGGTTTCCCCAGAGGGTGACGTGCAACTGCGGCAAGACGCGGGCGGCAAACCAGCCGTCCTCGGTCACCCGGTCGATAAGCCACAGCATCCTGTCGGTAATGCCGTCGAGATCGATGACGGCATTTTCCTCGGTTCCCTTCGGAGGCGTATGATTGCCGGGCTGAAGGTAGACCGGCAGATGCGGATGTTGCGCTGCCGCATCCCGGGCATAGGCATAGTCCGCGTCGTCGAAGACAACGAATTTCAGCACCGTCTCAGGCCGACCGCCGGCTGCATCCAGACAGTGCTGCAAGGCATCCCAATCCGTATCCATGCCGCTCGAGGGTGGCTTCGGGCTGAGCACCAGCACGTCGAGATCGCTGAACCAGGGCCTGGCGATCGATCCCTGGGTCTCCAGTGCGAAGCGATAGCCTTCGCCATGTCCACGAACGATCAGCGGCGCCAGCGGCTGGATGGCGGGATTGCCGCCCGACAGCGACACGGTGAGCGGGCGATGTCCGGACAGTCGCGTCACCTCCTGCCAGATTTCATCCACGGACATCGGCGCCCACGTGTCGCGAAAGGCGCTGTCCACCGCATGCAGGCTGTCGCACCACGTACAGCGATAATCGCAGCCGCCGGTGCGCACGAAGACGGTGGGCAGGCCGATCAGCACGCCCTCCCCTTGGATCGTCGGCCCGAAGATCTCGCTGATGCGGATGGGTGTCTCGGTTTCCGGTCTCATGGCCGGTATTCCGCCCAGGTCTTCGGCGTCTCACTCACCCTGACTGCCGATGTTTCCGGCAAGACCGCCCGGCACCAGTCAAAGAAGTGCTTCGCCAGATATTCAGATGTGACCGCGTCATGGCCCAGCACATCGTTGAGATGCCGATGGTCAAAGGTCTCGTCGATGTAGCGCTTGAGCGGGGCCAGTTCATGATAATCGCGCACGAAACCGTCTTCGTTGAGATCGGGCGACGAGAGCTCGACGACGACGATATAGTTGTGGCCATGCAGGCGCGCACATTGGTGATCGGCAGGCAGCCGCGTCAGTTGATGCGATGCCGAGAAATGAAATTCCTTGGTAATGCGAAACACGGCTACACCTCCGTCGCCCGGAAGGAGCCCGTGGCGGCAACCCAGAAGTCTGCATCCTCGTAATCGGTTGGATCGACGACGCCGGCGATGGAAAAGGCTTCGCGCCGCTCGACGCAGGTGCCGCAACGACCGCAATGGCGCTCGCCGCCCTTGTAGCACGACCATGTTTCGACGAACGGCGTGCCATGCTTCACGCCATCTATGACGATATCGGCCTTGGACACCGTGACGTAGGGCGCCAGCAGCGCCACGTCTGCATAGCCGTCGAGCGCCTCCGCCTGCATCCGCTGGAAACTGTCGATGAAGCCCGGCCGGCAATCCGGATAGATGAAGTGATCGCCGCCATGGACGGCGACCGCGACTGCATCGGCCTTGCGGGCTGCGGCGACGCCGAAGGCAATCGCCAGCATGATGGCATTGCGATTGGGAACGATGGTGGATTTCATCGTTTCCTCGGCATAATGGCCGTCCGGCACCGCGATATTGTCGGTGAGAGCCGAGCCAGTGAGGTGGCGGCCGATGCCGCTGATGTCGATGATTTCATGCCAGACGCCGAGGCGCTGGGCGCAGGCGGCGGCAAAATCGAGTTCCTTGCGGTGTCTTTGACCGTAGTCGAAGGATAGCAGTCCGAGGAGCGATCCCTCTGCGGCTGTTCTGTAGGCAAGCGAAACGGAATCCAGTCCGCCGGAGCAGACGACGATGGTTTTCATAACAGGTGTCCTTGTTTTTACCGGGTAGGCTGCGACCGGTTAGTTCAATGGGCGTTCTCTAGGGCAAACATCCGCAGCTGGAAACGGCTTTTTTGCGACCTGCGACAAATCGTTTGTCGCAACTTCGTCGGCAACGGGTGTGCTTCCACCATCGGCTGGGCTATGCTGCCGTGGAACAGGGATGGGAAAAATAATGCTGGGTGGATTTGATATCGTTGTAATTGCGATCGTGGTGCTTGTCGTGCTGGTTCTGTTTGCCGGCATCAAGACGGTGCCGCAGGGCTATCGCTACACCATCGAGCGGTTCGGCCGCTACACGCGCACGCTGGAGCCGGGGTTGAACCTGATCCTGCCGTTTATCGAGCGCATCGGCACCCGGATGAATGTCATGGAGCAGGTGCTGGCCGTACCGACGCAGGAGGTCATCACCAAGGACAATGCCAGCGTCTCAGCCGATGCCGTATGCTTCTACCAGGTGCTGAATGCCGCCCAGGCCGCCTACCAGGTGTCCAACCTCGAAAACGCCATTCTCAACCTGACGATGACCAACATCCGCTCTGTCATGGGCTCGATGGACCTCGACGAACTGCTGTCCAACCGCGAGATCATCAACGACAAGCTGCTGCGCGTCGTCGACGAGGCCGTCGGCCCCTGGGGCATCAAGGTAACCCGCGTCGAGATCAAGGATATCCAGCCACCCCGTGATCTCGTCGACGCCATGGGCCGGCAGATGAAGGCCGAGCGCGAAAAGCGTGCCCAGGTGCTGGAGGCCGAAGGCTCGCGAAACGCCCAGATCCTGCGCGCCGAAGGCGCCAAGCAGGCCGCCATCCTGCAAGCGGAGGGCCAGCGCGAGGCCGCCTATCGCAATGCCGAGGCCCGGGAACGCCTGGCCGAGGCCGAAGCCAAGGCGACGCTTGTCGTCTCGCAGGCGATCGCTGCCGGCGACGTGCAGGCGATCAACTACTTCGTCGCCCAGAAATACACCGAGGCCCTGACGGCAATCGGCTCTGCCTCGAATTCGAAGATCGTGCTGATGCCGATGGAGGCATCCTCCATTCTGGGCTCGCTCGGCGGTATCGGCGCTATCGCCCGCGAAGTGTTCGGCGGCGAAGCACCGAGCAGCCGACCCGCTGTCGAGCAAGCGCCTCGACCGCGCTCCACGCCGGCACGCACCACGCCGCTGGTCAATCCTCTGAACCCGCCGCGGGAGACCTGACGCATGCTGAGCGATCTGGTCGTCCAGCTCGGACCCTGGAGCTGGTGGGTGCTCGGGCTGGCGCTACTGGCGGCGGAGCTTCTCGTTCCCGGCGTGTTTCTCGTCTGGATCGGACTTGCCGCAATCGTTGTCGGCGCCCTGTCGCTTGGCCTGTGGGAGGAGCGCATCTGGAGCTGGCAGCTGCAGATGCTGCTGTTTGCTGCTCTCGCAGTCGGCGCAGCGCTACTCGGACGACGGTATGTCTATCGCAACAGGCATGAAACCGATGAGCCGTTTCTCAACCAGCGCAGCGCCGGTCTTGTCGGCCGCACCACGGTCCTCAACGAACCCATCGTCGAAGGGCGCGGACGCGTTAATCTCGACGATACCTACTGGAAGGTCATCGGCCCCGACCTGCCCGCAGGAACCCGCGTCAAGGTCATCGGCAGCGACGGCCGGCAGTTGACGGTGGAGCCTGCCTGATCAGGCAACCCCGATCCGCAACAGATCGTGGAAATGCACCAGCCCGATAGGCCGGCGGTCTTCGTCGACGACCAGCAATGCCGAGATATTGTTGTTGTTGAGAACTGCCATCGCGCCTGTCGCGAGCGTCGTTGCCCGCACCGTCTTCGGGTCGATGGTCATGATATCATCGACATTGAGCTCGGCGAGGCTCCGGCCCAGATTGCGCGCGATGTCGCCGTCTGTGACGATACCGCAGAGCCGTCCGTCAGCATCGAGAACGCCTACGCAACCGAAGCGCATCTTTGACAGCGTGCTGATCGCCTGGGGCAGCGGCGTACCTTGCGGCACGAGCGGCACACGCTCGCCGGTGTGCATGATATCGGCAACGTGGGTCAGGCTTGCACCCAGCTTGCCACCGGGATGGAAGACGTGAAAGTCGCTGGCGGTAAAGCCCCGCGCTTCCATCAGAGCCACAGCCAGGGCATCGCCTATGGCTAGTTGCAGCAACGTCGATGTCGTCGGCGCCAGGCCATGTGGGCAGGCCTCCTGCTCCTTCGGCAGCAGCAGCACCACATCGGCTTCACGGCCGAGCGAGGACGTGGCGCCGGAGGTGATGGCGATCAACGGCACCGAAAAGCGACGGCAATAGTTGAGGATGCCCTTGAGCTCGGCGGTCTCGCCGCCCCACGACATGGCAATGATCACATCGTCATGGGCAATCATGCCGAGATCGCCGTGATTGGCTTCGGCAGAATGCACAAAAAAGGCCGGTGTCCCCGTCGAGGCCAGCGTCGCCGCCAGCTTGACACCGACATGCCCGCTCTTGCCGACACCGGTAACGATGACACGGCCGGTGATATCGCCGATCAGCGCCACGGCGCGTGAGAACGGCTCCGCCAGTCCATCGGCCAAGGCACGCTCCAGCGCCTCGAGGCCCCGTCTTTCGGTTTCGATCGTCCGCATCGCCGATTGGATTGCGCCGTTCTCGACCGGATTGAAAGCTCGCTTGTTCATGGCTACGGGTTAGCGCTTTTTGCCAAATCTGTCCATGCGAGAAAGCTGGCTAAGACCCGGTGCCGACACCGATGCCGGCCTTTCGCAACGAAGCGTTAACCACATGCCTTTACGGTGGGTTAACGACTTCGAGCTTCCGGGCACGGGATAGCATGGCAATTGGCAAAGACAAGGCGGCTGACCACTCGCGCAGCGTGACGGCATATGCCGTCACGGCGGTGCTCGGTTGCGGCCTGTTGATGGCGCCGATGCAGTCAGCCGCGCAGGCCGTGAACCAGCCTGCCACCGCCACGACGCCGGTTGCTGTCGATCCGAATGCGCCCGTTACCCCAACGACGGATACGGCCGGCACCGCAACAGCAACCGCAACGGCTACGACACCGGACGCCAGGACGACCGACGCCGATGCCCGGCCCAATCCCAGGCTGGTCTTCGACGCTCCCGACATACTCAGGACGGGGTCGATCCTCGACGACGACATCGGCCGCGTGAACATGCGCGGCAGCGACCTGAATAGCCTGCGCTCCAAGGCAAGACCAACCGACGACCAGCAACTCGGCATAAAGCTCGGCACCTTCACGCTCCGACCGTCGGTGAACCAGTCCTACAATGTTGAGACCAACAAGGGCGGCGGCACCAACGATCACCGAACCTACCTGCAGTCGGACTTCGAGAACACGCTGACATCGGACTGGGATCGCCACCAGCTGACGATCACCGGCAACGGCATCTGGCAGCGCAATGTCAGCGGCACCGGCGAGGAGCAGCCAAGCATCAATCTCGGCGCCGACCTGCGCCTCGATCTTGCCGAGCAGACCACGGCCCACCTGACAGGCGGATACAAGTTCTTCCGGGAAGACACTGACGATCCGAACGCACTCAGCGGCGCGACAAAGCAATCCAACGTCAACGAGTACGATCTCGGCGCGTCGATAGAGCGTGATTTCGGCCTGCTGCGCGGCACGACCGCAGTGACCCTCGCCCGCACCGTCTATTCGGATGCTACTCTGGCGGATGGCACGCTGGTGTCGCTCAGCGATCGCAACCAGACGGCTGGCACATGGCGCGGTCGGATCGGCTATGAGCTGTCTCCGGCCCTCATCCCGTTTCTCGAGGTCCAGGTTGGCAAGGCGCTCTATGACGACGAGCGCGACAGCGCCGGCTATGAACGCTCGAACAGCAGCTATGGCGCAAAGGCTGGCGTACAGCTCGATCTTGGCGAAAAGCTGAGGGGCGAACTCGGGATAGGCTACCAGCATACCGGCTTCGACGACGCGCGGCTTGCGTCAATCGATTCGCCGACCGTGGATGGCAACATCGCCTGGTCGCCGCAACGAGGCACGGATGTCAGCCTTGGCTTTGCGACAACGGTGCAGCCTTCGACCACCGCCGGCGAGAGCGGCTATGTCGCCTATCAGCTAACCAGCACGGTAGCCCATCAGATCCGCGACACTGTCACCGGCAAGATTACCGGCGGAACTACGTGGCGCAATTATACGGATGGCAGCACCACCAGGGACCAGCAGGTCTACGATGCCGCCCTGGGCTTGACGTGGGGAATAAATCGCTACCTCGATATGACCAGCAATATCGGCTACGAACTGACGACCCAGAACTCTGGCGACGATACGCGTCAATTCCGCGCGGGCCTGGGTCTGACGGTAAAGCGTTAGAAACGCTCGGAAAAGGGAGCCGCCCGCCCCGAAAGGCGAGCAGCGCTTGGTCGTTACTTCAGGGCTGCGAGCAGCGCCTTGAAACCGTCTTCCACAGTCGGACGGATATCGGCACGCGACAGGGCGAAGGCGACGTTGGCGAGGATGAAGCCATCCTTGGCGCCGCAGTCGTAGGTTTCACCCTTGAAGTGGTAGCCAGCGAAATCCTGCTGCTTGGCAAGCTTCAGCATACCGTCGGTCAGCTGGATCTCGTTGCCGGAGCCGCGCTCCTGATGCTCGAGGATGTGGAAAATCTCAGGCTGGAGGATGTATCGGCCGTTGATGAAGAAGTTCGACGGGGCAGAACCCTGCGGCGGCTTCTCGACCATTTCGGTCACCCGGAAGCCGTTGCCGATGCTTTCGCCGACGCCGACGATGCCGTATTTATGGGTCTGGTCCGGCGCGCATTCCTCGACGCCGATGACGTTGCCGCCGCTCTGCTCGTAGAGTTCGATCATGCTTTTCATGCAGCCGACATCGGATTGCATGACCATGTCAGGCAGCAACAGCGCAAACGGCTCGTCGCCGACGATTTCACGCGCACACCAGACCGCGTGACCGAGGCCGAGCGGCTCCTGCTGGCGGGTAAAGCTGGCCGTGCCGGCAATCGGCAGAAGGTTGTTGAGCAGCGTCAACTCGGCCTTCTTGTTACGCTGGCGCAGCGTCTGCTCGAGTTCGAACTGGATGTCGAAATAGTCTTCAATGACGTGCTTGCTGCGTCCGGTGACGAAGACAAAATGCTCGATGCCGGCTTCCATCGCCTCGTCTACGACGTACTGGATGACCGGCTTGTCGACGACCGTCAGCATTTCCTTCGGTACTGCCTTTGTTGCCGGCAGAAACCGCGTTCCAAGGCCAGCGACCGGAAACACAGCCTTACGTACTTTCTTATGCAGTCCCACACGTACCTCCTGGGCGATCCGCCCGTAGTTGATCAGGCAAACGAAGCCATCGCTAATTTAAAATTGCTACGATTTGGCGAAAGATGACCGCGGCCTCGTTGCATGGTAAAGATTTTGTTGACTTTGTTTGTCTAAACTTAAGCTTGGCCTATGCGGCGCAGTGCCGTTACGAGCCATCATGATGACGGACACGGCTTCTATGACCCAAGCTCGCAAACACTCCTTTTCTAGTCTCTCCCTCGCGGTTGCGCTTGGCGTTTTTGCGGGGCTAGCGCCCCATAACGCCTTTGCAGACACAGGGTTCCGGAAGTGGATTACCGGCTTTTACGACACAGCCGAGAAAAGCGGCATCAGCAAGGCGACCTATCAGAGGGCCTTCGCCGGTGTGAACGACCCGGATCCGACCGTGCTGGAAAAAGCCGGCTCTCAAGCCGAGTTCACGACGCAAATTTGGGACTATATGGACTCCCGCGTCAACCCCTATACCGTTGAGGTCGGTCGAAAAATGGCGTCCAAATACGGGACGACGTTGCGCACGATCGAAAAGCAATATGGCGTAGACCGAAACATTCTCCTCGCCATCTGGTCGATGGAATCCAATTACGGCGCAGTTCTGGAGAAGGATGAGCGGCTGCATTACGTGCCCCGCGCCCTGGCGACCCTTGCCTACGCCGACCGCAAGCGGGCCAAATATGCCCGCACGCAGCTGATTGCCGCGCTGAAGATCCTGCAGAGGGGCGAAGTATCGCCGGATAACCTGACGGGCTCCTGGGCCGGTGCCATGGGTCACACGCAGTTCATTCCGACGAGCTACCTTCTCTACGCCGTCGACGAAGACGGCAACGGCCGCCGAGACATCTGGCATTCCGTCCCCGACGCCCTCGCGACATCGGCAAACCTGCTGATGAAGAATGGCTGGCAGACGGGCAAGACATGGGGCTACGAGGTCGTCGTTCCCAAGGGCGGCAGCGCCCAGGCCGGCAAGACCCATACGCTGAAGGAATGGGCGGCGCTCGGTTTCACAAGGCCGGACGGCAAGGCGTTTCGCCTCGCGACCGATCGTGCCCAGCTGAAAATGCCGGGCGGCGCCAACGGTCCGGGCTTCCTGATGACCAACAACTTCTTCACCATCAAGCGCTACAACGCCGCCGACAGCTACGCCATCGCCGTTGGCATGCTGGCTGACGAGATCGCCGGCTATGGCGGCATGCGCCAATCCTGGCCCCGGCCATCCGGCGCCCTCGACGTCAAGGAGAAGTTCGAACTCCAGACGCGGCTGAAATCGCTCGGTTATTACGATGGTATCGTCGACGGCAATTTCGGTTCCGGTTCGAAGGCAGCCATCGCGGCAGTCCAAGGCCGGCTGGGGCTCGGCGCCGATGGCGAACCGTCGATGGAATTGTTGAAGGCATTGCGCCGATAGCACCCGCCGTGCCGTTCGGCCAATGTCGGCCAATATCCCGGAGACGAGCAGGATGCGATCCCGGATGATTCAATCGCTGAAGACGGCCGGAAAAGCCGCGAGGCTGCTTGTTGCGGCGTTCGCGGCGGGCTGCCTTGTGCTTGTCACGGTTATTCCGGCAGGCGCCCAGCAACGCTATGAGCGCCGTACGCTCATGGATTTGCTCTTTGGCCGGCAAGCTCCGCCAGAACGCCAGCCCCGGTATGACGAGTATCCCTCACCACCCCGCCGCCAGCCTCGGCCGCCGAAAAGGACCGCAGCGCCAGTCACGAAAGCAACGACCGCAAAGCCCGACACACCGCAGCCGACCGCCAAGCTCGACTCCGCAAAGACCGTGCTCGTGGTCGGCGACTTTCTTGCCACGGGCCTCGGCGACGGCCTACGGGACGCATTTTCCGCCTCCCCTGGCGTGGCCATCCAGACACGCGGCAATATCGCCTCCGGCCTGGTGCGTACCGATTACTACGATTGGCAGGCGCAACTGCCCAAGATGCTGGATGCCTTGAAGCCGGCCGTCGTCGTCGTCACCATCGGCGCAAACGATCGCCAGCAGATGATTGCCCCTGGCCTCAACGAGAAATTCGGCAGCGATACCTGGTTGCTGGCCTATGAGGAACGGGTGCAGGCCTTTGCAAAGCTCGTTGCCACGCGGCATATCCCGCTCATCTGGGTTGGCCTGCCACCTTTTGGTTCCGACGACATGACCGCCGATGTCGTCAGGCTTAACCAGATCTACCAGAGCCAGGTGGAAAGCACAGGCGGCGAGTTCGTCGATCTCTGGGGTGGTTTTACCGATGAAGACGGCAAGTTCATCGTCACCGGCTCCGACATCAACGGCCAGCAGGTGCGCCTGCGCACTGCCGATGGCGTCAATATGACCGATGCCGGCCGGCGCAAGATGGCCTTCTACGCCGAAAAGCCGATCCGCAGGCTGCTCGGAGATCAGGCAAGCCCCGATATCGTGCGCCTCGACACCGATACGACGATCAATCCGGCTACGATGCCCGAGAAGGAAACGGCTGCGCCGGAAACCCGCACCCCTCCCATCAGCCTTTCCGATCCCGAGCTCGATGGCGGATCGGTGCTTCTCGGAAATGCGGGCCCGTCCACATCTGGCCCGCCATCGCCCCGCGACCTGCTCGTCGAGAAAGGCGAAATCGCCCCCGCGCCTGCAGGCCGCGTCGACGATTACAGGTTGCCGGACGCGACAAAGCCCTGACTCCGTCGAAGTTTACGTTTTGGAGCGTCCGGCCAGCGCCACGAGACACGCCTCGAAGGCTGTGAGGTCCGAGTAGAGCCGGCCAGCATCGGCTGCATGCACGGCAATGTGTCCCCCGCGACGCTCGATGCCACCATGCAGCATCAGGTTTTCGATCATCTCGAAATCCTCCAGAGACATCCCGTCCGGGCCGCGCTTGCGTCCATCGGCCCCTTCGCTGACGGCACCGCCATAGTAATCGCTGGTTCTGGCAAAGTGGTTGGCGGTCATATTTGTATAGGCGGCAACCAGCTTTCCCTGCGCACACATGTAGCCGAGTTCGAAGGCCGTGCCGACATCGGCGGCAATGCCGCGAAACGGCGTCAGGTTGGCAATCACACCATCCGCACGGTTCATCATGTCCTCGTCGACAGCGCTGATCTTCAGGCCGAATTCATGGCGGGTCGGCGCCGGCTCGATCGAGATATCGCCGGGGCAGATCGGTTCGAAACCGTACGTGCGGGTCATCTCCGCCTTGGCATCGAGGATTTCGCGGGCGTTGGGAAGGAAAACCTCCGGCCCCGCAAGGTAGAGTTTCAAAGCCATGGCCGGGTTTCCGCTAAAGGGCTGACAAAAGAAAAACAGCCCGGCGAACCGGGCTGCCAGGGAGGCGATGTATCAGGCCGGAAGCACCGTGCTTCCCATCAGCGCCTCGTCGATGGCGCGTGCCGCCTGGCGGCCTTCGCGGATGGCCCAGACGACCAGCGACTGGCCGCGGCGCACGTCGCCGGCCGTCCAGAGCTTGTCGACCGAGGTCCGGTAGTCCTTATCGTTGGCAACGACGTTGGTCGATCCGCGACGGTCGGTGTTGACCGTCATCTTGCCTTCCATCTCCTTCAGCACTCCGTCCGCGAACGGACCCCGGAAACCGATGGCGATAAAGGCGAGATCGGCGCGGATCACGAATTCAGTTCCGGCGATCGGCTTACGCTTGTCATCGACTTCGCAGCACTTGACGCCGGTGAGAACACCGTCCTCGCCGATGAATTCCAGTGTCGCCACCTGGAACTCGCGAACCGCACCCTCTGCCTGCGAAGATGACGTACGCATTTTGGTAGCCCAGAACGGCCAGACGGCGAGCTTGTCTTCCTTTTCCGGCGGCTGCGGGCGGATGTCGAGTTGGGTAACGCGGACCGCGCCCTGGCGAAAGGCCGTGCCGACGCAATCCGATGCTGTATCGCCGCCACCGACGACGACGACATGCTTGCCGCCGGCAAGGATCGGATCGGATGGCCAGCCGACGCTGTCGATGTTTTCGCGGCCGATGCGGCGGTTCTGCTGCACCAGATACGGCATGGCATCGTGGACGCCGAACAATTCCGTGCCGGGCACGCCGCTTTCGCGCGGCGTTTCAGAGCCACCACAATAGAGCACGGCATCATGCTCGGCGAGCAACTGCTCGACCGGCAGGTCGACGCCGACATTGGCCCCGTAGTGGAAGGTCACACCTTCGCCGGTCATCTGCTCGACGCGGCGGTCGATGAAGTTCTTCTCCATCTTGAAGTCCGGAATGCCGTAGCGCAGCAGGCCGCCGGCCTTGGATTCCCGCTCATAGACATGGACGTCATGGCCAGCACGACCCAGCTGCTGGGCGGCAGCAAGGCCAGCCGGGCCCGATCCGATGATCGCGACCTTCTTGCCGGTATGGACCGTGGCCGGCTGCGGCCGGATGAAGCCGAGCTCATAGGCTTTGTCGGCAATCGCCTGTTCGACCGTCTTGATGGCGACCGGCGCATCTTCCAGATTGAGCGTGCAGGCTTCCTCGCAAGGCGCGGGGCAGACGCGGCCGGTGAACTCCGGGAAGTTGTTGGTCGAATGCAGGTTGCGGATCGCCTCTTCCCAGTTGTTGTTATAGACGAGGTCGTTCCAGTCGGGGATCTGGTTGTGCACCGGGCAACCGGTCGGGCCGTGGCAATAGGGGATGCCACAGTCCATGCACCGGGCGGCCTGTTTCTGGACCTCGGGATCCGACATCGGGATTGTGAATTCGCGGAAATGACGAATACGATCGGACGCCGGCTGGTACTTGCCAACCTGCCGGTCAATTTCCATAAATCCTGTAACCTTACCCATACCCTAGTCTTCCCTTGCCCTCATGACTGCGTTCAGAGCAGCCAGTTTTCAACCTTTAATCCCGGAACGCGGGAAAATTCTCTTTCGTTGTTCGTCACCAGCACCGCATCTAGCGCCAGGGCGTGGGCCGCGATCCAAAGATCGTTATGCCCGATGTTTTTTCCTTGTCGCAAGGCCAGTCTCACCTCAGCATAGCGCTTGTCGCACGGCATGCTCAGTGACGCGACATAGAGCCGCCGCGTGATCGCAAAGACCGTTTTTGACAGCAGTTCAGAACCGCTTTTTTGTACGCCGTAACAGATCTCACCGTAGCTGATGATACTGATGAGCACGTTCTCCTCGCCCACCTCGATCATCTTTTCCAGCACCTTCCCCCGGGGATCACGTACCATCGCCGAAACGATGTTCGTATCGAGCATGAAGCTTGTCAAAGATCCACCTCTCGCAGCGGTCCCTCATCGTCGTGGCCGATGAGGAAGTCCTCGCCATCCCATGCCTCAGCTTGCTGCAGATAGTTGATCAGCCCAGCCGTAACCGCCGTCCTCATCAGGATGGAACCGTCCGGCTGGCGGACTAATATCGCTCGATCTCCCTCGAACTCAAATTCCTTCGGTATGCGCACAGCGCGACTGCGGCCGTTCTTGAAGATGCTGACCGTGACGCCAACGCCCTCGTCTGGCTCATTTACACGTTCGTTCATGTCAACCTCCATCGCCGCCATATGCCAACAGCATATCACGGCGATGAAGTTCGGTAAATCACTCCGCCGCGACGCCCATCCGGCTGCGCTCCATCTCCTCCAGCGCCCGGCGATATTCGACCGGCATCACCTTGCGGAACTTCGGACGATATTCCGTCCAGTTGTCGAGGATCAGCTTGGCGCGGGTGGAGCCGGTGTAGTGCAGGTGGTTGGAGATCAGCTGATAGAGCCGCTCCTCGTCGTGGCGGGTCATATCGCCGGAGACGTCGACGCGGCCCTTATGCATGAGGTCGCCACCGTGATGGTGCAGCTTCTCCAGCATGTCGTCTTCTTCCGGCACCGGCTCGAGCTCGACCATCGCCATGTTGCAGCGCTTGGCGAAATCGCCGGTCTGGTCGAGCACGTAGGCGACACCGCCCGACATGCCGGCAGCAAAGTTGCGGCCGGTTTCGCCAAGCACGACGACGACGCCGCCGGTCATGTACTCGCAGCCGTGGTCGCCGACGCCTTCGACGACGGCAATCGCGCCTGAGTTACGCACGGCAAAGCGTTCGCCGGCGATGCCGCGGAAGTAGCACTCGCCTTCGGTGGCGCCGTAAAGCACCGTGTTGCCGACGATGATCGATTCCTCGGCGATGATCTGCGAGTTTTCCGGCGGACGGATGATGATGCGACCGCCCGACAGCCCCTTGCCGACATAGTCGTTGCCGTCACCGATGAGGTTGAAGGTCACGCCATGCGCGAGGAACGCGCCGAAGGACTGGCCGGCCGTGCCGCGCAGCGTGACGCTGATCGTGTCGTCCTTGAGCCCCTTGTGGCGATAGCGCTTGGCAACTTCACCGGACAGCATCGCGCCGGCCGAGCGGTCGACGTTCTTGATGCCGACTTCGAAGGCGACAGGCGTCTTCGACGTCAGCGCCGGCATGGCCTGCTCGATCAGCTTGCGGTCGAGGATATCGTCGATCGGGTGCTTCTGCCGGGCTGTCCAGTAGGTGTCCTCCTTCGGCGCGTCGACCTTGTGGAAGATGCGCGAGAAATCGAGACCCTCGGCCTTCCAGTGCGCCAGCATCTGGTTCTTCTCGAGCAACTCCGAAGCGCCGATGATCTCGTCGAGCTTGGAGACGCCAAGCGAGGCGAGGATTTCACGCACTTCTTCGGCCACGAAGAAGAAGTAGTTGATGACATGCTCCGGCGCACCCTTGAAGCGCTTGCGCAGAACCGGGTCCTGCGTGGCGACGCCCACCGGACAGGTGTTGAGATGGCACTTGCGCATCATGATGCAGCCGGCGGCAATCAACGGCGCGGTGGCAAAGCCGAACTCGTCGGCCCCGAGCAACGCACCGACGATGACATCGCGGCCGGTCTTCAGCCCGCCATCGACCTGCAGGGCGATGCGCGAACGCAGGCCGTTCAGCACCAGCGTCTGCTGGGTTTCGGCAAGGCCGATTTCCCATGGCGAACCCGCATGCTTCAGCGAGGTCAGCGGCGACGCACCGGTGCCGCCGTCGAAGCCGGAGATGGTGATGTGGTCGGCGCGCGCCTTGGCAACACCGGCGGCAACCGTGCCGACGCCGACTTCCGAGACCAGCTTGACCGAAACATCGGCTTCCGGGTTGACGTTCTTCAGGTCGTAGATCAACTGCGCCAGATCTTCGATCGAATAGATATCATGGTGCGGCGGCGGCGAGATCAGGCCGACGCCGGGGGTGGAGTGCCGGGTCTTGGCAACCGTTGCATCAACCTTGTGGCCGGGCAACTGGCCGCCCTCGCCGGGCTTGGCGCCCTGCGCTACCTTGATCTGCAGCATGTCGGCATTGACCAGATACTCCGCCGTGACGCCGAAGCGGCCGGAGGCGATCTGCTTGATGGCCGAGCGTTCCGGGTTCGGTGAACCGTCACGCAGCGGGAAGTAGCGATCGGACTCTTCGCCGCCTTCGCCGGTGTTCGACTTTCCGCCGATCCGGTTCATGGCGATGGCAAGCGTCGTATGCGCCTCGCGCGAAATCGAGCCGAACGACATGGCACCGGTCGAGAAACGCTTGACGATATCGATGGCCGGCTCGACCTCGTCGATAGAGATCGGCTCGCGGCCGAGCGCTTCGGCACCCTTGATGGTGAACAGGCCACGGATGGTGTTCATCCTAAGGTCGGACTGGTTGACCATTTCCGCAAACTCGCGGTAGCGATCCTGCGCATTGCCGCGCACAGCGTGCTGCAGCGAGGCAATCGCATCCGGCGACCAGGCATGCGCTTCGCCGCGCATCCGGTAAGCATACTCGCCGCCGATATCCAGCGTCGTGGCGAGGATCGGATCCTTGCCGAAGGCTGCGCGGTGGCGGGAAACGGTTTCCTCGGCGATGGCATCGAGGCCGACGCCCTCGATCATAGTGGCGGTGCCGAAGAAGTACTTATCCACCAGTTCCTGCTGCAGGCCGATGGCATCGAAGATCTGCCCGCCGCAATAGGACTGGTAGGTTGAGATACCCATCTTCGACATGACCTTTAGGATGCCCTTGCCGACAGCCTTGATGAAGCGGGTGACGATTTCGCTGGCGTCGACTTCCTTCGGGAACTCGCCCTTGGCATGCATGTCGAGCAGTGTGTCGAAAGCGAGATAGGGGTTGATCGCCTCGGCGCCGTAGCCGGCGAGCAGGCAGAAGTGATGGATCTCGCGCGGCTCGCCGGTTTCGACGACGAGACCAACCGAGGTGCGCAGACCCTTGCGGATCAGATGATGGTGGACGGCCGCCGTTGCCAGCAGCGCCGGGATAGCGATGCGGTCCGGGCCCATCTGCCGGTCGGAGAGCACGATGATGTTGTAGCCGCCCTTGACCGCAGCTTCGGCCCGTTCGCATAGACGCTCGAGCATCTCCTCCATACCGCCGGCGCCGCGCTCGACGTCATAGGTGAAGTCGAGAGTCTTGGTGTCGAAACGGTCTTCCGTATGCCCGATAGAGCGGATCTTCTCGAGATCGCCATTGGTGAGGATCGGCTGGCGAACTTCCAGCCGCTTCGCCTTGGCAGCACCCTCGTGATCCAGCAAATTCGGACGCGGCCCGATGAAGGAGACGAGGCTCATCACCAGCTCTTCGCGGATCGGATCGATCGGCGGGTTGGTGACCTGGGCGAAGTTCTGCTTGAAATAGGTGTAAAGCAGCTTCGACTTCGACGACATCGCCGAGATAGGCGTGTCCGTGCCCATCGAGCCGATTGCTTCCTGGCCCGTTGTTGCCATCGGCGACATCAGGATCTTGGTGTCTTCCAGCGTGTAGCCGAACGCCTGCTGGCGATCGAGCAGCGAAACGTCGCGGCGCAGCGCACGGGGTTCTACCGTGTTCAACTCCTCGAGGATCAGCTGGGTGCGATCCAGCCACTTGCGATAGGGGTGCTTGGTCGCAAGCTCCGACTTCACTTCGTCGTCGGAGACGATGCGACCCTTGTCCATGTCGATCAGCAGCATCTTGCCCGGCTGCAGGCGCCACTTCTGGATGATGTTTTCTTCCGGCACCGGCAGCACGCCGGCCTCCGACGCCATGATGACACGGTCGTCGTTGGTGACGAGATAGCGTGCCGGACGAAGGCCGTTGCGGTCGAGCGTCGCGCCGATCTGCGTGCCATCGGTGAAGGCAACCGCAGCGGGGCCGTCCCATGGCTCCATCAGGGCGGCATGATATTCGTAGAATGCCTTGCGATCCGGCGCCATCGACTGGTTGCCGGCCCAGGCCTCCGGGATCAGCATCATCACGGCATGGGCCATGGAATAGCCGCCGCGAACGAGGAACTCGAGCGCGTTGTCGAAGCAGGCCGTATCGGACTGGCCCTCATAGGAGATCGGCCACAGCTTGGAGATGTCCTCGCCGAACAGCGGCGACGACACGGACGCCTGGCGGGCGGCCATCCAGTTGACGTTGGAGCGCAGAGTGTTGATCTCGCCGTTATGGGCGACCATGCGATAGGGATGGGCGAGCTTCCACGACGGAAACGTGTTGGTCGAGAAACGCTGGTGTACGAGGGCAACAGCCGATTCGAAACGCGGATCTGTCAGGTCCTTGTAATAGGCACCGACCTGATAGGCGAGGAACATGCCCTTGTAGACGATAGTCTTCGACGACAGCGACACAGGATAGAAGCCGCTCTCCTCGCCGTCATATTCGGCATAGATACGGTTGGAGATGACCTTGCGGAGCGTGAACAGCCGGCGCTCGAACTCGTCATGGCTGGCTGCATCGCGGCCGATGCCGATGAACACCTGCACATGGTGCGGTTCCGTGGCGGCAATATGCTCGGCCTTCGACAGCGAAGAGTTGTCGACCGGCACATCGCGGAAACCGAGCAGCACCTGGCCTTCCTCGGCGATGACATCCTCGACGGTCTTCTTGAAATGGGCGATCAGCATCTCGTCCTGCGGCAGGAAGAAGTGACCGACGCCATAATCGCCGATGGCAGGCAGAGTGACGCCCTGCAGTGCCATTTCCTCGCGGAAGAAGCGATCGGGTATCTGCACGAGAATGCCCGCACCGTCGCCCATCAGCGGATCGGCGCCGACGGCACCGCGATGAGTCAAGTTCTCGAGGATGAACAGGCCGTCCTGGACGATCTGGTGCGACTTCTGCCCCTTCATATGGGCGACGAAGCCGACACCGCAGGCATCGTGTTCGTTACGGGGATCGTAGAGGCCCTGTTTGCGCGGAAGAGCGGACATGGAATGGCGCGCCTTGACCGATGCATCCGTCTCGACGGCTGCGGCCAGGCTCAATGTCGTGGATGGCGTTACGTTCGTCATCGTCTTTCCTCCTGCAAACCCCGCGCCGCGGGCGTCCCTTCGTCCCGCGCGCCCAGTATAGGGGCGACACGCGACAGCGCTGTTGCATGTTTAAAGATCCGGCCGCAGACATCGCGTTGGGGGCGATAGATCGGCTTTCCCACCAGTCACAGTTTCGGATGCGCCATCTGGAAGGACGGGCATCGCAAAAACTATAACGTGAAATCCCAGCTCCGCTAGGATTTTTGGCGGGGTGCGGCGTCAAAGACCAAAATAGGACAGCAGCACTGTCCTAATTCATCAGTTCTATGCCAGAAAGCGGAAAGGTTAGCAAGAGCTGAAAACGAAAATATCGACGTAAGATTGCCGCAGCTTCGAATTTCGCGAAAGATAATTTCCTTTAAAGGTAAGAATTATTGCCTTGATTGCGTAGTGCGCCAGATCCACCGTGCGATGTGGCGCCGCAATTGATCCCCTCAGCCAATCCCCTACTCTGCGACGACACCCTTGCATCCCCTCCCTTCAATACGCGGTAGATCTCACATGTTCTTTGCTTCCGATAACTGGGCCGGCGCCCACCCCTCCATCAACGAACGCCTCTCGAAGGAATCGACCCGTTTTGCCGCTGCCTATGGCACCAGTAAACTCGACAAGGCGATCGAAACCCGTTTCAACGAGGTATTCGAGCGCGAGGTCGCGGTCTTCTTCGTTGCCACGGGCACGGCCGCAAACTCGCTGTCGCTGGCCAGCATCGCCCGTCCCGGCGGCCTGACGTTCTGCCACACGGAAGCCCATGTGATCGAAGACGAATGCGGCGCCCCCGATTTTTTCTCGGGCATGCGCATGGTCGGCGTCGATGGCCCCGAGGGCAAGATGCTGCCGGATAACCTGGTGGAGCGCATTGGCCGGTACCCGCAGGACGCCATCCACCACGGCCGCGCCGCTGCCGTGACCATGACCCAGGCGACCGAGGTCGGCACCATCTACAGCCTCGACGAGATCGATACCATTTCGAAGATCGCCAAGAAAAATGGCCTGCCACTGCACATGGACGGCGCCCGTTTTGCCAATGCCCTGGTATCGCTCGGCTGCTCACCGGCCGAAATGACCTGGAAGCGCGGCGTCGACGTACTCTCCTTCGGCGGCACCAAGAACGGATGCTGGTGCGCCGAGGCGATCGTCTTCTTCGACCCCGATCTCGCCAAGGACTTTGCCTTCCTGCGCAAGCGCACCGCCCAGCTGTTCTCAAAATCCCGCTTCATCGCCGCACAGTTCGAGGCCTACCTGCAGGACGACCTCTGGCTCGACCTTGCCCGCCACGCCAATGCCATGGCGGACAGGATGCGAGCCGGCATCGAGCATACCGACAGCGCAAAGCTCGCCTGGTCGACCACTTCGAACGAGATCTTCGCCGTCGTCAAGAAAACCGCCATCGACAACGCGCGGGACAAGGGCGCCCAGTTCTACGACTGGCCGATCTCCGACAGTGCCAAACACCTCGTCGGCCCCGACGAAGGCCTGATCCGCCTCGTCACCAGCTTCGCCACCAGCGACGCCGACGTCGCCGATTTCCTCGCATGCCTCGGCTGATTGGAAACTACAGGGGAAGGCACCATGCGTGATGAGAAGATCCGGATCGGGCTGGTGCTCTTCCCAAATCTCACTCAGTTGGACCTGACCGGACCCGCCGAGGTGTTTGGCTTCATGCCAGGCGCCGAGGTCGTCTACCTCTGGAAGACGCTTGATCCTGTTTCCGCCGCACGCGGCATGAAGATCATGCCGTCGGAGACGTTCGACGACTGCCAACAGCTCGATGTCATCTGTGTTCCCGGCGGTCCCGGGCAGATCGAATTGATGGACGATGAGGCAACCCTGCAGTTCCTGCGTCGAATTGCACCCGCATGTCGGTTGGTAACCTCGGTCTGCACCGGCTCGCTGGTGCTTGCGGCGGCGGGACTGCTTGAAGGTTACCGCGCAACGTCTCACTGGTCGTCGCTGGACCAACTTGCTCTGCTTGGCGCCGAGCCAGTCGCCGCCCGCGTCGTCCGCGATCGCAACCGCATCACGGGCGCAGGCGTGACGTCGGGCATAGACTTTGCACTCGAGGTCGTGGCCGAGCTCTTTGGCCCTGTCGTCGCGCAGGAAATCCAGTTGCAGATGGAGTACGATCCTGAGCCGCCCTTTCAGTCCGGCTCTCCGCGCTCCGCGCCGCCAGAGGTAGTATCTGCTGTGAAGGCCAGGAACGCGGAGTTCATCGAACGAAGACGACAGGCAACAATGCAGGCCGCTGGCGCGCTGGCAAAATCAAAACTCGCCTCCTGAACATGGCTACCGCCCTCTACCCACCCCGCAAATTCCGAACCTTGGAGAGGATGTCGTCGGATAGTGCCTTGACCAGCATCTGGTCGGCGCCCTTGCGGGGGACGAGCACGAATTCGACATCCTCCAGCACGGGCAACCAGCCCGGCGTGATTTCCGTGAGGCCGGATGGTGCCATGCTGCGCGGCTGGACGAGGACGCCCATGCCGGCCCGGGCCGCCGCCGTCAGGCCGCTGAGGCTGCCGCAGGTGCAGACGATTCGCCACGGTATCTGCTGGCGACGCAGCGCCTCCAGCGCCACGGCCCGGGTGACGCTCGGGGCCGGAAAGGCGATCAGCGGCAGCGGCGCGCTGGACGCCCTGATGCGTTCAGGGTCGCGTGCCAGCCAGATTAGCGGCTCGCGGTAGACCAGCGTCCCGCGCGTGTCGCCAAGGCGGCGCTTGGCAAGCACCAGATCCAGCGCCCCGTTGTCCTGCATTTCGTAGAGCGCGCCGCTGAGCGCCACCGTCAGTTCCAGATCGACGGACGGGTGCAGTCGGACGAACTCCTCCAGCACATCAGGCAACTGGCTTGTGACAAAATCTTCAGACACGCCGAGCCGCAGGCTGCCCCGCAGGCTGTTATCGGCAAACAGCGAGCGCATCTCGCCCTCTATCGACAGCAAGGTGCGGGCATGGCCGATCAGCGCTTCCCCATCCCCGGTCAGCACGACGCGGTGGGTATCGCGGGCAAGGAGCTTTCGCCCGACCGACATCTCGAGCCGCTGGATGTGCTGGCTGACCGTCGATTGCCCGAGCCCCAGCCGCTCGGCGGCAAGCGTAAAGCTGCCCATCTGCCCGACGGTAACGAAACTCTGCAACTGCACCAGATCCAGCATTGCGATCATCCCGATTTACGATAACTGTTATTCCTTGCATCGCATATCGCAATAAGGCAATGCTTGCCCGACATATAATTGCTAGGAAGGGCCCGATGCGCCGCTTTTTGCCAGACACCTTTACCATGCTGCTCGTGTTGACCGTGCTGACGGCATCCGTGTTTCCCGTCCATGGCGCAGCTGCCGGCTATTTCAGCATTGCCACCGATATCGCCATCGCCCTGCTGTTCTTCCTGCACGGAGCCCGCCTGTCGCGCGACGTGGTGATTGCCGGCGCCCTGCACTGGCGGCTGCACTTGGCCATCCTGCTCACCAGCTTCGTCATCTTCCCGGTTCTGGGCCTGCTGATGGGCTTTCTGGTACCGACCATCCTGCCGCAGACGCTTTACATAGGCATCCTCTTCCTCACCGTGCTGCCATCGACAGTGCAGTCGTCGATCGCCTTCACCTCGATTGCCGGCGGTAATGTGCCGGCCGCCATCTGCGCCGCCTCCGCTTCCAATATCTTCGGAATGTTCCTGACACCGCTGCTGGTCGGACTGCTGTTTACAGTCGGTGGCCACGGCGGCGGCGGCTTCTCCTGGACCGTGCTGGAGCAGATCGCCCTACAACTGCTGGCGCCCTTCGTCGTCGGTCAGATCCTGCAGCCATGGATCGGCAACTGGATCCGCGCCAAGAAGAAAATCCTCATGCCGGTCGACCGTGGCTCGATCCTGATGGTCGTCTACTCCGCCTTCAGCGCCGCTGTCATCGAAGGCCTGTGGCACACGTTTTCACTCGGCGACATCATCACCGTCATCATTGCGGACATGCTGCTCCTCGCGGTGGTTATCTGCATCACCATGTTCGGCAGCCGGGCACTCGGCTTCTCGCGCGCCGACGAGATCACCATCACCTTCTGCGGCTCGAAGAAGAGTTTGGCCAGCGGCGTGCCGATGGCCAGCGTCATCTTCGCTGGCTCGCCGATCGGCGCCATCGTCCTGCCACTGATGCTATTCCACCAGATCCAGCTCATGGCCTGCGCCGTGATCGCCCAGAAATATGCCGATGCCGCTAGCCGCGCTACCGCACGCAAGGAAGAAGAGGCGCGGCGCCTGCAGGACACTGCCGACGCAACGACACCAGCCTGATCCGATCAAGCGGCGACAAAACACAGAAAAGGCGGCGCCCACCCGGACGCCGCCTTTGTTGTGTGGATGTGAACTCGTTTAGTTGACGTGTGCCTCGATCGACTTCGGTGCATCGACGGGTTCTGCGGCGATGGCGATCTTACGCGGCTTCATCGCTTCCGGGATGTTGCGCAGAAGATCGATATGCAGCAGGCCGTTCTTCAGCGAAGCCGCCTGGACCTCGACATGGTCGGCAAGCTGGAAGCGGCGCTCGAAGGCGCGCTTGGCGATACCGCGGTAGAGATATTCGCTACCCTCGGCAGCATCATCGCTCTTCTCGCCCTTGACGGTCAGCACATGGGCATGCGCCTCAAGGCTGAGCTCGGTTTCGTCGAAGCCGGCCACCGCCATGGTGATGCGGTAAGTTGCCTCGCCGGTGCGCTCGATGTTGTAGGGCGGGTAGGTTTGTGCCTGATCGGGCTGCGACAAGGTGTCGAGCATGGTGAACAGGCGGTCGAAACCGACGGTAGAGCGATAGAGTGGGGAAAAATCAACGTGACGCATTGGTGTCCTCCTGTGAGCGACGATTGCGGTTCATATGCCCCGGGGGCCCCGTTCTGGCAGCCTTGGGACGGTTTTACAGACCCTCTCGGCGTCCGTGAAAAGGAGATGGGAATGGCCTTTGGCGACTTCAAGAGCCCGCAACGCCCCGCGATAATTTTCCGTGAACCGCCGATGAACAGCCGGTTCGGCTGGGGTTCAGCGCCGCGCTGATACAACTCACACATCGGATGACTGTCCGTGACTGGAGTGTATCGTCCCTTCGTCTTCAGTCAGCTCGGCCGGCCTGCGGCCATCTCGATTCCCGTCAGGCCGGCCTTTTTTCCGCTCGCAGTTATACTTATGCGACAATCCATGCGTTATGTTTGGCGGCTTGAGCGAGGCCCTTTCAGCTGTGACGGAATCAATTCTCTTTTCGACCCCCGACAACCCTGTTCCAGACAACAGGACCGAGGGCTATTTCACCACCCATGACGGCCACAAGCTGCGCTATGCCATTTTCCGCAGCAGTCATGCCGTGGCCAAGGGTACGGTCATCCTGCTGCATGGCCGCAACGAGTTTATCGAGAAATATTTCGAAACCATCCGCGAGCTGACGGATCGCGGCCTTTGGGTCGCAACTTTCGACCTGCGCGGCCAGGGTGGCTCCGGTCGGCTGATAAAGCATCCAAGCCGCGGCCATGTGCGGCGCTTCTCGGATTATGAGCACGACCTTGAGGACTTCATGGAGCACGTGGTGCTTCCGGACACGCGCCTGCCGTTCTATCTCGTCGCCCACTCGACCGGCGCACTGATCGCACTTTCCGCAGCACCGCGACTGACGGGCCGCATCGAGCGCATGGTGCTAAGCGCACCTTTTGTCGGCCTCACCGGCCAGAGCGCATCGCCGCGCGTGATCCGGTTCATGGCGAGCGCCGCCTGCGCGGTCGGCCTCGGCAGCATCCCGCTCAATCGAAAATCCAAGGAAAGGCCCTTTGCCACAAACCTGCTGACATCGGACGAGCAACGTTACGACCGCAACAGCGCCATTGCAGCGGCCCGCCCCGACCTCGTGCTCGGTCCACCCTCCGCACGCTGGCTACAGCAGGCCTTTCAAACGATAGACCGTGTCTCGCAGCCCGAGCACCTGTTCTCTATAGCCATCCCGACTTTGCTGCTGGCACCCACCCGCGACGGCATCATCCCCTATGCCGAACAGGAACGGCTCTCGCGCTCCTTCCGCGCAGCCCAGCTAGTGCCGATCGCAGGCGCAAGGCACGAGGTATTCCAAGAAAAAGATGTCTACCGCGCCGCCGCAATGGCAGCGATCCACGCCTTCATCCCAGGAAGCGACGCCGAAGCTAACACCGACCCGGTTGGCTCGGGGCTTTGAAGTTTGATCAGGGCGCCAGTATCCTCAACGCCTCTTCGTGGACCGCTCGGCTGCCGGCTGCGATGATCGAGCCGCCCTGTTCGGGGCGACCGCCTTCCCAGGTGGTGATGATGCCGCCTGCCTGCTCGATGACGGGAATGATGCCGCCGACGTCGTAGGGCTTGAGGACATTCTCGACCACCAGGTCGACATGGCCGGCCGCCAGCAGCGCATAGGCGTAGCAGTCGGTGCCGTAGCGGAACAGTCGCACCTGCTGCTCGATCTCGCGGTATTTTTCCATCTCGATACCGGCGAAAAGGTGCGGCGAGGTCGTGAACAGGATCGCTTTCGACAGACTGCCGCAATCACGGACCTGCAATTGCCTGTCGCCGCCCGGGCCGGTGTAGCTCGACCGGCTGCCGTCTGCAAAATAACGCTCGCCGGTAAAGGGCTGGTCGACAAGCCCCATGATAGCGCGGCCATTGCGGTAAAGTCCGATCAGCGTTCCCCATACGGGCACACCGGAGATGAAGGCGCGGGTCCCGTCGATGGGATCGATGACCCACACATGCTCGCGGTCGAGGCCGACATTGCCGTATTCCTCGCCGAGAATCCCATGGTCGGGAAACCTGTCCGTGATCAGCGCACGGATCGCCAGTTCGGCTGCTCGGTCGCCTTCGGTTACCGGATCGAATCCGACGGCTTCCTTGTTGACGACATCGATGCCGGCGCGAAAGCGGGGAAGTGTCTCTGCCTTGGCAGCGTCGGCGAGCTCGAAAAAGAAGGCGCGGTCAGGGAGCATGGCAAATATCCGATCGATGCGAGAGGCTTTTCATAGACATTAAATTTGACGATGCAAACGCGTCCCGTCCAACTATCGCCTCGCCTTTAAAATAGGCACTTCAAAATATGCTTGACAATTGTGCATCGCAATATTAGACAGGATCTACAGTCTTCTGACTGTAAATACCCTCCTTGGGTGTTTCCTCCCTAGACTTAGCCGCCTTCGGGCGGTTTTTTTTGACCTGATTGTTAACGAGCGGGACTACTCGGCCGCCAGCGCGCGGTCGTTGCCATATCGTGCAACGTGCTCCGCCATCTGCCTGATGAAGGCCGTGATAGCACCCGTCATCAGGCCGAAATCGCTGCGCTTTTCCAGGGTCATCTCATCGACGTACAGCGCCCGGTTGACCTCGACCTGGAGCGCATGCAGACCACGCGAAGGCCGGCCGTAGTGCTCGGTGATAAACCCGCCGGCGTACGGCTTGTTGCGCACCGCATGAAACCCGAGGCCATCGAGAATATCCATCGCCGCATGGGAGAGATCGGCAGACGCACTCGTTCCGTAGCGATCGCCGATGATGAAATCTGGACGCGCGTGGCTGCCGGCGACACGAATATTGCCGGGCATCGAGTGGCAGTCGACCAGCACACCGAAGCCGAATTCCAGGTGGGTGCGGGCCATCAGGCGGCGCAGGGCCGCGTGGTAAGGCTTGTAGATCGTCTCGATCCGGTGGAGCGCATCGGCCACCGGCACCCGGCTCGCATAGATTTCCATGTTTTCGGCAACGATTCGCGGAATGGTTCCGAGCCCGCCGGCAACCCGAACCGAATTGATATTGGCATAGGACGGCAGCGCACCCTCGAACATGCGCGGGTCGAGCTCGTAAGGTTCGCGATTGACGTCGATATAGGCGCGGGGAAAATTGGCTATCAACAGCGGCGCACCGAGTGCGCTTGCGGCCGAGAAAAGCTCGTCGACATAGTGGTCCTCCGAGCGCCGGATGGCAACACCCTGTAGTCGTGATTGCGCAATGAACTCAGGAGGATAGATGCGACCACTATGGGGCGACGAGTAGACAAAGGGGATGGTCTGCGACACCGGTTCGAGTATCTCGAAAATCTCGAAACTTCCTACGTCTGCGGGCATCCACGTCTTTACCATGTCAAGAACTTTTCGCAGGTGTATGTTGCCAGTTGCGCACCACCAAGTCCATAGTATGTATGAACTTCAATGTGACCGTCGGCGCCGCATTCATCGCTTGTTTACGGACCGCGACTAACGTGAACGGCTTATTAGCCGCGAGAGAAGATAGTGATTGACGGTCCAATAATGACTCAGAAGATTTTGCTTGCCGAAGACGACAACGACATGCGTCGTTTCCTGGTGAAGGCCCTTGAAAAGGCCGGCTACAAGGTATCGTCCTTTGACAATGGCGCCAGCGCCTACGATCGGCTGCGCGAGGAACCATTTTCGTTGCTGCTGACCGATATTGTCATGCCGGAAATGGACGGAATCGAACTGGCGCGCCGCGCCACCGAACTCGATCCGGACCTCAAGGTGATGTTCATCACCGGCTTTGCCGCAGTCGCCCTCAACCCCGATTCGAAAGCGCCAAAGGATGCCAAGGTGCTTTCCAAGCCTTTCCACCTGCGCGAACTGGTGGATGAGGTCAACAAACTGCTTGCCGCATAGGCAATCTCGGCGGCTGGATCAGAAAACTTAAAAAAGGCCATTGACGGCCCCCAGGTTTTTTGATCTATGCGCCGCCATCGGATGGGCGTATAGCTCAGCGGGAGAGCACTACGTTGACATCGTAGGGGTCACAGGTTCAATCCCTGTTACGCCCACCATCCTTTTTCAAGGGCTTAGCGAGAGATCGCTGAGCCCTTTGTCGTTGGGCCATAGGCTGCATGGCCCCTGCCTCCCCGGCCCCCTTCGCCTCGCATCTCCCCGGTTCAGTTTCGCGCGTGGCCTTCTCAAAGCCTGATGCCGCTCGTCATTTATTGAAAAGAGATATGCTTAACAAAACAGCTACTCAGGGATGTATTGCAGATCAGGATCGGAAAAATCATCGCACACTAACCATCTCCAAGTATAAGAATAAACTCTATGCTTTCTCCGAGTTAAGATTGTAATTGACTAATTTCAATTATAGAGATCTAGAGCGAATCAATAGCGCATTTGAAAGTGCTAAAGCCGGGTTATTCCGGCCGTTAAATGAAAATTTACAAGTTCTCCAATACATAGTTGTATATCGCGGCACTGCTAATGAAGAATCAGTGCCTTCGATTGTGTGAAAACAGATTCCGGATTGGCACTGCTGCTATTGCGTAGTGTTTTATTCCGTGGCGTGGGGATCAGAGCTGTAACGGCTTTTGACGCATGATGCTCTCCTAACGTGTTGGCTTATACGAGCCATGTTCTGCGTAACATCTATTTCTCCTGACGAATCCCGATGGCTGATGCTCATGACGGCAATCACGCCTGTTAGACGGTGGGAGAACGATGTCTTGCATTCCGTTAACCCGAGGGGCACGTTTCCATGACTTCCATCATTTCTTCCTTATCAGCCACGCAGATCCAGAATCTTTCCACAGCCACGATAGCGAGCCTGAAAACCGCCGACATCGCAGCGCTGAACTCGACCCAGATCAAGGCCTTGAGCTCCACCCAGCTCGGCGCCATCACCACAGACGACATGCAGGCCTTCAGCTCGACGCAGCTGGGCAGCATTTCGGCAGCTGCCGTCGTCGGCCTTAGCGCCGCCCAGCTCGGCATTCTCTCCTCCGTGCAGGAAGCCGGACTGAGCTCGACCGCGATCGCCGCGCTGACAACCCAGCAGGTCGCCGATCTAACCACCAGCAACGCCGTCGCGCTGACCTACGGGCAGATTGCGGCACTCGGCACGAAGATCTCGGCTCTGACCACCGATGACGTCGCTCTGCTCTCGACCGGCCAGATCAGCGCAATGACGACCGCCCAGGTCGGCGCCCTCACCTCCGACCAGCTTGGTGCCCTGACGACGACCGAAGTCGCCGCGCTGAGCACAAAGCAGATCGCAGCCCTCGAATCGAATGACATCGCAGCACTCTCGTCGGATAACATCCTGGCCCTCTCCAGCGGCGCACTTGCTGCCATCACCACCAAGGCTCTCGCCGGCCTGTCCAGCGCCAATCTCGCCCTGCTCAGCTCCGACAAGATCGGTGCCCTGACGAGCGGCCAGATGGCAGCCCTAAGCACCGACCAGATCGCTGCCCTGACCACCGACCAGACCCCTGGCCTGAAGAGCTCGCAAATCGCCGCTCTCTCCACCAAGCAGATCGTCGCACTCTCCACCGGTGATATCGCTCTCCTCACCACCAGCCAGATCGGCGCGCTCACCACAGCCCAGGTTGGCGCTCTGACCTCCGACCAGCTCGCCGCCCTGACGACAACGGAAGTTTCCGCCCTCAGCAGCAAGCAGATCGCCGCCCTGGACTCCAGCGACATCGCGGCCCTCTCTTCCGACGATATCCTCGCCCTCTCGACTGGCTCTCTCGCTGCTATCACCACCAAGGCCATTGCCGGTCTTGCCAGCGCCAACCTCGCTCTCCTGAGCTCCGACAAGATCGGTGCCCTGACGAGCGGTCAGATGGCGGCCCTCAGCACCGACCAGATCGCAGCGCTGACCACCGACCAGACGCCGGGCCTGAAGAGCTCGCAGATCGCAGCCCTCTCGACCAAGCAGATCGTCGCACTCTCCACCGGTGACATCGCTCTCCTGACAACCAGCCAGATCGGTGCCCTGACATCGGCTCAGGTCGGCGCCCTCACCTCCGACCAGCTTGGTGCCCTGACGACGACAGAAGTCGCCGCCCTAAGCAGCAAACAGGTCGCAGCGCTGGAATCGAACGACGTCGCAGCCCTCTCCTCTGACAACATCCTTGCCCTTTCCAGTGGCGCACTTGCTGCCATCACTACCAAGGCCATTTCCGGTCTTGCCAGCGCCAACCTCGCCCTGCTCAGCTCCGACAAAATCGGTGCCCTGACGAGCGGCCAGATGGCAGCCCTAAGCACCGACCAGATCGCTGCCCTGACCACCGACCAGACCCCTGGCCTGAAGAGCTCGCAAATCGCCGCTCTCTCCACCAAGCAGATCGTCGCACTCTCCACCGGTGATATCGCTCTCCTCACCACCAGCCAGATCGGCGCGCTCACCACAGCCCAGGTTGGCGCCCTGACCTCCGACCAGCTCGCCGCCCTCACGACGACGGAAGTTTCCGCCCTCAGCAGCAAGCAGATCGCCGCCCTGGACTCCAGCGACATCGCGGCCCTCTCCTCGGACGATATCCTCTCCCTGTCGACCGGTGCCCTGGCTTCGATCACCACCAAGGCCATTGCCGGTCTTGCCAGCGCCAACCTCGCCCTGCTCAGCTCCGACAAGATCGGTGCCCTGACGAGCGGTCAGATGGCAGCCCTCAGCACAGACCAGATCGCTGCCCTGACCACCGACCAGACCCCTGGCCTGAAGAGCTCGCAGATCGCAGCCCTCTCGACCAAGCAGATCGTCGCACTTTCCACCGGTGATATCGCTCTCCTCACCACCAGCCAGATCGGTGCCCTGACCTCGGCTCAGGTCGGCGCCCTCACCTCCGACCAGCTTGGTGCCCTGACGACGACAGAAGTCGCCGCCCTCAGCAGCAAACAGGTCGCAGCTCTGGAATCGAACGACGTCGCAGCCCTCTCCTCGGATAACATCCTTGCCCTCTCCAGCGGCGCACTTGCTGCCATCACCACCAAGGCCATTGCCGGTCTTGCCAGCGGCAACCTCGCCCTGCTCAGCTCCGACAAGATCGGTGCCCTGACGAGCGGCCAGATGGCAGCCCTCAGCACCGACCAGATCGCAGCGCTCACCACCGACCAGACCCCTGGCCTGAAGAGCTCGCAGATCGCAGCCCTCTCGACCAAGCAGATCGTCGCACTTTCCACCGGTGATATCGCCCTGCTGACGACCAGCCAGATCGGCGCGCTCACCACAGCCCAGGTTGGCGCTCTGACCTCCGACCAGCTCGCCGCCCTGACAACGACGGAAGTTTCCGCCCTCAGCAGCAAGCAGATCGCCGCCCTGGAATCGAACGACATCGCAGCCCTCTCCTCGGACGATATCCTCTCCCTGTCGACCGGTGCCCTGGCTTCGATCACAACCAAGGCCATTGCTGGCCTTTCCAGCGAGAACCTTGCCCTGCTCAGCTCCGACAAAATCGGTGCCCTGACGAGCGGTCAGATGGCAGCCCTCAGCACCGACCAGATCGCAGCGCTGACCACCGACCAGACGCCGGGCCTGAAGAGCTCGCAGATCGCAGCCCTTTCGACCAAGCAGATCGTTGCCCTTTCCACCGGTGACATCGCTCTCCTCACCACCAGCCAGATCGGTGCCCTGACCTCGGCTCAGGTCGGCGCCCTCACCTCCGACCAGCTTGGTGCCCTGACGACGACAGAAGTCGCCGCCCTCAGCAGCAAACAGGTCGCAGCGCTGGAATCGAACGACGTCGCCGCCCTCTCCTCGGATAACATCCTGGCTCTGACCAGCGGCGCCCTGGCTGCTATCAGCACCAAGGCTATCGCCGGTCTCTCCAGCGGCAATCTCGCCCTCCTCAGCTCCGACAAGATCGGTTCGCTGACGAGCAGCCAGGTCGCTGCCCTCAGCACAGACCAGATCGCAGCGCTGACCACCGACCAAACCCCTGGCCTGAAGAGCACGCAGATCGCCGCTCTCTCGACCAAGCAGATCGTCGCACTTTCTACCGGTGATATCGCTCTTCTGACGACCAGCCAGATCGGCGCGCTCACCACAGCCCAGGTTGGCGCCCTGACCTCCGACCAGCTCGCTGCCCTCACGACGACAGAAGTCGCCGCCCTCAGCAGCAAGCAGATCGCAGCGCTGGAATCGAACGATATCGCAGCCCTCTCCTCGGACGATATCCTCGCCCTCTCGACCGGTTCGCTGGCCGCCATCACCGCTAAGGCGATCACCGGTCTTGCCAGCGAAAATCTTGCCCTCCTCAGCTCCGACAAGATCGGTGCCCTGACGAGTGGCCAGATTGCAGCCCTCGGCACCGACCAGATCGCTGCCTTGACGACAGATCAGACGCTTGGCCTGAAGAGCACGCAGATCGCGGCTTTGACGACCAAGCAGATCGCGGCCCTCTCAACCGCAGACATCGCTCTGCTCAACAGCACTCAGCTCGGCGCCCTGAGCTCCACTCAGATCGCCGCCCTGACAACCGAACAAGTCGAAGCACTGACCTCAACGGAAGTCTCGCAGCTCAGCAGCAAGCAGATCGCGGCCTTCGGCTCTGAAGACATCGCAGTGATGTCGACGGACGACATCGCAGCCCTGACAAGCTCTGGACTGGCGGCCATCAGCACCAAGGCGCTGGCCGGCCTGTCGACGGACGACATCGCGGCGCTGAGCTCCGCCAAGCTGTCCGCCCTCACCACGGCTCAGGTCCAGTCGCTGACCACCACGCAGGTTGACGCGGTCATCGCCGCCTACAACGCAGTGTAATCCAAACGGCGCGGCGCAGGCCGCCCCGACAAGACCAGGACGCCGCGCAAGAAATTGCGCGGCGTCTTCTTTTGTAATGTCGGCTGCAAATTCCCTTCAAGGCTCCGGCAAAGGCGAGCGCCAGCCCGACGCAAGCTAGTCTAGGTAGCAAGACGAAAGCGCCTTGTGCGCCGGCTCAAACGATGGCCGCCAGGCCGCATCTTCGTAGGATCGTCATGACCATCAATGTCGCATCGGCCACGGCTCAGCTCCCCCTGCTCACTAATGCGCTCGAGAAGGCGCGGCAACGACAGCTTGCTCTCGGCGATCTGTTCAACATCGCAACTATCCTTAGCAACGGCGGGCACCAGTCCCAGGCCGTCGAACTCTACAAGGGCTGGATCGCCTATAACGACGGCAATCCGCTGCTGCATCTCGCCTATTTCAACTATGCGGTCGCGGCGAACGTGATGGGCGATCGGGCGGGCGCAATCAATGCCTTTCGCGCCTGCCTCAAGCTCGATCCGCAGTTCGGCCCGGCGCATATCAACCTTGGCCGCGTCCTCGAGGACAGCGGACTGATAAACCCTGCCGTCGAGCAGTGGCGTTCCTACGCCGAGATCACTTCCGATATCACGGCCGACCGTCTCGGCCATCGGCTGATGACCCTCAAGCACATCGGCCGCGTGCTGGAAGGTGCCGGCAGGATGGAGGAAGCGGAAAAGGTTCTGTGGCAGGCCATGGAGCTTCAGCCCGAAAAGACCGACGCAGGCCAGCATTGGACATCGCTACGTCAGCGCCAATGCAAGTGGCCGGTGCTGGTCCCTTCGGAGCATGTCTCGCTTCGCCAGTTGCTGGATGCCGTCTCCCCCCTGACGCTCGGCTGCTACGCCGACGACCCGCTGTTCCAGCTTGCCAAGGCGCATCGCTACAACAAGTCGCTGATCGGGCAGCCCGATCTCGACGAGGCCACTGCCAACACCGTTCCGCGCCACAAAACAGGAACCGGCCAGCGTCTGCGCGTCGGCTATGTCTCGTCGGACCTGCGCGACCACGCAGTCGGCTTTGCCCTCAGAGAAGTGCTGGAGTTGCATGACAAGAGCAGCGTCGAGGTCTTCGCCTACTATTGCGGCGACCGGCGCACCAACGATGCAACGCAGGAGCGCATCAGGAACGCTGTCGATTGCTGGCGCGATATCGCCGAAATGAGCGACGCAGATGCCGCAAAGCTCATCGCCAAGGACAAGATCGACATCTTGATCGACGTCAACGGCTACACCAAGCTCGCACGCACCAAGATTTTCGCCTATCGCCCGGCCCCGGTCGTCGTCAATTTCTGCGGCTATCCCGGCTCGCTGGCCAGCCCGTTCCACCAGTATATCATCGCCGACGAGCACATCATTCCGCCCGCGAACGAGATCTACTATACGGAAAAAGTGCTGCGTATCGCCTGCAACCAGCCTATCGACCGAAAGCGCCAGATCGACGCGCGCCCGACCCGCGCAGAGGCCGGCCTGCCCGAGGATGCCTTCGTCTATGCCTGCTTCAACGGCATGCAGAAGATCACCGCCAACTGTTTCGACCGCTGGATGACGATACTGTCGGAAACGCCCGGCAGCGTGCTTTGGCTGCTTGCCGACGACGACACGGTCAACCAGCGGCTTCGCGAAATAGCCGCGAAAAGAGGCGTCGATGCCGACCGCATCATCTTCGCAGCAAAAGCGCCCAATCCCAAGCACCTCGCGCGTATCGGACTGGCGGACCTGTTCCTCGATACCTTCCCTTACGGTGCCCATTCTACAGCAGCCGATGCCATTACCGTCGGACTGCCGATCCTCACCGTCTCAGGCAAGACATTTGCCTCGCGCTTCTGCGGCAGCATCGTCGCCGCAGCCGGGTTGCCCGAACTGATCTGCGGCGGCCCGGACGAGTATGTCCGCCAGGCGATAGCCTTCGCGCATGATCGGAAAAGCCTGCAGGATGTCAGGGACAGGCTGCAGAGCCAGCGCGAAACGAGCGTGCTGCGCGACATCCCCGGCCTTGCACGCCGTCTCGAGCAATTGTTCTGGGAGATGCAGGACGAAGCCGAACGCGGCGAAACTCCCGTGCCGGATATGCGCAACCTCGAAATCTACTACGAGATCGGCGCCGACATTGTCCTGACCGACGTCGAGTTCGAGGACGAGATCGCCTACCGCAACCGATACCTCGAAAAGCTCGGCCAGTTGAACGCGAACACACCCATTCCGTTCGATCGCCGTTTGTGGACCGAGCCCGCCGAGTAGCAACTATCAGGAGAGGCGCACCGCCGGCCCCCCTCCCTCGACACCTGGCGCCCCGTCATTGAACTACACTCTCGTCCAGAGCGCGTGATCGAGAGGCTTAGAGGAGGCATCGCTCGTGAATTCCGTGATTTTGGCACGATACAACGAATCCCTCGACTGGATTCATCAAATCCCGGATGATTTCGACATCATCATCTACAACAAGGGCGAGAAGATCGTCGCGCCCGAGGTGCTCGATCGCGCCTTCCGCATCATCGATCGACCGAATGTCGGTCGCGAATCGGAGACCTACCTTCATCACATGATGACGCAGGTGGGCAACGACCAGGACTTCACCGTCTATGCGCAGGCGGACCCGCACGCCCATAGCCCCGACTTCATCGAGCTTCTAAAGAACTGGCGCGACTGGGATGATGTGCAGCCCTTGTCGTGGTGCTGGATCGCCGAGAACAATATTCCGCCGATAGCCCTGCTGGACGACTATCAGGCCCAGCTTGGTGGACGGTTGCGCGTACGGCCGGAGCGTTTTTCACTAACGGCCTGGGGCGCTCCCGAATTCGTCGATGCGGGCGCCAATGGCATGGGCATGGTCTATCGCATCCTCCACGGCCTTCCGGACGGCGGCAATATCGCAGCCCACTTCCTCAGGCATTGCAAACTCGATCACATCGCCGAAAAAGCCGACCGCCACTCGCTCGGCGTCTTTTCCTATGGCGCCATCTTCGCTGCCCGGAATGCGCGCGTGGCGGCTATTCCGCCGATCTCGCTGAGACTGGCAATCGATTTCTCAACTGCGGGCGTCGTTGCCCACGGCTACATTCTCGAGCGGATGTGGCTGCATATGCTGGGCGTAGATTTCATCCTGCCGAAAAACCAGCCGTCGAAAATATAATAATCTGGACTGCAAAGTCGGCGCAAAACGCGCCGCCGCCGGCTCTGGCTGGCGACGCGTTTGGAGGTCCGGTTACTCGACAAATGTAACGCATGCGCTTGACGATCGTCACCAGGTCGCCAAATAGCTGTTACATCAGATCGAGGAATAATATGACAGCTGACCTGGACCAGGCCATGACCGAATTCGTCCGCACGGCCGCAATGCACGTGCTTGAGATCGATGCGGAAGATCGGGACGACTATATCAACGGTCTACACGAAAGCTGGGTCAGCATCGGTCTGCAGTCGGGCATGGACGACGCTGCAGCCCATGAAAACGCCGATCTCCTGGCCGACAGCACCCGTGAAATGGTATCCGCGATCGAAAAGAGCGGAGGCGCAGGCGGTGGCACCGCCTGAACCAGGTTGACGTTGTAGCCACTCTCATCGCTTTATCGAGCGGCGCACAGCTTATCTATCGATGAAGTGGTCCAGCCCGAGCGTGATCGGCAGTGCGGAATAGACACCGCGGTCGATGAAATTGTAACGGGCAAGGCAATTCCGCATGGCGACCGTATGGATGTAGCTGTGCACATCGCTGGAGCCGCGGTCGGGCCGGCTGGCTTCAACTGCGCAATAGTCCGACGCCCTGTCGAATTTTGCCGCAAGGGTTGGGGTCTGGTCGACGGGACCGCCAAAATAGTACTGATATTCGCCCGGGCTTGCAGCGGCCGAAACGCAAGCAAGACTTAAGGCAAGTCCCAATCCAAGCATAATCTTCATGATGGCTCTCTCTGTCACGACCGAACGGCACGATTGCCCGGTTCGGAATGCTGACCGCGCTCTTTTGTTCCATTGCAGGCGGCCGGCGCCTGATGTTACTAAGCCGGGGTTAAGGAGTTGTCCATGTCACGCGCCATCGTCTTTTCCGTCATCATCATCATGGCTCTGCTGTCGATCGCCGGCAGCCTCATAGGGTCCGCGCGTCTAATGGGCTGGTTTTAAAACGCCAACCGAGCACCGTTTTCGACGAAATATTTGAAGCCTGTGTGACAACGGAACATCCGCCCGTACCGACGCGTTGCCCTTGCAGTGACTGCCGCTGTCATAATCGAGCCGCGTACGCGAGGAAAGCCAATGCCGGGATTTCGCAAGATGATCGTCGTGACAGCCTTTGACCGCGATGCGGATGGCAGGCTCGAACCAGCCTTCGGCCCGCGACAGATGGAAACGGAAGAATCAGCTGTCTACGCTGCACAGACGCTCATCAACGATCACGCAGGCGTGGTGGCATGGAGCCGCGAGGCAAACCCTGCCGTTGGCGAGGAAGGCCCGACGATCATCCTCTACCAGCATGGCCAGATCCCGGAATTCGATTGAGAGACGCCGCGATGACCACTTTGCCCAAAGATATCGACGAGGCCCTTGCGCGGTATATGGCAGACCATGGGCTAGGTCGTGATGCAGCCGTCTCGAAAATACTCGCTGAATGGCTCGGCGCCCATGATTACATTGGCGACGACGGGACGGCACAACCCGAAGACACGCAGCAAACTGTGCAGTACCCGGAATTTATGGATGACGCGTCAGGCGGCGCAGGCGGCTAGAACCGCAGTCGTGCCAAAACGGCATGCGCGCCTTGGAGCGCACATGCCGGAAAAACATCAATCGAGGCTTGGGCACCCGCGCACGTTGCCGAAAACCATCTCGTCCGGCCCGCGACGGGTGAAGCCATCTACCGTTATCCGACGCGGAGAGACGTCAACGACGTGGGCGTGCCGAAGCCCGTTGCGACTGGCCATGGCGACGGCCTGACGAGGATCGCATCCGCGCCTTCCATAGTCGCGCGGCGGAGGACGATCATAGTCAGGGCGCGGACGATGGTAGCCATATTCCGGCTGCGGAGCATCCTCGTCGTCCTGCTGGTAATCCGGCGGTGGGGGACGGTGGCGTCCGATTTCAAACTGGACGTCCTGCGCTGCGGCCACCGGCGGCAAGGAAACAACTGTGCCCCCCATCAGCATTGCGGCCAAAATGGCCGTCGAAATTCTCGTTTTCATGGTCCCCTCCTCATTGATCCCGACCCGCGGCGAACCGCGTCGAGCGATGATACCCTTTAATCTGAGCGGAATGAACGGGTCTGGAGCAACGCCTTCATTTTCCATTCATGTGCCTGCCTTTAAAGAAACTGCCCTTGCACCATATGGCTGGGCGTATGCATCGTGGTCGGCCTGATGCCGGACGACGCTACAAGTTGAAAATCGGAGACTTTTGAATGCGGACGACAAGCCTGGCACTGGTAACGACCCTGATCGCTCTTACGGCAGGCGCTGCCTCGGCGCAGACCTTTCCCGGCGGGCCCGGCGCCATCGTGCTTAAAGGCAAATGTGCCAAGCTGGTGGTCGGCAAGCTCGACGCTACGAAGAAGTGCAAGAACGAGCTTGCAAGCGTCACCGCCCCTAACGGCACCGTGACCTTCATCTTCACATCCGAGGGCAAGATGCTGGGCTTCGCCGGCGATGGCAAGACGATCAAGGCCGCATCGAACGGCAACGTCCGCCTGGCGCTGAACATGGTCGTTTCCGGCGCCGGCACGACCATGACCGGCCAGGTCAAGGCCGCGGGAACCTGCACCTTCGGAAATCCTTACAGCGGTAAGGAAGTGGCGATCGAATGCTCGGCGGAATCGAAGGACTCGAAGTTCACTGGCAGCTTCCGCACCGGTGGCGACACACCTGCAAAGAAGTAGCTTTCGCGGCGCCAGTTAGCCGGCGCCAGTGGGCCAGTTATCGAGAAACGCTGCTTTAGCCTTGCCGGTCGATCCGCTTCGACATCACGGCACCGCTTATCGTTGCCGGCACGCGGAGATCGTCGCGCGGCGCCGACGACAGGGTGAGGTCCACTTGGTGTGGCGGCAGGACCTGAGCCTTCCGCAAGGCGTTGGGTCGGCCGAATTTTCGTGGCTGCACCGCGTCGAATTTCGTTCCTGTCTGTTGAGTGATATGCTCCATGACTGCCTCCTCCGCAATCCGGTTGCGGGATGCAACCTGAGGTTCAACGTCGACCTGTTGATTTGGTTCCCGCTCCGCTCTTGACCACGACGGCAATCTCCTTACCTATGAGGCTCTGCGGATCAAGGACATCTGCCGCGGATAACACTGGTGCCGGGCCCCTCTGGCGAGAGTTTTTACGGCGCTCTCGTGATGTCGGTACCGCCTGCAGACAAGCCGGCGGATTTATCCCCATGAACAAGCTGACCATGCTTTTCTCGCATGCCGTCGAAGGCACGCGACGTCTACCCGCATTTCGCCTTCCCGCGTCCCCTGCCCCACAGGTGCGCCCATGACGCGCCCAACATCAGGCTCAGGGACTGGCCAGGGATCGGGCATGCCGGTCCTGTCCTATTTCAGATGGGCCATTATCGTTACCGTCGTCGGGTTGATCGGCGGCGGATTTCTCGGCTGGAAAATGACGGGAACGCTGGGTGGCATGGCCACCGTGTTTTTCATCTGCGTCGTGCTTGCCGTCCTGGAAATCTCGCTCTCCTTCGACAATGCCATCGTCAATGCCAACAAGCTGAAACAGATGACGCCTGTCTGGCAGCAGCGGTTCCTGACATGGGGCATCCTGATTGCCGTCTTCGGCATGCGGATCGTCTTCCCGCTGGCGATCGTTGCCGTCGCCGGCGAGATCGGCCCATGGGAAGCGCTGCGCATGGCGGCGGTCGAACCCGAACAATATGCCAGCATCATGAAGACAGCCCATCTGCCGATCGCAGCCTTCGGCGGCAGCTTCCTGATGATGGTCGGACTGACCTATTTCTTCAACAACGAGAAAGACGTCCACTGGATCGCTTTTCTTGAAAAGGCCATGGCGCGGTTTGCCACCATCAAGGGCGTCGAGATCTCGATCGTGCTGATCACGATGCTGGGTTTTGCCGCGCTTCTCGATGGCGACGATGCCACTCGCTTCCTCTACGCAGCCATCTACGGCCTGCTGACATTCCTGCTCGTCGAAGTGCTCGGCGGCCTGCTCGATGCATCGCAGCGGACCATGAGCGAGGCTGCCCGAGGCGGCGTCGGCGCCTTCATCTACCTCGAGGTGCTCGATGCCAGCTTCTCCTTCGACGGCGTCATCGGCGCATTCGCACTGACCCAGAACCTGTTCGTCATCGCCATCGGCCTCGGCATCGGCGCGATGTACGTCCGCTCCATGACCATCATGCTGGTCGAGAAAGGCACACTTGCCGAATACCGGTACCTCGAACACGGTGCCTTCTATGCCATCCTCATCCTGGCGGTCATTATGTTCGTCCAGACGTTGGTTCACATCCCTGAGGTAGTGACCGGCCTCGGCGGCGCGGCCCTGATCGGCCTCTCTTTCTGGTCTTCGGTGCGCTATAACAAGCGTCACGAGAATAGCGCACACTCGACGAGCCTGCGTCCAGACGAAACGCCCTGAGACGGATCGAAGCAAGGTTTTGCGCAGGTCGGACTATGCCGAGATCGCAAACTGCCTTAACCTTGCCTTTGATTTAATGACATATTTCAAAACGAACGGTTGGAGAAACAGAAATACCCGGTAGAATCACGCTGCTTTTGGCGGCTAAAAAGGGCCGCAGAGATTTGCGTTAGACGACCTTGCAGGAGTTTTGCAGGGCGGCCAGGGCGGCCTCGCCTGCAGAAATTCATCGACGACAAGTTTTAAAGAGGATCGAATTCATGGCAGCAAAAATCGTCCCGGTCATCATGGCCGGTGGCAAGGGAACTCGATTGTGGCCGCTGTCGCGCGCCACGGCGCCAAAGCAGTTTATCCAGTTCGTGGGAGACCAGACACTGTTTCAGAACACCCTGTCGCGCGTTTCCGACAGGGACCTTTACGAAGCGGCCATCGTCGTCACCAATGAGGAGTTCCGTTTCCTCGTGGCCGAGCAGGCCCGCGAACTCGGCATCGAACTTGCAGCCGTGTTGCTCGAACCGGTTGCCCGCAACACAGCCCCCGCCGTCGCCGCCGCCGCAACGCTCGCCAACGATCTTTTCGGCAACGACACCATCATCCAGGTTCTGGCCTCCGACCACGAGATCACGGCAGACGCCACCTATTTCGATTGCATCCGCATCGCCCGTGCCACGGCGGCGGAAGGCAAGCTGGTCACCTTCGGCATCACCCCGACCGAGCCTGCCACCGGCTACGGTTATATCGAAGTCGGAAAGTCGCTGGCCTCTGGCGCCCATGCGGTCAAACGCTTCATCGAGAAGCCACCCGCCGACAAGGCCGAAGCGATGCTCGCTGCCGGCGGCTTTTACTGGAATTCCGGCATCTTCGTTTTTCCGGTGACGCCGCTGCTGGCGGAGCTGACCGAATTTGCACCGGCCGTGGTCAAGGCGGCCAAGGAAGCCCTTGCCAAGGGCGTTCGCGATCTCGACTTTACCCGTCTGGACAGCGAGGCCTTTTCCAAGAGCCCCGACATATCCATCGACTATGCCGTCATGGAAAAGACGTCGAACGCCGCCGTTGTCCCCTCGTCCTTCCTGTGGTCGGACCTCGGCAGCTGGGATTCGGTTTGGAAGGTCGGCAAGCAGGACGAGAACGGCAACGTGTCGGCCGGCAACACGACGCTGGTCAACACCAAAAACTCTCTCGTCATGACCCACGGTACTCATCTTGCCGTGCAGGGTCTCGAGAACGTCGCCGTCATCGCATCCGAAGATGCCGTCTATGTCGGACATCTGAAGGACAGCCAGGACGTCGGCAAGCTGGTCAAGCTGCTGGCCGGCCACAAGAAGACCGCGACACTCACCGAAACCCATCCCACGTCCTATCGCCCCTGGGGCGGCTACACGTCGCTGATCAAGAGCGACCGCTTCCAGGTGAAGCGCATCTTCGTGACGCCCGGCAAGAAGCTGTCGCTGCAGAAACACCATCACCGCTCCGAGCACTGGATCGTCGTCAAGGGAACGGCCGAAGTCACCATCGGCGACAAGGTGCAGGTCGTGCGCGAGAACGAGTCCGTCTACATCCCGCTCGGCGAAGTCCACCGCATGGCCAATCCGGGCAAGATCCTGCTGGAGCTCATCGAGGTGCAGACCGGCTCCTATTTCGGCGAGGACGACATCATCCGCCTCAACGACGAATTCGGCCGCACCTGAGGCATACGTCTGCAACGGACCAGCGGCGGGCGACAGCCCGCCGTCAGACTACTGCAAATTCCCGAGTGACCTGTAACCGGTTGCCAAACTCTCCTCCCATCCTCCTCGCCCTCACTCCCCCTCTTCCTCGCCCTTGTGGCGGGGATCCAGTCAGCTCAAGTCCTTGAGCTGAAGGAGTCTTTGACCCGACAGACGTCGTATCTCTGGCCACCCGCCACAAGGGCGAGGATCACGGCGAGTGGGGTATCGCCCTCGTCAAACAAAGCTTCTTGAAGTTTGGCAGCCGTCTGACGGCGGGCAAAGGCCCGCTATTGGCGCTTTAGCGCCAGGATGTGGACACGGTCGGTAAAGCGCCTTGCTTTCTGTCGTTGCATTGCACACTATCCCCTCGGGAATAGCTGGCAAAAGAAAAAAATATGTCCATCAAAGCAAGTATCTACCACCTGACGCACTACAAGTATGACACGCCGGTCCGGCTCGGGCCGCAGATCATAAGGCTGAAACCGGCCTCGCATTCGAAGACCCGCGTCATCAGCCATTCGCTGAAGATTTCGCCGGAAAATCACTTCGTCAACCTGCAGCAGGACCCTTACGGCAACTACCTGGCGCGCTACGTCTTTCCCGATCCTGTTACCGAATTCAAGATCGAGGTCGATCTCGTCGCCGACATGACGGTCTATAATCCGTTCGATTTCTTCGTCGAGGAATCGGCGCAGATGTGGCCCTTCGACTATCCGGAGGATCTGCGCGACGACTTGAAGATCTACATGCAGCCGGAACCCTTGAGCGACGCGTTGGCGGCCTTCATGGCGACCATCGACCGCTCCCCGACCGGCACCACGAATTTCGTCGTCGACCTGAATGCCCGCCTGCAGCGCGACATCAACTACGTGATCCGCATGGAGCCCGGCGTCCAGACGCCGGAGGAAACGCTGCTGGCAGCGCTTGGCTCCTGCCGCGACACCAGCTGGCTGTTGGTCGAAGTGCTGCGCAACCTCGGCTTTGCCGCCCGTTTCGTTTCCGGCTACCTGATCCAGCTGGCTCCTGACCTGAAGGCGCTCGACGGCCCCTCCGGCACGGAAGTCGATTTCACCGACCTGCACGCTTGGTGCGAAGTCTACCTGCCCGGTGCAGGCTGGATCGGCCTCGACCCGACCTCCGGCCTCCTGACCGGCGAAAGCCACATCCCGCTGGCCGCCACCCCGCACTATCGCAATGCCGCGCCGATCTCCGGCGCCATCTTCGGCCAGGCCAACACCGAATTCGATTTCGCCATGAACGTGACCCGCGTCGCCGAGCATCCGCGGATCACCAAGCCGTTTTCAGAGGAGTCCTGGCAAGCGCTGAACGCCCTCGGCGAGGCCGTCGACAAGGTTCTGGTCGACCAAGATGTCCGCCTGACCATGGGCGGCGAACCGACCTTTGTGTCGATAGACGACCTGCAGGGCGAGGAATGGAACACTGCTGCCGTCGGCCCGACGAAGCGCGATCTCGCCGACAAGCTTATCCGCAAGCTGCGCGAACGCTTTGCACCCGGCGGCTTCCTGCATTACGGCCAGGGCAAATGGTATCCGGGCGAAAGCCTGCCGCGCTGGACCTTCTCACTTTATTGGCGCAAGGACGGCAAGCCGATCTGGCAGAACCCCGCCCTCATTGCCGCCGAAGGCGCCGACACCGGCGTCAAGGCCGAGGATGCCGGTAAACTCCTCACCGCCATCGCCAGGGAGCTGGCCATCGAGCCCGACATGGTGCTGCCGGCCTATGAAGATCCGGCCGAATGGATCATCAAGGAAGGCAGCCTGCCCGAAAATGTCGATCCGTCGAATTCGAAGCTCAAGGACCCCGAGGAGCGCAACCGCATCGCTCGCGTTTTCGAGCGCGGCCTGACGGTTGCGACCGGCTACATCCTGCCGGTGCAGGCGTGGAACGCCAAGGCCAGCGGCCAGCGCTGGATCAGCGAAAAATGGAAGACCCGCCGCGGCAAGATCTTCCTCGTGCCCGGCGACAGCCCCGTCGGCTATCGCCTGCCGCTCGGCACCCTGCCCTACGTGCCGCCTTCGAGCTATCCCTACATCCACGAGGCAGATCCCTCGATCCCCCGCGTACCGCTGCCTGATGTCGTGGTGCCGGCCGGCCGCGCCATGCCGGAAGCCTCCTTCCAGACCGACGACAGCGGCCAATCGCGGGTCGAGCAGACCATCGGTGAAATCGGTGGCGCGGTGCGCACGGCCATGTCTGTGGAGCCGCGCGATGGCCGCCTCTGCGTGTTCATGCCGCCGGTCGAGCGCATCGAGGACTACCTCGAGCTGATCGCTGCCGCTGAAAACGCAGCCGCCGAGCTCAACCTTCCGATCCATATCGAAGGCTATCCGCCGCCCCACGACGAGCGCATCAACGTCATCCGCGTCGCGCCCGACCCCGGCGTCATCGAGGTCAACATCCACCCGGCCGCCAGCTGGCAGGAATGTGTCGCCATCACCACGACCGTCTATGAAGAGGCGCGCCAGACCCGTCTCGGCACCGACAAGTTCCTGATCGACGGTCGGCACACCGGCACCGGCGGCGGTAACCACGTCGTCGTCGGCGGCAAAAACCCCGCCGACAGCCCGTTCCTGCGCCGCCCGGATCTACTGAAGAGCCTGGTTCTGCACTGGCAGCGCCATCCCTCGATGTCCTATCTGTTCTCCGGCCTGTTCATCGGCCCGACCAGCCAGGCGCCGCGCTTCGACGAAGCCCGTCACGACAGCCTCTACGAGCTGGAAATAGCCATGGCGCAGGTCCCCGCGCCGGGAATGGGCGAGCCGCCGCTTCCGTGGCTAGTGGACCGGCTGTTCCGCAACGTGCTGATCGACGTCACCGGCAACACCCACCGCTCGGAAATCTGCATCGACAAGCTGTTTTCCCCGGATGGCCCGACGGGCCGCCTCGGCCTCGTCGAATTCCGTGGCTTCGAAATGCCGCCGAATGCCCGCATGAGTCTTGCCCAGCAATTGCTGGTCCGCGCGCTCATCGCACGCTTCTGGAAGGAGCCGATCGACGGCCGTCTTGTCCGCTGGGGAACGTCGCTGCACGACCGCTTCATGCTACCGCACTATATCTGGCAGGATTTCCTCGACGTGCTGGCCGATCTCAAGGCCCACGGCTTTGACCTCAGGCCGGAGTGGTTCCAGGCACAGCTCGAATTCCGTTTCCCGTTCTCGGGCGAAGTCGAATACGAAGGCAACAAGCTGGAACTTCGCCAGGCACTCGAACCATGGCATGTCATGGGCGAGGAAGGGGCAATCGGCGGAACTGTTCGCTTCGTCGATTCATCGGTCGAGAGGCTGCAGGTCCGGCTGGAGAGCAATAACCCGTCTCGCTACACGGTCGCCTGCAACGGTCGCGCCGTGCCGTTGACACCGACCGGCGTCGCCGGCGTCTCGGTGGCCGGCGTGCGTTTCAAGGCCTGGCATCCGGCCTCCGGGCTGCACCCGGTACTGCCCGTCAACACGCCGCTGACCTTCGATATCTACGATACGTGGTCGCAGCGGTCGATCGGCGGCTGCATCTACCATGTTGCGCATCCCGGCGGTCGCAACTATGAGACTTTCCCGGTGAACAACAACGAGGCGGAAGCTCGCCGCCTTGCCCGCTTCGAACCGTGGGGCCACACTGCTGGCGCCTATCCCCTGCGGCCAGAACTGACATCCCCGGAATTTCCGCTGACCCTGGATCTCAGGCGTCCGACCGGAATTTGAACTGAGAACGCGATGTCCAAGAAACCGGCAACTGTAGGCACGGAAAAGGCAACGGCTGACATCGGCATCGATCCGGCCTTTGCCTATGCCGCCATGCCCGGCGTCGCCGACGAGATGGTCGACAAATCCGGCGCCGTGCGTCCCGTCTGGCAGAAGTTTCTGGCGGGCCTCAGCCGCATGCCGGAAAAGGAGCTGCACGAGCGCTTTGCCCGCGCCGACCGTTATCTCCGCGATGCCGGCGTCTTCTACCGCGACTACGGCACCAAGGGTGTCACTGAACGCAACTGGCCGATATCGCATATTCCAGTGCTTATCGACGAGCGTGAATGGCAGACCCTGTCGGAAGGCCTGGTGCAGCGCGCGAACCTGCTGGAAAAGGTCATCGCCGACATCTACGGCGACAACACCCTGGTCAAGGAAGGCTATCTCCCACCGGCTTTAGTGGGCTCCAACCCGGAATTCCTGAGACCGCTGGTCGGCGTGAAACCGGCGGGCGGCCACTATCTGCATTTCCTGGCTTTCGAGATCGGCCGTGGGCCAGATGGCAACTGGTGGGTGCTGGCCGACAGGACGCAGGCCCCGTCAGGAGCGGGCTTCGCGCTTGAAACCCGCGTTGCCACGACCCGTGCCTTTTCCGATCTCTATGCCGATGCCAGCGTGCATCGGCTCGCCTCGTTCTTCGGCGCCTTCCGCGATACGTTGCAGGCCATGAAGCAGGGCGGTGACGGCAGGATCGCGGTTCTCTCGCCCGGCCCCGCAAACGAAACCTATTACGAGCACGCGTACATCGCTCGCTACCTCGGCTTCATGCTGCTCGAGGGCGAAGACCTGACCGTCGTCAATAACCAGGTGATGGTACGCACCGTCGCCGGACTGAAGCCGATCAGCGTCCTCTGGCGTCGCCTGGACTCAAACTATGCCGACCCCCTGGAACTCGCGCAGCACTCCCATATCGGCACGCCCGGCCTTGTCGAGGCGTTGCGCTCGCAATCGGTGACCATCGTCAATGCGCTCGGCTCCGGTGTGCTCGAGACGCGGGCGCTGCTGGCCTTCATGCCAACGATATCGCGCCACCTGCTGGGCGAAGAGCTGAAACTGCCCTCGATCGCCACCTGGTGGTGCGGCCAGAAGGCCGAGCGCGCCCAGGTCGCCCGCAACATCGAGAAGATGGTGATCGGGCCGGCCTATTCCCGACTTCCCTTCTTCGACGACAACGGACAATCCGTGCTCGGCTCGACCCTGCGCGCCACGGCAAAGGAATCGATTGCCGACTGGCTGAAGAGCGACGGTCGCAAGCTGGTCGGACAGGAGGTCGTCACCCTGTCGACCACTCCGGCCTGGATAAACGGCAAGCTGCAGCCGCGGCCGATGAGCCTGCGTGTCTTTGCCGCCCGCACCGAGAACGGCTGGAAGATCATGCCCGGCGGCTTTGCCCGCATCGGCAGCGGCGACGATGTGGCAGCCATCGCCATGCAGTCGGGCGGATCGGCTGCCGACGTCTGGATCGTCAGCGACAAGCCCGTCGAGCGCCGCACGCTGTTGCCGACGGAGGAAACTTTCACGCGCAACATGCCGGGAAGCCTGCCGAGCCGCGCTGCCGACAACCTGTTCTGGCTGGGCCGCTACATCGAGCGGGCCGAAGGCGCGCTGCGCATCCTTCGCGCCTGGCATGGCCGTTTCGCAGAATCCGCCGATCCCAACCAGCCGCTGCTGGCAGACGTCAGCGACTATCTCGGCATCGTCGACATCGACACCAAGGAGGCTGTGCCGGAAACCCTGCTGCGCAATATCGAGAGCGCCGTCTATTCCGCCAGCAACATTCGCGACCGCTTTTCCCCCGACGGCTGGCTGGCCCTAAACGATCTCGCCAAGACCGCCCGACGTTTCAAGGACCACGTGAAAGCCGGCGACGACGCCAGCCATGCGATGACGATCCTTTTGCGCAAGCTTGCAGGCTTTGCCGGTCTGGTGCACGAAAACATGTACCGCTTCACCGGTTGGCGCTTCCTGTCTCTCGGTCGCTACATCGAGCGTGGCCTGTTCATGACCCGTGTACTCGGCCATATGTCAGGCCCGGATGCGCCGGACGGATCGCTCGACATGCTGCTCGAAATCGGCGACAGCGTCATGACCCACCGTCGGCGCTACAACGTCAATACCGCGCGGCTGACGGTCACCGACCTCCTGGCCCTTGACCCGCTCAATCCGCGCTCGATCCTGTTCCAGCTGAACGAGATCCACCGCGAGGTGGCGCAACTTCCCGGCGCCACAGTCAATGGCCAGATGTCGCCCTTCTGTCGCGAGGCACTCAGGCTACAATCGGGCCTGGCAGTGTTGACGCCTGAAACCATGACGGCCGACGCCTACCAACGGCTTGAGCGCGAACTCGAACATCTGTCGGACCTTCTGGCTCACACCTATCTGGGATAGATCATGCAATACGACCTGTCCCTGAAAATGGGCTATACCTACCAGATCCCGGCCTCCAACGCCCGTCACATGCTGCGGTTGCTGCCCCTGTCGCTGCCGGGCCGCCAGCGGCTGGTAGCGGGTTCCCTGACGATCTCGCCTGTCCCGGAAGAGCAGAGGCTGTTTACCGACTTCTTCCTGCATCCGACGACCTCGCTCCTGGTGCGCAAGCCCCATGAAAAGCTCGAGATCCGGATGAAGGCCCGTGTACACGTAGAAAGCCTCGCAACCACGGCAGATTTCTCGCCGCTTCTGCCGGACCTAGCAGACGAGATCGCCGATTGCTGGTCTGTCGATGCCTTGTCTCCGCACCATTTCCTGAGCGCCAGTCCGCGCCTCTCTGAAAGCACCGAGATCGCCGACTACGCCCGCCAGTGGGCATCGAGCCCGCTCACCGTGATGCAGATCGCCCGCGCCATGTGCTCGAAGATCTACGAGGACTTCACCTATGACGGCAAGGCGACGAATGTCGACACCACGCCGGACCAGGCTTTCAAGCTGAAACGCGGCGTCTGCCAGGACTTCTCCCACATCATGATTATCGCGCTGCGCAGCCTCGGCATCCCCGCCGGCTACGTCAGCGGCTTCCTCCGCACCATCCCGCCACCCGGCAAGACGCGGCTCGAAGGCGCCGATGCAATGCACGCCTGGGTGCGCGCATGGTGCGGTGAAACCGTCGGCTGGATAGAGCTAGATCCGACTAACGATATACCGGCGAGCACAGACCACATCGTCGTCGCCTACGGCCGTGACTATTCCGATGTCGCACCGGTCATTGGCGTGCTGAAGAGCTACGGCAGCCAGAAGATCGACCAGGCAGTCGACGTCATTCCTCTCGGCTAGATTCCCAAAACTGGAATATGCAGCCGGATCGCTCAATTCGTACCTAAGTTGTCAATGCAATGAAAAGGATTACCCGACTAGGGTACCCAGAGTTGTGGGGCAATACCTTAGGTGAACATGATGAGCACCAGTTTCAGATCCGGTTTCGGCTTGCGCCGTTTTTTCAGCGACCGGAGCGGCAATTTCGGCATTCTGACGGCGCTAGCGGTGCCCGTCGTATTTGCCGGCGCCGGAGTGGCAGTAGACGTCTCCAACATGGTGTTGTCGAAGAACCAGCTGCAGAATGCGACCGATGCCGCAGCACTGGCGACGGCCAGCGCATTGGCCGACGGAACGACCACCACGACGAATGCACAAGCCTTCGGCAAGGACTTCGTCTCCGGCCAGATGGCAAATTATCTCGGGTCCGACGCGACCACTCTTGCGGCCCTGAAATCGGGCACCAAGGTCAATGTCACACCCACGACCGATGCTACCACCGGCAGCAAAAGCTATGCCGTGTCGATAAACGGCAGCTTTCCGCAGCAAGTCAACGGCATGACCAAACTGTTGGGATGGAATCAGGTCACGATTGCAACGTCCAGTTCGACTTCCAGCAACAGCGCGACCGCGGCCACCTCGACCGGTCAGGCGCTTTCCATGTTTCTCGCTCTCGACAAGTCCGGTTCAATGGCCTGGGTCACTAGTACGAAGGACACAAGCCAATTGGCTTGCTGGAACTACACGGAATCGTCTTGGCCATACGCCTATTACACAGCGCCTTGCTACGTAAGCAAGATAGCTGCACTCAAACAGGCCGCTGGCGTGCTGTTTGACCAGTTGGACAAGAGCGACCCGACGAAAGTTCTCGTTCGCCTCGGGGGGCTAACCTACACAGACACCACTGACACGGGCAAGCCCGAGCCGCAAACCTGGGGAAGTTCCTCGATGCGCAGCTACGTCAACAGGATTGATGACGTGCCAACAGGAGGCACAGATGCGAGCGGCCCCATGGCCCAAGCATATAGCGCGCTGACGGCAAACGCCGAAGCATCAGCGCAACTGCTGAAGGGTAACAAGACGTTTGCAAAATACATAGTGCTGATGACGGACGGTGAAAACACAGGCCACAGCAGCGTCTGGAACCCGTCGCTGGACACAGCGACCTTGAACAGCTGCAAAAGCGCCCGCGATGCCGGCATAACAATTTACACCGTGGCGTTTATGGCGCCCACTAACGGCCAGAACATGCTCAAATCCTGCGCTGGCAACATCTCCAACTATTACCAGGCAAATGACATGATCAGCTTGGTCGCAGCGTTCAAGTCAATCGGCCAGAAGGCTGCCGACCAAACGGTCCGGATGACCCAGTAAGCCCAGATGGGTCCGATACATCTCACCCAACCACCCCACCCGCTCCACCCCTCGGAGCGGGTTTTCTTTCGCGTTCAGGGTGTCGCTTGCTGCCGAAATCAGCCCTTTGGCGCGCGCAATTGACGTGCCGCACCAACCTCTCCGGCTATTTTCCGCTTTCGCGATATTCCTTTGTTGCAACTGCTCTATATCGGTGCATAAACTGGAGGCAGAGACGCGTTCGGAAAACGATTTATTCAGATTTAACACTCTGATTACAAATCATAAATGGCGAGACCAACCATGAATACGATTTCAAGGGCCTCACTCCCCGCGCCCGCGCCCCGCAGTTCCCGTCCTGAGATTCTGGCCGAAGAAATCATCGAGCGCCTGACCTACCGTATCGGCAAGGATGCCAAGGTCGCCAAGCCGCACGACTGGCTCACCGCAACCATCCTCGTCATCCGGGACCGGATCATCGACCGCTGGATGGAATCCACCCGCAAGACCTACGCATCCGGCGCCAAACGCGTCTATTACCTGTCTCTGGAATTCCTCATCGGTCGCCTCATGCGCGATGCAATTTCCAATCTTGAACTTATGGAAGAGATCACCGAGGCCCTCACCTCGCTCGGTGTCGACGTAAACGTCATCGCCAGCCTCGAGCCTGATGCAGCGCTTGGCAACGGCGGCCTCGGCCGCCTCGCCGCCTGCTTCATGGAGTCGATGGCCACGGTCGACGTGCCGGCTTATGGCTACGGCATCCGCTACGTGCACGGCCTGTTCCGCCAGCAGATGGCAGATGGCTGGCAGGTCGAACTGCCGGAGACCTGGCTGGCGCACGGCAACCCTTGGGAATTCGAGCGCCGCGAGAGTGCATACGAGGTTGGCTACGGCGGTGCCGTGGAAATCGTCGCCGGCAACGAGGATACGCCGCGCTATGTCTGGAAGCCCGCAGAGCGAGTGATTGCCGCGGCCTTCGATACACCCGTCGTCGGCTGGCGCGGCAAGCGCGTCAACACACTGCGCCTGTGGGCAGCCCAGCCGATCGATCCGATCCTGCTCGACGCCTTCAATGCGGGCGATCATATCGGCGCGCTGCGCGAGAGCAACAAGGCTGAGAGCCTGACCCGCGTCCTCTACCCGGCAGACGGCACGCCGGCCGGCCAGGAACTGCGCCTTCGTCAGGAGTTCTTCTTCTGCTCTGCCTCGCTGCAGGACATTATCCGCCGCCACCTGCAGCAGTATGACGACCTGACATCGCTGCCGGACAAGGTCGCTATCCAGCTGAACGACACCCATCCGGCCGTCTCCGTTCCGGAACTGATGCGCCTGCTGGTCGACGTCCACGGCTTCGAATTCGACGCCGCCTGGGACATCACCCGCAAGACGTTTTCCTACACAAACCACACGCTGCTGCCGGAAGCGCTGGAAAGCTGGCCGATCCCCTTGTTCGAACGGCTGCTGCCGCGCCACATGCAGATCGTCTACGCGATCAACACCACAGTGCTGCTCGAAGCGCGCAAGGTGCATAACTTCACCGACGCCGAAATCCGCAGCGTTTCCATGATCGACGAGAGCGGCGAACGTCGCCTGCGGATGGGCAACCTCGCCTTCATCGGCTCGCATTCCATCAACGGCGTGTCTGCTTTGCACACCGAGTTGATGAAGGACACGGTCTTTGCCGACCTGAACAAGCTTTATCCCGACCGCATCAACAACAAGACCAACGGCATCACGCCGCGCCGCTGGCTGATGCAGTGCAATCCGGGGCTGACAAGCCTGATCCGCGAAACCATCGGCGACGCCTTCATGGACGATGCCGAGAAGCTGAAGCCGCTCGACGCCTTCGCCGGCGATGCCGCCTTCCAGGAAAAATTCGCCAAGATCAAGCGCGACAACAAGGCTCGCCTTTCCAATCTGGTCGCCGGCCGCATGGGCATCAAGCTGGATCCGAATGCCATGTTCGACATCCAGATCAAGCGCATCCACGAATACAAGCGCCAGCTCCTCAATATCGTCGAGACCGTGGCCCTCTACGACCAGATCCGATCGCATCCCGAACTCGACTGGCAGCCGCGCGTCAAACTGTTCGCCGGCAAGGCGGCGCCGAGCTATCACAACGCAAAGCTGATCATCAAGCTGATCAACGATGTCGCCAAGGTCATCAACAACGACCCGTCGGTGCGCGGTCTCCTGAAGGTCGTATTCATTCCGAACTATAACGTCTCGCTTGCCGAAGTGATGGTGCCCGCTGCCGACCTGTCGGAGCAGATCTCGACCGCCGGCATGGAAGCGTCCGGCACCGGCAACATGAAATTCGGCCTCAACGGCGCGCTCACCATCGGCACGCTGGACGGCGCGAATGTCGAGATGCGCGACAATGTCGGCGCCGACAACATCGTCATCTTCGGTCTTACCGCCGAGCAGGTTGCCAAGGTCAGGACCGACGGGCACAACCCGCGCCAGGTGATCGAGCAGTCTCGCGAACTGGCACAGGCGCTGGCCGCCATCTCCTCGGGCGTCTTTTCGCCGGACGACCGCAATCGCTACACCGACCTGATCGAAGGTATCTATGCCCATGACTGGTTCATGGTTGCTGCCGATTTCGACAGCTACGCCGCCGCCCAGCGCGACGTCGACCTTCTCTGGGCTGATAAGGCGACCTGGTACAACAAGACCATCTGCAATACGGCGCGCATGGGCTGGTTCTCATCCGACCGGACCATCCGCCAGTATGCGGATGAGATCTGGAGAGCTTGATGAAGAAACGAAAAGCCGGCGCTGAAGGCACGGCCGCAAAGAACGTCTCCGCCGAGACGATCGCAGCGATACTGAACGCAGAGCATACCGACCCGTTTTCGGTCCTCGGGGTGCAGAAGACGGACGAAGGCTTTGTCGTCCGATGCTTCGTTCCCGGTGCCGAGGCAGTCAGCGCGACCACCATCGACGGTACGTTGATCGGCGAACTCGAGATGCTCGATCCAGCCGGATTTTTCGCAGGTCCGGTAACTCTTTCGAAGCTGCAACCGGTGCGCTACCGCGCCCGCCGCGACGATGCGGAATGGGCCGTCACGGATCCCTATTCCTTCGGCCCCGTGCTCGGCCCGATGGACGATTATTACGCTCGCGAAGGCTCCGATCTTCGCCTGTTCGACAAGATGGGCGCCCACCCGCTAAAGCATGAAGGCGTCCACGGCTTCCATTTCGCTGTCTGGGCCCCCAATGCGCGCCGGGTTTCCGTCGTCGGCGAATTCAACGGCTGGGACGGCCGCCGCCACGTCATGCGGCTGCGCAGCGACAGCGGCATCTGGGAAATCTTTGCCCCGGACGTCCGGACCGGCGTCACCTACAAGTACGAGATCATCGGCAAGGACGGCGATCTGCAGCCCCTCAAGGCCGATCCCTATGCACGACGCGGCGAGATGCGTCCAAAGAACGCATCGGTGACGACACCGGAACTGGTGCAGGACTGGGAAGACGACGCCCACAGAAAGCATTGGTCGGATGTCGACCACCGTCGCCAGCCGATTTCCATCTACGAAGTGCATGCCGGTTCCTGGCAGCGCAACGACGATGGCACGATGCTGTCCTGGGACGAGATGGCCTCACGGCTGATCCCCTACGTCGTCGACATGGGCTTTACCCATATCGAATTCCTGCCGATCACCGAGCACCCCTATGATCCCTCCTGGGGCTACCAGACCACCGGTCTCTACGCCCCAACGGCCCGTTTCGGAGAGCCCGAAGGCTTTGCCCGCTTCGTCAACGGCGCCCATAAAGTTGGCGTAAGCGTCATCCTGGACTGGGTGCCGGCGCACTTTCCGACCGACGCCCACGGCCTCAGGCATTTCGACGGCACAGCCCTTTACGAGCATGCCGACCCACGCCAGGGCTTTCATCCTGACTGGAATACCGCGATCTACAATTTCGGTCGCACCGAGGTCGTCTCCTACCTGCTCAACAACGCCGTATATTGGGCCGAGAAATTCCATCTGGACGGCTTGCGCGTCGATGCCGTCGCCTCGATGCTCTACCTCGACTATTCGCGCAAGCACGGCGAATGGGTGCCCAACGAGTATGGTGGCAACGAAAACCTCGAGGCCGTTCGTTTCCTCCAGGAGATGAACAAGCGGCTCTACGGCAGCCACCCCGGCGTCATGTCGATCGCCGAGGAGTCCACCTCGTGGCCCAAGGTTTCGGCGCCCGTGCACGAAGGCGGACTGGGATTCGGCTTCAAGTGGAACATGGGCTTCATGCACGACACGCTGAGCTATCTTGCCCGTGAGCCCGTGCATCGCAAGCACCACCACAGCGAACTGACCTTCGGCCTGATCTACGCCTATTCCGAAAATTTCGTTCTGCCGATTTCCCACGACGAAGTGGTGCACGGCAAGGGCTCGATGATCGCCAAGATGGCCGGCGACGACTGGCAGAAATTCGCCAACCTGCGCGCTTTCTATGGCTTCATGTGGGGTTATCCCGGCAAGAAGCTGTTGTTCATGGGCCAGGAGTTTGCCCAGTGGAGTGAATGGAGCGAGGAGCGAGCGCTCGACTGGAACTTGCTGCAATACCGCATGCACGAGGGCATGCGCAGGCTGGTACGCGACCTCAACTTCACCTACCGCAGCAAGCCGTCGCTGCATGCGCGCGACTGCGAGGGCGAAGGCTTCGAGTGGCTCGTCGTGGATGACGACACCAACTCGGTCTATGCCTGGCTGCGCAAGGCACCGGGTGAAAAGCCGATTGCCGTGATCACCAATTTCACGCCTGTCTATCGGGAGAACTATGCGCTTCCACTGCCAGCGGAGGGGCGCTGGCGGGAGATCCTGAATACCGATGCCGACATCTATGGCGGCAGCGGCAAAGGGAACGGAGGACGGGTGCAGGCCGTTAATGCCGGGGGAAGCATCATGGCCAACATCACCCTGCCGCCGCTGGCGACCATTCTGCTGGAACCGGAATTTTAAGAATCGATTGGGAGGATAAAATGGTAGAGAAACGTATTCAGCCCCTGGCGCGCGACGCTATGGCCTATGTCCTCGCAGGTGGCCGAGGAAGCCGCCTGAAGGAACTGACCGACCGCCGCGCAAAGCCTGCGGTGTACTTCGGCGGCAAGGCACGCATTATCGATTTCGCGCTGTCTAACGCGCTGAACTCCGGTATCCGTCGCATCGGCGTTGCGACGCAGTACAAGGCGCACTCGCTGATCCGCCACATGCAGCGCGGCTGGAACTTTTTCCGTCCCGAGCGTAACGAAAGCTTCGACATCCTCCCGGCCAGCCAGCGCGTTTCCGAAACGCAGTGGTACGAGGGCACCGCCGACGCCGTCTTCCAGAACATCGACATCATCCAGGACTACGGCGTCGAATACATGGTCATCCTGGCCGGCGACCACGTCTACAAGATGGACTACGAATACATGCTGCAGCAGCATGTCGACTCAGGCGCTGACGTCACCATCGGCTGCCTGGAAGTGCCACGCATGGAGGCTGTCGGCTTCGGCGTGGTGCACGTCGACGAGCATGACCGCATCATCGATTTCGTCGAGAAGCCCGCCGATCCACCCGCAATCCCGGGCAAGCCGGAAAGCTCCTTCGCGTCGATGGGCATCTATGTCTTCCGCACCAAGTTCCTGATCGAGGAGCTGCGCCGCGATGCGGCCGATCCAAATTCCAGCCGCGACTTCGGCAAGGATATCATTCCCTACATCGTCAAGAACGGCAAAGCCGTCGCCCACCGCTTCGCCCAGTCCTGCGTTCGCTCCGACTTCGAGAACGAGCCCTACTGGCGCGACGTCGGCACCATCGACGCCTACTGGCAGGCCAATGTCGATCTGACGGCCATCGTCCCCGAACTCGATATCTACGACAAGAGCTGGCCGATCTGGACCTATGCCGAAATCAACCCGCCGGCGAAATTCGTCCATGACGACGAAGACCGCCGCGGCTCGGCCGTATCCTCGCTGGTCGCGGGCGACTGCATCATATCGGGCGCGACACTGTCGAACAGCCTGCTGTTCACCGGCGTCAGGGCGAACTCATATTCGCGCCTCGAAGGTGCCGTCGTGCTGCCGAGCGTCAAGATCGGGCGCCGGGCGCAGCTGAAGAACGTCGTTATCGACCACGGCGTCACCATTCCGGAGGGTCTGGTTGTCGGTGAGGACATCGAGCTCGACGCCAAGCGCTTCCGCCGAAGCGAAGGCGGTATCTGCCTGATCACCCAATCGATGATCGATAAACTGGATATTTGATAATATGAAAGTCCTGTCGGTCGCGTCCGAAGTCTTCCCATTGATCAAGACAGGGGGCCTGGCCGACGTTGTCGGAGCCCTGCCCGGAGCGCTTAAGAGCCACGGCATCGACACCAAAACCCTGCTGCCCGGCTACCGGGCAGTGATGAGCGTCATAAGATCACCCGTCGTCGTACATGTCTTCAGCGACTTGCTCGGCGCCCCCGCCACCCTGCTCGAGGTCGACCATCACGGCATGTCGGTGCTGGTTCTCGACGCCCCCGCCTATTTCGACCGGGCCGGCGGCCCCTATGTCGATGAACGCGGCAGGGACCACCCCGACAACTGGCATCGCTTTGCCGCGCTGTCGCTCGCCGGAGCCGAGATTGCGGCGGGAGTGATTCCGGACTGGAAGCCGGACATCGTCCATGTCCACGACTGGCAGGCCGCCATGGTGCCGGTCTACATGCGCTATAGCGAGACACCGGAAATCCCGAGTGTCGTCACCATCCACAACATCGCCTTCCAGGGCCAGTTCGGCAACGATATCTTCCCGAAGCTGAAGCTGCCGCGCCATGCCCTCTCCATGGAAGGCGTCGAATACTACGGCGACGTCTGCTACTTGAAGGGTGGCCTGCAGGCAGCCCATGCGATCACCACCGTCAGCCCCTCCTACGCCGAAGAAATCCTCACCCCCGAGTTCGGCATGGGGCTGGAAGGCGTCATTGCCAGCCGCCAGAGAGACCTCCACGGCATCGTCAACGGCATCGATTCAGACGTCTGGAACCCGGACACCGATGCGATGATCAGCCAGAACTTCAGCCTCTCGAAGCTCACAAAGAGGGACGAGAACCGGCTGGCGATCATCGACCATTTTCATCTCGACAACGACGATGCGCCGATCTTCTGCATCATCAGCCGCCTGACCTGGCAGAAGGGTATGGACCTCGTCGCCACCACGATCGACGAGATTGTCGGCATGGGTGCCAAGCTCGCTATCCTCGGCGCCGGCGACGCAGCACTCGAGGGTGCATTGCTCGCAGCAACCGCTGCCCATCCCGGCCGCGTCGGCATGGCCGTCGGCTATAACGAACCGATGTCGCACCTGATGCAGGCAGGCTGCGACGGCATCATCATTCCCTCCCGTTTCGAGCCTTGCGGGCTGACCCAGCTCTACGGCCTACGCTACGGCTGCGTGCCGATCGTGGCACGCACCGGTGGGCTGAACGACACCGTCATCGACGCCAATCACGCTGCTCTACAGGCAAAAGTAGCCACCGGTGTGCAGTTTGCACCGGTCACGGTAGACGGTCTTTTGCAGGCAGTACGCCGCGCCATCCGGCTGTTTCAGGATCGAAAACTCTGGACGCAGATGCAAAAGCAGGGCATGAAATCCGACGTATCCTGGGGAAAGAGCGCAGAGCGCTACGCCGCCCTTTATTCCAGCCTCGTCTCGAAAGGCAACTAACCCGATGATCAAAGCGGTTCCGACAACACCCTATCTTGACCAGAAACCCGGCACTTCCGGCCTGCGCAAGAAAGTCCCGGAATTTCAGCAGCCGAACTATGCCGAGAACTTTATCCAGTCGATATTCGATTCGCTGGAAGGCTTTCAGGGCAAGATATTGGTCATCGGCGGCGACGGTCGCTACTACAATCGCGATGTCATCCAGAAGGCCATCAAAATGGCCGCAGCCAATGGCTTCGGCAAGGTAATGGTCGGCAAGGCCGGCATCCTGTCGACCCCGGCCGCCTCCCATGTCATCCGCAAATACAAGGCCTTCGGCGGCATCATCCTCTCGGCAAGCCACAATCCCGGCGGCCCGACCGAAGACTTCGGCATCAAATACAACACCGGAAACGGCGGCCCTGCTCCTGAAAAGATCACCGACGCGATCTTTGAACGCACCAAGGTCATCGACAGCTACAAGATCGCCGACTTCCCTGACGTCAATCTCGACCGCATCGGCAAGGAAGAAATGCCGGGCGGCATGATCGTCTCGGTCATCGATTCTGTCGAGGACTACGCAGCGCTTATGGAAGAGCTGTTCGACTTCGGCGCCATCCGCAACCTGATCAGCCTCGGCTTTCGCATCTGTTTCGATGCGATGAGCGCAGTCACCGGCCCCTATGCCAAGGAAATCCTCGAAAATCGCCTCGGCGCGCCTTCGGGATCTGTCCGCAACTTCAAGCCGCTTCCCGACTTCGGTGGCCACCATCCGGACCCGAACCTCGCCAATTGCCATGAACTCTACGAGGAGATGATGAGCGACGATGCCCCCGATTTCGGTGCGGCATCAGATGGCGACGGCGACCGTAACCTGATCATCGGCAAGGGCGCCTACGTGACCCCGTCCGACAGCCTCGCCATTCTTGCCGCCAATGCGAACCTGGCACCCGGCTATTCGCACGGCATCGTCGGCATCGCCCGCTCCATGCCGACTTCGGGCGCCGCCGACCGTGTCGCCGAGAAGCGCGGCATCGGCATGTATGAAACCCCGACCGGCTGGAAATTCTTCGGCAACCTGCTCGATGCCGGCATGGCGACGATCTGCGGCGAGGAAAGCTCCGGCACCGGCTCGAACCACGTTCGCGAAAAGGACGGCCTCTGGGCGGTGCTGCTCTGGCTCAACATCCTGGCGGTGCGCGGCGAAAGCGTTGCCGACATCATGGGCCAGCATTGGGCGACCTACGGCCGCAACTACTATTCGCGCCACGACTATGAAGGCGTCGACACGGAAGCCGCCAACGGCCTTATCGACGCGCTGCGCGAAAAGCTGCCGACCCTGCCGGGCACCAAGATCGGCAACCTGACGGTGACGTCCGCCGACGACTTCTCTTACCACGACCCGGTCGACAAGTCGGTCAGCAACAACCAGGGGATCCGCATCCTGTTCGAAGGCGGTTCGCGCATCGTCTTCCGGCTTTCCGGCACCGGCACATCCGGCGCCACGCTGCGCCTCTACATCGAGCGTTACGAGCCCGACTCGACCCGCCACAACATCGAAACGCAGGCAGCACTTGCAGATCTGATCGCAGCGGCCCAGTCGGTTGCAGACATCAGCGGCCGAACCGGTCGCCCTGCACCGACCGTCATCACCTGATCCGGCAGATGGCAAAAAAGCTGCAGCAGGGCGGCGTCGTCCTCACAACCGACGGCGCCGAATTTGCGGTATGGTCAAGCCACGCCACCCTGCTCGAGCTCTGCATCTTTGATAAAGCAGGCACCGAAACCGCACGCCTGCCGATGACGCGGGATGGCGATGTTCACCGTGTCATCGTGCCGGGATTGAAAGAGGGTGCGCGCTACGGCTACCGGGCGCACGGTCCCTACGATCCCGACAACGGCCTATGGTTCGATCCGGCAAAACTCCTCGCCGACCCCTATGCCAGGATCTTCGACCGTCCCTTCGTCTACCACAGCCGGCTCGGAATTTTCGGCGAGGATACGGCAGCGCTGATGCCGAAGGCGGTCGTGACAGCCGACATCGCCGCGAGGCGCGAGGCGCCCCGCTTCGCGCCCGGCGGTCTGATCTACGAAGTCGCCGTCAAGCCTTTCACAATCCTCAATACCGATGTCCCCGAGGCCCGGCGCGGCACGGTCGGCGCCCTCGCCCATCCCGCAGTTATCCGCCATTTGAAGCGGATCGGCGTCGATGCCATCGAGCTGATGCCGATCACCGCCTGGATCGACGAGCGGCATCTGCCACCGCTCGGGCTGACCAACGGTTGGGGATACAATCCGGTGTCGTTCATGGCGCTCGACCCCCGGCTGGTCCCAGGTGGCATGACGGAGCTTCGCGACACTGTCGCAGCACTGCATGCAGAAGGCATTGCCGTCATTCTCGATCTGGTCTTCAACCACACCGGCGAGAGCGACCGAGAGGGCAGCACCCTGTCTCTGCGCGGCCTCGACAACCTGTCTTTCTACCGTCATGTCGAAGGTAGCCCCGGCGAACTCGTCAACGACACGGGCACCGGTAACACGGTGGCCTGCGACCATCCCTATATCCGCCAGCTGATCATAGACAGTCTGCGTCATTTCGTGCTGCAGGCAGGCATAGACGGTTTCCGCTTCGATCTGGCGCCGATCATCGGCCGTACCGCCGAAGGTTTCCAGCCCCACGGCGAAACCCTCAGCGCCATGCTGGCCGATGACGTACTGGCCGACAGGGTCATGATCGCCGAACCCTGGGATATCGGTCCCGGCGGCTACCAGCTCGGCAATTTCCCGGCGCCGTTTCTCGAGTGGAACGACCGCGCCCGCGACGACACGCGCCGCTACTGGCGCGGCGACCAAGGCATGACCGGCGATCTTGCGACACTGCTCGCCGGCTCGGCACCATCGTTCGAGCGCGACGGCCGCAAGCAGACCCGCAGCGTCAGCTTCCTTGCCGCCCATGACGGGTTCACGCTGATGGACCTCGTCTCCAACACCCAGAAGCACAATGAGGCCAACGGCGAAAACAACCGCGACGGCCATAGCGACAATCTCTCCTGGAACAACGGTGTCGAGGGTGAAACCGACGACAGCGAGATCATCACGAGACGTCGCACTGATGTCATGGCGATGCTGTCGACCTTGTTTGCCACGCGCGGCTCGATCATGCTGACAGCCGGCGACGAGGCTGGACGTTCGCAGCGCGGAAACAACAATGCCTATTGCCAGGACAACGCCATCACCTGGGTGGACTGGGCGGCGTTCGACGACGAACTGGTCAGCCATACCTCGTTTCTTGCAGACGTCCGCAAGCGCTTCGCCATTTTTTCGCAGACCGGCTTCCTGACTGACGAGGACGTCGCCTGGCTCTCGCCCTCGGCAGCGCCGATGACGGTCGAGCAATGGCAGACACCCGATCTATCCACGCTGACGATGGTGTTGAACACGGTCGACCGTCTCGATCGGAAACCGGCGCGTCTCGCCGTCGTGATCAACCGGACGCATGCGGAGCAAGCGTTCGCGCTTCCGGGGTCGGGCTCCAACCCCTGGCGTCTTCTCTCCGCCAGCAGTGAGGCGGAGGTTGCCGGGCATATTTCGGTCCCCTCACGCACCGTCCGTTTCTTGGTCCAGAGGCGATAAACCTAAAGAATTCATATCGCTTTCATCGCCTGAGCGATGTACGTCTTGGTCATCGATACCGATCGAAGGAGAGACAATGCCACGCGAGATTTCACTATCGGACGTCCAGCATATCGTCGGCACGGAAGTCGGACTGTCTGCCTGGATGCTCGTCGACCAGACGATGATCGACGCATTTGCCGATGCCACCCACGACCATCAGTTCATTCATGTCGATCCGGAACGTGCCCGCGCCGAGACCCCGTTCGGCGGCACGATTGCCCACGGTTTCCTGACATTGTCGCTGCTGTCGGCCATGAACTACGATTGCCTGCCGAAAATCCGCGAGCAGACGATGGGTATTAATTACGGCTTTGAAAAAGTCCGCTTCATGTCTCCGGTGAAGCCCGGCAATCGCATCCGTGGCCATTTCATCCTCACCGAAGCCCGCTTCCGCGGCGCCGGCATGATCATGCTCACCTACGAGGTGACGGTCGAGATCGAGGACGAACGCAAGCCCGCCCTCACCGCCACCTGGATCACCATCACCCAGTTCGATCCGAAGGACAGGCCGGAGGACCATGAGTAAATTCATGGACACGGCGCTGTCGCCTCGGCGTAGGCGAAATCACCGAGCCGGGGGCTGAAGGCGATTTTCCAGGAAGGTGCGGATCAACGCGGCGATCTCCGATGCATGCGTCTCAAGCGCGAAGTGGCCGGTGTCCAGCAAGTGCACCTCCGCATCCGGAAGATCACGCTTGTAGGCCTCGGCGCCGGGCGGAATGAAGGCCGGGTCATGCCTGCCCCAGACGGCAAGCAATGGCGGCTGATGCTTTCGGAAGTAGGCCTGAAACTCAGGATATCTCGCAACGTTGGAGCGATAGTCCAGAATGAGATCGAGCTGGATCTCATCGGCACCGTGGCGCGCCATGTAAGCGATGTCGAGCGTGTAGCCATCGGGCGACACCCGCTGCGGCGGGGTTCCTGTGAGATATTGCCAGTCGCGGATGGCTTCGGGGGTCAGCGACGCCCTACAGGCTTCCCGGTTCTCCGGCGTCGGTTCACGCCAATAGGACTGCCAAGGGCCCCACTGGTCGCTAAATCCATCCATGTAGGCATTGCCGTTCTGGCTGATAATGGCCGTGACCCGCTCGGGATGAGCGACGGCGATCCGGTAGCCGGTGGGCGCGCCGTAGTCGAAGACATAGAGCGCATATGATGTCAGGCCGAGAGCTTCGGTAAAGCCGTCGATCGTCTTTGCCAGGTTGTCGAATGTATAGTCGAACGTTCCACGCGGCGGGGCTTTTGTTTGCCCGAACCCCGGCAGGTCGGGAGCGACGAGGCGATAGCGGTCGGAAAGCAGCGGAATAAGATCGCGGAACATATGGCTTGATGTCGGGAACCCATGCAGCAGCAGAATCACGGGCGCATCGGTCGGCCCGGCTTCCCGGTACGCCACTTCGACGTCACCCACCTGTATCGTTCGATAGTTGATGTTCATTCTCGACCTCATGGGTGCTTAAGGAAATTGCGTCACACGCGCTTATCGTTGGCCGGGATCGGCCGGGGCCACACGCAAAAGCCCTTCCACGTCAAATACTACCGAACGGTCGGTTTTATCAAGTGGCTATTTCGTTTATTTCGTGCGAGGAAGATCCGTCGACAATCGGGACCGGAAACCAAAAATGAAAGTGCTGCGAAAAGACATCGTCGCTGCCGCCCGCGAGCTGTTTCGCGACAAGGGATATGCCGGCGCCTCGATGCAGGACCTTGCTGACGTGGTCGGATTGCGCAAGGCGTCGCTCTACGTCCGGTTTCCGAACAAGGAAGCGCTCGTTGCCGACGTCATCGCCATGACACTCGATGAGACGTTTGCCGCCATCGGCGATGATCAAAAGAATGGCAAAGCAGCCTATGAAGCCGTGCTTCGTGCGATTGCCACGACGTTCGCCGACAGAAAGCGATGCGTTGCGCTGCATCTGGCTTACGGCACGGGAGAGGAAACACCGCTGGCAAAGGCATCCGTGCGATCCTTTTTCGCGGGATCCCGGGATCGCCTGGCAGAAACTATCGCCGGCAAGGTAGGCCTGCAGCGAGCCCGCGATCTGGCGACCGACGCACTGGCCCGCCTGGAGGGGGCAACGATTTGGCTGGTGACGGAAGACGATCCCGCACCGCTCGAGCGGGCGCTGACCGCCTCAATCAAAGAACTTGATGCGGCACTCGAGCCGTGAACCGGGGAATGCTGGCGGGGTATCGCCGCAACCGTTGAGCAAAGCCCAACGAAAAATCCCCGCACGAGGCGGGGACAATGGCTTCAGCGAAATGTTTCCTCAGTGCGCGGCGTCTTCCGAGGCTTCGGCCAGAAGCCCGAAAACATACTCCGAAAACGACCGCCAGCACTCGACCTTGAAAGTCTCCGCATCCAGCCGCACCAGCACGATCTCTACCTTTCCGAACAGCGTGCGCGAGCAGGCGCCGACCGGAAAGACGGCGAGCGACAGGTCCTGCGGGCAGCCGGCCGAAAGGCAGGCTTCGGCATCGGGCCCCGACACGACAATGCCGGCGTTGCGGTGGGACACATCGGCTGCCGAATGCAGCACGCCCGAGCCGCCCGCAATGGCAACCAGATCGACTTCGCCGTCGTCAATGACCAGCCATTCGTCCGGCCCAAGCCACAGCGCCATCCGGTTTCCCGTCTGGGCCGACGTCTTCGGGCTTGTCGGCAGGGCCAGGCCGAGCGCGGATGACAGGGCTGCAACGGAGGCATCGGGGGCGCGCAGCGATATTCGGCTGGCGGGCTTGGCCGGTGTCAGGCGAACGCCGGCGGAGCCGCCGTGGCGCCCGGCGAGCGGCGATGTGCGAATTGCCTGATCAACCATGGATCCGGCCTCCTTCCTTGTCAAAGAACACCATGTCGGTCACCTCGACGGCGATTGTCTTGTCGGGCATCGGCACATAGAGCGTTTTGCCGATGCGCTCGCGGCCACCGGCCACCAGCGCGAAAGCGATGGACCGACCGCAATTTTCCGACCAGTAGGCCGACGTCACGTGGCCAAGCATAGTCATCGGCTTAGGCTCGTTCGGATCGGCAACGATCTGGGCGCCCTCCTCCAGAACGACGTTCGGATCCTTGGTAATCAGCCCGACCAGCTGCTTGCGGCCCGGCTTGACGAGATCCGGCCGCTTCAGGCCACGGATTCCGACGAAATCCGTCTTCTTCTTTGAAACCGCCCAGTTGAGGCCGGCATCATCTGGGGTAACGGTGCCGTCGGTATCCTGGCCAACGATGATGTAACCCTTCTCGGCGCGCAGCACGTGCATGGTCTCGGTGCCATAGGCGCAGGCACCGAGTTTCTCCGCACGGGCCCAGACAGCTTCGAGCACCGACTGTCCATAATCCGCCGGCACGTTGATCTCGTAGCCGACATCGCCGGTAAACGAGACGCGGAACAGCCGTGTCGGGACGCCACAGAACTTGCCTTCTGCAACACTCATGTGCGGAAATGCCTCGTTGGACAGGTCGATGCCCTCGACGAATGGCTCGATGATCTCGCGGGCCTTCGGCCCCTGGACAGCGATGACCGCCCATTGCTCGGTCGTCGATGTCAGCCACACCTTCAGATGCGGAAATTCCGTCTGAAGGTAGTCTTCCATATGGTGCATCACGCGCGGCGCACCGCCTGTCGTCGTCGTCACGTGGAAGCGGTCCTCGGCCAGCCGCCCGACGACGCCGTCGTCATAGACGAAGCCGTCTTCACGCAGCATGATGCCGTATCGGCAGCGGCCGGGCTTCAGCGTATCCCAGGCATTGGTATAGATGAGGTTGAGGAATTCCGCCGCATCGGGGCCGACCACCTCGATCTTGCCGAGCGTCGAGGCATCGAAGATGCCCGCAACTGCACGCACGGTGCGGCACTCGCGGTTGACCGACTGGTGCATCGTCTCGCCGGCGCGCGGATAGAACCAGGCGCGCTTCCAGTTGCCGACATCCTCGAAGATCGCTCCGTGCGCCTCTTCCCAGGCGTGCAGCGGCGTCTTGCGAGCGGGATCGAAGTGATCGCCACGCGAATGGCCGACCAGCGTGCCGTAGGTGACCGGCGTATAGGGGGAGCGGAAGGTCGTCAGGCCCACCTGGGGAATGGGGCGGTCCAGCACTTCTGCGGCAATCGCCAGCCCGTGCATGTTCGACAGCTTGCCCTGGTCGGATGCCATGCCGTTGGTCGTGAAGCGCTTGATATGCTCGATGGAGTGCATGCCCTCGCGCACTGCGAGCCGTATATCCTTGGCGCAGACATCGTGCTGGAAATCGACGAAGGCCTTGGCAGAGGTATCCGGGCCGGCACCTTCGGCAGCGCCGACCATGCCGCCGGTCCACTCGAAGGCCTGTTCGCCGGTCAGCAGGATGTTGCCGTCACCGGTAGCACCTGTTGCCCGCGCCATCAGTTCGCCTGCAGCCAGCGATTCTTCGATGGTCTGCTGCAGGCCGTCGGTACCGTTGCAGGCGCCGATGGACAGGCAATCCTGCGCATAGGTGCCGGGCAGGAAGCGCTGCCCCTCTGCATCGAACCTCAGTTTTCCCCGAGACTGCGAGAACATATGAACCGACGGCGTCCAGCCAGCCGACATAAGCAACGCATCGACGGCAATCTTGCGCTTGGCGCCGCCGCCGTTGCGTGCAACTGTCATCGACGATACCCGAAGCCGGCCCGAGGTATCGATGACCGAATGGCCTGCGAGAACTTCGATGCCGAGACGGCGGGCTTCCGCCAGCACCGCCTCGCCGGGCCGGGTCCGGCAATCGACGATGGCAGACACAGACACGCCGGCCTTTTTGAGGTCGAAGGCGGCTTCATAGGCCGAATCATGGGCCGTGTAGACGCCGATCCTGGCGCCGACAGCGACGCCGTAATGGTTGAGATACTCGCGCGCGGCCGATGCCAGCATAATGCCCGGGCGGTCGTTGTTGGCAAACACCATGTGCCGCTCGATGGCGCCGGTGGCGAGGATGACACGCCGGGCGCGAACCTGGATCAGCCGTTCGCGCGGCAGCTTGCGGTCAGGGCGGGCCATATGGTCGGTGACGCGTTCGGCCAACGCCGCGAAATTGTGGTTGTAGTAGCCAAAAGCCGTGGTGCGTGTCAGCACTTCGACATTCGGCATGGCCTTCAACCGTGCCGCGACGGACTGCGCCCAGTCATAGCCATCGACGCCGTCAATCCGAACGCTGGCATCGAAATGCAGCGCGCCACCGACAGTCGCCTGCTCGTCGCAGAGCATGACCTTGGCACCGGCTTCGGCAGCAGCGAGCGCTGCCGACAGGCCGGCAATGCCGCCGCCGACCACCAGCACGTCGCAATGGGCAAATCGGCTGGCATAGTGGTCCGGATCGGCCTCGGTAGGCGCCACGCCGAGACCCGCAGCACGGCGGATGATCGGCTCATAGAGGTTCTTCCAGGCAGCCTTCGGCCACATAAAGGTCTTGTAGTAAAAACCGGCGGCAAAGAACGGTGACAGGAAATTGTTGATGCCGCCGATGTCGAAGCCGAGCGACGGAAAGCGGTTCTGCGAAAGCACCTTCATGCCATCGAACACTTCCTGCACGCTGGCCCGCACATTCGGCTGGCGTCGTGCCGAATCTCGCGAAATGTCGAGCAGCGCGTTCGGCTCCTCGGCACCCGACGACAGGATGCCGCGCGGCCGGTGATATTTGAACGAGCGGCCGACCAGGTGGACGCCGTTTGCGAGCAGCGCCGACGCGGCAGTATCGCCCTCGAGCGCGGTGTAGGTCTTGCCGTCAAAGGTGAAGCGGGCGGTCTTGGCGGGCGTCAGGCGGCCGGCACCGGGGATACGATTGGCGCCGCTCATCGGGCGTCTCCTTCCGTCGCTTCATAGGTTTCGACGGGCGCGTTTGTGACTGCGGTGGCGTCGATATCGGGCTTCGGTTCGCCGGCCTTGTAGGTCTGCAAGAACTTGTCGCTGACAGTATCGCGGGCCGCGTTGAAGAACCGGCCGCAGCCGTGCATATGCCGCCAGCGCTCGAAAATCAGGCCCTTTGGATTATCGCGCAGGAAGAAGAACTCCTCGAATTCTTCGTCCGAGATCGCGGCAATATCGGCCGGGCGCACGATATGGGCATCGCCGCAGTTGCGGAACTCGAGTTCCGAACGTTCTTCCCGACAGTAGGGGCAGTAGATCAGCAGCATGGGGAACTCCCGGCCCGGTGGGTATGACTTATGTGATATTCGGCGGCAGGATGGAGAGTGGCCCGCATGTGGCGGCCTACCCCCCTCTGTCCCTTCGGGACATCTCGCCCACAAGGGGGGAGATCATTCATTTCCCTTCTGAAAACCAGCGTCGATGGTGATCTCCCCCCTTGTGGGGGAGATGTCACCGACGGTGACAGAGGGGAGTGGCTCCGAACTCGAGACATCAATGCGCCACCGCCGCAGCTGCCGCTTCGTCGATCAACCGGCCGGACCGGAAGCGGTCCAGCGCCAGGCCGGCGGAAAACTTGTGCGGTTCGTCGCGGGCGATCAGGTGGGCAAACAGATGGGCCGAGCCCGGCGTTGCCTTGAAGCCGCCCGTGCCCCAGCCGCAATTGACGTAAAGCCCCGGCACCGGCGTCCTCGACTGGATGGCCGAGCGATCCGGCGTATTGTCGACGATACCGCCCCAGGAGCGCATCATCTTGACGCGCCGGAACATCGGGAAAAGTTCGCAGATCGCATCGAGCGTATGGGTGATGATCTGCAGGCCGCCGGTCTGGGAGTAGGAATTGTACTGGTCGGTACCGGCCCCAATTACCAGCTCGCCCTTGTCGGACTGCGAAATATAGGCATGCACGGTGTTCGACATGACGACGCAGGGGAAAATCGGCTTCAGCGGCTCGGACACCAGCGCCTGCAGCGGCGTCGACTGCAGTGGCACGCGGACATCGGCCATCTTCATCACGGTCGTCGTGTGGCCGGCAGCGGAAACGCCGATCTTCTTCGTGCCGATCAGGCCGCGCGTCGTATCGACGCCGGTGACCTCGCCGTTCGGCCCGCGCCGGATGCCGGTGACTTCGCAATTCTGGATGATGTGCACGCCACGGTCGGCCGCAGCGCGGGCATAGCCCCAGGCGACGGCATCGTGACGCGCAGTACCGCCACGGCGCTGCAGGGCTGCACCGTTGATCGGATAGCGGGCGCTGGCCGAGATATCGAGCGGCGGACAGAAAGCCTTTGCTTGCTCTGGCGTCATCCACTCGTTGTCTATGCCGTAGAGCCGGTTGGCATGGATATGGCGCTTGAACGACTGCTGGTCGTGGACGTTGTGCGACAGCATCATCACGCCGCGCGGCGAATACATGACGTTGTAGTTAAGCTCCTGGCTCAGCCCTTCCCAAAGCTTCAGCGAGTGCTCGTAGATGTGCATGCTCTCTTCGTAGAGATAGTTCGAGCGGATGATGGTGGTGTTGCGGCCGGTATTGCCGCCGCCGAGCCAGCCCTTCTCGATGACAGCGACATTGGTTATGCCGTGCTCCTTGGCCAGATAATAGGCCGCCCCAAGCCCGTGGCCCCCGGCGCCGATGATGACGACATCGTATTCCTTGCGCGGCTCGGGCGAGGTCCACTGGGCGTCCCAGCCTTTGTGTCCACGTAACGCCTCGCGAGCCACGGCAAAAACCGAGTATTTCCGCATTTGCACTTACTCCTTGGGGAAGAGCTCTTCCAATGGGCCATACAAATCGCAAATCGAAAACCGACACAACGGTTCTTTTGCGACGCATTTGACGCAGGTGTCGACACGGCGGAAAATGGGGAAGAATTGCGGGGATTTTTGGGGAGCAGGATGTGCGGCTGGCGGCAGTCTGGCTGAAGAGGAAGGAAATGCAGCCTTCGGTATGCGTGGACAGGTGAGCATACCGGCTTCCCGAACCGCGTGACGCCTATACCCGCAGCGCGCCGGGGGTCAGGCCATCTTCCCGGCGCATGATGGCCGTGAGATGGCTTTGGCTGGAGAAGCCGCAGTTGAGCGCGATCTCGGCCAGCGGCAGCCGTCCATTGACGATCAGTGCGCGGGCCTGATCGAGGCGCAGGCGGGTGAAATACTGGTGCGGGCTCGTCCCCGTCCGGCGCCGGAAGGAGCGCAGCATCTGGCTTGACGAGAGCTCGACCAGCGCGGCCAGGGCATCGAGCCGGACGCCCTCTGTAAGATGCGCCTGCATGTGGTCGCGCACCTGGCGGAACTGCCGGTCCGACAGGCCGCCCAGATCCTTCTGAGGCCGAGCCACGCCATATTGCCGGATAAGGTGGATGCCGAGCAGGTTGAGGAGCGAATCAAGCTCGAGGCTCGCCATTGTCCCGTGCGTGCCCGAACGCAGCTCGTCTCGCAGCATGCCGCCGAGCAGCCCGACACGGCGGTCGACGACCGGCAAGGCGTCCGCGACGACGGTGGCGGCCGGCAGATCGAGGTCGGACTGCGCCAGATCATCGAGCCATGGCTGCGACAGAGAGAACGCCGCCACCTCCTTCGGCTCATGCCAGCGTGCCCAGTAGTCCGCGCCTGCCGGCACGATCTCGCAGCACCCGCTGGCAGCCGAAGCGGTGCGGATCCGCGTGCCGCCGAGGCGCGACTCGCGGTTGCTGAAGGGCTTGAAGGACAAAAGCACGAGATGATGGGGGATCGACTGGCTGATCTCGCCGGCGTTCCGCCGGTTCCACGCAGCCGTCCCGAAATCCGAACGGACGAGCCGGCCCCAGTTCGGCACCGGCGTATCGGCAGTGGCGACATGGGGTGCTTCGGGCGAAATGGCATCTGACATGTCTGTTCTCCGTCCGGCGTGCGGATTTACTAACAACGATGCGCGTATCCTGAAAGCCGCACCACTCCATGTCGCCTACTTCTTGGTCATCAACAAGGAGAAAGACAATGACGACCAACGACACGATCAAAAACATCGATGGCAAGGTTGCAGTGGTTATGGGTGCAACGCGCAACCAGGGCCGGGCCTATGCCGTCATGCTTGCGCGCAACGGCTGCCGCGGCGTGGCGGTCCACTATCACGGCGAAGCATCCCGGGGCGAAGCGGAAGAGACCGCCGCGGAGATCAAGCATTACGGTGCCGAGGCGCTTCTGTTCAGCGCCGACCTGACAAAGGTCGCCGACGTCGTGAAGTTGTTCGACGCGGTCGACGAGACGTTCGGCCAACTCGACATCGTGGTGAACACAGTCGGCAAGGTGGTCAAGAAGCCCTTCGTGGAAATCACCGAGGCCGAGTTCGACCAGAGCTTCGCCATCAACAGCAAGGCGGCGTTCTTCTGCATGCAGGAGGCAGCCAAGCGTATCGCCGACAACGGCCGGATCATCAACATCGGCACGACTCTGCAGGCGGCAACGACCGGGCTCTACGCAATCTACGCCGGCTCAAAAGCACCGCTCGAACACTTCACACGCGCCCTTGCCAAGGAAATTGGCCACCGGGGCGTCACGGTCAATACCGTAGCACCTGGCCCGCTCAACACCTCGTTCTTCTATCCAGTGGAGACGGACGATTCGAAAGCGTTTCTCTCCGGCATGAGCCCCCAGAACCGCCTCGGCGAGATCGACGAAATCACGCCACTGATCGAGTTCCTGGTCGGCCCGGGCGGCGGCTGGGTGACAGCCCAGACCCTCTTCATCAATGGCGGCTTCATCGCCCGCTAAGCCAATGACCAACCGGCGTTCGCCGCAAGCGGGCGCCGACCCCACCTCGAAAAGCGCCGATGAACCATTCGACCGGGCCATAGGCTGCCTCGATTTCGAGCAGCACCGGACAGAGGCAGCACCTCGGCCTTGTCGCTCTTCGGCAACCACGAACCGGCCGCGCGCAGCGCCTCCGACCAGTTCGTCCGGGCGCCCATGTGGCCCCTCACCCTATGACCATATGCGTCCCGCCGATAGAGAGCCGCTTTCGCATTCCGTCGTGCGATCTCCATTGCCTTGACCAGGCCCTGTCCCGGCGCCGAAGCGTACGACATAAAACGGGCATGTCCGTCGCGAGCTATGGCGCCCCGCACTTCCCTTTTTCCCGGCCTGCCCCGTCCCCTCATCTAGACTTCCACCCCCCAATCTGCTATCGCCCACGACCAATCGCCCGGTCTCTGGCTGGGCTAGCGACACAATTTTGCCTTCAGGGTCGGCGACTCGGACCGGCTGGTTGGCGGGGTGCAATCGAACCGGGGAACGGTGTTCTCGTGCAGGTACTTGTCCGCGACAACAAGGTCGACCAAGCGCTCCGCGCGCTCAAGAAGAAGATGCAGCGCGAAGGAAAGATCGGATAGTCGTTATTTCGACGTTTTCGAATGTATCTGTGGCGGGGCGAATCATTCGCCGCCGCCATCTTAGTTTATGAACAAATCTCTCGGCACAGCCCGATCTGACCGCATGGAAAGCGAAATCCGGAATGGCATTTATGACGCATGAACAGTCCCGAACCCCGATCCGGTCCGCTTCTGTTTGCAGGGCCGGCAAGTCAGCATTGCCGCTTCTGGCGCTCGTCGCCGCGATTGGCCTTGCCGGATGCCAGACGAACTCCACGGACGCGGTCATCCGCATCGACAAGGCGCAGGGATCGCAGGAAAACATCTCTTCGCTGAGCTCCGTCATCGCCGCCAATCCATCCGATCCGGAGGGTTACAACGTGCGTGGATCGGCCTATGGCCGCGCCGGCGAATTCTCCAAGTCGCTCGCCGACTTCAACCAGGCGATCCAGCTCAATCCGAAATTCTACCAGGCCTACGCCAACCGCGCGCTGGTCTACCGCAACATGGGCAAGCAGGCGGAAGCCGCCGCCGATTATTCCTCGGCGCTGCAGATCAACCCGAACTACGATGTCGCCTATATCGGTCGCGGTAATATCTACCGCCTCGCCGGACAGGACGACCAGGCCTTCAACGATTTCTCCAAGGCGATCCAGCTCGGCACGACGGACGGCCGCGCATATCACGGGCGCGGCTTGATCTTCCAGAAGCGCGGCCAGCAGGAGAAGGCAATCGACGATTTCTCCAAGGCGATCTCGCTATCTCCGAATTCACCGGAGCCCTACAACGGTCGCGGCATCTCCTACATTGCCAACAAGGATCTCGACAACGCCTTTGCCGACTTCAACCACGCCATCGACCTCGACAACAAGGTGGCGGAATCCTGGTCGAACCAGGCGCTGGTCTACGAACAGCGCGGTGACAAGGCGAAGGCACAGAAGTCCTACCAGCACGCCCTCAATCTCGACCCGCGCTTCCAGCCGGCCAAGGATGGCCTCGCCCGTCTTCGCGGCTGATCGAACGATACCCCCGGCGCAACCAGCGCCGGGCATCCCGAGATCTTGCGATAGGCGTCGCTTCGCAATGCCTGCCTGAGTGACGCACTTTTTATAAAGACGAGACGCCACTGACATGCGAGGCACCGCTTGGCCCAGTCTATATCCGCGTCCCCCAAAATCATTGTCATCGGCGCCGGCATCGTCGGCGCATCCATCGCCTGGCATCTGGCAATGCGCGGCGCCTCCGTTACCGTCGTCGCCACGAAGACCGGTGGCGACGCGACGCCGAATTCCTTTGCCTGGATAAATGCCAGCTGGGGCAACCCGGAATTCTATTTTCGGCTACGGCTGCGCGCGATGCAGGAATGGAAGCGAATGGCCGAAGACCTGCCAACGCTGCCGCTGCAGTGGACCGGCGGCCTGTGCTTCGACTTGTCCGTTGGCCAGCTGGAAGCTTATGCCGTCGAGCATGGTGGCGGGGGCTACGATCTGCGCTCCGTCACCCGCGATGAAATCCGCGCCATCGAACCGCACCTGACTAACCCGCCGGAATTTGCTCTTTTTGCGGCCGAGGAAGGCTCCGTCGAGCCCGAAATCGCTGCTCGCTGCATGCTCGGCGATGCCTTTCGCCTGGGAACGACATTCCTGCCAAATCTCGTCGTTGAAGCGCTCATCGAGAAAGACGGTCGCATCGTTGGCGTCAGAACGGCCGATGGCCCGCTCATGGCCGATCATGTCGTGCTGGCTGCCGGCACGGGATCGGCCGCAATTGCTGCTTCCATCGGCATCCACCTGCCGGTTACATCGCCGCCCGGCCTCATCGTTCATTCGAAGCCATACGCAAAACGCTTGAACGGCCTCGTCATCGCCCCGCATCTGCATATGCGCCAGACAACAGAGGGCCGCATCATCGCCGGCGGCGATTTTGGCGGCAGCGATCCCGGCAGCGATCCTCAGGGCGTCGCCGACCGCCTGTTTGCCGAGGTACGGACGATGCTGGACAATGCTGCGGATCTGGAGCTCGAACAATACACCGTCGGCTATCGCCCGACGCCCGTCGATGGCTTCCCGATCATCGGCGATACCGGGCAAGCGCCCGGCCTATACCTTGCGGTGATGCATTCCGGCGTTACCCTGGCGCCACTGGTCGGCCTGCTGGCTGCCAACGAAATCATCGGCGGCACGCCAGACGCCTCCCTGGCGCCGTTGCGTTTCGGGCGCTTCACGTCCGGTACGCCTCTGAACAAGCACGGCCGCTGACGCGCGCCGGCGAATCGGCACTCAGCGCGTCATGATATATCCGACGACGGCGACAACCACGAAGATGAGCACGCCACCCACCAGTCCCGCGTGGCCGAAAAACCCGCCGGCCATGGCAATCAGCAGTGCCGCCACGAACACGCTCAGCAGCTTGGCGCCGTTCAAGAACAGGGAATAGGTCTTCTCGTGCTCGTTATAGTCCATCGGAGCGCCGGTTTCGGATGGACCGGTCGGATGTTCTGCCATGGTGATTTCCTCCTCTTGCGCGCCAATCGACCTACGCCCTTGCACCAAGGCACGGTCGATGGCTCTCCCGCATCGATGCTCTCATAAAGCGAGACAAGAGGCAATGCGTGACGCCTGCGCGGCAGGAGATGAGGCTCAGGCCTGCCGCAACGCTCCGGCACGGTTGGCGGCAGCAAAGCGGGCCGTCGGCAGAATGGTCAGCGGCGTCGAGCCCATGGCTTCCGAACGCTGGAACATCATGCGACGCTCGTAGGGCTCGGAGATGAAAAAGGGGAAGCGTTCGTAGAGAGCGGTTCGCACCTCCCGCGTCCGCGTCGCCATCAGGGTCAGCGGTATATTGTATTTTCCAACGCCCGTTTGCGCCGGAACCACCGTATCGGCGGAAAATACCCGTTTGTAGAACGGCGCATGTTGCGGACTGACCAGTTGCAGCACCCTGTCGGCATCGAAGTAATCGGCTGCCATCGAAGCGATCCGCAGGGTAAGATACGGCAAGGCCGGCATTTCACCGATGATCTCGGGGGCGGCGGCGAAACGGACGGGATCGATCAGCGTCATGCCGCTGTCGAGAAAAGCATCGATTTCCTTCGGGTACATATCGCGGGTGATGCTGATGCGGTGGTCCGGCGTGACGTGGTGAATACGCACCGTACTGATCAGCCGTTCGTCGAAATAGACGCCGAAGACATAGGCATGATCGTCGAAATCGACGGCATCTATAAGCTTGGCGCCATCGAGTGTCAGGATGTTGGCGAGCTTGTAGGCGCGGTATCGCATCCTTGCCACCTCTTCCATGTCTTCCTGTGTCTCGACGCGGCGGTATTCGATGTGATCCAGAACTTCGAGAAGCTTGTTTGAAAAACTGCTTTGAACAACTTCGTTACGCATGACGCCAACGCCCTGAATTCCTAATAGGAGATTAATGCGTGAGCGCGATCCATCTCGCAATGAGCGATTAAAAATTAATTAAGATACATTTTATTAGGGTTAACGTCTTCCAATAACGCAAATAAAATCAATGACATAGAAACTTCAGTGTATGAAAATGTGATTTTTTAGCGAAATTCGATATCTTTTTACGCGACATATTCTACGACCGTGGTGGCACGTTTTGCATCGAGAACGGCCACCATCGACAGCAGCGTAGCGTTCGAAACTGGCTTCGAAAACACGTAGCCCTGCACAAAATCTGCACAGTAATACTGGTTGATGAGGTGGAGCTGGTCCTGCGTTTCGACGCCCTCGACGACGATCTGAAGGCCCAGTTCGCGGCAGAGATTGACAGTACCGCGCAGCAGCTTGAGCCGCCTTTCGTCCTCGGTGATGTTGCGCACGAACGAGCGGTCGATTTTGACCACATCGATCGGCAGCGAGTCGAGATAGGACAGGCTGGAAAAACCGGTGCCAAAGTCATCGATGGCAATGGTTATACCCATGCTGCGCAGCTCGGTCAGGATGGCCCCCACCGTCGCAAGCTCATCCATAAGGCAGCTTTCCGTCACCTCGAGATGCAGGCGCGCTGGTGGCAGGCCCGATGCCGCCAGCGCCTTGCGCACCACGGAGACGATAGCATTGCTGCGCAGGTCCTGGACGGAAAGGTTGACGGACACAGAAATCGTTTCGGGCCAGGCCATGCAATCGTGGCAGGCAAGGTTGAGGATATGGTGGGTTATGCCGGAAACGATACCCATGTCTTCAGCAATCTGCACGAACGTGTCAGGCGGCACCATGCCCCGTTCGGGATGGTGCCAGCGGGACAACGCTTCGCAACAATCGATGCGGCTGCCGTCGGGCAGGAACATAGGTTGGTAGGCGACCTGCAATTGGCCCTGCTCTATGGCCTCGCGCAGCTCTTCCTTGAGCTTCTGACGCTCTATGTAGCGCTCGTCCATCTCCTCCTCGAACTCCGAGCAGCTTCCCTTGGCGCGGGATTTCGCCTCGAATAGCGCAAGGTCGGCCTTGATCTGCCATTCTTCCGGGCGGAATTCCTGGCTGCCGATGATCACGTAGCCCGCACTGACAGAGATCCGGAAGGTGGTGTCGTCGACCTCGTAGTTGCCGCCGATGGCCGCATGCAGGATGCGTATGCGATGGCCGAGATCTGCGACATCGTCCTCGTTGGGAAAGAAAACCACGAATTGGTCGCCCATCAGCCGCGCTACCAGCGCGACATCTTTCGCCTCCCGTTTCAGACGGGCTGCGATCTCGGCCAGCAGGTGGTCGCCGACGATATGTCCCTTGATATCGTTGACATGCTTGAACTCGTCGATGTCGAGAACGGCAAAGCCAATCGTTCCAGGTTTCGCACGCGCGACAAGGCTTTCCTTGACGCGATCGATGAAATATTCGCGGTTGGGCAGGCCCGTCAGTGCGTCGTAGCGCACCATATGCAGGATCTTGCGCTCAGCGCGGATGCGGGAGGTCACATCCTCGAAGATCAGGATGACGACGCCATCGCCACGACGGCTGGCAGAAAATTCGAGGAACAGGTTTTCGCTGAACTGGATCAGCGTCCGCGACAGCGAACCGTCGACAAGCTGCGCCAGCTGCCGCTGGATCAAGCTAGGTAGCGAGCCGTCGATGAAGGAATTGCGCACGCCGTAGCGCAGCACCACGTCGAGTTCGCAATCCTTCAGCTGCTCCTGGTTTGTTAGATGCAGCAGTTCGCAGGCTTTGCGGTTGACGACCAGAATGCGATTGTTCGCATCCAGCATGAACAGGCCGTGCGTCATGTTATTGAGCGCCGTGTCGAAGCGATCGTTGATCAGCGAGATCTCGCGCGCCGCGAGCACGTTCTTGTAGAGAAACTCCCGCACCCCTGTGGCCATCGACCGCGTCGTCAGCACGAAGGGGATGAGGGTCACCGACAACAGCTGCATATAGGGATCGCGCAAAAGCAGGAAGCCGAGGCTGATCGGCAGCGATGCGGAGATCGTCTGGAGGTTGACCGCCTTCGAAGATCCGTAATTGCGTCCGACAACCGCCACCATCGAGGCAAGCGTGACCGCCACACAGGCAATCTCGGCGAACATGTCCTGCAGGACAAACACGGCAAAGCCGCTGCCGATACCAAGGAGCGTGGTGGTGGAGACGCCCCCGTACAGATAGCGGCGCTCCCACAGCGCAATATCCTCACGGCTCATCGCCGACTTGTCGGCCGTATCGAAGCGATGAAACCAATAGATGCGATAGGCGCAGACGGCGATGAAAACAGCTGTGAGGTAGAGATAGAAGTGCGACCCGGATTTTGAAAAGACGGCAGCATAGGTCATGATCTGCACGATCATGCCCGTGAAAAGCGTGCTGCGATTTCCAAACAGTGAACTTACGAATGACAGGTAGACATCTGTCGGAACGCCGTTCGGGTCTTGAGGCTTCATCCACAGTCCCCCTGATACGCGGCGGACAATAGGTCAAACCCCTTAAAAAATAATTGCCCATTCGCCTGACATTGGACAGGCATTAACGATTGCAACGTCTATCGAACACCGGCGACAGTATTAAAACTTCGCTTTTACCGCGACTTTTTAATGTGCGATCTCGACCTGCCTATAGGCCAGGAACATGGCTCAAAGCTTGCCCGCACGTTGCTGGATCATCATGAATGTGTCGAATGTGTACTCGGAAAGCTGCATCCAGAGATAGGCATCCTTTTTAAAAGCAACCTGATCGTCATAGATCTTCTTGAAATATGGATTTGCCTTTGAAAGATCAGCGTAGATCGCCGCGGCTGCCTGAAAGCAGGCTTCCATAATTTCCTGGCTGAACGGCCGCAGCGTTACGCCTTGGCTGACGACCGCCTTCAGAGCCTGAGGGTTTTTCACATCGTATTTTGCCAGCATGTTGGAGTTGGCAAAGGCGCAGGCGTCGGCAAGGACGGTCTGGTATGACTTCGGAAGCGCATTCCATTTTTCGAGGTTGAAGAGCGCGTGGATGACCGCGCCACCCTCCCACCAGCCTGGATAATAATAGAACTTCGCAACCTTCTGGAATCCAAGCTTCAGGTCGTCATAGGGACCGACCCACTCGCACGCGTCGATCGTGCCCTTTTCCAGCGCCGAATAGATATCGCCAACAGCAAGCTCCTGCTGCGGGACGACGCCCACCTTCGAAATCACCTTGCCGGCCAGCCCCGAGATGCGCATCTTGAGCCCGCGCAGGTCGTCGAGCGTATTGATCTCCTTGCGGAACCAGCCGCCCATCTGCACGCCGGTATTGCCGGCCGGAAGACCGTAGAGCCCCTGCGTCGCATAAAACTCGTTCATCAGCGCATTGCCGTTTCCCTGGTAGTACCAGGCGTTCGTCAGTCGCGCATTGAGACCGAACGGCAGCGTCGTACCGATGGCGTAAGTGGGATCCTTGTTCCAGAAATAATAGGAGCAGGTGTGGGCGGCGTCGACAGTGCCCGCGCTCACCGCATCAGCAGCCTGCAGGCCCGGAACGATCTCGCCGGCTTCGAACGTCTGGATGGTGAAATTGCCGTCAGTGGCATCCGAAACCCGGCTGGCAATGTCATCGATGCCGCCATAGATCGTGTCGAGGCTTTTCGGAAAGGACGAGGTCATACGCCAAGTGACCTTCGGCGTCTGCTGTGCAAGCGCGGGCGCGGCCAGCGCCGTCGAAGCGGTGGCAGAAGCCCCCATCAAACCCGCTTTCCTGATGAAGGAACGACGATCCATCACAATTCTCCCCCGTGGACAAACCGGCAGGGCGTCCACCCGTGCCGGTCTCGGTACGGCCGGTTCGAACTAAACATTTCAACCCCCGCGTTTCAACCCTCAGTATCCCCGCAGACAGCGCGGAATCTTGACTTCGATAGCATTCTACGTTCCTAACGATCTTATAAATCGGGCATTTTTACCGGAGCCTTGCATGTCCAAGCCAATCATCGCCATTCCTGCCGACTTCCGGACGATGGAGGGCGGCGGATGGCACGCGGTCCAGCATCAGTATATCCGCGCCGCTCTCAATGCCGCAGGCCTGATGGCGCTGATCGTGCCCGCCATGGAAGAGGGCTACGACACCGACGCCATACTCGACCGCGTCGACGGCGTGCTGGTGTCCGGCGCCGCGAGCAATGTCCACCCGTCGCTCTATGGCACGGAGCCGACCGAGGAACACGGGCCCTTCGACCCGGCCCGTGACGCGACCTCGCTGCCTATGATCCGCCATGCCATCGATCGCGGCATGCCGCTGCTCGCCATCTGTCGCGGCATCCAGGAACTGAACGTCGCACTCGGGGGCACGCTCGACAGCGAAATCCAGGAGAAGCCCGGCCGCGACGATCATCGTAAACCGCCGGTACCCGAGCGCGACGCCATGTATGCCATCCGCCAGACCGTGCGGATCAGCGAAGGCTCCTGCATCGCCCGCTATCTCGGCAGCGACGATATTCTCGTCAATTCGCTGCATCGCCAGGCCATCGCCACCCCGGCTCCCCGCCTGCAGGTGGAGGCGACGGCACCGGACGGAACGGTCGAGGCCGTCTCGGTGATCGATGCCAATGGCTTCGCCGTCGGTGTCCAGTGGCATCCGGAATACTGGGCCGAAACCGATACGCCGTCGCGGCAGTTGTTCGAAGCCTATGGGGACGCGGTACGCGCCTATGTGGTGGCCCGCACTCCCCGATAGGACAAGCCCCGGATCAGCGCTTGAGTGGTGTTTCCGGGACGGGCGTTACCGCATGACCGTTTTCCAGCCATGAGATGATATTGCCGGCAACGAGGTCCGCCATCGCATTGCGGGTCTGCACCGTCGCGGAACCGAGATGCGGAAGCAAGGTCGCATTCGGCAGGGCCAGCAGCGCTTCGGGAACATGAGGCTCGTTGTAAAAGACGTCCAGGCCGGCTGCACCGAGCGTTCCGTTGCCAAGTGCGGCAGCCAGCGCATCCTCATCCACTGACCAGCCTCGGCCGACATTGATCAGCACGCCCTTCGGCCCAAGCGCCGACATGATTTCGGCATCGATAACCTTGTGGGTCGCGGCCGTCTTGGGAACGATGGCAATCAGCGTGTCGACCGCCTCGGCCATCTCCTTCAACGTCGGATAATAATCGTATTCGACGTCAGGATAGCGGGTGCGCGTATGGTAGCCGATCTTCACCTTGAATGGCGCCAGCCGATGGGCGATCTCCTTGCCGATGCGTCCAAGCCCGAAAATACCGACATGGCGTCCTGTCAGCGAGAACGGGGCCAGCGGATAGGCGCCGTTTTTCCAGTTCCCCTGGCGAAGCCACTGTTCGGCCGTGGGGAATTGCCGAAGCGTGTTCAGCAGCAGGCCGATCGTGGTATCGGCAACCTCGTCGTTCAGCACATCCGGCGTATTGGTGACGACGACGCGCCGCGCCACGGCATGCGCAACGTCGACGCCGTCATAACCGACCCCGAAACTCGCAATCAGTTGCAGGTTTGGCAGCTGGTCCATCCAGGCGGACTCGAACGTGCCTGACGAGGCGACGGTGTGGATCCGCTCGGCAACCGCCGGCTCGATCGCCAGTCGCTGGCTGCGCCCGACGACCAGGACATCGAAACGCTCCTTGAGTTTTTCAGCAACACGAGGATGAACGTCGGAAAGAACGAGGACGGTGGGACGCGTATCTGGCATGGACTTCTCTCGGTGATGGTTCAGGAGCGCGGGCGATAGGGCTCCGTGGATTGGCGGATGCGCATCTCGGGCTTTATGAGATGGATGCCGTCCGGTTCGTGGCTGCCGGCCAGCCTATCCAAAAGCGCGCGCGCTGCAAGCCTGCCGACCTCTGCCTGGCCGTTCCAGACCGTCGTCAGAGCAGGCGTGGCGATGGCCGCTTCCTCCAGATCGTCGTATCCTGTAACGGAAATGTCCTTGCCGGGGACCAGTCCGGCACGGGCGATACCGTTCATCAACCCGATTGCCACCAGATCGTTCCAGCATACGGCGGCGGTCGGCTTTTGCGGCAGGGAGAGAAAGTGGACGGCGGCCTCGAAGCCGCCCTGCTTGGAGCGGGGCCCCGGAATGCGCAGGTCCGGATCGACCTCGATGCCGGCCTTTCGCAGCGCGTTGACATAGCCATGATAGCGATCGCGGCCGGTCGAGGTCTGGTCGGTGCCGCCGATCATGGCGATGGAGCGATGGCCGAGGCTGATCAGGTGATTGGTCGCCAGCGAAATACCGTAGCTGTCGTCGCCCCGGAACGTCGGCAGACCGAGCGCCTCCATCGAACGAGCCACGAGGATGGCCGGCATGCCGTTTTCCTCGGCCAGCGCCAGATCTTCCGGCGGTGTGCCGATGGCAGGCGACATGATGACGCCGTCGCCGCCGAGCTGCAGCAGCGTCTCGATGAAGGTCCGCTGCTTCTCGACCGAATCGTAGTGGTTGGACAGGATGAAGGTATGGCGGCTGCGGTCGAGTTCGGTCTCGATAGCCTTCAGGATCTCGCCGTAGAATGGGTTCATGATGTCGTGCACGACGACACCGATGATGCCTGAGCGCGAGGTTCGCAGGCTGGCGGCGCGGCGATTGTAGATGTAGCCGAGCGCCCGCGCCTGGTCCTTGATGCGCTCCCGCGTGGTAGCCGCGACAAGTGGGCTGTCGCGCAATGCTAGGGATACGGTCGCCGTTGAAATTCCCAGCGTTCCGGCAATCGTCGATAGTTTTATTTTTTGTACCACATCATCTCCCCGGCACGCCGTCATTCGCGCCACCGGGATTTAAAATATTTAGTTCACGATTAAAATCAACGTTATTTTGACGATATATTTGAAATCAGTCCTCGGCTTCGATCTGCTCCTCGCCCTCCCCGGCCAGCAGATTATTGTCTATCGCTTTCAGCAGGCGCACCGCGGTCCTGATTTCCTTTTCGGAAAACCCGCGCGTTGCCAGCGCGTCGCAGGCTTGCGCCGAGGCATTGATCTGCGCCACGGTGTTGCGGCCGCTGTCGGTGAGATAGACCTTCGTCAACCGCGCATCGTCAGCATCGGCGCGGCGTTCGACGAAACCCTGCGCCTCCATCCGGCCGATGGTCCGGGTGATCGTCGGCGCCTTGACACCGAGCTTGTGGGCGAGGCTGCCCGCCGGCAGGCCGTCTTCCTCGGCAAGCGCCAGGATGACACCGTCCTGCCCGGCATAGAGACCGCTATCGCCGAGATTGCGGGTGATGGCCGTGCGCATCGACCGGGCCGCCTGGGTCAGCGCCGGCGACAGATCGGCCAGCGTGTACTCAGCCTGGTCCTTTTTCTTGGCCGACTTGGTTTTCTTGCTGTCCTTGTTCTTCTTCGCCATTGTGTGTCCGCCGTCTTTCCGCTCTTGCCTCACCGGGATATGACATCGCAAACGACGTTGACATAAACAAGGGGCACGTTCGCACATGACGCGACCGTCATTTCGCTTCGCAGACAATAATACCGACCTGCAGCCGCGGGAACGCGCCGGCTGGATCGCCATCCTGCCACTCGGCGCCCACGAACAACACGGCCCGCACCTGCCGTTCGAGACCGATACGCTGATCGCCGCAGGCATCGTCGATCGCCTCGAGCAACGCTTGCCTAGTGACCTGCCCGTCACGGTGCTGCCGGTGGAACCGGTCGGCTACTCCCCGGAGCATCTGCATGTCGCCGGCACCCGGTCCCTCGCCTATCAGGATGCCATCGAACGCTGGCTCGTCATCGCCGCCGACCTGCATCGCCTGGGCATCCGCAAACTCGTCCTGCTCAACGCCCACGGCGGCAACGCGCCGCTGATGACCATCGTCGCCACCGAGGCTCGCATCCGCTTCGACATGCTGGTCGTCGCCACAAGCTGGACGCGCTTTGGCGTGCCCGATGGCGCGATCTCTCCGGAGAACAAGGCGATCGATATCCACGCCGGCGATATCGAGACGTCGGTCATGCTGGCGCTTCATCCAGACGCCGTAGACATGACCCAGACCGCGGATTTCCCCTCCCGCCAGTCGGGTTTTGCAGGGCGCTTCCGCCACCTTCGCGCCTACGGCCCGCACGCATTCGGCTGGAAAATGTCCGACCTCAACGAACAAGGAGCCGCCGGCAACGCGGCGGCAGCCACAGCGGAAAAAGGCGAGGCGCTGATCGCGCATGCAATTGGCGGACTGATAGAACTGCTGCAGGATGTAGATGCTTTCGAGGTCGCTGAGCTGCGCTAGCCAAAACTTGCGCTGCTGCCATAGATCGCCCATATTGCCTTAGGCTGTATCGCCGAACAGGAGGCGGATATGCGCATTTCCATCGCCGAGGCAGAAGGGCAACTCACCGAGCTGGTGCGTCTTGCGGCACAGGGCGAAGAGGTCGTCCTGACCCAGGCCGGAGGCCCTGCCGTGAAGCTTGAGTTGGTGCCGGAGGTGAGGGTATCGATTACGCCCGAGAAAAAATCGGAATTGATTGCTCGTCTCCAGGCAGAAGTTCGCCGCAAAAATCTTCCGCCGGGACCGGATGCGGCCCGCAGCCAAGACTTTCTCTATGATGAATTCGGTCTGCCGATATGATCGTTATCGACACTTCGGCTCCTGTCGCAATGCTGCTGCTTGAGCCGAAGGCATCGGTATGCAGTGAGGTCTTCAATCGCGAAACCGAAATCTTGATATCTGCAGGAACAGTATTAGAGGCATTGATTGTCGCCAGACGTCGCAACATCTCTAAACAGATGACAGAATTATTAGCATCGCCTTTCATCACGATCGTGGATGTCGATAGGGATCGCGCGCGACTGGCCGGCGAAGCATTTAACCGCTGGGGGAAGAGTATCAACGGCGCCGCCCTCAACTTCGGCGATTGCTTCTCCTACGCCACGGCCCGGGAATTCGGCTGCCCCCTGCTCTTCATCGGCGATGATTTTGCCCGCACCGATATCGTCCCCGCCATCGCGCCGTGACGGGAATGTGATTCTATTACAATAAAAGCCTTTGAACTGCCGGAACCGTATCCTTATATGGTGACCGACCCCATTTCCGCCCTTGCGGCCCCCTCCAGTTCTCGAGGCTCCCATGACCGAACCAGTCGCTCTTAAGCCAATCCCCGTCACCGTGTTGACCGGCTATCTCGGCGCCGGCAAGACGACGCTGCTGAACCGCATCCTGTCGGAAAGCCATGGCAAGAAATACGCCGTCATCGTCAACGAGTTCGGTGAAATCGGGATCGACAACGATCTGATCGTCGAATCCGACGAAGAAATTTATGAAATGAATAACGGCTGCGTCTGCTGCACTGTGCGCGGCGACCTCATCCGCGTCGTTGAGGGCCTGATGCGCCGCCCCGGCCGCTTCGATGGCATTATCGTCGAGACCACCGGCCTTGCAGATCCCGTACCGGTTGCCCAGACCTTCTTCATGGACGACGACGTCCGCACCAAGACCGAACTCGATGCCGTCGTCACATTGGTCGATGCCAAGCACCTTCCGCTGCGCCTCAAGGACAGCCGCGAGGCAGAGGACCAGATCGCCTTCGCCGATGTCGTCATCATTAACAAGACCGATCTTGTCTCGCCGGCCGAGCTTGCCCAGATCGAGGATGTGGTGTGCGCCATCAACCCGGCCGCCCGCGTCTACAAGACCAGCCGCTCCGGAGTCGATCTCGCCCACGTGCTCAACCAGGGTGCCTTCAACCTGGAGCGGGCGCTGGAAAACGACCCGCATTTCCTGACTGCCGGTGACGAGCACGTCTGCGGCCCGGATTGCGACCACGACCACAGTCACGATCATCACGATCACGACCACCATGATCACGGGCACGATCACCATGGACATGATCATCACGGCCACGACCATCATAACCACGGCCCCTCGCCGATCCACGACGTCACTGTCCAGTCTGTGTCCCTGCGCGGCGGCGAGATGATTGCCGACCGCTTCTTCCCGTGGATCCAGAAGATTACCCAGACCGAGGGCCCGAACATTCTGCGCCTGAAGGGCATCATCGCTTTCAAGGGCGATGCCGAGCGCTATGTCATACAGGGTGTTCACATGATCATCGAGGGTGACCACCAGCGCCCTTGGAAGGACGACGAAATCCACGAAAGCCGCCTCGTCTTCATCGGTCGCGAACTTGACCGCGAGAAGCTGGAAGCCAGCTTCAAGGCCTGCCAGGCGGCCGCCTGATGCCGACAGTTGCGCCGATTGATATCGACGGCCATGTCCTGGCCGTCGAGTTCCTGAACGATGTTCCCTATTTCATTGCGGCCGACGGCACGGTTCGCAGGTTCGAGGGTGGCGAAAAAGTGACCGAAGCCCATCAGGGCCTTCTCACCTGCGTCCGCGACACCCATAGCGAAAGCCTGATCGTCGGTGGAGAAAGCGGCAAGGTGCAGCGTATCTCCTCCGATGGCGGCATAACGCAGATTGCCGAAGCACCACGAAAGTGGATCACCCAAGTGGCGGCGGGTCCCCAGGGCGCCATCGCCTATGCACACGGCAAGACGACCTATGTCGTGCTTGCCGACGGGAGCACACGCGAATTTGCCGAGGAGCGCACCGTCGAAGGCATCGCCTTTGCACCGAAAGGCCTGCGGATCGCCGTGGCGCGCTACAACGGCGTGACGCTGCACTGGGTCGGCACGTCGGGTGCCTCAGTCGATCTCGAATGGAAAGGCGCCCATAACGGCGTTACCTTTTCGCCGGACGGCCAGTTTGTCGTCACGACCATGCAGGAAAATGCGCTGCATGGCTGGAAGCTCGACCCCAAGGCAGGCTCGGATGCCCGCCACATGCGCATGACAGGCTATCCCGCCAAGGTAAAGTCGCTGTCCTGGTCCGCGAAGGGAAAGTGGCTCGCTTCATCAGGCGCTCCCGCCGCCATTGTCTGGCCGTTCCAGGGCAAGGACGGGCCGATGGGCAAGGCTCCGCTGGAGCTTGGTACCCGCGCCAACATCATGGCGACCTGCGTGCGCTTCCATCCGGCCGAGGACATCGTCGCCATCGGTTTCATCGACGGCATGATTCTGGCCGTGCGGGTAGCCGACGGCAAGGAGGCGCTTTTGCGCCGCCCGGGTAACGGAGCGATTACCTCGATGAGCTGGAGCAAATCCGGCAAGACGATGGCCTTTGCATCGGCTGCCGGCGATTGCGGTGTCGTCGACATAGCGGCATAGCTGCCAAACGTATCAGTTGGACGCTCTGTCGAGCGTCCAGACTATGGCACGGAAGCCTTATGGTCTTCCTGCGGCAATTCGAAGGTCGTCCCCTTCTTCTCATAGCCGAAGCCGGCGAGTAGAGCCACGGCCGCAGCCACGATGACGGCCACAAGCAGCAGCGCATAGGCGTAATTGCCGTTCCAGTGGCTGGCGAGGCCCGCCTGCAGCGTGGCGTTGCCGGAGGCGAGCAGGTTGCCAAGCTGATAGGCGAAGCCCGGAAAGGTGCCGCGTACCTCTGACGGCGATAGCTCGTTCAGGTGTGCCGGCACGACACCCCATGCGCCCTGTACGAAAAACTGCATGAGGAAGGCGCCCGCCGCCAGCATCACCGGTGTCTGCGCCAGCGTCCATAGCGGCGCGATCGGAATAGCAATCAATGCAGCGATGACGATTGCCTTGCGACGGCCGATCCGCTGCGAAAGGCTGCCGAAGAACAACCCGCCAAGGATCGCGCCTATATTGTAGACGATGGCGATTGCGCCGACTGTGTGGGTGGAATAGCCGCGCTGGGTTTCGAGGAAAGTCGGGTAGAGATCCTGCGTCCCGTGACTGAAGAAATTGAACGCGGTCATCAGCACGACAGACCATATGAACAGGGGAATGTTTTCGCGCAGAACAGTGAGGAAAGGTCGCCGCGCCCGATCCTTGTTCTTAAGGAATGACGGCGATTCCTCGACATTACGGCGGATATAGAGAACCAGCAGCGCCGGAAATGCGCCGATGATGAACATCCCACGCCAGCCGATCACCGGGAACAGGAAGAAGAACACAAGCGACGCAATGAGATAGCCGCATGGGTAACCCGCCTGCAGCACGCCCGAGACGACGCCGCGCGCCTTCTCCGGGATCGTTTCCATGACGAGCGATGCACCGACGCCCCACTCGCCACCCATGGCGATGCCGTAGAAGACGCGAAAGACGATGAGCATCGTGAGGCTGGTCGAAAAGCCCGACGCCAGCTCGAACACAGAATAAAGCAGCACGTCGACCATGAGCGTCGCCCGCCGGCCGAACTTGTCGGCAGCAAAGCCAAAAATCAGGGCGCCGACCGGCCGCATTGCCAAAGTCAGAAAGAGGGCGACGGAGACCGCCGAAATATCCGTCTTGAACTCCTCGGCAATCGACTTCAGGACGAAGACGAGAATGAAGAAGTCAAAGGCATCGAGCGTCCAGCCGAGAAAGCTGGCGATGACAGTGTTGCGCTGTTGTGGGGTAAGCGAGCGGATATCATCTATGGCGGACATGGGGCCTCCGGTCCGAAGATGGCGGCAAGGCGGGCACTGTCCGGAAGCCGTCTGGTGAGTGAACGGGCCCGTATGACATCCACTGTCGGCGGCTGTCTTGCGCGATCCCCGCAGAAGCCAACGGCACGTCGATACCAAACGCGCTACCGCAGCTCAAACATCGAGGATGGAAGAAAGGTTCCGCCGAACGCGAGATTGACGCGATTGTGTAGCCGCGAACGAGGCGGGTAGTACACGCGCAATAACATGCGGGAGCTGGGACGACGCTGTCCATGCAGCGTCGTCAGTCCGAGATCAGGCCGCGCGGCGCGATTTGGCCTGCGTGAGCCTGCGGCCGCTGGCAACCAGCATGCCTGCAGCACCTTCCAGCCATGCGTCCTTCAGTTCCAGCGCCAGGAAACGATGACGCTCGAATGGGCCGGGCATGACGAGATGGCACGCTTTTTCGGCAAAGAAGCCGAAGCGTTCGTAATAGGCGGGATCGCCGACCAGCAGGATGGCACCATGGCCGCGCTGCTTCGCCTCGAGAATGGCAGCCCGCATCAGGGCCGCACCGATGCCCTTGCCCTCGTGGTCCGAATCGACGGCGAGAGGCCCGAGCAACAGGGCATCGACGGCCTGTGTTTCGCGGTTCACACCGGCCTCGATGTTCCAGAGGCGCACGGTCCCGATAACATGGCCGCTGCGGTCGCGGGCAACAAGTGCCAGGCCTTCGGCCGGAATGCAGCCGCGACGCAGCTTTTCCGAGGATTTCCGTGTGCGACCGGCACCCATGGCGCGGTTCAGCAGGTTCTCGCGGGCAACGACGTCGCCTGCGTTTTCGTGATCGATTGCGAAAGTGGACGGCGCAAAGAGTGCGCGTACAGAATCAAGAACAGCGGCCATGTCGGCCTCCCGTACCCAATACCGTTATGAGCGGCTGTGAATGAAAATTGTGAAGGTGCCGCCCCGGTCTTTCCCGGGGCCGGCGAAGTCGACCTAGATGACGTAGGACTTCAGCGGGTCGAACCCGTTGAACGCCACAGCCGAATAGGTCGTCGTATAGGCGCCGGTGCCTTCGATGAACACCTCGTCGCCGATCGTCAGAGACAATGGCAGCGGATAGAGGTTCTTCTCGTAGAGCACGTCGGCCGAATCGCAGGTCGGGCCGGCAATGATGCAAGGCTCCATTTCGTCGCCGTCGCGCTCGGTGCGGATCGGGTAGCGAATGGCTTCGTCCATCGTCTCGGCGAGACCGCCGAACTTGCCGATGTCGAGGAAAACCCAGCGGGCTTCGTCATTGTCCGACTTCTTCGAGATCAGCACGACTTCCGCCTTGATGACGCCGGCGTTGCCGACCATGCCGCGACCTGGCTCGATGATCGTCTTCGGGATCTGATTGCCGAAGTGATCGCGCAGGCTCTGGTTGATGGCCTTGCCATAGGCTTCGGCAGCAGGAACGTCGCGCAGGTACTTGGTCGGAAATCCACCGCCCATGTTGACCATCTGCAGGTGGATGCCCTGCTTGCCCAGCGAAACGAACACGCGCTTGGCATCGGCAAGAGCCGAGTCCCAGGCATCGACCTTGGTCATCTGCGAGCCGACGTGGAACGACACGCCATAGGATTCAAGGCCGAGCTGATGTGCATAGACGAGGACGTCGACAGCCATCTGCGGAACGCAGCCGAACTTACGCGACAGAGGCCATTCGGCACCTTCGCCATCCGTCAGCACACGGCAGAATACGCGGGCGCCAGGAGCGGCACGGGCCATCTTCTCGACTTCTTCATGGCTGTCCACGGCAAAAAGGCTTACACCGAGTGCATGCGCACGAGCGATGTCGCGCTCCTTCTTGATTGTGTTGCCGAAAGAGATGCGAGCAGGCGTTGCGCCAGCGTCGAGCGCCATTTCGACTTCGGCGACAGACGCGCAATCGAAGTTGGAGCCCATGCCGGCCAGAAGCTTCAACACTTCAGGAGCCGGGTTTGCCTTGACGGCATAATAGATCGAGCTGTCCGGCATGGCGTGGCGGAAAGCGTGAAAATTGTCGCGGACCACGTCGAGATCCAGCACGAGGCAAGGGCCGTCGGGACGTCGGGTTGCGAGAAAGTCGCGGATGCGCTGAGTGGTCATGTTAGTCCCTTCAATACAGGCTCCGGCGGTCAGACCGGAGGACAAAGGGCATACGCGAATCCACGCTAGGACCCAGCCGGTGGAGACCCCGGATCCTTGGCGAACGCACGATGCTCGATCAGTGAACCAACGCCACAGGATGGCATAGGTTCGGCTTTGTCTGCCTTGGATTGGAGGTTTCCCTACCGCACTTCCGGCAATGATGGTGTGCCTCTTCAGTAACCCCGGCTGATGGAAAGCCGGAAGAGAACAAAAAGGCCCGCACCGTCGTTGCTTCAGATGTCCTCGCATTTCTCGGAAGGCCGAGATAGCGACTGGAGGGGTTAATTCCAGGTACCTTACCGTATCCTCACCAATTAGAGGACCAGCGGACACCCATGGGCACGTGCGACTTTGGGCTGACCGGGAGATAAGAACATTCGTTGTAACAATCAAGAATTTTCTTGGCTGAAGTCAAAAAAAATTGCGCGGCGTCAACTGGATGCCGAAAATCGTTAGCGACGAAGGCGAAAAGCCACCCGAATGATGTAGCAGGACACTGGCTCGAAGACCGTCATGCTGGCCTGATGGCATATGGTAAAACTTGACACGATCCCGGGATTCGTCATGGGTCTATCCCGTTGAAGAACAGGATTACCGCGAAAAATGGATACCCTCACCCGCATACGCGCCTTCATCGATGTCGTCGAAGCCGAGGGTTTTTCGGCCGCCGCTCGCAAGACCGGGCGCTCGAAGGCGCTGCTGTCGAAATATGTGCGGGAACTCGAAGACGAGCTCGGCGCGCTGCTGCTCAACCGGACCACCCGGCAATTCTCCATGACGGAAGCTGGCCACACCTATTTTCGCACCGCCTCCGATATCCTGAAAGAGATCGACAATCTCGCCGACCTCGTGCGTGAAAACAATGTCCAGCTCAAAGGCCGGCTGAAAGTTTCGGTGCCGCGCACCTTCATGGATGCGGATGTCGGCCAGTCGCTGATCGACTTTGCCAAGGAAAACCCGGATCTTTCCCTGGAGATCGCTGCAGAGGACCGCTTCGTCGACCTGATCGAGGAAGGCTTCGATGTCGCCGTGCGCGTTACCAAACTCGAGGATTCCGGCATGATCGCCCGGAAAATCTCGGATTTTCGCGTGCATATCTGCGCCACGCAGGAGTTTCTCGACCGCCATCAGCCCCTCGATCATCCGAGCGACCTTTCCCGCATCCCCTTCATCATCGACACCAACAATCGTGCGCAGGGCAGCATCCGATTCTGCAACCCCGACAGCACCTGGTTCAATGTCCCCATCACTGGCCCGATGGAGGTCAACAGCCCGCATGCGACATTACGCGCCGCGCTGGCCGGCATCGGTTTTGCCATCGTACCGGACTTTATCGCCCGCAAGAGCATCGAGAGCGGCGCACTGGTGACATTGTTCAACGACTACATACCGACAGATCGCGGCATCTACGCCGTCTACCCGCATCGGCGCTACCTGCCGGCAAAGGTGCGCATCTTCGTCGACTACCTGCACAACTGGTTTCGCAAGAACGGCTAGGCTCCCTGCCCCACTTGGACCGGTCCCAATTCCGTCTCATTTTTTCACGAAGTTGCACCATGAACGATGACCTGCGATGCGCCGAGGGCTCATGAAGAAAACAACCCTCCTGCTCGCCGCAATGCTGTTGCTGGCGCCCGCCGCAGCATTTGCCCACCCGCATATTTTCGTGCAGGCGCGGCTTGAGGTGGTGGCCGGCGATGATGGCAACGTCAAGGAGCTTCAGAATGTCTGGCGGTTCGACGAGGTATTCTCGTCTTCGGTGCTGATGGATTTCGACAAGAACGCCAACCTGAAGCTCGACCCGGACGAACTGACCGCAGTCGGCGCCACCGTGCGCGATTCGCTTGCCGACTACGATTACTACGTGAACATGTCGTTGAACGGAAAGGCGATTAAGGTGAACAAGCCTGATGTCATTCACGTCGACTACAAGGACGGACAGCTGTTGATGTTCTTCAAGGTCTCGCCGGCGGAGCCGATGCCGATGAAGGGTAACCGACTTTCCTTCGGCATCTACGACCCGACGCTCTACACCTCGATCGACTTCCCGACAGACGGCGACCTCGTGACCATCGGAAGCACCTTCAAATCCTGCACCACGAAGGTCGTGCGCCCCGACCCGGACGAGGTCATCGCCGAGAACAAGTCATCGCTGACCGACGCTTTCTTCAACGACCCGACCGGGACGACCATGTCGAAACTGTTTGCAACACGGATCGATGCTCAATGCTGAACCGCCGCCTTGCCTTTGCGTCGCTTGCAGTTACGCTCCTCCTCGCCGCGACCGGCCTCGCGCACGCCACCGGGTCGCCTCTCGGCATCGGTACCGCCGAACCGAGCTTCCAACCAATCGGCGGCCCTCTTGCGCCGATCTTCCTTTACGTCAACGACCAGCAACAGGCGTTTTATCGCGCCCTGACCCAATCGATCGGCGCCATGCGCAAGGATCCTTGGCAGCTCTCGACATTGATCGGATTATCCTTCGCCTACGGAATTTTCCACGCGGCCGGTCCCGGCCACGGCAAGGCGGTGATCTCGTCCTACATGGTTGCCAACGAGATTCAGTTGAAACGCGGCATCGCGATTTCCTTCGTGTCCGCCTTCGTCCAGGGCGTGGTTGCCGTTGCCGTAGTTGGTGCCGCCTATTTCGTGCTGCGTGGCAGCGGCATCACCATGACCGAAGCGACCAACGCCATGGAGATCTCCTCCTTCGTGATGGTCATATTGTTCGGCTGCTGGCTGCTGTTTCGCAAATTGCGCTCGATGATGCGCGCTATGCCCGAGCGCCGCATGGAAATGGCGACCCTTGCCGGCCCTGTCAGCGTCGCGCTGTTCGACAGCGGTGCCTTCGCCCGCAACGACGCCACCGTGGCGTCTGCCGGCCAGTTCAACTGCGATGCCCCGACCCTTGGAACGGCCGGGGTGGTCTGCGAGGATTGCGGACGTGCGCACCTGCCCGATCCCTTGCTTCTGAAAGCGGAGCATTTCAGCGCGCGTGAAGCCTGGTCGGCCATTGTCGCCGTCGGCCTTCGCCCCTGCTCCGGCGCCCTGCTGGTCATGACCTTCGCAATGCTCAATGGCCTGCTGCTCGGCGGCGTGCTGTCGGTGTTCGCCATGTCGCTCGGCACCGCCATCACTGTGTCGATGCTGGCGATCATGGCAGTCACTGCAAAGGGGCTCGCGATGCGCCTCGCCGGGCCGGGATCGGCAAAGTCCACCTGGGTGGGCAACGGCATAGAGCTTCTCGGCGCCGTCTTCGTGATTGTAACCGGTATCGTCCTGCTGGGCGCGTCGTTGCAGACCTAGAGATCAGGACCGGTTGCGTCGCTGATATCTAGCCCGCAGCCAGAAGATCAGAAAAAAGCAGAGAATGACGGCAGCGCCGAAACCCGTCGCCAGCCAGGGTGAAAATTGACCGATCCACAACACGGCATCCGGCATCAGGTACAGCACCGTACCAGCGCCGAGCAGGATGATCGCTGCAGCGATTGCTGACGATCGGTTTTCCGACTTTTTATCGGTCAAGCAGCTTACCCCTTGAAGCGCCGATGGCGCCACTGCGCTTCGGGAGCGGATCGATGACGAACTGCCGGTCCGATACGGGCCGGCAGTCTCGAACGCGTATCAGCCGCGCAGTGCCGCAGCTTCCGCCGCAAGCTTGGTGATTCCCGCCCAGTCGCCCGAAGCGATAAGCTCCTTTGGCGCCACCCAGGACCCGCCAACGCAGATGACGTTCGGCAACGACAGATAATCGCGGGCATTCTTCAGAGATACGCCGCCCGTCGGGCAGAACATCGTTCCGGCCAGCGGCGACGAAAGCGCCTTGAGATAGCCTGCACCGCCGGCCTGCTCGGCGGGGAAGAACTTCAGCACCTGATAGCCCTCTTCGCGCAGCGCCATGACTTCGCTCGCGGTCGCCGCACCCGGTAGCAAGGGAACGCTCGACTGTCGCGCGACATCGAGCAACTCCTGCGTCGTGCCAGGGCTGACGATGAATTTCGAACCGGCTTCGACGGCCGCTTCCCAATGGGCAACGTTGAGGATCGTACCGGCGCCAACCTCGGCGCCTTCGACTTCGTCGGCCACGGCACGCACCGCATCCAGCGCTGCCGCCGTACGCATGGTGATCTCGATCGCCTTCAGTCCACCGGCGACCAGGGCCCGGGCAAGCAGGACTGCCGACTTCACGTCGTCGACGATCAGCACCGGCACGACCGGTGCATATTGCAGGATGGCTAGCAGCTTTTCGGTTTTTTCACCCATCGCCGACACTCCAGAAAACGATTGAATTTCAGACTTCGATAACCCTCCTGAACATCCTTGTCGAGACAAAAGCGGGCAACTGCCCGCCCGGGTAGGAAATGCCGCAGACATCGGTTAGCCTGCCTGAAACAGGACGAGGCCGGGGGAGGCTGACACCATTGGCAAAAGAGATTGAACGCAAATTCCTGGTCCGGCACGACGGATGGCGGGATCTGGTGGCCGAAACGATCGGACTGCAACAGGCCTACATCGCCTCGATGGAGGATCGATCCGTCCGTATCAGGCTTGCCAACGGGACGCAGGCGACGCTGACAGTCAAGATCGGCAAGCGCATGACCCGCGACGAATTCGAGTATCCCATTCCCCTGGCCGATGCGGAGGAGTTGATGACGAAGGCCGTTGGCGTACCGATTATCAAGACCCGCCACAAGGTGCCGTACAAAGGGTTTACCTGGGAAATCGACGTGTTCGACGGTGTGCATGCGGGCTTGCAGATCGCCGAGGTCGAGATGGGGCACGAGGATGATAATCCCGAGCTGCCGGATTGGCTTGGCGAAGAAGTCACCGGCCAGCACCGCTATTCCAACCAGGCACTGGCGATGCGCTCCGAAGTCTAGGATGCCTGCCCTCGACCACTGTCGAGCCAGCTTTGCCACAGGGGTCGCAAATCGACATTGCGTCAAAGGCCTCAAGGCTGTATTTCGACCACATGACCGACATCACCTCGTCCACGCCCTCAGGCGTCAGCCCCTTTCTGGTGGCAGCGCTCTATCATTTCGCCGATTTCTCGCGGTTTGCCTCCATGCGCGACCCGCTGCAGAGGCTTTGCGAGGAACAGCGCGTCAAGGGCACGCTGCTGCTCGCCCATGAGGGGATCAACGGCACCATCGCCGGCACGGACGCTGGTGTATCGACGGTCCTTGCTTTCCTGCGCGCCCTGCCGGAATTTTCCGCGCTGGAGCACAAGGAGAGCCGGGCGTCGAAGATGCCTTTCGTGCGCATGAAGGTGAAGCTCAAGAAGGAAATCGTCACCATGGGCGTCGAGGACATCGACCCCAACAGCATCGTCGGCACCTACGTCGCGCCGAAAGACTGGAACAGCCTGATTTCCGACCCCGATACCATCCTGATCGACACCCGCAACGACTACGAGACGGCCATCGGCGTCTTCAAGGGCGCCCTCGATCCGAAGACCAAGACTTTTCGGGAGTTTCCGGAGTGGGTTCGGCAGAACACCGGGCTGCACAACAAGCCCAAAATCGCCATGTACTGCACCGGCGGCATCCGTTGCGAAAAGGCGACGGCCTTCATGAAGCAGCAAGGCTTTGACGAGGTCTATCACCTCAAAGGCGGCATTCTCAAATATCTCGAGGAAGTGCCCGAAGAAGAGTCTCTCTGGGAGGGCGCCTGCTTCGTCTTCGACGAACGCGTCTCTGTCGAACACGGGCTGAAGGAAGGCGAGCACAAGCTTTGCCATGCCTGCCGCACGCCGATCACCGCCGAAGAGGTCACCTCGCCCTACTACGAGGCCGGAGTTTCCTGCAGCCAGTGCTACGATGTCAGAAGCGAAAGCGACCGGGAAAGGTTCCGCGAACGCCAGCGCCAGATCGAGCTTGCCCGCAAGACCGGCCGCGCCCACAGAGGCTAGAGTTTCCAGCAAAAGTGCGCAAATGCGCCAGGCCGGATATCAGCCCGAAATGGCGACCCGTTGCCCGTTTTCCTCGGCATCGCGAAGCTCGGCCTGATAGCGCTTGGTAATGTCGGCGGCCGTCATCGGCTTGCCGTGGAAATATCCCTGCAACTCGTCGCAGCCGAATAGCCGCACCGCGATCCCCTGCTCCTCGGTCTCGATCCCCTCGGCGGTCACCGGGATATCCAGCGATCGGGCAAGCGCCACCGTTGCCTGCAGCATGTCGCGGGCGCTCTTGCCTTCCAGCACGCCCATGGTCAGCGATTTGTCGATCTTGATGCGGTCGAAGCCGAACTGGCGGAGATAGCCGATCGACGAGAAGCCCGATCCGAAATCGTCGAGCGCCACCTTGACGCCGAGCGCCTTCAGACGCTCGATGGCCACGCGTATCCGCTTTGGGTTCTGGATGATGTAGCCTTCGGTGATCTCCAGCGTCACGCGCTCGGGATCGATCTCCGTCTGCTTTAGTACATAGCGCACATAGTCGGCGAAGGCCGGATTGCGGAACTGGCTCGGCGAAACGTTGACCGCGATACGCATGCCTGGCCAGGCGACGGCCGCCTCGCAGGCCCGCCGAAGAACCAGCAGCCCCAGCCCCTCGATCAGGCCGCTGGTTTCGGCCACCGGGATAAAAACTTCAGGGGATATCGGCCCGTAGCCGGGGCGATCCCAGCGCACCAGCGCTTCGACCCCGATCATCGCATGCGTCGCCGCATCGACCAGCGGCTGGTAGACCACACCGAGGGTTTCCCCTTCGATCGCAGCACGCAGATCGAGCTCCATGGCATTGCGACCTTCTCGATCGGTGTCCATGTCACTGTCGTAGCACATCATGCGGGAGCGGCCTGCTTCCTTGGCCTTGTACATCGCGAGATCGGCGCGGCGCACCATTTCTTCACGACCGACGCGGCCTTCGGGAGACATGGCGATGCCGATGCTGGCGCCGACCACGATGACGCGGCGACCAATTTCGAGCGGTTCCGAGAGAAAATCGAGCACCTGTTCGGCAAGGCCGAGGGCTGGGCCGTCATTCAGGTCTTCGCCGGGGAAGGCAACGGCAAATTCATCGCCGCCCAGCCGCGCAAGAATGGCGTTTTCCGGCACCAGGACCTTAAGCCCGGCAGCGATGGCGCGGATAAGCTGGTCGCCGGTACCATGGCCGTAGGAATCGTTGATCTCCTTGAAGCCGTCGAGATCGAGATAGAGGAGCAGCACGTTGCTGCGATCAAGCGATGCCTGCTCGATCATCTGGTCGACATGAACCCGCATGCCTTCCCGGTTGAGCAGCCCGGACAGCCGGTCCTGCAGGGCCGCCTCGCGCGCCGCCGCTTCCTCTGCCCGCAAACGTTTGTTGGCAAGCGATCCAAGCATCAGAAGCACGACGAAGAACATGCCGACCAACCCGAGAGCGCCGGCCACCAGAGGACGAGCCTGCTGGTAGCTCATGTCGCCGGGAATGCTCGACTGCCAGACCATCTTTCCGAGCGTCTTGCCGAGCGGATCGACGACCGGCACCGCAATCGCCGATGCCGTGTCCGCTGAAACCAGATGCAGGCCGTTGATGACATAGTTATCTGCCATCGCCTTGATTTGATCGGCGTCGAGGTGGCGAATGAAAACGAGATAGCGCCGCTGGCCTACGGGCACCGGGACGGTCCCCGATTTCTGCCGGACCAGCGCCACGCCGGCAACCGCCACGCCGTTGCTGGTGTGGATAAAGCCGGCCGCTTCCGGCATTGCTCCCGCGGGCGCTGAACGGGCCGTGTCGAGCAAAGACCAGATCGCAGGGTCGAGCATGCTCTTCATAGGTTCGGTGCTGGGCTTGCCGTTCTGGTACGTGAGGACAGGCTTTCCGCCCTCATCGACAACGATCACACCGTCGAAAAGCGGGTTGTTCGCAGACATCCCCCCGAAGTTGCTTGCCACCCAATCCATTCCATCGGGCGCATAGACGAATTTCGCCGCATCGTCCCACGCCGCATAGTCGTTGAGCGTTGCTTTCAGCTGGGTCTGGAATGTCTTCAGCGCGCCAGTCGTTGTCTGGAAGGAGCGCTTCTCATCGAGCCTGTTGGAGTAATCTGCCACCCGGGCGACGGCCGTCAGAACCATCAGGGTCACGACAGCGACCACGAGCGCAAACGAAAACAGCACGGCCATCACGATCGAATGACGATCGCGTCCAATATCCCGCTGAAACAACTTCGAAAACGCGCCCATACGGCACTCCTTGAGCGCGGAATATGCAGAACAGGTCTTCAAGAACCGTTAAGGAAATTGAGAACGCGCGTAAAGACACAGGAATAATACAACCTTTTGCTGCATTTCCCCGCGCCTCTACCCTAGGACCAAGGGGTTAGCACCCCTTGGCGTCGGTGATCATGTCGCGGTATGGTTGCCTTTTGGAAACAGTGCCGCCAGTTCGGAATACCATTTTCCGCTGTTCTTGACGGTGCGCACCTGCGTCTCATAATCGACATGGACCAGGCCGAAGCGCATGCGATAGCCCTCCGCCCATTCGAAGTTATCCATCAGGCTCCAGGCGAAGTAGCCACGCATCGGATATCCGTCCTTGATGAGATCAGCGACGATATTGAGATGGTCGATGTAATAGTCGAGCCGCGGCTGATCGTCGATCACACCGTCCACGACGCCCATGTTATAGGCGGCCCCGTTCTCGGTGATGTAGCATTCCGGCATCTCGTAGCGCCGATAGAGATCCTCGATCAGCAGCTTCAGGCCGGGCGCATAGACTTCCCAGCCGATATCGGTCTTGACGTCGCTGACCGGCGGCGCCTCCTTCGTCCATGGAAAGTCGCCCGATTTTTCCGCATCGTCGAAGACACGATCCGGCTTGTAGTAGTTGATGCCGACCCAATCGAGCTTCTGGTTGATCAGCGCCATGTCGCCATCGGCGACCTCGGGCATGCGATCGCCCAGCGCTGCCAGGAAGGACTCCGGATACTGGCCCTTGAAGACCGGATCGAAGAAAGCGCCATTGTGAAACTCGTGCGCCCGCTCTACAGCCGCATGATCGATCGCGGTGTCCGAGCCTGAAATGATCGACGCAGCGTTGAGCACCAACCCGACCGGCACCTTCGGCGCCTCAGAGCGGATCGCCTCGACACCGAGCCCATGGGCGAGATTGATATGGTGCATGGCCGCAAGCGCCGCTTCCATGTTTCGTTCGCCCGGCGCATGGATACCCCAGAGATGGCTGAGCCAGACGATGCACCAGGGCTCGTTGAATGTAGCGACCGAATCAAGCCGGTCTCCCAGTCGTGCCATGACCGTCTTCGCATAGCGCTGGTATGCATAGGCCGTCGAGCGCGCCGTCCAGCCGCCGTCACCCATCAGCGAAAGCGGCAGATCCCAGTGATATAGCGTCGCGAAGGTCTTGATGCCGCGTGCCTTGCAGCCATCGACAAGCCGGTCGTAGAAATCCAGCCCCTTCTCGTTGATCGGCCCGGTGCCTTCCGGCACGATGCGCGGCCAGGCGATCGAGAAGCGATAGGCCTCAACGCCCATCTCCTTGATAAGATCGAGATCCTCGTCCAGCCGGTTGTAGTGATCGCAGGCGACATCGCCGTTGTCGCGCTGGAAAACTCTGCCCGGCATGTTGCAGAACGCGTCCCAGATCGACGCCTTGCGTCCATCGGTCCTGGTGGCACCCTCGATCTGGAAGGCGGCCGTTGCCACGCCGAAGGTAAAGTCACCGGGAAACCTCGCGGCCATCGTTTTTGGATCGATCATGGAATTTCTCGTTTCTTGAACTTCTGGTGGACGATTTAGACCGGCAACTGCCCGGTTGTACAGATGATGAATGTCAAAACTGCAACGTTGCAGACAAGCCCACCCCGGCCACCTGAAATCGGGCCCTCCATGACCGCATCGATTCGCGACTGGTATCGCACCCCTCACTTGATGTCGGTCAATCCGAACCCGGCAACGGTGGGTTACCTTGACGCCTCTTGAGCTGACCGGGCCTGGAGGGATCGAGGCCTGAAACTGCGGTTCTGAGCCTCCACGGGAGCGAGAGATGTCCATGACCGCTGAGAGAACAGACCGTTTGAAGACCACGCTTCTCCTCGTGGCCATGTTCACACTTGCACTCGGGCTGCTTCTTTACGTCTTGGATCAACCGGATGCTGCAAGGCTTGCATGGCAGGTCGGCGTCGTCCCGGTTCTGGCGGCATTGATCTTCGAAATCGCGCGCAGCGTCTGGCGTGGCGAAGTGGGCCTCGACATCGTGGCCGCATTGTCCATGACCGCAGCGCTTCTCTTCGGCGAGACGCTCGCCGCAGCGGTGGTTGCCGTGATGTATTCCGGCGGCACATTTCTGGAAAGCTTCGCGGAAGGCCGTGCCCGGCGTGAAATGAGCGCGTTGCTAGCCCGTGTCCCCAGAACCGCGACGCGTTATGCCAAGGGTGGTCTGGAAGACGTTGCGCTGGAGATCATCGAACCCGGCGACCTGCTTTTGATCCACCAGGGCGGGATCGTGCCTGCGGATGGCGATATCGAAAGCCCACAGGCGATCCTCGACAAATCGGCCCTGACAGGAGAGTCGATGCCGGCGCGTCTGGACAAGGGTCAGGAGGCGATGAGCGGATCGACCAATGCCGGTGAAGCCTTCGACCTGCGCGTGCGGCATCGCGCCGCCGACAGTACCTATGCCGGCATCGTGCGCCTCGTGGAGGCCGCGCAGGCATCCAAGGCACCGATGGCGAGGCTGGCCGACCGCTATTCGCTATGGTTCCTGTTGGTTACGATCGCGATGTCGGCAGCCGCATGGTGGTTCACCGGCGATCCCATTCGTGCAGTGGCTGTCCTTGTCGTGGCGACACCCTGTCCGCTTATCCTTGCCGTTCCGGTGGCTCTGGTGGCCGGTCTTTCCCGTGCGGCGCATTTCGGCGTTCTCATCAAGGGCGCAAAGCCGCTGGAAGCCCTGGCGCGGATCAGCACCTTGATTCTCGACAAGACCGGAACCCTGACGGACGGGCGCCCGCAGATCGTTTCGATCGAAGCGCACAACGGGATGTCGGACGGTGAGATCCTGTATTTCGCGGCCGCACTCGAGCAGGCCTCGAAACACCCCATGGCACAGGCCATCGTGGCAGCGGCGCGTCGCCAGGGTGTGGTGCTGCCATTGCCGGAAAACGTCATCGAGCGCCCCGGTGAAGGCGTCATCGGAGTGATCTCCGGCCGCCAGGTATCCGTGGGAGGCATCGCGTTCGTCAGCAAACAGGTCGGCGTCCTGTCCGCAGCCAGCCCGATCATGGATGTCGGGACGGTCGTTGTCGCTCTTTCCGTCGACAACAGGATCGCGGGCTACATCACCATGGCGGATGCATTGCGCACGGGAACCGTCGAACTCGTTGCCAACCTGCGCCTGCTTGGCATCAAGCGGATTTTGCTGGCCACCGGAGATCGGCGTGCGGTGGCGGAAACAGTGACCAGGGGCCTAGCCCTCGATGCCGTCAGATCAGACCTGACGCCCGACCAGAAAGTCCTTCTGGTGCTGACCGAGCGCAAGAATGGTTCGGTGATGATGGTGGGTGATGGGGTCAACGATGCCCCGGCATTGGCCGCCGCCGACATCGGCGTTGCCATGGGCGCCCGCGGAGCCGCTGCCTCGGCTGAAGCCGCCGATATCGTGCTTCTTGTCGATCACCTGGATCGCCTGCTGCCCGGCATCGAAATTGCCAAAAGCTCCCGGCGTATCGCCATGGAAAGCGTCATCGCGGGCATCGCCATGTCGATTATCGGAATGATTGCTGCGGCACTGGGTTACTTGACACCGGTGCAGGGAGCCGTACTCCAGGAACTCATCGATGTCGCCGTGATCCTGAACTCTCTCAGAGCCCTGCGGATCACCCCCAGGATCGCGCCCGTCACGGCAGAGGATTGATTACAGGCTGCGCCGCCGGACTATCCTTTTCGGGCACGGACGGACGGCCTGCGAGCTTCTCATGCTTGTCAAACCTGACCTACTTACCCAATCCGAGGATCGGGTATAGCGAGGCTACGAGCAAGAGAGCCATGACTATGTTGAATGCCCTCAGGCGCGCGGAGTTCGACAACCATTGCCTGATCACCGTTCCGAGCCATGCCCATACCGATATCGCCGGAAAGCAGACGAAGGCGAAGGCGATTGCCACGACAAAAACCGAAACCAGGGAGCGTTCCGGAGCGTACAGCGTGATCGCCGAGAGCCCCATGGCCCATGCCTTCGGGTTTACCCACTGAAAGCCAGCGGCTTGAAGAAATGTCATCGGGCGGCCCTTGGAAGCACGCTGTTCGACGGATGCAGAAGTCGCTATCTTGTATGCCAGCCACAACAAATAGGCGATCGACACGACCTTGAGCGCGCCGTACATCATCGGTACGATGTCGAAAAGCGCCATCAGGCCGATGCCCAGCAGAAGCGTCATGATCGAGACGCCTGCCACAATTCCGAGCATGTGAGGCAGCGTTCGGCGAAATCCAAAATTTGCCCCCGACGCCATCAGCATGAGGTTGTTTGGGCCCGGCGTTACCGTTGTGACGAAGGCAAAGCCCAGCAAGGCGACGATCACCGTGAAATTCATCCAATTGCCTCCTCTGATTTTCCTTCGCAATAATAAGGGGAGACGACCGCAATTAATCGTCTAATATGCGTCTAGTATCAACTTCAACGCAATGAATGATGACGATGGATCAGATAGACGACAGTATATTGCGAGAACTGCGACGGGATGGACGCATCACAAACGTCCAGCTTGCGGAACGCGTTAACCTCTCCCCTTCGGCCTGCCTGCGTCGCGTCCAAGAGCTTGAGCGGACGGGCGTCATCCGGGGCTACCGCGCGGTCACGGATCCTGTGCGTCTGGGTCGCGGCTTCACGGTCTATGTCATGGTGGGCTTGTCATCGCACACCAAGGCGGCACTTGAAGGCTTTGAGCGCGCCATGTCGATCGCACCCGAGGTCGTTGAATGCCACAATATAGCTGGCGCATTCGAATATCTGCTGCGCGTGGAAACCGGGGATCTTGCCGACTTCAAACGATTTCACACGGATGTCCTGGGGACGAGATCGTACCTCAGCTCCATCACTTCCCTGATTGTCATGGACTCACCGAAGGACGAGCGCGCAGTCTGACATCGTGACGCGTGACTGAGCCTTCGGATCGCTCGCGGAAAGCGCTCGGTTTTCGCTCCGGGGGAACAGCTGCCGCAAGTCCGGCACTAGGGGGAAGCTACCCGTCTAGACGGCCTGCGCCAGAACGGTTTTGGAAAGGGCACGCTGCAGGGCTTCGATGCAAATCGGATCGTGCGATTGCCCTGCGCCTTCCCAGAGGATCGACATCGCCTTTGTAACGGACATCGCGGGCCTGTATGGCCGATCTGCGGTCAGCGCATCGAACACGTCAGCCGTCGAGACGATCCGGACTTCCATGGGGATATCCTCTGCGTGCAAGCCACGGGGATAGCCCTTTCCGTCCAGTCTTTCATGATGCGCGCCACCGACGACCGCCGCCGCCGAAAAGGCACCGATGTTCGAGAGGATTTTCTCGGACAGCTCGGCGTGGCGCTTCATCTGCTTCCATTCCTTTTCATCCAGCTTGCCGGGCTTGTCGAGGACGCTGTTGCTGACGCCGAGCTTGCCGATATCGTGAAGCAAGGCGGCTCGTTTCAGCAACCGGCGTCCGACGAGATCGAGGCCCATCTCTTCGGCAATCAGATCTGTAAACAACGCGACGCGATCGCTATGGCCCGACGTGAAGGGGCTCTTGGCGTCGATCACCCTGGCGAAGCCGGCTGCGATATCATCCAGATAGTCCTCGTCTGCCATGATCATCTGCTGGCCGGGTTCCAACGCCAGAACGAATTCCTCGACGTCGTCGGCGTTCAGGGCCTCCCAGAAGCCTTCTGTCTGGGCGACGCGGGAGAATGCGTCGATCAACGATGGATCGAACCAGCGGCCTTTGCGCAGGCGAATTTCCTTCAACGCATTCTGTGGTCCACCGCTGCGCTGGAAGACATCGATCACTTGGGCCAGCAAGGCGATGCGAGAGAAGAGCGGGATGTCCTCGCCGGCCAGGCCCTCCGGTTTGCCGCCACCGTTCCAGTGCTCGTCGAGCCCCATGATGCCGTGTGCAACGCTCTCCGAGAAGCGCATCTGCCGGGCAATTTCGGCCCCACGCTGGCAGCGGGTTTGGATGAGTTCGGTGGAAAAGTCCCCGCCGTTCTGAAGGACATGGACAATACTGCGAAAGCGTTCCGCAAGACCCGCCTGCATGCCGGTGTGACCGATGACGAAACGCAGCATCTGGCCGAGACTGCTGTCCACCAGTTTGAAGTCGCGCTTGAAGCTCAGGTCATCGGCGAGATAAAGCTCGCATATCCGGGCCGCATTGCTGCTGCAGCCGAGATCTTTCAGGAGCAGCGTATAGTAGAGATCCTGGAGCTCGCTGTCGCCCAGACCAATTTCGCGGCCTATCAGAGTGCCTATGTAGCAGCAGCGGATGCAGTGCCCCGGAGGCTGTCCTTCCGTCATATCGAGCGCCTGGCTGAGAGCCTCTATAATTTCTGCCAAACGAATGTTGATGCCGACCATCGGATCAGTCTCCTCCGGGCCACAGATTAGCAAAGGAAAATTGACAAAAATTGAACCCGGCGCCAGCGCCATGTGTTGCGGCACTCTCCCGCTCCTACCTGCACGTCACGGGGCAAGGGTGATCTTCGTTTCGTTCGCTGGTTTCAGTTTGCGATCCGCGTCGGGTTGCAGCATGTCGGTAATACGGTCGGCCGCCAATGCTCCGCTGACGAAGAACCCCTGGCCGCTATCGCATTGGATCGAGCGCAGGAATTCCAGCTGATCTTCTGTTTCGATGCCCTCTGCCACCACTTTCATTCCGAGAGTGTGTCCAAGCTCGACGATGGCGTTGACGATTGCGGTGTTCTGCAGCTTCTTGCCTAGCCCCGCGACAAACGATTGGTCGATTTTCAAAGTGTCGATGGGAAAATCGCGGAGATGGGTCAGCGAAGCATAACCAGTGCCGAAGTCATCGAGCGACACGTGCACTCCTGCTTCGCGCAACTCGGTCAGCAGGCGCCCTACCAGCTTCGGGTCGTCCCCCCAGAAGACCGTCTCCGTCACCTCCACCTCGAAGCTTGACCGGGGAATTTTCATTCCGTCGATTTTTCTGATCAGGGAGCTCGCAAAATCGGGATCCTGAAAACTGTATTCACAGGCGTTGAAGCTGATCGTGCCGGGATCGATCCCCATGGCCCGCCATCGGAGGATGTCGCTGACGATGCCATCCAGTATGTGCCTGGTGATCGTCTTGGAACTGGTCGGATCCGCAAAGGCCGGCCAGAAATCCGAGGGACCGCTGATCGTTCCATCCTCATTCTCGATACGAGCCAGCGCTTCGAAGCCATAGACGGACAGATCGTCGAGCCGGAATTTTGGCTGGTAGTAGGGCACAATGCGGTTCGCAGCAGCCGCGCTGCGCACCTTCTCCAATGCCATGCGACGTGTGTCGAAGATCGTCGCGATTTCCGGGCCGAAGAAGCCGATGCTGCCACGGCCGGAGCGCTTGATCTTGTAGAGCGCCATATCCGCACATCTCAGCAATTGGTCCGGTGTGTTCGCGTCGTCCGGAAAGCAGGCAATACCGATCGACGCGGAGACGTGGATCGCTTCGCTCTGAAACCGGATCGGCGATTTCACCTGGGACATGACCTCTTCTGCCAGCGTACGCAGGTCGTCCGTCGCGATCGGTCGTTCCAGGACCAGCGCGAATTCGTCACCGCCGAGCCGGGCAACGAAAGAGCTCTCGCCCGCCACCAACTGCAGCCGCTTTGCGATCCTGGCAATGACCTCGTCTCCCGCCTGGTGGCCGAGCGTGTCGTTGACTTCCTTGAAGCTATCGAGATCGATCAGCAGAAGCCCGACTTTCTGGCTTTCATGCCGGGCCTTCGTCAGCCGCTCGGCCAGGTCTTTTTGAAACCAGTGCCGGTTTGCAAGGCCGCTCAGGTGATCGACGTGGGCACTATGCCAAAGCGTCCGCTCTGCATCGTGCCGTTCGGTGATATCCTGAAAGATGCCGATGATATGGGCCGGCACCCCGTTTTCCATCTCGACATCGCCGCTGCAGCGAATGCGGCGCTTGCGACCGCGCGCAGTTATGAAATTTGCCTCGACCGCAAAGGCACTGCCCAGCTTTACCGCCTCTTCGACTGCGTGCCTGACACGTGTGCGGTCCGGCTCGGGATAAAACTTGAGCCCGTCTTCGAGCGTCACCGTCTCGCCGTCCTCGAGTTCATGGAGAATACGGATCTGATCGGACCAGATGACGGCGTTCGTCGCTATATCGATGCGCCATGCGCCGATGGCAGCCATTCTCTCGACCTGCGTCAGCAGCGCTTCGCGGCGACTTGCCTCCCTGGATTGACGATGGGCTTCGGCGGTCGCCGCCTGGGACGTAACAAGATGACGGTGCGCCAGTAAGAGGCCTTCGACAGCACGCCCCAGACGCACAAGCTGCTGGATTTGCTGTTCGCTCGGCTCCCTGGGGTCCTTGTCGATAACGCAGAGCGCCCCGAGACAAAGTTCGCCATCGAGCGAGAGAGGCACACCGGCGTAGAACCGGATATGATTGTCGCCCGTGACCAGCGGGTTGTCTTTGAAACGAAGGTCCTTCGACGCGTCGTGAACGACAAGCGGCGCATTCTCTTTGATCGTGTAGTCGCAGAACGCGATGCTGCGGGACGTGCCATCGAAGTCGATGCCACATTTCGCCTTGAACCATTGGCGGTCCTCCGCCATCAGCGATATCACCGAAGTCGCACAGCCGAAGATAGTCGCTGCGACTTCGACAATCGCGTCGAACGCTGCGGTTGGTGCCGTCCCGATGATCTGCAGATCCTGAAGGGCCGCTATGCGCCTGGTTTCTTCCACTATGCTTCGCTGAACCATCGCGACGCTCCTCATTCGATAGTCCTTCGGATCAATATTGGGGGTCTGGATGTATTTGCAGGCGCAGTAACGGCATCCCTGCCATCATATGCAGTATCTCTAAAAAATTCATTTCGAAGGCCCCTAAGTCAAAATAGGCATTTTCGATGTATTTTGACAGGGATTTTGAAGACGAATGCGACCTTCGTCCCTACAGATATTTCCTGCGTGGCTAATGACCGGTTTCTTTTGGAGCTTAGTTGATGATTGTCGCGACACTGAATTGGTAGGAGCACTCTAGAAACTGTCTTCGGAAAATCCAAAATTTAATAATTAAAACAACATTCGCTTGCTTGAAATTGAGTTGTATATCGGGGTTGGACATTCATTGGAATTTGGGCTGCTTAAAGCGGCACTGAAATAAAATACCGCAGTCTGGCAACCCAAGAATCTCCACCGTATTTCCCGCAGACTTGCATAAGAAGAATTTAACCTTCTTTCGCGGCGGGTCAAAAACCTGGCATCCGGCGTTACTGGCAAACCACCGCTGTTTCTGTCCAAAAGGTCACAAGCCGAGGCCCTGCCGGCGTGGGCCGACACACCGATCACGCCTGATCCGATTGCCATTTCCCGGCGTACCGCAACCTAGGAAATTGAGTAAGGAAATCTGTCTTGGCCGCCGCTGGAGCATCAATGAATGAGCTGCCGTTTCCGCTGACGCGCACTGCCGCGTTGCAGCGCCTGCGCGAATTTGTACCCGATGCCGGTGCAAGCTACGCCCGCCTGAGAAATTTCGACCACGGGCCAGGTGGCCACGTGAATGTCTCGCGCCTTTCAGCCGCGCTTCGGCGACGCCTGATCGGCGAGGACGAGGTCGTCCGCGCCGTCTTGGCAATGCATGGACCCACAACATCAGAGAAGTTTATCAGCGAAGTCTTCTGGCGAACCTACTGGAAGGGATGGCTGGAGCAGCGGCCGACCGTCTGGACCGGTTACCTGCAATCGCTGGACCGGGCGCGCGAGCACCTCGATGCCGATACGGCCAGGTCGCGGCGCTACGCCGATGCCTGCGCCGGCCACACCGGAATAGACTGTTTCGACGCCTGGGCAGCAGAGCTGGATGCCACCGGCTATCTCCACAACTGGGCGCGGATGCAGTTCGCATCGATCTGGATCTTTACCCTCGGCCTGCCATGGGAACTCGGAGCAGCCTTCATGCTGGACCGCCTGATCGATGCAGATCCGGCATCGAATACCCTGTCGTGGCGTTGGGTGGCGGGACTTCATACCGCAGGAAAAGCCTATCTGGCCGATGCCGAAAGAATCCGCACAATGACCAGCGGCCGGTTCGCGCCCCGCGGGCTCGCCCAACACGCCAGGATAACTGCCGACACCGTCTCGGTTCCGCCCGCCTCGCAGCCCAGAACTTCGCAAACGCCCGACGACACCTCACCCGCCCTGCTGCTGGTCACCATCGAGGATCTGTCGCTCGAAACCTTGCCAGCCTTCGACACCCTCAACGTCAAGGCCATCGCCTTTCTGTCGGAGGACAAGGCTGCCGATCGCACGTCGCTGGAAGATGCCTTCGCGCGCCTCAGGTCGCGCTGGCCCGACGCGGTCGTGCTGGGAGCACTCGGTCCCACTGCGTTTCACGACGCGAAAGCATCGGGATGCCGTCAGGTTGCGACCGGGTTTGCGCCCGTCGGCCCGACAGCCGATCGGTTGCAACGTCTTCGCAGGCAAGCCTTAGACGACGGGCTTCCGTTTGCCGAAAATCTCCGCCCCTGGGATCGTCGCGCCTGGCCGCATTGTCGCCAGGGCTTCTTCGGGTTGAAAGAAAAGATCCCCGAACTCCTCAAAGCCGCAGGCCACCAAGCATGACACGACAGCGTAGCGTCACAGTGCTCAGTTTACGGAGACATTTCCGATGAAAGACCGTTTTCGCCCCGTACCACAGAGCCGTCTTGGCCGTCTGGCGGCCCTTGGCCAGATCGCCGGCGGCGTCGCCACGGGGATGCTGGGCGAAGGCTTGCGCCGTCTGGCAGACGGCGAGCGACCGCATCTGAGCGACCTGCTTTTGACCCCCTCAAACGCCTTGAAGGTTACTGAGCAGCTGTCGCGCATGCGCGGTGCAGCGATGAAGCTCGGCCAGATGTTGTCGCTCGATGCGGGAGACATGCTTCCCCCGGAATTGACCGCGATCCTCGCCCAATTGCGCAACGACGCACACTTCATGCCAACATACCAATTGGAACGCGCACTCTCGGCAGCCTGGGGACCGGGCTGGCGACGTCACTTCGCGGAGTTCGACACGAAGCCCGTCGCCGCCGCCTCCATCGGCCAGGTCCATCGCGCCCGTCTGGTCTCGGGGCGCGAACTCGCGGTCAAGGTCCAGTATCCCGGCATCGCCAGAAGCATCGACGGTGACATCGACAATGTCGCCACCCTTTTGAGGATTTCTGGCCTCGTGCCGGTCGGTCTCGACATCGCACCTCTGCTTGCCGAAGCCAGGCGGCAATTGCACGAGGAGGCCGATTACCTGCGCGAAGCGGCACAGATGCGCCGCTATGGCGAACATCTCAAGGGAGACGGTAGATTTGCGCTGCCCGAGCCGTTCGAAGAGCTTCTGAGACCCAACGTCCTGCCAATGGATTTTGTGGCAGGCATCCCGATTGAAAGCTTGGCAAATGCCTCCCAGATGCAGCGCAACGCCGCCAGCGAAGCGCTGCTCGATCTTCTTCTGAAGGAACTGTTCTCGTTCGGGCTCATGCAGACCGACCCGAACTTCGCCAACTATCGCTGGCAGCCCGATAGCGATCGGATCGTCCTCCTCGACTTTGGCGCCACGCGCATCGTCGAGCCGGAAACCGCCGGGGCCTACCGCGATATACTGCGCGCAGGCATAGCAGGCGACGTGGACCATGTCCGCAATGCGCTGGTCGCGATTGGATTCGTGTCGGAGGCGCAGATAGCCCGTCACCGCGTAGCGATCAATGCGATGATCGCTATCGGCTTGGAGCACGCGCATACGAGTAGGGACGGCCTTTTCGATTTCGCCGATCGGCAGTTTGTCGCAGTGATAAGGGATCTGGCTGCACCCGTGATTGACGATAGCGCCAGCTGGCGCCTGCCACCGCCGGACAAGCTCTTCCTGCAACGAAAGATCAGCGGCATGGTTCTGCTGTTCACTCGGCTGCAGGCGCGCCTGCCGCTGCTGGAAAAACTCGGCGCCTACACCTGATCGGAAGCCTAGTCACGCACTACCGCGGATCTAAACGTGCTCCATCCCATTGCTTCGCCCATCAATATACATTATAATTAAATGTATATTGATGGGCGAAGGATGCCGTGATGGCAATGACAAGGGTTACCGAGAAGCTTTCAGTGATGCCGCAACCTGACCTGGGGGACTTCAAGCTCTTCGCAGATCAGGGATTTACGACGCTGGTCAATGCCCGGCCGGATGGGGAGGAGCCATCGCAACCGGGAACGGCGGCCGAAGAAGATGCCGCTCAGCGAGCGTATCTGAAATACGCATTCGTACCCGTTACCGTTTCGACGATCACGGAAGCTGATGTTCGGGCATTTCAGCGGGTCATGGATCAATCGCCTGGCCCCGTCGTCGCCCATTGCAAATCGGGCACCCGCGCATTGCTGCTTTACGTTATCGGTGAGGCCCTGGACGGCCGGATGGCAGTTGCAGATGTCACCGCGTTCGGACAGACGCATGGCATCGACACGTCGGCGGCAGCCAGATGGCTGACCACGCACATCGCGCGGCGTCCCGTGGTCACGGGCTTCTTCGACGAGCGCACCTCCAGCATACAGTATGTGCTGTCGGACCCTGAGACGGGCAAGTGCGCCATTATCGATCCGGTGCGCGATTTCGACGAAAAGGCCGGTTCGACGGGAACCGCCAATGCCGACATCATTCTCGATTATGTCAGGCAGAACCGACTTGAGGTCGAGTGGATCCTCGACACCCATCCCCACGCCGATCACTTTTCCGCAGCTCAATACCTGAAGGAAAAAACCGGCGCTCCGACCGCCATCGGCGAAAAGGTCGTCGACGTCCAAAAGCTCTGGAAATCGATCTACAACTGGCCGGCTCTGGCGACCGACGGCTCCCAGTGGGACAGGCTTTTCGCGCACGGAGAAACATTCCGCGTCGGCTCGATTGACGCGAGGGTCATGTTCTCTCCCGGCCATACCCTTGCATCCGTTACCTACGTGATCGGCGACGCTGCCTTCGTGCACGACACATTGTTCATGCCCGACAGCGGCACGGCGCGGGCCGACTTTCCGGGCGGCGACCCGCATATGCTGTGGCGCTCGATCGGCGACATTCTGGCGCTTCCCGACGAGACGCGGATTTTCACAGGCCACGACTACCAGCCCAACGGCCGCGCCCCCCGTTGGGAAAGTACCGTGGGTGAGCAGAAGCGAGCCAACTTCCACATTGCCGGCGTATCGCAGGAGGCGTTCGTCAAACTGCGCAGGGAGCGCGATGCGACACTCCCCATGCCGAAGCTCATCCTGCACGCCCTGCAGGTCAACATTGTCGGCGGAAGGTTGCCGGAGCCGGAGGCGAACGGCATGCGCTACCTGAAATTTCCGCTGGACGCTCTCGAAAGGACGGTAGCCTGATGACCGCAGATCCAGATAAATCAGCAGCACCGGCACTGACGCCTCAGGATATGGCAGCCCGCGCAGCCACCGTTGCAGGCCTTATGAAGACCCTCGCGCACCCCGCCCGGCTAATGATCGTCTGCACCCTGGTGGAAGGCGAGCGCTCGGTCGGCGAACTCGAGGTGATGCTCGATCTCCATCAGCCGCATCTCTCCCAGCAGCTGACTGTGCTGCGTGAGGCGGAGATTGTGGCGACCCGCCGCGAGGGGAAGCAGATTTTCTACAGCCTGACCGAGGAAAAGGCCGCCCAGCTCGTGGGCGCTCTCTACGAGATATTCTGCAAGCCGGAGGCCGGGCAATGACAACCTACATTCCGTCGCTCATCGGTGGCATGCTCATAGGCCTTTCGGCCGTCATGCTGCTGCTGCTCAATGGCCGCATCGCCGGCATCAGTGGAATTGTCGGTCGCCTAGTGCAAGGAACGGGCATTGCCACGAACATCGCTTTCGTTGTCGGCCTATTCCTCGGCCCTGTCGCCTATTTCGCTTTCGCCGGGCATTGGCCCGCTGTCGAGATTTCAGCCGGCTGGCCGCTTCTGAGCCTCGCCGGCCTCCTCGTCGGCTTCGGATCGCGGATGGGGTCCGGCTGCACCAGTGGCCATGGCGTTCTCGGTCTCGCGCGTCTCTCGCCCCGCTCGATGATTGCCGTTACCACATTCCTGGTGGCCGGTGTCATCGCGACGACGGTGCTTCGAGGGCTCGGACAATGAACCGCACCCTCCTCCGTATCCTCGCGTCTCTGGCGTCAGGCATCGTTTTCGGTTCCGGCCTCGCCCTTTCAGGCATGCTGAACCCGGCGCGCGTGCAGGGGTTCCTTGATGTCTTCGGCGCCTGGGACCCCAGCCTTGCCTTCGTGCTCGGCGGCGCCGTCCTCGTCGCGTTTATCGGCGTGCGCATCATGAAGCGCATGAAACGTCCCGTACTCGACGACAGCTTCCGCCTGCCATCCAGCACAGCGATCGACTCGCCGCTGATTGCCGGTGCTGCGTTGTTCGGCATCGGCTGGGGGCTCGGCGGCTTTTGTCCCGGCCCGGCGATGGCCTCCCTGACGGTCGGCTTCTCCGGGTCTTTTGTCTTTGTGATCGCCATGCTCGTCGGCATGGCGTTGCACGACCGGGTGTGGAGCAAACCGGCGTGACCTATTCAATCGTGTCCGCGGTCGGTTCGGGCAGCCTCGTCGGCTTCATGCTCGGGCTGCTTGGAGGAGGAGGTTCGATCCTCGCCACGCCGCTGCTGCTTTATGTCGTCGGCGTTGCCGAGCCGCATGTTGCCATCGGGACCGGAGCACTGGCTGTTTCGGTCAATGCCTTCGCAAACTTCGGCATACATGCTGCCAGGCGCCATGTCTGGTGGCGCTGCGCCATCGTCTTCTCGGCGCTGGGCATGGTCGGCGCCCTCGCCGGATCGACGCTCGGCAAGTCCATCGACGGGGACAGACTGATGCTGCTTTTTGGCGGCGTTATGGTGGTGATCGGTGCACTGATGCTCAGGCCCAGGAAGCTGAACACGGAGACGCCGCGACCTGTCGATGCCAGGATGTGCCTGATGACGGCAGGCGTGGCCTTGGTCTCGGGGCTGGCATCCGGCTTCTTCGGGATCGGCGGTGGTTTCCTGATCGTTCCCGGGCTTATGCTCGCCACAGGCATGCCGATGATCAATGCGGTCGGATCATCGCTTCTGTCGGTAGGCGCCTTCGGACTGGCGACAGCCATCAACTACGCGGCATCCGGCCTGGTCGACTGGAGGCTTGCATCCGAATTTGTCGGCGGCGGAGTAATCGGCGGCGTCTTCGGCATGCTGCTATCGACGCGGCTCAGCGTTTACAAAAGCTTGCTCAACCGTATGTTCGCTCTGCTGATCTTCGTCGTCGCCGGCTGCGTGCTGTATCGGAGCACGCTGGGGCTGGCGAGCCGATAGCACCGGCCGGCGCCGACGTGGTATCCGATACGCTGATCCTCACGTCCAAAGAAGCGCCCATTGGCGAACACTTGCATCAGCCACCATTCCGCAGGAAAACCGTTTGCATGAGCGTTCCGACAACTTACCCCTTCGACTTCGACCCTACCTACGGCATGCTTGTCGACGACCTGCTGGCGATCAGGCCACCGCCATCGCCGCCAGGTTTCGACGCGTTCTGGAAAGCCCGCTATCGCCGCGCCATCGCTGCCGATCCAAAACCGATATTGCGGCGGAGCAAGGCAGCGCATCGGGACTGGCATGTCCTCGATATCAGCTACACCTCGACTGGTGGCTTTCCGATCGGCGGCTGGCTGCTGTTGCCTCGGACCGGGCCGGTTCGCCGTGGCCTTGTCGTCGGCCACGGATATGGCGGGCGCGACCAGCCGGACTACGACCTTCCGGTCGAGGACACCGCCCTGTTGTTTCCCTGCTTTCGCGGCCTTTCGCGGAGTTCCCGGGCTCCCATTCCAAGCGACGCTGCGGGCCATGTGCTCTACGATATCGACCACCCGGATCACTACATCATCGGCGGCTGCGTCGACGATCTGTGGCTGGGGGTCTCGGCCCTGCTGGCCCTCTACCCGTGGCTTGCGGGCCATATCGGCTATAGCGGCATCAGCTTCGGCGGCGGCATCGGCGCGCTCGCGATCCCTTTCGATACGCGCATCGCCCGTGGTCATCTGGTGGTGCCGACATTCGGCGACAGGCGGGCATGGCTGACACTTCCGACCGTCGGCAGCGCCCATTCTGTGCAGGCTTACGCAACCAGCCATCCGCATGTGCTGGAAACGCTGACCGTCTTCGATGCAGCCGTGGCAGCCTCCAGGATCACCGTGCCGATGCTGACAGCCGTCGCGCTTTTCGACCCGGCGGTGGCTCCGCCCTGCCAGTTTGCAATCGCCAATGCGCTGCCAAAATATAATGAAACTTTCATCCTCGATGCTGGCCATTTCGACTATGATGGCAGCGAGGCTCAGGAAGCCGTCCTGCGCGATAAGGTGAGACAGTTCTTCAAGGACCTATGAACCGCGAATATTTGCGCTGGTATAGCCCGCGCCTGCATCGAGACATGGAGTTGCTGGTGTTCGGGCACGCCGGCGCCAAGGTCCTGATGTTTCCAACGCGCGACGGACGGTTCTGGGAATACGAAGCGCTTGGGCTCGTTGCCAGCCTTGCGGACAAGCTCGAGGCCGGACAGTTGCAGCTTTACTGCATCGAGGGGCTCGCGAGCGAAAGCTTCTACAACGCCCACCGACGTCCAGCCGAGCGCATCGGCCGCCACGCCGCCTTCGAAGACTATATCCTGCATGAAGTGCTGCCACTGATGGCCGCGAAAAATCAGGATGGCTGCACCATCGTCCACGGCTGCAGCCTCGGCGCCTTCCAGGCAGCCAACCTCGTCTTCCGCCACCCGCACCTGTTCCGCAAGCTCGTCGCCTTCTCGGGCCGCTACGATCTCACCATGAAAGTCGATTACTTCGGCGATCTGCTGGACGGCTATTATGACGACCGGGTCTACTTCAACACGCCGCTGCACTTTCTTCCCGGGATGACCAACGACTGGCGGCTGGACAAGCTACGCCAGGTCGAGATCGTGCTGACGATCGGCAAGGATGATCCGTTCCTCGACAACAACCGTCTGCTCAGCCACGTTCTGGCAGACAAGCAGGTCGGCCACCAGCTTCACCTCTGGGATGGCCGCGCCCACCGGGGAAGCGCCTGGAGAAAGATGGCGGCGCTCTATATCTGAGCGACAATCGGCGCCTCTACAGCAATCAATCCGCGCGCGGAAGCGCATTTCTGCGCCACCGCACCGGTAACGACATCGCCGCCCTGTTCAACCTCTGAGCTAGCCTCAGAGCTTGACCCAGGCGCCGTTTCGCTTCGACGAGGCAACGCAGGCGTCGACGAAGGCAACGCCTTTTACACCGTCATCGACGTTTGGATAGACGACATCCTTGTCGACAGTCTTGCCGGCCTTCGCGGCATTGATGGCGTGGGCAGCCTCGGTGTAGATCGTCGCGAAGGCTTCGAGATAGCCCTCGGGATGGCCGGCCGGAATGCGCGAGACGCGGGCGGCGGCCGGACCGGAGCCGGCACCGTTGCGGGTGATCAGCCGCTTGGGCTCGCCGAACGGCGTGAACCAGAGATAGTTCGGATCGGCCTGCACCCATTCCAGCCCGCCCTTGGTGCCGTAGACCCGGATCTTCAGCCCATTCTCATGGCCCGGCGCCACCTGGCTGCACCACAGCATGCCCTTGGCCGGCTTTTCCGTGCCCTTGGCCTTGAAGCGCAGCATGACATGGGCGTTGTCGTCGAGCGGACGGCCGTCGACGAAGCTGTCGAGATCGGCAGCCAGGCTGTCGAGCTCCAGCCCCGAGACGAAGCAGGCGAGATTGTAGGCGTGTGTGCCGATATCGCCGGTCGAGCCACCGGCCCCGGACTGTGCCGGGTCGGTGCGCCAGACGGCCTGCTTTGCCCCGGTCTGCTCGACCGCCTCGGTCAGCCAGTCCTGCGGATATTCGGCCTGTACGACGCGGATATCGCCGAGCTCGCCATTCGCCACCATTTCCCGGGCCTGGCGGACCATCGGATAGCCGGTGTAGTTGTGGGTGAGCACGAACAACGCACCGCTCTCGTCGGCAATTTTCTTCAGCTTCTTTGCGTCGGCAAGATTGGAGGTCAGCGGCTTGTCGCAGATGACGTGAATGCCGCGCCGCAGGAATTCCTTGGCGGCGTCATAATGGACATGGTTGGGTGTCACGATCGACACCGCCTCGATGCCGTTCTTCAGCTTCGCCTCGCGGATCGCCATCTCGCGGTAGCTGCCATAAGTCCGGGATGGCTCAAGACCGAGATCGAGCCCGGAGGCCATCGCCTTTTCCGGCGTCGACGACAGGGCGCCGGCCACCAGTTCGAACTGGTCGTCGATGCGGGCCGCGATCCGGTGAACCGCGCCGATGAACGCCCCCGCCCCGCCGCCGACCATGCCGAGCCGGATGCGCGGTGCACGGGCCTGTTGCTTTGAACCTTCGATTGCCATGGGTTTCTCCTGGAAAATATCTGTTTTCTCTTCTCCCCAGCGGGGAGAAGATGTCCGAAGGACAGATGAGGGGGTGGGCGACGCGAACGCCTCGTGCGCCCTCATCCGGCTCTGCGGGCCACCTTCTCCCCGCTGGGGAGAAGGGGAAATGGACTAAAGCCCCAGCATCCGCCGGTTTGCCGCATCGTCGGTGCCCCCGGCGGCGAAATCGTCGAAGGCATGCTCGGTGACGCGGATGATATGCGCCTTGACGAACTCGGCACCTTCGCGCGCGCCGTCTTCGGGGTGCTTCAGCGCGCATTCCCATTCGACGACAGCCCAGCCGTCGAAATCATTGGCGGTCATCTTGGAAAACACCGCGCCGAAATCCACCTGCCCGTCGCCCGGCGAGCGGAAGCGGCCGGCCCGGTCCACCCAGCTCTGGTAGCCGCCATAGACGCCTTGGCGGCCTGTCGGGTTGAACTCGGCATCCTTGACGTGGAACATCTTGATGCGGTCTTTGTAGATGTCGATATTGTCGAGATAATCCAGGCACTGCAGGATATAGTGCGACGGATCGTAGAGCATGTTGGCGCGCGGATGGTTCTTTACCCGCTCGAGGAACATCTCGAAGGTGACGCCGTCATGCAGGTCTTCGCCCGGATGGATCTCATAGCAGACATCGACGCCGTTTTCCTCGGCATGGTCGAGGATCGGCGTCCAGCGCTTGGCCAGCTCCTCGAAAGCCGTCTCGACGAGACCCGCCGGCCGCTGCGGCCATGGATACATATAGGGCCAGGCCAGAGCCCCGGAAAAGGTTGCATGCGCCGAGATGCCGAGGTGCTTCGACGCTGTCAGCGCCATCTTTACCTGCTCGACCGCCCACTCCTGGCGTGCCTTCGGATTGCCGCGCACCTCCGGCGCCGCAAATCCGTCGAAAGCCTCGTCATAGGCAGGATGCACCGCCACCAGCTGGCCCTGCAGATGCGTCGAGAGCTCCGTCACCTCAACGCCATTCTGGCGCGCCACGCCGGCAAATTCGTCGCAATAATCCTTCGAGCTGGCAGCCTTCTTGAGGTCGATCAGTTGTCCGGCCCAGGTCGGCACCTGCACACCGACATAGCCCACATCGGCCGCCCACTTGGTAATCGAATCCCACGAATTGAAAGGTGCAGCGTCGCCTGCGAACTGGCCGAGAAAGAGGCCAGGCCCCTTGATGGTCTTCATGTCAGATTCCTCCCTGAACAGATACCGTAAACGTTTCCAATGCGGTCCTGCTGCGCCCGGGGGCACGCAGAGGGCTCCTCAACCCACCGCAGAGACTCCAGCCTGATGGCCAGAAGTCAACGTGCAGCGAACTAATCACGGGCGTCCGACATGCGCAAGAGGTACGTACCGCATTTATGGATGCACGACTGTAGGTACGTGGGAATTTTGACCGTGCCGCTTACAACGTCGATCACTCTCGGGCTTCTGGCTAACCACTCAAGAACAGGAGGCAATCACGAAATCGCAAAAGCTGCATTAAATAATTTTAAAGCCTATAGATGTAATTCAGAAAACGTGTTTATATGCCTTGTCGCAACCTTAGGTAATAATCATGCAACTCAACACAACATCCGTTAACTTAATGTCTGCTTCAAAGACCCCCGAAGATGCCGCGAAATTTTTTCTTGGCGCGGTTAGTCAGGGCCTCGCCGCCGTCGTGGCGGACGCGCTTTCCAAAGCAGTGTCGAATACGGTATCGATTTCCACAAAAAACGCATCAATTGTCGGCTGGGAAAGCCTGATTGGCGGGCTCGTAATGGAATTGGCTTGGGCTACGCCACTTGTTGTCGATGCGAAACCCATGGCGAGAGTGACAGGCTATGCACCATGCGTGCCCGCAGGAACCGTGTCGTCGCTCGGCATCAGCGTCGGCATTGGGGTTAGCATCTCAGCAACATTCTAAACACAATGGTAGTGACGATACCTGTCGCCACTACCATCCTCCCAATCGCCCGCTGGGTCCCCGTTGTTCACCAGACCCATCGAGCATCGTCAGCACCTACAGGTCATCAACGCGGCTTTTCCACCAAACCTGATGGAACATGCCCGCAAAAACGGGAGCGTTGTTCACATCTGTGCCGCGTCCCATCCTCTCGCAATAGCGCCCTCCAGGCTTGGCTTCCGTCGATCTAGGTTGCTCGCGGCTATGGCTGTACGCGACTGGCCAAGGCAATTTGCACGACACTTGACAAGTCTCCTGTGCTCCTTAGGGCTACGGTCTGAATTTCGCTTTCAGGAGACCACGGAAATGGCGCACGAACTCAATATCCCGCACGGTACACCGACCATCCTGCGGAACGCGTCGCTGGACACGCCGGAAATCTGGGAGGCTCGCGTCGATCTCGCTGCTTGCCTCAGGAGCGCTGCGCGGCTGGGCCTCGAAGAGGGCATCTGCAACCATTTCTCGGCGCTCGTTCCCGGCCATTCGGACCTGTTTCTTGTCAACCGGCTGGGCTGGGCTTTCCAGGAAGCAACGGCCTCTTCGCTGCTGATCTGCGATTTCGATGGTCACGTGGTCGCCGGGGACGGTGTGCCGGAGGCGACGGCCTTCTTCATCCACGCCCGCCTGCACAAGATGCTGCCGCGCGTCGGCGCTGCCTTCCACACCCATATGCCGAATGCCACTGCGCTCAGCATGGTCGAAGGCGAACCGCTGGTCTGGGCAGGCCAGACCTCGCTGAAATTCTATGGCCGAACCGGCGTCGACGAGCACTATAACGGCCTGGCGCTCGACGAGCGTGAAGGCGACCGGATTGCTGCCACGCTCGGCACCAACGATATCCTGTTCATGAAGAACCATGGCGTCATGGTCTGCGGCCCGAACATCGCCGAAGCCTGGGACGATCTCTATTATCTGGAGCGTGCCGCCGAAGTGCAGCTCAAAGCCATGAGCACCGGCCGCCGTCTGCTCGCCGTTCCAGCCGAAATCGCGTCCGCCGCCGCCCGCCAGATGCGAGAGGGCGACCCCGAAAGCGCCCGGATGCATCTCGAGAGTATCAGGCGGGTGCTGGACAGGCAGGAGCCAGAATATCGGAGTTAGTAACCGCGCTGCTATGGTGCGGCCCCCTCATCCGGCCCTTCGGACCACCTTCTCCCCGAGGGGAGAAGGGGAGACCTGCGCAGATCGCGTATATTGCGGTTAGCCACCGGCTGACTAAATGGCAACCTGGTTCCGAGAGAAAAATTGCCTTACCCTTCTCCCCCTCGGGGAGAAGGTGCCCGGAGGGCGGATGAGGGGGTCTCCCCCCTCAATGCTCACTTGTAGACAATGACCTCAGAACGGCGAATCCGGGAAATAGAAGTCTTTGGCGTTGTCCTTCGTAACCAGCGTCGCATCGACCAGATAGGTGCCGCGCACCGGAACCTGCCCGTAGAAATTGGCGACCGTCAACTCAAGCGCCGTTCCGACCATGGCCGGCGGATAGAGCACGTCGACGGGGATCATCTTGTCGCCGTCCATGACCTTCTTGATCATATCCTTCGAGCCGGCACCGGCGATCACGTATTTGATATCCGTGCGCTTGGCCTGATCGATGGCCTGCAGCACGCCGACAGCCATGTCGTCGTCCTGGCACCAGACCACGTCGATCTTCTTGTACTTGGTCAGGAAGTCCTGCATCACCTTGAAGGCGTCGTCGCGGTTCCAGTTGCCGTACTGGCGATCGAGCACCTTGACCTTGGAGCCGGCAATGCCCTTGTCGAAGCCATCCTGGCGCTGCTGGTCGATCGGGATCGGCAGGCCCCTGATGACGACGACCTCGGCATCCGGCGTGTTGGCCTTGATATATTCGCCGGCGGTCTGGCCGAGCGCCGGATTGTTGCCGGCAACATAGAGATCGCGGATCGTATGGTCGTTGACGCTCGGCGCGCGATCGACGATGGCGACGAACTTGCCCTTGTCCTTGACCTCCTGCATGGCGTTGACCAGCGGATCCGGATCCGATGGCAGGATGACGAGGGCATCGATGCCCTGCGTCGACAGGTCCTGCACCGCATTGGCCTGGCTCGCCGGATCAGCCGAGGTCTTGACGATGATGTTGAGGCCCGGATGTTGGGCCATCAGCAGCTTGGCGACACGGTTGGCATGGAATACCACGCCGGACGTCCAGCCATGGTCGGCGGCCGGGATAGACACGCCGATGGTGACTTTCTTGTCTTCCGCATGGGCAGCGCCCACCAGCGCGGCAAGGGCGACAGTCGTAGCCAACAGGATTTTACGCATATCTGTTCTCCTCCCAGAGAGTATCGGGGTCGATATCGCAGAAGACCGGGCGACCCCACCACCCGGTCCTTTTTCACGACTTGCGTATCAGCGACCGCTGAACGAGCATCGCAATGATGATGATCGCGCCCTGGATGGCGCCGATCAGGTATTCGCTGACGAAATTGGACAACAGCATGATGTTGCCGACGATTTCGAGAATGAAGGCGCCGCAAATTGTAGCCCAAATACGGCCGACACCTCCGCGCAACGCCGTGCCACCGACGACGACAGCGGTGATCGCCTGCAACTCCCACATCATACCAGTCGTGGCTGAAGTTGACCCCAGCCGCGGCACATAGAGCAGCACGGCAACAGCGACGCAGATCCCCTGGATAACATAGGCCATTGTACGCACCCGGTTGACCGAAATTCCGGAATAACGCGCCACATCTTCGTTCGAGCCAACGGCGGCGACATGCCGTCCGTAGCGCGTTCGGTAAAGGATGAAGGCGCCTATGGCAGCCACAGCGAAGATGACGATCACGGGCACGGGCACGCCGAGCACCTGGCCGAAATAGGCCGGCCGGTACATCTTGACAATCTCCGGGTTGCGCAAGGTGATGGCGCCGCCCTGTGACAGGGAGGTGGTAAGTCCACGAAAGATCCCCATCGTGCCGAGCGTCGCAATAAACGGCTCTATACCACCCACAGTCGTTATGAGGCCATTGGCGAGCCCGCAGGCACCGCCGAGAGCGATGGCGAGCAGCATGGCGACAATGAGCATGCCGGCGGGATCGGCGATGACGCCGCTGTTGATGAACAGGATCATCAGGCTCGCAACGAACGCTACCATCGAGCCGACCGAAAGATCGATCCCACCCGCCGAGATGACGAACGTCGCGCCGATGGCAATGATTGCGATGAATGCACTGCGGGTGATGACGTTCAGCAGATTGTCGATGCTGATGAAATTCGGATTGGCGAAGGCGCCGAGCACCAGCAGCAAGGCCAGCGCCACGAAGGGAGCCACAGCGCGTAGATCTATATCCTTCCACGAACGTTGCATTTTGACGGATTCGGTTGTTGTCACATTGCTCATGGTTGCTCCGCTCAGGCGGCCTCTCCGGCACTGGCATCGGTGGCCAGCACGACGATTTCGTTTTCGGTCATCATTTCGCCGGCCACCTCGCCGACGATCCGCCCGCCGCGCATCACCAATATCCGGTCGCAGATGCCGATGAGTTCGGGCATTTCCGAAGAGACGACGATGATCGAGCGGCCCTGTTCGGCAAGGGCTGCGATGAATTTGTAGATCTGTTCCTTGGTGCCGATGTCGATGCCGCGCGTCGGCTCGTCGATGATGACGATATCGGGATCGAGCAGCATCATCTTGGCGAGCAAAAGCTTCTGCTGGTTACCGCCCGACAACTGGCCTGCCAGCATGTCCTTGTCTCCAACCCGGATGTCGAACTCCTTGATGGCGGCATCGAGTGCGGCGCGCTCCTTTGCCCGGTCCACCTGGAAGCGGCGGGCAAACTGGCCGAGCGCAGCAAGCGTCAGGTTGACTCGGAGATCCTTGGTGAGCAGCAGCCCCTTGCCCTTGCGATCTTCGCTGAGATAGACGATCCCGGCCTTGAGGCTGGCATGCACGTCGGCAAAGTGCACCGGTTTGCCGTTGAGCTTCACAGCTCCATGCCCGGTGCGAAGCCCGACTACGCCCTCCATCAGTTCCGTCCGGCCGGCGCCGATCAGCCCGGCAAAACCGAGGATCTCGCCACGATGAAGGGTGAAGGACGCGCGCTCGGCATAGCCCGGCACCGAAAAATTACCGACCTCCAGCACAGTTTCACGAACCGCAGCCGCATGCCGGTCTGGATAGAGCTTTGCCACATCGCGACCGACCATCAACCGCGCCATATCGGCAGGCTCGAGATCGGCAGCCAGATGCGTGGCGACCAGCCGTCCGTCGCGAAGAATAGTCACCCGGTCGGCAATCTCCTTCACCTCCTGCAGCCGGTGCGAAATATAGAGGACCGCCACCCCCTTGGCGCTGATATCACGGATGACCTTGAGAAGCGCCCTGGTCTCGGTTGGCGTCAGCGACGCAGTTGGCTCGTCGAAGATCACGAGCCGGTGCGGCACCAGCAGCACGCGGGCGATCTGAACCAGCTGCCGCTGGGCAATCGACAGACGCCCGACCACCACAGTGGGTTCGATATCGGCGCCAAGATTGCGGATGGCGCTGCGCGCGCCGTCGTTCATGGCGCGGTCGTCGACGATGAAGCTGCGACGCAGTTCACGGCCGAGATAGAGGTTTTGTGCCACTGTCAGATCGGGAGCGAGCAGGATTTCCTGGTGCACGAGCACGATGCCGCGCGCTTCCGCATCGACCGGCCCGGACAGGTGCGCAGGCTCGCCATCGACCCGTACCTCGCCGCGCGTCGGCTGAAGATGCCCCGAAAGAAGCCGCATCAGCGTCGACTTGCCCGCGCCGTTCTCGCCGATGATCGCATGGACTTCACCTGGCATCACGGAAAGGTCGATGTCGCGCAGGACCTCGACAGGCCCGAATGATTTCGAGAGGCCGACGGCTTGCAGAAGCGGCGTAGAAACATCGAGGCGCGGGTTCATTGCGGCGCATCCTCTGCTGCCGCTTCCCGCCCTTTCGCGCATAAACCTTCGGCCCCACAAAGGCCGACAAGGCTCACGCCATCGTCCTCAAGAACTCTCTCCACCCCTGCACTCCTCCAAGCAAGAGGCTAGCGTATATGATGAGGTACGTAAAGCAGTGGGCGAATGTTTTTTATGGATTACAAACAGGACGTGCATGATGAGACGGGCGATGCCGGCTTGATGACTTCTCGCGCCAACTGCTTTATACTTATCCTATGAGCGAAGGCACTCGGACAAATTTCGTACCAGATCGCAGCGATATGGCTCTCGATGCACTGGTGCTTGGGACCGTCAACGCTCCTTATCGACGCTCTGTGTCCTCCACCGAATTGGTTTCAGTTCTTGCCACCGGCAAAATAGACAGCTGGCTCGTGCACATCTCGACGTTTTTCACCGACGTTCGCCCGGATCTGGTGATCGACTTCGCTGATGCCCACGGCATCGGGCATTCCCAACTGCAATTGATGTACGCCCTCGTTAAAGGTGCGACTGGGGAAGCGAGCAAGGAGATGGAGGAAGCCCTTGTCGAACTGGCACAGCCTGCTTGATCGTGCCATCCGTGGACTTGAATCCCTACCGCAAATAACGGTTACTCAGGAGGATTGGACGCTCGGCGGAGGCACCGCCCTGATGCTTCAACTACAACACCGGCTGTCCAAAGACATCGACATCTTCTTCCACGATGCCCAGTATCTGACATTCCTTTCACCCCGCGTCGGAGGCGAAGAAATTTGGGGAGCCGATGCCTATGACGAAGCGGCGCACTATGTGAAATTGATCTACGCGGAAGGCGAGATCGACTTCATCATATCCTCAAATATTACCAACATTTTACCGCACAGGATGAGCGTGGAGGGCGACATAAACGCCGGAATTGCGGCCTACGTTATTCCCATCGAGCATCCCGTAGAGATCGCCCTCAAGAAGCTGTGGCATAGGGGACCGGAACTTAAAATCAGGGACGTTTTCGATATCGCTGTCGTCGCAGAACATCATGAGGCGCTCCTGGTTGCCAATCTTCACCATGTCAAATCGAAAAAGAATGCGATTGTCAGCCGCTTGAGCAATATCGACGGCAATTTCTTTCGCGCATCCATGGAAGAGTTGGACATTCTGCCTGCCTACGCCAGCACTGCGAAATCAGCATTGGCAACAGTGCGCACGATTTTGGATCGTATTTAACGAGCGTCTCCCCGCAACCAGCGGAGAGACGCTCCCAGCCATCAAACGTAACGATTGACGATGTTTTCCAGCAGTTCCTGCTTGCCTGAACGAGGCTGCGGGTTGATATCGTTGCCTTCCACCCACTTGGCGATGTCGTCGAGCGCGTATTCGCCGCGCAGCAGCTTCTGGGGCTCGGCGGCGTTCCAGCCGGCGTAGCGGTCGTCGAGCGGCTTGGACAAAGCCTTGTCCTCGATCATCTTGGCTGCCGCCTTCAGGCCGCGCGCGCAGCAATCCATGCCGCCGATATGGCCGATCAGCAGGTCTTCCGCGTCCAGCGACTGGCGACGCAGCTTGGAATCGAAGTTCGTGCCGCCAGTGGTAAAGCCGCCGCCGGACAGAACCTGATAATAGGCCAGCGTCATTTCCGGCACGTTGTTCGGGAACTGGTCGGTGTCCCAGCCGGACTGGTAGTCATTGCGGTTCATGTCGATGGAGCCGAAAACGCCGAGTGCGTTGGCAAGCGCCAGTTCGTGCTCGAAGGAATGACCGGCGAGGATGGCGTGGCCCTGCTCGATGTTGAGCTTCACCTCATTCTCGAGGCCGTATCTCTTGAGGAAGCCATAGACCGTTGCGACGTCGTAGTCGTACTGGTGCTTGGTCGGCTCCTGCGGCTTCGGCTCGATGAGGATGGTGCCCTTGTAGCCGATCTTGTGCTTGTACTCGACGACGAGGTTGAGGAAGCGGCCCATCTGGTCAAGCTCGCGCTTGAGGTCGGTGTTAAGAAGCGTCTCGTAGCCCTCGCGACCGCCCCACAGGACGTAGTTCTCGCCGCCGAGCTTCTGCGTCGCGTCGAGGCAGGTCTTCACCGTGGCCGCAGCAAAAGCGAAGACGTCCGGATCGGGATTGGTTGCGGCGCCGCTCATGTAGCGGCGGTGGGAGAACATGTTGGCCGTGCCCCAGAGAAGCTTGACGCCAGTGTCGGCCTGCTTCTGCGCAAAGTAGTCGACGATCTCGTGGAGGTTCTTGGTGTTCTCGGCGAAGTTATTGCCTTCCGGCCGGACGTCGGCGTCGTGGAAGCAATAATAGGGCGCGCCGAGCAGGGTGAAGAATTCGAAGGCGACGTCGGCCTTCAGCTTGGCTGCTTCCATCGTGTCGCTGAACCATGGGCGCAAAAACGTCTGGCCGCCGAAGGGATCGCCGCCTGGCCAGGTGAACGTGTGCCAGTAGGCAACGGCAAAGCGGAGATGGTCCTCCATCCGCTTGCCCAGCAGCATCTCGTCCTTGTTGTAATGCCGGAAGGCCAGCGGATTGGTGCTGTCGGGGCCCTCGTATTTTACCTTCTGGATATCTCCGAAAAATCCTGTGGTCATGGGTATTTCCTCCTTGGTTGGTCTGGTGTTGGTTCTGTGGCTCCCCCTCATCCGGCCCTTCGGGCCACCTTCTCCCCGAGGGGAGAAGGAAAGACGAGGCCTCCGCAGTTTCCCCCTCTCCCCTCGGGGAGAGGGTAGGGTGAGGGGGTTTTGTTGCTAATGCGCCAGCGACTTGATCGCCGGATAGAGCGCCCGGTAACGCTCGTAAGCCTCCTCGTAGGCACCGGCGAAGGCGGATACGGGCTCGATCGTCCCGGCCGTCGCCGGCGGCGTGCAGACGGCGACGGGATCAGCGCCGGTGGCAGCGATCAGTCCCAGCCGGGCGGCGCCGAAAGCAGCTCCGAAATCGCCATCGGCCGGCAGGTCGACGGGTACTCCGAGCGCCGTAGCGATCGATGCGAGCCAGTAGCGCGAGCGCGAGCCGCCGCCGATAGCGGTGACGCGGGAGATCTGGGTGCCGGCAGAACGCAACGCCTCGAGGCTGTCACGAATGGCAAAGGACACCCCTTCGAGCACGGCCTGGGTCAGCACGACGCGGCTGCTCTCGTGGCCAAGGCCGATGAAGGCGCCACGGATCGCGGCATCGTTATGCGGCGTGCGCTCGCCGGAAAGATACGGGAGAAATGTTACGCCCGACGGCGCCTTCAGCGTATCGCCGAGTTCGCCGGTGAGGTCAGCCGGCGACTTACCGGTGATCTCGGAATGCCAGTTGAGCGCATCGGTGGCCGACAGGATGACGCCCATTTGGTGCCAGGTGTTGGGAAGCGCATGGCAGAAGGCATGCACGGCGCTCTCCGGCTTCGGCAGATAGGAGCCGTTGGCGGCAAACAGCACGCCGGACGTTCCGAGCGACACAAAGGCCGCGCCATCGCTGACCGTGCCCATGCCGCAGGCCGAAGCCGCATTGTCGCCGGCGCCGCCCGCCAGAACGACCTTGTCGCCCATGCCCCACTTGGCGGCAAGTTCACCGCGCAGGATGCCGGCAACCTCCGTGCCCTCGACCAGGGTTGGCATCTGCGCCTCAGTCAGGCCGGTGGCATCAAGCAGCTCTGACGACCATTTGCGCTTGCCGGTGTCCAGCCAAGACGTGCCGGCCGAATCCGACATTTCGGACATGTGCTCGCCGGTCAGCCAAAGCCGCAGATAGTCCTTCGGCAGCAGCACATGCGCGACCTTGGCGAAAATCTCCGGCTCGTGCCGTGCGACCCAGGCGAGCTTCGGCGCGGTGAAGCCCGGGAAGACGATGTTACCTGTCAGTGCGCGAAAACGCGGATCGGCGTCGAGCGCGGCCGCCTCGACATGGCTGCGCGTGTCGTTCCAGAGGATGCAGGGGCGCAGCACCTTGTCGGCAGCGTCCAGCAGCGTCGCGCCATGCATCTGACCGGAAAGGCCGATACCGCGCACCGCAGAAAGCTCGTTCGGATGAGAAGCCTTGAGGCCCGCAATCGCCTCCTCCGTGGCACGCACCCAATGCGCCGGATCCTGCTCTGACCAGCCGGGATGCGGCCGCGAAACGTCAAGCGCGCCATTGGCGGAGCCGACGATCTTCTGATCGCCGTCGATCAGCATGGCTTTGACGCCGGAAGTGCCGAGATCGAGACCGAGATACATGTGGTTTACTCCTGTTGCCGCCCCTCAGGGCAGATTGTCTTTCAAGAAAATGTCGAGCCGGATGCGCTCCTGGGCCGCGATGACAGCCAGCCCGTCGGCCTTCGCCTTGAGCACTCGGACAGCGCTGCGAACCTCATGGCCTGCATCCTGGTTAAGCACCACGTCGATCAGCCCATCCTGCAGGGCCTCGCGGGTGTAATCGGTCAACTCGTGCGCAACGACTGTCAGAGCCTTGCCTGCAGCCCGCGCCCGCAAGGCTCTGATCAGGCCGCGGTTGCCGGCGCCAATACTATAGATGCCGATCACGTATGGATTGTCCGCCAGTGCTTTCGTGACAAGCCCGTTCACCGTCTCCGGATCGTCGAGCCCCTCCAGTACCGGCAGCAGCGTCAGCGTGGAAAACTCCTGCTCCATCATCGCCGAAAAGCCCTCGAGCCGTTCGCGATGGTCCCGCACCAGCAGGGAACCTGCGAGCACGAGGACTTCCCCCTTCCGTCCGCCGAGAAACCGGCCGAGCAAGCGCGCCGCCGTCCGCCCCGCTGCGATGTTGTCGATGCCGGCGTAATGATGACGTGCGGAACCGGTCAGATCGGAAACCAGCGTCACCACGGGAATTTTCGCTTGTACCAGCCTTTCAACGGCATCCCGGACTTCGGGCGCATCGACGGCAACGAGCGCCACGCCGGCAATATCGGCGCCGGCAAGGCTGTCCAGCGCCGCCACCAACGCTGCGGGGTCGAAAGCCTTGACCTCGATGATGCGGATAGAGCACCGCTCCGATCCGGCGCGTGAAATTGCCTGCCGCGCCTCGGCGTGCAAGCTGTGCATGAAGGAATTATCGCTGGCCGGAAGGATGAAGACGAGCGGGTAGAGACGGCCCTTGGCCAGATTGGCGGCCGCCATGTCGCGCACGTAGCCGATATCGTTGATGACCGCTTCGACCCGCTGCCGGGTCACGCTGCGCACGCCGGCACGCTGGTTCAGCACCCGGTCCACGGTCGCAAGGCTGACGCCCGCTGCAGCGGCGATATCGTGAACGGTTGGCCTCATGTCTCCTCCTTCGAAGACACTTAGCGCCAAATCTGACGTACGTAAATCAGATTTTTCAAGGCGAAGGCTTTCGACGCAAGCTTGCCGCCGAAAGACCGGGCTCAGACGTTATTTTTCGCGGTCGTTGGCGATCCCCGCCTCGACCCGCCGGGCGATAGCCGAGAGATCGCGCTTCTCGCCGCCGAGGGTCTCGATAGCACCCACCGCGACGTCGCTCGCCACGTAGTCGGATTTGTGACCCATATTGTGGATCGAGATCAGTCGGGCGCCGCGTATGGCTTTTGCCAGTTGTCCTGCGTGGATTGTGGGCGAGACGACACTGTCGGTATCGCCCGTTATGATGATGGTGGGCTTTTCTATCTCGGGGTAGCGCGGCGATGTCTTGGCGGTCCAGTTCTTGAGATTGGCAACATCGACGGCGTTGTTGTGAAAAGAACCGGGACGGATCGCCATCAGCGCGTGGGTTTTCGCCACATAGTCCGCAGGCGCGACGTTCGGCGCAAAAACGCCCTTCACGGCACTGTCGATCATCACCACGCCGGCAGGCGGTGCGATGAAGGTCGAAAACAGCCAGCCCGTCACGGGCGTCGATGCCGCACGATAGTACCAGGCGATACCGCCCGGCCAGGGATAGACGGCGGGCGAAAGGAAGACCAAACCGATGACCTTGTCGGGGTGACGCAGCGCAAAGCTGGCAACAACGGCACCACCGAAGGAATGGCCGACGATGATCGCCTTCCTTATCCCGCGCTTATCCATGACAGCGGCTATCGCATCCGCCTGACCATCAGGATAGGCGTTTTCCGCGCCGCCACGGTCCGAGCGTCCGTAGCCGGGGCGATCGACGAACAGCAGATCCGCCCGGCCCTCCAGCTTGCCACGAAACGACAGCATCGGGTCGAACAGGTTGGCGCTGGCACCATGGACGAAGACGACCGGCGGCAGGTCGGGATGACTGGCGCGCAAGTAGACGCTGTTCATCCTGTAGCCACCGACATCGATCAACTCCTCCGGCACGGAATCTGCAGTCGCCGAGGTCGCGCAGGAGGCTCCGAAAGCGAACAGTGCCAGGAGCACGAGTGCACGCCTGACGGTGCAGAAAGTCGTTTTGAACATCGAGACGGGGTCCGGCATGGAGGAACGATGAGAATTTCGATACGTCGCCGACGGCGCGCCGGTTCACCGGCGGGCACGAAAACGCCGCCAGACAGATACGTCGTGGCGGCGAAAAGGTTTCGGTCGAAGTTGCTAGTGGCCGCCGGCCGGCGCACCCTTGGGTGGCGGCTTAGGCTTGCTGATCATCGCAACGCCGATCAGCATCAGCGTGAACAGCACCGTCAGGATCATGAACACGTCGCTGAACGACATCACCATCGCCTGCTGGGTCGTCAGGTTGACCATCGTGCGTACGGCGACATTCGAACCGTCCATCCCGTGAGCATTGTAGTTCGCGGCCATGCTGTTCAGCTGGTCGACGGCAACCGGATTACCCCAGTTGATATTTTCGCGCAGGCGCATGTAGTGCAGGTCCTGCCGGGTGGTCAGCACCGTATTTATGATCGCAAGGCCAACGGCACCGCCCAGATTTCTCGTCAGGTTGAACAGGCCCGAAGCGCCGCGCATGCGCTCCGGAGCCATCGTCCCCAGCGCGATATTGTTGATCGGCACCATGCACAGCATCAGGCCTACACCGCGCAGGATTTGCGGGATAAGCAACTCCCAGAAATCCCAGTCAGTGGTAATCGACGTCATGATCCATGTGCCGGCCGCAAAGAAAATAAACCCGGCCGCCATGATAATCCGCGGATCGAGCTTGCTCGACAGCATGCCGGCGACCGGCGCCGTACAGAACATCGCGAGGCCGGAGACAAACATGGTCTCGCCGATCATCAGCGAATCGTAGCCGCGTATGCGACCGAGATAGAGCGGATAGACGTAGGTCAGGCCATATAGCCCGATGCCCATGACAAAGGAAAATACCGAGCCGAAGGAGAAGTTCTTGTTGGCGAAAGCCTTCAGATCGACAATCGGAAAGGAGGCTGTAAAGGCCCGGAAAAAGAAGATCACCCCGCCTATCGCCGAAGCGATGGCGGCGATGACGATATAGCCGTCGTTGAACCAGTCGTTGGTGTTGCCTTCCTCGAGCACATATTCCAGTGCACCGAGAAACACGGCCATGCCCAACAAGCCCCACCAGTCGAACTTCTTCATCAGCGACAGCTCAGGCTTGTCGAAGTCGATGAAGTTCCATGTGACGAGCGTCACGAGAATACCGGGGCCGATATTGATCAGAAACAGCCAGTGCCAGGAGAAGGCATCGCTGAGATAGCCGCCGACCGTCGGTCCGATGGTCGGCGCCAACGTGGCGATCAAGCCGATGATCGGCGATATGACATTGCGCTTCGATGGCGGAAAGATGGTGAAGGCGGCAGCAAACACGGACGGGATCATGCCCCCGCCGATAAAGCCCTGCATCGCCCGATAAACGATCATCTGGTCGATATTGGTCGCAGTGGCGCAGAGAGCGCTGGATGCAGTAAAGCCAGCAGCGCAGATGGCGAAGAGATAACGGGTGGAGATGATCCGGGCCAGCGTGCCCGACAGCGGGATCATGATGACTTCGGCTATCAGGTAGGCAGTCTGCACCCAGGCGATTTCATCGGAACCTGCACTGAGGCCGGCCTGGATTTCAGCGAGCGATGCCGACACCACCTGGATGTCGAGGATCGACATGAACATGCCGAGCACCATCGCGATGAATGCGATCATCCGGCGCGGATCTACGCGCTCCGAATCGGGAGCGGCAGAACCGGCAGCCGGTCCTGCAGTGGGTGTTGCGGCAGCCATGGATGCTCTCCGAGCGTTACTTGTTCGACTGCGGCGCAGTGCGCGTATCGACGTCGACGACGACGCTGAGGCCGGCACGCAGGCGACCGCTGTCGAGTGCTTCCTGCGGCAGGGCGATGCGGACCGGCACGCGCTGGATCACCTTGGTAAAGTTGCCCGTCGCATTTTCCGGCGGCAGCAGCGAGAAGACCGAGCCGGATGCCGGCGCGATAGACTCGACGGTACCGACAATCGGCTCGTCGCTGTAGGCATCCACATGCACCTCGACCTTGGAGCCCGGAACGACGTGCTGGAGTTGGGTCTCCTTGAAGTTGGCGTCGATGTAGAGCTTGCGGGTCGGGACGATGGACATAAGGCGCGTTGTCGAGGACACGTAATCGCCTTCCTGGACCGAGCGGTTACCCACGATACCATCATAGGGTGCCTTGAGGACCGTGAAGCTCAGGTCGCGGGCGGCCTTGTCCCGCGAGATTTCGAGTGTCCGGACCGTCCCTTCAGCCTGCCTGCGCTGCGCCTGCAGCAAGGCAATATTCGCCTGTGCCGAGGCAATATTGGCGTCGCCGGCGACGAGGTTGGCGTTGGCCTGGTCGAGCGCGATATTGGCGGAATCGACGTTGGCGGCGGTGCCAGCAGACTTCGATTCCAGCTGGGTCGCGCGGCTCTGGGTGATCTGCGCGCCACGCACCGTTGCCTGCAGTGCCACCTTCTGGGCCTGCGCCTGGGCAAGCGAGGCCTGTGCCCCTACGATTTGCGCGTCGATGGTCTGCAATGCAAGTTTCTCTGTATCAACCTGCGCCTGAGCCTGGTCGAGTGCGTTCTGGTAATCGCCGTCGTCCAGTGTCAGCAATACGTCGCCAGCCTTGACCTGCTGGTTGGCAACCACGTCGACCTTGGCCACATAGCCGGCAACCTTGGGCGAGATGACCGCCATGTCACCGCCGATATAGGCATCGTCGGTCGACACCATGAAACGTCCGGTCGTCCACCAGTTATACCCGTACCAGCCGCCGCCGATCAGCGCGATCACGACGATGGTCGGCAGAACGAAGCTGCGGCGCTTTTTGCCGGCTTTTGGCGGATCGACTGTCGTTGTAGCCGAGGGCTCAGCTGGCGCAGGGTTGCTGCGAGCTTCGGCCGCTGCCGGCTCCGCTTGCATAGCCGAGTCAGACTGGGCAGAATTGGCGTCTGCGGGTTCGCTTACAATGCGTGCAACATTGTTCTTTTGAATGGACGACATGTAGAGAGCACCAGATTTTTACGGAATTTGTCGAACCGAACGGTTCGGTTCAGTTGACATAGAGCGTTTAACACATCATATCAAGTCATACCGAACCAATCGGTTCGATTTGGTTAAAGAATCTTCGTTGAATGACAGTGTCTGACAATATAACGGTCAAAAACAATTTGGCGCCTGAGGATAACTCTTCTTCGGCAGGCGGTCGCTGGGCGGCTGGCGAAGATCCGACGAAGCGCGAGCAGATCCTGGATGGCGCCCATCGCGTCTTTATGCGGCTTGGCTTCGACGCCTCGAGCATGAACGATGTAACGCGCGAAGCTGGCGTTTCAAAGGGCACGCTCTACGTTTATTTTGCCAACAAGGAAGAGCTGTTCACCGCAATCATCGAGCGGCAGCGTGCTACATTCATCGCCACGATGCGCATGGCTCTGGCGGAGCATGACGATCTCGAAGGGGGCCTCTACGACTTCGGCGTCACGTTCGTGCGGCATATGACCGACGAAAAGGTCATCACAGCGATGCGCACGGTGCTGGGTGTCCGCGAAAGAATGCCTGTCCTCTGCAAGCGGTTCTTCAAGGGACCAGAAAATCTGCGCACTGTCCTGCAGGACTTTCTGCTGCGGCACATGGCGGATGGCAAGCTGGAGATAGACGATCTCGACCTCGCGGCCGGGCAGTTTCTCGATCTTTCCAGCGGCACTTTCTTCAAACTTCGCCTGTTCGGAAGCATGGATGAGCCCCCTGAACAAGCGGAAATCGAGCGTGTGATCAATGGCGCGGTGAAAACCTTCCTCGCCGCCTATGGAAAGTCTTCAAAGCCTTCGTAAACCAAGGCGCCCTCGCGGCGCTTGCGCTCGAACTTCCAGTTCCTACATTAGCCCGGGTATTTTTCGCCGGTTAGTCAATGTGGGGAACACGATCGATGCAGACACTGATGCCATTGCTACAGGATCCAAGCGCCTGGGTGGCGCTCGTCACACTCGTAGTGATGGAGGTGGTTCTCGGCATCGACAACCTGATCTTCATCTCGATCCTCACCAACAAGCTGCCACCTGAAAACCGCGACAAGGCCCGCAAGATCGGTATCGGCCTGGCTTTAATCATGCGCCTTGCGCTGCTGGGCACGGTCGCCTGGATCGTGCGCCTGACGGAGCCGGTCTTCGACATCATGGGCCATGGCTTTTCTTGGAAGGACATCATCCTGATTGCCGGTGGCCTGTTCCTCCTGTGGAAGGCCACGAAGGAAATCCATCACAGCGTTGATCCCGTCGATCAGAACGGCGATTTCATCGCCAAGTCGACCACGACGGGCTTTGCCGCTGCCATCGGCCAGATCCTTCTGCTCGACCTTGTCTTCTCCGTGGACAGCATCATCACCGCCGTCGGCATGACGCCGCATATTCCGATCATGTTCGTGGCCGTCATCACCGTCGTCCTGGTCATGCTGCTGGCTGCAGCGCCGCTTGCCAACTTCATCGAGAAGAACCCCTCGATCGTCATGCTGGCGCTCGCCTTCCTGCTGATGATCGGCACCACGCTGATCGCCGACGGCATGGGCTTCCATGTGCCGAAGGGCTACATCTACACCGCGATGGCATTTTCTGCCCTGGTGGAGATTCTCAACATGATGGTGCGCAACCGCAGGGGAAAATCCAAGACCCGGCACTGAGCCTACGGACCTTCCCGCAATAGGCCGGATCGGCGCTCGAAAGACTGCCGATCCGGCAGGCCAGCATGCCGCCCTGGCGCACCGTGAATCGGCGGTTTTTCTTGACCTCGACGGTTGAATATGTCCTAAGGCCAGCCAGACGGAAAATGGCTGGCCTGGCAGTGTTTTTGGCGCTGTTTTGAGGCTGTTTCCGAAACTCCGATCCTTGGCGCCGGCCAGTGCCCCGTCTGGATCTCCCGCACGTCATTACGGATAGACATCATGACCACTTCAGGCGTCCGCGTCCGCATCGCACCCTCCCCGACCGGCGAGCCCCATGTCGGCACGGCCTACATTGCGCTGTTCAACTATCTCTTTGCCAAGAAACACGGCGGCGAGTTCATCCTGCGCATCGAGGATACCGACGCTACCCGTTCGACGCCGGAATTCGAGACGAAGGTTCTGGATGCGTTGAAGTGGTGCGGGCTGGAATGGTCGGAAGGCCCTGACGTCGGCGGACCCTATGGGCCTTACCGCCAGAGCGACCGCAAGGACATGTACCAGCCCTACGCCGAGGAGCTTTTGCGCAAGGGCCACGCATTCCGCTGCTTCTGCACGCCGGAGCGCCTGACGGCGATGCGCGAAGCCCAGCGCGCAGCCGGCAAGCCGCCGAAATATGACGGTCACTGCCTTAACCTGTCCGCCGAGGAAGTAACCTCGCGCGTTGCATCAGGCGAAGCCTCCGTGGTGCGGATGAAAATCCCGACGGAAGGCTCCTGCGACTTCCACGACGGCGTCTATGGCGATGTCAGCATTCCGTGGGACAGTGTCGACATGCAGGTGCTGATGAAGGCCGACAACATGCCGACCTATCATATGGCAAACGTCATCGACGACCATCTGATGAAGATCACCCACGTCGCCCGCGGCGAGGAATGGTTGGCGTCCGTGCCGAAACACATACTGCTCTACCGCTATTTCGAGTGGGACCAGCCGGTATTCATGCATCTCTCCCTGATGAGGAATGCCGACAAGTCGAAGCTGTCGAAGCGCAAGAACCCCACCTCGATTTCCTACTACACGGCGCTCGGCTATATCCCGGAAGCGTTGATGAACTTTCTCGGCCTGTTCTTTATGCAGATCGGCGAAGGCGAGGAACTGCTCGATATCGAACAACTGGCTGCCAACTTCGATCCTGAGAACCTGTCCAAGGCCGGCGCGATCTTCGACATCCAGAAGCTGGACTGGCTGAACGGCCGCTGGCTGCGCGAGAAAATGTCGGAAGAGGAATTCGGCCGGCGCGTGCTCACCTGGGCGATGGAAAACAACCGCCTGCAGGACGGCCTGAAGCTGTCGCAGTCGCGCATCACCAAGCTCGGCGAGCTGCCGGACCTGATGGGCTTCCTGTTGAAATCGGATCTGCACCTTGATGCATTGGCCTTCGCCAAGATCAAATCGACGCCTGAAGAGCTGCTGGAAATCTTCAACACGGTGCAGCCGGATCTCGAAAAGATCCTCGAATGGAACGTCGAGTCCATCGAGGCCGAGCTGCGCGCCATCGCCGATCGCATGGGCAAGAAGCTGAAGGTCATCCTGGCGCCGCTCTTCGTTGCCATGTCCGGCTCGTCACGCTCGCTGCCGCTGTTCGACAGCATGTCGATCCTCGGCCGCTCCGTCGTGCGCCAGCGCCTGAAGCTCGCAGCCACTGTGGTGGCGACGATGGCCGGCAGCGGGAAATAGAGGCGGCAGGTCCCTCATCCGGCCCTTCGGGCCACCTTCTCCCCGAGGGGAGAAGGGACTTGCCTCGGGGCACGCCTTCCAGTCCCCTCTCCCCTCGGGGAGAGGGTAGGGTGAGGGGGCGCTGCGGTCACAGTTCTATCTATCTGCGGCAATGCCGCCAAAGAGGTCAAACAATGTCCGACAACAAGACCGAAACTGCCCTGTCCTCCGATGCGACCGAAGTGCGCGCCCAGAAGCTGAAGCTGCTGCGCGAACAGGTAGGCGATGTCTATCCGGCCCATTTCCACCGGACCATGACGAACACCGAGCTGGCGGAGAAGTACAAGGACCTGGAGATCGACGTCGAAACGACCGACACGGTCACGGTCGCCGGTCGCGTCTACTCCTCCCGCAATTCCGGCATGTTCATGGACATCCATGACGCCGGCGGCAAGATCCAGATTTTCAGCCACAAGGACACCACGCCGGAAGAGGCGCGCGCCCTGCTGCCGATGATCGATATCGGCGATATCATCGGCGTGACCGGCGTCGTGCGCCGTACCAAGCGCGGCGAGCTGACGATCTCGGCCCGCGAGATCACCATGCTGACCAAGTCGCTGCTGCCGATGCCGGAAAAGTGGCATGGCCTGTCCGACATCGAGACCCGCTATCGCAAGCGCCATCTCGACATCATGACCAACGAGGACTCCAAGCTGCGCTTCCAGCAGCGCTCGAAGATCGTCTCCGGCATCCGCCGCTTCATGGAAAATGACGGCTTCATGGAAGTCGAGACGCCGATGCTGCATTCGGTCTATGGCGGCGCCACGGCCGAGCCCTTCAAGACCCACCACAACACGCTGAAGCTCGACATGTACCTGCGCATCGCGCCGGAACTGTTCCTGAAGCGCACGCTGGTTTCAGGCCTGACCGACAAGGTCTTCGAGATTAATCGCAACTTCCGCAACGAAGGCGTCTCTACCCGGCACAATCCGGAATTCACGATGATGGAGTGCTATTGGGCCTATGCCGACTACGAGGACATCATGGACCTCGTCGAGCGGCTGTTCGAGACACTCGCCCTGTCCATCCACGGGACGACCGAGTTTGCCTTCGGCGACAAGCAGATCTCCTTCAAGGGCCCGTTCAAGCGCGTGCCCATGCCGGACGCCGTCAAGGAAGCGACTGGCATCGACTTCCTCGCCATGAAGACCGACGAGGAAGCCCGCAGCGCCGCCAAGGCTGCCGGCTTCGCCGTCGAGAAGGACTGGACCTGGGGCGAGTGCCTGGCTTTCATCTTCGAGGAGAAGGTCGAGGGCACGCTGATACAGCCAAGCCACGTCACCCATTTCCCGAAGGACATCTCGCCCTTCGCCAAGGAAGTGCCGGGCGAGCCGCGCCTTGTCGAGCGTTTCGAGACCTATTGCAACGCCTGGGAACTCGGCAACGCCTTCTCGGAACTCAACGATCCGGAAGAGCAGCGCAAGCGCATGGTCGAGCAGCTCGAGCAGGCCCATGCCCGCGGCGAAAAGGACAAACAACTGGACGACGAGTTCCTGGACGCAATCGACCAGGGCATGCCTCCGGCCGGTGGCCTCGGCATCGGCGTCGACCGCCTGATCATGCTTTTGACCAACGCCCCGTCGATCCGCGACATCATCCTCTTCCCGGCTCGCCGCGCCAAGGCTGACTAGATAACGCATATGTCGAAGCGCAGGGGGGGCGACCCCTGCGCCAACAGTCTATCGGCTTGTGCCTGTCACCTGCGGATCGGCCGGCAGGGTGGCCGCAACGGCTTCGCTCGTTGCGGGCAAGGCAGCGTTTACCTGCAGCGACGTGGGTATGATCTTCGGCTCGACCTTCACACCTATGAAACTGCCGGTACTGCCATGCTCCGGCTTGACGTCGGCTGCTGCAGGCGGATGCTCGGCTGGCGGTGCAACAGCCTCCGGTGATTTTTTCTCGCTGCTCTCGCTCTTCGCAGCGCCCTCGGCTGTCGGCGGGGTCTTCGGATGCTTGCCGCCTTCTGGCACCTTGGCAGCTCCCGTGGTGACCGGGTCGGTACAGTCGCTGTGGTCTTTCAGGGAGGCCATCACGCCGTCGATATCCGTGCTCGTCATATCGACCCGGTCTCCGAAGAACAGGCCTTCGTCGCTGGCCCCGCCATTGTAGTAGCGCGCTGTTATCGGCACCTCGACCGAGCCATCGGCAATCTTCTCAGGGTGGGGAATATAGACCACCGTGGCGCCAAGGGCGCGGCCGTGAATGTCGGACTGCAGTGTCGGTCCCTTCTTGTCGAGCACCACGACCTGAACCAGGTCCGGCTTCTGCGCATCATAGACGGCCTTTGCCACGCGCAATGCTGTCTTGACGCGCGTCAGACCGTCAGTCGCATCGGAGGTGATGTACTTGCGCAGCCAGACACGGTGATTCTTGCGGATCGTCACGAGATTGAGGTCGGTGCACTGCATGCCGTTGACGGATGTAGCGGAGGGGCCAAGCAGTCTGTCGCGACCGATATAGAGTGCGAATGCGCCGGAGGAGCCCATCAACAAGGCCACTCCGCCGACAATCATAACCAGCTTCCGGGGTCGCCGGAAAATGCGCAGTAAGGCCTTCAAGCCAACTGCTCCACCATAAAGCACTCCAACACCGCGATAGACACTCGCAAAGCTAGAGATATGACGTTTCAGAATACTTAAGGAGAGCGTAAAACGCCCCTCCATACAGCCACATTTCGATAAAACAGTCGCCGGAATTTCAGAAACGAAACCAATAGCTTCAAGTTTGTGCCGGATAGACGCATCCACCTGAGGCTGCTTCATTTTGAGGCGATTTACAACCTTATGATGCGTCGATAGCTCGCTTGCATTCGTTGATAGGTGACGCTGCGCCCTCCATCGCTCGTTGTACCGCGATCAGGCCGACCGACATCATCATACCGGCGCTGTTCTCAACCGCGCAGGTCCCGACGGATAACGCGGTGCTGGTCACTTTGCTGTCGAATGTGGCATCCTAATATTCTTGACCCCAGGCGACGGCCAGATCGCCGACGGCGGCAACCAATGAAAAGGGAGAACGTCATGGACACTGCAATGCTGATCGGGTCACGCTTCGAGGCCGGCACGGAAAATGAAGAACACGTTCTCAACCCGAAGACCGGCGAGACCGTGCTCGACCTCCCCGAAGCCTCGCTCAGTCAGGTCGACAAAGCCGTCGATGCTGCAGAAGCCGCCTTCAGGACATGGTCGCAGACCACGCCGGCCCAGCGTTCGGCTTACCTGCTGCGGATCGCTGACGCGATAGAGAGGGATGCCGAGGGCTTTGCAGCACTCGAGGCGCTGAATTGCGGCAAACCGATCAACGCAGTCCTCAATGACGAAATACCGGCGATCGTCGATTGCTACCGATTCTTTGCCGGTGCCGTGCGCAACCTGCACGGACCTGTGGCGGGTGAATATCTGCCCGGGCACACCTCGATGATCCGCCGCGACCCGGTCGGTATCGTCGGCTCCATCGCGCCCTGGAACTATCCCCTGATGATGATGGCATGGAAGCTGGCACCGGCGCTGGCCGGCGGCAACACGGTTGTGTTCAAGCCATCTGAACAGACACCGTTGTCCGCCCTGAAGATGGCGAAGCTGTTCGCCGAGATTTTGCCCGAGGGCGCGGTCAACGTCATCGTTGGACGCGGGGAGACGGTCGGCAGCGCGCTGATCAACCATCCGAAGATCGGCATGGTGTCGATCACCGGCGACATCGGCACCGGCAAGAAGGTTTTGGAAGCGGCCGCCAAGACGGTCAAGCGGACCCATCTCGAACTCGGCGGCAAGGCGCCAGTCATCATCTTCGACGATGCCGACATCGAGGCAGTGGTGTCGGGCATTCGGACCTTCGGCTACTACAACGCCGGCCAGGACTGCACTGCGGCCTGCCGCATCTACGCCGACGCCAAAATATACGATAGGTTCGTTGCCGACCTGACCTCGGCCGTTTCCTCCATCAAGTTCAACCTTGCCGACGACACCGAGAACGAGATCGGACCCCTGATCTCGAAACGCCAGCGCGACAGGGTGGAAAGCTTTGTCGACCGTGCCGCGGAACATAAGCACATCGAGATCACAACCGGGGGCAAGGTATCGGGCGACAGGGGCTTCTTCTACACGCCAACCGTTATAGCCGGCGCGACGCAGGCGGACGAGATCGTCCGCCGCGAGGTATTCGGGCCTGTTGTCTCCGTCACCCGCTTCAGCGAGGTCGACGACGCGGTCGCCTGGGCTAACGACAGCGACTATGGCCTCGCTTCATCCGTCTGGACAAAGGACATCGGTCGCGGAATGCAGACGGCGGCACGCCTGCAATACGGCTGCACCTGGATCAACACCCACTTCATGCTGACAAACGAGATGCCGCATGGCGGAATGAAACAATCGGGCTATGGCAAGGACATGTCGATCTACGCGCTGGAAGACTACACCACGGTCCGCCATGTGATGATAAACCACGGATGAAGCGGCGATCTCGGCGCACTCCACCTCGGGTGCGCCGGTTGAATTCAGCGACAGTTGGAACTTTTCTTTCGCTGGCGCGTATCCCTGCGACAATTGGCGCAGAGGAAATTTTTCATGCTGAAATGGGCTCTTATATTCTTCGTTGTTTCGGTTATTGCCGGCTTCTTCGGTTTCTCCGGCGTGTCAGCAGCGACCGCAACCATTGCACGCGTGCTGTTCGGCATCGCCCTGATCGTGTTCCTGATCTTTGTCGTTCTGGCCATCATGGCCGGCAACGCAATAGTCTAACGACCTGACTTTGCTCCGCCCCCAATTGGTCGGGCGGAGCATCCGACCTTCAAGGCAGGCAAGCGTCGAAGGTCAGCGTGAACCGCGTTTCTTCCGCGGAAGAGGCAACGGTCAACTCACCGCAATGAGCGCGCGCTATCTCGGATGCAATATAGAGCCCGAGACCCAGCCCCTGGTGGCTGGAATTTGCCGAAGCCCGCACAAAGGGCTTAAACAAGTGCTCGGCGATTTCGCCCGGTATGGGATCTCCGGGGTTCGCGACGGTAAGCTCGAACCGGCCACCCTCGACACGCGCGCCCACGAAAATTTCCCCATCCTCCGACCCGTGCGTCAAAGCATTCGCAAGCAGGTTCGACAACAGCTGGCCTATGCGCGCCGGATCGCAGCGGACGCTGACGTCACTTATGTCCGCCCGGATAATCCGGTCGGGATGAGTGGACGCAAGCTCGCTTATGACCTGCTCGATCATCGGCCGCACTGGCACCACGTGCATGTTGTCCACCAGCAGACCGCTGCCGAGACGTCCGCGTGCAAAGTCCAGTACGTCGTCGATCAGTCCGGACATGCGGCTGACACTCGCCTGCATCAGTTTCAGGATCGAACGCGACTTGTCATCGAGAGGCGAGCGCTGCAGGATTTTCGCACCGGCTTCGATTGAGGCCAGCGGGTTACGAAGATCGTGCCCGAGGACAGCGATGAATTCCTCTCGAAGTGCCGTATTTTCCTGCTCTGTCCGCAGCCTGTCCTCGCTGTCGAGAAGGCGCTGGTTGGCATCGAGATGCAGCGCGATCAGGTCGGCGAACAGCCGGAACATGCTGACCGTCGATTGCGTGCTCAGTGTTCTCGGCACCCGGTCGATAGCGCAGAGCGTCCCAAAAAACGTGCCGTCGGGCAGGATGATCGGCATCGAGATATAGCTCTGCAGCCCGTACATCTGCGGCGTATGGTGCGTGGAAAACATCGGGTCTCTGGCAACGTCGTCGATAACCACCGGCTGGCGGTTCTCACGGATGTCGTGGCAGATCGTTGTCTCGACCTTCAATTCGCCGCCCGGCTCCAGGCCAAAGGCAATGTCGTCCCGCACCCCGCAGGCAATCCAGCGATCTTCTGTGACCCTGGCGACTGCCGCAAATCCCATGCCGGTGGTCTTGCAGACAACTTCGAGAATGGTGGGAACGGCATCGATCCGCGAGATGGCCCGGACTGAGGAGGTCGATAGCTCGTCTGACATTCCACGCTCACTCGCCACGCTTGAACAAGGCGCCTCCCCTTACGCTGCGGGAAGACAAACCAAATTTGACCTACACAGAACATTGGCCCTTGGATAGTAGTCAAGCCCGACAAATTGTTTGCCGGTACAGGGTCAGGCAAGTCTAGCGTTGCATTGCTGAAGTCGCTGCCAAAACAAGCCTAGATGAGGCTGGCACCGACATTGATCGCTAAAGCCAATATCGTGGTATTGAACAGGAACGACAATACGGAATGCAGCAGCGCAGTCTTGCGCATCGATGTCGTGGCAATAGCGACATCGGCAGTCTGCGATGCAACGCCGATCGTGAAGGTGAAATACAGGAAATCCCAATAATTGGGCTCCTTGATATCGTCGGGAAAGCGGATCGGCGGCTTGCCGCTGCTGTCTGCATAGAAACGGTGGGCATAGTGGGTGGTGAACAGCGTGTGCAGGAAGATCCAGGAAATCAGGATCGTCAAAAACGCCGTCCCGGCATTCTCCAGAGCCTGCTCAGGCGAGGCATTCTTGACGCCGCTGAGTTCGATGCCGATACCCCCGATGCTCGCCACTGCGGCTGCGATCGACAGGCAAAGCACCAACACGTCGGAAAAGTCGCAGTCGGCCGATCGCTGCCGGATGCGGCTGACGTTGGAGCGCAGCATGCGATACCAGGTGAAGGCGATATAGACGACAGCACCCCAGTTCCAGCTTGCCAGAAAGTTGCTGGCATTGAACTGCCGGGACGTCGTCAGCGCAAAGACGACCAGGCTGGTCAGGACAGCGAGTACGACGTTCAGATGCTTGCGCACCAGCATCACGACGGGCGATCGCGCCGCCCTTCGCTTCACACTCTGCTGCATGCCGGCGCTCCGTTCCTGGTCACATCGTCCTGATATACAGTGGCGGGGCAATCTGACAAGCCATCCGGCTCAAGCCACCGCACCGGCAAACATGTGCTGTAATCTGCAACTTCAGGGTCTAGATCGGCCGCCTACTGTCAGCCGGTCCAGCCGCCGTCCACAACCAGCGCCTGGCCCGTCGTGAAGCCCGATTCATCCCCGGCGAGATATGTCACCAAGGCAGCAATCTCTTCCGGCGTGGCGATGCGCCCCATCGGTTGGCGGGCAATGAAATCGGTCATGGCCTTGTCGTAGTCGCCGGTGGCCCGAAGGCGCTCGTGAAGCGACGGGCTATCTACCGTGCCGGGGCAAATGGCGTTGGCACGAATGCCCTTGGCCACGAAATCGGCGGCAATAGACTTGGTCAGGCCGATCACGGCAGCTTTGGAGGCACAGTAGGCAAAGCGGTTCGGCACGCCCTTAACGCTTGAGGCGACCGATGCCATGTTGACGATGACACCCTTGCCCTTCTCCAGCATGCCCGGCAAGAATGTACGGCATGTTGTGTACATGGCCTTGGCATTGAGGTTGAAGGAGAAGTCCCAGTCTTTCTCCTCGCAGTCGAGGATGCTGCCCGCGTGTACGAAGCCGGCACAATTGAACAGCACGTCGATGGTGCCGATCTTGCTGGCAAATTCCTTGACGCGATCGCTGTCGAGCACATTGAGGACGTGGGTTTCGGCTCCCTCGAGGCTCGCCAGCGCCGCCTCGTTGATATCGGTCGCAATGACCCGGGCGCCAAGCCCGAGGAAGCGTTCGGCCGATGCGCGGCCGATGCCCTGCGCCGCCGCTGTGATCACGACGGTCTTGCCTTCCAGTCCGTGTCCCATATCGAATTTCCCTGTCCTAAGATCTGCCGGAACGCCTGGCATCAAGCCGGGATCGTTTACACAATGAACGACTTGAGCCAGCCAGTTCGAACTCTATGCCCGCTGACGCGACAGCGTCCAGAGACATTCACACGCCCGCTCAACAGCGATAATATCCACATATGCATGCTTGATTTATCTGTAAACGCCACATTGTCCAGCGTCAAGGTAGCAGCGCATCGCTTGCAAACGTCCTCCATTCATATATGAAAGTTTTCAGTCAAAATTGTAGTGACAGGGACGAGATGGCCAGCGCTGACGAGGAAGGTGACCGGTACAGAGCCCCGGCGCTCGACAAGGGTCTCGATATTCTGGAGCTTCTGGCGCGCATCGACGGCGGCCTGACACAGGCGGAGATCGCCAAGCATCTCGGCAAGAGCCCCAACGAATTCTACCGGATGCTCGACCGGCTCGTGCGGCGCGGCTATGTCCAGCGACAGGAAGGCGACCGCTTTTTACTGACGCTGAAGCTGTTCGGGCTGGCACATTTTCATGCGCCCGTGCGCCGGCTTGTGTCGTTCTCGACGCCGCTGATGCGCGAATTTGCCAACCGCGCCGAACAGGCCTGCCATCTGGCGGTCTTTGATCGCGGTTCCGTCGCCATTATCGCCCAGCAGGATTCGCCGACCTATTGGGGGATCTCGATCCGGGTCGGCGCCCAGATCAGCTTGTTCAACACCGGTTCCGGCCATGTGCTGCTCGCTTTCCGCGACGAAAAGCAGCGACAGATGATGATCGACGAGCAGCAGCGCCGCGACGATGATGTCGCCATGCCCGGCGATCTCATCGGGCGGCTGCAGGTCATCAGGGAGCGCGGCTTCGAGACCATGGACAGCCTGCAGACGACAGGCGTCCGCAACATTTCCGCGCCCATATTGGCGCGAGATGGTAACGCGCTGGCCGCTCTTACCTGTCCCTATATCCAGCCGGTAAGCGACAAGGCACCCAGCTTCGACCAAGTCAAAGCGTTTGTACGCGCCGCAGCAGCGGAGATTTCCGAGACGGTTGCCGGAATGGTGGACGACGCAGGTTGATAACTCTTATATGAATACCCTATTCTTCCGTGAAAAGCCTGACGGCATATCCGGAGGAAACCATGCTGTTCGATAGCCATCTTCATATCGTCGACCGGACAAGGCTGAACTACCCCTGGCTCGCCGGCTCAGGCGCGCTCAACCGTGACAGTCTCTACGACGATTATGCCCTCGAAGCAAAACGGTGCGGCATCACCGGCGTCCTGCACATGGAGGTCGACGTCGATCCATCCGACATTGAGCCGGAAACAGAGTATGTGCGCGAGCTCGGCGCTCGGTCGGACAGTCTCATCCGCGGCGCGATTGCAGCTTGCCGCCCGGAGGATGCGGACTTTCCGGGCTACCTCGAGCGCGTGCTCGCAGATCCTTTCGTCAAAGGCCTGCGCCGCGTCCTGCATGTCGTCCCCGACGAACTGTCCACCCTCCCGCTCTTTCGCGAAAACCTCAGCCTCATGGCGGGGACTAGGCTGACCTTCGACCTCTGCGTCCTGCCGCATCAGATCGAGCATGCGATCGCCCTCATCGACCTCAACACCGAGGTCCGCTTCATCCTCGATCATTGTGGAGTTCCGGCCATTAAGGACGGCCCGAGCGAGGTCTGGCAAAACGGCATTCGGGAAATCGCACGCCGTCAGAATGTCAGCGTGAAGATTTCCGGCGTCGTTGCCTACGCCGATCCACAAAGCTGGACGGTGGAGACTTTGAGGCCATTCATCGAGCACTCGATCGCAAGCTTCGGATGGGATCGTGTCATCTGGGGAAGCGACTGGCCAGTCTGCACCCTCGGCGGCGGGCTATCGACCTGGGTGGCTGCAACCCACGCCCTCATCGCCGGCTGCAGCGAAAGCGAGCGGGCACGGCTCTATCGGCAGAATGCCCAACGGCTCTGGAACCTGTGAACCGACCGCAAAGAAACAGGCCTGGCTGCGTGCTGCGACCAGGCCTTCGAGATCATAGTTCAGTCGTGACGCTTAAGCGGCCTTCAGTTCCTTGGAGACCATTTCACGCAGTGTCACCAGATCCTTGCCGAACTGGCGAATGCCTTCGGCAAGCTTTTCAGTGGCCATGGCGTCTTCGTTCATCATCCAGCGGAAAGTCTTTTCATCGACGTTTAGCTTCGGCGTTGCCTTCTTGACATCCGGCGAGAGCTTGCGCTCGAGCTTGCCTTCGTCCTTTGCGAGTTCGTCGAGCAGGTTCGGGCTGATCGTCAGGCGGTCGCAGCCGGCAAGTGCCGCCACTTCCTCGGCGCTGCGGAACGAAGCGCCCATGACGATCGTGTTGATGTCGTTGGCCTTGTAGTAGTTGTAGATTTCACGAACCGAGATGACGCCTGGATCTTCTTCCGAGGTGTAGTCCTTGCCGGTCGACTTCTTGTACCAGTCGAGAATACGGCCGACGAACGGCGAGATCAGGAACACCTTCGCATCGGCGCAGGCAGCAGCCTGGGCCATGCTGAACAGCAGCGTCAGATTGCAGTCGATGCCTTCCTTCTGCAGGACTTCGGCAGCCCGGATGCCTTCCCATGTGGACGCCAGCTTGATCAGGATACGATCCTTCTCGATACCGCGTTCCTTATAGCCGGCAACGATGGCATGCGCCTTCTCGATCGAGGCCTTGGTGTCGAACGAAAGGTCGGCGTTGACTTCGGTAGAAACGCGGCCGGGTACCAGCTTCGACAGCGCGGCGCCGACGGAAACCGCCAAGCGGTCGGCAACAGCTTCTGCAACGGCCTCGGAAGAACCCGACTGCTTCTTGCCCCAGGCAACGGCTTCCTTGATATCGTCGGCAAACATCGGCGTGCCGAGTGCCTTCAGGACGATCGATGGGTTTGTCGTGCAATCCACTGGCTTCAGGCGCGCGACGGCCTCGATGTTGCCAGTATCGGCGACGACGGTCGTCATTTCGCGAAGTTGGTCAAGCTTGGAAGTCATGATGAATATCCTTGTTGATTTCGAACTGAGGGCCGGCGCCGTCTTGCGTGGCGAACGGTAAGGTTGGCAGGCCCTCCCGGACGCAAGTAAACGAGAGGGCAGTGACGATGTTCCGGCGGACGCAAGGGTTCCGCAGGTGTATGGCGCGGGCTTTAGGATATGCCGGGGGAGCCATGCGGTGCAAGCGCGGAACTATGTTCCCGGCATCGCCGCTCCAGCACGCAATCATAACAGCTGCCCGCAGATTGCCCTCCTCGCTGGACAAGAGACTCGGTTTTCCAAGGTGGATATCACCGCTCCACCAATGAAAAGTCAAGGACATTTGTGCATTTCAATTGACATAAGTCTCACGCCGCCCAATATCAACCCTGAAAAGCCGGGGTAGCGGCGAACAACATGCACGCGACGTCCGCCAATGTCATCGTGGCGGCAAATTCTCGGCGGCCTTGTTGCCGGAGGACATATGGCCAAGCTCAGACGTGGAACCCACATCGCCTATTCGGAAACGGCATCGCTGCGCCTGAGGGCTGCCTGGCTGTACTACAACCAGAGCCTGACGCAGAAGGACGTAGCCGAGCAGCTCGGCATCAGCCGCACCACCGTCATCCGCCTGCTCGACGAGGCGCGACGGCGCAGCGAGGTGCAGATCTGGATCAACGACGGCATCGACGATTGCGTCGAGCTGTCCATCAAGCTGGAACGTGCTTTCGGGCTGGACGAAGCGATTGTCGTGCCGACGCCCGCAGGCGGCGGCGTCGATGCCCAGGCAAAGTGCGTCGGCCTGGCGCTCGGACAGTTCCTGACCGAAGCCATCCCCGACGATTATACCATCGGTGTCGGCTGGGGCCGGACGATGACGGCATCGCTCGGCAGTTTCCGCCCACCACGCCGCGACAATTGCAAGGTGGTCTCGCTGCTCGGCGGCATCGTTGCCGTCCAGCAGACCAATCCGATCGACTATACGTGGCGACTGGCAAGCCAGCTCGGCGCCGAATGCTACATGTTTCTAGCACCGCTGCTGGTCGACTCGATCGAGACGAAGAGAAACTTGATCGAAAAATGCGGCCTCGAAGCTATCTACCGGCTGGCGGAAAACCTAGATCTGGCCATCGTCAGCTGCGGCGATATCGGCCCGCACTCCACATCGCTCTCGGAAGGCTTCATATCCACGGCCGAACTCGATGAGCTCATCGCTGCCGGCTGCGTCTGCGACACCATGTTCAATTTCCTCGATGCCGACGGAAACTCCGTCGACCACACCATTAACAGCCGGGTGATGTCCGTCGATCTCGATACCCTGAAGAAAGCAAAGCACATCGTTCTCGCCTGCGGCGGCGCGCACCGGGCGACGGCCATCCATGCCACGATCAGGCGTATCGGCTGCAACACGCTCATCACCGACGAAAGTGCAGCGCGAGAGCTGCTCGGCCGCATGGAGCCGGTTGCCGCCTGACCTCAGGCCTTGCCGGCTTCCCAGCCGAGCATCGCACGTTTGCGCGTCAGCCCCCAATGGTAACCGGTCAGCGCCCCGCCCTTGCCCAGCGCGCGATGGCAGGGAACGACGAACGAAATCGGATTTCGGCCGATTGCCCCACCGACTGCCCGCATCGCTGTCGGCTGGCCGATATCCCGGGCGATGTCCGAGTAGGTCATTGCCTTGCCGAAGGGAATTTTCAAAAGACTTTCCCAGACGCGCACCTGAAAATCGGACCCGATCAATACGACACGCAGCGGCTGGTCCGCAGACCACTGGCCCGGCTCGAAAATACGCCTGGCAAAGGGCGCCGTTGCCTGACTATCCTCGACATACCCGGCGTTCGGCCAGCGGCAGGTCATGTCTTCGAGACAGGCGGCCTCGCTGCCGGTATCGCTGAATGCCAGGCCGGCCAGACCTCGATCGGTGACCATGACCAGCGCCATGCCGAACGGGCTGGCATGGAAGCCGTAGCGGATGGTCAGACCACCGCCCTTCGCCTTCCATTCCCCCGGCGACATCGCCTCGTGGGTGACGAACAGGTCGTGCAGCCGGCTCGGGCCGGAAAGTCCGACCTCGATCGACGCTTCCAGCAAAGGCAGTGCCTCCTGCCTCAGCAGCCGCTTGGCGTGATCCAGCGTCACCGCCTGCAGGAAGGCCTTGGGCGACAGCCCGGCCCAGCGGGTGAATGTCTTCTGCAACTGTGTCGGCGACTGCCCCAGCCGCGCGGAGAGATCTTCCAGGGATGGCTGGTCGCGGTAGTCCTCGGTGATCAGTTCGATGACGCTGCGCACGACCTCGTAGTCGGATCCTTCCGGGGTAATGTCTTTCGTAAGCAGCGGCGCCATGTTCATCATCGGTCTCCTTGCGGCCATGATGATGGTTCGCCACCCGTCTCGCCACCCGTTTCTTGCGCCGACGCTAAATTCGCCGCTTCACTGTCGCAAGTGCTGCCCGGAATGCCTTGGCAAAGCTTTCGCGATCCTCCGGGTTGAGAAACGACCCCACATCCGCCCGCCGCCCCTCGCCCGACACATGCATGGAACGGATACCGATGCCGGGTTCCCGCCGGACGAGGAAGCGCAGCCAGAACGGGTTGAAACGATGCTCGACGGAACGGCCGGAGGCCAGCACCTTGCGGATGGAGACATCGGTGCGGGACACCCTGACCTCCTCGCGGACACGACCCGCCCGATAGTTCAGCCAGAAGGCGCCATAGAGAAGCAGGAAATCCGCACCGAGGAAAAAGCCGATCGGCCAAGCGCCGCTGGCAACGAACAGGCCACCATAGAAGAGGCTGAGAAAGCCGGCCATTGCGAGCATGACCTTGAAACCCTTGCGGCCGAGCGAGCGATGCGGAAAAAGCTCCGCAGAAAAAACCAGCTTTTCTTCCGGCGCCCCGCCGTTGCCATCGGTCATTGTCCGCGATTATAGGTCTTTGATGGCAAATCCCAAGATCAAATCCGGCCTTCCGGCCCCGAAAAAGGCCCTTGCGACAGCACGCCGCAAGCCCTCGTTCCGCAGCATCTACCCAAAGTCGGAAGTCGACGAGATCTTCCGCCGCTTCTCGATCCAGCGGCCTGAGCCAAAGGGCGAACTGGAGCACGTCAATCCCTTCACGCTGCTCGTTGCTGTGGCCTTGTCAGCGCAGGCGACAGATGTCGGTGTCAACAAGGCGACGCGCGCCCTGTTTGCCGTCGCCGATACGCCACAGAAGATGCTCGACCTCGGCGAGGATCGTATCCGGGAGTATATCCGCACGATCGGCCTCTATCGTAACAAGGCGAAAAACGTCGTAGCCCTTTCGGCAAAGCTGATCAGCGATTTCGGCGGCGAGGTGCCGCAGACCCGCGAAGAGCTGGTGACACTGCCGGGCGTCGGCCGCAAGACCGCCAATGTCTTGCTATCCATGGCCTTCGGCCATTCCACGATGGCCGTCGACACGCATATCTTCCGTATCGGCAACCGCATCCGGCTCGCACCCGGCAAGACGCCGGACGAGGTCGAGCAGCGGCTGATGAAGGTCATTCCGGACCACTATCTCTACCACGCCCATCACTGGCTGATCCTGCACGGGCGCTACGTCTGCAAGGCCCGGCGGCCGGAATGCGAACATTGCATCATTGCCGACCTCTGTCGCGCGCCGGAAAAAAGCTGCGACATCCCGGCACCGCTGGTCCCCCTACCGCCGCAATTCGTCGGAGAATGAGGGATCGCGGAGGGTCAGCCGCTTGTGCAGATGCACCATCATGGCGCCGGCAAACAGCGGCGTCAGCAGGTTGACGAACGGGATGGCCAGAAACGCGGCAATCACCAGCCCGGCCAGGAAAACCGTGGATGCGTTCTTCTTTCGGAAATTCCGGGCCTGCTGCGGTGAGCGAAAGCGGCTGGCGGCAAATTCGAAAAACTCGCGGCCGAGTAAGTAGCCGTTAACCAGGAAGAAGGCGACGAGATTGACGCCCGGCACGATCAGCAGAATAAGCGCTATGCCGTTGCCGACGATGAGCACGCCGAGGAACTTGATCGAACTGACCATGGCAGGGCCGAAGGGCATCGCTTTGCCGGGGACATCGAGCGGATAGTCCTGGCGTTCGACGACGGCAGCAACGTCATCCAGGAACAGCCCGGCGACCAGCCCCGTCACCGGCGCCAGCAGGAAGGCCGCGCCAAGGCCCACGACTGCCGCCAGCGCCACGGCCAGCCAGTCGACCCAGGCAGGCAGTCCTGAGAAAAAGTAGTGCAGTAAAGACACCCCGTAGGTGGCGACAACCGCCTGCAAAGCCAGCCAGAAGCAGATCAGGACGGCGATGGAGAGGCCGAGTACTTTCCAGACCAGCCGGCGCATGTCCGGTGCCAGCAGATTGGCAACCGCCAGGCGTGCAGATTCTATGATCATGGATGACATTCTCGCGTAAAAGGCTTTTGATCTATGTAAGGGAGGCCAGGCACTCCGACAAGAACTCGGTGTGTACAAGCAACGCCAACATTGTAATAAAGGCTGCACTAATATAAAATGAATGATATTACACGAGACAAACCTTACTTTTGACGAACCTGAAAATTAGGCATTGACGCGCACAGATTGTTTTGTTTGGACAGTGATGGCGCAATAACATTGCGAGGCAGAATGGACGACCTCAGCCAGAAGCTAAAACAATATATCAAATCCGGCACGCCCGCCGAACGACGGATTGCGCGGTACTTTTCAGACCATATGAGCGAACTGCCATACGAGACTGCATCGTCCGTTGCCGACAGGCTGGAACTCAGCCCGATGACCGTCGGCCGCTTCCTGCGTGCGCTCGGCTACCAGGGGCTGGATGGCTTCAAGGTTCACCTGCGCGAAACGGTTCCGCCGACCGCGCTGCAGAAGAACCCGACGACCGTCGAGCAGCTCCACCAGGATGCCGCCGCAGGCCTGCCGCTGGCAGCGTTGATGGCAGAGCAACTGGACATGCTGCACCATGTCTACAATCTCTCCTCCCAGCCGCAATGGGCCGACGCGGTCTCTTCCATCCTCGGTGCAAGCGACGTGTTTGTCGCGTGCCATCTGACCTGCCCTATCGGCCAGTATTTTTGCGATCGCCTCAGCTTTGCCCGCGACAACGTGCGGATGGCCGGCAACGGCAATGCCACCTACATGGAGCTTCTGGCACCATCCACGACGAATTCGCTGCTCATCATCATCGACTCGCACCGCTTCGCGAAATCGCGACTGCTGGCCCGCTCCGCCCGTCGCTCCGGCCTGAAGGTCCTGCTGGTCACCAGCCAGTACACCGACTGGGCCCACGAATTCGCCAACACCACGCTGTCCGTCCCGCCGCCCCGGGTCGGGCCACGCGATAATCTGACTGCGATGTCCGCACTACTGGAGTTCCTGGCAACAGCCGTCATCCACGCGGCCGGCCAGGACGCAGAAGTCCGCGCACGGCGGCTGGCAGAACTCGAGAACATGTTTGCCGAAGCACCGATGCGGTAATCCAAGAGGCGGGTGGAGCGGTTACAGCGAGGCTGCGTATCGACCGCGTCTGGAAGTGAACGAAAACAAAGTGATAGAACATTTCAGCAGCCCATGAGATGCTGAAATGCTCTAATCCAGCATGTCGAGTTCGGCCCTATGGCGGATCATCGCCAGGAACCGTCTGTACTCCCGGTCATAGCCGGCCTTCCTGCTGGCATCGGGCACGCGCTCGTTGCCGCCCGGATACATCGCCGCTCCGGCCGTCGCCAGTGTCTGGTGCATGCCACAGGCGACCGATGCCGCAATGGCGGTGCCGAGCAGCACGGCTTCGTTCATTTTCGGCACGATCACGGTGCAGCCGGTGACGTCTGCGTAGAGTTCCATCAGCACGGCATTCTTCACATGCCCACCAGCAACATGCAGGGTGTCCGGAACGTGCCCGTGTTCCCGCATCTTGTCGAGGATATGGCGAATACCGAGGGCAATCCCGAGGCTCGTGCGCCAGTAGAGCCGGCATAATCCGTCGAACGATGTGTCGAGCGTCAGGCCGCTGATGACCCCGACCGCATGCGGGTCGGCAAGCGGCGACCGGTTGCCGTGGAAATCAGGCAGCACGTGAATGCGGGCACCGAAAGCGGCACCTTCCTTATCGCGCAACTCCGCAATCCGAGCAACGATCTCGGCATGCAGGGCAGCGGTCGGCGCGCCACCGGCAGCGTGCATCCGGACGATATGGTCCAGCAGCCCGCCGGTTGCCGACTGGCCTGCCTCGACCAGCCACCAGTCGGGATAGACGACGTCGAAATATGGGCCCCACATTCCGGTGCTGGCCGGCATTTCGCGGGAAAAGGCGACGACGCAGCTCGACGTTCCCGCGATCAGCGCGAGTTGTCGCTGCAGTTCCCCCGGCTTGCCGACATGGCCGGCAAGCGCCCCCAATGCGCCCGCATAGGCATCGATGACCCCGGCGGAGACATGGCAACTCCTGTCGAGCCCGAGCGCTTCCGCCGCCTCCGCGCTCAACATGCCAATGCTCGAGCCGACCGGCGCCGTGTCCTCCGGCAGGTGTCCACGCTCGAGGAGGTCGGAGAGACCGATCTGGTCGAGAAAGTCGTGCTGCCAACCGGGGCTGCGATGCGCCAGGTAGTTCCATTTCGCCGTCAACGTGCAACGCGAGCGAGCCAGCGATCCGGTCGCCTTGTAGGTCATGAAATCCGCCAGATCGAAGAAGTAGGCGCTCCGGGCCCAGCTCTCCGGCAGGTTCTTCTTCAGCCACATCAGCTTCGGTATCTGCATTTCCGGCGACATTACATGGCCGGAATGGGCAATGACCCGGTGCTGCGTTGCGGTGCAGAGGTCCGCTTCCGCCAGCGCCCGGTGGTCGAGCCAGACGATGGTGTCGAAGCGCGCCTCGCCTCCGGTCGATACCGTCAGCGGCTGGCCATCGCGGTCGCGCACCACCAGCGAGCAGGTGGCATCGAAGCCGATGCCGGCAATCGCTTCTGCCGCCACGCCGGAGGCAGAGCGTGCAGCCCGGACGGCGGCACAGACTGCCGACCAGATATCCTCCGAGCTATGTTCCGCGTGATTTTCCTGCGGCCGGTTCATGAGGATCGGATGCTCGCCCTTGCCCAACATCCGCCCATGCGAATCGAACACGCCGGCGCGCGCGCTGCTCGTGCCGATATCGACCGCAATCACATGATTACGCATTAAGTCCCGGTCCCGTCCGTCCTGTGTTTTTGGACAAGGTGTATCAAATCCGGCATCGCGTCAAACACCACTTCTGGTGCAAGCCGGTCCAGTTCGGCACGGTAGTGGGCCGAGGTGGCATGCGCTCCGCCGGTGAAGGCAAAGACCGTCATCCCAGCGGCCCGTGCAGCGACGATGCCCGCAGGACTATCCTCGACGACGATGCAGTTTTCCGGTGGGACGCCCATCTGCTTCGCCGCATAGAGAAACAGGTCCGGCGCCGGCTTTCCGCGCTTGACCATGCTGGCGCTGAAAATATGCGGCTCAAGCCGATCGAGAAGGCCCGTCAGGCCGAGCGACAGCTTGATCCGCTCCAGCTGGCTGGACGAGGCCACGCAGCGCCTGATGTCGAGACTGTCGAGGGTTTCGCCGATGCCGGCAATCGGCTGCAGTTCGCTGCGAAACCGGGCATAGAGGTCTTCGCGGATACGATCGAGAAAAGCCTGGTCGGCCTGAACGTTAAATTCCGTATCCAATGTGTCGATCAGGGTTGCAAGGCTTTTGCCGAGAAAGCGCTGGTATGCACCTTCAGCATCGATTTCGATACCGCTGTCCCGCATCGCCTGGACGACAACGGCGATGGAGAGCGGTTCGCTGTCGACGAGAACGCCATCGCAGTCGAAGATGACAAGCCCGTTTTCCGCGTCAATCATTGCCGGTCCACCTTCATCCACAGGGATGCCGGCGCCTCTCGGGACGCCGGCCGATGTTTAATCAGCCAGATTGTTGTCGAGGTAAAGCTGCATCGTTTCGCGCGTACCCTTTTCCCACAGCGTCTTCAGTGCATGCGCAAAACGCTTTCGGAAAAGCTGGGACTTGGCGACCTCGCCGAAAATGTCGTCGAAAACGAGGAAAGCCGCCGGATCTGTCTTCGCCTTCAGTGCTGCTGCATGCAGTCGATCCGAACTGGCATCGTTGAAGACGATTTCCTTGCCGCTGTCCGTCGTGCCGGCGAAATAACGGCACCACAGAGCGGAGACCAGCGACAAGCCGACGATGTCCCTGCCCTGCGCCAGATTATCGAGCGTCGATGGCAGGATGAATTTCGGCTGGCGATTGGAGCCGTCCTGCGCGAGGCGCGGAATGGTATCGGCAATCTTCGGGTTCAGGAGCCGGTGCTCGATCAGCGCGAAATAGTCCTTCAAGTCGGTGTTTGGCACAGGCGGGATGATGGGAATGATTTCTTCGTTCTCGAGCTTGGCGAGAAAAGCCCGGATCAGTGGATCTTCCATCGAATCATGGACGAAATGGATGTCCATCAGTGCCGCCGGATAGGCGATCGCTGCGTGGCCGCCATTGAGGATGCGGATCTTCATGTGCTCGTAGGGCGTGACATCGGGCACGAAGGTGACGCCGACCTTTTCGAGCGCCGGGCGGCCGGCCGTGAACTTGTCCTCGAGCACCCATTGTTTGAACTCTTCGCAATAGACCGGCCAATTGTCCTCGATGCTGAAAACATCTTTCAGCAGGTCGATCTCGCGCTGCCCGGTCGCCGGCGTGATGCGGTCGACCATGGCGTTCGGGAAGGCAACGTTGGCCTTGATCCAGTCGGCAAGGTCAGGGTCCGAAAGCCGCGCAGTGCCAACGACGGCGTTGGTCGCCACCACGCCATTGTGCGGAATGTTGTCGCAGGACATGACGGTGAACGGGACGAGGCCCTTGTCCTTGCGCGCCTTCAGCCCGGCAACGATCAGGCCGAAGACCGTCTTCGGTTCGCCAGGATTCTGGCCGTCGGCGATGATGGCCGGGTGGGCCGGATTGAACTTGCCCGAGGCATCGATGAAATAGCCGCCCTCGGTAATGGTCATGGACACGATACGGATGGCCGGGTCGGCGAGCTTTGCAATGATCGCCGCGGAATCGCCGACTGGCAGGATGTCGATCATCGGACCTGTGACGCGCGCCGACGTCGAGTTGTTGTCCTGCTCGACAACGGTCGTCAGAAAATCCTGCGCCGCAAGCTTTTCACGCATGCTGGCGTCGGACGGCAACATGCCCGCACCGACGATTGCCCAGTCATGATCATGGCCCGCAGTGAACAGGTCGTCCAGATAGACCGCCTGATGGGCACGGTGGAAATTGCCGACGCCGAAATGGACGATACCGGCCGACAGCTGAGACCGGTCGTAGGCCGGGATGGCGGCCGTCTCCGAAATGGCTTTCAGGGTTGCCAGCGAGAGTTTGGTCATTGTCGAAAGTCCTTCCGAAAGGTCCTGATGGTCCATATTGTCGTTGCGCCCGTCGGCCACTGCGCTTCCCGGCTCACTCGCCGGGACATGCGTCATCGCTCCTCGCGGGTGCGGCGTGGCCAGCCTAGGAGGCGATGGCCAGGCCCTTGTCGTCGAACTTGTGGATGCGGGTGCGGTCCGGGGTCATGTAGACGATCTCGCCTGCCTTGACCGGGAATTCGCCGGTACCACGCGCCGTGATGTGGCCGATGCCTTCGACATCGACGTGCAGGAACGTATCGGAGCCGAGATGCTCGGCAACGGTGACCTTGCCCTGCCAAACGCCGCTTTCGGTCGACAGCACGATATGCTCGGGCCGAACGCCAACCGTCGGCGCGCCAAATGGTTCCGCATAGACGCCGGTGACGAAATTCATCCTCGGCGAACCGATGAAGCCGGCGACGAAGAGGTTTGCCGGGTTCTTGTAGAGCTCCATCGGCGAGCCGACCTGCTCGATGTTGCCGCGGTTGAGAACGACGATCTTGTCTGCCATGGTCATGGCTTCGACCTGGTCGTGGGTCACGTAGACCATGGTGGTCTTCAGCTGCTGGTGCAATTCGCTGATCTCGAGACGCATGTTGACGCGCAACGATGCATCGAGGTTTGAAAGCGGCTCGTCGAAGAGGAAGGCCGATGGCTGGCGCACGATGGCACGGCCGATGGCGACGCGTTGGCGCTGGCCGCCGGACAGCATGCGCGGTTTGCGGTCGAGATAATCGGTGAGGTTCAGCACGCGAGCGGCTTCGCTCACCTTGCGGTCGATCTCGTCCTTCGACATGCCGGCCATCTTGAGCGGGAAGGCGATATTGCTGCGCACGCTCATATGCGGATAGAGCGCATAGGACTGGAACACCATGGCAAGCCCGCGCTCGGAGGGTCCGAGGCTCGTGCCGTCCTTGCCGTCGATGATGATCTTGCCGCCGGACACATCTTCCAGCCCGGCGATCAGCCGCAACAGCGTCGATTTTCCGCAACCGGACGGCCCGACGAAAACGACGAACTCGCCGTCCTTGATTTCAAGGTCGATGGAGGGGATGACCTTGGCTTCGCCAAAGACCTTCGAAACCTTCTGAAGGGTAATGCTGCCCATGTCTCTCTCCCAGATATCTTATTTGACCGCGCCAAAAGTCAGGCCGCGAACGAGTTGCTTTTGGCTGAACCAGCCGAGGATCAGGATCGGCGCAATCGCCATGGTCGAGGCGGCCGAAAGTTTTGCATAGAACAGACCTTCGGGGCTCGAGTAGGAGGCAATGAAGGCCGTCAGCGGCGCCGCCTTGGAAGCGGTGAGATTGAGCGTCCAGAACGCCTCGTTCCAGGCGAGGATGACGTTCAGCAGCAATGTCGAGGCGATGCCCGGTATTGCCATCGGCGTCAGCACGTAGATGATTTCCTTCATCAGCGAGGCGCCGTCCATGCGGGCTGCTTCTAGGATCTCGCCCGGAATTTCCTTGAAGTAAGTATAGAGCATCCAGACGATGATCGGCAGGTTGATGAGCGTCAGCACGCCGACGAGACCAATGCGGCTGTCGAGCAGGCCGGTGGCCTGGAAGAGAAGATAGATCGGAATGAGGGCGCCGACCGGCGGCATCATCTTGGTGGAGAGCATCCACATCAGGATGTCCTTGGTCCGCTTGGTCGGCGAAAAAGCCATTGCCCAGGCGGCAGGAACCGCGATGATCAGCCCGATGATGGTCGACCCGACGGCGATGATGACCGAGTTCGAGAAGTGCAGGAAATAGTCCGAGCGCGACTGCACCTCGACATAGTTCTCGGTCGTCCAGTGGAAGAACAGGAACAGCGGTGGCGAGGCAACGGCATCGCCTTCCGACTTGAAGCTGGTGAGGAAGGTCCAGAGGATCGGGAAGAAGATCAGCAGCCCGAGCGCCCAGGCGACGACCGAGACGATGACCTTGTGGCGGGTGGAAACGCTGCGAGCCATCTCAAGCCTCCAGATTCTTGCCGACGATGCGGACGAGGAAGATAGCGACGATGTTGGCAAGCACGACGGCAACGATACCGCCCGCCGATGCACCACCGATGTCGAATTGCAGCAGCGCCTGCGAATAGACGAGATAGGTCAGGTTCGTGCTGTCCGTGCCTGGCCCGCCATTGGTGGTGACCAGGATTTCGGCAAACACCGACAGCATGAAGATCGTCTCGATCAGGATGACCACAGTGATGGCGCGCGCCATGTGCGGCAGGATGATGTAGATGAATTTCGATATCACGCCGGCACCGTCCATCTCGGCGGCTTCCTTCTGCTCTTCGTCGAGCGACTGGAGTGCTGTCAGCATGATGAGCGTCGCAAAAGGCAGCCACTGCCAGGCGACGATGACGATCACCGAGGCCAGGGGGGCGTTGGCCAGAAAGTCGTAAGGCTGTAGCCCGATGGCCTTTGCTGCATAGGCAAATAGGCCGTTCACCGGGTTCATGAACATGTTCTTCCAGATCAACGCCGCGACGGTCGGCATGACGAAGAACGGCGCGATGACGAGGATGCGGACGATCCCCTGGCCGAACATCGGCTGGTCCAGCAGCAGCGCGAAGGCAATACCGCCGACAATGGTGATGAGCAGCGCGCCGCCAACCAGCAGCAGCGTGTTCATCAGCGCCTGTAGGAAGGCCGGATCGGTGAGGAAGTACGCGTAATTGCTAAAGCCGATGAATGGATGATCGCCCGGCATCAGCAGATTGTAGTTCAGCGTCGAGAAATAGATCGTCATTGCCAGCGGCACGATCATCCACGCGAACAGCAGGATCACGGAGGGCGCCATCATCAGGCGGGCAGCGGAACGGGTCTGTAAGGTCGCCATGGAAAGGACCAATCTTGTCTTGAAGCGGGGAGAGTGGCCGCAACAGCGGAATTTTTAAAAGGCCACCAAGTCACGCTTGGGGCGATCGCCGGCGAACAGGAGGGAGGCGCGCAAGGCGCCCCCGCTCCCTAGCCCAGCCGATATCTTACTTGGGATAACCGGCCTTCTTCATCTCGCGGGTCGTCAGTGCCTGGGCACTCTTGAGAGCCTGGTCAACAGTGACCTGGCCGGCAAGCGCTGCAGAGAACTGCTGGCCAACTGCAGTGCCGATACCCTGGAATTCAGGAATAGCGACGAACTGAACGCCGACATAGGGAACCGGCTTGACAGTCGGCTTCGTCGGATCGGCGGAGTTGATGCTGTCCAGCGTCATCTTGGCGAAAGGAGCAGCCTTCTGGTAGTCGGCGTTCGCATAGAGCGAAGCGCGGGTACCGGGAGGTGCGTTCAGCCAGCCGTCTTTCTGAGCAACAAGGTTGGTGTATTCCTTGCTGGTTGCCCAGGCGACGAACTTCTCGGCAGCTTCAATCTTCTTGGAACCGGCCGGGATGGCGAGATTCCAGGCCCAGAGCCAGTTGCCGCGCTTGCCGAGACCGTTGTCAGGAGCAAGTGCGAAACCGACCTTGTCGGCAACCTTGGACTGCTTCGGATCGGAAACGAAGGAAGCAGCAACCGTGGCGTCGATCCACATACCGCATTTGCCGGTCTGGAACAGGGCGAGGTTTTCGTTGAAGCCATTCGAAGAAGCACCTGGAGGTCCGTCTTCCTTCAGCATCTTCACGTAGAAGTCGAGTGTCTTCTTCCACTCAGGCTGATCGAACTGTGCAGTCCACTTTTCGTCGAACCAGCGTGCGCCGAAGGAGTTGGACATGGCTGTCAGGAAAGCCATGTTCTCGCCCCAGCCGGCCTTGCCGCGAAGGCAGATGCCGTAGACTTCGTCCTTCTTGTCGGTGATCTTCTTGGCTGCGTCTGCGATGAAGTCCCAGGTCGGGGCATCAGGCATCTTCAGGCCGGCCTTGTCGAAAAGGTCCTTGCGATACATGACCATCGAGCTTTCGCCGTAGAATGGCGCAGCATAGAGCTTTCCATCCGTGGTCAGGCCGCTGCGGATGGCCGGAAGAAGGTCATTCACATCATAGCTCGCGCCGAGATTGTCGAGCGGCTGCAGCCAGCCTTGCTTGGCCCAGATCGGAACTTCATAGGTACCGATCGTCAGAACGTCGTACTGACCGCCTTTGGTGGCAATGTCGGTCGTGACCTTCTGGCGGAGGATGTTTTCTTCGAGCGTCACCCACTGCAGGTCGATGCCTGGGTTCTTGGTCTTGAAATCATCGGTAAGTTTCTGCATGCGGACCATGTCGCCGTTGTTGACGGTAGCAATGGTTAGCGTCTCTGCAGACGCCATTCCGGCAAGCATCATCACTGAGCAGGCGCTCAGGAGTAGAGTCTTCAATTTCATAATCTTCCTCCCAGAAGAGAAAATATGAGCATTCGCTTAGCTCGAGGGCAATTACTCATAACATGCGACAAGTTGTCAATGCTTAATCGTTGCTGCGACGCCGAACGAAAAAATAAGTCGTTGAAGAAAATGGGTTAAATTTGTTTCAGTCGTCGATCAAGAATGCGGCAGTCGCCTCATCCGTAATCAGGCCGTTGATCAACCGGCCTGTCAGCGCCGCTCTGATAGCCTCAAGTTTGCGTTGCCCCTTGGCAATTCCGATCACGGTCGATGTTTCGCGGCTGGGTATCGGCGCGCTGGCGACACGCTCGTTGACGGCGTTTTCGAGCAATTTGCCCGCCCCGTCGAAGATCCAGCCGCAGATTTCCCCGGTTGCGCCTTTGGCGACAAGCCCGACCATTTCTTCCCGGCCGAGAAAGCCGTCGACGCAGAGTGGCGCGTCGACGCCCATCTCGCCGATCCCGACAAAGGTCACATCGGCAACGGCGCTGATATCGAGCGTCGAGCGCACCAGCGCCTGCGCGTGCAACAACTCACGCTCAGAAGCAGCCGATACAAGAACCGGCAACGGCATGGGATAGTGACGGGCCTTGATCGCGTCCGCCATGCTGAAGATGACGTTGTAATAGGCAGCAGAACCGTCCGGACCGATGTTGCCGGTGAGTGAAACGATCCGATGCTGCGTGCAATCAATGGAGGGCAACTGATCGACGGCAGCCTTCAGCGTACGCCCGGTGCCGATGGCAAGCACGATGGGCTCCGGTCGCTTGAGCCAGCGTTCGATCTCGGCGGCGGCGGCCTCCGCGATGCCGACAGTCGTCGACGTCGATCCGGGATCGCTCGGCACCACCTCGACATGGGAGAGGCTGAATTTCCGGCGCAGATCCTCGGCCAGCTGCAGGCAGGCGGCGATCGGATGGTCGAGACGGACCTTGATCAGCCTTTCGGCAACCGCGAGCGACACAAGCCTCTGTGCCGATTGCCGCGAAATCCCCATGGCCCCGGCGATCTCGTCCTGGGTCCGGCCGGCGACATAGTACAACCACCCGGCTCTTGCCGCATCATCGAGCCTGCCCTGGGTTTCCGACTTCCTGGCCATCCTGTCCCTTCTGTGGCGCTGGCCGCAGCATCCCCGACATCGGGTCGAACATCGCTGCAGCCAGAGGCACGATTGTGACGACGCGAACCTTACGCTGCGTCGGGCGGAATGACGCCCTTGGTCAGGGTGAAGCAGCCGTAAAACCGGCGCTCGCCTGTCTGGATGACGCAATAGGCGCTCTTCGCACGCTCATAGAACGCAAAACGCTCGACCGGCACAAGCGGCCAGTGCTTGCCTTCGGCGCGATCAATCTCTGCCTGCATCTCGACCTGAACAGCCGGCAGTTCATCCGGGGAGCCGACCACTTCCATGCGGGTGGCTGCGTCGTCGATGAACGTATCGAGCGGCATCAGCGACAGGATGGCGGCAGCAGCCTGTGGAGAGGTGACGTTGTCGATCCGCAGCAGATGGCCAAGGCTCGTTTCGAGCGCCACCGACTCAGCCGGGAAGTTGGTATCGACGATGACAAGCATGTCGCCATGGCCCATGGAGGCCAGCGCGTGGAGCACGTCGGCATTGAGAGCAGGTGAAATTCCCTTGAGCATGATAAAGCCTCCTCCAGGCACTTCTTTCAGAATTCGCATTGGTGGCGGGAGACCCCGCACTTTGCGCAGCAGACAAGTAAACGCGACGCCGCAGTCTGTCCAGAGACGCCATGGATGCGCGTTGGCAAGCAAGGCGCCGACGCCAGCTTGATACACGGCTTATTTAAGCCCCGATTGACCGCATAGCTCCCGCCATATTAGGACAGACATCCCCGAGCGTTGCGAGGCAATTGTGAGAATTCTCCTGGTCGAAGACGACGACACCCTCGGCAGCGCTGTACGCGACCACATTGCCGCGAGCGTCCATGCCGTCGACTGGGTGAGAAACCTAGGAGATGCCGAAAGCGCGGCGAACTCGGTTCACTACGGCCTCATACTTCTCGATCTGCAATTGCCGGATGGCACTGGCATCGATTTTCTGAAGAGACTCCGCAAGAATGCCAAGGAAACACCGGTCATCATCCTGACGGCGCGTGACCAGATTTCAGACCGGATCGAGGGTTTGAACAGCGGCGCCGACGACTATCTGGTCAAGCCCTTCAATCTGGGCGAGCTCTCCGCCCGCATCATGGCGGTTGCCCGGCGTTACTCCGGCAGTCCGCAGCCGATGCTCAAGATCGGCGACCTCGAAGTCGACCAGACGCAGCGCCGCCTTATCGTATCGGGCAAGGACGTCGTGCTGACCGGCCGCGAATGGGCCGTTCTCGACCTGCTGGTAGCCCGTCCAGGCGCCATGGTCTCCAAGGACCAGGTGGAAGAAGCGCTCTATGCCTTCGGCTCCGAAATCGAGAGCAACACTGTCGAGGTCTATGTCAGCCGACTGCGCAAGAAGATCGGCCGGGACCGCATCCGCACGGCGCGCGGCGTCGGCTACTCGCTCGGAGAACGATAATGCCGGAGACACTCGGCCGCCTCAGCCGCATCAGCATCACCCGTCGGCTGATCACCACGCTCACAGGGCTCGTCGTGCTCTTCTGGCTGATCGCGGTGGGCCTGGGCGCCTATGTGATGAACCGGGAATTTGCCGAAATCTTCGACGGAACGCTGCAGGAAACAGCGGAAAGACTGATGCCGCTCGTGCTCGACGACCTCGCCCAGCGCGACGGCGCCACCGATCCCCAGGCTTTGCAGGCCGTGCAGCAGGGCCTGAACAAGGAATATCTCACCTATCAGGTCATCGATTCCAGTGGCAAGGTCATCATCCACTCACAGGAAGCGCCGGCCACGCCCTATGACGTACCCCTGAAGGTCGGTTTTCACGACACGCCGAAGCACAAGATCTACACAGAATCGGCGCTCAACGGCACCTTGTTCCTGCATGTAGCCGATGCCTTCCGAAACCGTCGCGAGGCCCTGCGCGAAGGCACCGTGGCGCTGCTCTGGCCGCTGCTGCTGCTGATACCGACGAGCATACTGCTGATCCAGTTCATCGTCAGCCGCTCGCTGGCGCCCATCGACCGGCTGCGCGACGAGATTGCCACCAAGGACAGCGGCAATATGGCAGCGGTAGAAGGCGATACACTCCCCCGCGAACTGCGGCCGATTGCCCGTTCCGTCAACCTGCTGCTCGGAAGGCTGCGGTCGGCACTGGAGGCCGAACGGGAATTTACAGCCAACAGCGCCCACGAGCTGCGCACGCCGATCGCCGGTGCCCTGGCGCAGACACAACGGCTGATCGCCGAACTGCCCGAGGGTCCCCTGACCGTCAGGGCCGGACGCATCGAGACAGCGCTCGCCAATCTCGGACGCCTTGCAGAAAAGCTTCTGCAGCTGGCGCGTGCCGAAGCCGGGATCGGCGCATCCGACAAGCCGCTGGATCTGACGCGCATCGTTGACGCTGTCGTCGGCGACTACGACCGGGACAGCCGCACCGCCGGTCGCGTCACGCGGGACTATGCTGCCGGGGTTACCCTTGCGCGCTGCGTCGACATCGACGCCTTTGCCATCGTCGTCCGCAACCTGATCGAGAACGCACTCGTCCACGGACCGCACGATGGGGTCGTCACCATCTCAGTCACCGGAGATGCCGTCAGCGTCGTGAACGGCGGCCATGTCGTCGCGGCCGAAGAGCTTGCCGGCCTCAAGCGACGGTTCCGTCGCGGGGAAACAAGCGCCGCCGGCTCAGGCCTCGGCCTCGCGATTGCCGACAAGATCGTCACACAGATGGGCGGCCGACTGGACCTGCTGTCGCCGGCCCCAGGTCAGCCAGATGGCTTCGAGGCCCGCATCGTCCTCACACCGCCGCCCGGAAGCTGATCTCTTGCAATGGCTGGAAAAGGATGCGAGCAACGTCGTCTCAATGCCATAGCGAGTGACGGATGATCGTTTCTTTTGACATCGGCGGGTCCGCCATCAAGGGCGGTTTTGCCCGCTCCCAATCCGACATCACGACGCTGCCGCGCCGGGTTACGCCCGGCCATGATTTCGAGGCCTTCGTCACGGTGCTCCGCGAGATTATTGCCGAGGCCCCGGAAAAGCCTGATGGCATCGCCGTCTCCATCGCCGGCGTCGTCGATCCGGACACTCAGACGCTGACCTGCGCCAATATTCCCTGCCTCCACGGTCGCAGGCTTGGCAGCGACCTGGAGACGGCGCTCGGCTATCCGGTGCTGATCGCCAACGACGCCGATTGCTTTGCCATGGCCGAGGCCTTTTCCGGCGCGGGTCGCGGTCACCGCATTGTCTTCGGCGCCATCCTCGGCACTGGGGTCGGTGGTGGACTGGTCGCCGACGGGCGGCTGGTCAATGCATCCGGCGGCTTTGCCGGCGAATGGGGCCACGGACCGATCGTTGCGGCCTTTGCCGGCACACCCCCTGTCGCCATTCCCGCCTACCCTTGCGGCTGCGGCCAAACCGGATGCGTCGACACCATCGGTGGCGCGCGCGGCATGGAACGCCTGTACGCGCTACTCCATGGCACCAGTGTTTCCAGCGAGGAAATCATCGGCCTTTGGCTCGGGGGCGACGATAAGGCGAGTGCAACGCTCGACGTCTACATCGATCTCGTCGCGCCGCCCCTGGCCCTGACCGTCAACATTACCGGCGCAACCATCGTGCCCGTGGCAGGCGGTTTGTCGAATGTCGAGCCGCTGCTGGAGCGCCTGGATGTCGCCGTGCGCCAGCGCATCCTGCGGAAATTCGATCGCCCCCTCGTAGTGCGTAGCCAGTGCCGCATCGAGCCCGGCCTGATCGGCGCCGCCATTCTCGGACTGCGAGATGTCGAGGATCGCCGCCATGTTGCTTGAGGTCTGCATCGAGGACAGCGCCGGCCTTGCAGCCGCCATCGACGGCGGTGCAGATCGCATCGAACTGTGCAGTGCGCTTGCCATCGGCGGCCTGACGCCGAGCGCCGGCCTGATGCGCGAAGCCGGCCAGCGTCAACTGCCTTGCTATGCCATGATACGTCCACGCGCCGGCAACTTCGTCTGGTCCGCGGAGGACATGGAGGTGATGTACGGCGATATCGACATCGCACGCAGCGCTGGATTGGCCGGCGTCGTACTCGGTGCCTCCCTGCCCGATGGCCGGCTGGATCGCGAAAGCCTCGACAAACTCGTCCGCCACGCCGAAGGTCTCGGCCTGACGCTGCATCGTGCCTTCGACCTCGTGCCCGACTGGCGCGACGCCATCGAAATCGCAGTCGATCTCGGTTTCGAGCGGATTTTGACCTCGGGTGGAAAAGTGACGGCTCCTGATGGGATCGAGGCGTTGGAAACACTGGTAGCACTCGCAGCCGGCCGGATATCCATCATGCCTGGCTCCGGCATCAATCCGCAAACCGTGAGCACCTTGATCCCGAGATTGGAGATCACCGACATCCACGCCTCCTGTTCTTCCAGCGCAGCATCGAGCGACCCGCGGCTTGTCTCCCTCGGCTTTGCGCCTGCGCTCGAGCGACGTACGGACGGCGCGGTGGTTCGCGCCCTGAAGGCGCTGGTCACCTAAGACGGGCTGCGTTGCCGACATGGCAAGCCCGATTGCCAGTGGGCTACAAAGAGGGCATGAATGCATCTGTTGCGTAAAAGCGTCCCTTCCGGACAGTCGGGAACTGCTGCTGCGCGAAAACAATGCTTTCACGGCTTGAGTCTCGACAGTGATTTCGCAGAGAGCATGAAATGACGGTTTCACCCCCGCGACGGAAAAGCCGCATCGTTTTCTGGCTGGCCGCGATCCTCATCCTGACGGGCATCGTCGCCACCGCGCTGCTTGCCAACGACCGGCGGAACTTGCGGTTTCTGGCTTACCGCTACCATATCGGATGGCTCGGATATGAAACCGTTATGCCGCCGAAGAAGCTACCGCAAGCCAAACAAGGCCCGCGGCCGGTTGCGCCACCGCCAAGCCCGCCTGCAGTGGTAAAACCGGTCGCGACGCGGCTTTTTACCAACCTGAATTCCGCGCCCAGCTTTTTCCTACGCCGCTGGAAAATCGCCGGCGAGAAGGCCTGCAATGCAATCTCACGAGCGGGCTTCCCCGTCGGCCCTTGGCATCAGGGCGCCATCGACAATTCGACATTCGAATGCAGCTACCAGACGCCGGTGTCGGAGACAGCAGCGGAAGAACAACCTTCGCTCTTCGTCATCGTCCGCGGCACGCCGAAAGGCGAGGTCAGCAGTATCCGGGTCAAGGCGATCCTGCCCGAGACCCCCGCCGGGCAGGAGCTACAGGCAAAATTCCAGGGCCTGGTCCACGCCATCGTCCAGGCTGTCGGCTGGAGCGACCTCAGCGATGCCACGGACCGCATTGGAAGGCTCGAGAACGTCACACAGTCGAGCTTCGGCGCAAGGATTGCATTCTCTCACGAATTCGCCGATCCGCGCCGTTTCAACCTCATTCTCGACATCGACAGGCCCACCGGCGACCGCATCGTCGCGGCCAATTTTTTCGACACGTCCAAGTGGTTGCCGCTGCCCGAAATTACCGCGCGCAAGTGAACCGAATTGGTACAGCAGCGGAGTGCAAACAAGGACAACGCAATTGCTGCGTTGCAACATACTGCCATTGCACTAAGATGGCATCGTTCTACATGTTCGTTTCACCGTTCATTCCGTAGGGGATTTCGATGAGGTAGCAGGCTTGAAGCCAGCCGGTAAAGCTCTGGCATCATTCATGAAACTGATGACATATCAGTTTATCTGTTTCTTGAGCGATTACGCAGGAGCCGGAAATCTGGCCACGTCAGCAACTTCAAATCGACCAACAGAACGCGTTTGCGTTGTCTGAAAAAGAGGAAAATCGATGCGTATCACGATGATCGGGTCTGGTTATGTGGGTTTGGTGTCAGGCGTCTGCTTTGCGGATTTCGGCCATGACATCATCTGCGTCGACAAGGACGAGAAGAAGATTGCAGCCTTGCGGGCCGGCGAGATCCCGATCTTCGAGCCGGGGCTCGAAAGTCTCGTGGCGGAAAATGTCCGCTCCGGCCGCCTGTCGTTTTCGACGGAAGTGGCAGAAAGCGTCGCCGCCAGCGATGTCGTCTTCATCGCCGTCGGCACCCCGTCGCGCCGTGGCGATGGTCATGCCGACCTGTCCTACGTCTATGCAGCCGCCCGCGAAATCGCCACCCACGTCAAGGGCTTCACCGTCATCGTCACCAAGTCGACTGTTCCTGTCGGCACCGGCGATGAAGTGGAGCGGATCATGCGCGACACCAACCCGGACGCAGACATCGCCGTCGTGTCCAACCCCGAATTCCTGCGCGAAGGCGCCGCCATCGAGGACTTCAAGCGGCCGGACCGCATCGTCATCGGCCTCGACGACGATCGTGCCCGGGCCGTGATGACCGAAGTCTACCGGCCGCTCTACCTCAACCAGGCGCCGCTGCTGTTCACCTCGCGCCGCACGTCGGAACTGATCAAATACGCCGCAAACGCCTTTCTCGCCATGAAGATTACCTTCATCAACGAGATGGCCGATCTCTGCGAAAAAGTCGGCGCCAATGTCCAGGAAGTCTCCCGCGGCATCGGGCTCGATGGCCGTATCGGCGCCAAATTCCTGCACGCGGGCCCAGGCTATGGCGGCTCGTGCTTTCCGAAGGATACGCTGGCTCTGGCAAAGACCGCCCAGGATCACGACAGCCCGGTGCGCCTCATCGAAACGACCATCTCGATCAACGATAACCGCAAGCGCGCCATGGGTCGCAAGGTGATCGCGGCTGTTGGTGGCGACGTTCGCGGCAAGAGCGTCGCGGTCCTCGGTCTGACCTTCAAGCCGAACACCGACGACATGCGCGACAGCCCTGCGATCTCGATCATCCAGACCTTGCAGGATGCCGGCGCCAAGGTGGTCGGTTACGATCCCGAGGGCATGGACAACGCACGCGGCCTGATCGAGGGCATGACGTTCGCAGCCGATGCCTACACGGCCGCCGAGGGCGCAGACGCTCTCGTCATCGTCACCGAATGGAACCAGTTCCGCGCACTCGATTTTGCGCGCCTGAAGCGGGTCATGGCCGCACCTGTGCTCGTCGACCTCAGGAATATCTACCGCCGCGACGAAATCACAAAGCACGGCTTCGAATATTCGAGCATCGGACGGCCGAACCAGACCAACGATCAACACTGATCGTCGTCAGCAATCAAAAAAAGGGGGCATAGCTTGGCGCTATGCCCCCTTTTTTATGCGTTACCCAAGCAGCATTGGAAACAACGCCAGCAGGTCTACTGCTTATCTCACACTCACATAAGGTTTGGATTCGCGTATGTGGTGGCGATAGTAGGAGCCTGGAGAATCGGCCGAGATCAGATTGCGGTAAATCTGTTCCGGCACGTTGCTGTAGGGCTCAACTTTGCCATTGTGAAACTCGATTTCCATGCGCGACGATTTCAGATCGTACGCAACAGCCGTAATGAGGCGCGATTTTATTTGAATGCGTTCCATTCCAAAATTCCCTTAGTTGCAAGAAATCAAAAACCAGAGCATGGGCACTGCTTCTACATCCCAGTCAGACGAACTTAGTATCTTTTAACGCTTATGTTAAGTATTTAATAATAATAGCAATTCACAAATAATCAACGATGTTTACAGTTGCACTTCGCGGATAACGATTAACAACCTTGGGATGCGAAATGTCTCCGACTATCGAGATGAGTGCTCAGGCTACAGGAAACAGATCCTGCAATCAGCCTCCCCAACTCGCTTATGAAGAGCCCGACAGACCGTATTTCTCGCTATGCTGGGGCAATTTTACGGCAAACGAAGTGCTCGCCAAGAGTTGATCGGTCGCGCCCCTGCGTTGCAGGGTTTTGCTTGCCCCGCGTGCGCGCAGTGGTGATATTCACCCTTCCTCCTTGTGCATCATCGCCGACGCCGAAAATGCGGAGCCAAGCCGCGACGGAAAGCCTGAATCAACAGCATGACACAGACTGAAAACGCCCCCTCGGACCCAGGTTTCGCCACCGAGCGCGATCCGCGACTGCGCTTCATCATCCCGGCCGTCGTTGCCGTCGCCTTCCTGATGGAGCAGCTGGATTCGACGATCATCGTCACAGCTATTCCCGCCATGTCCCACAGTCTTGCCGTGACGCCACTCGCCATGAACCTTGCGGTCACGGCCTATATACTGACGCTTGCGATGTTCATTCCGGTCAGCGGCTGGTTCGCAGATCGATTCGGTGCGCGCCGCATCTTTGCGCTGTCACTGCTGATCTTCACCATCGGCTCGGTACTCTGCGGGCTCGCAGTGAATTTCCCGATGCTGATCGCGACGCGTGCCTTGCAGGGCTTCGGCGGGGCAATGATGACGCCAGTCGGCCGGCTCATCCTCATTCGCAGCTTTCCGCGCAGCCAGCTCGTGACCGCCATGACCTACATGACCTTGCCAGCCATCCTCGGGCCATTGGTCGGCCCCATCCTCGGCGGCGTCCTGACGACCTATCTATCCTGGCGATGGATCTTTTACGTCAACGTGCCCTTCGGTATCGTCGGCATCGTCATGGCACTGCGTTACGTCGAGGATACCCGCGCCGACACGTCAAAACGGTTCGACGTTCCGGGCTTCCTGATGGTCGGCTCCGGACTGGTGCTGCTGCAATACGGCATCGAAAATATCGGCCGGCCGGCCATTCCCGTCCCGGCCATCGTTGCCGTCCTTTTCGCCGCATTGCTGCTGCTCGTCTTTTTCGTTCGATATGCGCGAGCCGTGCCGGCGCCGGCCGTCGACCTGACCCTGTTTCGGCTGCGCACCTTTCGTGTCGGGACGCTTGCCGGAGGCCTCTGTCGTGTCGGATTGAACGGCGTGCCCTTTCTGCTGCCGCTGATGCTGCAGATCGGCTTTGGCGTCAGCCCCATCGTCTCGGGCTCGCTGACCTTTGCCAGCGCCTTCAGCGCACTCGTGGTCCGGCCGATCTCGCAACGGCTGCTGCGGGCTTTCGGCTTCGACCGGGTGCTGACGTGGAGCGCCGTCGCCGGCTCGCTGACAGTCGCAGGCTTTTCACTGATGACGCCTCAGACACCCTATTGGCTGATTATCGTCTGGGTGTTTGTCTTCGGCCTTACGCGAGCCGCACAGTTTATGACGTCGAACACGCTCTCCTACTCGGACACGCCGGCAGCGCAGCTCAGCAGCGCCACGAGCCTCGGGGGCGTGCTGCAGCAGCTGAGCGTCAGCTTCGGCGTATCGATCGCCGCCATGCTGCTCGGTCTCGTCACAGCGGGCAGTGGCGCCCTGACGCTCGGCAGCTTTCATATCGTCTTTCTGGTCATGGCTATCATTCCGCTGCTTGGCCTGCCCGGCTTCCTGCAGCTGAAACCTGAAGACGGCCAGCAGGTCAGCGGCCATGTGCGAAGAATAGCCACGGACTAGGCGGATCTTCAGGGTATTCAGGCTGCCACGGCAACCTTGCGGGGACTGACCAGGTGATCCTTCAGCACGATACCCGCCCTGTCGATCTCCTGCAGCACGACATCGTAGCTCCAGAGATCCGCCAGATGCTGCAGCACCTTCCGGGTGTCGCCCTCCTCCAGCAGACTGCCGTTCATAACGGTGTGCCGCAGGATCAGCCGTCGGTCGCCGGGCAAGTCTACATCCACCACCTCGATATGCGGATCGATCCAGCCGATATCGTACTGCCGAGACAGTTCGCGGCGGACGCGCCGATAGCCGCGCTCGTCGTGGATTGCAGCCACCCGCATTCCCTCCTCCTCAGCCGGATCGTCGGTCAGGTGGAACAGCCGCAGCTTGCGCATAAGGTTGGGGCTGAGAAACTGGGCAATGAAGCTCTCGTCGCGATAGTTGGCCCAGAGATCGCGCAGGACCGCCATGGCATCGCCGGTTCCGGCAATCTCCGGGAACCATTCGCGATCCTCCTGCTCCGGCTTGGTGACGATACGTTCGATGTCCTGCATCATCGCAAAGCCGATGGCATAGGGATTGAGGCCGGAATAACGCTGGTCATCGAACTGCGGCTGGAACACCACATTGGTGTGGGATTTCAGAAACTCAAGAAAATCACCGTCGCCGATACCGCCGCGCTCGTGCAGGCGTGTCATGATCTCATAGTGCACATAGGTGGCCGTGCCCTCGTTCATGACCTTCGTCTGACCCTGCGGGTAGAAATACTGAGCTACATGGCGGACTATACGCAGGATTTCCCGTTGCCACGGCTGCAGGCGGGGCGCTGTCTTTTCGAGGAAATAGAGGATATTTTCCTGCGGCAGCCCGGTGATTGCCTGCCGGCGTTCGAGGCTGAGATCCGGTGCGCTCTTGCCGGCCTTGGTCGGCACGGTGCGCCAGAGATCGTTGAAGATGCTTTCGTCATGCGCCCGCCGCTCCTGCAGCCGGACTTCCTCCATCCGCAGGTCGAGCTTCTTCTTGCCGGCATAGCGGTGCACGCCGTGCGACATCAGCGCATGGGCGGAATCTAGCGTCCGCTCCACGGCCGCATGCCCGTAGCGTTCCTCGCAATTGGCAATATAGCCCTTGGCGAAATTCAGGTAATCGAGGATGCCGTCGGCGTCTGTCCACAGCTTGAACAGGTAGTTGTTCTTGAAGAAATGGTTGTGGCCGAAGGCGGCATGCGCAATCACCAGCGCCTGCATCGTCGCGGTGTTCTCCTCCATCAGGTATGAAATGCAAGGGGAGCTGTTGATGACGATCTCGTAGGCCAGCCCACGCAGGCCCTTGCGATAAAATGCCTCGTGATGGGCGAAATGCTTGCCGAACGACCAGTGCTTGTAGAACAGCGGCATGCCGATCGAGGAATAGACATCGAGCATCTGCTCGGCGGTGATGATCTCGATCTGGTTAGGATAGACATCCAGCCCAAGCTCGTTGACGGCGATGTCCTGGCAGGCATCGTGGATGCGCTGCAACGCGGCGAAATCCCAGTCGGCACCGTCGTAGAGACGCTTCATTGCCTTTGCCATTATCAGCCAGCCCTTGTCTCCGCAGCGCGGCGTTGAAAGAGATCATGGAATACCGGATAGATCTGGCTGCGGTCGCTGACTTTGCGCATCGATAGCACCGGCCAGCCGGCCGAAATCCGCTCATAGAGCTGCCAGACCGCCGAGCCGGACGAAATGGCGCCGCTGCGTCCTTCGCCGACTTCGAGATAGGCGAAATATTGCGTCGCCGGCAGAATCCAGTCCTGCATGAGAGCTGCTGTCGTCGTGCTGTCGGAGTAGGCGTTGTCGCCATCGGACGCCTGTGCGGCATAGATGTTCCAGTCGGAAGGTGGAAAACGCTCGGTCATGATCCGTCGCATCGCATCCAGCGCGCTCGATACCTGCGTACCGCCCGTGGCGGGGCTGCGGAAGAATGTCTCCTCGTCGACCTCCTCGGCCGTATCGGTATGGCGGATGAAGACGATCTCGACGCGCTTGTACTGCCTCGTCAGGAAGATATAGAGCAGCATGTAGAAGCGCTTGGCGAGATCCTTCATGTGCTCGGACATCGAGCCGGAGACGTCCATCAGGCAGAACATCACCGCCTGGGCGACCGGCCTCGGCTCGTTTTCGAAACGCCGGTAGCGAATGTCGATCGGATCGATATACGGAATGCGCCGCACCCGTGATTCCAGCGCCGACACTTCAGCCTCCAGTGCCAGCCGCTGATCTTCGTCGACACAATCGGCGATCTCGGCGTGCAGCATGGCCACCGCCTCCGCCTTCGGCCGGTTGAGCGCAACGCGGCGCATCATGGCCCGCTTCATGGTCCGGTTGATGGCGAGATTGGAGGGAGAGCCGTTTACGGAATAGCCTGCCCGCACCGGGTTTGGCTGTTCGGATGTGGCGAGCTTTTTCTTGGCCAGATCCGGAAGCTCGAGGTCGTCGAGGAAGATGTCGAGGAACTCGTCGCGGGTCAGCACGAAGCGAAAGGCATCCTCGCCGTTGCCATCGCCACCGTCGCGCGGCTTGCCTTTTCCGCCCGGCGGGCGGGAGAGAATATCGCCTTCGATGAAGGTCTTATTGCCCGGCAGGATGTGTTCGTGGATGCCGGCCGGGCCTTTCCGGAAGTGCGGCTCCTCAGTACCCCCAAGGGGAATGCTGATCTCGCCGCCTTTGAGAACGTCTTGAATACCGCGGCTTTGCGAGGTCTCGTAGACCGCCTTCTGTACCAGCGCCTTTGCTCGTCGCAGGAAGCGCTGGCGATTTTCGAGACTCTTGCCGCCTGGATTCAGGCGCCGGTCAACAATGTGCATTCCTACTCCTGTGTTGGGACTAGTCTAGCCTGCCTGTTTGACGCGCATGTACCACTCTACCAACCGGCGAACCTGGCGCTCCGTATAGCCGCGCGAAGTCATGCGCTCGACGAATTGCCCATGCTTCTTCTCCGTGTCGCCGTCCTTCTTCGAGCCGAAGGAAATCACCGGCAACAGGTCTTCCACCTGGCTGAACATCCGCTTTTCGATGACTTCGCGGATTTTCTCGTAACTCGTCCAGGATGGATTCTTGCCGCCGTTGCTCGCTCGCGACCGCAGGCAGAATTTTACCACCTCGTTGCGGAAGTCTTTCGGGTTGGCAATTCCTGCCGGCTTTTCGATCTTGGTCAGTTCCTGGTTGAGCAGGTCCCTATCCAGCATCTGGCCGGTATCCGGATCCTTGAAATCGACATCCTCGATCCAGGCATCGGCATAGTCCACATAGCGGTCGAAAAGGTTCTGGCCGTAGTCGCCATAGGATTCGAGATAGGCCTTCTGGATCTCGTGGCCGATGAATTCCGCGTAGCGCGGCGCCAGTTCCCCCTTGATATACTCCATATACTGCTTCTCGATCTCGGCCGGCAGTTGCTCCCGCCGGATCGACTGTTCGATGACATACATCAGATGCACCGGATCGGCCGCGATCTCTGTCGTGTCGTGGTTGAAGGTCGCAGCCAGAACCTTGAAGGCAAAGCGCGTCGAGACGCCGTCCATGCCCTCGTCGACGCCGGCTGTGTCGCGATATTCCTGCACGCTGCGGGCCCGGGGGTCCGTTTCCTTGACGCTCTCGCCATCGTAGACGCGAAGCTTGGAAAACGGCGTCGAGTTTTCATGCCGCGTCAGCCGCGACAGAACCGTGAAGCGCGCCAGGGTTTCCAGCGTCGACGGCGCGCACGGCGCCTGGCTAAGCTCGGACTCCTCGATCAGCTTCTCGTAGATCTTCTGCTCTTCCGTCACCCGCAGGCAATAGGGCACCTTGACGACGCAGATACGATCGATGAAGGCCTCGTTGTTCTTGTTGGCCTTGAAGGTCTGCCACTCCGCCTCGTTGGAGTGGGCCAGAATGACGCCTGAGAACGGGATGGCGCCGATATTCTCGGTGCCGATGTAATTGCCCTCCTGCGTCGCCGTCAGCAGCGGATGCAGCATCTTGATCGGCGCCTTGAACATTTCAACAAATTCAAGCACGCCCTGGTTGGCGCGGTTGAGACCGCCGGAATAGCTGTAGGCGTCGGCATCGCTCTGGGCGAGGCTCTCGAGCTTGCGGATATCGACCTTGCCGACCAGCGAGGAGATATCCTGGTTGTTCTCGTCGCCGGGCTCGGTCTTGGCGATGGCGATCTGGCGGAGCCGCGACGGCTGCATCTTCACCACCTTGAAGCGCGAGATATCGCCGCCGAATTCTTCCAGCCGCTTCAGGCACCAGGGGCTCATCAGCCCTGTCAGCCTTCGCTTCGGAATACCGTAGCGCTCCTGCAGCATGTCGCCCATCGCGGCCGGATCGAACAGGCTGAGCGGGCTTTCGAAAACTGGGCTGAGTTCGTTGCCGGCCTTCAGCACGTAAATCGGATGGACCTCCATCAGCGCCTTCAACCGTTCGGCCAGCGACGACTTGCCGCCACCGACAGGGCCGAGCAGGTATAGGATCTGCTTGCGCTCTTCCAACCCCTGCGCCGCATGGCGGAAGAAGGCGACGATTCGCTCGATCGTCTCTTCCATCCCGTAGAAGCCCTCGAAGGCGGGATAGGTCCGGATGGTCCTGTTGAGAAAGATACGTCCAAGGCGGGAGTCCCTCGACGTGTCTACAAACTGTGGCTCACCCATCGCGGCAAGTAGTCGCTCTGCCGCATTGGCATACATCAGTGGTTCGCCCTTGCAGGCTTCCAGGTATTCAGAGAAAGACATCTCGACTTCGCGCCGCGCTTCAAAGGAACGGGCGAAGGTGTTGAATAGTACATCCGTGTTGTACATGGCGCCTCATCGAGGTTGCTATTGCAAATACGCCTGATCAGCTGGATAACAATCCGCTGTATTCATATTTCGGTGACGTTTCTATGAAAGTGAAATGTGACCGTGAATCAAATGCTACGCTTGATTCGGCAATGCAGCAATATCCGAGGCAATCCCAAGTCACCGATTTAATGATAAAGATGCTCAGGGTTGCGCAATATTGAATGCGAATATACCTGAAGTGGCGAACGCGAGTGTGTGGTATTCAAGCGATATGCGCCATAAAACCGGTACCAAGCCATTGATTTCATAACAATCAATGCGAGTGGCACCGATAGAGGACGGCAAAATTGCCACATGCCGTCCGATTTTTTCCACAGAGCCTGTTTGTTATCAGGCGTTCATCTGGGAGATGAGGCGCGTTTCCAGATAGGAATCCACCGCCTCTGAGCCGCCTTCCGTGCCGTAGCCGGAATCCTTCATGCCGCCGAACGGTACTTCTGGAATAGAGAGACCGTTGTGGTTGATGGTCAGCATGCCTGCTTCCATCCGCTGTCCCAGCGCATGCGCCGTGTTGACTGACGTGGTGAAAGCATACGAGGCAAGCCCGAACGGCAGGCGGTTTGCCTCAGTGATCGCATCGTCGACAGTCGCGAAACGATTGATGATGGCGACGGGACCGAAGGGCTCCTCGTTCATGATGCGCGCATGGGTGGGCACGTCGGTGATGACGGTCGGCTCGAAGAAATTGCCTTCGTTGCCGATCCTGCGGCCGCCGGTGCGCAGCGTCGCGCCCTGCGACACGGCATCGTTGATCAGCGCTTCCAGCGCCGGGATCCGGCGCTCGTTGGCCAGCGGCCCCATCTGCACGTCTGCCTCGAGCCCGTTGCCGACCTTGATGGCCTTGGCGGCCGCGACAAACCCATCGGTGAACTGGTCCATGACGCCGTTCTGCACGAGGAAGCGCGTCGGCGCGACGCAGACCTGGCCGGCATTGCGGAACTTCGCCAGCGACGACACTTCGATGGCCTTGGCGATATCGGAGTCATCGAAGACGATTGCCGGCGCGTGCCCGCCGAGTTCCATCGTCGCCCGCTTCATGTGCAGGCCGGCAAGCGAGGCCAGCTGCTTGCCGATGGGGGTGGAGCCGGTAAACGAGATCTTGCGGATGACGGGGTGCGGGATGAGATATTCGGAGATCTCCGCCGGCACGCCATAGACGAGGTTGACGACCCCGGCCGGCATGCCCGCGTCGGCAAAGGCGCGAATCAACTCGGCCGGCGACGCCGGCGTCTCCTCGGGCGCCTTGATGATGATCGAGCAACCGGTCGCAACCGCTGCCGACAGTTTACGGACGATCTGGTTGATGGGGAAATTCCAGGGCGTGAAGGCCGCGACAGGGCCGACTGGCTGCTTGATCGTCATCTGCAGCACGCCGGTGTGGCGCGCCGGGATGATCTGGCCATAAGTGCGGCGCGCCTCTTCGGCAAACCAGTCGATGGTATCGGCAGCCCCGAGCGTTTCCGCCAGCGACTGCGCCAACGGCTTGCCCTGTTCACGTGTCATCACCCAGGCGATCATGTCCTTGCGCTCGCGCAGGAGATCGGCCGCACGACGCATGATCTTCGAGCGCTCGAAGGCGGACGTATCGCGCCAGACCTTGAAGCCCTTGTCGGCCGCAGCCAGCGCAAGATCCAGATCGCCCCGCTCCGCATAGGCGATCTGCCCGATGGTCTGGCCGGTCGCGGGGTCGCTGACAGGGATCGTCTTCTTCGAAAGCGCATCGCGCCATTCGCCATCGATGAAGAGTTTGACGTCGGGATAGGTATGCATGGAGAACCTCTTTGGATGATCAGGGCCGGCTTTCAGCAGATGCCGCAGGAAGCGGCGGTGCGACAAGCCTCCAACCGACCGTCGTCGATCGATAATGCTTTTATGGGAGCGCTGTACATGGTGTCAACGACGGCACAATTCCAGCCACTGGTCCAGCCACAGGTCCTGCCACTGGCGGCACCGGCCGAGGATCACGAAAACGCGAACAACTCTGGATTTCATTAGAAGAAGCGCCATATTCGTCTCACAAAAGGAGCGAGAACATGAAAAGACTAGCAATTATCGCGGTGTCGCTGATGACGGCATTCACCGCCATCACGCCTGCCGAAGCATTCCCCGTATCCGCTGCGCCGGTAGCCACGATCCAGAATTCGGATGTCGTGAACGTGCAATACAGCGAGTACAGGCACCATGGACGCCGAAACGGCGATCGGCGCAATTACTATCGCGGACGCGGCCACGATCGCCACTATGACCGCGGCTATCGTCGCCACAACAATACGGGTGCAATCATCGGCGGCCTAGCAGCCGGCGCAATCATCGGCGGCATCGTTGCCGGCTCCCGCTCGAACGGCAGCTCCCACGCCCAGTCCTGCGCCAACCGCTACAGAACATACCGCGCTTCGGACAACACGTATCAGCCGAATAATGGACCACGGGTGCAGTGCCGGTAAGCTATCGGTTTGAATGAGTTTGTGTGATGTTAGGCCGCCCGTGACGAGAGTTGCGGGCGGTTCTTTGTGTTTGCAGCCGCGCGAGACCTGCGCTTTTAAAGTCACGTAGTTTATAAAGATCGTCTAACCCCAAGGAGACGATGATAACAGACAAGGCATCCGGGTCCTACCCTGCGGGCACTATACGCCGAGCTAGCGGTCGACCCAAAGAAGACGCGATGCTGTTCGCGATCCGCAGAAATATCCAGAACTAGCTAAGCCGCAGTCGCGTTCGCCTTGACAATTGGTGAGGGTCTGGTGACGAAGAAGGGCGGAGAACTATTTACCGAAGGACTTGTCTAGAATCGGAAGAAGAGCCCGGCCTTTGCTAGGCAGCGCTGTTTTAAGTCAAGAGCTTTTGAGAGCCTATCATGTCTCCAACCGCTTTTGCAGGCGGTTGGTATTTTCCGGGATGACTACTACCGAATACAAGCCTTGGCAGTCGACTTATTAAACAATGCTGACCGCCCAAACGTAGGAATAGTTTGAAAGCGTTTGATGGATGAGGAAGTATCACTGCCAAGAGGAGCGTGGTGATATGGAAAAACAAGAATCGCAAAGGCGGATGAATATTGTCGTGGAGGAGTGGGACGGCATATTACCGTATTTCGAGGCTTTCTACCTTCACTCGATCATGTATGCAGCAGGTCAAGCTGCGATAGCGTTTGAGGGGTACGAGGGAGCCGTTAAAGAAAATCGATCAGCAGCTATCATATTCTCTGAGGTACAGGAGGGGCTTGCCTATTCCGCAGCGTTGTCAAGATTTTTTTGGCCAGTAAAAAAAAGGGAAATACTCTCTCAGATGCTCGTGGCGCTAAGCTGCGCGTGGCATTCGGATTGAATAATCTTTCGCCACTGAAAAGCCGTGAACTTCGAAATGCATTCGAACACTTCGATGAGGACTTGGACCGGTTCTTGCTGGAGAATGATGTGGGCTATTTCTTTCCCGCACCCATGGTCGACGACCATACGCTCGCGAACGAGGCTTCGGGAAAAATATTTAAGCTTGTTGACCCTGCCCACCACATATGTGTGCTTCTAGGTCGAAAATTCGATTTCAAATCCATTCGCACCGAGGTGACGAAGGTGTTGAACCAAGCTATTGCAATGGACAATGCAGGTTCAAGACTGACAGACCCGAGAAAACGATAGCGCGAGCAGGCCGCACTTGAACGGTTACAAGATCGCCCCTCGGCAGTCGATAGCCTCTTGCCCCGCGACTAGCCGTGTCGCAAAAAACGACCTCTCTATACCTGTGGGCATGAGCGGCCAAAAACCTTTAGATTTATACACCTACAACTATCTGAAGATAGGCAATAACAAATCGGCTGCCCCCTGAGTTTCATCGCTAGGGTTGTGTTTAATGCATTGATAGCGAACGCTTTAGATCAAACATGGGTATTTTCGTTACGGCCTACGACAAAGAACAGTGCTGGATTTGCGGATCAAAGGACAATCTTACTCGGGAGCATAAGTTCAAAGCCTCTGATATCCGTCGCCACTACGGTCGGCAAAACATGTATGTCGCCCGAGAGGTAGAAGATGGCTTTCAAAGCCTTCATGCCCAAGGGCCGAATTCTAAACATCTTAAATTTGGAAGCGTGATTTGCCATCACTGCAACTCTACGCTGACGCAGGCGTCAGACCGCGCGTACGATCAGTTCGCTGTAAGCGCTAAGGCTACCCCACGTAGCATTGAGCAGGAAAATCGCTCATTTTCAGTGTGAATCATGCTGGGAAACCTATGAGTGAAGATATGAATCAGGGTCGTACGTTCGAAATTCTGACGGCTGATCCTGTGCGAACGCGGCGGAAGCCGAAGTTGTGGTCAGACGAGGAGAAATCTCAGATCTTGGAGGAAGCGCTTGCTCCTGGCGCGAATGTGTCTGCGGTTGCGCGTGCTCATGGAATGGACCCGTCGCAGCTTTTTGGTTGGCGGCGAATAGCGCTTGCGTCTGGTTCGGTTCAGCGCCTGAGCGCAGCCGGAGATGGCGAGGCCTTTACCCGTTTCGAAGCAGTCCGAACGGACACCGTCGAGATAAAGGTTGGCGACGCGACACTTCGCGTCAGCGCCTCGATCGATCCGGCGCTGCTGAGCGGCATTGTCAGAGCGGTACGGCAGGCATGATCGCTTCGGGTGTCGTGGTCTACGTGTCGTGCCAACCGGTCGACTTCCGCAAAGGAGCCGCGTCGCTGATGGTCCTGGTGCGGGATGGCGGCCTTGACCCCTTTAGTGGCGCACTTTTTGTCTTCCGGTCGAAGCGAGCAGACCGGATCCGGATTGTTTGGTGGGATGGGACAGGTGTCTGCCTTTACGCAAAAATTCTTGAGGAAAATGGCTTCTGCTGGCCAGGGCAGTCCAGCGCCCGTATCCGTCTCGACCATGCGCAGTTGATGGCACTTCTAGCCGGAATGGATTGGAAAAAGATCCATCCCGTCCAAGTGCGCCGACCACTGTCAACGGGCTGAATTGCCTGCGACAAGATGAATCATGTCGCTGTAAGTGTTGGGAAATCGGCCGCTTTTGTGCTTTACTGGCATCATGATTTTACCCGGTCCCGCCCTTCCCGACGACGTCGATGCGCTGAAAGCGATGATCATCGCTTTGAACGCGGAGAAGGCTGCGACTGATGCTGAAATCGCTCGAATGAAGGTTGCCCAACAGAAGGCCGACGAGCGGATCACCAATTTGACGGCAATCTTAAAGGTTTTGCAGCGTGCTCAAAAAGGAACGCGCTCCGAGCGTCTGCGGCTGGCGATCAACGACGACCAGATCGACTTCGCCTTCGAGGAGGTCGAGACTGACCTTGCCGCGATTGATCGTGAACTCAGCCAGGTCGGCAGAGAACGACCAAAGAGGCAAGCCCGTCCTCGCAAAGGTTTTGCAGCCCATCTGGAGCGCATAGAGGAAGTCATCGAGCCGGAGATCCCAGAAGAATACCAGGGCTTGGAGAGGGTTCTGATCGGCGAAGATCGATCAGAGCGGCTCGATGTCATCCCGCCGAAGTTCAGGGTCATCATCACACGCCGCCCCAAATACGCGTTCCGGGAGCGTGACGGTGTGCTACAGGCTTTGGCACCCGCGCATATCATCGAAGCTGGCCTGCCGAGCGAACGGTTGCTGGCCTATATCGCTGTCTCCAAATACGGCGACGGTCTTCCGCTTTATCGCCAGGAGGCGATCTATCTGCGCGACAGCGTGGTTCTCAGCCGCTCCTTGATGGCCCAATGGATGGGGCATCTGGGCTTCGAGCTGCGGATCCTTTCGGATTACATCTTGGAGCGTATCAAAGCCAGCGAGCGGATATTTGCGGACGAGACGACCTTGCCGACGCTGGTTCCAGGCTTTGGCAAGACAATGACGGCCTGGTTATGGGCCTACGCTTGCGATGACCGACCTTTTGGCGGGTCTGGCCCGCCTATGGTTGCCTATCGCTTCGAAGTCAGCAGGGGTGGGAAGTGTGTCGCGCGTCATCTCGAAGGCTTCAGCGGCATCCTGCAGGTTGACGGCTACTCGGCCTATACCAGCATGCTCAAAGAACGCGCCAAGTCCGGCAGCAATGAAACGATCAAGCTGGCCGGATGTTGGGCGCACGTCCGCCGCAAGTTTTATGAACTGCACGTCGGTGGCATCAATGACGCCGCGACAGCGTCGATCACCGCGATGACGGGACTTTGGCAGGTTGAGGACGAGATCCGCGGCAGCGACGCCGAGACCCGCGCAAGGCGTCGTCAGGAGACGTCCGCTGGCATCGTCGCCGATCTCTTCCAGGTGTGGGAAAAGGAGCTATCCAAAGTCTCCGGGAAGTCCAAGACAGCCGAGGCAATCCGCTACGCTCTGACACGCCGAGAGGCGCTGGAGCACTTCCTGAATGATGGCCGTGTCGAGATAGACTCCAACATCGTCGAACGCGCGATCCGGCCACAGACAATTACCAGAAAAAATAGCTTGTTTGCGGGAAGCGAAGGCGGTGGAGAGACTTGGGCAACGATCGCCACACTCTTGCAAACAGCGAAAATGAACAACGTCGATCCGCTTGCCTGGCTTTCCCAGACGCTGACGCGCATCGCAAACGGTTGGCCCGCCGCCGATATCGAGCTGCTAATGCCCTGGAATTATAAGGCAGACGCTGTCGGCTAAACGCTTACAGTTCGCTCACGTTGTCGGAAGCGAGAGTCATGCGGAAATAGCATGTCTACGCGCCTACGAATATCTAGATAAGATTAGGGAGAGCGAGGAATACCTCAATCTTTTTAGATATTTTGCAAAGCTCCTTGGCTGCCATCTAGCGGATCTCGGCGCTCCGATCCCAACACATTTATCCAAATTCGTGGCACGGGAGATCGATAGAAACTGTATTTGGCTTGGGGTGCAGCCAGATCATGGCTACACCGATATGGTATCCCGCGTGGGTAGCCACGGTCCTTACGTTGCACATGGAGGGCTTATCGTGATCACCAAGAAGCCGAAATTGTTGCCATCGAGATTTCATTCGACCTCTACGGTTGGTCCAATTCAATTCGTGTATTATTACAATCTAACTCTACGCGAGCTATTCGAGATGCGAGTAAGACATCCAAGCTTCATCAAATGGTGTGCTGAATACGCAAACGCGGCAATCGTTAACCCAATACTGGAGGAAAAGCTAAAGCATCTAGGCTTCTGACGGAAATCTAATTGTCCGACTGACACTTAGACCAATCATTGATCTGTCGTGTCATCGCCCGCCGCATCGGCCGCGCTTTTTCTGCGGACAATCACCGGCAACGGTCTCAATCACATTTCAAATTCTTCCATCCGCACCGTAAGATTTTGACCGGTGCCGGAAAACCGGTTTTCCCGAATCTGCGTGTCAAATTATGGGACTTGGGCGTCCGGTTACGCGCCTTTGGCTTCGGAAGCCACATCAGGCACACGCACCACAAAACATTGATTTTGCGAAATAAGAGTGGTGCCCGGAGGCGGATTTGAACCACCGACACGCGGATTTTCAATCCGCTGCTCTACCAACTGAGCTATCCGGGCATACCTGCTTCATCCCGAAGGATTTGCCTCGCTTGAAGGCTTGGGGAGCTTGGTTTTCCCCGGAAGCGTGGGCGTTATAACATCTTGTTCGGCCATGTCCAGCATCAATCGCTACTTTTTCGACAGGAAATGCAAGATCGGCAATTGTTGAACGCCATCAATGCCTTGCCGTTCGTTTCCGACAGGTTTGTGACTATTCCTCGTCCTCGTAGTCGGCCTTCGTCTCGTCGTCGGCAACCGGAATGGCATAGGAACCGCTTAGCCAGCGCGACAGGTCCATCTCTCGGCAGCGGTCCGAACAGAAGGGATAATGTTCGCGCATCGAGGGCCGGCCGCATTCGGCGCAGGCGCGCGGCTTGCGCAGGGGCTCGACCTTGGCGCCGAGCTTAATCTCGTTTTCCGACATGGATCATCCTTCCTGCCAATGGGCGTGAACGTCGAATCCCTCGCCTGAAAGCAGCAGCATGGTCTCGTAGAGCGGCAGCCCGACGACATTCGTGTAGGAGCCGACCAGTTTCTGGACGAAACCGCCAGCCAGCCCCTGAATGGCATAGGCGCCTGCCTTGCCGCGCCATTGACCGGAGGCGAGATAAAATTCCATGTCGTTGCCGGAAAGCCGCTTGAAACGGACCTTCGTCTCGACGACCTTCTGGCGCATCTTGCGATCCGGCGTAATCAGGCAGATCCCGGTATAGACGGTGTGGCTCCGACCCGAGAGCAGGTGCAGCGCCGCCGATGCTTCCTCGACGAATTCGGCCTTCGGCAAAATGCGCCGCCCGACGGCAACCACGGTGTCGGCCGATAGAAGATAGCTGCCCTGCCAGGCGACGTCGCCCTTCAGCGCCGCATAGGCCGCCTCGCCCTTCTCGGCCGAGAGACGACGGGCCAGCGAGCGCGGATGCTCGGCCTTTTTCGGGGTCTCGTCGATATCCATCGGCATGAGGCGCGCGGGTTCGATACCCGCCTGGTGCAGGAGATCAACGCGGCGCGGCGAACCGGAAGCCAGTATCAACGAATGTTTCAGCGCCATAAAACCTCGACGTCAGCGGGAAGACGGGGGAGCCGGCGTCAGAACCCGCCGGACTACTTGAAGCGGTAGGTGATGCGGCCCTTGGTCAGATCGTAGGGAGTCATTTCCACCAGAACCTTGTCGCCAGCCAGAACGCGGATACGGTTCTTGCGCATGCGGCCCGCCGTGTGGGCGATGATTTCGTGTTCGTTTTCGAGCTTGACGCGGAACGTTGCGTTCGGCAGCAATTCGGTCACGACACCGGGAAATTCGAGGACTTCTTCTTTAGGCATGTAAGACGGTTCTTCCTGTCGTTTGACGCCGGGGCTGATGCCGCCGGAAAATTTGCGCGGAAACTACACAATCGACGCGGTCTTGTGAACCTCGTTGATCAGGCTTTCTGCATTTGTTTCATGCCGATTGCGCGGCAATTCCATTTCGCCGGGCCAGCCGGCTGTCGATCAGCCCGTACAGATGGTCGCGCACGCCACGATAGGCTTCGACGATCTGTTCGCGCGTTCCGGATATAACCGTTGGATCGAAGGTTGGCCAGTAGATGACCTCGACCGCCTGCGACCGCGTCAGTTCCAGCGCCGTGTGGTGGGCTTCCGGCGAGAGCGTGATGATCAGATCGAAGAAGTCGTCTTCCAGCTGCTCCAGCGTTTGCGGCTGGTGGCGACCAAGATCGAGGCCTATTTCGTCGAGCACCGCATCCACGAAGGCATTCCGCTCGCCGGCCCTAACGCCAGCCGACATGATATAGGTGCCCGATGGCAGAATGCTACGGGCGATGGCTTCCGCCATGGGCGAGCGGATCGAGTTCATCCCGCACATGAACAGCACGGCCTTGGGCGTGTGGCTTGGCGTCGGAAAGCGATCCTGCGTTTCCATGGCGCTTAACCCCGCCAGTAGAGAACGCAGACGAGCGTGAAAAGCCGTCGCGATGTGTTGAAGTCGATGTCGATCTTGCCTTTCAAGCGGTCGCTCAGCGTCTGCGACCCTTCGTTGTGGATACTGCGGCGACCCATGTCGATGGCCTCGATACGGCTCGGCGTCGCCGACCGGATCGCCTCGTAGTAGCTCTCGCAGACCAGGAAGTAGTCCTTGACGATACGCCGGAATGGCGTCAGCGACAGGATATGCGTGGCAACCTGGGGCTCGCCTTCGGCACTGATATCCAGCACCAGCTTGGAATCCAGCAACGACAGTTTCAGGCTGTAGGGCCCACCGGCATGACCGATGGGCTGGAAGAAATTTTCCTCGACGAGGTCGAAGATGGCAACGGCGCGCTCGTGTTCGACGTCAGGGCTAGCGCGGCCGATCGTATCGTCGAGGACCACATCGGTCAGCCGGAAGTCGCCCGCCGCCATCGCCTAGCCTTCGAGGTTGAGCCGGATCGCCACCGAGCGGGCATGAGCATCGAGACCTTCGGAATTGGCAAGCGCGATGGCCGCCGGCCCGAGCGCCCGCAGCTGTTCGGCCCCGAGCTTCAGCACCGAGGTGCGCTTCATGAAGTCAAGCACCGAAAGGCCGGATGAAAAGCGCGCCGAGCGGGCAGTCGGCAGCACGTGGTTGGAGCCACCGACATAATCGCCGATAACCTCAGGCGTGTGCTTCCCGATAAAGATGGCGCCGGCGTTGCGGATGCCGAGCATCAGCGCGTCGGGATCGTCGACCGCAAGCTCCAGATGTTCGGCAGCGATGCGGTTGGCGAGCGGGATCGCGTCTGCGAGGCTCTCGACGATGATGATGGCGCCGAAATCCCGCCAGCTCGCCGCTGCGGTCTCGGCGCGGCCAAGCGACTTCAGCTGCCGCTCGACAGCCTGTTCGACGGACTTGGCAAGCAGAGGATTATCGGTAATCAGGATCGACTGGGCACCCCGGTCGTGTTCCGCCTGGGCAAGAAGGTCGGCCGCGATCCAGTCGGGATTGTTATCCTTGTCGGCAATGACCAGCACTTCGGAAGGACCGGCGATCATGTCGATGCCGACGGTACCGAACACATGGCGCTTGGCGGCCGCCACATAGGCGTTGCCCGGCCCGGTGATTTTGGCGACCGGCGCAATCGTCTCCGTGCCATAGGCGAGTGCCGCGACTGCCTGCGCGCCGCCGACGCGGTAGATTTCCTCGACACCGGCCATGCGGGCAGCAGCCAGCACGGCGGGATTGACCACGCCCTCCTTCGCCGGCACCACCATGACGACACGCTCGACACCGGCGACCTTGGCCGGGATGGCATTCATCAGCACCGAGCTCGGGTAGCTTGCCGTGCCACCGGGCACGTAAATGCCGACCGCCTCGATCGCCGTCCAGCGCGAGCCGAGCACGACACCGAGTTCGTCTTCATAGCTGTCATCGCGCGGCAGTTGGCGGCGATGGTGCGACTCGATGCGTACGGCGGCAACCTTCAGCGCGCCCAGCACTTCCGATGGCACCTCTGCGATCGCAGCATCGATTTCCTCCGAAGTCACCCGCATCGGCGTCGCATCGAAATCGATACCGTCGAAGCGGACGGAATATTCCATCAACGCAACATCGCCACGCGCCCGAACGTCGGCGATGATGTCGCGGACGACGGCGTTCACATCCTCGGACACTTCCCGCTTCGTGGTCAGGAATGCCGCGAACTGCGCCTCGAAACCTTCCGCCGCCTGCTCAAGCCAGATCGCCAATGCCGATATCCTTTGCTTTCAAAAACCGCCGCAGCGGCAAGAACCAGTCTCTGCCACTCAGGCAGCGTCGTCGGGATGCGTCGGTTTCTTGGCCGTTTCCCATGCGCCGCCGATATCGGCCAGCTGCACTTCGATGCATTCCACGTCGAGCGCCAACGTGGCGTTGCCGGCAAGCGTCAGTTCGATCGTGCCATCCGGCCCCTCGCCCTTCTGCTCGAAGCGAATGGCCAGAAGCGAAAGCACCGTCTCGCGCCTACGGCGGTCGATGCCCAGCGTCCGCACGGCCAGCACCCGCTTGAACACGAGCGCCGCGCGATGGCGCTGATAGCCCTTGGCCTTGCCATCTGCCTTTTCCCAGTCGAAGCGGTTTGCCGTCAGGGAAAACTGCAGGCCGCGCGGCTCATAGGCCATGTCGCCGACCTTGAAGACGGCGTCCTGCATATGGGCAGAAACAACCGCCAGGTCTTCGCCATCGAGCGCCACAAGCTTCAGATCTGCCATGCCTTAGTTCCCCACATCGTCAGCCGCCACATCCAGCGGCCCGTTCCACCCCGAGATAGGGTGCCTGGGGCTTGGACGCAACGGCAGATGCGGCTCCCGGCAACGCTTTCAGGGCCTATTCGCTGAGCCGTTCGACGATGGCGCCGCAGCGCGTAAGCTTCTCTTCCAGCCGCTCGAAGCCACGGTCGAGATGGTAGACGCGCGAAACGACGGTTTCGCCTTCTGCGGCAAGCCCGGCAATCACCAGCGACACGGAGGCACGAAGGTCCGTCGCCATGACAGGCGCACCGCGCAGCCGCTCGACACCCTCGATCTTCGCCGTTTGGCCGGACAGCGAGATCCTTGCGCCGAGACGGGCAAGCTCCTGAACGTGCATGAATCGGTTTTCGAAAATCGTCTCCGTGATGTGCGCCGTGCCGGATGCCCGCGTCATCAGCGCCATGAACTGCGCCTGCAGATCTGTCGGGAAGCCCGGGAACGGGTCGGTGACGATATCGACCGGCCGGATGCCGCCGCCGTTGCGGCGCACGCGCATGCCGTTGTTGGTCGGCGTGATCTCGGCGCCGGCGCGACGCAAGGTTTCGAGCGCCGTCTCGAGCAGCGACATGTCGGTATTTTCAAGCGTGACGTCGCCGCCGGCCATCGCAACCGCCATGGCATAGGTGCCGGTCTCGATACGGTCTGGCAGCACGCGGTGGCGGGCGCCAGAGAGGGATGTGACGCCATCGATGGTGATGGTCGAGGTGCCGGCGCCGGAAATCTTGGCGCCCATGGCGATAAGGCAGTTGGCGAGATCGACGACCTCAGGCTCGCGGGCGGCATTGCCGATGACCGTGGTGCCGCGCGCAAGCGTTGCCGCCATCATCATCACATGAGTAGCGCCGACGGATACCTTCGGGAACGTGTACTTGGCACCGATCAGGCCGCCCTTCGGGGCGGTAGCGTTGATGTAACCGGCATCGATATCCATGTTGGCGCCGAGCGCCTGCAGGGATTCGATGAACAGGTCGACCGGCCGCGTGCCGATGGTGCAGCCGCCCGGCAGCGATACGCGTGCCTGGCCTTCGCGGGCGAGCAGCGGCCCGAGCACCCAGAAGCTGGCGCGCATCTTCGAGACCAGCTCGTAGTGCGCCGTGGTATCGACGATCGTCCGGCAGGTGAAATGGATCGTGCGGGAATAGGCGTCGTCCTGACGCTCGCGCCGGCCGTTGACCGAGACGTCGACGCCGTGGTTGCCGAGAATGCGCAGCAGCAGTTCGACATCGGCCAGGTGAGGCACGTTTTCGAGCGTCAGTGTGTCGCTCGTCAGGAGCGACGCAATCATCAGCGGCAATGCGGCATTCTTGGCGCCGGAAATCGGAATGACGCCATTGAGCTCATTGCCGCCGACAATCCTGATACGATCCATGTGCGATTACGGGCGAACCCGCCTTTCTGAAATCTTGATGCCTTGCAGAGGAAGGCGGTGTTTAAAGGAAATCGGTCGCCGCTTCAATTCGTTTGCGGCGTGTAAGACCTAATCATTACAATTCGTCCATTTTTGCGGCAGGCAGGCCATCCGTCTCGTCAGCCTCGCCGGCGCGCCGTGCGCGCACCTGCTGCTTGCGGCGAGAAAGATTCTCCTTCAGCTTGGCAGCCGCCCTCGCCCGCCGCCGATCCGCTTCGCTGAGCAAGGGCTGCTGCGGTTTAAGCAAGGGGCCATCTGCGACCGTGGCACTCGTGCCGCCACCACTACTTTGTTCGTCTTCGTTCATGTCTGCCTTGATAGCGCAGATGACGATATTTCAAAAGCCACGCCGACGTTTTCCCGTGCTTGTTTCAAGAAGATTGGATTTTGCGGCTTGCGCTTGCCGATCAGCTATGGCAATAGCCGCTTCGCCCGATACGGCGCATCCGCTGCGCCACGATGCTGCTATAGCTCAGGGGTAGAGCACTCCCTTGGTAAGGGAGAGGCCTGGGGTTCAAATCCCCATAGCAGCACCATTTTCCCAAACGATATTGCCGCCTCATCCATCACAGATAGACACATTGCGTCGATCGGCCGCGTGAAAGCGCCTAACTATCTGCCTGCGTCGGCACCGCAGCGGATTGGTACCAGCGCGTCTGCGCCCTGGATCGAGGGACGAGCACGTAGGCGAGGCGCCGGAAGAAATCGACGGTGCGGAAAAGATGGGCCGGAAGGCGCTTCCAGGCAGACAGCTTGGCCGCGCGGTAGTCCCGGCGACGGCCGATCATCGTTTCGCGTTGTGATTTGTTGAAGCCGACGAGATTGGTCTTGCTGGAAAAAACCGAAATATCCATATCCCACCCTCGCTCGATGGCGACGTCCCATGGCAAGGACATGACCGCGAGCGACTGGGCTATTTTCTCTGCACCGCGCCGCGTCACCAGATAGCAAGCCGTGGACCCCTGGGGTCCGAACAGGCAGCGGCCGATAGTGTCACCACGTTCGCTGCGGGCGTGGAAACGGAAGCCTTTCCAGCGGTGATTGACGAGCTTGATCATGTCGGCGCCGGGCACAGCACGGCTGGCGGCCAATGCCCTCGCAATGAATTCACCATCAAGCGCAATATCGTCCTCGATGATCACGGCCGCCTCGTTGCCGCTTGCGATAAACTGGCGTAGCGCCAGCAGGTGGCTTCGGTAGCAGCCGTACTCGCCCGGAAGAATACGCCTGCCATGACGGTTACCGAAGCGCTTCTGGTCGACGTCGACCCATTGCGCCTCTGGCACCAACAACCCGTCGACGCCCTCCACAAGCTCTATGGCGATGCCGAGTTCACGGCCGCGAGAGCAAACTTCCTGCAGTCTCTCCTTCGCCCGAGCGATATTGATGAGATAAACCGGAAGAGGCTGCAGGGTGGACATAAATGGCCTCGGTACGCGTAAATGAAGGTGGACAGAACCGGATGCGCTCAGATCACGCAACCATCCTACGAATCGATCAGGCGGGCTTAGTGCAGGGCACAGTTAAGAACTCGGCCGCTCCATAACAAGCTGGCGGCGAGACCGCCACCCTCACACTTTGTTGTTCAAAGCCACTGAATTTTGTTATCCCGGCAAGGTCGCTGTCAGCACAGATTGCAAAACCCAAACGCCCGTTTGAACAAACCGCTTTCCCTTTCTATAGTCGCCTCGAACGGACATTCCAATGTCGTCCCTTCCGCTACCCTGGCGGCAGAAGCGACGACCCTATCGACAACGGAGGAGAAGACGATGACGAAGATGCGTGCGCTGGTTCTCGAGCGCCAGCACGAACTGGCCTTACGCGACATAGACCTGCCGCAGGAAGTCGGCGCCGGACAGGTGAAGATCAAGATCCACACGGTCGGTGTCTGCGGCTCCGATGTCCACTACTACACCCATGGTCGGATTGGCGGCTTCATCGTCAATGCACCGATGGTGCTGGGACACGAGGCAGCCGGCACGGTGGTCGAGATCGGCGCCGGCGTGACCCACCTCAAGATCGGCGATCGCGTCTGCATGGAACCGGGTATCCCCGATGCCAATTCCCGCGCCAGCCGGCTTGGCATGTATAATGTCGATCCCGCCGTCGTCTTCTGGGCGACCCCGCCGGTCCATGGCGTTCTGACGCCCTATGTGGTTCACCCGGCCAATTATACCTTCAAGCTGCCTGACAATGTCTCGTTTGCCGAAGGCGCCATGGTCGAACCATTCGCCGTCGGCATGCAGGCGGCAAGCAAGGCGCGCATCGCGCCTGGCGATACCGCAGTCGTGCTCGGCGCCGGCCCCATCGGGACAATGGTGGCAATTGCAGCGCTTGCCGGCGGCTGCTCGCGCGTCATCGTCGCCGATCTCGCCCAGCCGAAGCTCGACATCGCCGCGCAATATCAGGGGATCATTCCCGTCAACATCCGCGAGACGAAGCTGCTCGACGAATTGAACAGGTTGACGGACGGCTGGGGAGCGGATGTCGTGTTCGAATGCTCGGGCTCACCAAAGGCCTGGGAGACGATCATGGAACTGCCACGTCCTGGAGGCGCAATCGTTGCCGTCGGCCTGCCGGTTGCACCTGTTGCCATCGACGTCTCGATCGCTACCACCAAGGAGGTGCGGATCGAGACGGTGTTCCGCTATGCGCACCAGTATGACCGTGCCATCGCCCTGATCGGCTCCGGCCGCGTAGACCTGAAGCCTCTGATTTCCGAGACTTTCGGCTTCGAACAATCCATTCAGGCGTTCGAGCGCGCCGCAGAAGGCCGGCCCAGCGACGTCAAGCTGCAGATTGTCATGGACCAATAGGAGAAAGCCAAAATGCCCGCACGACATCCGTGCGGGCATTTGCAGAGAGGCGCTTAAAAGCCTGCTATTCGGCGGCCGCTTTGACGCCGCTGGCGTGTCGACCCATCGTCAGCTGTGCAAGCAGGAATGCAGTGACTGCAGCGCAGGCGATGGCTACCGTCATCGGCACGGCTGTTCCGTTGGCAAACAGGCTGGCCAGCACCATCGCAATCGCGCCGGTGGTGAACTGCAGCGTGCCCATCAGCGCCGAGGCCGTGCCGGCGATGGCACCATGCTCCTCGAGTGCGAGCACCGCCGTCGTCGGGATGACAAGACCGAGAAATCCAAATCCGACGAACAGAAGGACAACCAGCACCGGAAGTTGCTCGAAGCCGAGGCTCATCGCTGCGACCAGAGCCACCATCGACGCAGCAAAGCCCGTAACGGCGAAGCGCATGACACGCACAAGCCCATAACGCTGGCCAAGCCGGCCCGTCAGTTGCGACACCGCAAAGAACGACACCGCGTTGACGGAGAAGGCAAAGCTGTATTCGGTCGGTGTCAGCCCATAGTGGTTGATCAGCACGAAGGGCGAGTTGGCGAGATAGACCAGGAAGCTGGAAATGCCGAAACTGCCGATGAGGGACAGCGTCATGAACGTCCGATCTCCGAGCAGATAGACATAGGCCGCCATCGCGCTGCGGAAACTGCTGCCGGCGCGGTCTTCTCTGGAGCGGGTTTCGGAAAGCTGCGTCGAGAGCAGGACCAGGCCAATGAAGGCAGCGATGGTCACAGCCCAGAAGACACCGCGCCAGCCGAAGAAGGCAATGACCGCGCTGCCGGTCAGGGGCGCCAGGATTGGCGATATGCTGAACACCAGCATCAGCAGCGACATAAGCCGCGCCGCCTGCACACCGACATGCATGTCGCGGACAACCGCCCGTGGCACCACCATGCCGGCGGCACCGCCGATGCCCTGAAGGAAGCGGAAGGCGATCAGCATTTCGATACTGGTAGCCAGAGCGCAGCCGATGCTGGCGACGGCAAACAGACCGATGCCGATATAAAGTGGTGCCTTACGGCCGTACATGTCGGCCAGCGGACCGTAGAGCAGTTGAAATGCAGCGAAGGGAATGAAGAAGGCAAGCAGGCTCATCTGAACCAGATTGTCCGGCGCACCGAGGTCATGGCCAATGGATGGCAGCGCCGGCAGGTACATGTCGATGGCAAAAGGCCCGATTGCTGACAAAAGGCCAAGAATCAGCGCGATGCGAAAGAAGGGTGTCATGGGGCGAATACTCTCGAAAATTGGATATGGGCCGATTTCGCTGGAAGCGCGGTAACGGATGCCGGATGCAGTATAGCCCGGTCACATTTTGGACACTGGTGTCAAATTAGACAGACTTGTCTAAAACGTCAATGCGACTTACTCTCCGATCATGACAAATGCGCGAACTGCACCACCGCAAACCATTTCAGACGTCCGGCGTGGGCTTTCGACCAAGCGGGTCTCCGTTCTCACGGCTGCAACAGAGGTTTTCTGCCGCGAAGGTTTTTCCGGAGCCTGCATTGATGAAATCGCCGAGCAGGCCGGTGTGTCGCGCCAGACGATCTACAACCACTACCGCGATAAGGAAGCACTCTTTGTCGCCATCGTCGAAGACATCACGGCGCGCACCGGAGAGGCGCTTTCATCGACGATCGCCACCTTTCCAGACATGCCAGCCGACATAGAGACGGAAATGACAGCGTTGGTGTCCCTGCTGGTGCGCAACTGCCTCTGCAACCGCGATGGTCGCTTTATGCGCAAGCTGCTGCAATCCGAGGGCGAGCGGTATCCGCAGTTGTTCGCGACGTGGCGCCAAAAGGGCTCGGGCTTGCCGGCCGAGGCGGTCTCTGGCCTTTTCACGCGCATCGCCAAAGCGGGTCTACTGGATATCGACGATGCAGACCTAGCGGCCCGGCAATTTCTGGCGCTCATCCATGCAGACTTGCAGACGACCACCTTGTTCGGCGGCATTCCCGAAGATGAGGATGTGGCGCGAGCAGCCCGCAACGCCGTGCGTACATTTCTCCGCGCCTACTCCGTACCGGCATAAGGCCGCAGTCCGGCTTGAGGTAGGGTAGAAAATAAGGCGCCCATATCGTCGTCACATCGACGAGGATACATCAGGCGCCTGAAAGCATCAGGCGTCCGGCAAGTCGATTTTCAGGGCAGATGCAATTCGCTTGATTTTGAGCGGATCAGTGTCGGTGCCGGCCTCTATGGCGACGATTTCGTCAACTGTCAGTCCAACTGTCTCGGCCAGATCGTCGACGCTGTAGCCGAATGAGCCGCGCGTAATGCGAATTCGCGTTCCGACATCGGCGAGCTGGGCGGACGGTGTGTCATGGATGGGGTTGGACATGGAGTTCTCCTTCGCCGCCGGTGATCGTACTCGACCGCTGGCGACATCGTTTACCAATGCCGACCCTCTTTATTGCCGCAATATCGAATCGGCAAGCAGAATTGCTGCAGAGCACAAAAGGATTGCCCGCCGGTTAACCGGGCCGCCATCGTCCCCAATGTCACCCCGGTTCACCGAATGACGAGGAAAACAACGCCTCTAGACGCTGTTAAAACCAGGCGAAGCCTACTCCGCAGCCATTGCCGGCGGCATCGGTTGTTGCTGTTCGTCCACCGTCCCGGCCTCGTTCTTGCCGGCCTTTAATTTCGGCTCCTTGCCGAAGAACAGGGCATAGGCGGCGGGCAAGACGATGATCGTCAGGACAGTAGCCACCAGGATACCGCCCATCATCGCATAGGCGAGCGGCCCCCAGAACACGCCGCGCGAGATCGGGATCAGAGCCAGAACGGCGGTGAGCGCGGTTAGCATGATCGGCCGGAAGCGACGCACGGCTGAGCCGATGATCGCCTCCTGACGCTCCATGCCAGCAGCGATATCCTGATCGATCTGGTCGATGAGGATGATCGAGTTGCGGATGATGATACCGAGCAGCGCGATGACACCGAGGATGGCAACGAACCCGAACGGCGCACCGCTGATCAGGAGCGCAGCCGCAGCGCCGATGATGCCGAGCGGTCCAGTCGCCAGCACCAGCATCGCCTTGCCGAAGTGCTGCAGCTGGATCATCAGGAGCACGACGATAACGAGCAGCATGATCGGTGCCTTGGCGGCAATGGAGGCCTGACTTTCCGCCGCATCCTCGGTACCGCCCTGCACCTCGATCTGATAGCCGGGCGGTAGGCTGTCGCGGAGCGGCTTCAGGTCGGCGTAGAGTTTTGTCGTCACGTCGTTTGCCTGCACATCGTCGGGCAGCGTAGCCCGCACCGTGATCGTCGGTAGGCGGTCGCGGCGCCATTCCAGTCCCAGTGTCATGGTCGGCACGACCTTTGCCACCTGCGACAGCGGCACGAAACCGCCGGCATCGCTCGGCACGGAGATGGAATTGACCGCCGACAGCAGATGCCGATTGGCTTCCGGCTCGCGTGCCACGATCGACACGGTCTCTTCGCCTTCGCGGAAGTCGCCGAGCGAGGCCCCCGTGACGGCAGCGGCCAGCACCTGGCGAATGCGCTGCGACGTGACGCCGAGGGCCCGTGCCCGATCCTGATCGATCACCAGGCGCATTTCGGGCACCGGCTCGAGCCAGTCGTCGTGGATCGCACCCATGCGGGGATCGGCGGCGAAACGCTGCTTCACCTGGTCGGCGATACGACGAACCTGGAGAAGGTCGGGGCCAAGCACCCGCATCTGCACGGGCCAGCCAGTCGGCGGACCGAGGAACAGCCGGTCGACCTTGGCGCGGATGTCAGGGAAGTCGGCGGCGAGAATGCCGCGCAGCTTGACGATCAGCCGCTCGCGAGCGGGTTCATCGTTGGCAAGCACAAGCAATTGCGCGAAATTCGGATTGATAAGCTGCTGGTCGAGCGGCAGGAAAAAGCGCGGCGCGCCCTCGCCGATATAGCTGGCAACAAACCGCTTGTCCTTGTCGTCGGCAATCCGGGCCTCCAGCGCCGCCGCCTGCTTTTCAACCTCGGTGATGCTGGTACCCTCGGGAAGCCAGAGGTCGACAAGGATCTCAGGCCGCGACGATTGCGGGAAGAAATTCTGCGGAATGAACTGGAAGGCCCAGAGACTGGTGCCGAAGGTCAGCAGCATCAACGCCAGCACGATGATCCGATGCCGCACGGCCCAGCCGACAGTGCCGCGCAGGCGACGGTAGAAGCGGGTATCGAAGACGTCGTGATGGCTGCCCGCATGATGCCGCTGCTTGAGGATCATGTAGCCGAGCCACGGTGTGAAATAGACGGCGACGAACCAGGACGTCACCAGCGCGATGCCGACCACATAGAACAGGGTGCGGACATACTCGCCGGCGGTAGACGCTGCAAAGCCGACCGGGATGAAACCTGCCGTGGTGATCAGCGTTCCTGTCAGCATCGGGAATGCGGTTGATGTATAGGCAAAGCTGGCGGCGTCGAGCTTGACCATGCCCTCCTCCAGCTTGCGCTCCATCAACTCGACGACGATCATGGCATCGTCGACCAGAAGGCCCAGCGCGATGATGAGGGCACCCAGCGAAATGCGCTGCAGGTCGATGCCGAATTCGTACATGATGGCAAAGGTCGCGGCCAGCACCAGCGGAATGGCGATGGCAATCACCAGACCCGAGCGCCAGCCGATAGACACGAAGGAGACGATCAGCACGATGACAAGCGCCTCACCCAGCGCATGCATGAACTCGCTGACCGCGTCGGTGACGACATCGGGCTGGTTGGCGATCTGGTCGACGGCAACACCGAGGGGCAGCGACGATTCGAACCGCTGGTAGACGGCATCGACGGAATGACCGACGTCGGTGACCTTATAGCCTTTGGCCATGACCACGCCGACCTGTACGCTCTCATGGCCGTTATATTTGAATTTGGCCGTGTAGGGGTCCTGCAGCCCCGCATAGACGGTGGCAATGTCGCCGAGACGCGTCACCTGGTTTCCGGCCTTCAACCTCAACTCACGGATATCTTCGATCTTCCTGACATCGCCCTCGACGGAAATACGCACCGACCTCAAGCCGGTATCGACGGAGCCGGCCGAATCGACGCTGTTCTGGCCCGTGACGGCAGCACGAAGGGTATCGAGCGTTAGTCCGCGCTCGGCCAGCGCCTTCGACGAGACGTCGATGTAGATTCTCTCCGGCTGGTCGCCGATGATCACCGCTTTTTCGACGCCCGGCACGGTCAGCAGCATGTCCCGCGCCTGGATGGCGAACTTCTTCAGCTCCGGATAGCTGTAGCCGGTGCCGCTGATCGAATGGAGCGTGATGAAGGTGTCGCCGAATTCATCGTTGAAATAGGGTCCGAGGAGGCCCGACGGCAGCTCGCTCTGGATATCGCCGACCTTCTTGCGCACCTGATAGAAAGCGTCGTTCACCTCGGCCGCGTTGGTGTCGCCCTTGACCTGGACAGTGATGATGGCGCTGCCGGCGCGGGTGTAGGATTTTACCCAGTCGAGATGCGGCGTCTCCTGCAGCTTGCGCTCGATCTTGTTGACCACCTGGTCTTCCATCTCGTCGATCGACGCACCGGGCCAGACGGCCTGCACCACCATGACGCGGAAGGTAAAGTCGGGATCTTCCTTCTGGCCCATGTGGGTCAGGCCGAGGGCTCCGGCGATGATGATCAGCCCGAACAGGAAGCGGGCGATACTCGGATGGCCGATTGCCCAGCGCGAGAGATTGAATGGCTGCTTGGGTTCAGTGGGTGTGGTCATCATCTTCATCCGCTTTCGAGTGCGATCAGCGCATGACGGCCGCAGACGCAGCAGCGTCTACAGGCTCTGCGGCGGCGGCCTGCTGCCCACTGCCATCGGGTAGCTTGACCTGCATGTTTTCGGCCATGTACTGCGTGCCTGCGGCGACGACGAGATCGCCGGCTTTCAGGCCATCGGAGACCCGGACGCCGACCCCGGTAAACTCGGCAAGCCTGACGTCCTGCGCATGCACGGTGGCCGTTGTCCTGTCGACCAGCCAGACGACCTTGCGACCGTCCTTCTCGGCAAGCGCACTGAGCGGTATGGACACGAAAGGCACGGCGTTTTCCGCTGTCGCCTCGACGGTAGAAGTCATCCCGAGAAGCACGCGCGGGTCGTTCGGCAGGCTGACCCGGACTGAGAACGTGCGCGATTGGGTATCGGCGCTGCCGGAAACCTCGCGCACCTTGCCATCGAATACGAGGCCGTCGTTCGCCCAGAAACGCGCCTTGACCGTCTTGCCGACGCTGAACTGGCCAACATCGGTTTCCGGCACGGCAATAGCGACTTCCTTCTCTCCGTCGACCGCAACGGTGATCACCGGCGTGCCAGTGCTGACCACCTGGCCGACATCGGCATTGACGGCGGTGACGATGCCATTGAGATCCGATGCGAGACTGGCATAGGCGACCTGGTTCTTGGCCTCATCGAGCGACGAGATGGCCGAATCGCGCGTTGCGACGGCCTGGTCGTAAGCCAGCTGTGCCTGCTCGAGTTGCGACTTCGAGGAGACGTTCTTATCGAACAGCTGCTGGGCGCGATCGCGAGAAAGCGTTGCGGTCTGGACCTGCTTCTCGGCGGAAAGACGATCCGCCTCTGCACGCTTGACCGCCAATGCGTAGTCCGTGGCATCGATTTTCGCCAGCACGTCGCCCGGCTTGACACGCTGACCGATATCGACACGACGCTCGACGATCTTGCCGCTGACGCGAAAGCCGAGATTCATCTCGGTGCGGGCCCGCACGGAGCCGGAATAATCCAGTGTCCGCGTTGTTTCCGCCTTGGCAATCTCGACGACCTTGACGGGGCGGATGACCGGCTTGGTCTCGGCCTGCTTCTCGTTGCGGCCGGAAATGACAGCCGCAGCCACGAGGAGGACAAAGGCGGATGAAAGGCGCAGTTTGATTGGCGAAATCATGATCGCACTCCTCGGGTCGACGGCGGATGGACGGGCAGCAGGCAAATTATCTCAAGGCACGAATGGCGTATTCCACGAGATCGTCGGGCATCGCCCGGTTCTCCTTGGCAAGACACTGCGCCACCATCTGCGGGTGACAGAGGGTAACCGTCGCCGCGCCAAGACACTTCGACGCGATATGGGGGTCCTGTGCGGCAAACTCGCCCGCAGCGATTCCTTCGGAAATGATCCCGGCCATGACGTCGTGGATGCGATCGATATGCTTTTCGATCACATGCCAGTCACGCTCGATGGCGACGACGACCATCTCATGGACTTTCTCCTCATCGAGCATGGTATCGAGGGTGAGCTTGTACTGGCCATGGACGAGCGCACGCAGCCGGTCCGCGGCACTCGCCTGCTTCCGCGCTGCGCCGAGGGCAAGCTCATAACCGGTATCGAGCATCCGCCCGCAGAGCGCCTGGTGGATTTCGATCTTGGAGCCAAAGAAGCGATAGATGTTTGCCGTCGACATGCCGAGATCCTTGGCGATGTCGGCTACCGTTGTCTTGGCATAGCCGTAGTGGCGGAAAAGACGCTCGGCACAATCGAGGATGCGCGCAACATTCTCCTGGCGGTTGACCTCTGAGGAATCGGCGATGGCGTTCATAAGGCACTTTCGATTTACGACTGACGAAATTCTATTTTCGTCATTCGTAAATCGAAAGTCATACTTTGTCAACGCACTACCAGTCACCTGGCGCGGGTTTCACTGTGCGGGAGTTGATAGCCGAGGCGTGCGGGGCTCGGAGTCCACGCTGCATTAAAAAAATGCCGGACCATCGGCTGGTCCGGCATGTCAGGCAGCAGTTTTTCTTAGGAGAACTGCACGTCGAGCGTCATTGGCACGGCGGCAAGCGCCTTGGATACCGGGCAACCGGCCTTCGCCTGTTCAGCCAGTTCCTTGAACTTGGCCTCGTCGGTGCCGGGCACGCTGGCAACCAGGGTCAGGGCGATACCGGTGATGCCGAAGCCGCCTTCGACGCTCTCGAGGGTGACCTTGGCAGTTGTCTGCATGCTCGTTGCCTTCAGGCCAGCGCCATCGAGGATGCCGGAAAGAGCCATCGTGAAGCAACCGGCATGGGCAGCGCCAATGAGTTCTTCCGGATTGGTGCCGGCAACGCCTTCGAAACGGCTGGCATATCCGTAAGGATGCTCCTTCAGAGCGCCGCTCTGGGTGCTGATCTCGCCTTTTCCATCCTTGATTCCGCCAGCCCAGTGGGCCGAGCCCGTGCGTGTGATCTTCATGTGGTGCTCCTTATGATTGGTTGTCGGGAGACGGCGGCTGCCGCTCCAGGGCAATCGATCGGAAAAACCTCAAAAGGCTCCCCCATCGGCAATATAAGGTTTTCCCCGCAAAAGACGACCGCGGCAGCATGAAACTTCAAAAACGGCCAAGGCTTCTTTTCCAAGGCATGAAAAGCCCCGCGATCCGTCGGGATCGCAGGGCTCTTCGAAGACCGTGCTAGACTATGGCTAGTTCCGCCCAGCCTTACTTGTTGAGCGTCGCCTGCAGCTTGTTGACGTCGTCCGTCGACATCTCACCATCGGTGGCGACCTTGCCGTCGGCAATCTTCCAGAGACGGAACGGGCCGGTGATATCCCCGTATTTGTCGAAGGCGACGGGACCGATGACGCCTTCGTAGCGGATCGGTTTGCCATCCTTGATCAGGCCGAGTGCCTTGGTGAACTCTTCCTTGCCGGCATAGATTGGCGTGCCCGAGGGATCGACGGTCTTGTAGATCGCATCCTTGATCTTGGCCGGATCTTCCGAGCCGGCAATGGCGATGGCAAGCCCCGCAATTGCGCCGGCATCATAGGAGCGGTCGGCAGCCGGATTGGAAGGCTCGATGCCGGAGAATGCCTTGTAGTTCTTCATGAAATAATCGGTCGAGGCCGTCGGGCTGGTGCCGGAAGACGTGCCGTAGGCTTCCTTCAGGTAATCGGCGCCGACAGACTCGATGAAGTCAGGGCTGTTCATGCCGTCGTTGAGCAGGAATTTCTGCACCCCGCCCTGCGACACCCAGGTACGGGCAATCGTCGCACCGTCGACCGGGGTGCTGATCAGGTAGAGGCCATCCGGGGTGCCGGACATGGCAGCGGTGACCTCGGAGGCATAGCTCGACTGCTTTTCGTTGTACGGCGTGTCGGAGATGATCGTGCCGCCGAGCGCCTTGTAGGCGCGCGAGAATTCGGCCGACATGTTGACGCCGAAGTCGCTGTTGACGTGGATGATGGCGAGCTTCTTGAAACCCTTGTCGACTGCGTATTTGGCAGCGGCAACGCCCTGCAGCGCATCGGACGTGATCGTTCGGAAGAAGATGCCGTTGGTCTTGCCATCGCGGCCGAGCGCCGTCAGCGTCGGGGACGAGGAGGCAGGCGAGATCTGCACGACTTTGGCAGGCGCCGTCACCGAAGTCAGGATCGGAATCGACACCGACGAGATGATACCGCCGATGATCACAGGCACCTTCTTGACCTGAACGAGCTGGGTTGCCGCATCGACGGCGACGTTGCCCTGGCTCTGGCTGTCGCGGGTATCGGTGACGAGGTCGCAGCCGCGCACGCCGCCGGCAGCATTGAGGTCGCGGAAGGCCATTTCGACCGACTTGGCGCCGGCCTGGCCGTATTCTCCGGCAGGACCGGTCAGTTCCATGACGAGGCCAACAGTAATCTTGCAATCGGCAGCATTGGCAATGCCCGCGGCCGCGATCAGGCCGAGCGCTGTGGTTACGGAAAGAAGCGTCTTTTTCATGATTGTTCCCCTTGTTAGGTACGACTTCTATTTTTACGCAGTAATCCTGTCAGGTCTCCGGTGTCTGCAACCAGGTTTCTTGCAGATGCCGCCATTGGACGCCCGATGGCGCCGATGAACTCGCGGTAAAAAGGGCACTCGCCTGCCGACGGGACCGGACGCCCCTGCGGCACTGCACCTCGACATAGGTGACGACGACAGTATCGTCGGTCTGGAAGCCCGCGCGGATGTCCTCGATGTCGATCGAGAAATCGCCATGGAAGGTGGCGCGATTGGCCCGGATCAGATCAATGGTCGCCGCCCTGTCGAAAACGCGGCCGGTCGGCGGTATCATCTGGAAGCCGTCTCCGAACGCCTGCTCACAGCGTCCGAAATCCGTCAGGTCAGCCGTCGCCGCATCGTACCAGCCGACGAAGAATTCGTGGAAGGCGATGACCTCGGCGCGGGCACACTCGAAGAGTGACTGATCCTGGCTCATACTTTCCCCGCGTTGAGATTGTAGTGCATGATGGAGCCATGCCTGCCGTTTCGGTCGCGCTCCAGCGTGTAGACGTCACCGAGGGGGCCCTTGCTTTCAGCGATGATCGCTTCGATCTGCGCGATGTCGCCTGCCGAAAGCACGACATCCATGATGCCGGCATTGGCCAGCGCATGCGCCTGGTTGCGGGCGCCGACGATGACCGCAGCCACCTGCGGCTGACGCAGCACCCAGGCGCTGGCGACAGTGGCGATATCGACGCCATGTCGGTCGCCAATGACTTTCAATGTCGAAAGCAGCGATTGAAATAGATCCCAGCCGCCGAAATCGTCGATGATCAGCTTGTATTTGACCAGCGACCGGTTCTCCAGCGGCATCTCCGGCTCCGGCTGGCCCAGCCACTTGTCGCTGAGGAAGCCGCCGGCAACAGAACCATAGCACAGGAATTTCACATCATTCGCAGCAGCCAGCGTAGTCAGGCTGTTGGCCGGTCGCTGGTCGAGGACGGAATATTGCAGCTGCTGGCTGACCAGCGGGATGCCCGCCTTCAGGATCTCGGCAACATGCGGGGTGTCGAAATTCGTAGTGCCCACATTGCGGACCTTGCCCTCCCCGTGCAATTCGTTGAGCCAGCCCAGCGCATCGAGATAGCCGTCGAGCGAGTAATCCCACCAGTGAAACTGCACCAGATCCAGGCGCTCCGTGCGCAACCGCCGCAGCGACTGCTCGACGATGCCACGAATATAATCGCGGTTCATGTTGCCGAGCTTCTCGAGATCGGGCACCAGCTTGGTGTGCACCTTCATCTCGGCCGCCGCCTCGCTCCCGCGCTCATGGCGCAGGCGGTCCCGGGCAGCGCCGATCAGTTCCTCGACGCCGGTATAGATGTCGGCACAGTCGTAGGTCCTGATGCCGGCATCGTAGGCGGCGATCAGGTCGGTCACCGCCTGGTCGCGATCGATCGCCCCATGGCCACCGGCCAGCTGCCAGCCACCGCGAATGACGCGGGAAATGGCATAGCCGGGGCGAAGTTCGAAGGTTTTCGTCATGTCATGCAGCTTTCAAATTGGTAGAACTGTGGAGCGCATATTGCTCCCCCTCATCTGCCCTCTGGGCATCTTCTCCCCACGGGGAGAAGAAAGATATCGCTCCTGCGCCGCGCGCCTTCGTTCAGGCCTCGTCACCCGGCAGCGGCACCGCCGTCGTCTCGGCATGGCTGAAGCGACGCTTGCCCGTGCGCACGATCCTTAGCCGGCTAGCGCAGCTCGGGTCGGGACAGGCGATCTCGGCATCCGAGGTCATCCAGTCGTTCCGGTGCGTCGGCCGCTGCTTTGCAGCCAGGAGCGGCAGCACGGCGGAAATCGAATAGATGGAAAATCCCTGGCCTGCAGGCATCGACAGCATCTCGCCTTTCAGTTCGAAATAATCACCCTCGCTGGCACCACAATAGATCGGCTTGCCCTCGGGGATCACCGCCTCGACACGCAGGTCGTAAAGCTCGAAACTGTCGTCGATTTCGCTCACCTCAAACCTCCGTCAGCGCGAAGGTGACGTCGCAGCCGCCGTTGCGGCGGATGATGCCGCAGGCGGCAGCGAAATGCTCGCGCTCCTCCGGCCGCACCTGCGCCATGACGCTGCCGGCCAGCCAGCCGATCGGGAACAGCAACCGCGCACCCTGCCCGTAGAACAGGCCGATGTCGAAAATGGCGTTGGGGCTGCCGCCCCACATGCGCGCCGGCACGTAACTCAGCACAATATCGCCAGGCTGCGGCGTCACCGTAGCGTTCTCGGCCGGCAGCGCGGTTGCATAGGCGGCGCCCTCGAGATGAGCCACCGGTATAGGGCAGGAGATTTCCGGGCCGGTCCACATCGCATGGATGCCGGGCACGATGCGCGGCTCGGAGAGATATTGCATGAAGAAGGCAACGTTCTCCGGCGCCTTGCCGGCCAGCAGCGGCGCGATCACGGACAGTCCGGAACGGGGCTCGGTGATGTGGATCGCATTCTGGCTCATGATCGGTCTCAAATCCTGGCTGCGTCTGTCTGCAGCTTGTTGCGCAAGAAGGTGAAGGGCCGGCTGATATCGGCTACCAGCGCGGCCCGTGCCGCGTCGGCATCCTGGGCGGCCAATGCCGCGACGATGCTGCGATGGTAATGGGCGGTATCGACCTCGCCGGCTTCGGAGAAGGCATAGATCGCCACCCGGATACACGGGCCCGATTGCAGCCACAGGCTTTCGATCATGGGGATGAGCACAGCCGAGCCGCAGGCCCGGTAGATCTCGAAATGGAATGTCTGGTTGAGCGTGACCTCGCGGTCGACGTCCTTCTTCTGCTTCAGGGCGCGCATCTCGTCCCATTCGTGCAGCATGGCCTCGATGACCGTGATATCTTTCGGGCCCATGCGTTTTGCGGCCAGCGCGATGGCTTCGCCCTCTATCAGCATACGGGCGCGCAGGAGATCGTCGATACGCTCCAGCGTGATCGGCGGGACACGTACCGAACGGTTGGGCAGTGCCTCCAGCGCCTTTTCGGTGATCAGCCGCCCGAGCGCCTCGCGCACCGGCATGGTGCTGGTAACAAGCGCATCGGCAAGTCCGCGGATCGTCAGCACCTGGCTCGGCTCGAAAAGCCCGCCGATGAGCGCCCTGCGAAGCTCGGAATAGACACGGTCCTGAACGGTTTCGCGGCCAACCGGGGCCAGTTGGGCGGCAATCAAATCATTGCTTTTTTCGGCTGCGGCCTTTTGCATTGCGATCCCGTTTTTGACTTGCAGAACGGATTAAAGCTGAATAGCGTGATCAATGCAAGTGTGATCACAAATCAAAAATCAGGGTGCGACAACGATCGTTCCCGGCCAGAGGGATCCATGAGTTTACCATCTGAACGGCAGGGTGAGGATACCCGGGAGCCTGTTCTGAGTGCGAAGAATATCGTCCGCCGGTTCGGCGGCATCGCCGCCGTCAACGACGTATCCTTCGAAGTGCGGCACGGCGAAATCCTTGGCCTGATCGGCCCTAACGGCGCCGGCAAGACGACGATGTTCGATCTCCTCTCCGGCAGCGTCCTGCCGACGAGCGGTGAAATCCGACTGAACGGCACAGTCGTTTCCGGCGAATCCGCACACCGGCGCATCGGTCGCGGTCTCGGCCGCACCTTCCAGATCCCCCGCCCGCTGCCCAACATGACGCTGATCGAAAACGTCATGCTGGCCGCCCAGCACCAGACCGGCGAAAAATTGTTTGCGAACTTCCTGGTGCCATGGCGTGTTGCCGCCGAGGAGAAGAGTGCCCGCGATAAAGCGATGGAGTTGCTCGATCTCGTCCTGCTGACGCGGCTGGCCCACGAGCCGGCCCGCGTACTCTCCGGCGGCCAGCGCAAGCTTCTGGAACTCGCCCGGGTGATGATGGCAGATCCCGCGATTATCCTGCTCGACGAGCCGGCGGCCGGCGTCAACGCCACGCTGCTGGAAGTCATCATCGACCGCATCCGCGATATCAACGCCCGCGGCATCACATTCCTGCTGATCGAGCACAATATCGACATGGTCACCAGGCTCTGCAATCGCGTGCTTGTCATGGCTGGCGGCCAGCTGCTCTGCCAGGGAACGGCGGAAGAAGTGGCGCGCGACCCCCGTGTCATCGAAGCCTATCTCGGAGGTGCGGCATGAGCGAACCCGTTCTCCTCGTGCGCGATCTCGTCGCCGGCTACGAGCCCGGCGTGCCGATTGTCCGTGGCGCCTCGATTACCGTCAACAAGGGCGAGATCGTCGTCGTGCTCGGCCCCAACGGTGCCGGCAAATCGAGCTTCATCAAGGCTGTCGCCGGCCTCGTGCCGATCTCCGCCGGCACCGTGCTGCTCGACGGCAGGGATATCACTGCGGCACCGGCCCACATGATGGTTCGCCTCGGCCTTGCCTTCGTGCCGCAGACGGAAAATATCTTTCCGCAGATGTCGGTGGACGACAACCTGAAGGTCGCCTGCGGCATCCTGAAGCCGAATGACGTCCCGTCCCGCATAGAGGCGATGTACACCGCCTTTCCGGACCTTGCCCGCCATCGCAAGATCGCGGCAGGAAATCTTTCCGGCGGACAGCGGCAGATGCTCGCCGTTGCCCGCGCGCTGGTCGTCGACCCCAAGGTGCTCGTCCTCGACGAGCCATCGGCTGGTCTGTCGCCGAAATTCGTGTCGATGGTGTTCCAGATGCTGACCGAGATCCGCAAATCCGGCGTCACAATCCTGCTGGTCGAGCAGAATGCCAAGGCGGCGCTAGCGATCGGCGACCGCGCCTATGTGCTGGTCGAAGGCAAGGACCACCATGAAGGCATCGCCTCCGAGCTTTGGAACGATCCCGTCGTGGCCGAACTCTATCTGGGCCAGCGCCCGAGCCAGCCTGCCAGACCGACCGAGACCGGAGGTGCCGCATGAACCTGCAATTCATTGTCGACGGATTGCTGACAGGCTCGATGGTCGGCCTCGGCGCCATCGGCGTCACGCTGACCTATTCGATCCTGCGCTTCTCAAACTTTGCCCATGGTGACTTCATGGCCTGGGGCACCTACGCCACCCTCACCGCCGTCAGCGCCATCGGCGCTATGTTCGGCAAGATCGCTCCGATCGGTCCATTTTCCTTCGGCTGGCCGCTGATCGTTGCCGTCGTCATCGGCATGGCTTTTACCGGGCTGATGGCGCTGCTGCTCGACAAGATCCTGTTTGCGCGGCTGCGGGCAAAGGGCCAGACGATCATCGTCGTGATGGCCAGTTTCGGCGCCTCGATGGCGCTGCGCAGCCTGCTGGAGTTCATCTTCACCTCGCGTCCGGCCTATTTCAGCCGCTCGATCCAGATCGCCATGCCGGTCGGGTTCGGCATCCGCATTACGCCCGACCAGATCGTGCTGCTGCTGATGACGGCTTTTCTGGTGCTGGCCGTCCACCTACTGATGACGCGCACCCAGATCGGCCGCTCGATGCAGGCCGTCAGTCAGAACCCGGCGCTCGCCCGCGTCGTCGGTATCGACGTCGCCAAGGTAGTGCGCGTGACATGGTTGGTCGGCGGGGCGCTTGCCTGCATGGCCGGCGTCATGATCGGCATCCTCGTGCAGATCCGGCCGCTGATGGGCTTCGACATGATGCTGCCGATGTTTGCCGCAGCCATTCTCGGCGGTATCGGCAGCGTGCCCGGCGCTGTGCTCGGCGGTCTGATCATCGGCCTGACGGAAGCCGGCGCCGTCCAGTTGATCGGCGCAGAATGGCGCGCGGCGGTCTCCTTCGTCATCCTGATGGCGGTGCTGCTGGTCCGGCCGATCGGCCTCTTCGGAGTGAGAGAGAGATGATGGACATTCTTGGCTATGGCGCCTTCTTCCTGACGACGGCGCTGATCTTCTCGCTGATCACCCTCGGCCTCAATCTGCAATGGGGGCTGACGGGCCTTTTCAACGTCGGCCTCGCCGGTTTTGTCGCCATCGGCGCCTATACCTCGGCGCTGCTGACGACACCCGATACCGTCGGCCGCTTCGGCGGCTTCGACATGCCGATTGTAGTTGGCTGGCTCGGTGCGATGATCGTCACGGCTCTGGCTGCCGCCATCACTGGCGTAGCCACGTTGCGGCTGAAATCCGACTACCTTGCCATCACCACCTTCGGCGTCGCCGTGGTCGTGCAACTGGTAGCTCTGAATGCGCAGAAACTGACTGGCGGCCCGTTCGGCATCGGCTTCATCCCGCGCCCCTTCGCAGCACTTGCAGAAACGCCCGTGCTCTTCAACTTCTCCAACCTCGCTGTCGTCGCCGTCGTCACGCTCGTTACCTATCTGGCTCTGGAGCACCTTGCCCGCAGCCCATGGGGGCGCGTGCTGAAGGCCCTGCGCGAAGACGAGCGGGCCGCCATCTCGCTCGGCAAGAGCGCCCGCTTCTACCGGGTCCAGGCCTTTGCCGTCGGCGGCGCGATCATGGGACTGGCCGGCGCGGTGCAGGCGCATTTCATCGGCTTCATCGCGCCAGACAACTACATGCCGACGCTGACTTTCCAGGTCTGGACCATGCTGATCGTCGGTGGTTCCGGCAGCAACAAAGGCGCCATCCTCGGCAGCGTCCTCGTCTGGGCGATCTGGGCGGGCTCCGGCGCGCTGACCAGCGCAGCCTTCCCGACCGACCAGCAGGCCCGCGCCGCCTCGCTGCAGATCGTCGCCATCGGCTTCATGCTCTGCGTCATCCTGCTGGTGCGCCCTAACGGCATCCTCGGCAACATGCCGCGCCGCTTGCGCTGGTTCGGCAAGAAGCAGCCGCCGGCCATGCCCGACCAGAATGGTGCCGCCTCGTGAGCAAAGCAGACACCGCATCGCCGGACGCGCCGTCCCTCTGGCACGTCGTCGGCCGCAACCGGCGGCACCGGCCGCAACTCCAAGGCCCGCTCGATGCTGACCTCGTAATCGTCGGCGGCGGCTTCTCCGGCCTGTCGACTGCGTTGCATGCGGCAGAAAAAGGTCTCTCCGTGATACTGCTGGAGGCCGGGATCATCGCCTGGGGTGCCACCGGTCGCAACGCCGGCTTCGTGGTTCCAAACTTTGCCAAGGTGGACCCGGATAACGTCATCCAGCAACTGGGCCCCGAGCGCGGAAAGCGGCTTGTAGATTTGGCAGCCGGCAGCGGCGACCTGGTCTTCGAGCTGATCCGCCGCCACGCGATCGAGTGCGCCGCGCAGCAGAGCGGCTGGATCCAGCCGGCCCATTCCGCTACCGCCCTCGAAAAAGTACAGTCCCGCGCCTCGCAATGGCAGGCCCGCGGACGCCCGGCGGAAGTCATGGACCGACAGACGATCCGCGACGTGATCGGTGCAGACGGCTATTTCGGCGGCTGGACCGACAAATCCGGGGGCGTGCTCAATCCCGTCGAATATGCGCGCGGCCTTGCCGACGCTGCGGAAGCGGCTGGCGCCCGTATCTTCGAGCGCTCGCCCGTATCAGCCATTGGCCGCGCAGCGGACGGCTGGCTGCTGCAGACGCCGACGGGCAGCCTGCGCGCCGGCAAGGTCGTGGTCGCGACGAATGCCTACGGCGGAAGGCTCAATCCGGAACTCGCCCGCACCTATTTTCCATTGAAGGTATTCCAGGTCGCCACACACCCGCTGCCGGTCGCAATCCGCCAGCGGCTACTGCCGGCAAATCAGTGTGTTTCCGATACCAGGCGCAACCTCTTCACCTTCCGCTTCGATGCCGACAATCGGCTGATTTCGGGCGGTATGCACATCTTCGGCCCCGGCGCCGACGCCCGCGTGCCAGCAACAATCCATCGACGCATGGCCGAAATGCTCGGGCTCCCCGACCTACCGCCGCTGGAATTCAGCTGGTCTGGCCTTGCCGCTGTCGAACCGGATTTCCTGCCGCATCTGGTCGATCTCGGACCCGGACTGATCGCCGGCTTTGCCTGCAACGGACGCGGCATCGCCATGACGACGGCGATGGGCAGGGAGCTTGCCGCCTGGTCTACCGGGGTAGATGCCCGCGATCTCGCGATCCCCTTCGGACCGCCGGCACCGATACCGTTCCATGCTCTCCTGAAGCACGCGCCCAATGCGCTGCTGCCGTGGAGCATGATGCAGGACCGGCTGGACGAGCGAGGCTAACTCCCAAACGCAATGCGCCCGCCGATCCCATGACAGATCGACGGGCGCCCGCTCACTCCTGGCCCCACCAGGAGGAGCTGTTACTCGCGGTCGCCCGTAAAGTTGAGCAACAGCTGGAAGATGTTGACGAAGTTCAGGTAGAGCGACAGGGCGCCCATCACAGCCATTTTCTGCTGCGATTCCTGGTCATAGTTCTCGGCATACTGTTCCTTGATGTTCTGCGTATCCCAGGCGGTCAGGCCGACGAAGACGGCGATACCGATCACGGACACGGCAAACTGCAGGACAGTCGAGCCGAGGAAGATGTTGACGACGCTGGCGATCACGACGCCAATCAGGCCCATCATCAGGAACGAGCCGAAATTGGCGAGATCCCGCTTCGTCGTGTAGCCATAGAGACTTGTCGCGCCGAACATGGTGGCTGCGATGAAGAAGGTACGCGCGATGCTGGCGCCGGTAAACACCAGGAACACCGAGGCGAGCGATAGTCCCATGACTGCGCAGAAGGCCCAGAACATCGCCTGCGCGCCGCTGGCGGACATCGACTGGATCTTGAACGAGAAAAACAGCACGAAGCCGATCGGTGCCAGCATGACGACCCACTTGAGAGGCGACGAGAAGATCGGCACATAGAGCGCCGGCGTCGTGCCGACGACGAAGGCAACGAGCCCCGTCACGACCAGACCGATAGCCATATAGTTGTAGATGCGCAGCATATGCTTGCGCAGTCCTTCGTCGAACAGAGCCTGGGTGCCGGCGTTAACGCCGAAACCGGAGCGGGGATTGATCGGGTTCATGATCTGTCTCCTTGATTGCGTTAATAGAGTGTCCGGGAAAGCCGCTCGGCCTCCCCGTCGAGATTGTTGGCGGCGGCATCGGCAACCAGCGCGTAGGCGACATCGCCGATCTGCCAGTAGGATGCCTGCACGCCGTCGAGGGCGATGTGGTCGACCTTGGCGACGGCAAAACTGCCGGGCCGGACTGCAAACAGCGATAGCCGCTTGCCATTGGCATCGACGGTGACTTCGATGCTGGGTCCGAAAGCCGACGGATAGATTTCGGCATCGGCCACCTTCCAGTCCGCAGGCAACGTCGGCATGACGATCGCCGTGGCTGCCCGGATATCGTCCGGGTTGTAGCTTGCCGACTTCGGCTGCGATGCGACCTGCGCCCTCAATGCCGAGGTCCGGAAAGCCGCAACCGCATCGTCGACGAAAGCCGGCGGCGGCACGGATGCCGAGACCTCGGTGGCCGAGAAAGCGCCGAACGAATTGTGTGCCACCCAGCCCGATGCCACCAGAACGGCAACGGCAGCAATGCGCTGCAATGACTGGAATACGCGACCGTAGGCGAGCCCTCGCTCCAGACGACGGGCGGCCTCGCGGGTCTGCACGCCGCCGGTTACGGCCTCGGTCGCCAGTGCCAGCCGCAATTCGCCGCGCAGGCTCAAGTCGGCCATGACCTTGGCAGCCGTAGCCGGATGCTCCGAAAGGTAGGATTCCACCGCGATGCGCCGCGATACATCCAGTTCGCCGTCGACATAGGCATCGAGATCGGCGTCGATGATCGGATCAACTGACGTCATGATCGTTCCCTCCGATAACACGCAGATGCGACGCGGCAGGCGCCTTGTCCTCGAAATCCCTCAACTGGGCGCGCGCCCGCGAAATCCGCGACATCAGCGTGCCGACCGGAATGCCGAGGGTCGCTGCGGCCTCATTGTAGGACATGTCCTCGATGGCAACGAGATGCAGCGCCGCGCGCTGTTCTTCCGGAAGCCTGAAGAAGGCGTCGCGCACCTGCGACAGCCGGACGGCATGCTCCTGGCCGGCCGCCAGCGACTGCTCCATCTCGACCGCCGCGCCATCATGGCGCCGCGCCATCGACCGGTCCCGACGCAGGCGGTCGATATGGGCGTTGTGGACGATGGAGAGAAGCCAGGAGCGCAGGTTTGCGCCGCGACGAAAAGTCGACTTGCGCTCATAGGCCCGCAGCAAGGCATCATGCACGAGGTCTTCCGCATCGTCGGCGTTGCGCACCAGCGAACGGGCGTAGCGTCTCAGGGATGAGAGCTGTGCCAAGACATCGAATGTGCGTCCGTTGCGTTCCATGACCCAGTATACGGACACCGATGCGAACTTATTCCCGGCACGATCAAAAAAATCGCAATGCGGCCTACATCAGGACGAAATTGGTGGGCGTCGGCAGCGGGGGCAGATCCGTCTCGCCCATGGCTTCGCGCAGATTATGCTCGATAGCATCGGCAAGCGCACCGATAGGCAAAGCATTTGCCTCCTTGCTGAACGGATTTTCGAGCTCGTCACCGAGCGCATCCAGACCGAAGAAGGTGTAGGCGATGACCGCCGCCGCAAACGGCGTTCCCCAGCCGAGCACGTCGACCGAACCGAACGGCATGAGGAAGCAGAACAGATAGGCCGTGCGATGAACCAGCAGCGTGTAGGCAAACGGCAACGGCGTGTTTCGGATGCGCTCGCAGGTCGCCGGCACGATTGCCATGTCGGTGATTGTCCTGTCGAGCATCTGGTACTGGATATCTGTTATCCGGTCGCTCGCCCGCATTCTTGCCAGATCGGCCGACATCAGCCGCATCAGCATTTCAGGCCTGTTCGATGCAGCGTGATAGAGGGGCTGGACATCGTCCGGCAATAGCCGCTCGACCTTGCTCTGGTCGCCGTCCGGCCGAAGATGCTGGACAAGCGCATGCGGCATGGCCATGGCCAGCGTCAGCAGGCTGCGCCTGACCTGCCGCCCCTCCTCGCCGTGCATAGCTTCCAGCAGCATGGTCTGGCGCGAAAACGTCCTTGCCGCGTAGACCAGTTGTCCCCAGCTGTGTCGGGCCTCCCACCAGCGCTGGTAGCAGGCATTGTTGCGGAAAGACAGAAACACCGAAAGCGCCGTGCCGAGCACGGCGAAGGGCACACCGCTGACCGACAGGATCATGCCCGGGCGCTCGTGATGGCCCCAGGTGATGAGGCAGGACATAACGAAAATCACGATGATCTGCGGCAGAATGCGGGGAACGATCGATCCGCGCATGATGAAGAATAGCGGGAGTAGCCCCGGGCGCTCGCGGACGATCATGCTGGATGCTCTGTTGTATCTGCCTGTGGCACCACCCTTACCGGATAACGATAGGCTGCCTAACTGATATTGGCACAAACGATGCACTGGGGGCATGCGCCCATTTGTCGCCTCGCACCAGAGGGACGCCGACCGAGTGAGATATCGGATATACGCTATGCCTCGGATAAATATCCGCCGCCCTTGCGCCAGACCTCAGGAGTGCCAACCGCTCCGTCAGGTCGCGCCTGACGGAGCGGTAGTCGTCGATCAGTTGCTGGCGGTCACGAGTACCGGTTCGGCGCGATAATCCTTGGGGAATAGGCGCTTCAGGTCGTCGATTTTCGGCATGTCGTTAATCGCGATATAGGGATAGGTCGGATGGGTCGTCAGGAAATTCTGATGATAGGTCTCGGCCGGATAGAAGCTCTTCCCAGGCTCTATCTTCGTGACGACAGCCTCGCCGAAGACGTGCGCCTTGTTCAGTTGCTCGATATAGGCCTTGGCGACTCGCGCCTGTTCAGGCGTGGTCGGAAAGATTGCCGAACGGTATTGGGTGCCGCTGTCCGGCCCTTGGCGGTTCAATTCCGTGGGATCGTGTGCGACGGAGAAGTAGATCTGCAGCAGATGGCCAAGGCTGATCTTGTGTGGATCGAACACCACCTTCACGGTCTCGGCATGGCCCGTGCTGCCGGTGCTGACAGTCTCGTATTCAGCAGTATTCTTCGCGCCGCCGGCATAGCCGGACACAGCGCTGACCACGCCGTCGACATGCTGGAAGACGCCCTGCACGCCCCAGAAACAACCCCCGGCAAGCGCGATTGCCTCGGTGCCGGAACCCGGCGCCTCGTCGACAGTGGCTTTCGGAATCTCGCGGGCTTCGCCGGCCTGGGAAGGTGTGAAATGCAGCACAGTGCCGCCGACCAGAAGGACCGCAACAGCGGTGCCGGCCCGTCGGCCATAGTGGGACAAGGCTTCGCGCATGGAATATTTCAAAGGCATGGTCATGGAAGATCTCCCGTCAACCGGAGGTGAATGCGTAGGTCTGAAGTCTAAGCCCAAATGCTGGGCAGAATTGGCGTTTCAGCAGGTGCGTCACGCAGATGACGCCTGGAACGTCATGGCCATGCCGTTCATACAGTAGCGAAGGCCGGTCGGCTTGGGCCCGTCGTTGAAGACATGGCCGATATGGCTGCCGCAACGGGCACAATGCACGGCGTTGCGAACCATGCCGTAGGACGTATCCTTGACAGTCCCGACGGCCTTCGGCAGCGGCTGCCAGAAACTCGGCCAGCCCGTGCCGCTCTCGAACTTGGTTTCCGAGGAAAACAGCGGCGATGCGCAGCCGGCACAGGCGAACCGTCCCTTGCGGTGTTCTTCGAGCAGCGGGCTGGTAAACGGGCGTTCCGTACCCTCGTTGCGCAGAACCTCGTATTGGTCTGCGGTCAAAAGCTTGTGCCATTCCGCATCGGTATGGGTCAGGGGAAACGTCGCGGCAGCCGCAGTTGCCGGCGATCCGTTCCAGTTGCGCGCGGAAAACACCGCCGCACCGGTCGCCACAGTCATCAGCAATGCGCGTCTCGTCTGCATTCCGGTCCTCCCGGTTTTATTCATCATACAGCAGATACGAACGCGGCCGTCGTTTTGTTACACAAAGCCGCGTGAGACACAGAAATGTTACCGCTATCCAGGCGCGGCCCCGGCAATACGGGGATCAGTAGTGCGGCGGTTTTGCGTTGGCCGGTGCGTCGGCAGTTTCTTCCTCGAGCGTCATGAAACGCTCGACCAGACGTTCGAGCTTGTAGCGGGTTTCCTCGACCACCTTCCACTGCGCCGTCAGCTGGTCGGAGAGTTCGTCGATGGTTTTTGCCTGATAGGCGACAACTTCCTCAAGCTGGGTAATGCGGCTTTCCTGGTCGGACATCTCGGCTTCCTTTCGATCGTGCCATTGTCGCGACACACCAGCTTTCGGCCCGGTTGGCAAGAGCAGCTCAAATCTTGCGCGGGAGGCCCGCCACCTCGGTGGAACTGATCGCCTCGAGGCAAGTTACGAAACGCGGCCTTGTGCAAGCGGGAGACGATAATGTCCGACACTCCGAAAATCGAACAGAACGATGCTCCGGCCGGCGGGTGGGGATCAGTCAGATCGCTGGCCCATCAGGCGCGGGAAAACGGCCAGCCGCTCAGCGTCGTCGCCGGTCTCGCCAAGCAGAACAAAACCGATGGCTTTGCCTGCGTCAGCTGCGCCTGGGCAAAGCCCGCCAAGCCGCACACGGCCGAGTTCTGCGAGAACGGCGCCAAGGCGACATTCTGGGAACTGGCCGCCGCGCGCGCCGACGCGGATTTCTTCGCGCAGCACACGGTTACCGAACTGCGCGACTGGAGCGACTACGATCTCGAAAATGCCGGCCGGCTGATGCAGCCGATGCGCTACGATGCCGCGAGCGACCGCTATGTTCCCGTCTCATGGGACGACGCCTTTGAGGCGATCGGCCGCGAACTGAAGGCAATCCGTGCAGTCGACCCCAACAAGGTCGTGTTCTACGCCTCCGGCCGGGCCTCGCTGGAAACGTCTTACATGTATCAGCTCATGGCCCGGGTCTACGGCACAAACAACCTGCCTGACAGCTCCAATATGTGCCACGAATCCACCTCTGTCGCACTTCCTGAGAGCATCGGGATTCCCGTCGGGACGGTGCGGCTGGACGACTTCGAGACGGCGGAAGCGTTCTTTTTCTTCGGCCACAACACCGGCTCCAATGCGCCGCGCATGCTGCACCAGCTGCAGGAAGCAGTAAAGCGCGGCGCCGAGATCGTCACCTTCAATCCGCTGAAGGAACGTGGCCTCGAGCGGTTCGTCAATCCGCAAAGCCCGCTCCAGATGGCCACCAACCATGCCACTGAGATCAGCAGCCAGTATCACCAGGTCAAGGCCGGTGGGGACATTGCCGCTATAGCCGGCATCTGCAAGGCACTGCTGGCAACCGACGACGCCGACCTCGCATCCGGCGGTAACGGCGTCCTCGACCGCGAATTTCTGGCAGAACACACCCACGGCGCCGAAGAGTTCATCGATTATGTCAGGTCTCAGGACTGGGACGTCCTCGTTCGGGAATCAGGCCTGCCGATTGCCGCAATGGTCCAGGCGGCGGATACCTATAGTCGCGCCAAATCCGTGATCGGCATCTATGGCATGGGACTGACCCAGCACAAGCTCGGCGTCCAGGCGGTCCAGATGCTGGTCAACCTGCTTCTGCTGCGCGGCAATATCGGCCGGCCCGGCGCCGGCATCTGCCCCGTGCGCGGCCACTCGAATGTTCAGGGCCAGCGCACGGTCGGCATTTCGGAAAAGACCAAGCTGGTTCCGCTGGACAGGCTGAAGGAACTCTACCACTTTGAGCCGCCTTACGAGGATGGCCTGACAACCGTTGATGCTTGCCAGGCAATCATCAAGGGCGATGTCGAAGGCTTCATCGGGCTCGGTGGTAATTTCCTTCGCGCCGTGCCGGAACGGGAATTGATGGAGGAGCGCTGGCCGGCCATGCGCCTGACAGTGCAGATCGCCACACGGCTCAACCGTGGCCAGCTGTTCAACGGCAGCGTCTCCTACCTCCTGCCGTGCCTCGGCAGAACCGAAATCGACGAGCAGGCAAGCGGTCCGCAGGCCGTCAGCGTCGAGGACAGCACGTCTTGCATCCACGGCTCCAGAGGTTTTCACGCTCCCGCAGGCCCCGGGCTTTATTCCGAGACGAAAATCGTTGCCGGGATTGCCAAGGCCACCCTTCCCGAAAATCCAGACATCCCATGGGACGCCTGGGTCGATGATTACGGCAAGGTGCGCGACGCAATAGAGGCGACCTACCCGAAGATATTCAAGGATTTCAACAAGCGGCTGTTTACCCCCGGCGGCTTTGAAAAACCGCTCGCCGCCCGCGAGCGCGACTGGCAGACGGACACGGGCAAGGCAAATTTCAAGGTGCCGACCGCACTGTCGGCAAGTTTCGCGGAAGACCACGCCGACATCTTCCGGCTCATGACGCTACGCAGCAACGACCAGTTCAACACCACCGTCTATGGCTATAGCGATCGCTTTCGCGGGGTCGAGGGCACACGCATGGTAGTCTTCCTCAACACAGCGGACATGCAGAGGTTCGGCATCGCCAAGGACGACAGTGTGTCGTTGGTCACCGCTACCGATGACAATATCGTCCGCCGGCTGGATGGCCTGCGCGCCGTCCCATACAGCATCCCTGAAGGGTGCTGCGGCGCGTATTATCCTGAGTGCAACTCCTTGATACCGCTTTGGCAACATGCCGAAAAGAGCAAGGTGCCCGCCGCCAAATCCGTCCCGGTGTACATCGTGAAGGACGGAAGCAAGCTCGCGCCGATGCCAGTTTACAGCCGGATTGATGCCAGTCAGCCGGTCGGCATCGAGACCTGACAGCGAGCGATCCGAGCTTCCCGAAACGCGATCCGGGAGCCACTCGCACGACATTTCGCGACAACCCGGCGAAACTTTAAATGGCCGTGCGGCTGTTATTCAACTGACATGAGCGAGCACTAGAGAGAGCGGCAAGAAGCGCCGGCCTCCTCTGGAGCGCCGCTCACCGAAGGCGCTTCCATCTTTATTTCGGAGACGCCGCATGAAAATCATCCAGATTACCGACACCCATGTCAGCCCCGGAAAGCCGCATTTCAACGGCAACTGGGAACCACTGGCACGCTGGATCAACGACAGCGGCGCCGATCTCGTCATCCACACCGGCGACCTCAGCGTCGACGGCGCCGACAAGGACGAGGACCTCGTCTTCTCGATGGATCTGATGCGGCAGGTCGCCGTGCCGATGCTGATTGTCCCCGGCAATCATGATGTCGGCCATCTCCCTGGTTCGGCCCAGCCCGTCAATGCCGAGCGGCTGGCCCGCTGGCGGCGCCTCGTCGGCCCCGACCGCTGGGTTGAAGATCGAGGCAATTGGCGTCTGATCGGCCTCAACAGCCAGTTGATGGGCTTTGAGGATGGCGAGGACGAAGCCCAGTTCGAATGGCTGCAAACAACGCTTGCCAGCCGGGGCGACCGCCGCGTCGCGATCTTCGCCCACAAGCCGCTCTTCGTCGACACGCCGGACGAGGGCGACACCGGCTACTGGAGCGTCCGGCCGACCCCGCGTCAGCGCCTCTACGATCTGATTGCCGCCCATGATGTTGCGCTGTTTGGCAGCGGTCACCTGCACTGGGCCTGGAAGGGCGGCTTCAGCACTACCGCCACCGTCTGGGCACCGCCCGCCGCCTTCATCCTCGACAAGATGGAACGGGAAATGCCTGGCGAACGCTTTGTCGGCGCCGCTATCCACACGTTTGCCGATGACGTCACCACCGAGCTTGTCGCGGTTCCCGGCATGACCGCCTATTTCCTCGACGATGTCGTCGAGGAGGTTTATCCCCAGGCAGCCCACAAGGTCGTCCGGGATGCGGCCCAATGAGCGCGCTCTCCCTTTCTGGCATAACCAAATCCTTCGGTGACACCGCCATTCTCAAGGGCGTCAGCCTCGAGGTCGAGCCGGGCGAGTTCATCGCGCTGGTAGGCCCTTCCGGCTGCGGCAAGAGTACGCTGCTGCGCATCCTCGCAGGCCTCGATCATGCCGATAGCGGCGAGATCGTCATCGGCGGCAAGGAAATGTCCGGGACGGCGGCGGCCGACCGCAACATTGCGATGGTCTTCCAGTCCTACGCCCTCTATCCGCACCTGACCGCTGGCCAGAACATCGCGGTGCCGCTCGCCATGCGCCGGCTGTCTCGCAGCCAGCGCCTGCCCCTCATCGGCAACTTGATGCCCGGCCAGCGCAGCACCCGCAAGACGATCCAGGGCGACGTCGCCGAAATGGCGCGTTCGCTGAAGATCGACCACCTGCTCGATCGCAAGCCCGGCCAGATGTCCGGCGGCCAAAGGCAACGCGTCGCGCTGGCCCGTGCCATGGTCCGCCAGCCGAGCGTCTTCCTGATGGATGAGCCGCTGTCCAACCTCGACGCCAACCTGCGCGTCCATGCCCGCGGCGAGATCGTCGATCTCCACCGTCGCGCCGGTGTGCCGACGGTCTACGTCACCCACGACCAGGCCGAGGCCCTGTCTATGGCCGACCGCGTCGCCGTCATGATCGGCGGCAACTTGCTGCAGCTTGCCACGCCGCAGGTCATCTATGACGACCCGGCCCATGTCGATGTTGCCCGCTTCGTCGGCCAGCCACGCATCAACCTGGTTCCGGCGCTGGCCGAGAACGGCATCGTCTCGTTCGGCGGCATCCGCATGACGCTCGCCGACAGCCACGTCGATGGCACCGACGTCACCATCGGCATTCGCCCCGAGTTCGTGCGCCTGTCGGACGTCGGCAAGGATGCGCTTTCCGCCCGTGTCGAGCGCGTCGAATTCCTCGGCTCCGAGGTCATCGTCTACTGCAAGCTCGACGCCATCGGTGAAATCATGATCGCCAAGCTGACGCCGGCCGAAGCATCCGGCATTGCCGTCGGCAAGCCGGTGGGAATGATCCTCTCACCCGACCGGGCAATGGTCTTTGCTGCTAATGGAAAACGCCTCGCCGCCGCTCACGTCAGCGTCGACGCAGTGCGGGAGCACGCCCATGGCTAGCATCGCCTTCGACGCCGTTCCCGCAAAGAGGACGGCCGACATTCACGCCCGCAGCGAAGCGCGCACCGCCTGGCTGCTCGCCTCGCCGGCCATCGTCTTGATGGTAGTCTTCGTGCTCTTGCCGGTGATTGCCGTCATCGGTCTCGGCTTTACCAATTTCGAACTCGGCATCGACAAGTTCCGCTTCGTCGGCCTGGACAACTACGCCCACCTCTTCAGCGACCGTACCTTCAAGAAGTCGTTGTGGAATACGACGGTCTACACGGCCATCGTCGCGCCGGTCTCCATCATCCTCGGCCTTGGCGTAGCGCTACTGATCGAGAGCGAGACGACGGCGCGCAGTTTCTTCCGCACCGCCTATTTCCTGCCGGTCGCCTCGCTGATCGTCGCCATGGCGACCGTCTGGCAATATCTGTTCCACCCGACCATCGGCCCCATCAACGCCATGCTGGCCATGGTCGGCCTTCCCGGCCCGAACTGGCTGGGCTCTGCCGGCACCGTGCTCTACAGCCTGTCGATCATCGGGGTCTGGCAATCGGTCGGCTTCAACATGGTGCTGTTCCTAGCTGGTCTCACCGCCATCCCGCGCGAGCTCTATGCCGCTGCCGAAGTCGACGGCGCACGCTCGGCGATCGATCGGTTCCGGCTTGTCACCTGGCCGATGCTGGCGCCGACGACGCTGTTCGTCACCACCATCAGCATCATCAATGCCGTCAAGGTGTTCGAGACGGTCCAGACGTTGACAGAAGGCGGCCCAAACCGGGCGTCGGAAGTCCTGCTCTTCACCATCTATCACGAAGGTTTCGTCTACCTGCATGTCGGCTATGCGTCGGCAATGACCGTCGTCTTCCTCGTCATCCTGATGGTGCTCACCTTCCTGCAGTACAACGTCCTCGACAAGCGGGTGCACTACTCATGAGCACAGCCACCTTTTCAACGGGCCGCGCCATCCGCCTGACCGTGCTGTCGCTCGGTGCGCTGGTCTTCCTATCTCCCTACATCTTCATGCTGTCGGCGGCCGGCAAGACGCAGAGCGAGATCTTCACCTCGGCGCTGTCGTTGATACCGCAGACCTTCTATTACGTCGCCAACTTCACCAAGGCGTTCAGCCGGGTGCCGATGGGCACGCTGTTGTGGAACGGCGTTCTCGTCTGCGGCCTGATCTTCTTTTTCCAGGTCATCGTCGCAATCCCCTGCGCCTACGCCATGGCCAAACTCAAGTTCCGCGCTGCAAAACTGATGATGGCGATGGTCATGCTCGGGCTGCTGGTGCCAATCCACGCGACGGCACTGCCGCTCTACGTCGCCTTCGACAGCGCCTCGCTGCTCAACAGCTACACCGCGCTCGTGGCGCCGTTCTCGATCTCGGTCTTTGCGATCTTCATGTTCCTGCAATTCTTCCGCGCCATGCCGGACGACCTGATCCATGCGGCCCGCCTCGACGGCATGTCGGAAATCGGCATCGTCGCCCGCGTCATCGTGCCGAATGCCTGGCCTGCCGTCACCGCCTTCGCGATCTTCTCGGTGGTTGCCCACTGGAACGATCTCTACTGGCCGCTGATCGTCATCAGCAAGCAGGGCTTTGCCACGCCGCCGCTCGGGCTGATGTATTTCCGCGCCGCCGAAGCCGGCGACGACTACGGCGCGCTGATGGCCGCCACCATGGTCATAACCCTTCCCCTCGTTGCCGCCTTCCTGCTCGCGCAAAAGCGCTTCGTCGAGGGAATTACCATGACCGGTCTCAAAGGCTGACCGGTCGTCAAACAGGAGAACGCTCGATGAAATATTTCACCAAGCTCGTTGCCGCCGCTGCCATCGCGATGGCCGTGTCGGTGCCGGCCTATGCCGAAACCACGCTGACGGTGCATTACCCGATGCCCGGCTTCTTCAAGGACGTGATGGACACGATCTCGAAGAAGTTCATGGAAGAAAACCCTGATATCAAGATCCAGTTTGCCAGCCCGTCGGCCACCTACGAAGACGGCATCCAGACGATCCTGCGCCAGGCCGGTACTGACGCCATGCCCGATGTCACCTTCATCGGCCTCAACAGGCTCCGGATGATCTCCGAGCGCAACGTTGCCCTCGACCTCGGACCGCTGATCAAGAAGGACGGCAACATGGCCGAGGAAGGCTTCTCGGACACGATCCTGAAGCTCGCCCAGGTCAACGGCAAACAGCTCGGTCTCGCCTTCGCCACCTCAACCCCGATCATGTACTACAATGCCGATCTGGTGAAGGCTGCCGGCGGTAATCCCGACGTCCCGCCGACCACCTGGGACGAAGTCATTGCTCTCGGCGGCAAGATCAAGGCGCTCGGCAACGGCGTCGATGGTATCGATTTCCGCTGGCAGGGCGACGACTGGATGTTCTCCGCACTGCTGTTCGGCAACGGCGGCACGATGCTGAATGCCGACGAGACCAAGGTCGCATTCAACGGTCCTGAAGGCCTGAAGGCTGCCGAAACCCTGCAGCGCATGGTCAAGGAAGGCGGCCTCCCCGTCTTCACCAAGTCCGCCGGAGAACAGGCCTTCGCCGCTGGCAAGGTCGGCTTCGAGTTCCAGACGACAGGCGCTCTGCGCAATACTATCAAGAATGTCGGCACCAAGTTCGACCTGCGTACCGCCAAGCTGCCTTTGCTCGATCCGGCCAAGGGCCACCTGCCGACCGGCGGCAACGCTGTTGTCATTCTTGCCAAGGACCCGGTCAAGCAGGAAGCCGCCTGGAAGTTCGCCAAGTTCGCCGCCGGCCCCTATGGCGCCTCGGTCGTCGTCCCCGGTACCGGCTATGTCCCGAACAACGAACTCGCCGCCAAGTCCGACAAGTATCTCGGCCAGTTCTACAAGCAGAACCCGCTGTTCCAGGCCGGCCTCAACCAGATGTCGTTGATGATCCCATGGTACGCCTTCCCCGGCTCCAACGGCGTCAAGGTCACCCAGACCATCGTCGATAACCTGTCGCGCATCGTCGACGGTTCGGCCGAACCCAAGGAAGCCCTCGACGACGCAGCCGCCGACGTCGAAGGCATGCTGCCTCGCAGCTAAGCCAGACAGGCTATGGCATGATTAGCGCCGTCTTCCGAAAGGGAGGCGGCGTTTTGCTGGGACCAAGCTGGCTTCGGAGACTGCTGCCTCTACCCGCGGCGCTCCCATCTCTCAAACGGTATGAGACCGCAAAGCACAAGAGACAGAGCCGGCACGAGCGGCAGAATTCATGACGTCGACGAACCGGACGTTGGTATCTTATTTGCGAGCTGTGTAGCTGACCGACAAGAGATCACCGGTCTGGCTGAGTTCGACAACATCCCCCGCTCGCTCCCAGTCGGCGATTAGACCGAGCTCGAATTTGTCGAGCTTGGAGGGCTTGCCGAAATGGGAAAAAAAGGCGCTGAGCAGCGCTGCTCCGTCACCTGGTGCATAAAGCGAGCACGTTCGGGTTGAAACCGGTCCTGTCGAAGTCCAGAACGAGAGGAGGCCGTCGCTATCTTTTGCGCCGCGCCGCCAACCGACAACGTCGACCGATCCGCCGTTGTAGTTCTCGAAGCTCTTCTTCCAAGCCTTGTCCTCCACCGGTTGCCATCCCAACACATCACCTTTCTTCGAGGCCTCGACAACAGTTGAGGATTCGCAGATGTCGATGAGCTGATCGGAAGTGAGAGGCGTGGGTTGCTGTGCGGCCGAAACCGTTGCGGCGACAGCGACTATGAACGAAAGGGTTCTAAGCACACGAAACTCCGGACGGGACCATCTCGCAACGCACCTAGTGCAGACGCGCATCATGTCATAGACAGACAGAAAAATCAGATGGTCTCCTAAACAATGACCCGAGGTAGACCCGCCACGGTTTTGCGCAGGGAGGGACGCCGGCGCTCGTGACAAAAAAGCCCATTCACCGTGAGCCCAAGCGCTCACTACCGATGCGGACGCCGTCCAATGGATGCGGCGCCCCCCTCTGTCGACCTGGCCGACATCTCCCCCACAAGGGGGGAGATCAAGTCGCCGCGCCGGCTATCCGAAACAGTGACCTCAGGAATTCTGCGATGTCGAAGCCAGTGAGACAGGCAATGGCGCTCCAGCCAATCTCCCCCTTTGTGGGGGAGATGCCCGACATGGCAGAGGGGGGTGAAGCCCCAGAGACGATCTCGCCCGCAACCAGCCAAGCCCCAGAACAAAAAAGCCGCCGTCCTTTCAGACAGCGGCTTCATATTAACAGTGAGCCCAAGGTTACTTCCCGGCGCGCACGCCGTCGAGAAGGTGCGGCAGCGTCTTCACGCCGTCGTTGCTGAGTTCCGGCGGCAGCAGGCCGTCCGGGAGGTCCTGGTAGGAGACCGGGCGCAGGTAGCGGCGGATGGCCATGGTGCCGACCGAGGTGGTGCGGCTGTCCGAGGTGGCCGGGAACGGGCCGCCATGCACCATGGCATGGCTGACTTCGACGCCCGTTGGCCATCCATTGGCGAGAATGCGACCAACCTTGCGTTCGAGCACCGGCAGCAGCTTGCGCGCATCGTCATGGTCGGCGGGGTCGAGATGCAGCGTTGCCGTCAGCTGGCCTTCCAGCTTCTCGGCAATCGCCACCATCTGCGCCACGTCCTTGCAATGGACAAGCAGGCTGGCGGCACCGAAAACTTCGTTGCCGAGGCTTTCGTCTGCCATGAAGTGCTCGGCGTCGGTCTCGAAGAAGATCGCCGGGCTGCGGTTGGCGCCTTCGGCAGGCTTGCCCTGGGCGACCGTCTTGACGGCCTCGTTGCCGGCAAAGGCAGCGACGCCCTTGTCATAAGCAGCGTGGATGCCGGGGGTCAGCATCGGGGCAGGTACGCTTTCGGTAAGCGTACCGGTGGCAGCAGCGATGAAGGTGTCGAGGTCGGGGCCGTCGACCGCAAACATCAGGCCCGGGTTGGTGCAGAACTGGCCGGCACCCATGGTCAATGAGCCGACGAAAGCCTTGCCGAGCGCTTCAGCGCGGGCGGCAAGCGCTGCCGGGAACAGATAGACCGGGTTGACGCTGCTCATTTCGGCATAGACCGGGATAGGCTCGGGACGGGCAGCGGCAATGGCTGCAAGCGCCAGGCCACCGGCACGCGAACCGGTAAAGCCGACTGCCTTGATGTGCGGGTTCTTCACGAGCGCAGCACCGGTTTCATTGGCACCGGTGACCAGCGAGAACACGCCCTCCGGCAGGCCGCAGGAGGCAACGGCAGCGCGGATGGCGCGGCCGACCAGTTCGCCGGTACCGGGGTGGGCAAGGTGGCCCTTGACGACAACGGGGCAACCGGCGGCAAGCGCCGACGCCGTGTCACCGCCGGCGACCGAGAAGGCGAGCGGAAAGTTGCTGGCGCCGAATACGGCGACCGGGCCGAGCGGGATCTGGCGCAGGCGCAGGTCCGGGCGCGGCAACGGCTGGCGCTCAGGCAGGGCCGGATCGACGCGCAGGTCGAGCCACTCGCCGGCACGCACGACAGACGCGAAGAGACGCAGCTGGCCGACGGTGCGGCCACGCTCGCCGGTGAGGCGGGCGAGCGGCAGGCCGGTTTCGGCATGCGCACGCTCGAGCAGCTGGTCACCGATCTCGAGGATATTGGCGGCGATGGTTTCGAGGAAGACGGCGCGGGCCTCAAGGCTCACGGCGCGGTAGGCGTCGAGAGCCGCCGCTGCCAGATCGCAGGCACGATCGACATCGGCAACACTGGCGACGGCGAAGGCCGGTTCCAAGTTTTCGCCGGTGGCAGGATTGATGGCGCGCACGGTTCTATTGTCGCCGGTGGAATCGGCGCCGATCAGAAGGTCGCCCTTGATGTCGAATGCCTGGGTCATGAAATTTCCTCGAGTGTTTGGAGGACGCCGCGAAATGCGCCCGGAAGCCGGATATCAATATCGGATGACAGCTATAAGATGATGGCCCGCGCTGCAAGTTCAAGTCGCGCATCGGGGTAAGTCATCGTCAACGATCGCGTGGCGTCAGGGATGGAACTGTGCCGGCGTTCGTGCGACTGTAACGCCAGCTCAGCCTCGGCCGCGCACCTCGTTTCTTTCCGCGTAGACGATTGGTCCCTCATGACGTTCGAAGATATCGCCAATCCGGTCGTCCAGTTCTGTTTCGTCATGATCGTCGGTTTTGTTGTCAGCCGTATCCTGCTGCGCCGCCGGCAGGTCTGGCGTCTGGTTGCGCAGATCGCACTGTTCATCCTGCTGACAGTGGTGCTGCTCCACAACGACATCGTTCCCTATGAGAAAGCCGGACTGGAAACCTCGGTAACGCTGCGCATCTTTACGACCTTCGCCAAGATCGTCTGGTGGATCAATGGTGCCTGGACGCTGGTTGCCTTTGTCCGCGTGTTCCTGATCTTCGAGCGAAAGCCACGCGAGGGCCGGCTGCTGCAGGACCTCGTCGTCGGCGTCATCTATATGAGCGCCGGCCTTTCCATCGTCGCCGACGTCTTCGGTGTCCCCGTCGGCACGCTGCTCGCCACGTCGGGCGTATTTGCCATCATCCTCGGCCTCGCACTGCAGAGCACGCTGAACGACCTGTTTTCAGGCATCGCTCTCAACCTCGGCCGGCCCTATTCGGTCGGTGACTGGGTGGTGCTCGACGACGGGATGCAGGGAAAGGTGATCGAGACCAACTGGCGGGCCACCTATCTGTTGAACGGCACCAACGGCCTGATCGTCATTCCGAACAGCGCGCTGGCCAAGGCGCGGCTGACAAACCTGTCAAGCCCGGATGAACAGCACGGCGTCACCATCACAGTTCGCCTGGTGCCGACGACGGCCCCCAAGTTCATGGCAGAGGTCATGCGGAATGTCCTGCTCAGCAGCAATTCGATCCTCGCAAACCCGGCACCGTCGGTTTCCATAGATGCCCTGGACAGTCAGGCCGTACAGCTCGGCCTCTCCTTCAGCGTCAAGAACATCGCCATGACGACAACGGCCAAGAACGAGATCTTCGACCTGATCTACCGCCACGTCAAATCCTCCGGCTACAGGATGGCGCCGCCGGTGGGCAGCGGCATCTACGGCGATGCGGAGGCCTTGGCGGATACGGACAAAGTCCGCAAGATTAGCACTCCGCTCAGCCTGCTCAGCAATATCCCGCTGTTTGCGCCGTTGACATCGGAGGAAAAGGAGGCCCTTGCAGGCCAGATGACCCGGCGGACCTATCGCAAGGACACTGTCATCGCCGCCCAGGACAGCCAGCTTACGGCATTGATGATCGTGCGCACCGGCGTCGTCAGCATCACGCGCAGCGAGGACGGTCGCGAGATCGAGCTGACCCGGCTCGCGCCTGGCGACTGCTTCGGCGAAGGTGGCGTGCTGATGGGGGCAAACGAAGTCGGCAGCATCCGGGCGCTGACTTTCGTGGTCATCTACGAACTCGGCCAGGAACAACTGTCGCCCCTGCTGAAGGACAGGCCGATGATTGCCGAGGAGCTCGGCCAGATCATGTCGCAACGCATCGATGCTGAAAAACACCTGTTCGCCGGCAGCGGCGCCATCGGCAATGCACAGGGCGGTTCGCTCGCAACCCGCATCCGCAACCTGTTCCAGCTTCCGCACGATTGAAGCTTACGGAAGCAGCGCTGCCATCCAGTAGTTTGATGACGCGGAGACCTGTTAAAGAACAACGGAAAGATCTGCCTTACAGCCCTCTCAACGCAAACGCCCGGCTTCGTTGCCGGGCGCGCATATGTTTTACGGTAATCGGGAAGCGGCCAATCGCCGGCCGCCCGGATGCCCCTGATCAGTTTTGGCCGCGGGTAGCCTCGAACAGGAACCAGGCACGACGCTCGGCAAAATCCGTCCAGGTGTCGATGACGCCGCTGGTGGCGTTGTCCTTGGCGTCGTCGGCAAGTTCCTTGGCCTGGCGCAGCGCCTCGACCAGCGAGAGATTGTCGGCATGTAGCTCCTTCAGCATCGCAACCGGCCCAACGAACTCGGCATCGTTGTCCGATATCGACTGGTGACGCGCGATGTCGCCGACAGAACGTAGCGTGGTGGCGCCGATCTTGCGGACGCGCTCTGCGATGTCGTCGGTCGTGCCGATGATCTGGGCGGCCTGCTCGTCGAGCATCAGGTGATAATCGCGGAAATGCGGGCCCGACATATGCCAGTGGAAATTCTTGGTCTTCATATACAGCGCGAAGGTGTCCGCGAGGATACCGTTCAGCGCATCGGCGACCTTCGTCCTGTCGTTACGGCCGAGATCGGTGGGGGTTGCGAGAGCTGCTGAGGATGCACTGTTCTTGGTCATGATCTTCCTCTGATATTTTGGCGCGGACCATCGCCCGCATCGGTAAATCTGTCATGTTCTCATTCCCGGATATCTGTCGGCGGATTGCGCGAGGGCAAGTGCCGCCATGCCGCTTCTCATTCCGGGTGGACACGCCGATAAGCACGCGACGCGGCAAAAGGTTCCTTGACCTCGAGGCTATATCGTCTTGACCTCTGCCGCAACAATGCCAGCTTTACAACGCATGCCATGCAGGCGCCGGAAAGGCCTTGCAGGCCATTGACGAAACGATCACAACGAAACCGCCACCTCCGATTTCCAATCCCCAAGGAACTGCCGATGTCTGCAACTGCGCCCGAGATACTGGCCGCCAAGGCCGATGACACACGCACCACACCCGCGCCGGCTGATCCCTGCGCTATGGTCCTGTTCGGAGCCGGTGGCGACCTGACCCGCCGCCTGGTCATTCCGGCGCTCTATAACCTGCTGCTGTCGAAGACCCTACCGGACAAATTTGCCCTGATCGGCGTCGACCTCGCCGATGGCAACGTCGAGAGCTGGGCCAAACGCCTGCGCGAAATGCTCGAGACTTTCATAGGCAACCGCTCTTCCGACTTCGACATAACCGCCATCGACGAGGCCGCCTGGACGACGCTGGTGTCGAAAATGGTCTATATCCAGGGTGACCTGACCAAGCCGGACCTTTATGCCGAGATTGGCAAGGCGCTGGAAGCCGCCAAGTCCGGTCATGACACCCAAGGCAACGCCATCTTCTATCTGGCAGTCGCCGGCCAGTTTTTCGGAACCGTCATCGATCAGCTGGGTGCGGCCGGTCTCGTGACCCAATCTGACGGATCGGATGGCGGGGCGAAGTTCTGGAGACGGGTCGTCATCGAAAAGCCCTTCGGCCACGATCTCGCCTCTTCGCAGGCCCTGAACGCGCAGATTCTGAAGGTCCTGAAGGAGGATCAGATCTACCGCATCGACCATTTCCTCGGAAAGGAAACGGTGCAGAACATCATGGCCTTCCGCTTTGCCAATGGCTTCTTCGAGCGCATCTGGAACCGCGATGCCATCGAGCAGGTGCAAATCACCGTGACGGAGACAGTCGGGGTCGAAACGCGCGGCAAATTCTACGAAAACACCGGCGCCCTGCGCGACATGGTCCCGAACCATCTCTTTACCTTGCTGTCGATGGTGGCAATGGAGCCGCCGACCTCCTTCGACGCCGCCTCCATCCGTTCGAAAAAGGCGGAAGTGGTCGAAGCCATCCGTCCGTGCCAGCCATCGGAAGCCGTGCGCGGCCAGTATGACGCCGGTTCGGTGCTCGGCAAGACCGCAGTTCCGTACCGATCCGAGGCCAATGTCGATCCGGCTTCGCGCATCGAGACCTACGTCGCCATGCAGTTGTCCATCGACAATCCGCGCTGGGAAGGTGTGCCTTTCTATGTGCGCACCGGCAAGCACCTGACCGAACGGCGGACCGAGATCGCCATCTCCTTCAAGGCAGCCCCCGGCCAGCCGTTCCACAAGGAAGGCGAGGCCCCGCAGCCAAACTGGCTGGTGCTGCGCACAGCACCCGACGAAGGCATATTTCTGTCCCTGCAGGTCAAGCAGCCCGGCCCGGAAATGGCGCTTGCCAATGTCGGCATGCTGTTTCGCTACGACGACTGGTTCGCCGATTTCCCGAATGTCGGCTACGAAACGCTGATCTATGATGTGATGGTCGGCGACGCCACGCTGTTCATGCGCGCCGACATGGTCGAGCAGGCCTGGCGGGTTGTCCAGCCGTTGCAGGACGCCTGGGCGAAGGAAGAACCGTCCTTCCCGAACTACGCCTCGGGCAGCGCCGGTCCGCAGGCATCCGACGATCTCCTCGCCCGCGCCGGCCACGCCTGGCGGACGCTAAAACCCTACGCTCCCAAGACCTGAACCAATCACCCGTAAACAAACCCGGGAGGCCGTACCGGCCTCCCCACGCCTACTCCATGAAACGATAATGCCCTCGAGGGAACGTTCCCTGCGGCAATCCGTTGTCCCGCAATTGGAAGGATGTGGCCATGGAATCCCGGTTTGCACAACGCCTGATGATGACCCTGATGGTCATAGGCTTCATCATGTCGGCAGCCTACGCCCTCAGCAGCTCCCGCCACCACAAGGACGCCGACCCACCAGCAGCCACATCCGAAGCACCTGCCGCGAACTGAACATTGGCTAGAACGCGA